>NZ_BJLY01000001.1 GCF_006538885.1 Gluconobacter roseus NBRC 3990
GGCATGCCTGAAGCAGGGGGCTTATTGTTGTCATCGGGAGCCTTCGGGAATTCCAGCGGGCGGATGGTCTTTAAACCGAGGGCTGGCTGACTGATACGGTCTGAATAAAAAACTGTATCGAGACAAAATATTGATAAAAGCAACTGTTTGTCAATCGAATACGTCATGCAGAAAGCCTCTCAATGCAACCGCTCACAAGGCACAGGCTACTTTGGTTGCAAGCCACCGCAACCATAGCCATCAGTCTTAAAACCCCGCTAAGTCAACGGCTTAGCGGGGTTTTTGTGTAACTTACACTACGCGTCTACTGCTTCGTACGCAGACGTATAAGGACGGGATGCGGACCGCAATCCGCTACGACAGAGGCCCGACCACCTTCGTCTCAGCGGAGGCCACCTGCAGCGATAAGAATTTCGCCGGTCAGCCAACGAGCGTCATCTGAGGCCAAAAAGACTGCAATCGGTGCTATATCCGATATCTCACCAACGCGTTGAAGTGGTGTCTGAGTAATTACCGTACGTTCCCGATCAGTTGCAACCATATTTGCCGAATGGGTTCCTTCAGTCTTGGTGAGGCCCGGATTAATGGCGTTGACGCGGATTTGTTTCGGACCGAGCTCCTTTGCGAGCGATCCAGTGATCGCATCCACGGCGCCCTTCGTACCAACATAAACAGCGGCATTGGGTGGCGTGACCTGGGAGCATACCGAGCTAATGTTGATAATGCTGCTTCCTTTTCCAAGGTAAGGAACTGCGGCTTGTGTTACTTGGATCAAACCTAAAACGTTTACATTGAATTGGCGGTGGAAATGTTCCGGGGTGATTTCTTCGATCCGGCCAAATTCGTAGATGCCGGAGTTGTTGACCAAAATATCCAGTCTACCAAATGCGCTAATAGCGGCTGCGATGATGGCTTCGGCATCAGTCTTGGACGATACATCGCCTTGTACCGCAAGGGCTTTGCCACCCTTTTCGGTGATGGCAGTAACAACTGCATCTGCTTCGACTTTGCTTGAAGCATAATTGATGATGACTGCAGCACCTGCCGCAGCAAGTGCTTCGGCAATTCCTGAGCCAATTCCCTTAGATGCACCTGTAACGACTGCGACTTTTCCTGCAAGTTTATTCATGAAACATATACCCATCGTAAAAAATAAAGAAAATGCGCTAGTGGGATAATTAAATGCTGAAGGTTATAATATAACCATTTTTGTGCTTGGTCGATTTTCTGCCAAAAGCTGAGTCTCGATATTTAATGGCGGAAAGTAGTAGGAAACCACCAAGATAATGTGTGTATATCGTGAGACGTCGTCCAGATTCCTGAACTCGTATACCGTAATGCACCGCTGCCACTCTCCTTTCCGACCCGAGCCAGAATGTCGAGAGTTTCAGGATCGATCACCACATAAGTCTGGCCGGTCGTTGTGCGAAGCCAGATATTGCCCCCGCCAGCGTCGATATCCCCGTATTTCAGCGTATCTGATACTTTGACCCTGCCAGTTACCTTCCCTGTTTCTGGCGAAATGCGTGCAACGGTTCCATCAGCCTGCTCCTGCACCCATACTGCGTTTTCGCCGGCAACCAGAAATCCTGGATCCCTCCCGACAGGGATCCTTTGCACCAAGGTATTGGTTCTTGGATCAATTTTTTCCAGTTCCCGTCCAGTTGGTGTCGTTGCCCATAGAAATTTCAGGCCGAAAGAGAGATAATATGTATCAGCATCAACCCGAATGACTGAAGAGATACTGTTATCGTGGGGATCAATGCGTGTAATTGAACCGCTTCGGTTACTGGCTACCCATACCGATCCATCTCCGATGACAACATTCGTTTCGCCTCGGGGATTGGCAATGCCCGTGTTGATGACAGCGGATAGTTTTTCGTTTTTCAGGTCAATGCGGTTGAGCGTATTGTCGGCGCAATCGGCGACCCAGAGAGAACCGAAACCCACGGCCATAGCGCCGCATGGATGATGCATTGCCACTTCTGAAAGTTTGCCGTTCCGGGACCAGTGTTCAACTCTTCCCTTGTTTGTTACCCAGACGGTGGCATCATTTATCGCAATAAAGTCTGCAAATCCTGGAACGGATTGCACATGTTCTCTGGGGCTTTCAGAGCGTTGAACCGCACATCCAGCCAAAAGAAAAGCAAAACCAAGCATTGGTATGAAAGACTTTATATGCTGAAATTTACGCATCATCATCGCGATTAACCTTTTACCTGCTATAATATTCGCAAAACATAGATTTATTTTGAATGATATTCTGTTTTGCTATGTGCATCCATCTATTGATGAAGGCACATAGCAGAAATATCCAAGATATTTTCAGAAGTTCACTGTTGCCTCTGCACCGATGACGCGCGGGGCAAGAATGCTTTCCGCATAATAGCGCTCGGTTACGCCAGTGACCTGTTGATTAAGCGTATTGCTTTGGTTGCTCACAGCAGTGATGGCCCTTTGATTAAAAGTATTATTTACGAAAAATGATGCGTTCCATTTGCCTGCGCGATAGCTGATGGAAGCACGGTGGGTAACGTAACTCGGGATGCGGGTTCCATAATCATGAAGGCCCACAGTGGAGTATATGGAGCCTGAATATGCAGCCATCCAGTTGAATCTGACGCTACGGTTGTTGTCGAGCGGGAGAATATATGTTGCCGTTATTGAACCTGAATTCTTCATTGAACCGGGCAGGCGGTCGCCAGCGTAAGCATTCGCGACACCGTTCACAAGATTTGCAACGCCTTCCGTCAGATGAGCGTCAACGTACGCATAGTTGGCAGTAAGGTGCAACTGGCGCGTAATCCGAAGCGATCCGGAAAATTCGAAGCCGTTCGACACAGCTCGCCCGCCGTTCGTGGTGATCCCTACGGCGCCATAAACTGTCTGGCTGGGAACTTGCACGTTGAGCCAGTCGATATGATAGCCATCGATTGAAAAGACGAACCGGTTATGGAAAAGATTTCCTCTGAATCCGAGTTCAATATTACGGGTAGTGTCAGGCTTGTAGCTGATTTCATTAGAAAGAGCGCAGATATTCTGCACTGATGTGTTGAGGGGGAGAATGCAGGGAGCGACCCGATTGTATCCACCGACCCGATATCCCGTGCTATAGGTGAAGTATGTCATCAGTTGAGGGTTGAAGCGATAGGATGCGTTCGCTTTCCAAACGATACCATTTGATCCTGTTCCGCCACCGGCATTGGACAACTTGATGTCTGGGTAGGTCTGATAGAGCGGAAGACCTGATCCGCCGCTATTTGATGCATCATAGTCAAAATATCGAATTCCGCCAGTAATCTGCAGGCCTTTCATCAGATGTAATGTGCCTTCGCTATACAGGGCCCGTTCGGCGGTTTCTGTTTCGACGCGCGATGCATATTCCAGTTCATCAGGCCGGTATACGTTCCCAAAGCCGTTCGCGACGCCCCATTCTGAGAAGCCCGGGACATGCTCGCGGTAGACCGTGTTCGTGTTGAATTTGTTATAAAAACCCCCAACTACCCAGCTAAAGGGACCCTTGTGTGTCGACACAAGCCGTAGTTCCTGATTGAATTGACGATAATCGTCATGTGAGGTGTTCCAAGACGAGAACTGAGGAAAGGCCTGATAGCCATAATCCAGATCGAGCAGCAGATCGGTATTGTCGTATTTTGTATCGATTACCTGATGTGTAAATGCAGTCGTGCTAACGAATTGTGCAATATGGAAAAGGTTGGCGTACACTTCGGCACTGTAAAGGTCACCACTTCTATCGACGGGTTCCAGATAACGCCACGGACCATCCCAGTTGCCCGTATTCATGACACCGGCACCTGTGGCAGAACGACCATCCGTTTTTGTTTCCTGGTGGGCGTAAGTCAGGTACATTTTCAAGTCGTCATTATACTTTAACATCAACTGATTTCGTGTTGTCAGAGTGTGATTGAAGTTCACACCGCTATGCTTGCTGAAGTTTTCATCCCGCTGAGCGGAGCTTCCAAAGCTATTGGGGCCAGCCGGCTGCGGGTTCGAGATACCTGGCTTGCGCAGAACGTAATCATAATCAATGTAGCCCGGGTCATCGTAATATCCCGTAACGGAACGAAATGCGATATGGTCTTTCCAGATGGGCAGATTGATTGTGACGTCTTCATCCCCGCCAGGGGCCGTGGAATGGTACTGACCAAAGACACGGCCATGAACTGAAATGGAATATTTGTTTGTGTTTGGACGATTGGGCATGTAGCGAATGGTTCCGCCCAATGTGCCCAGACCGAAAAGTGTTCCCTGAGGCCCCTGCAGAGATTCAACTCTGTTGATGTCGAGCAGCATGAAGTCGAGATACATCGGAACTTCGCCGATATAGACACCAACGGCATTGTTCTTGAATACGCCGTTGGTACTGGTTCCGCTGGTGGAAATGCCTCGCATGACAATCGTTCCTGCGCCGTTCGGGCCGGAATTGACGACCGTCACGCCCGGCAAAAGTGCGGCGAGAGACTTGATGTCGTCCAGTCGTTCGCTTTTGATCGTTTCGGCACTGATGGCAGTGATATTCGTTGTTGCATTCTGCACGCTCGTGGCGCGTCGGCTCGAGGTAACAACAATCGACTCGTCAGATGCGGCTTCGATCGATTTGGCCTTGCTCGACGCTTGCGTTGTGGGTGCTGGAGTGCTGGCCGTTTTCTGGGCAGCTTTTCCTTTATATGTGTTCGGCTGCTGTTTCTTCGTCTCGGCCTGGGAAGCAGGTTGGGCTGCTGCGGCTCGAGCAGAATTCGAAACTGGGGTTACTGCGCATCCGACGAGGGCGGTGGCGCACAGCAGGCGCAGTTTGTGCGAAGAGATCACTGCCATGTTGGCTCCTTGAAGCATCAGGATAACGCTTTGTATGACTGTGTTCACTCTGAAGGTTTCGTTTTGATATAGATATATGTTGTTTGACGTATCCGCCAGAAATATCGAAGGTTATTCTACCCACGCTGCCTATAAATTTGAGAAGGAACAGACGGCTTTTTTTGGTCATGATATGTCAAAAAAGGTTTGTTCCTGTGCCACGACGTTACAAAGGAATGTACTCATGGATTCATGACGTACTTTATGGTCTTCTGGATCTTGAATTATGGAAATTCTACGTCTTGGTGGAAGGCTGGAACGGGTAAGATCGGTGCCTTTCGCCAGTCGCGCTAAAGAGGGCATTGCCGAGAGAGGCGAAAGCAGCCGTGGTTCCGACTTCGCCAATACCACCGGTATCTTCATGACTGTCGATAATGAATGTACTTATTTCAGGAGATTCATTCATCCTCATCAGTCCAAAATCATGAAAATTACTTTGTTCTATAGCATTGTTTTTGATTGTAATTTTTCCATGAAGAGCTGCAGAAAATCCAAAGAGAATCCCTCCCTCGATTTGCGCGGTTATTCCATTTTTATTGATTGCGACACCACAATCTACAACTGCTGTTACCTTGCGTATTTTTACCGCATATTCTGGCAGAATACAGACCTCTGTTACGATGGCGCAATAAGAACCAAAAGCGTTATGGAGCGCTACTCCCCGTCCATGATTTTCGGGAAGTGGGGCGTTCCAGCCACTTTCGAGCGCAGCTCGTTTTAGGACATTAACCGATCTCGGATTGTCGCCCAGTAATCTTAACCTGTACTCGATGGGATCGATTTTCGCAGTGGCGGCGAGTTCGTCCATGAAGCTTTCGACAACATAGACATTGTGAGCTGGGCCGACCCCTCGCCACCAACCAACAGGCGCGGGAGTATGTGCCCTGACCCAACTGACGCGTCGATGCGGGATGGCGTAAGGAATCTCGACGGCACCTGCGACTGCATCTGTATCAAGTTTTCCGTCAGGCAATCCTCCGGGGGTGAATCGATCCGCAACGGATTGACCAGTGATCTGATGAGACCAGGCGCGTGGGAGGCCGTCCTTACCAAGAGACGCCTTGATTCTGTCAAAATATGCAGGACGAAACAGATCCTGTCGGAGATCTTCTTCCCGGCTCCAGATAAATTTGACGGGCCGGGAAATATGAGATGCGAATTGTACAGCCTGCTCAATGAAATCGGTCGACAACCGACGCCCGAAACTGCCGCCTATCATATGATTGTGGATGGCAATTTTGTCTTCAGGAAGTCCCGTGACTTTGGAAACAGCCTTGCGGGCGCGTGTGGGCACCTGGGTCCCTACCCACAC
The DNA here is from genome assembly GCF_006538885.1 of Gluconobacter roseus NBRC 3990. Classification (GTDB taxonomy): domain Bacteria; phylum Pseudomonadota; class Alphaproteobacteria; order Acetobacterales; family Acetobacteraceae; genus Gluconobacter; species Gluconobacter roseus. Next base: position 6,188 of record NZ_BJLY01000001.1, read on the forward strand.
GTCGCAACCATTGGACCGGACGTGGACGGTTGCGTTGAGCGGCTCCATTGGGGCATGTGCAAGGAAGGGAAGCTCATATGTGCTTTCTACGTGTTTTCCGCGCTCAAGCGCAGCGTCGGTCCCCAAATCATTCAGTGCCATAATTTCAGAAACAGATTGCGCAGAATCCTGGAGTATCGTTCTGATATCACTGGAGGAAACAACAGGCCCGCTTCCCTTCATCCAGTTTATTTTCAGTACAGCAAGGCCTTTTCTGGCCGCCCAATAACTGGTCGCAACAACGGCAACATGTGTCGAGATATGGAGTACGTCCAGAACGCCCGGAATTGCCTTCGTAGCCGTGGCATCGAAGCTGTGAACGGTTGCTCCCCAATTGGGAGGTCCAATGACGGCCGCAGTGGCCATTCCGGGGATACGGACGTCAATTCCGAAGACTGCCGTCCCGTTGACCTTTGACGGAATATCGACGCGCAGAGCGGTGTGTCCAATAAGTTTCCATTCGGAAGGTGATTTGAGCGCGATATGGGCAGGGATACGTTGACGCGCGGCAGCGTGCGCAAGGGCGCCATAGGGTGTATGGCGGGTTCCGGCTTTGTCACGTACGGCACTATTTTGTGCAATCAATGTATCCGGGTTTACACCCCACTGTTTGGCTGCTGCTGCGACCAGCATCAGACGTGCGCAGGCCCCGGCCTGCCGGAGAGGAACCCAGGCTTTGCGAACGGAGCGGGACCCTCCTGTCGAGAGGGATTGCAGGATTTCGGGTGCAACATCTGTGACTTCCTGCGGAAGGGCAGTGACGACCCGCACCGCGTCCAGATCGACTTCCAGCTCTTCCGCGATCATCATCGCTTCAGTCGTAAAGATCCCTTGCCCCATCTCGATGTTCGGAACAATCAAAGTGATCAGACCGCCAGGATCAACACGGACAAGGCCGCCTAGCGTGGTGAAAGGGTGTGGATTGTTTTCTCCCACCAAGGTCTCGTCGCCGTAGGCATGGCGTTGGCCTGCGAAAGCCAGCAGCAGGCCTCCCGCAGCGATAAAGCGACGGCGCGAGAGTGGCTTTGTGATGGTATCGATCCGGCGGACAAGGGGCGATGACATCAGAAATGTTCCTCAGGCACAGTCGATTTCAGGGCTGGCAAAGCAGTACGCCTTGGGCGAGGAAGAACTGTAAATCACTCATAAGCGCGGACTGCTTTTTGCTAAAATGCTGCTTCAAGCCGTCTTGGTTGCTGATGCCACGTCGGCAGGTAGCCGCGCGATAACCATGTCCGAGAGTGCTGGTGGGCGTTTGGACGCAGGAACCATGCCGGTTTTCGATGCACTGTAGAGTTTGAGCCATTCCTTGAAATCAGCGAGTTTTTCTATCTCGAGGCTACCCAGAAGCAGCGTCCATTTTCCGGGCATCGAGACCGCTGCGGCACAACCCCGAGCGCATAAAGACATGCATTCGACTGGTTTGACTACAATTCCGGATCCCTCTGCGTTCGCCATCAGAGCATCGTAAAGCTGGCGTCCCGGCACGGGGGCATCGCCGATTTCGGCGGAGGAAAGGCCGCGACGGCATGTTACGCAGACCGTCAGCACGGGCTGGACGATTTGCTCATTTGCGGTGGAGGGGGATGTAGTGTCTGACATGTTCTGCTTTCTCGTGAGGTTCTGTTGATTGCGAAGACATGGTGTGTGGGGAAAAAGCTACACACTATTTTCGGATCACAGCCAGGATATTGCCTGCTTGTGGCGCATTATGTCGATCCGGTTTCGATATGTTTTGATGTTTGACATCAGAATTTTCGGTTTTTGGATCATGCTAAACCGAAATTCCTGCCGTATCGAAAACGGTCCGGGCTGGACCCAGGGCGTTTTCATATCGACGCCAGCGGGCGACAGCATCCCGGTAAATCGGGCGCCGGACCTGTGCCGCACTCGGCGTTGAGACGGGGGACGTGTTCTCGTGGAATGTCAGACAGCTTTCTGACCACTGCAGATTGCAATGTTCCAGAATTTTTTGTGTCGTTTCTTCCTGTTTCTCGACCAGATCTTCATAATTCACTTCGAGAATTCGATTGGGGATCGAAGCCTGCCAGAATTTCATGAGCCGATCGAAGCGGACATAATATTGTGCGATTTCCTCAATGTCATAACTGTACTGGTAATATCGGGAGGTCGTTGCAAACAGGTTTTTGAAATTACTGACCACTGTATCCATGGGGTGGCGTCGCAGACAGACGATGGCGGCGTGTGGAAGGGCGCGTGCGATAAGCCCGGCATATTGAAAATTTCCGGGAAATTTATCGATAAAACGCCTGCCTGTTGACGGAACATGCGATGCAGCGCGTTCCATGTAGGACTTGCCGATATGTCCAAGGTCTTTGTCTGCGGCGTGAAAAAGTGTCTGGGGGTCCAGAACATTGCGGGTTCGCGTCCCTGAAGCTGCTTTGACTGCGAGCGGAAAAGCCTGCAATTCGCCTGCGCTCACCACGTCAGGATGCGAAGAGAGGATACGATCCACAAGGGTCGTTCCGGTTCGCGGCATCCCAATGATGAAGATTGGCGCTTTCCCGGGGGCGTGCGTGACGGGCGCGGAGGCGAACTGGGGCCAACTGGCTTCTATGGCGTCAAATATCTCGGCATCATGAGCAAAATCGTATGAGATCCGGCTGCGGTGCTCCTTGTTGACGTCAAGCAGGCATCTGAAAGAGTCCTGCGCTTCGCCAATATCTTCGAGTTCTTTGGCAAGGGCATATCCGAGTAGAAGACGGGATTCCGGATCTTCTGTTGCGTTCCGGACGGCGCGAAGGCGCGGAACATGGTTGCATTCTGCTGTTTGCCGACGAAGGCCGGCCAGACCGTGATGCGCGCGCGCATTCTGCGGCTCCTGTGCCAGAAGCTTCTCGAAGGCTGTTTCTGATTCTGCTGTTTCTCCCACAAAGCTCAGGGCAATGGCATGGTTATAGCAAAATTGCGCGTTGCCAGGCTGCGCACGGACGGCCGCGGCAAAATGCGGAAGAGATTCAGTGTGGCTTCCCAATCTTGCGTAAGCACATCCCATCGTGTCACGCGTCAATGCATCGACCCTTTCTGCGCTGGCCAGGCAGTGTTCCGCATCATGGAGTGCCGCACGCGCCTCCCGATCCTGACGGACCATGAGCAGACATCGTGCAAGATGGGCGTAATATTCCGCAGAACGCTTTAGTTCTGTTGCCTTGCGGAGCTGGGACAGACCCTCCCGGATATTTCCCAGCATGGCTTCACTGACTCCGAGGAGAAACCGTGCTTCGGCCGATGCAGGATGACGGATCGTTTCAGACAGGGCTACGGACCGCGTGTCCATTGGTCGCCCGGCCTGAAGAAGTGCTCTTGCGCGTTGCAGCCCTGTCATCATGGCACTGACTTCAGAATAGTGACCGGATATCTGTCGGGTAGGGCGATCATTATCAGTATTCCAATTCACTCGGCCGATGTTTTTACGGCGATTGCCGCGGCAGAGGCCCGATTTTCCACGCCAAGTTTTGCAAAAATCTGCTCCAGATGTTTGTTGACCGTTCTGGAGCTGATGCCGAGCACTTCGCTGATATCCCGGTTCGATTTGCCGCGACTGATCCAGAAGAGGACCTGTGCTTCGCGCGTTGTGAGGTTATGGCGTGCGCCGAGGCGTCGTTCTTCCTCTCCAGGGCGGCGTAGCAGAAGGGTAATACCCATTGTGCCGTCCGGCATGGGGCCGGTTGTGATACATTCGAGGCTTCCGCCCTCGATGGTGCTTCCCATGGCGGCATTCAGCTCAACAGTCCTGTGTTTTGGCAAAGGACTGCATTTTACGAGTTCCATGAAAACCTCCCCAAGGGCAGGCGGAAGGAGCGTATTGGGCTGCCATGATACAAAAACCCCGGACAGCAGGGAAGAGGCGGCCGGTGTGTACCACGAGAGGCAGCCATCAGAAGAAACGCCAATCATCGGCCTGTGACAGGCATCGAGCGCCAGACGCAGGGTGCGTGCTTCGATGGCGACGTGCAGATGCGTCTTGATGCGTGCGACCATTTCCTCCAGCGGTCGGGACTTGGAAATGTAATCGATCCCTCCGACCTCCAGCCCCCGCAGAACATTCTGGGTTTCCATATGTTCGGTGCGAAAAATGAATGGAATATGACTGAGGGCAGGGTCGTGCCTGATCCGGGTCGCGACTTCGAAGCCGCCCAGTCCGGCCAGTGCGACTTCCATCACGACCAGATCAGGAGACACGGTCTTGAGGGTGTTGAGCATGGCATTGCCATCAGGTTCGGTCATGGCCGTCATTCCAGCGTGTTCCAGTGCATCGGAAAACAGACGGAGTGACGGGGAGGGGGCATCGGCGACAAGAATACAGGGAAAGCCGGGGGGAGCCGCTCCTTCTGCCTGACCTTTCGCAGGCCTGTCGGTTGAACCCTGATACATTACAATCTCCCTGCTCGAGCGCACACGGATTATAAATCCGCGAGTCTGTTGCGGAACCGATACGGAAAAGAATCTGTCCTGTTAGGGGAAAAACAGATCCGGGAACTGGATGAAACGTGAGAGGCCTGATTTTCAGGCCGGTGTTTTGTGCTCATCTCCGGAAGAAAGCCATGCGCGCCATCCGCCGGTAGAGGTAATGTTTTTGGCAGAGGACAGGGCAGCGCCTTCACATATAAAGCCGGTTTCAAAACTTCCATCGCTGAGCTCAACCTTGCCCAGCCCCAGGGGGGCAGGAATTTGCGTCAGGAAAGATCCAAGTTCGGCGGAAGGCAGCTCCCAGATCTCGACTTCAATGGCACTCCCGCCATCGTCGCATCGCTCAAGTCCGGGACGCATGGGCGGCCCTCCGGGCAGAACATAAAAGCGGTAGCACGGTGCTGTCGTGGTGACTTTGATGAGCCGGCCACCGCGGTCCTGCAATTGCCAGTTGAGCGGCAGGCCGTCGAGATGTGCGCCGCAGACCACGACGCGCGCTTTGTCGTTTTCAGCAATACGCCCCTTCACAGGGGACTCCAGTGTCTGTTCTCCTACGAGAGGCAGACCTGACATCCGCTGGAACGCATCCGCAAGGCTCAGCAGATACTGGTCCGTAAATGCGCGTCCGAAGAGGCTTATCCCCCATGGCAGGCCATTGGACATGAAGGCTGATGGGACGGCAACAGCAGCGTAGTCCAGAAGGTTCATGAAATTCGTATAGACGCCGAGAAGAGAATTCGCCGCGACCGGCTGTTCATGCAGTTCAGCCAGTGTGACGGGCCGGGGCATCGTAGGGGTCAGCACGCAATCCAGCCCGCTCATGATGGCGTCACACCTGGCCTTGAGATGCTGAAGCCTGTACGTCGCGGCGTAAACCTCTACGGCGCTGTAACCGGGGGCTGGCTCAAGAACGTCACGGATGACGGGCAGGATGGCTTTGGGATCGCGTTCCAGCAGGTCGCGGACGACGAAATACCGTTCCGCAACCCAGGGGCCCTCGTAAAGAAGTCTGGCCGCTTCCAGAAAGGGGGAGAGGTCCATGGGCACCGGAATGCCACCCATCGCCTTCAGACGAGCAACAGCCTGAGCGAAAAGAGCGTCTCCTTCGGGACATCCCGCAAAGTCGAGGCTTTGCGGAACGCCGAACCGAAAGCCCGGTCGTACCGCCCCGAATGCCGTGGCCCCATTCCATTGGGGATTTTTTCGACTGTAGTCATCCGCAGGATCGTACTGGGCGATCAGGGAAAACAATGCGCTGGCCTGACTTGCAGATGCGGTCAGAAGTGTCGTGCAGTCCAGTGTTCTGCAGGCGGGAACAACACCATGCGTTGAGATAAGCCCACGGGTGGCTTTGAGCCCGACGAGGTTGTTGTAAGCGGCGGGGATACGGCCGCTTCCTGCGGTGTCGGTTCCAAGGGCGAAGCTTGCGATCCCGAGCGCGACAGCCAGTGCCGAGCCCGAACTGGAGCCCCCGGACGGAAAATCGGGCAGCACACTGTTGCGGCAGGCGCCATAAGGGGACCGGGTGCCGTTCAGGCCCGTTGCGAACTGATCGAGATTGGCCTTGGCGATTGGAATGGCGCCGAGCTCGATGAGGCGCCGAACCACTGTTGCGGTTTCATCGGGAACGTAGGCAAAAGCCGGGCAGGCCGCAGTCGTCGGAATGCCGGCGAGATCAATATTGTCCTTGATAACGAATGGGAGGCCATAGAGCGGGAGGCTTCTGTTTTCCTTCGCTTCCAGATGGTGCAGAAAAGGCTCGGTTTCGGATTCATCGAGGATATGGATGAATGCGCGATAATGCTCATTGATCGCCAGCGCTTTCATGCGTAGTGCAGCGATCAGCTCCCGGGGCGTGAGCGTGTTGTCGCGATACAAGGCCAGCAGCGTCTGCGGGGCGAGGTCAGGCAGAATGGTCAACATCGTCCAGTCCTTCGTCTTTTTGTAAATCAGTCCCAGATGAGTACTTCTGCCGGGGTCGGATTCCACGCGTTGCAGGGGTTATTGAGCTGGGGGCAATTTGAGATCACGACGATCAGATCGACTTCGGCCTTTAGCTCCACATATTTCCTGGGAGCGGAGACGCCATCCGCGAAGACCAGCGTACCGTCCGGCGTGACGGGAACATTCATGAAGAAATTGATGTTTGGTGCCAGATCGCGCTTGGTCAGGCGTCCATCCTGAAGGCAGCCGCAAAGAAAATTGTTACGGCAACTATGCATGTAAAAACGGTCGGTTGCATAACGGACCGTATTGCTCTCCTGCGAGCAGGCTCCGCCAAGCGTGTCGTGCTGTCCGCATGTGTCGGCGGTGATCGTCGCCAGAGGCCCGCCGAGATTGGAGTACAGAACTGTCCCGGTGGTCAGAAACAGTGCCTTCTGCTTGCGGATGGTGCGCTGCACGTCATAGCGCTCGCGGGTGTTGTTGGCATTGTAGAAGAGCGTATCGACCGCCTGATTGCCTTCGAGATCGAGCAGACGGAGAGTCTGGCCTTTCTTTACGTCAAAGACATAGGGTTCACCTGCTCCGATGACATGGCGGGAAATGGCGTCGGCGGGATCGAACGTGCTGGAAATGATGGACATCTCTCAGAATTCCTTACAGGCAGAAGAGTTCTGTGTTGTAGAAGGCACGCCCGTTCTCGGCGCATGACTGGCGGCACGCGGCAGTAATCCCGGCATCACGGACGTCTTCCACGGCAAATTCAATCGGTTTGGGCGCGTAGTGAGAGGACGGATCCATCGGGTGTTGAAGTGCCGTCATGACGATGAGTGTGTCCATCGGCGCATAAAGGTCGACATAGCTCCCGGCCCTGGAATTGTCTGGGACGTAGTTCAGATATCCGCCATCGGCGACCGCGACTTTGCTGAAGAAATTAACGATCATCTGGATGTCCTGCGCATCCAGATCCCATTTCCCCATCTCCACGAGCAGATTTTCGAACCCGTTGCGGTGGAACCCGTTGCGCAAATCCCCAAAGCGGCCTGCGCCGTATTTCTCGCGTGTCTCCTCGGCATTCAGAACGCCGCCAAAACAGTCGTGCCAGCCGCAGGTATCCGCAGTGATGGCGAGCAGGACGCGCCCCATATCTGAGTACAGGCAGTGGCCTTCGGTCACGAATGCCGTGTGCTGCGCCTTGAGCGTGTCAGGAAGATTCAGTCGCTCAGTCAACTGTTTCGCATTCAAGGCCATGAGGGAGAGGTTTCCACCGCCCTCAATATCCGTCAGACGCAGCTTCTGTCCTGCACGCAGGATCAGGGAGCGATGGCTGCCGCCGGGAATGGTTTCCCGATACAGGGTGGGGTTAAGGGTCGGAAATTCAGCCGAATTATTCATGGAGTGACTCCTTAGTCGCTGACGAACGTCATGCCGTCGCCTGCTGATGGCCTAGAGTGCAGATTTGGTACTTTGGAATTTTTGAAGAATAAGCCCTGTCCCGAGGGCGATGATCAGAAATGCTGCGGGGAACGCCACCATGTAAGGCCGTGTTCCGCTCGGATCGAACACTTCCCTGCGGGGCCAGAGCGTATTCAGAAGAAAAAGCGCTCCGCACACCACCGCACACAGGTTGATTAGCGCGCGACGGATATACCCTTTTTGCTCGAAACCAAATGGAGAAGGCGCCTGAGACGTCATCCACTGCCAACGCCGGACCAGAAGCGGCACGGTCACCAGAAGATAGGCGAAATACGTTACCCCCACGGCCGATGACGTAATGGCACTGAAAAGGGATGAATCGCCGTAATTGATTCCGAGGAAAGCGGCGCTGAACACGCCTACGAACACTGTGGCGGCAACCGGCGTTCCTGTGCGGGACGAAACCTGTGCGAGATGCCCGGCTCCGGGGAGAACACCGTCTCGCGCCATTGAAAAGAGAACGCGGGAGGCTGAGGTCTGGATCGCGATGGTTGCTGAAAATACTGAAATGGCGACCGTGGCCAGCAGGATATGCCCAATGGTTCCGGATGTGATGGCATTGATGACGTAGGGTACGCCCACTGTCGCAAGTTCGCCTGAAGACAGCGATGGGGCTGCCATCAAGGTGCCCAGAATGACGAGCCCACCGGCGACGAACGACAGCAGAAGGCAGCGGATAATCGCGCGAGGCGCCGTCCGTGCCGGATCGCGCGTTTCTTCTGAAAGTTCGGCGGCGCTGTCGAAGCCATACATGACGTAGACGGCCATAAGCATCGAAGCCAGAAAGGCGCCCGAGGATGACATTCCTGGTGACATATGGGTCGTGTCAACGGTAACAGCCAGGCCGCGGCGGGTATTGAAGAAAAGTGCTACGATCAGCACGCATAATCCGGCGATTTCAGCATAAACTCCGGTCACCGTGACGAATGCTGAAATACGCACGCCTGCGCATGAGATGATCGTGCTGGCCAGAATGGTCGCCGTACCCAGAATGACCGCGTTTTCAGCGCCCGTCAGCGTCGTCACGTTCGGGTCTCCGCCAATGACCTGAAATCCATCCCACAGGCTGGGAAGAATAGATTGCATGGCAATGGCAATGGCGGACACGCTGATGATATAGCCGATCAGCGTCAGCCATCCGGCGAGCCATCCCACGTTCCGGACCGCCAGTCGTGACGACCACTGGTAAATGGCCCCTGCAACCGGGATATGCGCAGCGATTTCTGCAAAACAGAGCGCTACGCAAAACTGTCCGAGGAAAACGAGTGGCCATGTCCAGAAAAATGCGGGGCCACCAAAAGAATAGCCGAGCGGAAACATCTCAAACACTGTCGTCAGAACCGAGACGAACGAAAAGCCGGCGGCAAAGGATGCAAAAGGCCCGAGATCCCGCCGCAGCTCCTGCTGATAACCGAGGAGTGCGAGACGTTCGCTATCCGGTTTCGGGCGGAGCGACAGCGGAGGCGTTTCCCCGTAGACCGTGCCGTCGGGGCTCACGGTGTTACACACATCGTAAGCGGACAGGCGCTCTGGCCTCGCCGGGGGCTCGTCTTTGCGAGAAGACATGTATGGTGTGTCATCGTCATTCTTCTCCGGCCTAATCAGACGGAGATGGCGCACACATCACGACAGATATGCGACGCCATTTCCGGCATCTCAATATCTCCCGGGCTTTTGTCCCGCCGTGTAACCTCGAAACCGAGGCCGCGCGCTCTCGGACCAGACATTCAGAGAACTGAATCGGAACCCTAGCGGCTTTCCAATTTTTATATCGAACACGATACGGGTTTACAACAATAAAGATTCCGTTCCCGGACTGATTTCAATCTTTCCCAGCAATGTGATGCATGAAATTTTCCTTGACCCGTTTTTGTATCGGAAGGAGATTGAAATTAATGGCGCGCTAGGGTTCCGCCCCAACTGATGTTGGGAGACTGGTCCGAGAGCACGCGACCTCGGCTTCGAGGTTACACGGCGGGATAAAAGCCCGGGAGATAATGCTGTGGTGGCCCGGAAGGCGGCCCGGCTTATGTGTAATCGGAGTGCAGGACCATGATGAATACTTCTTCCACCATCTCTCTGCAGTCTGGATTTCCGCGCTATGTTTGATCGCGTCCTTATTGCCAACCGCGGTGCAATTGCGTGCAGAATCATCAGAACATTAAGAAAAATGGGGATCAGTCCGGTCGCGGTTTATGCCGAGGCGGATGCAGCAAGTCTGCACGTTCGTGATGCGGATATCGCTGTGTCGCTCGGTGAAGGGGGGCCTTCCCAAACATATCTGAATGCGAAACGAATTATCGAGATCGCAAAGGAAACGGGAGCTCAGGCCATCCATCCAGGATACGGCTTCCTGTCAGAAAATGTTGGATTCGCCGAGGCATGTCACGCCGCAGGGATCAGTTTTATCGGCCCTGAGCCTGCCCAGCTTCGGGCGTTCGGACTGAAACACGAGGCCAGGGCGCTGGCTGCAGCCAAAGGTGTGCCGCTCCTCGAAGGATCGGTGCTGCTGCAGAATCTGCCGGATGCGCAGGCTGCCGCGGGAAAAGTTGGCTATCCGATCATGCTCAAGAGCACGGCCGGGGGCGGCGGTATCGGCATGCGTGTCTGCAAGACCGAAGCGGAACTCGTCGGAATATTCGATACAGTGCGTCAGCTGGGGGAAAATAACTTCAGCGATTCTGGCGTTTTTATCGAGAAATATATCGAACATGCACGCCATCTCGAAGTTCAGGTTTTCGGGGACGGTCGGGGAGAGGTAGTTTCCCTTGGTGTCAGGGATTGTTCAGTTCAGCGGCGTAACCAGAAGGTTATTGAGGAGACGCCCGCTCCGGGGCTGCCGGACGGAATGGGCGACGCTCTTTGCGAAGCGGCGGTCCGGCTCAGCAAGGCGGTCAACTACCGAAGTGCGGGTACGGTGGAGTTTGTTTATGACGCTGCGTCGAAAGATTTCTATTTTCTGGAGGTCAATACCCGTCTTCAGGTCGAGCACGGCGTTACGGAGGAAGTCTGGGGTGTTGATCTCGTCCGCTGGATGATTGAACTGGCGGCCGGAACCCTTGCTCCTCTTCATTCGCTTGTCGCAGCGCTCACGCCTTCTGGCCATGCGATCGAGGCGCGGATTTACGCTGAAGATCCGGGAAAGAATTTTCAGCCATCCCCCGGTCTTCTGACTGAAGTCAGTTTCCCAGTTACGGACGATAATGGTCTGCGGGTCGATACCTGGCTTGAAGCGGGCGCCGAGATTTCACCGTTTTTTGATCCCATGATTGCCAAAGTCATCGCCCATGCGCCAACCCGCGAGCAGGCGATTGCAAGGCTTGATACCGTGCTGACAGACATGCGCTTGTATGGTGTCGAGACAAACCAGAATTATTTGCGGCAAATCCTGTTCGACGCTCCCTTTGCCTCCGGCGCCCCCTGGACCCGCTGTCTCGAACAGCTTGTCTATCGCGCTTCGACGATTGATGTTCTCTCAGGCGGAACCCAGACAACGATCCAGGATTTTCCCGGAAGGTTGGGATACTGGGCCGTCGGCGTTCCTCCCTCGGGCCCGATGGATAGTCGTGCTTTTCGCCTTGGCAATGCGTTGCTTGGCAATCCTCCGGATGTGGCCGGTCTTGAAATTATCATGACTGGCCCGACCCTGAGGTTCAACACTGATACTTTTGCCGTGGTGACAGGCGCGGATATCCCGATCAATCTCGACGGTGCTTCCCGCGAGATGGACGCGGTCTTCCGCATCCGTTCGGGTGAGACGCTCCAACTGGGGACAACGCGAAACGGTGCACGGTCGATGCTGTGTCTGAGTGGCGGAATTGATGTGCCGCTGTATCTCGGGAGCCGTTCCACATTTACGCTTGGAAAATTCGGCGGTCACGCAGGTCGTCCCCTGCTGGCAGGAGATGTGCTCCACATCGAAGCCTGCAATGAAGCGCCGGAAGGACGGGTCCTTGCGCCTGAGCTGAGGATGAAGCTGGGTGACATACGCACGATTCGTGTCATCTATGGACCGCACGGGGCGCCGGAATATTTCACTCCAGCCTATATCGACCGTTTCTTCGAAGCCGAGTGGGAGGTTCATTTCAATTCGAACCGCACAGGTATCCGCCTGATTGGCCCAAGGCCGGAATGGGTCCGTGACAGCGGAGGTGAGGCGGGGCTTCATCCGTCCAATATCCATGACAACCCGTATGCGGTTGGCGCAGTCGATTTTACAGGTGACATGCCTGTCATTCTTGGCCCTGACGGTCCAAGTCTTGGCGGGTTTGTCTGTCCAGCAACAGTGATCGAAGCAGATCTGTGGCAGTTGGGTCAGCTCAGGGCGGGTGACCGGATCAGATTTATTCCCGTTACGGTGAAAACGGCACGTGACATCGCTCGTGCACAGAACGCAGAAATAACGTCGCTGTCGTCTGTGTCCGTGAACTGGTCCTGCTGCGGTGCTCTGCAGTCTCCGATTGTCCTTGATATAGGGGAGGGGAGTGAGCGCCTGGTCGGCCGTCTGGCTGGCGATACATATCTTCTTCTGGAAATTGGCGAAGCCAAGCTCGATATTGCTCTGCGATTCCGCGTTCATGCTCTTATGGAAGCTATAGAGCGAGCGCGGCCGGCGGGGATCATTGATCTCACGCCAGGCATACGATCGCTTCAGATACACTTTGCGCCAGATTCTCTACCTCTTTCAGAGGTTCTGGCCTATCTCTCAAGCCTCTGGCGCGAGGTGACGGCACAGAGAGACATCCGTGTGCCTTCCCGAACCGTGTATCTTCCCCTGTCTTGGGACGATCCTGCGTGTAGGCTGGCGATCGAAAAATATATGACTACGGTTCGGCCGGATGCTCCGTGGTGCCCCAGTAACATTGAGTTTATCCGTCGGATCAACGGACAGCACTCCATCCAAGACGTGCGGAATATCGTGTTTGATGCGCGCTATCTCGTTATGGGGCTTGGGGACGTCTATTTGGGCGCTCCGGTCGCGACACCACTGGATCCCAGGCAACGGCTGGTAACGACAAAGTACAATCCTGCACGGACATGGACTGCAGAAAACTCTGTCGGCATCGGGGGAGCGTATCTCTGTGTGTATGGAATGGAAGGTCCGGGCGGTTATCAGTTTGTAGGGCGCACTCTACAGATGTGGGCACGATATACGCTGCCAAAGGCCTTTGAAGGAAAACCATGGCTGCTGAGATTTTTTGATCAGCTGCGTTTTTTTCCAGTGTCTGCGGAGACTCTGGAAACAATCCGTCGTGACTTTCCGATTGGACGATATGATCTCCAGGTAAAAGAAGGTGAGCTGTCTCTGTCTGAATATGAGGATTTTCTCGCGCGTGAGGCTGGAGAAATCGCATCTTTCCGTACCAAGCAGGCAAAGGCTTTCGAAGCAGAGCGTCGTTACTGGATCGAAGCCGGGCTTGATCATTTCGAAACTCTTGAAACATCCGACGCGCCTGAAGAAGAAGCTCCTCTGGCAGCAGACGAAGTCGCAATCGAGAGCTATGTCGCGGGAAATGTCTGGAAAGTGCTCGTAGAAATCGGAGACCGTGTTGAGGCCGGGCAAACCGTTATGGTTCTGGAATCCATGAAAATCGAGATCTCGGTACAGTCTCCGTCTGAGGGTATTATCCGTGAGATAAGGGCATCACCTGGGAAGCCCGTCCGTGCGGGGCAGGCCGTTATGGTCCTGGCTGATATCTGATCGGGGAAATGCTCGAGGACACGTGAATTGGCCTCTGCGGCAAGCATTAGGGCGCAGGATGCAAGCCGGGAAAAACGCAATTTAGAGTCTCACAATAGGGTGTTCCGGGAAATTATACGTCGATTGACGTAATGACCTAGAACACATCTTTCTGCTTAACTTCGAATCGATCTGTATCCGTACCAACTTGGTTGACTGTCTCTAGGAGATGATAATGGACGGAATTCGCGTTGGAAACCGAGTAATCGGAAGGCAGGCCCCCGTTACAATCGGGTGGGAAAATATTCCCAGAGTTGAAGGCGGTCCTGTGAAGCGGGCTTTCTTCACGTATTTTCAGCCGACCGTGCTCTTCGCACTGATTTTGTTCTGGTATTATGCTCCCAATTCGATTGCAAAAGCTTCGACTGCAATCTGGATTTCTGTAGGTTTTAAGGCTCTCCTTCTTTGTCTGGAGTGGATCAATCCACGCTACAGGAGTTGGCAGCTGACGTGGAAAGAGCTGGTGACAGATCTTTTCTATGTCGGCATGGGATACACCCTGGTTCGATATATCAATATTTATGTCGGTAGCGATGCGGTGGCTGATTACGTCCAAGGCTATTTCCATCTTGGAAAGCTGGATTGGTTTATGGGGCTTCCCTTGCTCGTGCAGGCATTTTTATTATCGTTTATTTTTGATTTCGGTCAGTACTGGATGCACAGGGGAATGCACAACTGGTATCCGCTCTGGCTGCCCCACTCTGTTCATCATTATGTAACACAGCTTAACGTCAATAAGGGCGCAGTGGGTAACCCTCTTGAACTGTTCCTGATTGGGCTGGGAATGGATGGTTTTTTCGATTTCGTTCCGCGCGCTGTTTTGCTTGCTGGCGCGATGACGATGGCAATCTCTATCTATCAGCACATCAATGTCCGGTTTAATACTCCGAAATGGTGGAGATATCTGTTCAATACGGTTGAACACCACAGTCTGCATCATTCGCGTGATTTCGAAGCAAGTCGCAGTAATTTTTCCAACACCTATATTTTTATTGATCGTATTTTCGGGACATGTGTGGATGGAGAGGCAGAGCTTCTGGGGATGGAAGGGGGTCGTCGCATGTCTGTGCGCGAACAGCTGACATATCCATATCTTCAAGCCTTTAAAACCATCAGGAAGAAATTCAGGAAACGTTTTGGGACACAGGCGGTGCGGGCTCGCAGTCAATAAGGTGTCTTGATTGCTACAGGAAACGGTCGTTTCAGAAAGGCGATGCAATTGAACTTACGTTTTTTAGACTGGATCTGGCATGTTAAAGGCAGCCTGCCGCTCGCTCCTGAAGTATCAACTGATCAGGCTTTTGAAAAACTTGACGCCCTTTTGCAGGTTCCAGGAACGACATATACACGAGATCAGGACAGGTTAATTTTCCAGAAAAAAAATCAACCTGCTCAAGACAAAATGTCGATTTTCGATTCTGGCGTTCTGCAGGTTAAAGAAGCCAGCCAGGGGAAGAGGCTGTATTATAACCTTGTAAGCAAAACGTTATTGTTCTGCTTCTTGGCCCCTGCTTTGTTTTTCGGGTTCGGGAAGGTTTTCGAGTTCACCAAAGAATATCGGGCAGCGGCTTATTCTGCTGCGGCGATCCATACGCATCCCAAAGGGGGGGGGATGGGGCGTCGCAGAAAAAAGACGCAGTAGTGCCCATGAATTTCATTGATAAATTTCTTGGTGTGCCTGAGCCGGATAAGAAAGATGATTCTGAAAATAGTGATCAAGAAAAGATAAACAAAAAACTATCTCCCAAGCCTGCTTATATTTTTTGTGCTATGTTTGTATCCCTTTATGTCATTGGGCGTATACTTGAGCAATTTTTGATAAGGCGAGAATTATCGAGAATAATAGGTGTTGGTTCCATTTCCGGTTTCTAATATTATTGTTTTGGCTTCAATGATTTCCGCTGCATTTGTGGTTCATTTTATTTTGCAATTTTCATGACTTCAATGCTTCCCGGAAAGTTCGAATTTCAGGAAATCTACGTCGGCGAAAGGCCCTAAATTCTTCACCTTTCTGGCCCGGAAAATGAATCGCAACTGTAGTGCTAAGGCTATCCGGTTCCCAGATGTTTAACAAAGCAGCTTATAAGCAGAAGTTTCTTTGGTTGTGTGCCCCTGAAACCATAACAATACAAAAAATACTTTGCTTCCTTCGTTGGATAGTTGCAACTTTAGATATTGAAACTTGGCCTTACGGCTTCATGCACGCTGAAGCGTTATGGTGTACTGGACCATGTAGTTTACGATATGGCACCCAGAGACTGAGAAGGGCCGTGGGCAACATATGCCCGCATGGATACGTTGCGGTCCGCCAGAAACGCTGACCGGGCCATGCCTCAGCATTCCGGCCCTGACGTTTCGGGCATGGTACTAGCATCGCTTTGGAACGCAGGCATGAGAGGCACTCGGGCTCATTCGGCTGACATGATCGATTTTAGGGAGCTCAGGGAAAAGCAGGTTGTCGTAATCGGAACTGGAGCTGCTGCGATGGACAATGCAGCGACTGCTCTGGAGCAGGGCGCGGCACGGGTCGATATCCTGATCAGACGAAAAGATATTCCACGGGTTAACAAGTTTACCGGAATTGGTAGCCAGGGTGTCGTACAGGGATTCGTCAATCTGCCGGATGAATGGAAGTGGCGTTTTCTCGGTGGCACGCTTTCGGCTCAGACGCCTCCGCCGCGACCCAGCGTTCTGCGTGTGTCGCAGTACCCGAATGCCTTTTTCCATCTGGACTGTCAGATCGAGGAAATCGCTGTCGAAGGTGAGGGGCTTGAATTGACGACGTCACGCGGCGTGCTCAAGACGGATTTTATCATTGCTGCGACCGGCTTCAATGTTGATCTTTCAAAGCGTCCGGAACTCCAGGTCTTTTCCGACAGAATACGGTTTTGGAAGGATCGTTTTGTGCCCGCGCCTGACAATTGCAGGAATGGAGTCATCAACAGCGAACTTGCCAATTCGCCTGATCTTGGGTCTGCATTTGAATTTCAGCCCAAAGTCGATGTCATCTGTCCTGATCTGCGGAATATTCACTGCTTCTGCTTTCCCGCAACCCGTGTCCCACGGAAAGGTCAGTGGAGACATTCCGGCCATCAGTGATGGCGCGGATCGGCTGGTGAAAGGAATAGTGAGCCATTTCTTCACTGAGGACTGCGATATTCATTTCCAGAATCTGGAGCAGTTTGAAACCCCGGAACTTCTGGGCGATGAGTGGCACGATACACCGGTGTCGTGACGGCGTAAGCGGGTGACTGAATTTGAGGTACAAAAAGACGCTCAATGGCTCTTTTGCGTGAGCTACGCAAAAGAGCAAAGCTGCTTGTTACCGGATCGTAGCGCTATAATTTGTGAAAGCATACATAAAGATCCATCTGTGACCTCAAGTCGATAAAGACATTTTCGGCGCCAGATGGATTGATGTTTTTCTTGATTTTGACTGAAGCTTGTATCCTTTTTGCCACCATTCATGACGGCCTATAAAGGCATCTTTACCGCATGGATAAAGCGCTCTTTTTTGCTGCTTTAAGGCTTCCTTGTGTGATTTTCTTCGCCTTGCGACGCTCAAGACGTTCTTTCATGGCCATTTTTTCATAGCGTATCCGCTGTCGGATCCAGTTCAGCATGCCAGATGCTGTCAGGACTGCGATTCCAACGAACGTCCAACGATCAATTGGCTGACGAAAAACAAGGTAGCTCAATGCGACACCCCACGCCATCTGACTGTACTGAGGCAGAGCGACCCGATTTGCCGGAGCCCGTGCGGTTGCAAGCATCATGCACAGCTGCCCCAAGGCAGTAAGGAAGCCATATCCAAACAGGTAAACCCAGATGCGTGTATGAGCTGGCCATGTGGCATGGGCGATCATCAGAAGACCGTTTCCAACCAGCGCTCCCATCAGGCTGGAGCCAAAAAGAGATAGCCGTACGGTTTCCTTGCCAGCAAGACGATAGGCAATCACGCTTCCTGCGTTCGCACAGGCTGCCAGAAACGCACAGAGATGCCCCAGATTGAGAGGGCGCATTCCAGGACGCAAGACAATGAGGACTCCGGCAAAACCAAGAGCGACAGCCAGCCAAGCCCAAAACGTCACCTTTTCCTTGAGGAATACGACCGAAAGGATCGTGACAAACAACGGCATCAGGAAGGTGATTGACAGCGCCTCTGGCATTGAAAGCAGCATGAAGGCTTCCACGCTCGCAGCGGTGGCAACAAAAACGCACACTGCGCGCAGCAACCACATTCCGCGGAATTTCGGGCGGACGATGTCCAGATAGGATTCATGTGGCTTGCGAATGAAAGGAAGAATCAGGCAACCAAAGACCCCGCCAAAGAATGCCACTTCAAAAGGGTCAAGACTCCCGTCGAGCAGTTTGGAAAAGGCGTCACTGATGGCGAACGCTGCATAAGCTCCGAAGGCCAAGGCCATTCCGGAGAAGAGGGTTTTGGTGTCCATGAGACGCGGAACTCTGATGGGAGAGAGGGAAATTATACGAAAAATACCGGGGCACTGTATGAATGAAAGTGGGAATGAACAGTCCTGAATAAGAGCCCGATAATTTGGTGAGGCTTCTTAGAGGAGGTGTTGCAGAAATTCAAACCCATTTTGGTCGGTAAACCGCTTTATTATATTACCAAATATCTATCATATGATAATATAAAGTTATATATCACAATAATGAGGTGAAAATCATTCTCTGCTGATTTGAAGGGGGAATCTGCTTCAGAATTTGTAAGAAGGCTGAAGATGAGAGATCTGGAGGGTTCGAAAAACCCCTAACTCTGAACTATTGACTGTGATTCTGTTCCTGGTGGGAGAATGGATGATGAAGCAGCCGGGTTTCTTTGATGTTGAAAAGCGTCTTGCTCGGCTGAGTGGGCTTGGTGGTCAACTCGAAGCCTTTTCCCGGACTGTAGATTTTGAAGTGTTCCGCCATGATCTGGAAAAGGCACTGGCCTATTCAGACGGGAGCAAAGGCGGGCGCCAGCCGCTTGATTCTGTGTTGATGTTCAAGGTCCTGATGATCCAGACGCTGAACAACCTGTCCGATGAACGGACGGAATATCTGATCATGATTGTCTCTCCTTCATGCGCTTTTTAGGTCTGGGGCTGTCGGACCGTGTGCCTGGTGCCAAAATGGTGTGGCTGTTTCGTGAGCATCTGATCCAGGCTGGTGCGATTGATGGTCTGTTCAATTGCTTTGACGTGATCCTGCAGAATGCGGGTTATCTGCCGATGTCAGGCCAGATCCTGGACACGACATTGGTAGAGGCTCCAAAGCAGCGCAATACCAACGATGAAAAGACGGATCTGCGGGCAGGACGGATCCCACAGGACTGGCAGGACAAGCCTGTAAAGCTTTCTCACAAAGATCATCATGCACGCTGAACTCTGAAGTTTACCGAGGCCAGACGGCAGAATGACGTGACGATCTCCGCAACGGACTCGCCATCCTGTTTTTTGGCTACAAGTCGCATATTTCCATCGACCGGAAATTTCAGCTGATCCGAAAATGGAAGACGATGGATGCTGCCGCCAGTAATGGCGCTAGACTGCGCGAAGACCTGCTAGATAAAACTAAATACGGCCTCAACGGTCTGGGCCGACATAGCCTATCTCTCAAAGGCCAATGAAGAGTTCATGGAGAAGCAGGGCTTTGTCTCGAAGCTTTACAGGAAAAAGCCGCATCTCAAGCCTATGGCCCAGCATATCCAAAAGTCCAACGCAGGCAAATCCGTTATCTGCTCGCGTGTCGAGCATGTCTTTGCTGATCAAAAATCACAGATGGGATTGTTCATCCGAACAGTTGGTATCGTTCGAGCCACAATAAGTATCGGGCTGGTCAATATTGTCTATAATATGCGCCGCTTTCTCCTCTTGGAGCATATTAATGCCGCTGCATAGCAATCCAGAGCATGCAACCCTCTCTGCTCAAAACGCAAAGCGAAAATTAGGACCAGGAAACAGAAGTTAATATGCCAAAAACCTGAAATCAGGCGCAAGGGGAATCAGCCAATGGTTTGTCGAACTCTCCATCTGCCGATCCACGAAATTTTGATTGTTAGTTCATTCCTCAAAGGTCGTAAGTCTTTCCGGAAGACAGGCTTACAACGCTCCAAGGACTGCGACTGCTGCAACAAGGCTGCCATGTCCTTCGTGAGTATTTTGAGTCTCGCTGCTACAAGGTTTGGATCAGGTCTTTCGTCAACGTAACCTAGGCGAACATTGCCTATTGCTCAAAAGCTGATAAAGTTTTTATAGGAAAGCATGATTTTATTTTACAGCCTCTTAAGGGAAAGGCTGCGTTTTAGGTTTATATCTCTACATATTTAGCCGCCCAAGACCTCAAGGTTGGTGCTTAATCGACGCGTTAAGTATATTTCTAACGATAAAAATCATGAGCAAGGTTTTCATCCATACAGTTAGTATTACTCGTGCCACCATGAGAATCGAACTGCTCAATATCGTCGGTAAAATGTATCATATTACTCTGCCTAGAAAGGATTAATGAACGAGCGTAGAAATACAAGAAGCAGAAATAATACCGAGGCTATCTACAATAATTACGAATATTAATTACCGAAATATCATTAATAAAATAAATTTTAGTAATATGTATTCATTGCGCGTTAATATAAAATATTAATTCAAATAAAAATTTTATATTAATATTGGATATTAAAAAGGTTTGAATAAATGTAGAAATATGCTTATCTATCGCAAGGTCATAAAAAGGAATAGAGAATAATGGCTAAGATTGCAATAGCATTATATGTCAGAAATGAAGTAAGCGATATATCTGGGTGGATAGCTTATCATATTGCAGTGGGAATAAATTCCATATTTATTTTTGATGATCAATCAAATGATGGAACGTACGAAATTATAAAGGCAGCATCTAAAAAATTTGATATTCGTTACTTTAGAACGAATAGAGATAACATTACTGATCATGACGTTAGGCATAGAGAATGTCTAAAATATGCTTGCGAATTAGCGAAAGGAAATTTTGATTGGATTGGCTTTTTAGATGCTGACGAATACTTTTATTATGATGATGAATCAATAAATAGCTTCTTTTCTCGTTTTGATGGTTGTCAAGGGATAGCTATTAACTGGTGTATCTACGGAAGCTCAGGGTTGGTAGTTAAGCCTCGAATGCCAACTGTCGATGCATTTAGGTATAGATCAACGGAAAATTTCAGTGAAAATGTTTTAGTTAAAAGCTTTATCAAACCGGAAAATTTTGGCCAGGAATACCATGGGCCTCATCGATTTTTTGGTGTCGATAATGATAAATACGTTTGCCCAAATGGAAAAGTAGTCAATTGGGATGGTTCATGTAATAGAAACGTTTCTTGGGAACATGCCAGGATAATGCATTATGTATGTAGATCTATGGAGCACTATGTCGAGAGAATAAAAAGGAGGCTGGGAGTAGATTTAAGTGATTCCATGGCTTACTGGGAATTATTCAATGTTAACGATGTTTTTGATTTTTGCTGTGAAAGATTTCTTTCTAAAACATATAGAAATGTTGCTGTAATTCAAGAAAGTTTATTGAAAGAATTTATATCCGAAAAAGGAAATAGTGCAAAACATTTGAATAAATTATCTTTCTCACTCAGAACATTGGATGGGAAACGTATATTCTTTAATAAAATCTCTAAAAGAATGGTCTATGCGTCAGATGATTATGAAGGAATTTCTGACCTCGTTGAAGTAAAATCCTTTATTTTTGAGGAATATCCAAATTTCTTACACTTTAGTTTTTCTAACCATAGCGATAAAATTAATTTATTCCCCATGACATTGGAAGGAGATCGTAGGCAATCAGCTGTGATAACATACAAAATAGAATTTGACGAAGATCCTAATACGGTCTCAATAAGAGATCCAAGCAGCAATACATATATTGCATCTATTGATTTTAACAATCAAAAAGAAGGTATTTTAAAAACAGGAAAGAGATTCAAAGATAATGAATCCAATTTTCTTTATTTTTCTGACTATAGAATCGGCAATAATAAGAATATAAATTATCTGTCATATGAGGATCTATTTCTAAATCTAGGAATAGATGATAATGTACATGACATTATATGCTTATCTAATATGTTATACGATGACGACAAGAAAAAACTAATTGATAATTTTCCGGGAATTTTTAATTCAACAATATAATAAATTTCATTAGAGCAGATCGAAGGACCATTAATTGCTTTCGTGACTATGCGACTTTACGCAATATCAATGATGGTTCTTCCGGCTGTCTAAATCACATTGACGAAAGACCTGTTCCAGAGCCTTGTGGCAGCGAGACTGAGGACACTCCTGAAGGAGATGGTGGTCCTAGCATAGCGGTGTTGCGGTCCCGGTCGCATCGCCAGGCTGCCTTCTCGGAAGCCTTGCGGCCCTTGCCGGATGGAAGAAGCACGAGCAGGATCCCGTGGCTCAGCAGATCCTGTTGGAAACTGTCACTACCATAGATCCGATCAGCCAGCATGATATTGGGATTGGGGCGGCAGTTCTCTCAGGGTCCTGTGGCTTTAGTCTGAGACCTGCCCGCCAGTGAGGACAAAGCCGAGAGGATGTTCCTGACTGTCGCATCAGATATGGATCTGGCTCATAAAGCTGCCGTGTGACCAACCAAAAGTCTTCAGATGCGTCTCCCCGCTTTGTGCCCTGGCAGCTTTGTGAATGGGCGCGGACCACAGTGCCGTCGATCCTATGCGGCCAGTCATCGGTCAGATCCATATCCACCAGAATTTACATTAGGACATCTCAGGCATCAGATAGGCCATCCATTATCCACATAAAAACATTCATTTCACCCTAACCCTTCTAGCGGTTAGAAGGTATTTTGCACGACTCATATTCCCGGGGGGCATTGCGCTAGCGCAGGCCGCTCCGATTAACGGAAATAATGCCATGCAGCACGCGGTGATCATCGACCCGGGAGCGCCTATGGCTCATGGGAAAGAGCGGCCATAACGCTTTATCTGTTCGTCCGTCAGCCAGTATAGGTCGCTTATTTCAGTCTCCTTATAGAGCCTGCATTAGATTGCCTTACTCAAATCAATAGGCCCTAAGCTTAGACAAGGGTTTTGGAAACATATCTCCAAAACCCATTTCGCCCCACCAATCTCAAATCATAAAAATCAAGATCCTTCTTCTAAGTGGATAAAGACGCGCGTCTCGATCTCTGACTCTTTCAATCGGCAATTTATCAATCCATGGAAATTATTAGGTTGACGTTTGGAGAAAAAAAATCTATTATCTATTATATTACGCAATAATTTTAAGTTTCATAAAAGTATAAGTTAAGTATTTTCGAAAATAACACGTTTGGAAGCCACAGATTGAGAAAATTTAGCCAAGTGGAAAGGTGCTGCTAAATGATCTTCGGTGGACGATATCAGCAATGTTCATATCGAAATTTTTTGAAATAACGTTGCACTTCTTATAAAATAAATTCGAAGTGACAGGAATTTGAATCTTCACATTAAGTGGTTAAAACACATATATAAAATATTATTTTAAATTCCTATGATTAATATGTTATTTTTTATCAAACAAAAATCCAAAGTACTATAACGTAGTTAGAACCGAAAAAATGATTCTACCGGCATAAGTAAGACTATCTTATCGCAGATAAGCGCAATAATCGACTCTGCTACCAAACCGCGCTTGAGAAACTTTGTCATTTTATAGGAGATGATGGACCAAAGTTATGCGACAGTTGTCATCTCCAAGATGGGAATAACCGATTCTAGCGTCTTGTGGATAACTTCTGACGTCACCTGAAGAGGTGATGTGCAAGCACAATTAGATATAAGAAAACAGCATCGTCATTCTGCGCGTGCGCGTCCATATCAAAACTATATTGGAACGGATAAGAAAATTTTCCTTAGGAAGAAATAAACTATGATAATTAAAAATAAATCCAAATTAAAATTTAATAAATACACAATATCTATTTTAATATTTTCTTTTTGCGGAAATAGTTCTTTTTCTCAAGATATTCCTCTTTTCTATAAAACATCTACTGGTTCCATCCAGCCTGTTTCTATAGTTACTGGATTGGATAATTCCGGGAAACCTCTTGCTCAAACTTATAAAGGATCCGATGGGCAGTGGCATCCCACTTCCGTGGTTGCTCAGATATGTGGAACACATGAGGATGGAACGCCTATTGCCTGTCCGTCCTCCGATCAATTGCTTTCCGATGTTTTGACTTCATCAGAAATCAATGTGAAATCAGGAATAGCTGGCCTAGATGCTAATGGAAATGTGACCTCTTCGGTAAATACTCAGGGAACTATTTACTCTGGGGCATCTCCTGCAGTGGATCTCAGCGCAATTTCAGCTGGTGCCATTGATGGCCCGAAAAAACCCTTAGGCGACATGTTGAAACTGGGCCGGGCCAACTTTACGAGCATGGTAGATGGCACATCTATTGTAAGGATAACCGGATCGCACAGACAGGCAAACCCGGCATCCGAGGATGTATGGACCGATCCCGATGGCGTTGTTATTGGTGGGATGGCAGCGGGGCGTGGTTCCCATGTCGTCATGACCTGTCAGGATGAAGGCGGGATGAATCTCGCTGCCTGTTTGAGCCTCTGGAACTCCAGTGACAGCTACACAGGAAATCGTCCCGGCCTGAGCCCGACCACAGGAGCGCAAATCGCGTCCTACAACGCCTTTGACGCTGTCGTGGTCGATAATGGAACGAAAAGCACGACTCCGAAAGTTGTGGCAAGCGCAGCGTTTACCAGCGCGGACGGGGTAAAGCATTCCGTGTTTTTCGATAGCGGGAGCGTGTGGATTTCTCCAGTTTTGTCCACCGCCGATCGTGCGAAACTCAAGCAGCATCAGACGATCATCAGCAACGTATCTACGCCGGATTACGTCAACCGTCTCGACAGCTACGGCACCTATGCGGTCAACGGGTTTTCGGGAATGCTGAACAACTGGAGCTTCAGTCTGCCATGCCCTTCGGCGTTTACCGGTACGTCCGTGTGCGACCAACTGGACGTGGATACATGGGTCATTCCAGGTTCTGGCAATGCGGCCACGACCAATCCCCAGACCTATGCCACCACAGCGTCAAACCTCGACACCCACTATGATGCCGGTGCAACGAGCCCGGCCATCTATCTCGGCGCTCGTACCAAGCAGTTCAACCACCTCCTGACCTGCGAGTTGGGAGACTTCGACACTGCGCCGGCTGATGCCGGGTCCGATGCCCAACACTCCCTGATGCGTGAGTGTGAAAACGGGGAGTATGACGACGAACTGCATACGGCTATTAGTGGAAAATACCATTTCAATGGCCTGACGATCGGAGTTGATAGTCACACCAAGGGTACGCAGTGGGTAGATGGTACCGCCCAGACGGATGGCTATAACGCATGGCCGGATAAAACCTCTTGGGGCATCTATCTCGGCGGCCAGCTCCCCAACTTGCTGGAACTGAGTCCCTTCACATCTGACTTCGTGAAGGCGATCGCTGGCAACACGTTCAACGTGACGAACCCGATCTCTGCTGGCTCGTCGCCGGGTGATACTGCTCTCATGAGCAGCCTGTTCAAAAATGCAGGCACGTCATCCATGGCACTGAACCAGTGGGAACAATGCGATGCTGCCAGCGGAGCGACGTGCCCGGACCATAATGCTATGTCCCTTCGCATCGGCCTGCGTGTAGGCGGAACAGTAGGGTCCATGACCGATGGTGCTGCCGGCGCCAACATGGCCTTTAGCGGCGATGGATCGCTTAAGCTTTGTACGGCATCCGGAACTTGCGCCACGCAGAGCAGCAGCGGGGATTGGGAGTTCAAAGGTGCGATTGTGATGAACAACAACTGGCTGAAAATGGCCGGGCAGGCCATTCTCATGGCATCGTCTTCTGCGCCGGGCGCTCCGTATATCCTGATCCAAACCAACTCTAAAGGTGAGGTTAATCCCTCATATGGCGGGGGCGCTTCTGGCGCATATGTCAGCCCCGGCTATCCCTATGCTGATCTGCCGGGAGTAGCTTCAGGGACCAGTACGCCAACAACCGGCGCGCAGCTTTATTGCACTGACTGCTATTCCAGTAGCAATTCAGCTAAAACAAAGGGCATTCCGGTTTGGTGGAACGGTTCGGTCTGGACCGATGCTCTAGGACAGGAAGTGCAACATTGATGTGTTGCGGCCTCTACCGCTGTGCAAACGCGTTCAATTGATACGCTAGAATTTTGGCACAAATGGCAATCAATGATCGATTTGGGTAATTGCAGTTAGCAGATAATGGTGTTTCACTGCCGCGAGTAAAGAATATATTATTGCATTACTGCTCACATGGCATGAATTTTACTGGCGCTGTTATGATGTATCTGTCCTCTAAGGATTTCCTTTTGGCAAAAGATTTATTGGTTTAGAGCGGGCATGGCCCGAGGCGTTCTGACAGATTAGGAATGGGTAATGGCTGGGTTGCTTCTGCCATTGGAGCGCGGATGTTAGGTCTCGTTCCGAGGGAGGCAACCCCCCTGTTCTTTAACGGCATGTTGCATGTCTTGCGTATTGGATGTTTTCCGGCAAGGCATGCATGCCCGATGCGATAGTCAGAGACATTTTCTTAGCTTTGTCTTTACCGATGAGTAGGTCTCAGGCTGTAAAGCTATAGGGCCCTGATAGAACTGCCGACTTTATATCATCGCTTTTCTGGGGCGGTTTTATGCTAAAAAGAAGATTTTATTGGCGTAGGAGAGCCGATATGCAATCGTGGATTTGCTAAGTCTCCATCCCAAATTTGAGCTATGCAATAACCTTCTTGCAGATTCAGTATCTTGAATACAAAAAAAAATTTTGAAGGTACGATCTTTATCGAATGAATCAAAGCCCCTAATTGGTAAAATGCTAGTATTCCTTGCTAAATATATGATAAGCAGGATAGAAATTTTACCAGAGGCAGAAAAGGATTTTATCGATGAGCAGTGATCCCCATACCCCACTTAGTCCGTCCAATTTAAGTATTGATCAATGGGATAAGGTGCGAGAAGAAAACCAATTAGAATTTAATAATGAGAAAACTTCTCCTGAAGAAGGGATGCCATGCGAAAGATCTTATCAAAAAAAAAGAATTAACGACAGATAATTCATTTGAAAAAAGAATTTCTGAAATAAGAGAATTTTTGCCAAATTTTCCATCGGCGTATAATCGCTTTAAAGAGACGGGTGCTGACACGGTCGGTTCAGCTTTTGATTTGGCTAATATCCTTCATACCGAAGGAAGTGTTGCAGAAGCATCAGAGTTTTATCGGTTAGCTTTTGATCTACATGATAAACGTCCTGATCACTATCCTCTGGCGCAATCTCTGTTACAGGCACGTTTGCTTTGTTTGCTCAAAGCAGGAAAGAAAGTGCCTAAAGAGGAAATCTTAGAACTGGAAAGTCTTTGTATTCCTTATGCCAATTACATCCGCGGGGTCAGCCTTGCTTGGCAGGAACAAGAACCAGAAGAGGCCCTCAAAACAATAGGTAACGCCTTTGAAGAATTTCATACGGGAGAAGAAATAGATTCTATTTATTTTGAAATAGCTAGCAACTTTTTTGGGAGAAAGGTTGGAGAAAATTTAAATAATAACCAGATACCATATAAACTTTATATGTATTGGGATAATAATCCTCCAAATGAAATTTTGTCAAATTTTGAGTATCATTCTACCCTTGCGGGGCTGCCTGTAAAGGTTTTTGATCGAGAAGAAGCATCTGAGTGGCTCTATCAAAATTATGGTATAGAAGCACGGGAGTTGTTTTTAAACGCTCGTCATCCTGCCGAAGCTGCAGATTTTCTTCGTGTTCACATTATCAATCGTCTTGGTGGATGGTGGCTAGATGCTGATTTGAAATTAAAAGATGAAAATACGCTAAAATTTATGAAAGCATTCCAGGGGTCTGGATGCTATTTTACCACTAAAAACAATGTCATACACAATGATTTCTTTGGTTCCACGTCAAACAATCTAATATTAAATGATTGCCTGCTGTCTCTTTATAGGAATAGCTACCTTCATAAGGGATTATTTATTGCGTATAAAACAGGCCCCGGGGTATTTAATCGAGCATTCAGTAGATTGTATCATAACTTTTTATATAATGGATTAGTTCCTCCATCAACTCAAATCCATAAGCAAGATTCATTTAATACTTATATTGAAGAATTTGATACACCTTATAAGCATACTAATCCGCACTGGCAAAATGCCTAGACCATATTGGCAAAAGACTTACTGGTCTGGAGCGGGCATGGCGCCAAGGCGCTCTGACGGATTAGAAATGGGCAATGATTGGGTTGCTTCTGCCGTTTGAGCGCGGATGTTAAGCCTCGTTTCGAGGGAGATAACCGCTTGTTCTTTAACGGCATGCTGCATGTCCTGCGCATTGGATGCTTTCCGGCGGGACATGCATGAGCATTACGGGAAGTGAAACGCGTGTATGCCCGGTTTCGCCGTTGGGCCGAACGGAGTGTCTAGGATGCCCTGCTGCAAATTCCGGTGGGTCTGGATCTGACCGGTGACTGGCCGCATAGGATCGACAGCACTGTGGTCCGCGCCCCTTCACAGATCTGCCGGGGCAAAAGCAAGGGGGACGCAACTTAAGACTTTTGGTTGGTCACACGGCAGCTTTACGCGCAAGATCCATGCCTGATGCGACAGTCAAGAACATCCTCTCGGCTTTGTCCTCACCGGCGGGCAGGTCTCAGACTGTAAGACCACAGGGCCTTGATAGAACTGCCGCCCCCTTCGGGAGCGTCGTCAGTCCCGCCGCCACAAGGCTTTGGAATAGGTCTTTCGTCAATGTGATTTAGACCAGCAGGAGCTTGAACATCGGCACCGCATCAAACGATAAGCAACCGCTTTGATCCCTGTCCAAACAGGATGGAATCTTTTCCAGTAAGGCTCGAAACTATAAGGGTTTTAAAAACCCTTCAGCTGCAAATCATATCCAGATCGATACAAGAGGGACAGGACATGATATCGGTAAGACAGGCGTCATGAACCGCTGTGAGAAAGATCCTGTTTTAAGGCTCATTCCCACCAGAGGTCGATAACCGGCTGCGCTCTTGGTGCAGTTCATGTCACGTTGATTGTCGTGTCCGACCTTGCTGCCCCTAACGAAACATTTCCCATGCCCGCTTCGCTCCAGAACATACAGTCCCTCCCTCTCTCCCACGGGGTGCCTGTGCCTCAGACTGTGCCCTGTATCGCGGCCATAGATGGGGGAGGAACCAAGACGCTTCTGGTCGTGCTCGGTCAGGATGGAACGCTGGGTCCTGTGGTTCGGGCCGCGGGTTCCAATCCGTTTGACCAGAGCGACTGGCAGTCTGTTTTGCACGGACTGCTCGCGCAGATCCCCGACACAGCGGCGGCGCTTTCGCTTGGGATTGCTGGCTATGGCGAAAGCCGCATTCATGGTCGCAGGCAGGCGGAGCTTGTCGCGGCAGCGTTTCCGCAGCCTTTCAGCTTTACCGGTGACGTTGAAATGGCGTGTACCGGGGCATTTGGCGGACAGGCGGGGGTTCTTCTGCTCTCCGGCACGGGTTCGGTCGCCTGGGCAACGGATGGCAAGGGCAACCAGATCAAGGTCGGAGGCTGGGGTGGCCTGTTCGGAGACGAAGGAAGCGCGTTCTGGATCGGGCGTCAGGCACTGTCCTTGCTGACCATGCTGCTGGATGGACGCAATCAGGAAGATCAGGCTTTTCTCGCCCCGTTTGCAGGCGCCATGGGGCTGCCGCTCGACACAGAACCCTGCGGGACGGCGCTGCTGGAATGGTATGGCGCGCTCGAGCATCCTCGGGCCAGTGTTGCGGCGCTGACCCGGATCGTTTCGGATCTGGCCGAACAGGGGCTTGAGCCAGCCAGACGTCTGATGCATCAGGCTGCCGACCATCTCTCCGAGCACATTGCTGCCGCACAGCGCCGCTTTCCCGAAACGCGCCTGCCATGGAGCTATGCGGGTGGAACTTTCCAGAGCCGCTTCCTTCGGGAAGCCATCGCGGCCCGGCATGGCGCCCCGGTTGAGCCACGCCTTCCTCCGGTTGGAGGCGGACTGCTCAGTGCCGCGCGACTGGCTGGATGGAATCCGGATGATTCCTGGATCAGCCGGACAGCGGCAATTCTGCGCGATGCGGGTCTGACGTCGTGACGGGCTCTGTTCGGCCTGATGAAGGCCTGACCGGACGTTACGGACTGGCACCGCTGGGTGTTGCAGCAGCGATTTTCTTCATCATGGGCTTTGTGACCTGGATGAACGGCCCGCTGATTTCCTTCGTCCGCGTTGCGTTCGATCTCAGCGATACGAGCGCCTTCCTTGTCCCGATGGTGTTCTATTTCTCGTATTTCCTGTTCTCGCTTCCGGCGTCTTTTCTGGCCCGGAAGCTTGGCCTGCGGACCGAACTGTCCGTATCGCTTCTTCTCTGCGCGGCAGGCGTGGCACTCTTCGGACAGTTCATTGCCATGCGCCTTTACGGAGGTGCGCTGACCGGTCTTCTGGTCATGGGGGCGGGTCTGTCGCTGATGCAGGTCGTCATCAATCCGCTGGTCAGTCTGCTTGGCCCGTCCGAACGCGCCTCCCAGCGCATTGCCATCATGGGGGTGTGCAACAAATGCGCGGGGATCCTCGCGCCAATTGTGCTCGCAACACTGGTCATGGGCGATATCGGCAGCATCTCGCAACGCGCGCAGGAGACGATCGACCCTGTGGCGCGCAATGCTCTTCTGACCGGTTTCGTCCACGCCATTTACGCTCCCTACATGACAATGGCGGTCGTCCTGCTGATAACGGCAATCGGCGTGGCAGTCTGTCCACTGCCCGACCTGCAGGCGCCCCCGATTCCCGGACCGCTGGAAAGCAGCAAACGCATTTTCCGGCCGCATCTGGTCGCCGGCATTGCCGTGATGTTCCTGTATGTCGGAATTGAAGTTATGGCCGGGGATGCCATCGGAACTTACGGACAGGGCTTCGGCCTGCCCCTCAGCCAGACCCGCTTTTTCACGTCTCTGACCCTGGCGGCCATGCTGGGGGGATATGTGACCGGATTTTTGATTGTACCCCGGTTCGTGACGCAGGAGCGGCTCATGGAACTGGCCTGCATGATGGGAGGACTGCTCACCACCGCAGCATTTTTGACGCACGGTTATGTCTCCGTACTCTGCGTCGCCCTTCTGGGGGCCGCCAATGCCATGCTGATGCCTACGATCTTTCCGATCGCCATCCGGGGCGCGGGCCTGTGGACTCCCCTGGCATCTGCTTTACTTGTGATGGCGTATAGCGGCGGCGCAATCATTCCGCAGATCTATGTCGCCCTGAAACCCGTCTTCGGCTTTCAGGCCATGTTTGCCCTGCTTGTTCTGCCATCCTATCTTGCCCTTCTGCTTTATGCCCGACGCTATGGCCAGACAGGTCGTTTGCCCCTGGATCAGGAGCCATGATGACACCTTTGCGGGACCGGCTCGAAAAATATCAGGTTGCGCTGTATTTCTTCGCTGTTCTTCTGGGGGCAGGGACAGCCATGCTGGTCAAGGGAACGGCGTCCTGGGAGGCCGTCATCAATCCGGCCCTCGGCGTGATGCTCTTCGTGACCTTTCTGCAGATCCCGCTTGCGGAACTGGGGCAGGCTTTCCGTAAGACACGGTTCCTTGCAGCCCTTCTGGTGACCAACTTCCTGGCTGTTCCTGCGCTCGTAGCATTACTGCTCCCGTTCGCACCGGCAGACGGGATGATTCGGCTGGGCATTCTGATGGTCCTGCTCTGCCCCTGTATCGACTGGGTGGTGACGTTTGCCCAGATGGGGCGGGCGGATGCGGCTCTTCTCCTTGCCGCTACACCCGTTCTTCTGACAGTGCAGATGGTGTTGCTTCCAGTCTGGCTTCGTCTTTTCCTGGGGGAGGGAATGTCGCAGCTGGTTCAGGCGGGACCGTTCCTGCATGCCTTCCTGTGGTTGATCATCATTCCCTTATTTCTGGCATGGATCGTCCAGCTCTGGGCGCGACGAACTTCGACGGGGCAGCGGGTCGCCACGGGGCTGGGTCTGCTGCCTGTGCCGGTTACGGCGATTGTTCTGTTCATCGTCATCGCGTCCATGACCCCGCATCTCGGGCCGGCGAGGGCAGTCGTGCTTCAGGTTGCGCCGGTCTATGCAGCCTTCGCCCTGCTTGCACCCGGACTGGGCTGGGGCATCTCGCGGCTGTTCGGACTTGAGGCACCGGCCGGGCGGGCGCTGGCCTTCAGTGGGGCGACGCGTAACTCGCTCGTTGTGTTGCCGCTTGCGCTGGCCGTGCCGGGTGGGGCGCCTCTTCTGGCCGCCGTGATCGTGACCCAGACACTGGTCGAACTTGCTGCGGAACTGGTCTTCATTCAGGTCATACCCCGGCTGGGAGCCAGCCGCTCCTAGTCTGCGCAGTTTGAAGATCCTGCTCGCATTTGCACTATCAGGTCGGATAATGTGAGGCTGTCCCGCGGACGGTCCCTGTCGCTGAAAATGTCCGGATCCGTCTGCGGTTTTCCTTCAGATGCAGAGCGACACATCATGCCGAACATTCATTCCCTGTCCCGCTGGGCCTTTGCGGGTGCCAGTGCGCTGCTGATCCTTCTGGCGAGCTTTCTGATCCTCTCGGGAGGCATCGGTCTTGTCTCGGCCTTCGTGGCGTCCCTGACGGAGGGACGCGAGGAAATCCTTCAGGCCATCAGCTATGTGGTGATCTCGATCGCCGTTTTCGATGTGGCGAAATACTTCATCGAGGAAGAAGTCCTGCGGCCCAAGGGCAAGCAGTCCATCGCCGAAGCCCGCGTCAGCCTGACCAAGTTCATGACGACCGTCATCATCGCAGTCTTTATCGAAGGGCTGGTCGGCGTGTTCGAGCGTAGTGGCAAAGCTCCCGGCGACATCCTCTATCCCGCTGCCCTTCTCGTCGTGGCAACCGGAATGGTGATCGCGCTCGGGATCTATCAGAAGCTCAGCATCGGGGCGGAGCGTGAAAAGAAGGAGAAGGACATGATCGGCTAGGGGAACGTGGCCTCAGTCCTGCTGAAGCCTACGGGGAAAGGCTGCGGGATTGAACGCTGCCAGCAGGATGCCGCCCAGGGCGATCACGATGGAGGCCGGGCACAGCACGGCAAAGCCCAGCGTGCTCAGAAGGTGGCCGCCGATGGCCGAGCCCAGAAGGATGCCGAAATTGCTGCTGCTGTTGATGGCCGCTCCGGCCACATCCGCGCCGGTGGCGCGCGCGCGGATGGCGCCGGACATGACGAAGGGGATGATGGCGGCATAACCCATGCACCACAGCCCGACGGCACCCACGCTGGGCCACGCGGAAATCAGGTGCCCATAGACCAGGATCATGCCGGTGAGCATGGCCAGGCCACCGCCGAACAGACCCGCTGCCGGCCAGCGGTCCACGACCTGTCCCGCGCCCCACAGACCGAAAATGCTGACGCCCCCCGTAACAAGCAGCGCGACGCTCAGCAGATGCTCCGGCAGGCCATGCGCCAGCAGAAGCGGGGAGACATAGGTGTAGAGCAGGTTATGGGCGAAGAAGAACACGGCGTTCACGCCGATCACGACGCCGAAGATGCGTGCAGCCTGCGGGGAGCGGATGGTCGGAACTTTGAGTGCCTTGGTGTCCGCCCCACGAACGGGGGGTAGATAGAGCGCGATGAAGACCGTCAGCATCGCCGCCAGCCCCGAAATGACGTAAAGCGCCACACGCCAGCTCGCGAAATGGCTGATCGCGGCTGTTCCAGGAACGCCCAGCACGGACCCGAGAGATGTTCCCCCAAAGACGAAGGAAATGGCCCGTCCCGTCATGCGTTCGGGCACCAGATGGGCGGCATAGGCCGCTGCAATGGACATCATCAGGGCATGCGACAGTCCCCCAAGGGCACGGCCGGCACAGACGATGGCAAAGTTCGGCGCCATCGCGGAGATCAGGTTGGAGAGGACATATCCGCACAGGCAGAGCAGCATGAGCATCTTGCGGTCCATGCGGCTCGTGGCGATCGTGATGGGCACGGCCCCGAACGCGACGAGCAGCGCATAGGCGCTGACGGCCAGCCCGGCATGACCTTCGGTGATATTGAAGGACTTGGCCATGTCGATCAGCAGGCCAACCGGTGCGACCTCGGTCGTTATCGCGATAAAGGTCGACGCGAACAGGGCGCAGAGGCCTGCGATCACCGGAGCGGAGAGCGTTTTGAACACGGCGGACTTCCTGACTGGAACGGCGACCCGAGCGCCCCGAACGCGAGGGCTTTTGGCACTTTGATCGCATGACGGAAACCCAAAAATTCAACTCATGAATCCGATTGCTTCCGGACCGGCGGAATGTCCCGCGAAACCGAGTATTTTCAGAGATTTGTGAACATGATTGTTTTCCATTTCCCCGCGAAAACTCACGGATTCGGGAAATCGTTTCAGGACGCTTCCATAATTTCGTTCCGGTGACCAAGCTCCGTCGAAATGATGATCAGACATCCCGTCACTGAAGACAGAAGCAGGCGGGTGTTCCGGCTGGTTTCTGCGTTCTCCATGACGGCGAGGCTCTCCAGTGCTTCCCGCGACTGGAGTTCCAGGGTTTCGGGTCCGGCTGAAGCGCTGGCAAAACTCTCGCACAGGCGCGCAAGGATCGCCCGTGCGTTTTCGGGAAGGCCGATCTGGGCGCGATAGGCCTGAAGCTGAAGCAGGTTGCGCCCGACCGTCATCATTGAAAAAGCGGCGTGTAGCCAGCGATCATTGGAGCGGGCCTGGACTGACTTGGTGTGGGCAATCAGCTGTTCCATGCCAAGGACGATCTGGCCGACCCAGACAGCCTCTGTCATCCAGCGCCGGTTTTTTCCGATAAGTCGCAGATCGGACAGCAGATCCAGCCGGAAGTTCCGGTAAAACCGCGTCAGCTGGAACGGAAAGACATAGCGGAACACGAGCACACCAAAGCCGAGGCCGCTTAGCAAGGCGAACACCGTGTTGAACCATTCGGTTTCGTTGATACGGCTGTGATTGTCGAGGCCGATTAGATATGGGAAGAAATTGCTGAAGGATGCGGCCCGTGAGGCGAGGGCGGGAGCACGTGTCGCCAGTCCGCCGATCAGCATGGGGACCGAAATCGTCAGGCACAGCATCGCATAGGACGCCGTGACCGGCATCACCAGAAAGACGGGCACGACCGCCGCAAGCGTCGCCCAGACCGCGCCGGAGAAAAACGCGCTGCTGGCCAGGAGCGTGTTGCTGAAGGAAGCGAAACGCGCGCAGACCACCGAGACGAACGTGATGAAAAGCGGCCCGTCCGGCCACGCCGTCACTTCCCAGACATAGGCTGCCATCAGAACGGCGGCACAGGAGCGCAGACCATTGTGGATGGCGGCATACCAGTTTCGCGGGCGCGCCAGTCTGTAGCTCTCGGCGCTCGGGTTTTCGCTGGGATCACTGGCCAGACAGCCCAGCAGATGCTGAAGTTCCGTCAGCGTCAGTTGCAGGCCCTGTAACAGGATACGATCATTGAAGACGATGCCACTATCGCTTTCCGCAGGCGGCAGACTCACCGTCTGTTCAATGTTCGCCTGACACCGGCCGATCAGCGCAAGCACGTCCTGGCGCAGGGTCTGCAGAGTATCGGCATCATCAATATCGACCCGCAGCCGATCCAGAATTCCGGCGCTGTCCTGCAGCAGGGTTTGTGTGCGTTCCGAACGCTGGGGCACGGCGCTCAGCCGGCTGCGCATGCCCAGTGCGCGGGACATCAGCCGGGAGGCCAGTCCAAGCGTAGCGCGGGCGTAATCGACAATGCCCTTCGTACGTCCGACCTCGATGGCACTGAACTCGATCCGGTCACTCAGGCTGAGCGACAGGGAGAAGATGTTATGCAGATCGCTCTCGGGCGTTCCGTGTTCGAGCAGGATGTCACGCGAGGCATTAGCCGCTTCGAGCACGATCTGCTGGAGCTGGCTGCGGATGGCGGCACGCGCCTTGCCGGGAACATTGCTCCGGCAGGCCATGTCCGCCACGGTACCGCAGATCACGCCCAGAAGAATGTAGCTTCCGCGCGCCATGGCGATGCTGAACACCTGATCGGGCTGCGCCTGTGCGCTCAGGGACACGATGGAGCAGGTATAGGCCGTCAGCACGAACGCATAGCTGCGGAAATTATGAACCAGCGTGCCCAGAGCCGTACACAACCCGATCCAGACCGCCAGCGCCGGAAAGAACAGCCAGGGCGCCTGTGGAAAAGCCGCTGCCAGGGCAATCGCCGAGACGATGCCACCCAGTGTTCCCGCCACGCGCCAGCGGGCCTTGGAGAGGCTTTCCCCCAGAGTCCCCTGCGCCACGATCCACACGGTCATGGGGGCCCATTGCGGCTGTCCCAGTTCCATCCAGAGAGCAATGGCTAGAGCGACCAGTGCAGCAATTGTCGTGCGGAGTGAAAAACCGAGAGCGGAAAGACGAGGCGCATAGAGCCAGGACAAATCACGAAAGAATACAGTAAATGATGACCGTATTTTCTGTGCTTCCTGACTGAAGAATGGCCCCATGAAATCCCGCTGCCAGTACAACCGATTGAACGGGGTGATATGTGTCCTTCAGCAGGCGGAAAATCAATTGTAATAATTGTTCATATTTCATGCCTCAGAAACGCATCGACTGAAAACATACTGTTTCAGCGGACCGCTTCCGAAAGGAAAATGAGCATATCCCCTGTTAATGCGAATTATTCTCATATAAGTTCACATCGATCCTGTTACGGGATGTAACCAACACACGACCATTCGAGAGCGCATGTGATGCAGACAGGGAATAATCCGGGTTCTTTTTCCCGCCCGTTGCCGGAAAGCCGGAACGGGGTCGCATCATTTTCCTCGATGAACCGTCCGGGAACGCGGTTCAGAAAAACCCTGTACGCCATCGCATTGCTGTCTGGCGGCTGGGAGGAGGCAATTGCCCAGATTACTCCCGCTGCTCTGCCAGTCTCGAAGCATGAGCACGGTAAGGCATCTTCAGAGAGAAAATCCCCATCCTCCGTGCCTCACAAAGCCAAGGCGGATGACAGTCTCCCCGGCAGTGTCGAGCAGCTTCTGGTGCATGGACATCGCCCGACAGCATCTACGGATGGGACAGGCACCTATACGGTCCGGGCGGTTTCCACGACGCGGATGCTGCTGCGGCCGGAAGATGTGCCGCAGTCGATTTCCGTCCTGAGCACGCAGCAGATGAAGGACCAGAATCTTTTTACGGTCGATAACGCGCTCAAGCAGGTCGCGGGCGTCAATGTGAACCTTTACGGTGATGGAACAGCCGGTTTTACATCCCGTGGTTTCCAGCTTGCGGCCCAGTATGATGGTTCGCCCGCAACCGGTGGCCTCCAGCTTGGCCAGCAGTTCGATCTTTCAATCTACGACCGGATCGAGGTTCTGCGCGGTCCCGACGGCGTGTTGCAGGGTTCGAGCGCACCGGGCGGCAGTGTCAATTTCGTGCACAAGCGCCCGACCGAGACCTTTCAGGGCAATGCGTCTTTCAGTGCCGGTTCATGGAACAATTACCATGCCACGGTTGATCTCGGCGGCCCGATCGGGAACTCGAAGATCGTTTCTGCCCGTCTCGTGATGTCCGGAACCGATCGCGATTTCTTCTATAAAAACGCCTATGACCGTCGCTGGACGATCTATGGGGTTACGGACATCCATATCGACCGCCGCACAACCCTTACGGTCTCTGTCACGTCGCAGTCCAATGACACGACGCGCTACATGGGTCTGCCGCGTCTGGCCGGAACCGGAGCGGACCTCAACCTGCCACGCAACACGTATATCGGGTCGGACTGGAACAAGAGCCAGGTGCCCACGACGGAAGTGATGGGCCAGATTGAGCGGCGTTTCGGCATGGGATGGGTTGGACGTATCACTGGCCGGCACAGGACAGCCGATACCAACCTGCAATACAGCTATATCAACGCCTACACGGCCAGCGCTAGGACTGCGAACTATGTTGCTGCACGCTCCATCTATGGTGAGACCAACGATGGTGTGGATGGCTACCTGACCGGCCCGCTGCATCTGCTGAACCGGACGCACACGCTCATGATCGGCGCGAACTACAATCGCTACGTTTATGAAGGTGGCGGGGCGAGCGTCAATTCGCGCACCAATGCGACTTTGGCCGGTCTGCCGATCGGTGACTACAGCGCGATTTCAAATACCATCCTCCCGTCCATCAAAAGCCGCAGCTGGGAGCCGACCGAGCAGTGGGGCGTGTATGGGCAGGGGCGCTTTCAGCTCATGCCGAGTATTTTCCTGACGCTGGGCGGGCGTATCAGCGGCTATGTGCAGAAATCTCGTGATCTGGTGCCGGGTGCAGTCACCGAGACCTCCATCAACCAGCAGGGTATCCTCACGCCTTATGCCGCGCTGGTCTATCACGTCCTGCCGCATATCACGCTTTATGCCAGCTACACCGACACCTTCAGCCCGCAATCGGCCTATGGCGCTGACGGGCGCCAGCTCGATCCGGTGCGCGGAGGACAGCTTGAAGGAGGCATGAAGGGAGCGCTGTTCAACCAGATGCTCAGCTTCACGATGGCAGGGTATAAAATCGTCCAGCGCAATGATGCCATCGCCAACAGCGATCTGGACCCCACCTGCGGCCCGAGCCATGCCGAGACCTGCTACGTCGCAGCGGGCAAGACCCGTAGTCAGGGCGCAGAAGTTGAAGTGATCGGTCGCCCGCTGCCGGGATGGGATATCAACGCCAGCTATACCTATAACGACAACCGCATCGTCGATAATGGTACGCCCACGAGTGCCGGACTGGCCTATGCTGCGAACTCGCCGCACCATCTGTGGAAACTCTGGACGCATTACCGCATCGAACCTTACAGGGGCGCGCAGAAGAATGTCTGGAGCATCGGCGGCGGCATCAACGCGCAGAGCGGCACATTCGGAAGCAATCGCCTCGTGACACAGCCCGGCTATATCACGGCATCTGCTCAGGTTGGCTACCAGTGGAACCGTTATCTGGCACTGACCATGAACCTCAACAACATCTCAAACACGCGCTATTATCAGCGGCTCGGAAATTTCTATTACTACAATTACTACGGCGAACCCCGGAACTTCATGTTTACCCTCCGCTCGAATTTCTGATGGCTTCTGAAGTCCCGACACAGACGCCATCTTGTCGTTCCACATCGCGCCCAGCTTCGCCAACCCGGCGATGGATCTGGCGCGCCCTGCTGGGTTTTGCACTGGCTTGGATGGCGGCGCATTTCATCACGTTGGGGTCGCCGAAATGGGGGCCGGGCGCGCGACATGACGCGACGATCTTCGGGCAGATGATTGCCATCGCCGTGTTTCCCATTCTCCTGCTGATCGCTGTTGGAACACGCAGCCCGTTACGCGGTGGCCTCATCGCGGGTGCAGTCTGTCTGATCGCCGCTCTGGCTGTTGTGCTGAGTCCTTGATGCAGGATACGCTCCGAACCCGGATGGGGTGGCTTCACGCATGGGTCGGCTTTGCTGCGGGCCTCGTGCTGTTCTGTGTTTTCGCAACCGGCTGTCTGGCCATGTTCGATACCGAACTGACGCGCTGGTGCCAGCCGGAAGCTCCTCCGCAGACCGATACGTTTTCTCCCCGCTCACTGGATCGTCTGCTTCCGGACGTGCAGGACCTGATCGCGCAGGGCGAAAAGCCCTTCATAACCCTGCCTTCGCTGCGGGACCCCTATCTGCGTCTCCAGCATCATGACGGGTACGAGTTTCTTACCGTTCCCTACAACCCGCAGACCGGAGAACGTCTCGCAGCCCGCGTCACGGTGGGCGGGACCTTCTTCTATAACCTGCATTATACGATGCGGACCGGGATCTATGGCGAGACCCTGATTGCTCTCGCAGGGCTTGCGCTGCTGGTCACGATCGGGTCCGGCGTCATCATCCATCTAAAGGGACTGGTTTCCGACCTAACGCTTCTGCGTCCCTTCGCGTCCCGACTGCGGGCCTGGCTGGATGTGCATGTGGTGGCGAGCGTGCCGTTCCTGCCTTTCATTGTCCTGATGGCTTATAGCGGAACCTTCATCCGTGCACGGACCCTTTTCCCGCCAGTGTCCTATACGGCTTCCATTGAAAACGTATTCCGGACGCCGGCACCCTCTGTCCCTGAAACGCCGGAAAAACAGCCTGCTCCACCCTCCCGGCCATTTCCGCCGCTGGCTCCCATCCTGTCGGAAGCTGAACGGACACTCGGCACCGGACAGGTCGGGTTTATCCTGTTCCTCTCCCAGAGCATCCTTGTGTCGAGAACTGATGCGTCCGGCCCGCTCCTGACCCGCGAACACGTCGACTTTAGCCCCGTAGATGGCCATGTCCTGCGCCACGTTCTGTTGCCTAGTCCGATTACCCATACGCAGCAGGTGCTCGATGGTCTGCATTATGCCCGGTGGACTGGGTATGGAATGCGTTGGCTGTATTTCCTGTCCGGAGTGATGGGGGCGATCATGTTCGCCAGCGGGTCGGTCATTTTCCTCATGAAACGCCGCCGTCAGTCCGGGCGAAAGATCATGTTCCGCATTGCGGAAGGTCTGGCAATCGGCAGTATCGTTGGCTTTCTGATGGCGACAGTGGCGTTCTTCTGGGCCAATCGGCTTTTGCCGATAGCGCTGCATGACCGTCCTTTTGCAGAAGGATATGTCTTTCTGGCTGTCTGGGTTCTCAGCATGGTTGCCGGTCTGGGATGGAGCGGTTTGCACCGCCCGTTTCAGGGCTGGAAAATCCAGCTGTTCTGTCTGGGCACGCTGGGATTTTTTCTGACGCCGCTGGATCTTGCAACCCGTCCGGGCGCCAGCCTTTTCCATGCTCCAACAGTTTTTGCTGCAACAGATCTCGTGGCACTTTTGGTTGCTCTTGTCTCGTTTCAGATGGCACGACGGCTGTGACCATTTTTGTCTGCACCCTGCTGTGGAGCCTGAGCCTGCTTCTTCAGGCATTGCACGAACCCAAGATGCTGCGGATCGCTCACCTGCAACGACCCGCCTTCCTAAAACCGGTAAGATGGACACGCTTTGCCTTGCCCGTACTGGCTCTGATGCTCTGCTTTCTGGAGCGTGCTTCTACGGCTGTTCTGGTCTGGGCCGCGACATTTTCGTTGGCTGCAGTGCTGGTCGCGTTGGGATGGTCAGCGCTGGCGCGTTACAGGGAATATTTTTCGATGGGTGCCAGAAAGAATCTATGAATCTCCGGAGCCTTTACTGGTCAGGGCTGAAGAGACTGCTTCTTCCGCCCAGGGGAAATGCACTACACGATCTCTTCCAGTCTGTTTGGCAGCGTAGAGAGCACTGTCAGCCCGGGCGAGAAGTTCCGTCCGGGGAATTCCGATACCGGGACACAGCGCGGCGCCGATACTGAGCGTCGCCATGACGGCGCCACCTCCGATCATGCGAGTTTCCGTTGCAAAGGCCTTTTTAAGATGTTCCGCAGTCGCAAGCATTTCATCAGGGCTATCACACTGGAAGACGACGACAAATTCATCCCCGCCAATGCGAAAAAGAATTGTCGTGGGGTAGAGGATGTCGGCACAAACACGTCCCATGGCGGTAATGATCTGATCTCCGACCGCGTGACCATGGGCGTCATTGATGGACTTAAAGTGATCGATATCGACCATGAGCAACGCTTCGTGGGTGCAGACCTTTTGATCATTGTCCAGCCAGGCCTGAAAGGCCCTGCGATTGCTGCCCCCCGAGAGAGGATCCTGCAGAATCAGTTCCTGTTGCTGGAAGGCAAGCTGTTCCCAGGGGATTGCAATCATCGCCAGTGCAAACAGCGCCACTTCAATGACTGCAAGGAAATTATAGCTCGTTACTGCCCATACAGTGGCCGGAGCCGCGCCCAGAGGGGCTGGCATCCACAGGACAAATGGTACGAGAAAAAGATGGAAGCCTGCGTAGATGCGTAGCAGTCGCAGCAGACTGCGTCTTGCGGGTGTCATGATCCTGACGTTCTGTTGCAGATCACGTGCTGCGAAAATATGGAAAGCTGCAATGACTGCCAGACGAAAGCCTGTGCTGACGACATGGAGCAGGCCGGTCGGTCCGGCGAGAATCGAAAGCAGGAAAGACGCACTACAGGCGAGCAGCAGTACTGGAAGCTGCACCTGACAGCCCAGCATGACACGCAGGGCCTGCCATCCGGCCCCATAGGCCAGGGTCATGGACAGAGCACCCAGCCGCAGCGCCCACAAGCCCGGCAGAAGAGTCGGGATAATGAAAAACAGACCGGACAATGATCCCAGAAGAAACGGTGCCGCATACCAGATGATACGCGCCCATCGCCTGCCGGGAAGTTCAGACAGGATGAAATGGACACCCAGAAGCAGGAAAATAACCGCGCTGCATCCGAGCAGAGTAGGGGGATCAGGAGTCATTGATGGAGCATGGGCTATTGAACAGGCTGTAAAGGCCACTCCCGTATAAAGCTGGCAGACGGATTTCGATTCCTCGCAACACCATCAAGACATCCTCAGCTTACTTCCGGGTTAATGGCATTTTTCGGGCTACCTCATTTCCGGATACGTCAGCCAAAGAGATGACGGACCAGCCATGCCCCGGCATAAGGGCATTTCTGTCATTTTTCATCCAGTTGAGTCGAATGCATCCTGAGAATTTCCCTTCTGAAACGGTCATGCTCTGAAAATGACTCGTCTTTTTCCTCTCTGGGCCATTCTGGTGTCCGGCTTCGCCCTTTCTCTGCCCGGACCGTTCCTGACGCTAGTTCCTGTCATCACGCCGCTTCTGGCCTTCGTCATGTTCACGATGGGTGTTTCCCTGACGCCTGCCGATTTCGGCCGGATCCTGCGTCGTCCCGCACCGGTTCTGGCGGGCGTGGGGCTGCATTATCTCGTCATGCCGCTTGCCGCCTGGGGGATTGCGCATCTGCTGTCCATGCCATCCGCGCTGGCCACGGGCATGGTGCTGGTCGGCTGCGTGTCGAGCGGCACGGCTTCGAATGTCATGATCTATCTGTCGCGCGGGGACGTGGCGCTTTCCGTCAGCATCAGCGCTTTCTCCACCCTCGTCGGGATTGTCGCAACGCCGCTTCTGGTACGGTTCTATGTGTCTACTGGTGTGGCCGTGGATAGCTGGGCATTGTTCCGCAGTATCCTGACGATGGTGGCGCTTCCCGTGCTGGCAGGGGTTACGCTCAATACGTTGTGCCATCGCGCAGTGAAGCGGGTGGAGCCCGCGCTCCCGCTGGTGGCCATGGTGTCGATCCTGCTCATCATCGGGGCGATCGTCGCCGGTGTGGGGCCATCTCTGAAAGAGGCCGGTCCGGTCATGCTGCTGGCGGTCATTCTGCATAACGGGATCGGTCTGCTGGGGGGCTACTGGGGCGGACGACTGCTCGGTTTTGATGAAAGCATCTGCCGCACGCTGGCGCTGGAAGTGGGAATGCAGAATTCGGGCCTCGCCGCGACACTGGGGCGTCTCTATTTCTCGCCGCTGGCAGCGCTGCCGGGAGCGGTTTTTTCCATCTGGCACAACGTCTCGGGGTCCATTCTGGCGTCGCTGTGGGCGTCGCGGCCTATCGTGCGGAAAGACCCGTCGTGTTGACGAGGAATACCATGTCAGTGGCGCGCGTCACCGCCACATAGCAGAGCTGCTGCGTCTCCAGCGGGTTCTGCCGGGCGCGGCGGCCGATATCGCCGAGATCCACGAACACGTTCTTGAACGTGCTGCCCTGTGCTGTATGGACCGTCATGGCATAGATCGCCTGAAGCTGGAGCAGGGCATTGTGAAACGCGAAACGATGGCTCCAGCGCCGATGCTGCTGCTTCGCTTCCTGCACCAGACGCCGGTCCACAGCATCCAGATCCTTCTGGTTCTGCACGATATGGCCGGTGATTTCCTCGCCCGCCATCGTCAGCAGCGTCACTTCCCATGAGGCAAGATCCGCGACCCAGGCTGGCACGTCCTTGCAGAGCTCGAACTTGTAGGAAAGCCGCCCGGGTTTGATGTCCATGACGAGGACTTCCTCATTCGTGGCAATCGCCTGACGCGGGCCGCCTTCTTCCTGCTGGACGGAAAACGGCGCGCGCGACACGACCCGTTCGCCGGGCATGAAAGGCGTCGGCGTCTCGCCGCCATAGCGCCAGAGCCGGACCATCCGGTTGATCTGATGCACGCGCGCATTCGTCCAGCACAGATAGCGGCACCAGTCGTTGTCTTCGGCGAAGGCATCAGACAGGAACGCTTTGCGCACCCAGCTTTCCACATCCTTGGGCAGAAACAGGCCCGTCTGCTCCTGACGCGCATCGCGGACCCAGCTCCAGTCGGCGTCACCGCCCTGGCTCTGGCGGATGATGGTCGCGGCTTCGAGGATCGGATTACCCGCCGCCTGCCGCACGACGGTTTCCAGGTGGGAGCGCGAGGGCACGGAAAAGGACGGGGATGCAGCCTCT
Organism: Gluconobacter roseus NBRC 3990; assembly: GCF_006538885.1. Lineage (GTDB taxonomy): Bacteria > Pseudomonadota > Alphaproteobacteria > Acetobacterales > Acetobacteraceae > Gluconobacter > Gluconobacter roseus. The sequence continues at coordinate 50,291 of NZ_BJLY01000001.1, forward strand.
CCCACGGGTGGAAGCTGTGCAGGATCGCCCACGAACAGCACGAAGCAGTAACGCAGAAGATCGCGGATCCAGTTCATCAGCTCCGCGGAGAGCATCGAGCATTCATCAACGATCACAATGCCATCGGCAATCGTCTGCGGCCGCTTGGAACGCACGAGGGTCGTGGTCGTGCCCTGCGAGGACGGCTGAAGGCTCAGCAGGCTCTGGATAGTCCGGCAGTCAACGTCCCGATCGACCTTTGAGCGCAGGACGGCGGTGGCCTTGTGGGTAGGCGCCGTGATGACGACCACCTTCTTTTCGGCCATGAAATGCCGGGCGACGGCCTGCATCAGCGTCGTCTTGCCGCTACCCGCATATCCCGTCAGAAGATGCGTCGGCCGTCCTGCGGCATGTGCGGCAATGATTTCATCAAGTGCCTGCTGCTGGGAGGGGGTGAGCATGACCATGAGCGGCTTTTCTCATATTTTCCCGACACATGCCATTGCCTCGCCAGCAGAACCCGGCACAGTCTCAGCCGGGAAAAGCAGGAAGAAAGCCGGACTTATGGACGCAAAATCGAATGCCATTTTCTGGCAGGAAAAATAGGAGCGCGGCGAGACGGGCTTTCACGAAACGCAGGCCAATCCGCTCCTGACCCGTCATATCGCGGCTCTGGATCTTCCGGCGGGAGCGCAGATTTTCGTCCCTCTGTGCGGCATGAGCCAGGATATGGTCTGGCTCGCGGGGCAGGGCTATCACGTGACCGGATGTGAGCTAAGCGATATCGCCGTGCACCGGTTCTTCAGCGACCTCGGCATCACGCCCGACATTGTGGATGCAGGGCCATTACGCTGTTTTTCTACCGGGACCATCCGTATTTTCGCAGGCAATATTTTCGACCTGACGCCTGATCTGCTCGGCCCGATGGATGGCATCTATGACCGCGCCGCACTGATCGCCCTGCCGGAGGACCTGCGCCGGGCCTATGCGGTGCATCTCCTGTTCCTGACCGGTCCGGTTCCCGAACTTCTCGTGACGCTGGATTACGATCAGTCCTGCCTGAAAGGACCGCCTTTTTCCGTCGACGAGGCGTTCCTGCGTGAATGCTATGGTCAGACCTATGCTTTCACGCTTCTGGAAAGCCGGGCGGTCGAAGGCGGCTTGAAAGGCCGCTGCCCGGCGTCCGAAAACGTCTGGCGTTTCAGCCCACTTCCGCCTTCGTCCTGACCGTTACTCCGCGGCGGCGGCTTCCGCACCCATACGGGTCTTGTCCACAAAGCCCTCTGTCGCATCGTCGAGCGCGCGCGTCCGGCGACCACCCGGGCCGTGGACGTAGAGCGCCTTGCGGTCGATCTTGTCCACGACGTCCGGCTGGACCGGCATTTCATAGCGCGGCTTGCGCATATGGTCGGAGAGCTGGAGCTTCGGATTGAAGACCGAATTGAACTTCCAAAGCATCTTCACGAAGTTCGTCTGTCCGTGCAGCAGCAAACGTGTCGCAATCCCGACCGTGCCCTTCAGCGCTTCCCAGCCCATGTGCTTGGTGTTCAGCACCTGCTGCGTCTTGACCAGTTCCTTGTAGAACTCGGGCAGAGGCAGGGTGGTCGGCAGAACAGCGTGTTGGATGTCGAACAGGCGATAATCGCGCGTCGTCAGGCGGCGGGCCTCGCGGTGCCAGATCTCGGTGCCGGGATAGGGCGTCGTGACGGAGATGTTCACGATATCCGGGATTTCGAGACACCACTGACGCACGGCTTCGAACCGTTCGCGGGTCCAGGACGGATCGGCGATGATATTGATCGCAACCGTCAGACCGAGCGAACGGGCATATTCCAGAGCCTCGAAATTGGCATCCAGCGAGACGCGCTTGCGGAACTGCTTAAGCCCTTCCTCATCCACGGCTTCAAGCCCGATGAAGATGTAGGTCAGCCCGATTTCGCTCCAGGTCTTGAAAACTTCCTTGTTGCGCAGAAGCACGTCCGCGCGGGTTTCAAGATAGTATTCCTTCTTGATCCCGCGCTTCTTGATTTCGTCCGCGATGGCCATGCCATGTTCCTGATGGACGAAGGCCACGTCATCAACGATGAAGATGCCCGGCTCTTTCAGTGCCTCAAGCTCGTCAGCAATCACCTGCGGGCTGACGGTCCGGTAGGAGCGGCCATAGAACGTCCAGGCACTGCAGAACGTGCAGTCCCACGGGCAGCCACGGGCAAATTCGATGGAAGCCGCCGGGTCCAGCGTACCGATGAAATACTTGTTGCGGTGATGCAGCAGGTCACGCGCCGGGCGGACGGTATCGAGGCTTTTCACGAAGATCGGCGGCGGCCCTTCGCCATCCACCGTGATGGCACCGGGAACCTTCAGCAGGTCTGTTTTCTTTTCGATGGCTTCCAGCAGCAGGCCGACGGTCGCGTCGCCTTCACCCTTCAGGATGCAGTCGATGGCACCTTCGGAAAGCTGAAGCACGTCAGGTGCAATGAAGGACACCGAATGACCGCCCACGAAGATGAACTTCCCGGGCATCCGCTGTTTCGTTTCCTTGCACAGGTCGAGGATCTCGGGAATGTTCGCCAGATAGCTTCCTGAAAAACAGATCGCATCCGGTTTGAAGTCAGCGAGACGCTTCCAGTAGTCTTCATGGCTCTCGACCTGGAGATCGATGATCTGAACGTCATGTCCTTCATTGCGTGCAGCGCCCGCAACAAGTTCAAGCCCAAGTGGTTCCAGCCGCAGGAACACGCGCGTGTACATCAGGGCACTTGGGTGAACGGCCAGAAGTTTCATGAAGCGATCCCATTCTCTTGCGGCTTATCTGGTCACGACTGTGACGACATGACATCGTGAGACATAGGCCTTCACTTTCCAGCAATCAAACGACACACCGATCCGGCACATGCCCGCAAGACTGTCATGCGATGGGAAACGTCGTGAAGTCCGGATGGATGCAAGCGACGGCATCCCCGGAAAACCTGCACTCTCCACCAGGCAGGCAGAATCAGGCATGTCGAGAAAATCATGGTTTTCACGACTGCGTGAACTGTTGTGAAAAAGAGGAGAAGCGGAGCGGGACTCTTCTGGCTCTACCTTTGCGATCAGGCATCATGGAGCGGGACAATGCCCGGTCGAGAAATCCTTTTGGATTTCCCGGAAGATTTTCAAAATGGGAAAATCTCTCAGGCTCGAAAGCCTGAGAGACGAGCATCAGAAAGCGGCTGAGACCGTTCCGAAGAACATGCGGGGTGCGGTCGGGTAGCCAGTATAGGTGCTGGCATCGCCCGCAGAGATCGAGGACCAGGAGCGGGCATTCGTCAGGTTGCTGGCGTTGAACTGGAGCTTGAGGCTGTTCATGTGCGGGATGTGGCGGAACGTGTAGCTGGAGCTGAAGGCGAGCTGCACGCGCGGCGGCACCATGACGCTGTTGGTGATCGTGCCCGGACGGACGCCCATATAGCTGCCGCTGAACTGGGCATTGAAGCCGCCCTGATTGTAGTTGACGGCGAACTTGTCGGACCAGGCCGGAATGGCCGGAACCTTCTTGCCCTGCGTGGCATACAGTGTCGCACCATCCATGAAGTCGTTGCCGTAGATGCTGCTGACATAGGACACGGCATCATAGATCGAGAAATGCGGCCCGAAACGCAGCGTAAAGGACATATCCATGCCGTTCGTCGAGACACTGCCAAGGTTCGCCACCGTATTGCCGACGCCCGAAATGCCCTGACCCGGTGGGGAGATGGTGCCGAGGCGGTTATAGAAATCGACGTGATAATATTCGAGCTGCCCGCTGATCCCGGTCAGGATCCGCGTGTTGATCGGATGGCTGGTGCGGATGCCGGTTTCATACGTCCATGAGGATTCCGGTTTGCCGCTGCGCTTGAACTTCTCGAAATCCGCCTGATTGGACACCGCCCAGGGAGAAGTCGAGCCATATCCGGTGGAGGCAAAGGAGTTCATATTCTCCTGGATATTGGCAAAAAGCTGCTCATGCTGCGTGAAATTCCACAGCGCACCGAAGGCCGGCAGGAATGGATTGAAAGACGGGATCGTGCCGCCCGCGATGGTCTGGGTGCTGGTATCAACGATCGTTTTCGCGCCCTTTACCGACGAGGCCAGAGACTGCGGCAGGGCAGCAATCGGCAGCGTGCCATTCGTATACACCAGTTCGGACTTGAAACCCGCCGTCAGTGTCAGGCGCGGCGTAACCTTCCAGCTGTCCTGAAGATGCGTAACGAACGTGTTGGTGTAAAAATTGTTCTGCCACTGGGTAAAGAGCGGGTTGGTGGGGCGTTCATAAGGCGTCAGGGTATTGGTGGCGGTCAGCGGATACCAGCGCCGGGCCTGCATGTTGTTGTTGCGCTCATACCAGCCGCCCAGTTCGATATTGTGATGGCCAAGCCGGTAATGCAGCGTACTGGTCAGACCACCGCGATAGTCGCTGTATTCCGTGGTGCGAACGGCAAAAGCCGTGCCACCCGTGGCATCCCAGACCTTCGGATCAATACCTGCAACACTGTAGGTGAACTGGCCATTCTTGATGTATTTCGTGCCAGTCGGATCGAGATACGTACCCAGAATGGTCAGGATTGCATTCGTGCGGATGGATGTCGCCACCACACCTGCACCGTCGTCATAATGGAAGTAAAGCTGGTTATCCCAGTTCAGGTTCGGGCTGAACCGGTGGGAAATCTTCAGATAGGTCAGGTAGTCAGTCCGCTGGGCGGCGGAGAAGTAATACTTGTTATTCGGCGTTGCCGGACCGGCCTTTGTTGAGCTTTCAGCAGGATACCCCGCAGTAGCGGCATTCAGGTCCGGATAGAAGGCGCCGCGGGCATAAAGATCCGTCGGGGCAGTCAGACCCTGTGTGTTCGGCTCTGCCTTGTTCTGCCAGTCAAAATAGACGGTGATGGTTGTGTTTTCGCCCTTGTGAACGAATTTTCCGTTCACCTGATAGCCGCCCTGCCGATTGGCGGGACCGAGGTTCCAAGGGCGGGCATCCTGACGGGAGAACGCCATATAAGCCGAATTGCCGTTGCCGAAATTGCCCGTATCAACGCGCGCGAATGTTCTGAATGTGGAATAGCTTCCGAAGGTCTGGTTGATTGTGGCACCAGCCTTCTGCTTCGGATCGCGCGTGGTGAACTCGATCGTCCCGCCCAGATTGCTGGTTGAGGCCGTACCCAGCGCACCCGCACCAGAGGACAGGGACGTCGATCCGATGTCCTCACTGATGGCCGCGCGCTGCGGGGACAGGCCGTTATAGTTGCCGTAAGCCCCGGCGCCGAGCGGCACGCCGTCCATCGTGTAGCCGAGCTGGTTCTGGTTGAAGCCGTGGACGTAAATGCTGGAGTTCTGCTCGTTATTGCCCCAGGGATCGACGTTGGTGAACGTCACGCCCGGCAGCAGGTCCAGCGCCTGCATCGGGCTCTGGCCTGGCATGAGCGTCTGCATTTCGTCACCGCTGACACTCATGACCGAACGTGTGCGGTGGCCGGTTGCGACGATCTGCTCGATCTCATGCGCCTGCGTTTCACGCAGGCGCTGCGGCTTTGGGCGCGCGGACGTGTCCTTGCGGATAATGACGCCGCCATCCGGCATGGCCTCGGCCTTCAGTCCGCTACCGCGCAGCAGACGCTTGACGGCTTCATTCGGCGACAGGGTGCCGTTCAGAGCCGGGGCACGGAGATGGGCTACCGCATCGGGTGTGAAGATGATGTTGCGGCCAGTCTGTTGCCCCAGTGTCACGAGGGCCTGCCCCATGGGCTGTGCTGCGATATGCACGTTGGAGGCGGGGGCAGCGAAGGCGCTGGACAGCGTCTGCGTCAGAATGGTCGCGCCTGCCGACAGAAGCAGAACGGTGCGGCGGGGGTAACGGGTGGGCGGGGTCATGGGGCTCGTTTCCTGTCGTCGGGCCTGAATGCGGTCTCGACAGGAAGACAGATGAAAAATCGAAAACCTCAGCGCGGTGCAGCGGTTTTCATCGAAACGTCACAAAGCAACGATTTCGTAAACGTTATGGGCCGGCCGGATGCGTAATGGCAAAAGATGTGGAAGCATTTGCAAGAACGCATCCCCCTGCCGCACATGATAAACGCCGCTCAGACGCTGTGAGGCCAGACGCGGCGCGGACAGAACGATCTGCCGTGAGGCATAACGGTTGATTTCCTGGATCACGTCCGCCAGCGGCTGATTGCGGAACACCAGTTCTCCACCTTGCCAGGACAGAAGCGTTTCCAGATCGGGATAATCGATGTTCCATCCGCCATTGCGGTACATCCGTAGACGCTGCCCCGGCATGACCCAGCGCCCCGCCGCACGCAGGGCCGCGGCACTCAGGAACACCTTGCCCTGGACGGCCGTGACTTCCGTATCGCCGCTGTTGATCCGGATATTGGCGGCCGTCTGCCCGTGAAGCTGCACGGTCATGCCATCGGCCGACAGATGGAATGCGTCCGGTCCCGACGTCGAAAGCATGACCTGTCCGTGACACAGTCGCGCCTGCTGTCCGCTGCGTCCGATCACGAGGCGGGTCTGGGTGTCGAGGCGGCAATGGGTATGGGGCGTAATGCGGATATCGCGGATGCTGCCGGTTCCCGTTTCCTCGATGCGGCTGGCATGGGCGCCTTCCCAGGGAGGCACTGCCAGAAAAACCGTCGCGACCAGCCCGGCCAGCGCATGCCGCCGACTGAAGGCGCGACGGCGCACTGTCTGATGCGGTATCGTAACGGATGGTGGCGTGACGCCACCTGCCATTTCCCACAGTTCGGTCAGATGCTCGAAGACCGGACCGTTCCGGGGATCGCTCGCCAGCCAGTACCGGAACCTGTCATGATCGAGTTCCGTGCAGTCCTCGGCATGCAGGCGCGCAATCCATTCTGCCGCACGGGTTTTGGTGACATCCATCAGATCGGTATTTCAATGATCCATCCATGTTGAAAGGAAGACCAGCGCCTTTGCGATATGTTTTTCAACACTGCTTTCACTGATTGCCAGTGATTTCGCAATATGGCTGTACTTCATTTTTTCAACACGGTTCATCAGAAAGATCTGACGGGTCCTGTCCGGAAGCTGTTCGCAGCCCGCACGGAAATGCGCCAGTTTCTGGCTCGATTCATAAATCTCTTCCTGCGATGGCGCAGGATCCGGGGTCTCGAGGAGTGTCTCGAACCCTTCCGCCGCCTGCACGCATCCCTGCTGTTCGCGACGGATCGCATTGAGCGAGGAATTGATGGCGCTGCGGGTGATATAGGCGTCCTGATGCTGCACGCTGCCTTCGGGCCGCTCGAAATAATTCACGAGTGCATTCTGAAGGTGATCATCCGCATCCTCCCGGCGGGTCCGGGAACGCACCCTGCGATAAAGACGCAACCATTCCTGCTGACAGCGCATCCATGTTCCCGTTTCTGGACGTTTTCGAATCACCGCCGCGCCGGGGCGTTTTCCGGGCGATGGCGGACAAGCGTTTAGGGAATTCGCACGCTCTCATTCGTGACAGTTTCATGAAATGCCGCTTCGGGGTGTGGGCAAAACCCTCTTCCATGTGTCCACACAATGGAGGGCGTGTGTCCCAAGACCTCTGAGAGCCCGGTTCCGCTGTGAACCGGGCTCTGTTGGAAAGAAGTGCTGCATGGTGTTCATGAAACGTAGAAGCCTGCTGACCGGCCTTGGCGCGGGTCTCCTCCTGTCCACGCGCGTCCGCGCCCTGCGGGCCGCCGTTCCGCGCGATCTGGAAAAGAATCCGAGCTTCAAGACGTCTCCATTCCAGCTCGGCGTGGCATCCGGTGATCCTGCGTCCGACGGGCTGGTGCTCTGGACGCGACTGGCCCCGAACCCGCTGGAAGAAGCAGGAGGCATGGAAGTTCTCAAGCCGGTTCTGGTGGATTGGGAGGTCAGCGAGGACGAGAGTTTCTCGAAACCCGTGCAGAGCGGACAGACACTGGCCCATCCCGAGCTTGGCCATTCGGTTCATGTCGAGGTGGCGGGTCTGAAGCCGGACTGCCCGTACTGGTATCGCTTCCATATCGCAGGCTATGCGAGCGCCGTCGGCCGGGGCCGCACGCTCCCGCTGCCGGGTGCGCCGCTGTCGCGCGTGCGCTTTGCTGCGGCGGGCTGCCAGCATTACGAATATGGCTACTACACCGCCTGGCGCGCCATCGCGAACGAGCCGATCGACTTCGTGTTCCACTATGGCGATTACATTTACGAAGGCCCGGACAGCGGCGATCATCTGCGCGAGATCGACGGTCACAAGGCCCATGTCCTGCGTCGCCATGTCGGGCCGGAATGTTATTCTCTGGACGAATATCGTCGCCGTTATGCCCAGTATAAAATGGACCCGGATCTTCAGGCCGCCCATGCGGCGACGTCCTGGATCGTCAGCTTTGACGACCACGAGATCGACAACAACTGGGCCGGAGACACAGATCAGGACAGCACGCTGCCGGAGATTTTCCGGCTGCGCCGGGCTTCGGGGCTGCAGGCCTATTACGAGAACATGCCGCTGCGGGCGACGTCCATTCCCGATGGCAGCCACATGCAGCTTTATCGCAGCTTCCGCTTTGGCGACCTGATGAACATGTTCGTGCTGGATACGCGTCAGTATCGCAGCGATCAGGCCTATGGCGACACGAATGCGGCGCAGGGTAAGGACGTCTGGTCGCCCGAGCGCACCATGATGGGCGCGCAGCAGGAGCAATGGCTGTTTGATGGTCTGGGCCGGTCGGATGCGAAGTGGAACCTGCTGGCGCATCAGGTGATGATCATGGATCTGGCGCATCGCAAATCCGCCCATGCCGAACTGACTTACAGCATGGATCAGTGGTCGGGCTATCTCTACAGCCGCAAGCGCCTGCTGGATTTCATCGGCACGCACTGCCCGGGAAATGTGGTCAACGTGACCGGAGACGCGCACCGGCATTTCGCCGGGGATCTGGTGGTCGAGCCAGGGCGGGGCAAGCCGGTCTCGGTCGAGTTCCTGGCGACGTCCATTTCATCCGGCGCGGACGGGCTGGGCGATAATGATCATTTCAGCCGGATTGCCCGGAGCGAAAACCCGCATCTGAAGGCCACGACCGATAAACGCGGTTATGTGCTGTGCGATGTGGGGCCGGATGTGTGGCATGCCGATCTGAAGATCATCGACCGTGTCATGGTGCGCGATGGCGCGCTGTCGACTTATGCCAGCTTCGCCGTCGAGCGTGGCAATCCGGGCCTTCAGAAAGCCTGAGGCCTGGAGGGGGCTGTCCTAGTGGCAGCCGCCCTTGCCGGAGCGGTCACAGCCCGTGCATCCGCCGCAGCCCTTTCCGATTGTGGGTTGCGGCGCAGGAGCGAAGCCCACGGCCGTGCGCAGGCGGCCCCAGCCCTGGGGGAAGAGACGCGCATACCAGTAAATTGCGGCTGCGCAGACGATCAGCAGGGCAACAGCAAGTTCGATCATCAGGGAACTCCCGTAATGGCGCGAGTGATGTGATAGGTCAGGAACGCCGCCAGATAGGCCAGTCCGAACAGATACGCCGCAGCCCATAGAACGGTTTTGATCGATCCGGTTTCCCGCCGCATGACAGCCAGCGTGGAAATGCATTGCGGCGCATAGACATACCAGGCCAGCAGCGAAAACGCGGTGGCCATGCTCCACTGTGTCGAGAGCAGCGGCAGGAGCTTGTCGGCCGCGCCATCATCCGTGGCCCCGATGGCATAGACGGTCGCCAGTGCACTGACGGCCACCTCACGCGCTGCAAGACCGGGGATCAGCGAGACGCAGATCTGCCAGTTGAAACCGATGGGCGCGAACACCCACTGCATCACATGACCGATGCGCCCGGCCAGACTGTAATCGATGGCCGCACCCGGAGCGCCCGCAGGCGGTAACGGGAAGCTCGACAGCGCCCAGAGCAGCACGTTCAGTGAGACGATGATCGTCCCCACGCGGGAGAGGAACATCACCGCGCGCTGCCACAGGCCGAGTGCCAGGCTCTTGAGGTTCGGGCGGCGATAGGGCGGCAGTTCGAGCAGCAGCGGATGCTCTTCGGATTTCACGCCGCGTGTCATCACACGGGCCGCGATCACGCCGCTGACGATGGCCACAGCATAGAGCCCGAACAGGACCAGCCCCTGAAGCCCGAAAATCCCCAGCACGGTCCGATGGGGCACGAACGCCCCGATCAGCAGCGTATAGACCGGCAGACGCGCCGAACATGTCATGAGCGGCGCGATCAGGATCGTGACCAGACGGTCTCGCGGGTTCTGGATGGTCCGGGCCGCCATGATGCCCGGAATGGCGCAGGCGAAGCTCGATAGCAGGGGAATGAAGGACCGGCCGCTCAGCCCAGCCAGTGCCATCAGTCGGTCCAGCAGGAACGCGGCACGGGGCAGATAGCCGGATTCCTCAAGAGCCAGAATCCACAGGAACAGAATGAGGATCTGCGGCAGGAACACGATGACTGTGCCTGCGCCCGCGATTACGCCATCCGCCAGCAGGCTGTGCAGGATGCCATCCGGCAGGGGCTTGAGGACGATCTGCCCGAAAGTCGAAATCCCGCTGTCCAGCCCGTCCATGAGCGGCTGTGCCCAGGCGAAGACCGTCTGGAACATGATGAACAGCACGACCAGCAGAATGACCGGACCCCAGACAGGATGCAGGAAAACACGGTCCAGCCGGTCAGTCAGGCGGTCCTTTCCGGTGGACGGATCGACGACATAAGCCGCCAGCAGGCGCCGCACTTCCATATGAAAGTCGATGCCTGCCGGAAGCGGTACCGGAGGGGCGGGAAGGGGCAGATCGAGTGCCTGAAGAAGCGGTATCACGCCCGCACGGTTCAGGCTCACGACCGGCACGATTGGCATGCCCAGATCGGCCTGCAATCCGGCGACGTCGATCTTGAGGCCGTTGCGCCGGGCCTCATCCATCATGTTCAGTGCGACGATGACAGGCAGGCCAAGCTGCTTCAGTTCGAGCAGGAAGCGCAGATGCAGCCGCAGATTGGTGGCGGAAATGACGGCCACAAGCATCTGGGGCTGTGGTTCGCTCGGGTGACGGCCCAGACAGACGTCGCGTGTGACGTCCTCATCCGGGCTGGTCGAATCAAGGCTATAGGCGCCCGGCAGGTCCAGCACGCGGATCGCGCGGCCATTGGGCGTTGTGAAGAACCCTTCCTTGCGCTCGACCGTCACACCCGCATAGTTCGCGACCTTCTGCCGGCTTCCCGTCAGCTGGTTGAACAGGGACGTCTTGCCGCAGTTCGGATTTCCGACAAGGGCGATATGCAGGTTTGAAGCGGGTGTCTGCGCGGACGCTGTCGAACTCATGGAGGTCAGGAAACAGCCCGCAGACCCACGCGGGCGGCTTCACCACGGCGCAGGGCAAAGCGCGACGTCCCCAGACGTACGGCAATCGGATCCCTGCCCATGGGTCCGGTCGCGACCACCTGCACGGCTTCACCGGGCACGAAGCCCAGCTCTCCCAGACGTGTGGCAATCGGGTCCAGGGGCGCACGCTGTTCGATCTTCTCGATCACGGCGTGTCCGCCCTTGGGCAGTGTATCCAGATACAACATCAGTTCCGTACCCCGGTGAATGTGGCGGCGGCTTATAGCCCCGACCTTCATCCTAGATAGGCGCATCCTGTCCGTCCGGGAAGGGGAGTGAGAATGATTTGCATCAAGACCTGTTCGCAGACAGGCAAATTGCCGGTTTTATAATAAATTTTATGAAATTGCCCGCTGGCGCGGCTGGCATATCGTGATCCGCCCGGAGCAAAAGGAAAGCCTCGTCCATTTGCCCGGAAACAGGCTACGCTTTTCCAGCCGGGACTCGACTTTTTTCCGATCCCGAAACACGGCTTCGTCTTGTCAGACTGGAAATTCCCGGCGCAGGGGGGCATACACCGGCCTGTGGGCGCCGGATGGGCGAGCATGGACCCATGATGTTACGTTCGGATGTCTGGCAGAAGGCGGATCCTGTAATGGCACTATCCCAGAAAGAACATGCAGCAGATATCTGCGAGAGTTGCGCACCGGTGGACGATGATGGCCGCCGTGTCGAACAGCCCCGCAAAAAGGCCCTGACGAACCGCGTCCGCCGGATCGAGGGGCAGGTTGGCGGTGTTCTTAACATGATCGAGAACGACCGCTACTGCGTCGATATCCTGACCCAGATTTCCGCCATCAAATCGGCGCTGGATGGCGTGTCCATCCAGATCCTGTCCTCCCACGCCAATGGCTGCGTGCGTCGGGCGGTGCAGGACGACGGGGGAGAAGACGCGATCGACGAGCTTCTCCAGGTCGTCCGCCGGATGATGCGCTGAAAAATCTGCGCGATCAGCGGTCCAGTGTTTCGCTCGGGGCGGCTTTATCCGCCATGCCCATATCCATTTTCTGACAGGCGGCGCGCTGCTGCTTCATTTTCGGCGTCAGCGGGTTCTTCTGCTTGCTGAGAGTCTCAAGCTGCTCACACAGCGCCATCTGCTGATCCATGTTCAGTCCGGTCATCGGGTCCTGTGTTTTGGCTGACGGCATAGTCATGGTGCTGTTGCCGCTCATATCCATGTGACTCATGTCCATGCCGGGCATGGATGGATCGGCGTAGGCTGCGGCAGTTGTGAAAAGGATGCTCAGTGCGAGGAAGGTCTTGCGCATGATGTCGGCCTTTCGGTGTGTTCGTTGTGATTGGACAGGGATGATCAGAACCAGCTTCGGACGCCGAGGCTGAAGCGGACGGAGCCGGTGTCGTCGTGCTGGTCATGGGCGATCCGGCGGGCCTGGGTGAGATATCCGGAGTAGGTCACGGCCACGTAGGGCGCGAACTTCCGCCAGAGTTCGTATCGCAGGCGCAGACCGGCATCGACATCCGACAGACCGGCGCCAGCCTGCCGTCCCGCGTCGGATTTTGTGTAGAAATTGAACTCGGCCTGCGGCTGAAGGATCAGGCGGTTGGTCAGCAGGAAGTCGTAAGACCCCTCGATGCGGGCGGCGAAACGCCCGCGATCGCTGACATAGGCCGTGGCCCCGAACTCGAATTCGTACAGCGCCAGACCTTCAATCCCGAATGCGCCCCAGGTGCGGGTTGGACCGTCATCGAGGTCCATCCGCACGCCGCCCTGAAGATTCCAGTAGGGCGAGATGGAGCGCGTATAGAGGAGTTCATGGTCGCCATCGCTCAGGCGGCCTTTTTCGAGCGTGCCTTCGGATTTGAGCCAGATCTTGTTGTAGTCCCCGCCGAACCAGGCTTCGCCATCCCAGCGGAAATCGGTGCCGCCGGGCGCATAACGGCCTTCAAGCTGGTTGAAGATGCCGTGCAGCCAGGTGCCCTGATCCATGGCGGGTTTGATGTTGCCGATATAGACGACCGGGGTTGCCTCCGGCGCATCGGCGGCGTGATAGGTTGGCTGATCGGCGCGGGCCGTGCCGGACAGAGCTGCGAGGGCCAGAACCGTGAGGGAAAGGGCGTGTTTCATGCCACGATCACCGTGCGGAACATGCCCAGATCCATGTGATACATCAGGTGGCAGTGATACGCCCACATGCCGGGGGTATCGGCCGTCACCAGATAGCTCAGCTTCGAGCCTGGCTGGGAAATGATGGTGTGCTTGTAGGGGCGGTAGTCGCCCTGGCCGTTTTCCAGCTCGCTCCACAGACCGTGCAGATGGATCGGGTGTTCCATCATGGTGTCGTTGATGAGCGTGAAGCGCACGCGCTCGCCGAGCTTGAGACGGATCGGGCCGGATTCCGAGAATTTCCGGCCATTCATGCCCCAGATATAGCGTTCCATGTTGCCGGTCAGGTGCAGGATGATCTCCCGCGTCGGCGGTCGCAGATCCGCTCCGGGGCGCGTGGCGCGGAGCTGTTTGTAGTTCAGGACGCGGCGGCCGTTGTTTTCCAGCCCGTCACCGGGGCTGCCGGTCCGGTCAATCGGCATCATGGCGCGCATCTGATTTTCGACATTGATGGGCGGTGGCCCGGGATCGTCCACTTCCATCTTCGGCATGGCCATGTGGCTCATATCCATACCCTTCATGTCCATGCCGTGCATGTCCATTCCGGCCATGTCGCCGTCCATCTTCATGCCGGACATGTCTCCCGACATGTCCATGTCCTTCATGCTTTCGCCGGGCTTCATGTTCCCCATGCCCATATCGACCATGGTACGGACGGGGCGCGGGTCCATGGGGGGCAGGGGAGCAATCATGCCTTCGCGCGGGGCGAGGGTGCCGCGGGCGTAGCCGGTGCGGTCCTCGCTCTGGGCGAAAATGGCATAGGCGCGCTCGTCCTTCGGCTGGACGATCACGTCGTAGGTTTCCGCCACGCCGATGCGGAATTCGTCCACGGGGACGGGTTCGATATCGTTGCCGTCGGCCTGCACGACCAGCATTTCGAGCCCCGGAATCCGGACGTCGAAGAACGTCATGGTTGAGCCGTTGATGAAGCGCAGGCGCACTTTTTCGCCGGGCCGGAACAGACCGCTCCAGTTCATATCCGGGGCATGGCCGTTCAGCGTGTAGGTGTAGATCGCGCCTGAGACATCCGCGATGTCGGTCGCGGCCATGCGCATTTTCGACCAGGCCAGACGGTCCGCAAGCGCTGCACCCGCACTTCCGGCCTCGCGCGCTTCTTTCGGGAAGGACGCGGCCGTGCGCTGTCGGAAGACGTAATAATCGTCCTGCATCTTGAGATTGCTGACGATGTCATCGGGCATGACATCTGTCCATTCGCCCAGGAAGATGACGTAATCGCGGTCGCAGGCGTTCGGGTCTGGCCGGCGCGGGTCGATGACGAGTGCGCCATAGAGGCCCATCGCTTCCTGCATCCCGGAATGGCTGTGATACCAGTAGGTGCCGCTCTGATGGAGCTTGAAGCGGTAGGTGAAGGTTTCACCCGGTGCGATCCCACTAAAGCTCAGCCCCGGCACGCCGTCCATGTTCGAGGGCGTGCGGATGCCGTGCCAGTGGATCGAAGTGGGCTCGTTCAGCGTATTGGTGACGTTGATGCTGACGGTGTCGCCCTGTTTGAAGCGCAGGATCGGACCCGGCACTGTGCCGCCGGCGGTCGGCGCGTGCATGGTCTTGCCATCGAGCGAGATGCGCGTGTGGCCGATCTTCAGATCCCACCGGTCGGACGGCATGGGGGGTATGATGCCGGAAGAGGCCTTGGACGAGAATGCGTGCGAGGTGCGGGGCAGGGAAGCCAGAAGGCCGCCTGCGCCAAGACCCGTTACGAAACGTCGTCGTGTCAGGCCGCCCCGGATGCGGGACGGAAAGGTCATGCTGAGAAATCCGCGAAAATGACAAAGGATCAGGCCCTGTCTGCCTTCTGAGGGCAGCAGGACGGGTCCACGCCTGTCAGGCGTGTGTCAGATTGCGCGGAGTTTCGGTGGGGGAGAGGCGGGGATCCAGTCGGTGCCGCTGAAACGGTCGTGTCGTCCGGACGCAAAAGCGCGCGCGACGAGACTGACGGGACCGGAAGGCTGGATGGACGCCACGGTCAGCATGGGTTCGGTCGAGACCATATGCGTATGGCAGCACCCTTCGGAAGACTGCTGGGGATGGGGGATCGCATGGAAGGCTGACGTGCTGCAGCAGTCCGTGCTGTCGGGCTTCTGGTGATGGACCATGTGGTGCATCGCCATGGCCATGTGATGCGGCGCTTCGGTCTTGGCCTGCGCGGTGGACGTGCCAAGCAGCAGCCCGACCTGCATTAGCAGGCAGGCCAGCAGGCCGATCCAGATCCGGGCATGTGTCCTGACCATCAGAAGTCCCAGCAAGGGTAAGAAGCAGCGTGATTCGATGTTTGAACCTGATGTGATCCTATACCCGCCGGGGGGATGGGGAAAGATTATTTTTGGGGCGTAGAAAAAATGGCTTGTCGAATCTGTTTCGGGGGCAATATGAAAATGTATACCCCGGTATGGTATCTGAAACATAGAGACACAAAAGGGAATTAGGGTCGCGTTCAGAAGCGGTTCAGGATGAATCGCTTCATCGTCCGTCTCTCCGTCTCGTATGTTGATAAGGCCGTCGCGGGGGAAAGCCTCTTTTTCAAGGATTTCGTGACATGACAGAAACAGCACACATGACGGTCGAGGGCATGTCCTGCAATGGTTGCTCCGGCAAGCTCCAGCGCGCTCTTGAAGCCGTGGGCGGCGTGACGGCCGTCGATATCGTTCTCGATGGCGGGAAGGTGACGGTGTCCTATGATCCAGCAAAGGTTTTGCCCGCTGCATTCAAGGACGTGGTCGAAGATACCGGATTTGACGTCGTTTCCTGAGACGCGATCCGCTTCCTCCTGAAAAGATGGGGCGGCCCCAGTCTGCCAGATTTGGAACAGGAGCGTTTCATCACCGGCCCCATGCCGCTACAGGATGCTTTCACAAGGCGGAATGTTGCATGGCGCCGGCATGTCTCTCTAGGACAGACACTATGACACAGCATGGCACTTCAGTTCGCCGTCGGCTCAGCCTTTCCGCCATTTCCCACAATGCCCTGATCTGGGGCAGCCTTATGGCAGGAGCCTGTCCTGCGGCCATGGCCGACACCGTTGCAGAGCGGTCAAAACACCATTCATCCGCTTGCCATGCCACACACGGGACAACTCGTCCGACCCATTGCGGCTCGCATCACGCTGCGACGGCTGCCGCATCTCAGTCGGCGAAAACTACTCTTACGGCGCCTGTGACAGGAGCAGGTGCTGCCACGATGTCGGCTGCGTCTCTTGCACAGTCTTCTGCGGATGTGGACGGGACTGAAGCGGAAAATATTCAGGTTCTCGGAACCAACCACACCTATACGGCGCCTGCTGTCGAAGCCTGGGGTAAGAGTCCCGTGGCGCTCAAGGACGTGCCGCAGTCCGTTTCGGTCATCACGCAGCAGCGCATGGAAGATTCCAACATGCTGACGATGGCGGACGCGATGCGCCAGATCAACGGCATCCGCGTTCTGCCGGGTTCTACGGCCAATTCGAATTACTATTCCCGTGGCTATCAGCTCACGACATCCGTGGACGGCACGCCTGACGCGTCCGGCACGCTGAACAACGCGGCTTTCGACCTGTCCATGTATGATCGCGTTGAAGTTCTGCGCGGGTCGTCGGGTCTGTTGCAGGGTGGCGGTGGCGCCGGTGGTGTTGTCAACGAGGTTACGAAGAAGCCGGGACGGGATTTCGCGGTCGATGGTTCCGCCATGGTCGGCAGCTTCAATAATTATCGCGCTGATGTGGACATGACCATTCCGCTGAACAGGTCAAAGACGCTCCGCTTCCGGACCGCCGATCTGTTCCAGGACAACGATTATTTCTACAAATACTCCCATTCGCGCAAATGGCAGGCCTATGGCGCGCTGGAATGGGACGTCACGCCGACCACGACATTCCTCGTCTCTCATGCGGCCCAGCAGCAGGACATCACGGCGCCGTATTACGGTCTTCCGGTCACGACGGAAAAGACGCTGTGGTATGGCGGACGCGATGCCAATCCGAGCCAGGACTGGGGTTACAGCAACTACATGACGCAGCAGACGATCGCGTCCATCACCCAGAAGCTCTGGGGCGACTGGACGGCGACCGCGCGCGCCACGTTCTATGACCAGAACTACAACACGCTGTATAACGAGCCCTGGACGACGATCGACGCTAAAACCGGTCTGCTCCAGTATCAGGATATCGGCGTGGTTGGGATGCGGGGCAAAAACACGTCGCGCTCAGCGGATGTGTATGCCCAGGGCAGTTTCCGTCTCCTGAACCGGACGCATCACGCGCTGTTCGGTTTCAACTACAATTCCTACGAACAGCTGACGCAGTATGCGAACGTCAACTGCGATGCCATTTACAACGATGTCAGCATCAACAATACGGGCGTTGTGAAGCCCCCGGCCGCGAACTGCATCGACTACAAGCAGAACGATGACGGCTACGGCACGGACGACTACGCCTATCAGTGGGGTTTTTACGGACAGCTCCGTCTTGAAGTGATCCGGCATCTCTCGCTGATCCTTGGCGGACGCGTGTCGCGGTTCTACGAGAAGCTCCAGTATGTCTCGCCCGGCCCGAAGACGGACTGGGCGACGACGTCCAACATTCACGGGCAGCTCACCCCGTATCTGGGCACGGTTTATCAGATCACGCCGAACATCTCGTGGTATGCCAGCTATTCCAGTATCTTCACGCCCTCGGTCGGTCGGCAGACCTATCGCGGGGGCGGTCTTGCGCCGCAGGAAGGCAATCAGGTCGAGACCGGTTTCAAGGCGGAATATCTCCATGGCCGCCTGAACATTTCTTCCGCGCTGTTCCGGATGGAGAGCGTGAACCAGCCGGTTCAGGATCCGGATCACTCGCAGTTCTACATGACGACCGGTCCGATCCGGCGTCAGGGCTGGGAAGCGCAGATCGATGGCGAGATCCTGCCGGGGCTCGATGTCTCGATCGGCTATACCTATCTGGATACGAAGGTCTCGAACTCGAAGGTCAGCGATTTCGGCGGCGTCTATTCCCCGCACCATATGTTCAAGTCCTGGGTGCATTACAACGTCCCATACGGACGCCTGAAAGGGCTCAATTTCGGCGCGGGTATCGATGCCAACAGCAATCTGCGCGGCAGTTATGCGACGACCGTTCAGGGCGGCTACATGACGCTGGACAGCATGATCGGCTACAAGATCAACAAACATCTGAAGCTGCAGCTCAACGCGACAAACCTGACCAACCGCTATTATTATGAGCGCGCCAGCGGTGTCTGGCAGTTCAACTTCCCCGCCGCTCCCCGCAGTTTCATGGCCACACTTCGTGCAAACTACTGACGAAACGACCCCGCCACATTCGCTTTCGGACTGGAAAGTCCTTTTTCCCTACTGGAAATCCGAAGAGAAGTGGTGGGCCTGGTCCCTTCTGGGAGGGGCCATCGGACTGTCCGTGCTTTACGTGCAGTCCGCCGTCTGGTTCGGGGCCTGGTATCACCGGTTTTTCGATGCGTTCTTTGCCGGTCAGGTCGCGCACTGCCTAGGGATGCTGCCGCTTTACCTGCTGGTGACGGTCGGCTCCGTTGCGGTCCATGTGACGCAGACCTATCTGACGCAGATCCTGTCCATGCGCTGGCGTTTGTGGAACACGCGGGTTTATCTGCGGCAGTACCTGTCAGAAGAGGCGTATTACCGCCTCGAACACGGTCCGAACCGGGCGGACAACCCCGATCAGCGTATCGCGGATGACCTGTCGCAGATGACGGTCCAGACGCTCAAGCTCGGCCTGGATGCGATTGATGCCGTGACCACGCTGTTCTCTTTCGCGGTGGTTCTGTGGAACATCGGGGGGGTATTGTCCTTC
Organism: Gluconobacter roseus NBRC 3990; assembly: GCF_006538885.1. Classification (GTDB taxonomy): domain Bacteria; phylum Pseudomonadota; class Alphaproteobacteria; order Acetobacterales; family Acetobacteraceae; genus Gluconobacter; species Gluconobacter roseus. The sequence continues at coordinate 69,568 of NZ_BJLY01000001.1, forward strand.
GACTGGCACGGCCATCATTTCCACATTCCCGGTTATCTTTTTCTGGGTGCGGTCATCACGACCCTGACGGCCTCGGGGATTCTGGAGCGGTTCGGTTCTCCCCTGATCGGGGCGAATTACCGGCAGCAGCATTTCGACGCGGATCTGCGTGCGGGGCTGATGGATATCCGGCGCAATTCCGAACAGATCGCCTTTTATGGCGGCGAGGAGGCCGAGCATCTGCGTCTGTCCGGCTATCTGGCGCATATCGCCACCAACTGGCGCAGCGTCGTGCGTTACACCTGGCGGGTCAATTTCATTGGCGAAATCTATACCGGAATCGCAACGGTACCGCTGTGGCTGATGCTGGCGCCGAAAGCCATGGCCCATGCTCTGACGTTCGGCCTCTATTCCCAGATCAATTCGGCCTACACGCAGGTCCGGATCAGTCTGGAATGGTTCATTTTCAATTATGCGGATCTGGCGACGCTGCGTTCGGTGCTCCAGCGTCTGGGTGAGTTCGAGCGGACGGTCAGCCAGCAGTCCGAGACAGGGATTGAACGTTTCGTATCGGAAATTCCTTCGGTGCAGATCCGCGATCTCACGCTCTGCCTTCCGGATACGACACCGATTGCCCGGATCGGCAACCTGACTCTGGAAAGCGGGGAGCGCTGGCTGGTCCGTGGGGCGTCAGGTTCGGGAAAAAGCACGTTCCTGCGCGCCCTTGCCGGATTGTGGCGTCACGGGAGCGGGGCGGTGTCCTTCAACATGCGTCAGGCCATGTTCCTGCCCCAGCGCAGCTATGTGCCGTCCGGAACCCTCCGCCAGACCCTGAGCTATCCCGCAACGCCGGACCGTTATGAAACGCTGTCCTGCCAGCGGGTTCTGGAGGCCGTGAATCTGGCGGGATACAGCCATCGGCTGGATGAAATTGCTAACTGGCGGGATGTGTTGTCCCCCGGAGAACAGCAGCGTCTGGCCGTGGCGAGAGCGCTCCTGTTCCGGCCGGCGATCCTGTTTCTGGACGAGGCGACATCCGCCCTGGACGAAGGCAATGAACGCCGCCTTTACGAGGCCCTTCTTTCCGCGCTGCCAAGCACCACCTTCATCAGTGTGGCGCATCGCGACGCCCTGTGCCGCTTCCACGATCACGAGATTGTTCTTGGCGATGGAAATGCCGTCTTTTCCGCGCTTGAAAAATAGGGTGGCGGGGTATATTTTTTACGAACTCTTTGCAGAATCCTCCTAGCCGACAGGACCCTTTCCAGATGTCAGAAACGATCAGTTTCCCCGTCGGTGGCATGACCTGCGCCGCCTGTGCCGCGCGGATTGAAAAAGTCCTCAACCGTCAGGACGGTGTGAAGGCGACCGTGAACTTCGCGTCCGAACGCGCGCAGGTCGCTTTTGAAAACGCCTCATCCTCCGTTGAAAGCGTCGTGGCGGCCGTACGGCGCGCAGGCTTTTCCGTGGACGAGCAGAGCCTGGACCTGTCGCTGTCGGGCATGACCTGCGCGGCCTGTGCGGCCCGGATTGAAAAGATCCTGAACCGCCAGCCTTCCGTACAGGCCAGCGTAAATTTCGCGGCCGAGCGGGCGCATATCAATTACATTCCCGGCGTGGTCGAACCGGCTCTCCTGATCGGGAAGATCGAAAAGGCCGGTTTCGGCGCAGCACGTCTGGACGAGGGGACGCGCGAAGACCCGAAGGCCAAGCGTGCAGCCATCTGGAAGCGTGAGCGCAACCGCTTCATCCTGACGCTCATCCTGTCCCTGCCGCTCTTTGCCGAGATGATCGGCATGTTCTTCGGGCGCATGATCGTACCGGTTCCGGTACAGTTCCTGTTCGCGACGATCGTGCAGTTCGTCTGTGGCGCGCATCTGTATCGCAGGGCTTGGAATGCCGTGCGTGGCGGCTCGGCCAACATGGACGTGCTGGTCGTGCTCGGAACGTCCATCGCCTGGCTGTTCAGTGCGGTTGTCGTGGTATTCGGGCTGCATCAGCATGTCTATTTTGAAGCCAGCGCGTCCATCATCACGCTGATTTCGCTCGGCAAGCTCATGGAGACCCGCGCCAAGAACAGGACCAGCGCGGGGATCGAGAGCCTGCTCCAGCTTCAGCCGCAGATCGCGCATGTCGAGCGTGATGGCGCCATCGTGGACCGCGCGGTTGCGGACATGCATGTCGGGGACATTTTCGTCGTGCGTCCGGGCGAGAGCGTGCCGGTGGATGGCGAGATCATCGAGGGGTCTTCCGAAATCAACGAGTCCATGCTGACGGGTGAAAGCGTTCCGGTTCTCAAGGAAATCGGCAACGAGGTCTTTGGCGGGACGATGAATGCCAATGGCGCGCTGCGTGTCCGGGCGACCGGTGTGGGTGCGGATACGGCACTGGCGCGGATCGTGAAAATGGTCGAGCAGGCGCAGGGGTCGAAGGCCAATGTACAGCGTCTGGCCGATAAGGTTTCGGGCATTTTCGTGCCTGCCGTTATCGGGATTGCCGTTCTCACCTTCCTGATTGGCTGGGCCGTTACCGGTTCTGCGACATGGAGTCTCGTCTCGGCCGTGTCCGTACTGGTGATTGCCTGCCCGTGTTCGCTGGGTCTGGCGACGCCGACGGCCATCATGGTCGGGACGGGGCGTGGCGCGCAGTCCGGTATCCTGTTCCGCAATGCCGATGCGCTGGAACGGGCCGAGAAGCTCAAGACCATCATCGTCGACAAGACCGGCACGTTAACGCAGGGGCGCCCCACGGTTGCAGCCGTTCATCCGGCGGTGGGTGTTCCGGTGGATACGCTTCTGGGCGTTGCATATGCCTTGGAGCATAATTCCGAGCATCCGCTGGCCCGTGCCATCGTGGATTATGCCGAGAGTAACAGCGTCGGTGTTTCTGTTGGAGCAGAGGGTTTTCAGGCTGTTCCAGGCAAGGGCGTTGTTGCGCAGCTCGGCGGACAGGAAGCGCGTCTGGGCTCGCCGAAATTCATGCAGGAAAGCGGGCTGGACCTGTCGTCCCTGCCGGTCGCCGCGCTGGAAAGCGAGGGCAATACCGTCATTGCTGTGGCGCAGGGTGCCCGGGTTCTGGGGATTATCGCGCTGGAGGATGAACTGCGGGTAGATGCCATAGCGACCGTGAAAGCTCTGAAGGCGCGGGGCATCCGGGTCGTGATGCTGACGGGCGATAACGAACGCGCGGCGACGGTTGTGGCCCGTCAGGTCGGCGTGGATGACTATCTTGCCGGCGTGCTGCCCGAGCATAAGGCGGATGGTGTTGCAAAATATCGGGCGCAGGGCGGTCTGGTTGGTATGGTGGGCGACGGCATCAACGATGCGCCGGCTCTGGCCGCAGCCGATGTCGGGTTCGCCATTGGCGCGGGCTCTGCCGTCGCACTCGATACGGCTGATGTCGTGCTGATGAAGAGCGAGATGACCGGCGTTCTGGATGCGATTTCGCTGTCCAATGCGACCCTGTCCAAGATTAGGCAGAACCTGTTCTTCGCCTTCATCTACAACATTCTGGGCCTGCCGCTGGCGGCTTTCGGAATGCTGAACCCGATCGTGGCGGGCGCTGCCATGGCCATGAGTTCCGTCTCGGTGGTTAGCAACTCCCTGCTGCTCAACCGCTGGAAACCGATCTCCGGCAAGTCCTGAGGCAGACTCTTCCAGGTGCGATCACTGCACCCGGAACGGGAGTTTCCTGCGGGCAAAATCGAGCATGGCCGTCGCGCCATGCTCCCACAGACCCAGCGGTTCGCTGCTGCCGATATGGCCGACAGCGCCCGCTTCCAGAAAATCCGACTGCCACTGACCGGCTAATTCCCGCGCACGCGGCAGGGACAGCCAGGGGTCATTGCTGCTGGCCATGATCGCGGTGGGGACCGGCAGGGGCGTATTGGGAAGCGGCCCGAAAGAGCGGATGCGTTCCACGTCCGGATGGGTTGTATGGTCAATATCCGCAGGTGCGACCAGAAATGCCCCGGCCACGCGCTGTCCGCCATGACGACTCAGCCATTTCGCGCTCAGCACGGCCCCAAGACTATGGGCGATCAGAAAAACCGGACGGGATGAGGCCTCGACCGCAGCGGTGAGCGTTGCTTCCCAGTCTGCGGGTGTAGGTGTTTCCCAGTCCGTCTGGTGGAGACGTTTCAAGTCATAAGCCTGTTCCCAGTGAGACTGCCAGTGATCCGGACCTGAACCGAAGAGGCCGGGGACCAGCAGCAGCTCGACCTGCTGGCCGAGGCGCTGGAACGCGCCGGCGATCTGCTGGCGGCCCGTATCAGGCAGGCCATGCGTGGCCCAAGCGGGATCGAAGGATGTCGGACGGCCGGAAAACAGGTTCATGACGTTATCTCCTCTCAGCCGTACCGACTCTTCTGCAGGAGAGCGGAACAGGACTTCGAGTTAATAACGAACACAAACGCCTATTAAATAAAACAACTTTTGTTTATAGTTATTTTATGGGTACTCAGGCCAGCCCGTCAAAGAGCTGTGTGGAGAGGTAGCGTTCCGCGAAGGACGGGACGATGGCCACGATCGTTTTACCCCGGCTGGAGGGCTTGCGGGCCAGTTCCATTCCCGCAAACAGCGCGGCACCCGACGAAATCCCGATGGGGATGCCTTCAACCGCTGCACACAGCCGTGCCGTTGCCACGGCTTCCTGTTCGGAAACTTCGAACACGCCGTCCAGCGCCTTGAGATCCAGCGTATCAGGCTCGAAACCCGGGCCGATGCCCTGAATGCCATGCGGGCCGGGCTCGTCGCCATGCAGCACGGCACTTTCGCGCGGTTCCACACCGTAGACCTTGATGGATTTACGATGTTTTTTCAGGCCATGGGCAATGCCGGATGCCGTACCCCCCGTGCCCAGACCGGCCACGACCATATCGACCTTGCCTGCCGTATCTTCCCAGATTTCCTGGGCCGTCGTGGCTTCATGCACGGCCGGGTTGGCGTCGTTTTCGAACTGGCTCGGCATCCAGGCGTCAGGCAGGGTGCGGTTGAGCTGCTCGGCGCGTTCAATGGCGCCGGCCATGCCGCGGGATGCAGGTGTCAGTTCAGTATCCGCGCCCATCAGGCGCAGCATCTTGCGGCGCTCGGTCGAGGCGTTTTCCGGCATGGTGACGATCAGGCGGTATCCCAGCGCCACGGCCGCGAAAGCAAGCGAAATACCGGTATTGCCCGAAGTCGGCTCGATCAGGACCGTGCGGCCCGGCGTAATCAGGCCGCGCGCTTCGGCATCCCGCAGCATGGCCACGCCAATCCGGTCCTTGACGGAGCCGAGCGGGTTGAAAAATTCCAGCTTGAGGAGTAGCCGCCCGTTGAGATGCTCACGCTGGGTCAGATGTGGCAGCGCGACAAGCGGTGTGCCTCCCACCGTCTCCAGAAAGGAGTTGAAAACGCGTCCCCGGGGGGCGGCATAACCTTCGAACGGGGCGGGGGACAGCGGAACCTTCTTGCTCATGGCCTCACTTAACATGCGAAATGGGGAAAAGGGCAGACGGTAAATGATGATTTCCGTTACAACGAAACAATAGCGTTATTATGGGCGGGGCGTCGATATCACATCATGTTCATGCGTTATATATTGACGGCATGCCGCAGGCCGTCGTATCTGACAGCCTCCAGTGGCATCCACAGCAACAGGACCAGTCGGTCAATGATGTGTCGAATGTGTAGCACGCAGCGCAAACGCTGCTCCGCTTCAGGTCCGGAGGCAAGTGTCTCCGGCGTGTCATAACGCCCGACAACTGGACTGTCGGGCTCTTTCTTCAGGGTCCGGCATCATGCTTGGTTCAACAGTCATCGAAATCAACGGCGTCTTCCTCGGCGCGGCCATTCTGGTCAGCGAGAGCGGGACGAGACGCTTCTATGCCGCGCATGACAGCGTGCGCGCGCTCCATAACGAACTCCTTCCCGATCTGGTCGCGCTTCAGCAGCGCATCCGTCTGCATGTGCGCAGGCCAGCCTATCAACTGGTCTGATTGATAAAGACCCCCTTCTGTCCGGGCCCGTTCGTGCTGTAGAACAAAAAAGATCACGAACCGGAACGGATTGGAGCAGGCGTGGAAGGAAGTTATCGGCGGATTATCCGCGCTGTTCTGACGCGCCGTGACGGCGCTTTCGCGGCTCTGCTTCTCCTTTCCATCGTCCTCGCCTGCCTGTCCGCTCCGCTTTATGCGTCGTTCAACGGGATTGACCCGTTTTCCTCCGACATCGCGGGGACGACGATCCGGAACGGGCAGCGCGTTGACCTCATGCAGCCGAATGACAATCCGCTTCATCTGGGTCTCAGTCCGATCGAACCAGACTGGCGGCCAGGGCCATATGCACTTGGGGCGGACTCGCAGGGACGGGATGTTGCAGCGCGCGTTCTGTATGGTGGCCGCAATTCCCTGCTGATTGCGGCCGCGTCTGCGACGTTCTGCCTGTGTCTGGCGGCCTGTATCGGGATCTGTGCGGGGTATTTCGGTGGCTGGATCGATCTGATCCTGTCGCGCATTCTGGATATGCTCTGGGCGATCCCGGTCTATCTGTTCGCGATTTCGCTGTCCGTTGTCACGGTGGGGCACGGTATCCGGCTTGGGCCTGTGACCATCGGGGCGGATAATCTGCTGATCCCGATCGGGATTATCGCGCTGGTCTATGTGCCCTATGCGGCGCGGCCATTGCGGGCACGGGCGCTGAGCCTGTCGCAGGCGGGGTTCGTCATGGCGGCGCGGGGGATGGGGGCGTCAGACTGGCGCATCCTGTGGCGGGAAATCCTGCCGGGGCTAACGCCGACCATGGCTGTTCTGGCACCACTGGTGATGGCGCTGTGCATGTTGGCGGAATCCGCACTGTCCTTCCTGTCGCTCGGCGTTCAGGCCCCGGCGGCGTCCTGGGGAACGATCATTCAGGACGGGGAAGGGCTACTCTATACGCGGCCCATGGTGGCCATCGTGCCGGGGCTGGCAATCGTTCTGACCGTTCTGGCGCTCAATGTTCTGGGCAATGCGTTGCGGGACCAGCTTGACCCGAAAGGAGCAGGCCGATGATCCGCAGTCTTGCCTCCCGGACCGGGCAGATGCTGCTGGTCATTTTTGGAATTTCGGTTCTGGTGTTCTGCATTTTCTTTGCGACACCGGGGGCGGACCCGACGGCGCGCATTGCAGGCCGGGGCGCCAGTCCGCAGGTCGTGGAACGCATCCGCGCGGAATATGGATTCGATCGTCCGCTGCCCGTTCAGTACGTAAAAATGATGGAAAAGCTGTTCGTCACCCGGGACCTGACGTCCTTCGTCAATCACGGGCAGCGCGTCGTGCCCGAGGTGTTGCAGGCAGCCCCTGTAACGCTCTCGCTGGTGCTGTGGGCGGCGTTTTTCTGGGTCAGCGGATCGCTGGTGTTCGGGATTGCGTCGGCTGTGCTGCGCGACAGCTGGGTGGACCGGCTGCTGATGGTTCTGGGGCTGATCGGGCTGTCCATGCCGGTGTTCTGGCTGGGCGAGGTCGTCAATCTCGTCACGCAGAGCCGCTGGCATGACACGTTCCTGTTTCGCTGGGTGCCGCCACTCGGATATGTGCCGTTTTCGCAGAGCCCGTGGGGCTGGGCGAAGGCACTTTTTCTGCCGTCCCTGACGTTGGCGGTGTGTTTTATCGGTCTGTATGCGCGGGTCCTGCGCTCCGAACTGCTGACCGCCATGGGCGAAGACGCCATCCGCACGGCGCGCGCCAAGGGTGCGGGACCGGTGCGCGTGTGGCTGTGGCATGGTCTGCGGCTGTCCTGGCTGAGTTATATTTCGCTGTTCGGGCTGGATTTTGCGCAGCTTCTGGGCGGCGGCGCGCTTCTGACGGAAGTCGTGTTCGCCATGCCGGGTGTGGGGCGGCTGACCTATCAGGCGCTGGCGACGCTCGACCTGCCGCTCATCATGGCGACGGTCATGTATGCCGCTGTTTTTGTCGTCATCGCCAATGCGTTGGTGGACGGGCTCTATGCCCTGCTGGACCCGCGGATCATGGAGGGACGGCATGGGCGCTGACGCTCTTTTAAAGCTGCATCACCTGCATCTGGAACTGCCGAACGGGACGGCTCTTCTGGAAGATGTGTCCCTGACCGTTCGGCGCGGGGATGCGCTGGGCGTGGTCGGGGAGTCCGGGTCCGGGAAGAGCCTGACGGCCATGAGCGTTATGGGACTGCTGCCCGGTTTGAAGGCTACGGGCTCCATCCGTTTCGAGGGGCGTGAACTTCTGGGGATGAAGGATCGAGAGTGGCGGCGTCTGCGTGGTGCGGGCATGGCCATGATCTTTCAGGACCCGATGACGGCGTTTCTACCGGTCCGCTCCATCGGTGCGCAGATCGACGAACAGATCCGGCTGCATGAGCGCGTCAGCCGTCGTGAAGCACGGGCGCGGACCGTGGCTCTGCTGGGACGGATGGGTGTCCCCGACCCTGAAGCGGCGGCGAAACGCTATCCGCACCAGCTTTCCGGCGGTCTGCGCCAGCGCGCCATGATCGCGATGGCGCTGTCCTGTGACCCCGCGCTTCTGATCGCGGATGAGCCGACTACGGCGCTCGATGTCACGGTGCAGGCGCAGATCCTGACGTTGCTGTGCGAAATCCGTGACAGTGGGGCGGGTGTGATGCTGATCACGCATGACATGGGCGTGGTGGCGCAGACCTGCACGCATGTGGCGGTCGTCTATTCGGGGCTTGTAGTAGAGCAGGGGCCGGTTGCGGCGGTCATGGCGCGGCCGCTGCATCCCTATACGCAGGCTCTGCTGGAAGCGATCCCGCCGCTGGATGGTCCGAGGCCGGATGCGCTGCCGACCATTCCGGGGCGTCCACCGGCTCCCGATGCGCGGCCGGAGAGCTGTGTTTTCGCCCCGCGCTGCCGGTTCGTGCGACCGGACTGTGCGGTGCGTCCTGCGTTGCGTGCACCGGAAGAAGGGCGGCGCGTGGCCTGCGTGCTGTACGACGCATGACTGTTCTGCTTGAAGCGAAAAACCTCAGTAAACACTACCGCCTGTCGCATGGGGAAACCCTGCGGGCCGTAAGCGATGTGTCATTGGTCGTGCATCGCGGGGAGGCGCTTGCGCTGGTCGGGGAGTCCGGCTGTGGCAAGTCCACGCTGGGGCGGACGCTGATCGGGCTGGGGGCGCCGAGTTCGGGCGCCGTGTTTTTTGAGGGCGAGCGGATTTCCGGCCTGTCAGACCGGGCGCTGCGGCGCTGGCGGTCACGGATGCAGATGGTGTTTCAGGACTCGTCCTCGACGTTCAATCCGAGACGTACCATCGGTGACACGCTGGCGGAGCCGATGCGGATCCATGGACGGACCGGCATTGCGGAGCGGATCGGGACGCTGCTGGAACAGGTGGGCCTGTCGTCGTCCGTCCTGTCCCGTTATCCGCATGAGTTCTCAGGCGGGCAGCGGCAGCGTCTGAACATTGCCCGCGCCCTGATGCTGGGGCCGGATCTTCTGGTAGCGGATGAGCCGACATCCGCGCTCGATGTGTCCGTGCAGGCGCAGATCGTGAATCTGCTGCGTGATCTGCGCAATTCGCTGGGTGTAGCGTGCGTGTTCATCTCCCATGATCTGGCGGTCGTGCGGCAGATGGCGGACCGGATTGCCGTCATGTATCTGGGGCGGATCGTGGAGGAAGGGGACGTGCTGGCGGTTCTGCAAGCTCCAGCCCATCCCTATACGCGCGCCCTTCTGGATGCGGTGCCCCGCCCGGACCGGCCCTTGCCGCCGCCGCTCAAAGGCGACGTGCCAAGCCCGATCAATCCGCCGCAGGGCTGTGCGTTTCATACGCGCTGTCCGCTGGCCCAGCCGCGCTGCGCGCAGGAACGGCCGGAGCTTCGGACGGTCGGGGAAGGGCGCAGGGTCGCCTGTCATTATCCGCTGCTCTAGAAAAAGCAACGCTTCGTGCAGATCTTGGATATAGACGGCAACGCCTGCGGTGTTGCACAGAAGTCTGCACATCCCCTCGTATTTTTGCCCGAGATTCCGCCCGATGCGCCAGACTATCCGTTTTTATCTGGGGGAAGACCTCTGCACGCTCCGGGATGTGTCCCCGACGCTGACCCTGCTGGACTGGCTGCGTGAGCGCGGCCGGACCGGTACCAAGGAAGGCTGCAATGAAGGCGACTGCGGGGCCTGTACGGTGCTGGTCGTCCGGCTTGAGGAGGGGCGGTTGAACTGGCGGGCGGTCAATGCCTGCATCCAGTTCGTCAGCATGCTGGACGGTGCCCAGATCTACACGATCGAGGATCTCGGCACGCCGGATGCGCCGCATCCCGTGCAGAGTGCCATGGTTGAGCAGCATGGCTCGCAGTGCGGGTTCTGCGCGCCGGGTTTCGTCATGTCGATGGCTGCCTATCGCAAGACCGAAGGCGCCTCGGCGGACGATCAGGCTATTGATGATGCACTGGCCGGTAATCTGTGTCGCTGCACCGGCTATGCGCCAATTGTGCGGGCCATGAAACAGGCGATGGCGGCCGGACCGGACCGTTTTGATGCGCAGGTAGAGGCCATTGCCGAGCGCCTGACGGCGTTGCAGGACGGTAAGAGCGTGCGGCTTGAAGGGCCTGAAGGCACGCTCAGCATCCCGGCGTCTGCGGAGGATCTGGCGGAGATCCTGATGGCTGATCCGGAGGCGACGATTGTTGCGGGGGCCACGGATGTGGGGCTTTGGGTGACGAAGGGGATGCGTCGTCTGAAGCATGTCGTGCCCATCGGGCGGGTTCCGGAACTGCGCGCTCTGAGCAGAACGCCGGAGGGACTGCGGATCGGAGCTGCGGTGACGTATCAGGACGCGCGGCTGGCCATTGCGGAACTGCTGCCGGATGCGGGGGAAATGATCCGCCGTCTGGGCTCTACGCAGGTGCGGAATAGTGCCACCGTCTGCGGGAATGTCGCCAATGGCTCCCCGATCGGAGATGGGCCGCCGATGTTCATTGCGGCCAATGCGACGCTGCATCTGCGGCGCGGGGCGGAGTGTCGTTCCATCGCGCTGGAAGACTATTTCATCGCTTACGGAAAGCAGGATCGTCAGCCCGGCGAGTTCGTGGAGGCGCTGGCCATTCCGATACCGGCACAGAACGCACTGTTCCGGGCCTACAAGATTTCCAAACGTTTCGATCAGGACATTTCCGCCGTTCTGGGAGCTTTCATGATCGAGACGGACGATCAGGGCAGGATCACCACAGCCCGACTGGCCTATGGCGGCATGGCGGCCACGCCCAAGCGGGCGTCAGGCGCGGAAGCGGCATTGCTCGGACGGGTCTGGGACGAGGACGCGCTTGAGGCTGCGCGGTCAGCGGTTCTGGAAGATTTCGCCCCGCTGACCGACATGCGGGCGAGTGCCTGGTACCGGCAGACCGTGGCCGCCAATCTGCTGACGCGGTTCTTTGAAGAAACGACGGGCACTGAACAGGCGCGCCTCGCCCGGACGGGAGGGCTGGCACATGTCTGATCTTGTTCCGGGTGCCGCTTCGACCAGCATGAAGCATGAAAGCGCGCTGCTGCATGTGACGGGGCGGGCGACCTATATTGATGACATGCCTGAGCCACGCGGCACGCTGCATCTCGTGCCGGGACTGAGCACGAAAGCGCATGCGCGGATTGTGTCGATGGATCTGGACGACGTGCGCGCCGCGCCGGGTGTCGTGTGCGTGCTGACGGCGGAAGACGTGCCGGGGGAAAACCAGATCAGCCCGGTTTATCGGGAAGACGAGCCGCTTCTGGCGACGGATCATGTCCATTTCTGTGGGCAGGTGATGTTCGCCGTGGTGGCGACCTCGCGTCAGGCGGCGCGGCAGGCCGTGCGGCTGGCGAAGATTGAGTATGAGGAAAAGCCTGCGATCCTGAACATCACGCAGGCGCGGGAAAATGGCAGTCCGATGGTCTGGCGCTCCCTGACCATGCAGCGCGGGGATGTGGAGCGTGGCCTGAAGGCCGCGCCGCGCCGTCTGTCGGGGCAGATCGAGATTGGCGGGCAGGAGCATTTCTATCTGGAAGGGCAGGCCGCACTTGCCCAGCCCGGAGAGGCCGAGGAAATGCGCGTCTGGTCCTCCACGCAGCATCCGTCCGAGACGCAGCATCTGGTCGCGGCCGTGCTCGGGCGGCCGCATCATCTGGTCACGACGGAAGTGCGGCGGATGGGCGGCGCGTTTGGCGGCAAGGAGACGCAGGCCAATGCCTGGGCCTGTCTGGCCGCCATCGCTGCTGATCGGACGGGACAGGCCGTCAAGGCGCGTCTGGACCGTGATGATGACATGATGGTCACGGGCAAGCGCCATGATTTTCTGATCGACTACGATGTCGGTTTTACGGATGAGGGCGATATTCTGGCCGTGGATATGGTGCTGGCCGCGCGGTGCGGCTGGGCGGCGGATCTGTCTGGGCCCGTTACGGACCGGGCGCTGTTTCATGCCGATAACGCCTATTTCTATCCGGATGTGCGGCTGAAATCCGAACCGTTGCGGACCAATACCCAGTCCAACACGGCCTATCGCGGTTTTGGCGGCCCGCAGGGCATTGTCGCGGCCGAGCGGGTGATCGAGGAAGTCGCATTTGCGACCTGTATTGATCCCGTAACGGTTCGACTACGCAATGTTTACGGGACGGGAACGCGCAATCTCACGCCGTATCACATGACGGTTGAGGACTCGATTACGGCTGAGATCATCACCAAGCTGGTCGCGCGCTGTGACTATCAGGCGCGCAAGGCGGAGATCCGGGCATTCAATCGTAACAGTCGCATCATCCGTCGCGGCATTGCACTGACGCCGGTGAAATTCGGCATTTCCTTTACCGCCACGCATTACAATCAGGCCGGCGCGCTGGTGCATGTCTATACGGACGGCTCGGTTCAGGTGAACCATGGCGGGACGGAAATGGGGCAGGGTCTGCATACCAAGATGGTGCAGATCGTCCTGCGAGAATTCGGCCTGACGGCGGATCGTGTGCGCATCACGGCGACCACGACCGGGAAGGTTCCGAACACGTCGGCCACGGCGGCGTCTTCAGGGGCGGATCTGAACGGCATGGCGGTGCTGGATGCGGTGCGCAAGATCAAGGAGCGGATGATTACGTTCGCTGCCGAGAAATGGGGCGTGGCGGCCGAAGACATCCATTTCCGGTCCGATGGCGTGCATGTCGGTACGGAGATCATGACCTTCCAGCAACTCGCCTGGCAGGCCTATTTCGCGCGGGTCTCGCTGTCCTCGAACGGGTTTTACAAGACGCCGAAGATTTCCTGGAATCCCGAGACCGGGCGCGGGCGGCCGTTCTTCTATTTCGCCTATGGCGCGGCCTGTGCGGAAGTGTCGGTCGATCTGCTGACGGGCGAGCACAGCATCGACCGCGTGGACATCCTGCATGACGCCGGGCAGTCCCTGAACCCGGACATTGATATCGGGCAGATCGAAGGTGGGTTCGTGCAGGGTGCGGGCTGGCTGACGACGGAAGAACTGGTCTGGGATGGAGGCGGCCGTCTGCGGACCCATGCACCCAGCACCTACAAGATCCCGGCCTGTTCCGACCGGCCACGGATTTTCAATGTGGAACTGCTGGAGAACGCGCCCAACCGGGAGGAGACGATTTTCCGTTCCAAGGCTGTGGGGGAGCCGCCGTTCGTGCATGGGGTCGCGGTTTTGCAGGCCATTTCGGACGCGATCGCCAGTCTGGACGACTACCGGACCTGTCCGAAACTCGATGCCCCGGCCACGCCTGAGCGGGTTCTGAAAACCCTCATGGCATTGCAGGATCGGGCTGGCTGACCATGCTGGCGGATGTTCTGCGCTGGCGTCGGGAGGGGCAGGACATGGTGCGCCTGACCGTCATTCGCGCCCTGGGCTCGACGCCACGGGAAGAGGGGGCGTTCATGCTCCTGACCAGAAGCGAGCAGACCGGCACGATCGGCGGGGGGCGCCTGGAGTGGGATTGCATGGCGGAGGGGCGGGTGCTTCTGGCGTCGGGAGGAGAGGCGGTCGAGCGCCATATTCCGCTGGGTCCGGCCATCAACCAGTGCTGTGGCGGGGCCGTGACCGTTCGCATTGAGCGTGTGCAAGACGCGGAGGCCCTTGAGGCGGAAATCCGGGCGGAATGGGAGCGGCTGCCGCAACTGCTGCTGTTCGGGGCCGGGCATGTGGGGCGCGCTCTGGCACGTTCGCTCGCACTTCTGCCGCTGCGGCTGGTCTGGATTGATGCGCGGGAGGAGGAGTTCGGGGTCGTGCCGCCGGGCGTGGAGGCACATGTCACCGAGCAGTGGGAGCCGCTTGTCCAAGGCGCTCCGGCCGGATCGGGCGTTCTGGTCCTGACCCAGAGCCATACGCTGGATGCGCTGATCACCGGGGCGGCTCTGGAGCGCGGTGACTTGCGCTATGTCGGCATGATCGGGTCGCGGACGAAGCGGAAGCGATTTGAGAGCGCCTTCCGTCAGATCGACATTTCGCAGGAGCAGATCGACCGTCTGGTCTGTCCGATCGGGGATTTCGGGGTGCGCGACAAGCGGCCCGAGGTCATCGCGACCTTCGTAACAGCGGAAATTGCGGCCCGGATGCTGTGCGAGACAGATTCGGGCATGAGCGCCGGAATTTTGGAACCAGTCATTTCAGATATTGCGGATGTTACATTCGCCTCAATCCTGTCATAAAGTTCTTCCTGACAAGGGCGGAGTTCCCTCACTTTTTGGATGTCACAGAAAGTTGATGTAACGGGAGGTGCGTGGCGGTCTGTGCTTCTGCTTATCCTCCCCGCATGAGCATGCAGCACCGGACGCAACGGACTTCCGAAGTCCCGTTTTTCTCTCTACAGGCCGTGACGGGCGACAGAAGGGCCTCCCGGATGGATCGCTTCCGGCGGGTCGGGATGGCTCTGGGCGCATTGGCCCTGATGCTTCCTTCTGCAAAGGCTGCGCCAACGAACAGCACGGCGCTGACGCCGGCCCTTCAGCCCGCGAGCCTTCCAGCTGCCGATACCGCTTTTGTTGATGATCTGGAAAAGCGGACCTTCAACTGGTTCTGGGAAACGGCCAATCCACATAATGGTCTGGTGCCGGATCGTGCGCCGCTTCCCAATGGGGCTGCCAGCATTGCCAGCGTCGGCTTCGGCCTGACGGCTTATGGTATTGGTGTGGAACGAAACTATATCACCCGCCAGCAGGCTGTGGACCGGACCCTGACGACGCTGCGTTTCCTCGCCAGCCTGCCGCAAAACGATCATGTTTCAGGTGCTGCGGGCTATCATGGCTTCTTCTACCATTTCCTCGATCCCAACACCGGGCTGCGCGTCGCGGACTGGTCCGAGCTGTCCAGTGTCGATACCGCGCTGCTGATGGGGGGCGTGCTGTTCTCGCAGTCCTATTTTGATCATGACACGCCGCAGGAAAAGGAAATCCGCGACATTGCGGATCATCTGTACCGCCGGATCGACTGGACATGGATGAAAGCCCATGGTCCCTGGCTCAGCATGGGGTGGATGCCACCGCATACATTCCTGCCGAGCGACTGGAAGGGCTATAACGAGGGTCTGATCATCTATCTTCAGGCCCTTGGTTCGCCGACGCATCCGCTTCCGGCCGAAACCTGGAAGACCTGGACTGCGACCTATGAAGGACAGTGGGGCGATTTTCAGGGGCACAAGCTGCTGAATTTCGCGCCGATGTTCGGGCATCAGTACAGTGAATCCTGGATTGATTTCCGCGGCGTGCAGGATGCCTGGAACCGGGCGCATAACGTCGATTATTTCCAGAACGGGCGTGAAGCCGCCTATGCACAGCGCGCCTATGCACAGGCCAATCCGGGAGACTGGAAGGATTATGGGGCCAATATCTGGGGTCTGACCGCCTGTGACGGTCCGGGCGATGCACAGCAGGTCTATGATGGCAAACAACGCCATTACCTCGCCTACAGTGCACGTGGGGCAGGGCGGGACTATATTCTGGATGACGGAACAATCGCACCCACGGCTGTTGGTGGTTCGATTGCCTTCGCGCCGGAAATTGCCTTGCCAGCGCTCAAGGAAATGCGCGCGCGTTACGGAGACCGGATCTACAACAAGTACGGTTTCCTCGATGCCTTCAATCCGTCCTTTGCCGACCAGAAATCCTATTGGGTGGATGGTCAGCAGCTCGGGATTGATCAGGGGCCGATCCTGCTGATGCTGGAGAACTGGCGGAGCGGGCTCGTGTGGAACACGATGAAAAAGAACCCCTATCTGCGCGCCGGGCTGGAGCGCGCGGGGTTCGAGGGCGGATGGCTGCGGACCACGACAGCCGCGTCCACCCCAACAGGTAAATCCCTCTGAGGAATTAGAGGGCGCGGTCCAACCCCACGACGATGTTGTGGGGGAGCAGGGTGCCGGCCGTCCGATCGACACCGGTCTGATAGATCACGGAGCCCGGTTCGACGATGGGCAGGGTCTGGGTGCCCAGATTGAGGGCGATGCTCAGCAGGGTGCCGTTATCCAGAAGCCAGCTTGCCCGGACGGCGCCGTCCCCCAGAACTTCCGCGCCCGCACTGCGCGCGCCCTTCAGATGGGGCGTGATGTGATGGTGGCGCAGCCCCAGTAGTTCCTTCGTGCGGGCAAGCCATTCCTGTCCGGCAGGCGTTTCGCGTTCCTGCCGGTCGGGACGTGACGCGTCATAGGTCGAACGGGCGATGGGATCGGACAGGCTTTCCAGTTCTGTCGGGTCGCTGATCCCGCAATATTTGCGAAACTGGTCATTCCGTCCCTTGCGGACCTTCTGCTCCAGTTCTCCATCAAAATCGCAGAAGAAATAGAATGGCGTGGTGCATCCCCATTCTTCTCCCATGAACAGCATGGGCGTCATCGGGCAGAGCAGAAGCAGCGCATAGGCGGCCTTGAACGCTTCCGGCTCACAGAGCGTGATCATCCGCTCTCCCCGCGGGCGATTGCCGATCTGATCATGATTCTGCAGGAAGGTTACGAATTTCGTGGGTGGTAGATCTTCGCTTGGTGTGCCGCGCATTTTGTCTGCCGGAGCAAAATATTCGCCCTGCCAGGCAAAGCCCTCCGCCAGAACCCGGCGCAGAAGAGCGGTCGGGTCGTTCGTGAAGGCCTTGAAATACCCTTCGTCCTCCCCGGTCAGCAGAACGGTGACGGCATGGTGCCAGTCCTCGTCCCACTGGCTGTAGCCATCGCGGAGCAGTGCGGAATCGTTGTTCTCGTTCTCGAGGATCAGATGGATATGCCGTTCCGGCTCCGTATAGCGGGCGATCTGCTGACGGAGCTGGGTGAACCAGTTGCGGTTGGTGATGGCCCAGGCGGCGTCGATCCGCAGTCCGTCAAAACGGTATTCCGCAAGCCAGAGCAGCGCGTTGTCGATGAAGAACTCTGCCGCGACGGGATTGTGGAAATCGATCCCTTCACCCCAGACGGTCGCATTGTCCGGGTCGAAAAGCGCTTCCGCATATTCGGGCACGTAATTCCCGTCAGGGCCGAAGTGATTATAGACCACGTCCAAAAACACCATCAGGCCCAGCCCATGGGCATGGTCGATCAGCGTCTTGAGAATGGAGGGGCGTCCATAGGAAATATCGGGTGCAAACAGCAGCACGCCATCATAGCCCCAGTTCCAGTTACCGCTGAAACTGTTGATCGGCATGAGTTCGATGGCCGTGACACCCAGATCGACCAGTTCTTGCAGCCGGCCCATCAGGCCTTCATAGCCACCTTCCAGACCAACATGCAGCTCGTAGATGACCGTCTCTTCCCATGGGCGGCCTTTCCATCCCGGATGCTTCCACTGATAAAAACCGGGATCGAGGACTTCGCTCGGCCCGTGTATGCCATCGGGCTGGCAGCGGCTGGCGGGGTCGGGGACGGAAAGGTCGTCACGGATCCGGAAGCGATAGCGTGCCCCTGCACCACAGAGCGCTTCGGTCGTGAAGAACCCGTCTTCATGCCGTTCCATGACCTGCGGCGGCAGACCTTCCACTTCAAGAATGACTGTCTCGCAGGATGGTGCCCAGAATGAGAAACGTGTCCGGTCCGGACTGAGAAGTTCTGCGCCGAAGCGGCCCGTATAATGGAAGGCTGTCATGAAGAAGATCCTTGAGGGCTCGCGGGGTGGGGAGAGAAATACAGGGTGGACAGCGGCGGGAGTGTCAGGACGAGGGACTGGGCCTCACCGTGAGACGGGACATGCTGTGCGTGGCACAGGCCGCCATTGCCCATGTTGGAGCCGCCGAAAATCGCAGCGTCCGTATTGAGGATTTCATGCCAGCTTCCGTCTGATGGCACTCCGATCCGGTAATCATGCCGGGGCACCGGTGTCATGTTGCAGACGATCAGGACGGTGCGCGGTCCGGCGCCTGCCGCAGCCAGGCAAAAACGCAGTTTTCGCGATCATCGGCGATCAGCCAGCGAAAGCCGGACGGCGTATCGTCGCGCTGATGCAGGGCGGGCTCGCGACGGTACAGTCCGTTCAGGGCGCGAACCGTATCATGCATGCCGCGACCGAACGCATCATCCAGCCGAAACCAGGCGATTTCGCCTTCGTAGGACCATTCCTGCGGCTGGGCGAGTTCGCAGCCCATGAACAGAAGCTTGCGGCCGGGATAGGCCCACATCAGGGCATAATAGGCCCGGAGATTGGCATGTTTCTGCCAGTCATCGCCGGGCATTTTTGCGAGAAGCGATCCTTTGCCATGCACCACTTCGTCATGCGACAGGGGCAGGATGAAACGCTCGGAATAGGCGTAGATCATGCCGAACGTGATGTCGCTGCCATGATGGCCACGCCAGAGCGGGTCCCGCTCCATATAGCGCAGCGTGTCGTGCATCCAGCCCATGTTCCACTTGTAGTCAAAGCCCAGCCCCCCTTCGGAAACCGGCTTTGTCACACCCGGCCAGGCGGTGGATTCCTCGGCAATGAGGAGGGTCTCGGGATGGAGATGGCGGATGGTTTCCGACAGGTGGTGCAGGAAGCCGATGGCTTCGAGATTTTCCCGGCCCCCATGGATATTGGGATACCACTCGCCTTCTTCGCGGCTGTAATCGCGGTAGAGCATGGAGGCCACGGCATCGACGCGCAGTCCGTCGATGTGGAAATGTTCCAGCCAGTAAAGCGCGCTTCCCGTCAGAAAGCCGCGGACTTCGTTTCGGCCGAAATTATAGATCAGCGTATGCCAGTCCTGATGATAGCCTTCGCGGGGATCGGCATGTTCATACAGATGCGTTCCGTCAAAAGAGGCCAGTCCGTGCTGGTCGGCCGGGAAATGTGCCGGCACCCAGTCCATGATGACGCCGAGACCAGCCTGATGGCACTGGTCCACGAAGCGGGCGAACTGTTCGGGGCTGCCATGACGCGAGGTGGGTGCGTAAAGCCCAAGTGGCTGATAGCCCCACGAGCCGGAGAACGGATATTCCGTTACCGGAAGGAGTTCGATATGGGTGAAGCCCAGTTCCGTGACATAGGGGATCAGTGTTGCGGCCAGTTCGTCCCAGTCCATAACGCCCCGGCCACTCTGCGGATGGCGCCATGAGGGGGCATGCAGTTCATAGATCGAGAGTGGGTTTTCCGGGGTCTGGTGCCGGGCGCGTTCCTGCATCCAGGCCTTGTCCTGCCAGCTGTGGATGCTGGATGAAGCGACGATGGAAGCCGTGGCGGGCGGGTGCTCGCTGGCCCGGGCATAGGGATCGGCCTTGGCGGGAAGCACTGTGCCGTCCTGCGACATGACTTCATATTTGTAGCGCTCGCCTGCACGGAGACCAGGAATGAACAACTCCCAGATTCCCGCTTCATGTCGAAGTCGCATCGGATGGCGGCGACTGTCCCAGATATTGAAATCCCCGATTACGGAAACCCGCTTCGCATTGGGTGCCCAGACAGCGAAGCGGACACCTTGCACACCGTCGATCGTCATGGGAATGGCGCCCATCATCTGGTCCAGATGATGATGGCGTCCCTCTGAAAACAGATACAGGTCCAGTTCTTCTAGCAGCAGGCCGAAGCTGTAGGGATCATGCGTTTCCTGCCATCCATCTGCCCACAGAATACGCAGGCTGTAGCGGCTGGTTTTCGGAATTGTGGTGACGTAAATGCCGCGGTCGTCGATGCGGCGCATGGTCTTTTCCGTACGCTCTCCCTTGGCACTCTCTACTGTCAGACGGACTTCAAGCGCGTCCGGGTAGAACACACGGACCTGATCGGTTCGTCCTTCGCGGTGGCGCCCGAGCAGCGCGAATGGGTCCTGACAGCGGGTGGCCACCAGATCGTCGATCATGGATTGCAAAGGCGAAGACACGGTAATGGCCTGCATTCAGAACCTCTAGGCATGGGTGCCGGTACGGGGAAAATTAAGAACGGAACTGACCTGCTCGCCATTGCGCCCACGCGGCATGCGTGCGGCCTGCCGTGCCGTGCGGGGTGCGGACGACACGGGGTCGCTGCGGCGGGGCGCGATGGCATTTTCGGCTTCGCGGGCAACGGGACGTCGTCCCGTCATTTCCATCAGGAGACGGGCATACTGCGCGCCCTTGGAATCCCAGGAGACGTCATGCAAGGCACCGTTGCGCTGCATCCGCGCCCAGACGGCTTTCTGACGGAACAGATTCTGTGCCCGGCGGATGGCCAGAAACATGGTGTCTTCCGTGGTCGGGGAAACAGGATGCCATTTGCCACGCCTTCCATGACGGCAGCAGAATTCGCATCGACAAGCGTATCGCTCAGACCGCCAACACGGGCCGCAATCGGAACGGAACCGTAACGCATGGCATGGAACTGTGTGAGGCCGCAGGGCTCGAACCGGGATGGAATGATTGAGGCATCCACGGCGGAATGCAGTCGGTGGCCGAGCGTTTCGCTGTAGCGCATGTGGCAGACGCAGTTTTTCGGATAGCGTCCCTGAAGCTGCGTGAAGGACTGCATGATGTCACGGTCTCCCGTACCGACGACAGCCAGCTGGATGTTCTCCTCGAACAGCCGTGGCGCGAGACCCGCCAGCAGATCAGCGCCTTTCTGCGTGGTGAGACGGCTTACCATGCCCAGCAGGAGGGCATCGGGATTCTGAGGCAGGCCGAATTCTGCCTGAAACACGCGTTTGTTGGCCCGTCGTGCCGCAAGGTCACCGACAGCATAGGGGAAAAACACGGCAGGATCGGTCAGAGGATTCCATTCCCGCAGGTCGATGCCATTGAGGATACCGGTCAGAACATTCGCGCGCGAACGCAGGATACCGTCGAGGCCCATCCCTTCTTCCGGGGTCTGGATTTCCTCGGCATAGGTCGGTGAAACGCTGATCAGTCGGTGCGAGACCTGAAGTGCCGCTTTCATGAAGCCGATCTGGCCGTAAAATTCGACGTCACCGCTGTCATAGGCCTGATCCGGCAGCCCGAAAGCGCCCATCATGTCGCGCGGGAACAGTCCCTGAAACGCAAGATTATGGATCACATGTGCGACGGGAGGCGTCGGGGCATCCATGTATTTCAGATAGGTTGCCACGAGACCAGCATGCCAGTCATGGCTCAGAACGGCATCGGGTTTCCAGTCAGCCAGCGCGCCGGTACCGATCATCGCTGCTACGCGGCACAGGACGGCATAACGCATTCCGTTATCGGCCCATGGCTGCCCGTCCGGCGCAAGATAGGGATTGCCCGGCCGTGCATAGAGGTCCGGAACATCCACGATATAGAGATGGCGACCCTGTGCCCAGCCTTCACGCAATGTGACGGCATGGCCCAGAACGTTATCAATGCGGATTATTTTTTGTGGTTCGGATAAGGCACGGAGCACAGCGGGGTAGCCCGGCAGAACTGTCCGGGTGTCGATCCCGTGCTGCCCGAGAACTGTGGGCAGCGAGCCTACAACATCCCCCAGACCGCCGGTTTTGATGAACGGGTACATCTCGCCTGCCACTGACAGGAGCTGCAATGTAATATCCTGCGCGGGGTGCTGAATCTTGCTCATGACGCACATCTTTCCGGCCGCGAGGGCGCTGTCTCTGACGTTTGATGCCTGTGTCAGGGACAACGCTTGAAGCGGCGTTTGCGAACCGCCTTCACGGATAAGTTATGTTCGTGTCTGTGGTTTGGAGGCGTTAGCGTTTCGGAATGCAGGATGCCCCGCCAGACGGGCGGAGGGACCTGCCTGATCCGGTTTTGGAACGGGGTTTATGAGCAGCACACGTCAGAAGGGCCTGCGCGAAGGGCGTCCGAATATTTCAGGTGCCGTACCGGAAAATGGGGGTGTCAATTTCGCCGTCTTCTCCACGGCTGCAACAGCAGTTGAAATCTGCCTCTTCGACGCGGATGGCAAAACCGAAACCGACCGTATCCGCCTGCCGGAATATACCGACCAGATTTTTCATGGCTGGATCCCCGACCTGGGCGCCGGGCAGCTTTATGGTCTTCGGGTTCATGGTCCCTATACGCCCGAAGCGGGGCATCGCTTCAATCCCAACAAGCTCCTGATGGATCCGTATGCCCGGGCATTTCATGGTGATTTACAATGGGATCCGGCCCTGTTCGGCTATCAGCTTGGCCATGCAGACAAGGATCTGAGCTTTGATGAGCGCGATAGTGCGCCGTTCGTGCCAAAAGGCATCATCACTGATCCGGCCCCCCAGCATTTCGAGCATCCCCGCACGTCCTGGCATGACACCGTAATCTACGAAATGCACGTCAAGGGCTATACGAAACAGCATCCGGACGTACCGGAAACCCTACGGGGCACCTATGCCGGGCTGACGGACGGCAATCTGCTCAGGCGCATCCGGCAGCTTGGCGTTACCGCAGTTGAACTGCTTCCCGTCCAGAGTTTCGTGACGGACCAGTATTTGGCGGACAAGGGGCTGACGAATTACTGGGGCTACAACACGATCGGCTTTTTCTCCCCCGACAGCCGCTATGCCCATGACCGGGACCATGCGCTGCAGGAGTTCCGGAACCTCGTGCGGGCCTGTCATGAAGCCGGGCTCGAAGTCATCATGGACGTGGTTTACAACCATACGGCCGAGGGAAACGAACTGGGTCCGACACTGTCTTTCAAGGGGCTGGATAATGCGTCCTATTATCGCCTCATGCCGGATGATCCGCGTTATTACATTAACGAAACGGGTACGGGAAACACGTTCAATCTGACCCATCTGAACTGCATCCGGTTCGTAGCGGACAGTCTGCGATACTGGGTCAACGAAATGGGTGTGGGCGGATTCCGGTTTGACCTCGGAACAATCCTTGCGCGTGAAGCAGACGGTTTTCACAATGATTCCAGTTTCCTGCGCGTCTGCCGTCAGGACCCCGTGCTGTCACAGGTCAAGCTGATTGCCGAGCCCTGGGATGTCGGTCCGGGCGGCTATCAGGTCGGCAATTTCCCGCCGGGCTGGGCGGAGTGGAATGACAAGTTCCGCGACACGACCCGCGATTTCTGGCGGGGAGAGGCCCATGCCGATGCGCTGGCACCACGTGTGCTTGGCAGCCCTGATCTGTTCAATCACAGTGGTCGCCGCACCTGGGCCAGCATCAATTTCGTGACGGCCCATGATGGTTTCACGCTCATGGACTGCGTGTCCTACAATGACCGTCACAACGAGGCGAACCAGGAAGACGGCAAGGACGGATCATCCGACAACCGCTCCTGCAATTATGGTGTGGAAGGCCCGACCGACAATCCGGACATCAATGACATCCGCTGGCGTCAGTGCCGGAACATGCTGTCCACGCTGCTGCTGTCACAGGGTACGCCGATGCTGCTGGCAGGGGACGAGTTCGGTCGGACGCAGGATGGCAATAACAATGCCTATTGTCAGGACAGCCCGATTTCATGGCTGGACTGGTCGCTGGGAGACCGGGCGAAGGAGCTTGAGGCCTTTGTCCGGCGTCTGACGGCCCTGCGACACCGCTATCCGATCCTGCATCGTGCCCGGTTCCTGATGGAAGCCTATAACAAGGAGCTGGATATTCAGGAGCTGACCTGGCTGAATGCCAATGGCGGCACCATGCAGCCTGATGAATGGAAAACCGCGCAGTGCTTCGGTCTCATGATAGACGGGCGCAGCCAGCCCAGCGGCATCCAGCGCCGGGGATCGGACGCCACTGTCATGCTGATCTTCAATGGCTGGCAGGATGTGGTGAATTTCACGCTGCCGGAGACGGGCGAGGGGCGCTGGAAGCTGCTGCTCGACACCAATATTCCGGAAAACGGCGGCGCCGTGGAGCGGGAAATCTTCCCGCAGAGCTACAAATATGTCGTGACGGGACGGTCGTTCCTGCTGCTGGAACTGGTCGGACGTGATCCGCTTCCGCAGACCTCGTCATGATGCGGAGTTGCATCCGGAGCGTTTCTCACCGAACACTGAGGACAGAGCACTTTTGTGAAAGGAGAGCATCATGCGTCTCATTCTTGCCCTGCTTCTGCCCTGGCTGCAGTTCTTCACCATCCGCCGGCCGTTCGCCGGTCTAGTGTGTCTGATCCTTCAGATCACGGTGATCGGCTGGATCCCGGCTGCCATCTGGTCGGTCTATGCGCTGAGCCAGTACAACACCGATCGCAAGATCGCTGCCGGTCGCGTCTGACGCTCCGGACGTGAAAAAGCCCCCGTTCCCTGCGGAGCGGGGGCTTTTTTTATGCTGTAAGGGGCCGGGGGTTAGCGGCCGATATTGCGCAGGGTGACGCCCTGATTGAGCTTGGTTTCGATGGACTCAAGGGACACGCCCTTGGTCTCCGGGACAAAGAACAGCACCATGAAAATGAAGAACGCATTCAGTGCTGCATAGAGCCAGAAGGTATGCGAGGCCCCGAGCGTCGTCAGCAGGCCGAGGAACGTGGCACCCACCACCATGTTCGTGACCCAGTTGGTTACGGTCGAGCAGGTGATGCCGAAATCACGCCCCTGAAGCGGCATGACTTCCGAGCATAGCACCCAGACCAGCGGACCGGCCGAGAAGGCGAAGCCTGCGATGAAGCACAGCAGGACCGAGATCGCGAGGTAATGCGACAAATCCGTATTACCAACGGCACCCGACATGATGGTTGCCAGAACGGCGAGACCAGCTGACATGATGGCAAATCCCGTGATCAGCATCGGACGACGGCCCCAGCTATCGGCGAAAGCAATGGCGATGAACGTGGCGAGCCAGTTGACCACGCCGACGATCGCCGTGCCCCACATCTGGCCGCTCGCCCCGAAACCGACTTCCTGGAAGATGCGCGGCGCGTAGTACATGACCACGTTGATGCCCGTGAGCTGCTGCATGACCTGAAGCACGATGCCGAGGAGGACGGCGCGGCGGAAGTTCCGGTTTTCAAGGAACATCGCCAGACCGCGCTGACGGTCATGGATCTGCCCCTGGATGTCACGGATTTCCTGATGGGCAAGCTCGGGATTGTGACGCAGTTCCTTCATGATCGACAGGGCTTCCTCGTGACGGCCACGTAGCATCAGCCAGCGCGGGCTGTCGGGCAGGAAGAACGAGCCGATCAGGAAGAACGTGCCGGGAATGGCCATGATCCCCAGCATCCAGCGCCATGAGCCGCTGTAGGACAGGATGGCGTTGGAGACGAAGGCCAGCAGGATGCCCAGCGTGATCATCAGCTGATACATCGACACCAGACTGCCACGCCGCGAAATGTCCGAGACTTCGGAAATATAGAGCGGAGCCACGAAGCTTCCGATGCCGATTGCCAGACCCAGCATCGTGCGCCCGATGATCAGCTCGGACACAGAGGATGCCAGAGCGCAGACGAGTCCTCCACCGACGAACAGGAATGCGCTGAAGATCAGGGAGCGGCGGCGTCCGAATGCATAGGACATGCGGCCTGCGCCCAGGGCACCGACGGCTGCGCCGAACATCATGGACGACACGATCCAAGACTGCTCGAATTCGGACGCATGGAACTCGTCACGGATAAAGCCGAGCGCGCCGGAAATGACGCCCACATCCAGTCCGAACATCAGGCCCGCAATCGCAGCCAGAGCCACGGCGAACATCATGCGTCCGACCATGGGGGCTTTGACCGCAGCAGCAGGGACGGGAGAGGGGTTGAGCACTGTGTCGCTCATGACGGGAAAACTCCGGCGACCCGCAGGGTAGACCTGTCAGGGAAAGGCAGAAAAGAAACCGGGCAGGTCAGCCTGCACCGGGGAGAGAGGGAGAAGGCTCTTCTGTGACAGGCACGGTGATTCGCCATCTTGAGCCCTAAAGTATAACGCATGATTGGGAAAATATTCAAAATTATATGTGATAATCGGGAGGGATTTTCTGTTCTGATGCAAGCGGGCCACAGATAGGACGTCCGGGCGGCCGTCTGACACGATCTGCCGGATTGCCAAGGGCGGACCGCGGCGACACACTCCTACCCTTTCCGTGTTCATGGACAAGCCCTCGTGTTCCTGCGTCAGCTGACCTATCTCATCGCTCTGGACCAGTACCGGCATTTTTCCCGGGCGGCGGAGCACTGCAATGTGTCGCAGCCTGCGCTGTCGATGGCGATCCGTCAGCTTGAGCACGAACTTGGCGTTCCCATCGTCCGGCGGAACCGCCGCGTTCTGGGGCTGACACCGGAAGGTGAGCGCGTTCTGGCCTGGGCGCGGCAGACAGTGGCTGCACTGGACGGTCTGCGTCAGGAAGCCGATTTCGCACATGAAGTCGCTGGGGGAACGCTGTCGATCGGGACCATTCCGCCCGCCATTCAGGTCATGCCGCCACTGATGGAAAGTCTGCGGGCTGCCGTGCCGGCGCTTCATATTGAACTGACGGTATCTGCCAATACCGACATCCTGCATGACCTGACCGAGCAGCGGATCCAGATGGGGCTGATCTATCTGGATCAGGTTCCCGAAGACGGCAGTTTCGAGACGCACCAGCTTTATGCGGAACAGTATGTTTTCGTGGCAGGCTCCCGCATGGAGCTGACATCCCGCAAGACGTTCAGCTGGGCGGATGCCGCCGAACATCCGCTGGGCCTTCTGGGCCATTCCATGCGGACCCGGCAGATCGTGGATGAGTGCTTTGCGAAGGCCGGAAGCAAGCCCAACGTCCTGCTGGAAACCAACGCGCTCGAACTGCTATATGTCGAAGTGCTCGCCGGGCGTCTGGCGACGATCCTGCCAGTCGCTGCTCTGCCGCATCAGCGTGATCCGGCCAACCCGCTTCAGATCCGGCGTCTCGCGTCATGCCCGTCCCCGGGAGTGGGTCTGGTGCGGCTGAAACAGCCGGTGCAGACGGCCCTGATGTCCCGCAGTTGGGAAGTCGCCACGCAGCTCATTCTGGAAGATGCGCTGACAGTCTGAGGACCATCATAAGCGCGACTTATGATGCGATCATGACAATATCTTGGACAGGCCTGGGTTCCGTTTCGCAATTTGCGGCTTTTCGGACGGAAGAGTGCCAGGTTTGGGCGGGAGAGCAGCCGGTCTCGCGGGACTGGGGTCAACATTCGGATCGGAACTGCGCGATGTTCTGATCGGGCGCTGGGGATGGCTGATTGCGCCGTCCGCGAAGGATCTGGGTTTTGCGGTCCGGACTTCGGTCGCGGCGATCCTGTCCCTGCTCATCGCCATGTGGATGGAGCTGGACAGTCCGCAATGGGCGCCGCTGACCGTCTGGGTCGTGGCGACGGCCTCGCGCGGAGAGAGCCTGTCCAAGGCGCGTTGGCGGTTTGCGGGCACGATCATCGGGGGCTGCATGGGCGTGGCCCTGATCGCGGCTTTTCCCCAGCAGGCGGGGCTGTTCTTCATTGCGCTCGCGCTCTGGATCGGGCTGTGCTGCGGCTGGGCAACGTTTCTCGACGGCTACCGGCGGTACGGATTTCTCGTTATCAGCTTCACCTCCGCCATCGTGGCGACCGGCGCGATCAGCCAGCCCGATGACGTTTTCAATGTCGCTATGGCGCGCGGCACGTACATCATGCTCGGAACGCTCTGCGAAGCGGTCATGGCGGCGCTCTTTCTGCCCAATGTCCAGAAGGAAGCCCGGCAAAGGCTTCTGGGACGTCTGCAACAGATTACCGCCAAGGTCGCTTCCCATGCGGAAATCCTGCGGGCAGGCGGGTTTGATCCGGAGACCGAGAGTCGCCTGCTGACCGAACTGGTCGATGCCAACAGCCGCATTGAGTTCGACGTTCTCGAAATGGGGTCCGGAACCCGGCGCAGTGCGGACCATGCACGTGCCGTTCTGGCACGTCTGCTGGCGGTCCTTGCGCGGGCGCAGGGCGGGGCGACTGGGATTGATGTGGATCGTGATCTGGAGGCGGCCCATAACCATATTCAGGCGATCATCACGCCACCGCGTCACGATCACTTCCGTTTCCGGACGCGTTCTCCGCGTCATATGCTCGAAGCGGTGTTCAACGGGCTGCGGGCTGCAACCGGCATCATGGGCGCCTGGCTTCTCTGGGAAGTAACGGCGTGGCCTTCGGGGCCGGCTTTCGTGTCCTTCGTGGCGCTGGTCTACGGGTTGCTGGCGACCCGCGAAATCCCCGCACTGGCGTCGTCCGGCTTCTATCGTGGCGCGGTCTGGTGCGCAGGTGTGGCGGGGATCTATGCGTTTTTTGTCGTGCCCGCCGTCACGGCGCCGGAATATCTGGCTCTGCTTCTGATGGTCCCGATGGTGATCGGCGGTCTGGCCGCCCGGGCGCCAAAGCTCGTGAACCACGCCTTTTCGTTCAACATGTTCCTGCCCGTCCTGATCGGACCGTCAAACCTCATGCGTTATGACGAAGTATCGTTTCTCAACGGTGCCAGCGCCTTTCTGGGGGCGGTCATTTTCGCGCGCGTCACGTTCGGTGTGGTGTTTCCGTTCCGGGCTGACAGTCACCTCCGGCGCACATCGGCTTGGGTCGAGCAGCAGCTTCGTTTCATTGCGCAGGGCGGCGGGCAGACGGTTCATCAGTGGCTGGCGATCAATGCTGCCAGCATGGTGCGGGCCGTGCGCAACTGTCAGGGCATCCCGCGGGATGTGATGCTCACCTATATGGCGCGGCATCTGCATGCGATGGCGCTGGGCCTGTGGGTGATCGAACTGCGTGACGCCGCGGCACGCGAAGCGACGCCTGCGCCTGTCCGCAAACGGTTGCAGGTTTTTCTGCGGGCCTGGTTCCGCAAAGGCGATGCTGCGGCTCCGCTTGCGCGGACCGTTGCCCAGTCATTGCGGAACGATCCGGCTGTCGAACCCGACGTTCGGATCGCCTTGCAACGGCTGGCGGGGGACGTGCCCCCGTCTGCCTGATCAGCCTTCCTGATCAGATAGTGTCGACCGTACCGCCATCGACACGCAGGGCCGCGCCGGTTGTGGCGGAAGACAGGGGCGAGGCGGCATAGGCGACAAGGTTGGCCACTTCATCAACCGTGGCCATACGGCGCAGGATGTTGCTCGGGCGGTGCTTCTGCACGAACTCTGCCGCCAGTTCCGCAACAGGGCGGGTGCTGCCGGGATTCTGGGCCTTCAGCATGTCCTCGACACCTTCGGAGAGGGTCGGACCCGGCAGGACCGAATTCACCGTCACATTCGTGCCCGCCATCAGCTTCGCCAGACCGCGGGCCAGACCCAGCATGGCGGTCTTGCTGACGCCGTAATCGACCATTTCGACCGGGATGTTCAGCGCGGATTCCGATGCAATGAACAGCACGCGTCCCCAGTTGCGCTCCTTCATGCCCGGCATATAGGCGCGGGACAGGCGCACGCCGGAGAACAGGTTGACTTCGAACAGGTGCTGCCAGCTGTCATCCGTCGTCTCGAAAAGTCGTTCGGCCCGAAGATACCGGCATTGTTGATCAGGATATCAATGCTGCTCTCGGCTTCGAACAGCGTCTTGCAGCCTTCCGGCGTTCCGACATCGGCGACCACACTACGGAAGGTGCCGCCCGGCACGGCCTTGCCCAGCTTTTCGAGCGCGCCGTCGATGCTGTCCTGCTTGCGGCCATTGATGATGACGGTTGCCCCGGCCTCACCCAGTTTGCGGGCAATGGCAAGGCCGATCCCGCCGGTTGATCCGGTGACGAGGGCGGTGCGGCCGCTCAGATCGAGGTTCAGCATGGCAAACTCCTGAAAATGTGATCACGTTCCGACAGAAACGTAAGAAAGGCGAAAAAGTGGCCATCCCATTGTAGAGGTTTCGTGACAGGATGCGAGGGACGCCAGATCTGCTATGACTGACATGGTCCCGAGTTGGGAAACGTTCGGATGAGCAGGGCTTGAGGAGAGGCAATGGATCGCGGGGAGGACGCAGCAGGAGGAACCGAAGCGCTGATGCTCCGTCCGGCTCCGGCCGGTGGCCGTGCCTCTGTTCTGTGCGTCCATCTTCTGGCCCTTGCTGCCGCCGAGGGGGGCGGTGAGGCTGCTCTTCTGGTGCGCGATACCGAAGGGGTGCGCATTCTTGGCGGTGAGGCAAGCACGATTGCCTATGAAGGCGCGGCGTGCCTCATGGACGGACAGTCCGTCGATTCCTGTACCGTACGCCTGCTGCCGGTGCGCTCCGGCGTGGTCGAGGTCTGGCTGTGTGTGCGGCAGAACGCGCCGGCCCTTGAGCATGTTCTGGCCCTGTGCGCCCTTCAGGTGGATGAACTGCTGCGCGAGCATGCAGCGTCCACCTCGCCGGAAGAGGAGGAGCACGCGCTCATGGAGCGCATGCAGCTCCGGATGCAGCGCATGGCGGACACGGCGGAAGTAGCGTTCTACCGCTGTGATTTCGCAACACGGATGGTGACTGGAGACGCCCGGTTCGCCCGTATCTGGGGCCTGCCTCCCGAGCGGCTGGCCGTAGGTGTTCCTGTCGATGAACTGCTGCTTTTCCTCCATCCCGAAGACCGGATGGTTTATGACGGGAACGTCGAGGAGGAACTCCGCGAAGACGGATGCTACGAATTGCGGTTCCGGATTGTAGTTCCGACTCCGTCTGCGTTTTCGGGGCCGGAAGCGTCCCGGCGTCGCCCGATGCTCCGGTATGTGCTGCTTCGTGGCTGGCGGGAAGATGAAAGCCGTCTGGATGGACGCCGTAGCGTCGGGCTGGCGATGGATGTGTCCTCTGCGTCCGTAACGGCGGAAGCTCTGCGTTCCAGCGAGTCTTTCACCCGCCTGCTGCTGTCGAGCCTGCCGGACTGCATCCATATCCTCGACTGCGATGGTTGTATCCGCTTCGTCAGCGAAGGCGGCATCAGATCCATGGAAATGGACAGCCCGATCATCATGCACGGGCTGCCCTGGGTTGATCTGTGGCGCGGGCAGCCGCGTCGTCGTGCGGCCCTGGCCGTGCAGACCGCGCTGGAAGGCGAGACGGCACGCTTTCAGGGCTATGCCATGACCATGCGCGGGCAGCGCCGGTTCTGGGACGTAGCTGTCACTCCGGTGTTTGGCGAGGACGGGGACGTTCAGCGTCTGCTGGCAATCGGGCGTGATCTGACAGAAGCCAACCAGTCAGCCGAGAGGCTTCAGCTTGCACTGGATGCCGGGGCGATCGCCGGGACATGGATGTGGGATGACAGTGCGTCCCGCATGACGGGCGATGCCCGGCTGGCCCTGACGCTTGGGCTCGATCCGGCCCGGCTGCGCGAAGGGGTCATGCCGAACGTCATCTATGACGCCGTGGACCCGCGGGACCGCTTTGCCGTGGTGCAGGCCGTAACGGCGGCAACCCGGCGGGGCGGAAAATGCCGTTTCGAGTTCCGGGTGGACACGCCGGAAGGCCAGCGCTGGTTCGAAGGCAATGGCCGCTGCGATCTGGGAGAAGAGGGGCGGGTGGCCCGTTTTCCGGGCATTGTCTTTGACATCGACCGCAGCAAGCGTCAGGCCCTGCGTCAGGCTGCCCTCGTCGAACTGGGAGACCAGCTTCGGGCGCTTGATGATACGGGCATGATGGAAGAGGTCGCCGCCCATATCATCTGCCGGGAGCTGGATGCCAGCGGCGCGGGCTATGGCATCATCAACGATGATGGCACGGGCATGACTGTCAGCGGCGTCGCCGAGGCGCGGCGGCCTCTGCTGGGCGTGCGGACGTTCGCGGATTACGGCGAGTTCAGGCCGCTCCTTGCACGAGGCGAGGCTGTGGCTATTTCGGATGTCCGCACCAATCCCCTGACGGCGGGATATGATGCACGCTACGAAGCCGAGAACATCGTGGCGTTCCTCAGTATTCCGATTTTCAAATTCGGGCGCTTCGTGGGGCTGATGTTCGTCTGCCATGATGCGCCGCATGTCTGGACGGAAGAGGAAATCGTCTTCACCCGCGCCGTTGCGGACCGCACCCACGCTTCCATGCGTCAGGCCCGCACGCAGCAGCAGATCCGCGATCTCAACGTCATGCTTGAAGAGCGCATCCTCCAGCGGACCCGCGAGCGTGACCGGTTGTGGAACATTGCACGCGACCTGTTCATCATCATTGACCGCCGCGGTTATTACGTCGCGGTCAGTCCGAGCTGGGAGGAAATGCAGGGTTACAGGGCCGAGGAACTCGCCGGGCTGCGGCTGGATGCGCTGTGCCATCCCGATGACAGGCAGATGGTCTGGGACACGTTCGACCGGCTGATTACCGGCACGCCCTGGCCGACGGCGGGGCTGGACGTGCGGATGCGGCGTTCTGACGGAACCTGGCGGACCTATAACTGGAGCTGCAACGACGAGGGCGATGCGATCTATGCAGTCGGGCGGGATCTGACCGAGCGCAACGAACTGGAAGAACAGCTCCGTCAGGCGCAGAAAATGGAGGCTGTCGGGCAGCTCACCGGTGGTCTGGCGCATGATTTCAACAATCTGCTTGCCGGGATCGGGGGTGGGCTGGAACTGCTGGGCATGCGGATCGCACAGGGCCGGATGGACGGGCTGGAGCGTTACATCACGGCCTCGCAGGAAGCGGTTCATCGGGCGGCGTCCCTGACCCATCGTCTTCTGGCCTTCTCCCGCCGCCAGACCCTCGATCCCACACCCACGGACATGAATGCGCTTGTCCGCGGACTGGAGAGCCTGCTCCGGGGAACGGTCGGACCGGGAATAGAGCTTGTTTTTGACCTCCAGCCGGATCTCTGGCTGACGCGCGTGGACTCCAACCAGCTTGAGAACGCGGTCCTGAATTTGTGCATCAATGCCCGGGACGCCATGCACAACCATGGGACGACGCTACGGCTGAAGAGTGAAAACCGTCTCCTGACGGCTGATGCAGCAGCCGACATGTCCATCCGGGCGGGCGATTATGTCGTCCTGACGGTAGAGGATGAAGGCTGTGGCATGCCGCCTGAAATCGTCCAGCGCGCCTTCGATCCGTTCTTCACGACCAAGCCGCTGGGAGAGGGGACGGGGCTTGGTCTGAGCATGATCTATGGCTTCACCCAGCAGTCGGGCGGGCAGGTGGAAATCCGCTCCATCCCCGGGCAGGGAACGAGCGTGTCCCTCTGGCTGCCGCGCTATCACGGTCAGGATGTGATGCGCGCCGATGCTCCGTCATTGCCGCGTACGCCCCAGCCGCGTCTTCTGGAAGGGCGCAGGGTTCTGGTCGTGGACGATGAAGAGGCCGTGCGCATGATCGTGGCAGACATGGTGACGGATCTGGGCGGGGTCGTGCTGACGGCATCTGACGGCCCGTCCGCGCTAACTCTGGCTGTGCAGGACGAGCCACCGTCGGTTCTTATCAGTGATATCGGCATGCCGGGCGGGATGAACGGCCGCGAACTGGGCGAGCAGTTGATGAAACGCTGGCCCGCGCTGAAAGTCCTGTTCATCACGGGCTATGCCGAGCAGAGCATTCTGGGCGATCAGCCTCTGGCGCCGGGCTGTGCGCTGCTGGTCAAGCCGTTCACGGTTGCGACATTCACCCGCAAACTGGGCGTTCTGCTGAGCGGCGACTGAACCCGTCGTTCAGGCCGGACGTTGGACAGACAGCACATCACGCGCGTGTAATTCATTCTTCAACCCAGCAGGGAGACAGACATGTCCTCACAGGTTCCATCCGCCGATGCCCAGACGGTGATTTCCTTTCATGACGGTCACACCATGCCCCAGATCGGGCTGGGAGTGTGGGAAACGCCACCTGATGAGACCGCAAAGGTTGTGAAGGAAGCCGTAAAGCTCGGTTATCGTTCCGTTGATACGGCGCGGCTTTACAAAAATGAGGCAGGCGTCGGTGAGGGACTGGAAGACCATCCGGAGGTCTTTCTCACGACCAAGCTGTGGAATGACGAGCAGGGCTATGACAGGACCATGCGCGCCTATGACGAAAGCGCGCGCCTGCTGCGTCGTCCGGTTCTGGACCTGTATCTGATCCACTGGCCAATGCCGGATCAGGGGCAGTATGTCGAGACATGGAAGGCACTGGTTGAGCTGAAAAAGTCGGGCCGGGTGAAGTCCATCGGCGTCTCCAATTTCGAGCCGGAACATCTGGAGCAAATCATGGACGCGACGGGTGTGGTACCGGTCGTCAACCAGATCGAACTGCATCCGGACTTCCAGCAGCGCGCCCTTCGGGCGTTTCACGAAAAGCACAATATCCGCACCGAGTCTTGGCGTCCGCTGGGCAAGGGGCGCGTCCTGAGCGATGAGCGGATCGCAAAGATCGCTGAAAAGCACAGCCGCACTCCCGCACAGGTCGTGATCCGCTGGCATCTTCAGAACGGGCTGATCGTCATTCCCAAATCGGTCAATCCAAAGCGGCTGGCGGAAAATCTGGACGTATTCGGCTTCGTGCTGGACGCGGAGGACATGCAGGCCATCGGGGAAATGGACCGCAAGGATGGCCGGATGGGCGCTGACCCGAATACGGCCAAATTCTGAGAAATATTCCCGCTTAGCAACATTAAGTAAAAAACCAGGCCTGTGCTATGGGCTGCCTCATGCAACCGGAAGGTGGATGGCATGAGGCAGTGTTTCAGTCTGGGTTTTGGTGCGATACTGGTGGTTCTTGCGGGGCTCGGAGTCTCCGCTGCCGGCGCCCAGACCGTGGGGGAGCAGACCGCGACCGGGCAGGGCAAGGCCTGGACGGATCAGTGGTTTTCCGACGTCTCCTTTGGCGCGCAGATTGAAGGCGGCGTGATGGGCAGTTCCAGCCACCCCGCCAGCAACCTCAATTTCGGCCAGCTCCTTTCGCCTTATGCCGATCAGGCGACGCTGAACCAGCTCACCTTCACGCTCACCAAACCGGTTGATCCGATCGGCGGCGGGTATGGTCTGGGGATGAACCTGCGGATGCTTTACGGCTCCGACGCCCGCAGCTATACGATTGCCGGTGTTTCAGACCGCTGGATCAATGGCCGCTATCAGGCCATGCCGGTCTTCGCCAATGTCGCGATCCACATGCCCTGGTTCACGAGTAAAGGGCTGGATGGGCAGATCGGTATCCTGACCTCCCCCATGGGGGTGGAGACGCTCGATCCTTCGACCCGCGCTTTCTATACGCTGGCCTATACGACTGAATATTCCACGCCGTTCGAGCATGTGGGCGGCATGTTCCAGCTCCATCTGGACGATCATTTCGATCTCCAGTTCGGCGCCGATACCGGCAACCAGACGTCTTTTGGACGCGGCGACAATAATGGCCGTCCTGCCGGCTATATCGGTGTCACGGGCAACAATCTGGCGGACGGGCATTTATCCTTCACCTACCTGCTGCGGGTCGGGCCGGAAAATGCTGTACGCTCGCTTGGGCCGCGCGCAAATGGCGCCATGCGGTACTGGAACGATCTGAACGGGACCTGGACGTTCTCGAAAAAATGGAGCGTCACGGCGGAACTGAACCAGCTTCATGACGAAGGCCTGCGTGCCGATACATGGAGCGCGGTCGTCTGGGGTGGGTGGCACATCCATCCCAACCTGACGGTCAATGCACGGGCCGAGCTGTACCGGGACAATACCGGGAGTTTTGTGGCCAGTTTTGCGGAGAACGAGGGCTATGCGCAGGCCATGCTCGGCAATCCGACGCGCTCGGAATCCGCTCCGGCAACGACCTATGGCGCCCTGACGCTCAATACGGTCTGGCGGCCGGATGTGGGGCATCACGTCAAGCTGCTGCAGTTCCGGCCGGAACTGCGCTTTGACCGGTCGCTCAACAGCACGCGCCCGTTCGATGACCAGCACCATATGGGACGGATCCTGTTCGGAGCCGACATGACGCTGGGGTTCTGAAGGGGAGGTGCGCTTGCCGCCGGATTATGGCAAGGAGATTGTCATGACGACTCCGAACGAAACCGATTTCCGCAAAGCCATGTCCCACTTCGCCACGGGTGTTGCCGTGGTGACGGCCAAAGGCAGCGAAGGCGAGCAGGGCGCGACCATCAGCGCCCTGACGTCCGTGTCCCTCAATCCGCTTCTGCTACTGATCTGTCTTAACCGGGCCAGCGCGACCTATCGTGCGATTGCGGAAGCCGGCGTGTTCGGCCTCAGCATCCTGGGCAACGACCACAAGGACGTGGCGATGCTGTTCGCCAGTCGCACGGCCGACAAGTTCGGTTCGGACGTGATCGAACGCGCGGCGGATGGCACGGCCTTCGTTCGGGATTCACTCGTGAAGATGCATTGTGAACTGGTCGAGACGTTCCAGGGCGGCACCCATGCCATCTTCATGGCGCGACCCGTTGGTCTGGAACTCGACGAAAACCGCGCGCCCCTGCTGTATTTCCAAGGGCAGCTCGGGATCAGCCTTTAAGCCGCTTCGCTTCCCGTCCAGCGCTCCGTGGCCATGCGAATGGCCGGCGCAAGCGGGAAAAGACGTGAGGGCGCCGAGCCGACATGACCGTGCCGGAGCAGGGCATTGCCATCCAGCGTGGCGCCGAAAGGCTGGAAACGCTCTATGTCCGTCACGGGCAGACACAGCCGGACCCACCGGCGCTCTCCCTCAACAGTGATGCAGGTCCCATCCTGAAAGGTCGGGCCGTCCGGCTGGGCAAGCCTCTCGGCCAGATGCAGCGCCGTGCAGGTTTCCCATCCCGTTCCGATCATCAGGACCTGCGCATCTCTATCCGACAGGGCGGCGAGGGGGGACTGTGCGCCGAACGGATCTTCCATCGGCTGACGCGCCAGAATATCCGCTGCCTGCGGTCCGAATGCACTGAATGAGACCTGCGGGTGCAGGCTGCGCTGCACGCCGGGCCATGTCCGGAAGATTTCGGCGATCTGCCCAACACCGCGCGTGGGGGTCAGGCGCGGATCATAGGGCGGCATCGTCGCACGGATCGTCTCCCACCAGCTTTCCGGGACCGGCGGATCGCACCAGCCTGACGGATCGCTCAGTTCGGAAGACTGCGCAGGCATGACGATCGTGCCCTCCGGCCCGACCGCCTGAAGCAGGGCCGAAATTACTGCTGGCGCCCCGCCGCAGACCCATCCGATCCGGCTCAGCGACGCATGGACCAGCAGCGTCATACCGGGCGTGACCCCGAGACGCTGGAAGTCCACCACAAGTCGGGCCTGCGTGACGGGCCCGCTGGAGCGGGCGATGGCGGCAGCTTCGGTCATGGACTGGTTCAGCCGCGGCCGCGATAGCCGGGGACGTCCTGTGCGGGAATCCACACGCCCTTCGGCGGCTCGCCCGTCTGCCAGAACACGTCGATCGGAATGCCGCCGCGCGGATACCAGTATGCGCCGATCCGTAGCCACTGCGGGTCAAGCAGGGCGACCAGACGTTCGGCGATGGCGATGGAGCAGTCCTCGTGGAACGCGCCATGATTGCGGAAGCTGGTCAGGAAGAGCTTGAGGGACTTGCTCTCCACGATCCATTCGCCGGGGATGTAGTCGATGACGATATGCGCGAAATCCGGCTGTCCCGTGACCGGGCAGAGTGAGGTGAACTCGGGCGCTGTGAAGCGCACGACATACTGTCGGCCCTGATGCGGGGAAGGGACGCGCTCGAGGACGGCTTCCTCGGGACTCTGCGGCGTGGTGGTGGCGCGGCCAAGCTGGCTGAGGGCGTCGGTGCCGGGTGCGGACGGGCCGGTCGGGTGATGGTCGGACATGGTCTGAATTCCTTAAAGGGGCCGTGTTTTGTGTGATGTGGCCCAGCTTTCCCGTAGGCTCAAGGCATCTTCAGGACGAAAAGACAGTGACAGAGTTTGCATATTGGCGGGATTCGGTGCAGAAGACGGCGCAAATCCTCTCTTCGATGCCTCCCGTCTGGAAGACCACATGGAACTCCGTAATATCGCCATCATCGCGCACGTCGATCATGGCAAAACCACGCTGGTTGACGCGCTTCTCAAACAGTCCGGCTCTTTCCGTGACAATCAGCATGTTGCTGATCGCGCCATGGATAGCAACGACCTCGAACGCGAGCGTGGCATCACCATTCTCGCCAAGTGCACGTCCGTTGTGTGGAAAGAAACCCGCATCAACATCATCGATACTCCGGGCCACGCCGATTTCGGTGGTGAGGTCGAGCGTATCCTGAGCATGGTGGATGGCGCGATCATCCTCGTTGATGCCGCTGAAGGTGCGCTGCCGCAGACCAAGTTCGTGCTTGGCAAGGCGCTGGCCCGTGGTATCCGCCCGATCGTCGTCGTCAACAAGATCGACCGTTCCGACGCCCGTCCGGACGAAGTGCACGAAGAGATCTTCGATCTGTTCGCCTCCCTCGGCGCAGATGAGCACCAGCTCGACTTCCCGATGCTCTACGCTTCGGGCCGTCAGGGCTGGGCCGATCTGGAGCTGGACGGACCGAAGAAGGATCTGGCCCCGCTGTTCGACCTGGTGCTGCGCCATGTGCCGACGCCGAACGTGGACAAGGATGCGCCGTTCGGAATGGTCTCCACCATTCTCGAGAGCGACAACTTCCTGGGCCGCATCCTGACGGGTCGTATCGATCAGGGCCGTGCGAAGGTGAACATGCCGGTGCGCGTGCTGCGTCCGGATGGCACGGTTGTCGAGACCGGCCGTCTGACGAAGCTGCTCTCCTTCCGTGGCCTGGACCGCGTGCCCGTCGAGGAAGCCGAAGCCGGTGACATTGTGGCCGTGGCCGGTCTGTCCGAAGCCACGATCCCTGACACGATCGCTGATCCGTCTGTCGAGAAGCCGCTGCCGTCGCGTCCGGTCGATCCGCCGACCCTGTCCATGACCTTCCGCATCAACGACGGCCCGCTCGGCGGTCGTGAAGGCAAGAAGGTGACGTCGCGCCAGATCCGTGACCGTCTCTTCAAGGAAACCGAAGGCAACGTGGCCATCAAGGTGACGGAAAGCCCGGAAAGCGAGGCGTTCGAAGTCGCCGGCCGTGGCGAACTTCAGCTTGGCGTTCTCATCGAGACGATGCGTCGCGAAGGCTTCGAGCTGACGATCGGCCGTCCGCGCGTTCTCTTCCGTGAAAACGAAGAGACCGGCGAGCGTGAAGAGCCGTTTGAAGAAGTCCTGGTGGACGTGGACGAGCCGTATTCCGGCGTCGTTGTTGAGAAGATGTCTCTGCGTAAGGGCGTCATGCAGGACATGCGTCCGTCCGGTGGCGGGAAGGTCCGTCTGACGTTCCTGATCCCGTCGCGCGGCCTGATCGGCTATCACGGCGAGTTCCTGACCGACACGCGTGGTACGGGCCTCATGAACCGTCTGTTCCACGGCTACCTGCCGTATGTCGGCCCGATCGAAGGCCGTCGCAACGGTTCGCTGATCTCTGCTGAAGACGGCACGACGACGCAGTACGCGCTGTTCTCCCTGCAGGATCGCGGCACGATGTTCGTCGATGCCGGCGAGAAGATCTACACGGGCATGATCCTCGGCGAGCACTCGCGCGAGAACGATCTTGACGTCAACGCGGTTCGCGAAAAGAAGCTGACCAACATGCGTGCCTCCGGCAAGGACGAAGCCCTGCTTCTGACCCCGCCGCGCCGCATGAGCCTCGAGCAGGCCATCGCCTACATCGAGGACGATGAGCTGGTCGAAGTCACGCCGTCTGCCATCCGGATCCGCAAGCGTTACCTGGATCCGCATGAGCGCAAGCGTGCTTCCAAGTCCCGCGAGATCTGATCCGTCCTTCCGAGGATAGCGGTTAGAAAAAAGGCGTGTCCCGGATCTTCCGGGCACGCCTTTTTTTATGGTCGGGCAATAGAGTTTGTCTGAATTGAGGCGCGTTTTCGCAAGACACGGACAAGAGACTGAAATTTCATAAAGTTAATGCGCGACCCGGCAAAGCAGGAATGGTATCTTCAGTATCAAGGTCACTTCAGGATACCTGAATGATGGCTCGTCTCTATTCTGTTTTGGAGCTTCGTTTCCAGATGCGTCTTTTCAACCGTTCCCTGATCGCCGCCGTCTCCGCCCTGGCCCTGACGGCTGCTCCGGCATTTGCCGACCCTGCCACGACGGCCGCTGTTCCGCCGGCTGAAGCTCCTGCTGCCACGGCCCCTGCAACGGCTGCGCCTTCCGAAGCTGCTCCGGCTGCTCCTTCCGCCGATTCCGATGCTACTGCCACGAGCACGAAGAAGCATCATGGCAAGAAGCACCACCACAAGCACAAGCATCACAAGAAGACGTCCGCTCCGACAGATGCCACGACGTCCGACGCCGCTCCTTCCAACTGAGGAACGGCTCGCAGCTCTCTCGCAGAGCTACGGAATACGGAACGGGGTCTGCTCAAGCAGGCCCCGTTTTTTTATAGGAAAAGCCAGCCGTAAGACCGGTAGGATTTCTGCAAGGCTATCGAATAAGAGAATCGACTTTTTCAAAAAAGCTCTTCAGATCCTCTTCGGTACATTCAATCCTGTACTGATTGTTTTCCGGCGTAGGCCATTTGCAGTTTCTGGTTACATAGACATTCTGATGGCCCATCAGATAGCCGATATGCAGTTGCACCGCATTCCAGAACCCGAGGCATCCTACGACTGTGCCAGACCCTGAAAAAAGGGTGCTGTGCATCCCTGATCCATGCTCTCCAACAACAGCCGCAGCCTCGGAGAAGATTTGGATCTGCTCTTCAAGAGAGAATTTTTCCGGATGGATGATTTCATATCCCCGCTCCAGAGCCATTTCCTCGAAAATGGCGCGGCGGGAAAGCTGTCGGTTGCTGTGAAGAAAATCAGATCGGGACACGAGGATCTTGCGTGTCTTTTTCTCTTTCCCGGAAGCAGGCGTCAGGGATGTATAGAAATCCCGAACGAAACTGTGGAACGAAAATTCATTGGTATAACAATAGGATGGGAGAATAGCCTCCCGGCACAGGACGATATCGGATCCTGGATTGTAATTGATAATATTTTCTCTTCTGAAACCGAGAGCAAGTTCCAGAAAGCGGTAGATCCACTGGGGGCTGAAATGCGGGAGGAGGATTTTCATTTCAGAAAACCGCTCGTCCATCATCGCTTTTACAACGGCAAATCTGGGCAGGTAATCAATGAGCCAGTGCCCCCAGACGTCGAACGATACGCCGTCTCCTATGACGACCGGTTCGTCGATGATGATT
Source organism: Gluconobacter roseus NBRC 3990 (assembly GCF_006538885.1). Lineage (GTDB taxonomy): Bacteria > Pseudomonadota > Alphaproteobacteria > Acetobacterales > Acetobacteraceae > Gluconobacter > Gluconobacter roseus. The sequence continues at coordinate 110,831 of NZ_BJLY01000001.1, forward strand.
TTGTTCTTGTGTGACTGAAGGAAATAATCGTCTTCTTGTGGAATGCTACGCTGGTTATCAATTCCTGTGGCGCAGTCATAAACAAGATTGGTGCTGAGGATGTTGCTGCCCGGTCTGGTAACGATCAGATTTCTCACACTGTAGAAACCTATGGGATTCAGATCCTGGGTTGGCCTTTTCCAGTGATAATCATAAGTCCAGCCGTGATCGTCCGTAAGCTCCCAGACCATGAAGGGCCCGACAACTTTCTCCGCAGGTCGGAACTCATGAAAATGCGAAATACCGCAAGGCGCAGTGTTTGAGCCTTTGGAGATATCGGAAAAATTCATTGCGTATCCAGTCTGTGCCAATGCATGCAATTAATAGCATAGCCATCAATTGGCCTTGGACTGTAACGCTACTTCCGAAATATGGAAAATGGCAAAAAAATGAGAGCAAATATTTCAGTATCCTGTCCGCAAACACCATAACGGTTTGCGGACAGGGAGTGTGTCTCAGGCGCCGTAGCGGTCCAGCGACAGGTCGAGGGACGGAATGGCCGTCTGGCGGTCCGAGATCTGGTCCGCTACGATCTGGCCGGAGCCTGCCGCCATCGTCCAGCCCAGTGTGCCATGGCCGGTGTTGAGCCACAGATTGCCGTAGCGCGGGGAGGGGCCAACGATCGGCGTGCCGTCCGGCGTGCAGGGGCGCAGGCCGGTCCAGTATTTCGCGGACGACAGATCGCCGCCGCCATACATCTCGCTGAAGGACAGCTCCAGCGTCTCGCGACGGTCCGGGCTGAGGCGCAGGTTGAAGCCGTTCAGCTCCGCCGTGCCACCGATGCGAATGCGGTCGCCAAGGCGCGTGATGGCGACCTTGTATGTCTCGTCATTGACCGTCGAGACAGGGGCGCGGCTTTCATCCGTGATCGGCATGGTCAGGGAGTAACCCTTGACCGGATAGATCGGCAGACGCAGTTCCAGAGGCTTGAGGAAGCGCGGCGAATAGCTGCCGAGCGCCAGAACATAGCGGTCCGCCGTCATGCGGCCGGCGCTGGTGCGGATGCTGACGATGGCATCGCTGGCGGCTTCCAGAGCCTCGATCTTGACGCCGAGATGGAACTTCACGCCCTTTTCCTCGGCCATCTTGGCCAGACGGCGGGTGAAGAGATGTGCATCGCCCGTCTGGTCACCGGGTAGAAGCAGGCCACCCTTAAGCAGATGCCGCGCATGGGCAAGGCCGGGTTCGCGGGCCAGGATCTCGTCCACGGTCAGCAGCTTGTGCTCGACACCGCTTTCGGCCAGCAGGCGCATGTCTTCGGCGGCGTATTCGATCTGGCTGTCGGTGCGGAACAGCTGGATCAGGCCTTTCTGGGCACCGTCATAGGTGATGCCAGTCTCTGCGCGTAGGGTGTCCAGACGGTCACGCGCATATTCCGCGATCCGCAGCATCCGGCCCTTGTTGATGTCATAGGCCTTTTCCGTGCAGTTCATGAGCAGCTCGCCCATGAAGCGGAACATGGCCGTATCAAAGCGCGGACGGATCACGAGCGGGCTGTGCTTCTCGAACATCCACTTCGCGGCCTTGAACGGCAGACCCGGCATGGCCCAGGGGGTGGAATAACCCGGAGAGACCTGACCCGCATTGGCAAAGGACGTTTCCAGACCCACACCCGGCTGGCGGTCGATGACTTCGACTTCGTGGCCTTCCTGAGCGAGATACCAGGCCGTTGTCACGCCGATGACGCCGGCGCCCATAACGATGACTTTCATATCTGTCCTGCTGTGTTGTCGTTCGTGAAACCGCTCTGAAGCCATGAAAGCCAGCTCAGCGCTGCGAAAAAACCTGTCCCGTCCTGCTCCGTCAGCCCGGCACGCCCTTGCTGGTCGAGTACTCGAAATGCAGAGCCGTGTCGGGATGGACGATGGCATGGATGGCATGGGCTGCCATGGCGCCTTCGGAGAAGCCCTGGAGGATCAGCTTCAGCTTGCCCGGATAGGTCGCCACATCCCCGATCGCGAAAATACCTGGCGTGCTGCTCTCGAGCGTGGCCGGGGTGACGGGGACGGTATTGCGATGCGTGTCCAGCCCCCAGAGCGCGATCGGCCCCAGATCGGTGGACAACCCATAAAACGGCAGAAGCGCATCGGCCTCGATATGCCGGGACGTGCCTTCAAGCGTGGTGACTTCTACGGTCGAGAGCACGCCGTCCGTGCCGTGCAGGGCATGGAGCTGATAGGGCACGACCTTCTCGATCTTCCCGGCTGCAATCTGCTGTTCGATACGCGAGAGTGTCTCGGGGGCGCCGCGGAAGCGGTCCCGGCGATGCAGCAGATAGACCTGCGCCGCCACTTCGGAGAGGGATAGCGCCCAGTCCAGCGCGGAATCGCCACCGCCTGCGACCACGACGCGCTTGTCTGCGAAGTCGGCGCGTTTTTTGACGTAATACTGCACGGCCCCCGTGCGCTCATAGGCTTCAAGCCCGTCGAGTGGCGGACGATTCGGCCCGAATGCACCAGCACCGGCGGCGATGATGACGGCCTTCGCGGTGATGACGTCGCCGCGTGCGGTCTTCAGCGTGAACGCCCCGCGCTGACCTTCCAGCGTCTCAACCCGCGAGCCCAGCAGGCGGGGTACGTCGAACGGTGCAATCTGCTGTTCGAGCGCCTCGATCAGTGCGCCGCCTTCGATGGCGGGATGGGCTGGTATGTCGTAGATCGGTTTTTCCGGATAGAGCGCCGCACATTGTCCGCCTACGCTGTCGAGCGCGTCGATCAGGACGCAGGACAGCTTGAGCATGCCACATTCGAATGCGGCGAAGAGGGCGGTCGGACCGGCGCCGACAATCGCGACATCGGTGGTCAGGGTCTGAGGTGCAGTCGTCATGATCTGTTTCATAATCGGTTTGAAGAGGTTGGGGTAGGGCATTGAAGGCACGATATGCGTTTGTAATTCAGGACCTCAGAGGCCTCGGCGGCACTGAACGCTCGGCCTGTGCCGTCATGAACGGGCTGGTCCGTCAGGGCTGTGAGGTGCGTCTGGTGGAACTCGTCGGGGCGGGGGCTCCGGCCTTTCCGCTGTCACCCGAAATCGCCGTCTCGTCCCTGTTCGACCGGCCGGTGAAGGTCTTCAATTCCTGGTTCCGGATCGTCTGGCGGCTGTCGCGCCTGCTGAAACGGGAGAAGATCGACACGCTGGTGGTCGTGGAGTCCACCCATGCACTTTACGGCGTGGCAGCGGCGCGGCTTGCGGGCGTGCGCTGTGTCGTGTGGGAGCATTTCAATTTCAACGTGACGCTAAACCGCCGCAAGCGCGTCTGGGGCCGGCAGCTCGCCGCGCGCTGGGCCGACGATGTTGTTGTCCTGACGCAGCGGGACACGGTTCTTTGGCGGGAAGGAACGAAGGTCCGGGCGCGTCTGACCGCCATTCCGAACATGGCGCCGTGCGTGACGGACAGGCCTTATCCGGAAGCGTCCCGTCTGGTTCTGGCTGCGGGACGCCTGACCGAGCAGAAGGGCTACGACCTGCTGCTCCGGGCCTGGCGGATCGTCGAACAGGACCCGCGGAGCGCGGGCTGGGAGCTGCTGATTCGCGGCGATGGCCCCGATCGTGATGCCCTGCTTCAGCAGGCACAGGGTCTGCATCATGTGACGATCGCGCCCGCAACCGGGAGCATTGACGCCGATTACGCCCGCGCCGCACTGTTCGTAGCGTCTTCGCGATATGAGGGGCTGCCGATGGTGCTGCTCGAAGCCATGGCGGCCGGAGTGCCGGTCGTGGCGTTTGACTGCGAGACCGGGCCGGCGGAAATCGTCCGCGATGGCGAGACTGGATCGCTGGTTCCACCCGAAGAGCCTGAGGCTCTGGCTATTGCCCTGCTGGAACTGATGGGCGCGCCTGAGCAACGCCAGCGCATGTCGGTTAAGGCGCGGCAGCGGGCGGCGGAGTTTCAGGAAGGCCCGGTCATGGTGCGGTGGAAAGCGCTTCTTCAGCACACATCCGGCTGAACGGGCACGGATGTTCCCCAAACGTGCTTGCTGGCACACGGCAGTCGGGCCACATTGGGGCCATGCAGATACGCCTCGATGACCAGCTCGCAACCGAAACTCTGGCGGCCCTGATCGCCGATCGCTGCGCACCCGGAGACTGCCTCGCGCTTTCGGGGGGCTTAGGGGCCGGGAAAAGCACGTTCGCCCGGGCATTCCTGCGCCATCTGGCTCAGGATCCGCAGATGGAAGTACCCAGCCCCAGCTTCGCGCTCGTCCAGCCTTACGAGACGCCGAAAGGGGCGGTGCATCACTATGACCTCTGGCGTCTGGACGGGCCGGATGCGCTGTACGAACTGGCCTGGGATGAGGCGTGCGAGGGCATCATGCTAGTCGAATGGCCGGAGCGGGCCGGGGACCTGCTGCCGGAAGGCGCGCTGCATCTTACATTCGCCCCCGGTGACAGCGAGGTTTCCCGCCTCGTGGAGCTGACGGGCTGGCCTGAAGAGCGTCTGGCGGGACTGAACCCATGAGCGGCGTCGTCACCATTGCGGGCACGGAGCCGTTTCTGGACCGTGTGGCGCAGGAATGGCTTGAGCAGGACCCGGCGGCCGGAACGGATGGTCCCGGCCTGATCCTCGTTCCCAGCCGTCGCGCAGGCCGTGCGCTCATGGAAGCGTTCCTGCGGGTTCTGGACACGCGGGCCGCACTCCTGCCGCGCATCGTCGCGATCAATGACGTGGACGAGGATGCGCTGGCATCCATCGGGATCGATGTTGTCCTGCCGCCAGCCGTAGAGCCGCAACGGCGTCTGGCTGTGCTCTCGATGCTGATCCTCCAGACGCCGCTCGTGAGCGTTGGTGTGGACAGCACCAAGGGGATCGACCGTGCCTGGCCGCTGGCCAAGGCGCTGGCGGACCTGATGGACGAGGCCGAGCGCAGTGGTGTCGATCTGGCTGAACGCCTGCCGGATGCGGTGGAGGAGCGCTTCTCCGATCACTGGCAGCAGACGCTGAAATTTCTGGAAATCGTGACCGCCGTCTGGCCGAAATGGCTGGAAGAAGAAGGGCTCTCCAACCCCGTCGCGCGGCAGATCGCGCGGTTGAAAGCACAGGCACAGACCTGGGCGGAAAAGCCGCCGCTGACGCCCGTCTGGGGCGTGGGCTTCGCGGACGGATCGGCGGCGGTGTCGGACGTGTTGGCCGTAGTGGCGCGGCTTCCCGCCGGGCTTGTGATCCTGCCGGGTGTGGATCTGGGCATGGCGGACGAGATCTGGGCCGATCTGCCGCCATCGCATCCGCAGGCTGGCCTAAAGGAAATCCTGACGGATCTGGGCCTGTCCCGCGAGGAACTGACGGATTGGGATGGCGGCCGGGATCGCGGGCGCGAACTGATGTTGCGTGAAGTCCTGCTGCCGGAACATGGGATCGAGCACTGGGGGCAGGACAGTCGTCCTCGCGATATCGATGGCCTCTCCATCCTGCCCGCGCAGGACCAGCAGCAGGAAGCGCAGGCCATCGCCCTGATCCTGCGCGATGTCGTCTCCGAAGCCGGGAAAACCTGCGCACTCGTCACGCCGGATCGCGCTCTGGCGCAGCGTGTGGGCACCGAGCTTCTGCGCTTTGGCATCCATGCCGATGACAGTGCGGGCGAGTCCCTGTCCCAGACTCCGGCCGCCGTATTCCTGCGCCTGATCGCGACTGCCGCCGAAGCGCGTCTGTCACCGGTGGCGCTCCTGTCCGTTCTGAAACATCCGCTTGCCTCGTTGGGCCGTACGCCAGGCGACTGCCACGCTTCTGCCCGGCGACTGGAACGGCTGTTGCTGCGTGGACCTGCTCCTGCGCCGGGGATTGCGGGTCTGAAAGCCGCGCTGCACGACTACACGCAGAAGAAACATGCCCCCGATCACGGCGCCAGCGCCGACGCCCCGGATGAGCCGGAAGGCCCCGCCGCTTTCATCGCACGCATCGAGCAGGCCTTTGATCCGCTCCTGTCCATCGAGGGCGCCATTCCCCTGCCGGAACTGCTCGAACGCCTGATCCACACGGCGGAGGCGCTGGCGGCTACCGCTGAGGAGCTGGACGCACCGGAAGACGAACCGCGCCATCCGGGTGCGCGTCTGTGGCTGGGTGAGGACGGCGAGGCCCTGTCGCGCCATCTAGCAGCGCTGATCGTCAATACCGGCATCCTTCCGCCGCAGCGCCTGACGCATCTGGATTCGTTCCTCAACACCTCCATGACGGGGCAGATGCTCACCGGTCTGCGCGCGCATCGCGGCGGCGTGGAACTGGCGCATCCGCGTGTTTCGATCCTTGGTGTGCTGGAAGCGCGGCTTCTGGCGTTCGATATCGTGGTGTTGGGAGGACTGAACGAAGGCGTCTGGCCGCCCGCGACCGATCCGGGTCCCTGGCTGAGCCGTCCGATGCGCGTGCGTGTCGGTCTGCCCTCTCCGGAGCGGCAGACGGGCGTGAGCGCGCATGATTTCGTTTCAACCATTCTGGCGTCGAAGGAAGTCGTGTTCGCCAGTTCGGCCCGGCGTGAGGGCGCGCCCGGCGTTCCGGCGCGGTGGATGGTCCGGATGGATGCGTTTCTTGGCGGACGGTCGCAGAGCCTGCCGATGCATCCCGCTCTGGACTGGCAGCGCTGTCTGGACCAGCCGCTCGCAGGCGCCGAAGCCGTCGCGCCACCCGAGCCACGTCCGCCCGTCGCCCTGCGTCCGCGCGGTCTCAGCATCACCGAGATCGAAACCTGGATGCACGATCCCTATGCGATCTATGCCAAGCATGTCCTGAAGCTCCGGGCGCTCAAGCCGCTGGAGGAAGGCGCGGAACACGCCGATTTCGGCATGATCGTGCATGATGCGATGGAACGCGTCCTGCGGGACTTCCCCGAGTGCTGGCCTGCCAATGCGAGTGCCATCCTGCGTCGCGTTTTTGCCGAGGAACTGGCCAAGGCCAATATGCGCCCGGCCCTCGTGAACTGGTGGGGGCCGCGTCTGGCCCGGATTGCGGACTGGGTTGCGGAAAAGGAAGCGGCCTACCGTCTGGACATGGAAGAAAGTGGCCCGGCGCAGGGGCGGTTTGTGGAGGTCACTGCGTCTTTTCGTCTTCAGGCGGCTTTCGCGCCGTTCGAACTGCGTGGCCGTGCGGACCGGATCGATATCGGCGCAGATGGTCTGGCGACGGTCTTCGATTACAAGACCGGGCAGCCACCCAGCGGAAAGAATGTCGCTGAAGGCTGGTCCGTCCAGCTCGTGCTCGAAGGCGCGTTGTTGGCCAAGGGGGCGTTTAAAGACGTTCCGGCCGTTGAGACGAAGAAACTGCTCTACTGGCATCTGACCGGCGGTGACGATCCGGGCAAGGAAAGTGAAGTGCCCGGCTCACGCTCCGGCACGGATGCGCCGACCCTGATTGGTGAGGCCATGGAAAAACTCCGGACTCTCGTGGACGAATACGACAATCCCGATCAGCCCTACCGCTCCCAACCCTGGGCCGGGCATGTCCCGCGTTACACCGATTACGCGCAGCTTGCCCGCGTGGATGAATGGCGCGCGGCCTATGCGGAAGGAGAGGGCGAATGAACGACATGCCGCCTGTCACACGTCCCATCACCCGCGACGAGGTCATCGCCGCCGCCGATCGCACGCAGCGTCAGGCCTCCGATCCGCGTGCTTCGGTGTTCGTCTCGGCTTCGGCGGGGTCAGGCAAGACCAAGCTGCTGATCGACCGCCTGCTACGGCTCATGCTGCCGCTCTATGTGCAGACCGATGACGGCGACACCATTCTGGCCGATGGCGCGCATCCCTCGCGCATCCTGTGCCTGACCTATACCAAGGCTGCCGCTGCCGAGATGGCCAACCGTCTTCAGCAGAAGCTGGGAAGCTGGGTTTCGCTGCCGGATGCGAAGCTGGGTGCGGAGCTCGAAAGCCTCGACGTTCCCAACACGGACGAAACCCGCCGTCGCGCCCGTGCCCTGTTCCTGTGCGTATTGGATCTTCCGGGCGGTCTGCGGATCGAGACGATCCACGCCTTCTGCCAGTCCCTGCTGCGGCGTTTCCCGCTGGAAGCCTCGGTTGATCCACATTTCACGCTGATGGAAGACACCGACACTACGCTGGCGCTGCGTGAAGCGATGGAAGACGGGCTGGCCCGTTCGCCGGAACTTGCCGCCGATGTGGCCGGAACGGTAGGGCTGGACCGCTTCTTCCAGCGCATCCGTACGCTCAACATGGAGGAGAGCCGCGCCCGTCCGCTGCTGGAACGCTGGGCCACTTTGCCGGATAGCGTGGTCAGTGCCTATCGCAAGGCCCTGAAAGCCGGGCAGCAGAGCCTCGAAGACCTTGAAAACCTCGCCTGCCAGCCGCCGAAGGAAGATGATCTGCGGGCTGGATTGCGGGATGCGCTTGGATCTGCAACCGCATCCGGTCGTGTTTTCGTCGAGCAGATGCTGGCGTGGCTTGGAACGGAACAGGTTGAGCGTGCACCAGCGGTATGGGCGAAGTGCCTGCTCACGAAGGAGGGCACCGCGCGCAAAGTGAACGCTATCGTCGGTAAAGCAGCGCAGGCGGCCGTTCCATGGATTGCGCCGCTGTTGGAAGAAGAAGCGCAGCGTCTTCTCGATCTTCAGGCCAGCCTCAAGAGCGCGCGCCTTGTCCTGCTGAACCGTGCCCTGCTCGGTCTGGCCGCGCCCATGCTGACGGCGTTTCAGGATGGCAAATCAGCTCGCGGGCTGGTCGATTACAACGATCTTATTCAGGAAACCCGCAATCTTCTGCGCGATCCGGGTGCGGCCTGGGTGCTCTACAAGCTCGATGGCGGCATTGACCATCTGCTGCTGGATGAAGTGCAGGATAATTCCGGCCTGCAATGGGAAATCGCCGGCGCGCTTACATCCGAGTTCTTCGCAGGTGAAGGTGCGTGGGACATGGGGCCGCGTCCGCGCACGATCTTCGCGGTCGGCGATTACAAGCAGTCGATCTACGGCTTCCAGGGCGCCCAGCCGGAAGAGTTTCACCGCTGGCGTCATGAATTTGCCAGCCGGGTCCGTAATGCCGGTCTGCTATGGCGCGATCCGGAGCTGAACGTCTCCTTCCGCTCGGTCCCACCCGTTCTGTCTTTCGTGGACGCGGTGTTCTCCCAGCCTCTCGCGGCGCATGGCCTGCTTCAGGACGACGAAAAGACACTCCGTCCGCATGTCTCGGCCCATCCGGGGCAGGGGGGGCGCGTGGAACTCTGGCCGCTCGTCCCCGTCGTGCAGGGCGAGGATGATGACGAAGGCCTCACACCCTGGCGCGCGCCCTCCGCCAATACCGGGCAGCGGAGTGCTCCCCAAAGGTTGGCCGAAGCTCTTGCGGAATGGATCGACCAGCAGATCGGTCGGCCGCCTCAGCCGGGACAGGCGCCTCTGACCGCAGGCGATGTGCTGATCCTCGTCCCCCGGCGTTCGCCATTCCTGCGTTCGCTGATCCGGGCCCTGAAATCGCGCAATGTGCCGGTCGCGACACTGGTCCGGGTCGGGCTGACGCAGCAGGTTGCAGTCCGCGATCTCATGACGCTCTGCGCCGCCCTGCTCCTGCCGCAGGACGATCTGACACTGGCTTCCATCCTGACGTCTCCGCTCGGTGGTCTGACGGACGACTCGCTGATGGCGCTTGCTACCCGCAACGGCACGGCCCATGCCCTCGGCCCGAAAGGCCAGCCGCTCTGGACCGTTCTGCGGGAGCGTCACCGGGAGCGCGAGGACTGGCGGGCCGCCTGGGAGATGCTCTCAACGCTCTATTCGCGCGTCGATTATGCCTCTCCGTACCGCCTGCTCGCCGAAACGCTAGGCCAGCATGGTGGCCGCACACGCCTGCTGCGGCGTCTGGGGCCAGAAGCAGCTGAACCGGTGGACGAACTGCTGACGGCGGCGCTGCGCTATGAAGGGCTGCATCCGCCGTCGCTTCAGGGCTTCCTGCACTGGCTCGAAGCCAGCGAAATCACCAGCAAACGCGAAGCTGAAAGCGAGCTCGGAGCCGTCCGCGTCATGACCGTGCATGGCTCCAAGGGGCTTCAAGCGCGTCTGGTTGTGATGCCGGACACGACGTCCAAGCCGCCTCCGGGCAGCGATTTCCTATGGGAAGAGACAGGAGGGCTCGAACTTCCGCTCTGGGTGCCGAAAAAGGACATGGGGACGGAGGTCACGACGGCCCTGTCCGAACGGGACGCCGAAAAAGCCCGCGCCGAAAGCAACCGCCTGCTTTACGTCGCCCTGACCCGCGCCAGTGACTGGCTGGTGATCTGTGGGGCCGGAGCCAAGCGCGAGCCTGCGGATACAAGCTGGTATCGGCAGTGTGAGGCCGGGTTCCGGCACCTGGCCAATGCCTGTTCCGAACCGATGGATCTCGGCTGGGAAGGCGAACGGCTCGTGCTGGAAGAAGCGCGCACGCTTGCTCCCGTTGCTTTCCAGCCTGGATCGGTCGAACCGCTCTGTGCAACGCTGCCGGACTGGATGGGGCGTGCGCCGGACTGGAAGCCCGTCATCACGCCGCATGAGGATGCCATGACACGTCCGCTCGCGCCCAGCCGTCCGGATGGTGCGGAGTTCGGTGAACTTCCGGCCGCGCGTTCACCACTGGAGCTTCTGGCCGGTCGTCCCACGCCGGTCCGTGAACAGGCCATGCGACGCGGCACGATGATTCACCGTCTGCTCCAGCTCCTGCCCGAAACTCCGGCCGCCGAGCGTGAGGCTGTGGCTTTGCGCTGGCTGTCCCGCCGGGCTCTCGGCCTGACGGAACCGGAAATCGATCGTCTGGCCCAGCAGGTTCTGGGTGTTCTGTCCCATCCGGATCTCGCACCGCTTTTTGCGCCCGGAAGCCGCGCGGAGCAGCCGATTTCCGGTGTCAGCGCGGGCCGCGTGGTGCTCGGACAGGTGGATCGTCTACGGATCGGGGACGGGCAGATCTGGGTCTGTGACTACAAAACGAATCGCAATCCCCCTCTGCGGGCCGAGCGCACCCCCGTCGCCTATCTGCGGCAGATGGCGGCCTATCGCGCTGTGCTGGAGCAACTTCATCCCGGCTACGACATTCACTGTTCTCTGGTCTGGACGGAAGGACCGGCCGTTGTCACACTTCCGTCCCCGCTGCTGGATCAGGTCCGTCCCGGAGCTTGACGCAGATCAAAAGCCCCTTGCAGTGAGGGGCAGGGCAGCCGATATCCGTTCTCAGAAACATCATTCGCCACAAGGAATACCCTCATGAGCGCAAACACCGTCGCCGTCAGCGACAGCAGCTTCGAAGCCGACGTCCTGAAGTCCGAAGGTCCGGTTCTGGTCGATTTCTGGGCGGAATGGTGCGGTCCGTGCAAGATGATCGCACCGGCGCTTGAGGAAATCGGCGCCGAGTACCAAGGCCGTCTGAAGGTCGCCAAGGTCAACATCGACTCCAATCCGGAAGCACCGACCAAGTATGGCGTGCGCAGCATCCCGACACTGATCGTCTTCAAGGACGGCAAGCCGGTCGCCCAGCAGATGGGCGCGCTGCCGAAGAGCCAGCTCAAGGCCTGGATCGACCAGTCCCTCTGAACGACCCAAAAATGGGGTGAGGGAAGGACGATCAGGGGGCGTGGTCACCATCCTGCGCTTTGTGTAGGATCGTGTCATGCGCTCGAAAGCTCCAACCTTCCCGACCCCCGTTCTCCTGACCTCCAGTGAGGAGGTGGCCCGTATCTGCGAAAAACTGCAGAACGAGCCTTTCGTGACCATCGACACGGAATTCGTCCGGGAACGGACCTACTGGCCGGAGCTCTGCCTGGTGCAGCTTGCCGGAACCGAAGACGTTGTCCTGATCGACACTTTGGCTCCCGGCATCGACTTGGCGCCCCTCGGCGCCCTTCTGGCCAAGCCGGACTGCACCAAGGTCTTCCATGCCGCCCGGCAGGATCTTGAGATTTTTCTGCATATTTTCGACCGCCTTCCGGTCTCGGTCTTCGATACGCAGGTCGCCGCCATGGTGGCCGGGTTCGGCGATCAGGTCGGCTATGATAGTCTGGTCGGCGCAATCACTGGTCGCAGCATTGATAAGGCCCACCGTTTCAGTGACTGGTCGGCCCGTCCGCTGAGCAAGGCGCAGATCGCCTACGCTGCGGCTGACGTTACGCATCTGCGCACGGTTTATGACGCCCTGCGCAAACAGCTTGCCGAGCAGGGACGTCTGCACTGGGCCGACGCCGAACAGGCTGTCCTGACAGAAGAAAAGACCTTCCGTCCCGATCCCCGTCGTCTGTGGGAAAAGCTGAAGGCCCGTACCAGCAACCGCCGGATGCTTGGTATCCTGCGTGAAGTCACGGCATGGCGCGAGCAGGAAGCCCAGAACGCCGATATTCCCCGCCAGCGCGTCATCCGTGACGAAAGCTTGTTGGAAATCGCGGCCGTCCATCCCGATACGGTCGAGGCCCTTTCCCGCATCCGCGGCGTGACGCGCGGTTTTGCCGAGGGCAAGATGGGCAAAGGCCTGCTTGAAGCGATTAGCATTGCTCAGGAACTCCCGGAGTCCGAGCTTCCGAAAGCACCATCAAAATCCGATCGCCCACGGCCGTCCACGGCCCTCGTGGCGCTTCTGCGGGTCCTGCTGGCGGCAAAGTGCGAGGAGCACAAGGTGGCGCCCCGTCTGGTCGCCTCTTCGGACGATCTGGATAGGATTGCGCTTGGGGAAACCGATGTCGGTGCCCTGAAGGGCTGGCGGCGTGAACTGTTTGGTCTGGACGCTCAGGCACTGGTCCGTGGCGAGATCGCACTGGCTGTCGTGAATGGACTTGTAGAGCTACAGCGCGTCGCAGAACCGGCCTCGTAAGAACCGACTTCGACGCGGCGGGGAGTTTCTGGTAAGAAACCTCCCAAAGATGTTCCGGGTCCGGTGGGCCGGAACTGGAAATCAACAGCATATCGGGCCGGGCCAGGCACCGAAGCGGGACAGGGAAACGAACATATGGAGTGGACGGACGAGACGATCGCCAGACTTCGCGATCTGTGGAGTCAGGGACTTTCGACCGCAGAAATCGGCCGCCAGCTCTCCATCACCAAGAATGCCGTCGTCGGCAAGGCGCACCGTCTGGGCCTGCCACCGCGTCCTTCTCCCATCCGCAATCGCAAGACCAAGGACGGGGATACTGCTACGACTGAGGCAATGCCTCGTCGCAAAAGTCCTTCCCGTGCCAAGGTCACAGAAACCGCCGCGTCTGACCTGTTTGCGGACAGCAAGGATGCGTCTGCTGCCAAGAAGGCTTCCGAAGTGGTGGAGAAAGTAGCAGAAAAGCCTGCGGCACCTGTTCGCAAGGCACCTTCGGACACTCCTCAAGCCGCCAAGGCTGTTCCTCAGCCCGTAACAGCAGCGCGTCCTGCTTCTGCTGCTCCCAAGGAAGCCGCGCCAGTTCGTCGGGATCCTGTTGTGGCTCCCAAGCCAGAACCCCGCGTCGCTCCTGTGCCCCGACCGGCCCTTCCGCCCCGTTTTTCAACAGCAGGTATTGATCGGCCTACGCGCCGTGGGCCGTCCTGCTGCTGGCCGATTGGTGATCCTGGTACCCCGGGGTTTCATTTCTGCGGCGCCACACCGCTTCCCGGAAAGCCCTACTGCGCCGAACACGCAGCCATCGCTTATGTAAAAATTCGCGACCGTCGCGATTGATATGGCCTAAAATCAGAAAAGGCCGCTCTTCCTGAAGGAGGGCGGCCTTTTTCATGTCTGGTTACCGAGGCAGACACTCTGAATGCGTTCCTGAGTTTCAAACCGAACACTCAGAAGATTCAAAAATATTCTGGAAAGTTCGAGGCTGATAAAAATCCAAGCCTCTGAAAACAAGGAAAAATGGTGCTGCTGGACAGGATTGAACTGTCGACCTCTCCCTTACCAAGGGAGTGCTCTACCACTGAGCTACAGCAGCGTACCGTTGCCTTGGCGCGCTTCGTAACGGGTCAGCGCGCCAAGCGCAAGCCTTAATCGTCGCGATGGACTTTTTCCATCCGCTCATGACGCTCCTGAGCGTCGATGGACAGTGTCGCGATCGGGCGGGCTTCGAGCCGCTTCAGGCCAATCGGCTCTCCTGTTTCTTCGCAGAAGCCATAGCTCCCGTCATCGATACGTTCGAGCGCCATATTGATCTTTGAGATCAGCTTGCGAGCCCGGTCGCGGGTCCGAAGCTCGAAAGCGCGGTCCGTCTCGACACTGGCGCGGTCGGTAATGTCGGATTCATGAATCCCACCTTCCGAAAGACTCGCAAGGGTCCCATCCGCTTCCTTCAGGAGATCAAGACGCCAGCGCAGAAGTTTCTGCCTGAAGTATTCGACCTGAAGCGGGTTCATGAACTCTTCGTTGTCGGAGGGTCTATAATCCGGCGGCAGCGTAATCATGCGCATCCAATCCCTGGCTGGTCTGCCAACGTCCGCTTCCAACAGCCGCAGGCTATAACGCGCGGCTTATAGCCACCCCAGCCGCATCCGCCAACCCCGAACATACTTTGCGTGTCTGTCGGAAAGCGCGGAAATCTGCGTCTCTGTTAGGGGTTTCTTTACCCTGTACGCCCATCCTCAACACCTGAGCCCCCCAGACCTGTCTTGCAGGCATCAGGATACCCTTCGTCGCCCATGCGCTTTTTCATGCGATCTCCATCTTCCTTCCAGACCCTGCTGCGGCGTTTGACGGCGCTTGCATGTGTCGGACTGCTACTTTTGCCTGGCTTTACCCTGGCCGCAAGCGTTCGCATCAAGGATATCACGGACATGGAAGGCGTCCGGAGCAACCAGTTGATCGGATACGGTCTTGTGGTTGGTCTGAACGGTACCGGAGACCGGCTGACTAATACGATTTTCACCCGTGAAACGTTGATTTCCATGCTGAACCGGCTGGGTGTGAACATTCGCGATCAGGAGACCCAGCTTCAGACGCATGACGTTGCTGCGGTTATGGTAACGGCCGATCTTCCGGCTTTTGCTCATGGCGGTAACCGCATTGATGTTACGGTTTCAGCGGCTGGTGATGCTTCGTCCCTGACGGGCGGCACGCTTTTGGTCACTCCACTGATGGCGGCTGATGGTGAGGTCTACGCCGTAGCTCAGGGCTCTCTGGCTACGAATGCGTTCTCTGCCCGTGGAGCTGCAGCCTCCATTACGCGAAACGTTCCTACCAGCGGTCATATTGCTAATGGCGGCATCGTTGAGCGTGAAGTGCCTTTCGATCTCAGTCACCGCGCGAATCTCCATCTAAGTTTGCGAAATCCGGACTTCACAACAGCGAGTCGCATTGCGGCCATCATCAACCGGACTTTCGGACCGATTGCTATTGTGCAGGACCCACGCACGGTCCTGCTGGATCTGAGCAATCATGACCCTGTTTCTACACTCTCCAGAATTGGCGATCTTCTCGTGACGCCCGATAACCCTGCCAAAGTGGTGGTGGATGAAGCCAGTGGGACGATCATCATGGGAGCAGACGTCCGGATCAGTACGGTCGCCGTGGCACAGGGAAACCTGACGGTTCAGGTAACGGAAACTCCCGAAGTCTCCCAGCCTGGTCCGTTTTCCGGCGGTCAGACCGCTGTTGTGCCACGTACGAACGTCAAGGTGGACACAGGCAAGACACACCATCTGGCCGTTGTACCCGGTGGAACAACGCTCAGGGAGCTTGTTTCAGGCCTGAATGCTCTTGGAGTAGGGCCACGGGACATGATCAGCATTCTGCAGGCCATCAAGGCTGATGGCGCACTGCAGGCAGAACTGGAGATGCGTTGATGACAATATCTTCGACAACCGGCGCTGCATCGCAGGGATTGCCGTTGCATGGGCAGAAGGCAGACCCTGCCAAAACGTTGAAGTCAGCCCAGAGCTTCGAGTCGATGGCCATTAACCAGATGCTTCAGCCCATGTTCGCCACTGAGGACAATAGCGACAGCATGTTCAGTGGCGGTGCAGGTGAAAAGCAGTTCCGGCCCATGCTCGTAGAACAGATCGCCAAGCAGATGGAAAATAATGGCGGAATAGGGCTGACGGACGCGATTGATCGTCAGATGCTGGCCATGCAGGAGCAGAAATGAGCGCGTCCATTATCCCGGCGATGCAGCGACTGATCGCCATTCTCGAGGCGGAAAATTCTGCATTGGAAGAAGCGCGCATTCCCGATGCGTTGGCGCTTCTGAATGATAAGCAGGATGCGGCCAGAACGCTTGAGCAGGAAGTCGCCATTGCCAATGATCGTAAAGAAGAACTTTGCCCGTGCTGCCCTGATGAAGAGAATGTCGCCAGGGAAGATTCTCCAGCCCTTCCTTACCGTGATCTGCTGGAGCAGATGACAGAACTGGGCAACCGCAATGGAGAGCTTCTGCAGAGGGCGATTACGGCCCAGAAGCGCGTGATCGAACTGCTGACTTCAACGCCAACAGCATCTTTGCCTCAGAGTTACGGCAATCAGGGCAGTTATGCGCCCGTTACAGACAGGCAGGCCTTGTTCATCAGTAAGGCCTGAAAACCGGGGTCAGTCCTCGGCAAGGACCTGACGACTGACTTTGACCCTGCCGACTCGCCGACGGTCCATTTCCAGAACTTCGAACAGCCAGCCTCCAAAAGCGACTTTGTCTCCACGTGCCGGAACGCGCCGTAGAAGTGCAAGCATGACGCCACCAAGGGTATGGTAGCCGCCAGCACCAGGCAGTTCTGGCAGATCGAGGCGGGAGCGTAGTTCATCAGCTGGCATGAAGCCGTCGAATACATATTCATCCGCGCCTTCGGCTGCCTGAAGTTCTGAAGAGGATGACTCGGTCTTTTCCTCACCGACAATGGCTTCGAAGACGTCTGACGGCGTCACGATGCCCTCGAAGGAGCCGTATTCATCCAAGACAAAGGTGATGCCAAGATTGACTCCGCGCATGCGCTCAATCATGTCCTGGGCGCTGAGACTGTCAGGAATAACGGGCGGTTCGCGCAGTACGGCATCGACGGAAACCGGAAGCTTCAGGAGCAGCCGGTCCATGATGTCCTTGGCCAGAATGACACCGACGGGATGGTCCACGTCTCCTTCACAAACGACTATCCGGGCGTAGGAAGACTGGCGCAGTTTGCGGACCAGCGTTTCCTGATCCGCATGTCTGTCGATCCAGAAAAGCTCGTTGCGGGGGGTCATGATGGCGCGGACGGGGCGGTCTGCCAGACGCAGAAGGCGCTCGATCATGGCCTGTTCGTCGGTTTCGAGAACGCCGGCGCGGGCTCCTTCGGCCAGAACGGCTTTCAGTTCCTCTTCCGTTACCGCGGCGCGTGTCAGGGGACCGACACGGAGCAGGCGGAGCACCAGTGAGGACGTGCCGCTGAGTAGCCACACAATGGGCTGTGCGATGCGGGCCACGCCGACCAGAAGCCATGCCAGCCGTGAAGCAATAGCTTCCGGCTGCTGTAATGCGATCTGTTTGGGGATGAGTTCACCGAAAACCAGCATGGTGAAGGTGATCATCGCCACGACGAGGACGATCGAAACCTCACTGGCAATCGGACGTAGCGACGGGATGTTGGCGATCCATGCCGTGACGGTACTTTCCATCTGGCTGCCGCCAAACGTACCTTCAAGAATGGAGACCAGCGTCATGCCAACCTGAACGGTTGGCAGAAAGCTGTGCGGATCCTCTGCCAGCCGGATTGCAGTTGTGGCCCCTCGGGTGCCCTGCTTGGCCAGAACTTCCAGCCGTGGCCGCTTTGCCGAAATGAGAGCCATTTCTCCCATGGCAAACACGGCATTGAGGAAAATGAGCAGACAGATAACGAGAATAGGGGTCAGCATGATCCGGCCAGAATAATGAATACCCAATCATAACAGGACGATTGGCGGATGCCATGCCCTTCATTCTGTCCGGTCAAATGGAGGAGTCTTTTCACAAAAAAACCGGCTCACTAGGAGCCGGTTCTTCATGTGCACACACAGACAGGGGTGATGCCCTCAGTCTGCTGCGTCAGCGGCTTCCGAAACCGTATTGGCTGCCGGACGACCATTCACGCGGACGCGCGGACCGCGAGCAGGTTTTGCACCCGTGGAGATGCGCTCCATCTGCTGCTGGACCTGTTCCTCATAGCCGTATTCGGCCGGACGCTGGTTGGCGAGCGAGATTTCCGGAACCATCGGCTTTTCGGTCTCGGGGCCAAACAGGGCGACCTTGGCGATGTGCCAGGGACGGGCCACAGCATCCATGACAGCCGTGGACTCGTATCCGGAATGCACCATGCAGTCGGCGCACTTCTCGTAAGCGCCGGTGCCGTACTGCTCCCAGGCGGTATCGTCCATCAGTTCCCGGAACGTCTTGGCATAGCCTTCACCGAGCAGGTAGCACGGACGCTGCCAGCCGAAGACCGTACGGAGCGGCTTGCCCCACGGCGTGCAGTGATAGTTCTCATTGCCGGCCAGGAAGTTCAGGAACAGCGGCGACTGCGTGAAGCGCCACTTCTTGCCCTTGCCGAGGCGGAAGATGTCACGGAATAGCTGCTTCGTCTTCTGGCGGTTCAGGAAGTGGGCCTGATCCGGTGCACGCTCATAGGCATAGCCCGGAGCGGTCATGATGCCATCGACGCCCATGGCCATGACTTCGTCGAAGAAAGCTGCGACGCGTTCCGGAACGGCACCGTCGAACAGGGTGCAGTTGATGGAGACGCGGAAGCCGCGGGACTTCGCCAGACGGATCGCTGCGGTCGCACGTTCGAAAACCCCTTCCTGACAGACCGACGAGTCATGCATCAGCTGATCGCCGTCGAGATGCACGTCCCAAGAGAAGAACGGGGAGGGCTCGTAATCGTCGAGCTTCTTCTCCAGCAGCAGACCGTTCGTGCACAGGTAGACGTATTTTTTCCGCCCGATCAAACCTTTGACGATCTGGGGCATTTCCTTGTGCAGGAGGGGTTCACCACCGGCAATCGCAATGACAGGAGCGCCCGCTTCCGTGTCGGCATCCAGGCATTCCTGAAGGCTGAGACGCTGGTTCAGGATCTGCGCCGGGTAGTCGATCTTGCCACAGCCGGCGCACGCCAGGTTGCAGCGGAACAGCGGTTCGAGCATCAGGACCAGCGGATAGCGCTTGCGGCCCGTGAGGTGCTGCTTGACAACGTACCGTCCGACTCGGACAGCCTGCATCAAAGGAACGGCCATTATAATCCTCTGGTTCTAGCCTCCGGAGGGTGCACCCATAGGGCGCCCGGGGCCTTGCACATCGTGGATGGGCCCGTGGCTGTCTTCCCTGTCCCGGCTTCGGAAAGTCGGGAAACATGAAGGACCATCGAGCATTAGATTGACTGCCTATAGACCCATTGTCGTGTTCGCCTCAATGTCAGGCTGCATAATTCGCATCAGGCCTGTGGCTAATCGAGCACAGATGGAACTATGGATGCCAGAACTTGATGCAGGGAACTTGATACAATGTGTCATGAACCTGATCTTTATGCCCAGAACTGTCTACAGGACGAAAGCACGATCATGATTTGCCGTTTTTCCCCGAAAGTGACTCTGTCCCTTCTGTCCGCCTGCCTCCTGACGGGGCCTGTCGCCATGACGGCGCTTTCGCCGGTAGCACTGGCCCAGACGGCACCCGCTGACGCGACATCAGCCGTGGCACCGATCTCTGCGCTGTATGATGCTCTGAAAACGGCCCAGAAAACAGGGAAAACCGCCCAGCAGCGCGCAACGATGATCGCCCCTGCCGTGGATCGCGCCTTTGATCTTGAAGCGATTCTCCGTCGCTCGGTCGGCGTGCGCTACAACAGCCTGAGCCCTGCTGACCGGACCCGTCTTCTAGGATCTTTCCGCCAGTTCACGATCGCGCGCTATGCGTCGTCATTCAAGCCGGAAGCCCAGGCGGCCTTTACGGTTTCTCCGCAGACCCGCCCCAACCCGACCGGTGGCCAGATCGTGGACACGACGATCGGAGGAACCGACGGAAGCGGTGTCACGCCGATTGACTACATTATGACCAATGGTGCCTCGGGCTGGCGGATCACGGACGTTCTGCTCAATGCGCATATCAGCCAGGTTGCTGCCCAGCGCGCCGATTTTGGTGGTGCCCTCAGTTCGGGCGGCGCCAGTGGTCTGGCCGATCATCTGGACAGCAAGACTGCCCACTTCCTGCATGACTGAGTCCGCCTCCACGACGGCACCCTTTCCCAAAAGCGTTCGGGAAGGGTAGAAGACCGTCGTGCCCCTACCTCTTACGATCGCGGCCGGTTTCTGCGCCCTTGTTTCTGCTGCCGGCAATCTGCAGGCGCTGGCCGGTGCGACACTGCTCGCCCGGTTCCGCCGCACGGAACGCAGTGCTGATGAGGCCCTGCGTCTGTCGGATCGGGCGTGGCCTGCGGTTACCATTCTCAAACCGCTGCACGAAAACGAGCCACTACTGGAAAATGCGCTGGAAAGCGTCTTTACCCAGGATTACCCGGATTTCCAGATCGTCTTCGGTGTCCAGCATGCCGAAGATACGGCCCTGCCGGTCATTGAACGTCTCCGGAAACGTTATCCGCGGGTTCCGGTTAGTGTCGTGATCAATCCGCAGGAACATGGTCCGAACCGGAAGGTCGGAAATCTGATGAACATGTACGGGGAAGCTCGTCATGACATTATTGTGATCTCCGACTCGGATATTCATGCCAGTCCGAACTACCTGCGCCATGTCGTGACGAGTCTGGAGGAGGCGGGGACGGGCCTGGTCACGACCCTGTATGCCGGCCGGCCGGCTGCCGGTACGCTCGTGCAACAGATCGGCGCATGTCAGATCAACCATAATTTCCTCCCCGGCGTCATGATGTCCCGTTTTCTGGGACGGCAGGACTGTCTGGGAGCCACGATGGCTCTGCGTCGTCAGACCCTTGAAGACATTGGTGGTCTTGAGGTGCTGGTTGACCATGTGGCTGATGATGCCGAACTGGGTCAGCTGATCCGGGCGCGTGGGGAGAATATTTCCATCGCACCGACCCTGACCCATACGACCGTAGGCGAACATTCACTCAGCGATCTTCTGGCTCATGAATTGCGCTGGGGCCGGACGGTCAAGAATGTTGCGCCCGTTGGCTATGGCCTGTCCGCGATCCAGCTTCCCCTGTTCTGGGCGGTTACAGCAGTGCTGTTCCGTCCGAATGCCTGGTGGACCTGGTTCATGCTGCTCCTGACATGGCTGGTCCGCGCCCTTGGAAGCCGCATCATGGATCGTGCAACGGAGTGTCCGCTGCCAGCCGCAATCCCGCTTCTGATCGCCCGTGACTGGCTGTCTGCTGCCATTATGGTGGGCAGTGCGCGTGGATCACGCGTTGCATGGCGGGGCAGAACGGTCCATATCGCCCGAAGAAAACGAAATTCCGCGTCCTGCGCCACCTCGCTCCAGGCCGGCGCCACCCACAGGAGTGTCCGATCATGATGAGAACCCTTTTTCTCCAGCCTCCTTCCTTTGACGGTTTTGATGGTGGCGCTGGCTCCCGCTACCAGGCGAAGCGTGAGATCAAGTCCTTCTGGTACCCGACCTGGCTGGCCCAGCCGGCTGCACTGGTTCCCGGATCGCGTCTGATTGATGCTCCGCCGGCGAAGATGGGCATGGACCCCATTCTTGAAGACGTGAAGAACCGTGATCTCGTGGTCATGCACACCTCCACGCCGTCTTTCGCCTCCGACGTGCGCGTCGCCCAGATGCTCAAGGATGCGAACCCCAAGCTGATGATCGGCATGGTGGGGGCGAAGGTTGCCGTCCAGCCGATGGAGAGCATGGAGAAGGGTGGCCCGATCGACTTTGTGGCCCGCAACGAGTTCGACTTCACGATCAAGGAGATCGCCGAAGGCAAGCCGCTGGCCGAAGTGGACGGCATCACCTGGCGCAACGAGAAGGGTGAGATCATCGCGAACAAGGATCGCGCGATGATCGAGGACATGGACAGCCTGCCGTTCGTGACCGAGGTCTACAAGCGCGACCTGAACATCAATGACTACTTCATCGGCTACCTGAAGCACCCCTACATCTCGATCTATACGGGCCGTGGCTGCAAGTCGCGCTGCACGTTCTGCCTGTGGCCGCAGACTGTTGGCGGTCACCGCTACCGGACCCGCAGCCCCGAGCATGTGGCTGCTGAAGTGCGTCTGGCCAAGCAGTACTTCCCTGAAGTGCAGGAATTCATGTTCGATGATGACACCTTCACGGACGACCTGCCGCGCGCGGAAGCCATTGCCCGCGAAATGGGCAAGCTCGGTGTCACCTGGTCCTGCAACGCCAAGGCGAATGTGCCCTACGAGACCCTGAAGGTTCTCAAGGAAAACGGTCTGCGCCTGCTGCTGGTCGGCTATGAGAGCGGCAACCAGCAGATCCTGCACAACATCAAGAAGGGCATGCGCGTCGAGACCGCCAAGGAATTCACGCGCAACTGCCACAAGCTGGGCATCAAGATCCACGGAACCTTCATCGTCGGCCTGCCGGGCGAGACGAAGGAGACCATCCAAGAGACGATCGAGTTCGCCAAGGAAATCAACCCGCATACCCTGCAGGTTTCCCTAGCCGCGCCGTATCCGGGTACGTTCCTGCACAAGCAGGCGACGGAAAACGGCTGGCTGAACGAGGCGGAAGCTGAACTGATCGATGAGAGTGGCGTGCAGATCGCTCCGCTGCACTATCCGCACCTGTCGCACACGGAAATCTTCGAGAGCGTCGAGGAATTCTACCGCAAGTTCTACTTCCGCGGCTCCAAGATCGCCTCGATCGTCAACGAGATGGTTCGCAGCCCGCAGATGATGAAGCGCCGTCTGCGCGAGGGCGTGGAGTTCTTCCAGTTCCTCAAGGACCGTCACGCCGCCTGAACGGTGCGCGCCTGACCGGACACTACCCAGGGGTCATGGCAGATGTCATGGCCCCTTTTTCGTGAGACCAGCCATGACATCCAGCGCCCTTCGCCGCGCCATCGTATCCGCCGACGATTTCGGTATGAGCCTTGAAGTCAACGAGGCCATCGAACAGGCCCATCGTAATGGCATCCTGTCCACGACCAGCCTGATGGTCGCAGGTGACGCCGCCGAAGACGCCATCCGGCGAGCGAAGACCATGCCGGACCTGAAGGTCGGGCTGCATGTGGTAGCGATCGAGGGCAAGTCTGTGCTCGATCTTCCCGCCATCACCGATGAGCAGGGTTGGTTCGACCGTAACCAGCTGCGTCTTGGCGTAGAATATTTCTTCTGCCCGGCCGCGCGCAAGGCTCTGCGCCGCGAGATCGAAGCCCAGTTCCGGGCCTTTGCCGCGACCGGGCTCACGCTCGATCATGCCAACGCCCACAAGCACATGCATCTGCATCCGACCGTGGGGCGCTTTCTGATCGAGTCCGGGCTGGAGCATGGATTGCAGGCTGTCCGCTCGCCTTTCGAGCCGCCGGAGCCTGTTGAGGCCAATGACACGCTGGGAGACCGCGCCCTGCGTCACTGGATCGGCGTCCTGCGCCACCAGCTCCGCAAAGCGGGACTGAAAACCAATGACTGGTGTTTCGGTCTGCGCTGGTCCGGCCATATGACGCCGGACCATATCTGCGGCCTTATCCCGCGTCTGCCGGAGGGCACGAGCGAAATCTACTTCCACCCCGCCACAGCCCAGAACGCCATGATGAAGCGCTTCATGCCGGGCTATGAGCAGGAAGGCGAACTGGCCGCCCTTCTGGACCCGGCCGTGCGGGTCTCATTCGACCGCTATGGTGTCGCCCGCATCGGCTGGGCCGATCTGTAAGACCGGCCCTGACCGACGGGGCAGGGCGAGGTTCAGGCCGTCAGCGTGAACGCCTCGGTCGGGCGTGCGCCGTAACGGGTGATGATCTCGCCGGCGGCCCGATTGCCCAGCTTCGTGCAGGTCACGAGGTCATGCTTCTTGCTCAGACCGGCAAGGAAGCCTGCGGCGAACGCATCACCCGCGCCCGTGGTGTCCACAACCTTCACTTCGGTCGTCGGCACGTCATGGCGCTCTCCATCGCCGATGACGACCGCACCCTTCTCACCGCGCGTGATGACGGCCAGCTTCGTCTCGGCGGAGACCTGCGTGACGGCTTCTTCGAAATCCGTGACTTCGTACAGCGCCAGAAGCTCGGCCTCGTTGGCGAACAGGATGTCCACATGACCGGCCACGAGTTCGTGGAAAGCCGCGCGGTGACGTTCTACACAGAACGTGTCGGACAGCGTCAGGGCGACCTGACGGTTGGCCTTGCGGGCCAGACGGGCAGCGTGCTCGAACGCTTCCTGGGCCTGCGGCTTGTCGTACAGATAGCCTTCGAGATAGGTGATGGCAGCATCGGCCACGACGGCTTCATGCACATCCTCGGGCGTGAATTCCGTGCAGGCACCGAGATAGGTGAACATCGTGCGCTGGCCTTCCGGCGTCACCAGAACGATGCAGCGCGCGGTCGGCGTGCCATCGGCGGCCGGAAGCGGCTCGGACGGGAAGGTGATGCCCTGTTCGCGGATGTCGCGCGTGAAATGGTCGCCGGCTTCGTCAGCCGTTACCTTGCCGAGATACGCAACCTTCGCGCCCATGCGGGCTGCAACAACAGCGGTGTTTGCGCCGGAACCGCCACCGGTCACGTTTTCGATGTCGACGCGGCTTTCGATGGCATGCGCCGTAGGAGCGTCAATCAGGGTCATGCTCCCGGCAGCAGCGCCAAGCCCGTCGATCAGATCCTGGCCCACAGGGGCGAGGACGTCGACGATGGCATTGCCGATACACAGAAGGTCATGCTGGGGTGCAGACATTGGAACTCCGGTCAGGTCGCTGAAAACTTCGGAAAAAAACATTTAACGGGCGGACTGCGCCATTAAATCAACACGATCATAGGTCCCCTGTAGGGCTACGCCAACTCCCGGTCGCTCTCGTGCCGTTTTCATACGTGATCTTTCGTCACATTTATGGAAATGCGCGTCTTGTCCCGCCGGGTGGTGAGCGTGTAGCGTTGTCGAAAGGCCCGCCCTGACTGTTCCGCCCTTGCGATGGAGCATCCGGGAGACGTCCTAGACAGAGTGTTCTTTTCCAGATCCGCAGCGGGGTTTCCTTGTTCAGAAGACGCAAACCGGAAGATGAGTCCAAACCTGCAGAGAACAGCAAGCTCGCAGGACAGCCCATTTTCCCCAACCGGCCGGACGCTCCCAGCCAGACGGCTCCCGCGTCAGGATCCGGATCGCCCACCAGTCCCCAGCAGCCCAACCAGCAGAAGGACCCCGCTCCCATGGGTCGTACCCCTTTCCCGGCGCCGCCGTCCCCCAACTCTCCGACGGGCGCAATGCCGGCAGGGGCTCCGCGTCCCGGTGCGGCCGCCGTTCCGGGCGCACCGCGCCAGACCGGTCCGGAGCGTCGCACGCTTGTCGTGGGCCGCGGCATCAGCGTTCAGGGTTCGGTGCAGGACGCCGAGCGCCTCGTGGTTGAGGGCACCGTCGAGTCCAGCATGATCCAGGCGACCGAGCTTCAGGTCACGCATGGTGGCGTCTTCCGTGGTGGCGTTGAAGTTGAAGACGCGGAACTGGCTGGCACGATCGACGGGACCCTGACCGTCAATGGCAGCCTGACGATCCGCTCCACCGGCCGTCTGATCGGCAAGGTGAAGTGCCGTCGCCTGCAGGTCGAGGATGGTGGCCAGATCACCGGTCAGCTCGAAATGATCACGGACGGCGCACCTGCCCGCCCGCTCGCCAGCGAAGCCCCGAAGGCCGAGCCGGCCGCCGGTGAAGGTTCCAGCGAAGCTCCCTGATCCGTTTTCCGGACCAGCAGAAAAGCCCGTTCCCGGATTGGGGCGGGCTTTTTTGTGTCCAGGTCCTTTCCGCCGGCGGCAGAACATCGCACAGGGCCGCCCAGACAGGAGAAACTCCATGACGTTCCGTCTGCTCCCCGCAGTTGCCGCAGCCCTGCTGTGCGCACCGTTCGCCGCATCCGCACAGGGTCTTTTCGGTCAGGCTCTGACAGGCCAGACCACCCATGACATGCCTGCTGCCTGCGATAATGCCCACTTCCTTGCGGACCAGCAGGGACTGGAACAGTCCGGACCCACCCGTATCGATCTTCCCGAGCATCTGTGCGGACAGGTCCTCGCCATCTCACCAAAAGCCAAGCGGACCCGCAGCGGCTGGCATGGCTATTTCTATGTGTCAGTCGGGCAGGGCGTCTCCATCCGCATCGTCTCCGATCTTGATGAGATGAACGCCCCGCAATGGCCCTGGGTTAACAAGGGCGATCAGGTTGAGGTGCAGGGCCGGTACTATTACGACAGCCTGCGCCGTCAGGGCGTGGACTGGACCCATCACGGTACGAGCCGCAAATGGCGCTGGCCCGGCTATGTCGTTGTGAACGGCACCCGCTACCAGTAACGAAAAAGGCCCGGGAGACGATGTCTCCCGGGCCTTCTCTTTTAAAGCTGGGCTTCAGTTTGTTGCTTCGTCTTTCTTCGAAGCGCCATCCTCGCCCTTGGGCTCGTCCCGGCCTTCGATGATATCGAAGTCGAGCGCGCCGTTCTTCATACCAATCCGCACGGCACCACCCTGAGCCAGCCGTCCGAAGAGCAATTCTTCCGCCAGCGGCTTCTTGATGTGCTCCTGAATGACGCGGCCCAGAGGACGCGCGCCATACAGGCGGTCATATCCGCGCTCGGCCAACCATTCCTTCGCGCTCGAGGAGATCTCGATCGTGACGTGACGGTCGGCCAACTGGGCTTCGAGCTGGAGCACGAACTTCTCTACTACACGGCCCACCGTTTCCGGTGTGAGGTTGGCGAACGGAATGATCGCATCCAGACGGTTGCGGAATTCCGGCGTGAACAGGCGCTTGATCGCCTCTTCATCCTCACCGCTGCGTACGGTGCGACCAAACCCGATCGTTTCCTTGGACAGATCCGCCGCACCCGCATTCGTGGTCATGATCAGGATCACGTTGCGGAAATCAACGACCTTGCCGTTGTGATCCGTCAGGCGACCATGATCCATGACCTGAAGCAGGACATTGAACAGGTCCGGATGGGCCTTCTCGATCTCGTCCAGCAGCAGAACCGCATGCGGATGCTGGTCGATGGCATCCGTCAGCAGGCCACCCTGATCGAAGCCGACATAACCCGGAGGCGCGCCGATCAAACGGGAGATCGAATGACGCTCCATATATTCGGACATGTCGAAGCGGATCAGCTCGATCCCGAGCGAGTTCGCAAGCTGCTTGGCCACTTCCGTCTTACCGACGCCCGTAGGGCCGGAGAACAGATAGTTACCAATCGGCTTTTCTGCATCGCGCAGTCCGGCACGGGACAGCTTGATCGCAGCGGCCAGCGCATCAATCGCCTTGTCCTGTCCGAAGACCATGTTCCGCAGATCCCGCTCCAGATGGCGCAGGGTCTCGCGGTCATCGGCCGAGACGCTCTTGGGCGGGATGCGGGCGATCTTGGCGATGGCCTCTTCCACGTCCTTCAGCGTCACCGTCTTGCGGCGCTTGTTTTCGGGCACCAGCATCCGCGCGGCGCCGACTTCGTCGATCACGTCGATCGCCTTGTCTGGCAGCTTGCGGTCATGGACATACTTGGCCGCCAACTCGACCGCGCCGCGCAGGGCTTCGTCAGTGTAGCGCACCTTGTGATGCTTCTCGTAGCTGCCCTTCAGGCCGCGCAGGATCTTGACCGCATCCTCGATCGAAGGCTCCGGCACGTCGATCTTCTGGAACCGGCGGACGAGCGCCCGATCCTTCTCGAAATGCTGGCGGAATTCCTTGTAGGTCGTGGACCCGATGCAGCGCAGCGTCCCGGCAGCCAGGGCAGGCTTGAGCAGGTTGGACGCATCCATCGCCCCGCCCGAGGTCGCACCGGCACCGATCACGGTATGGATCTCGTCGATGAACAGAATTGCGCCAGGGGTCTGGTCCATTTCCGTCACGACGGCCTTCAGCCGCTCTTCGAAATCGCCGCGATACCGTGTGCCGGCCAGAAGCGAACCCATGTCGAGCGAGTAGATCGTGCTGTTCAGCAGCACTTCCGGTACGTCACCTTCCACGATCCGCTTGGCCAGACCTTCGGCAATGGCCGTCTTGCCCACGCCCGGATCGCCCACATAGAGCGGGTTGTTCTTGGTGCGGCGGCACAGGATCTGAATGGTGCGTTCGATTTCCTGATCGCGGCCGATAAGTGGATCAATCCGTCCTTCACGCGCGCGCTCGTTCAGATCGACGCAATAGGTCGCCAGCGCACCTTCCTTGGCACTTTCCTTGCGCTCTTCACGCTCGGACGTGTCCTTGGACGCTGCGGTTGCACGGCGTCCTGTCCCACGGTCCGGCGCCTTGGCGATGCCATGGGAGATAAAATTGACCGCATCGAGTCGCGTCATATCCTGCAGCTGCAGGAAATAGACGGCATGGCTCTCGCGTTCGGCAAATAAGGCCACAAGCACGTTCGCACCCGTGACCTCGTCACGGCCCGTGCTCTGCACATGGATCGCCGCACGCTGGATCACGCGCTGGAACGCTGCGGTGGGTTTGGGTTCCGTCGGCCGTTCTGCGGCGAGCCCCGCCAGATCCTTGTCGAGGAAATCGGTCAGGTCGGAGCGCAGCTTGTCGAGATCGATGCCACAGGCCCGGAAGACCGTCAGGGCATCGTCATCTTCTGTCAGCGCGAGCAGAAGGTGTTCGAGGGTTGCATATTCATGACGCCGGTCACCTGCGAATGTCAGGGCGCGGTGGAGCGTCTGTTCGAGCGTACGGGACAGCATGTGATGGCGCTCCTCTCGACCTCTCGTAAGAAAGGTATCTTGTCGCGGAGTAACGTGTAACGCCAGTCAGAAACGCAGATGGAAACAAGAAATTATCCTGGGTCCGCGCTTTTCTGCCTGTCAGACGGATCAGTCTTTCTCGATCGTGCACTGAAGTGGATGCTGGTTCTGGCGCGCCAGATCCATCACCTGTGTCACCTTGCTTTCAGCCACTTCATACGTGAACACCCCGCAGACCCCAACGCCGCGCTGGTGAACCTGGAGCATGATGGCTGTTGCTTCGTCCCTGGTCTTGGCAAAGAAGCGCTCCAGCACATGCACCACGAACTCCATGGGCGTGTAGTCGTCGTTGAGCATCAGCACCTTGTACATGGAAGGTTTGCGCGTCCGTGTCCGGGGGCGCACCACCACGCTGATTTCAAGGTCCTGATCCCCGTCTCCCGGGCCAAGTGGAGGAATGGAGTCGGGCGACTCCGGCCCCATGCGAGACATCATGCGCGTGAAAGCGACATCAGGACGGCCGTTCAGACAGGAGGGAAGATCATAAGAAGACATGACTGGTATGATATGGTGCGAATTTCCCTCTTGAGAAGGGCTGGCGGTCTTCGAAATAAGGTTTTTATGCGCCGTCTGCCATGATGTTGCCTCCTTTGGCCCCTGCTTACGAAAAATTAAGGAAAGTCCTTCAAAGCTGGTGGACGGGAAGTTTTCAATGCGCCTAGAGTACCAGTAATGCAGGGCTTCAGAGCCTAGAATTGTTCCCGCGACGATATTCCCGTTCAGAGGCTGTCAGACACATGCGTTTCCCGTTTCAGAAAGCTTTTCTGTTGTGCGCCATGACAGCCATGGGTCTGGGATCGGCCAAGGCACAGTATGCGGGGCACGTTTCCAGTTACGTGATGGATGCAAAGACCGGTGCCGTTCTGTCCCAGACGGATGCAGATCTGCAGCGTTACCCGGCGTCCCTGACCAAGCTCATGACGCTGTATCTGACGTTCCGTGCCCTTGAGGCGCATCAGATCACGCTGGATGAACAGGTTCCGGTTTCCATTCACGCGTCTGTTCAGGCCCCATCCAAGCTTGGTCTCGTGCCGGGCACGCGTCTGACGGTGGAGCAGGGCATTCTGGGTCTTGTCACGAAATCCGCGAATGACGCGGCCTGCGCGCTCGGGGAGTTTCTCGGCGGCGGCGATGAAGTCCGTTTCGCCCAGCTCATGACGCAGCAGGCCCGTGCGCTGGGCATGACCAACACGACCTTCCGCAATGCCTCCGGTCTGCCGGACCCTGATCAGGTCACGACGGCCCATGATCTTGCGCTGCTGTCACAGCATCTGATCGCCGATTTCCCGCAGTATTACCATTATTTCAATGTCCCATCCTTCTACTTCCATCGTCGCATGGTCCCGAATCATGATCCGATGCTGAAAATCTATGCCGGCGCGGACGGTCTGAAGACCGGTTATACTGATCTTGCTGGTCATAATCTCATCACATCTGCCCAGCGTGGCAATGTCCGTCTGATCGGCGTGGTCATGGGATCGTCGAGCAATACCCGCCGTTCGATGGAAATGGTAGCGCTGCTCGACAAGGGCTTTGCTGATGAAGGCATCGCGCCCCAGCCGCTTCTGCATCCGGCAGCGCCGTCCGGTGTCCTGATGGCGTCTGCCCGTCGTCGCGGCCGCTTCCATCAGAGCATTCTGCTTGCAGCATCCCGCCCGATGGAAGTGGCGGATGCACCAACGGCCCCCCGCCGTTATGGCCGGATTTCTCATCATGGTGCGGCCGTTCGGATGGTTAGCGTGCGTCATGTGGTTGCCCACAAGAAGCGCTCCCGGCACAGCTGATACCGAAAATCTGACCTGCCGCCTTGCGATCCAGCCCGGACAGACGCATTTTGTCCGGGCTTTTTGAAGATTGAAGGATCGGGCAGCAGATATGGACAAGCCACAGGGTATCGTTCTCTACGATGAGGACGATTTCAAACATCTGCATCGTGTCGGCCGCCTGACGGCAGAGGCGCTGGACATGATCACGCCTCATGTTCAGCCTGGCGTCACCACGGAAGAGCTCAACCAGCTTATCCATGACTTCACGATCGCTCATGGCGCCACGCCGGCTCCGCTGAACTATCGCGGTTATCCGAAATCCTGCTGCATCTCGATCAACCATGTCGTGTGCCACGGCATTCCGGGCTCCAAGAAGCTGTCCAACGGGGACATCGTCAATATCGACGTTACCTCCATTCTGGATGGCTGGTATGGCGACAGCTCGCGCATGTATGTCGTGGGCAAGGCGCCCAAGAAGGCCGAGAAGCTGGTCGATGTGACCTATGATGCGATGATGCGCGGCATTGCCCAGGTCCGTCCCGGCAACACGCTTGGCGATATTGGCCATGCCATCCAGGAATATGCAGAGGCCAACCGTTTCTCCATCGTACGCGATTTCTGCGGCCATGGCATCGGCCGCGATTTCCACTCCGAACCGAACATCCTGCATTACGGCAGGCCGGGCGAGGGCGTGAAGCTCGTGGAGGGCATGGTCTTCACGATCGAGCCGATGCTGAATATCGGCCGCCCGGACGTGAAAATCCTTGATGATGGCTGGACAGCTGTCACCCGTGACCGCACCCTGTCCGCCCAGTTCGAGCATCAGGTCGGTGTGACGGCCGATGGCTGCGAAATCTTCACCCTGTCCCCCAAAGGCTACACCAAGCCGCCTTATGGAGAGCCTGTATGAGAGCGTTCCCGCTTTTCCTCGCTACGGCCCTGATCAGCAGCACGACGCTTGCCAATGCAGCACCCCAGGCGCTCAGTTCCGCCCATGATCCGCTGGCTTTTGGTCCGGATCATGTCAGTGCCGGCATGCTGGCTTCTGGTCGTCACGGCATGGTGGTCTCGGCCCAGCACCTGGCCTCCGATGCGGGCGCGAAGATTCTGGCGCAGGGCGGGAATGCGGTCGATGCAGCCGTGGCTGTCGGATACGCTCTGGCAGTGGTTTATCCCGCAGCCGGCAATATCGGCGGCGGTGGTTTCATGACCCTGCGTCTGAAAACCGGCCAGACACTCTTCATCGATTTCCGCGAGCATGCACCAGGTGCGGCAACGGCGACGATGTATCAGGACGCTTCGGGTAAGGTCATTCCGGGCCTCTCCACCGAGGGCTGGAAGGCCGTTGCCATCCCTGGCACGGTGGCGGGTCTGGACGCGATCCTGCAGAAATGGGGTCACCTGTCCCGGGAAAAGGTCATGGCGCCTGCCATTGCGCTGGCCCGTGACGGCTTCATTCTGAATCAGGGCGATGCGGATCTCCTGCATACGTCCACGCGCTATTTCCAGAAAGACCCGTATGCCCGGGCGTTCTATCTGCGCCCCGATGGCACGCCGCTTCAGGCCGGTGACCGTCTGGTGCAGAAGGATCTGGCCAATTCCCTTGAGCTGGTCGCGAAGGACGGTCCCAAAGCCTTCTATGAAGGTCCGATCGCCAAGGAAATCGTGCGTGCCAGCACGGAAGGCGGCGGCCTGCTTCAGCCTGCCGATTTCACGTCCTATCACATCCGGAATCTCGAACCGATCCGCTGCACCTATCGCGGCTACACGATCGACACCGCGCCCCCGCCGAGCGGTGGCGGTGTTGCGCTTTGCGAGATCCTGAACATCCTGTCCGGCTACGACATGCATGCGCTTGGCCTGCACACGGCGCCGTCCGTGCAGCGTGAAGTCGAGGCCATGCGTCACGCTTATTCGGACCGTCGCGATCTTGGCGATCCGGATTTCGTGCACAACCCCGTCGAGCACCTGATCGATCCGGCCTATGCCTATCAGATCCGTCAGGGCATCCCGACCGATCACGCTCTCGCGTCCAGCACGCTCAGGGCAGGGGAACCACTTCCCGCTCCCGTGGCGCAGGCAGCACCCGACACGCAGGAAAAGCACGAGACGACGCAGTTCTCCGTGCTCGATCATGATGGTATGGCCGTTTCCGCGACCTATACCCTCAATGGATGGTTCGGTGCGGGCGTAATGGGTGGCCATACCGGCATCTGGATGAATGACGAGATGGACGATTTCTCGTCCAAGCCGGGTGCGCCCAACATGTTCGGCATCGTCGGTTCGGAAGCGAATGCGATTGCGCCGGGCAAGACGCCTTTGTCCTCGATGTCGCCCTCCATCGTCTCGCGTGATGGCAGGACCGTCATGGTGATCGGCAGCCCGGGTGGGTCGCGGATTCCGACCATCACGCTGTCCGTCATTCTGGGTGTGATCGATTACGGGCTGGATATCCGTCAGGCCGTGGATCTGCCGCGAATCCACGAGCAGTGGGAGCCTTCGGCTGTCGAACTGGAGCCCGGTGCGCTGTCTGATGAGACCATGCAGACCCTCAAGGCCGAAGGTTATGCCCTGTCGCCGCATCGCCCCTGGGGTGTGGCTGAAGGCATTCTTGCGGACCACCCGAGCCTGTCTGCTGCAAAGACCGGCCTGATCTATGGTGCGGCTGATCCGCGGCACATGGGTGGGGCGGCTGTCGGAGAATAAGACGGGACAATGATGGCGCACTCTGATGATTGGGGGTTGTCAGACACCCCTCTCTCCGTGTTAGGAGAGCGCCGGGAGGTCGGCTTTGGACGGATACCTTGCCAACCCGGTCAGGTCCGGAAGGAAGCAGCCGCAGTGAGTTTTATCCGGGTTGAATGTCCGGCCTCCTACCTCACACAGATCACCGGACGCTCCGGTTTGTTAAACGCAGCGTCCCGACCGTTCCTCCACGGTCCCATCCTCAGTGCTGAGGGTCAGACAATTTCATGACTGATGAAAACGACGATCTCCCCCTGCCGCCTGAAAATGGCGGTGGCTTCTTTGGAGATGCGCCAGAGCCGGAACTGTCTGCGCCTCCGGCTGCCGAGGCCACGCCCTATCGCGTGCTGGCCCGCAAGTACCGCCCGCAGACTTTCGATGACCTGATCGGTCAGGATTCCCTCGTCCGCATCCTGCGTCGCGCTTTCGAGCTCAAGCGTGTGGCACATGCCTTCATGCTGACCGGCGTGCGGGGCGTGGGCAAGACGACCACCGCCCGGATCATCGCCCGTGCCCTGAACTGCGTTGGCCCGGATGGCAAGGGTGGCCCGACGGCCGATCCCTGCGGCGTCTGCCCCAATTGCACTGCCATTCTCGCGGACCGTCATCCCGATGTTCTGGAAATGGATGCCGCTTCCCGCACCGGCGTGGACGATGTGCGCGAAATCATCGAGGCCACGCGCTTCCGTCCGATGCAGGCGCGGATGAAGGTCTTCATCATCGATGAAGTCCATATGCTCTCGCGCAACGCCTTCAACGCGCTGCTCAAGACGCTCGAAGAGCCGCCGCCGCAGGTCACGTTCATTTTCGCCACGACCGAACTGCGCAAGGTTCCGGTGACGGTCCTGTCGCGCTGCCAGCGTTTCGACCTGCGCCGCGTTCCGCAGTCCCTTCTGGCCGGGCATTTTCACAATATCGCCGTCAAAGAAGGTGCGACTCTTTCCAAAGACGCGCTTGCCCTGATTGCCCGCGCGGCAGACGGTTCCGTGCGTGACGGGCTTTCGCTGCTCGATCAGGCCATCGCGCAAGGGGCCAGTGATGCAGATGCCGTGGCCGATATGCTCGGCCTGGCGGATCGCGGGCTGGTTTTCGATCTGCTGGATGCCCTGATGGCTGGCAAGCCCGCAGACGCGCTGGACCTGACCGATCAGGCCTATGCCCGCGGGGCCGATCTGGGCGTTCTGCTGGCGGATCTGCTCGATCTGCTGCATCTGATTTCGCGTCTCAAGGCCATTCCATCGTTGCGGGAAGGCCGGGATCTGCCGGAAGCCGAGCGTACACGCGGCGCGGCTCTGGCCGATCGGCTGTCCAATGCCGTTCTGGGGCGCGCTTGGCAGATCCTGCTCAAGGGCGTGCAGGAAGTCGAGACCGCTCCGGACCGTCGTCAGGCCGCCGAGATGGTGCTGATCCGCCTGTGTCATGCTAGCCTGTTGCCCACACCGGACCGCCTGATCCGCCAGCTGACGGAAGGGGGGCAGGATCTGTCGCTCCCGGCCGGTCCGTCCGGCCCGATGGGTGGCGCGTCTTCCGCAGCGCCGTCCGGGCCGGTCAGCGGCATCGCGTCCAGCAGTGTCAGTGAGACCTCTGGTGGCCATGGGCCCCGCGCGCATGTCCGGCTGGTGGCCAATGGGGGCGAGATCGTCGAGCCCGGCATCGGTTACGCCGAGCCGGTTCCGGAACCAGAGCCTGAACCCGAGCTTCCGCCTCCGCCGCGCACATGGCGTGAAATGGTGGCGATGGTGGCGCGTGAGCGCGAACCGGTTCTGCATGGCCTGCTGCGTAATGCTGTGCATCTCGTGCGCTTTTCGCCGCCGGATGTGCAGATCCGCGCCGAAGAGCCGCAGGCCCGCATCGAACGCCAGCTTCAGAAACTGCTGGACCGCGTCTATCCCGGTCAGTGGCGCGTCAGTGCCTCGACGGCTCCGGGCGAGCCGACGCTGGATGAACAGGGTGCTGAAGTCGTAGCGATCAATCAGGCTTCGGTGGAGCAGCACCCGCTGGTGCAGGCCATCCTGAAGACTTTTCCGGGCGCGAAGATCGGGGAAGTGCAGGACCATTCCCTTGATGAATACGGTCTGCCGCCGGAAATCACCGTGCCGCTGACCGATGACGAACCGCCCGATCTGGAATTCGCGCCCCTGGATGCCGATTTCCTTGATGAAGACGATCTGAACCTGAACCGATAGGACGATACTGATGAAGAACCTTGCCGGACTGATGAAGCAGGCCAGCCAGATGCAGGCCAAGATGGAAGCCGCCCAGAGCAATCTGGCGTCCCTCATTGTCGAAGGCTCTGCCGGCGCCGGTCTCGTGACCGTCAAGCTGACGGGGAAGGGCGAAATGCGCGATCTGAAGATCGACCCGCAGCTTGCCGATCCGAGCGATATTGAAACGCTGCAGGACCTGATTGTCGCCGCCTATACGGACGCCAAGACCAAGGCTGAAGCTGCAAGCTCCGAAGCCATGCGTGACGTAACCGGTGGGCTCGACCTCC
The DNA here is from genome assembly GCF_006538885.1 of Gluconobacter roseus NBRC 3990. Taxonomy (GTDB): domain Bacteria; phylum Pseudomonadota; class Alphaproteobacteria; order Acetobacterales; family Acetobacteraceae; genus Gluconobacter; species Gluconobacter roseus. The sequence goes on from NZ_BJLY01000001.1 coordinate 146,573, forward strand.
CGGCCGGTCTGAAGCTGCCGTTCTGATCCGGCTGACAGGGACTGCACGCCCATGATGGGCCATGGCGACATCGACCAGCTGATCACCATGCTCGCGCGCCTGCCGGGGCTGGGACCACGCTCCGCCCGCCGGGCCGCGTTGGCTCTTCTGCGCCAGCCGGAAAGCCGGATGCTGCCGCTCGCCCATCTGATGGAGCGCGCGGCCACGAGCGTGAAGACCTGCACCCTGTGCGGCAATCTCGATACGGTCGATCCATGCCATATCTGCACGGATGCAGGGCGTGACCGGGGTCTGATCTGCGTGGTCGAGACCGTGGGCGATCTCTGGGCGCTGGAACGCGCAGGCGTCCATCGGGGAGTCTATCAGGTTCTGGGCGGCACCCTGTCCGCGCTGGCCGGGCTTGGCCCGGATGACCTGAATGTCCGCCCGCTGTTCGAGCGGATCGAGGAAGGCGGGGTGAGGGAAGTCATTCTTGCCCTGAGCGCCACCGTTGAAGGGGCTACGACCGCGCACTGGCTTCAGGAACGTCTGTTGCCTACGGGTGTGACCGTGACGCGCGTTGGGCATGGCGTCCCCATGGGCGGCGCGCTGGATGTGCTGGATGATGGCACTCTGGCTGCAGCCCTCACGGCCCGTCGGTCTCTCTGACCATGGTTTCGCCCTTCCGGATTTCGCCGCGCGTCCCCCGTGTCGCTCTCGTCACGGGAAGCGCGCGCCGCATCGGTGCGGCCCTCGTGGAGATGCTGGCAGAGCAGGGATTCGCGGTTGCCATTCACTGCCGTGACAGTACCAGCGAGGCCGAAGCCCTGCTGGAGCGGATCGGCGGCAAAGGCTGCGTCCTGCAGGCGGATCTGCAACGCGAAGAAGACGTCGAGGCGCTTCTGCCCCGTGCCAGCGCCGTGCTTGGGCCGGTCGGTATCCTCATCAACAACGCATCCGCCTTTATCCGTGACGAAATGGGCAGCGTGACCCGCGAAAGCTGGGACCTGCATCTCGAAACCAATCTCCGCGCCCCCTTCGTTCTCTCACAGGCGATGGCTCAGGCGCTTCCCGAAGACGCCGAGGGCCTGATCCTGAACATGCTGGACCAGCGTGTGTGGAATCTGACCCCGCATTTTGTCAGCTATACCCTCTCGCGCACGGGGTTATGGACCCTGACGCAGACCATGGCTCTCGCACTTGCGCCCCGGGTGCGGGTGAATGCGATCGGTCCCGGTCCGGTCCTGCCGGCCGTGCGTCAGAGCCAGGAGCATTTTGACAGCATGTGCGCGCGAACCCCGCTGCAACATGGCTCCTCGCCCGAGGAAATCGCTCAGGCCGCGCTCGCGCTGTTTGCGTTGCCATCCGTGACGGGCCAGATGCTTGCGCTCGATGGTGGGCAGCATCTGAACTGGTCGCCCGCGTCCTGAACTCTCAGGGTCGGACAGCGGCCGGAAGATAATCTTCCACAACAAGGGAAATCGGTGCGCTGTCCGCACCACGCAGCAGAAGCGCGCGGTTTTCCAGAACGATGCCGGAAGCGGCACCCGGAAAACGGGTTTCGAGTCTCTGTCGCCGGAAAGCCGTCTGCTGCACAACACGTCCGAACGGCGTGTCGGTCTGTTCCAGCAGCGTGTTCATGGCAGGGGAGAGCCGTTCGGGCACATACCAGTTCCACGCATCCGACAGCACGGTCTCACCACAAAGCAGCCGGACATGCCGCGTCATGACCTGATGGGTCTCGGTGACCTGAAGCAGGGTCAGGATCTCTTCCGTCACCGGCCGGTCCACGCTCAGGCGCAGTACCCGGATCGGGGAGGGGCAGCGGGCCTGAAGCACCGCCGTGGCACTGGGCTGACCGTCAAGCCGGGCCCTGAATGCGCGAACGGCTGCGCTGTCCGGGGCAAAAACACCTTCCGGATCAGAACAGCCGCTCATCAGTGCCGCCAGAAAGACAGCGCAGAGGAATCTGGGGACAACCTTAGTTGTCGTCGCGGTCATCCTTGTCGTTCGGGACTTCGATGTCATTGCTGAGATCATCGTCATCGTCCAGATCGTCGTCCGGGGCGATCACATCATCATCGTCCTCGTCTTCGGCGACTTCCAGATCCACATCATCCTCATGCTCGTTGGCCTGGGGCTTCGGATCCTTCTCTTCCGGCAGCGGAACCTCGCTGCGCTTGAGACGGGAATCGTCCGGCTGCGTCGTGCCGCATTTCGGGCACACCGCAGGGACGCGGTTGAGGTCATAGAAGCGGGCGCTGCATTCAACGCATGTCCGTTTCAGACCGAGTTCGGGTTTTGCCATTGTGCGGAGCCTGCTAATGCCTCGAATAAGGAACGCGGCCATGCCATCTTGCGCGCGCCCTGTCAAATCCCGAAGCGTGATTCCTGACAGTTTTCAGGCGCATGACTGTGCCGCCTCGGCATGATTCACGAGGTGATTGACAGGCGAGGGGAGCCCCAGCAAGAACATTGCCATGCAAGTCTCGCGCCCCCTGACCGTCTCCGCGTCCCCCAAGGGACTTTCCGGCCGCACCCGTGTTCCGGGTGACAAATCCATCAGCCACCGCTCGCTGATGTTCGCCGCCCTCGCTTCCGGCCGCACCTATGTGACCGGCCTGCTCGAAGGCGAGGATGTGCTGCGGACGGCAGACGCCATGCGCGCGCTGGGCGCGACCATCACGCGTGAAGGCGCGGACTGGGTCATCGAGGGGCGCGGCGTGGGTGCCCTGACCGAGCCGGCGGATGTGCTGGACATGGGCAATTCCGGCACGGCAGCGCGTCTGCTCTCCGGGATCCTGTCCTCCCATGGTTTCAACAGCATCATGACGGGCGATGCGTCCCTGCGCTCGCGCCCCATGCGCCGCGTAACAGTCCCGCTGGCCGCCAATGGCTCCGAATTCCTGACCCGCGAAGGTGGCCGCCTGCCAATGGCGATCCGCGGCACGGGTGAGGCCAAGCCGATTGAATACCGCCTTCCCGTCGCATCCGCCCAGGTCAAGTCCGCCATTCTGCTGGCCGGCCTGAACGCCCATGGCACCACGGTTGTGGAAGAGCCTGTCGCCACGCGCGACCACACCGAGAACATGCTCCGCCATTTCGGGGTTGAGGTCGATGTTTCCCGCTTCGGTGCCGGTGGACGCCGAATCGCCCTGACGGGTCCGGTGCGCATGACCGCCCGTGACGTGACCGTCCCCGGCGATCCGTCCTCCGCGGCTTTCCCGATCGTCGCGGCCCTGCTGGTTCCGGGGTCGGATATCTGGCTCGAAGGCGTGGGGCTCAACCCGCTCCGCACGGGTCTGTTCACGACCCTGATCGAAATGGGCGCCAGCCTCTCTATCGAGAACGAGCGCGTCGAAGGCGGTGAGCCGGTCGGCGATCTGCATGTGCGCTACAGCCAGCTCAAGGGCGTGGATGTTCCGCCCGAGCGCGCGCCATCCATGATTGACGAATATCCGGTTCTCGCCGTCGCCTGTGCCTTTGCCGAGGGCGCGTCCCGTCTGCGTGGTCTGGAAGAGCTGCGCGTGAAGGAAAGCGACCGTCTGGCGTCCACGGTTGCGCTGCTGAACGTGAACGGCGCCGAAACCGAGGTGATCGGTGACGATCTCATCGTGAAGGGCTGTCACGGCCCCCTCGGTGGCGGCACGGTCCAGACCCACATGGATCATCGCCTCGCCATGAGTGCCGTCGTGCTTGGCCTTGCGGCCCAGAAGCCTGTGAACGTGGACGACACGGCTTTCATCGAAACCAGCTTCCCCGGTTTCGTGGACCTGATGAACGCGCTCGGCGCAGGGCTGACGCCGTGACAGTTCGTCCGCTTGTCATTGCTGTCGATGGTCCCGCCGCAGCCGGAAAGGGCACGCTCGCCAAGGCGCTCGCTGCAAAGCTGGGGCTGCCCTATCTTGACACCGGCCTGCTGTACCGCGCCGTTGCCCGCCGGATGGTGAATGCCGGACTGGACCCGGCTGGTGATGCGTCGGCTGAGGCACAGGCCCTGCAACAGGCCGATCTGGCCCGCACGGATCTGCGCGTCCCTGAAATCGACCGGGGCGCCTCCCTCGTGGCCGCGCAGCCCGCCGTCCGAGCGGCCCTGCTCGAACGCCAGCGCGTCTTCGCATCCGAAACGGGCGCGGTCGTGGATGGCCGTGACATCGGCACCGTCGTTTTCCCCGATGCGGACGTGAAGTTCTTCATCACGGCCTCGCCCCGCACCCGTGCACTACGGCGCCATCATCAGGTCCATGGCGGGACGCCGCTGGAGGAGACCGCGCTTGAGGCCGCTATTGCCGAAATCGTGGCGCGGGACGAGCGCGACTCATCGCGTGAAACCGCTCCGCTGGTGCAGTCCCCCGACGCCATCCTGATCGAGACCGATGCGCTCTCTGCCGCAGAGGTCCTTGAAAAGGCATGCGAAACCGTGGCCCGCTGGAAAGCGCGGAACTGACCTGCCGCAATAGCGCCCCAAAAACGGCTTTTTTTATTGACACCGCGCCCTCGCAGGGTGTTGGTGCACCGTATCACCCGGCCCGCAAGGGGCAGGGTGTGGTTCGTCCTGCGTCTGGCAGGCGGTCCAACAGCCAACAACCCGATCTGACCGTTCAGCGGCAGCGGGGAGACGTCCGGTCCGTCATGGATCTGGCGCAGACGTGGATATCCGCTCCGCCAAGGAACGGACATCCGGGAATATAGTATCTACATGGCTTCAGCCACTCAGACCCCCACGGCCAATCACGGCACCGAAGATTTCGCAGCCCTTCTGGAAGAGACCCTGGGCCGTGACACCGGCTTTGACGGCTCCGTCGTCACCGGCCGCGTTGTCCGCCTGACCGACGAATTCGCAATCGTCGATGTCGGCCTCAAGAGCGAAGGCCGCGTGTCCCTCAAGGAATTCGGTCCGGCCGGCGTTGCTCCGGACGTGAAGCCGGGCGATGTCGTCGAGCTTTATGTCGAGCGTTACGAAGACCGTGACGGCTCCATCGTCCTGTCGCGCGAGAAGGCTCGCCGCGAAGAGGCATGGACCGCCCTGGAGCGTGCATTCGCCAACAACCAGCGCGTCAACGGCACGATCTATGGTCGCGTCAAGGGCGGCTTCACGGTTGATCTCGGCGGCGCCATGGCGTTCCTTCCGGGCAGCCAGGTCGACATCCGTCCGGTTCGTGACGTCGGACCGCTGATGGGCCAGCCGCAGCCGTTCCAGATCCTGAAGATGGACCGCGCCCGTGGCAACATCGTTGTCTCGCGTCGTGCCGTTCTCGAAGAGACCCGTGCGGAACAGCGCTCCGAGCTGACCCAGGGCCTGAAGGAAGGCATGATCCTCGACGGCGTCGTCAAGAACATCACCGATTACGGTGCGTTCGTTGACCTCGGCGGCGTTGATGGCCTCCTGCATGTCACCGACATCGCCTGGAAGCGCATCAACCACCCGTCCGAAGCCCTGCAGATCGGTCAGCCGGTTCGCGTGCAGGTCATCCGCTTCAACCCGGACACGCAGCGTATCTCCCTCGGCATGAAGCAGCTTGAAGCTGATCCGTGGGAAAACGTCGCTATCAAGTATCCGGCTGGTGCGCGCTTCACGGGCCGCGTCATGAACATCACCGACTACGGTGCATTCGTGGAGCTGGAGCCGGGCGTCGAAGGTCTGGTGCACGTTTCCGAGATGTCCTGGACGAAGAAGAACGTCCATCCGGGCAAGATCGTCGCCACTTCGCAGGAAGTCGACGTCATGGTTCTGGATGTGGACAGCGCCAAGCGCCGCATCTCCCTCGGCCTCAAGCAGGTTCAGCGTAACCCGTGGGAGCAGTTCGAGGAAGAGCACAAGGTCGGTTCGATCATCGAAGGCGAGATCCGCAACATCACCGAATTCGGTCTGTTCGTTGGTCTTTCCGCAGACATCGACGGCATGGTTCACATGTCCGACCTGTCCTGGGACGAGCCGGGCGAAACCGCCATGTCGCACTACGAGAAGGGCCAGGTTGTCAAGGCCAAGGTTCTCGACGTGGATCCCGAGAAGGAGCGTATCTCCCTGGGCATCAAGCAGCTTCAGGAAGATCCGGCAGCTGACACCCTGTCCCGCGTCCAGAAGGGTGCTGTTGTCACCTGCGTCGTGACGGCTGTTCAGAGCAACGGCATCGAAGTGAAGGTCGACGACGTTCTGACCGGCTTCATCCGTCGCGCCGAGCTGGCCCGTGACAAGGCCGAGCAGCGTCCGGAGCGTTTCGCAGTCGGTGAAAAGGTTGACGCCAAGGTCGTCTCCGTTGACCGCGCGTCCCGCAAGCTGGCCCTGACGATCCGCGGCCGTGAGGTCGAGGAAGACAAGCAGGCCATCAACGAGTACGGCTCTTCTGACTCGGGCGCATCCCTGGGTGATATCCTGGGTGCCGCCATCCGTCGCCGTAACACGGACGCCTGAGCTTCCGCTCTGGTGAATCGGGAGAGGTTTTCCTCTTCCGGTCGGATATGAAAGGGTCGCTTCGGCGGCCCTTTTTTAGTTTGGCGTTAATCTTTTGCGATGGGCTTTTGATCTTTTAAGGTATCAGCTACAAAAGATGGGGTATATCAACACCATCGACCGGCTGGTGTCCTAAAAAACGGCGGTCCAGTAAGAAATGGGAGTGGGCGTCCGCGCCCAGGAGATTGATGGCGGTCATTTATAATACGAACTATACCCACAATCCCAATTCCTATCTGACTCTTGCCGTACAGAGGGCAGCTCAAACGCTGTTTGGCAAAGAGCAGGTCGTCATTGCGGACAATATGAGTCTGGCAAGTATTGCAGCTTCCGGCGAGCATGACGTCCTGATCTGCCTGGATGCCCAGCGTATCAACCTGCCACTGATCCGTCGTATCCGGCCTGCATTCAGCACCATGATCCTCTGGACCTTCGAAGATCCTTTCATGCGGGACTTCAATGTCGAGAATGCTGGGCTTTTCGACTATGTTTTCACGAACGATCCATCCTGTGCAGAGCATTACCAGGGTAAAGGACACTATCTCCCGCTAGCCGCGAGCCCATCGATTCACGAGCGGCCCGTTCTGCCTGCAGCGGAACTTGAATATGATATTTTCTTTGCCGGTACGATGTGGCCCAACCGGGTGCATACACTGCGTAAGGTTATTGCCGCATTCCCGGATGCCCGGCTCAAGCTTGTCTGCCCAACAAACGAATTTCTCCCCCCGCTGCCGGCTGATCTCGCGGCGCTGGCGATCCAACGCCCGATCAGCCACGAGGCTTTCATTGATTTTGCGAATGTCAGCGCCGTCACTCTGACCATGTTCCGCGACTATGCTAGTCACGGTGATGTTAGTCAGGCCACAGCTCCCGGTCCGCGATTCTTTGAACTAGCCTTGGCAGGCGCTGCCCAAGTCGTGGAAGCTCCGGAAAGCATGAGCGCCGAGTATTTCGAGACCGTGAACGGCATTGCCTTAGCTCGCGATGCCAATCAAGTTGTGGATGCCATTGCACGTCTGCTCAAGGAAAAGGGCGCGCGTCGCAATGCGGCTTTGGCTGCGCAGAAATCAGTTGTATCGCAACATCTTTATGAGCATCGTCTTGAGAAGATGCGTGAAATCACTGGAGCTGATTTCGGGCGTCGAACCCAGCGCCCTGCTCCCCTGCAGCGTCGTCGCCGTCTGCGTGTGCTGATGTGTACGCATTCCACGATTCATGAGCAGGCATGGGGGGGCGTTGAGGTCTATCAGCAAGGGCTCTGCACACTCCTGTCGCGCGATGTCGAATATTTCTACTGGTTGCGTCGTGGAAATTTCTGCCGTCTGACGACAGCCAATGGACATGAACTCGAGCGTTTCGATGTGCCAGAAGTGGGCTGGCAGGACGCTCTATGCGATTCACCAGAAGAGATGGCGTTTTCCAGCGTCCTCAGCCAGTACAACATCGATATCGTTCACTTCCAGCATCTTGGACATCATGCCCTGTCGTTGCCGATCATCGCGAAGGCGAACGGTACAGGAGTAATTTTTTCGGCCCATGATTTCTGGCTGCTGTCTGCCCGGTACAATCTTCTCAATCACGAATTGCGCTACGTTGAAGACGAGATTCGTTCTGTTCTCGCTGCGGACATTACACTTAAGGCATCGGAAAATGTCGAGCATGGAGGCGAGCAGACCCGCCGTGCCTTCGTGGCCAAGATGCTCCATTCCGTTGACGCCATCCTGTTTGGAACAGATCATTCACGGAACCTGACGCACGAGATCTATCCGGTTCTTGATACCAAACGTAGTCTTGTCATGGGTATCCCAAGCCCTGACAACACCGTTCCTGTTCTGATGAAGCCTTATGAGCCTCTTGGGGATCGCCCTCTTGGCGTTGCAATCGTCGGGAACTTCCTACGAACCAAGGGTGCCGATACGATCCTTAACCTGATCGATATTGCCCATCCGGACCATTTCGTTTTCCACATCTTCGGTTATGTGCATCCAGAATATGAAGCCGTCCTGACCTCGGTTCCCCGTCCGAACGTCAAGATTTATGGCCGGTATGAAATGGGTGATATCGAAGCGTTGAAAGTCGCTGATGTTGCGCTGAACCTGTCGATCTGGCCCGAGACCTACTGCATTTCCCTTTCAGAAGCTTGGCAGAACGGTTTGGTCCCGGTCGTAACGGATGTGGGAGCTTTGGGAGATCGTGTTGAGGACGGGGTTAACGGCTTCAAGGTGCCTATCAGCCGGCCCAGCATGGTGCTTGAGCGTCTGGAACTGCTGCGTTCATCTGAGCCCCTGCGTCGCCAGATCATGCAGAACATCACGCCCGCACTCTGGACCCATGCTCGCGACTACGCGGACGAGCTTCTGGCGCTCTATCACGACACGGCGCCCCGCCGTGAAATGGGTGTTTCGGAACTCCGTCTGGATGCAGGCCAGGTTCATCTACTTCCTCATGTATCATGGCGTCACCAGGCTCCACCACGTCATATTTTTGATCCGCCGACAGCACGTGACCTGTCCATAGAAATGCCTGTTCCTGTTCTGGATTGGTTTTCGGTGCAGGGTGGAGAATGTTACATTGATGATATCTGTCATCATGTCTTTTCCGATCTTGAAGAAAAGCCGTTCCAGGGCGCTCCCGAGTTTCATATTCGTGGATGGATGATTATTCCTGGCGTTAGTTCAGCTGGCCAGATATTCACGGTTCTACTTGGTGAAGACTCTGACAGTGCGATGATCTTTCTTGAATGTCAGCGCGAAATCCGGGCCGATATTGCCGAATTTTTCGGCAATGCGCCGCGTCGCGCCGGATTTTCAGGCAAGGTCGCTTTGCGGGGTAAATGGTGTGAAGGACGTTTCAGAATTGGCCTGATTAACGTCATTAACGGGCAAGGAGCGTTCCAGCTGACGCCTTTGCAGATTGAGGTTGAAGGAGGACAGATACGTGATATTATCCGTTCTGCTCCATCCAATGACCTGATTCTGTCCGACTTTCGCCGGGTTTCTCATAGTGACGGCCTTATGCGCGGCATAAAGCTTTCAGGTGTGGGTAAGCACCAGATGCATCCCTATGCGGGTGGAGCCCTAGATTATTATATCGACGATTTTAGCGGACTGCTTGGGAATCCTCCTCCTGCGCTGGAACCAGATGGTTCGCTCATTGTCCAAGGCTGGATGTTCTTCCGTAACCTCGCCCGTTCGGGGCAGATTTACGGTGGTCTGGTCTCGGAAAGCCGGGACGAGATCATATTTTTTGCAACACAAAGGATAACGCGTGCCGACGTTGGTAAGGTGCATCGGGATGCACCTCTCTGTGTCGGATTCAGCGGTGTGTTTATGCCACGTGAAGGTTATGCTCGTCCGCTGGATGGTCTCTATCGCTTCATACTCGTAAATGTCGTCGGAGATGTCTTTGGGTCGAGAATGACCGATATTGTCGTCACCTTTGACAATGGGGCAATTCTTTCTGTGGATCGTATCGACGTTCAGCCGTCAAATGTGGAACGTGCCGAGCGCCTTCTTGCAGAAAAGATTGTTTCCTGACCTGCGAGCAGGAGGCTTGCCCTGATGTCCGAAAGTGCTTCAGCCCCGGTATTGGAAATCCGGGAACCTCGCTGGTCCCGGTTTGACGCACAATGGTATCTGCTGCGGTATCCCGAGGTTCGGGACTGGATGCGGGAGCAGGGGCAAGAAGACCCGTATTCGTTCTACCTGCAGACAGGGCAGTGTTACGGTCATTCTCCAAACCGTTATTTTGATGAGATGTGGTATCGTGACGCACATAAGGACGTGCGTCAGGGCCTGATCCGGGAAGAATGGGCTTCAGGCTTCGCACATTATATAGCGACCGGATATAAGACCCACTCTCCACACTGGCTTTTTGACGAGCCCGGTTATCGTCGACGTTATCCGGAACTTTCCCAACGTTTTCTGAGAGAAAACGGGTTCCGGAATGGTTATGATCATTATCTGGAAATTGGAGAAAGCCACTATTACCGTGGTCATTATTTCTTTGATGATGAACTCTGCCGTGAACTCGCGCTTACATTTCCCGATCATTTTGACAGCCGGATTGGTCTTTTTGGGTCATGGCTTGGTCTGCCATCGCACGTTGCAGATGCGGGACGGGTTTCCTGGTATTTTGATCCGGTGTGGTATCTGACACGATATCCAGAAGTTCGTCAGGAAATTGCCGCAGGCCATTATTCAAGCGCATTGCACCACTATCTTACGAACGAAACGCCGCGTCTTTTCGACCCCCAGGAATTTTTTTCCGAAGAGTTCTACAAACAGGCCCATCCGGATATGGTGCCTTCGCTGGAACATGGATATTTCCGTAACGGTTATGATCATTTTGTGCATCATGGAGCCTATGAAGGACGCTCTCCGAAAGAAGATGTAGATCTGGCCGCCCATATGGCGCAGGCACAGGTCCGCAATGATGTCCGTAACCGTCTTTATGACAGTGCATTCGCCCATCTGGTCGCTGGCCAGACAGGGCTTGGTGAAGGGAGGATGGCAGCCCTTTCAGGTGTTTCCGAACTTCCAGAAGAACAGTCCAAGCTTCTGTTCGAGCGTGAAGCTGACGCTATTTTGCCGTCATTGATCCGGCATCCGCTGGATTTTACCGTGCATGGTATTCCTGAAATCAGCGTTCTCATGGTCGTCTATGACCGGGTGGCCCTGACAGCGCAGGCTTTGGCCTCACTGCGCGCCAATTATGCCGGTTCTATCCAGCTTATACTCGTGGATTCAGGCTCCCACGACCAGACCCGTCATATCGGGCAGATGGTGTGCGGTGCCACCATCCTGCGATATCGATATAACATCGGCTATCTTCAGGGTTGTAATCTTGCGCTGGAAAAAGCGGAAGCTCCATTTGTTCTTCATCTGAATAATGATATCCGTCTTTATCCGAATGCTATTGTTCACGCACTGAAACGACTGCGTTTTGAAGCTGATATCGGAGCCGTTGGTGGCAAGCTGATACGAACCAATATGCGGCTTCAGGAAGCCGGTTCCATTATCTGGCGTGATGGGTCGACTTACGGTTATCTTCGTGAAAGCGATCCAAATCTGACAAATGCCAATTTTGTCAGGGACGTTGATTATTGTTCTGCAGCGTTTCTCATGGTGCGTACGGCGCTGCTTCGCCGTCTTGGAGGATATGATTCTCGTTACATGCCAGCCTATTTTGAAGATGCGGATCTGTGTGTCCGTATTCTCAAAACGGGAATGCGTGTCATCTATGATCCAGGCGTCGTCATTGAGCATCTCGAGTTTGGAAGTTCCGGGGCAGCCGGATCGCATGCGCTGATCCGCGGTAATTTGAAAACCTTTGCCCGGTTGCAACACGATTTCCTGCGTCATCAGCAGCCCGCTCATATCCGTAATGCCATCCTGGGCCGGGAACATCGAATCAGCCAGCGCAAGCGCGTCCTCTTCATTGAGGATCGTCTTCCTTTACGTCGCTTGGGATCAGGTTATGTTCGCTCCAATGATATCATCCGGGAGATGGCGGCATTGGGGTATCAGGTCACGGTCTTTCCTGTTCTCCCCAGAGAACAGACGGCTCTTGATCTGTTCGGGGACTTTCCCGAAACGGTGGAACTGATCGTCAATCAGGATCTGTCCGGTTTTGCCGACTTTATCCAGGAACGGGTTGGGTATTACGATCTGGTCTGGATTGGCCGCACGCACAATATGGCACGTCTCCTTCCGTTGCTTAATGAGTCGAGCCGTTATCTTCCATTGGATGGTCCGGTTCTTGATACGGAAGTGATAGCCACACCGCGCACGATGGAACGTATCCGCGTTCTTGGTCTCGATGAACCCGACAGCAGTTTCGATGAAATGCTTCAGCAGGAACTGGAGAGTGCAAGGTTTTGCCAGCAGATCATTACGGTGACATCTCACGATGCCGATCTTGTGCGTCATGCAGGTTATGAAAATGTCTCTGTCCTGGGGCACGAGCTCTCCCCACAGCCGACACCTGCCGCATTTGAAGATCGACACAACATTCTCTTCTTTGGGGCTATCCATGATGAGGGTGCCCCAAATCACGACAGTCTTGTCTGGTTCGTAGACAGTGTGCTGCCGATTCTGGACGGGGTTTTGCCTGCGGATGTCCATTTTACCATTGCGGGGTTTGTGGATCCCAAGGTGGATATGACGGTGTTCTCGACAAGTGACCGGGTAAAGATCGTGGGGCCTGTGGGGGATCCCCGGGAGCTGTTTGACCGGCATCGGGTGTTTGTGGCGCCGACGCGGTTTGCGGGGGGGATTCCGTTCAAGGTTCATGAGGCCGCGTCTTATGGGTTGCCGCAGGTGGTGACGACGCTGCTTTGCGACGAGGTGGGCTGGACGGATGGGGAAGAACTGCTTGCTGCGCCGGCGAATGATGCGGAAGCGTTCGCGGCAGCGGTGGTCCGGCTTTATCAGGACGGGGCGCTGTGGGAGAAGCTGAGACAGGGTGCGCTGGCGGCTGTCGAGCGGGACTGTTCTCCGGTCCGGTTCCGGCAGGCGCTGTCCGACATTGTTCAGAGCTGCATTGCATGAGATGACCGGAGAGATCCGGTTCAGGAAGGTTTGGGGAGAGCAAGGCTATGGACGCAGTGAATGAAGCGATCGTGGAATCCACACAGACGCATGCGGATGCCGGGACGGAAAGCGCCCTGAGCGGGCGTGTTCTTGTCTGCAGCGGGGGCCGGTATGAAAGCCAGGCCAATGCGCAGATCCGCGAGTCCATCATGGATGGCTGGGCGGACTGTTTTGGCGAGGATAATGTCACGGCCGTGCATATCTCGGCCGCGGCCAGTTCCATCCGGATCCTGAAGCCGACGATCGTGTTTGCGATCGGCTCGTATCTTCCGGAAAGCACGTATTTCGGCGAGGTCTGCCGCGAGGCGAAGAAGATCGGCGCGGTGACGGTGTTCTGGGCGACGGAAGATCCCTATGAGCAGGATGCGAACTACCGCATCGCCGATGATTTCGATGTGATCTTCTCCTGTGACCGCTGGGGGCATAATTTCTATCAGCGTGAGCGGGTCTTCCATCTGCCGCTGGCAGCCAGCCCGAAGCTGCATTACGGCGAAATCGAAGCGGATTCCGAAAAGACGATCGATGTCCTGTTCTGCGGCGTGGCGTTTACGAACCGCAAGGACATCGTCCGTAACCTGCTTCCTGTTCTGCGGGATCTGAACATCAAGATCGTCGGGCCGGGCTGGGGTGAGCTGGGGATCGGGTTCTCCGATGCGCGGATCGAGAAGTCCCAGCTTGTGGAGCTGTATCGCCGGTCCAAGCTGGTTCTGAACCTTGGTCGTTCGCTGAGCTTTGAGAACAAGCGCTTCATCATTGCGCCGTCCACGCCGGGACCGCGCACGTTCGAGGCGGCTCTGGCCGGGGCGTTTCAGGTGTTCCACGAGGATACGCATGAAATCCGCCGCTATTATTCCGCGGATGAGATCCCGGTGTTTTCCAACCGTGTTGATTTCGAGCGGCTGGTGAAGACCTATCTCGATAACAACGAACTGCGTGTGAAGATGGCGCGCAAGGCGCAGGCGCGGACGCAGGCTGAGCATCTGTACAAGCATCGCATCCAGTATGCGCTGCGTGTACTCAAGGATGAGGGGCTGATTGGCTGAGGGTCGGTCTGACCTGACGCTCTTTCCTGCCTGAACCTGAGAAAAGCCGGAGCGTGTCTCCGGCTTTTTTTGTGTCCGGGGTTCAGGTGTTGGGCATAAAAAAAGGCCGCGGAATGCTCCGCGGCCTTTTTCGTGTTGTTCAGGGTCAGGTCAGTTTGGCTGGGGGCCCATGACGATCTGGGCGAGATCGGTGGGGCGGACCCATTTGCGGAAGGCGGCCTGCACCTGTTCGGGCTTCATGTCGTAGATTGCCTGTGCTGCTTTGGCCGGGCTGTCCAGCGGCAGGTCCAGCGCGATCAGGGACAGGTAGCTTCCAGCCAAGGCGCTGAAGCTGGCGCGGGACATGGGCTGGCTGCGCAGCAGCGAGGCCTTGGCGAGATCGAGGCTCTCCTGCGAGACGGGGGCGTTGCGCATGTCCTCGACGTCCTTGACGGCGAGGGCGCGGGCCTTGCCGACCTTGTCCGGATCGGCGCCGAAAGTGATGCCGAAGCCGCTGCGGGTGCGGGAATAGGAGAAGCCGCTTCCGGCGCCATAGACATAGCCCGTCTTCACGCGCAGGTCCTGCATCAGGCGCGAGGAGAAGCCGTCCCCGAGGATCGTGTTGCCGACGGCAAGGGCGTGGCGGTCGGGGTCGGTCACTTTCATACCGATGGTCTCGACGAGCTTGACCTCATCCTGCGAGCGGCCCGGATCGGCCACGACGGCCTGCGAGGTGCGGCTCAGCGGGACGGTGGGCAGGTCAACGGCGGGTTTGGGGCCTGTGGCTTTCCAGCCGCCGAATGCCTTCTCCACCTCGGCCTTTGCGGCTTCGGGGGTGATGTCGCCGACGATGACGATGGTGGTCAGGTCCGGACGGTAGGCGTGGGCGTAATAGGCCTGCACATCCGCAAGCGTGAGCTTGCCGATCGTGGCGGGGGTGGCTTCACGCAGGGTGGGATCCTGCGGCGGGACCAGCGCCTTGCGGGCGGCGCGGCCGAAGCGGTAGCCCGGCGACTGGAGTTCACCAGCCTGCGCCTGTGCAGCCTGCATCTGGGTGATGCGGAAGGCTTTTTCCGGGAAGGCCGGGTTCAGCTCGTGATCGGCCAGCAGGGCGAGGCCCTTCTCGAAGTTCGGTGTCAGGGTGCTCAGCGAGAAGGAGGGTCCGGCGTCTTCGTCCGCCGAGATGTCGTCGAGGGCGCGGGCGAGGGCCAGACGGTCATGCGTTTTGCTGCCGTAGAGGAACATCTGCTCGGTCACGTCCGCCACGCCTTCCTGACCGGCAGGCTGTTCGAGGTCCGCGTTCTGGCGGATGCGGCCGATCAGTTCGACCGTGTGGCTGACATGTTCGGGCTGGACCAGAAGATGCAGGCCGTTTGGCAGCGTATAGGCGGCCGGAAGCGGGGCTGCGGCCGGGATGGTCAGGCGGGCGAGGGCCTGTTGTGCCCAGTCCGGCAGGGCGACCTTGCCCGAAGGCGGCGTGTTGAAGGATTCCGCGCCGCCGAAGCCTTTCTGGCCGACCGGTTTGCCCGAGGGGCTTGGCGTCAGGGTGGCGGTAATGGCGTGGGCGGGGTCGAGCAGCTTCTTGGCCAGCGCGTCAACCTGTTCCTTGGTCACGTTGCAGAAGGCAGCCAGCATGTCCTGCGGGTCGTTCAGGTGCTGGATGGCGACGGCCTGCGACCAGCTTTCGGCGAGGCCGGAAATGCTGTTGGCGTTGAATTCGAGCGAGGCGATTTCCTTGCGGCGGGCGGCTTCGATCAGCTCGGCCGGGATGCCGTGGGTGCGGAAATTCTCCATGATGGAGGCGACACTGGTCCGCAGGGCGTCCGGGTTGGCACCCTTGGGGAAGCCGGCATAGACGATGCCCAGACCGGCCTGCGCCTCGGGGTCATACATGAAGCCGGTATCGAGCGCCTTGCCGGAAGGGACGAGGTCGAACAGGGCGGCGCGCTGGCTGCTGATGGCGTCGGCGAGCAGGGTGGTTGCGGCGTAGTCGGGGTCGCGCTGGCCGGGCATCCGCCAGGCCATGGTCACGAGCCCGATCGGCAGGTCGGTGTCGAGCGCGATGCTCTGGGCCTTGGCCGGGGTGGGGGAGACGGTGCCGCGCTCGGGCAGGGTGGAGGCCGGGATGCTGCCGAAAGCGGCTTCGACTTTCTTCAGCGTGTCCTGCGGGTCCACGTCGCCGGTGATGACCAGCACGGCGTTGTTGGGCGCATACCAGGACTCATAGAACTTCCTCAGCAGGGGCGCGGTCGTGGCGTCGAAGGACGGGCGGGTGCCGAGGGCGTCCTGTTCGTAGGGCGTGCCGGCATAGAGGGCGGCGCGGATCTGCGAGAGGTAGCGGTAGATGGGGCTGGAGAGGTCGCGGGAGACTTCCTGTTCGATCGCGCCTTTCTCATGCGCCCATTCGGCTTCGGTGATGTTCAGGCCGCGCATACGTCCGGCCTCGATGCGCAGCAGAACGTCGAGGTCGCTGGCGGGGGCCTTGAAGTAATACTGCGTGACGTCGGATGTGGTGTCGGCGTTGTCGTTATTGCCGAGCTGCGCGCTGATGGTGGAGAGCTGGTCACGCGAGAGGGTCTGCGAGCCGTTGAACATCATGTGCTCAAGCGCATGGGCCGTGCCGGGGAAGCCCTTGGGCGCGTTCACGGAGCCGGTCTCGTAGTTCAGCATGGTCTGCACGACCGGGGCGAGGGTGTCGCGCACCACGATGACCCGCAGGCCGTTGGAGAGCGTGGCCCGCGTCACCGTTGCCGGGGCCGCACTGGTCGCGGGTGCGACGGCGGGTGCGGCATGGGCGCCCGCGAGCACCGGCGGCGCCAGCATGGAGGCGGCCAGCAGTGACAGGCGGGACAGACGGGAGAGTGCGGACATATGTTCAGGACTTTCCAGCGGGGAAACGTGCAGGGGAAACATAAATTTCACAAAGGAGTAAACCGGTTGTTCCGGCCCCTGTCCAGCATGTCTAGCGCGGGTTGGGGCGGGTGTATCTGACCGTTGGATGAAGAAAAAATTATGTGCAGAGGGGCGGGGCGCTGGCTAAACTGCGGGCGATGACTTTATCTGAACGCATTGCCCGGGTTGATGACTGGCTGATCGACCGGCTGTTCCAGCCGCTGGCGGACCGGCTTCCTGAACGTCTGACGGCGCTTCATCTTGGTCTGAGCTGTCAGCTCGGGGCGCTGATGCTGGACGGGCTGTCGCTCGTGCTGCCGATGCTGCTGTTCGGGGCGACGCTGGGCAACATGATCGACAGTACGCTGATCTGGTGCATCAGTCTGGCGTTCTTTCTTGGCATGAAGCGTTCGGCGCCGCTGGTGCGGCCGGGGATGCTCAATCCGCTGCGGCCGCTGCTGCGGGCCATGCGGCTGCTATCGCTGGCGTTTCTGCTCTACCAGTTCTTCCGGGGCATGGGCGCGCCGGGCATCGTCTGGCTCGTGACGCAGCTGACCACGATTTCGCAGGTTCTGTTCACGGTTGGGCTCTATCTCGTGGCGTGTCAGCCGCGTCCGCCCTATCGGCGCATGTCCACCCGCGGAGGCCCGATCATCGAAGGCGTCTGGGGCGCCGGAGGCCGGCTCAACAACACCTGACAGTCCCGTTCTCTCGACACGCCTGTGAAGGAATAAGCGCGTGACTTCCCGACTGAGAATTCTGCACTGCCTCTCTACTCGGGAATTTGCGGGGACGGAGCGTCATCTCGCGGAGCTGTCGGCCATTCAGGCGCGGGATCATGACGTCACATTGCTGCTCAACCGCAGGACGGCTGATCCGCTGACGGGCGGGGATATCAGCGGGTTTCTGTGTCCCGATGTGAAGATCGTGCGGGCGGGGGCAGGCGGGTATCTGTCGGCTCTGGCGTCCGAGCTGCGCAGTGGACGGCATGACATCGTCCACACGCATCTGGGGCGGGCTTCAGCGCGGGCGAGCTGGCTGCGGCGAGCAGGGCTTGCGGGGTCGGTGCCTGTGGTGGCGACGCTGCATACTGGGTATCGCGGTCGCAGCTATGGCACGCATGACGGGCTTGTCTGTATTGCGTCCTGGCAGCGTGAGGCATTGCCGGAGCGGCAGCGTGAAAGCTGTACCCTCATTCCGAACTGGACCGTACCGCCGTGTTCGACGGTCGAGCATCGTGCCGCCTTGCGCGAGCGGATGCGGCGGGAGTGGAACATTCCGGACGGTGGCGTCGTGATCGGCGCGGCGGGGCGGATGGTTGAGGAAAAGAACTTCGGGCTGTTGATTCAGGCCTGGAAGCAGGCGGGGCTGCGGCCGGGGACGCGGCTTGTGCTGATCGGGGATGGTCCGGAACGTGCGGCGCTGGAGCGTGCGGCGCAGGGCTGTCCGGAGATCCTTTTCACCGGGTACCGGACGGATATGCCCGATCTGCTGGCGGCGCTGGATGCGTTTGTGGTGCCGTCCCGCCATGAGCCGTTCGGGCTGGTGCTGCTCGAAGCCATGGAGGCCGGGCTGCCGGTCTGTGCCACGGCGGCGGGGGGTGTGACGGATATTCTGGCGGAGGCGCCGGAATGTCTGGTGGCGCCGGGCTGTCTGGCATCACTGGTGGCGGGGCTGCGGCGGCTGGAAGAGGCCGGGCCGCGCCAGTGGGACATGTCGCCTTACCGGATCGGGACGGCGGCGCGTCGGGTCGAGGCGTTCTATCGCCGGTACTGCTGAGCCTTTACAGCTCGTAGTAGCGGCGGGAGACGTAGCTTGAGAGGCCTTCGCTCGGCATGATGTGCCAGCCATTCGTGACGCTTGGGACGAACTCCCAGAGGAAGACCAGAATCGACAGGAAAAAGAGCAGCATGCCGTGGCCCACGATCTGGATGCGGCGCCAGAAATAGAGCGGCGGCAGAAGGATCCACAGGATCGTGCCGGGGCGGAAGCCTGCGGCCAGCAGGCTGCGGCGGTCCATGATGAGGGCGCCGTAGAAAATGGCGACGCTCACGACCATGGAGGCGATGTTGCTGGCGATGTCGGGGATAAGGCCGAAGCTCAGGAGAATATCGACGGCCGTGCTGCCGAAGAACGGGCCGACCAGGCTGAGCCAGAGCCAGCGGTTCGAGATCAGGCTGGCAGGCAGTGCCGGGGGGACGCCTTCGGGCTGGGGTGGCCAGAACACGCAGCTTCCGGCCGGGTGCCACTCGCCGCCGAAGCTCTCGGTCCAGCACAGCGTGGCATGGCCGATGATGCCTTCCGTGACGAGGGCTTTCATGCCATCCGCGGAGACCGGCCCCTTGCGGGCACCATGTTCTTCGTAAAACCAGCTCACAGTTCGTCCTTTTTCCGGCGGCGCATCGTCGTTCCGGCTTCTGCTGCCTGCTGAACGGGTCAGTCTCTCACGACTTTTGGGGTTTTTGGCAAGACCCATCCTGTCAGTGTTGCGTGTTCAGGGTCTGGAACAGACAAGAAAAAAGGCCGCAGCTCCATTCGGGGCTGCGGCCTTTCTCATGAGGTGCGGGCTGGATCAGCTTCTATGCTGCTGCAACTCGCGGCGCACATCGGCCGGACGCATCGGCATGTGACGCAGGCGGATGCCCACGGCATTGAAGATCGCGTTGCCAATGGCGGGAGCGACGACCGTGACACCCGGCTCACCAAGGCCCGTGGGCTTTTCGGTGTTCTGGATGAACTCGATGTCGATGTCCGGCACATCGGGGATGCGCAGCGGCGTGTAGGTGTTGAGGTTGCGGTCCTTGATCGTGCCGTTGACGATCTCGGTGCCCTCGAACAGCGCCATGCTGAAGCCCCACAGTGCCGCACCTTCGGTCTGCGCGAGTGCGCCGCCCGGATCGACGATGGTACCGGCATCGAGGACGAGCCAGAGCTTCTGGCAGGTCACGACGCCCGTCTTGCGATCGACATGGATCTGCGCCGCACCGGCCGTCCAGGTCGGCATGCCGCGTTCCTGACCGAAGCTGGTGGCAATGCCGATGCCGGTATCGGCCGGGAGCTGCTTGTTGGCGTAACCGATCTTGTCGGCCAGACGCTGGAGCACGGCAGCCTGACGCTTGGCGCCGCCCACGGAGTTCGGAGCCTGACCGGCGTTACGGCCCTGCGCCGTGAACATGGACAGACGGAACGCCAGCGGGTCCTGCTTGGTGGAATGAGCCAGCTCGTCGAGGAAGCATTCCAGTGCCCAGGGCGTCCAGCCGGCACTGACCGAGCGCAGCCAGCCGGGACGGAAGGTCGCATTGGCCAGATCGTTGCTGATGGCGCGGACGCGGGTCGGGCCGGTTTCGTACCAGTGATCCGCGCCGGCGATGGCGAACGGATCGTATTTCTTGCCGTCTTCGCCGGTGGCGAGGAAAGCCGGCGCCATGACCTGCGTCGGCCAGCCGGCGACCGCGACATAGTCCATGCCCACGATCTTCTTGCGGTCGTTGTCGAGCGCGACCTTGATCGTCTGGATAGACGGCGAGCGGATGGAGTCCAGCTCCATGTCGTCGGAGCGGGTCAGGACGAGCTTGACCGGAGCGCCGCCGATGGCTTTGGAGGCGAGGGCCGCTGGGATGCAGTAATCGCCGTTCAGCCGCCGTCCGAAGCCGCCGCCGAGCATGTAGGTGCGCATGACGACCTGCTCTTCAGGGACCTGAAGCGCCTTGGCAAGCTGCGGCAGAATGAGGGACTGCCACTGGTTGCCGGTGTGGATTTCCCACATGCCGTCGATGTGACGGGCCACGGCGTTCACCGGTTCGAGCTGGTAATGCGCGACCGAGGCACAGGTATAGCTGCGCTCGAACACCTGACCGGGATGGATGGTCAGGGCTTCGTCCACGCCCTTGTCATTGAAGACGCAGGTGCCGTTCTTCGGGTCGGCGGCCAGCTTGCGGCCGTGCTCGATGATGTCCGCCTCGGAGACGTTAATCGTCGGGCCGGGAGTCCACTGGACCTTCAGGGCGTCGGCGGCGCGGATCGCGGCGGGGTAAGTCTTGGCGAGTGCCACGACCCAGCCCGGAACGATGCCCGAGGGATCGTCGAGCACGACGTAACGCACATAGCCGGGGATCTTCTTCGCGGCGCTGTCGTCCACGGAGATGACTTTGGCGGCGTAGCGGGTCGGCGGCATTTTCGGACGGCCATAGACCATGCCGTCGAGCTTGACGTCGATGCCGTAAATGGCCTTGCCGGTCGTCTTGTCCGGAATGTCGAGGGCCGGGACCTGCTTGCTGATCAGGCGGCGGTTGGTCGTCGGCTTGAGCGGCAGCTTGGCCATCTCTTCGGGTGTGAAGGTCTGGGTCGGCTTGGCGCGGGCAACGATGTCACCGAAGGAGACGCTTTTGCCGCCAGCGGAGACGACGCTTTCACTGACCGTGCAGCGTTCCGGCGTGGTGCCGAGGAGCTTTGCGCCCTCGGTCAGCATCACGCTGCGGGCGGCCGCACCGGCCTGACGGAACGTGTCCCAGGTATCCCAGACGGACCAGGACCCGCCGGTGACGTACTTGCCGGCCCATTTCGGGGCGGTGTCGACCTGCGTGATCTTGATCTTGTCCCAGTCGGCGTCCATTTCGTCCGCGATGATGCGGGCGAGGGCGGTGCCGACATGCTGGCCCATTTCGGCGCGGACGATGTTGACGTTGATCGACCCGTCCGGGGCGATGGCGCACCAGATATTGGGCTCGAACGCGGCTTCCGGCGGCATGGCAGACGGCAGGGTCGTGGCGGCACCGGCCTTGCGGGCGAAACCGAACATCAGCCCGGCGCCGGCCGCCGTCATCAGGAAGTTGCGGCGGGAGAGGCGCGTGGCGTCGCTCTTTTTCGCAATCTGTTCGATTTTAGCCATTGTTGGCGCCTTCCTGCTGCCTTGAGGCAGCTTCCTTGATGGCCTTGCGGATGCGGATATAGGTCATGCAGCGGCAGAGGCTGCCACCCATCACGCCGTCAATCTGGTCGTCCGTCGGGTTCGGATAGTCCTTCAGGAGGCTTGCGGCCTGCATGATCTGACCGGACTGGCAGTAGCCGCACTGCGGCACCTGCTGGTCACGCCAGGCGACCTGCACGACGTGGTTGCCTTCCGGGTCGAGGCCTTCGATCGTGGTGATCGAGGCACCTTCGACGGCGGAGAGCGGTGTGATGCAGGAGCGCGTGGCGCGGCCGCCCACATGGACGGTGCAGGCGCCGCATTCACCGATGCCGCAGCCGAACTTGGTGCCGGTCAGGTTCAGGTCGTCACGGATGACCCAGAGCAGGGGGGTGTCTGCCGGGGCGTCGACCGTAACGGGCTGTCCGTTGAGTTCAAATTTCGTGGTCATGTCCTGTTTTCCCAGTCCTGCCCGGATCAGTGCGAAGCGTTGATGGGCGGAGCTTCGAGCGTGGCGCGCGCGCTGGCAGCCTTCTTCTCCAGATCCGTCCAGGGGGGCAGCGTGGTGCGTGTGCGACGCAGATACGCGGCGATGCGGGCCATGTCATGATCGGACAGGCCGGAATAGAAGCTCGGCATCGAGATGTGGTCCTGACCTTCCTCCGCGGTGATGCCGTGCAGCATGACCTGATAGAGGTTGTTCGGCTCATCCAGCCACAGCGCGTTGTTCAGGGCCAGTTCCGGGCGACCCAGAACGGGGTTCGGGCCGGAATTGTAATGGCAGGCGCCACAGGCCCCCTGATACAGGCGTGCGTCTTCGTCGAGCGGCTGCGGACCCGTCAGGTCACGGCCGGACATCTGCATGGCGCGGGAGATCGCGGCCTGATCGCCGGCACTGCGCTGGGCGGCCTTGTCCACGTCCGCATAATAATGTGCGATCGCATGCACGTCTTCCTCGGGGATCTTGGAGAGGAAGCGGTGCGGGACGGGCGACATCGGGCCTGCGGCGGAACCGTGCAGCGGGGCCACGCCGAAGCGCAGATACTGGAACAGTTCGTCTTCAGTCCAAACGACGGGCGTCGGGTTGTGCTCGTTCAGCGGCGGGGCAATCCAGCCGTCGATGACCGCACCGTCATAGACGCTGCTCATCTTCTCGGCGCCGAGAAGGTTACGCGGCGTATGGCATGCGCCACAGTGTTCGTTACCCTCGGCGAGATAGGCGCCGCGGTTCCACTGTGCGTCATGCTTCGGGTCGTTCTGATAGCGGCCCGGGGTGAAGAACAGCAGCTTCCAGAAGCCCTGTCCGATCAGGCGGATGTTGATCGGGAAGGGGACCGTGTTGTCGCGCGGCTTCATGTGGATGGCCGGGCGCGTCATCAGATAGGCGTACAGGTCCGAGACGTCCTGATCGCTGACCTTCGTAAAATGGTCGAACGGGAAGGCCGGATAGAGTTGGGAGCCGTCGCGGGCGATGCCCTTGTTCATGGCGCGTTTGAACGCGGCCAGCGACCAGTTGCCGATTCCCCATTCTTCATCAGGCGTGATGTTGGACGAGAAGATGTCACCGAAGGGGGTGGCCATCTTGAAGTCGCCGGCCAGTTCGGGGCCGGGCTTGCCATCCACGCGGGTATGACATTCCGCACAGTAGCCGCCATTCGCCACAATGGCGCCACGGCTGATGGCGTCTGCGGAGAATGACGATGCGGCTGGCCGCGGGATCGGGGCAATGGCGGGGTACCAAGCATAGGCAAGAAAGCCGATGCCTCCCACTGCGCCAAGGCCAATGACGGCGGCAGCTATCCGTTTGAGCATGCTTATACTGTCCCGGCAGGTTTGAAATCATTTGCCACAAAAGGTGGCTGTTGCGTGCAACCTAGTGCACGGAGCCGTGAAAGGAAAGATTGCGTTATCTCAAAACCGTGTGTTTCCGGAAATAAATGCAGTCGTTGTCATGAAAATAACACAGGTTTCCGGACGCCTCTGCGTAAATTAGGGTGATATCTGGTCCGGATTGCAGTATTTCAGGGTCTGGACTTTGTGTGGCTATGAAGGGGATATTAAGTCCTTGTCGCGGGAGTCTGTTACAATTCATGAAAAGGCCAGGGTGTCTTTGCACGAATATTATGACACCGAGTGCCAAAAACTTCCTATGCTTTGGGCGGACTTTCCGCAGGCGTTCTGACGCGTCCTGAGGCCCTGACGGGGAATAGCGCGGGTTCTGGCCGTGTTGTGATGCATGGCTTATGCTCGGGGCGCGGCTGGTTCTGCGGTCGTTCTGCCGAGAGGATCCGCCATTTCTGACCGTTCCGCCCTGATCCGGTTTGCTGCGCTGGCGGGCGTTGTCCTGAGTGTGCTGGGCGCGCTCTGTCTGGGACGGTTTCCGCTCTCGCCGGGGCGGGTGCTGGGGGTATTCGGGTCTCTGCTGCATCTGTCCTCCGCGAGCGACCCTGTGGCGCAGGTTGTGGTCATGCAGGCGCGGCTTCCGCGTATTCTGGTGGCGCTGCTGGTCGGGAGTGCGCTGTCCTGCGGGGGCGCGACCTATCAGGCGGTGTTCCGCAATCCGCTGGTCTCGCCCGATCTGCTCGGGGTTCTGAGCGGGGCGGCGTTTGGTGCGGCGCTCAGTATTGTCAGTGGCGGCTCGGCGGTCGTGGTGCAGATGGGCGCATTTGGCGGCGGCCTGCTGGCGGTCGGAACCGGCCTCCTCATCAGCAGGACGCTGCCGGGCGGGGGCATCCTGACGCTGCTGCTGGGCGGCCTGATCGGGAATGCGATTTTCACGGCCTTACTGTCTTTAGTGAAATATCTTGCCGATCCAATGGACCAGCTTCCGGCCATCGTGAACTGGCTTCTGGGCAGTCTGGCACCGAGCGGATGGCAGGAACTGGCCTGGATGTCGGGGCCGCTGATTGTTCTGACGGTGGCGCTGGTTCTGTGCGCGCCGGTTCTGGATGTGTTGTCGCTCGGGGATGACGAGGCGCGCAGTCTGGGCGTGTCGGTGCGGGTCATGCGTCCGGCGCTGATCGTTCTGGCGACGCTGGCCTGTGCGATGACGATTTCGATGGCAGGGATCATAGGCTGGATCGGGCTGCTGGTGCCGCATGTCGCGCGGCTTCTTGTGGGCGCGGAACATCGGGGGATGATGCCGGTGACTGCGCTGCTGGGGGCCGGGGGGCTGGTGCTGGCGGATACCTGTGCGCGCAGTCTGACGACGGGAGAGGTTCCGCTCGGGATTGTCACGCAGCTTTTTGGTGCGCTGGCGTTTGTGCTGGTGCTGCGGCGGCTGCGGCGGGGTGTGCAATGACGTTCCTGTGCTGCGAGGGGCTGACATTCTGCCAGCCGGGACGGAAGCGTCCGGTTCTGGAAGGGATTGATCTTGCGCTGGAGCCGGGGGAACTGGTCGGGCTTTTAGGGCTGAACGGGGCGGGGAAGAGTACGCTGCTGCGGCTGCTGATGGGGTTTGTTGTGCCGACCTCCGGCGAGGTTCTGCTGGAAGGGCGGGCGCTGCGGGAATGGTCGGCTTCGGCGATTGCGCGGCGTCTGGCCTATGTGCCGCAGAGTCATGTGGCGAGTTTTCCGTACACGGTGCGGCGCATGGTGGAACTGGGGCGTGTGCCGTATGCGGGGCTGACGGGACGGCTTGGGGCTGAGGACCGGATGGCGGTTGAGGCAGCGCTTGAGCGGATGGGGCTGGAGGCTCTGGCGGGGCGTCCGGTGACGGAACTCTCCGGCGGGGAGCGGCAGCGTGTCGTTCTGGCGCGGGCCATTGCGCAGGATGCGCGGGGGCTGCTGCTGGATGAGCCGATGACCGGGCTGGATTACGGGCACCAGATCCGACTCATTGCGTTGTTGCATGATCTTGCGCGGGAGGGGCGGCTTGTTATGCTCACTTCACACCGGCCGGAAGAGCTTTATGTCCGCGCCAGCCGGGTCCTGATCCTTGATCATGGACGGATTGAAGCGGACGGGCCGCCGCAGGATGTTGTGACGGCGCAACGGATGTCAGCGCTTTACGGGGTGCCTCTGCGACAGATGGATCACGCCGGGAACCGCTTTTTTCATCACGGGAGGGATGACGAATGAAACAGTCACGGATCTTGAAGCGGCTTCCGGCCCTGACCCGTCTGGCATTGCTGGGGTCGGCTCTGGCGCTGCCGCTTGCGACGGTATTGCCTGCGCCCGTTGCCCATGCCGCGCCGCCATCGCGGATTGTGGAAGGGTGGTACGCGCATAACGCGACGCTCATCATGCTTGGGGCGCAGGACCGGATTGTGGGGACGGTGGCGCGTCAGGCGATGCTGCCCTGGATGTTCCGGCTGGTGCCGGAGCTGGCGAAGGCGGAGACGCTGGACCCGGGAAACCTGAATGCGGAAGAGGTTCTGGCGCTGCATCCGGATCTGGTGTTCGTGACGAGTTCGGGACATGCGGCGGATGCGCTGACCCATGCGGGGCTGAATGTGGCGCCCGAGGGCTTTGACCGGTTTGATTCCATGCTCGACTGTGTGGACGGGACGGCGACGCTGTTGCAGACGCCGATTGCGGCCAAGCGGGCGCAGGCTTACCGCTCGGCGTTTCTGCAGGTGATTTCGCAGGCGCCGACCAATCCGGATGGGCCGCATGTGCTGCATGTTGAGTCCCTCAAGCCGCTGCGGGTTGATGGGGATGACAGCATCATCGACCAGTGGATCCGCAGTGCGGGCGGGCAGAATGCGGCGCAGGGCATTCATGGCAACAAGCAGCCTGTCTCCATTGAGCAGGTCCTGTCCTGGAATCCCGACATTCTCATTATTGCGGCCAATGCGGGCGATCCGGCGGCTCTGAAGCAGGACCCGGTCTGGTCGAAGATCAAGGCCGTGCAGACGGGGCGGGTCTATCGCAATCCGACGGGTCTGTTCCCGTGGGACCGCTATGGGCCGGAACTGCTGCTTCAGGTGATCTGGGCGCGGCAGATCGTGCAGACCGGTCAGGTGGACGCTCCGGCGATGATCCGCTCGATCCGGTCTTTCTATCATGATTTCTATGGCATTGCGCTTTCGGCCGATGATGCGCAGCGGATGCTCGATGCGCTGCCGCCCGCTTCCGACACGCCCTGATATTCCGGACAAGGATCTGATTTCCGTATGATGCAGACAGTTCTGCCCCGTCGCCCGGGTGTGTTTCGCCTCGGTGCTGTTCGTTGTGTTCTTCTGGCCGGGGCGGTGTTTGCGTCAGGCAGTGTCTTTGGAGCGGCGCAGGCTGAGGAGAGCCTGTTGCCGGTGCCGAAATCCGTTTCGGTCTCCAATGGTGTGGCGTCCATCGGGGGCGGTGTTCAGATCGTCTGGGAGACGCGGCCTTCGCCTCTGTTGCAGCGGGCAGCAACGCGGTTCGTCACGCGTCTGACGGCGATCGCCGGGCCTGCGGGGCATGGGGCGCCTTATGTGCTGCATGTCTCAGCCGGGGCGGACCGGGCGTATCTGAGTGTGGACGAGAAGGAGCATTACACGCTCACGACGGCTGCGGGTGGGGCACGGCTTGAGGCGGATGGTCCGGCTGGTGTGATCCACGGGCTGGCGACGCTGCTTCAGCTTGTCCGGGCCACGCCGGAAGGGGCTGTGGTCGAGCGCGTTCATATTGATGATGCGCCGCGTTTTGCCTGGCGTGGGCTGCTTCTGGATGTGTCGCGGCATTTCGATACGGTCGAGACGGTGGAGCGGCAGCTTGATGCGATGGAGCTGGTCAAGCTCAACGTGCTGCACTGGCATCTGAGTGATGGTTCGGGGTTCCGGGTCGAGAGCCGGATGTTCCCGAAGCTGCAGAATGTGGCGTCGCACGGGCAGTATTATACGCAGGCGCAGGTGCGCGAGATCGTGGCGTATGCGGCGGATCGGGGCATCCGTGTTGTGCCGGAAATTGATGTGCCGGGGCATGCGCTGGCCATTCTGGAGGCCTATCCGGAGCTGGGGGCGCAGCCGTTGCCGGATCTGGGAACGAAGGGGCTGAACCTCAACAATGCTGCGCTGGACCCGACCAATCCGCAGACGCTGCGCTTCGTGCGGGTGCTGTACGGAGAGATGGGCGGGCTGTTTCCGGACCGTTATGTGCATGCGGGCGGCGATGAGGTCGTCTCTTCGCAATGGACGAAGAACCCGGCGATTGCGGCTTACATGAAGGCGCATGGTTTCGAGACGGCGGCGGCGCTTCAGGCGGCCTTTACGGCGGAAGTTGCGAAGATCCTTGCGGCCCAGGGGCATGTCATGATGGGCTGGGATGAGGTCAGCGAGGCGCCGATCCCGAAGAACGTTGTGGTCGAGCCCTGGCGGGCGTCGAAATGGACCGGGACGGCGACGCGGGCGGGGCATCCGGTTGTGGTGTCTGCGGGGTATTATCTCGATCTGCTGCGGCCTGCTTCCATGCATTATGCGGTTGATCCATTCGATACGAAGGCCGAGGGGATCACGGCGGAGCAGCTGGCGAAGTATCCGCCCAAGCATCCTGAATTTTCAATGCCGTTTGTGATGGACGAGCACGCGCCGCCGCTGGATGACGGGCAGAAGTCGCTGATCATGGGGGCGGAAGGGACGCTCTGGGCGGAGATGGTGTCCGAGCCGATGCTGGACGCGCGTCTGTGGCCGCGGATGGCGGCGCTGGCGGAGCGGTTCTGGTCTGCGCAGGATGTGCGTGACGTGTCCGATCTGGAGCGGCGTTTGCCGGGTGTGATGACGGAGCTTGAGGCGACCGGATTACAGGCGTCCCAGCATCAGGAGGCCATGCGTGAGGCGATGGTGCCGGGGCATTCGGGGCCGCTGAAGGTGCTGACGGAAGCGGTGGTTCCGGTTCGCAATTATGCGCTCAATCATCTTGCGGCGCCGACGGGTGAGGCGATGCTGTCGGCGCCTGTGGCGGTGAGCAATCCGGATGCGTTCGCGGCGATCCGATTCAATGCGATGGCGGCGCGTTATGTGCGGGGTGAGGCCGGGCTGGCCGGGCCTCTGCGGGAGATGTTGCAGCGCTGGGCCGACAATGATCCGGCATTTGTGGCGAGTGCAAAGGGTGTGCCGGCGCTTGAGGCGGTTGTGCCAGTGTCCCATGCCGTCGGATTGCTGTCGCGGGCGGGGCTTAACGTTCTGAACGGACGGGAAGGTTCGGCCTGGCGGATGGATGCGGAGCGGCTGCTTCAGGAGCAGGAACAGGCGTTTGAAGGCTCTGCCAGCATGCTGGCATCGGCGCATTCCACGCAGCCGCCGGGCGGGCTGCTGATTGCGATCCTGCCGGGGATCCGCGCACTTCTGGGGGCGCACGCACCGTAAGTGTTGCGCATATTGCGATGCGGGGGATGGATTTCCGGATCAGGGCGGGGGAGAAGGAGAGCATGACACGCTTTCCGATCCTTCTTCTTGATTATGACGGCACGCTGGCGGAAACGCAGCCGGCCATTCTGCGCAGCCTCAGAGAGGCTTTTGGGGCCAGCGGGATTCCGGCCCCATCCCCGGATGTTCTGAAGCAGGAGCTGACCCGTGGCGGGACGCTCCAGACGCTGTTTCAGGCGATTGTGCCGGACAGTGACGAGCATGATGCGGCGGCGTTCGTGCGGTATTACCGGGCGTTCTATCCGGCGGCGGATGAGGAAGAGACTGTTCTGTTCGACGGGGTGGTGGAGACGCTTTCCGCTCTGAAAGAGCAGGGGAAGATCCTGGCTATTCTCAGCAACAAGCATGCGCCTACGGTCTGTGCGAGCATTGCGCGCTTTGGGCTGACGTCATTCTTTACCGGGGTGATCGCCTCGGAGCCGCATTTTCCGCACAAGCCGGACCCGCGGGTCATGGATGAGCGGGTTTTGCCGCTATTTCCGAAGCAGCCGCGTTCGGCGTTTCTGATGGTTGGAGATACGGCGGCGGATCTGCAGTTTGCGCGCAATACCGGTGTGGCGTCGTGCTGGGCCAGTTATGGGCATGGATCGTCAAGCCAGTGCGCGGCACTGGAGCCGGAGATCCGGATCGATTCCTTCGGGGACCTCCTGACGGCGCTTCGGGACTGATCCGGAGCGTCAGGTCGGGACGGGGCCGATGCTGCCGCGCAGGACCAGTTCGGTGTCGAGGATGACGTTTTCGCTGCCTTTGTTGGCGCTGAGGAGGCGGATGGCTTCCGTGCCCTTGCGTTCATGGGGCTGGCGGATCGTGCTCAGGTCTTCGGCTTCGGCCTTGGGGATGTCGTCGAAGCCGAAGATCGAGATGTCCTGCGGGATGCTGAGACCGAGGGCGCGGATGGTGCGCATGGCGCCGATGGCCACGCGGTCGCTCATGGCGAGGATGGCGGTCGGGCGCTGGGCGCGGTTGAGCAGGTGGCGTACGCCTTCGGCTCCCATTTCCTCGGAATTGATGGGGATTTCCCAGGTGGGGACGTCCTCGGGAGCGATGTTCGCTTCCTTGAGGGCCAGCAGGTAGCCTTCGAGACGCATGGCGATGGTGCTGTGGGCGATGTTGGCACGGCGCTTGGCGGTCAGCGGGCCGTAATAGCCGTCATGGGCGGTTTTGAGCGACAGGATGCCGAAATGACGGTGGCCGAGTTCGAGCAGGGTTTTTGCGGCGCGATAGGCGGAGCCGCGATCGTCGATCCCGACATAGGGCACGCCGTTAACGCGGGGCTGGTCCACCACGACGAGGGGGACGTTGCGCTGCTGGGCCATCAGGACGCAGCGGCTGTCGGGGGCGACGGAATAGAGGATGTAGCCGTCCACGGCGGCATTGCCCAGCGAGACGGGGGCCGTGCGGTTGCGCAGGTTGCTGCCGGCGGAAATCAGGGCGAGGTCGGTCTCCAGTTCGTCGCAGGATTTGGCGACGCCGTTGAGCACGCTGAGCATGGCAGGATCAGAGAAGGCGTAGGGCAGGTCTTCGCTGAACAGGAAGCCCAAGGCGCCGGCTCGGCCGGTGGCGAGCTGTTTGGCGGCCGGGTCGGGGCCGGTATAGCCAAGCTCCTGTGCTGCGGCGAGGATCTTCTCGCGCAGGGCGGCGGAAAGCTGGCCCGGGCGGATATAGGCGTTCGAGACGGTGGTATGGGAAACGCCGACCTGCGCCGCCACGTCCTTGAGGGTTACTTTGCGGCGGTCGTGCTGTCGGGTCATTGTTCAGGTCTGTCCAGTAACGACACCGGAGCCGTCATGTCAGATCCTGACGCTCGCCGTATGGTGTCAGTGCTCTTTTGAAAATCACTGCCGACACCATACTCATTTTCCCTGACATAAACCAGTCACGGGAACGGGAGGATTTGCGAAAACGTCAAATTCTCTATTTAGCCCGATCTGGGGTCAGTCCTGCTTCGGCTTGGGAGTGGACTGGTTTTTCTTTGGCTGCTGCACGGGAGTGAACATGGCGCGGCACTTGGGAGAGAGCTGGTCGATCTTCTTTTTCATGCAGGCGGTGATTTTGGCTTCGTTCGGAATGGCCAGCGTACACAGACGGATGGCGTCGCCCTGGCAGGCCTGCTTCTGCTGTTCGCGGGTGGCGGCTGATGCGCCCTGTGTCAGTGCAAATGCCAGTCCGGTCAGGGCGATGAAATAACGGATCATATGGTCTCTCCTTACCTTCAGGTAAGCGTATGAAAGGTTTTGTGGTTTCAGGCGACAAACACTTTATCACAACTGTGAAACCGCACCGCTATTCAATAAGGACCGGGCTATTCCTGATTGAGAACTGTCAGGGGTGAAGAATACGGGCAAATCTTGCTGAGGCGGCGGGGCCGGGTGTGGGGTCCGTCGTATTGACCGGGTTGGGCAGTTCGGGCGGGAGGGCGCCGGGTTGCAGGCTCATGAGCAGGGCGCGGGCGCGCCGGGCGTCAGGCGTGTCGGCCCAGCAGTAGTGAATGGCCCGCGACTCACGCTGGGATTCGATCAGGCCGGCGCGTCGGAGTGCGCCGAGATGCTGGCTTAGTGTGGGCTGGCCGATGCCGGTCATGGTTTCGAGTTCGCTCACGGCATGGGTGCTGTCGAGCAGGGCCGAGAGGAGCATCAGGCGCTGGGGCTGGGCGAGGACGCGGAGCCATTCGGCCAGTTCGCGGCTTTTCTCCAGCGGAAGCAGGACGGTCATGAGCGCTCCCGGGCTGCGGGCTGGAAGAACCATGTCGCGCCGGCTTTTTCCACAGCGGCCTGTGTCTGGAGTGGCGGGGCGACCGTGCGCTGTCCGGGCTGCCAGCTTTCGGGTGTCAGCGTGCCGGCGCGGTCCACTTCCTGCAGGGCGCAGAGCAGGCGCAGCAGTTCGGGGACGGAGCGGCCTACGGTGGCGGGATAGTTCAGGGTGGCGCGGATTGTACCGGTGGGATCGATCACGAAAACCGAGCGCACGGTGGCGCTGTCCTGTGCGGCGCTGTCGAGCATGCCATAGGCGCGGGCGACGGCGAGGGACGGGTCTTCGATGATGGGGAAAGGGATCTGGATTCCGAACTGCGTGTTGATGGCCTCAACCCAGGCGAGATGGGCCGGGAGACTGTCCGCCGAGATGCCGAGCAGGGCGCAGTCACGCTGCTGGAACTCCTCCGCGCTGCGGGCGAGGGCGATGAACTCGCTGGTGCAGACCGGCGTGAAATCGGCCGGGTGGGCGAAGAGCAGGACCCAGTGTCCGCGCAGGGCGCTCATGATGAATTCGCCATGTGTCGTGCGGGCGCTGAAATCCGGTGCGCGGTCGCCGATGCGCAGGGTCGGGAGTTGGGTCTCAACGGGGGAAGATGCGGTCATGATCCGGTTCCAAAAGCATCAGGGCGCTTGACATGCAACACTTACAATATTAACTTAACAGTTAATGAAAGTGTCGTAAAGGCATTCCACAGCCAGCAAGGTGAGCGCCCATGCATGACGCAGCAATTCAGGCCGCAACCGCGCAGATCCGGCGAACCGAGGAAGGCTCGGCCCCTGCGCCGGTTGTCTGTACCTTCTTTGACGAGGCCACCAATACCGCGAGCCATGTGGTCCACTGTCCCGTTACGAAACAGGCGGCGGTGATCGACTCTGTGCTCGATTATGACGCGGCTGCCGGGCGGACGTCGCATGGATCGGCGCAGGCGATTGTTGATTATGTCGAGCGTGAAGGCCTGACTGTTGAGTGGCAGCTTGAGACGCATGCCCATGCCGATCATCTGTCCGCAGCCCCATGGTTGCAGGAGAAGATTGGCGGAAAGCTCGGGATCGGGGCGGATATCATCCGGGTCCAGAACGTGTTCGGCAAGATTTTCAATGCCGGGACGCGGTTTGCGCGGGACGGGTCACAGTTCGATCATCTGTTCACGGATGGCGAGACGTTCCGGATCGGTGAGCTTCCGGTGACGGTGCTGCATGTTCCGGGGCATACACCGGCTGACATGGCGTTTGTGATCGGCAATGCGGCCTTTGTGGGGGATACGATCTTCATGCCGGACTTCGGGACGGCGCGGGCGGATTTCCCGGGCGGTGATCCGCGCCCGCTGTTTCGCTCCATCCGCCGTCTGCTGTCACTTCCGGTCGAGACGCGGCTGTTCCTGTGCCATGATTACAAGGCGCCAGGGCGGGACGAATATGCCTGGCTGACGACGGTCGGGCATGAGCGCGCGTACAACATCCATGTTCATGACGGGGTGGGCGAGGACGAGTTTGTGGAGATGCGGACGGCCCGTGATGCCACTCTGGCGATGCCGCGCCTGCTGATGCCGTCCGTGCAGGTGAATATGCGCGGGGGGCATTTGCCCGAGCCCGAAGCTGATGGCGTGAGCTACATCAAGATTCCCGTCAACCGTCTCTGACGTTCTTCTCCGGTGCGGGATGCGTGCCGGTCTTCTGATCCTTTTTCCGTTTCTGGAGTTCCCATGCCGACCCGCCATCTGACCGAAAACTATGCCGTGTCTCCCCAGATCGCCGTCAGTGATGTGGCGGATCTGAAAGCGGAAGGGTTCCGCACGATCCTCTGTTTCCGTCCGGACGGAGAGTCTCCCGACCAGTCGGACATGGGTGCGATCGAAGAGGCCGCGAAGGAGGCCGGGCTGGCCTTTGCTGCGGTTCCGGTCAAGGCGGGAACCGTGCCGGATGAGGCACAGGTCGCGCAGACCCGGACGGCTCTGGCTACGCTTCCCGCGCCGGTTGTCGGCTATTGCCGGTCGGGCGCGCGGGTGGCGCAGATCTGGGCTCTGGCGGAAGCGGGCAAGCGTCCGGCTGCGGAAATCATTGCTGCGGCGGGTAAGGCCGGGGTGGATGTCAGTGCTCTGCGGGGACGGATCGAGAGTGTCGCGGCACCGTCTGCGGCTCCACGCAAGGGGGCGGCGCATTTTCAGGTTCTGATTATTGGCGGTGGTGCGGGTGGCCTGTCGGTTGCGGGTAGTCTGCTCAAGCGCAACAGCCATCTATCCATCGGTGTGGTCGAGCCGTCGAACGAGCATTTCTACCAGCCGGGATGGACGCTTGTGGGGGGAGGCGTTTTTCAGGCGGCCCAGACGCGCCGCAAGGAAGCGGATGTCATGCCCAAAGACGTCGTCTGGGTGCGGCAGGCGGCCAAGCTGTTCCGGCCGGATGTGCGGGAAGTGGTTCTGGGGGACGGGTCGGTCGTTTCCTATGATGCGCTGATCGTGGCGACGGGGATTACGCTGAACTGGGATGCCATTCCGGGTCTGACAGAGACGCTGGGCAAGAACGGCGTGACGTCGAATTACCGCTTCGATCTGGCACCCTATACCTGGCAGCTCGTGCAGCAGCTCAAGAGCGGGACGGCGATCTTCACGCAGCCGCCCATGCCGATCAAATGTGCCGGTGCACCGCAGAAGGCCGTGTATTTGTCCTGTGATGCCTGGAAGCGCCGTGGCGTGCTGGACAGCATTTCGGTCGAGTTCGACACGGCCACGCCGGGACTGTTTGGCGTGAAGGAATTCGTGCCGCCGCTGATGGAGTATATCAAGCGCTATCATGTCGGGCTGCATACCGGATCGAAGCTTGTGGCAGTGGATGGTCCGAACCGGACCGCCGTGTTCGAGCGCAAGGCTGGCGAGGGTGTGGAGCGCGTGGAGCGCAAGTTCGACATGCTGCATGTCGTGCCGCCGCAGAGTGCGCCGCAGGTGATCCGCGAGAGTGCGCTGGCGGGTTCGGACGGGTTCGTTGAGGTCAATCCGGCGACGTTGCAGCATGTGCGTTTCCCGGACGTGTTCGCCATTGGTGACGTGATCGGGACGTCTTCGGCCAAGACGGCTGCGGCGGTTCGCGTGCAGGCGCCTGTGGTGGCGACCAATGTGCTGGCGTTCCTGAAGCATCAGGCTCCGGTTTCGGAATATGAAGGCTATGGCGCCTGTCCGCTGACGGTGGAGAACGGACGGATCGTGCTGGCCGAGTTCCGTTATGGCGGCAAGCTGGCGCCGACGCTGCCGAAATGGCTGCTTAACGGGCAGAAGCCGACGCGTCTGGCCTGGTGGCTCAAGAAATATGTCATGCCGCTGATGTACTGGGACGGGATGCTCAAGGGGCGCGAGCTCATGGTTGCGCCCAAGCCGCTGAACGCGAAGAAGGACGGCTGAACCGGTTGTGCAGATTGCGCTTGAACTGGCCTGCGGTGTCCTGATCGGGTTTACGCTGGGCCTGATCGGCGGTGGCGGCTCCATCCTTGCCGTTCCGCTGATGGTCTATGTGGTGGGGGTGAAGAACCCCCATGTCGCGATCGGGACGAGTGCCATGGCCGTGGCGGTCAATGCGCTGACCGGGCTGGTCAGTCATGCCCGGGCGGGGACGGTCAAATGGAAATGCGCGGCCATTTTCGCGCCCTGCGGTGTGGTGGGGGCGTTCATCGGGGCGGCCTTCGGCAAAGCGGTGAACGGGCAGAAGCTGCTGCTCTGTTTTGCGCTGCTGATGATCGCAGTCGGTGTGCTCATGTTGCGGGGGCGGCGCAATCAGGGCGAGGCGGGGGCGGCGTGCAATCGCCAGAACATGCCGCGCGTCATGATGGCCGGGGCCGGGACGGGTGTTCTATCCGGGTTTTTCGGGATCGGTGGTGGGTTCCTGATTGTGCCCGCGCTCATTGCCTGTACGCGGATGCCCATTCTCAATGCCGTGGGCACGTCGCTTGTGGCCGTGGCCGCGCTGGGGGCCAGTACGGCGCTGAGTTACATGCTCTCGGGCTATGTGGACTGGGTAATGGGGGCGCTGTTCGTGGCGGGAGGAATTGTGGGCAGTTTCCTCGGAACCCGGGCGGCGAAGCGTCTGTCGGGTTCCGGTGCGGCGCTGACGACGTTTTTCGCCTGCGTCATCTTCACGGTTGCGGCCTATATGATCTGGAAGAGCCTTTCGGCTCTCTAAGAGCGGTCAGTCGAGGCCGAAATTCGGGAAGATGGTGAAACAGACCATCGAGAAATAGAACATCACTGCCAGCAGGATGTGACACATATAGAGCGGCGCGATCATGGCGCCGCGCCTGCGGAAGAAGGCCATCAGGACGCCGAAAGATGCGATGGCGACGGCGAGCGCCACGTTCAGCATGAGGCGGCTGTCACCATTGCTGAGTGCGATGATCAGGAAGATTGATCCGACCACGGCCGAGCCGACATGGAGCGGGGTGAGGAAGCTGTAGGGGCGTTTGTAGCGGGCTGCGAAAATTGCGAGCCAGATACCCATCATCACCGTCAGAGTGAAACATCCCGTCGAAGCATACAGCATCTGTCATCCACCTTGTGCCTGATGTATCCGCGCATACTCTCGGACCCGTGACCGGAATATCCGGAAGTCACCATGTTCCTCAGAACTTGCGAAACAGGGCGCTCCGACTGATTCTCTACTCCAGAACGGCTTTTGCGGCCAGACGTTCCCCGGCTCCGGGTCATCGTGTGTGGGGTTGTGAGGCCATATATGGGAAAAATTATACCGCCATAGGGTATTTTGATCTCTGCGGGTTTCCTTTCTGTTTCGATATGACATACTGGTTACACGCAATGGGTCGGGAGGAAGACGAGGGAATGGATCTGGGAGCACGCCTGCGTTTTGTCCGGACGGCGAGGAGCCTGTCCCAGCGTGAACTGGCCAAGCGGACCGGTGTGACCAATTCCACCATTTCCCTCATCGAGTCCGGGGACATGAATCCTTCGGTCGGGACGCTCAAGCGGGTTCTGGACGGAATCCCGGTGACGCTCGGGGAGTTTTTCAGCATTGCGCCGGATGGCGGTGAGAAGATCTTCTTCCGGTCGGACGAACTGGTCACGTTCGAGCAGGGGGGCGTGACGTTCCGGCAGGTGGGCGCGCCGGCATTTGGCCGGACCCTGCAGATCCTGAATGAGAATTATGCGCCAGGCGCGGATACCGGGTCTTCGGTCTATGCCCATGAGGGCGAGGAAGGCGGGTTTATCCTGCGTGGCCGGGTGGAGATTACGGTCGGAGAGCGGTGCGAGGTGCTGGGGCCGGGGGACGCCTATCATTTCGACAGCCGGCAGCCGCATCGTTTCCGCTGTGTCAGTCCGGACGGCTGCGAGATCATCAGCGCCTGTACGCCGCCGACGTTCTAGTTGCCCGTGGTCCGGTGTGCCGGGTTCTCAAAAAAGCGGGAGGGCTGTGGCTTCCCGTGATTATGGGGCGTTGAGTCCGCGAGTAAGCCTGCCCGTGTTGCGGTCCGGGGCAGGTGGTCCAGCGGAGAGTCACGGACATGTGCGACCGTCCGTTTTCAGAAAAACATGAGTGGCGTCACGCGGTTTCCCGTTTCTTTCGGGCGGGGCTGGGCGTGGCGGTGATGCTCTGTGCCCTGTGCGCGGGCAGCCCGGTTTCGGCGGAGACGGTCACGCGGACGCGGGATATCTGTCCGATCCGCAGGACGACATTACAGATCGGGCGGCAGAGCCTTGCGGCGGCCGTGGCGGAGCTGGCGCGCAAGACGAAATGTCCGGTTCTGATGGATGATGCGCTGTTGCAGGGCGGGAGCAGTATTGCGGTCCGTGGGGCCTATACGCCGCGGGAGGCGCTGATCCGGCTGCTGGGGAATACGGAGCTGGATGTGATCGAGACGGTGCAGGGGCTGGCGGTCATGCCGCTGACCTATCGGGCGGCGCATCGCATGGATAATGCCTCGCGGATGTAGGGACGCTCAGCGGCGGGACGTCCAGACGCGGCGTTGCAGCAGGAAGGTCAGGAACGCCATCAGGGCGAGATAGACCAGGACGTAAAGGCCGATCCGTCTGCGCTCGGTCTGGTGCGGGTGCGCCACCCAGTTGAGGAAAGCGGAGACGTCGCTGGCCATTTGCGCGGAGGTTGCGCGGGTGCCGTCGGGATAGGTCAGCATGCCGTCCTGAAGGGGCGGGGGCATGCCGATATGCTTCCATTTCAGGGCAGTGTTGTAATAGCGGCCCTCATCGAGTTTTACGCCCGGCGGGGGGGGGGCGTAGGAAAGCAGGATCCGCCGGATTTCGTCTGCGCCGCCGGGCAGCGTCAGGGCCAGCCGGGACAGATCGGGCGGGAGCAGGCCGTGATTGGCGAGGCGACCAACTGCTGCGTTGGGATAGGGCGAGAGCATCGGATCGGAGGGGGTGGCGTGGCGGGTTTTCGGGTCGCCGTTGTCATCCACGCCATCGGGTAATTCCTGATCCGCGGCCCATTTGCGAATATCGTCCGGGGAGAGCCCGAGGGCGCTCATGTCTCCATAATCGACATGTTCCATGCCGTGGCAGGCAGCGCAGACCTGCTGAAAGACCATCAGGCCGCGCTGGGCTGGTGTGCTGGCTGCGGCGGGAAGGGCGGTCAGGCTGGCGGCGAGGAGAAGGGGGCGGGTCCAGCGGGTCATGACGGGATCTCCCGTTCGGAAGCCAGCGGCATGACGAGCAGGAAATGGATGAACCACCAGGCCATCGCCACGCGGCTGACGATCAGCCATGCCTCGGTGGGCGGATGCATGCCGGCGACGCCCAGCAGGATGAAGGATGCGAAGGCGAGCGGGAGCGAGAGGCGGACCAGCGGGCGCCGGGTTGCCGGGCGGATGGAGGAGCGGTCCAGCCAGGGCAGGGCGAAGAGGACGGCGAGGCTTCCGGTCGCGAGGATCAGGCCGCCGAGGCGGGAGGGGGCGGCGCGGAGGATTGCGTAGAACGGGGCGAAATACCATTCGGGCCGGATGTCGCGCGGGGTGATGAGCGGGTTGGCCTGAATGTAGTTGTCCGCCAGCGTCAGAAGTCCGGGCAGGAAGAAGACCAGTCCGGCATAGACCATCAGGAACAGGCAGAGCGCGAAGCCGTCCCGACTGGTGTAATAGGGGTGGAACGGCAGGGTCTGGGCCGGGCTTGTGGGATCGATGCCGGTGGGGTTGTTTGATTTCACGACATGCAGGGCCGCGACATGCAGGGCGATGACGCCGAGAATGGCGAAGGCCATCGTGAAGTGCAGCACGAAGAGGCGGTGCAGGGCGATGTTGCCCAGTGTCTCGCCGCCGAGCAGGAGTTCGGAGAGCGGGTGGCCGATCAGGGGGATGGCGTGAACGGCGTTGAGAACCACGGTCGCGCCCCAGTAGGACATCTGTCCCCAGGGCAGAACGTAACCGGCAAAGGCCGTGACCATGATCATGAGCATCAGGCCAAGGCCGGTCAGCCAGAGCAGTTCGCGCGGGGCCTTGTAGGAGCCGTACCACAACCCGCGGCCGAGATGGATGTAGAGGCAGGCGAACAGCATCGTCACGCCGCCCATATGTAGGCTGCGAATGAACCAGCCCGAGGGGATCTGCCGGTCGATGGTTTCGACGCTGGCGAAGGCCTGTGTAATGTCGGGCGTGTAGTTGATCGCGAGGAACAGGCCGCTGGCGATCATGAAGGTCATCGTGACGATCAGGAACGCGCCGAAGCTCCACAGGGTGTTGAGGTTGCGGGGCATCGGAAAGGCGACATATTCGCGGCGCAGGAAGCCTGTGACCGGGAAGCGGCGGTCGAGCCAGCCGGAGGGTTCTGTGTCGGGCATTCTGTCGGGTGAGGGCATGTCGTCCGGTCCTCAGATCTGCTGGATGTCGGACATGCTGAAGCCCGGATCGCCGGCGCTGTGGCCGATGCGGATTTTCGTGTCGGAGAGGAAGGTCACGGGCGGGACAGGTAGGTTGTAGGGGGCGGGCGCGCGTTGGACGACACGGCCTGCGGCGTCGAAATGCGAGCCGTGGCAGGGGCAGAAATAGCCGCCCTTCGCTTCCGGTGCCGAGCCGGGTTTCTCGAAGGTCGGGACGCAGCCCAGATGAGTGCAGATGCCGACCAGAACGCCGTATTCCGGACGGACCGAGCGGTGCCAGTTCGTGGCGTCTTTGGGCTGCTGGAGGATTTTGGAGTCTGCGTCGCGCAGGGTGGCAATGTGGGCGGGGCCCTGAAGGGCGGCCAGCATCTGTGAGGTGCGGCGCTGGATGAAGATGGGCCAGTCCCGCCATTGCACGGTCATGTTCTGTCCGGGGGTGAGCGTGGACAGATCGACTTCCAGCGTGTTGTCGGACAGGGGTGTGGCGGCGGGGTTTTTCAGGCTGTTGAGAAAGGGAACGCTCAGGGCGCAGGCGCCTGCGCAGCCAAGGACGAGGGTTCCGGTTGCCAGCAGGTCCCGCCGTTTTGTGCCGTCCGGGGACGGGGGTGTCTCGCTCTGGGCCATGCGGAACCTCTGCCGACTGTGCCGGGATGTCCGGCGGGAAAGAGGGCGGCAGGATAGGCGGCTTTGCCGTGGCGAGAAAGACAGGGGCGGTAGCTTTTGGGGAAAGCGGAGGCTAGTGTTTTCCGAAATGCTACGGCAATGCGAACTCCGGGAGGGCCCAGGGCCATGACAACGGGACACGGTTTGAGGATCATGCTGGCGGCTCTGCTGGGGCTTGGACCGGTGCTGGCGTCTTCGGCCATGGCGGCGGACGGCGCGGCGCTATACCGCGGCAAATGTGCGATGTGTCACGGGCCTTCGGGTGCGGGACGTCCGGGGACATTTCCGCCGCTGGCCGGACGGGTCGGGCAGATTGCGGGCAGTTCTGACGGGAAGGCGTATCTGGCAGCGGTTCTGGTGAACGGGCTGCATGGGCCGGTTACGGTGGAGGGGCAGTCCTACAAGGGATACATGCCGGCGTTCCGGGCGCTGTCGGATGATGATATTGCGGCCGTGCTGGCTTATGCGGCGACGCTGGGCGGTGGGTCGGCGGCGTCTGGTGTGGCAGCGTCGGACGTGGCATCCATACGGGGGACGGCCATGGATGCGGCGGCGATTCAGGCGAAAAGGCAGGCTCTTGTGGCCTCCCATGTGATCCACTGAGAAAAACCGGACATCTTTTGTTGCCAAACAAACGCAAATGCGTCTTGTAACGGTTAATCCATATCTGAATAGCTGCGTTCATTCAGAAATGATGCCAGCCGAGGAAATGGCCAGGGAGGGAACGACCATGTCACAGAGCGTAGTGTCACATACTTTACCGCTAAAGAATCTTCATGTTCCCTCAAGGGACCGGGTGCCGTCCCGTGCGCCGGGGCGTCCTGTCAATCTTCGGCTGAAGGACAATATTCTTGCGGCGATCGCGCGGGTTCTGGTGGAGGAAGGGTATCAGGGCCTGACCATCAGCCGCGTGGCCAAGGCGGCGGGGGTTTCGACCGCGACGGTCTATCGGCGCTGGCCGACGAAGCAGGCGATGTTCTTCGATGCGATCCGTCTGTGGCGTGATGATCTGACGCCGCAGATCGATACGGGCAGTTTTGCCGGGGATGTGGATGCGCTGATTGCGGCGCGGGTCCGTTTTCTCGCGACACCGCTGGGGCGGACCTATGGCACGCTGCTGGGTGAGGCGGTGCATGATCCGGAATTCGGTCAGGTTCTGTGGGAGACGAGCGTGGTTCCGGCGCGGGCGCAGATGGCGCAGTTTCTTGAGCGCGCAAGCCGTCGCGGGGAGAATGTTTTCTGTCAGGACCCGGATACGGTTCTCGACATGCTGCTCAGCACGATCCACTTCCGGGCCATGAACATGCTCGGGCGTGAGTCCATGAATACCGAGAAGAACCTGCAGGAAATCCAGTCGCTCGCGCACTGCCTGATTTCCTGCTGATCCGTCCCGGGGGTTTTCAGAAGCCGTAGGAGACGCGGCCGCCGATGAAGCGCGGCGGCCCGGGGATGTAGAAATAGGTTGTTGTTGCCATGCCGCCGCTTTCAAAGAAGCTGCGGTTAAGCAGGTTGGACGCGTAGACCGTGGCTTCCCATTTCCCGGATGAGGGACGCAGGGTGGCATGGGCGCCGAGCAGGAAATAGGGCGGCAGGCGGTAGAAGCCGGTGCC
The DNA here is from genome assembly GCF_006538885.1 of Gluconobacter roseus NBRC 3990. Classification (GTDB taxonomy): domain Bacteria; phylum Pseudomonadota; class Alphaproteobacteria; order Acetobacterales; family Acetobacteraceae; genus Gluconobacter; species Gluconobacter roseus. Next base: position 188,609 of record NZ_BJLY01000001.1, read on the forward strand.
GCCGACGGCGATGGCCTGACTGCCGCGATAGGACCAGTCCGGACCGATATCGAAACCCAGTGAAGATGTCAGAGGCTGGCGCCATTCCGCCTGACCGTTGAGGGTCAGTTTGGGCTGGCCGTTATCCACGCCCGCGAAATTACTGTTCACCGCCTGCCAGACGCCGGTTTTGGCGTAGGCGGCATTGGTGGCGGCGCGGTTGACGTTCAGGAAGTCCTGATAATTGCCGCGCTGCCAGCCGATATTCTGCGTCACGAAGACATGGCGCACCGGGTGCAGTTCGATCGTGCCCTCGAAACCCCAGCTTTCGGATTTGGGGACGTTCGTGATCTCGCTGAGTGGGCCGTAATTCGGGATCAGCACCGTGCCCACGACCTGCTGGTTGTGAAAATCGTTGTAGAAGGCCGCCCCGTTCAGACGCAGGACGTTGGGGATCGGGTCGCTCTTGAAGCCGAGTTCGTAGGTCAGCACCGTCTCGGGGCCGAACGGGTCGAGCTGGGCCTGGATCTGGGTGTTGTTGGCGCTGAAGCCGCCGGGTTTGAAGCCCTTGCTCATCTTGTAATAGACGAGCGTGCTTTTCGTAGCCTGCCATGAAACGCCGACCTGTCCGGCGAACTGGGCCGAGGCCGTGCTCTCACCGTGGAAGGCCGTGGTCTTGCCACCGAAGATTTCCGATGTCAGGCCGGGGAGGCTGCGGTCGTCGATTTCATGCAGCAGGCCTGCGAACAGCGTCACGTTATGTGGCAGGCGATAGCTGATATGGCCGAACTCGGACGTGCTTTCCTGATTCATGGAGAAGGACGTGGCCATCATGTAACCGCGCGCTGCATAGTCGGTGTAATCGAAGAAAAAGCGCTGTTTCATGCGGCTGCGCTGATAGAATGCGCCGACGACCCATTGCAGGCGGCTGTCGGGATTGCTGGAGCCCAGACGCAGTTCCTGCGTGAAAGCATTGGCGCTGATGGTGCGGTAGGTGTCGGCTTCGGAGCGGGAGGTGCCGTCCTGATCGGTGTATTCGCCCTGCCGCTCGGTCTCGAAAGCCGTGACAGAGGTGAGTTTCGCAAAGCCGAAATTATGATCCATATGCAGGTCCCAGCCCCAGAACTGGTTGTGTTCGCTGGGCTTGAGGCCTTCGGGACGTCCGATCAGATTTGCGAATTGCGGGCGGGAGGACCACTCGGCCTGTGTCTGGCCAAGCTGGGGCAGGCCGGTCGTGCCGATCAGGCGGTGGATGGCCTGACTGGTGACGACCTGACTGTTGTCCTGCACGAAATGGCCGGAGAGCAGGATCGTGGTGCGGTTGTCATCCGAGTGCCAGCGCAGCTTGCCGCGCAGGGCATAGGAATCCGCGTCTCCGAGATGGGCGCCGTTCTGCGGGTCGGTCTGCCAGCCGCCACCCTGTCGGATCTGGCCAGCCAGACGGAAATCCAGACCTTTGGCGATCGGGCCGGAAATATAGGCCTCGCTGCGGCTGCGGGCGTAGGAGGCGATGTCCTGACTGGCACCGTAATGCAGGGTGCTGGTCGGGTCGGCGGTGCGCAGACGGACTTCACCGCCGGTGTCGGACTGTCCGTGTGTGGTGCCAACCGGGCCGGGGGTGACGGTGGCGTCTGCCAGATCGAACATCAGGCCGCTCGACATGGTCGATAACGCGAAGGGCACGTCATCGAAATAGGTCATGACGGTGGGGATGTTGTTCATCGTGAAGTCGTTGAAGCCGACGCCACGCAGATAGAAATTGGTCGAGGCCGTGCCGTTGATGGACTGGATCGTCAGGTTGGGCGCCACGCGCTCCAGATCACGCAGGGTGACGACGCCGCGCTGGATCAGGCGGTCTGCGGTCAGGCGGGTGTCGGCGTCTGGAAGGTGCTGGGCGGCGGCGAAGGCGAAATCCGTCCGGCGGGCGGTGACGGAGATTGTTTCGGTGTCACGGGCCTGGATGGCATGGGGCGCGGGCGGAGTGGCCGGGTGGGAGGCAGGCTTTGCGGGCGTGTGGTGAGGGCCTGCATGATGGGGCGTGCGGGCCTTGCCGGCCAGCGGTTTTGTCTCTTCCGGCGGGGCCGCAAGGGCGAGGGAAGGGCCAAGGAGACTGGCGCTCAGGAGAAGGGCCTTGCGAAGCGTCATGGAAGGGGCGGGTCTCCTGGAGGGGGCGATATCGGTGGGGGCATCCTGCCTGAAAACGGGGAGGAAAGCCCTGAAAAACATCGTGCTTATATTGCACTCGCGCATCGGAGCCAACGATCCGTGCAAACTGGTTCCTGAGGCGAAAGATTTCGCTTGAACTGTTATGATATAACATAATAAGAGAGCCGTTCCGATTATCCTTCGCTCCTGCCCGTCTTCCTGCCCGGAGGTTTCATGCCGTCTTTCGTGTCTGCCCGTTCATTTCTTCTGCTACTGGGCTGCACCACTGCCCTTGCCGATTCCGCATTCGCGCAGTCGGTTACGTCGTCCACTCCGGCTTCGCAGGCGACGACGCCTTCTGCGGCACAGACGGATGACGAGACGTCCGCTGCGCGGTCCAGCTTCGGTCATGCCGATGACCAGCATGGAACGACGACGACGGAAGTCAGTCGCGCAGGGGCGGATGACATTACCGTCAACGCTCATCTTGAGCGGGCGCGCGCGGCGCTTCAGCCGTCTACGGGTGCGACGACCTATAATTTCTCGCGACAGGCCATTGAGCCCAATCCCGGCGGTGACAATGCGGGGCTGAACACGCTGCTGTTGCAGGCTCCGGGTGTGGCGCAGGACAGCTACGGACAGATCCATGTGCGTGGTGACCATAATGAAGTGCAGTTCCGTCTGGACGGTGTGGCGCTTCCGGAAGGCATGAGCGTTTTCGGGCAGACGCTCATGACCCGGTTTGCACATTCCATGTCGCTGACGACCGGCGCGCTGCCGAGTGAGTACGGGTTCCTTCAGGCCGGTGTGATCGATATCAACACCAAGAACGGCTATTCGGACGCTGGTGGTGACGTTTCGATCTATGGTGGCGCACGCGACTATTTCTTCCCGTCCGCGCAGTTTGGCGGCCATCATGGCAAGTGGGACTGGTTTGCGACGGGTGATTTCGTTCACAACCGTGTCGGGATTGAAAATACGACGCCGAGCTTCAACGCCCTGCATGATCTGACGAACCAGTATCACTTTCTGGGTCATGCCCGTTACACAGTGGATGAAAACACGCGGATCAGCCTGACCGCTGGTGTGTCCAATGCCGAGTACCAGCTTCCCAACAATCCGGGGCAGCAGCGTCAGTTCGCCAATCCGTCCTTTGCCAATAGTGACCTGTCACAGCAGCTCTATGGTAATGGCGACAGTTCAAGCCTGAACGAGCACCAGAAGGAAATCACGGATTTCGGCATCCTGTCTCTGCAGAAAGACATGGGCAAGCTGAGCTTCCAGACGTCTGCCGTGCTGCGTTACAGCTCGCTGCGCTATTCGCCTGATCCGCTGGGCGATCTGGTCTATAACGGCATTGCCCAGCGTGCGGCGCGTTCGGTCTTCTCGACGGGTACGCAGTCCGATGCCACATGGCAGGCGGCGAAGGATCATACGGTCCGCTTCGGCTACCAGATCTATGTGGAGCGGAACGTTTCCAAGTCGGATTCAACCGTCTATCCGCAGAGCGGCGAGGATGCTGACGGGGAAGCGGTTTATTCCGACAACCCGCTGACCATTCATGATGGCACGGGCCGGACGGGCTGGATGTATGGGCTTTATGCGCAGGACGAGTGGCGTCCGCTGAAGAACCTGACGATCAATTATGGTCTGCGGTTTGATGGGGTGGATGAATATACCCATTCCAAGCAGGTCAGTCCGCGCCTGAACATTGTTTACAAGCCCTGGCATGGCGGGACGTTCCATGCGGGATATTCGCGTTACTTCACGCCGCCGCCGTTTGAACTGGTTGGCGGGACGTCGCTTAACAAGTTTGCCAATACATCGGCAGCTCCGGGGACGTTCCAGAACAGTAACGTGAAGGCCGAGCGCGATCATTACTTTGATGCGGGCTTCTCGCAGACCCTTCTGCCGGGCTGGCATGCGTCGTTTGATGCGTATGTGAAGCTGGCCAAGAACATGATCGACGAAGGCCAGTTCGGCTCTCCGGTCATTCTGTCGGCGTTCAATTATCGTCGCGGGCAGGTTCATGGTTATGAATTCGCCACCGACTATACCCGCGGCGCCTTCAGTGTGTACGGCAATTTCTCCTGGTCGCGCGCTATCGGCAAGGACATCACCACGGCGCAGTGGAACTTTGATCCGGACGATCTGGCCTATACCAGCAAGCACTGGATCCATCTGGATCACGATCAGCGCTGGACCGCTTCTGCAGGTGGAAGCTATTCCTTCTTCCACCGGACGGGCCATCCGCTGCGTCTGTCGGCTACGATGGTCTATGGCAGTGGTCTGCGGGCGGATGGTGCGACGCCGAACGGGGCTTCCGTTCCGCAATATGCAACGTTCAACCTGTCGCTGGTGCAGTCCTTCAAGGATCTGTTCCAGGTGCCGTTCCTCAAGCGCACGCAGCTGCGTCTTGACGTGACCAACCTGTTTGACCGGACCTATCTGCTGCGTGATGGTAGCGGCATTGGTGTGGGTGCGCCGCAATATGGTCTGCGCCGGACGATCCTCACCGGTATTGACCAGCGTTTCTGACGCTGGTTCCTGACGGGTCGGATGATCCGTCAGGCTGGTCCGTTTTCCGGGGACAAAAGTGCCCGGTAGCGGATTTTTTCGAGGGCGGCCGGGATGTCCATCACCGGCACGGCCTCGCACAGAAAATCGCCCTGTACGAAATCACATTCCATCTCGAGCAGCGCGCGCACCTGTGTGGCGCTGCCGATGCCTTCGGCGACGACCTTGCGTCCGAGGCTGTGGACGATGTCGATTACGCCCCGGATGATGGCGGCGTCCGTGCCGTGGCGTTCCAGCCCGGCGACGAAGGCCCGGTTGATCTTCACGTAATCGAACGTGATGGTTTTGAGATGGGTCAGGGAGGCAAAGCCCGTACCGAAATCGTCCAGCGAGATCTGCACGCCCTGACGGTGCAGGGTGTCGAGTTCATGTTCGAGCTGCTGGTGATGGGGACGGGAGAAGACGTTCTCGGTGACTTCCAGAGCCAGGGAGTCGAGCGGGACGTTCATTTCCTCGGCGACCGTGCTGATATTCGTGAAGAAGCCGCTGCCTTCGAGGTCGCATGAGGCGATGTTGATGGCGATGCGCTCGAAACGGACGTTCTGTTCCTGAAGCAGGCGCATGTCCTGCATGACCTGATGTGTGACGAAGGTATTCAGCGTTAGGGTCAGTCGCGGGTCATCGAAGACTTCCGGGAAATGCTGCGGGGACAGGAGGCTGTGCTGCGGGTGGTCCCAGTGCAGGAGGGCCTCGAAGGAAATGCGGCCCGGGGCGCTCAGGGAAAAGATAGGCTGGTAGAAGACTTCGATGCTGTGGTCGCGCAGACCGGTCTGGACGCGTCTGCGCAGACGGGCGGCGAGGTCCAGCTTCTCTTCCATCGCCGGGTGATATTCGCAGATCCGGTTCCGCCCGCTTGTCTTGGCGGCATACAGGGCGAGATCGGCGCGTTTGAGCAGGGATTTTTCCCGGGCGTCTGGAAGGGGAACGCAGACATAGCCGATACTGACGGTACAGGCATGGCTCATGATCGGGTTGCGGAAGGTGAAACGCATCCGGGCGAGGATGTCGAGAAGGGCCGTTTCGAACAGGGCGGGGATGTTGCCTGTCATGAGGATGGCGAATTCGTCGCCGCCGATGCGGGCGATGAAACAGCTGTCGCTCTGGAAGTCCTGGAGTTTTTCGGCAACCTTCCGCAGCAGGCGGTCGCCTGCATCATGGCCGGACGTGTCGTTGATCGTCTTGAATGTGTCGATGTCGAGCAGGGCCAGGCAGATATGGCTTGCAGCGCTTGTGCGCAGGAGCCGGCGCAGGGGCGTGGGAAAAATGCTGGCGGTTGGAAATCTTGGTCAGGAAGTCGGTGTTGACGGCTTTCTGGAGCTTCTGGCGGCTGGCCTTCAGGTGGTTTTCAGCCTGTTTGCGGGACGTGATGTCAAAGCGGATAGCCACGTAGCTCGTGACTTTGCCGTTTTCCGCAATATGGGGAACGATGGTTGTATCGACCCAGTAGAGGGAGCCGTCGCGGCGGCGGTTGCAGATTTCGCCGTGCCAGACATGGCCTGAGGCAACCGTCCGGTACATCTGCCGGAAGAACTTCCTGTCATGCTGGCCGGAGCGCAGCATCCGGTGGTCGTTGCCGATGAGTTCGGCGCGGGTATAGCCGCTGATTTCCTCGAAGCGACTGTTGACCGAAAGAATACGGCCACGGGTATCAGTGATGGCAACAATGGCGGAACAGTCGAGGGCGTGAAGAACGAAATCGTCACGGGTCCCCTGAGGCCAGTTATTGACGTAATTCAGGTTTTTCCTGACATCATCCTCTTGTTTTTCCATCACCCGGGTTGACTCTCTCGATAGGAGATCCGGGTAATATCATACAATAATTAAGCGTTCGTTAAAAGGCTGTTGCGGTATTTTTGGGAACCTTTTCGCAGAGCTGCTGCAGGTTTTCCAGTCTTCCAGATGTAATGTTAGTTTTTATTTGATAATTTTCAGTAAAAGCAAAAGCCGTGCCGGATGGCTCCGGCGCGGCTGGGGCAGGGCCAACGTCAAGGTCAGAGTTCGGCCCACTGACGCAGCAGGTTGTGATAGGTCGAAGTCAGGCCGAGAACGGCGGGGTGGTTGTCGGGCAGGGCCTTGCGGGTTTCGATGATGGAGCAGTCGAAATCGTAGAGCAGCCTGCGCTTCGTGTCGTCACGGACCATCGACTGGGACCAGAAGAATGAGGCCCAGCGGCTGCCGCGTGTGATGCGGTTGACGCTGTGCAGGCTGGTCGAGGGGTAGAGTACCATGTCACCGGCGGGGAGTTTGACGCTCTGGGTGCCGTAGGTGTCCTGGATGACGAGTTCGCCGCCGTCATACTCATCCGGGCCGGTGAGGAAGAGCGTGGAGGAGACATCCGTGCGGATGCGCATTCCGGCGCCCGGGATCGGGCGGATGGCGTTGTCCACATGGGCGTCGAAATGCATGCCGGTATCGTAACGGTTGAAGAGGGGCGGGTAGACGCGCAGGGGCAGGGCGGCGCTGTTGAAGGTCGGGTTGCGGCCGAGCGCGCGCAGGACCCGTTCGCCGAGTTCGCGGCATTCAGGGGAGTCCTGCGGGATCTGGAGGTTCAGCTTGGCCTTGGCGGACTGTTCGCCGGCTGTGACGCGGCCGTCCGTCCATTCGGCGTTTTCCAGCCTGTCACGGAAGTAGCAGACATCTTCGGGGGAGAGGACATTGGGGATATGGATGAGCATGCGTCTTGTTCTCTGGGAGGGAAGGTTCAGTTGAGAATGAATCTTATCTTCGACTCATAAGACTGTTTGTGAAGGGCGGCAATCGGGGGTGGGGGTGAGTGTCGCGCTTCCGTCCGTTGACACGTCTGGCAGAGCGGGGGATGAGACGGGGATGGCATTTCATTCCCTTTCCGTTGCGTGGTGTGCGGGACTGTCGCGCAGGCAGGTGGCTGCTGCGTGTCTTGCTGTGCTGGCCTGTGGTGCGGCGCCGGTTTGGGCCTCGGAAGGGATGGGGGCGCCACTGTCCATTCACGATGCGATTGCGGCGGCCTGGAGGACGGACCCCGTGCGGGCCGAGCTGGAGACCAATCAGGATTCCGCCGATGCGCGCGCGAAGGCGGCGCAGTCCTGGTTTGCGGGTGGTCCGACGCTGACGGGCGACTACTATGATGATCGCATCAGCGGTTCCAATCATGGCTACATCACCTGGCAGGGCGGCGTTTCCGTGCCGCTCTGGCTGCCGGGGCAGGGCACGGCGACCGAGAACGTGGCGAAGGCCGAGGCGAAGACAGCGACGGTCCGCCTCGATGTAGAGCGGATGTCGGTTGCGGTGCGGGTCGTGGATGCGACGGGAGCTGCAATCATGGCCATGCGTCGGCAGACGGCGGCGCTGGCGACGGTGGCGGCATTACGGCGGATCGAGGACGATGTACAGCGGGCCGGGCATGTGGGCGAAATCGCGGTGTCGGATCAGCAGGCCGTGGAGGCGCAGCTGGCTCAGGCGCGGAACGAAGCCGACATGGCGGCTGAGGAGATTGAAACCACGGCGAGCCAGTTGCGGACGCTGACGGGGCTGCCGGGGGTGCCGGACATCACGCAGGCGGACGAGCACTGGCTGGCGCTGACGCGGGCCAATGATGCGCGCTGGGTCGAGGATGTTGATCCGCGGGTACGGGCGACGCATCAGGCCGTGATTGCGGCGCAGAACCAGATGAAGCTGGCGCGCAAGAGCTTCATGCCCAATCCGGAAATCGGCGTCGATGCGATCGATCAGGGGCAGTATGACAGCCCCTGGGATACGCAGGTGGGTGTCAATCTGCGGGTGCCGCTGCCGAGTGCGGTGACGAATACGCCGCAGGAATCCGCAGCGCGGGACCGGATGGCGGCGGCGACGCGGCAGGAAATCGAGGCGCGGCGGGCGGTGCGTAACGAGATGGCGCAGGTGCGGGCGCATCTGGTCGCGGCGACGGGATCGCTGTCGAATTCGCGGGTCGAGGCCAGTTCCATGCTGCGCCGGGCGGACGGGATGGAGCGGTCCTGGCGGGTGGGTGAGACGCCGCTGATCGAGGCGTTGCGGGCGCGGATGGATGCGTATCGGGCGCTGCTGGATCTGAACCGTGCGGAGATTGCCTGGCATGCGGCGATCATCCGGATGGGTATTGCGACGGGGACCATTCCATGAGCCGGTTTGTACGTTTTCTGGTCTGTGGGGTGGCGCTGTGCGCTCTGTCGCGTGCGGGGGCAGCGGATGCGCCGGGCTGGATGCAGCCGCTGACGCTCGGGGCCGAGGCGCGGGACGGCGAGCATCTCCAGACCGCGACGGTGCGGCAGGGGACGCTGCATGACACTGTCTCGGCGCTGGCGCGGGTGAGCGCGGATCTGTCGCGGACGGTGGTGATCCGCACGAGCGGGGATGGGAAGGTCACGGCTGTGCGGGTGACGCCGGGGCAGACTGTGGTGCCCGGACAGGCGCTCATTGATTACACGGATCATTCCCTTCATGTGCTGCATCTTCAGCTTGAGCAGGACGAGGCAGCTCTGGCCTCGGCGAAGGCAACGCTGGGGGAGGCCGAACTGGCCTATCGGCGCGGGCAGTCGCTTGTGGGCAGCACGGTGTCGGCCGGGGAAGTGCGGCGGCGTCAGGCGGCGGTGCAGCAGGCGCGCAGTACGGTCGTGGCGCGGGAAGCGGATATCGGGCTGATCCAGCATCGGCTGACGGAGGAGTTCACCTCCGTGACGGAAAAGATCGTGCAGGATGAGGCGTCCACGCTGATTTCGCCGGTGCGGGGTGTTGTACAGTCCATCCAGACTTCCGTGGCGTCGGATGTGACGCCGGGGCAGCCTGTGGCGACGGTCGTGGATCTGTCGGGTGTGTGGATTGTCGCGGATCTGCGGCCGGATGAGGTGTCGCGGCTGGTGCCGGGCGGTGTTGTAACCGTCCAGCCTTCAGGCAATGCGCGGGCCGAGCCGTTCCGGGCGAAGATTACGACGATTGATGGTGTGGCTGATCCGGTGACGGGGCTGGTGCGGGTGGTGTGTGTCGTGGACCGGCCGGTGGCGTTTCTGCGGCCGGGGATCATGCTGGATGCGGCGCTTGAGACCAGCGAGGCCGTGGATGGCATGATCGTGCCATCGAATGCGGTGCAGACGATCGAGGGGCATGATCTTGTCTATGTGCAGACTGCCGAGGGGCAGTATGCGCCGCGCGAGGTCCGGGTGCGGCTAGCGACGGATGAGAGCGTCGTCGTGCAGGGCAATCTGAAAGCGGGAGATGCTGTGGTGACGGAGGGCAGTTTTGCCCTGAAATCCATGTCGCTCGTCAGCGGGCTGGATACGGACTGACCGGGTTTCATGCTACATTTTTTCCAGTCCAACCGTTTTGTCCTACTGGGTCTGCTTGTTGCGCTGATGATCGGCGGGGTGATGACCGTGCCGGGCCTGCCGGTTGAGCCAGTGCCGGATATTTCGCCCAAACAGGTCATGGTTTCGGTGACTGCGCCGGGGCTGGCGACGGAAGAAGTCGAGAAGCTCATCACCTTTCCGGTTGAGGCGAGCCTGACGGGTATTCCGGGCGTGACGGATCTGCGCTCCGTGTCACGGACAGGGGTGTCGGCGGTCTATCTGCAGTTCGATGACGCGACGGATATTGATCTGGACCGGACGCGGGTTTCCGAACGGCTGCAGGCGGCGCGGGACAGCATCACCATGCCGGGCGTGAGTGTCTCGATGGGGCCGCTGGCGACGGGTATGGGCGAGATCATGCAGTTGCAGATCCGGGGCGCCGGGCTCTCGCTGATGGAGCTGAACCGGCTCATGACCTGGACGGTCGTGCCGCAGTTGCGGCTGGTGCCGGGTGTTGTGGACGTCAACGTCAATGGCGGGTCGGTCGAGACGTATCAGGTGGCGGTTGATCCGGCGCGGATGCGGGCATTCGGGGTCTCGGTCAGCGAGATCGTGCAGGCTGTCGATACGAACAATGCGTCCTCCGGTGGCGGATGGATTGCGCATCATGCCGAGCAGAATGTGGTGGTTGGCCGGGCACTGGTGGGCAGTCTGGCGGATTTTGGCGCCATTCCGGTGAAGCTGGGAACAGGCGGGCATGTGATCCGGCTGCGGGACATGGGTGTTGTGTCCGCCGGGCCGAGGACGCGGCTGGGGGCCGTAACGCGGGACGGGCAGGGCGAGGCGGTCATTGGCGTTGTGATGATGCAGACCGGGGCGAGCTCGAATGCGACGCTGGATGCAATCGGGCGCGTGCTGCCGGCGATCCGGCAGTCCCTGCCGCCGGGAGTGACGCTGGAGCCGTTTTACAGCCGGGCGAGCCTGACGGGACAGACGATTCATACGGTCAAGGAGAACCTGCTGATCGGCGCGGCGCTGGTGCTGTTCGTGCTGGTCGTCGTGCTTGGGGACTGGCGGGCGGCGCTGGTGATCGTGTCCGTCATTCCGGCGTCTCTGGTGGCGGCGATGGCGGGGATGCGGCTGTTTGGCGTGTCGGCCAATCTTCTGAGTCTGGGTGCGATCGATTTCGGGATGATCGTGGACAGTTCGCTCGTCGTGGTGGAGCACATCATGGTCGAGCGTGGGGAGCGTCGGGCGTCCGGATCCTTTGCCGCGCTGACAGCGGATGCCGCACGGGCCGTGGTGCGTCCGGTCAGTTTTGCGATCTTCGTCATCATCATGGTCTATCTGCCGGTGCTCACGCTTCAGGGCATTGAGGGCAAGATGTTCCGGCCAATGGCGCAGACGGTCATCATGGCGCTGCTGGCTTCGCTGGCGTACTGCTTCGTCTGTGTTCCGGTGCTGGCGGCGCTGGTGATGCGCAATGCCCAGCCGGACCGGGAGACCTGGTTCGTGCGAACGGTACGGCGGTATTACGAGCCGGCGCTGCGCTGGACGGAGCATCACAGCGGGCGGCTTCTGGTCGTGACCGTGGCGGCGTTTCTGCTGGCGGTGCTGATCGGCGGGCGTCTGGGCGGGGAGTTCGTGCCGCAGCTTGAGGAGGGCTCGCTGGTCCTGACTTCGACGCGCCTGCCGGGGGCGTCGCTTGATACGGTGCTGGAGGGCGTGACGGCGGAAGAGAAAATCCTGCGGTCGTTCCCGGAAGTGCAGACTGTCGTCAGCAGCACGGGTACGGCGGCGATTCCGACTGATCCGATGGGGACGAACGAGACCGATACGTTTATTTTCCTTCGTCCGCATGAGGAATGGAAAACGGCGTCCACGCAGGCCGGGCTGGTTACGAAGATCAATGACGTGCTGGAAAAGACGCGGCCGGATGCGGCGTATTCCTGGTCGCAGCCGATCCAGATGCGGATGGATGATCTGCTGGCCGGTGTGCGCACGCAGCTTGCGATTTCGGTCTATGGCGATGATCTGTCGGAGCTGAACCGGATTGCGGGGCAGGTGGTTGAGACGCTGCGGACGGTGCGCGGTGCGGCGGATGTGGCGTTGCAGGGGAGCGGGACGGTGCCGTTCCTGCATATTGATGTCAACCGGGATGCGGCGGCGCGGTTGGGGGTATCGGTGCCGGATATTCTGGCGGTTGTGGAAGCTGTAGGCGGGCATGTCGGCAAACCGGTGACGGTGCAGGGGGCGATCATTCCGACGCAGGTGCGTCTGCGGGAGGATGCGGTCAGTTCGGCGGACCGGATCGGGCATCTGCAGGTGCGTCGGGCGGACGGGCAGGGCTGGGTTCTGCTGTCGCAGGTGGCGGATATCGTGCTGTCGGATGGCGTGTCGCGGATTGACCGGGACAATATCCATCGCCGGGTGATCGTGCAGGCCAATATTCGTGGGCGGGATGTGAGTTCGTTCGTGGCAGCGGCGCAGCAGGCCGTGGCGCAGAAGATCAGGATGCCGCAGGGCTACCGGATGGTCTGGGCCGGGCAGTTCCGGAACCTGCAATCCGCGCTGCACCGTCTGTTCATTGTCGTGCCGATCGCGCTGGCGCTGATCTTCCTGCTGCTGGTGGCGGCTCTGGGATCGTTCGGGGCGGCGGCGCTGGTCTTTGCCAATCTGCCGATGGCGGCGACGGGGGGGATTTTCGTACTCGCGCTCCGGGGTCTGCCGTTCAGCATTGCGGCGGGGATCGGGTTTATTGCGCTGTTTGGCGTGGCGATTCTGAACGGTGTGGTGCTGGTCAGCCAGATCCGGGTGTTCCGGCAGGAAGGTCTTGCGGCGGCGGATGCGGCGTTTCAGGCGGCCCGGAGCCGGTTACGGCCGGTTCTGGCGACAGCGTCCGTGGCCAGTCTGGGCTTCTTTCCGATGGCGTTTTCGGGCGGGTCGGGTGCGGAAGTGGAGCGGCCTCTGGCGTCGGTCGTGATCGGAGGGCTGGTGTCCTCCACGCTGCTGACGTTGTTTGTATTGCCGACGCTTTATGCGCGGTTCTTTGGCCGCGACGACGAAAGCGCCCCGAACAGGGATTGAGCCTGTCCGGGGCGGGGAGCCTTACTGGAAGGGCAGGTAGCGGAAGTCGAAGAAGATCTGGCTCATGCTGGTATGCGGATCGCCACCGATGCCGGACCAGATCTGGCGGCGGGCATAGGCGAGCTGCGTGCCCGCTTCCACCGTGCCGAACTTGCCCTTGAAGAAGCGCCACCATGCGCCGAGCGTGACTTCGGACACTCCACGGGTGTTGGCGGTGCAGGACAGGGCGGAGAGTTCCTGCAGGCAGCCGGCATTGGAATAACCCGGGTTGCCGTAGCCGTGGGAGCCGCCGTTCTGGTTGAAGTAGGAATGGCCGACGCGCTGGGTGCCGAAATAGCCATAGACGTCGATGCGCGGGTTGGGATGCGCGATGATGCCGGCCTGGGCCTGGACGCCGAAGAGCGGATCGGGGCTGCCATTGGCCTTGAGTGTGGCGTCGGGCAGCAGGACGGAGCCGTAGCGGTTGATGCCCCAGCCTGCGAGCCCGGCCATGCGCAGTTCCACCTTGCCGGGGATCAGCGGCAGGATCATGGAGCCGCCTGCGCCGCCGCCGATGGCGGTGTTGTTGTGGCCGGTATTGCCCATGGTCACGCGGTCATGCGGGAAGTGCAGGATGCCTTCCATTTCGTAATGGCCCCAGATCGGATCGTAGGCGACCTTGCCGATCACGTCTGGCGCGATTTCATTGGAGAAATTGGCCGTGTCATTGGTCAGGCCGACGCCGTTCTGGCCGATCGTGACGATGGAGCCGTTGGGCATGGACACGGCGCCGTTGCTGGCGGAAAAGCCGGTCGTGTCATACAGCGTGGCGGGATTTTCGATCGAAAGCGCCGTCCACAGGCGATGATGGAAGAAGTCCTTCACGATGCGGACCTGCCACTGGCGGGACCAGGTCTGGCCTGCGAGCATGGAGGCTTCGATCGTTTCCGGAAGGCTTTCCTGTCGTGCGACGATACCGGCACGGCCCGGTGTCAGGAGGCTCCAGGCCTGACCTGCGAGGAAATGCCACCCCGCCTTGGTGTCGTCATAGGCGAGATAGGCCTGACGCATCCGGAAGGAATAGCTGTTGCTCTCATAAGGGTCGGTCGTGACGGCACCGGCGCCGAAATCGGATTCAAAGAAGCCGGAGATCGTGGATTCAGAGTCGATATTGCCGCGTGCGAGCAGGGACAGGCGGCTGTAGCGGGCGCCGCCGTCGAAATTGTTGGTGTGATAGCGCGGCTCGTTCGGATACGGCATGTCCTGCCAGAAATTGAACGTGTCGGATGCGACGTGGCGGTTTTCGAGAACGGCGGCGGTATCGACGAAGCCACCGAGCATGAGCGTGACCGGCCCGAGATGGAACACGCCGTGATCGCCAACGGCACCCGCGGCCTGTGCGCCCAGTGTTTCACGCGGATGCGGGCCGACGCCGTTTTCGGCGAAGTGGACGAGCACGTCTTCGGCGCGATGGCCGACGACGGCGAGTTCCGATCCCTTGTCGGCATCGACCAGACCGCGTCCGGTGGGGGAGAGGGAGACCCGGTCGCGTCGTGCGGTAGTGCCACGGAGCGGTTCGGTTCCGGAAGCGGCCGTCATTTCGCCGGGGGCGTTCGTGAACTGCGGGGCTTCGGCGGTTTTGCCGCCGTGACGGCGGGCGGATGCGGTGGTGATCCGTTCGCCGTGCTCTGCGCGGACGTCACTGCGTGCGTCGGGTCGGGCGGCGGCGAGCTGTCCGTCATGGGATGCGGGTGCATGGGAGGCGGAGGTGCCTGCGCTGTGGTGTCGTGCGATTTCCGCTTTCAGCACGGCCATGTCGTGATTGATGGCGCGCTGTTCTTCCTGCACATGGGCCTGGGCCGCCTGAAGACGGCTCATTTCCTGTTCCATCCTTGAAACGATATCGTCATCGGCCCGGGCTTTTGTTCCCAGAACGAGGACGCCAAGGGTGGTTCCGAGAAACAGGCATCCACGTCCTGATAACCGCAGGGCGTGCAGAGTGCGGAAGGTGAGCAGTTTCAACTAATTCCCCCATGTCAAAAGATGTCCCGAACATGTGCATGAACTCGCGCGCGATAGCTTCTAAAAAGATTTTCAGGTGTGGGGGCGGTGTGGGACGGCGGAAAATCGCGCTGAATGGAGGGAAATATTCGGAGCGGCTTCTGGTGTTATCACGGAAACGTGAGGTCAGTTTCAGAATGTGAATTCCGTGATCCTGCCGTGCTGGGAGGGCAGTGTGATGGAAGACCGATAGTAAAAAACGCAGCTATATCGTGGATTTTCTTTTGAATACGGACGTAATCCGGATCGGGAACTTTGGGTCTGTTTTTCCTGAAGGGTGGGGTGCTCTCTGTGTTCTTTGGAACCGCTGCTTTTCGGGGGAGCGGATATCCATATTGTTGTCTGTAAGGAAAAGTATCAGATCCGTTTTTCCGTGATGTGATGAAGGGGCGAGAGGTGAAAGTTCTGGCTTCACCGCGTCCGGACGGTCGGGCATGCTGGGGAGAACGAAATGGGGAGGCGTTGTTCTCCTTCCGGAATGGGGTGCCGTGATGAAAGTTGCTCTGGGACAGTTTGCCGTTGCGCCGGACTGGGAGACCAACCAGCGCCAGTGTCTGGATCTGATTGAGAAAGCGCGTGAGGGTGGGGCCGAGCTTCTGGTTCTGCCTGAAGGGATTCTGGCGCAGGACATCAACAATCCGGAGCTTCTGCCGCAGACGGCGCAGCCGCTGGATGGTCCGTTCATGGAGGGGCTGCGCAAGGCCAGTCAGGGCATTGCCGTGGTGGGATGCGTGAATGTTCCGGACGGGGCGGGGCGGTTCTACAACACGCAGTTCGTGTTGCGGGATGGAGCGTTCATTGCGACGTATCGCAAGCTGCATCTGTATGACGCATTCAGCATGAAGGAGTCCCAGCGCACCTCGCCGGGGCTGGAACTGCCGCCTGTTGTGCAGATCGGGGACATGAAGGTGGGTCTGATGACCTGCTATGACGTGCGTTTTCCGGAACTGGCGCGTCATCTGGCGCTGGCGGGGGCGGAAGTTTTGCTGTTGCCTGCGGCCTGGGTGCGGGGGCCGGGCAAGGAACGCCACTGGGAAATCATGTCGGTGGCGCGGGCGCTGGAAAACACCTGCTATGTCGTGGCGGTCGGGGAGTGCGGGGCGCGCAATACCGGGTTCAGCATGGTTGTTGATCCTCTGGGTGTTGTGACGCTGGCGCTGGGTGAGGCGCCGGCTCTGGGTTTTGCGACGCTGGATCCGGAGCGGGTGGCCCATGCGCGGCGGGTGCTGCCGGTGTTGGAAAACCGGCGTTTTGCGAACCCTGTTCTGGCCGAACGCTGAGGCAGGGCGCGCTCTTTCGGTCTGGGCGGAGTAACGTCGTGTGATGACGCGCTGGGCGACAGGGTATTTCTTTCCGGGCATTTGCTATCGGGGGAAGTCTCTGTAAGACAGGCGTCGTTCTGGACGTGTTTTCTTGGCAGGGATTTCCCCTCGGGCCTATGACTGTTTCCTCTTCTTCTGTTCCCGTGGTTGTCCGTCGCCGGACGCAAGCTGATCGCAGTGCGGTGACGCGGGGCAAGGTCGTGCAGGCGACTGTCATGCTGTTGCAGACGCAGGGTTATGCCGCAACGACTGTCCAGCGCATTGCGAAGACGGCGGGTGTCAGTCTGGGGGCGTTGCAGCATCAGTTTCCGACCAAGGCGCAGGTCATGGCGATGGTGCTGAGGCATTATGCGGTCAAGCGCGCGCGGCTGTACCGGCGGGCGCTGAGCATGAAGGGCAGTCCGGAAGAGCGCGTGGATGCCATGCTGGATACAATGTGGCGGCTGGTGACGGACGGGCCGGAATTTCTGGCGACTGTGGAAATCGAGCTGGCGCGGCGGAGCGATCCGGATCTGGAGGCGGCGACGGCGCCGGTTCTGGCGCGGATTGACCAGTTCATGACCCGCTGGCTTTCGGGGCAGCGCATGGTGACGCCGGATCCGCGGTTTGTTGAATTGCGGCTGCTGAATTCGGCGCTGCTGCGGGGCATGGCGGTGGAGCGGGCACGTGGCGTGCCGCTGGAGGATCTGGCGCGCAGCTTTGATGTCTGGCGGCAGTTCTCGCGGGCGCAGTTCCTGCGGATTGCCGGGCGGCAGGACTAAGCGTTTCGAAAAGCGGGATCGGGGCCTTTCAGGTCATTGCGTGTTTAGAATAATTTTCTTGACGCTCATAAAACAAGTAGGTTGTATTGCTTTTATATTCGATTCACGAGTGTCCTCTCCTGTGAGGGGAAGGCGCTTGTCCCAGAAAGACAGGGTCCCACATGACGATGCCGCCTCTGACTGCCGCACAGGTTTCCGCGCCCGAGATTGCTGAACGTCATCGGAAGGTTCGTGAGAAAATGGAGAAGGCCGGGCTTTCGGCCTATGTCTCCTTTGATCCGAACAATGTCTATTACCTGACGAATTTTGCGAATTTCGTGCATGAGCGGCCGTTTGTGCTCGTGCTGACAATGACCGAGACGTTCTTCGTCGTGCCGGTGCTCGAAGTGCCGCATGTGCTGCGTCACAAGGTCGGGGACTTCAGGCTGCTGAGCTATGCGGAGTTCCCGGCAGTCGTGGGATCGCGCTGGTCCGACCGGTTTGCCGAGGCGCTGCCGAAGCAGGGAACAATCGGGATCGAGGGCGCCTGTCCGGCCTATCTGCAGGCGCAGATCCCCAATCCGGTGAAGGTGCTGAACATCATTGACGAGGTCCGTGAGATCAAGTCGGCGCATGAGATTTCGCGCATTGCCTGGACGAGCGATGTGATGACGAAGGCGCTGGCGATGATGCTGGGGAAGGTGCAGCCTGGTGTGATGGTGGCGCATGCCATTGGAGACGTGACGCCGTATTTCTATCAGCGCTGCCTGACGGAATCCCCGCAGTATAACGTCATGTCGAGCCATGCTGCCGGGCTGATCCAGCCGCCGGCCTATACGGATGATCCGCATAATTTTTCGTGCCTGACGGTGACCTGTGAACCGGGTGGTCCGTTCCTTGGGTTCGTGGCTGGCAAGATCAACGGTTACGGGGCGGAAATAGAGCGCACGTTCTTCCTCCAGACGATCCCTGAAGAGGCGAAGCGGCCTTTCGATACGATGATGGAAATGCGCTACAAGGCGTATGACATGCTCAAACCCGGGGCGATCGGTTCGGAAATCGATGCGGCCTGTCAGGCGATTGCGCATGGGGCCGGATATGAGACGCCGCTGCACCGGACGGGGCACAGCTTTGGTGTCACGAGCCATGAAGCGCCGTTCCTGGCGCTGGGTGAGGATAATGTCATCCAGCCTGGCATGATCTTCAGCATTGAGCCGGGGATCTACATCAAAGGGAAGGGCGGATATCGCCATTCCGACACGGTTCTGATGACGGAGACCGGGTACGAGATCCTCACGCAATATCCTGACAGAAAAGAAGACCTGATCGTCGGGTAAAGCCCTTCCGGCCTGCGCCTCCTGCTGTGAAAGGCTGGGGGCGAGGGAACGGTTGGAAGAAGTTGCATTTCCCTGCTGCCTTTCGTTCCGGGATAGAAACCTATGTCCATTGCAGATCGACTGGAGCGTCTTCCGTTCTCCGGGTTTCACTACCGGCTCCTGTTTCTCGGGGGCGCGGGATACTGTTTTGACGGGCTTGATGGCGCCATTCTCGCCTTCGTCATGCCGGCCCTGCAGCATCTGTGGGGGCTGTCGATGACCCAGCTTGGTCTGTTGGGGAGTGGGGCATTTTTTGGATATTTCATCGGTGCGCTATCGGCGGGGCTGGCGGCGGACCGGTGGGGCCGGCGGTCCGTGATGATGTGGGCGCTGGCGTGTTACTGCGTGGGGTCTCTCGTCTCGGCGCTCTGTGTGAGCTGGCATGGTTTTGTGCTGGCGCGCGTGGTGGCCGGGCTTGGAACGGGCGCTGAATCCGCAATTATTGCGCCGTATCTGTCGGAATTCGTGCCGCGGCGGTATCGCGGGGTGTTTACAGGGGCGCTGGCGGGGTTTTTCTCCTTCGGGTTCGTGGGGGCATCGCTGCTGGGATATGCGCTGGTGCCGGGTTCTGCGAATGGCTGGCGTTGGGCGGTGGGACTGACGGCGTGCCCGGTGGTCATGTTGCTGTGGTGGCGTCGGGCTTTGCCGGAATCTCCGCGCTGGCTTGAAGGCGTGGGCCGGGGTGAGGCGGCGCATTCCGTTCTTTGCGGTATCGAAAAGAGTGTCGGCGTCGTGCCTCCGGCTTATGAAGCGGGTGCGGTGGCATCGGAACGTCCGTCGGTGGGCGGGCAGTTCGCGCGGCTGTGGAGTGGTGGGTTGCGGCGGGTGACGGCCATGAGCTGGGTTCTGTGGCTGTCGGTCACGTTCAGCTATTACGCGTTCTTTTCCTGGCTGCCGACACTTCTGATCGCGCGCGGGTTCACCATTACGCACAGTTTCGGGTTTTCGATCGCCATCTGTGTAGCGCAGATCCCCGGCTATTTCAGTGCAGGATTCTGTAACGAGTATTTCGGACGCAAAACGACCGTTGCGTCCTATCTGGGGGCAGCTGTTCTGAGTGCGCTTGCGATGGGGATTGTGTCGACCTCTACCGGGGTGCTGATGGCGGGGATGCTGCTGTCCTTTTTCATGAACGGCACGTTTGCCGGGGTTTATGCCTATACGCCCGAAATCTTCCCGACCGCCCTGCGTGCGACGGGGATGGGGAGTTCCTCTGCTGTTGGCCGGACGGGGGCGATTATGGCGCCGCTGCTGATCGGGGCGCTGTATCCGCGGGCCGGGTTTGCCGGAGTTTTTGGCCTGACGGCGCTGATCCTGCTCGTGGGGGTGTTGTCCGTTCTGATTTTCGGTCCGTCGACCGTGAACCGGTCTCTGGAAGAGATCGGGGAGGCGTACTGAGTTTTGCCGGATATCCGGGCCTGTGTGCTCCGGGTCCGGATCTGAAATCCGCCATGCATTTTGCATGACTGCCATATTTTCCGAAAGCCGGAGTTGTACCGGGGAGACCTGAAATGTTCCGTTTAAACAACATCCTCATGTGTACGAGTGCGCTGGTGCTGACGCTGCCGCTGGGTCTGTCCGCTGTTGCGGCGACGCCATCCGGCAAGGTCGTGCAGGGGGCGAAGGGTACGAAGGGGCGTGCTGTCGTCAGCCGTCCGGTAGGCTCTCATGCGGCAGGTGTGGCGGCTGCAAAGCCCCGGGTGCGGCATGTGGCGCCGTCTTCCGATCCGGAATCGATCCAGGTGTGCCGCAGGAAAAATGCGTTCGGGCAGCTGGCGATGCAGCGTCAGGGTGTGTCGGTCACGCATATCGATTCAACCGAGCTGGCGCGGCATCAGGTCACGGATGTGAAGGGGCTGATGAACCTTGCGCCGAACCTGACGGTGCAGCCGCAGGGTTCGAGTTCGGCGGTGAATTTCACGCTGCGCGGTGTGGGGCTGAACGACTTTACGGCGAACAATACGCCGTCGGTCATGACCTATGTGGACGGGGTGGCGCTGCCGATCGGGTATATGGCGGGGGCTGCGATGTTCGATATGGCCGGGGTTGATGTGAGTACCGGCCCATCGGGCTTTACGCATGGTCAGACGGTGACGGCCGGTGAGATCAATGTGAAAACTGCCGATCCGACGAAGGTGTTCCATTACGGGGCGTCGGAAGACATTGCGACCTATGATCGCAGCATTACGAACCTGTATGTCTCGGAGCCTCTGTCGTCCAATGTGCAGTACCGCATTGCGGGTTTTACGCAGCAGGGCGGGGGCTTTCAGAAGAACATCAATACCGGACAGTCGCTGGGGAATGCGAACAAGGGCGGTTTGCGGGCCAAGGTGGCCTGGCAGCCGGATGACAGGACGAATATCGTCTTCAGCGGCAACTGGATGCAGGATGATTCCCAGGCGATGGGCGCCTACAACATCCAGGATCTGGCGCGCAATACGCCGACCTATCAGAACAACCGGAACACCGGCTGGGGCTTTACGCCGGAATTCCTGAAGCTTACAGGCAATTCCGCCGGGACGAAGCCGTCTTACAACAACACGTTCTGGGGGGCGGGCGTCAATTTCACGCGCAATCTGGGCTTTGCCGATCTGAGCACGATCAGTGCGTTCCAACAGATGTATGTGCATAATCTGATGGATCTGGATGGCACGCGCTATGCGATCTATGACGATGACGTCAATACGGATGCGAACCTGTTCTCGCAGGAAGTCAGGCTGGCATCGCGCAATCCGCATGAGCGGCTGCAATGGAATGTGGGCATGTATTATGACCGCACGCAGATGCATTCAGTCATTTTCAATGATTATACCGGTTCGGGATCGCGGCCTTATATCCAGCGGACGAGCTATAATCAGGATCAGCAGGCATTCAGCCAGTATGGACATCTGCGCCTGACGGTGACGAAGCGGCTGCATCTGCTGGCGGGGATCACGCATGAATCCGATGATCGTGATCTCTATAACATGCAGACGATGCGCTATAATACGGCCGTTTATCCCACGCCGTTTAACAACCATTACGGGCGTCGCGGGGCGCTGACGAACCAGTTTTCGGGGATGGGCGGGATCGAGTATCAGGCGCTCGACAATTTGATGTTCTATGGCTCCATCCGCAAGGGCTTCAAGCCGGGTGGTTTTACGGCGAACAATACGGTCGTGGCCTCGCAGCTTAATCCGACCAAGCCGGAATCTTTGCTGGCCTATGAGGTCGGTTTCAAATCCGATTACTGGAACCATAAGATCCGCCTCAATGGCGATGCGTTCTGGTACGATTATCATGGTCAGCAGGTGGCCGGGCTTGCCGTGGTGTCGAACTATGGTGTGGTCGGGCAGTACGTCAACATTCCCAAAAGCCGGATCTGGGGTGTGGAAATGGAGATCGACGCCAATCCCATTCCGGGCTTGCTGCTGCATCAGCACTTCGGATACGAGCGCGGGAATTACGAGAATTACAGTGCGATCGATTCCACGGCCGTGGCGGCGACCTATATCAGGACGGGCAAGCTGATGGCGCTGTATCGCAGCTATGCCGGGGTGGATATGGGGATCCCGAAACTGACGCTCGAGGGATCGGCATCCTACAAGGCGAAGCTGGGCGCGTGGTGGACGCTGACGCCGTATCTTGACTACAGCTATCGTGGATCGCAGCTCGATGTGCCGGGGAATAATCTGTACCGGATGCCGGCGTATTTCCTGATGGATGTCGGGCTGACCTTTGCGCCGAAGAGCGGGAAATGGTCGGTTTCGGCCTATGCCAACAATATTCTTGACCGGCGGTATGATGTGACGCGCCAGACGGGTCTGAACGGGATTTTCGGGATTCCGGGAACACCGCGGATGGTGGGCGGGCGGTTCCGGGTGGATCTGTAAGCTATCGGGTCGCAGCCGGGGGCAGGAATACTCCCGGCTGGATTGGGCTGATCCGGAAACAGGGTGCTTGCCGTACCTGCGATGATAACGGGTTGGAAGAGCAGACATGAAAAATGGGATGGCATCGAAATGCCATCCCATTCTTTTTGCGGCCGTTCAGGTGGGCAGCGTCACACCGGGAGGAAAAGGTTCCTCAGAGGGTGAGCGTTGCGCCGAACTGGAAGGAGCGCATGATGATACCCTTCTGGGCCCAGGAAGAGTTGTACAGATAGGACCCGTAGGTTGCGAAGTCGTACGGCGCTCTGAAGCCGAGCAGGTTGTAGACGTTCGCATAGACGTTCAGGCGCTTGTTGACCTGATAGGACAGCGTCAGGTCGACATCCCACCAGTTCTTCACGTGGCACTGGGCAGGAGCGAAGCTGTTATTGACCTGTGCGAGGGACTGTCCGCAGCCGAGACCGGCCTGGTAGTCTTCAGACACCGTCTTGTATCCGCTGGTGTAGTAGACCGTCGGCGTGACCGAGAGGGACTTCCAGGTGAAGGTGTTGGCCCAGTTGGCTCTCCAGCGCGGCGTACCCGATGCGGAAACTGCTTCCCACGGGCCGATCGTGCCGGCGTAGTGCTGAACGCTGCCGTTCGGGAGGGTCAGGTTGAAGTTGCGGACATAGGTGAACTGTCCGTGGCTGGACCACATCACGTCGTGCAGTGCGCCCGGCAGGCGGTGACGTGCGGAGAATTCAGCGTCAACACCATCGGTCACGAGCTTGTTGGCGTTGATGTAGCCGATATTGATGATGCCCGGACGGACGGAAGCACTCGGATCCTGCGGATCGACCGTATCCGGGGTAACCGTGACGCCAGGTGCCGAGTAGGAACCGCCATTCGCGATATAGGCTTCCGCGACGTCGCCGGCCTGGATCGGGTTGGCCGTGATGTAGCGCTGCTTTTCGATGTAGTAGTAATCGACGCTCAGGCTGACCCAGTTCGTCGGATGGAAAACCATACCGCCCGTGACGTTGGTCGAGATTTCCGGCTTGAGGTTCTTGTTGCCGCTCGAGTTGACGCCGAGGCTGTAGGCGTTCGTGTAGGCGTCGCCATTATGTTCGGCGATCCAGTCGGCATTCTTGATGGTGTAGTTCGTGTAGCCGACGTTGGAGCCGCCCGTTTCCGCGAAGCTCGGAATACGGAAGCCGCGGGAGAAGGTTCCACGCATCGTCAGGGAGTCGGTCGGACGGAAGTTCACACCGACCTTCGGCGAGAAGTGACGGTTTCCGGTCGAGTAGTTGTCGTAACGGCCGGAGATGTCGGCATCGAACATCTTGTGGAAGGGCAGGGCGACTTCGAAGAAGCCGGACTCGACCCAGCGGCTGCCCTGTGCGTTGAACGGGTTGATGCCCGCATAGAGCTGCGTGGATGCAACGTTGTTGATCGTCGGGTTTGCGTTGGGATCGTTCAGGGCTTCCCAGCGCACGTTGCCGCCGATGGCAAGCGTGGTCATGCCGCCCGGCAGGCGGAACAGACCCTTGCTGGCCGTCATTTCACCGGAATATTCCTGCGAACGGGAATGGGTCGTGACGTTCGGGAAGATCGAGTTGACGACCGAAGCCGGCGTCTGTGACGGGTTTACGAAGTTGTACGTGCCGTCATTGACCGCGTTCTGCAGGGCGTAAACATTGGGATAGCCGGTATAGGTCTGATCCAGAAGCGTGTTCATGCCAACGAAGTTGACGTCGTACTTCCAGTCACTGCCCCATTTTGACGGTTCCCATCCGCTGTATCGGGCGGATCCACGGAAGGTCTGGCTGAACTGGGTGTTTCCGGGAACATTGTTGCCGAAGGTGCCGTAGATGTTGGCGTTCTGGCCCTGGGCAGCGAAGGGGTCGTTGGGGTTCAGCTGGCCGTTGGGCAGAAGTGCAGGGATCTGGATGCCGATCAGGCTGACGGACTTGTTCTGGTTCGACGTCTGGACAGGATACGGGTTGTGCGAAAGCTCGTACGTATCCGTCTGTGCGTAGTTGAACATCGTCGTGAACTGCGAGCGCGGGGTCACATTCGCAATGAAATGTGCGCTTGCGCTGATGCGTCGTACGGATGGAACGACCATTCCGTAACGCTCGCTGTTCATGGTGCAGGCCTGGTTGTTATTGCCAACGCCACCATTCACGGTGCCTGTCACGAGGCCGCCGCCACCCGTTGCGGAGCAGCCTGCGGAGGGGTTGAGCAGCTGCCAGGGGCCTGCGGCCGCACCGCTGCTGTCGACCGGGCGTACAACCGCGTTCGGTGTGGCTACGAAATTGTTGATCGCGCCGTTTGAAGCGACGTTGTAATTTCCGTTGCCGCCGCCAATTCCGGTCAGGTCACCCGAATTATACGGATAGCCGAGCTGGCGGTTATACAGCGCGTCATCCTGCTGGTATTCGGAGTTGATGTAGACGTTGTAGCCGTCACGATCGAGGTCGCCATGGCCGAATGTGGCATAAAGCCGCTGGTGACCGGTATCGCCGCGCTGGCTCAGGCCGCCTTCGGCATTGGCTTCCACGCCCTTGATCTGCCGGCGCGTGACCATGTTCACCACGCCAGCGACGGCGTCAGCGCCGTAGGTTGCCGATCCGCCGTCCTGAAGAACGTCCGTGCGTTCCATGATGGAGGATGGCATCCACTGCGTGTCGACAAAGTTACGCTCGCCGTCATCGGACAGCGGGTAATAGGACAGGCGCTGGCCGTCCATCAGGACGAGCGTCGAGTCAGTCGACAGGCCGCGCAGGGACGGGGCGGATGCACCGGCTGCGAAGGCGCCGTTGGCACTGAAAGCGGATGTCAGGTTGCCGGCGCCATTCGATGACAGCTGCTGCAGCGCGTCAGTGACCGTCTTGATGCCGCGCTGCTGCAGGCCCTGCCGTGTGAGCTGCGTCATCGGGGACGCGCTGTGCAGGTTCGGATCATGGATCAGCGAGCCGGTGACGATGATGCTTTCTGAACCGCCCTTGGGTTCCGTATCGCCCTGGCGGGCAGTCCGCAGGACTGCAGCGTTTCCGCTATGCTTCGCGCTGGCCGCAGCAGGCGCTGTGGCAGCGGAAGGTGCGGTAGCGGTCTTCTTGACGATTTTTTTCGTTTTGGTGCTGGTTGTTGCATCCGTATCGGCAGCGTGAGCCTCAAGGAACATGGCCGGTACGGCGATGGTTCCCAGGATGGTTGCGCTGCACAATGTGGCGCCAAAACGGAAACGCCTTCCCATTCGCATAAAGAATAACTCCGAAAATCATCGAGATGTCTGCGATACATAATCGCAACAGTATTGAGCAGACGCGCAAGAAGGAATCGTCTCTCAGTGTTACGGCGCACTCACTTGGCGTATAAGTTGTGACAGATGCGCAACATGCAGTTTCACATCTGAAAGAAAACTATTGTTTGTTTTCAATGATATGACGTGATTTTGTTTCTAAAGGAGGATGTGGGTCGCAGCATTTGGAATTGGGTGTGGCCTGAATGTTACGACCAGTGTGTCATTCTATTTCTAATGAGCAATGGGGAGGATACCAAAAATATTCATTAAAATAGCAAATGATTTCATATTTGTTTATCATATCCATTTTGGATATGGATTGTTTTTTATTAAGTTTTCATTGATGAAACTGAAGTGTCTTTATTGCTTGTGAAGTCTTGATGGATTTCTGATTGCTTTACCGTTATGATTTATCGGGCTGTGTGAGCCGAAAACTATTATGGAATAAGAACGGTTTTCCGTCTTTGTGCGCCGTATATTGTCGTGCTGCGGATGTTGTGGAGTGACTGGGTGATCTGAGAAGATTCGCAGGTCTCTGCCGTCTGATCGCATTGTCTCTGGGGTCGGTTCGGGCCAGCAGCGCTAGGCGGGCGGGATATTTCTGATTACGGTTTTTCCGATTTCTCACGGTTCTGGTCGGGTCATTTCAATGAAGCATTCTTTTCTGTGCGTTCTGAGTGTTGCGGGTTCGGTTTTCCTGACGGGAGGGGGGCTGCATCCGGTCCGGGCTGATGACGGAGCAGTGTCTGCGGTTGATCCGCGGATCGGGACCGGGGGAGCGGGGCATACCTTTCCGGGGGCGACGATGCCGTTTGGAATGGTTCAGGTCTCACCCGATACGGATATGAAGGATTTCAAACATTCCTATCCCTGGGCCGCCGGGTATCAGTATGACGATCCGACCATTCTGGGCTTCTCGCACACGCATTTTTCCGGCGCGGGTCATTCCGATCTGGGTGATGTGCTGGTCATGCCGGTTTCGGGAGACGTGCGGCTGGAGCCGGGGGATGCGGCGGTGCCGGGCAGCGGGTATCGGTCGCGCTTCCGGCATGCGACCGAAGTGGAGCATCCGGGATATTACGCGGTCACGCTCGATGATTATGGTGTGCGGGCCGAGCTGACGGCGGGTCAGCGTGTGGGCTGGCATCGCTATGCGTTTCCAAAGGGCAAGCCTGCGCATCTGCTGCTCGATCTGCGGCCGAGTATCTATGACTATCCCGGTAAGGTCAGCTGGGCGCGGCTGCATGTCGCGGCTGATGGCACCGTGTCGGGGTGCCGCATGACGCGCGGATGGGCGCCCGGGCGGGTGCTGTGTTTTGCCATGCGGTTCTCGCGGCCGATGGTGAGCCGGACGCTCTATAATCGTGAGACGGATGTTCCGTACAAGGGCTTCAAAGGTCCGGGCAATCGGGCTGTGGATCAGGATGCGCAGAACGGCCGTGCGCTTGAGGCGATCTTTGACTTCGGCAAGCCTGATGCGCCTCTGATGGTGAAGACAGCGATTTCGCCGGTCAGTGAAGCAAATGCGGTCGATAATCTTGACCGTGAAGGTCAGGGCTGGGATTTTGATGCGCAGCGCGCGAAGGCACAGGACGCCTGGAAAAGCGCGCTTTCGATCATGGATGTGGATGGCACGGCCGATCAGCGCACGCAGTTCTATACGGCGCTGTATCATGTGATGCTGGCGCCGACGCTGAGCATGGATGCCAATGGCGAGTATCGCGGACCGGATTATGAAGTGCACAAGGCGAAAGGGTTCGATTTCTATTCAACCTGGTCGACATGGGACGTCTATCGCGCGCAGCAGCCTCTGCTCGCGCTTCTGCGGCCTGATCTGAGTTCGCAGTTCGTCCAGTCTCTGGTGGCAGCGGCGGAGAACAGTCCGTTCGGGCTGCTGCCGGTCTGGTCCTATCAGGGGCTCGAGACCTGGTGCATGATTGGGTATCACGCGGTGCCCATGATTGCCGATGCGTATCTTGCGGGTGTGCGGGGCTTTGATGCCGAGGCTGCACTCAGAACCATGGTGCACAGTGCCAGTTACGCGTCCTATGGCGATCTCGCCGACTACATGAAGATCGGTTACGTGCCGATCGACAAAGAAGCCGAGGGCGCCTCGAAGACCCTTGAATATGCCTATGACGACTGGGCGCTGTCACGGATGGCACGTGCCATGGGGCATGGGGATATTGCCGGTGAGTTCGAGCGGCGGTCCCATAACTGGCGGAATGTCTGGGATCCGAAGTCGGGCTTCATGCGGGCGCGCAAAAGTGACGGGCAGTTCCGGATGCCGTTCGATCCGGCTTCGGCCGCCTATGGTAGCGATTATACGGAAGGCAATGCCTGGCAGTATTCCTGGTATGTCCCGCAGGATATTCCGGGGCTGATCTCTGTCATGGGGGGGCGCCGTTTATGGCGAAGATCGATACGCTTTTCGATGCGAAAGTGGATCCTGCGATTTTCAAGAATGTCGAGGATATCAGCGGTTTGATCGGATGGTATGCTCATGGTAACGAGCCGGACCATCATGTCGCGTATCTTTATGACTATGCCGGTGCGCCCTGGAAGACGCAGCAGCGTCTGACGCAGATCATGCAGACGCAGTATGCCGTCCGGCCGGACGGGCTGGCCGGGAATGATGATCTCGGTCAGATGTCGGCATGGTATATTTTCACGGCGCTGGGCTTTTATCCCGTCACGCCGGCGAGCGGGGAGTATGCCATTGGGCGTCCGTTTGTTCCGAAGGCTGTGATTCACCTTGGCAACAGCCGCACGTTTACGGTGGTTGCCGAGCATCTTGATGCGCAGTACCCTTATGTCGGGTCCGTCACGTTGAATGGCCGACGGCTTGAGACGCCCTTTCTTTCGCAGAAGAGTGTTATCGCAGGCGGAGAACTGCGTTTTGTGATGCAGGCCCAGCCTGAAACGGGGGCGAAGGCTCCATAACGGCGCTCAGTACATCAGGAACGGCCGGCGTTGCAGGGCGAACTCTGCTTCGTCCGTTTTCCAGCTGGCCGTGATGTCGGGTGCTGACATGCCCTGTGAGAGCTGGTGGCGGAGGGTGCTGCTGCCAGCCAGGATGTCGAAGGTGGAGCCGGATTTCCTCCATATCGGGCTGTCCGATATTTTCAGGACGGTCTGAAGCAGTGTCACGCCTGTCAGCAGGGGATCGAAGGATTTCCGGTCCGTAATGGCGAGCTGGAGCCCGTGGCATAACTGGTCTTTTGCGACTTTAAACCCGGGTGTGAACCAGTCTTCGCGGAACAGGCATCCCGGGAGGCTTGCGTTGTTGAGGTTGTCCACCCAGCGGGTTGCGTCGAGATTGGGGGCGCCGAGTGTCAGGAAGGGGGAGGCCGTGCCGCGGCCGACCGAGAGGGTCGTGCCTTCGAACAGGCAGGTCCCCGGATAGGCGATGGCCGTTGTCACGTCGGGCATGTTGGGGCTTGGGGGCACCCAGACGAGATCGGTTTCGTCCTGATACAGATCCCGGCGCCAGCCGGTTATGGGAATGACGCTCAGTCGGGCGGGGCGGCCTGCCTGCTGAGGCACAAAGCGGCTGTTGAACAGGCGGGCGAGTTCGCCCACGGTCATACCGTGTCGCAGGAGGAGCGGGACCCTGCCTACGAAGGATGAAAAGGCCGGGTCGAGGGTAGGGCCGCTGGGGTGCAGGCCTGTAATGGGATTGGGTCTGTCCAGCACCATGAACGCGATGCCGCAGCGGGCGCAGGCGGCGAGGGCGTCGAACATGGACCAGATATAGGTGTAGAACCGGGCGCCGATATCCTGAATGTCGAAGACGAGAAGGTCGATATCCGCAGATTTCAGAAGCGCATCCAGCTTCGGGCCGGAGAGCGTGTACATGTCATAGACGGGGATGCCCGTACGGGGGTCGATGCTTTTCGTTTCGGAATGGCCCGCCTGCGCTGATCCGCGGAAGCCGTGTTCCGGTCCGAAAATGGCTTTCAGGTTTACGCCCGGAGCGGCGTGCAGCCGGTCTGCAATATGGCGCAGCTGTCGGTCCACGCTTGTGGGGTTGGCGATCAGGCCCAGTTTGCGGCCTTTGAGCGCCTGATAGCCATCGGCTTCGAGAACGTCATAGCCGGTTCGGATTTTGACCGGGGGAGAGCATTCCGCAGGCATTCCCGAAGCTGTTGTCCATGATGATACGGCGGTTCCTGCACACAGGCTCATGAAGGTGCGACGGCCGAGGGAGGTTTTTCGGGCGGGGGTTGCGGAAGAACGGTGGGGCATGTCGTGCGGGCTCCCGGGGTTTGGCTATTCGGCTTTGGCGACGGCAGTGACCAGATCATCCATGATTTTGGTCGGATGAGGCAGATCGTCCGGGATGTCGTTTGCGAAGATGGCGATCAGGAGGGTCTGGCCGCGGGTGGTCTGAAGGTAGCCGGACAGGGAATGGGTGGCTGCGAGGGTGCCGGTTTTTGCGTGCAGGTGGTCCGCGACGGGGGTGCCGATAAAGCGGTGGGCAAGGGTGCCGTCCCGGGCTGCGAGAGGGAGGTCGTCCCGCCAGTCTGCGCCCCAGGGCTGGTTGTTGGCGAAGCGCAGAAGCTGGATGACGGTCTGAGGTGTTACGCGGTTATAGGGGGACATTCCCGAGCCGTCGTAGAGCGAGAAGCCTGCGGTGGGCAGGCCCAGAGTGGTCAGAACCTGTTTGCGCTCAGTAAGGCCGTCTTCAGTGGAGCCTTTGCCATGCACAAGGGCCAGCCGGCGCAGAATGAGTTCGGCATGGAGGTTCTGGCTGACTTTGAGCAGGTGACGGATGTCGTTTTTCAGATCCGGGGCGGGGAGGGTGGCGAGGATGCGGGCGGCTGGCGCAGGCGTATCGGCGGCAGTTTTCGTCAGACGGTGTCTGACCTGTATGGTCTGAACCCGGATGCCGGTTTGGCGCAGAAGGGATCTGAGGTGGCGGGCGGTTGAGAGGGCTGGATCATCGAGCCCGATTTTCAGTGTCTGGACGGGTGCGTCTATCGGAAGTGTTCCTGTCAGGATGACGCGGGTGT
This sequence comes from Gluconobacter roseus NBRC 3990, assembly GCF_006538885.1. Taxonomy (GTDB): domain Bacteria; phylum Pseudomonadota; class Alphaproteobacteria; order Acetobacterales; family Acetobacteraceae; genus Gluconobacter; species Gluconobacter roseus. The sequence goes on from NZ_BJLY01000001.1 coordinate 219,321, forward strand.
CGCCGGGCTTCTTTTCAAGGCTTAGTTCGGGTTTGCCGTCCGGGACTGTCAGGGCCTGATTGACCAGCGTCAGTCCTTCGTCGGGTGCTGACCAGTGGACGGTTGGGCGGTCGCCGGGGTGGGTTCCGGGCTGGACGGTCAGTTCGGCCACGTTGTCGTTCAGCGTCAGGGCCGAGACGGCGGTTCCCCATTGGGTCGGCAGGTTGTTCCAGCTCCATCCGTCGCCCCAGCGTTCGTCCGCGAAAAGCTGATCATCCGCGATGATGGCATGGATGTGTCTGAGCCGCTTGGCGGAGACGGCATCCGCCAGTGTTTTCAGGCAGTCGGTTTTGCAGGCAGCGTCATCGGACAGGACGGCATCGCCCGAGCCACGCAGGATGAGGTCTGGGGCTCCGTGAGGGCGGGGGGCGAGCAGGAGTGTCGTGGGGTGTTCGGCTGCTTCGTGGTCCAGTTCTGCAAGCTCTGCCATGGCGGCGGCTGTTGTGAAGAGTTTGGTGTTCGAGGCCGGGATGAAGCGTCCGTTGGGGTTGCGGGAGAACAGGGTCTTTCCGTCCTGAGTGGCAATGACGATGCCCCAGCGCATGCCCTGGTCCTGCGAGGTTTGCAGGATGGGAGAAAGGCGGTCTGCCAGCGCATGTGGGCCGAGCGGGGGTGGGGCGTTCTGGACGGCGCAGGCACTCAGGGTGATGGGCGCTGCGTATGGGAGCAGTTTCCGGAGGAGCCGGGATGAACATCGCGGGGCATGGCTGGAAATCTGACGCATGAAGGCCCTGTCCGAGTGGAAATTGTGAGGGGGCTGAAAAGACACGAGGCTGCCTGTATCGGGTGAACAGGCAGCCTCGTGGGCAGGTCAGGGGTGGAAGGTCTGGTTCAGAACTCCATGCGGATACCGCCGCGATAGGTCCGGCCCAGCAGGTTGCTGTAGGTTTCGTCGGCTTCAAGTCCACCTTCCGGCAGCAGGATCGGGGAGGTGTTTGCGAGGTTGGTGACGGTCAGGAAGAGCTGCATCTTGCCGATTTTTTCGACCGGAAGATTATAGGTCGCGTTCATGTCGAAGTAGAAAATGCCCGTGACGCGGTTGTTGTTGATCGTGGGATAGTTGGCGTTATAGGCCGGGCATGTTCCGGAGCACTGGATGTAGCTGTTGGAATAATTGCCGGCACTGATGCCACGGGCGATGGCCGTGAGGCTGTAGCGCGACGTGCTGTAGGTGGCCGAGAAGCGGTAGATCCAGCGCGGCGGGCCGGAGGAAATGTCGCCCGACGTGTCGACCGTGTAGCCCATACCTGAGTCAGAGACATATTTCAGGTAGTTCGTGGCCTGACCGTGGATGGTGAACTTGCCGTCGGCGTCGCGCAGCAGGCGGCGGAGCGGAAAGCTGTATGAGGCGTCGATGTCGATGCCGCTGGTTTCAAGCTTGGCGAAGTTGAACGGGGAGGCGCTGATCAGCAGATCGCGCGTGCCTGTCGGATCGGGGCGGATGGCCGAGCAGAACGTGGTGTATCCCGAGTAACACTCGTTGATGATGGACTGCGGGTAGAACTGTTCGATCGCGTTCTTGATCTTGGTATGGAACCAGTCGACCGAGACGGCCAGACCGGAGACATAGCGCGGCGTGATGACGGCACCGACGACGGTCGTGTTGGCGGTTTCGGGACGCAGTTTTGCGTTGCCTGTGGTATTGGCGAGGACGGTGTTCGTCAGGCCCGTTGCCGGATTGAGCACGCTTGTCGTCTGGGACGTTCCGGCGTTGTAAAGCTCGTTGATGTTGGGTGCGCGGATGTCATGCGACTGGGTGGCGCGGAACAGCACGTCCTTGATGGGCTGCCAGGTTCCACCGATTTTCCATGTCGTGACGTAGCCGGAGGTCGAGTAGTCGGTTCCGCGGACGGCACCGTTGAAGGACAGGCCCTTCGCCAGCGGGATTGCGGTTTCGAGATAGGCTTCCTTGACGTTGTAGTGGCCGAATGTCGGGCGGTAATTGCCGACGGACCAGCCCGACTGGTATTCGGTCGGGACGTATCCGGAAGAGCGCTCGTCACGGTATTCGCCGCCGACGGCCACGTTCACGTCACCCGCCCATGTGGCGAACGGGATCGTGGAGAGGTTCACGCCCGAGACGATTTCCTGAAACCGCTGGTTCCGCCACGGTGCGTCAAGAACGTAACCGATGGACGCGGGGGACATGACACCCGTTCCCAGCCAGTCGATCGGGGAGCAGCCATTGCCGGGATCGGTCAGGGAGGAGCGGCAGACAATCTGCCCCGCCGAGTTGCGCACGGCGTCAGTCGCATTGGCGATCTTCGCCGTGTTCATGACGTTGTAGATCTGCTCATGCGTGTGGGTGACGCCATACTGGCCGTAGGCGCTCCATGAGGCGCGCTTGCCGAACATCTCGAAATTGCCTTCGCCGCCGAAAGTATAGCGCTGGACGCTGCGGAGGTTGTCGGTCCGGCGATAGGGCATGTCGAGCGCGGTGGTGCCGACCGTGACGGACGACACGTTCTGGAGGGCGTCGGCCCCCAGAGCGTCCACGAGATAGGGGTTGGTCCCTTTCAGCGAGACCGAGCTGAGATACTGTGGGCCGGAATTGTAGACGTATTCGCTCTCGTTATAGGCGCCTTCTGCGTACAGGGTCATCCATGGCGCGACGTCGTAGCTCAGGCGTCCGAAGAGGTTTTTGCGGTCGCTCTGCGGTTCCAGACCAATGTTCTTGTTGTTGTTGGCCAGGTTCTGGTCGCCACCGACCGAGACGCTGGACGTTGAGAACGAACCGTAATTGTAATGGTTGACGCTGCCGCCGGGGCCGAAATAGATTCCGCGCAGGGAGTTCGCCACGCCGCCCGTGGAGGCGTTGATAATGCCGCCGGGCATGACGTTGTTGGTGCCTGCATCGCCGACACGGAGGTAATAGGGCTGGCCGTTTCCTGCGACATAGTCGGGATTGGCGACGATGCGGTTGCCGTTTACGTTCCAGTCGCGGGAGACGTGGAAAATGCCGTCCTGATGGGCGATGTCGCCACTGAGCAGGACGTGGCCTTTTCCGTGCGCGAAGCCGAAGCCGCCGGCGATGGCGGCGTGTTCGTTTTCTCCGTCACCATAGTCGGAAATGCCGGAATCCGCCGTGACCTTCAGGCCCGTATAGGTCTTGTCGAGCACAAAGTTCGTAACGCCCGCGACGGCGTCGGAGCCGTACTGTGCGGAGGCGCCGCCCGTCACCACGTCCACGCGTTTGACCAGCTGCTGGGGGATCGTGTTGATGTCGACGATGCCGGTGATGGCAGAGGGCGTGATCCGTCGGCCGTCCATCAGCACGAGGGAACGGACAGGGCCGAGATTGCGAAGGTTGAGCGCGTTGATGCCGGCCGTGCCGTCACTCAGGGAGTAGGCGGAGTTCTGGGGCGTCTGGCTGCCCGCGAACTGCGGCATCTGGTTGACGAGATCGGCGATGTTGTTGCTCGGCGCCTGGTTCAGAATTTCCTGCTGGCTGAGGGAGCTGATGGGGGTCGGGGATTTGATATGCGAGTTCGCAATATGACTGCCCGTAACGGTGATGACTTCCCGGTTGGACTCTGTCTGATTTTGTGTCTTTTTATGACTTGCGGCGGTCTTCGAAGGCTGGGAAGATGCAGGCTTCGTATCGGCAGGTTTGGTGACCGTTGCGGCAGCGTAAGACTGCTGCGGCATGAGGAACGCTGCGCCTGATGACAGGGCCGCAAAGGACAGGAAATAAGACTTCAGGGGCAGTCTGGCCGTCATACCCTGGTTCCCTCGATAAGCGCCGGCGGCGGTGATGTTGCGATATCGAACTAATATGCATGTCCGTTATGCAGTCGTCGATTTCGAAACTGCGCGCGCCATATAACCTAGAGTTATGTCCGTGCCACCCCTTGATGTTTCATGAAAGCAACATTTTCCGTATGGCGGGGCGGGGTATGTCTTGTGATTTCAAGCGGATCTGCCTTTCAGAGCGGCTTGTTCCCTAAGGCAGATCCGGCAGAAAATCAGTGAGACTGCTGGAGCGGAATTTTTGTGTCAAAGAAATGCAGCGTCCACAGATAGGCGTTCAGCCAGTCCTGTGTCCGCAGGAAAGCGTGACGCTCACCGGGGAAGACATGATCTTCAAACGGAATGTTCCGTGCTGCGAGCATGCGGGCCAGCAGGACGGATTGCTCGAATTCAACGTTGAAGTCGTCATCCCCGTGGATCAGCAGGACTGGTGAGCGCCAGTGTGCGATGTCGGCGATTGGGGAGGAGCGCCATTCGCTGTCTTTTTCCCGCTGCTTTTCTTCGGGAGACAGGCCGGAATGATCTGGTTCCGTCATGTCGTGGACGCCGTGAAAGTCGGCGCCGGCCACGAACAGGTCGCTGTTGCGGGCGAGGGCCAGAGCCGTCAGATAGCCTCCCCAGCTTCCGCCCCAGATGCCGATCCGGCTCGGTGCTACGTCGGAGCGGCTGCGCAGGAATAGTCCGGCCGCGTGCACGTCTTTATATTCGCTGGCGCCAGCCCGGCCGATGCCGGGGGCGGTCCGGAAATCCACGCCATAGCCGGTGCCACTGCGATAATTGACGGCCAGCACCACATATCCGCGCGATGCCAGATACTGGTTCATGGCATAGGCATTGGAATAATAGCCCATCGGATTGAAGGCCGGGAGCATCTGCCGGTGCGGGCCACCATGGACGAAGACCAGTGCCGGATGCGGGCCCGGCGTTTCGGCGGGAGGCAAAAACAGCTGTCCGTGGATGTCGCGGCCATCATCGCTGCGGAAATGGACGATCTGAGGCGTTGTGAATGTGAAGCCGGCCGGGATGGTGGGCGTCACAGGCAGGTGGCGGGCATTGTTCTGGAGCACGACCGGGTGGGCAGGCTGGTCTTTGCCTGTGGCCATCATGGCGAGGTCCGGGCCAGCCATCGTGAGGTCCATGACCTGTTCGTCCGGGTCGCTGAGGGCAACAGGCTGGCCGTTATCGAGGGGCTGGGACCAGGCGCGCCAGTGATCCGTATCACCGATATTGGCGGTATAGAGCAGGTGGGTTTCGTCCGCTGACAGACGGTAGGACGCGATTTCGGCGTTATCCGGCATCAGGCAGCGTGGTGTTGCCGTCGGGGTGGCAACGGGCAGGGCGCAGAGGCGAAGCCAGCCGCTGCCTTCCCATGGGAAAAGAAGCTGGCCGTTGCGGGTCCATGTCAGCTCCATGCCTTCTGGGGCCCAGAAGCGGTTTCCGGGCCCTTCCGGTGCGGTCCAGAGCGTGTGCTCTGCGCCGGATGTGGTGTCATAGACCTGAACGGACCAGAAATGCCCTTTGCCGCGTTCGGCCGTCAGCAGCGGCTTGTAGGCACGGACGAAGGCGAGGGAGCGGCCGTCTGGCGAGAAGGTTGCTTCCTGATCGTGCCCCAGTGCGGCGGGCAGGAACACGGGTGCGGCACTGCTGTTTCGGGCGTTCCAGAGTGCGATCAGACTGTGGGAGCCTCGGTCGATTTCGAGCGCAAGGCGGGTGCTGTCCGGGGACCAGTGCAGGGCGGTGATCTCGCCCGGTGTGGTCATGACGACATGTGGCGTCTGACCCGGTTGGCCGACCAGCAGCGCGCCACCCCGCATGAAGGCCAGTAGGCGTCCGTCAGGGGAGAAGACCGGACTATGTCCTTCGCCAGCAGTGACGGTCCGGCCATCGGGCAGGATGACACGCACGGTTTCCCTGCCCGGGATGGCCGCATTGCCGGCGTTGGGGGCGTGGTCGTTCGGATATTCTGCATCGCCGCCTTCGACGAAGGCCAGTATTCGCCCGTCCGGGCTGAGGGCGAGGCCCCACAGATCGGTTCCGTCATCCTGCGTATAGGCAGTGACCTTGCGGGGGGGGGCGCGCCTCCGTCGGAAATCAGGATGTTGCGGACGCCATCCCGACGTTCCACCCAGGCCAGACGTGCTGTTTTTGCGGCGCCTGTCAGGCCGTTGGCATAGGGCATGGCCAGCAGGGCGCCCAGTTGGGCTGTGTCCGGCGCGGGGGCTGCGATTGCGCCGGAACAGGTGGCCGCGAGCAGTGCGGATGCGGCGAGAAGGGATAGTCGGATGGTCATGGGGCTGATGTCCCGGCTTCGGCGAGGGCGGTGAAGATTTCTTCCTCGACGCGGGTGAATGAGGAATAGGCTCCGGGCCGTTCCTGTCCGGAATCGGGGAAGCCATCTGCGGCAAACAGGAAGCCGTCGCCGGTTGCGGGGTCGTACCAGAAGCCTGAATGCAGCGAATAGGCGTCACCGAGATGGCCGGCCAGATCGCCGGAATATCCTTTATAGGGCCGGGTTTCGCGCCCCGAAGAATCCCGTGCTCCGGTCAGGCGCGCCATGCTCAGGCCGTAGCTGGCGATTGGGTAAGGGCAGTCGCCGTTTTTGCCGTCATACTGCCATGTGGGTGTCTGCATCAGGTCGATGCTGCGTGCGGAAAGCAGTGTTCTGCCATCCAGCGTGCCATGAGCGAGCATGAAGCGGACGAGACGGGTCAGCCCTTCCATGGAAATGCGCAGGCCACCCTGCGGGGAAAACAGCGTGCCGTTCGTGCCCGGCGTGTAGCTGGCGAGGAATGCGGCGTTCCAGTTCGGGGTCCGGGGCTGGGTGTCCGTCTCGGCTTCCCATCCTCTGGGCTGGTGGCTGTAGAGCGTGGCCAGACGGTCGGGATGGGGGAGGGCCATACGGTTATAGCCACCGTCGATCCCGAGGGGGGCCAGCACATGCGTCTGCTGGTAGTGGTCGAACCGTTCGCCGCTGGCACGTTCCATGATCGTGCCCACGAGGCCGTAGCAGAGATTGCAGTACTCGAACCACGTGCCCGGTGCGTGTCCGTCTCCATGCGCGAAGTGATAGCCGGGGTCGCCGGGTTTGTGGGTGGCGTCGAAAAACTCGCTGATCCTGTGGTCCGGTGGGAGCGTGTAGCCGTCGGCGTCGCGGATGCTGGAGGTGTGGTTGAGCAGCATCCGCACGGTGATGGGTGTCTGCGGGAAATCCGGGTTGCGGAGCCGGAAGCCCAGATAGTCGGAGGCGTCGTGATCGAGGTTGATTTTGCCCTGTTCGACCAGTTCCATCAGCCCGATGGTCGTGACGACTTTCGAGATCGAGGCGATGCGGAAAAGCGTTTGCGGACCGACAGGGACTGCTCCGTCCGGGCTCTGTCGGGCAAATCCGCCGTAATAGCTGTAGGCGACGCGGCCGTGGCGCAGACGGATTGCGGCGATGGCGGCCAGTGGCCGGACTTCGCCTTGCGTCAGGACGCGATCCAGCGCGTGGGTGGTCTCGGTGGGTGTCTGGGCGTGTGCGGCTGAAGGCAGGACCGCGAGGGCGGCCAGTGTGAGGCCCCGGATGGTCATGGTTGAGCCTCCGGGCGGAGCGTCATGCGGCGGACGGCGGCTGCATCGACACTGCGGGCGCTGAATGACAGCGGCTGCATGGCGCCGCGCAGCCAGACGGGCAGGAAATCGGCGTAATGCGGCGATTTTGGATCGGCTGACTGACCGGGGAAGTTGAGATACAGCGAGCGGTCCCAGTTGCCGACGTCGCACACCATCAGATAGCTGGCTCCTCCGGTGGTGGCATAGGCATTCGCGCCGCCTTTCTGGGGGCTGTACCAGCGGGCCATGACGGTATAGGGGTCGCCGCCGCTTTGGGCTGAGGGACCGCCGATCGTGGGGAAAGCCGCCGCGATGGCCGGGACGACTGCGAGCGGGTGACGCAACGTGATGGTGTGGAGCGCGCCCCAGCGCCATGCGACGGGGAGAGGGCCGAGCCGTCCCCGCAGTTCCTGAACAGCCTCCCGGAACTGTTCGACGAGCATTCTGTTCCGTGCGGCCACGGGGTCTGCGCCAAAGCGGGTATCGGGGGACTGGAACAGGGCAAGCTGAACCGTGGCATTGACCGGTCCCGGAAGCAGGTCGTGCAGGGCGGACGGGATGATGAGGGCGTGCAGGGCGCGTTCGAGGCGGGTCCACCAGACTTCATACAGCGCGGCGGCCGCACTGGTGGCATCGACGCGGCCGTTCCATGCTTTGAGCAATGCAGCCTCTGCGGCGAGATCGGGCGGGGCGTCTGGCAGGAGCCGGACCATCTGCAGGGCCAGAACGGATAATGTGTCGTGTTGCAGGGCTACGCTGTCGGCAAGGGTTGCACGCGGTGTTGCATCCAGCATCTGGGTCACGCGTTCGTGGCGGAAGCCGTCACGCCATTCGAAACTGACGCGCCGTTCCTCGATCGGATAGCCGGGGGGCAGGTTCATTTCGTTGGAGGTTCCGAACCAGCCGCGTGCGGGATTGAAGCTGCTGGGGAGGGCTTCGAGCGGCTGAAGACCCTGCCAGTCATATCGTCCGTCTCCCGGTGCGGGCATGAGCCCGTCATGTCCCGGAGCGCGACGGGGCAGGCCACCCGCGGCCTGCCAGCCGATATTGCCGCTGGTGTCGGCATAGGTGAAGTTGGTCGGGCTGGTATGGACGCGCAGGGCTTCGCGGAAGCTGGTCCAGTCATGCGCCAGATTGATCCCGATATTGGCCAGCAGGCCATTGGCGCCGGGGGCGAGCCAGGTGGCCGAGACCGCCGTTGCGCGGTTGCGGGTTGGATCGCGTGAGACGACCGGGCCGTGGACCGAGTAGAACAGGCTCACCACCCTCTCGGCTTCACCACGCACTGCGATCCGTGTCTCGACCTGCTCCATGCGTTTCCAGCCGCCCTGATGGGCATAGCGCAGCGGATCGGCGGGGTCGGTGCGCAGGATGAACAGGTCTTCCTGATCGATATGGAAATTGGTCCGGCCGAAGGCGATCGTCGCGTTATGGCCCTGCATGACGCCGGGCATGCCAGCACCGCCGCCGCCGATCACATCCAGCCCCGGGGCCGTCAGATGGATGACGTGACGCGGGCCGGGGACGCCGAAGGACAGATGTGGGTCATTGGCCAGAATGGGGCGGCCGGTGGCGGTGCGGGAGGGGGCGATGACCCAGGAATTGCTGCCCTCGTTCCGTCGCCGTGTCTCGTTATCGGTGGCCGCATGCAGGTCGTGTCGTGGCAGGGGGGCCTGAAGCACGCCGAACAGTCCGAGGTCGTCTTCGCGGATGGCGCTGGTGTCCAGCCCTTCCGGGACGCGCAGGTCATGGACGGGTTCCAGCGGTGTGATGAGCGCGTCGTAGGCGAGCCCGCCTCGTGCGGCCAGTCGGGCGCGACGGATTTCGGTCTGGGTATTGCCTGTGACTTCGGCGCGGATGCGGATCAGGTCCAGCACGTCCCAGTGCAGCGGTGTGGCAGCGAAAATGCCGAATTCCGGCGGCAGGAGCGAGGGGGTTGCGGTGACTTCTGCGATGCGCGCATTGATCCCGGCGACATAGGCGCGTGCGCAGTCCTGCGTTACGGAAGGGAGGGCTGCGAGTTCGCGTTCGGCGTCTCCGCGGAACAGAACCAGCCGGTTGGCCGTGTCGGACGGGACGAAGGCCGGGCCGAAGACTTCCGCCAGTCGTCCCAGAGACTGCCGATGGCCGAAATCCAGTTCCCACAGCCTGTCGCGTGCGACCAGATAGCCGTCAGCAAAGAAGGCATCGGGGATGGTCTGCGCGCGGACATGGGGGACGCCCCAGCGGTCTTCCAGAACTTCGACCGGCTGGCTCAGGCCCGGCAGGCTCTGAAGGGGGGAGGCGGCGCGTGCGCTGCGTCCCGGCATGGACAGGGTGGCGGCGACGCCGCCAAGAAGAATGGTGCGGCGGGTGGCCTGCATAGGAACCTGTTCCTTTTTCAGCTGACGGCGCGGGTGTCGAACCCGGCCACGATCTCTTTCAGTCTCAGGCCCGAGCCGACCGAGAGTGTGAAGCCAAGGGCACCATGCCCCACATTGAGCAGAAGATTGTCATATCGGGTGCGGGCGATGATCGGAACGCCGGTCGGGGTGGCGGGCCGCAGTCCGGCCCAGGGCGTATCGTCACCCTTGCCGAGCGCGCCGGGCAGCGTCTCCGACACGAGGGCGCGCAGTTCTCCGAGGCGTTTGGGGTTCAGATGGGTGTTTTCCGAACCGATATCGACCATTGCGGCGACCCGCAGGCGATCGCCTAGACCGGCATAGACCACGCGGTTATCGTAATCCGTCACGCTGACCGAGGGCACGAGGCCGGGGCGGGGACGGGTGGTCAGGCTGTAGCCTTTCAGGCCATAGAGCGGCAGGTTGAGCGCGAGCGGACGTGCCAGTTTCCGGGAGCCGATCCCGGCTGCGAGGACGACGAGATCGGTTTCGAATGGCTTGCCATCCAGCTGGACTTCGCAGCGGTCTTTCGGGCCTGTTGTGAGCGTGGCGTCGCCCTGTATGAGACGGAAGTTCGGTGAAGCGGCGAGGGTTTCGCGCAGGGCCTTGCAGAACAGGAAGCAGTCCCCGACTTCGTCTTCGGGCGAGAAGATGCCGCCTGCGATCTGTTCCCGCAGGCCTTCGAAGGCCGGTTCGACGTCTGTGCATTCGGACGGGGAAAGCGCGCGCTGACGTTCCGGATCACTGACCGATTTCGCGGCTTTGCGGAAGGTGGCGGCGTTGCGGTACAGGACGAGCTTTCCCGGTCGGCGCCACAGGAAGTCGCCGAGGCCCTCCTCGCGATATTTCTCAAGCTCGGCCTGTCCGCTGAGCGCGAGATCGAGTAGGACTGCGGCATTGCGGCGGTTGGTCTGCCGGTTGCAGGCGCACAGGAAGGCCAGCAGCCAGCGCCACTGATGCGGATCGGCTTTCAGGCGCAACGAGATCGGGGAGTTCGGGCGGAACAGCCAGCCCAGAGCGTCCTGCGCGATACCAGCATCGGCCAGCGGGCTGACATAGCGGTAGCTGAGCTGACCGCCATTCGCGAAGCTGGCTTCCCGTCCGACGTCGCCGCGTCGTTCGATCAGGGTGACGTCATGTCCGTCTCGAACAAGGGCACAGGCGGATGTCAGGCCGATAACGCCCCCGCCGATGATGGTGATGGTCCGTTTGCCGGCCATAAGAATCCTGAGCGTCCAGAGGCTGGGCGCGGGGAGACATTGCAGTCTCCTGCGCCGTGATCATGACCAGAATCTACATTTCCCAAACCGGTTGGGCCAATGCAAAGAGGCCATCCTCCCATAACCTGTGGTTAAGGTGTTGTTTTGCAATGAAAACGGTGGATCAGGGATTTGGGGCTTCTGGAGTGGAACTGACCTTCTTTGGGTGCAGATCCTGCGCATCGAAACTGAAATCCGAGCCGATGACCTGCATTTTCATGCCGCTTATCTGACCCGAGACATCGCGCTCGAACTGCACGTAGGAATCATCGTCGGCGTCCTGTCCGCGGTCATCCCAGCGGACAATGAACAGATCATGTGGCAGGGCGGAGAGCGTTCCGGTCAGGCCATCGGCATGGCTGAAAGACATCCGAAGGTCTGCCCCGCGTCGGCTGATCGTGATCGGGCCGCGCCAGTCATCGCGATAGGTGCCGACATAGTCCTGCTGCGCGTCGTGTGAGAGCGTAATGAAGGGCCGTGCGGGGGAGCCGGGGCCGGTTTCGGCGGCCCTTTTCGCATTTGCGGCCTGTTTGGCGGTTTTTTCGTTCTGGAAATGGGTGACCCAGTCCGCGCTCTTGCCGGTTGCGACATAGGAACTGAGCGTTGTTGCGATGGCGTATGTCGCTCCGGGATCGTCATGGTTGGTGAGCACGACGATGCCTGATTTCCGTTCAGGCAGGAACGTCACATAACTAACCATGCCGCCAATGGTACCGGTGTGCCAGACGCGCTTCAGACCGAAAAAATCCTCCATAAACCAGCCGTAGCCATAGGCGCGGAAATGGGTCTTTGTGGCATCCGCCGTGTCGGGCAGGGGCAGGAGTCCGTGTGGCGCCCAGAGCGCGTCGCGGCTGGTCTGGCTGAAGATCTGCTGGCCGTTCGGGGCGCGGCCGCCATTGAGATAGGTCTGGGCCCAGCGCGCCACGCCATCGGCGCTGCACCAGATGCCACCGGCGGGAGCGACCGCTGGCAGGCGGAGGGCGCTCCGTTCAGGAAGGACTGTGCTTTCGCCTTCGCCGGTGGCCACATTCGTCTGGCCTTTGACCGGCGGTGTGCTTTGGCAGGCGGGAAGGCTCGCGGCATCGATCAGGTGCTTCTGGACGACTTCTTCCCAGCTCTGGCCCGTCATGCGTTCGACCAGCGCGCCTGCGACGACATAGAGAAGATTGTTATAGGCGTATTCGCTGCGGAAGGACGCGGTGAACGGCATGAATGGCAGACCGGCCAGGACTTCCGGCCGAGTGAACGTGCTGTGTGAAAACAGCATCAGGTCCCCGGCGCCCAGTCCCATGCCGCTATGATGCGTCAGCAGGTCCGAAACGCGGAAGTCCCGTGTGATGGACGGATCGGCCACGCGGAATTCCGGCATGTGGTCGATAATGCGGTCGTTCCATTTCAGCTTGCCCTGATCGACAAGCTGAGCCAGCGCCGTTGCGGTGAATTCCTTGGTGTTGGAGCCGATGGCAAACATCGTGCGGGTGTCTACCGGCGCGCTCGCACTGTCCTGCGCGCGTCGTCCATAGCCGCGGCTGAACACGACTTCGCCATCCTGCACCACGGCCACCGCAATGCCCGGCACGTCGAAGGCCAAGCGTGCGTGTTCCACCGTTGTGGTGATGTTCTGTTCGGTCAGGCCCGCTGGTAGTGTGGCAGCGCGGGTGGCGCATGTCGTGGAAAGGAGAAGTGCTGCCGAAATGGCGAGCATGAAGGACTGTCGGGCGGGCTGGATCATGAACGGCTCTGAATACGATTTTCAGGCCCCGGATCAGGCGGGGGCCATGCAGAAAGAAGCGTAATTCAGAGCACGAAACGTTCCGCCTGTCGTGCCTTAAGATGCAGGGTGCTCTTAACCTCGGGTTAAGGGACGGTTGTCATTCTTTCAGGGCGAGGAGATCGACGTCCAGCTCGCTTCGCAGCAGGGCAAGAATATCCTGCGAGATATGTGAGAGAGCATGATCGGCCCGAAATAGCACGGTGCAGGTCACGCTTAGCGGCGGGAAGAGGGGACGTGGACGTGACAGGCCCGGATGGTGCAGGGCGGTTACGGCATCCACGATGGCGCAGCCTCCGCCGAGGCGCACGAGTTCGGCGGCCATGAAATGGGTGCGGACCCGTACATGCGTTTTGGCGGGAATGCCGGCTTCTTCCAGCAGCATGTCGAGCATGCGGGCTGTGGGGTCGTTTTCGCTGAGGCCGATATAGCGCTCGGGGTCGATATCCGTGACGCTGACGGGGCCTTCGCCTTTTTTGCTATCGATCAGCATCAGCGGAATATCCGCAAGGTGCAGGGCTGTCAGTCCGTCAGATGTATAGTCCCCGAAAACAATTCCGAGATCGAGATCATGGTTCATGATGCGTGAGACGATTTCGGTCCCGTGCATGGCATCGATCGTCAGTTCCATGCCCGGATGGTCCTTGCGGTAACGCTGCACCACGCGCGGCACCAGACTCAGGCCCAGACTTGGGACGCATCCGATACTGATCGAATGTCCGTCACGGGCGTAACGCAGATTGTCGGTCAGACGCTTGAGATCGGACAGTTTTTCAAAAATGGCGTTGACGTGAGGCAGCATGATGCGGGCCTCCCGGGTCGGGACGAGCCGTCCTCCCGCCCGTTCGAACAGCGCAAATCCCAGTGACTGTTCGGCGTAGCGCAGGACCTTGCTGGCGGCAGGTTGAGAGACGTGGAGCAGTTCGGCGGCCCGTCGGAGCGAACCTGTCGTCATGATCGCATAGAAAACTTCGATCTGGCGCAGGCGCATGGGAGGTCCCTGTTCTGAAGGATGGTTTTTTGAACTGTTCGCGGAAAGCGCGTGGGCGAAGGGCCACATTCTTCCGGATGAATGAAACCCTTTTTATGTTTCTTTTGCAAAAGGAGATGTGATCGGCGTTCCGGATTGCCCGGTGCTGCGTCCGGGCGAGGGCGTGTCATAGCCGTAGCATGCCTTCGATCAGGGTCGTCGTTGCGCCGCCAATCCAGACGGTTTCGTTTTCCGAAGCGACATGGACGCGCCCTGTGCGATTAAGGCAGGTGCCCTGACTGGCAATGTAATGCTCTGGCGCAAGTCCGGCGCCAATGAGCCACTGGGCCAGTCCGGCATTCAGGCTGCCGGTCACGGGATCTTCGTTGACACCGCAGCCCATTGCAAAGGCGCGTACTTCGAACTGTGCCTGTGTTCCATCCAGCACGGGGTTCCATGGGCCGATGACGCCAAGGCTGAGGTCTGACAGGGCGGCGTAATCCGGTTCGAGCGCCAGAACTTCCTGTCGCGAGCCAAGCATGACGGAGACCCAGCCCGGTCCGTTATCCGTCCATGCGGACGCGCGGATGGATGAGACGGGGATTTTCAGCCCTTTGGCGATCCGCTCAAGCAGAGGCGGTTCCACCGGGCCAGAGCGCAGCAATGGGGGAGCCGCGAAAGCGAGGAGGCCGTCCGAGGAGCGAACCGGGACAAGGCCTGCGCCGCATTCCTGTATAATTGTATCGCCCCGCGGTTGGCCTCCTGCGGCCAGCCAGGCGTGACAGCTTCCCAGAGTGGGATGTCCGGCAAAGGGCAGTTCGGTCCGGGGCGTGAAGATACGGACCCTGTAATCTGCTTCCGGGGTGGTCGGGCGGAGCAGGAAGGTCGTTTCACTCAGGTTCGTCCAGTTGGCAAAAGCGGACATCTGCTGCGTGGTCAGGGCATCGGCGCCGATGACAACGGCCACCGGATTGCCCTTGGTCGGCTCGGAGGAGAAAACGTCAATCTGCTGGAAGTGGAAGTCAGTCATGGGGGAAGGGTCCTGTGCAAAATTCGTGCCGGATTGCCTGCAACGGTTGTGCCAGAGGCGACGTCGTGTGTGACGACGCTGCCTGCGCCGATAATGGCATGATCTCCGATTGTGATGCCGGGCAGGATGATGGCGCCGCCACCGATCCAGACATTTTCCCCGATGGTCACGGGGCGGCCGGATTCCAGCATTTTCTGGCGTAATGCCGGGTCTCGGGGGTGATCCGCTGCCAGAATCTGAACACCGGGGCCGATCTGCGTTCCGCTTCCGATCCTGACCGGGACCACGTCCAGGATGATGCAGTTGAAGTTCAGGAAGACGTTGTCTCCCATAAAGATATTATAGCCGTAATCGCAATGGAAAGGCGGCCGGATACAGGCGTTTTCGCCTGCTGCGCCCAGACGTTCGGACAGAGAGGCCTGTCGGTTGTTATACCGGACGAGCCAGTCCGCACATTGCGCCATGTCCTGCTGCAATTCGGGATCGCTGGCGACATAGAGTTCGCCAGCCAGCATTTTCTGCTTTTCGGTTTGTGGGGACATCATGTCAGATCGTGCAGCGGTTTGCCGAGTGGTGGAGTGAGCGTCCAGTCGGAAAAGCGGACTTTCAGGCCCTCCCGCTCCGGGGTACAGCACACCGGGCCGATGAGGCAGGACGCTGCTTTCGGGAAGGGTGCCAGACGCACGAGGGGCCAAATCCTGCCGTCAGCGGAGACCTGAAGCCGCAGCACGCCATCTGCGACTGTGGCGCGCATCCAGAAATCTGTTGGATCGCTTTCGTACGGAGCAGTCGCCCAGTCTGAACGGCCATTCGTGAGGACACTGCTGAGCATGGCGCGCCCGTCCGAGAGTTCAATCCCGGCCTTGACCCAGTGTTGTTCGTCAATGCGGATCATGAGGCCGGCCTGATCGTACAGCTTTTCATATTCGGCACGGATACGGAGCTGCGCGGTGAAGCGGGATGGTGCAGGCAGGCCATAGAAATGCCCGCTGTCACGGGTGAAGCCGTAGAAGGTCTCGCGCCAGAAATCGGTTCCCTTGTCTGTCGTCATCTCAAGGGTATCGGGCGTGATGGCGCTTTGGCGGGGTTTGTTGAGCCAGACCCCGTTTTGCCAGAGGCTGGTGAGATCGGTCTTTCCGGTATTTTCGGTCACGGTTCAACTTTCGTATCGTTCAGGACGCATCCCGGTCCTGCAGGGCCTGAAGTGCGACCTGGGTTGCATGCGTCAATCGGTCCGGGAGCTGCTCAAGTGGAAACCATTTCACGTCCCCAAGGGCTTCAGGTTCCCTGATGGAAGCGTTCCCGGTGAAGTCTTCGGCGATGTAGACGGGCGCGATCCAGTGTTCATTCCGATCCGGGGCAATCTGGTCCACGACGCAGAGCAGGCTCACCCGTTCGATCTGGAGGCCTGTTTCCTCGAGAATTTCCCGTCTGACGGCCTGTTGCAGGGTTTCAAACGGCTCGACCTTTCCGCCCGGAAGGCCCCAGTGGTCGCGTTCCGGATCGCGCTTGCGGTACACGAGCAGCAGGCAGTTTTCTTTAAGGAGGACGGCACCGCAACCTGCACGGGGCAATGTGTCAACTGTCATGGGCGAAGAGCTCCCGGCAATGGCGTATGAGAAGGTTTCCAGCGACGCGTCTGCGGTAAGACGCTGTGGAACGCATGTCGTCGATCGGCGTAATTTCGGACATCGCCTGTTCAGCTACGGATCTGAGATGGTTTTCGTCCCGTATCCCTGAGGCAAGGGCATGGTGCGCCTTTGGACATGTCATGGGAATGGGGCCGACGGCTCCGAATGCGAAGCTGATCCCGGCGGGATCGTCAGGCACTTTGACCGTTGCGAGGGAAAGCTTTGAAATTGCCTGCGCCTTGCGAGGGCCGACTTTTGAGAATGTCTGTGGTTGTCCCAGACATTTTGCGGGGATGACAAAGCCGGTGATCAGTTCTCCTGACCTGCGTTGCGTGCGTCCAGGGCCGGTGATGAAGTCTGCAATGGGCATTTCCCGGGTTCCATCCCGGTGGACCAGTCTGATGCGGGCCTGAAGCGCGACCAGAGCCGGAAGACCGTCTCCGGCCGGAGAGGCGGTGGCGATGTTGCCGCCAATGGTTGCGGCATTTCTGATCTGGGGGCTTCCAACACCATAGGCGACGTCCCGGAGGATCGGGACGGTCTGCGCGATGACAGGGTCATGCAGGAGATCCTGCCAGCGCATCAGGGCGCCGATGACGAGAGTGTTGCCTTCCCGGAAGACCTGATGTAGTTCGGGGGCATTCAGTCGTGCAAGCGGAAAGAGGCGCAGGGACTGTAGGTTGTGCCCCGCACGCACTACGAGGTCGGTTCCGCCTGCAATCGGGATCAGGTCGGGGTTTTCAGCCAGACAGGCCAGCGCGTCCTTCAGGGATAGATCTGCCTTGTCGAAAGTGGATGGCGGCTTTGTTGGAAGGCTGCCTGTCTGTTCCAGCGCGGAGCGGATTTTTACATATCCCGTACAGCGGCAGAGATTCCCTTCAAGGGCATCGTCCGGAGTGTCATCCGGATGCCGCCCGGCCCAGGCCATGACGATCCCGGGCGTGCAGAACCCGCACTGAACGCCTCCGGTGCGTGCCAGAGCGGAACAGATTTCCGACCCGTCAGGCGTCTCCGCCAAGGCTTCGATGGTGGTGACGGCTGCGCCTTCCAGCGTTTCGGTCGCGATAAGACAGGAACAGACGGGCCGCCCATTCACGAGAACCGTGCAGGCTCCACATTCCCCTTCGCCGCAGCCGAGCTTGGCACCGCTCAGATGCAGATCGTCGCGGAGAACCTGCAGAAGGGTTTGGCCCTGATCGGCAATCTGGATGGGCGCGCCGTTGAGCTGGAAGGTGATCATGACAGGGCCTTTTCCATGACCGGGAGAATGGCTTCCGGTTTGATTGGAAACTGTTCGAAACGGTGTCCGAGGCACCGTGCCAGCGCATTGGCAATGGCCGCCGCTGCGGGTGTCAGTCCGACTTCCGCAATGCCGCGTGCGCCTAGGGGATTGGATGCATCGGGGTGATTGATCAGATGGACGCGGACATCCGTTGGAACATCGCGGATTGTGGGAAGGATGTAGGACGAGAAGCGGTTGTTCAGGACGCGCCCCTCGCGTTGCACGAGGTCTTCGCTCAGGGCGAACCCAAGTCCCTGGGCCAGACCGCCTTCGATCTGCCCGGTCACACCATCAGGATTGATGACCGTTCCGGCATCAAGCCATGTCTCGACCTCTTCCATCGTAACATTGGCGGTTGCGGTATCCAGTGCGATGCGAACGGCCTGTATGCCGTAGGAATAGCCAACATGAGGCGCACCGAGCGTCAGCTTTTCCGGGAACAAAGGAGCGAAATGCGCCTTCTCTTCAAGCGCTCCGCTTTCGCCGGCTTCTATTCTCGTGGCGAGCTGTTTTGCGGCCTGTGCCACGGCGTTGCCTGTCACGACGACGGAGCGGGACGCGTTCGTGGACCAGGAATTCGTATTGTCGGTCGTGCCGATATCGAGGCGGATGTCATGGGGGTTGCAGCCCAGCCCGGACGCGGCGATCTGCTGGAACGCGGACAGATTGCCCTCGCCAAGATCGGCACTGGAGCAGTCCAGCCAGAAATGTCCGTTTTTGTCGCGGCGCAGGGTTACGCTTGATCCGGGTTCGGCGCCGGCTCCCAGCCCGAAACCCTGCCAGACAAATGCAAAACCGGTCGCGCGGAGCTTGCCGTCCGGGTCTGGTGGCGGACGTTCTTCGGACAGCGCGGAAAGCAACGGTCCCTTGCGGGCCGCCTCGATCAGACGGGGAAGGGTGACATCATTGCGGACGATATGTCCGGCTGCGGCACGGTCCCCACCACAAAGAAGATTTTTCAGGCGAAAATCAACGGGATCGAGGCCGCATTTTGCCGCCAGCGCATCCATTGCCTGTTCGATGCCGAGAATAACCTGCGGATTGCCGAAGCCGCGAAAGGCCGAGGCATTGCCGGTATTGGTATGGACGACCTGGCCCTGAATCCGGCTTGCCTGAAAACGATAGGGGCCGGAGGCATGTTCGGCAGCAAGGACAAGGACGGCCGGTCCCAGCGTCATGTAGGCTCCGGTATCGGCAAGAAGGCTGGCCCGGAAGCCGGTCAGCTTTCCTGTGGCGTCGCAGCCGACTTCGACATCAACCTCAAAGCGATGCCGTTTGACGGAATAGCCGATGCTTTCTTCGCGCTCATAAACATAGCGGGCCGGCCGTCCTGTCGCCTGCACCGCCAGAGCCAG
This sequence comes from Gluconobacter roseus NBRC 3990, assembly GCF_006538885.1. GTDB lineage: Bacteria > Pseudomonadota > Alphaproteobacteria > Acetobacterales > Acetobacteraceae > Gluconobacter > Gluconobacter roseus. The sequence goes on from NZ_BJLY01000001.1 coordinate 238,380, forward strand.
ATGCGCCTGAACGTTCAGGTCTTCCTTGCCACCAAACGCGCCCCCCCATGGGTGGGTGGGAGACGTAGATCTGCTCCAGCGGAACGCCGAGGATGGCGGCAATCTGCTTCTGGTCCGCGAAGGGATTCTGGCCGCCGCAGATGATGGCGATCCGTTGCCGTTCATCGCGATAGGCGATGCCTGCTTCCGGCTCCAGAAATGCGTGTTCCTGCCGTCCTGTGCTGTAAGTCAGGCGCACGACGTGCTCGGACTCTGCCAGAGCGGCCTCCACGTTGCCGAAGCCCAGATCGACCTGATGGCAGAGATTGCCGTTCTGTCCGATCCGGGGCGCGTCCGGGGTCAGTGCCTCGCGCGCTTCCAGTATGGCGGGCAGGTCCTCATAGTCCACATGGATGAGCTGGCAGGCTTCCCGGGCTTCCTGCTCGCTTTCGGCCACGACGAGGGCCACGGCGTCACCGGAAAAGCGTACCCGGTCATGGCAGAGAACAGGTTGATCCGCTGCGATCAGGCCGAAGCTGTTGAGGCCCGGAATATTGGCGTGGGTCAGAACCCGCAGGACGCCAGGGGCATTTTGTGCGGCCGCCGTATCGATTGACAGGATCCGAGCATGGGCCCGGTTGGCCCGCAGGACCTTGAGATGCACGCAGTGATCGCGGTGCAGATCAGAAGGATACAGGAAAGCCCCTCTGGCTTTGTCGAGGGCGTCCCATTTCTGGATGGATTGTCCAATCACAGGTTTGCTCCGGCGTCTGTCTGGTTCCGACCATCATCAGGCGATAGAGTAATTGTTACGATACGCTCCGTATCGTAGTCAATAAACGATACGGAGCGTTGCGAAAAAGATCAGTTGGTGGCAGTTTTCCGGGGGATACACGCTGGAGATCTTTCTTGAACACGCCTGAGCCCATTCATGTTTCGAAAGCCTCTACGGCAGGGAGTGGCCGCAAACGCAGTCAGGAAGCGACCCAAGCTGCGCAGGCAGCAGCCTTGAAGCTCGCTTATGATCTGGGGCCGGAGCGGGTGACGATGGAGGCGATTGCAAGCCATTCGGGCGTTGCCAAAACGACGCTTTACCGCCGCTGGAACAGTGCCGCAGCTGTCGTCATGGATGCGTTCCTGTCAGAACTGACGCCGCGGATTGCCTATCGGGCCGGGCGGGATGTCCGGCAAACGCTGGTTTTTGCTCTTGAAGATCTCAGCCATGCGCTGGATGAGCCGCGACGGAAGCTCCTGCGGCATATGGTGGCCGCTGCGCAATCCAGTCCTGTTCTGGAACAGGCTTTCTGGGATCGATGGATTGCTCCGAGAAGGAGGGCTGGGATTGAAGCGCTGGAGCAGTTTGGAGTGACTGCGCAGATGGGAGAACTTATGCTCGATCTGCTGTATGGAGCGTTTTATTACCGGATGCTTATTCCGTATGCGCCCATTACAGATATCTGGATTCAGAAAATCGTGGATCAGGTTTCCTGAACGACGCACGATCTGACGGTCAGCCAAGGTCTGTCATTGCAGGGGCGGTCTGGAGCGCAGATGCATTCTGGCTGTGACGGTCTGGTTGGACCATTAGCCGCTTTGGAAATATTCTGATTTCTGGCTGAAAGCCGTGGTGTCCCGTACGGGATTCGAACCCGTGTTGCCGCCGTGAAAGGGCGAATCAAACCTTTTCATATCAAAGGGATTTTCAAATAAATATAATTAAGACAGTGGATTATGGTGTCGACGTGTATCGCGCATGTGTCATGCGATGAAACGAGGATTGGTCCAACTCATAGACGTTGATGCCTCCAAACTCTGCGCTCAGCACGGTTCATGATGGCCCTCTGAGAGGCCTGCCACTCCAATTACATCCAAAATTATCCCGCTCCCCAGTTGAAGCATACGTCCTCACCGATCAGAACGTATGCCCTGGAAGAGAAAGGGATAAAGCCCTGTATTTCAGGACGGGAATATTGCGGGAGACCTGTCAGATACGACAGGCCGAAATACAAACGCCGCAACTGCATCAAGATCATGTTTGGAAGGCTCAAGGACTAGCGGCGGGTCGCAACACGCTACAACCGATGCCTGGCCGTCTTCTTCTCGGCCATCTGTCTCGCTGCAACCGTCATGTTCTGGCTATGAGCCCTGAGCCTAAGATTGGGATTTTTCCGACCTTTTCCTGATAGCAGAGAACGAGGATTCCAAAAATATTTCAGTTGAAATTTCTTATAAATATCGATCCGATATAAAAACGGAATTATGGGGGCGATCTGGGTGCGTACGGTAAAACTGGCAACGATCAGCGCGATGATAGGCAATGTTGTTGAATGGTATGATTTTGCGCTCTACACGGCAGCGACCCCGCTGGTTTTTTCGCGTATCTTTTTCAGTCAGCAACATGACCCATTTCTGACGCAAATCGAGACGATCGCCGTATTTGCGTTGGGATTTCTCGTGCGCCCTTTGGGCGGTATGATTTTTGGAGCTATTGGGGACCGGTACGGATCGGTAACCTCTCTGCGCTGGACCCTTTTCATTATCGGGGGTGCTACAGCCCTGATCGGCACTTTGCCGACCTACGAACAGATCGGTCTGTTGGCACCGCTGCTTCTGCTAGTGTTGCGGTTGGTGCAGGGAATCGCGGCAGGGGGGGAGTGGGCTGGAAGTGCCCTAGTGATCGGGCAAGCCCGCCCCCCAGGTCGCCCGGACCAGCGGAACATCGCGTTGGCACTCAGCCAGTCCGGCGTGGCCTTGGGCATGGTGTTGGGTACGGCCACGATGTGGGGTTTGCGACATATGCCTGAACACGTCTTCCTTTCATGGGGGTGGAGATTTGGCTTCCTGGCAACGCTTCCATTTGTGGCAGTGGGACTTTTTCTAAGATCCCAGAGAGAGCTTTCAGGAAAAGAGACTTTGCCACAGGCCAGGCAGCCGCGCCTGATGCAGTTCCTGCGTCAGAAGCCGCTTACGGTGATCCGGGGAGTGGGAATCCGTCTGGCGGAGAACGGCGGAATCTATCTGATATCGGTGTTCGGTTTGGTTTACGGTCGGGCGCACCATGTGCCGGATAGTCTGTTGCTTGCGGGTATGACCTGCGGGCTGATCGCAGATGGGCTTGCCATGCCTTTCTTCGGGTGGCTTTCAACCCGGTTTGGGGCTGCACAGGTCTATCTGGCGGGTATCTGTGCTCTCGTCCTTTTGATAGTGCCATTTTTCTGGGTGGTGTCTACAGGACAGCCTGTCGCGGTGATTGGAGGGTTTGTTTTAATCATGATGTTGGGCCATGCCCCCATGATCGCGGTGGAGCCCATACTGCTTGAGCGCCTCTTTCCCCCATTTTGCCAGTATTCGGGAGTAGCGCTGGCGCATGAACTGGGCTCCACCCTAGCAGGAGGGATCTCTCCGTTCCTGGCGACCGTGCTGTATTACAGAACGGGCAGTGTTACGGGGATCATGGTGTATGTTTTCCTGCTTGCGCTGGGATCTGCAATGGCGCTGTATCGGAGTGGGATGCATGAGGTTGTGGAGGATCATTCTTCCCAGTTCTGAAACTATCGGCTAGTCGTAATATTCATGACCGATCTGATAGGAATATGACTTGAGACGTGGCAAGACCTGGCGGCAGGCGCATCCCGGCGATCCTGCATTCTCTCCGGAGACATCGCCGTTTTTTCATCTGTCTCGTCTGGTCGGACTCTATCATTTGCGAATGGACGCGCATCTAAAACCGATTGGAATGGATGTGCCGCGCTGGCGCGTCCTAAATATTCTGCATGAATATGAGTTTGCGACCATAAGTCGGATTGCGGATCTTGCGGTGATCCGTGTGTCTACCATGACCAAGCTGATTTATCGGATGGAAAGCGAGGATCTGGTCAGGACATGCGTCTCCCAGACGGATGGTCGGGTGACGGAAGTCCGCCTGACCGAGAAGGGTAGGGCTGCGCTCTCTCAGGTTCGTGCCAAGGCCGGGCATATTTTCGAACGTGCTTTCGGCGACGCGTCGGATGAGGAGATACAGGCCTTCATGGCGATGACCCGCCGGATCTACGACAATATCTACTGAAATCTGTCGCAACGTCTGCTCACTGCACAAAAGGTCGTAACCCCAGGTCACGGGGTGTTTCCGTGCGCATAAGGCACGTGAAACAAAAACTCGATAAATAAGTGGAATTATCCACCATTCCGGAATAGCATCGAGATGTATCGCTTTGGTCCTTCTGCCATAGCGCGTGCAAAACGAGAGAATTCCTATGACCGTGACATCCGTTCTTCCTGACGTTCAGATGTTTCTGGACCGTAAGCACGGCCTTTACCTTGATGGTCAATGGGTCGATTCCAGCGTTCAGACGCGTCTGCCCGTTTTCAATCCTGCGACAGGGAAAGTCCTGTCATCTGTGGCGGATGCCGGATTTGACGATGTCCAGCACGCGGTTGCTTCGGCAAAGCGCAGCTTTGACAAAGGCGTCTGGCGCGATATGCGCCCTTCTGAACGTGAACGGATCCTGCTGCGTCTTGCTGATCTGGTAGAGCGTGATGCAGAGATTCTTGCCCAGCTTGAAACCCTAGAACAGGGGCAGTCCATTACGCTGTCCCGGATTCTTGAAGCCGGAGGCGCGCAGAGCTGGATCCGGTATGTGGCAGGTCTGGCAACCAAGATCACCGGTCAGAGCCTGGATGTTTCCATCGCGATGCCACCTGGTGCGCGCTATACTGCTTACACGCGCAAGGAGCCGATTGGCGTGGTGGCGGGTATCGTGCCCTGGAATTTTCCGCTCCTGATCGGGGTATGGAAAGTTCTTCCGGCTCTGGCTGCCGGGTGTTCGGTGGTCGTCAAACCGTCTGAAATCACGCCACTGACCATGTTGTGGTTTGCGCAGCTGGCCACTGAAGCCGGCGTGCCTGACGGCGTTTTCAATGTTCTGACGGGGATGGGGGCCGTGGCTGGTGCAGCTCTGGTCAGCCACCCGGATGTTGCTAAGGTGACATTTACGGGCTCGACCCCTGTAGGAAAGCAGATTGCAGAGCAATGCGCCTCGAGGCTGGCGCGCGTTTCGCTAGAGCTGGGCGGCAAGAATCCTGCCATCGTGCTGGCTGATGCTGACATCGAGCGGACCGTGAATGGTCTGACAATGGCTGGCTTTCTCAATCAGGGTCAGGTCTGCGCGGCCTGCTCGCGGATTTATGTGGAGGCGCCTCTGTTTGACAGGGTCGCTGCCGGGTTGGAGATCGCCCTTTCGGGAATGAGTATCGGACCGGGAATGGACCCGACGGCATTTATCAATCCCGTAGTGTCCAGACCGCAGCAGAAGAAAGTCCAGTCCTATCTGGACCGTGCCAGCGAGGCAGGGGCAGAGATGCTGAGAGGCCCGCAGGTCCCGGAAGGGGACGGGTTCTATATTCGCCCTGCGCTGGTTCTCAATCCCGACGACACGCTGGCCCTGACACGGGAAGAAGTATTTGGCCCTGTCATGACATTGACACGAGTGTCCAGCGCCGAAGAAGCCCTTGCAAAAGCAAATGATACAAATTTCGGACTGGCTGCGAGTTTGTGGACGAACAATCTGGAAGCAGCGATGAAGCTGCCACCCCGCATGGAAGCGGGAACGGTGTGGGTCAACAGCCATGTCATGATTGATCCGAACATGCCTTTTGGAGGGATCAAGCAATCCGGCATCGGGCGCGATTTTGGAACAGCATGGCTGGACGCATTCACCGAAACCAAATCCATCTGTATCCAGCATTGAGAGGCCTCGGGATGGCTAGAATTTTTCCCCTGACGGCGCTCGTTCTGTGCTGTGCGACTGCACTTTCGGGTGGATCGGCGCTTGCGCAGGGCAGTTTGGGTTCGCCCGATGACTGGCCCCAGCATGGGCGCACGGCTTTCGAGCAGCGATATAGCCCCCTGAAGCAGATCAACACGGGAAATGTCGGGAAGCTCGGGCTGGTATGGCATCAGGATTTCGATAGCCTGCGAGGGCAGGAGGCAACGCCGCTGATCATTGATGGTGTCATGTACACCACGACAAATTGGAGCAAGGTCGAAGCACTTGATGCAGCTACGGGGCGTGTCCTGTGGCGGTATGATCCCAGGGTGCCCGGAACGATTGCGGCCAGAGGATGCTGCGATACGGTCAATCGCGGAGTGGCTTATCTGAATGGCCGTGTTTACGTTGGTACGTTTGACGGGCGGCTGATTGCACTGGACGCCAGAACCGGGCAACTGATCTGGAGCGTGAACACGATCCCGCAGGACAAGACACTGGGGGACATCCGTTCTTACACTATTGATGGTGCACCGCGGATTGCGAAGAATGTGGTCATCATTGGCAATGGGGGATCCGAATTCGGGGCGAGGGGGTTCGTCTCAGGGTTCGATGCAGTCACCGGGAAACTGAAGTGGCGGTTCTTTACGGTTCCCGCTCCGGAAAATGCCCCCGATCACGCAGCGTCTGACAAAGCGCTTTCTTCGCTGGCATATCCGACATGGAGCCCGACCGGCGGATGGATACATTCCGGTGGCGGGGGAACCGTATGGGATTCCATTGTTTACGACCCGGTTACAGACCTGGTGTATCTGGGGGTCGGAAACGGCTCCCCATGGAATTACAAATTCCGCTCTAATGGTGTGGGGGACAATCTCTTTCTGGCCAGCATTGTCGCGGTGCGACCGGAAACCGGCGAATATGTCTGGCATTTCCAGGAGACCCCAAAAGACCAATGGGATTTTACGGCGTCTCAACCCATGATGATCCTGGATCTGCCGGTCAAGGGAAAGATGCGCCATGTGCTGGTGCAGGCACCAAAGAACGGCTTTTTCTACATGCTGGATGCAGCCACGGGCGAGTTTCTGTCTGGCACGCCGTATACGTTCCAGAACTGGGCCAAAGGCCTTGATCCAAAGAGCGGACGCCCGGATATTGTACCCGACGCCATGTGGTCGGTCAGCGGCAAGACATGGTTTGGCATTCCGGGCTCACTGGGGGGGGCATAACTGGGCGCCGATGGCCTATAGTCCGCGGAGCGGATACGTCTATATTCCCGCTCAGCAGCTGCCAGAGCCGTTCAAGGCCAATGAACACATGCAACTGCATAAGATTGGCGTCAATCTGGGCATCGACATGACGGGGCTTCCAGCTGATCCGAAAGTTTTGGAGGCCGTTTCCAAAACCGTTCAGGGCTGGCTTCTGGCCTGGGATCCTGTCGCTGGCAAACCGGCGTTTCGGGTAGAGCATAGTGCGCCCTGGAATGGTGGTGTGTTGGCGACAGGCGGAGATCTGGTTTTCCAGGGCCTCTCTACGGGCACTTTTGAGGCTTATGATGCCAATACGGGCAAAACGCTTTTCCAGTTTGATGCGCATACAGGAATTGTAGCGCCCCCGGTGAGCTATGCCGTAGGCGGAAGGCAGTATGTGGCGATAGAAGTTGGCTGGGGCGGAGCATTTCCGTTGATGGGCGGAGCGCTTGCCCGGATCAGGAATACAAGCATCAACCATTCCCGGCTTCTGGTATTTGCCCTCAATGGACATGACAGCCTTCCACCGGAGACACGTCAGTCACAGCGCCCTGTCAAAACAGCACAGACTTTCGATCAAAAAAAAGCTCAGGAAGGCTACGGAATTTATCAGAATTACTGCATGGCCTGCCATGGCGATAATGCGGTTTCAGGTGGTGTTCTACCTGATTTACGGTGGTCCGGCGCTCTTGAAAGTATGCAGGGGTTCCATGCCGTGGTTGGGAGAGGAGCCTTGGCAAATTACGGAATGCCAAAATTTTCTGATGTCTTGAAGTCCTCTGAAATAGAAGAAATCCGTAATTTTCTCATAAGTCGCAATCATTGACCGGGTTTGGTCGCGGATAAAAAATAACAACCATATATTTATTATTAATACTTTCGTGGAATGGGAACCTAATTCAGTGATTCTAATTCTGTGGTGAGGCGAGTTGTTGGTTATACGGAATAAAATCTACTTCAGAACTGATAAACAAATTCTGTCCATTGAGGGTAATATGAGAAATTGTCCTCAATGGACAGGCCACCTCGAAGATGGTGGTCGTGCAGACATATAGTCTGTTTGACACTTGCGTTGGATTGAAAAAATGTCCGCGCCTGCCGCGTAATTTAATATGCCGGAAACGCAACGAATCAAGTGGACATTTCAGTGGAAACTTCACAAGATATCGAAGTTGAGATTGTCGAAAGAATCCGGGGAAGCAACGAACTCGCAGAATCAGAGCGATCTGGAGATCCATTCATCCTCCGTAATGATGTTTCGATATCGTCTTGAAAACTCGCGTCCGCAGATCGGACCCGACGCAGTAAGGAGGAGCAGGTATTATGCGCTTGAAAACATCGAGTACTGCGTCCAGACCGGCCGTTCGTTGTGCCGCCAGAGCCATCCGGGCCGCTTTTCTATATTCGGGATGCTCGGCTATGGCATTCTCATTTATGCTTGATGCAAACGTGGCAGATGCTGCAGCAGTCAAAAAGACCGTCTCCAGCGCTTCGGGCAAGAAGAGTGTTGCGCATAAGGCGGCACGCAAGGACGTCAACGCAACGCGGCTTGAAGAAGTTACCGTCACGGCTCGGCGCCGGAGTGAACGGATCGAGCGCACGCCTATTTCCATGACGACCGTAACGGGAACCCAGTTTACCGAGCGCGGCATCACGTCTCTCGCAAAAATTCAGGATATGGCGCCGAATATTTCCTTTGGAAACGTGGCATCCAATTCGGGTGTTGCAAATGCGGCAGCTGTGTTCATTCGCGGTATCGGACAGACGGATTTCTCGTTCGGCGTCGATCCCGGGGTCGGCATGTATGTTGATGGCGTCTATGTCGGCAGTCCTGTCGGGGCTGTACTGAACATGGTCGATATTGCCAATGTGTCTGTTCTCCGCGGCCCGCAGGGAACACTTTTCGGGCGTAATACCATTGGCGGGGCGGTTTCTGTTTCGTCACTGACACCGAACAGTCAGCTCTCTGCCAAGGCGGACGTGAAATACGGAACGGCTGACCGGATTAACGGACGTGTCTTTTTCAATGTGCCTTTATCCAAGACGCTGTTTGCCAATTTCTCGGCTGGTAGTTTCATGCAGGATGGTTACGTGCATGCCCCTAACCAGAAAAACCAGCGCGAACTCGGCAACCAGGACACACAGGTCTATAAAGGGGCTTTGCGATGGCATCCCATCGACAAGCTGAATGTTACTTTGCGCGGTGACTGGACGCGCGATCGGAGCAATGGCGCCCCGTATGTGACAACGGGCGTCAATCCGGATGCGACAGGCAGCATGATAGCGCTTAACAACGCCATGCATGGGGGAACACTGCTAAACTGTCCGGGGGCAGGTTGTTACAACTCCAGCTATTTTAGCAAGAACACGAACTATGGTAGCCAGCCCGATTATTCGAATCTGACAAGCTGGTCGACTTCGGGCACTGTTGATTACGAACTTTCCCAGTATTTCGATCTGAAGTCCATTACGGCCTATCGCAAAACAGTCGGTGCGTTTGCCCAGGATCGTGATTCTTCTCCTATCGGGATCAATTACGTTACGGATCATTATCTCGAAAAGCAGTTTTCTGAAGAATTTCAGGTCAACGGGCATGCTCTTAGTAACAGGCTTCATTATTCAGCCGGTGTTTACTATTTTGCCCAAAGTGGAGCGGACGTAAATCCGACGGAGTTTTATGTCGAAAGTCTGCAAAGTGGCGGATATTTCAAGGACAAGAACTATGCTGCCTATGCGCAGGAAACCTATAATATCACCAAAAAACTGACATTTACGGCAGGTGTGCGTTACACGGAAGACAACAAAACTTTTACTCCTGATCAGTATATTACCAAAGTTATTGGTGCCCCCATCGTTTCCACGCCTGTTGGAACCCGCATTGTTCCGTATCAGTCCTATCACAACAACAATGCGCGCTGGACGCCAATGGTCAATCTTTCCTATCAGTTTACGCCGGAACTGATGGGATACACAACGTTCTCACAAGGGTTCAAGGGTGGCGGATTTACGCAGCGCCTGACGAATATTACCAATGCTCCTCCTTCATTTCGTCCGGAAAGCGTCAATACTTTCGAGGGTGGGCTGAAGTTTTACGGACTCAACCATCGTCTGCGTATCAGTGCCGCTGGCTTTTTCACTTTTTATGATGACGTGCAGCTTCTGGTGTCTGATGCCACGCATATCGGACCATACTATACCAATGCAGGCAAAGCCCATATCTCGGGTTTTGAACTTGAAGGTCAGTATGCGCTCGGAGACGGTTGGACGGTAAGTGGTTCCGTTGGGGAAACGGATGCGCATTACACGAGCCTAACCGCAAGTGTGCAGGGACTTGGATTGAACTCCATGTTTGTCCTTGTGTCGAAATGGACGGCCAATGCTGGCGTTTCGAAGAGGATCGACCTGGGTCAGTATGGTAGCCTTACCCCTCGGGTAGATGCCACCTATCGGTCCCGCTACAATGCCAATCTGAATGCCATCATGTACAACGCGCTGATACAGCCCAAGTATATAACGGTGAACATGAGCGCGCGCTGGGTTAGTGCAAACCAGAAATATAACGCCATGGTTGGCTTGGATAACGCTTCGAACGAGAAATTCATGGCCTGGGGCAGCTATTCCGGAAGCTTTGGAAACTACCAGAAATCCTTCGACCGCGGTCGTCAGTGGTACATTCAGGGCGGGGTCGCATTCTGACACTTTTCCGCTGGGCTGCTTCCAGACACCAGCGGAAATTTTTGTGAAAAAGTAGTGGAATAATCCACTAAATGCCGATAGCGTAACAATCATGGATCGCCGCTGGAGCTAAAGCTGCTCCTGAACAAGGACATCTGATGTTGAAGCATGTTTCCGATGGGCAGTCAGGTGAACTCCTGAAAGATCCCGCACTCGCGCCACTGCTGGAAACGATCCGGGAGCGTGCGCTGGAATTCCGCAAAGCCCGCCGTATTCCGCAGGATATCGTTGAAGGGTTTCGCAAGGCGGGTGTTTATCGTGCACTTGTGGCACACTGCTTCGGAGGGCTTGAGGCTTCTCCGATGGCATTTCTCAGCCTGATCGAAACGATTGCCCACGCCGATGCCTCTGCAGGCTGGGTCGCAAGTTTTGGAGTTTCAGCAACCTATCTGGCTGCATTGCCCATATCGACGCTGGAAAAGATCTACGCGGATGGCCCCGATGTTGTTTTTGCCGGTGCCATTTTCCCTCCCCAGGCTGCGGAGCGCGTCGGCAATGATTTCATCGTCAACGGTCGTTGGCCTTATGCCAGCGGCAGCCCCGGAGCGTCACTGATCGGGGTTGGTATTGCCGTAGCTGGCGAGAGTGGCGGGTTGCCGCGTACCGCTGTCATGCCTGCCTCTTCCGTCCGGATCGAGGAAACCTGGGACACAATTGGCCTTGCCGGTACGGGTAGTCATGATGTCGTCGTTGAAAATGTCCCGGTAGCCGAGGAATGGACGTTCATTCGTGGCGGCAAGCCGATGCTGGACAAACCGATCTATCAGTATCCGTCTCTGGGACTGGCGGCACAGGTGCTAACGGTCGTGGGGCTGGGCTGTGCACGTCGGGCGCTGGATGAAGTAACGGCGCTGGCAGCGGGACGCCGTTCCATTACTGGTGCGCCTACCATGGCGGATCGTCCTCATGTCCAGGCTGTTGTTGGCGAAGCTGAAGCGCTGCTCTCGGCGGCGCGGGCTTTTTTCTACGGTGTAACAGAAGAAGCCTGGGGCCTGCTTCTGGATGGACAGACCGTACCCGAAACGCTTGCCAACCGTATTCGTCTGGCGGCCACGCATGCTGCCCAGGTGGCCGCGCAGGTCGCACGCATGTGCTTCGAGCTTGGTGGCATCGCTGCTGTGCAGAGTGAGCATATTCTGGGACGTTGCATGCAGGACTGCAGTGTCGTTGCACAGCATGCGTTCATGGCGAAAGGCAATTACGAAGCCGCGGGACGTGTCATTCTGGGGCGGGGAAACCGACCTGGTTATCCATGAATTCCGCTTGTTCCTGAATTTCCGCGAAACATCATTGCAGACTATAACAAGGGAAATATTGCACATGCAGGGCCTGCCCGATCCCAAGAGCCTTCTGGACGACGACCGTGCCGATGGCTCGATCTACAGCAATCCGGATCTGTATGACATGGAGATGGATCGCATCTTCATGCACAACTGGATCTGGGTTGCGCATCGCAGTGATCTGCCGGCACCCGGTGACTTCATCACGACATTCGTCGGGTCTCACCCGGTCATAGTGTCGCGTGATCGCAAGGGTGTGGTGCATGTCATGCTCAACCGCTGCCGGCATCGTGCCGCGACGGTATGTGAGCTCAAGCATGGCAAGACGGCCAGTTTCGTCTGCCCCTATCATGGCTGGGCATATGGTCTGGATGGTGCTCTTCGGGGGGGTTCCTCATCAGGAGGGCTATACGGGGCAGCTGGACAAGTCCAAACTGCCGCTCATCTCCCTGAAGGTCGAGGAGTATAACGGGCTGATCTTTGCCAGTTTCGACAAGGATATCATGTCCCTCGATGAGTGGCTGGGCCGTGCGAAGCCCTGGATTGATCTCTTCATGAAGCAGGGGGCCGGCTGGCCGGTCAAGACGATGGGTGAACACAAGTTCACCTTCCCGGGCAACTGGAAGATCCAGCTCGAAAACACAACGGACGCCTATCACTTCCCGATCGTCCACAAGTCCTTTCTGGATTCCGTCGATGCGGAAACACAGAATACGTTCGATTTCGTTGAAGGTGCAGGTTTTGTTGAAGACCTGGGGCATGGGCACTCGGTCATGGTCATGATTCCGGAGCTGGTTGATCTGGATGAAGGGCTTGATGCCCCTATTCCGGAGCGCTTTGCTGAATTGGCCGCGGAACTGGCCAAGGACTATCCTGACGAGCAGGTCCGCAAGATCGTACGTGCCGTAGGTGGATCGGGTTTCAATCTCAATCTTTTCCCGAACCTTGCCTGTTCCATGGCCTTTTTCCGGGTCCTGCGGCCTTTGAGTGTAACCGAGACCGAAATCCGCCATATCGCCATTGGTATGGATGGCGGTCCTGATATTGCCAATGAAGTGCGTCTGCGGCTTCACGAACATTTTCAGGGTCCGATGGGCTTCGGAACTCCCGATGATGCAGAAGCGTGGGACCGGGTGCAGCGCGGATCACTGGCGGGCAAGGATATTTCCATCCTGCTGAATCGTGGTCTTGGCCATGAAGCACGGCGTGAGGATGGAAATCTGTTCAGCGACGTCAGTGCCGAAACAGGGATGCGGGCAGCCTACAGACAATGGCTGATTGCGATGTCGGAGGAGGCAGGGGCATGAGCATTACGCTACAGGATGCCATTTCACTTATCACGCTCGAAGCTGACATGCTCGACCATGGCGATTTTCACGACTGGCTGAAACTCTATACGCCAGAAGGGCGCTATGTCGTTCCGATTGACCCCGATGTGGAAGATTTCGAGAAGGTTCTGAATTACGCTTATGACGATGCCGAGATGCGTGAAAAGCGCGTCGTACGGCTGTTGAGCGGTCGTTCTATTTCTGCAGCGCCCCCGGCACGGACAGTCCGGCTTCTGTCGCGTTACCGGATGCTGGAGAGCAGTGACACGCATTGCACCCTGCGCTGCGCCCAGATGCTTCAGGAACTGCGGCAGGGCCGCGTTCATGACTATGCCGCCAACCTGAACTATCGTCTGGAAATGACTGAGGACGGGCTGAAAATCGCGCTCAAGGTCGTGCGTCTGCTGATCTCAACCGAGGCGCTGACCGCTGTGAGTTATATCCTTTGAGCCGGGTTGCACTGGTCACAGGGGCTGCGCGGGGTCTGGGAGCCTGTATCGCCGGGCATCTTCTGTCAGAGGGATACAGGGTTGTTGCGGCTGATCTGGATCTTGATGCCGCGAAGGCTTCTGTTGCGGACTGGGGCGATCAGGCGTTTGCCCTGAAAATGGATGTTGCGTCCGAAGCTTCGGTTGAGGCCGGTCTGGATGCGGTGGAACGGCATTTCGGCCTGCCCTGGCTCGTGGTGAACAATGCCGCAGTCATGAAGGCGCAGAAGGTTCTCGAGATCGATATCAATACGTTCGATGCGGTCATGGCGGTCAATGTGCGCGGCACGTTTCTGGGATGTCAGCGGTTTGCGCGCAGGTTGCGAGCTCAGAATGCTCCGGGGCGGATCGTCAATATCGGGTCACTGGCCGGTGAAAACGGCGGCACAGCAACGGGTGCGCATTATGCAGCCTCGAAAGGTGCGATCCATACACTGACGAAAGTTTTCGCACGCGACCTCGCCCCCTTTGGCATCACGGTGAATGCGATTGCTCCGGGGCCGCTGGATCTTCCATCCGTGGCGGAGACAATCGGTGCCGAGAAAATGCCGGGGCTGATAGCCGGATTACCTACAGGGCAGCTCGGCAACCCGCTTTCCGTGGCGCGCATGGTCGCGGAACTGGCGCATCCCCTGTCAGGGGCTATCACGGGCTCCACAATCGACATCAACAGCGGATTGTACATGCGATGAGCACACAGACGATCGAAGTCCGTGTCGGATCATGTGAACTGATCGGGAAAGTCCTGTCTTTCGATCTGCTTCCCGTAACGGACGAACTGCCGCCCTGGGAGGCAGGTGCGCATATTGACCTGATTTTGGGAGATGACCTTGTTCGCCAGTACTCCCTGTGCGGCGATCCGGCGGATAAGACACGGTACTGTCTGGCCGTGCTCCTGGAAGAAAATTCCCGGGGCGGTTCACGCACCGTGCACGAAACAGTCAGGCCGGGTGCAGTGCTCAAAATCGGTGCACCCCGTAATCTGTTTCCACTGGTGCCGTCCGAAGGGCCTGATGTCCTGATTGGCGGCGGGATTGGAGTAACGCCTCTGATCGCCATGGCGCATGAGCTTGGCGACCGCAATGTGCCGTTCACCCTGCACTATGTCGCGCGCGATCCTGCTTTTGCAGCTTTCCTGCAGGCTTCGTCTTTTGCTGACCGTGTGCAGATACATGACCGGAGTAATCCGTCCACGTCCCGGCCTGATCTGTCTTCTGTGCTGCAGGGCATTGGACGTGGACATGTCTATACCTGTGGTCCGGTTGCATTGATGGATGGGGTGCAGGAGGCAGCCCTTGCTCTTGGCCTGACGGAAGCGCAGATCCACCGGGAAGCTTTTTCCGCACTTCCGATTAGTGGGGGAGAAACATTCGAGGTTCTGGCTGCAAAATCCGGCGTCCGGGTGCAGGTTGGTGCAGACGAACCCATTACTGCCGCTTTGGCACGGGCAGGCGTAAAGGTCACGGTCAGCTGCGAGCAGGGGATCTGCGGAACCTGTGTCGTTGACCTTCTTGAAGGGGACCCCGACCATCGGGACGAATATCTGACCGAAGATGAACGGACTGACCAGATCGCACTGTGCTGTTCGCGCGCAAAGTCGCCGTTGCTGGTTGTGGATCTGTAATGGCAGGGCTGAAAATCTGCGTCGCAGGTGTTGGAGCGCTGGGGGGAACCCTGGCCGCGATGCTGGCGCGGACAGAGGCCTCCCTTTCGGTCGTGGCGCGGGGTGCAACGCTTCAGGCACTGCACGAAAACGGGCTGGTTCTGGATGATGGACAGGACCGCAGTATCTGCCATCCCATAGCGGATACGCGAGCGCCGGACTGTCATCAGGATGTGATCCTGCTGGCTGGAAAGTCTCACCAGTTACCTCAACTGGCTGAAACCGTCAGGCATGCTGTTGGCCGTCAGACGCTTGTCATTCCGGTCGTGAATGGTCTGCCGTGGTGGATGGCCACCGACCCAAACGGAGCGTTTGAGGCAGCGGCACCTGTGCTGGATCCAGATGGACGCCTGTCAGACCTGTTTTCTCGCTCCTGCCTCGTCGGCGCCGTGGCTTATGCCATGACAGAACAGACGGCACCGGGAGTGGTGTCTTCCGCCCGCGCTCCGATGCTGGTTCTGGGGATGGTGGACGGCATGCCTGATGACAGGTTGAGCCATGTCCTTCATGTCCTGCAGCAGGCGGGGATTACGGCACGGTCCAGTCCGCAGATCCGATGCGATATCTGGAACAAGATTGCTGCCAATCTGGCGACCAATCCGCTTTCGGTGGTCTGTGAAGCCAGCCTTTCCACTCTGGCAGGCGCAGTATCAACAGAGGCTGTTATTGCTGACATCCTTAAAGAAACCCTCGCAGTCGGGACTGCCTGCGGTCTTTCCAACCTGCATGACGTGGATGAGATCCGGGACACCATTGCGAAGGCAGGTCCACACCGTACCTCGATGCTTCAGGATTACTGTGCGGGGCGCACACTGGAGCTGGACGCAATCGGCTGGACAATTGCGAAAATCGGGCAGGCGCATGATGTGCCGATGCCCGTTACGTCAACCGTTCTTGAACTGGCAACCTTCAAGGCCGCACAACGCGTGCAGGCACAGGGAATACGATCATGACGATGGACATGACGACTGAAGAAATGCAGCTGAGAGTCCGGCTGGCCGAGTGCTATCATCTGATCAATTATTACGGCTGGACGGAGATGATTTTCAATCATATTTCCGTCCGCCTTCCGGGCACGCCAACACGTTATCTCGTCAACCCGTTTGGTCTTAATTACGACGAGGTGACGCCTGACAACCTGCTGGTCGTTAATGCCGACGGACAGTTGATCACCGAGGCGGAACACAAACCCAATCCTGCCGGCTTTGCCCTTCATGGCGCCATTCATACTGCCCGTGATGATATTCACTGTGTCATCCATACCCATACGAACGCAGTCTGTGCCGTGGCAATGAAGCAGGCCGGGTTCAGCCATGATAATTTTTACGGCGCGCAGCTCTTTGAGCGGGTGGGTTATCATGCCTTTGAAGGCATCACCCTTTATGACGAAGAGCGCCCCCGGATGCTCGAAAGCCTGGGCGACAAGCATGTTCTCGTTCTGCGCAATCATGGGATTGCCGTAGGAGAAGCTGATGTGGCGCGCACGTTCTTCCTGTTGTGGATCGTGCAGCGTGCTGCGGAAATTCAGTGCCATGCAGGGCAGATTCCTGGTCCGGATGTGCTGATTTCCGACGATATCAAACGGGGATGCGCGCGAGACGCCGCCACCTTGATTTCCGGATCATCGGCGGCAGACAGGATGTTTGATGCCGCTGTGCGCAAGATGCGCAAGGAACGTGGACCGCTCTGGACAGGAGACAAGGCATGACGAGCGTAACTTCAGACGTTTTTCGTAAGGCGATGGCGCATTTTGCGACAGGTGTCGCTGTGGTGACGGCAACTTCGGATGAGGGAGAGCAGGGGGCAACAATCAGTGCCCTGAGTTCCGTTTCACTTGATCCGCTGACGCTGCTGGTCTGCCTGAACCGCAAAAGCGCGACATGCCGGGCTATCGAGCAGAGCCAGCGCTTTGGCATCAGTATTCTCACGAATTCGCAGGAAGGCATTGCCCGGCATTTCGCCATGCCGTCCCATGCCAAATCCATGGACGAACACTGTATCCGCCACGATGATGGTACGTGTTTTGTTCGTGATGCCCTGGTGCAGATCGGGGTGGAAGTCATTGAGACCCTGCGGGGTGGAACACATGAAATCTTCCTCGCCCGTCCCGTGCACATCACAATGAACGAGGATGGCGAGATGCCTCCTCTGCTTTATTATCGAGGCACGTTCGACCTTCTCGCCTGAATTCTTCCCTATCCGGAAAAGAGGCTCCCGATGAGCGAAAATACTCCCGATACTGCCACCGTTCTTCTGGCGCGGATTGAACGTCACGAAGCCAGCATTCAGGCTTTCAGTTCTTATGATCCGGTCCGCTTGCGTCATGACGCCGGTAATGCACCAAAGGGGCCGCTTTCGGGCCTCAGTGTCGGGGTGAAGGATATCATCGACACGGCCTATTACCCGACGGCGCATGGATCACCGATCTACGCAGGGCATCATACTCCCAATGATGCCGCATGTGTCACTCAGCTCAAGGCGGCCGGGGCCCTGTGTGTCGGCAAGACGGTGACAACGGAATTTGCTTTTTTCCGGGCTGGTCCGACAGTCAATCCCTATGATTTTTCACGCACGCCAGGGGGGGTCGTCGAGTGGCTCGGCGGCGGCTGTGGGAGCCGGCATGATCGATATCGGGCTGGCGTCCCAGACGGCGGCTTCTCTTACGCGGCCTGCATCCTATTGCGGCGTAGTGGGGTTCAAACCGTCTTATGGACGTTATGCCGGGGCGGGAATCAAAGGGTTAGCACCGTCTTTTGATACGCTGGGCACAATTACGCCGGATGTTAAAACAGCGGTTCTTGCAGACAGCGTTTTAAAAGGGCCGGTTCCGACTGCCAGTACGGTGAAATCCGCTGTCCCGAAGCGGGTAGGAGTCTGTCGTACGCCCTGGTGGGATCAGGCTGAGGACTCGACCCGTATGGCTTTGCAAAAGGCAGGTGCCTGCCTGGGTGGAGAGACACCTGTTGAAGACGTCGATCTGTCTGCATTCAAAGCCGCGGCTGACCTGCATGTGACGATCATGAGCTACGAGGCCTGCCAGGCGCTGGGCTGGGAATATGCCGAGCAACGCGCCTTGCTCAGCAGCCAGATTGTCAGCTTGATCGAAGCGGGACGTGCGATCGGCTATGCGACGTATCGGCAGGCTCTCGCGGAAGCAGACAGGTTGCGTGCACAGATTGCCGATGTTTTTACGCGTTATGATCTGTTGCTGGCTCCTGCGGCTCCTGGGGAGGCGCCAAAGAAAGAAGACGGGACAGGCAGCCCGATTTTCAGCCGCATATGGACGCTTCTGCGTTTGCCAACCGTCACGCTTCCCGGCTTTACGGGTGTAAACGGCCTGCCAGTCGGGATTCAGCTTCTGGGCGCATTTGGTGAGGATGAATCCCTGCTGGATTATGCCACATGGGCTGAAACGCTTTTTCCTGCACGCCCCGTTCCCTCCATTTGCGTGCAGGATACCGGTCATGAGTGAACTTCTGACGCGACTGGAAATACTGGAACAGCGTGTTGTCACACTGGAAGCAGAGGCTGACATCCGCAGGATCCAGGCGCGTTACATGTTCCTGTGCGACACACCCTGCCCTGAAGCTGATGTGAAAGACGATGGGCAGCGCGTGGACCGGATTATGGACCTGTATACTGAAGATGCAGTCTGGGAAGGTGTCGGCGAGTATTATGACAACCAGTTCGGCCGCTGCGTCGGCAAGAACGCAATTCGGTCGCATTTTCAGGCTTTCTGGGGCCAAAAGCGTGACCCCGAACTTCTGCTGAACGTGCATTATCTGACGTCGGAACAGATCCATGTTCACGGCGATCATGCGGACGGACAGTGGATTCATTGCCAACCCTGGATCTTTAGTGATGGATCCTCGCTTCTACGGTCCAGCCGGCTGAACAACCTGTTCCGTCGTGAAGACGGGGTCTGGAAAATTGCTCGGACACGGACGGAAAACGTGTTTATTTCTCCCCTGAAAAGTGGATGGGCCGAGACATTTCCAAAGCACTCTGTTCTGATGAACCCCTAATCTGTTTTTACGAAAGACCACGTTCATGCAAAATACTGAAAGCGCTGCATCGGCAGAGATCATCGAACTTCATCGTCTGCTTCAGGACTGGTTTTGTGGAGTGGGCAGCAGTGATCCGAAGGATATTCTGGATCGCATGACGCCGGACTACATGATGGTGGGGGCGGCCGGGCGTCTGGTGACGTTCGAAATGTTTGCGAAAGTCTTACCCTCGCTTCGTGGCAGTCGTCCGGGCCTGGTCATGGAAATCGAGGACGTGAAAGTTCTTCATGCTTTCGAGGGTGGGATGCTTGCATTCTATCGTGAAATCCAGACACAGGGAGAGACCAGAACCGAGCGCTGGTCCAGCGTTCTGTTCTGTGCCGCCGGGCAGGGAGAACAACTGCTGTGGAAGCATCTGCAGGAAACATTCTGCTCATAAACCCAGGCAAGTTTTCCGGTTCTTTCTTTTAAAAAAGAACCTTTTTATCAAACCGGGTCGAGCCATAAAGTAGCAACGCCGCCAGCAGGCCGCCGCCACATGTTACCAACGGCAAGGAAATTGCGACGCCGGCCACATGGTCATCGAGATATCCGACCAGCATTGAGCCACCAGACAGACCAATTAGCGCATTACAGAAAAGCAGTACTGCCGAAAACTGGGATCGGAATGTTTTTGGAACCGACTGTTGTAAGACAATGGCTGACGGCGGCATCGGCAGTGCGGCACAAAAGAACGACATCGCAAAGAGCATGATACCAAACGGGATATTCGGTGAAGCGATAGATCCCCAGAGCAATGCGGGGGCGGACAGGGCACCGGTAATGCCCATTGTGGCTGCTGGAAATGGATGATTGCGACGGCCAAGGAAATCAATAAGCCGCCCGCTGACATATGCTCCTGCACATCCGCAGAAAATCGCTGTCAGTCCCATAATTTCCCCGACGCTTTGATGGGAAAAATGTCTGTACCTTAAGAACAGCGCAGGCATCCAGCTCAGGAGGGAAAACAATATGATGGCTGTGGAGGAATAGCCGAGAAAGTGACAGGTAAAGAATTTCCAGTGAAGTCGAAAAAACCCCCAGGCTGTTTCCGAAGCTGTATCTTCCTTCTGAAAACTGGCGTGACGTCTGCCAGGTTCGCGAACAGTCAGTGCAATAAGCAGGGCCAGAGGCAGGCCTGGCAATCCGACACACAGAAAACAGAGTTTCCAGGCAATGATGCCGTGCCATTCATGTGTCGTATGCAACAGGCCGATCAGCATTCCGCCGAACAGGAAAGCGATACCTGCTCCAATAAAGGAGCCAAGCGAAAACAGTGCGAGTGTCTGGCCGAGCTTATAAGGCGTGACAATATCAGCCAAAAAGGAATATACGGCTGGAACAAGGGCTGCCTCACCGACACCAACGGCCATACGGCATATGAAAAGTTGCCAGAAATTTTGTGCAAAACCACAGGAAATCGTTGCTACGCTCCAGATGATGATGCCAGCGACGATGATGGGGGGGCGGGCTATCCGATCACTGAGGGCTGCAATAGGCAGGCCGAGTATCGAGTACAGAAGCGA
This sequence comes from Gluconobacter roseus NBRC 3990, assembly GCF_006538885.1. Lineage (GTDB taxonomy): Bacteria > Pseudomonadota > Alphaproteobacteria > Acetobacterales > Acetobacteraceae > Gluconobacter > Gluconobacter roseus. The sequence goes on from NZ_BJLY01000001.1 coordinate 259,440, forward strand.
GAATGCCAGTCCATTAAGCAGGGCAAACTGAAAATCCGAAAGCAAAAGAGCGGTTTTGATAGGGCCAACCAGCAAAGCAAGAATTTGCCGGTCCACGAACGAGAGCACATAGGCGCTGGCGAATAACGCAATGATCCCTCGGGGAGAAGCCAAAACCATGCCCGCGTCCTTTTCTGTTCGGAAGCGATATGATATGAATATTCATGTGAAATATCCATAAGAACATTCCATTTTAATGTATAATCTTTTTCTAGGAAGAGACCGGTTCCAGTGAGGTGGAAGGTCGTCTATCCATCCATAGAAATCGCTTGTTTTTAGGTTTTTTATGAAACCTGAATCAAATTCCTGCCTCCATATCGACGGTATCCGCAGTTTTGGGGGATTAAAACAGCGGTAACTATTTTCTGGAGACTATGGGCCGCGTGCGCAATGATGTGCCGATCTGGCGACGAATAAAGCAGAACGGGGTGGGCAGAAGGCTGAAGAAACTGCGCATCTCTATGTGGCAGTAATCATATTGCATAAGAAATGATATGGACCCTTATGTCCGGTCATCAGCGCGCTGGAAACGGATGAGGCTGCGGGACAGCCGTCCCTGAGCCCAGTTCGGCATCTTCCGCCACGGCGTCGTAACGTCTGCGGTTGTGCCGCTGACCACAACGGTCCGGCGTTGTTCCGTGCCCACCCATTCTGGTGCCCAGGCTGTCTGAACCTGCGTAATCCACTGGTTTCCCTCGACGCGATAGCGCCCGATATAGGCCACCAGCGTTTTCATAAGGGCCGGATAATCGGCTTCCGTTTCAGCTGGATGGCGATGGCTGCCCTCCAGGTTGAATGCCACCCATCCATCAGGCGTAAAAATGACCCGTCCGCGTGGTGAAGGGCCCATCGCATTGATGAATGTTCCCGTATCCTTTTCCTCCACTCGGTAGGAAACGAGATTCCAGGTGCCGACAAGCTGATCTTTCAGCGTTGGTTGTTTCGGATTTCCGTCATCGGATGTCGTGACTCGAAAGACTGAAGCCATGCTGTTTTCCCGACCCTGTGTGGCGTTTCTGGGCGTTCTATAACGCAGGCCGATCACCTTTCAGTAGGCGCATCATCGGAAAGGGAATATTACGTCAGATGCAAGAATGAATCGAATTCCGCTTTTAGGGGGCTCAGGATGCGCCATGACGAAACAGGGGACCTGCGCTTCTTCGCCCATCTTGTCGCCTCCGGCAGTCTGACCGTCTGTGCCCGCAATCTCCAGACATCGCCCGCGACTGTGTCCCGTCGTCTCGCCCGTCTGGAAAGCCGGCTGGGCAGCCTGCTGGTCGTCCGGAATACGCGGCATTTCGGGCTGAGTGAAAACGGGCGGATCTACCATGAGCGCGCCGTGGAAATTCTCGCGCTCGTTGACAGTCTGGAAGAGGAGATTTCATCCAATACCAATATTCCCCGGGGAACGCTCGGGATCGGCGCTCCGGTAGAACTCGGGCGACGCCTGATAGCACCTTTTCTGGCCACTTTCAGTGCCACGCATCCGGACCTGCTGGTCAATCTGGCACTGGCCTCGGAAGGTTTTTATGACACCAGTGATTCTCTCGATGTCGTCCTGCGTCTGGGCCTTCCTGATTCTCCGGATGCGGTTGTCACCAGACTGGCCTCGACAGTGCGGGTCCTATGTGCATCGCCTGAGTATCTGGCCCGCCATCCCCCGCTGGTAACGCCGCAGGACCTGGCGACCCATCACTGTCTCTGTCTGAGGCGCAACAAGACAATGGCCCTTCTTGACCGCTGGGTCATCGGTAACGATCTGCAGACGGAGATCATTACGGTCGAACCCCGTCTTTCGAGCACGAATGCTGAGATCATCCATGACTGGGCGCTTTCGGGAGAAGGAATCGCCTACAAGCTCCTTTGCGATGTGAAGCATGATCTGGAACAGGGAAGGCTCATGCGGATTTTCCCTGATCTGCAAGGGGAGAAAATCGACCTTCATGCCGTGTTGCCCAACCGGAAATATACGCAGGCCAGTGTCCGCGCCTTCCTGCACAGTCTTAAGTCCCATCTGCGTGTTGCTGGTTTCTTTTAGGCGGATGCAAGCTCGCCCATCTCTTACTCAGACGTGATATGACGCCTGTCTCTTGGTCGATCGAACAGGATTATTCTGATGCAGGGCAGCGGTGTTGGCGTTCTGGACAAGTGCACGGAGTTGATGCGCTGCCTGTTCGGGCGGCAACATGACGGTGAACCGCATGGCTTTCGGACGTCACTGCGGCAAGCAGGCGGTCATATTCGCTGGCTTCTGTCATGTTGGGAGGAAAAGGGGGCGTTGGGCTCTCCGGAGCGTCTTCCTGCAGTCGTCGGTTGCGCTTGCGATCGGCGCCTGTCGGCCGCTTGATCATGCGTCCCGAAGCCGGGTTCAGCGAGAGCGGGACATCCCATTCGCTCATGGCATGATTGAGGATGGAGGCCAAGAGATTGAGCCGCTTGACGACTGTCGCAGCGGCCAGATCTTGCCCTGACGGTCGCGAAAGCCTCGAACTGCTGGAACTGTCAGGCGAGAGAGATTCAGGTCTGCGATGGGATCGCGAAGCAGTGCCGGGATATGGCCTGTCCGGTCAGCCTCGCGGTGAGCCATGCATTCGTCACGGTAGCGCTCAATCAGGGTTCGGAGCACGAGGCCATCCAGGGCCCGGACGTCGATATGACGCCCTTCGCGCACTTTGACCGAGGTTTCCTCGAGCCACGCGCGGGCAAGACGGGCGGTGTCAAATGTTCTGGTGATCCGCTGGCCGCTGACCGGCTTGCGGGCCCTGTATTGCTTGGGCCCCCGGCAATTCACGCCATCAGGCAGAGGGCGTCCTGTTGCAGGATCTTTGGCATTCTCGGCGGACTTTATACGGGCCATGAGACGGAATCGTCATTGGTCCAGAATTGGTCCAAAATCGCTACTTAATTTTTTGGTTTTGGCGCCCGATATAGCTCTAAATTGCTGATATCATTACCAAAAAAATTTGGTGTCCCGTACGGGATTCGAACCCGTGTTGCCGCCGTGAAAGGGCGGTGTCCTAGGCCTCTAGACGAACGGGACTGGAGGCGTGAGCGGGTGTATAGGGGCGTCTTTCGGGGGCGTCAAGCCGGGGCAGCGTCAGAAATGAAAAAAGACAGATTTTTTCTCTCCTGCCATGTCTCGGCCCGCAATGTGCCTGCGACATGCACCAGAGGCATCGAGCGGTCTTCCAGCAGGGCGGCGAAGGGTTTGTCCGCTGCACGGAAGACCAGGCCGCGCAGGCGTGTGCCTCCATCCTCGCCTTGCAGGATGACGCGCAGGGTGTTGCCGTCCTTGCCGATACGCTCGCTTTTGACACAGCGGACATTGCTGATGGCGAGGACCGGCTCTTCGTTGCCGGGACCGAAGGGTTCCAGCCGGGCGAGCTGGTCAGCGACCGCGATGGAGGCGCCGGCCAGCGTCATGATGCCGTCGAGCTTCAGGGCGTCCTGTTTGGGGAGGGTGAGGGCGCCGGAAAGCTGGCTGTCGAGCCAGTTGTGGAATTCGTCGGCACGATCGGCAGAAAGCGAGAAGCCGGCGGCCATGGCGTGGCCACCGCCAGTGAGAAGCAGGCCGTTCTGGCGGGCGGCGATGATGGCGGTTCCGAGATCCAGTCCGGGGACGGAGCGGCCCGAGCCCTTGATGACGCCGTCCGTCAGGGCCGCGACGAGGGCGGGGCGGTTGTAGCGCTCTTTCAGGCGGCCTGCGACGATGCCGACGACGCCGGGGTGCCATGTTTCACCATGCAGGAAGATGACGGCGTGGCCCGCATCGAGCTGCTGCTGCGCCTGTTCCATGGCAGAATCGAGGATTGTGGATTCGACGGTCTGACGCTGGCGGTTCACGCGGTCGAGCTGTTCGGCGAGGGCGCGGGCTTCCACGACATCATCGGACAGCAGGAGTTTCAGGCCCAGATCGGCCTGTGCGATGCGACCGCCAGCGTTGATGCGGGGACCGAGGGCAAAGCCGCAGGCCATGGCGCTGGCTTCTTCCTTCACGCCTGCGACGGAGGACAGCGTGGCCAGACCGAGACGCTCGCCGCGGGACATGACGCGCAGACCTTGCATGACCAGCGCGCGGTTCAGGCCGGTCAGGGGCATGACGTCGCAGATGGTCGCCAGCGCCGTGAGGTCGAGGCGTTTGAGCAGGTCGGGAATGACCTGGCCTTCGTCGAACCAGTTGGTGCGGCGCAGGTGGCGGATCGTGGCGACCATGGTGAGGAAGGCGACGGCCGTGGCGCAGATGCTGCCCAGCCCGGACGTGCAGTCCAGACGGTTCGGGTTGACCACGATGCCTTTCGGCAGCGCTGCGCCGTCGGGTTTGTGGTGGTCGAGCACGATGATGTCGGCGCGGTCGGTCAGGTCGTTGAGGATGTCGATCGCTGCTGTGCCGCAGTCGATACACACTAGAAGCGTGGCGCCCTGGGAGAGCAGGTTCTCGAGGGCTGCAGTGTTGGGGCCGTAGCCTTCAGTCAGGCGGTCGGGAATGTGGGTGCTGACGGTGCAGCCCAGTTCGCGCAGCATGTCGCAGACGAGAGCAGTTCCGCAGGCGCCGTCCACATCGTAGTCGCCGAACAGGCCGACATGCTCGCGGTTGCGCACGGCCTGTGCGAGGCGTTCGGCGGCCTGATCCATATCCTGCAGGCAGGACGGGTCGGGCATGGCGTCGCGCAGGCGGGGATTGAGGAAGGAGGAGGCGTCGTGTGATGCGACGCCTCGTGCCGAGAGAATACGGGCCAGAAGTTCAGGAATGCCGGCCTGCTGGGCCAGACCGAGAGCCAGACGGTTGTCAGCTTCCGCCAGGCGGGGATCCCGCCAGATCCAGCGGCGGTGTCCTGCACTTCGGGTTACGCCGAGGACGGCACCCGTATCATCTGCGAGCATGGTTCTCCGTTCAGGAAGCGGCTTTTGCCTTCGGTTTGAAGGTATGATGGCTTTCTATATAGCGCACCGTGCCGGATTTTGAACGCATGACGATGGAATGTGTGCGGGCCCGGGTCGGGCTCGGACGTTCCACGCCCTTCAGCAGCGGGCCGGATGTGACGCCTGTTGCGGAGAACAGGACGTGACCGGAGGCCATGTCGTGCAGGAAGAGCTTGCGGGCCGGATCGAGGCCATTGGCCATTTCGCGGGCACGCTCGCGCTGGCTGTCATCCTCGAACAGGAGGCGGCCCTGCATCTGGCCTTCCATGCAGCGGATGGCTGCGGCGGCCAGAACGCCTTCGGGAGCGCCGCCCGAACCGGCATAGAGATCCACGCCACTGCCATCGATACAGGTGGCGATGGCAGCCGCCACGTCACCGTCGCTCAGGAGCATGACGCGTGCGCCGGCTTCGCGAGCATGGGCGATGAGTTCTTCATGTCTTTCGCGGTCAAGTGCGCAGAGAACCATGTCCGAGACATCGCGCTTCTTGGCCTTGGCCAGCGAACGGAGGTTGTTGCCGATAGAGGCATCCAGATCCACCACGCCTTCGGGCAGGTCGGGGCCGACGACGATCTTTTCCATGTAGATGTCAGGCGCGTGCAGGAACTTGCCGCGTTCGGCGAGGGCCACGACCGTCAGGGCGTTGGGCAGGCTCTTGGCGCACAGATTGGTGCCTTCGAGCGGATCGACCGCGATGTCCATGGCCGGGCCGCCGGAGCCGACCTTTTCACCGATATAGAGCATCGGTGCTTCGTCCATCTCGCCTTCGCCGATGGTGACGACACCGTCGATGGCGACGGTGTCGAATGCAGCGCGCATGGCCTGAACGGCGGCGCCGTCGGCTTCGTTCTTCTGGCCGCGGCCGGTCCAGTGGGCGGAGGCGATCGCGGCTGCTTCCGTTACGCGGACGAGCTCGAGAGCAAGATTGCGGTCAGTGACGCGGTACGGGAGAACATTCTGAGGGTCGATCACGCAAGGGGATCCTCGATTTTGAGCACCAGAGGCTTTCCTGTCACGACAGGAAGGACCGCGAGCGCTGTGGCAGCTGCATGGATGGCCTTTTCAGGAACCTGATGGGTTACGATCGCCAGGTCAGCACATCCTGTTGCAGCATCATGCTGGGAGACAAAGTGAACGGAGACATCATGGTCCCGAAGAACAGATGTCAGGTCAGCCATTACGCCCGGACGGTCCTGAACGTTCAGACGTAAATAGAATGCGCTGTTCAAATCAGCGAGATTTGCGCAGGTGGCGGGGGCCGGAACGGACTGCGTGCCCCAGACGGGAATGGCGGTTCCCCGCGCCAGATCGATCAGATCGGCGACCACGGCGCTGGCGGTCGGGCCTTCGCCGGCACCGCGACCGGAGATGGTCATGGGACCGCTGAAGACGCCCTGTGTGGAGACGGCATTGAAGACGCCCTCAACGCTGGCGATGGGGGCGCTGGCCGGGACGAGGCACGGACGCACCCAGGCGGCGACGGTGCCGTTTTCGGCGTGCCGGGCCATGCCGAGGAGCTTGATGCGGTATCCGAGCTGATCGGCGAATTTCAGGTCGGTCGCCGTGATGTCGCGGATGCCCTGAACGGACAGGGTGTCGAAGGCTATGGGCTGGAAAGCCAGACCGGCGAGGATGGCCAGCTTGTGCGCCGTGTCCCAACCATCCACGTCCGTGGAGGGTTCGGCTTCGGCATAGCCCTTGGCCTGTGCTTCGGTCAGGACGTCGGTGAAGTCCCGGCCCGTGGCGCGCATTTCTGTCAGGATGTAGTTGCAGGTGCCGTTCAGGATGCCGCCAACGCTGAGGAGGCGGTCGGCGGCCAGTCCTTCGCGGACGAGCTTGATGGCGGGGATGCCCCCGGCCACAGCCGCCTCGAACAGGAGGGGGGCATTTTTTTCCGAAGACAGGCGGCTGAGGCGGTCGCCATGCAGGGCCACGAGTGCCTTGTTGGCGGTCACGACCGGCAGGCCGCGTTCGAGCGCGGTGCGCACCATGTCACGTGCCGGGCCTTCGGAGCCGCCGATGAGTTCGACGGCGACGTCAATCTCCGGGTCCTGCGCCACGGCGGTGGCGCTGTCGTGCCAGCGCATGGCGGACAGGTCCACGCCGCGGTCGCGGGTGCGGTCCCGGGCCGTGATGGCCACGACTTCGATCGGGCGGCCAGCCCGGGCGGTAATCATGTCAGCGTTCTCACGCAGGAGACGAATGACACCGATCCCGACAGTCCCGAGTCCAGCCAGTCCGATCCGCAGTGGTTTCACGATGATGCAGCTCCAAGAAGATCAGCGGTTCCGGCCCCGGCGCCGTGCCGGGACATGAAGCCCTTGATGGCCCGCGTCGCCTGACGCAGCCGCTGGGTGTTTTCGACAAGTCCGATCCGGACAAAGCCCTCGCCGTATTCCCCGAATCCGAGGCCGGGCGCAACCGCCACGCCGGCTTCCTTGAGAAGCAGCTTGGAGAAGGCGACACTGCCCATTTCGGCGAAAGCGGGGGGAATGGGGGCCCAGGCGAACATCGATCCTGCGGGCGCGGGGACGTCCCATCCGGCGCTCTGAAGGCCGCGCAGGAGAACGTCCCGGCGGTCCTTGTACATGGCGCGGATTTCGGAAACGTAGTTTTGCGGGCCGTTCAGGGCGGCGACGGAGGCGACCTGGATCGGGGTGAAGGCGCCGTAATCCAGATAGGACTTGATGCGTGTGAGGGCCTGGATCAGGCGCGGATTGCCGACCGCAAAGCCCATGCGCCAGCCTGCCATGGAATAGGTCTTGGACATGGACGTGAACTCAACAGCTACGTCCTTTGCGCCCGGAACGGCGAGGAGGGACGGGGGCGGTTCGTTCTCGTTGAAATAGATTTCCGCATAGGCCAGATCGGACAGGATCCAGATCTCTTCCCGGCGCGCGAAGGCCACGAGTTCCTTGTAGAAATCGAGATTTGCGACAAATGCTGTCGGGTTGGACGGGAAGTTGACGATCAGGGCTGTCGGCTTGGGGACCGAGTGCCGGACGGCACGCTCGAGCGCGCGGAGCATGTCCTCGTCCGGTGTGGCCGGGATCGAGCGGACGGAGGCGCCGGCGATGATGAAGCCGAACTGGTGGATCGGGTAGGACGGGTTCGGGACTAGGATCGTGTCGCCGGGGCTCGTGATGGCGGCGGCCAGATTGGCCAGACCTTCCTTGGAGCCAAGGGTTGCGATGACTTCGGTTTCCGGGTCCAGCGAGACGTTGAAGCGGCGCTCGTAATAGTTCGCCATGGCCTTGCGCAGGCCCGGGATGCCGCGGCTGACGGAATAGCCGTGCGCGCGCGGATTGCCGACTGTCTCGATCAGCTTCTGCACGACGTGAGCCGGGGGCGCGCTGTCGGGGTTGCTCATGCCCAGATCGATGATGTCGTCACCGGCGGCTCGCGCGGCGGCCTTGGCCTTGTTCACTTCAGCGAACACGTAGGGCGGCAGGCGGCGGATGCGGTGGAACTCTTCGGTCATGACCAGCTCTGGGACAGAAGGTGAAAGGGAGCAGCGACGATAGACAGGTTTTTTCAGGAGTGGAACAGTCTGACTGCGCCTGATTTCACAATGTCATCTTCCAGCCATTTTCCGGGCATCAGCCTCCGATCGTGACGCGGACGCCGTCGCCGATGGCTTCGGCCTTGAGGACGATCGCAGAAGCGGGGACGCCGCGCTCGATCAGGGCGCGGGCAACGACCCGGGCCCGCAGCAGGCCGAGCGCAATCTCCCGATTCTGGTCTGCTGGCGCGAGGGCCGCGTCTGCGCTCATGAAGGCGCCAAAGCCGCGGATGGTCAGGCGCTGGTTTCCGCGCTGGGAAATGATGTGCTGGTACTCGCCCTGCGGGTTGCCGGCGACGTGATCGGTTGCCGGCTGAAAGCGGATCAGCGTGCCTTCGGGCGTCGAGGTGTCGATGTCCGGACGGATGGGGTCGCTGACCATGGCATCGCGCGGAAGGTCGAAACCGGGGAACTGCGGCGGGGGCGGAGGCAGGTCACCGATCTGCGGGAACTCGCCCGGCGGGGTCGGGGGAATGGATTTTGTGACCACGGCGGGAAGTTCGGCTTCCGGTGCCGGTGGCGGGGCGGCAGGTTTCTTCGCGGGAGCGGGTTTAGTGGCCGGTGCTGGTGTGGGCGTTGGTGCTGGAGCCGCAGCGGGGGGCTCGGTTGGGAGGTTCGGGGCCGGGTTGACGGCAGACGGGGATTCCGGAGCCGGAGTTTCGGGCTGTCCGACTGCGGTCATGGTCATGCCGCTCTGTTCGGTGTCCGCCGTCGTCGCAGGCGTTGCCGGGGCCGGTTTGGGCGGCGGGGGAATGGTCGGCAGGGCGCCCTGTGCCGCGCTTTCGCGCTGAGCCAGATTGCGCTGGGCTTCGAGCTGGGTTGTCAGCGACAGCCGGGCCTCGGGAGTGGGGAGATCCGGAGCCTTTGTCGGTGTGCGGCCGACATGGGGGTAGCGCAGGTTTTCGCCCGGCGGCGGGGCGCGCAGCTTGGCGATCTCGCCGCCTTCAAAACCGTGCCACCAGCCGGTTACGGTGTCGGTCATGTCCTGATGCTGGCAGCCCGCCAGCAGTGGTGCGGTCATCAGCACGAGAAAGGGAATTTTTCCCGCAGTCCTGCGTGTTGCCGCTGTCATGGGCTGCCTGCTGTTCCCTGGGACCACTGTGCCGTTCCTGCCGTCTTTAGAATGTCGAAACGCGGCGGAGCCTAGCGGTTCGTGACAGGGATGGCGAGAGTTCCTGTCAGGCCTGATCGGAAGCCCGGTCCGAAGGAGGACTTGGCACCGACGAAAACGAGGCGCAGGATAGGGGATATGAACATGCATGCTGGATCTGGAAACGATATGGATATCACCAGAATGACCCCGACCCGCCTGGACGACGAGCCGGATGCTCCGGAGCCCGAAACCAAAGAAGACGACAACAAGACGCTGAACGGCCCGATCAGCGAGCTTGAAGGCCGTCTGTTCGATCAGCGGAAAGTTCTGATTTTCGGCGGTATCAACGACAAGATCGCCCGCGACGTCACAGGCCGCCTGCTGGCGCTGGCCGGGACGTCCGACAAGCCGATCGATGTGTATGTGAACTCGCCGGGCGGTCATGTGGAGAGTGGTGACACCATCCATGACATGATCCGCTTCGTGGATTCGATCGCGCCGATCAACATGATCGGAACCGGCTGGGTCGCGTCCGCCGGTGCGTTGATCTATGCCGCCGGTCGTCCGGAGCGGCGTGTCTGCCTGCCGAACACGCGCTTTCTGCTGCATCAGCCGATGGGCGGCGTGCGTGGTCCGGCAACGGATATCGACATCGAGGCCCGCGAGATCATCAAGATGCGCGAGCGTCTGAACCGGATCTTCGCGAAGGAAACCGGGCAGCCTTACGAAAAGGTCGCCAAGGACACGGACCGGAATTACTGGATGTCGGCCAATGAAGCCATTGCCTATGGCCTCGTGAACCGCATCATCCACTCGGCAACCGAACTCAAGTAAAAACTACAAGCTCCAAGGGGCACGGCGTGCCTTTCCGGCACGCCGCGAACACAGTCATGAAAAGCCTGGCCGAAATCTATTCCCATCTTCCCGACGCACCGTCGGAGAAGACGCTCGAGCGCGTTGATTACGAAGCGCGCCACTGGAGCAGCCCGATCCAGGGGCCGCTCAAGCCCGGTACGGAAGAGCACAAACGGGCCGTCGCCGCGATGTTCCGTGATACGTTCAATCCTTACAAGCCGTCCGTGATCGACTGGCCGAAGCTGGATCCGGAGACGCTGCATCGCATCACGTCGCTGCCGATCTGGGATATTGCGGTCCAGACTGAGGGCAAGGCCCGTCTACGCATGGCCGCCTATGCGGATATGATCACCGACCCGGACATGAAGGATGCGCTGTCGCGCAATGCCTGGGAAGAGAACCGGCACAAGGAAGTCCTGACCAAGCTGGTCGAGGCCTATAACATTCCGATGGCGCCGGAGCCTCCGTATGTCACGCCGAAGGATACGGAATGGGCGTATCTGGTCACGGGTTTCTCGGAATGTGTGGACAGCTTCTTTGCGTTCGGTCTGTTCGCGCTGGCCGAGCGTGCCGGGCTGTTCCCGCAGGAACTGATCGAGACGTTTGAGCCGGTGATGCAGGAAGAGTGCCGCCATATCCTGCTATTCGCGAACTGGCTGGCCTGGCACCGGGCGACCATGCCGTTCTGGAAGCGGCCGTGGTTCGAGCTGCGTGTGATCGGGGTCTGGCTGTTCCTGGCCTATGAGCGCATGGGGCTGGCCCGCTCGATTGACGAGAACGGGGAAGAGCACACCCAGGACAACAATTTCACGGTCACAGGTGCCAAGGACATGACGACAATGGACATCAGTCTTCCGGACCTGATGCAGCTCTGTCTGGACGAGGATGACCGCCGGTTCTCCGGCTATGACCCGCGTCTGCTGCGGCCGACGACGACGCCGGCAATTGCGCGTGCGATCATCAAGGGGGCAAAGCTCTGGGATCGTGTCCGGAGCAAGATCGCTGCCTGAGCGACCTTCTTCACGACAGTCACACGGCATAAAAAAAGGGCTCCGGAAGGAGCCCTTTTTCGTTTCAGTCTTCTGGGTTGCCGTCTGCGTCGGGCTCCGGATCTGTCATCAGAGCGTCGGAAAGGACGCCGGCTTCTGCGCGGATGCGACGCTCGATCTCGGAGGCCATCTCCGGATGCTCGCGCAGGAACTGCTTGGCGTTTTCACGGCCCTGTCCGATGCGCTGGCTGTCGAAGGAGAACCATGCGCCGGACTTCTCGACGATGTTGCCCTTCACGCCCAGATCGAGCAGTTCGCCCATCTTGCTGATGCCTTCGCCGTACATGATGTCGAACTCGACCTGACGGAACGGAGGCGCCATCTTGTTCTTCACGACCTTGACGCGCGTCTGGTTGCCGACGACTTCGTCCTTGTCCTTGATGGACCCGATGCGGCGGATATCCAGACGGATGGATGAGTAGAATTTCAGCGCATTACCGCCCGTCGTCGTTTCCGGATTGCCGAACATCACGCCGATCTTCATGCGGATCTGGTTCAGGAAGATCACGAGCGTATTGGAGCGCGAGACCGTTCCCGTGAGCTTGCGCAGGGCCTGGCTCATGAGACGGGCATGCAGACCGACATGGCTGTCGCCCATATCGCCTTCAAGCTCGGCGCGGGGAACGAGGGCCGCCACGGAGTCCACGACCAGCACGTCAACAGCACCGGAGCGGACCAGCGTGTCGGCAATTTCCAGCGCCTGTTCGCCGGCATCGGGCTGGCTGAGCAGAAGATCGTCGATATTGACACCCAGCTTGCGGGCATAGCCGGGGTCGAGCGCATGTTCGGCGTCGACGAAGGCCACGGTGCCGCCCTTCTTCTGGGCTTCGGCCAAGACATGCAGGGCAAGAGTGGTCTTGCCCGAGCTTTCCGGACCATAGATCTCCACGATACGACCGCGCGGCAGGCCGCCGATCCCGAGAGCGATATCCAGCCCGATGGAGCCGGTGGAAATCACATTGGCTTCCACCTTCGGACGCTGGCCCATGCGCATGATCGAGCCCTTGCCGAAGGCGCGCTCGATCTGGCTGAGTGCGCCTTCAAGCGCCTTGGTCTTGTCCATTCAATCCTCGCAATAGGTTGGGGCTGGCGTTTACAGGATACGATAGACCGGGTGGCCATTCTCGCAAAGAGCCGTGATTTCTGCGGCTGCCAGCGTTCCATGTTCACAAATGTTCTTGTGGCAGACATATCATGTCTGCCCCCGGTCACGCCAAGGGGGAGGAAGGCTTTGGAGGAAGATTTTTTCCTGCGGGCGGACCCCTGGTTATCTTAGAGGTGCAGAACGGTTGGCAGGCCGTTTGAGTTTCCAGACATAGGCGATGATTGCCGCGACAACCTTGAAATGCTCGGCTGGAATTTCACTGTCGAGCGGGAGCGTGAAAAGCGCGCGGGCCAGGGGCGGATTGGCAACGATTGGGATGCGGTTGTCCTGTGCAATTTCTCTGATACGCGCTGCGACATCATCCATGCCCTTGGCTACGATCTTTGGTGCCCCGCCGCCTCCGCGTTCATAGACAAGGGCGACGGCGTAGTGCGTGGGGTTGGTCACGACGACTGTTGAGGTTTTGACGGCGTCCATCATGCGCTGTTTGGCCGCTTTGGCACGCAGGGCTTTCTGGCGGCCTTTGACGTGTGGGTCGCCTTCCGTGTTTTTGTATTCGTCCTTGAGGTCTTCGCGGCTCATTTTCAGTTTGGAGATGTGACGGAAGCGCATCCAGAAAATGTCGGCCCCTGCGATGACCAACTGGGCGCCGATCATGGCGGCAGCCGCCCGGAAGCCCAGATCCGACATCATTTTCAGAAGGGGACCGGGTTCCAGTCCGACCATCCGTGCTGCCGTAGGGATGGCGTTTCTGGAGATGTTCCACATGATGATGGCGAAGACAGCGAATTTTGCGAGAGCCTTGAACGTGTCCGGCAGTGTTCCGCCGCCTGCAATGCGTTTGAAGCCTGCGAGCGGAGAGATGCGCTCAAACTTCGGCAGCAGCGAACCGGGATGGATGAGGAAGCCGGTCTGCAGGAAGCCTGCGGCGAGGCAGAATACGGCAACGGTTGCGGCGATCGGGACGGCCAGGGACAGGCCGGCCTCAATGGCGTGATTCGTGCTGTTGAGCAGGCCGCCCTGCGCCATCGGGACCGTGCCTGCATTGGCCATGAGCGCCCGCATGCTGTGGACGAAATCAGCTACAAGATAGGGCAGGAGCATGAAGATCCCGGTAAAGCCACCGAGGAGTGCCACGAAGCTCATGGCCTCGCGTGACATGACGATCTGGCCGTCATCACGCGCTTTCTGGAGCCGTTGGGCTGACGGGGCTTCTGTCTTGTCGTCAGAATCAGACATCGTTCAGAGGCCGGGCAGGGCGCGGAGCACGTCGAAAACCTGTCCCTGCCAAACCGCGATCATGGTGCTGAGGGTCAGTCCAAGAAGGGCGATGCCGCCCAGAAGCTGAAGGGGGCTTGCGGCATTGTAGATCTGAAGCGTGGGGAGCAGGCGCGTCATGATGCCGAGCATGCCCTGCCAGACGAGCGACAGGATCAGGAAAGGCGCGCTGAGTTCCAGTCCGAGGGCAAAGCTGTGCTCGGTAAGCTGGATGATGCCCTGGGCGGAGTCTCCCAGCAGGTTCCAGTGAGCATGGCTGGCGGTGAGCAACAGCGCGCCGCCCGGCGGGATGATGTTGTAGCTGCCGAGGATTGCGCGGATGGGAAGAATGTATGCGCCGGTGACGAGAAGCACGAGAGGTGCCAGCAGGTTCAGGAAGCGGGCGGGGGCGGAGCTGCCCGAACCGAGATCGGGATCCGGCTGGAGCACGCTGGAAATGCCCATGCAGACTGCGATGATCTGGCCGGCGATCGGCAAGGCCATGCAGATCAATCGGGCCATCCAGCCGATCAGGACACCTGCGAAGAGTTCAACGGCAATCATGCCTCCCAGTGCAATAGGAGCGAGGGTGTCGAGATGCGCCTGCATCAGCAAAGGTGCGACAAGCGGAAGCAGCAGGGCAGTGAGGGTGATGGCGCATCCCGCGCGCATCATCATGGGCATGGATTGCTCGCCAAGGCCCGGCATGACCATGACAACCGCGCCGGTACGGGAGAGGACCAGAACGAAAGCCAGGGCCCAGATACTCAGGGCCGGGCCGCTGAGGTCCAGACCCGGCATGGTGGACGCTCCGGCAGTGTCTGCAAGGCCAGAGTTCACCGGGACGCGTCTTTCAGGTTGGATTGTCTGAGCACGGACACGTTGGCAAACTCCGGATTTAAAAGGCGGCGTGGTTTCAGGTCGTGCCGACGAGGATCAACTGATCGAAAAGATGCCGGGTGAAGCCGACGAGTGTGGCCGTCATGAAGGAACCGGCCATGACCATGACGGCGCCAATGGCCAGAACCTTCGGGACGAAGGACAGTGTGGCCTCGTTGAGCTGGGTGACGGCCTGCACGAGCGAGACCAGAAGGCCGACCCCGAGCGCGGTCAGGAGAGCAGGAGCACTCAGCTTGAGAGCGACAAGGAAGGTCTGCTCCAAAATGGCGCCGAGATCGATGGCCTGCATGGTCAGATCGTCATTTTCATCACGTCCTGATACGCCTGGACCATGCGGTCGCGGATCACGGTCGTGGTCTGGAGGGCAAGCTGGGCATTGGAGACCGCTGTGACGATCTGCGTCATGTCACCGCCGCCTGTCAGGCCCTGTGCGGCCTTGGTTTCGGCATCATGGCCACCGTCGATGACGCTGCCGATAGACTGGGACAGAACCGAGCCGAAATCCGTGCCGGAGCTGCTGTCGCTGGTGGAGGCGGAGGAGCGGATACCGTCATCGACGTCATCCGTGACGTCCTGAAGGCGGCTCTGGAGGCTCTGGACGGCGTAGGCATTGTGGGCCTGGGAGAGGGATGTGAGCATCAGGGTTATTTCAGAAGGTCAAGCGTGCGGGACAGCATGGTCCGGGTGCTTGAAAGGGCGTTGAGGTTGGCTTCGTAGGAGCGTTCGGCTTCACGCATGTCCATCATCTCGGTCATGGAATCCACGTTGGAAACCTTGACATAGCCGCGTTCATCAGCGGCCGGATGCGAGGGATCATAGCGTGTATCGAAGTCCGACATGTCCTGTCCGACATTCTGGACATCCACGGTTGAAGCGCCCGTTTCGTCGTCTACATGTTCGGCGAAGGTGATGGTCTTGCGGCGATAGGGATCCGCGCCGGGCTGGGAGCCGGTCGTATCCTGATTGGCGAGGTTTTCCGCGACGATGCGCAGGCGCTGGGCCTGTGCATCCATGCCGCTTGCGGAAATGCCGATGGTGGTGGACAGGTTCATCCGTCAGGCTCCTTACTTGCCGAGTGCCGTCTGGAACATGCTCAGGTATTTCGAATAGACGTTCACGGCGAGATGCTGCTGGTCGTTCACGTCCGCGACCTGTTCCATCTGCTGGTCCAGGGAAATCTGATTGCCGTCCAGGGACTGTTCGGATGTGGTCTCGATGGTGTGGGTGCCTGAGGCGTTGTAACCGATATGACCGGGCTGGGTGACAGTGGGCGTGATGTCGAACTCGCTCATCGCCGCCTCGAACGGGGATACGTCCTTGGCCTGATAGTCCGGTGTGTCGGAATTGGCGATGTTGCCGGCCAGCACCTGCTGGCGCGCCTGAAGCCAGTTCATGCGGTCACGGCCCAGAGAAAAAAGGTCGGTGCCGCCTGCGCTGGTTGGGTCGATGTTACGCATCGAGACAGTCTCCATCATGCAGGTGCCGGAAAAATCCCGGCGAAGCGCATGATGGCGCGAAATCTTTAATAAATGGTTGCTTGAGCCATCGATTCTGCGGCGGGGGAAGAGTGTGAGGGGATCTCGTCAGGCTTCGTAGTCGTTACCGGGCGTAGAGCGATTCATAGCCTCTTCTAAAGTCTTTCCGGTGCTGTCTTTCCACTTCGTCCAGCCGTTGACTGAATGTCCCAGCAGGGCGGTGGCCGCAGGACTTGGGGCTTTGAACAGTACGTCGCGGGTGAAATAAATGCGGTCGCCTTCAATGCGGAGAAGACCTTGCTCCAGCATGGCCTGTCGCTTCTGAGCATAATTAAAACTGCTAGAAACTTCAGCGCGGCCATAAGAGCCTGCCAGTACCACCAGTCCTTCTTGCGTATACTGGGCGCGTCCGTCCACGCCGGATGCGTGACAATAAAATTCGGTTGGGATGGACTGTTTCTGTGAATCCAGAACAGGTTCAGTCGTCTGAGTGACAGCGACAGGATTGCGGTTACGTATGAGGGGTTCGAAAATCGGGTATCCCAGGGTCGTCAGCAGGATGTCGATCGTTTCGAAGACTTCGCGGCATTCTGCCTCCAGCGCGGGAAGGGTATGGGGTCTTGTGCCGCCTGTGCCGTTGTCCATTTCAAAGCGCTGGGCCTGTGCGGCATGGCTGAGGGCGAGCCATTCCAGATAGTGCGCGTGTGTGACGGTCAGGCTTTGGGTGAGCGAGAAGGCGACGACAGCCCGGTTCCACCAGAGGCCCTTCTTCTCGTTGTGCTGCTTCAGGCGGTTTCCGAAATTTCCGGTCTGTCCGACATAGGCTTTCGGCCGTTCCGTCTCGTCGTTTTCACCGAACAGGATGTAGATGCCAACCGAGTTGGCTTCGGGCCGCTTCAGAAATTCCTCCAGTCGCAGGCGGGGGATTTCGACAACCTGCACGATCCGGGTGGTGATGGAGGCGGTACGGATTCCCTGTGGATCGCCGGAGGGAAGGAAAATCTGGATCGTCTGGGGGTGGGCGTTCACGACGTCTGGTCCTGCGCAGAAACATTGAGAAAAATATCTGTGACAGGGACAGGGCGCTCAGGACAGGGGCTTTCTGCTTTTTGGGCAGTATCTTTGGCAAAACTGATGGGCAATTAAGCGGTCATTAACCGGTCTTGGGCATCATGCCGGGGAATGAGGATGACTGACCTATGACCCTGCATGAGTGCGTGAACGCGATTGCCGCTCTGATTTTCATTATCGTGCTGATTTTCTGTGCGCGGCCACTTCTCCGTTTGCTGGAGCAGAAAAAGAGCGGGGCGCGGGACGGGCAGGCTGGGCTGTCGCTGGTAGGGCAGATGGCTCTGGACCGGACGCGGCGTCTTTCGGTCGTGCGGTATGGCGCGCGCGAAGTGCTGGTTCTGACGGGCGGCAATCAGGACATCCTGATGGACTGGACGGAGCGCGAGACCTTTGCGTCGGCGCTGGATGCGTCGGACGCGGAGGACGTGGCATGAGGAAGATGGCCTGCGTTCTTCGGGTTCTGCTGCCGGTTCTGGTGCTGCTGGCGTGTCTGGGGATGCCGCATCTGGCGCATGCCCAGGCCGTGAGTATCGATCTGGGGCAGAATGGTGCTTCTGGTGGTGCGGGGACGACCAGTCGGCTGGTGCAGCTGACGGCGCTGATCACTGTTCTGTCGCTGGCGCCGAGCCTGCTGGTGATGATTACGGCGTTTACGCGGATCGTGATCGTGCTGTCGCTGCTGCGCAGTGCGCTGGGCGCGCAGGGGACGCCACCCAATACGGTTCTGATCGGGCTGGCGCTGTTTCTGACGCTGTTCGTGATGCAGCCGACGCTGCAGAAATCCTGGGATGCCGGGATCGAGCCGATGATGGCGGGTCGGGTCGGGGAAATGGAAGGTCTGACGGCAGCGGCCCAGCCGTTCCATGATTTCATGGCTGTGACGGCGCGGCCTGCGGATGTGGCGACATTCCTGAACATTGCGCATGAGAAGCCGCCGGCGAAGGTCAGTGATACGCCCTGGCGGGTGCTGGTGCCTGCGTTCATGATTGGCGAACTTCGCCGCGGGTTCGAGATGGGATTTCTGCTTTATCTGCCGTTTCTGGTCATCGATCTGGTGGTGTCCAGCGTGTTGATGAGCCTTGGCATGATGATGCTGCCGCCGAGTACGGTGTCCCTGCCGTTCAAGCTGA
Source organism: Gluconobacter roseus NBRC 3990 (assembly GCF_006538885.1). Classification (GTDB taxonomy): domain Bacteria; phylum Pseudomonadota; class Alphaproteobacteria; order Acetobacterales; family Acetobacteraceae; genus Gluconobacter; species Gluconobacter roseus. The sequence goes on from NZ_BJLY01000001.1 coordinate 277,897, forward strand.
TCTTTTTCGTCGTAGTCGACGGGTGGTCGCTTGTGGCGGGAAGTCTGGTGCGAAGTTTTACCGGATAAAGGTCTGGATCAGGGAAAAGCCCCGACAGTCTGAAAGTGGCGGGGCTTTTTTTGTCAGTTCCGGCTGTCGTTCGTGGTGCCTGCGGCGAGGCCGGCGGCGCAGGGGTCCGTGGAACCGCGGCACGAATCGTTGCCATGGCAGAGGATGGCGTTGATGCGACCGGCGCCTTCATGCGGGATCGGGGTGTCATGCGCGGCAGCACGGGCAGCGTCTCCGACGGCATCGGCGGCTTCGTTCTGGCCGGAGGCTGCGATGACGGCGCGCAGGTTGCGCTGGTCACGCAGGACGGCGGCGGAGAGCAGGGGCTGCGGCGTGCGGGCCGGGGACGCGCCGAGGACGACGCCTGTGCTGCCGGCAATGCGGCCCGTACCGAACAGGTTGTTTTCGCTCACGGCGCAGGCGACGGCCATGCCGGAGTGATCCGTCACGACGAAGGACGTCGAGGCGGGAAGAGCCGGGAGGGTGCCATTGCCGGAATGGCCGCTGTCGAGCGCGGCCTGTGCGGCGGCCAGCGTGGTATTGCCGGAAGCGCGCCATGCGGCGACAGCCCCTTGGGCTGAAGCGCCGGTCGTATAGCGCAGGGCCGCGCCGAGGCCGCCATCGGCGGGCGGGGCCAGAAAGGAGGCGTCCACACCGCCCTGACGGGTTGTGAGGGTAGCCGTCTGGACCGGCAGGGTCTGGCGCATGTCCTCGTCGTTCAGACCGCCGCCAGCCTTCTGGGCAGCGGTGACGTAAACATCGGCGAGGGCACCGTTATAGAGATCGCCGACACCTGCGACGCGGATGCGTTCGAGGAAGCCTGCGAGACGGGGCTGGGCTAGACTGTCACCTGCGGCCACGGTCGTGGCCTCGCCACGTCCGAAGATGGCGCGGGCGTTGTCGTCGGCCAGAAGTGCCGGGCGGACGGCAGCCAGATCGGCGGCGAGCGTGCGGCTGACAGTGATGCCGGTGCTGGCGAGATTCAGGGCTGGAGCAACGAGATCGTTGAAATCGACGGTGCCGTAATGGAGCTGCATCAGGTACAGGCCACGGAACTCGGCGGCTGTTCCAGCCGGACGGTCGCCGCCTTTGCTGGTGCCGGGGCGGGGCAGGAAGGTGATGGCCTGGGCGGGTTCGCCGGGACGGCTGACAAGACAGGCGCCACCGCCGCCGAAGGAGGCACGGGACGGCAGGGTCACGCCGAGGGCAAGGGCCGTGGCGGTTGCGGCGTCGGCGGCATTGCCTCCGCGGGCGAGGACGTCATGACCGATCAGAGCGGCCTGGGGCTCGTCTGCAACCACCGTGCCGATGCTGCCACCTGCGGGAGCGGCGGTTTCGTTGTTGCTGATGAACTGGACACCGGGCATCCACGAGCAGGCGCCCAGCAGAAGGCCTGAGGCAGCCGTGGCCATCAGCGCGGCCGGGAAGCGGGAAGACACGCGACGGCCCTGTGGGGCGTCCGGGGTGGAAATCTGGTGCTGACGATGCGCCACCTGGCGTTTCTCCGTTGTCTGGTCACGACTGTCCGGCCTCGTGGCCTTTGCGGGTGACGGGCGCGGGCAGACGGGTCTGCGCCGTGGGTCCGGTCCGGCTGTTATTCCCTCATAACGGTAATCTGTAGTTTGTGGGAGGGGCGAGTTGGTGTCTTCTCTTTGCCTCGTGCGTTCTTTATGGCGTATGGACCTGAAGTCGTCTTTTCCACCCAGCTGAACCGGAGCGTCCTCCTTGAGACACCATCTTCTTGCCACGGCCTGCGCCGTTGTTGCCGGAATGGCCTTTTTCGTAGGCGGTCAGGCTCTGGCGGCGCCGACAGAGTCCTTCACGCCAGCCCAGCGGGCGGAGATCGTCGGCATCATGCGTGAGGCTCTGCAGAACGATCCGACCATCCTGACGGATGCCATCCGTTCGATCCGTGAAAAGGCCGAAGAGCAGAAGCAGGATTCGACGCTTGCGGCCGTGCGGGCGCATCAGAGCGAGTTACAGACTGCGCCTGCTTTTGCGATCCGGGGCAATCCGCATGGCAAGATCACGGTTGTGGAATTCTATGATCCGCGCTGCTCGTACTGCCGGTCCATGATGGGCGAGGTGGACAGTTTCCTTAACCGTCACCCGGATGTGCGGCTGGTCGAGAAGGTCGTGCCGGTTCTGGGTAACAACAGTGTGCTGGATACGCGGGCCATTTTCGCGGCCAGCATGCAGGGCAAGTATGAAGCCATGCGCAAGGCGCTGATGGAAGATACCACCAAGCCGAGCATGGAGCGGATTGCCGAACTGGCTCAGGCCAATGGCATTGATGCGAAGAAGCTGGCAGCTGACATGAACTCGCCGCAGACGATCACGCTGATCAACACCAATCTGGATCAGGGACGGTCCGTCGGTCTGGACGGAACGCCGACCTTCATTTTTGGTACGGCCGCCGTGGCCCCTGGTGCGCTTGAGCCGGACCAGATGGATGCGTTTCTGGATCGCGCCCGGAAGGCCTGAGGCCTGCGGGCGCGGCGGTTTCAGCGCTTTTCGCTGTCTGCGCCTGAGCCGTCCATATCTCCGTTGCCGTCAACGATTCCGGCTCGGGACGGTGCATCAGAGCCCGGCTGAACCGTGCGGGTGATGGCTGCGACTTCTTCATCCGATGCGGGTGGGGGCGGTCTGTGGCCACGGCCTGCCGGGCTGTCACTGTCGCGCTGCAGGACATTGGCAAGAGCTTCGGGATCCGTATGCTCGGCCTCGTCCAGCAGACGCTCGGCCAGAGTGTTGTCTCCGCTATCGCGGGCGCGGAGGGCGGCTTCCGCCTCTGCGGTGGCTACACGGTACTTGCGGTCTTCACCCTCGAAAGCGGTGTCATCAATGCGGGACATAGGGTCTCTCCTTTCTCTGGGACGGGGACCGTCGCTGGTCTGACAACACAGTGATGCTCCGGAGGTTCCCGGTGGCAACTCCGGTAACGGGCTGGCCGTTAAAATTCCGTGTTCCGGGTTTGGGGAACAGCGTTTTTACGGGTATGGTTCCTGACCTTCGAAGGAATGGTCTTCCGGTCCGGGTGACCGTTTCAGGCTTTCGACGTGCTCCACTGGTATGACGGTGTATGACAGACGACAGAGGTCCCGGCGCAGGGAGCAGCGCCGGAAAGGGGAAAGAACCGGAAGATCCGGCTGCGGATGGCCCGGGGACAGGTGGCGGTTTCAGGGCCTGGGGGCGGCGGTCCCTGCTGCTGCGATGGGTGGCATTCCGGTTTCTCCGCGGCCATCGCGGCGGGGTGCTGGCGCCACAGGTTCCGACGCATCTGCAAAGCGCTTTCAAGGGGCGCCAGTTACGAACGCTGCGGCTGCTTCTTCCCTTGCATCTTCTGGCTCAGGCCGTCAGCGCGCCGGTCGTGGCGCTGGGCGTGTGGTCTTCAGGCTGCTGGCTGGCTGCGGTGCCGCTTTTAGGTGTCTGGGGAGCGTTGCTGGTCTGGATTCTTGCCATTCAGCCCAGAATTCAGAGACTGCGGGACTATTCATGCGCAGATGACCGCTCGGTCCGGCGGGCTCTTCGGCAACTGAATGGTGCTCTGGGCATCGTCTGGTTCGTCTTCATCATTCTGGCATTCCGGCTGCATCGGGAAGACGTTCATGTGCTGACGATCGGCGTATGTGCGGGTCTCATGGCGCCGTTGCTGCTCTGTGCTCCTGTGGCGGGGGCGGTTGAGGCCATGATGGTCCCGATCCTGGCGGGAATGTATGGCGCGTTGCTGGAGGGATGCCTGCACCGTTCCCTGCCGTTTACGGCGTCTTTTGTCATTGAGGTGACGGTCTGCGGACTGTTTGTCGCCGGGGTCAGCCGGCTGGTGAACGTCCTGCTGTGGCGCATGCAGATGACGCGGCTGAAAGAGCGGGAACAGTCGGAGATCCTGTCACTTCTCATGCCACGGTCTGTATCACAGGGTGGTGGCTGGCTGTGGGAGACGGATGAAGAGGGACGCCTGCGCAATCCGTCCGCAGGGTTGTGTCAGATGCTGGGGCGGGTCGAAGCGGAGGTTGCGGGGCAAAGTCTGTACACTGTGCTGGGGCTTCCGGATTCAGCTCCTGGGAATACGCTCCTCAGGGCGGAACTCTCTGGTGCGATGTCACCGGATCTGCATCTGGCGCATTGTCTGGGCAACAGGCTTGCATTCCGGGAACTGGCGGTCAGGGCGCTGCCTGCGGGGAAATGGTGGATGCTGACGGGGCAGCCGGTGTTCCGGGAAGGGATCTTTCGAGGCTATCGGGGCGTGGGAATGGATGTCACGGCCCTGCAGGCGACACGGGAGCAGCATTTTCATCGGGTCAGGGTCGATGCACCTACAGGACTGCCGAACCGTCTTGCCTGTCTGGAACATGTCCAGAGAAGACTGCTGGAAGTGACGCGTGGGGCACAGGACTTTGTGCTTGCACTGGTATCGCTGGATGTTTCAGGACCGGAAGGCCGGCATGAAGTTTGTGCCGAAGAAGCGGCTTATCTTCTGCAGGTCAGCGCGTCGCGACTTGGGGCGCTGCCTGAGCAACGGGGTGAGGATCATGCCGGGGCGGGGAACCGCTTTGTGGCGCGGCACGGCGTAATGGATCTGGCAGTTATGGTGGATGTGCCGCGCGACGGAAAGGGACGCTTCCCGGCGGCGCTGGCGCAGGAAATGCTGTCAGTTCTGAGTGGCGTGGTAAAGGTTCCGGGCGGCGCTGTGGTGACGCTGGAGCCGGCGATCGGCATGGCCGTCTCGGGTGTGGAGAACGGGGATGCGCTTGTGGAGGCCGCAGAGACGGCTCTGAAAGATGCGCGGCGCGAGCGGGTCGGGCGCTACAGTATTTTCGACCCGTGCGGTGAACTGGCGGACAGTCGTCAGAAGAACCTGTTCCGGGATGTGCGTCAGGCGCTTCAGATGAAGGCGTTCGCGCTCGTCTATCAGCCGATCGCCAGTGCCCGGACGGGTCAGGTCGTTGGTTTTGAGGCGCTGTGCCGGTGGAAAGGGTCGTCTCACGGATATCTGTCGATCGAGAAAGTCATCGACATAATCATCGAGACCGGGAACGGGCTGGAGTTTGATTTCTGGGTTCTGGAGACGGCATGTCGCACGGCGCGGCAATGGCCTTTGTCCCTGTGGGTGTCGGTCAACATGACGGCGACGCATTTTTCGCTTCCCGATATTGCGGATCGCATCTTTGATGTTCTGGAGCGGACCGGGCTGCCGCCGCAGCGCTTGCAGGTTGAAGTAACGGAAACCCGGGCGCTTGAAGCCGGGCCACTTGCCTATCATGCGTTCCGGGAACTGGAGCGCCGGGGCGTCCGGATTGCGCTGGATGATTTTGGCAAAGGCTTTTCCACGCTGATGTATCTGCGGCAGTTTCCCTTTTCCAAGATCAAACTGGATGCGGCCTTTATCCAGGATATGCTTCAGGATGCGCGCAGTGCGGCAGTGGTGCGGAACGTGATCGAACTGGCGATGGATCTGGGAATTGCGGTGACAGCGGAGGGTGTGTCTTCACCGGAGCATTACCGGCATCTGCAGGAGCATGGCTGCACGGAGGTGCGGGGGTTCTTTCTGGGACCACCTGTGCCGGAAGAGACTGTGCCCCTGTGCTGGAGACGGAATGTGGCGGGTCTGTGAAAGGGGTGGCAATGGGGAAGCATTGGAAGATCCCGTCTGAAAATGGATCTGTGGCGGTGATGGGAATCGTGAATGTCACCCCGGATTCTTTTTCCGATGGGGGGCAGTTTTTGCGGCCCGAGGCTGCGCTTGAGCATGGGCGCGCCCTGCTGGCGGACGGGGCGGATCTGCTGGATCTGGGAGCGGAATCCACGCGGCCGGGTTTTGAACCGGTATCCGCAGAGGAGGAATGGGCGCGGCTTTCGCCTGTTGTGGGAACGCTGGTGGGGGAAGGGGCCGTCGTTTCAGTGGATACGACCAAGGCGTTCGTCGCAAAGCAGGCGCTGGAGGCTGGTGCTACGGTTATCAATGATGTGTGGGGGCTGCAGGCTGATCCGGAAATGGCATCTGTGGTGGCGGATTCGGATGCGGTGGCCGTGCTGATGCATAACCGGCATGAGGTGGATGCGGCGCTTGATCTGCGCGCGGACTGGCGACGGTTTTTCGACCGATCACTGGAGCTGGCGGAGGGGGCCGGGCTGGCGCGGAAGCGGATCGTGCTCGATCCCGGTGTCGGGTTTGGCAAGACGCAGGCTCAGAATGTCGAGGCTGTGGCACGGCTTGGGGAGTTGCGGTCCGAATATGGACTGCCGGTTCTGCTGGGGGTGTCTCGCAAGTCGATGTTCGGGCATTTTCTGGGGCGCGCGGCGTCCGAGCGGCTGGCGGGAACGCTGGCGACCAATCTGTATGGAGCGGAGCAGGGAGCCGCGATCCTGCGGGTGCATGACGTGCGCGAACATGTGGATGCGCTGAAAATGCGCCAGATTCTGAAGGATGTCCGATGATCGTTCCTGCCCTGACTTCTGTTTTCGTGCGGGATCTGTGTCTGTTTGGCTATCACGGTGTGCTGCCGGAAGAGACGCGGATCGGGCAGCGCTTTGTGGTCGATATCGAGATCCGGGCCGATCTGTCAGGCGCGATTGCGGGCGATGATTACGAGCAGGCCGTCTGTTACGGGACGCTGTGCGATATCGCTTCGGCCATCGTGACGGGACAGCCTCTTCAGCTCATCGAAACAGTGGCGGGGCGTATCGCCGAGATGGTGCTGGCGGGGTTGGAGCGTGTGGAATGGGTGCGGGTCGAGGTGCGCAAGCCTTCCGCGCCAGTGCCTTATGCGGTTTCAGGGACGGCGGTGTCCGTGGAGCAGGCCCGGGTGCATGAGGTTGCGTTCTCGCTGGGAAGCAATCTGGGGGAGCGCGAGGCTGTTCTGGCGGCGGCGGTGGATCGGCTGTCGCTTGTGAACGGGCTTGAGATTACGGATGTGTCGTCACTGTATGACAGCGCGCCCTGGGGCGGGGTGGAGCAGCCGGCATTTGTGAATATCTGCGCCACCGGGCGGACGACGCTGGAGCCTCATGCGCTTCTGCGGGTCTGCAAGGCGATCGAGGCCGATCTGGGGCGTGTGCCGGGTGTGCGCTGGGGCGCGCGGGCTGTTGATATCGACATTCTTTATTATGGAGCGCGGGACGTCCGGGACCGGGTTCTGACCCTGCCGCATGCGTATCTGTTCGAGCGGGCTTTTGTGCTCGAGCCCCTTGCAGAAATTGATCCAGATCACGTCATTGGTGGACGTCGCGTGCGGGACGCGCTAGCAGTCCTGCCGCGGAGCCTGGGGGATGTGACCCGGCGCGCACCTGACGGCACCGGCCGTTGGGGCATCAAGGAGCCTGAACCCGCATGACCAACCTGAACGCCACGATCATGACCGCCGCCTCGGCACGTCTGTCGGACAGTCAGGACAGCCTTTCTTCCGAAGAACTGCGTCCCATGGGAGCATTGCCGCTGCCAGCGGATGCGGAAGTGCGGATTGCGGGTGCCGTGCGGGAGATCCTTGAGGCACTGGGCGAAAATCCGGAGCGTGAAGGCCTGCTCGATACGCCGCAGCGCGTGGCGAAGATGTATCTCGAAGTTTTCAGTGGCCTGCATCAGGACCCGCGGGATCATCTGAAGACGCAGTTTTCGGCGGATCGGCATCATGGCGCGGTGATCGTCAAGGACATCCGCTTCCATTCCATGTGCGAGCATCATCTGCTGCCGGTCTATGGCAAGGCGCATGTTGCCTATCTGCCAGCAGGTGGCCGCCTGACAGGGTTGAGCAAGATTGCACGGCTGGTCGAGGGCTTTGCCCGTCGTCCGCAGCTTCAGGAGCGCCTGACGGACCAGATCGCGCAGGGCATGGAAGATGTGCTCGCGCCGGAAGCCGTGCTGGTCGTGATCGAGGCCGAGCATATGTGCATGAGCATGCGCGGCGTGCGCTCGCCCGGGTCCACGACCGTGACCTCCATTGCGCGGGGCACCTGGCTGCGGGATAGCGCAGCCAGAATGGAAATCATGTCGCTTCTGCGGGGCTGAGACAGCTCTTCCGGCTTCAGACCGGCGTGGCAGGCTTGATGTCGTAGGCCTTCTGCACGAGTTCGGGACGCTTGCCGAGGCCGTCCGTCACCTTCTGGCTCCAGATGGCGTCCAGCTGTTCGCGCTGCTGGGGAATGATCTCTTTCGGTTCCACGTTCCGGTAGGTGTCGATGGCACCAGTCAGGACGCCGATTGTCGTCTCAAAGACGGGTTCCGGATCGTACTGCTCGTGCGGGAAGGCAATCTTGCTGTAATCGAACAGGCGCCGGGCAGGATCGTCCTGCCAGCTCTTCCATGTTTCAAACATGCGGTCGTTGAAGCCGGTGAGAAACGGACCCGGATTGACGGTGGCCACCTCGATTCCAAACTCCTTCACTTCCTGGCTCAGCGCGGAGGCAATGGCTTCCAGGGCGTGTTTGGACGATGAATAGGCTCCGGCGAACGGGTCTGTAGTCAGACCGGCGACGGAAGACATGAAGACAACGCGGCCCTTCTTCTTCGCGACCATTTTCCGCAGTATGAGCTGCGTGAGCATGACGGGGCCAATGATATTGACTTCGTACTGACGGCGGAGGTTTTCGGCTGGAATGTCGGCGACGGAGCCGCCTTCGGAAATACCGGCATTGTTGAGCAGGATGTCCACGTCCCAGTCTGCGGCTTTCTGGCGATCACCTTCGCAGGTCACATCGAGCTTCTCGACCCGCAGGGAGACGCCGCGTTTTTTTGCGTCTTCGGAAACGGCATGGACCTGTGCGGCGATTTCTACGCCCGCGATGACGTTAAATCCTTTTGCAGCCAGTCGCAGGGCGACTTCATGCCCGAATCCGGTGCCTGCGCCTGTGATGAGGATGGTTTTCATGCTGTTCTTTCCTGACCTGAGGAGGTTACCCTTATCCCAACGCGCCGGTCAGTTCCGTCGTTCCGTTTCTTCTGCCCCGGTTGGCAGGTCCGGATGTCCGGCATCAGAATGAAGGAGTGATGCCCATGTCCTTTGGAAACAACGTTTTTCAGGCTCTGACGCGCTATGCGCTGGCGGCCCAGATTGATGAATGGGGCTGGGATATTGGCCCGCACACCTATGGTGCGCCTACGGTTCTGGAAGTGGGGGAGGCCGGGCTCAGGATGGGCGATTACTGTTCGATCGGGCCGAATGTCACGATTGTTCTGGGTAACCATCGCGCCGATCTGGTCAGCACCTATCCGTTTAAAACGCTTTCAAATTTCTGGCCGCCGGCTGCGGAAGGGCAGGAGGATCATTCGTCGAAAGGCGATGTGGTCATCGGTAATGATGTCTGGCTGGGGGCGCATGCCACGATCATGTCGGGAGTGACGATCGGGGACGGGGCGGTCATTGCCGCGCAGGCGCTCGTGACGAAACCGGTGCCGCCTTATGCGATTGTCGGCGGGAATCCCGCAAAAGTGATCCGCTACCGGTTTTCTGAATCCGTGATCTCCCGACTGCTGGCGCTGGCCTGGTGGGAGTGGCCGGAAGAGGTCGTGAAAGAGCGGTCTGCTGGATTGATGAGCGACGATATCGAGGCGTTTCTGGATCTGTATGAGGCGCCGCAGGAGAACGAGGCAGAGCCCTGAGGGGACTTTGCCGTACGGTTTTTTGAAGCGGGGGCGCAGGAACCATTCCAAGTGCTGGCGCGATTGGCTCCTGTCGGGAAACGTGCCGCGACATGGGGCGATCGGTCTGGTCCTTCGGAAGTGGTGACGGTTTTCCCTGTATCGAAGGGGATCTTGATGAGCACCGCGGAAACGATGATGTCGCAGATGGCGGAAAAAGGGGGCTTCATTGCTGCTCTGGACCAGAGCGGGGGCTCCACGCCCGGTGCGTTGAAGCAGTATGGCATCCCGGAAAGTGACTATTCCGGCGAGAACGAGATGTTCGCGCTCATGCATGAAATGCGGGTGCGGATCATCACGGCGCCTGCGTTTACCGGGGACAAGGTGATCGGGGCCATCCTGTTTGAGCGCACAATGGATGGCGACGTGAACGGCGAGCCTGTCCCGGCCTATCTGTGGCGGGAGCGGGGTGTTGTTCCGTTCGTGAAGATTGACAAGGGGCTGGAAGCGGAGGCGGACGGTGTTCAGCTGATGAAGCCGATGCCGGGGCTGGATGATCTGCTGGAGCGGGCTGTAAAGCTGGGCGTTTATGGGACGAAGGAGCGGTCTACGATCCGTCTGCCTTCTGAAAGCGGGATCCGGGCCGTTGTGCAGCAGCAGTTTGCCGTGGCGGAGCAGGTCCGCAAGCATGGGCTGGTGCCCATCCTTGAGCCGGAAGTGCTCATCAAGAGCCCGGACAAGAAAGCCTGTGAGCAGCTTTTGCATGACTGTGTTCTGGAAGAGCTTCAGAAGCTTCCCGAAGACGCCCGGATCATGCTGAAGGTGACGATCCCGGAAGTTGCGGATCTGTATGACGATATTGCCCGTGATCCGCGTATGGTCCGGGTTGTGGCGTTGTCTGGCGGGTATCCGCTGGATCAGGCCTGCGAGAAGCTGCGGCACAATCACTGGATGATTGCGAGCTTCTCCCGTGCCCTGATTGGCGATCTGCGGCATCAGATGGATGATGCGCAGTTCGATACGACGCTCGCAGAGGCGATCGACGAGATCTACGAGGCGTCGGTCAACAAGGTCTGAGGCAGGCCTTTGGCCGGATGTCAGGAAATGCTGGCGTCCGGCCGGTTCCACCAGCACTGTTCGGGTGGGCGGGATACGGCGGGCAGATAATGCTGCGGGTTGCCGCCGAGGCGCACGGTGTTGGTCGGGGTTTCTTCCAGTTCGATCTCGTGCACGCGCAGAATATCGCCCTGATCCGCAAGGATGGCGGTTAATTTGGCGAGCATGAGAGCGGCCATAAGCTCGGTTGTCGGATCACCTGGCGTGACGACGATCCGGCTGGCGCGCTCGGGTTCGTTCTCACGGAACCATGCGAGGAGCGGATCGGTTTCCGAAAGTTGGAGTGCGTGATCGAGGCTGTTATCCACGAAATGGTGCCAGCGCGTCTTGGCCTCGGCGAAAGGCAGGATCATGTTCGCATGGCCGTCCAGCCGGGCCTGTTTCGCCGGGCGCAGCGTCACGCGGACATATTCGTTATGGCCGTGCGGGATGGCGCAGCGTTCGCTGGCGCCCGTGATAAGCCGGTGTCCCATGCAGAAGCGACGGGTGAAGACCAGTTCAGCGGTCATGCGGCGCCTCCCTCAGAGCGGTTCTGCTGGTAACGGCGCCAGCCCTCGGCACGCAGATTGCAGGCCGGGCAGGTGCCGCAGCCGTAACCCCAGTCATGCCGGTGCGTGCGGTCGCCCATATAGCAGGAATGACTGTCACGATTGATGACATCTACGAGTTTCTGGCCGCCGAGTTCTTCGGTCAGATCCCAGGTCTGGGCCTTGTCGATCCACATCAGGGGTGTGTGCAGGACGAAGCGCTGGTCCATGCCGAGGTTCAGGGCGACCTGAAGCGCCTTGATCGTGTCGTCCCGGCAGTCTGGATAGCCGGAATAATCGGTTTCGCAGACACCGGTGACGATATGGCGCGCATTGCGGCGGACGGCAAGGGCGGCAGCGAAGGTCAGGAAGATGATATTGCGGCCCGGTACGAAGGTGTTGGGCAGGCCGTTTTCGCTCAGGCCGATCTCGGCCTCGCGGGTCAGGGCCGTTTCGGACAGGGCGCCGAGGGAGGCGAGGTCGATCGTGTGATCTTCGCCGAGGCGTGCTTTCCAGTCCGGCGAAAAGGCAGCCATCTCGTTACGCAGGGTTTCGCGGCATTCGAGTTCGATGGCGTGGCGCTGTCCGTAGGCGTACCCGACCGTTTCGATACGGTCGAAGCGGGAGAGGGCCCAGGCGAGGCAGGTTGCGGAATCCTGACCGCCGGAAAACAGGACAAGAGCAGTGTTGCTGCTGATGGTCATGGTCAGGGGATTCCGATCAGCTTGTGGGTCTGGAGCGACAGGCGCCAGCGCGGATGACGCAGGCAGTAGGCGACGGCGGCCTGTGTGTTGGCGATGCGGTCGGGGCCGTCCATCGGCTGGAGCCAGAAATGACGGAAGGAAAGCTGTTCGAACAGCTCGGGCGGGAGTTCCGGCTGGGGATAGACCAGCTTGAGTTCCGCGCCTTCGGTCTGCACGAGTGTACCGCCCGGTTTGGGGCTGACGCAGACCCAGTCGATTCCCGCGGGGGCCGCGATGGTGCCGTTGGTTTCCACAGCAATCTCGAAGCCGCGGGCCTTTACGGCGGCGATCAGGGCGTCATCGAGCTGGAGCAGGGGTTCGCCGCCCGTGAAGACGACATAGCGCCGGCCGCTGTCATCGGCCGTACCAGTCCAGCAGGCTGCAATAGTATCGGCCAAGGCTTCGGCGGTCTCGAAACGCCCGCCGCCTTCACCGTCCGTGCCGATGAAATCGGTATCACAGAACGTGCAGGCGGCCGTGGCGCGATCCTGCTCGCGGCCCGACCACAGGTTGCAGCCGGCGAAGCGGCAGAACACCGACGCGCGGCCTGTCTGTGCACCCTCGCCCTGGAGGGTCACGAACATTTCCTTCACAGCATATGACATGACCGCAGCATGTCGGCGAGGTTGGCGCCGGATGCAAGGGAAATCATCAACTCGGGTCGATGCAGCGCCACAAGAGGGATGTTTCGGCGGCAGGGGGGATGGGCAGGGCCCGCTTTCATGGTAGGGAGAGCGCATGGAAGACATGAATGCCCGTTCTCCTGTTCTGACGCTTGAGCCCCTTCGGGGCTGGGGGCTTGTCCGCGCCGCCTGGAGTGATCTGAAGGCAGGGCTGCAACTGCTGCCGCTTGCCGTGACGCTCGGCTGGCTGGATATCAAGATGCGGTATCGCGGGTCCATTCTGGGGCCGCTCTGGCTGACGCTGTCCACGGCCGTGATGATCGGTGCGATGGGTGTGGTTTATGGCTATCTGTTCCATACGGATCTGAAAGCCTATCTGCCTTTCCTGTCGCTCTCGCTCGTGCTGTGGGGATATGGCGGGACGGTCGTCAATGATGCCGGAACGGTGTTTACGCAGAATACGTCCCTATTCCATTCGATGCGGATTCCAGTCAGTCTGCCTGTCATGCAGGTAATCGTCAGGAATCTGCTGATCCTGCTTCACAACATGGTTGTTGTCGTTGTCGTATTTGCGATCTTCCATGTCTGGCCGCATGAGATCTGGAGCCTGCTGTTCAGTCTGCCGATCTGGATTTTGGACAGTTTCTGCGTGATCCTGCTGATCGGGATGCTGGGTGCGCGCTTTCGGGACATTGCGCCGATCGTGGCGTCCCTGATGCAGATTTTCTTCTTTGTCACGCCGGTCATCTGGAAGCCGGAACTGATTACGACGGGGCGTAAATATCTGCTGTTCGATCCGTTTTATCCGCTTCTCGAAATCGTCCGCGCGCCTCTCCTGGGGCAGACGGTGGACCCGGTGATCTGGGAGGCCGCTCTCGGGCACAGTGTGCTTCTATGGCTTCTGGCGGCCATCCTGTTCTGCCGGATGCGCTCGCGTATTCCTTACTGGATCTGACGTCATGCCCGGTATTGTTGTCGACCGTCTCTGTATTGATTTTCCGCTGTATCACGGCCAGAGCCGCTCCCTGAAGCGGCAGGTTGGCAAGACGCTGGCCCGGTTTGCACCATCCTCGCCTTCGGCTCATCTGATGCACGATATGCGGGAACGCACCATTGTCAGTGTGCTGCGGGAAATCAGTTTCACACTGCATTCGGGCGAACGGCTGGGGCTGATCGGCAGCAATGGTGCCGGCAAGACGACGCTTCTGCGGGCGCTGGCGGGAATATACGAGCCTGTCGCCGGGCAGGTCCGGCTCAAGGGGACGATGCGGACGCTGCTGGACAGCAGTCTGGGCATGAATCCGGAACTGACCGGACGTGAAAACATCCGTCTCAAGGGACGGTATGAAGGACTGTCCCGCCAGCAGATCGACCGGATCGAGCAGGATGTGCAGGATTTTGCCGAGCTTGGGCCGTATATGGATATGCCGGTCAAGGCTTACAGTGCGGGCATGAGCGTGCGTCTGGCGTTCGGACTTGCGACGGCGTCCTCTCCGCAGATCCTGCTGATGGATGAGTGGTTTCTGGCGGGCGACGGGGTCTTCATGAACAAGGCCAAGGCCCGGCTGGAAGAGCTTGTCGAGCAGGCTGAAATCCTGGTGCTCTCGACCCATCAGCCGGAAATCATGCGGCAGTGGTGCACACGTGTAATCTGGCTTGAGAACGGACATATCCGGATGGATGGTACGCCGGATGAAGTTCTGGACGTCTATCTGGAAGAGGCTGGCTGATTTCTGTTATCAGCCGCCTGAACCAAAACGGGTCAGGGCCCAGTTCGTGCCGAGATACAGGATAATCGTCAGGGCACAGCCTGCTGTCAGGACAAGCCAAAAAGGCAGCCCTGTGCGGAGCAGACGCGGGATCAGCAGAAACATTGGAAGGGATGGAAGCACGTACCAGAACGTTGCTTCGGCGTGCCGGCTCATGATGAGACGGTCAGGTTTTTCCATCCAGAGCCAGATCATGCCCAAGACCGAGACCAGAGGCAGGGACGCAATCAGGGCTCCGGCTGCGGGATAGCGACGGGCGACGCCTGAAGCCGCTGCGATCAGAAGCCCCGAAATCAGACATTTCAGAATGAAGAAAACCATACGCTTACCTAAGGTAAGCCATCGTTTTCGGGAATTATTTTCTGGGAGAAAGTGGCCAACTCCTCAAGGGGAGTGGCGCGAGTGACGGGGCTCGAACCCGCGACCTCCGGCGTGACAGGCCGGCGCTCTAACCAACTGAGCTACACCCGCAAGGTTGCTTTTCAGCATCCTGGGGCCTTCCGTTTGGAAGCTGTTTGGCTTCCTCTCGGTCGGTGGCGGTGATGTATCAGCCTGCCCGGGGGGTGGCAATAGGGGATTTGGAAAAAAATGCGATTTGAGTTGAAAAAACTGTCTTGCCCGCTGCTGGAAGACTGTGTCCCTTGTAACGAAACGATACGTGGAGGCGGGTATGAGGCTCGGTCGACTGGGGGCGCTGCTGGTAACGGGAGCGCTGCTTACCGGATGTCAAAGCGGACCGCGTCAGTGCAAGCTGATTGTAAGTGGGGACATGCCCATCCTGAATGACTGGGGCAGTCCGATCGTCCGGGCTTCGATCAATGGGCATCCTGTCGCGCTTGTCATTGATACAGGTGCATTTTCTACGACGATCGGACAGAGTTTCATCGAACCACTTGGTCTGAATGATACGGGCGGATCCGTGTTCGTGCGCGGTGTGGGAGGCGCGGATTACGGGCGTGTCGTGACGATCGACACACTGGATATGGGAAGTTCCAAGGCACGCAATGTTGCGGTTGCAGGGGTTGGTAAATTTACCAGGCAGATTGCCGGCCTTCCGATTGTAGGACTGTTCGGACGCGATTTTCTGGGACGGTATGATACCGTCGTGGATATGCCGGGGCACCGGGTGCGCCTGGTCGAGACGGAAGACTGTGGCACGCCAACCCCCGGGTGGACGGGACGCATTCATGCGGTTCCGATTGATCATCCCTATAACGATGGTCACAGCACTACGCTGAATATCCGGCTGAACGGGCATGTTACGGAAGCAGTTCTGGATACGGGGGCCGCGACAACCCTGATCAGTCGTGATGCGGCCCGCGCTGCAGGTGTCACCCGTGCCATGCTTGAGAAAGATCCGATGACGATCGGATATGGGCTGACACGCGATCCGGTCAAAAATTACGGGCATCATTTTGAGACCCTTCAGGTGGGCGACATCACGTTCCGGGATGTCATGCTGAAGGTCACTGGTGCTCTTCCTGATACGGATGCGTTGCTGGGGGCGGATGTTTTGAAGCACTACCGGATCTGGATCCCACGTGAAGGCAGCCGCATGTTTGTCCAGCATGATGTCGATATTCCTCCTGCGTCTCCCTGAGATTGTCTGAGCGGGCATTAACGGAGTTTCAATCAACTGTTCTCTAGGAAGGAAAGCATCTGGTCGGCTGCGTGTGGCTGCCGGGATGTGATCTGAGTTTCTGGAGGCGGTCTGGCATGTCCGACATACGCGACGTTCCCATGCAAAGGAGTTTCTCTCTGCGCAGGAGGCTGCTTATGGCATTCGTTGTGCCAGTGCTGCTCTGTGTCGGTGGGATCGGGTGGGAACTGACGGCGGGTGGCATGTCTGTCGAAAGTGCCCGGCACTCGGTTTTTCCTGAAATTACGATTGTAGGGCTGTTTCTGGTCGCCATTGTCGTGGCCTATTTCCAGACGGCTGCTTGTGGTGATGAGCTGACTGGTGCCGTCAGGCAGCTGGCCGCCAAGGGAACGCTGCCGCGTAACGTGAGGGAATCCAGCCTCATTCGGTTGCAGGTCATGCTCGGGGAAGCCCGGACAAATTCTGAACGAAGCGAAGTCATGGCGTCGCAGGCGCAGTCTGCTCTGGCGGCTGCCCGGATTGAAGCCGAGGAAGCCCGACAGTCGGCGCAGGACGAGGCAGCCGAGCATGAACGGGTCATTGGTATTCTGGGGAACGCCATCACCGGTCTTCGGGACGGGGAACTGGGATTTCGCCTCGAGGAGGCTCTGCCGGCCCGTTATGAGCGGCTGCGGGAAGATTTCAATGATACGGCTGCGACGTTGCAGAAGGTCATGGTTTCGCTGAACGACAGCATTTCGACCATTTCTTCCGGCTCTGCGGAAATTGCATCTGCAGCAGATGATCTGGCACGTCGGACAGAGCTGCAGGTTGCCCGCCTTGAAGAGACCACAGTTTCGGTCGGGAACGTCACGGAAACCGTTCGCAAGACTGCTGCGGCATCTGTGCATGCAAGCGAAGTGGCCAGCCAGACGCGGGACCGGGCGGAGCGGTCCGGCGAAGTCATGACCGCTGCCACGGCGGCCATGCAGGATATCCAGCAGTCTTCGATCCATATCGCGCAGATCCTCGGGCTGATCGACGATATCGCATTCCAGACAAACCTTCTGGCGCTGAATGCAGGTGTCGAGGCTGCGCGGGCAGGTGACGCCGGCAAAGGGTTTGCTGTCGTGGCCGCTGAGGTGCGTGCTCTCGCCCAGCGCTCCGCAGACGCTGCCAAGGAGATAAAGGGGCTGATTACCTCAAGTACGCAGCAGGTCAGCCGAGGAACTTCCCTGGTCGAAGAAACGGGGATTGCAATGAAATCCATCGTGGAAAACGTCAGCGAAATCAGCGTTCTGATTGGAGAGATCGCGACGGCGGCGCGTAGTCAGGCCAATGATCTGTCGGAAATCAGTGTTGCGGTCAGCCAGATGGACCAGAACACGCAGCAGAATGCCGCGATGGTGGAAGAAGCTACGGCCGCCAGCCACAATCTGAGTGCGGAAGCCAAGGAACTTGTCGGTAGTTTGCAACGGTTTCATCTGCAGGGAAATCAGGATGAAGGCGAGCCGGCTTTTGACGGAGAAGCATCAGACGCAGCGCTTCCGTCTTTGCAGTGGGGCAGCAATTCCTTTCAGACTTCGGATGAAGGATGGGAGGAGTTTCGCTGATGGACGTTCTGGTCCTGCCTGAAATGCTGGATACTGGCTATGCCGTTCCTTTTTCAGAACTCCTTAAAAACGAGGACAAAGGCTTCTGTCTGGATGGGAGCCATGTGGCTCGCGTGGGGGGGCTCTGCTTTCAGTTGATGGTGTCAGCCTATCGTACGGCACAGCAGCAGAATGCCAGCTTTGAAATCAGAAATGCTTCGGATGCCATGAGAGAAAGTCTTCGCATTATGGGGGGAGATTTTCTTCTGACTGCAGGAGAAAAGGCATGAATATTCTGGTGGTTGATGACTCCCGGACCATGCGGGATCTCGTCAGTCGAGAGCTTCGCAAAGACGGTTATGATGTAGAAACGTCAGAAGATGGTGTTGATGCGCTCGACAAGATCGGCAGCTTTTCGCCCGCTGTCATCATAACAGATCTGAACATGCCACGCATGGACGGGCTGGAGCTGACGAAAGCGTTGCGGGCACGGGCAGAGACAAAATATGTCCCGATTATCTTTCTGACGACAGAATCCGGGGACGAGCTTCGTCGTGCCGCGCGGGAAGCTGGAGCGACCGGATGGATTGTGAAGCCGTTTGATGGTCCCAAGCTGCTTGCGGCAGTGAGGCGTGTCAGCTCATGAGCGCAGAAGATTTCTCCGATGATATGGACGCAATCCGGCAGATCTTTTTTGATGAGTGTGACGAGCAGCTTGCCCTTCTCGAAGAAGAACTGACGACACTTGGAGACGAACCGGAGAACGGAGAGAAGATCAATACGATCTTCCGCTGTGTTCATTCCATCAAAGGAGGCGCCGCTGCCTTTGGAATGGACGATCTGGTAAAGTTTTCCCATCTCTTTGAAAGCGTACTCGACCGGTTCAGATCTGGCGCATGTACTGTGGATGCCGATAGCATCGCGACTTTCTTGAAATGCAAGGATGCGCTGTACGACATTGTTGCTGCGTTCAAAAGCGGTGCGCAAAGCTATGAAGTCGATCCCGGCACAACCGCTGAATTGGAGCAATATCTCCATTCGGACGCTCCCGTTGTCGAACCGGAGCCTGAAAATGTCGAAATGGATGATATTTTCGGACTATCCTTTGCTCCCGTTAAAATCGAGATTGATGAGCCCACAGAGCAGCAGTATTCGATTGTCATGACGGTGTCGCCACAGCTCTATGAGCGTGGCGATGACGTGCGGAATATTCTCATTGCTCTTGATGGGCTGGGACAGTGTCAGGTCACGGTAGATATAGATCCTGTTCCTGAACTCGGTGATATTTCACCGTGTCAGAGCTATCTGGTATGGGAAATCCTGCTTTCGACGGCAGAACCGCGCGCGAGTATCGATGAGATTTTCGAGTGGTCTGGTGATGACGTGCATGCGGTTATTACCCGGCTGCCCGATCATGCTGAAGCCGAAGCAGTTGCCGTACCGTCTTCTGCTCCACGGGAGGAAAAGCCGGATCCTCAGGTAAAAAACCCGGTTGAGCGTAAGGATTCTGCGACAGTTCGGGTTGATATCCAGCGGATCGACAAACTTGTCGATCTGATTGGTGAACTGGTGATCAACCAGGGGGCGATCCAGTCACAGATGCGCCGTAACAAGGTTCTGGGAGATTCAATTCTTGGAAATGTGGTGACCGCCCAGGAACAGCTCATTCATGAGCTGCAGGAGAACGTCATCACGATGCGGGCCTATCCGATCAAGACGGTTTTCCAGAAGCTGGGGCGGGTTGTGCGGGAAACGGCCAGACTGACAGGCAAGCAGGTTCGGCTTGTGCTGGAAGGTGAGGATACGGAAGTCGATCGCTCCATTCTGGAAAAGCTGTCTGACCCGCTGACGCATATGGTTCGTAATGCGATTGACCATGGCATTGAGGAAGCAGAGACCAGGGCTCAGGCGGGGAAAGATCCGGAAGGGTTGCTCAGGCTCCGGGCTTTTCAGCGCTCGGGTCGGATCATTGTGGAAATTCAGGATGATGGTGCGGGTCTGGATCCGGACCGGATTTATAAAAAAGCTGTTGAAAAGAAGATTATCGAGCAGGGGCAGAGACTGGATCGTGAAGAGATCTATTCCCTGATTTTTGAACCGGGATTTTCGACGGTCGCAGAAGTCACGGACGTTTCGGGTCGGGGCGTCGGGATGGATGTTGTCAAACAAAGCCTCCAGCAGATCAATGGACGTATTTTCATCAGCTCGGCGAAAGGAAAGGGGACGACTTTTTCAATTTCCCTGCCTTTTACCCTGTCTGTGATTGAAGGAATTATCTTCAAAGCCGAAGGGCAGGATTTTGTTATTCCAGTAAATAATGTTTTGGAAACGATAATCTATGATGCCACGAAGGCCTTTCACATTGGAGAAGGAAAGTATGGCTATCCCTATAGGGATGGCTATCTGTCCGTCATTTATGCGGCGGAAATTCTTGGTTCAGTCCCTGATGGGAAAAGCCAGAAAATATGCTTCGTTATTGAGAACGAAAACGAAGAAAAAACCGCTTTTATTGTAGACAAGATTATAGATCATTCGAGATTTGTCGTGAAGAATCTTGAGGAGAACTATAGAAAGATTTCCTGCTTTTCGACGGCGACAATTCTCGGCGACGGAAATGTGGCTTTCATTCTGGATGTAGAATTTCTCTTTGGCGAGCTTCTGAAGAAAAGAGAAAGTTTGTTGGAGGAGACAGTATAATCATGGAAAAAGCTCTGGTTTTTTCTTTGGGTGATCAGGAATTTTCCGTCCAGATTTCTGCCGTGAAAGAAATCAAGGAATGGGCGCAGGCCACGCCTTTTCCTGCGGCCCCGCCTTTTGTTGAAGGGGTGGTCAATGTCCGCGGAGCCGTGATTCCGCTTGTCGATATGGCACAGATGATGGGCGTTTCTGAAGAGAAGCGCGAAAAGAAAGCCATTATTTTCCTGAAAAACGGCAGTAAAATCATTGGTTTTTCGGTTACGAACGTGACGGATATTTCTGATGTTGATGAAGCGGATTTCAGATCTCTTCCGGAATTATCCAGTGATAATCTCAAATATTTTTCAAACGGAATTCAGTCGCTGGGCGACCGCATGATCTTTTCCGTGAACGTCTCCTCGCTGTTCGAAGGAAGCCTGCAGTGACGGTGATCAACGCACCGGAAGCGGATGCGATTTCGGACGAAAATTTCCAGATCATTGTCAGAATTGCGAAGAGCTACGCTGGAATTGCCCTGTCGGAAAAGAAAAAAAGCCTGGTCTATTCGAGGATTTCCCGTCGGGTCCGGCAGGAGGGATTTGGCTCTTTTGACGCGTATTGTGCTTTTCTGGTGAGTGATGCAGGTGTTGACGAGCGTCAGCATCTGGTTTCGGCATTGACGACGAATGTCACCAGTTTTTATCGCGAAAAACATCATTTTGCGTATCTGGAGCGTCTGCTCCGTCAGAAAATGTACCGTCGTATTGAACGTGGCGAAGAACTCAGGATCTGGTCGGCAGCCTGCTCGAGTGGCGAAGAAGCTTATTCGATCGCCATGACGGTCATGAAGTGTCTGTCCATGGTTCCGGGCCTGAAAGCGAAGATTCTGGCGACGGATATTGATTCCGATATTCTGACCCAGGCCAGAACAGGATGTTATGATTCCTCGGAATCCGAAGCCCTGTTTGATGAAGGAGGGCAGGCATTCTGTCGGCTTGAGGGCGACCGGGTTGTCATGTCTGAAAAGCTGCGGGACATGATCCGTTTCCGGCGGCTCAATCTGGTTGAGCCCTGGCCGTTTTCTTCCCGTTTCCATGCTATTTTCTGTCGGAATGTCGCGATCTATTTTGACCGCGAAACGCAGGACAGGCTGTGGCGCAATCTGGCCGAACGGATTTTCCCGGGTGGGGAGCTTTATCTGGGACATTCGGAGCGCATCGCGCATCCCGAGCGGTTCGGGCTGGAGAGCATCGGCTACAATGCCTATCGTAAGATCTCGTTCGGGGAGACTGACTCTTGAGCGGGACGATACCCCTGACTGTCGTTGTCGTCGATGATTCGCTGACTACGCGTGCCCTGATCACGGCCGCACTCAAACGTGACGGCCGGGTCAAAGTTGTGGGAACGGCCAGCACGCCTTTTGAGGCGCGGGACCTGATCGTGCGTTTAAATCCGGATGTGCTCACGCTCGATTTCGAAATGCCGTCCATGAACGGGCTGCAGTTTCTTGAGAAGATCATGAGGTTGCGCCCGATGCCGGTCGTGATGGTGTCGGGTCATCTGGCCAGTCGAAAAGGGCTGGTTGAACAGGCGCTCCGGATGGGGGCAGCCGAATGGTATTCGAAAGTGGCCCCTGAGGGCGGGACGGATCCGTTTGCAGGGCTGGGCGATGCGATTGTTCGGGCGGCAGACACGAAATCGCTGCCTCCCGTCGCAGTGGTGAGTCCGGAAGACAGGACCGTTGCTGTCGCGAAAACCGGTGTGGTTGTCGGAATTGGTGCATCGACTGGAGGGGTGGAAGCCCTGACGGAAGTCCTGGAGCATTTCCCCGAGGACTGCCCGGCGACGGTCATCGTCCAGCATATGCCCCGGCAGTTTTCGGAGAGCTTTGCCCGTCGTCTGAACCGGATCGTAAAGCCTGAGGTCAGACTGGCCGAGGACGGCGATGTTCTGCAGGCGGGTCGGGTTTATGTCGCATCAGGTGGGGAGCGCCATCTGCGCGTCAGGCCGGGAGCCCGGCGTGGCGAGTATATCTGCCAGCTGATTGCTGCGCCGCCCGTCAATGGTCATCGGCCATCGGTGGACGAACTTTTTTATTCTCTGGCCAAGACGGTCGGAAAGAATGCTGTGGGAGTGATCCTGACCGGGATGGAATGTGACGGGGCGCAGGGGCTTTTGGCCATGCGGCATGCCGGTGCATCCACGATCGGTCAGGACCGGGCCAGTTCGGTCATCTACGGCATGCCAAGAGCTGCGTTCGAACTGGGTGCGGTCGAAACGCAGCTTCCCCTTTCCGCCATTGGCCAGGCCATTCTCAATCGGTGTGAACGCCGTTCTCTGGAGACGTACCCATGATTTCCGCATCTTCCATGTCTGTTCTTCTGGTCGACGATCAGACATCCATTCGCTCGATCCTGCGGAACACGCTTGTCCAGATCGGGTTTGCCCAGATCGCCGGGGTTCGGAACGGGGTCGAAGCTCTGGAACATCTCAAGAGCAATCCGGTCCACCTGATCATTTCCGATTTCAATATGCCGGATATGGATGGGCTTGAGCTGCTCAAGGCCGTCAGGGGCAATCCGCATACTGCAAAGACAGGTTTCATTATGCTGACCGGACAGGCCAGCAAGGATCTGGTGCAGCAGGCGATTGCAGAAGGGGTGAACAATTTCCTTGCTAAACCTTTTACGGCCAGCTCGCTCAAATCCCGTATTGAAGCCGTTTTCGGGCCGATCTGCAGTGCCTGAGGTACCGGATACTCTCTCGTTAAGTCAGGTTCTGGACGGGATGGGCGTTCAGCTTGCCGTAAGTCTTCAGGACCTGCGCAGGCTGGAAGCAGTCTGTCTGGAGATGTTGCCTGCTGAAAACAGGTCAGAGCTTCAGGGCTTTGACCGGATCATGCAGGTTCTGGGACAGCTGGCGCAGGGTTGCGAGAAGCTCAGTCTCGAAAGTGGCGTGAAGGACCTCCATGTTGGACGGCGCATTGTGGATGAACTGACACTTGAAGAGATGCGTCAGCGTTTGGTGGGGCAGACTTCCCGGTCCTGTGTTGAGCCGGGAGATGTGGAGCTCTTCTGACGGTGCAGCGAAGCGCCGTCAGCTTGGCTGGCTGGCATCGTGGGGATTGGAGCGGATCATGGTGCGCTGTTTCTGCAGGCCGCGAATGATCTGCTCGACATCCTGCGGGCCGAACACAACGCCGACCGGTCCATAGGCCGGATGCTGGAAGGCCAGCATGGAGCCTTCGGTCAGGGCGTCGATCTGCAGGGCCCAGTTTGTCGTATAGACAGGGGTAAAGCGTGCCCCCTCAATCGGTGGGGGCGGGCGTTTTTCGACAAGGCTGGCATGGGCCAGACCGAGACTGGTGATCAGCTGGGAGAGCTGGGCTTCGTCTAGGGAAAGGCTTCCCGAGACACCACTGCCTTCGAGAAAAGTCAGGACGACGGTTTTGCCGTCTTCTGCGCGTGTGACCTGCATGCGTGGCGCTGTCATGATGTCCGACTCCCTGCTGTATTTTGTTGGGATCAGGTAGAAGATCCAGTGTGGTGGAAACCGCCCGCCCATGTCCACCAACCCAGACGTGCGCTCTGTTCACTGAGGATGCGGGCGGCGTTGAGGGCGCTTTCAGGGTTCGGGAAAATGCCGAAGCATGTGGCGCCGGAGCCGCTCATGCGACTGAGCAGGCAGTCTGGAAGGCTTGCGATTGAGGCCAGGACCGTGCCGATCACGGGACACTGGGATAACGCCGGAGCCTGCAGATCGTTCGTGGTGGCGTTCAGATCGGCGACCATGTCCTGCGCGGTGCTCCAGCGTTCCGGAAGAAACGCCTCGGGGCGTTCGACAATGCCACCGCCTGCGGCAAAAGCCCGGAAGACATCCGGGGTCGAGACGCCGACGCCGGGATTGACCAGCAGCAGACCAGCGTCGGGCAGGATCGGGGCGGGGGCGAGGATTTCGCCGATACCCTGCATGCGGGTTGCACGCTGGGCGACGCAGACGGGGACGTCGGCACCCAGCTTTTCGGCAATCGGAAAAAGTGTCGCCTGATCGACATTCCATTCCCGTGCCAGCAGGCGCAGTGTTGCAGCAGCGTCGGCCGAACCACCGCCGATCCCGGAAGAGACGGGAAGGTTTTTCTCCAGTTCCAACCGGAAATTTTCCGTCAGTCCGTTGAACGATGGGCTGGCCTGAACCTGAAGGGCGCGGGCGGCGCGGAGAACGAGGTTCTGGTCGTCTGCTTCCAGACCCTGTCCGAATGGTCCGTTGATCGTGAGCGACATCGTGTCGCTGGGGCCAGCCAGCGTGACGTGGTCGGCTGCGCCTGCGAAAACGGCGAGGCTGTCGAGCAGATGGTAGCCATCGTCACGGCGGCCGGTGATGTGCAGGAACAGATTGATCTTGGCGTGGGCTGTGGCCTGTGCCGTGGTCTGGGTGGAAGCAGTGCTGGGCATCGTCTCTGAAAAGGTCATTGTTTCTGTTCGAAAGCTGCGAGATGGGGACCGCCATTCTGGAGCGCCTGCATTAGAAGAGCGCGGTCCTGCGGCTGGGGACTATCGTCGAGAGCCTGGTTCCACTGGTCCTGTGCTTCGGTATGCCGTCCGAGATACCAATAAGCAACGCCAAGATGGTAGCCGATCTCGGCGTCGGTAGGGGCGTGTTCGGCAGCCTGCACGAGAATGGGCAGCGCGGTTTTGAGGTCTGCACGGTATTTCAGCAGGGCCCAGGCGTAGCTGTCCTGAATGGAGGCGTCAGCGGGCTGGAGATCGACGGCCTTCTTGAGCATGGCGAGGGCGTTCGCCTGATCGGCGTCGTGCTCGATATTGGCATAGCCGACGAAATTGAGAACTTCGGGCTGATCCGGGGCAAGTTCGAGCGCATGCTTCATGTCATCCTGCACCATCGCCCAGTTGCCGCTCTCTTCCGCAGCCATCGCACGGCCCAGCAGGATGGGCCACAGGACTTCCTTGCGGGGCGGGGAGGCCTTGAGCGCGCGGGTATAGAGATCGATGGCCTCGGCATGTCTGCCACGCTGGTCTTCGACCTCGGCAAGCTGGATCAGGAACTCGGGATTGTCCGGGCGCAGGGTCAGGGCGCGATGCAGGGCATCAGCTTCCCGTTCCAGATCGCCTGAGCGCAGGGCGAGATTGACCCGTTCCTGCGCGGCCAGGGCAGCGAGGGGATCGGAGGCAGTGATGCCGTCCAGTTCCTTGAGGCCGCTGTCGATCTGGTTGGCTTCGCGGAAGGTGTCGGCCAGGAAGATACGCGCGATTGTCAGGCTGGGGTCGAGAAAAATGGCCTGTTGCAGGGCGATGATGGCCGGGTCCCGGGGGATGCCGTCCTGCTGGATGGCGTCCGTGACCATCAGGGCGATCTGCAGATTGAGAATGGCGCCGCCAAGGGCCGGGGTGGGAGCCTTGAAGTGTGGCAGGGCCTGCTGGAGCGGACCGATGACGAGGGACGCCAGCGGGGACGTCACCCCAAGAGCGGCGATGGTGTCACTGGCCTCCTTGTGGTGACCGTGTCGTTCAAGCCAGCCGCCATAAAGCTGCGCGTACAGGATCTGGAGCGTCAGCGGATCACCGGACGCATTTCCCGTGCGGTGATAGAGCTGTCCTGCGAGCTGCGGTGTGGGGAGGCGCTCGGCGACCATGGCGGCGTGCAGAAGATAGAGTCTGCGGGTCGCGGGCTGGGCGGCGGCCTGTGCGAGCAGGTTCAGGGCCTTGTCGGTGTGTCCTTCGGCCGCGAGGCTCCAGGCCATGAGAGCGGGGGCCGAGATCGCGACGAGGGGACCGTGATGGGGATTGCGGGTCAGGATGCGGCGCATCTCGGCCCAGTCCTGCCGGGAGAAGGCGTCCTGCGCGAGAATGAGCGTACCGATATCGCTGCCGGAGTCGTGGTCCGGGAGTGCATTGGCCAGTTTGACGGCCTCGGCCTGCTGACCGGCCATTGCGGCATAGCGCAATGCGTCCTGCTGCAACCGAAGATTGTGCGGGGCGAGTGGCAGAGCGTGGGAGAGAGCCAGATTGGCAGCCGGGACGTCGCCGCGCTCCATCATGACGGTGGCGGCCATCATCCAGCCGGTCAGGGAGTGCTCCGGATTGACGGCTGGCAGCAGGGCAGGCGGAACGGCGGCCACAGCGGCTCCCGTCAGGCAGCTGCCCAGCGCAAGAGCGGGAAGCGCCAGACGGAGCGGACGGGAAAAATCCTCGAATGATCTGGGCCAGCCGCGTGTGATCTGCATAATGGACGAAACTCTAGCCCTCTTGGCCCCCCACGCCAACTGGCATCCCTTTCGGGAGCCTGTGACGGAGGGGCGGGAGGCAACCAGAACGGATAGACCATGACGCCCCAGCCAGTCGTGAGCCGGGCCGAACTGCTGGCCGCGCTCCAGCTACAGTATGAATGGGGAGCCGACGAGGCTCTGTGCGAACTGCCGGTGGACCGCCTTTCCGAGGCGCCGCCGCAGCTGCCTCCACGCATGGGGGATGCACAGGAAGCGTCTGCTCGGGGTTCGCAGGATGTGGCTGCGGGGCAGGGGGGCAGGCGTCCAGCCGTGGCGAGAACGGGAGGCGCATCGACAACGGCGGCCCGTCTGCGTGCAGTGGAAGAAGCGACTGATCTTCCGACGTTGATGAAGTTGACGGAGGCGCCTGACGATCTGTTTCTGGCCCGGACCGCGACGCATCGGCTGGAGCCAGTCTTTGTGGAGAACGCGCCTTTTATGCTGATCGGTGAGGCTCCGGATGCGGATGAAGACCGCTCAGGGACGCTTTTTGCAGGGGAAGCGGGCACGCTGCTGGAAAAGATGCTGCGTTCGGTCGGGATGGATCGGGGGCAGATCTCGATGGCGCCGGCTCTGCCCTGGCGTCCTCCGGGTGGGCGCACGCCGAGTGATACGGAGATGCAGGCCTGTCATCCGCTGCTGCTGCGGACAATTGCCCTGTGTCGGCCGCGCTATCTGGTGACGATGGGTGTGACGCCGCTGAAGATGCTGCTGGGGCCGGATGCGGCTGTCGGACGGTTGCGGGGGAAGTGGACGGAGGTTCCGGTTCCCGGGCTTGCGACTCCGGTACCGCTCCTGCCGATGCGGCATCCGCTTCAGCTGCGGGCAAGTGCGGCTGCACGGCGGAATGCCTGGCAGGATCTCCTGATTTTGATGGAGAAACTCCATCCGGGAGAATGAGGACCAATCGGGTACAAATCCTGGCGTTAAAAAACTTCGAGAAAACGTAAAAAAACGCGCGAAGACAGGTGTTTGCCACTGGATTGTTTTGGGGTTGGGTTATATCATTGCCCAGTCCAAGGATGTGCGAAACTTAACAAGTTCTTGCCAATCGTATGCAAAGCAGGTAGCAACCCGCTGCTATGCGAAGGATACCCCCTTTCATTTCAGGCAGTACCGCACGGGCAATGCTCGTCAGCGTGCTGATTCTGGCTGGCGGCTCACTGTCGGCAGCGCGTGCGGAGAGCACACGAAACCTCCCTCCCCAGCCGGAGCGGGTGGGGGATGAAACCGCTTTTGCCGAAGCCCGTCCCGCCCTTGGTGGCGATGGCGTCGTCTCGCTGCCTCATCCACTGACTGCGGCCATGGCCAGCCGTTACCGGCTGATCTTTCAGGCCCAGCGGGAGGGTAATGCCCGTATCGTTCAGGACCAGATGCGTCTGGTGACGGATCATGTCCTGCTGTCGGATGTGCTGGCCGAGCGTTATCTGGCGCCGGGCGCGCATCCGGCTGCCGAACAGCTCCGGTCATGGCTTCATGACTATGCTTCCCAACCCGATGCGGCGAATATTCAGGCGTTGCTTCTGAAGGTTGCGCTTCCGGGGACGGTGCAGCCGCAGTCCTTCATTCGGCCGCTCGCGCCTGATGCGCGGGCTGATGATGTAAAGGGAACGTCTGCACCGGCCGATCCGCTGATGCATGCCTTTGCACGCAATCCGCTGCTGGACCGGACAGTTCAGGAGCGGGTGCAGACAGGCGTGCGTGGTGCGGAAAGTGCGCTGCATCTTGTGGATATTACGCCGGGAATGACGGCGCCTTATGCGGCCCAGCTTTACGGCGAGGTCGCGCTTGGTCTGCTGTCACAGGGCGAGACGCTTCTGGCTCTGCGGCAGGGCAGTGCAGGATTCAGTCGTGGGAACAGCCAGGTGGGCCTGCCGGCCTATGTGGCCGGGCTTGCGGCCTGGCGCGAGGGCCATATCGAGGCGGCTTACGATCTGTTCCAGTCTGCGGCCAATGCTCCTGTTACGGCAATCGAGCTTCGTGCGGCGGCTGCCTTCTGGGCGGCACGTGCCGAGGGCCGTCGTCATGACATGACGGGATATGTGAAGTGGCTGCATCGCGCTGCCATCCATCACGAGACATTCTACGGTATTCTGGCGGCCCAGACGCTTGAGCTTGGGCGTCATGGGCATGCACGTCTGCCGGATGGCGGCGTAGAGGTCACGCTGCATGATCCCGTACCTGTCCTTGCGGAAATCGATGTCGAGGCTGTGGGCGCCCTTCCGCAGGGGCGTCAGCTTTATGCGCTGCTGCAGGTTGGCGAGCGGATGCGGGCCGAGAACCTGATCCGTCGCATGTGGATGGATGTTGCGGCTGACAGTGCGCGGTCCCGTTCCCTTCAGCTTGTGGCTCAGGCCGCGGGTTATGAGGATCTGTCCGAACAGCTCGCCTCTCTCATCATGCATCAGGAAGCGCAGGTGACGAAGCCGACGCCGCTTCCCCTGCCGTCCCTGAAGCCCACCCATGGCTTCCGGATGAATCCGGCGCTGGTTTATGCCCTGACGCGGGTTGAATCCAATTTCGATCCATCCGCGACTTCGGGGGCTGGTGCCCATGGTCTCATGCAGATCCGTCCCGTCACGGCCAGTTTCGTCACCACATCGCACATGACGTATGACGCGCATGGTGTGGCAGTGATCCCGGTGGCGCCGGATATGGTCAACCGTCTGCATAACCCATCCTCCAATCTGGAGATCGGTCAGCTTTACGTCCTGTATCTGGCGACACAGTCGAGCCGGGTTGCAGCTGTCCGTCCGCCTGAGGGTGGGGATCTCGTGCGGGTTCTGGCGTCCTATAACGCAGGACCTGGGGCCATTGCCCGTTGGGAAGGCGCGCAGAAGGCGGATATGCATGATCCACTGTTCTTCATGGAGACGCTCCCCAATGGTGAGACGCGTGATTATGTCCATCGCGCGCTGACCTACACCTGGCTTTATGCGCGTCGTATGGGGCTGCCCTCTCCATCGCTGAAGGCGCTGACGCGGTCTGAGTGGCCGTCTTTCAGGGAAGAACAGGCCATGGCGCATGAGCGTATGGCGCTGAACTGAAGTCTCAGAGTCAAAGAAGCCCCGGTTCAGGCCGGGGCTTTTTTTGTTCTGAAGATTTAAGGCTGTCTGAAAAACTGTGGATCCGCTCACAAGTGGCGAAAGCTGTTGTGAGCGGAACCGGTAGGAGTCTTTTCTGAAGCATCAGGCCCGCAGGGCAGTCTGTTCCTGTTCCGCAAACACGTCTGTGGAATAGGTGCCGGTTGCCAGAATGGTGACGGAGAGAACGCCGAAATGGAGCGGCGCCCGATTGCCCAGTGGGATGAGGGCATTGCCGGTTGTCCAGCGGCAGTGTGCCTTCTCGGGTTCTGCCCAGCCATCGAGGGGCTGATTTTCCATATGGGCTTCGAGATCGACTGTGGACCCGGAATCGAAGAACACGATATCCCCGACCAGAACGCCACGGACACGGCGGTCATCAACGAACGGCCCGATCATGTCGCATGGACGCGATGTGCGGGACATGAGCCTGACTGAACTGATGCCTGGCGGGATCATGAACAGGGTCCGGTCCTTTGTCTGTCGCATTGGATAGATGACCTGCCCATCTGATGCGACAAGGTGCAGATCGGGATCGTTCGTGGTTTGGGGCGTGTGAGCGCTGTCGGTTGCCGGCTCATGCTGCTGGCAGTCGGTGTGAGTGTATGCACGGGCCTCGATCTGCCGATACAGGGGTTCAACAACAGCCCGGCTGACTTCGAGGGGCGCTGCAGCATCCGCCCAGCTCTTGTGCTGGCCACCGATGGAAAGGATTTTTCCGTCCTGCCGGAACGTGTGCCGGTTGCCTGTATCGAGATAGCTTTCGGTCAGCATTCCGTCGGCCATGATGACGGAATGGTCCTTGGTCTCGACATGGAAGTATTCATAGGAGGTCAGGGAACGGTCGTAGAAGATCGATTTGCCGTTGACCAGCATTCTGGCGGGGATGAAGCATCCGTCCATGAACAGGCAGTGCTCTGCTGTGATCAGCATGTCCTTGTGAGGGACATTGTCTGCAATGGCATTGGCGAGAATACGGATGGGATAGCCAGCCTGGTCATCCGGAAGGGCCGGGTTGGTGGTGGCCTGCCGACGGCCGGTCCAGATGAGTTTGCGGGCTGTGGGAGCGCCCTCGTGCCATGCCAGGATTTCGTCACCTGTGCGGAGATCCTGGATCGGTGTTTCACCGGATGGCGTACGGATCATGGAGTCAGCAAGGAAGCAGACACCAACATAGGTGTTGCCCTTGGAATAGGTGATGCTGAGTGGGTTATTGCTCGAGCTCAGGGCATTATAGGTGCCGGCCTTGAGTGTAACGCCACTGGCAAGTGTTACGGTATAGGTCGCGATCTGAGTATTGTTGTTGCCACCAAACAGCGTAATGGTGCGCGCCGATCCGGTGCCGGAAATTGTATACCCGCTGATTGAGGTAACTGTATTCTGCAGCTCGATCGTGTCTTTGGCTGGATTGTAGTTGGTGATGCTTGTTCCGCTCAGGTTGATGAGCGTTCCGCCACCATTCAGGACCAGTGTGCCACCGCCATTCCCGAAGCTGATTGTAGAGCCTGTCAGGACGCTGGCGAGATTGGAGCCGGAAACATAGGTTCCGCCTTCACTGATGTTGATTGTGGAGCCCTGCAGCGCGCTGGCAACAAGTCCACTGGAAAAACTCAGCTGGCCGCCAATAACATTCAGCGTCAGTCCCGAGACTGCACTGACGCCCAGAGAAACAGTCGTGTCGCCGCCAATATAGAAATTAACGGAACTCAGGGCATTCAGAAGAATATTGATGTCACCGGTTGATCCGGGAACGCTGACATAAGTCCCGCTCAGAAGACTTGCAAGAACATTTACTGAGCTATCCCCAGTAATGATGTTTCCTGTTGGGACATTTGAAAGAGTCTGGAGGGTGCTGCCTGAACTATCCTGTATGATTACAGTGCTTGTGAGGCCCAGGAAACCATTCTGCGTGACGGTATAAGTAGCATCAGCATCGCTATACGAAGTCATGCCAATTCCCCTGTGTTAGGATTGCACTAACATAATATCCTGCCTCTAAGATGTGATGTTCAGCATTTGGAAACAGGATGTAGTTACTTCGTACTTTGCGGCGATTCTAATCAATAAAAAATTAACTCAAATAGAAGTTACTCTAAGATTCATTTTGACTTGAAAGAATTTGATTGTTTTTGACAAACAGAATATTTCGATGCTGTTTGGGGTATTATTGCAATCTATAGGGGGCTTGATTGCAGGTTTGTTCCTGCTCTACTGCTCGGTCTAAATATTTGATTTATGGAAATTTTTTGACACAGACTTGCTAACGCAAAATTAACAGATATGCGACGTGTTTTGACGATATCTGTTGTTTTGCTGTGTGTGGGTTTTCTGAAATGCGGCGTAAAACGCTCAGGAATGGCGCAAAAACAGACCGCATTCATAACGATTAAATTAATTTTTAGAGAAGCTCGATTAACGCGATTCCAAGCGTAATGAGGATCAGCGCCGCCATAAGGACCAGAGCCAGACGTTTCTCGATGAAGTCACGGATCGGTTCGCCGAAGGTGCGGAGCAGGGCGGCTTCGAGGAAGAAGCGGGCCCCACGGGTGACGATGCTGGCCGCGATGAATGGTAGCAGGGAGAAGTGGGCGGCCCCGGCGGCGAGTGTGACGAATTTGTAGGGGAGTGGGGTCAGGCCCTTGGCGAGAATGATCCAGACGCCGTAATGGCGGAACATGGCTTCCAGATTCAGGATGCGCTGGTCGGCATGATAGAAATGGGCGATCGGCATGCCGACATGCTCCATCAGGAATGCGCCGAGGATCCAGCCGATCAGCCCGCCTCCGACGCTGGCCAGTGTGCAGACGAATGCCAGAAACCAGGCCCGTTCGCGGTTGGCGAGCAGCATGGGTACGAGCATCAGGTCTACGGGAAGCGGGAAGACGGACGCTTCCGCCATGGCCACGACGATCAGCCACCATACGGCGCGCGGAGAGGCAGCCAGTTCGGTCACGCGGTTGTAAAGCAGTGTCAGCATGGCGGTCGGGTATTCCTGTAAGAGCCTGGGTGCTGTCCTACCCGCCTTGTGGGCGCTTGAAAATCCGTAACCCGGCGTCATGTGTGTTTCGTCGGGGGAACGGGTTATAGGAAACGGAACCGTTCTTCCGGAGTGCTGCCGTTTCATGGACAAGACCCTTCCGCCGTTCCAGCGTTATTCCCTTGTGGCCAGGATGTTTCACTGGAGCATGGCGGCGATCATCATTCCGCTGTGGCTGCTGGGGTTTTATGTCGGTCGGATCATGCCGCACGCGGCGACGCCGCAGAAGGCGCTTCTGCTGCTGATCCATAAGGAGATCGGACCGTTCATCATTGTCCTCACGGTCCTGCGGCTTGTCTGGCGGGCGACGCATCGACCGCCCTCCATGTCATCGGATATTCCGGAAGAAGAGCGTCTGGCGGTTCAGGCCGGGCATTTCGGGCTGTATGCGATGATGCTGATCGTGCCGCTGACGGGATGGGTACGGAGTTCCGTTCATGGGTTGCCGATCCCGATGATGTGGGTCGTGAATCTGCCGCCACTGGCGCATAAGGCTCCGGTTTTCGTGCCGCTGGTGAATGTGCTGCACCAGTTCTCGTCATGGATTCTGGGCGTGCTGATTGCCGGGCATGTGATTGCGGCGCTGCTGCATCGTTATGGCCGCAGGGACAGGGTCATGGACCGGATGCTCTGAAAGCTCCCGTATTGAATTGCAAAACCGGTTCAGCCCACGGCGGCTTTCAGGCCCTGTCCGGCGGCGAGGGGGCATAGCGGCAGGCAGGCGAACAAGCACGCTCCCAGCAGATCCAGACTGGCGGCAGGCGATGTTGCAAGCTGCCCGGCATAGGAGGAGGCCGCGCCGAAAATCAGCACAGGGGTTGCGAGTGGCAGAACCAGCAGCGGCAGAAGCACGCCACCCCGCCGCGCACCCAGGACGATCGAAGCTGCCATGCCGCCGAGGAGCGAGAGGGACATCGTACCCATCGCAAGGCCGAGCAGCAGGAGCGGAAGTTCCGAGCCTTTGACGCCGAGCATGATACCGAGCGGGATACTGGCGATCAGCAGCGGCAGGCCGGTCGTCAGCCAGTGGGCCGCCATCTTGGCAAAGGCTACGGCGGCCGGAGCCGGGCCGGTCAGCATCAGCAGGTCGAGGGAGCCGTCCTCAAGTTCTGCTCCGAACAGCCGATCCAAAGGCAGGAGGCAGGCGAGCAGGGCACAGACCCAGATGATGCCCGGCCCCATATGGCGCAGCAGGTCGGGCGAGGGGCCGAGCGCAAGCGGGAACAGGCTGCCGCATAAGATAAAGAACAGCAGTGACGCCAGCGTGTCGGCGCCGAAGCGGAACGCCAGACGGAGGTCACGGTCAATCAGGGCAAGAAAAGCGGTCATGACAGCCAGAAGGACTCTACATGTGCGAGCGAGGGCAGCTCGTGCGAACGGGTGTTGTCGAGGGGAAGCGGAACATGCGTCGTGACGATCATGGCGCCCCCCTTGGCGCGATGGGCTGCCATGACGGCGCCGAGACGCTCGATACTGGCGACGTCCAGTCCGACGGTCGGCTCATCAAGCAGCCAGAGCGGCGCACCCGAGAGCATGACGCGGGCAAAAGCGGCGCGGCGTTTCTGCCCCGAGGACAGGAGGCGTGCTGGAAGATCGGTCAGATGGGTCAGGTCCAGCGCTTCAAGGGCGTCGGGCAGACTGTTGGTGCCGAGCTTTTCAGCCAGAGCCAGGTTCTGCGCCAGTGTCAGTCCGGGCTTGAGCGCATCCTGATGACCGAGCCAGGCCAGGTTGCCATAACGGATGACTTCCCCTGAATCGGGCCGGCGCAGACCGGAAATCGTGCGCAGAAGCGTGGATTTCCCGGCTCCGTTCGGGCCTGTCAGGATCATGGCATCCCCGGCATCCAGCGTCAGGGACACGCCATCAAGAACCAGCCGGTCCCCGCGGAACACCGTGACGTCCTCGACGTCGAGCAGTCGTCCGGGGACGGGGGGCGTGGGGAAGTCAGACGGGCTGGTCATCAAAGGGTCTCATGCGCGGGTTCGGTTCTGTCCCGGTGTGTGTCTTTCTGTTTTAGAGACCCTGCGGACGTGCTTCGCAAGGGCCGGGCTCCGGATGGGCGGAATATGATGATCGTATGAATTGTGCCGTGGCCTGTATTAAGGTCTCGATACACTGGCGCAGGTCCGTTATGAGGGCTGCGCGGTCATGTGATCGTGCATCTCTTTTTTCGAGGGTTTCCGGAACTGGCTGATCTGGTGCTGCAGGCGAGTGGTATCGCCAAGTCCTTTGGTGGGAACGAGGTTCTGAAGGGCCTGTCGCTCGACGTGGAGCGCGGCGAGCTGATCTCGATGATCGGGCCTTCGGGATGTGGCAAGTCCACGTTCCTGCGCTGCCTCAATTTTCTGGAACATCCGGATGCGGGCTCTGTCCGGATCGAGGATGTGATGGTCGCGTGCACGGGAAAGCACTGGAGCCGCGCCAATGAGGCTGAGGCCCATAAGCTGCGGTCACATGTTGGCATGGTGTTTCAGGCCTTTAACCTTTTTCCCCATCGCACGGTGCTGGACAACGTCATGATGGCGCCGATCCAGGTCAAGAAAATGTCGTGTGACGAGGCGCAGTCCATTGCCTGCGAACTTCTGGCGAAGGTCGGGCTTGCAGGTGTGAAGGACCGCTATCCGGACAGTCTTTCGGGTGGTCAGAAGCAGCGCGCGGCCATTGCGCGCGCTCTGGCGATGAAGCCGTCCGTAATGCTGTATGATGAACCGACATCCGCGCTCGACCCTGAGCTTTCCGAGGAAGTGCTGTCCGTAATGCGGGCGCTGGATGACGAGGGCATGACGCAGCTTGTGGTGACGCATGACATGCGTTTCGCGCGCGCGGCGTCGGACCGTGTTCTGTTTGTTGAAGGCGGGGAAATCGTCGAGAGCGGTGATCCGGACCTGATGTTCGCCAACCCCCAGGAGGGACGGACGCGCCGGTTCCTGCGGACGCTGCTGTGATGAAAAAACTTTTCGCACTCCTGCTGGCGCTTGCCATCAGTCCTGTTTCCGTCGCGCTGGCCGATGCACCTACTGCCTCACAGGACCTGCTCTGGGCATCGGATGGTGAGGCGAATGTGCCTTACGTCTTCCATGACCCGGCCCATGAATCCCAAATGACCGGTTTCGAGTACGAACTGGTCAACGAGATCGCCTCGCGGATGCACCGGCAGGCGAAGTTCATCCAGAATGACTGGGATGGGCTGATTCCCGGTCTGTCGCGCGGGCTGTACGGGATGGTGCTGGACGGCATCGAGATGACGCCGGAGCACAAGGCGGCCGTGCTGTTCTCGCGCCCCTATTATGTGACGAGCGAGCGCATCATCGTCCGGCATGACCAGAACGGTCTGGATACGATGGATGCCCTCAAGGGGCATACGGTCGGGACGATCAAGGATACGACGGCCGAGCGGATGCTGCGCCGCCAGGGTGGCTCGAACGTGCGGTCATATGAAGAAGAGACGAATGCGTTCTCGGATCTGCGCAACGGGCGTCTGGATGCAATCCTGCTCGATGCGCCGATTGCGCTGTATTATGGCAGCATCTCCCCGGATATGAAGCTCGTGGGCGAACCAATCGGCAGCATGGAATATGGGATCGCCTTCTCGCCGGAGAACCGCGCGCTGCGTGATCAGGTGGATGCGGCGCTGGGCGAGATCATTCAGGACGGGACGCTGCACCGCATTCTGGCGCGCTGGAGCCTGTGGACGCCGCTGATGGCGAACTACACAGGCGATAACAGCCAGCCGGACATCACACCGACGGAATGGGACCATTACCGGCAGGCCATGGCGAACACGACTGGCAGCGGCTGGCATGTTCTGGTCCGGCGTTATGTGAGTTTCCTGCCGCTGATCGGGCAGGCGGCGCTCATGACGCTGGCGGTGTCGGCGCTGGCCATGGTTCTGGCCGTGGCACTCGGGCTTCTGCTGGCGCTGGCCCGGCATTACGGTGCGGCTCCGCTGCGTTTCGTGGCGGGCGTGTATGTTGAGGTGGTGCGCGGAACGCCGCTGCTGATCCAAGTGCTGTTCATCTTCTATGGACTGCCAGCTTTCGGCATCCGTTTGTCGCCGTTCATGGCGGGCATGCTGTCTCTGGGCCTGAATTATGCGGCCTATGAGGCGGAAAATTATCGCGCCGGTCTGCTGTCCGTGCCCCGCGGGCAGATGGAAGCGGCGATTGCGCTGAACATGACGCACTGGCAGGCGCTGCGGCTCGTGATTGTGCCGCAGGCTTTCCGCACCGTCGTGCCGGTCATGACTAACGACTTCATTTCGCTGCTCAAGGACAGTTCCCTCGTCTCCGTCATCACGCTGACGGAACTGAGCCAGACCTATGTGCGGCTGTCCTCCACCTATTACGATTATTTCGGAACGGGGATCATGGTCGGCCTGGCCTACCTGCTGCTCGGGCTGCCGTTCGTGCGGCTGGCAAGGATGGCGGAACGGCGGCTGGGTCGTGGGTTTTCAGGAACCGGGCACCACTGAACAGGGTGCCCGGCGCGGTTTAGGCCGGACGGGGAGCGGAAGGGTCGTTGATCAGAGGCGGGACGAGAGTTGACGTGTCCAGCGTGCCGTCAAATCCCTGACGCAGGACGCGGGACCAGCCGATCATCCAGCGGTCCAGCGTGTCGATGAACTGGGCAGCGTCCGGGTTCTTGTGAACCGACGCCTTGTTCCAGTACTGCGGCGGGGCGAGCAACTGGCGTGAACCATGTTCGATCGGGGCGACGAGGGTTTCCACCGTTTCGATATGGGCAGTGTTCTTGCCGGCCACGGCCGCATGATACCAGCCGACATTGATCATCAGGCTCGGGATCGGGAAGCCGAGCGTGCGCATCCGGGAAAATGCGGCCGTGATGAACGGATCGGTGCTGACGCTCTGGTTTTCGAGGACGGCATTGCTGGTGTAGCTGCATTCCTGAGAGACACCGGGCTGTTCGGAAATATGGGCCGCGTAGTCGCGGTCATCATGGCATGGCGTTTCGAGCTGTTCGGCGAGTTCGGCCGGGACGGGCTGCTGCGTGGCGCGCACCACGATCACGCCGGAGACGACGCCGCGATCGGTGCGGGCCAGGATCTGCTGGGACAGTTCACCATGCGCGCCGCTCCGGGCGGTCAGGATCGGGTGCCAGTCACCCGCCGGAAGCGGGAGGGTGCGGCCGGCGATCATGATGCTTCCATGCTGGGCGATGCCCGGATCAGGGACGCCGATCTGGTCTCCTGCTCCGGGTGCGCCCCCCGGTCCGGCAGCAGTCTGGTCGGCCTGCTGCCCGGCTGACGGTGCTGCGCCAGGCAGGTGCCCCGGAAGCCACGGCATGGCTTTCTTGAGCGCCGGAGTGGGATAGAAGGCGGCCATACCGAGGGCGCCTACCGTTACGATCACGCTTGTGCGCCACAGGGGCGCGCGCCGCCAGAGCCGTCCGAATGCCGTCATGGGTCAGTGGCTCATCCGGCCGAGCTGGGTTTCGGTATCGTTTGCGATTTCGGTGATAACGGTGCCGTCCTCCTGCGTGACGAGACGGACGCGCTTCGCACCCTGCTGACGGGCGACAATGAGGCTTTCGCTGACCATGTCCTCGATGGAGCGGACAAGGTCACGTGCGCTGGCGCCGGTGCCGAGGTTCTTCTGCTTGACCATGACCTGGAACAGGACGCCGGCGTCGATGCCGCCGGTTTCGACATGCAGGCCGTAGCCTTCGATCATGGCTTCAATTTCGAGAGCTGCAACGCGGGCAAGATCCAGTCCGCGCAGGGGGCGGAAGACAAAGATGCGGTCCAGACGGTTCAGCACTTCGGGCGCGAAGCCGGATTTGCGCAGGGCCTCGACCGACTCGGCACGCATCTTTTCAGGTTCGTTGGCGAGGCGGTCGGCGATTTCGGTCAGGGCCTCGGTCGCGACATTGGACGTCAGCATGAAGATCGCGCGGGTGGTCGAAACCTGCTCGCCCGTGGAGGCTTCCGTGACATGGCCATCGTTCCAGGCGGTGAGGAACTTCTTGAAGACGTCCGGATGGGCTTTTTCGATTTCGTCGAGCAGGACCACGGCATCCGGCTTGTCCTTGAGGCCGCCGGTTAGCTTGCCGAAGGTGTCCGATCCCACATAACCCTTGGGTGAGCCAAAAAGCTGGGTTGCGGCATGGGCGCTGGACATCTGCGTCATGTCGAAATGCAGCAGGGGGCGTTCCATCTGTTTGGCCATCTGCTTGGCCAGATAGGTCTTGCCAGTGCCTGGAGGGCCGGCGAGCAGGAAGATGCCGACGGGCTTGCCGCGGACCTGAAGCGCCAGGCGGCGGCGCATCTGCTGGGCGATGTCTTCGCAGACCTGGTCCTGTCCGATGACACGGGCGCGCAGGGACGCGGCCAGTTCGTCGGCGTCGATGACGGTTTCGCGCTGTTCGCGGGCCATGAGCTCTTCAAGGGCTCCGCGGTTTGTCAGACGGCTGAGAACATCCATGATGAGACCTTTCCTGCGGCGCAGTCCGCGACGCGCCAGTTTTTCGGCTGACGTTTCATACGCCAGTCCCGTGACTGCCAGAAGTGCGCTGATGCCTGCCAGCGGAAGATAGAAACGCCGTCCCCATTCGATGGCGGCCCACAGCCCGTTCAGCGACAGGTGTAGCATGACCGCGACCTGAATCACGGCCAGAATGAGGAAGGCCGCCATCATCAGCGGCATGGCCCGGTTGAGCATGGGTACGAGAGACTTGAACACCGGGGCGGTTCCTTACTGGACGATCACGTTGAGCAGGACGCGCTGGTCAAGCGTCGTCAGGGCGGGCAGGGCCTGAGGGCCAAGTGCCGTCAGCGCGCCGATGGTCAGGGCCGGTGCGCGAGGCATGCTGACGGGAGCGATAAGGATCTGCCCGGCTTCGACGATGGGAATAACCAGATGCTGGAACTTGCCTGTCAGAATGACGCGCTGAGTCAGGCCCGAGACCGTAACATCGATTGTCTGTCCCACAGCGCCGGAAGCATCCAGCACCGGCATTTCCACCAGGCGCATCTTGCCGTCCTTGACTGCCGCAAGGATGCGGGCGCGGTCGGCAGGGCTGAAGCCGCTTTTGGCAAGGGCGGAAGGGGCTTTTGCGGGGGAGAGCATGGACAGCTGGACGGCGGCGGTCTGCGCGGCCGGAACGGCCGGGGTGTTCTGGGCCGGAGGGGCAATTGCCGGGGCAGGTGGTGTGGCCGTGTTGTGGGTATAGAAAAAGGCACCGGCCCCGACCGTCAGGGCCGCGATCAGTCCGCCTCCGCCCCACAGCGCCCGGCTTCTGGACGCGGGTTCGGATGGCAGGGGCTGCGGGCGCGGCTCTGGACGGGGCTCTGGCTGGACAGTCATTTCGAAACCATCTCACTCCCGACGGCGTCCAAAGACAAGGGCTTTCGCGGCATGGGAATGTAAACAAATCTTTCGACTCGCCCAATGAATAAGAGCTTCCGGATCAAAGGGATTTGCGTTCCTCTTGCGTCTGGTGGGGAGGTGACTTACATAGGGCATATTCCATTCATCTTCCGCTCATTTGGGGGGTGGCCCTGACGGGCCGCCTTTTTTGTCTTGTCTCAGCAGAACGCCTCTTCCGACATCGAACTGCCCCATCTCACGGGGCTGGAAGCCCGCATTGCGGAGCGGATTGCGCCGACGCTCGCCGATCTGGGCTATGAGCTCGTGCGTCTGTCCGTGCTGGGACGTGATACCCCAACGATCCAGATCATGGCGGACCGTGCGAACGGCTCCCTGATCTCGGTGGAAGACTGCGAACAGATCAGCCACGCCGTGGGTGCCATTCTGGACGTTGATGATCCGATCCCGGGTGCGTGGATGCTGGAGGTCTCGTCCTCGGGGATCGACCGGCCGCTGACGCGCGCCAAGGACTGGGAACGATTCGCCGGTCATCTGGCGAAGGCCGAACTGGATGTTCCGCTCAATGGCCGTCGTCGTTTCTCGGGTACCGTCATGGGGGCTCGCGACGGCAATGCCATCATCCGGCTGGATGATGGAAGCGAGGCGGTTCTGCCGCTGGTGGATATCCGCAAGGCCCGTCTGGTCCTGACGGATGCGCTGATCGAGGCGAGTGCGGCCCTTGCAGGGCTGGACTCCGAAGGGGAAGATGGCGGGGAAGCGCGCCAGGCGCCCAAACTGAATCCGAAGAAGCCGGGAAAGAAGTGATGACCCGTCTCATGCTGGCTGGAGGTCCGATCTGATGGACACGTCTGTTACACGTCCCGAACTGCTGCTGGTTGCAGATGCAGTTTCCCGCGAGAAGAACATCGACCGCGAGGAAGTGCTCGAAGCCATGGAGCAGGCCATCCAGAAGGCTGGCCGTGCGAAGTACGGACATGAAAAGGACATCCGCGCGACGATCGACCGCAAGAGCGGCGAAGTCCGTCTGAGCCGCTGGACCGAAGCGGTTGAGCATGTGGAGAACGAGGACACCCAGATCCCGCTACACATCGCCCGCAAGTTCCAGCCGGAAATCCAGGCCGGCGAGCATCTGGTCGATCCGCTGCCGCCGATCGATTTCGGTCGTATTGCAGCGCAGACGGCCAAGCAGGTCATCGTGCAGCGCGTGCGTGAATACGAGCGCAAGCGCCAGTACAACGAGTTCAAGGACCGCGTGGGCGAGATCGTCAACGGCACGGTCAAGCGCACCGAGTATGGCAACCTCATGGTCGAGATCGGTCATACGGAAGCCCTGCTGCGTCGCGACGAGCTGATCCCCCGCGAATCTTTCCGCAATTCCGACCGCGTCCGCGCTTACATTTATGATGTGCGTGACGAGCCGCGCGGCCCGCAGATCTTCCTGTCCCGCACGCATCCGGCCTTTCTGGCCAAGCTGTTCGCGCAGGAAGTGCCGGAAATCTATGACGGCATCATCGAGATCAAGGCTGTGTCCCGTGATCCGGGATCGCGCGCCAAGATGGCCGTGATTTCCCGCGATGCGGCGATTGATCCGGTCGGTGCCTGCGTCGGTATGTGTGGTTCCCGCGTTCAGGCCGTCGTGGCCGAACTGCAGGGCGAAAAGATCGACATCATCCCCTGGAGCCCGCAGGCTGCGACATTCGTCGTCAATGCGCTGGCCCCGGCTGAAGTCAGCAAGGTGGTGATGGATGAGGAAGCAGGCCGCGTTGAAGTCGTGGTGCCGGACGAGCAGCTTTCGCTTGCCATCGGTCGCCGCGGACAGAACGTGCGTCTGGCCAGCCAGCTGACGCGCTGGGACATCGACATTCTGACGGAGGCCGAGGAATCGGAGCGTCGTCAGGAAGAGTTCCGCAAGCGCTCCTCGCAGTTCGTTGAAGCGCTGGACGTCGATGACGTGATCGCGGGCCTGCTGGTAACGGAAGGCTTCCACACGATCGAGGAACTGGCCTACACCGATCCGGGCGAGCTGAACGATATCGAAGGCTTTGACGAGAGCGTGGCCGAAGAGCTCATGCATCGCGCCAACGACTATCTGGCCAGCAAGGAACAGGCCCTGGACGACCAGCGCAAGGCGCTGGGTGTCACGGATGATGTGGCCGAGCTGGGAACCTTCACGAACCAGATGCTGGTGACGCTGGGTGAGAAGGGCGTGAAGACGCTCGACGATCTGGCGGATCTGGCCGGTGACGAACTGGTGGAGATCCTCGGTGAGGATGCCATCGACGAGGATGCCGCCAACGAGATCATCATGGCAGCCCGTGCGCACTGGTTCGATGGTGAAGAAGCCGACTCGGCAAAGCCCGAAAATGGTGATGAGGAGTCGACCGACGTCTGATATTTCTGATACTGATAATGGTCCCGTTCGTGGTGCTTTAGGGCGTCGCGGCTCGGAGCGGCGATGCATCGTTACACGAGAGCAGAAGCCGCCTGAAGGCATGATCCGTTTCGTGGTCAGCCCGGATAACCGGGTTGTGCCCGACCTCGCCGGAAAGCTTCCGGGTCGGGGAATGTGGTTGAGTGCCAGCCGGGATGTGTTAGATAGCGCCCGCACACGACAGGCTTTTGCCAGAGCGGCAAAAGCCCAGGTGATCGTACCGGACGGCCTGGCCGATCTGGTCGAGGCCGCGCTGGTGCAGCGGATGCTGGACGCAGTCAGCCTGGCCCGGAGAGCGGGTCAGACGGTCTGCGGGTTTCAGAAATGCCGGGAGTGGCTCACTTCAGGCAGGGTAGGGGTGGTGATCCGTTCGGAAAGTGCAAGCCCGGACGAGTTCTCCAGACTGGTGTCGGGCCGGCGTTCTCTGCCGGTGGTGACAGTTCCCGATCGGGTCCTGGAATCGGCGTTCAGCCGGGACCGGGCGGTCTATGCGGTGATGGCGCCAGGAGCGCTGGCACAGCGCCTGATCGCCGAACATGAGAGATTTTCGGGAGTGGCAGGACGTCCGCTCCCAGACCCCGCAGGGGTCAGTAAGGAACAGGCGGAACTATGAGCGACGGCAACGAGCGCAACCAGGACGGAAACAACACCCCATCACAGGGCGGCGAACAGACCAGAAGCAGCCGCCTGTCGCTTCGCCCTGCTGGACGTCAGGAGGTCGGGCGTACTGTGGATGCCGGATCCGTACGTCAGAGCTTCAGCCATGGCCGTTCCAAGGTCGTGCAGG
This sequence comes from Gluconobacter roseus NBRC 3990, assembly GCF_006538885.1. Lineage (GTDB taxonomy): Bacteria > Pseudomonadota > Alphaproteobacteria > Acetobacterales > Acetobacteraceae > Gluconobacter > Gluconobacter roseus. The sequence goes on from NZ_BJLY01000001.1 coordinate 321,111, forward strand.
TTGAGGTCCGCAAGCCCAAGCGCAATGCGTCCGGTCCGGGTGCCGGTGCGGCGGCCCGTGGTGGCCGTGCGGGTGGACGTGCCCTGACGGCAGCCGAACTGGCAGCCCGCCAGCGCGCCCTTGAAGGGCAGCGCAAGGCCGCGGCTGAAGAGGCTGCGCGGCGCGAGGAAGAAAAGATCCAGATCATGTCGGCTGCCGAGGCTGCGCGTCGCGCTGCCGAGGAAGAGCGTCTGATCAGCGAGCAGAAGGCTGCGGAAATCGCCGCCCTGAAGGAAAGCGAGCAGCAGGCTGCCCGTGAGCAGGCTGCGGCTGAAGCTGCGGCACGCGCTGCCGAGCAGGCCGCTGCCGAAGCGGCAGCACGCGAAGCCGAGGAAGCTGCACGGGCGGCTCCGCTCGATCCGCGCAGCCACTCGACCGGTGGTGTTCAGTTGGCTGCTCCGGTGCAGCGTCTGCGTCCTCTGGCCGAGCGTGCGATCATGCCGCCTCGTCCGGTCCAGCCGTCGCGTCCGGCAGCGTCTTCCTCTGCGCCTGCCCGTAACAACGAAACGCTTCATCTGCGTTCCGGCGCCGCTGGTGGCGATGACGAGCGTCGTCCCGCACCGCGCCGCAGTGGTCCGGGGGCTGCTGCGGCACCGCAGCGCCGTCCGTCCGCACCGTCCCGCAAGGGTGGCGGCAGCGATCGCCGTGCAGGCCGTATCGACGTCCGTGCTGCGATCGAAGGTGATGACGACAAGACGCGTTCGCTGGCCTCGGTCCGCCGTCAGCGTGATCGTGAGCGTCGCCAGGCCGAACTGGAGCGTCTGCGTTCCGATCAGGTCCGCGTTGTGCGTGACGTCATCGTGCCGGAAACCATCACGGTCGCCGAACTGGCCAACCGTATGGCCGCCCGTCAGGGTGAAGTCATCAAGGCACTCATGAAGATGGGCGTCATGGCGACGGCCGCGCAGAGCATTGATGGCGATACCGCCGAGCTCGTGGTCGAGGAATTCGGCCATCGCATCAAGCGTGTGTCCGAGAGCGACGTTGAAATCGGTATCGAGGGCGTTGAAGACAGCGAAGCCGATCTGAAGCCGCGTGCTCCGGTCGTCACGGTCATGGGTCATGTCGATCATGGCAAGACCTCCCTGCTTGATGCGCTGCGCACCACGGATGTGGCTGCGAGCGAAGCCGGTGGCATCACCCAGCATATCGGCGCGTATCAGATCACGGCGCCGTCCGGGAAGAAGATCACCTTCATCGATACCCCGGGTCATGAGGCTTTCACCTCCATGCGTGCCCGTGGCGCTTCCGTGACGGATATCGTCGTACTGGTCGTGGCTGCCGATGACGGCGTGATGCCGCAGACGATCGAAGCCATCAAGCATGCCAAGGCTGCCAATGCTCCGATCATCGTGGCGATCAACAAGATCGACAAGCCGGGCGCCAATCCGAACCGCGTGCGTCAGGAACTGCTGAGCCACGAGATCGTGGTCGAGGAAATGGGTGGTGACACCCAGGACGTCGAGGTTTCGGCCCTCAAGCGTACCGGTCTGGACAAGCTTGAGGAATGCATCCTGCTTCAGGCAGAGCTGCTGGATCTCAAGGCTAATCCGGACCGTGTGGCCGAAGGTGTCGTGATCGAAAGCCGTCTGGATCGTGGACGTGGCCCTGTTGCTGCTGTTCTCGTCCAGAAGGGTACGCTGCGTCGTGGCGATATCGTGGTGGCCGGTGCCGAATGGGGCCGTATCCGTGCGCTGCTCGACGACCGTGGCCGTCAGGTCAAGGAAGCCGGTCCGTCCCTGCCGGTCGAGGTTCTCGGCCTGACGGGTGTGCCGGGTGCGGGTGAGCCGTTCGTTGTCGTCGAGAACGATGCGCGGGCCCGTGAGATCAGCGAGTTCCGTCAGCGGAAGATCAAGGAGAAGGAAGCAGCCTCGCAGGTTGCGGCCCGTGGTACCCTTGATCAGATGCTGGCCCGGATCCAGGCCGGTGTGCAGAAGGAAGTTGCCCTTCTCATCAAGGCTGACGTGCAGGGTTCGGCGGAAGCGATTTCCACGACCGTGCAGAAGCTGGCCCATGAGGAAGTGGCTGTCCGCGTCCTGAACGCCAGTGTTGGTCAGATCACGGAAAGCGACATCCAGCTTGCCAAGGCTTCTGACGCCATCATCGTGGCCTTCAATGTCCGTGCAACCACGCAGGCCCGTGAACTGGCCCAGCGCGAGGGTGTGGACATCCGCTACTACTCGATCATCTACCAGGTGGCGGATGACGTGGAGCAGTTGGTTAAGGGCAAGGTCGCACCGAAGCACCGCGAGAAGTTCCTCGGCTACGCAGAGGTCCGTCAGGTATTCAACATTACCAAGACCGGCAAGGTCGCGGGTTGCTATGTCACCGAAGGTCTCGTCAAGCGCGGCTGTGGCGTGCGTCTGCTGCGTGACAACGTGGTTATCCATGAGGGCGAGCTGAGCCAGCTCAAGCGCTTCAAGGATGACGTCAAGGAAGTGGCACGTGGTTACGAGTGTGGTCTGTCGTTTGCGGGTTACAATGACTTGCGCGAAGGCGACATGGTCGAGTGCTATGAAATGGAAGTGATCCCGGCTTGAGTTCCCGTTCCAGACATGACGTGAAAGGTCCCGCGGGCGTCTCCGCTCACGGGCCCAGCACCCGTCAGCTCCGGGTGGCTGAAGAGGTTCGCCGGGTTCTGGCGGAGCTGTTTGCCCGGACCGAATTCCGTGATCCGGAACTGCTGGATGTGCGGATTACGGTGACGGAAGTCCGCATCTCTCCGGATTTCAGACATGCCACGGCTTTCGTGACGCGTCTGGGGCGGAGTGACGTGGAGGTTCTCCTGCCCGCCCTGAAGCGGGTAGCACCTTTCCTGAGAACGGGGCTTTCCAAGGCTCTCAATCTCCGGACAGTGCCGGAAATCCACTTCCAGCCTGATACGGCGCTGGATAACGCCATGGAACTCGACGAGATCATGCGGTCTCCGGAAGTCCAGCGGGATCTGAACTCCAAGCCCGAGTGACTTTTTCAAAAAACGCCTCTCACTTCCGGTGAGGGGCGTTTTTGCATTCCGCCCCCCTGCTGGTCTATCAGCGGCCTTCAAAAGCAAGGACGGGATGTATGGGCAGGAAACGTGGACGCGATATCGACGGGTGGCTAATTCTCGACAAGCCGCTGGGGCCGACCTCCACGGATATGGTCAACAAGCTGCGATGGGCTTTTGACGCGAAAAAGGCCGGTCATGGCGGAACGCTCGATCCGCTGGCTTCGGGCGTGCTGCCGATCGCGTTCGGCAAGGCCACGCGGACCATTCCCTACATCATGGACGCGACAAAGCGTTACCGTTTCACCCTGACTTTCGGGGAAAGCCGGACGACGGATGATCTTGAAGGCGAGGTTCTGGCGACATCTCCGAACCGCCCGACCGATGACCAGATCCGTGCCGTTCTGCCTGCGCTCACCGGCAATGTCATGCAGGTGCCGCCCGTCTTTTCGGCGCTGCGGGTCGGGGGCGAGCGGGCCTATGACATGGCGCGGGCCGGCCGTCCGCCTGAACTTCTACCCCGTCCGGCGCGGATCGATTCGATAACGCTGGTGGAACGTCCTAATGCGGATACGGCCGTCTTTGACGTGCAGTCGGGCAAGGGCGTTTATATGCGTTCGCTCGCGCGTGACATCGCGCTGGCCTGCGGAACGGTCGGGCATATTTCGGTGCTGCGGCGAACGAAGTGCGGGCCGTTCGATCTGAGCCACGCACTGACGATCGATCAGATATCACTGGACAAATCGACTCAAACTGTGGACAACGCCGATGCTCTTCCGGCTCCTCTGCTGGATGCGGCGACCGCGCTGGTCGACATCCCGGCGCTGGCCGTCACCGATGCGGAGGGAAGGATGCTCGTCTGGGGGCAGTCGATAGACCCCGCGGACCTCGTGCATCCTCTGCCGGCATCGTCGCAGGGGGAAGACCATCTGTGGCGCGCGATGATCGGAGAGCACGTGCTGGGTCTGTGTCATGTCTGTCATGGGCGGCTCAGGGCAGCGCGGATGCTGGAAAACCACGAGTTTTTTGGAGAACACGATGTCGATTACCGCAGAACGCCGCACGGCACTGATTTCTGAGTACAAGCAGAGCGAGACGGATACGGGTTCGCCGGAAGTGCAGGTTGCAATCCTGTCCGAGCGTATCGTCAACCTGACCGAGCACCTGAAGACCCACAAGAAGGACTTCCACTCCCGTCGTGGTCTTCTGATGATGGTCGGTCAGCGTCGTAGCCTGCTGGACTATCTGAAGCGCAAGGACCAGGCCCGCTACCAGAGCCTGATCGAGCGTCTCGGCCTGCGTCGCTGAGCTAGATCTGTCCGGGAGCCTGCTCCCGGACATCCCGCCATCGCCTGTCCGGCGGTGCGGGTGCGCGACCGGCGTTTCAGGCCACATGGTGTCATGTCGGGGGCTTCCCGCCATCACCGCCATGCCGTCCGAAACGCTGCTCCGCCACCTGCCGGACGCCCGGGGATGGTTTCATCCTTAATTTGGGAAAACATGCATGTTTGATTATTTCCGCAAGGAAATCGAATGGGCCGGACGCCCCCTGATCCTGGAGACCGGCAAGGTCGCACGCCAGGCAGACGGCGCGGTCATGATCACATATGGCGACACGGTCGTGCTCTGCACCGCCGTTGGTGCCAAGACCGTCAAGCCGGGACAGGACTTCTTCCCGCTGACGGTCAACTACCAGGAAAAGGCTTACGCCGCCGGCAAGATCCCGGGTGGGTTCTTCAAGCGTGAAGGCCGTCCGTCCGAAGCCGAAGTCCTGAACGCACGTCTGATCGATCGTCCGATCCGTCCGCTGTTCCCGGAGAACTTCCGCAACGAAGTCCAGATCACCGCAACGGTTCTGAGCTACGACAACGAGAACGATCCGGCCCTCGTGTCGCTGATCGGCTGCTCGGCTGCACTGACGCTCTCTGGCATTCCGTTCTTCGGCCCGGTCGCCTGTGCGCGCATCGGCCGCATCGACGGCAAACTGGTCGTGAACCCGACGCATGACGAGATCAAGGACAGCACGCTCGACCTGATGGTCGCCGGTACGGCCGAAGGCGTGCTGATGGTTGAATCCGAAGCCAGCGAGCTTTCGGAAGAGACGATGCTCGAAGCCGTCACGCTGGGTCACACCTCCTTCCAGCCGGTCATCGACGCCATCATCGCGCTGGCTGAGCACGCTGCGAAGGCACCGTGGGATCTGCCGTCGCTGACGAAGGAAGAAATCGCCCTTCGCAAGCGCGTCGAGAAGGTCGGCAACAAGCTGATGGCGGACGCTTACAAGGAGCGTCAGAAGCAGGCCCGTTACAAGAAGGTCGCCGAAGCCAAGGACCGGATCAACGAGATCCTGGCCGAGGAAGGTCTGGACGTCGAACTGGCCAAGCCGATGCTCAAGGAGCTTGAGGCACAGGTCGTTCGCGGCTCCATCCTCAAGACGGGTATTCGTATCGATGGCCGTGACCTGAAGACGGTCCGTCCGATTCTGGCCGAAGTCGGCATCCTGCCGCGCGCCCATGGGTCTTCCCTGTTCACGCGTGGCGAGACGCAGGCCCTCGTGGTCGCAACGCTCGGCACGGGTCAGGACGAGCAGATCATTGACGCGCTGGAAGGTGAATACCGTTCCAACTTCATGCTGCACTACAACTTCCCGCCGTATTCGGTTGGTGAGTGTGGCCGCATGGGCTCCCCGGGCCGTCGTGAAATCGGTCACGGCAAGCTGGCATGGCGCGCAATCCACCCGCTGCTGCCGACCAAGGAAGCCTTCCCCTACACGATGCGTGTGGTTTCCGAGATCACGGAAAGCAACGGTTCGTCTTCCATGGCAACCGTCTGCGGTTCCTCGCTCGCACTGATGGATGCCGGCGTTCCGCTGCCGCGTCCGGTTGCCGGTATTGCCATGGGCCTGATCAAGGAAGACCGTGGCTACGCCGTGCTGTCCGATATCCTGGGTGATGAAGATCACCTCGGCGACATGGACTTCAAGGTGGCCGGTACGGCTGACGGCGTGACCGCGCTGCAGATGGACATCAAGATTACGTCCATTACGCCGGAAATCATGAAGATCGCCCTGGAGCAGGCTCGTGAAGGCCGTATCCACATCCTTGGCGAAATGGCCAAGGCCCTGACGGAAGGCCGTTCGGACGTTTCGGGCAATGCTCCGAAGATCACCACGATCTCCGTGCCGAAGGAAAAGATCCGTGATGTGATCGGTTCCGGTGGCAAGGTGATCCGCGAGATCGTCGAGTATTCGGGTGCGAAGGTCGATATCGGTGACGATGGCACCGTGACGATTGCTGCTTCCAATGACGAGCAGGCCCAGAAGGCCATTGCCCGCATCGAAGGCATCGTCGCTGAGCCGGAAATCGGCCGCATCTATGACGGCAAGGTCGTCAAGACCGCTGATTTCGGTGCATTCGTGAACTTCCTTGGTCCGCGTGACGGCCTGGTTCACATCTCCGAACTGGCTGAAGGCCGCGTTGCGAAGACGACCGATGTCGTCAAGCAGGGTGATGCCGTGAAGGTCAAGGTCATCGGTTTTGACGACCGCGGCAAGGTCAAGCTCTCCATGAGGGTTGTCGATCAGGCCACGGGCGCCGATATTACGGAGAGCGTGGGGGCCAAGCCGGGCCGTCCGCCCCGTCGCGACGCCGAATGAGTGTTGGGGCGGGGCTCGCAAGGCCCCGCCTTTTTTTTCTGAGTATCGGAGACAGCCAGTCCCCATGAAATCTATTGATACCCTCCGTTTTGGTGGTCAGGATGTGCTGCCTCTGATCGAAGGGGGCAAAGGTGTTTCCGTCTCCACGGGCGTTTCGGCCGGACACTGGGCTGCCGCCGGCGGAATCGGAACCATCTCGGCCGTCAATGCGGACAGCTACGATCAGGACGGCAAGCCCGTTCCGCAGATCTATCATGGCCGGACCCGTCGTGAGCGTCAGCAGGAACTGATCCGCTACGCCATTGATGGTGGTATCGCCCAGGCGAAGATCGCCCATGACATTTCGGGCGGCAAAGGCCGGATCAACGTCAATATCCTGTGGGAAATGGGCGGGGCCGAGGAAGTCATTACGGGCATCCTCGAAGGCGCTCCGGGCCTTGTGCATGGTCTGACCTGTGGTGCGGGCATGCCGTATCGCCTGTCGGACATCGCGGTCCGTTTCGGAATTCCGTATTACCCGATCATCTCCTCGGGACGCGCGTTCAATGCCCTGTGGCGCCGTGCCTACAGCAAGGCGCCTGAACTGCTGGGTGGCGTGGTCTATGAGGATCCGTGGCGTGCGGGCGGTCATAACGGCCTGTCCAACACGGAAAATCCGCTGTCTCCGGAAGATCCGTATCCGCGCGTTCTCGAACTGCGCCGCGTTATGCGCAATTATGGTCTGGACGAGACGCCGATCATCATGGCCGGTGGCGTTTGGCATCTTGAGGAATGGCAGGACTGGATCGGCAATCCGGAACTGGGGCCGATCGCCTTCCAGTTCGGAACCCGTCCGTTGCTGACGCAGGAAAGCCCGATCCCCGATGCCTGGAAGCGTCGCCTTCTGACGATGAAGAAGGGGGATGTGTATCTCAACCGCTTCTCCCCGACCGGGTTCTATTCCTCGGCCGTCAAGAACAGCTTCCTGAACGATCTGCGCGCGCGGTCCGAGCGTCAGGTGCCTTACAGTCAGGAAGCTGGTGACGGGTATGAAGCGTCCTATGGCGTCGGTGCCCGCAAGCGCGAGGTGTTCGTGCCGGCTGCTGATCGTCCGCGCATTGCGGAGTGGGAAGCCGCTGGTTTCACTGAAGCACTCCGGACCCCGGATGATACGCTGGTGTTTGTGACGCCGGAGAGCAGCCGCGAAATCCTGGCGGACCAGACGGCCTGCATGGGCTGTCTGTCGCAGTGCCGCTTCTCCAACTGGATGCAGCGCGAGCCGTACACGACGGGTCAGAAGGCGGATCCGCGGTCTTTCTGCATCCAGAAGACGCTCCAGACCATTTCCCACATTCCGCCCGGTGCGGATGAGGATGTGGTCATGGACCATAATCTGATGTTCGGCGGCACGAATGCGTGGCGCTTCGGCACGGACCCGTTCTACGCGAATGGCTTTGTCCCGACGGTCGGCCAGCTCGTGGAGCGTATCCTGACCGGTCGCTGAGGACATGGTCCGCGATCCTCTTGCTACTGGTCCGTCGTCCCGGCCTGCCCCCAACAGGGGCAGGCCGTTCGACTTTCTGACGCAGTTTCTGGCGCGACATTCCGTGCCTGTCAGTCCGGAGCAGATTGCTCCGGCCGAGGGAAGCCGGGCTGCGGTGGCGACCGTCATGGCGCTGCTTCCTGCGCTTTACGAACAGCAGGCTGTGCTGGCCTGGGCTGCCTTTGCGGCGTTCTGGAGCTGCCTGATCGAGCCGGGCGGGACGGCGCGCGAACAGTTCCGCATTCTTGGACTTTTCACGGTGGGTGGCGCGATTCTGGGCGGGGTGACCTCCCTTGTCGCAGATTATCCGCTCTGGGGCGTGCTACCCTGGCTGGTGCTGACAGGTCTGCTGACAGGCATGGCGCGGGCGCTCACGCCTTCCATGGCGCTGCTTTGCGCGCTTCTGGGATGCGTCATGCTGGCAGGGACGGGGTTCCCGGCGCATGGATTTCAGGACGCGGCCATCATTGGCTTGGCGTTCGGCGGGGGGGGGGGGGCGTCTGGGCCATGCTCCTGTGCCTCGTCATCTGGCCGCTGCATCCCTATGCGCCTGCAAGGCGGGCCGTGGGGAGCTGTTACCGGCTGCTTTCGGTCATGGCGGGCGAGATTGCGGCGGGGCGACTTCAGGAAACGATCCATCGGCAGAATGTACGCACCGCCATTGAGCGGGCGCGCGGTCTGGCGCTTCAGATTGATGCAGGGCACGCCAGCTATGGCATGCGCGGACGCCTGATTGCGTCCCTGGCCGGTGCGGAACGCCTGTTCACGGCCATGCTGGCGGTGGAGCATCTGGTCGAGACGCGTGGGCTGGATTTCGAGGCGCGGGGCACGCTCGCGGCTTTTTCCGCGCTGTGTCAGCATGCCAGTGACGCGGCACTTGAGCCCACGCCTGATCTTGAACATCTGGCGGCGGAAGGACTTGCGCTGGCGGAGAGTATTCCTGCGACGGCTGGTCCGATCGGGGAGTTGGTGGCGACCAGTGCGCGGACGCTGGGAACGCTGGCCGAAGGTCTGGCACAGAAGGCACGTCTGCCGCTTGATGCCGAACTGCCCCGGCATGTGGCGCGCCTGACGCCGGCGATCTGGCAGCATACGCTCCGGCTCGTGGTGGGGCTGCTGGCCACTTACATGACGAGCTGGTGGCTCGGGCTGGATTACGGGTTCTGGGCGCTGGTAGCAGTGCTGCTGGTGATCCAGCCTTCCGGGCAGACGACGCTGGTGCGGGCGCTGGAGCGTGTGCTCGGAACTGTGGGCGGTGGCGTGCTGGCGCTGTTGCTGACACCGTTCCTGCCGGGCTCGGCGCAGATGCTGGCGGCGGTGGCGGTGTTCGTGATCGGGGCGATCGCGATGCGGGCGGTAAATTACACCATGCTCGTTGTGTTCATCAGTGCGCAGTTCATTGTCGTGACGGAAATGATCATGCCGTCGCAGGGCGTGGCCTGGGTGCGGATGCTCGATAACACGCTTGGCAGTGTGATTGGGCTGCTCTGTGCCTTCACGGTCTGTCCGCAGCGGCGGGGGCAGGACATGGACGGTCTGTTGCGGACGGCGGTCATGGGCAACCTGCGCTATCTGGCGGCCGTGCTGACCCGCGATGATCCGGTTGTCACGGACAGGATCCAGCGGCAGGCAGGGATCGACACGACACGGGCGGAATTTGCCCGGGGCTCGCTGCCCATCCTTGGTGGTGTCTCGGCTGTCGGGGAGCGTGCGACGCAGGCTCATGCGCTGTTGCGGGCCCTGCGGCGTCTGAGCGGAGAGGCGACGCTGCTGCGGTTCGATATTTCGGCCGCTCTGTGTGACGGTGATGCCGAGGCCGGGGAGCGGTGGCGTGCCACGGCGGCGTCGCTTGAGGCCGGGGCGTCACTGTCGGATATTGCCCGGAAGATCGAGAATGGTGAGGTCATGGCTGAGATTGCGGCGCTGGAACGGGCGGGGCGTAATTCGGCTCCTTCAGGCAGCTAGGGCCTGAAAACAGGAAAAGCCGGAGACGGGGTGTCGTCTCCGGCTTTTTTTATGTCGATAGGCCGGGAAGGGCGTCAGTGGTGGCCGCCGCCACCATGACCGCCGCCACCGCCATGGCCACCGCCACCCGGTCCGCCACCGTGGCCGCCCATTCCGCCCGGACCGCCATGGCCTCCACCGGGCCCGCCGCCCGGTCCACTATGTCCGCCCATGCCTCCGGGGCCGCCATGATCACCGGGTCCGCCACCGAACCCGTGTCCTCCCGGTCCACGTCCTCCGGGTCCGCGACCGCCGGGGCCACGTCCACGATAGGGGCCGACGCCGTAGCCGCCGCCCCAACCGCCGCCCCAGCCACCACCCCAACCGGTGTCATAACCGCCGTAATAGCCACCGCCGCCATAGCCGCCGTAACCATCATAACCATATCCGTCATAGCCGACGCAACCGGACAGCATGCCGAGCAGGCAGAGCGCACCGCCGATGCGGGCGAAGGTCTTTGTTGTCCGACGGGTCATTTCGCGTCTCCTGCCGCGATGGGATCATGCCATTCCATAACGCCGAAAGCGGCGCCTGCCGGATCGGCGAGGATGGCAATCATGCTGTTCTGGTGATCGAGATGCGGTTCGACCAGAACGCGGCCGCCGAGTTGCACGGCTTTTTCGGCGGCACTGCCCACACTGTCCACCTGCACGAAGCTGAGCCAGCGGGCCCGTGCGTTGGGTGGAAGGCGTGGGGGCAGGGGATTGACGGTTGCGCGCGCCACGGACTGGGATTCAAGGATGTAGCGCTGATTGGTGTCGGGAGCCGGTGCGGCCTCGACCTGATAGCCGAAGAGTTTCTGGTAGAACCCGGCGCTGGCCGAGGGCGTGGACGTCAGGAGGGCGTTCCAGATCCAGTCACCCTGTGCGGTGGTATCCGTATCGTTCGGATCACCCTGCGGCGCGCGTAAGGTGGCGAACAGGGCGCCCTGTGGATCGGCGATGATGGCCTGCTCGCCGCGGCCCTGGATCATCGTCGGGCGAAAGACGACCTTGGCGCCCCACTGACGGGATGATTTTGCCAGAGCCGGCACGTCAGGCGCCGAAATGAAGGGGAGCCAGATCGGGTGGGGTGGATTGGCGGTATCGGGCAGGGGACGCTCGACAAGCCCGGCGACGACATGGCCGTTCACGAAAGCTTCGGCGTAATGGCCGCGGGAGACGGGGCGGTCCTGAAAGGTCCAGCCCAGAAGGCTGCCATAGAACGTCTTGGCCTTGCTTAAATCGGGCGTCGTGAGCTGGGCGTAGACGATCTTGCCCGGCAGGACGGGCGCGCTGGTGGCCGCTGCGGGCTGGGTATCGGTCGTCTGGGCATGGGCGGCGGGTGCGGCCGCCGTCAGGCCGAGGCCGATGGAAAGGGCCGCCGAGAGCGTGACGGCAGCCGTGCCTGCTCGGGAAGGACGGTGAAAGGGGGGCAAGGCGGCACTCCTTCTGTTCAGGCCTGCGCGGAGCACCATTCGGGCGTTGGCAGGGCGGAGGGGAACGTCATGTGGTTCCCCGGAATAGGAGCATGACGTTTCATGTCCCATACCGTTCCCGGAATGCAGCGAAAATGAGGCCGGCTGGGTCCGGAAGGCTTTAGATCAGGGCAAGTTCGGCCAGCTCGCGACGGAGCTGGGGTGGAAGCTCGGCAATGCCATCGTCACCGAAACTGTTGCCGAGATCAGGCGGGGCGTCTTTGGGTTCCAGATAGCGCCAGCCCTGAAACGGGCGCATGGGGCGCGGCTGGACGGGGATGATTTCGTCGGACACGACGATCAGCGTGCCCGTGCTGCCATCCATGCGCTGGCAGCTTTCCAGCCCGATGATCGGCTGGCGGCACAGGATCATGCCGTCCATCACGCGGTACAGCGAGCCACCGTCCAGTACCTCTTCGGCCCGTTTGGGCATGGTGCGGGTCTGGACGGTGGCGTGGCCGTTGACGCGGTAGTTGTTCAACCGCTCGCGCAGGACTTCAAGGCTCGGGCAGCCGACGGCCAGCTTGATGATGTTCAGCATGTGTGTCGGGTGCCCTCCTTGGGTTAGTGCACGCCCAGAGCGTTCTGGGACTGTGAGACGAAATCGTTGATGAAGCGCGTCTTGTCGATGGACTGCACGATCTTCACCTTGCGCAGGCCCATGGCTTTCGGCGCCGTGGAGTCCGGCCAGATATGGGCGTGGCCGTAATCCATGCCATGTTCGATGTTGATGTCCATGACGGCCGTGACGGACTTCGTGACCAGTGTGGGATCAACGGCGATGGCAGAAGTCAGTTCATCCCATAGCGGCAGGGGGGCCTGATACTTTTTCAGATAGTCCGTAACGGTGTTGTGCTTCTCATCAATGCGGCTGGCAAGCTCAGGCGTCATCATGATGTCGTTCGAGACATTGCCGACGCAGGTGATGGAGGCCCAGGGCGCGGTCAGGGTGATGCGGGCGGCTTCGGGGTCCATGATCATGTTGAAATCGGACGCGAAATCGGCATTGCCGGTGACGGACATCATGCTGGCATCAAGCAGACCGCCCATGAAGACAAGCTGTTTGGCGGTTGCGGCGAAGGTCGGGTCGATGCGGATGGCAAGCGCAAGATTCGTCAGTGGACCGGCGGCAATGACCGTGACCTGATGCGGATGGGCGTGAACTTCGCGGATCAGGAACATGGCGGCCGGGAGCGGATCGGCCGCGATATGTGGCGCATTTTCCGGTAGCTTGGCGACGGCAGGTTGTGTGGCCGGGACGTGCTCGATGGAGCCGAGACCGCCCCAGGCGCCCTTCCACGGAATGACACCGAACTGCTGTTCGCGCAGCTTCGTCTCGGCCACCGTGTTGACCAGCGGCGTGGTGGCACCGTCAGCCACCGGGATCTGCGTCTGGCGGGCGATTTCCAGAAAGCGGAGGGCATGCGCCGTGCCCGCGTTTTCCCAGTCATCGCCGATGACAGAGGTCAGGCCCAGCAGCGTCACGCCGGGGCGGTTGAGCAGCGGAATAATGGACTGGATGTTGGAGCCGCCCGGGCCGAGGAAGTCGTTATCGAGTACGACATAGTTCGGAGCGGGGGCAGCGTTCGCAGCGGCAAACGGGGCCAGCACGGTGCAGGCGGCCAGAAGGGCAGAGAGAATGGGTCGGCGCATGGTCTCTTCCAGATGGATTAAGACCGGATCATGCCTTCAAGTGACGAGACGCGCCAGTATTGCTTCAAGCCGGAGCCGTCCTTCGCCCGTCGCGCGCAGAATGCCGTTGTCCCGCTCAAGGTAGTTTTCCTCGATGCAGGCTTCGAGCATGGCGGGGTCCACGCAGTCCATGAGCGTGCGGCCCGTGCGGGCTGCGAAGGTGGCCTCGTTGATGCCTTCGGACAGGCGCAGACCCATCAGCAGGGCTTCGCGGCCTTTTTCTTCCGGTGTGAGGAGTGTCTCTTCTGTACTGCCGGAGCCTGTTTTTTCAACGCGCTCCGCCCAGGGTTCCGGCGCTCGATGGCGGCGCGTGGCGTAGAGTTCGCCATCCAGCGTAAGGCGGCCATGGGCGCCGGGGCCGATGCCGATATAGTCCGCATAGCGCCAGTAGGTCAGGTTATGCCGGCTTTCCGCGCCGGGGCGGGCATAGTTCGAGACTTCGTAGGGGAGCAGACCGTGACGGGCGGCGATTTCGCCGGTCAGGTCATAGAGGCGGGCGGCGGTGTCTTCATCGGGCAGGGTGAGTTCACCACGGCGGTGCATGGCTTCGAACTTCGTGCCGGGCTCGATGGTGAGCTGATACAGCGACAGGTGATCGGCCACGAGATCGAGTGCGGTGGTGAGTTCGTCCGTCCAGTCGGCACCGCTCTGGCCCGGGCGGGCGTAGATCAGGTCGAAGGAAATGCGCGGGAACAGGGTGCGGGCGGTTTCGAGCGCGCGGATGGCCTGTGTGGCGGAGTGTTCGCGGCCCAGCTTGTGCAGGGCGTCGTCACGCAGGCTCTGTACGCCGAGCGAGACGCGGTTGACGCCCGCCTGTCGGAAGGCCGCGAATTTTCCGGCCTCGACGCTGGTCGGGTTGGCTTCGAGTGTGATTTCGAGATCGTCTTCCGCGTCGAACAGGAGATGCGCGTCCTCGATCAGGGCGGCGACCGTTTCGGGCGCCATGAGCGAGGGCGTACCCCCGCCGAAAAAGATCGAGCGCAGGGGGCGTTTGACGCCATCGTGGGTCAGGCGGGCAGCGTCATGCGCCAGTTCGCGGCGCAGGGCTGCGGCGAAGCGCTGCTGCGGGATCACCTCCCGGACATGGGAATTGAAATCGCAGTAGGGGCACTTCGCCAGACAGAAGGGCCAGTGGATGTAGAGGGAGAGCGGCCCGGGTTGTGATGTGGTTGTCAAATGGCGATCCGGACGCCGAACTCCACCACGCGGTCAGGCGGGATGCGCAGGAACTCTGTCGTGGAGGCGGCATTGCGCAGGAGGAGAAGGAAGATCCACATCCGCCAGAGCTGCATCTTCGGCACGCGGGAGCGGACAACGAGCTCATGCGATGTGAAATAGGATGCCTGGATGGCGTCGAAGGCCACGCCCAATGCGTTCAGTTCCAGCAGGGCGCGGGGAAGATTGGGCATCTCCATGAAGCCGTAGCGGACGATGACGCGGTGGATGTTGGGTGCGAGTTCCTGAACGATGGCGCGGTGGCCGCGCTCGGCTTCCGGCTTGTCGAGGTTTTCGACCGTTACGAACAGAATGTGGTCGTGCAGGACCTTGTTGTGCTTGAGGTTATGCAGCAGCGAATTCGGCACGACATCTGGGTTGGCGGTCAGGAAGACGGCCAGACCGGGGACGCGGATCGTGCGGGACTGTGGCAGGCGGGCGAGGAAAGAGCCCATCGGCATGGAATCCGCCTGCTGGCGGGCGGCGATGAGGCTGCGTCCGCGCTTCCAGGTGGTCATGATGATGGTGCTGATGATGCCGATTGCCAGCGGGACCCAGCCGCCATCGGGGATCTTAAGCACGTTCGCGGAGAAGAAAATGCTGTCCACGATGAAGAAAAAGCCGAAGACGATGCCGACCGTGGCGGATTTCCAGCCGAAGACGCGGCGGAACACCACCATGGCCAGAACGCAGGTGCACAGGAACGTGCCGGTCACGGCGATGCCATAGGCTGCGGCCAGGGCTGAGGACGAGCGGAAGGCCAGAACCAGAACCAGCGCGCCGAAGGCGAGGATCCAGTTGAGGGAGGGCAGGTAGATCTGCGCTTCCTCGGAGGCGTTGGTGTGCATGATGCGGGTGCGGGGCAGGTAGCCGAGCTGGATGAGCTGGCGGCACAGGGAGAAGCTGCCCGAGATGCCAGCCTGCGATGCGATCACGGTCGCGAAGGTTGCGAGGATCAGCATCGGGATCTGCGCCCAGTGCGGTACCAGCAGGTAGAACGGGTTGGACAGGGCGTGCGGATCGCGGATCAGCAGGGCGGCCTGTCCGAAATAGTTCAGCGTGAGCGATGGCAGGACGAAGAACAGCCATGCCTTGCGGATCGGAGCACGGCCGAAATGGCCCATATCGGCATAGAGCGCTTCTGCACCCGTCACGGAGAGCACGACCGAACCCAGCGCGATGAACGACAGGTAGCCGTGCATGATGATGAATTCGAGTGCGAAGGTCGGGGACAGGGCGAGCAGGATATGCGGATAAAGGAAGATACCCTTGATGCCGAGAATGGCGAGCACGCTGAACCAGCAGACCATGATCGGCCCGAAAGCCTTGCCGATCTTACCCGTTCCCAGCACCTGCACCGAAAACAGGGCGACCAGCACGACCATCGCCAGTGGGATGATGATGTGGCTGGCCGAGGGGACGGAAGTTTCAATGCCTTCCACCGCCGAAAGTACGGAAATGGCGGGGGTGATGATGCTGTCGCCGAAGAACAGGCAGGTGCCTGCGATGCCTACGAGGCCGAAGAGCCATCGGAAATGTTGTGATTTGCAGACGCGCTGGGCCAGGGACATAAGCGCGATGATGCCGCCCTCGCCATCATGATCGGCCCTCATGATGAGGATGACGTATTTGATGGTGACGATGAGCATCAGTGCCCAGAAGGTCAGGCTGGCAAGTCCCATGACTTCCCAAGGCTGGGCCGGGGCCTTCGGAGAACTGACTATGCTGACCGAGGATTGCAGCGCGTAGAGCGGGCTTGTGCCGATATCGCCGTAAACCACGCCCAGAACCGCGAGCAGTGCGCCCATCCCTGCGGGACGTTGATGGCTGGTGCTGTCCTCTTCGCCACCGATCTCATGGGTATGTCCCTCCGAGCGGGCCTGCTCGATCGTCTGGACGACTTCACCGGAGTCGCTGGGAATCCCTACGCCATGAGGCGGGTTGGAGGCGTGGTCACCGTCATGTTCAGGCATCGCTGGTTCCATTTACGGGCGTCAATAGAGTGCCGCTGTCTACTGTCACAGCGCTTCTCAAGCGCGGCTCCGCATCAGGGCAACTGTCCCTCATGACAAGATTTCTGCGGCGGACGCAAGCCGCGTGTCAGGATTGTGGCGCGGGGCGGGCTCCGAAAATGGCGGTCCCGACCCGGACCAGCGTCGCATTTTCGGCAATGGCGGTTTCAAAATCCGCGGACATTCCCATCGAGAGCACCGGCAGGCCGTGCTGCTGGCTCATGTCGCGCAGCAGACGGAAATGCGGTGCAGGGTCTTCGTCTTCGGGGGGGGATGCACATCAGGCCGCGGACCTTGGGTCCGAATCTTTCGAGCGAGGCTTCGATGAAAGCATTGGCTTCTTCGCGCGGAACGCCGGATTTCTGCGGTTCGTCGCCCGTATTGACCTGCACGAGAAGCTCGGGGAGGCGGCCGGCTTTCTGTGCGCCCTTTTCGATGGCGTCGGACAGGGACGGACGGTCGGGGCTCTCGATCATGTCGGCGATCTGGCAGGCTTCAGCCGCCTTGTTGGTCTGAAGTCCGCCGATGATGTGCAGCCGCAGGTCCGGGAAGGTCTTGCGGAGTTCCGGAAACTTGGAGGCCGCTTCCTGCACGCGGTTCTCGCCGAACAGGCGCTGGCCGGCTTTCAGGGCGGCTTCGATGCTCCCGATCGGGTGGAACTTGCTGACGGCGACGAGGGAGACATCCGCCTCTGCGCGTCCGGCCTTTTCGCAGGCCTGGGCGATGCGGTGACGGATGGCGGCGAGGTTCCCGCTGATAAGGTTCTGGGCAATAAGATCGGACATGTCTGGAGAAGACGCCATTGCGTCCGTGGCCGCAAGATGCGATTTCGGCAGGATGCGAGAGACCGATAGCCAGTCATGACCCAGAAGCCTTCCAATCCGTCGCCCCGTAATCCAGCCTCCGGAAACCGGAACGGTGGTTCACGCCGTTCGCGGGGTCCTGCGCAGGGCAGGACGCAGGAGCGCCGTCCCGCGCCGGATCCGACGCGCGATCTGGCGTTCGATATCGTCTGCGGTGTGGTCGAGCATCGCCGGATGCTGGAGACGACGCTGGATCGCGCCGGGCCGATGGATCCGCGTGACCGTGCGTCCGCGCATCGTCTGGCGGCGACCACCCTGCGTCATCTGGGCAGCATGACCGAACTGCTTCAGCCCATGCTGCGCCGCGAGCCGCCCGAGCCGGTGCGCTGTGCGCTGCTCATGGGCGTGGCGCAGCTGCTGCATCTGGAAACGCCGCCTCATGCGGCAGTCGGCACGATTGTGGATCTGCTGCGTCGTCGTGGTCTGGCACCGTTTGCGGGGCTGGCCAATGCGGTGCTGCGGCGTGTGTCGCGGGAAGGGCATGATCTGCTGGAAGGTCTGGACGAGGACCGGCTGGATGTGCCGCCCTGGCTGTGGAGTGCGTGGGGCAAGCGGGCGCGGGCGATTTCGCGTGGTCTGCATCGTGAGGCGCCGCTGGATCTGACGCTGCGTCCGGGGGCTGTTGCACCGGAGGGCGGCGAGGTTCTGCCAACCGGCTCCGTCCGCTATCCGGCCGGGACGCGGATTACGGCTCTGGAAGGGTTCGAGGACGGGGCGTTCTGGGCGCAGGACGTGGCGGCGACGATGCCGGTGAAGCTGATGGGAGACGTGGCGGGCAAGACCGTCGTGGATCTCTGTGCAGCACCCGGCGGCAAGACGGCGCAGCTTGCGACGGCGGGTGCGCATGTCGTGGCGGTCGAGCGTGAGGACGCGCGGGCGAAGCGGCTTGAGGAAAATATCGCGCGTCTCAAGCTTACGGCAAAGACGGTCGTGGCGGATGCCGCGACATGGCGTCCGGATGCGCCGGTGGACATGGTTCTGCTGGATGCGCCGTGTTCTGCAACGGGGACGCTGCGCCGCCATCCGGATGTGCTGTGGATCAAGCGGCCGAGGGATGTAACGGCGCTGGCGGAAGGTCAGGATGCGCTGATCGACGCGGCACATGAGATGCTCAAACCGGGTGGCGTGCTGCTTTATGCCGTGTGTTCGCTGCAGGACGAGGAAGGTCCGGAGCGGATCAAGGCTGCGATTGCGCGTGGTGGCTGGAAGTTCGATCCGTTCTCGGAAGCCGAACTGGCCGACATGGCTGTCGCGCGGACCTGGGATGGGATGTTCCGCACCCATCCGGGCCTGTGGAGCGAGCTTGGCGGCATGGACGGGTTCTTTGCCGCGCGTCTGATCAAGGTCTGATCCCGTCCGGCATCGGGGACGCATAAGCCCCGATGCCGGATGCTCCGCCTCAGGGAGCCGGGTTGGAGTGGACCTGATGGATGGCGTTGATCTTTTCTTCCAGTTCAGGGGTGATGGTCACGTCTTCCGCTCCGAGAATGGTGCGGAGCTGGTCGAGGCTGGTGGCGCCAATGATGTTGGCTGTCACGAAGGGCCGTGAGGTCACGAAAGCGATGGCGAGCTGAACGGGGTCGATCCCTTCCTCGCGGGCGAGGACATGATAGGCGGTAACAGCCTCATCAACGCCGGGCTTCTGGTAGCGCTGGCCACGATCGAACAGCGTGGTGCGTGCCCCGGCGGGACGCGCGCCGTTGAGATACTTCCCGGTCAGATAGCCCTGAGCCAGCGGCGAGTAGGCCAGTAGTCCGACCTTCTCCTGAAGCGCCATTTCCGCCAGACCAATCTCGAATGTCCGGTTGATGAGGTTGTAGGCGTTTTGGATGGACGCCACGCGGGGCAGGCCGGTGCGGGAGGCCTCCAGAAACTTCGAGACACCCCAGGCGGTCTCGTTGGAGAGGCCGACATGGCGGATTTTGCCTTCATTCACGAGGTCGCCGAGGACACCGAGCGTTTCTTTGATGGGGACGGATGTTTCCTCCGGCAGGTCACGGAATGTCGTGCCGCCTGCGCCGAACAGGCCGATTTTCCGGTCCGGCCAGTGGAGCTGGTAGAGGTCGATATAGTCCGTGCCGAGGCGCCGCAGGGAGCCTTCGAGGGCGTAGCGGATCTGGCGCGGGGTCAGGCGTGCTTCCTCGCCATCGGGCCGGAACCACGGCATGGCGGTGCGTCCGACGACCTTGCTGGCGATGACGAGGCGGTCCCGGCCACCGCGGGCTTTCAGCCAGCTTCCGATGATCGTTTCGGTTGAGCCCTGCGTCTCGGCGCGGGGCGGGATGGAATAGAGTTCGGCTGTGTCGATGAAATTGATGCCGTGGTCCAGCGCCATGTCGAGTTGGGCGTGGCCTTCGGCTTCGGTGTTCTGCTGACCGAAGGTCATGGTGCCGAGGCAGATTTCGCTGACAGCAATGCCGGTGCGGCCAAGTTCACGCTGTTTCATGGAAAAGACCTGATCAGAAAATGGGGGAGGCCCCCAGCATGGAAGGCCCGGCACCATTGATCAAGGTGCGGGCCTGTCCGGACCGGGGTTACGGGGCCAGTGTTACGATAACGCGCAGACCGCCGCTCGGCCGGTTTTCGAGGCGGACATTGCCGCCCTGGCCATGCAGGATGGTGCGGGCGATCGAGAGGCCCAGGCCGCTGCCGCCGGTTTCGCGGTTGCGGCTGCTCTCGATGCGGACGAAGGGCTCGAACACGCGGTCCAGCTCACTTTCGGGCAGGCCGGGGCCGTTATCCTCGATCAGGATCTTGACCACATTGCCCTTCTCGCCCGGGTGGGTGGCGGGAATGAGCGTGACATGCGCGTTGCCACCATATTTCAGGGCATTGAGGATCAGGTTGTTCAGGGCCCGTTTGAGCGCCACCGAGCGGGCCTTGATCCGGACGGGAACATTGGGCGGCTCATAAAACAGGTCGTCGGCCTTGTCTGGCAGGCTTTCGGCTGCCTCGTCCATGATGGTCTGGAGCAGGGCGCGCAGGTCGAGCGAGACGATGGGTTCGGCGGACGCGCTGTCCCGCCCGAAGGCCAGCGTGGCCGAGACCATGGCTTCCATTTCGTCCAGATCGGCCAGGACCTTGTTGCGCAGTTCTTCGTCGTCAATGAATTCGGCACGCAGTTTCAGGCGCGTGATGGGCGTGCGCAGGTCATGGCCGATGGCAGTCAACATGAGCGTGCGGTCTGTTACGAAACGGCGGATGCGCAGGGCCATCGTGTTGAAGGCGATGGCGGCGCGGCGGATCTCGGATGGACCATTTTCGGGCAGGGCCGCCGTGTGGACGTCCCGGCCAAGAGCTTCGGCGGCATTGGCCAGCGTTCTGACAGGCGCGATCAGGCGCTGTGTGGCCCAGACGATCATCGCACTTCCGGCAATCGACATGACGAGGAAGGCGATCATGAAGGTCGGGGAGCCGAACGGATTAGGCAGGGGGGTGACGAAACGTACCACGAGCCAGCAGTCTCGGTCCGGCAGGAGGATCGAGGTCGAATGCGTGCGCATTTTCTGCCCGATCAGGACCTTGCGCGGATAGAGCGAGGACGGCAGGAGCGCCCAGCGCATGAAGGGCGGCATGTCGCGGCGGCGTATGGTGCCGGGAAAGCGGGGATCGCCGTTCAGGTGCTCGGCGTCCGGATGCTCAGCATCGGGGTGTTCGGGAGGAAAGTGAAACTCCGGTCCGCCGGGTGGTCCCATCGGGCCGGGGAAGCCCGGACCACCCATATCGGGGCCGGGATGCGGCATGCCCGGATCCATCGGACCGGGAGGCGGAAAGCCCTCATGGCCTGATGGATCGTCATGCAGGCGGTGCAGGAAAGACGGCGATGCCATCGCCGGGAACGGGATTTCATGCCCCTCGATCAGCGGGTCCGGCTCCTTGATCAGCAGCACCGTGACGTTGGAGGGGATATGCAGGTCGTCGATCGCATCGTGTCGGTCGGCGGGTTTGGCTTCCGCGACCGTGCGATAGATCGAAAAGACCTGAACCTGTTCCTCATGGACCTGACTGCGCTTTTCCAGATCGAAGCGGTCCAGCGCGTGGATTCCGAGCCCCGCCGCTTCCACGACCGCAAGGCCCACGATCAGCAGCAGGCTGGTCCGGGCGACGAGAGACCGTGGCAGGATGTGCATCGGGTTCAGAGACGCTCCACTTCCGCTGCGAGCACGTAGCCACCGCCACGGACCGTCTTGATGACCTGTGCGTTGCGGCCGTCGTCCTCGAGCTTGCGGCGCAGGCGGCTGATGGCCACGTCGATGGCGCGGTCGAACGGTCCGGCCTGACGGCCGCGCAGCAGTTCGAGCAGCATGTCACGCGTCAGGACGCGATTGGCGCGCTCGAGCAGGGCCATGAGCAGATCGTATTCGCCGCCCGTAAGGGAGACTTCTGCGCCGTCCGGGTTCAGCAGGCGACGGCGCACGGGGTCGAGGCACCAGCCGGCGAAATGGATCTTGCGGGTATCGGAAGCCTGACGCTTGTCCTCGACATCGACCGTCCGGCGCAGGACGGCGCGGATGCGGGCGAGGAGTTCGCGAGGGTTGAACGGCTTGGCGACATAGTCGTCCGCGCCGAATTCGAGGCCGATGATGCGGTCCGTCTCATCGCTCATGGCGGTGAGCATGATGATGGGGACATTGTCCTGCGAGCGCAGCCAGCGCGCGACTTCAAGGCCGCTTTCGCCGGGCAGCATCAGGTCCAGCACCACGAGCTGGTAATGCCCGTTGGCCCAGGCCTTACGGGCCTCGCGGGCATCACGGGCGGCCGTGACGCGGAAGTGGTTGCGTTCGAGGAACTGGCTCAGCAGTTCGCGGATTTCGCGGTCATCATCCACGACCAGAAGATGGGGCAGGGTTTCCGTGCTCATGACCAGAGGCCTTTCGGGAATGCTGTGACCGCGTTCGGACTGCTCATGCCGCCTGTCCGGAAAACGGTATTTCCGGACAGGGTGTGGATGGGAGCGATGTTATGCCAGCCAAGGGGGAACAGGCAGGTTTTTCGCACACAGGAACTCCGGGTTGAACAGCTTGGACTGATATCGGGCACCACCGTCGCACAGAATTGTAACAATCGTATGTCCGGGACCGAGCCGGCGTGCTGTTCTGATCGCGGCGGCGACATTGATGCCTGACGAGCCGCCGACGGAGAGGCCTTCCTCCGATGTCAGGGAGAAAATCTGCTCCAGCGCTTCGACGTCGGGGATGCGTTCGGCGTCGTCGGGGTGAGAGCCTTCGAGATTCGCCGTCACACGGCCCTGACCGATGCCCTCGGTGATGGAGTTGCCGGTGGCGGTGAGGTCGTTGGACTTGACCCAGCCATACAGCGCGGAGCCTTCCGGATCGGCGAGGACAATGCGCGGGGCCATCTTGCCAGCGGCTTTGGCCTGATCGCGCAGGCCGAGCGCGGTGCCGGCCAGCGTGCCGCCGGTGCCGCAGGCGCAGGTGAAGGCATCGACCTTGCCGCCCGTCTGCTCCCAGATCTCGCGCGCCGTGGTGGTGCGGTGGCCTTCACGGTTGGCGGTATTGTCGAACTGGTTGGCCCAGAATCCGCCGATCTCTTCGGCCAGACGGCGCGAGACATGGACGTAATTGCCCGGATCGCGATACGGCTTGGCGGGCACAAGACGCAGATCTGCGCCGATCATGCGCAGGAAGTCCAGTTTCTCGCGGCTCTGTGTTTCCGGCACGACGATCACGGCCTTGCAGCCAACGGCATGGGCGACCAGTGTGAGGCCGATACCCGTATTGCCGGCTGTGCCTTCCACGACGGTTCCGCCGGGCTTGAGGGCGCCGGTCTTCAGGGCGTTCTCGATGATGGCCAGGGCTGCACGGTCCTTGACCGAGCCGCCCGGGTTCATGAACTCGGCCTTGCCGTAGATGTCGCAGCCCGTTTCCTCGGAGGCGCGTCTGAGGCGGATCAGGGGTGTGCCCCCGATTGCGGCGGTCATGCCCGGGGAAGTGGTCTGCCATCCAGGCGTGGTGGCCGGGGAGACGGTTTGGCGGTTCGGGGAGATGTCAGTCATAGTTCACTCCTGTGCTGGGTGAATTATAGAACGCGTTTTGGAAGGATGAGGAAGAGCATGAAGGTTCTGACGGCAAGACAGGCATGGGACATGCTTGAAAAAGAACCCGAAAATCAGGCTCCGGAAGCGCCCGTTCCCATTCTCGTGGATGTCCGGACCCGGCCGGAATGGGTACATGTGGGGCTGCCGGACGCGTCGGCAATGACGGCGCCGCTCCTGTGCCTGACCTGGCAGCCGGACCGGCAGCGGGAGTTCGTGGAGGCTCTGGTCGAGGCCGTTCCCGACCAGCAGACTCCGCTGCTGTTCCTGTGCCGGTCGGGGATGCGGTCACATCATGCTGCACTTCTGGCGGAAAATGCCGGTTATGCGGATGTCAGCAATATTGTGGACGGATTCGAGGACCAGCATGGTCCGGACAAGGGCTGGCGTGCCAGCGGCCTGCCGTCCACTCACATGCCGCTGTCGGGTTCCTGATCCGCGTCGTAATGGACTTCCAGCACGGCGCACCAGGGATAGCGGCTGTCATAGCTGTGGCCTGAACCATCGGCGATCATGCCGTTGGCGTCCGTGGGAACATGGGTGAGGGCCACGGCATCATCCACGTTACCGCCGACGATGCTCAGCTCATGCCCGAAGGGCTGGGCGTTCTGGTTCGTCGCGGAGACGATGCCGCAATGGGCCGGAAAGCCGTAGCTGGTGGGCAGCATGGAGAAGGTGACGGTCTTGCTGCGGCCGCGGCCGACGCAGATCAAGTCGCCGATCTTCGGAGCATAGGTGCCCGGATCATGCGCCGTGACGCCGCTGGACTGTCCGCTGGCGGCGGCGTTGATGTAGGTCGAGTGATTGGGCGAGTACGGGAAGCGGTTATTGGCTCCGGCGACCCGCATCACATAGGAAATGAAAGCTGCGGACCAGGCGTAATGGCCGTCATGCTCGATCTCGAAACGGGTGCCCTGGGAGTCCGTCTTGCCCGTCCAGCCGACTTCCGTTTCATAAGGGTCCTGCCCGATCCACCAGTACTCGCCAACGCGCTGCCACAGGCCGGGAAGGCGTTCGGGCTTCAATGCGGCGTCGGTGGGTTCGGGGCGGTCTTCGGGATCATCGTCCGAGACGGGTGAGCCGAACATCCGCCATTCGCGCAGGGCGATGGCGGCGACGTCCTGACGGTTGAACGGTTCGAAATTGCGGGTGGCGAAATCCGGGACGTGGCTGTCATAGCCAACCGGACCAGTGGTTCCGTTCGCATACTGGGCGTTCGGCGTGCGGGCCGGGTACGGGCGGACACTCTGCTGGCTGGAACATGCAGCCAGTGCGAGCAGGGCGGCCGTAGCAGCTGCTCGCCTGAAAATATGCGAATCTGGCACTGTTATCCTCGTTGGGGGATCTGTTTCCCAAGCTGAATGAAGGGCCAAGACGACCGGGGCGTCAAGAAGCGCCCTGATCCGGAAAGAGACCCGCAAGACCCGCCTCGCTCGCATCGCAGCGGCCACGTTCGGTGATAAGGCCCGTCACGAGGCGTGCGGGAGTTACGTCAAAGGCCGGGTTTGCCGCCGGGCTGTTGAGTGGTGCGATCCGGACGCGGCCGGCTTCCCCGTTGCTGTCCAGCCCCGTCATGAACAGGACTTCGTCCGCGCTGCGCTCCTCGATCGGGATGTCCTTCACGCCATCGCGGACGCGCCAGTCGATCGTCGAGGAGGGCAGGGCCACCCAGAACGGAACATTGTTGTCATGGGCGGCCAGCGCCTTGAGATACGTGCCGATCTTGTTGGCCACGTCGCCCTGTGCGGTGACACGGTCCGTACCCACGACGACCATGTCCACGCGTCCGGCCTGCATATAATGGCCGCCCGCATTGTCGGCGATGACGGTATGCGGCACGCCATGGCTGCCAAGCTCCCGTGCGGTCAGGAGGCTGCCCTGGTTGCGCGGGCGGGTCTCGTCCACCCAGATATGCACGGGGATGCCCTCGTCATGCGCCATGTAGATCGGGGCGAGGGCGGTGCCCCAGTCCACGGTCGCGATCCAGCCGGCATTGCAGTGCGTCAGCAGGTTCACCTGTCCCTGTTTGCCTTTGCGCTCCCAGATTTCGCGGATCAGCTCCAGCCCGTGACGGCCGATGGCCTCGTTGGTCTGTACGTCCTCGTCACAGATCGCATCGGCTTCAGCGTAACCTGCGGCGACGCGTTCATCTGTGGGAACGGTCTTGAGGCGTGCGACCATGCGCTCGATGGCCCAGCGGAGGTTGATCGCAGTCGGACGAGTGGCGATCAGGAAGGCGGCTGCCTTGTCCAGTGCTTCGTCGGAGGCATCGTCCTGCAACGCGAAAACCAGACCATAGGCCGCAACGGCTCCGATCAGCGGCGCTCCACGAACCTGCATGGTGGTGATGGCTTCAGCGACGGCATCTGCGTCCCGGAGTTCCAGGATCTCCACGTTCCAGGGAAAGCGGGTCTGGTCGAAAATCCGGATGCTGCGATTGTCATCGGACGGGCGCCAGAGGCTGCGATAGGGAATGCCGTTGATTTTCAAGGGAACGCTCCTTGGGATGCCGGAAAGGAGAGGGAGCGGCAACAGGGCCGGGAAAGGGCCGGCGCACGCTGAACCGGGGCCCTGCATGTGCGCGATCTGTGGGCCTGACTCAAGACCCTGTGCGTGAAACTTTTACACACAGGGTCCGAGGAAGCAGTCAGCGCAGAACGTTTTCAAGGATAACCTTTGCCCCGTCGGTCCAGGGCACAGGTTTGAAATTGGTTCGGACCTTCTGCGTCCATGCAGCCAGACCTTCAGGATCTTCAATGGTGCCGCGGATCAGGGTGTAGGCTTCCTTGAGGTTTCGGGGGTTGAAGTAACGCCCCAGCGCGCCACCGGCCTCGGGAATGGATGTCGTGTTTGAAGCAATGCAGGGGCGGCCCATCGCCAGCCCTTCGGTGACAGGCAGACCCCAGCCTTCAAAGAAAGATGGAAAGACGGTGAAGCTGCAATCGGCATAAAGGCGTCGCAGTTCGGCGTCAGACGGGTTCTGGATGAAGCGGATTTTTCCATCCAGCCAGCGGGTGTTCTCGAGCTGCTGCATGAGGTCAGAAACAAGCCAGCCCGGACGGCCGGCAAAGACGAGGAGCGGAACCTTCTCGGCAGGCATGTCCTCGAGCATCTGACGCCAGATGCGGAAGAGGAGCATATGATTTTTGCGGGCCTCGATGGTGGAGACGAACAGGACATAAGGCTCATTCACCAGAGGTTCGGGAGCCATGGTTGTGTCGGTCAGTCCGAACTCCGTGCCCATGGGGACATGCTGGACGGTGATATCCGTGCCGATGCCTTCCTCGGCCAGATAGGACTGGACGTCCTGCGCCGTGGCCCTGCTGTTGGCGAAGATCATGTCTGCCAGCGGCAGGACGGCATGATGCCAGGCCCGGAAGGTCGTGATGATGCCGAGATCGCACCATTCCGGACAGCGGATGGGAACAAGATCGTGCATCAGAAGCGCAAAGGACATGCGCAGTTCGTCCCGCATCCACCGGACGCTCTGCGCATAGTTTTCATGATGCCAGGGAGAGCCGAGCGTCAGGAAGACATCACCGGGCTGAGCGATGTCAGCCAGTGCTGTTCCTTCGACATACTGTGCGGATGTTGACTGCTGACGGCGCTTTCTGATGATCGCACGGCTTTCACTGACGGCCAGTCGTGCGAGACCGGCCCACAGATTGGCCAGGCCGCCCAGAACCTGTCCTTCCATGTGCAGGAATGTGGAGAACATTTTTCGGGGCGTTTCGTGCTCGGTCTGCTGCATGGCGGAGAACAGGGACATGGCAGGTTTTTTTGTCCCTGCATTTTTGTCCTTCATGATCTGCCGCAGGAGCGTGTCGATAACCGTCCAGTCAACAGTCTGAAAATCGCGTGGATCTTTTTTGTCGAACCCGCGGCGGACAAACTGCACGTTGTCTCCATGCAGTGCGCGCAGGGCTGCGCTGAGTTCGAACATCACCCGCTGGATGCCGCTGGGCATACCGTGGTGAATGAGGTGAAAGAGCAGGTCGTCGACGTCGATCCAGAGGGTCATGACGTCCTCCCGGCCACGTGCGCCGCATGGCAGGCATCAAGAATGGCGTCAGCAGTATCTTCCCAAGGGGTAGGTTTGAACTGTGTCTGAACCTCTTCCTGCCATTTCTTCAGGCCTTCACGATCCTCAATTGTCTCGCGGACGACGCGATAGGCCTCATCAATGTTTTCGGGATCGAAGTAGCGCGACAGCGGGCCGCCGGCTTCCGGAACGGAAGTCGCATTCGAGGCGACGCATGGACGTCCGTTCACGAGGCTTTCCGTTACTGGCAGGCCCCAGCCTTCGAACAGTGAGGGGAAGAGCGTAAACATGCAGCCATCATAAAGATGCGCCAGTTCATGGTCCGACGGATCTCTGAGGAGACGGATCTTGCCGCGCAGCCATTCGGTGTTTTCAAGCTGCTGCATGAGATCGGAAACGAGCCAGCCGACCCGTCCTGCGAAAACGAGCGTCGGAACCTGTTCGGGAGGCAGATCGGCAACGAGACGGCGCCAGATCCGAAATGCCAGAATATGGTTCTTGCGCGCCTCGATCGTGGAGACAAACAGGACATAGGTCTCCGGTGCGGGCAGACCCTTCGGGCGTTCCCCTTCGACCTTGCGGGGAGGGCCGAAGCCGCTACCGATTGGAACGGTCTGTACGGGAGCCAGCAGCTTGAGGCGATGCTTGCGGGTATAGTGCTCGATGGTCTTGGCCGTAGCATGGCTGATGGCCAGCAGGCGGCCGCACTGGGGCAGTGTCGTATCCAGCCAGTGCTTGAAGTCCCGGATCAGGGACAGCGCGCACCATTCCGGCCGGATCGCCGGAATGAGATCGGACAGAAGCAGGACAGGCTGGATCCCGTAGGCCTTGCGCATGCCGGCCAGTCTTTCGCCGAAACCGGGCTCCGACCATGCGGCACCGAGGATCAGGAAGATATCGCCAGGCTTCGGAACACCATTCAGGGAAGTGGCCTGGGAACGGACAGGGACAGCAGTCTGAGCCGGTGGTGCCGCGGAGTGACGTGTACGGCGGAACTGCTTTGCCGCAAAACTGCGTAGCAGGCGCAGGGCCCGCAGCTGATTGACCGCCATGATCAGAAGCGGGCGGGCCAGTTCGGGTGGCAGGCTCTCGATACGCCTGATAACCGTATGGCGCAGCCGTCGTACCAGTGCACGTGGTGTCGGGCGCGACCGGGGTACCGGGCGGCTGTCATGCACGACTTTTTCATCTGCGCTGGCCTCAAAGAGAGATTCGAGGTCATCGAAGGAAACGGGAGAGAAAAGCTGTGTCTCGTCCTGTCCACGCCGGATCAGGGTAATGTTGCCAATCCCTGGTTTTGTGGCCGCCTGCTTACGGATAACGTGCAGTATTTCGTAGACAAGCCGCTGGATGCCGCTGGGCCGCGAGTTGTTTTCAAAATACTGGAAGATGTCTTCTACGTCGATCCAGATGGTATAATCTGTGTTCATATGTCCGGACTAGCTTTGTGGCGACCGAGGGCAAGGCCGGTCTGTCAAACAATAGTGGTTCAAAGTGTAGGTAAGCCCTGACGGATGAGCAAGGGGAGGGCCAAGGCTCCGACCTTGTGGATGACAACGGTTTGCAAAGCACTGATAACGGAGATTACCGGTATGCGCAGGGTTACGGTCTGTCAGTGTGTTATTCTGCTTGAACGTCCTGTGGCCTCGGCATTGCCTGTTTCGCTCATGTCCTGTGCGGGCAGACCATTTCTTGCATGGCTCCTGAGAGAGCTGCAGCGCTTCGGCGTGAAGGAATTCGTTTTTCTCACTGAAGCCCATTCGTCGGAGATTGTGGCGGCAATCGAAGGCCTTCTGGTTTTTCTCCCCAAACCGGCAGGTATGCTGATCTCATATACGCCTTGTGGCTATGGTACAGGCGGTGCACTGCTTCATGCCCGGCAGCATCTGCAAGAGCGTTTTCTTTTCTGTCATGCCAACGTTCTGTTTTCCTGCAATCTGTCTCATTTTCTGCGTTCCGCTGGGCAGGGGCACTGGCTTTTGCTGAGCACAGTCAGGCAGGCGGATGTCGATGTGACTGCGGCAGATAAGGTGTCTCTTAATTCCGAGAATGGAAAAGATCGGGAGATAGCACCAGGCATGACGGGGGTTTGTCTTTTCGAGGCGTCAATTCTCGAAACCCTCACAAAAAACTGCAGCCTACAGGATGATGTGCTGCCCGGCCTTGCACGGCATGGTGATCTGAATGGAGTGAGACTGGCTGGAACATGTCATCAGGTCAGCGACTTACATGACCTTGAGAAGGTCGGACGACAGTTGCCGAGGATCCTGCATCGCCCGGCAGTTTTTCTTGACCGTGACGGGGTTATCAACCGGGATTTCGGATGGGTCGGAACGCGCGAGCGGTTCGAGTGGGAGCCAGGAGCTCTGGATGCCATCGCACGTATTACCGAGGCGGGATATCACGTCTTTATCGTAACCAATCAGTCTGGCATCGCCCGTGGGTTTTACTCCGAGGAAGATCTCCAGCAGCTCATGGTCTGGGTCATTGACACCATTCGCCAACACGGGGGAACCGTGGATGACTGGCGCTACTGCCCAATGCATCCTGAAGCACGGGTCGAAGAATATTGTGGAGCCAGTGAGGATCGCAAGCCGGCACCTGGCATGATTGTTGATCTGCTGAACCGGTGGGAGCTTGATCCGGATCGCTGTGTTCTGTTTGGCGATCAACCGTCTGACATGCAGGCTGCGAGAGCTGCAGGAATTGAAGGTATGCCTGTGGGTGTGCGCAGTCTGTCAGATTTGATTGTTGGGAAAGATATTCTCGAAATAGAGGCTTTCTCAGAATAAATTTTCAATATTGGATTCTATATTATCATTTGGCATCATGATTTTTTGAATTCATTTCATTAAAATTTTAAAATACTAAATTAAGCTTCACTCAATACGACATAGAGTCTATGTAAAATTGTTCTGATGTGATTTAAGATCTGTAGCTAGGTGTTTAGTCCCGGGGTTTGATGGTGTGGTATTTCCACGTGAGTGGAAGGAAGCATTATGGGACAGATACGTCGTGGCAACGCCACGACCACGCACGCCGTGCGAGCAGCAATACAGCGATCGCAGGCTTCGCTCGCAGCGCTGAGCGAGGAGTTCGGGATCAACCCGAAAACAGTTGCAAAATGGCGCAAGCGCCAGACTGTCGAAGATCAGAAAACTGGCCCTAAAGAGCCTCGCTCAACGAGCCTGACAGAAACCGAAGAAGCAATGGCAGTCGCTTTTCGCCGGCATACTTTACTGCCGCTGGATGACTGCCTTTATGCCCTGCAGGCCAGCATTCCTCATCTGACACGTTCGGCCCTGCATCGCTGCTTTCAGCGTCACGAGATCTCACGGTTGCCGGACATCGAGGGAGACAAGCCCAAACGCCAGCGCTTCAAACGCTATCCCATCGGCTTTTTTCACATCGATATTGCCGAAGTCCAGACTGCTGAGGGCAAGCTGCACCTCTTCGTTGCTATCGACCGGACAAGCAAATTCGCTGTCACACAACTCGTCGGGAAAGCCGATCGGAAGACAGCCTGGGAATTCCTCGAACATCTCCTGAGCATCATCCCTTACCGGATCCACACCATCCTGACCGACAATGGGATCCAGTTCGCTGACCAACCCCGTAATCGCAATACGGCCTGGTCGCGTCCCGTGCGCTTCGACATGATCTGCGAAGCCCACGGGATCGAACATCGTCTGACGAAACCCAATCATCCCTGGACGAACGGTCAGGTTGAGTGGATGAACCGGACAATCAAGGAAGCAACCGTCAAACGCTTCCATTACGACAGTCATAAGCAGTTGAGGACACACCTCAACGACTTCATGGCAGCCTATAATTTCGGGCGAAGGTTCAAGACCCTCAGTGGCCTCACACCTTACGAATATGTCTGCAAAATATGGACTTCAGAGCCAGAAAGATTCATCATCAATCCAACCCATCAAACCCTGGGACTAAACACCTAGATATGATCTGTAAGCGTTGAGCATGAGTGAGTATTTGTGCACTTATGGCGCCTATGACTGCCTGAAATTAATAAACAAGACAATTCATCTGGTTTTTATCGTCGAAATCGTCCAACGGAGCAAAGGAGATTAAAAGGGTGCCGCGATGCTGGATGGTCAAGAGGACTCTTGGATGGAGGAGCCCCATAGCAGCGGTTCGTGAGTGATTACGAACGCCGCGTCGATGTGGCACAGGTCATGATCTTCGTCGCCATGGGGCTAACCTCATGTACAGAAATATTTGCTCCCAGTCTTCCAAGCGTTATTTGAGTATTAATTAGCATAATGAAAAAAAATTACAATATTTATCAAAATTGTATTAAATATCCTATAATTTTCTAATTTTTGTCCATAAATTTTCAGCCAGGCACTTCAATCCTTTAGAATATTCAGGATAAGTATCAGTGTTATTTTTATCATTTCCTAGTCTGGGTAGGTTTTCCAACAAATATAGAAAATAATTTTCGTTGGATTTATAATCTATTAATGAAAATTCCTCCCAGCCCATTTTGTTCTTTCGATCGCATGATAGTATTCGTCTGCTTTTGGAGTCTTTTATAGACATATACAGATCACTATCTATATCTCTAAATGAATATTTGTTATTCGATAAGTCTTTGATGGCGCTGAAGAATTTACCTCCATATATAAAGCTTTTATTATTTTCGTGACAAAAAAATGCTATATCACCATATAAAAAAACTATAATTTTTTCTTTGCCTTCAATATTAAATTCGATTTCTTTCCCAGTTTCCGAAAAAAAAGCTATTTCTCCAAGAAAATTTTCCAAGAGAAATGGTCCATTTTTCTTGTTATCATAAAAATATTTGTTTTTATTCCTTTCGTAGCTTACTACATCTTCCATAATATTATTTTTATACGCAATTAGTGTGGCTTCTAATCTGTCTAAGGAAACTACCTTTGTACATACATAGAATTCAGGGTCGTTTTCTGTGTTGATATTTGGAGTATCTACATATATTATTTTAGAATTTGATGAACTATCAAATAGAGAAAACGATCTATTTATATTCTTTTCTAAAGAAAAACATAATCCCTCTGAATTTTTTGAAAATGCGCTATTGTGGAACGCTGAACTAAGAAAACCATATACACGGGCACGCCTAAAAATAGCTATCTGTTCATATACGGTCATTTCTTCAGGGTATAAAATTTCAATGCCATTTCTTATCATTATCTCTTCTATTTCAGATTCATTGACAATTTTTCTTGTCCCATGTCGTAATTTTTTTCTAGATAAGTAATATTCCCCATTAAATTTATAAGAAGGAATTAATTTTTCTACCTTTTCTCCAATACTATTAAAAAATAAAGAAAGTTTCTCGTGATAGTATGCTCTATCCATAATGAGGGAGTAGGGCACACATAAATTTTCTACTAAGGTTGTATATTTAAATATATGAATATCTTCTAATGATATATCCATAATACTTAAAAATTGTCGAAACCAATCAGTGGAAAAAATTTCAGATTCGGTGCAGTCGTTTATATTTATTCCTAATTTATATCCAAGTTTTTTATATTCACCGTAAGCCCACCATCTTGGTAAAACGTCCATTATGAAATGTCCATAATGGCCTACGATGCATCCACCCCAATAAATGTTTTTTGTTTTCGCTGGGCAAAAGTTAATATTCACATCTGATGCATAAGAAGGATTAACATGACCCAGATGTTTTTCTTTGCCATTTATAAGGGCAGCAGAAAGAATTGCATTTCCATATATATCAAAAACCCCGGATTGTGGGGAATGGTTTATTGTTGGAATAATTATTGCTGATCCATATTGTATTATTTCTGGATATTTGGATATTATATCTTCTGTTATGTTGTGAGAATTGCAATAACCAAGTAAATCTACATTAATATTTTTCTCTATCATCTTATCTTCCTTTACAATAAGGGCAATTACGTATTGGTTTTAAGTATCATTTTCGTTTTATGTTGTATATTTGATTCCTATCATGGAGTATCATTATAAATTCCTTCTGTAGTTTTAGCCCTAATCGAGATCAAAATGCCGTGCTGTCATTGTATCTCGCTTTATAAAGATAGTTAAGTTTTTACCTTTTCAATAAGCTAGATCACCTTGGCAAAAGA
Source organism: Gluconobacter roseus NBRC 3990 (assembly GCF_006538885.1). Taxonomy (GTDB): domain Bacteria; phylum Pseudomonadota; class Alphaproteobacteria; order Acetobacterales; family Acetobacteraceae; genus Gluconobacter; species Gluconobacter roseus. The sequence continues at coordinate 354,771 of NZ_BJLY01000001.1, forward strand.
CCTGATCCGGAGCCTTACGGCGGCGAGATTGAGAAAGTTCAAGAAAGACAGGGCGCCTTTGTCATAACGGGTGGGGATGCGGCGCATCTGCTTGAAGTGGTTAAGTATCTGTTCGTCATCGACCAGACCCAGATACCCTAGGCTCAGGACTCTTAGTCAGAACATGACGGTTGCGGCGAGGCAGATTGCCGAGAAGAATGAAGAAGACTGTTGGGCATCTGTCATAGCGTGTTGCGACCCGTCTCCAGTCCTTGAGTCTCCCGAACATGATCTCGATACGGTTGCGTCTTTTGTATTTCCGCTTGTCGTATTTTATGGGTTTCCCTCGGGATTTCCGGCCCGGAATACAGGATGTGATCCCTTTTTCCTCCAAGGCCTCCCTGAACCAGTCAGCATCATAGCCCCGGTCTGCCAGCATTCATTCGGCTGAGGGGAGACCCTTTAGAAGGGCAGCCGCACCGGTGTAATTACTGATCTGGCCTGCTGTCATGAAGAAGTCGAACGGACGTCCGCTCCGGTGGGTGACGACATGCAGCTTCGTATTCATCGCGCCTTCGGTGCGCCCGATCAGACGGCCTGGAGCCCCTTTTTTAACCGCAGGCTCGAAGCTGTGCGATGTTCCTTGAGAGAGGCCACATCAATCATGATCGTCTGAGGCTCTACCGTGCCGGTAGCCAGTCCATCCATCATGTGGATGAATATCCTCAGAGCACTCCAGCGCTTCCAGCGGTTGTAGAGCGTCTTGTGTGGACCGTATTTGCAGGGTGCATCACGCCAGCGCAGACCATTTTTTGTTCACGAAAATGATCCCACTCAACACACGACAATCATCAACGCGAGGTTTGCCATGGCTCTTCGGGATAAAAGGGCTGCAGATGATCCATCTGCTCGTCCGTCAGCCAGTGCAGCTCACTCATCTTCAGTCTCCTCAAGGAGCCTGAATCACATCCGACCGCCTATATCAATGGGGCCTGAGCCTAGCTAGACGAACCCAACATTTTGGGCTCAAGAGTAAGAAGGAACTCGATTATCACCCGTCCCTGATGCGTTGGATTGACATGTATCCGCAGGTCCTTGCAAAGACCAACGTTGAATTACGTTCGCCCCAACCTGTAAAGACCTTATGTCAACAGTACCTAATAGATCTTTTGCTAACGTAACCAAGAAATGCTCGACAGAGCAGATTTCAAAATTTGCAATTTGTATCAAAAGCGCTGATGGAAAGGCAATGGCATCTTATAGGAGACCAGTGGAATCTTAGTGTCATGTTTCCCCGTTGCATGAAAGGGGGGTTTTCATTTGATGAAGAGCATAAAGTGCCTTTTACGGCAGTTGAGAAATATCGTCGGCTGCGAGAGGTGCGGCGTGTTGTGAGGCGGGTGCGGCTTACACGGGAGCACAAGTCTGGACTCTGTTAGGGATAGGTGATCGAAGGAAATTTTCGTGGTCTCTTTATTCGTCTATTCCGGGATATGACGCTAGATTGACCAGAGGAGCAGGGCGACCCATCAGAAAGCCTTGGGCTGTGCTACAGGATGTATGGCGCAGCATGTCGAGTTGTGCAGTCGTTTCAACGCCTTCGGCCACGACTTCCATCGACAGGGCATGACCCAGTGTCATGATGGCGCTGACAATGCTTTCGGCCTGGGGATCATTCAGCATGTCCCGTATGAAAGACCGGTCGATCTTGATCCGGTCGAACGGGAAGCTTCGTAGGTAATTGAGGCTTGAGAAGCCAATCCCGAAATCATCCATGACGATCTTTACGCCCAGGGTACGGATCTTGCTCATGGTGTCCAGATTGCGCTGGACAGCTTCCAGGAAAATGCTTTCGGTCAATTCGAGTTCGAGCCGGTCCGCAGCCAGACCTGTCTGAAACAGGGTCTGGATTACAGCGGCGTACATGTCATCATGCAGGAACTGGACGGCAGAAATATTGACGGCGATCCTGATATGGGCGGGTAGTCTGCTTGCCTGAGCGCATGCTTCAAGCGGAACCCAACGGCCGATCGGAACGATGAGGCCGCTCTCTTCTGCAATGGGGATGAACTCGTTTGGGGAGATCACGCCTTTCACGGGGTGCTGCCAGCGCAGAAGAGCTTCAACGCATTCGACTGTATTGGTTTTGAGGCAGATGAGCGGCTGAAACTCCAGAAAGAACTGGTTCGTCTCGAGTGCGTGTTGCAGGTCATGCTCCAGTTCGGAGCGATGCTGGATGTCTGCCTGCATGACCGGGTTGAATCTTACCCAGTCCGGTGACTGGAGACGGCGAGCCTCGTTCAGGGCCAGTTCGGCGTAATGACATGCCGTTTCGAAGCGATAGGTATCAAACGGAATGACACAGCAGCCGATACTGGCGGTCAGATGAATCCTGTGCCCCGCAACTGAAAGCGTTGTGTGAAAAACGTCACGGATGATCTGGGCCCAGCGGGTCGCCTGAGCCGGATGCTCATAGGGAAAAGGGCAGAAGATGGCGAATTCATCCCCAGCCGGGCGCGCGATGATGCAGTCCTCGGTCAGAAATGTTTTCAGGCGCTGTCCGACCTCGGTCAGGACACGGTTGGCGACCTGGGTGCCGTAACGCTCGTTGATGGTACGAAAACGGTTGATGTTGGCGTGCAAGAGAATGCCTGCAGGCTGCTGGGTTGTCCCGTTTCCGAAAAAGGCTGCAAGACTTTTCTGGAACTTGTCCTTTCCGTACAGTCCTGTCGCAGTGTCCGGAGCAGAAGTATCGAAGGCGATGGACATGGAATGGGGGAACATGATCGCCAGGGCCAGACAGTCCCGGTCCCGACGGCGCAGGGGCGTCAGTCTGAACTGGACATGCAGGACCTGTCCTTCCAGTGTTCGGAACATGCCGGGACGATAACTGTTGTCTGGCGGGGCCTTGAGCGCACCGGACAGAATGTCGCGCAGGGTAGGAAAATTTTGCAGATCGGTTCCGACGCAGGAAAGGAGCGGCCTGTTGGCTTCGATAATCCGGCCCTGATACAGAATGGCCAGTCCTTCGCTGGCGGCATCGGCGAGATGATGGATGGGAAAGAGGGCCATGACGTTTTTCCCGAGCGCAGGCTCTGGAGGGTGGCCATCCGTACATTGTCGGCCTCCTTCCCCGCTGCTTTCTCTAGGAATATTCACGATCATTTCCGTCCCTTTGTCCTCCAGGAAGATGACCCGGTTTCTGTTAAGAAACTGGAAATGTCAGACAGTCAGGAAACACTCTAACTGAAACAAAATGTTTCAATTAAGAGAACGAGATACAATGAGTTACAAAGTGCTGACCATTTTACCGCCTCGTGAGCGGTATGAAGCGGGACGGGCAGGGGCGATTTCCCTGCTTGTCAGCCGGATTGCGGGCATTTCGGACGTCGTGGCTGGCCTGGGACAGATCAGGATGCCTTTACCGGGTGGTCAGTATTTTCCGTTAATCCTGCCTCGTGTTCCCCTGCCGTCAGGGTGGCGTCTGCGTCTGGCATGTATGTCAATGGTGCGCTCCTGCCAGCCGGCTTTGACGGAAATTCACAACCGGCCTGATCTGGCGCGTTTTCTGGCGCGATTCGGGCCTGTCAGGCTGGTTTTGCACAATGATCCCTGCACGATGCGCGGCGCGCGCTCGGTACGGCAGCGGGAGGAACTAGCGCGGCATGTTCTGGTCTGTGGTGTTTCAGAGTGGGTCATCCAGCGTTTTCGTGAGAACTGCGGTTCGATCCGGACTGAAATGCAGCCCAACTGTATCGATCTGTCTGCCTTGCCATACAGTCCTTTTGCCCAGAGGCAGAAGACGATCCTGTTTGCAGGCCGGGTCGTCGCGGACAAGGGCGTGGATGCGTTTGTAAGGGCCTGGGGGGCAGTCCGTGCGGCTCATCCGGAGTGGCGGGCCATTATTATGGGAGCAGACCGTTTTGGGCCTGAGTCGCCAGAAACGCCTTATCTGGAAAAGCTGCGGCCTCTTGCTGCGACCGCAGGGGTCATGATGACGGGATATGTGCCTCATGACGGGGTGCTGAAAGCCATGGCCGAGGCTGCCATCGTTATGGTGCCCAGTCGCTGGCAGGAACCGTTCGGTATGACGGCACTGGAAGCCATGGGATGTGGTGCGGCGGTCGTGGCGTCGCCTAAGGGAGCATTGCCGGATCTGGTTGGGGATGCGGCGCTCTTGGCGGACCCTGATGAGCCGGGTGCGCTGGAGCAGGCTTTGAGCCGTCTGATGGATGACGATCATCTGAGAGAACAGCTGGGAATAAAAGGCCGGGAGCGGGCTGCCCTGTTTGATGTCGGGGCAGCCCGGACGCGACTTGGGGAATTGCGGCGGGAGGCAATTGCGTTTGCTCACCGCGCGCCGCAGCCCTGATGGCTTCAGTCCCGGGCGGGAGGGGCCATGAAGGTGGGGTCGATGGGGTTCGGGACGTGACGGGCCAGGATTTCGTCAACGGCCTTCTTTTCCTCATCGGTCAGGGACCAGCCGAACACATCCTTTACGCCTGAGACCTGCTCTGGCTTGCGGGCACCCCACAGGGCGATGACAGGGCCCTGATCCAGAACCCAGCGAACGGCAAAGGCCATGACGGACTTGCCGCGCTTCTGGGCCAGCTTTTCGAAGTCCTCGACAGCAGCGAGGTATCTCTCGAAATTCGGCTTCTGGAACTTCGGATCGTTCGAGCGCAGGTCGTCTTTCGGGAAGGTTGTGTCGCGGTTCATCTTGCCCGTCAGCAGGCCGCGGCACAGCGAGCCATAGGCGAGAATGACGGCGTTGTGCTTCTCGGCGTAGGGCAGGATGTCCTTTTCGATGGTGCGTTCGAAAAGATTCAGCGGCGGCTGGATCGTGGCGAGGGGAGCGACTTCGCGGAAAATGTCCATCTGCTCAGGCGAGAAGTTGCTCACGCCGAGGGCGCGGATCTTGCCTTCCTGATGGAGTTTCTGGAGTTCGCGGGCGCTCTCGTCGATCGGGGTTTTGTCGTCGGGCCAATGGATCTGCTCGAGATCGATTGTCTCAACGCGCAGACGGCGAAGCGAATCCTCGACTTCCTTGCGGATGCGGGCCGGGCGGGAATCCCGGAAAACTTTCATGTTCTTTTCGTCTTCGCCGACCCAGTGCAGCCCGAGTTTCGTGGCGACATGCGCCTTGTTGGGCTTCTCTGCGAGCGCCCGACCAACGATTTCCTCGGAATGGCCGAAGCCGTAAACCGGGGCGGTGTCGATCAGGTTGATGCCTTCATCAATGGCGGCGTGGATGGTGCGGACGCCATTGTCATCATCGGGGCCGCCCCACATCCAGCCGCCAATGGCCCATGTGCCGAGTGCAACACGGGAAAGGGAGGTGTCGATGCCGGGGATGCGGATGGTGTCGGAAGCCATGAGTGTCTCCACTTGAAATGGACAGTAACGAAAAAGCGTATCGCGCTGGAAGTGGTTGCATGAAATCGTGAAACCTTCCATCCACGCCAGATGCGTTTCTCTCCTTCCGTCCTGACCCGGATCGGCCGCTGGGCTGCCGTGGTCCTGCCTCTGGCCCTGACGCATGTGCGTGTGGCAGGTGAGGCCGATCTTGATCTTCTGGCCGTTTTGCTTCTGCTGCATTCGGGCCTGACCGGGCGGCGTCAGGGCGGATGGGACTGGTTCCGGGAGCCTTGGGTCGTAGCCACGTTCTGCTGGTGGGGCTGGCAGGTTCTGTGCACGCTGTGGGTGGCGCCAGGGCATGGGGCGCTGACGCAGTCTTTGCTGGCGATCCGTTTTCCACTCGCAGCCGCCGCTTTGGGCTGCTGGGTGCTGAAGGATGCGGTCTGGCGCCGGCGTGTGCTGTGGCTGACCTGTGCGTGCGGGATTTATATCGCGTTGCAGATGCTGATCCAAGCGGTATTCGGGCGCAATCTGTTCGGGATTCCGCGCTTTCATGATGGAACGCTGACGGGGCCGTATGCGCATCCGCGGGCTGCAGCACCTCTGTCCCGGCTGATTTTGCCGCTGCTGATGGTCGGATGTGCTGCGGCCGAAGGGGCTCGCAGCCGTCTGGTGCGGACACTGGGGCTGTGCATGGCCACGGTTCTGGCAGTTGGAATTATGGTTCTGGCCGGGCAGCGGATGCCGCTTGCACTGTCCCTGCTGGGGATCGGGGTGTGTGCGCTGCTCTATCGGCCAATGCGTCCGGCAGCACTGGCGGCGGCGGCGATGCTGCCGGTTCTGGTGCTGGTGGCGCGGGTGTTCTCGCCGGGCAGCTTCTTCCATCTCGTAACGCTGGCGCGGCAGCAGCTGACGCATTTTGGCCAATCGCCCTACGGGGAAATCTACACCCATGCGGTCGTGATGGCACAAGCGCATCCCTGGATCGGACAGGGGTATGACGCTTACCGACATTTCTGTTCGGATCCGGCCACGTTCCATGGGCTGGCGTGGCTGTCCAACGCCGTGCCGGAGAAGGGATGGCTGGATCTGTGTGTGCAGCATCCGCACAACCATTACCTTCAGGCGCTGGTCAATGCCGGGGTGCCGGGGCTTATCCTGTTCATATTGATGATCGCGACCTGGCTGAAGGCGATCTGGCCGGGGCGGAATGGTGCGGCCATTTCGATCGGCCTGTTTGCGGCGGTGTTTATCCAGGAATGGCCGATCGCGTCGTCGTCGGACTTCTTGAACCTGCCCCTGAGCGGCTGGGGCTTCCTGCTTCTGGGGCTGGCGCTGGCCTATCGGACATTCCGGGATGGGGACGGGTTTCAAGCGGGCAAGGACCGGCCTATATCGTAAGGCAGATTACGGAGGCCTTATGTCCAGCACCCCTGACACAACTGCGACCCCGGCACGGACCGGAACCGTTCCCGTGACGGTTCTCACCGGCTTTCTCGGCGCCGGCAAGACGACGCTTCTCAATCATATCCTGACGGCCGAGCATGGCCGCAAATATGCGGTTGTCGTGAACGAGTTCGGCGAACTCGGGATCGATAATGACCTCGTGGTGGATGCCGACGAGGAAGTGTTCGAAATGAACAATGGCTGCATCTGCTGCACGGTGCGCGGGGATCTGATCCGCATTCTGGGCAGTCTGCTGCGCCGGCGGAATCGCTTTGACGGTATCATTGTCGAGACGACCGGACTGGCCGATCCGGCTCCGGTCGCGCAGACGTTCTTCGTGGACGAGAACCTGCGGGAGAAGGCGCGCCTGGACGCGGTTGTGACGGTTGTGGATGCGTTCAACGTCATGGAAACGCTGGATGAAAGCCCCGAGGCTGTGAACCAGATCGCGTTTGCGGATGTGATCGTGCTCAACAAGGTTGATCTTGCGGATGAAGAACGCCGCAAGGAGATCGTGGCCCGTCTGCGCAAGATTAATGCGGTGGCGCAGATCCATGAGGCGCAGCATGGCGGCGTGAAGCTGACGGATATTCTTGGTCGTGGCGGCTTCGATCTGACGCGTGCGCTCAAGACGATGCCGGACTTTCTGGAGAACGAGCATCACTCGCACGAAGAGGGCATCACCAGCATTTCTCTGAGTATCAAGGACCTGATCGACCAGCGCCGTTTTCAGGCCTGGATCGGGGCGATTCTTCAGGAGCAGGGCGCGGACATTCTGCGGGCCAAGGGCATCCTGCATTTCAAGGGTGAGAAGGACCGCTTTGCGTTTCAGGCCGTGCATATGATGGCGGATGGCGATTTCATCGGTCCGTTCCGTGAGGGTGAGAGCCGGGAATCTCGTCTGGTGTTCATCGGCCGCAATCTCAACCGTCCGCAGCTTCGTCGCGGTTTTGAAAGCTGCATTGCGGAATGATGGGTGATCTTCTGACGGACCGGGGCGGAGAGCGCCGGTTCGAGAGCCCCGTCGTGCATGTGGTCTCCGCACGGGATGGCAACAGCTTTGCGGCGCTGACGGCGGACGGGGAGCTTGTGCTTATCCCGCGGGACCGTCTGCGTGATCCGGAAAGCTGGACCGTTGTAGCTGCGCATGATGGCGGGCTGTGTCTGGCGCAGGATTGCGCTCCGGATGCGTTCCTGTCGGGCGGCGAGGACGGAAAGCTCGTCCGGACTTTCGCTGACGGGCGGAGCGAAACCCTGCATGAGGGCCGGCGCTGGATCGACTGCGTGGCGAGCACGCTGGACCATCTGGCGTTCTCGATGGGCAAGCAGATCGAGGTCCGCAAGGCGGAAGGACGGGAAACGCTCAAGGTTCTGGAGCATCCCTCGACCGTGACCGGCATCGTGTTCGATGCGAAGGGCAAGCGGATCGCAGCGTCACATTATAATGGCGCGTCGATGTGGTTCGTGCAGGCCAAGGTCGATACCGTGCGGCCGTTTGAATGGAAGGGCAGCCATATCGCGATTGCTATCCATCCGGGCGGCGAGGCGCTGGTGACATCCATGCAGGAAAATGACCTGCATGGCTGGCGTCTGTCGGACGGGCATAACATGCGCATGAGCGGCTATCCGAAGCAGGTGAAATCGCTGGCGTTTACGCGCAATGGCCGCTGGCTGGCAACGGCCGGTGCGGATGCGATCATCCTGTGGCCGTTCTTTGGCGGCGGGCCGATGGGTAAGGCGCCGGCCGAACTGGCGCGTCTGCCGGGGCTGTTCGTCAGTGCGGTCTGTCCGAACCCGAAGGAAGACATCATCGCGGCGGGCTATGAAGACGGGACGGTCGTGCTCGCGGAAATCGGTGGCAATAACCAGCGCGTCCTGCCGCTGTGCTCCGGACAGGATACGAAGCGTGGAAAGGTCACGTCGCTGGCCTTCACGCCTCAGGGCGGGTCTCTGGTTTTCGGGACGGAAGACGGCGTTCTGGCCGCGATCGATCTGTCCAGCGGGGACTGATTGTCGGAACTGATGTTACAGGGGAACGGGCCGGTCTGATTGTTCAGGCCGGCCCATTTTCTATGTCGCCGGGCTGGAGATCGCCTGTGGCGTCAGGGGCCTGTTTGCGTGCGAGGGATTCCAGATGGGCACGATAGGCATCGTAATGTTCGGGGGCGGCGTGTCTGAAATCGGGGTCTTCGAGATGGGGGACGCGTCCGTGATGGCCGAAATTGACCAGACGCGCCTCAAGCAGATGCACCTTGCCCAGAATGTCGGACTGGATCAGCAGGACGGCGAGGGATGAGCCGATGAATGGTCCGAAAAGATAGATCCACAATCCGTTCCAGTTACCGGCAAACAGGTCCGGGCCGAAGCTGCGGGCGAAATTGGCACTGTTGCCGGACATCCAGGCGGTGATCGGGTTCATGACGAAGAAGAACAGGCCGCCAATCCAGGGCGTGATCCACTTGTAACGGGGATGGGCTGCCAGCCAGTACAGCATCATGATGAGCAGACCGGTCACGAGGATTTCGGAGCCGAGCGCATACCAGATCGAGATATCGGTATAGGGGACGGTCGCGCCGTAATGCACTTCCGTCGAGAACAGGTGCCAGGGCTTGAAGATGATCCCGAAAGCATAGACGGCGCCGGTGCCGAGTGCAGCGCCCAGGATCTGCGCGATAATGTAGCCCAGTGCGTCGATCCAGACGATTTTCTTCGACAGCATGAAGGCGAGGGTGACGGAGGGGTTAAGATGGGCGCCGCTGACTTTTCCGAACGGCGTCATGGCGGCGACCGTGCCCGCGAGACCGAAGCAGAGGCCGCACAGGGCGGTCTGCAAGGTAGGATAAGGGGCGAGCAGGGTGCTGAAGAATGTGCCCGGTGCAGACAGGAAGATCACGCAGGTCAGGCCCGCAATCATCAGGATGGCGGTGGCGAGTGTCTCGCATCCGTAAAGATTCCAGTGGAACGGCCGTTCAGGATGGGGATCACCGGCAAGGGGGCGGTCGTGGAAGTGGATATGGAAATGTGGCCAGTGGATCTGGGGGATCTTGATGTGTGGAAGATGGAAGTGGGGAAGGTGCAGATGGGGGTGATGTGTCTCCCGAGTGCTTTCTTCCTCTTCCGGAACGGATTTCTGTTCTGACATGACCTCGTCCATGTATTCGTGGCGGTACGATGCGCGAAACACATGACATCCATTGCGGAACTCTTCGCGGCGTCTCTCTAATATGTAGGAGCACTTTGCGTCTACTGGGGTCACGATGCCGTGACGATGTCCGGGATTGAGTCGTCATACGGGCCGATTGATGATGGTTATATGTTATGATTCCGGAACATATTTCGCTGACCGGTTCACGCTGGATTGTGCAAGGATGAAATAACGCTATGTTCGTGCCATGCAGAGCACGGATTCCATTCAGAAAAAGAATTTGAAGACAGTGCTTTCATCGGACGTTCCGGCTGATCCGACTGCATACGGGGATCTGCAGGCATTTTCGGATCTCGATCTCGACGATATTGCCGTTGCCGCAGCGGCGCTCTGCCGGGCGCCGATTGCGCTCGTCAGTATTCTGGACGGGGACCAGCTCTGGTTTTCCGCGCGGTTCGGAACGGACCAGCCAAGGGGCGCGCTTGCCAATTCCGGCTGTGCTGCGGTGATTGCGCTCAGGGCGCCGGTTGTGATCCCGGACATGATGGCGGATCCTGACACGCGGAAGAACGGTCTTGTCTGCGGCGTGCCGGGTCTGCGGTTCTATGCCGGATATCCGCTGTTTACGGCCGAGAACGAGATTTTTGGCACGCTGTGTGTCGTGGATCTTGAGACACGCCCCGAAGGTCTTTCGCCGCAGGAGCATAACGGGCTGGGGGCTCTGGCACGGCAGGCCATGCGTCTTATGGGGATGCGCCGGGAGACGGTGGCGCAGGAGCGGCGTCTGGCCGCCCAGCAGATCCGCCGCGAACGCGCCACGCGACAGGCACGGCAGGCCGATGCGGAACGGCGCCGGGCCGTCGAAAAATACGCCATCCAGCAGGCTGCGGGCGCAGCCGGGGGCGTGGGAATTTTTGAATATGATCTGGGCAGCGGGGATATTGCCGTCTCCCCGGAAGTTTGCCGGATCATCGGTGTGCCCGTCAGGGAGATCGTGACGGCGGCTGAGTGGGTCATGTGCGTGCATGAGGAGGACAGAGCGCAGATTCCGGTTCTGGCACAGCTGCTGGACGGGTCCGCGCCTCTGAAGCTGGAATACCGCATCATCCGCGCGGACGATCTGAAGGAACGCTGGATCCTGCGTCAGGGCGTGCTGGACCGTGACGAGGACGGCCGCCCCATCCGGCTGATCGGCACGATTCAGGACATCACGCCCGAACGGAATGCGATCAGCCGTTTGACAACGCTTCTGGCCGTCGGAGACGCTTTGCGGACGGCCACGACGCGACAGCAGGCGCTCGATGAAGCGTGCCAGCTTCTGGGCAACCGGCTTGATGTTCAGCGGGTTGGGTTTTCAGCGGTTTCGGTGCGTGACGAACTCTTTACTGTCGAGCGGGGATGGTGCGCGCCCGATGTGCCGCCGATCGCGGGGAGCTTTTCGTTTCAGTCCTTCCGCCGGGTCTCGAATTTCCTGCGCAGCGGGGCGGTGCTCATTCTTGATGATCTCTCCAATCCGTCCTGGATGCATGAGGAGCAGGAAGCGTGCCGTGCGGTGCAGGTCGAGGCCCAGATTGTCGTACCGAAAATGGACCATGGCGAGCTGACGGGATGTCTGTTCGTTCACAGCGCAACGCCCAGGGAGTGGACGCTGGATGAGACGTCCTTCATCCGCATGGCTGCAGACCGGGTTTTCACGGCGCTTGACGAATGGGACGCCGAGGCGCGTCAGGAGATCGTCAATCATGAGATCCTGCATCGTCTGAAGAACACGCTGAGCATCGTGCAGAGCCTGGCCCATCAGGGCTTTCGGGGCGTGGACGATCAGGGGCCGCTGACGACCTTCACGTCCCGGCTGGTCGCGCTCAGTGCGGCGCATGACCTGCTGATGCGCCGGAACTGGCAGTCCACGGATCTCGCCAGTCTGGTCTGCGGGGTGCTGACGCCGCTGGGTGTGGAGAGCCGGGTTCTGGTGTCGGGGCCGTTTCTCAAGCTGGGGCCGGATACGGCGACGTCTTTTTCGATGCTGCTGCATGAACTGGCGACGAACGCCATGAAATACGGGGCGCTGAGCGTGCCGGAAGGCAAGGTCTCACTGGACTGGACGATTGCGGATACGGATGGCGGAACTGTCATGGCGCTGTGCTGGCGGGAGACGGGTGGTCCGGCCGTCACACCGCCGCAGCGGACGGGGTTTGGCGTGCGTCTTCTCAAGGCCGGACTGGGTCGATACGGAAAAACGGAACTTCGTTATGCTTCGACGGGTTTATGTGCAGATCTGACCGCCCCGACCCTGTCGCTCGCAACGATCTGATACTGACTGGAGACCCGTGATTTTTATGCCGGAGGACCCTGACACACGGCCAACGATCCTGATTGTTGAAGATATCGTGTTTATTCGCATGATGTCCGAGGACTATTTCGAGGATGCCGGCTTCAGGACTCTGAGCGCCCGGACGGCAGCGGAAGCAATTGCGTTTCTCGAAACGGATCCGTCGATCCGCTACCTGTTTGCTGACATCCATCTGCCGGATGGTGATGACGGGCAGAAACTCGCCGCCATCGCCCGCAAACGCTGGCCTCCGGTGAAAATCATCCTGACCTCGGCGGACATGCCGGCAGATCAGGTGCGCCTGCCGGTCCGTGGTATGTTTGTTCCCAAGCCTTACAGCCTCGACCGGATCAGGCAGACATTCGAGACGATGCCCTGATCCATCGGATCAGGTTTCGGGCTGGGATGCAGGGCGATCCGTATGGCCGAGGTCACGGTCAGGATCGATAACGTCCCGGACGCGCTGTTTCAGTTCCTTCGGGCCCGGAAAACCGCCGTCGCGCTTGCGCTCCCAGATCAGGGTGTCATTGACGTGGATTTCAAAGCGTCCTCCGGTATCGGGGATCAGGGCAACCTCACCCAGTGCCTGCCCGAAGGTGGACAGCAGTTCCTGTGCCATCCAGCCTGAACGGAGCAGCCAGTTGCACTGGGTGCAGTAGCGGATGGAAATGCGGGGCAGCGGCGTTGTCATGAGTGGCTCCTGTTGAGGCTGTAGGATGTTCCGGTGACACAGACTGTCATGAGGTTTTCACGCGTCAAAGTCTTCGCGAGGCGGGCAGTGAACGTTAAGGATACGGATTGTTCTTTCCTTACTTCCTTCCTTTGTCCTGACTGGAACTTGCTGGCCCATGCATTCTGCCTTTCGTCTGCCCGTTGCGTTTGTCCTGTGTGCGACTGCTCTCTCCGGCTGTGCGTCTTCAACGCATGAAACTGCTTCGGTTCAGGCTGGGATCCTGCCGGACAGCGCTGCTCCGGACGAACGCCTTGTTCTTGCCCCGCCTCCTGCGCCTGACAGTGCTGCGCAGCTGGATGATGACCGGGTGTTCCGTGTGACGCGTGCGCTGAAGGACACGCCGCGCTGGACACTTGCGCAGAGCGATGCGGATCTGTCGCCAGACCATTTGGTCCGGGATTTTTCCTGTGCGGCGGGTTTTGACATTGATCTGGCCAAGGCGCCGCATCTGGCCCGCGTATTGGAGCGGATCCGTCATGTCGTTGGTCACCGGACGTCTGAGGTCAAGAAATACTGGCATCGCACCCGGCCTTTCGTGGGCACGAACCTGCCGATCTGTACGTCGCCTGAAGGGCTGGGGCTGCATGCCTCCTATCCGTCCGGTCATACGACAGCGGGATATGGGATGGCGCTGCTTCTGGCGCATCTGATGCCAGAACATGCTTCTGCCATTCTTCAGCGCGGGCGTGTGTTTGGAGAAAGCCGGATCGTTTGTGGCGCGCACTGGAAGTCTGACGTTCAGGCCGGGTATCTGAACGCTTCAGCACTGATGGATACGCTGCTGGCCAATCCGGAGCTTCAGGACGATCTGGCTGCGGCGCGTCGCGAACTGCTCGCGATGCAGGGGGACGCTGCGGCTCCTGACGCCGGCCGATGCGCCGTAGAGCATGATGCTGCGGTGCACTCGCTGCTGACAGAGCCATAAGAGGCTGCAGAGTAGCGTGCTAAAAGATCAGGACGCCGCTTTTTCACTTTCGGAAGGTGTTAGCGCGGGCTGGACAGATGGTGGGGAATGGTTGTGGTGACGCCCGCGGTCATTGGCTTCCATGAACCGGTCGGCCAGACTGCTGTAGAGCGAATGTGGGCAGATCATTTTTGACACGCCGAACGCCAGGAAGGAGGTGGCCAGCAGGGCCAGCGTGACCTGCTGGTTGTCGCACATTTCCATGACGATGATCGTCGCTGTCAGAGGCGACTGCGACATGCCGCAGAAATACGCGACGGTGCCGAGAAGTACGACAGCACCAGGCGTGGTGTGGGGGAGGAACTGTTCCACCCAGCCGCCGATCCCCGCACCAATGGCGAGGGATGGTGCGAACATACCGCCCGGAATGCCGGAGCAGTATGAGACGATCATCGCCAGATATTTCAGGATGAAGAATGAAGCCGGGTAATGCTCGGTGCCGTTGAAAATGGCACGGGCCTGATCATAGCCCGTGCCGTAAGTTGCGCCCTTGGAGACGAGACCGATCAGGGCGAGCACGAAGCCGCAGGCGGCGGCAAAAGCGATCGGGCGTGTGGCGGCAAACTGACCCATGCGGCCGGGAATGCCACGCGATGCCTTGATGAGAATGGCCGAGAAGCTGCCACCCGCGAGGCCGCCAAGAATGCCGCAGGTCAGGACCGCGATCCACGCCGTACCGACCGGCACGTCCACATCTGCATGGCCGAAATAGGTGTAGTTTCCGATCAGTGCGATGGCGGTGACGCCGGATAGAACCACAACCGTCAGGGTGCGGCCCGAGGTCTTCTGTTCGAAGGAGTGGGACAGCTCCTCAATGGCGAACATGATGCCCGCTAGCGGCGTGTTGAACGCGGCCGCCATGCCGGCAGCGCCACCGGCGAGGATCATGCTGCGTCGGGCGGCGATGTTGGATTGTCCCAGCAGGCGGGAAAAAGCGTGCATGATGGACGCGCCGACCTGAACGCTGGGGCCTTCACGGCCAATGGAGGCGCCGCAGATCAGTCCGAAAGACGTCAGCAGGATCTTGCCGAGGGACGTCTTGAGGGACAGCACGCGGTCCACGACAGTGACGTTCTCGATATGCAGGGTCGCGATCGTCTGGGGGATGCCGGAGCCCTGCGCGCCTTTGAAGATGGTGCGCGTGGCCCATGTTATGAGGGCCAGCCCTGCAGGGGCGACGACCAGCATGGCGGTGGGATGCCAGGCCACGATGTGATGACGTACGCCAGCCGCCCAGTCACCCAGCCGGGCGAACAGGACAGCCACGATGCCGACCAGAACCGCGCCTACCCAGTAAACCGCCGTGCGGCGCCACTGGTTTGTCGTCACCTTGGCCGAGCGACGCAGATGCAGGATGCGGTCCTTGCGGCGCATGGCATGCTGCGAAGAGCGGGTGTCCGTCACCGGAGGCTCGGGAGGAACAGCGGCGACGGGAGAAGGAGGCGGTGTATCGGCCAATATTCGGACGTCCGGGAGGGAGGGTCAGGCTGTGGAGGATACGCCCGGTTCAGGCCCGTGCGCTGATAATCTGCACCTGCCACCAACGCGGGAGGAGGGTCAAGGGTTCTCGACCGATGGGGCGCAGAAGGGCCAATCCGCCTCCAACTGTGTCATAAACCGCACGGTCAGGGCGGATTCGCCACGGTTCTGAACGGGCGTCAGCTCAGGACCAGAGCGCCGGAATGCTTGGCCTTGTCTTCGGGCTCGACATGGATGTGGATGGAGGCGCGGCCAAGTTCCGAGCGGATGGCGGCCTCGATCTGGTCGCAGATCTCGTGGGCATCGTGGACCGTAAGCGTGCTCGGGACCACGAGATGGAACTCCACGAAGGAAAGGGCGCCGACCTTGCGGATGCGCAGGTCATGGGCCTCGAGCGCACCCGTGGCGCTTTCGGAAATCACGGCCTTGACCGCATCCATCTGTTCGGGCGAGGGCGCTTCGTCCATCAGCCCGGACAGGGAGTGCTTCATCATGGAGAAGCCCGCGCGCATGACGTTCAGCGCCACCAGAGCGGACAGCACGGCATCGAGCCGGTCCCATTTGAACAGCGGGATCAGCGACACGCCGATAACGAGTGCTACCGTCGCCCAGACATCCGAGACCACATGCTCGCCCGCAGCCTGAAGGGCCTGTGAGGACTGTTTGCGGCCGACCGTGATCAGGGTGCGGCCCCAGGCGAGATTGACCAGTCCGGCCAGCGCATTAAGCGCGACACCGGAGAAGGGCGCGTTGACCGGTTCGGGGTGGCGCCAGTCATGGATGGCGATGACCAGAATGCCGATGGCGGTGAGGACGACCAGCACGCCTTCGATGACGGCGGAGAGATACTCCGCCTTGCCGTGGCCATAGGGGTGGTTATCGTCGGCGGGAAGGGCTGCAACGGACATGGCCCAAAGCGTTCCGACGGCTGCGACGACATTCAGGATGGTCTCGATCGCGTCAGACAGCAGGGCTTCCGAGCCCGAGACCAGATAGGCCGCGTATTTGATGGCCAGCACCACCACACTCAGCACGATAGAGGCGCGGGCGACCTTGATGCGGGTGGATGTCATGACATGTCCTCAGCAGCAGGGCTGGTGCGTGTCGCAGACTGAAGGCCGGGTTTCAAGCTGGAAAGTAGGATGGGCGATGTCAAAACGCGTCCGGATGAGTTCGGCAGCGCGGGCGATGACCAGATCCGTGCTGACGGGTTTCGTGGGATCGCAGACGAGGTGAACGGTCAGGGCGGTCTCGGTCGTGCTCATGGCCCAGATATGCAGGTGATGCAGTCCGGAGACGCCATCAAGCGACAGGAGCGCGGCCTGCACGGCGTCAGGATCGATTCCCGCCGGGACGGCATCGAGCGCCAGGTTCAGCGAGCTCCGCAGTAGCGACCATGTTCCGATCACGATGGAAACCGATACGATCAGGCTCATGATCGGGTCGATGATCGTATAGCCCGTGAACGCGATCAGCAGCCCCGCGATGACGACCGAAAACGCCATGACGGCATCGGCCGCCATGTGCATGAAGGCACCACGGATGTTGAGGTCGCTCGATGCGCCTTTCATGAAGAGCAGGGCTGTCACGGCATTGACGGCAATCCCGACCAGCGCCACCCAGCTGATGACCTCGCCCTGGACAGTCTGGTGCGAGAACAGGCGCAGGACGGATTCCCAGACGATGCCACCGGTGACGAGCAGCAGGATCGTGGCGTTCGCAAGGGCCGAAAGGATTGTCGAGCGGCGCAGGCCGTAGGTAAAGCGCGCGCTGGACGGGCGCGTGGCCAGAACCTGCGCCAGCCAGGCCCCGGCGAGGCCAAGCACGTCTGACAGATTGTGTCCCGCATCCGCCAGCAGAGACATGGAGTGGGCCCAGACGCCCCACAGGGCCTCCCCCGCGACATAGGCCGTGTTTAAAAAAATGCCGACGGCAAAGGCCGTGCCAAAACTCGCAGGGGCATGAACATGGGCATGCCCGAAGCCGAACCCATGACTGTGCCCGTCACAATGGTCGTGATCATGGTGATGGTCATCATGATCATGGTCCACATGATCATGCGCGTGATGCTCATGAGGAAGGGTGGTGCCATGATGATCGTGATCGCAGGCGCAGTCGTGATGGGGATCTGAGGTCATGGAGGCCAGTGCTGTGAGAATTGAGGGACGACCTTACTGCATGTGAGGCGGTCGTCCCATATCTATTGCCGAACCGTGCGCGGCATGGTGTCGTGACTGATATGAACGGCAGCGCTCCTGATGCGTCAGGGGTGTGAACACGAAGAAGGATAAAGAGACGATGGCTGAAAAGCGTATTCTCATGATCGCGGGTGATTTCGTCGAGGATTATGAAATCATGGTGCCGTTCCAGATGCTGCTTCTGGTCGGGCACAAGGTCGATGTCGTCTCGCCGGGCAAGAAGGCCGGGGAGCAGGTCGCAACGGCCATTCATGATTTCGAGGGGCACCAGACCTATACCGAAAAGCGCGGCCATAACTTCACGCTGAACGCGACCTATGCGGGTGTGACGGCCGACGCCTATGACGCGCTGGTCATTCCGGGCGGTCGCGCGCCGGAACAGCTCAGCACCGATGAGAGTGTGCTGGATCTGGTCCGCGCTTTCGTCGAGAGCGGCAAGCCGGTCGCGGCTGTCTGTCACGGTCCGCAGCTTCTGGCGGCGGCAGGCGTTATCAAGGGGAAGAAGATCTCGGCCTATCCGGCCTGCCGGGCGGAAGTGCTGCTCGCCGGTGCCGAATACCAGTCCGTTCCGATGGATGGTGCGGTGACGGACGGCCAGTTCGTGACGGGACCGGCCTGGCCCGCGCATCCCGCCTGGATCGGGCAGTTCCTCAAGGTTCTGGGCACGCAGATCACGCCGTAAGGGATTTGCGCTAAGCGTTCACAACACTGTGGCGAAACGTAGCCTGAAATCGTAGAGAGGGAGCATGACGACTTCCTCTCATTCTCCCGATCCGCAGCCCAGACAACGCAGCGGCAGTTTTGGCCGTGCGGAAGGCCTCATGGAGCGCGCGTTTTTCGCGACACGCTGGATTGCGGCGCCGCTCTATTTTGGTCTGACGGTTGGCCTGCTTCTGGTGGCCTTCAAGTTCTTCCAGCAGCTGCTCGGGCTGGTACTGAAAGCCTCAGGGCTGGATTTCGACGACGTGTTCGTCGGCGTTCTGGACCTGATCGATCTGGTTCTGCTGGCCAACCTGCTGCTGATCGTCATGTTCTCGGGGTACGAAAATTTCGTCTCGCGCCTCGATATCCGCAGCCATGAGGATTATCCGAGCTGGATCGGGCATGTCACGTTCGGGGACATCAAGATCAAGCTTATGGCCTCGATCGTGGCCATGTCCGCGATCCATGTGCTGGCAGACTTCATCCGCGTGGACGAGACCTCGACGCGGGCTCTGGAATGGAGCGTAGGTATCCATCTCGCCTTTGTCGTTTCCGGCGTGCTGATGGCCATTATGGACCGGATCATGGAAGGCTCCCCGGACACGCATCATGCTGATCCGGCGCCGGCTGTCTCGAAAACGGCAGGGGACGGGCACCACTGATGATCCGTATTACCGAACTGCGCCTGCCCCTGGATCATCCGGAAGAGGCGCTGCGTGAGGCTGTGCTTGCGCGTCTGAATATTGCCCCGGAAGGCCTGAAGGCCCTGCATGTGGCGCGTCGTGGATATGATGCCCGCAAGCGTGGCCATATCGTGCTGGTCTATAATGTGGACTGCGATGTTGCCGATGAAGCCACGGTACTGGCGGCGCATGAAGGCGACCAGCATGTGCGGCCGACGCCGGACATGACCTATCATCCGCCGGAAGCGACGCTGCCTGAAGGCATGCCGCGTCCCGTCGTGATCGGCGCGGGACCGTGTGGGATCATGGCGGCGCTGACGCTGGCACAGGCCGGATTGAAACCCATCATCATCGAGCGTGGCAAGGATGTACGTTCCCGGACGGTCGATACGTTCGCACTGTGGCGCAAATCCGTCCTGACGCCTGAAAGCAACGTGCAGTTCGGTGAGGGCGGGGCGGGGACGTTCTCGGACGGCAAGCTCTATTCCGGCGTTTCGGACCCGCGCCATCTGGGGCGGCATGTTCTGGAAGAATTCGTGCGCGCGGGAGCGCCGGAAGAAATCCTGACCATTTCCAAACCGCATATCGGTACGTTCCGGCTGGTCACGATGGTCATGTTCATCCGCGCCGAAATCGAGCGTCTGGGCGGTGAGTACCGGTTCGAGACCCGCGTGGAAGGGTTCGACATGGAAGGCGAGGGTACGGAGCGGTGTCTGCGCGGCCTGCGTCTGTCCAATGGTGAAACGCTACCGGCGGAACGTGTCATTCTGGCTGTCGGACACTCGGCGCGCGATACGTTCGAGATGCTGCGTGATGCTCAGATGGAAATGGATGCCAAACCGTTCTCCATCGGTGTGCGGATCGAGCATCCGCAGTCGGTGATCGACGTGGCCCGTTTCGGGGCGAGCGCCGGGCATGAAATGCTGGGGGCGGCGGATTACAAACTCGTCCATCATGCCTCGAATGGCCGTGCGGTCTATTCGTTCTGCATGTGCCCTGGAGGGCAGGTCGTGGCGGCGACATCCGAAGAAGGACAGGTCGTCACCAACGGCATGAGCCAGTATTCGCGGGCCGAGCGTAATGCCAATAGCGGTATCGTCGTTGAAGTGAAGCCGGAACTGGATTTTCCGGACGACGTGCTGGGCGGCATGGCTTTTCAGCGGAAATGGGAAAAAGCTGCGTTCGTCGCGGGTGGCAGCAACTACAACGCGCCGGCGCAGAGGGTCGGGGATTTTCTGGCAGGCCGTCCGTCTACATCGCTCGGTGCGGTCGTGCCGTCATACCAACCGGGTGTGACGCCGACGGATCTGACGCAATGCCTGCCGGCTTTCGTGACGGATGCCATCCGCGAGGCCCTGCCGCAGTTCGAGCGCAAGCTGCGCGGATTTTCGATGGAAGATGCGGTCATGACCGGCGTGGAAACGCGGACGTCCTCTCCGATCCGGCTGCGTCGTGACCGTGAAGGGCAAAGTCCGACGCTGCGGGGCCTGTTCCCAGCGGGCGAGGGCGCAGGATATGCCGGCGGCATCCTCTCCGCCGGGATTGATGGTATCCGCGCGGCGGAGTGGCTGGCGGCCTCTCTTTAAGAGGCCGTCTCGTCGCCTTCCATGTGTTCGCCCGGAAGTTCTTTCGGGCGGATGAGAGCGATGGCACCGGTCACAAGGCTGGTGCCCAGCACGAAGATCTCCGCTGACAGAGGCAGGGTGAGGGCTGTGGGGCCGAACATGGGCACGAATTTCTGTGCCATGCCCTGCCCGATGGAGCCGAGCGCATAACCCAGTCCCATACCGAAGCTGCGTGTGTCAGACGGGAAGCGCTGTGCCAGATAATGTGGGACAAGGGCGAAGATGCCCGAAGCCGCCGCGCCCATGACGAAGGCGGCAATCAGCAGCATGTTCCAGCCAGGTGCACTCAGGAACGGCCATATTGTCAGCATCACGACAACCAGTGCACTGAGCATGACGCGGACTTCCCCGAACCGTTCGGCCAGCCAGCCGCAGAATACTTTTCCGCTGAATGATCCAAGGCAGTAGAGCGTGACGGGCCAGAAGACCGCCTGCTGCGTCAGATGATGGCTGCCGCGCAGGATCGTCGGATAATAGGTGTAGATCGCGGCTTTCTGGAATTCGAGAAAGCTCATAAACGCAATGGCCTGAAAGGCTGCGCCAGTCAGGCGGAATTTCGGACGCAGTTTCGGCTGGATATGTTCCCGGCGCCCCTGTGCCAGCCGGGCTTCGCGGTTGCGGAGCCAGACTGGGCTCTCGGGCACGCCAATCCGCACGAACAGCGCCAGAAGGGCCGGAGCCAGACCGATAAAGAACAGGATGCGCCATCCATAATGCGGCAGCACCAGTGCCTGCACGGCTGCGGCAACAAAATACCCGACTTCGTAGCCGGACATCATGAGCGCCGAAGCCATCGGGCGCGTCCAGGCTGGCACACTTTCCATCAAAAGTGCGGCCGATGCGGTCCATTCGCCCCCAAAGCCGATTCCGAACATGAACTGCACGGCCATGAGCACATAAAAGTGATGGGAGAGGCCTGTCAGAGCGGAAAAGACCGCAAACCACACCACGCCAAGCATGAAAGCAGGCTTGCGACCATAGCGGTCAGCCAGCCACCCCCAACCGGTATTCCCGACGGCACGTCCGATGGACTGTCCCATCAGAACAGCCCCCAGATCGGCAATCGTGCACCCGAAATCATGGGCGATATCCGGCAGCGTGAACATGAGTGTCGTCTGGTCAAAAGCGTCCAGAAACCAGCCCAGAAAAGACGCAAAAGTGACCTGCCAGTAGGGCAGGAGGGCACGCAGCGAGCCTTGGGAAGAAGGAGGTACGGCGGAGCGGGTCGTGGCATCCGTCATGCAGAAAGGTCCTGTCCCGGTCACGGAGAAAACCCGTGCCGAAGGGGTGTCACAGGCCCGGAAGAACATCCGGACGAGAAACCGTAACAGCTTTGTCCGGATTGATCGAACGAAGAGTTTGGAGGGGCACTGCAGAATAGGGCGGATGGGTATGAGACAGCGTATGTCCTTCAATGTGCATCAGAAAAGCCCACCGCATTAAGGAAAAATTAGGCTGTTGGGCGCCATTGTCCCTGACATGAAGAACGGAGGTGTCCGCATTGGATGATCTAGGACAGGGAGCGACCTCGGTGCCGGCAGCCCCTCAGAACCTGCATGCCGGCCGGACAGTCATGGCAGATGGACTGTCTGAACTGCCGGAAGGTAGCGCCGGTTATGCCACAGCCATCACTGCATCGAGTGCAGGGATGTTTGCCACGACCCTGCGGAGCCGCAGGGCACGACAGAAGAGCGCACTGTCACCATTGCGGTGGCTGCCTCGTTTCGTGATGGGGCGCAGTAGCACAGACAAGGTAATCGGGGCACAGGTGGATATGAGCCAGCTCTGGCTCTCGGTTCCGCGCCGGACACTGCGCAAGAGCCGTCGCAAGAGCCTGGGGCAGCAGCAGCGGGAGTTTGACTCGGATCTGCTGGGAAATGCGTGTTCGCAGGCGGCGACATGGCCCGACGGTATGCGTCTGATGGTGTCTCTGGAAGATGATCAGGCGCCGGATGGGGATTTCAATGGCCGCCTGAATGCCGTTCTTCAGAACAGTGGTTTTCCGGTCAGTCGGCTCGATCTTGTATTCCAGGAAAGTGGTCTGGCGCAGGACGACAAGGAAACCTGTTACACCCTGTCTGCTCTGCGCGATCAGGGGTGTCAGATTTTTCTTGGGGGATTTGGTAGCGCGCCATCCAGCCTGAGCCTGCTGCGTGAACGCGCCATGGGCGGGTTGCTGGATGGGGTGCAGTTCGATGTGTCCATGCTCACCCCGTCCGGGATGTGCTGGCAACAGTCCGGCGATGCACCGGTTCTGGATGAAGGAGCCATGCTTTTTTATCGGGCGGCTCTGGATGCAGTCAAAGCGCTGGGTCTCAAGGTCAGGGGTGTCGGCGTGGATTCAGCTGATCTGCTTTCTTTTGTTCAGAAAGTTGGGTGTGTGGAAGCATCGGGAACGGTGCTTGCCACGCCTGAAACGACGGCACAGATCACCGAACGTTTTGAAGAGACGGCGGGACGACCACGCCGTCGACGCATGGCAAGAACGGCGGAAGGTTTGTAAAAAGACCTCCCGCCATGTGCAGGACTTCAGTCTGGAACGGAGTGTTCAGTTGATCTTGCACTGATAACTGAACAGCCGTTCCGGGTTTTCCCGAAGCATGGAGGCGAGCATCGGCAGTACCTCGGTCAGCGCATTCTCGACCGCCTCGGGGGACTGTCCGGTTTCTTCACAGATGTGATTCAGACGTCTCTCTCCCATCAGATCTTCGACCTGTTCCGGCGAAAGGGGTGTGGAGGGGGGAAGCCGGATTTCACTAATCGCTGTGGCCAGCTGGCAGTCCTCTTTCATCATCTTGATGGTGACTTCTGTCATGCCTGAACGATCCGTACTTGCACCACTCAGCCAGTCGCCGAAACGGATGAAGACGGATGTTGCAGCCTGGGCTTCGGTCTGGCCGGTGCCAGAGGCCGGAGACTTGGATGTGAATGTGTTCTGAGCGGTCATTGTCAGGCTCCTTTCGTCAGGAGAAAACGGGCCTCTGCCGGGCTGGTGGCCCTGCATCCAGAACGTTTTCTCTGACCAAAGGGTGCCGGCATCTGGAAACACCTTTCTGTGTTGTTTGTCACAGGAAATGGGCGTGTTGTCACACTTCTGATGCAGACACGGTTCAACGCAAAGCGGCGCTTTCCACCAGAACAATTTCTGCATCTTCCCGCGCGGTGAGGGTAATGCTTTCCACGTCGCTCAGGGCCGCACCGTCCCTGTGTCCGACGATCTGACCATCGATCTCCACGCTTCCGGTCGCCGGAACGAGATAGGAGAACATGCTCCTGTCCGTCTCGAAGGTTAGCGTTTCACCGGCCTTGAGGGTCGCGCCCAGAACACGGCCACGGGTGCGGATGGGCAGGGCGTTGTCTTCCGGGAAACCCGAGGCAAGCGGGACGAACCGGCCGTTGCGTTCATGGCGCGGAAACGGACGTGTGCCCCAGGACGGCTTGCCGCCTGTGCCATCTGGAATCAGCCAGATCTGGAAGAGTGTTGTGGCGTCGTCATCCCGGTTGAATTCGGAATGGACGATGCCGCTGCCTGCGGACATGACCTGCACGTCTCCCGCTTCTGTCCGGCCACGGTTGCCGAGGCTGTCCTCATGCGTGATGGCGCCGGTGCGGACATAGGTGATGATTTCCATGTCGCGATGAGGATGTGCACCAAAGCCGTTATGGGGTGCGATGCGGTCGTCATTCCAGACGCGCAGGCGGCCCCAATGCATGCGGTTGCGATCGTGATAATCCGAAAAGGAGAAATGATAATGGGCGTCGAGCCAGCCGTGATCGGCGTGGCCGAGAGAAGCGAACGGTCTGATGTCCAGCATGGGATCATGCTCCTGAATTGATGTCTTGTTGCAGATAATGGGGTAGGGAGGTCATGAAGAAAATGGAAAGGATGGAAATGTGAAGTTTCCAGAAACCACATGACCGGCCTGCCTGATCTGGAAGGCTGGGCCGTGTTTGCGCGGGTGGCGGAAAGCGGTTCCTTTGCTGCCGCCGCGCGTTCCCTCGGGCTTTCGGCGCCGACTGTCTCCAAGATCATGGGGCGTCTTGAGCATCGGCTTGGAACGACGCTGTTCCAGCGCAGTGCGCGTCATCTCTCCCTGACCGCAGAGGGAGCGGAATGTCTTGAGCGGGCGCGTCGCATCCTTTCGGAAGGTGAAGGGCTGGAAGCCGAATTGCGGGAAGGCACGGCCACACCGCGGGGTCTGATTAGGTTGGCGGCGCCTATGACATTCGGTCGCGAGGTGCTCGGGCCCGCCTTGCCCGGATTTCTGGAACGCTATCCGGACATCACGCTGGATATGAATCTGGATGACGGGGTTGTGGATCTACTTGCGGGGCGGTTTGAGGCGGCTGTCCGGATTACGTCCGGGTTGCTCCGTCCGGCCGTATCGGGGCAGGCGTTTCTGCTGTGCCGGTCCGTCACGCGGTTTGTCTGTTCGGAGCAGTTTCGTGCCCGGCTGGGCGAGGTGGAAAATCCCGAGGATCTGGCGGGGCAGCCGGGCCTTCTTTATGCCAATGCGCCGGTTCCGGATTTCCTGCGTCTGAAACATGAAGATGGCCGGCAGGCTTCCGTGAGACTGAAAGGGCGTGTGACCGCCAATAGCGGGGATATGCTCCTGCCAGCCATCCGGGCGGGTCTGGGGATCGCGCTTCTGCCGGAATTCATGCTGCGGCCGGATCTGGAAAGCGGCCGGGTTGTAGAAGTGCTGCCCGGCTGGACGGGGGCCGAACTGTCTGTCTGGTTTATTGTCACGGGATGCGGGGCTACGCGGACGCAGATGTCAGCCCGGCTGCGGGTTCTGCTGGCTTATCTGGAGAGAGTGCTTGGCGAGATCGTGTCACAGGATTACAGTGCCGGGCAGGAGAAAACGCGATGAACTATGATGCGATGTTTCAGTCCGCCCTTGACGGTCTGCATGCGGATGGCAGCTACCGTTACTTTGCGGATCTGGAACGCCGGGCCGGTAACTTCCCCAAGGCTTTCCATCATGGCTTGGGCCGTGATGTCACGGTCTGGTGCTCGAACGACTATCTCGGCATGGGGCAGCACCCCGAAGTCCTGACAGCCATGCATACGGCACTGGACGAAACGGGCGCTGGAGCAGGCGGAACCCGCAATATTTCGGGCACCAACCACTATCATGTGGAGCTGGAAAAAGAGCTCGCCTCCCTGCATGGCAAGGAAAGCGCGCTGCTTTTCAATTCCGGTTATCTGTCGAACTGGGTGACGCTGGGCACTATCGCGGGGCGTCTGCGTAACTGTGTTGTGCTGTCCGACGAGCTCAATCATGCGTCCATGATTGAGGGTATCCGTCATTCCCGCGCCGAGAAGCAGATCTTCCGTCATAACGATGTCGAGGATCTGGAGCGTCGTCTGAAAGAGCTTCCGGCGGATGTTCCGAAGATCATCGCTTTCGAGTCTGTCTATTCGATGGACGGTGATATCGCGCCTATCGAAGCCTTCTGTGATCTGGCCGACAAATATGGTGCCATGACCTATCTCGACGAGGTTCATGCGGTTGGCATGTATGGCGATCACGGTGCGGGTGTGGCCGAAAAGCTGGGTCTGTCCCATCGCCTGACAGTGATCGAGGGTACGCTCGGCAAGGGTTATGGCGTTGTGGGTGGTTATATTGCTGCATCCGCCGCGCTTTGCGACTTTGTCCGCTCCTTCGGGTCTGGCTTCATTTTCTCCACAGCTCTTCCGCCGATGATTGCGGCTGGTGCCCTCGCCAGCGTGCGTTACCTGCGCAATAGCAGTGCCGAGCGTGAAGGGCAGCAGCGGGCCGTGGCCTATCTGCGTCAGGCTCTGGACAAGGCCGGCATCCCGCATGTCATGAACCCGAGCCATATCGTTCCGGTCATGGTGGGTGAGGCGGAACTGTGCCGCAATCTTTCAGATGAACTGCTGAACCGGTTTGGTAACTACATCCAGCCGATCAACTTCCCGACTGTCCCGCGTGGCACGGAACGTCTGCGCATTACGCCGACGCCGCTGCATACGAACGAGATGATCGACGAACTGGTCGAGGCTCTGGCGACCTTGTGGCAGGAGCGTCAGCTCAAGACGTCCAAGTCCGCTGCAGCCTGAGAAGGGGGGGAGCTTTGATGGCTCCCATCGTCCCTCTTTAAGAAGCGATTACTAAAAAAGGCAGACCCTTTCGGGGCCTGCCTTTTTTTAGTGTTAATCAACGGTGCAGATGACGCTCAGGCCGCAGCCTGGGTCTGAATACCGTGACCGAGGATCTGGAGGCTGAGGATGCCACCAGACGTCTTCAGTGCCGACCCCAGATCCAGACGGGCGTTACCACCGGTCCAGCGGGCACTGCTGTTTTCAATGCCCCACCAGCCATCGGCATACGGGTCTGAAAGATGCGTCGAAAGACGGTGCGTCTGCTCGCCGCTCCACAGAGTGGCTTCACCCACGAGAACGCCCAGTGTGCGACGGTCATCGACGAAGGGGCCGATGCGGTCAGCCGGACGGCCAGCTGCGCTGATGATGCGAACGCTCGTGCAGCCTTCGGGAAGCATGAAGACGAACTGTTCGCCGCGCACACGGATCGGATACAGGGCTGTTCCATCTTCAAGAACGAGATGGGTCGCGTCTGCAGCCTGTGTGGTCAGATCGGTCTTTACGGGAGCATAACCGAGCTTTTCCGCACGCAGGGCAAGTGCCGCAAAAACGGGCTCAACATGCTTGCGGTCGGTGACCAGCGGTACGGCTGCGTCTTTCTCCCAGCTCAGGCCGTGCAGGCGGCTCACCGTATTGCCCTGCATCAGGGCAGAGGGGCGATGACCGGCGTCCATAAAGCTTTCCGACAGCGCACCATTTGCAACCAGAACCGAATGCCGTTCTGTTTCCACGTGGTAGTAGTCGTACTCCGTAATCGCATGGTCATAGACAATGCTCATGCCATTGACGAGCATGCGGACCGGAATGAAGCTGTTCTCAAGCATCATGCAGTGCTCGGGCGTGATCAGCAGGTCCCGGCTGGGAACGCCATCGGCCAGTGCTCCGGCACGGATACGCACGGGAACGGCATCCATGTCCGCATGTCCGGTCGTGCCGGTTGTCGCATGGGCATGGCCGACGCGCAGAATGGTCTGCGTGCGGGTGGCACCGTTTTCATGGACCGTGATCTGATCACCAGCCGTCAGCGTTTCGATGGCGCGTTCACCGTCAGGCGTCAGGATCATGGTCCCGGCCAGATAGCAGATCTGCCCGTTATATCCGGTCGCACCATTGACGACGCTCCAGCTTCCGTCGGCATTCGTCACGATGCTTGGGGTGCCGACACCGGAATTCGGACCAAAGGAGACGTTCGTAAGCGTAATGTTGTTCCCACCCGGATTGGTGGTGATGGTCAGCGTGTAATTCGAGCCCGCATTCTTGGTGAATGTGGCACTGACAGGGGTGTAGTTCCCCTTTTCGATGGTGATGACGGAATTCGCGTCATACCCTGTGATCGGGGTCTGGACCGTCTGCTGGTAATCGGAAAAGACAAGCTGACTGGGCGTACCATTGACTGCGTCACGGCCAAAGATGATCTCTTTGCCGGCAACGGCATTGTTGACGTACAGCGATGCGCCGTTCTGCAGGACGGTCGTCAGTGACGATCCCATCTGGAACATGGCATTAGCGTTGCCCAGAGACGTTCCGTCAAGGATCAGGGTTCCCGCGCCGCCGACACTATGGCTGTTGATCGTGACGGTCGGATTGCCGCTGATCTGCAGGGTTCCGTTAACGGTCGGATTGCTGCCAAGGCTTACCGCACCAGACGTGGCGATATTCATCGTTCCACCCGGCTTGACCGTCAGCTGGTTGGTGTTGAAAACCGTGGCGCTGGCGTCGGAAGACGTAACCGTGACGTTCAGTGTCGCATTGGGATTGACCGTCAGTGTGCCAAAGTTCTTTGCATTCGCCTGCGTAGCAGTGATCGTGACCGTCTGGTTGTCGGCCGTACCGGCGACTACATCATCCCAGTTTGCACTTTGGGGGACAGTGTTTGTGGTCCAGTTTGCAGCAACGAACCAGTCGCCGGTTGCGCCGCCCATCCAGTAGTTTGTCATGTCATTGAGTCCTGATGAGGTCAGGAGCCATGCCGCTGGAAAGCGGGGGAAAAGTCCTTGACCTAACTTGTGACGCGTTGTCTCAGGAGAAGAGTTAATTATTGGGTAATTCGAGTGCAACATCATTCGTGTTTCAAAAATGAAAACGACAATTACAAAATATTAAATGGTGATTTTCCAATCACTTGCCGGAATGATTTTTGGAGCCAACTGTCATGTGAATCGGCGCTGAAATGCTTCCTCCATGAAGAAAACAGCGCAGGATCGCATCAGGAAAAGACGGTGACCGGGTTGCCTGCCAACGGTCTTCCGCTCATCATGTTGTAATGGCATCACAGGAAAAATCGGTTCCTTTCCGGAAGAACCGGAAAGCCACGAAGCTTTCACAGCGGCTGGGGGTCGCTGGTGCCTCCTGTGTGCTTGATGTCATGATCAACGACCGGCCGGCCCTTGTGCGGGACAGTGCAGCGTTCATTGTGCTTCTGGAAAGAATTTGGAAGGCGCGCGATATTGATGCCGCGCTGGTCTGGGAAGAGATCGACGAACGCATCCGTCTGGCGGACGAGTTGCGCGCCAATGGCATCCGTCCCTACAAGGGGGGCCGTTTCCGCTCGACGAAGCTGCCGTGACATGCCGCCTTTGCCAGACCTGTCCCATATCAACCCTGACGATCTGACCCGTCTCGACATCGCAGCCCTGGTCATCATGGGGCTTTCGGCGTTGTGGGGGCTGACACGGGGTTTTGCGACCGAACTGGCCGGATTGCTGGCCTGGGTCGGGGCGATTGTCCTGACCTATCGGTTCCATGGACTGCTCGAGCCCTATCTGGAGCCTTATCTGCATCAGGCCGCGCTGGCTGGCAGCGCGAGTACGGCGATTCTGTTCGTGATCGTGCTGCTGGTCTTCACCATGATCGGCGCGCGGATCGGTATGGCGGCGCGGGGTGTGCTGTTCGGGGGCGTGGACCGTATTCTGGGGGCCGTGTTCGGGGTGGCGCGCGGTTATGTGGCCCTGATCGTGCTTTATCTTCTGGCGGGGTCTTTTTTCGGGTCCTGGATGACCTATGTGATGCAGGGAAGCCTCATTGGGCCTTACATCGCCGCCGGGGCGACCCATCTGACAGGTTATCTGCCTCATTTCCTGCAACCACATCTTGCGTCTCCGGCCACAAGCGGCCATGACGCGTCCTTGTAAAACCAGTCCGGAAAGGCCGCAGCCGCATGACCCAGTCCGACAGTCTCAACCGCCCGTACGAAGAGTGTGGGGTTTTTGGCGTCTGGGGTGTGCCTGATGCATCGGCCCTGACAGCTCTGGGCCTGCATGCCCTGCAGCACCGCGGACAGGAAGCCGCCGGTATCGTCAGTTTCGATGGTGAACGGTTCCACCAGCACAAAGGTCTGGGGCTAGTCGGCGACGTGTTCGGTGACAGTCGCGTCATGGCGACGCTGCCCGGCACGGTGGCCATCGGTCACAACCGCTATGCCACGACGGGCGGCACGCATGTCCGTAACGTGCAGCCGCTTTATGCCGATTATGAGTTCGGTGGCTTGGCCGTCGCGCATAACGGCAATCTGACCAATTCCGCGACGCTCAAGCAGGCGCTGGTCAAGCGCGGGTGTATCTTCCATTCCTCGACGGATACGGAAGTCTTCATCCATCTGATCGCGATTTCGCTCTATACGACCGTGCTCGATCGCTTCATCGATGCCGTCAAGCAGGTGAAGGGTGCGTATTCGCTCATTACGCTGACGCCGGATGACGGCCTGATCGGCATGCGCGATCCGCTCGGGGTGCGTCCGCTCGTTCTTGGCCGGATGCCGGGCTATGAGCAGGGTAATGGTGGCTGGGTACTGGCCAGTGAGACCTGCGCGCTGGATATCATTGGTGCGGATTATGTCCGGGATATCGAGCCCGGCGAGATTGTAGTCATCAATAATGACGGGCTGCGTTCCCTGCGGCCTTTCGGGGACAAGGGCGGCCGGTTCTGCGTCTTTGAATATATTTACTTTGCGCGGCCTGACTCCGTGCTCGAGGGACAGCCGGTTTATGAAGCCCGGCGGCAGATTGGCTGTGAACTGGCGCGAGAAAGTGCGGTCGAGGCTGATGTTGTCGTGCCGGTGCCGGATTCCGGCGTGCCGTCTGCGATCGGCTATGCGGCAGAGAGCGGGATTCCGTTCGAGCTTGGCATCATCCGCAACCATTATGTGGGCCGGACCTTCATTGAGCCGACGGACCAGATCCGTAATCTTGGCGTGAAGATGAAGCATTCCGCCAACCGGCCGGTTCTGGCGGGCAAGCGGGTCATCCTCGTGGATGATTCGATTGTCCGTGGGACGACGTCCCGCAAGATCGTGGATATGGTGCGCGCGGCTGGTGCGACGGAAGTGCATATGCGCATTACGTCTCCGCCGACGAAACATGCCTGCTTCTATGGCATCGACACGCCGGAAGAGAGCAAGCTGATGGCGGCGACGCATACGCTTGAGGAAATGGCACAGGCGATTGGTGCGGACAGTCTGGCCTTCGTCAGCTTTGACGGACTTTACCGGGCGCTGGGTCATGCCAACCGGGCCGAGGGTGCGCGCCGTTACTGCGATGCTTGTTTTACCGGGGATTATCCGATCGAACTGGTGGACAAGGAAGGCAATCTGGTCGCGTAAGGTTACTTCCTGTTCAGGATATGAAAAAAGGCGCCGGACCAGTGGTCAGGCGCCTTTTTTGTATCCGAAGACTGAAGGGTGTCTCAGGGATATGGGTAGGGGATCTGGGACAGTGCGGCTTCCGTACTGGCATCGGCTTCCGTGGGAAGCACTGAGTCCAGAGGCAGGGTCATGACGGCTTCGAGGCCCGGATTCAGGGTCGTGTAGGTGAGTGTGCCGGCAAGACTGCTGACTACGGCATTCATCATGCGTGTGCCGAAGCCCGTGCCCTTGAGCTGGGGCGTACATTCCCCCTGGTCCGAGACGGTCAGGATCAGGCGGTCGCTGGTCTGGGCCAGACCGACATGCAGCGGGCCTGCGTTGCCGTCATAGGCGTATTTGCTGGCATTGATGACCAGTTCGGTCAGGACGAGGCCGATATTGATCGCACGGTCCGCTGAAATCATGATCGGGAAGAGCGCGAGGCGCAGTTGCTGGTGCCAGTCTTCGCCAAGGGACGAGCACAGCTCTTCCATCAGTTCTTCAAGATAGCGCCCGAGATCCACGACACCGAAATGCTCGTCGCGGTACAGGCGGCGATGTACGAGACCGATGGCCGCGATGCGGTGCTGCGCTTCGGTCAGCGCGGTTGTGGTTTCCTCGTTCGCGGCACTGCGGGCCTGGAGCTTGAGAAAGGAAGCAACCATCTGCAGGGAGTTCTGGACGCGGTGATTGACTTCGCGGATCAGGAAATCCTTCTGGCGCAGCAGGCTTTCGCGCTCTTCCAGCGTGGCGGCGAGCGTTGCATTGAGCTCGCGGAGTTGCTGGGTCTGGTAGTCCGCGATCAGAACGCGACGGAGGCGACGGGCGGCCTGCTTCTGTTCGTTTGTCCAGCGCAGGCTGTGACCACGAATGGTCTGCTCCCAGGTCTTGAACGAGGTTCGGGGACGCAGGACGCCGTCGTCATCCTCATCGCCCTTGTGCGGGTTGCCGGCCCATTCGATGGTCTGGATGATTTCGACACGGCTCCAGATAAGGCACATCGGTGTCCGGAAGGGGAGCGTAATGGCCAGGATGCCGGCAGAGCGTTCGGGCCAGTCGGCTGCGGGCGGGTAGTCCTTGCCCAGCATGGCGCTGGTGAAAATGCCGCCATTGGTGCCCATCCTCAGCCAGTCATGCAGCTTGTGCAGGTTCTCGCTATCCGGCAGGACACCGGTTGCCGTGATGGTCTCGCCGCTGATCACGGCAAAGCCGTTGCAGGAGAACAGGGACTGCAACTCGCCCATGAAGCTGCGCAGATTGCTCTCGATGGGGTGGCGCACGTCGAAATGGGACGTGACGAACTCCATCGCATTGCGCAGGCGCAGACGCTCCTGATAGGTAACCAGCTCTTCCTTGTTCCGCAGCTGCCGTGACATGACGCCTGCCAGCGTGCGGCAGGCAGCGCGGACGTCTTCGGAGAGGCGACGCGGCGTCGCATTATGGCAGGCGATCAGACCCCACAGGACACCATCCACGACCAGTGAGACCGAGGCCGAGGCCCGCACGCCCATATTGGCCATGTATTGCAGATGGATCGGCGAGACACTGCGGAGCTGGACATCGCTGAGGTTGAGCCCCGCAAGCCCGGCTTCGGGCGGGCGGATGGAGGCGGCCTCGTAGGTGATGTCCGGGATGACGCGGATGCGGTTGCGCAGATAGAGCGCCCGGGCCTGCGCGGGGATGTCGCTGGCCGGGAAGTGATGGTTCATCAGGGACGGGAAGGCGTCGTTGCGGCTTTCCCCGACAACGCGGCCGGTGCCGTCCTCCATGAAACGGTAGACCAGAACGCGGTCGAAGCCGGTAAGGCGCTGGAAGATCGTGGCGCCCTGACGGCAGACGGATGCCGTATCGGGGCACCGTTCGAAACGGTCGGCCGTGCGGTCGATCTCGCCGAAAATATCCCAGGTCAGCAGGTTATGCGGTTCGACCGGTTCGAGTTCGATGAGGATATGCGTGTCCTGATCGTGTCGCAGGACGCTGAAGGTCTCGCCTTTCAGGCCCGGCACGCGCAGATCGGACAGGGAGGGATGTTTTTCGTCGTGAAAACGGCTTGTCGGGACTTCCAGGATCGCGGGGAGGGGACGTCCCAGCCAGTCCGGTGCAAGACGCCCTTCGATATCACCTGCGCCACCGATGATGGTCAGGGTCGTGCTGTCAGCGACCAGCAGCAGTCCGTAAGGCTGGATGGCATCAGGACGGTGGATCGGCTCACGGTCACAGGAGGTCGTGACGGCGTGTTCCAGCGAGTAGCCCGGCTCGGAGGCGGCTGTGCGCTGGACGGTCAAGAGGAGGTCCGCCTGAAAGAAGAGACTGTCCGCAGGGCAGACTGTCTGCAATCAGCAGGGGCAGTTTGAAGAGCAGCGGACATAGAGAGCACTCGGTTTGTGGATGCCTTCCGCGTTCGGGAAGGCCCGACCAGCGGAGGTCCAGATATCATTCTGTCCATTATCTGTTCCTCTACCGGGGCTGTCAATTTATGACGTTCTGTTTCAGGGCTGTCGGCTGTCAGCCTGGATCCAGGAGGCGACATCCGCAGAGAGGGCATGGCGGCTGGCCGGGCGCGTATAGAGCATGTGGCCGCCCTGATAGAGATGCAGCGACACGCGATCTGCACCCACCGTCAGATGATCCTTCATCCAGTGTGCCGTTCCGAATGGGCAGGCCACGTCATAATAGCCATTGGCCACGAAGACGCGCAGGCCGGGATCGAGCGCCAGCAGGCGGTTGAGGACCGGGATCTGGTGGATCGGCGAGGGACCACCCGAACTCCACTTCCAGCTTCCGTTCACCTTAAGGGAGAGCAGGTCGTAGGTCAGCGGGGTCTTGAAGCCGAGTTCATTGGCCGCGTAGCCGGAAAAAGCATTGCCATAGGCGCGGCCGAAGCCGAACAGCGTCGGATCAGGGCTTTCGTCCAGACCATCGGCGGCGGGGTCGGCGATGGACTGGGTAAAGTCGTACAGCCCGTACAGGCGGCCGTCGCGGGACATGATGTCATGCGAGCCGATGGCGGGGATGCCGTGCTGACGGGCGATCACATCCTGCGGCAGACCGGTCCGCTGGGCGATCTCGGCGTAAAGCGCCTGACCTTCGGTGCCGGACGGGAGCTTGCCGGCGATTTTCGGCAGATAGGTGTTCAGGGACCACTGATAGGCGTCTTCGGCGGTCTTTTCCGTCACGTTCGGGCTCTGATGCGATGTGATCAGGCTTGGCATCATGAGGGCGGCGGAGAGCGGGTTTTCGTCCGTGTCGAGCAGAGGCATCTCGATGGCCGGGGAGATCATCACGATGCCGTTGAGCAGGATGCCCTGTTCCATCTGCAGCGCATTCGCAACCTGGATGGAGCGGATGCCGCCATAGCTTTCGCCCACGAGATAGTGCGGCGAGGCTTCACGACCGTTTGCCGACGTCCACAGGCCGATGGCCTTGGCGAAGGCGCTGGCGTCCTGTTTGACGCCGTAGAACTGGTCCCCGGCCTTGGCCGTATCGGCGGGGCGGGAATAGCCCGTGCCTACGGCGTCGATGAAGACCATGTCCGTGACGGGGAGCCAACTGTCGGGGTTGTCACCCATCGTCGCGTGGGTGCCGTCCGTCGGGTCCTTGGCGGGCATGGTCAGGGCCTTGGGGCCAGCGGCACCGAGGTTCAGATAGGCCGTGGCCGCACCCGGACCGCCATTGAAGAAATACGAGACCGGGCGGGTTCCGGCCGGAACGCCGTCCTTGGTGTAGGACACGTAGAACATGCGGGCAGTTGGCTTGCCGTCATGGTCGCGCAGAATGAGCGTGCCGGCATGGGCGGTATAGGCGATGCCGCCCAGATGATGGTGCGTGACGGAATCCGCGGGAAGGAGCGCTGCTTCGCCGGTCAGGGTATCGGACGGCTTGGCGTTTTCGGTTTTGGGAGCGTCGGCCGCCGCGGCCGTACAGATGGGGGAGAGGAGCGTTAAAGCGAGCAGGGCTGCGCGGCGGGTCATCATCTGACGGGCATCTCCGGGGAAAGAAACAGGAATATTCCGCCGTATCAGTCCTGAGACGCAACGGCTACCGCTGCCGCATGAAGTTTTCGTCATGCAGCAGCGTTTTGTAGGCCGGAAGCGCGATCAGCTTTTGGGTGGCGTGATGTTGGGGCGCAGCATCAGGCGCGGATCGGCGAAGCGGTCGTATTCTTCCGATGTCATGAAGCCGAGTTCCAGCGCGGCTTCACGCGGGCTCAGGTTCTTTTCCATGGCGTGATGCGCGACTTTTGAGGCGCGGTCATAGCCGATGGCGGGGGAGAGCGCCGTGACGAGGACGAGCGAGCGTTCCAGATCCTGCTTCAGCTTGTCGGTATTGGCTTTCGTGCCTTCGACGAGGAAGCGGCGGAAGTTTTCCGATCCGTCATGCAGAAGGGTAATGCCCTGCATGATGTTGTGGATCATGAGCGGCTTGTAGACATTCATGTCCAACATGCCTGCCGCACCGCCAAGGCCAACCGCGACGTCGTTGCTCATGACCTGAAGGGCCAGCATGGCGAGGGCTTCGGCCTGCGTCGGATTGATCTTGCCCGGCATGATGGAGGAGCCAGGCTCGTTCTCCGGCAGGTGCAGCTCGCCCAGACCCGCGCGCGGGCCGCAGGCGAGCAGACGGATGTCATTGGCGATCTTGAACAGGCTGCCCGCTGTCGTCCGCAGCGCGCCGGACAGATGCACGAGTGCATCATGCGCGCCCTGAAGCGCGAACTTGTTCTCGCCAGCCGTAAAGCCCAGGCTGGTCAGGCGGGCGATTTCTGCGCAGGCGCGGCGATCGAAGCCTTCATCCGTGCTGACGCCGGTGCCGAGTGCCGTGCCGCCAAGGGCGAGGGGAAACAGACCATCGCGGGCCTGTTCCAACCGAGCGATATTGTCCGTCAGCATCCCGGCATAGCCGTGCCATTCCTGACCCAGCGTGATGGGAACAGCATCCTGAAGATGCGTGCGGCCCACTTTGACCAGATCGCGCCATTCCTCGGCCTTGGCGGCCATGGCATCGCGCAGGCGCGTCAGGGCCGGGATGAGGCGGCGATGCGTGCCGAGGACGGCCGCGATGTGCATGGCGGTCGGGAAGTTGCAGTTGGTGGACTGCGACATGTTGACGTGATCGTTCGGGTGCAGCGGTGTCTTGCTACCGAGCGGATTGCCGGTGATCTGGCAGCCGCGGTTGGCGATGACCTCGTTGACGTTCATGTTGAACTGCGTGCCCGAGCCCGTCATCCAGACATGAAGCGGGAACATCCGGTCATGCTTGCCCTTCGTGATCTCGTCACAGATGGTATGGATCAGATCGGCACGCTCCTGCGACAGGCGGCCGCTCGCGGCATTGGCCGTGGCGCAGGCGCGCTTCATGATCGCATAGGCCTCGATCATTTCATGCGGCATCAGTTCGCGGCCGATGCTGAAATATTTCAAGGAGCGCTGGGTCTGCGCGCCCCACAGCACATCGTCAGCGACTTCGATCGGGCCCATGCCATCGGTTTCGGTACGGCTCATTGTCTGTTTTCGGCTTTCCTGCGGGTGGTCCGGCTCATTCCACGGGGGAAATTATCGCACAATCGCCGCAGGACAAAGGAAGACAGCCATAGAAAATCCGGATGCCGTCACAGGGAAAATGCCGTTCAGGATTCGACGGTCTGGGCGACCGGATGGCGGCCGTAAGTGTTGGTCAGGATTACACCCGCCATCACGATTGCACCGCCGAGCAGGGTGCGCAGGGACGGGACTTCGCTGGTGAGGATGTATGCCAGGACCATCGTGACGGGGGGCAGAAGATAGAGCAGGGCGGCTCCCCGGGATGCACCGAGATGGCCGATCACAAAGCCCCAGGCGGCGTAGCCGAACGCGGCCGGGAAGATGCCGAGTTCGAGCACGGAAACCTGCCCCTGCCATGAGGCGTGCGCGAAGCTCTCCAATCCCTGTGGAAGCCAGGGCGCAAGAAAGACCGCACCGGAAATCAGGACATAAGCAATCGTGGGCAGGGCCCCGTAACGGTGGATCAGGCGTTTTTGCAGGATCGTATAGAACGCTGCGCAGACGGCGGCGCCGAAGACCAGTGTTGCGCCTGAACCAAAGGCCAAGCCGCCGCTCTGTCCCATGGCGATAAGGGCAACTCCGCTGAAACTCAGGAGTGATCCGACCCAGCCCCAGGGGGACATGCGCTCTCCGAGGAAGACCATCGCCAGAAGCCCGGCCATCAATGGCGCGGCACTGATGACGAAGCTGGCAGCAGCGGAGGAGACGGTCATTTCGCCGCAGTTGAAAAGGATATTATAGAGCGTGATCCCGAGGAGTCCGCAGGCGAGGATCTGCGGGATGTCCCGGGTCTGCGGTCGTTGCGGGCGTTTCCAGCACAGCCACAGGGCTGCCATGACTGCTGCCACCGCATAGCGTAGTGCTGCCAGCGGGACGGGCGCCAGATCATGCAGCGCAATCCGGACGACAGGGTAGGCGCTCGCCCATGACAGGATGGCCACGGCGACGAAGAACGGCAGGAAACGCCCGGAAGAATGTGTCATGATTGCCCATTATCAGGAATATTTCCCGAACGGGAGACGGAGTTTATGCGGGGCTTCAGAATGTATGTTCGAAGGCCAGCGTCCCGATGACCTGACGGGTTGTGTCGCGGCCTGAAAGGGTCAGACCGACGCCGCCGAGAATGGAAGTGCTGGCGTTCCAGTTATATTCGATGGCAGGTGCGGCGAACCAGTCGTCTTCCGCGGGCGTGTTGAATGACAGGTTCTGGGCGGCTGGTGCGGTCTGGAGGATCTGGCGTCCCTGCACATGGGAGCCGCTTGACCAGTCCCGGATCATGTCGAGTGCGAGGACGAGATGACGAGTCAGGGAAAACTCGACGGATCCGCCGAAATTGCCGAAGGCTTCGCCGTGGGCGCGGCCGGAAAATCCTGTGCCGGTTCCGTAAACGCTCTGTCCGTTCAGGGATGTCGATGCAACGGGCTGGATTCCGGTGGCCCAGAGGCGGACGCGAAAGGGTCGCATGGAACCGAATTTGAATCCTGTCTGGTCGATCAGGCCGTAGCGGAAGGAATAGACGCCCGATCCGCTGCCATCCTGCGCGCGCGACAGCCGGTCGTAGCTTCCCGTTGGAAAATTCATGCCGAGATCGACGGTCAGGGTCGTGTGCTGCCAGCTTCCGGGCCAGAGCCTGCTCTGTCGATCCAGTGCCACGCCTTGCAACATAAAGGGCAGATCCGTGAATTTCAGACCGGACGGTGTTGCGGATCGCTGCCAGGAATACTGGACCTGTGGCGTGATATAGACCGAGATGCGGTTGGTGATGCCGTATTTCAGAATGACAAGTGAGCTGACGGAGCGCTGGACGCCGGGCAGGGGATGATAGTCTCCCTGCGAGCCAAACTGCCCGACGGGCGAGCCGACATAGAGATAGGGCTCGACATAGAATGCGCCGGCTTTTGGCAGCGGCGTGGGCGGGGAGAACAGGGAGCCTGAATAGGCCTGTTCATCTCCCGGAACGGCGCTGGCACGGGACGTGGGAACCAGTACGGTCGCGGTTATGGACAGGCACAGGACAAGATCCAGCGGAAAGCGCACGGCTTCACAGACTTCCAGACAGTGACGGATAAAACGGAAACGATCGTTTTCCCTTTCGGGTTCACGGAACCTGATCGTCTGTTTTTGTCTGAAAGTTTGTCTCAGCCCCTGATGCGGGGCTGACGGGAGGCTATTTCAGCCAGCGATCGCCGCTGAAACGGTTGTGGGAGAACAGGAAACCGGCCACGAGCCCGATGGCGGCGAACAGGATGGTCCACAGCGAAATCGGCAGTAGCAGGGTTGAGACCGCTGCAAGCAGGACCATGCCGGCAAAGGCGCAGACGGCGGATTCGATGATCCTTGGGCCGTAATGACGCTCGGCACCGCAGTTCGGGCATTTCTCCGATGTCGGACGCATGGGCTGGCGGCAGACGGGGCACAGCGCGATGGCGTTGGCTTCGGGTTTTCTCACTGGCCGTTATTCTCCTGATGTTCGCCAACGGCGATACGCGCTTCCACAGCCATGCGCCAGGGCGCGTCGGCCGGTGCCGCAGCAAGGGCGCGGCGATAGAGGTCAAGGCTTTCACCAGAGATATGGCTGCCGTTGCGACTTTCAAGCTCGGCGAGGCGGATAGCAAGTTCGGGCTCGAAATGGGCGTCGAGCGCGGCCTTCCAGTCGCGGATCGCAGCATCCGTCATACCGGATTTTGCTTCGACCTGTCCCAGAAGAAAGTGTCCGGTCGCATAGGTCTGCGATCCGGGAGGGATGGTGGCCACTTCGGTCTGGAGCTTGTGGATCATCTGCAGGCCCTTCGCGTCCGGGCCCGTCTGCCGTCCACTCAGGGGCTGGGGCGGCAGGGAGGGATGACCGTTGACGATATAAAGCGCGAAGGCCAGCACCGGGATACCGAGCCCGACGGCTGCGACCGGCAGGACGCGGCTGCGCTTGGCCGGTTCCGTGTTCAGGTCCTCGACGGCGGCTTCGCCATCCGTGGCCAGCAGGCGGCGCTGAACTTCCAGACGGGCGGCCTTGTATTCTTCGTCGTTGATCAGAGCGAGGGCGTGGTCGCGCTCTAGATCGCCGAGCTGTCCACGATACAGGGTGAGGGCGGAGTCACGGGCGTTGACGCGCCGGCGCAGGGTGCGCAGCCCCAGAAATGCGGGACACAGGGCCACCGCCGCGATTATCAGGATTCCCAACCAGAACAAAAAGTCTACTCCCGGCCCGAAAGGGCATCCAGACGCGCGCGCTCGTCATCCGTGAGCGGCGCAGGCGTGACGACGGTGCGGCGTCTCGTCGCACGCCATGCAATGACAAGTCCGGCCACCAGCGCGAGCGCCGGCATCAGCCAGAGCAGGGCGGTGGACCATGAAAACTGTGGGGCCAGACGGATGAACTCGCCGTAGCGTTCGGTCATCCAGTCCATGATCTGCTGATCGGATTTTCCGGCCGAGACCTGCTCGCGCACGACCTTGCGCAGATCGCGGGCGAGGGGCGCGCTGCTGTCCTCAATACTTTCGTTCTGACAGACGAGGCAGCGCAGATGCGCACCGATGGCTTCGGCACGCTTTTCCTGCGCCGGGTTCGGCAGCATCTCGGCGGGATCGTCCACGGCGAGGGCTACGCCACCGCCGATCAGGCCAGCGGCGAGCAGCAGCGCCGGAAAGCGTCTGGATGCCTTCATAATCCGGCCAGCCTCGGACGGATTTCCGCCTCGTAGATCTGGGGATCGAGGGCCGCACTTCCATGCCAGATGATCCGGCCGCCGGGTGCGACCAGAAAGCTCTCTGGCACGCCGGTCACGCCCCAGTCGATCGCGACGCGGCCATGACGGTCGGACGCGACGCGGGCATAGGGGGAGCCGTCGCGCTGGATGAAGGCGCTGGCGTTTTCGGGCTTGTCTTCATAGGCGATGCCCCAGATCGGCATGTTGCGCGAAATGGCGCGCAGGCCGGGCATTTCCGCCACACAGGGGATGCACCATGAGGCAAAAAAATTGACCAGAACCGGGCGGTGCTGGGCCTTGAGTTCCGCATCGGTGAAGCCGTCGCCGAGGCCGGGGAGGCCCGGCATGGCGAAGCTCGGGATGGGCTTGCCGACATTGGGGTTCTTGATGGCGCGCGGGTCGAAGGCGCCGCTGCGCATGTCGCTCAGCATCCGCCAGAAGCCGACACCGAGGACGCCTGCGCCGATGATGGGAACGGCCGTGAGGATGCCGCGTCGTGTTGCGTTCATGTCCCTCTCTCCTCAGGCACGGGCCATGTTGCGGGCGGCGGCGCGCTTGGGGGCGCCGATCCGCATCCGGCGGTCGGACAGCGAGAACGCGCCGCCAATGGCCATGACCAGTCCGCCCAGCCACATCCAGGGCGCGAGCGGATTGCGGTGCAGACGCAGAACGTAGGTCGTGTACTTACCCGTACCGTGCCGGTCACCGACCACGCCGTACAGATCGGTGATGAAGTTGGTGTGGATGGCGACTTCGGTCGTGGTCTGGCTCTGCGTCGTGAAGTCGCGCTTTTCGGGATGCAGGATCGTCACGAGCTTGCCGTTATGGCGGATGGCGATGTCGGCCTGCATGGCCTTGTAGTTCGGGCCGATATAGTCGTGCACGTCGAGCAGCGTCCAGTCGTCGCCGGCCAGCGAGCGGGTCTCGCCGATATGGACTTCGACGATGGCGTGCTGCGCCTGCGACATGCCGCACAGACCAAGCACGGTGATGCCCGCGCCGATATGGGCGAGAGCCGCGCCCCAGCTTGAGCGCGGCAGGTGCTTCATACGCTCCCACACGCCCTGTGCGGACGTATGGCCAATGCCGATCCGGCGCAGGACGTCAGACGCGGAGGCTGCGATGACCCAGATGGCGAGCGCGCCGCAGGCGATGGGCAGGACACCGGAGAGCTTCCAGAAGCACAGAACCAGACCGATCGCGGCGATGCCGGCGGCGGCATAGAGATGCGAGAAGGTCCGGGCGAGCTGCGCGCGCTTCCACGGCAGGGCCGTGCCGACGCCCATGGCCAGCAG
Source organism: Gluconobacter roseus NBRC 3990 (assembly GCF_006538885.1). Classification (GTDB taxonomy): domain Bacteria; phylum Pseudomonadota; class Alphaproteobacteria; order Acetobacterales; family Acetobacteraceae; genus Gluconobacter; species Gluconobacter roseus. Next base: position 396,699 of record NZ_BJLY01000001.1, read on the forward strand.
GAGCGGCAGGGTCAGCGGGATCGTGGCGGCGTCGAAGAACGGTTTGCCGACGGAAATGGTGCGGCCAGCCAGAAGCTGCATGAAGGGCGGGTACATCGTGCCGGTCACGACCACGGCGCAGATCGAGCAGAGCAGGATGTTGTTCAGGACCAGCGAGCCTTCACGCGAAATCGGCGAGAACAGGCCGGTCGAGGTGAGGGAGGGCGCGCGCCATGCGAACAGGGCGAGTGAGCCGCCGATGACGATGGCGAGCAGGGCCAGGATGAACACACCACGGGCGGGATCGTTGGCGAAGGCGTGGACCGAGTTCAGGATGCCCGAGCGGACGAGGAAGGTGCCGGACAGTGAGAACGAGAAGGTCGCGATGGCCAGCAGGACCGTCCAGATTTTCAGGCCTTCGCGCTTTTCCACGACGATGGCGGAATGCACGAGGGCCGTGCCCGTCAGCCAGGGAATGAGAGAGGCGTTTTCCACCGGATCCCAGAACCAGTAACCGCCCCAGCCCAGCACATAATAGGACCACCAGGAGCCCAGCGCGATGCCGCAGGTCAGGAAGCACCAGGCCGCCACGGCCCAGGGACGGACCCAGCGGCCCCATGCCGCATCGACGCGGCCTTCGATCAGGGCGGCGACGGCGAAGGCGAAGGGGACAGCGAAACCGACATAGCCGGTGTAGAGAATGGGCGGATGGAAAGCGAGGCCCGGATCCTGCAGGAGCGGGTTCATGCCCTGACCGTCCATCGGAGCCGGGAAGACGCGGTCGAACGGATCGGATGTCAGAAGGCAGAACATCTGGAACCCGGCGGAGACGCCGCCGAGAATGGCCAGAACGCGTCCACGCAGGATGTCCGGCAGGTTGCGGCCGAACAGCGAGACCGCGCCGCCGCAGACAGCGAGGATCAGCGTCCAGAGCAGGACAGAGCCTTCATGGTTTCCCCAGATGCCGGTGATCTTATAGAGCAGCGGTTTGGAGACGGCGGAGTTGGCTGCGACGTTCTGGACCGAGAAATCGTCGCTGACAGCGCACATGACGAGGCACAGGAACGAATAGCCCAGCGCGATAAGCTGCGAGACCGCGAGATAGGGCGCGAGCCCCACGAGGCGGGCATCGCGGCGGTTTGCGCCCCAGAGCGGGACAGCGAACTGCACGAGGGCAAGCACGCAGGCGAGAGCCAGGGCAAAATGGCCCTGTTCAGGTCCGAACATCAGGCGGTCAGCCCCCTGCTTTCTTTGCGGTCATGGTGTCCCAGCTCGACGCGTCCGGAGCCTTGCCGAAGCGCGGGTCCCATTTTCCGGTGCGCTTGAGTTCGTCCGCGACTTCCTTGGGCATGTAGGTCTCGTCATGCTTGGCGAGGACTTCGCTGGCCGTGAAGCCGCCATTCTTCTGGACGGTGCCCAGGGCGACGACGCTCTGTCCTTCGCGGAACAGGTCGGGGAGGATGCCAGTGTAATGGACCTCGACCGCGGCCTGCCCGTCCGTGACTTCAAAGGCGTTCACGGGGGTGCCGTTCTCGTTGATGCGGTGCAGGCTGCCGGCCATGACCATGCCGCCGAGGCGGATGGTGCGGTCGGGCGAAGGCGGGTTGGCCTTCACCTGCGAGGGCGCCATGAAGAACACGATATTGGACGAGAACGCCCGCAGCGTCAGGGCGGCGGCGGAGCCGACACAGGCCAGACAGGCGATGACGATCCAGAGGCGACGGGTCTTGCGGGTCATGATGCTGACCTTTCACGACGGCGGGCATGGCCCTCAACGGCGGCCAGACGGGCCTTGGATTTCCGCAGGCGCAGGGCGGCACCGACACCGAGGACGAGCGAGCAGCCCAGCGTCAGGCCGTATGAGGCCGCAATGTAGGGCCAGTGGTTCGGGAGATGCATCATGCGACTTGGCTGTCCCTGCGGTCGAGGCGCGAACGGGCCAGAAGCTGGCGCGCGCGGCTTTCATGGATGGCGGCGCTGAGCCGGGTGAAGATGACGGCCGCGACACCGAGCGTGAAGCCGATCGTGCAGATCAGCAGCGGCCAGAGCATCATCATGGACATGGTGGGTGCGCCGGTCAGGGTGATGCTGTCGGGCTGGTGCAGGGTGTTCCACCACTGGACGCTGAACTTGATGATCGGCAGGTCGATCACGCCGGCAAGGGCGAGGATCGCGGCGGCGCGCTGGCCCCGGGCGGGTTCATCGAAGGCGCGGATCAGGGCGATATGGCCCAGATACAGGAAGAACAGCACCAGCATCGAGGTCAGGCGCGCGTCCCAGACCCACCATGTGCCCCACATCGGCTCACCCCAGAGCGAACCGGTAATCAGGCACAGGGCGGCAGCGCAGGCGCCGACGGGTCCGATTTCGATGGCAGCGAGATCCGCCAGCGGATGGCGCCAGACCAGCGAGAGCACGCCGCAGACCGCAAGTCCGAGGTAGCAGGAGGAGGCCAGCCAGGCCATCGGGACATGCACATACATGATGCGCACGGTGTCGCCCTGCTGCCAGTCGGCCGGAGCGATGAACAGGCCCCAGATGACGCCGACGATCAGAAACAGGATGGCGCCGCTGCTCAGCCAGGGCAGGAGCGCATGCGCCAGACGCAGGAACTGCCCCGGATTGGCATAGCGATGGAGCAGGTTGGGGGTAGGGCGCACAGGGACACGGACCTCGGCAGATTGGTAACGCGGCGATTAGTTCCCTATTGAAATAGTCCGAAGCAATCATATTCGGAAGAGGCGCGTTGTCCCATTATTCCGATCACTGTTATCACGTTTCACGGAATTGAGCGTTAAATGCCCATGCGGCAGGAGTGGACCGTGGCGTACTGGCTGGTGAAATCGGAGCCCGAAGCGTTTTCATGGGCGGAGCAGGTCCGGAACGGCGTCGAGCCCTGGACCGGGGTGCGCAACTATCAGGCGCGCAACAATCTCTCGGCCATGAAGACCGGCGATCTGGCGCTTTTCTACCATTCGGTAAGCGAGAAACGCATTGTCGGCGTGGTGGAGGTTGTGCGGGAAGCCTATCCGGATCCGACGGCGGATGATCCGCGCTGGGTCTGTGTGGATGTGAAGGCGAGGGGGGCGTTTGCCCATCCCGTGAGCCTCGCGGACATCAAGGCTGATCCGGCTCTGTCGGAAATGGCGCTGCTGAAACAGTCCCGACTGTCCGTGGCGCCGGTGACGGATGCGGAGTTCCGCCACCTGACAGGGACCGGGGGCTGGACACGCGCCTGAAAACGCGTGTTGTCAGTGAATGGCGGAGGAGTCGCCGTTCACGAGCATGTTGGTCTGACCGTTGACCGGATGGCCGGCATAGCTCGTTGGGGAGTCTTCGTCTTCATAAGGTGACTGAACCGGTGCGTTGAACTTCACCGGCATGCCGAAGATCGAGAAATGGGACGGCAGGTTGTTGGGGCCGTTGGTTTTCTGCTGGGCGTTGGTGCCGGGCATGCCGACGGGAAGATGCGTGCGGACGCGGTCGCTGTAGCTGGCGAGGGCTGCTTCCGAGTCTTCCACCTCCGTATAGCCATGCGGCGGAGGCGGGGCGCCTTCGTCGGGCAGGGCGGCCTGTTGTGCCGGGGTCAGGGGTTTGGCGGGTGCGCCGACGATCTGGCCTGCGCTCGGCCCCATCTGCGGAAGATTGGCCGTGCCGTGCGATGCGTGATGGCGGGTATGGGTCGTGGCGGCATGGGCCGAAAAACCGGCCGGGATGAGGAGGCTGGCTGCCAGCGGAGCAGACAGGATCCAGCGCGATAATACGGTCATTGTTGTAATTCTCCTCACCCTACCAGTGGCCTCATGGAGCCGATATCCCCATGATGGCGCCATGTTAGGATATGAAACCTGCTATCCGGTAAACGGTTTCGGGTCTTACGAACAGGAGTTTTGATCGTCATGACCGCAGTGAATGACACGCAGCTTCCGACCAGCGAATTCGCTTCGATGGCGCTGGACGGGGATTCCCTTGCCCAGCTTCAGTCGGTTCTCGAAAAGGTGGAACAGGGCCGCGGCGTGCTCGTGCGTCTTGCAGACCTGATGGGCGGCGCCGTCGGACAGGCCACGCGACTCGGTATGCAGGGACTGGGACTTGCGCCGTCTGTGCAGGAGAAGTTCCACAAGACGGCGGAAGTCGCGATCGAACGCGCTTTCAAGGTCGCCATTCTGGGCATCGATAATGATGCGCCTGCCGTCCGCGATCCGTTACGTGAGAATATGGGGCAGGCTGCCGTTGCCGTCTCCGGTGCGCTGGGTGGCTTTGGAGGAATCTTCGGTCTGGCGCCGGATGTTGGCTTCACGACGCTGACGATCATGCGCGAAATTGCGCGCATTGCCCGTGAGGAAGGCGAAGACCTTCGGAACGAAGATACGCGTCGGGCCTGTCTGGAAGTCTTTGCGCTGCGCAGTTTCCCGGCACGCCAGAATGATGACGAAGGCGAACTCGGGTTCTTCTCGGCGCGGGCGCTGCTGCGGGGACGGCCGATCGTGATGCTGATGGCTGAAGTCGCCTCGCATTACGGGATCGGGCTGTCGCGCAAGTTCGCGCTGCAGATGGTGCCGGTGGCGGGTGCGCTGTGTGGTGCATCGCTCAATGCGGCGTTCCTTGCACATTATCGTGCGCTGGCGCGGGCACATTTCACGATCCGCCGTCTGGAACGCACGCATGGACTGGCCGTTAAGGAAGCGGCCGCCGACCTGCGTGCAGGGGGAACGGGCACATCTGAAACATTTTCCTGATTTTCAGGAACTTCCGGGGAAAAGCCCATGCCGATCGGTCTTGTCTGGCTTGGATGGACACTGGTGCTGGCAGTCGTCCAGCTTTTCCTGACCGCCGCGGCCTGCCGCCAGCAGGACGGTCTGCAATGGGCGAGCAGCAACCGCGACGGTGACCCGCCACGTTATACGGGAATGGCGGCGCGTCTGAAGCGTGCGCAGGCCAATCTGGCGGAGACGCTGCCGATCTTCATCGGCGCCGTGCTTCTGGCATGGGTGTCGGGCCATTACAGCCCGCTGACGGGCTGGGGGGCGGGGATCTATTTTCTGGCCCGCGTCGTCTATATTCCGGCCTATGCCTTTGGCTGGGGGCCGGTGCGCAGCCTGATCTGGGGCATTTCGATCGCCGGGCTTCTGCTGGTGCTGATCAGTCTGCTGTAAACGACGCCTCTGTCATGGACGGAGGCTCGCTTCCCTCACGCATCATCCACAGATCCACGAGTGCCGATATTACGAGACAGCCGGCGCTGATCTTGGCGAGCACCATCAGCAGGCCATGCGCTTCCGGCATCGCAAGGCGCAGGGCGCCAAGAATGACGAGAATGATGGCATAAATGAAAGCTAGCGGCACTGGCGATCTCCCTGTCGGTGGTCCACTCCTATCATGGGCGCTATCAGTACGGCCATGTTTTCCCTTGCGGTTTCGCATCAGGCTCCACGTAAAGACTGTACCATCATGGACGAGATAACCCCGGATCTTCTGCTTCAGGCCTATGCCGGGGGGATCTTTCCCATGGCGCCCGATGCCGAAAGCACGGAGCTGGCCTGGTATCTGCCGGAAGAGCGCGGGATCATGCCGCTCGACGGGATGCATGTTCCGAAGAAGCTGATGCGGCTGGTCATGTCGGGGCGAATGCTTGTGACGGCGGACCAGGCTTTTGATGAGGTCATGCTGGCCTGCGCCGAGCCTGCGCCGGGGCGGGAGACGACCTGGATCAGCGAGCGGATCCGCAAGCTTTACGGTGCGCTTCACCGTCAGGGAAACGCCCATTCCATCGAGGTCCGGGAAGGCGGAAAGCTGGTTGGTGGGTTGTATGGTGTGTCCCTGCGGGGGGCTTTTTTCGGCGAGAGCATGTTTTCGCGCGAACGTGATGCTTCTAAGGTGGCGCTGGTCCATCTTGTCGCGGGGTTGCGCAAGGGACGGTACACACTGCTGGATACACAATACACGACGCCCCATCTGACGGGGCTGGGCGGTATCGGGATTTCGGCGGCGAACTATCAGTCCCTGCTTCATCAGGCGCTGACCGTGCGCGCGGTCTGGCCTGAGGATTTCAGCCTTCAGGCCCTGCGGGAGTCCATTGCGTCACTGCGCGCGCCTGCCGGAGATCCGCCATGACTGTTTTCTCGCGCCCCGCTTTCCTACACGCCGCGCTTGCCGTGCCACTGGCCGCGGGGCTGTATGCTGGCGCTCTGCCGGAACAGGCTCATGCGGACGATCATCCGCGCCTGACGCCAACGCGGGATGTAACAGTCGTCTATCAGCTTTCCACGCCGTCGAGCACGACCAAGGGTGGTCCCGATACGGTAAAGGTCGCCTTCTCGGGTGCGGGCGATCTGCTGCGGATCGACTCGCAGGATGGCAATGGCGTGACCATTCTCGATCGTCCGGCGCAGCAGGTGACGCTCGTGATGATGAAGCAGCAGGTCTATACGCGCCTTCACCCCAATCATGGGCTGCATAATCCGTTCATGCTTGATCTGGACATGCAGTACACGGCGGCAGGTCATGAAACCGTGGCGGGGGTGGCCTGCGAACGCTGGAACATCCAGAGCAGCCACGGCAAGGCGACTGCCTGCGTGACGGATGACGGTGTCATTCTGGCGGAAAACGGTGTCGATGCGGATGGCGTCGAAGGCTCCATCAAGGCCGTTTCGGTGACCTATCAGGACATCCCGGCCTCAACGTTCGAGCCGCCGGCAGGCTTTCATGTGCTGGAGCCGAAAGCCCGTCCTGCGCATCAGAGCGAAGCGGGGAGCGCGACGCCGTCGCCGGTTCCCGAGGCTTCAAGCAATGATATGAAGACGACAACGCCTGAGCCGACATCTCCTGACAATTCGGACTCCGATAATTCTGTCATCGGCAGCCACGACACGCCAGCACCTGAAACAGCAATGCCGGGCCCTGCCGCGCCTCTGCCCGGCCAGCCTGTGCAGCCCGATACGACGCAGCCTTCCGTTCCGAACGATTCTTCGGGAGATGGGTCCGTGTCTGCCCCGGATCAGCCGCCCAGCGGCCCTGCGGATGGAAACCGGAAGTGAAAATGCCGTTCGTGCGCGTCGTTGGTGGTGCGGTCTGTCTTCTGCTGGGTGCCGTCTTTGGATCTGCGGCGAAAGCGGATGTGCCGTCAGTGACGCCGCCTCCGGTTCAGGCTCCGCTCGTAACGCCACTGCATGACGCCGATATCGTCTATGTTCTTACGGGGCCGAACGGGCAGCATCTGCATCAGCGGATGCGCTGGACGTCCGCGCTGTGGCGTCAGCGGGTGGAGCCGGAGGGTTCGGCGACAATCATGTTGACGGATTATCGCACACATACCCTCATGGTGCTGGATAGCACGAACCACACGGCGACCGTCACATCCGCGCCGGGTAGCGACAGCTTTGCGACGCCCGGCACACCTGCGGCCGGGTTCTGGCGCAATCTGGGGCAGGGCAGGATTGCAGGAGAGCCCTGCACGATCTGGGAAAGCGCGGACAGCGACAGCCAGACGACTGCTTTCTGTTACACGGATGACGGGCTGATGCTGGGTGCGACGCATGGTGGCCGGCCGGTTCTGGAGGCAGTATCCGTCAGCCGCGTGCCGCAGCCCGTCGAGATTTTCGATCCGCCGCCGGGCTATCACCGGGTCGATCCGCCGCGCTGAAACCGGCGGGTAGGCGTGTTACAGGGTGCTGTTACAATTTGTCCGCCTCCTGCCATGATTGACGCCTCTTGCTGCCATTTTCGGCGGGCATGATCTTTCTCATGGACGAAGGGAGTTCCTGTTCGCAGGGGCTTCTGGTCCATATGTTTTGAGGAGAAAGATGCCATGCGTCGCATCACACGTGCAGTTCTTATGGCCGCTCCCCTGCTGATCGGCTCCGCTATTGTTCCGAACGCGATTGTGCCGCAGGCACAGGCGCACTGGCATGGTGGCGGGCGTGGTCCGGGATATGGATATGGCGGTCCGCGCGGAGGCTGGCATGGTGGGTACCGCGATCATTCCGGCGCGATTGTCGGCGGGATTCTCGGTGGTCTGGCACTCGGGGCCGTGGGCGGTGCGCTTCTGACGCAGCCTTATGCTCCTCCGCCGCCTCCGCAGGTGGTCTATGCCCCGCCGCCCGTTGTCTATGCGCCTCAGCCACGGGTGGTTTACGGCCCGCCGCAGCCGGTTCCGGCCTATCCGGGCATGTATCCGGGTTACTGATCTCGGGATACTGAACGGTTTCCGTCCGGTTTGCCTTGATCGTGCCGGACGGGTCAGGCAATCATGCCGCTCATGACAGCCACTTCCCAGCCTTCCGGCCTTCAGCCGGGCGATCGCGCGCCAGATTTCACGCTTCCAGCTTCGGGCGGGCGCACTGTCAGCAGCGCGGGGCTGAGCGGGAAGCCTTATCTGCTGTATTTCTATCCGAAGGCGGATACGCCGGGCTGCACGACGCAGGCCTGCGGGTTGCAGGAAGTCTTGCCGAAGTTCGAGGCTGATGGTCTGACCATTATCGGTGTCAGCCCCGACCCGGTGGCGAAGATCGAGAAATTCGCCACGAAATACGGTCTGGAGTTTCCGCTGGCCTCGGACGAGGATCATGCCGTGGCCGAGGCTTACGGAACATGGGTTGAGAAATCCATGTACGGGCGGACCTATATGGGAATGGAGCGCAGTTCATTCCTGGTCGATGGCAAAGGCATCATCCGGCATGTGTGGCGCAAGGTGAAGCCTGCGACCCATGCCGAACTGGTGGCTGAAGCCTTCCGGGATCTCTCTTCAGAAGCCTGACGGCTTCATCTGAAAACTTTTTACGAGGGAGACTGGCCGGAAACGCGCCGATGACCGTCTATGGCCGTCCCCGACTTCCCGCGCCCTCCTCACAGGCGTTTTCGTCCGTTCCGGCCGGGGCCTCATATGCCCCGGCATTTCCATATTGCGCGCTGGGTTGCGCTGATCTGCATGACGCCCGTTGCACTCGCGGCTGCTGCGGGCAGCGTGTTCCTGTGGGAGCTGGCGCATGGACCGGTGGATATCACCCGCGTCTCCCGTCTTGTGGAGCCTGTGGCCATTGCGGCGGGCAAGCGTCCGGGGCATCCGGCCGGCCGGCTGAGCTGGGAGACGCTGCGCATTCAGTGGCAGCCCTCCGCTGGCGGCGTTCCTGCCGGGCTGGTGCTGATGGCGCGCGGGCTGAAAGTCACCCGATACGATAATCTGATTGCGGAGCGGGCTGACGAGGCTGATGCCGTCCTGTCGCTGAGCACCCTGTTCAAAGGGGTGATCGCGCCCCGGACCCTGCGTCTCGAAAACGCCACGCTGGCCCTGCGACGACTGCCCGATGGCGATGTGGACATGGACCTGCCGGAGCAGAAGCGCGGTGGGCGTGGCGTTCCGACACGGCTGGATCGTCTCCGCGCCGTTGATGTTCATAACGTCGCCATTACGCTTGCCGGTCTGCCACAGGACCGGACCGCCGTGATCGGGCCTGTGGAAATGCATGCGCGCCGTCTTCGTATGGTGCCGCATGGGCAGGATTTCGTCTGGACGGGAACGGGGCAGGCCGGGATCATGCTCGACGGTTTCCAGACCACGCTGACGGCGCAGGCACGGCAGGTCGGAAAACTTGGTGAGCTGCATCTGAACAGTACACCATTTGAGCCCGCCCAGCTTGGCGCTCTCAATCCGCTGGCTGCGGACTGGCATGTTCCGGTGGCGCTCGACGCACGGGCGATATTCTTGCCTCAGGGTATGGACGAACAGCCTTTGGACCTCGTGCTGAAGCTGTCCTTGGGCGATGGTAAGGTTTTTCAGAAAACCGCCGATCCGATCCATCTTCATGCCGGGCAGGCGACCGTGCATCTGCGGATGGACCATCCGGGCGTGCAGGGCGGGGCCACGGTTGAGGTGCCGTCCGCCGGGCTTGATGTGGCTGATAGCGGGGAGGCGCTGACGCATGTTCATGCCTCAGCCAGTCTGAGGCTGGATGATCTGCAGAAACCCAAGGTCATGGATGGAGATGCGGAAGCCGGGCTGGACGGCATCCGCTTTGCCACGCTGGGCTCCATCTGGCCCGCTGCCATCGTTAAGGGTGGCCGGCGCTGGATTTCAAAGAACATCACGGACGGAACCGGGCGCGATCTTGAGGTCAAGGCCCATCTGCACAGTGATAAGGGTCCGGATGGAATCATGCCGGTCTCGGTTCAGGGGCAGCTGAGTGGGCATGGCCTGACGGTGCACTGGCTGCGGCCCGTTCCGCCTGCGACAGGGCTGGAGGCCTCGCTGCATTTCGATGGGCCGGACACGCTGGTCATTGATCTGGGCAAGGGTGTGCAGTCCACGGGTGTGAAGGAAAACGTGCTGCTGCCGGATGGGGAAATCCGGATTGGCGACCTGTATGCCAAGGACCAGACCGGGGATATTTCCACGCATCTGACGGGGCCGTTACAGGGGTTTATGTCCGCGCTGGCGCATCCGCGGCTGCATCTTCTGGCGCGGCATCCGCTGCCGTTCACGCAGCCTTCGGGGATGGTGGATGCGCATGTTCATATGACGCTGCCGCTTGTCGCACATATTCCGGACGGGGCGCTCCATGTTTGGACACAGGCCACGTTCTCCGGCGTGCATCTGGGCAATGTTCTGATGGGGCAGCCGGTGGACGGGGCGTCGGGGACGATGTCTGCCACCGAGGATGCGCTGGATCTGACGGTGGACGGGCGTCTTGCGGGGATTCCCACGCATGTCGTGCTGCATGAAAACTTCCAGGGCGGGGCGCCGTCTCGGGTGTTGCAGACGATTGAGGCGCGTTCGGTTCTGGACCCGGTGTCTGCTGCGAAGGCCCGGATTGCGCCGGGCGGACTGTTTGACGGACATGCGGTTCTGAATGCGCATTTTGTGCAGCAGGCCAATGAGACGTCCGATCTGAAGCTGTCGCTGGACATGGCCCAGGCGGCGCTGACCGTGCCGATCTGGGCCAAGCCGCTGGGCGAGCCTGCAACAGCCATGGCTCATATCGGCTTTCAGAACGGCCGGATGGTGGTTCTGGACGGATTACAGGCGCATGGGACCGGGCTTTCGGTCGCGGGGCGGGGTGTCACGCGTGCGGGCAAGCTGACGGGGATCGTGCTTGAGGGCTTCCGGATCGGCCGGACGGAGGGCGATGCGCGCATTGCCCTGCCGCAGAGTGTGGAGCAGCCGATCGGCGTGACGGTCGATGCCGATCCGCTGGATCTGGCGCCGATGTTCGCACCGCATCCCCAGACGGCGGCCCCGCCTGCACCGCCAGGTGGTGCGAAGGCAAAAGGCGCATCGATGGGAGACAACTGGTCCATCAGTCTCAATGCACCGCATGTCTATTATGGTCCCAAGGCGCAGGTTGGGGGTGTCGTCTCGCAGATCGAACTGCGGAACGGGCATCTGACATCGGGGCGGTTTGCACTGGATGCGCCAACAAGGGTCCGGGCGGTACTGGCCGATACGGGACGTGAGCATCCGTTCGTGCTGGATATCGACAATCTGGGAACGCTGCTTGAGGGCCTGGGGCTGTATGACCGTATCCGGGGCGGGCAGACGCATCTGGATGGGGTGTTTACGCCGGACGAGACGACAGTGCGGAAGATTCCGGAAGGGCGGAACACGAAATCGGCCGGGCTGTGGGGCGGGCTGCCGCCGTTCCGTGGGCATGTGGAAATGGGGCCGTCGCAGTTCCTGCGGCCGCCTCTGAGCCTGACCGCGGTGTCGGATCTGTCGCCGCTGCACTGGCTGACCAATCATCTGGACCGGTTCGAGATCGGTCATCTGGCCACCCGGCTCAGTCTGGCGGGGAACCTGCTGGTGCTGCATGACGGGGTGATCGGCAATCAGGCGCTTGGGGCCACGATGGAAGGGCCGATCGACCTGACAACGTCTAAGTTGAACCTGAACGGGACGATCGTCCCGCTGTTCGGGCTCAATGCGCTGCCGGGACGGCTGCCGGTTCTGGGGCATCTGCTGTCTCCCGAAAAGGGCGGCGGCCTGCTGGCGGCGACGTTTGAACTGCACGGGACGGTCGAGAGGCCGGATCTGTCGGTCAATCCGCTATCGATGCTGCTGCCCGGTGTGCTGCGGCGCATTCTTCATTAAGGCCGTGGTCAGGGTTATGCTCCGGTAAGGTGAAGCCGGGGATTTTCCTGACCGGCAGGGCTCCCTATCTTGGAAGGGCAGACCTTCTGATGATGGACCGGGGAGCGGGAGACGCCAGTGACCGACATGACAGATCTTTTCGGCGGCGCTCCGGAAGCGAACCGTGCTCCGGGACAGACTTCAGGCCATGGCCCGTCCCGCGCTCCGGAGAACATGCGGCAGCAACGCCCGATCGAGGCGCCGCAGGTGCAGCGCCGGCCGCCTTCCCGGACGCAGCCTCTGGCGGATCGTCTGCGGCCGAAGCGGCTGGAAGACGTGCGGGGGCAGGATCATCTGCTCGGGCCTGAAGGAACACTCATGCGGATGCTGGCGCGGGGCACGCTGTCCAGCCTGATCCTCTGGGGCGGTCCGGGATGTGGCAAGACGACGATCGCACGGCTTTTGGCCGGGCGGGCAGGCCTGTTCTATTCGCAGATCTCGGCTGTCTTTTCTGGCGTTGCGGATCTGCGACGGGCGTTTGAGGAAGCGGACAAGAAGCAGGCGGCGACGGGTAAGGGGACGCTGCTGTTCGTGGACGAGATCCATCGCTTCAACCGCGCGCAGCAGGACGGGTTTCTGCCCTATGTGGAGCGCGGGACGGTGGTTCTGGTGGGGGCGACCACGGAGAACCCGTCCTTTGCGCTGAATGCGGCGCTGCTCTCGCGGTGCCAGGTTCTGGTGCTGAACCGGCTGGATGATGCGAGCCTTGAGAGCCTGCTGGTGCACGCGGAAGAGGAAGTCGGCCGTCCGCTCCCGCTTGATCCGGAAGCGCGGGCCAGTCTGCGCGCCATGGCGGATGGGGACGGGCGGTATCTGCTGAATATGGTCGAGCAGCTTGTGGCGCTTGATCCATCAAAAGTGCTCACGCCGCGCGATCTGGCGGCAATCCTGTCGCGCCGGGCGATCCTGTATGACCGGGACCGGGAAGAGCATTACAATCTCATTTCCGCGCTGCATAAATCGCTGCGCGGCAGTGATCCGGATGCGGCATTGTACTGGTTCGCGCGGATGCTGGAGGGCGGGGAAGACCCGCGCTACATCGCCCGGCGCCTGACGCGGTTTGCGGCCGAGGACGTGGGGCAGGCCGATCCCTCCGCGCTGCCGATGGCTGTGGCGGGATGGCAGACCTATGAGCGTCTGGGCTCTCCGGAGGGGGAACTGGCGCTGGCGCAGGTTGTGGTGCATCTGGCGACCGCACCGAAATCCAATGCGGTCTATGCGGCCTATAAGGCGGCGCGTGCTCTGGCGCGCGATACAGGCAGTCTGATGCCGCCATCGCATATCCTGAATGCGCCGACGAGTCTGATGAAGGATATCGGGTACGGCAAGGGCTATGAATATGACCACGACAGCGAGGACGCGTTTTCGGGTCAGAACTACTTTCCGGACGGGATGCCCAGAGCGTCCCTTTATCATCCCACGGACCGCGGACATGAGGGGCGTATCAGAAAACTTCTGGACATGCGGGCCGCCAAGAGGGCATCCCGCGAACCATGACAGTTACCAACCGCATCGTGACCGAGGATGAGGCCGATATTCGCCTCGACCGCTGGTTCAGACGTCACTACCCCAATCTGACGCAGGGCGCGCTCCAGAAACTGTGCCGCAAGGGACAGATCCGCGTGGAGGGAGGGCGTGTTCAGACCAATACGCGCCTGATCCCCGGACAGAGCGTGCGCATCCCGCCGCTGCCGGATGTGGACAAGCCCGCGCCCCTGCCGCCGCCGGATCCGATGCTGGCGCGCGAGATCCAGAAGATGGTGATTTACGAGGACGAGCATCTGCTGGTTCTCGATAAGCCATCGGGCCTTGCGACGCAGGGCGGTCCGGGCATTACCAAGCATGTGGACATGATGCTCGATGGTCTGCGGACCGAGGGTGGGGACCGGCCGCGTCTGGTGCACCGCATTGACCGTGATACGTCGGGCATTCTGCTGATTGCGCGCACGCCGGGTGTGGCGGCGAAGCTTGCGGCGGCGTTCCGTGGGCGCGATGTGGAGAAAACGTACTGGGCTGTGGTTGTCGGGCGGCCTTCGCCGGAATCCGGCATTATCGATCAGCCTCTGGCGAAGATCGGTGCGGGTGGCGCGGCTCTGGTGATTGCGGCGTCACGCGATGAGGAAGACGCGGCTTCAGCCAAGACGGAATATGAGACGCTCGATGCGGCGGGCAAGAAGCTGAGCTGGCTGAAGCTGTCTCCGCTGACCGGGCGGACGCATCAGCTTCGCGTGCACACCGAATCCATCGGGACGCCGATCGTTGGTGATCCGCGCTATGGCGGGAAGGCCGCGCATCCGGAAGGGTTCATCGACCGGCTGCATCTGCATGCGCGCCAGCTTGATATTCCGCATCCTGCCGGGGGGCGCCTGATCGTGACGGCACCTCTGCCGCCGCATATGCGCGAGACGTTCCGCACGCTGGGCTTCGTGCCGGGTGAGACGCCGGCGCCCAAGCGCGTCCGGGGTGGGAGCAGCAGCAAGGGCCGGGGGCCTGCAAAATGAAGAAGCTGACCGGCGTTCTGATTGCCGTCATCGTTGCCATTGTGGGTGTGAGTGTGGCCACGCATGTCCTGATCGATCAGGACGCGCTGCGCGAGCGTGTGGCTGTGGCGCTGAAGCACCAGACAGGGCTTACGATGCAGGTCCGTCATTCGTCGGTACAGCTTCTGCCCTGGCCGGCCTTTGAGGCGTCTGACGTCGTGCTGACGCGCGATGGACAGACGCCGGTTCTCAAGGCCCATACGATCCATGCCGGGATCGCCGTCTTTGCCCTGCTGCACCGGGAAGTGCGGTTTCAGGACTTCGTGGTCGAAGGGGCGACGGTGAATCTGGTGCGCGGTCTGGACGGGCAGGCGAACTGGTCCCTGACGCCGGATCGTGAGAACGAGGACGCCTCGCTCCCTGTGCGTGGACGGAGCGGGCAGCGGATTCATGCGCACTGGGATCTGTCTCTGGACGGGTTGCATGTCGCGCAGGCTGCCGTGCTCTGGAACGACCGTCTGACCCGTACGAGCGGTTCGTTCGGTGTCGATACGCTGGATCTGGACGGGCTGCGCAGTCCGAGCCCGTGGATCAGCCTTCAGGGGCATCATGCGGGCACGCCGTTCACGCTCAAGGGACATGTCGGCAATCTGTCGCAGATCCGGGGAACGGACCCCTGGGCGTTCAGCATCGGGACGACGCTGGGCGATGGCGAAAAGCGCGACTGGCTGAATCTGGACGGGCGGATCGGCAATCCGTCACGGATGGAAAACGTGGTTCTGACGGCGCAGGGCGAGTGGCCCAATCTTCAGGATGCGCACCGTCTGTTCCCGCATGCCAATCTTCCCAATGTCCCGGCCCTTGGCGGGGATGTGGCGGTTCAGGGTAGTCCCGGTCCGCTGACGGGACTGACTGGAGATGCGCTACTGCATCAGGTTCTGGGCAGCATGAATCCGACGCGGGTACATCTGCATGCCGGTTATGTCGGGCTGCGGCAGGGCGCGTTGCAGAACCTGCATGTCGATGCGACGGGGCCGGATGCGGCACTGACCGTCACGGCGGACACGCAGTGGCGGGACACGGCCTGGCATGTTGAAGGCGGGGCGGGGACGATGCAGCAGGCGCTTGCGGCCTGGCGCGACGGGTTGAAGACCGCTGTTCCGCTGACGGTGCAGCTGCGGAGCCAGACGACGCTTCTGTCCGGTGCGCCTGCGCTCAATGCACAGGACAGCGCCCGTTTTGCCCTTTCGGGGACGATCGGAGCGGAGAACGGGCATCTCGTGGCGGAAGGAAGCAGCAAGACGCTCTATCTGCCGGGTGCGGTTCTGCATGACGTCAGTCTGCATGGTACGCTGGACGGGCATGACCGCGAAAACATGACGCTCGACGGATTGCAGTTCAGCAGTCAGGAAGTAGCGCTGGACGGAGCTCTGGCGCTGGTTCTGGGGCATGACGTGCCACCGGTTGTGAGCGGAAAGCTGCATTCTGCGCGGATGGATCTGGATGCGCTCAAGGGGCTGTGGCTCCAGCCTGCACCATCTGCTGCGCCCGCTCCCGCAGCGCCGGCGGCACTTCCGGGAGCGGGCATTGCCGCGCCAAAGCCTGTGTCGCCGCAGGATGAGAGCGCCGTTCCGAGTGCGCCGGATCATTCGTCCGCCGCATCGGTGGCTGCCAGCACACCTGATCTGACACCGTCCTGGGTCCGGCGACTTCGGGCGCAGGATCTGAATCTGCATCTTTCCGCAGACAGGGTTGTGTATGCGGGCCGTGAATACACTGATCTTGCGACGCGTCTGACACTGTCGGGCGGGCATCTGCGTCTGGACCCGATTTCAGGGCAGGCACAGGGGCTGCCGCTTTCGGGCATGGCGGAACTGGATGCCAGCGCGCTTCCGGTGACGGGCAGCGTGACGTTCCAGCCGCTGATGCTTCCGGCTGGGCTGCTGGAGAAACAGCTGGGCATGCCGCAGCTTCTTCAGGGGCCTGTGCAGATCGTGGGACAGCTTTCTGCCAGGGGAAACAGTTCCGACGAGCTGCGCCGGTCGCTGGACGGGCATCTGGGTGTGTCGCTTGTGGATGGTCAGGTGCAGAGCGAGCTGCTCGGGCAGCTGGCCGGGTCTGCGGCGAGTGTGGTGCTGGGGAAAGGCGCACGGTCGCTCCGCTGTCTTGGGCTGCATATGAACATTGCCAGCGATGTGGTGCATCTCGATACGCTGGGGCTTCAGTCCGGCCGGTTCTCCACATCGGGAAGCGGCACGGTGGGGCTTGGGACGCAGGCTCTGGACCTGCACCTTCTGCCAGTGGTGGATTTTGAAGGGGCCGGGGCCTCCACGCCGGTTGTGGTCACGGGGACGCTGGATGCGCCGCATGTCGAGCAGGATCGTGATGCGGGCGGGCGCTTTCATGTGACGATCGGTGGGGACAGCAATGCGGCCGATCCCTGCACCGCACCGCTGGCTGCGGCACGGGAAGGGCAGGCAGGTCCGGCTCCTGCGGCGGTCAAGGTTCATCATTCGAAGGCCGGGGATATCCTGCGGGCTCTGGGAGTTCTGCATTGAGCGGGCACAAGCGTTTCTGGAAAGCAGTTTCGGTCGCGCAGGAGAACGGGCTGTTCGAGCCGCGTCTGGACGGGCGTCCCATCCGGCTGCCGCAGGGAAAGGTTCTTGCCGTGCGTTCCTCTGCGCTGGCCGAGGCCATTGCGGGGGAGTGGGGGCAGATTGCGGAAGGGGCATCCTTCACGCCGGACTCGCTGCCTCTGACGCGGATGGCCGGGACGATGATCGAGCGCATTGCGCCTGATCCGCAGGCGACGCGGGACATGCTTCTCGGATTCGGGGTGGATGATGGTCTGTGCTATTGCGCGGACGGCATCAGCCCGGTTGCAGAGCAGGTTTTTGCCTGGCTTTCAGGTTACGGGATCCACCCGATTGTAACGGATGGTCTCATGCCGGTTGTGCAGCCTGAGGGCTATCTGGAGGCTCTGGGGCAGCTTCTGGCGATGCAGAGCGATCTGGAACTCGCGGTTCTGGGCGTTCTGGCGCAGGCGACGGGCAGTCTGCTTCTGTCGCTTGCGGTCGTGGGTGGTGCTGTGAGCCTCGTGGATGCGGTGCTCTGGGCCAATAATGATGAAAAATCCCAGCTTGCGACCTGGGGGCAGGATGATGAACTCGTCCGCACCATGGAAAACCGCGAGAAGGATATTCTCGATGCGGGCATGTTTCTGACACTGGGGCGACAGGTTTCGATCTGAGAGGAAAATGCCCTGAATGGGGCATGATCTTGCCATATTCGGGGATCATTGAAGCTCCTGCCATGTGACAGAACGAGATGATTGGTGACTCGCCCCGGCTCAGGGACAGGCGCTATCTCCGGATCTGTCGAACACTGTCAGATTCGAGGAAGATATGTCCGTATCCGTTCGTAGGCCGTTGCTGCGTCACATGGGTACCCGTGTTGTGAAGACCTGCTCCATCGGGGCATGGCTCTTTCTGGCAGCCACACCGCTGATTGTCGTGGTCTGTGCCATTCACGGCTGAGCCCCGGCACAATCAGATATGAAAAAGCCCGGCCTCCTTTGTGAGTGCCGGGCTTTTTTGTGTCTTCAGGGCTGGAATGTTCAATTCCGGGAGCTGATTGCGGGTTCGGGAAGGATCGGGGTTGCCCGGTCCGGAGCAGTCAGCCAGTTCTGCCAGAGTTCGTAGGTCCGCTCTTCCGTGAGTTTCAGGCGGCAGGACAGTTCCATGGACGTCCTGATTGTGCCGTCTGACCAGCGGTCTGATACCGCCTTGCACTCTGCCTCACGGAAAGCCCACCAGGCTGATTCAGCTTTGTGGAAGTCCGCCTGTGTCCGGGCTGCAGTGCCCGGACCCTGCATCCGCCGCAGCGCCGCTTCCGTGTATCGCTTCAGCTGTGCCTCGGCCTGGGCCAGACGGGAGCTGAAGCAGGACTGGATTTCTGGCGTCGTTTTGCTGGAGCATATCGGGGCCGCCAGTGCCGGCTGGGCCAGCAGCAGGGCCGTGACGTAACAGACGGGCAGGTGGCGGATCCTCATGGCGATGCTCCGTATATGGGCAGTGAAATGAAGGTCAGGCTTCTCCGGTATCGGGAACCATAATGCTCACTGTGGCGGTGGCGGCAATCCCTTCTTCGCGGCCCGTGAAGCCCAGACGCTCGGAGGTCGTGGCCTTGACCGAGATGCGGCTGACGCTGACCTTGAGAAGCTCGGCGAGGCGGTTGCGCATGGCTTCGGCGTGCGGGCCGATCTTGGGGCGTTCGCAGATCAGCGTGACGTCGGCATTCACGAGGAAGCCGCCGCGCTCGCGGATGCGCTCGCCGGCATGGACCAGGAAGCGGGCCGAATCCATGTCCTTCCATTCGTTGTCGGAAGGCGGGAAGTGGCGGCCGATATCGCCTTCGGCCAGCGCGCCGTAAATGGCGTCGCACAGCGTGTGGATGCCCACATCGGCGTCGGAATGTCCGGCGAGGCCCTTCGTATGGGGCACCTCGATGCCGCACAGGATCAGTTTGCGGCCTTCCTCGAAGGCATGGACGTCATAGCCCAGTCCGACGCGGGGCAGCAGGTTCCGGTCAATCACACCTTCAAGACGCATCAGGTCCTCCGCAACAGTCAGTTTGATATTGTCTTCCGACCCTTCGACGATTGCGACCGGATGGCCAGCCTGTTCGAGCAGGGCGGCATCGTCGGTGCGGGCATCGCGATGGGTGCGGTGAAGTTCGAGCAGGGTGCCAAAGCGGAAACCCTGCGGGGTCTGGGCGCGCCACAGCCCGTCACGCGGGACGGTATCGATGATAATGCCGTCTTTGGCCTTCTTGATCGTGTCGATGACGGCGACGGCCGGGATCACGCCCTCATGGGTTTTCAGGGCGTTGATAACGTTTTGCACGACTTCTGCCGGAACGCAGGGGCGGGCGCCGTCATGGACCAGCACCAGATCGGGCGGTTCAGGCAGTTTCGCCAGGGCTTCGAGGCCGTTGCGCACGCTGTCATGGCGTTCCGCGCCACCGCTGACGGGCGGCATGACATCCAGTCCTTCGAGGCTGTCGGCCAGCAGGGGATCGTCCCCGACCGGCAGGAGCACGTCCACATGCGGCAGGAGGGCTTCGGCAGCGCGGCGGATCACGGGTTTGCCCCGCAGCATCCGGAACTGCTTGGAAGAATTTTCCCCGCTCTGCGAGGAGGCGTCAAAGCGCCGGCCACGACCGGCAGCAAGAAGGAGGGCAGCGATACGCATGGGGGAGGAATGGGCCGGGACGGCGGGAACGTCAAGCTTGTGTGACTGTTCCTCTGCGTGTCCGTGTGGCCCGCCCACGGCCCGGTCAGTGCACCAGTGTGCTGTCGTGGGGGCTGTCGAGGCTGAAAACGGGGATGCTGACGTCGAAGCGATGGCCCGAGCGCGGCTCGACCATGTGATAGGTGCCGCGCATGAAGCCGGTCGGCGTTGTGAGCATGGCGCCGGACGTGTAGTCGAACTGTTCGTTGGGCGCGATCACCGGCTGTTCGCCAACGACACCATCGCCGTGGACATGTTCTTTCCGTCCAAGCCCGTCCACGATTTCCCAAGAGCGGGAGAGGAGCTGGAACGTGTCTTTCCGCTCGTTCTCGATGCTGATGTGGTAGGCCCAGGCGTATTGATGGTCTTCGGGGTGGGACTGGTCGTCCAGCCAGAAGGTCCGGACCGTGACCGTCACGTCGTCCGTGGTTTCGCTGAAGCGGGGTGCGCTTTCCATGGCTTCGGCGAGTGCCGTCTCGGGATCGGCGTGCAGATGGGGGTGGGATGACTTGTCAGGCATGACGCCATTGTAAAGCCATCCCGGGCATTTGTCAGGAAAACTTATGCGAGGGCCGCGACAGCTGCCGCACCACGCTTGAGATCATCGATCAGGTCTGCAGGATCTTCCAGACCGACTGAGAGGCGAATGGCGCCATCGGTGATGCCGAGACGGGCGCGTTCCTCCTCGCTGACGCGCATATGCGTCGTCGTGGCGGGATGGGTGGCCAGGCTGCGGGCATCGCCGAGATTGTTGGAAATCGCGATGACCTTGAAGGCGTTCATGAAGGCGAATGCGCCCTCACGGCCTTTGTCCACCACGAACGCGACCATGGAGCCGCCATTGTTCATCTGCGTTTTGGCCAGCTCATGCTGCGGATGGTCGGCGCGACCCGGATAGCGGACCTGAACGATTCCCGGCAGTTCGGCCAGCGCATCGGCTACAGCAGCGGCATTGCGGGCCATGGCATCCGTGCGGAGCTGGAGCGTTTCCAGACCCTTGAGCAGAACCCAGGCATTGAACGGCGACAGGGCGTTGCCGGTATTGCGGGTGAAAGGCTGGAGCGTCTCGCTGATCCATTTGCTGGAACCGAGCACCGCACCGCCGAGGACGCGGCCCTGACCGTCGATATGTTTCGTACAGGAATAGACGATCACGTCTGCGCCGAGCTTGAGCGGAGACTGGCCGAGCGGGGTGGCGAAGACGTTGTCCACGATCAGCAGACCGCCGGCCTTGTGCGTCAGTTCGGCAACGCGGGCGATGTCGAGGACGTCGAGCATCGGGTTGGACGGGCTTTCGATCAGCACGGCGGCTGTCGGCTTGGACAGGGCGCGCTCCCAGGCGTCGTAATCCGTGCCGTCCACCAGTTCGGTCTCGATGCCGTAGCGGGGCAGGAGGTTGGTCACGATCCAGTAGCAGGAACCGAAAATGGCGCGGGAGGCCACGACGCGGTCGCCAGCCTTCACAGATGACAGGATGGCTGAGGAGACGGCACCCATGCCGGTCGCGGTGGCGACGCAGGCTTCGGCGCCTTCGAGCAGGGCAAGGCGTTCCTGAAGCGTGTCGACCGTCGGGTTGCCGAAGCGGGAATACTGGAAATGCTGGACGTCGCCCGTGAAGGTGGCGGCGGCCTGTTCGGCGCTGTCATAGACGAAACCGGAGGTCAGGAAGAGCGCCTCGGACGTTTCGCCGAATTCGGTGCGGTTCGGGGCTTCGTGCAGGAGACGGGTGGCTGTGCGCCAGTTTTCTGAAGACATGATGTGTCCCTCCATAAAACGCCCTGTTGTGCAGGGCGCATGTGGCGGGCCGTGGAAGTCCTGGAAATCGTTCGATAACGACGCAGGGCCTCTTTAGCGCAGTTCTTTAGCCTCGCCGCAAGCCGGCCGCTCAAATCACGAGGGTCAGGCACGCCATGACGTTTCTGACGGGCAGGACTATGAGCCGTATTTCGGTTTTGCGTCAACACCTTGAAGGCGGATTGCGAAGGGATCGCGGAGCGGTTATGCTCGGGGCCGTTAGCGGGCGTAGTTCAATGGTAGAACGGCAGCTTCCCAAGCTGCATACGGGGGTTCGATTCCCCTCGCCCGCTCCAGAGTTTCCTGAAAAATCAGTGGTTATTTGGGCATCGGCGGTGCGCTGAGCGTGTCCTGATATTCCTTGCCGTTCCAGACCCATCGGTCATTCGGGCTGACCAGCAGGTCATGCATGCCCTTGTGGCGCGTGGGCAGCACGGAAATGTCGCCGTTCACGGAGTCCAGAACCGTGTTCCAGGTGTCGTTGTGCTTCAGATAGACGGATGTCGTGCAGCCTGCGGAACCGCAGAGGCGCGCGGACTGGAGCTGTACGAACAGGGCTTCGTCATTCTTGCCTGAAGACAGCGGGGCGGAGCCGACGAGCACGACCGGCTGGTCATGGTGTTTGGCTGCGTCCTGAAGATCGTCTTCGTTCAGTTTGCGGGCCTCTTCATCCAGCTTCGTGCCCGGATGGGCCGTGAGGATGACGGGGGCCGCACCGGCATTGGCCGACTGCGCCGTATGCCGCGTGTGATGGCGGGTCTTGCCTGTCGCGGCATCCGCACAGGACAGGGCTCCGGGGAGCATGAAGGACAGGGCCAGAACCGCCACGGGGCGGGAAAGAATCTGCTGGATCGACATGAGACCTGTCATAACACGAAATTGAAGAAGAACATCTGTGAAGCTTCGGGTGTCATTCGTGACGGAGCGTCACCACCAGCACGTCCCGATAGGCTGGTTGTGAGGGATCAACGGGCTGGACGGCCGTGACGCCATGATAGACGCGGTGGTCGTCCACGATGGCGGCGTCCAGCGGGTTGGTCAGCGTGAAAGAACCGAGCGGTTCCCTGCGCATGTCATGGATCGTGGTGACGCCCTGTTCCACGTTGTGGCGGGCGACCATCAGCACGAGAACCCAGTCCACACCGTCGCGATGCAGGCCTTCCGGAGTAGGGCGGCCTTCATTGCCGGTGCGGGCTTCAATGCGGAACTGGTGGACTTCCACATGCCAGACCGGGGGCTTTTCCGTCGGCGGTGTCAGGGCATCCGCGATCCGGCTGATCGTGCGGATTGCGGCTGTCATGGCCGGGTGTGTCGCAATGGAGTCAGTGACGGCGGGGAACCAGCGTTCGACACCGCCATTGAGCAGGTTATAGTCCCGGCTCTGATAATGGGGCTGGTGCTTTTTGCGGGTGATGGTGTCGGCCGAGACGGCGAATGTCGCGTAACGGCGGCGGCGGTAACGGCCTCCATCCGCCATGTAGCGGTCAAGACCGAGATGGTTCCAGCTTTCGGCAAAGCCCTGCCAGTCGGTCAGGCCTTCCTGTTCCAGAAGGGGGCGGGAGGTGTCGGCCTGAAGGAAGGAAAAACCTTTTTCCAGCAGCGTGTCTTCGATGCCGGTCAGAACCCTGTCAAAGGGAGGGGGAAGATCGGTAGGACTCATGAGTTCTCGAACCAGAGGGCGCAGGATCCGATGATGCTGCGCCCCTTATTTCCCTTTTGGCAAGGCTCTGAAAAGGATTTCAGGCGCCCAGATCGGGTTTGACCGGCGAAAGATGTTCGCGGAGCGTACTGCAGGCTGTGGGGGTGATGCCAAGGATGCCTGCGAGATGCTGGCGGTACAGGCCCTCATGGATCAGGCGGGCGGCCAGACCGGACAGAACGCCGCCGCCGAAGCTGCGCTTGGCGTCCAGCATGCCCCAGCCGTTGTAATCTCCGAGTGCCACGACGGCACCGCGGTCGTTGTAGACGAAGGGGGCAGGGGTCTTGCCAGCGATGACTTCCGGCAGGGCGCGACCGATATACTGGCCCTGCTGGCGTGCGGCCTGAGCCGTAGGGGCGATCGGGGCGGCGTCGATGCGGGAGCAGTCGCCGATGGCGAAGACTGCCGGGTCCTGCGTGGTCTGAAGCGTGGTGGTCACGCCGAGCTGACCGGAGCGGCCACGTTCCAGACCTTCAAGAAGGTTCGTGGCATCCGAAGCGCGCACACCAGCGGCCCACACACGAAGGCTGGCCGTGATGTGCTCACCGGATTTGAGATTGAAGCCGGTGTCATCCGCACCAACGACCATGGCGCCGGTGAGCACGGAGATGCCGAGCTTTTCGAGCTGCCGTGTTGCGGCTGTCGAGACGGCTTCGGGAAAGGCCGGGAGAATGCGCGGGCCTGTTTCGATGAGGACGGCATCCAGCAGGGACTTGCGGACAGCCGGACCCAGACCGCGGGCGTCATCGATGGACTTGCATAGCTCGGCGATCAGCTGAACGCCGGTTGCGCCGCCACCGACGATGCCGACGGACAGCTTTTCGCCAGCAGCACGGGCCTTCTGTACGGCGTCGCGGAACGTGGCGAACAGCGCGTCGGCGTCCTTGAGGCTGTCGATGAACATGCAGTGATCGACAATGCCCGGAATGCCGAAATCATTCGCACGTGAGCCCAGAGCGACCACAAGGTAATCGTAAGGGAGCGTCGTGCCGTTCTCGAGCGAGACGGTCTTAGCTTCGCGATTGACCGCGACCGGGCTGGACTGAACGAAGGTGAACCCGAATTTGGCGGCTGTATCGGTAAAGGGGATGCAGTTGCCTTGATGCTGCATGGTTCCCGCAGCGAATTCGTGAAGGGACGGCTTCCAGTAATGGACGGGGCTGCGGTCAACGAGGGTCAGGGAAATATTCTGGCGACGGCCCAGCGCGGCGGCAGCCTCAAGCCCTCCAACGCCACCGCCAAGAACAAGCACGCGAGCTGCAGCAGACATGGACTTTTTCCTCATATCAAGTGCGAAACGGCACTCGGGTTTGCTAACGGCAGAGGCGGGGACGCACAAGCCCCGCTCTCGGTGACGTGTTGGGGTGCTCAGCTGCGATAGGAGCCGTTGATGTCGATGTAGCCATGCGTCAGGTCACAGGTCCAGACACGGGCCTGTCCGTCACCGAGGCCGAGATCGACGGCAATTTCGATCTCCTGACCCTTCATATGGGCGACCACGGGAGCTTCGTCATAATTCTCGACGACGCCGCCATCTTTCGCGATCCACGTGCCGCCAATGGCGACAGAAAGGCGGTCTCGGTCCGCGGGTTCGCCGCTTTTGCCAACGGCCATGACCACGCGGCCCCAGTTGGCATCCTCGCCTGCGATTGCGGTTTTGACGAGCGGAGAATTGGCGATGCACAGGGCAATGCGGTGTGCCGAGAAATTGGACTCAGCGCCTGTCACAGCGATGCGGACAAGCTTTGTCGCACCTTCACCATCGCGGACCACCATCAGCGCGAGCTCCAGAAGGAGATCGTTCAGCGCAAGGGTAAACTCGGCGAGAGCGGGATCGCTGACGTCGTCGATCTCGGGATTATCGGCCTGTCCGGTCGCGAAAATCATCAGCATGTCCGAAGTGGACGTGTCCGAATCGACGGTAATGGAATTGAAGCTCTGGGCGCAGCCGGAGGCCAGCAGGGACTGCAGCACGTCCTGCGGCAGTCTGGCATCTGTTGCGACGTAGGCCAGCATTGTGGCCATGTCGGGGGCCACCATCCCCGATCCCTTGGCAATGCCTTGGATACGGACGGGGGTGCCACCGATCGTCACGTCACGGCGTGCAGCCTTGGGGAAGGTGTCTGTTGTCATGATGGCGCAGGCTGCATTGGCCCAGCCATCTTCGCTCAGCCCGGCTTTTGCAGCGGGGAGGGCGGCGATGATCCGGTCCTGGGGCAGTTTTTCGCCGATAACGCCCGTGGAGGCGAGAAAGACATCCTGCGGGGGGCAGTCGAGAAGCTGTGCGGTTGCGTCCGCGCAGTCTTCGCAGGCCTGCATTCCGGCGCGGCCGGTAAAGACATTTGCGTTGCCTGCATTGACGAGCAGGGCGCGGGCATAAGGGGTCGTCAGGGCGCTACGGCACCACAGGACCGGAGCACCCGGGCAGGCATTCTTCGTATAGACGCCTGCCGCAACCGTGCCGGGGACGAACTCCGCAAGCATCAGGTCCGTACGGCCCTGATAGCGGATGCCCGCGGCGACGGCGGAAAGCCGCACGCCCGCAATCGTTGCAAGATCCGGAAGCGGACGAGCGAGCGGAGAGACGGGGAGCGGCTTTGCCATGGACTTACTTCTTTGCAGGTGCGGCAGCCGGAGCTGCATTCGGGATGGCCTTGCCCTGTGCGTCGTAGTGAACGACCTTCACCTGGGACTCAGCGGACTGAACGATGTCACGCACCTTGTCGCGGATCAGCTCCTGACGGACCTGGTCGTGGACCTGATCGAAGGTCGGGATCGGGGCCGTACGGGTCGCGAGGACCTGGATCACGTGCCAGCCATACTGGGTGTGAACCGGGGTCTGGGAGATCGTGTTCGGCTTCATGGCGAAAGCAGCTGCGGAGAAAGCCGGCAGCATGTCTTCCTTCTTGAACCAGCCGAGATCGCCACCGTTCGCGCCAGCCGAACCCTTGTCCTTGGACAGCTGGGCAGCAAGCTTGCCGAAATCAGCGCCCTTGCCGAGCTGGGCAATGATGTCCTTGGCCTGCGCTTCGCTGTCCACGAGGATGTGGCGGGCGTGGATCTCTTCTTCCGGCTTCTTGTTCGCGTAATGCGACTGGTAGAAGTCATGCATTGCGGAATCGGTGACCAGCGGGCCGACTTTCTCTTCGAGATAGGCGTTCTGCAGCGCATTCGCGGCAGCGGCGTCCATGGCAGCCTTCACGTCCGGCTTGTGGTTCAGGCCTTCCTTCTCGGCGGCGAACTGCACGGCCTTCTGGTCAACGAGCTGGTTGACGATCAGCGGAACCAGGACGGACGGCTGGATCTGGCGGGCCTGCGGCGGCAGGTTGCCGGCTGCACGCTGCACATCACCGAGGGTGATCTTCGCACCGTTCACGGTGGCGATCAGCATATCCGGGTTGGGAGCGGCGGCCGGAGCGGCTGCACCGGGAGTTGCTGCGACAGGAGCTGCAGGGGCTGCAGCCGGAGCGGCGAAAGCCGTGGATGCTGCAACCGACGTACCGGCCAGAAGGGCGGCAAGAGCGAAAGTGGAGCGGGAAAGCCGCATGTGGGAACTACCTCGGATGTGACCTGAAAATAAGGATGGCCTGCACCATGACAAAGGCTGGTCCGCCCTGCAAGGGTGCGGTCTGTTACCATTCCTTCACGCAGGGCCGCCCGGGTCGGAAAGCGGGGCGCGGATGTGACACCACGATGACAATGAGGACATTTCATCGGGGTTCGCGACGGGCTCTCCATTGACCCTTCGCGGCCCGGGTCCTATCTCCAGCAGACGTGAAAATCCTGACGGCCCGGTGTGGCGGGTCTTTCCGGTTGTGGAAAGAGCTGGCGCTTCGGGTCTTCGGCATCTCAAGGTTCAGCATGTTCGCACGCCTCGCCCGCGCCCTTTTCGGTTCTGCCAACGATCGCACGCTCAAGGCGTATCAGCGCCGTGTGCCCGAGATCAATGCACTGGAGCCTGCGGTCCAGGCCCTGTCTGACGAGCAGCTCCGGCACAAGACGACCGAGTTCAAGGAGCGGCTGGAAAAGGGCGAAACCCTCGATGGCCTGCTGCCGGAAGCCTTTGCGGTCTGCCGCGAAGCGTCGCGCCGCGTGCTGGGCAAGCGCCACTTTGATGTGCAGCTGATCGGCGGCATGGTTCTTCATGCCGGCCGGATCGCGGAAATGCGGACCGGTGAGGGCAAGACCCTTGTCGCGACGCTTGCGGTCTATCTGAATGCGCTGAGCGGCAAAGGCGTGCATGTCGTCACGGTGAACGATTATCTTGCGCGGCGTGACGCGGAAGAGATGTCCATCCTCTACAGCTTCCTCGGGCTGACGACGGGTGTGATCGTCCCGAACCTGTCGGATGGAGAGCGTCGTGAGGCTTATGCCGCTGACATCACCTACGGCACGAACAACGAGTTCGGTTTCGACTATCTGCGCGACAACATGAAATATTCGCTCGCCGACATGGTGCAGCGTCCGTTCAACCACGCGATCGTGGATGAGGTGGACAGCATTCTGATCGACGAGGCGCGGACCCCGCTCATTATTTCCGGTCCTGCGGATGACAGCTCCGACCTGTACCGCTCTGTCGATGATGTGGTCGTGAAGCTCGTGCAGGAGCCGGATGTCTACGACAAGGACGAGAAGCTTCGCTCTGTCACGCTGACCGAGCATGGTTCCGACCGGATCGAGGCGCTTCTGGCCGAAGCCGGCGTGCTTCAGGAAGGCGGGCTGTACGACATTCATAACGTCGCCGTCGTTCATCACGTCCAGCAGTCCCTGCGGGCGCATACGCTGTTCACGCGGGACGTGGATTACATCGTACGGGACGGCAAGGTCGTAATCATCGACGAGTTCACGGGTCGTATGATGGACGGGCGCCGGTATTCGGATGGTCTGCATCAGGCGCTGGAAGCCAAGGAGCATGTGGAGATCCAGCAGGAGAACCAGACGCTCGCCTCCATCACGTTCCAGAACTATTTCCGTCTCTATCCGAAGCTGTCCGGCATGACCGGTACGGCCATGACCGAGGCTGATGAATTCGCGGAAATCTATCACCTCGATGTGGTGGAAATTCCGACGAATCTGCCGGTCAAGCGGATTGATACGGATGACGAGGTCTATCTGACGGCGGCCGAGAAATTCAACGCCGTGGCTGATCTGATCCGGGATATTCACAAGACCGGCCAGCCCATTCTCGTGGGTACGACGTCGATCGAGAATAGCGAATATCTCTCGCATATCCTGACGCAGCGCGGCATTCCGCATAATGTCCTGAATGCGCGCCAGCATGAGAAGGAAGCGATCATCGTGGCGCAGGCGGGTGCGCCGGGGGCCATTACGATCGCGACGAACATGGCGGGCCGTGGAACCGACATCAAACTCGGCGGCAATATCGAGATGCTGGTCAAGGCCAGCACCGAGGGCGTCGAGGACGAGGCGCAGCGTGACTCCGTCGAGCAGAATATCCGCGCGATCGTCGAAGAGCATCATGACGAAGTTCACAAGGCGGGCGGTCTGTATGTGATTGGCACGGAGCGGCATGAAAGCCGCCGCGTGGATAACCAGCTTCGTGGCCGTTCGGGACGTCAGGGTGATCCAGGCAACTCGCGGTTCTTCCTGTCGCTTGAAGACGATCTGATCCGTATTTTCGCCAGCGACCGCATGGGCGCGATGATGCAGAAGATGGGGCTCAAGGAAGGCGAGGCGATTGTTCATCCCTGGCTGAACAAGGCTCTGGAGAAGGCGCAGAAACGGGTCGAGGCGCGCAACTTCGACATGCGCAAGAACACGCTCAAATATGACGATGTCATGAATGACCAGCGCAAGGAGGTTTACGCCCAGCGCCGGGAATACATGGCGACGGACGATCTGTCGGGTGTGATCGCCGAGCTGCGCGAGCATACGATCGAGGATCTGGTGCATGCGCATATTCCCGAGAAATCCTTTGCCGAGGCCTGGGATACGGAAGGGCTGACGAAGGAAGTCTCCCGCATCCTGAACCTGGATCTGCCGATTGCGGACTGGGCCAAGGAAGACGGGATGGATTCCGAAGGTGTGATCGAGCGGATCGAGGCGGAAGCCGCGAAGGCGCAGGCAGCACGGACGGCCAATATGGGCCCCGAGCTGATGCGTCTGATCGAGAAGCAGGTCGTGCTGACGACGTTCGATGCGGTGTGGAAAGAGCATCTGCATGGGCTGGACCAGCTGCGTCAGGGTATTGGTCTGCGGGCTTACGGTCAGCGTGATCCGCTGAACGAGTACAAGCAGGAAGCCTTCCAGATGTTCACGGCGATGCTGGACGACATGCGCATCCGCGTGACGGAGACGATGTGCCGCATCCAGGCTGTGTCTGAGCCGCCACCGTTCCCGGTCATCAACACCGAGATGTCCGGTCCGTCCGAGGAGCCTGCGGGACTGTTCGCGCAGGGAACAACGGGAACGGGGGCCGATATTCCGGCGCCGCAGCCGATGGCGGGTTTTTCGTCTGCTGCTCCTATGCCGCCGCGTCCGCAGCCCGTCCCGACGGGTGTGGAGCCTGATGCGGCGACGCTTCAGCGCTGGTATGCGGAGACGCCGCGCAACGCCCTTTGCCCGTGTGGATCGGGTCTGAAGTTCAAACACTGTCATGGCAGGCTCGCCTGAGCCTCTGACACGACGATAGAGGAAGGAGCGACCGATGGCCGGTCATTCACAGTTCAAGAACATCATGCACCGCAAGGGTGCGCAGGATGCCAAGCGGGCCAAACAGTTCGCCAAGGTCCTGCGTGAGATCACGGTTGCGACGCGCTCGGGCCTGCCTGACCCGGCGTCCAACCCGCGTCTGCGTGCGGCGATTTCCATGGCGCGTGAAGTCAACATGCCCAAGGACAATGTCGAGCGTGCCATCAAGAAGGCCTCCGGTGCTGCCGGTGGCGATGATTATGTGGAAGTGCGTTACGAGGGCTATGGCCCGGCCGGTGTTGCGCTGATCGTCGAAGGTCTGACGGACAACCGTAATCGGACGGCGGGCGAAGTCCGTGCGGCGTTCTCCAAGCATGGCGGTTCGCTGGGTGAGACGAACTCGGTGTCCTTCATGTTCCAGCGTCTGGGCGTGATCAGCTACCCGCTGGATGTGGCTTCCGAGGACGAAATGCTGGAAGCCGCGATCGAAGCCGGTGCGGATAATGCCGAGACGACCGAAGAAGGCCACGAAGTGACCTGCGCGATGGAGAATTTCTTCGCCGTGCGGGATGCGCTTGAGAGCCGTTTTGGTGAGGCGCAGTCTTCCAAGCTCGACTGGCGTCCGGAAAACAGCGTGACGCTGGACGAGGACAAGGCACGCTCGGTTATGAAGCTGATCGACGTGCTGGAAGACAGCGATGACATCCAGGCCGTCTATGCAAACTTCGATATTCCCGACGACGTGGCTGAGGCGCTGGCTGCTTGATCCGTCTGATGGGCATTGACCCCGGCCTGCGTTTCATGGGCTGGGGCATCATCGACGTGAACGGCAATCACCTGAAGCATGTGGCTTCGGGTGTGATCGGGACCGATGGGTCCGAATCCGTGCCATTGCGTCTGTGTGAGCTGCATGGCGCGCTGAAAAAGCTGATCCGTGAATATGCTCCGGCCGAGGCGGCCGTTGAGGAGACTTACGTTAACCGCAACGGCTCCTCGACGCTCAAGCTCGGCTATGCACGTGGGGTGGCTCTGCTGACACCCGCCTATGAAGGGCTGCCGGTTGCGGAATACGGGGCGATGACAGTCAAGAAATCCGTTGTCGGGACCGGGTCTGCGACCAAGGAACAGGTGACGATGATGGTGAAGCGGCTTCTGCCGGGCGCTGAGATCCGCAAGGCCGATGCGTCCGATGCGCTGGCGGTTGCGATCTGTCATGCCCATCACCGGGCAAGTGCGGCCCATGTCGTGGCCGGAAAGCGCATGGCATGATCGGGCAGCTGACCGGACTTGTCGGGCAGATCGAAGGCGAGCGCTGCATCGTGGACGTCAATGGTGTGGGGTATGTGGTCTCGGCCTCGATCCGCACGCTGGCGGCGCTGCCGCAGCCGCCTTC
The DNA here is from genome assembly GCF_006538885.1 of Gluconobacter roseus NBRC 3990. Taxonomy (GTDB): domain Bacteria; phylum Pseudomonadota; class Alphaproteobacteria; order Acetobacterales; family Acetobacteraceae; genus Gluconobacter; species Gluconobacter roseus. The sequence goes on from NZ_BJLY01000001.1 coordinate 428,107, forward strand.
CGTGGCGCGTGTGCTGATCGAGACGATCGTGCGCGAGGATGCGATCCAGCTTTTCGGTTTTGCGACGACGGATGAACGCGACTGGTTCCGGCTGCTGACGACCGTGCAGGGCGTGGGCGCAAAAGTGGCGCTGGCGATCCTCTCGGCGAACAGTCCGGGTGAGCTTCTGCTGGCCATCAATGCCGGGGACAAGGGGGCGCTGACGCGTGCGGCCGGTGTCGGGCCGCGTCTGGCGGACCGGATCCTGAGCGAGCTGCGCAACAAGGTCGCGAAAATGCCGGGCGGGGGCGGGACCGTATCTGCACCGGGGATCGTTTCGGGGCCTAGTGTCGAGAATGATGCGCTGCTGGCGCTGGCGGGGCTTGGGTTCCGTCGGGCCGAGGCCTGGCCTGTGCTGAGCAAGGTGCTGGCCGAGAACGAGAATGCGACGCTTGATCTGGCGATCCGGCTGAGCCTGAAGGATCTCGCGCGATGAGCGACGACTACCGCGAAACCGATCCGGCCCGTCAGCCCGAGGATATGGGTGAGGGCAGTCTGCGGCCTGAAACGCTTGCAGACTTTACGGGCCAGAAGGCCAGCCGCGAAAATCTGGCGATCTTTATCGAGGCCGCTCGGGCCCGGAATGAAGCGCTGGATCATGTGCTGCTGCATGGGCCACCGGGGCTGGGTAAAACGACGTTGGCGCAGATCGTGGCGCGTGAACTGGGTGTGGGGTTTCGGGCGACGTCCGGGCCGGTCATCCAGCGTGCAGGCGATCTGGCGGCGATCCTGACGAATCTCCAGCCGCGCGATGTGCTGTTCATTGACGAGATCCATCGCCTCCAGCCGGCGATCGAGGAAGTGCTCTATCCGGCGATGGAAGACTTCCAGCTCGATCTGATCATCGGCGAGGGGCCGGCTGCGCGGTCCGTGCGGATTGATCTGGCGCCGTTTACGCTTGTGGCTGCGACCACACGGGCCGGTCTGCTGGCGACGCCTCTGCGGGACCGGTTCGGGATTCCGCTGCGGCTGGTGTTCTATACGCCGGAAGAACTTCGGGCGATCGTCTCGCGCGGGGCTCTGAAGCTCGGGATGCGCCTGACGGATGACGGGGCGGAAGAAATCGCCCGCCGGTCCCGTGGGACGCCGCGTATTGCGGGGCGTTTGCTGCGACGGGTGCGGGATTTTGCGCTGGTGTCGAAGCATGCGGTCGTGGACCGGGCGCTGGCGGATGCGGCTCTGGGGCGGCTTGAGGTTGATGAACGCGGGCTGGATGCGATGGACCGGCGCTATCTCAAGCGGATTGCCGAGCATCATCATGGTGGGCCGGTCGGTGTGGAAACGCTGGCGGCGGGGCTTGCCGAAGCGCGCGATACGCTGGAAGACGTGATCGAGCCCTACCTGATCCAGGAAGGGCTGGTTCTGAGAACGGCCCGCGGGCGGATGCTGGGTGAGGCGGGATGGCGTCATCTCGGCCTGACGCCGCCGGCGAGTCAGGTGGATCTGCTCTCCTCGCTGGAGCAGGACGATTCCGCGCCCTGAAAGGCCCTGAACACGGTTCGGGGTCCGGGCGCACCATGACTGGAGAAACAGTATGGCCACGCACAAGATCAGGTTCCGGGTTTATTACGAAGACACGGATGCGGGCGGTATCGTCTATCACGCGCGCTATCTGGGCTTTGCCGAGCGTGCGCGGAGCGAGGCGATGCGGGATGCGGATGCGTCCGTCACCGAGCTTCTGAACGATTTCGGACTGGTCTTCGTCGTGCGTCAGGCCGCACTTCGGTATCGCTCGCCGCTCCGACTCGATGACGAGATGGAAATCGAGACGGCGCTGGAGGCCATGACTCCGACGCGGCTGAAACTTTGTCAGACCGTCCGGAATTATTCCGGGGGTGGCGAAACAGCTACGGTTATCGACGTTGAGCTGGCCTGTCTGAACGCTGCGGACATGAAACCTGCCAAAATTCCGCCCCGGTGGCGTGATGCAGTAAGAAAACTGGAGGCAGGAGAGGTCTGACCCACTTTCCTGTTTCGTCATGAAGTGCAATGGAGAGTCCTGACCCGCAAGGGACAGGATCTGTACAGGAGAGAACAGTGGATCATGAGGTAAGTTCGAGTGCGCTTGGGGCGGTCGGTGCGGCCGGTCTTTCGCCTCTGGACCTGTTCCTGCACGCCTCCATCGTTGTAAAGCTGGTGATGCTGGGTCTGCTGCTGTGCAGCGCCGGCGTATGGGCGATCATCGCGGAAAAAATCATTCTCATCCGTCGCGTCAACCGTGAGGCGACCGAGTTCGAGGACCGTTTCTGGTCGGGCGGATCGCTTGACGATCTCTACGAATCCGATGGGGCGCGTCCGACGCATCCGATGGCGGCCGTGTTTGGTGCGGCCATGGGTGAGTGGCGCCGTTCGGCCCGGATCGGCGGGATCGACCTGTCGCGGGGTGGCGTGCGCGAGCGCGTGGACCGTGCGATCGACATCACCATCATGCGTGAGAACGACCGTCTGACGCGCCGTCTGATCTTTCTGGCGACGATTGGTCCGGTGGCACCGTTCGTCGGTCTGTTCGGAACGGTCTGGGGCATCATGCATTCCTTCGCGTCCATCGCGCAGATGCACAACACGAACCTTTCGGTCGTGGCACCTGGTATTTCCGAAGCCCTGTTCGCCACGGCGATCGGCCTCGTGACGGCCATTCCGGCCTATATCGCCTATAACGGTCTGAGCAATTCCTTCGAGAAGTTTGCTGACCGCATGGAAGCCTTCGGCACCGAGTTCGCGGCCATCCTGTCGCGTCAGTCCGAGGAACGTGCGGATGATACGACCGGCGGGAAGGCCTGAACCATGGGAATGTCTGCGGGAGGACGGGCTGGAGGTGGCGGACGCCGTAAGCGTCGGCCCGCGTCGGAAATCAACGTCACGCCACTGGTGGACGTCATGCTGGTGCTGCTCATCATTTTCATGGTGACAGCGCCGATGCTGACCAGCGGTGTTAATGTGGATCTGCCGAAGACGGATGCCAGCCCGGTCAATTCGGATTCCAAGCCGATCACCGTGTCCCTGAAAACGGACGGATCGCTCTATCTGGGGGACCAGCCGGTCACGTCCGACCAGCTGATCGACCAGCTCAAGGCGCAGTCGCAGAATGATCCGACCCATCGTATTTTCGTCCGGGCCGATGCACATATCGACTACGGGCAGGTGATGCAGGTCATGGGACAGATTACGTCGGGTGGCTTCACGCATGTTGCGCTTCTCGCGCAGCAGCCCCAGAGCGGCCAGTAAGAGGCCGCTGCCGTGGTGCGTCCACGCCGCTCTGACAACAGGCGCTTTCGTCATGCGCTTTACGGATCAGCCGCCATTCACCTGGGGCTGATCGCGTATCTGCTTGTGCAGCTTCCACCCGAAAAACCGCCCGAGCCGCCTGAGCCTCCCACGGTTCAGATGGAATTCGAACAGGCAGGACCACCGACCCATCCGGTCAAGGGCGATCATCCGGCGCCTGCGCCCGCTCCGGCCCCCGCACCCGTAAAGAACGAGGCCCCTCCCGCCCCGACGCCACCTCTGAAGGCGCCGACGGAAGAGCCGCCTCCGCCACCACCGCCGCCTCAGCCCGTGCCGCCTCCGCCGGAGACGCCGCCGCAGAAGCTGCCGGACATCAAGCTGCCGCCAAAGATGACGGATGAGTCGCCCGAGCCTGTGCCGGCGTCGCCGCCCAAGCCGTCACCGCCGTCGAAATCGACGATGGTTGCACCGCCGAGCCCGCAGACGCAGAAGGCCGACAAGCTGCCGGATATGCCGAAATTCTCGCATATGACGCAGCCGAATGCGGCGAAGAAAACCGAAGCGGACAGTCATTCGCTGCTGGCGACGCTGGATAATTTCCGCGCTGACCAGAAGCAGACCCATGCGCCGACCGCGAAGGCCAACCCGCCGCAGGGTGGTGCGCCGAACGGAGGTGGGGTGCCGAATGGTGACATCACAAAGTCCCTGTCCATGGCGGATCAGAAGGCCATCGGTGGGTCCGTGCGCCGCTGCTACACCGAAGACACCGAAGCGCGGAACTATGCGAGCTTTGTCGCGCATATGGTTGTGACCGTTGACGCGACCGGCGAGGCGCGGATCGTCAAATTTGCGCCTGAAACGGCTGCGAAAATGGCGTCTGACCCGTCCTATCGCGTTCTGGCGGAGCGGGCGCGGGATGCGGTGCTGAGCCCCACCTGTGCCCATCTGCCGATCCCCTCCAAGATGCTTGGTCAGACGCATGAACTGCGTTTTGTCTTCAGGCCGTAATCCACGAGGAAGTCTCATGTCCTTCATTCCCGATACCGAAGCCGAGGCCCTGAGCGCGCTGTTCTCGCGCCGCTCCGTTCTGGGAGCCACCGCCGCAGGTGGTTTCCTGGCGACGCCTCTGGCGGCTTTTGCACAGTCCGGTGCGGCTTCCGGCCCCGGTGAAGCCGAAATTACTGTCGATCAGGCCCGTCAGGAGCCGATCCCCATTGTCATCCCGAATTTCGGTGCGGGACTGGGTGAGCAGATTTCCGGCGTGATCTCGTCCGATCTGAACGGCACCGGTCTGTTCAAGGTCATGAGCGGCAGTGTACCGCCGGGCTCCACGCCGGATTTCAGCGCGCTCAAGGCTCAGGGCGCCCGTGCGGCTGTGGCCGGTCAGGCAATTGGTTCTGGCAGTGTGCGCGTCGAGATGCGTCTGTGGGACGTGCTCTCCGGCCAGCAGCTTCAGGGCACGGCCTATACGGCTTCGACGTCCAACTGGCGCCGGATCGCGCATATCATTGCTGACGTGATCTATGAGCGGATGCTGGGCGAGAAGGGCTATTTCGACACCCGCATCGCCTATATTGCCCGGACCGGCCCGCGCCATCACCAGATCACCCGTCTGGCCCTGATGGATCAGGATGGCGCCAACGAGCGCATGCTGACGGGCGGCGAGTGGCTGACGCTGACGCCGCGCTTCAACCCGGTGCGCGATCAGATCGCGTTCATGTCCTACGCCAACAACCGTCCGCGCGTGTATCTGTTCGATCTGGCCTCTGGCCGTCAGCAGATCCTGGGTGAGTTCGCGGGCATTTCCTTTGCGCCGCGTTTTTCGCCGACGGGTGGCTCGGCGGTGCTGTCCGCAACGCGTGGTGGCGGGTCTGACATCTTCGTGGTCGATCTGGCCTCGCGTGCGAAGCGGCAGCTCACCAACTCCAATGGCGCGATCGACACCAGCCCGTGCTTCAGCCCGGATGGCAGCCAGATCGTGTTCAACTCCGATCGTGGTGGCAGCCCGCAGCTTTACATCATGAGCGCATCCGGCGGGGCGGCAAAGCGGATTTCCTATGGCAGCGGCCAGTATGGATCCCCGGTCTGGTCCCCACGTGGAGACCTGATCGCCTTTACCCGGATCGGTGGCGGCGGCTTCTCGCTGGGCGTCATGAATCCGGACGGTACAGGCGAGCGTATCCTCACGCAGGGCTTTACGGTAGATGGCGCCACGTTCTGTCCGAACGGTCGTGTGCTGGCATTCTGCCGTCAGAGCGCATCGGGTGCGGGTGGTGCAGGGTTTGCCTCCGGTATCGGCACGATCGACATCACGGGCTTCAACGAGCGTCCAATCCGCATTTCCACCGGGGCGTCCGACCCGGCCTGGTCTCCGCGTAACGGATAAGGTCATGGTCCGCGCTTCCGGTCCGGGAGCGCGGATTTGCAAAAGGGTAGGGAACCCTTTTTCCTGTAAGGCGTCGCAAGGACGGTTTTGACAGGAGAATTCCCCATGTCCCCTCAGGAGACACGGCAGTGGCGCCCGCTGCTGCACTACGCCCCGGCCCGGAACTGGATGAATGATCCGAACGGGCCGATCCTGATCAACGGGGTGTATCACCTCTTTTACCAGCACAATCCGGTTGAGCCTGTCATGGGCTATATTTCCTGGGGGCATGCCACCAGCCGCGACCTGCTGCACTGGGAAGAGCAGCCGATTGCCCTGCCGTCCACGCCGCAGGAGCAGATCTATTCGGGTACGGTGATTTATGACCGTGACAATCGCAGCGGGTTGGGCACGCTGGAAAAGCCGCCGCTTCTGGCGCTTTATACCAGCGTGTTCCGGGACATGCCCGGGGTGCAGGAAGACGGGACACAGGCGGTTTCGGTGGCTTTCAGTCTGGATGGTGGGGCGAACTGGGTCCGCTATGGGCATAACCCGGTTCTGACGCTTGATCCGGCCTCGCAGAATTTCCGTGACCCGGCGCTGTGCTGGTACGAAGAGGGTGGATACTGGGTGCTGACGGCGGTTGAAGCCGAGCAGCAGGTGGTCAAGCTTTTCCGCTCCACTGATTTCCTGAACTGGGAGTTCCTGAGCGATTTCCGTCCGCCCGGCTATCATACGCCGGATATGCTCTGGGAAGTGCCGGTTCTGGTGCGTCTGCCTATTGAGGGTAAGGGCGGGCGTACCGGTTGGGTGATGATCGTCAGTGTCAATCCTGGAGGCCTGACGGGCGGATCGGGCACGTTCTATTACGTGGGTGACTTTGACGGTACGGTCTTCACGCCTGCTCACCAGCCAGCGGCGACGGATGATCCCTGGCAGTATCGCTGGATGGATTACGGGCCGGACAATTATGCGATCGTCTGCTTTGCGGGTACGCCCCAGCCGCTCAGCATCGGCTGGATGGGAAACTGGAACTACGCCAACCACGTGCCGACGTCGCCCTGGCGCGGACAGATGACCCTGCCGGCACATCTGTCTCTGGCCCGGCAGTCGGATGGCACGCTGGTCGTGAGACAGCAGCCGATCAGTCTGGGTACTCCGGAAGAAGTCTTTGCGGCAGGTGAAATCCGTCCCGAGGCGGGGAAACCCTGGGTTCTGCCTGATGGTGTCATGGGCTGTACGGCTTTCGCAAATGCCGTTCTCGACCTGCAACTGGTCATTGAGCCAGGGACGGATGTGGCGGTCCTGACTGTCGCGGCAACCGGGGACGGCCGGTTTGGTACGGAAATTCTTTACGATCCGGGGCGGCAGGAACTGGTCGTGGATCGTAGTCGTTCCGGCGTTCCGGTGCCTGACGAAACCTTTACGACGCGGCATGTCGCACCCCTTTCAATGGTGGAGGACCGGGTGCGTCTGCGGGTGATCGTGGATCGGAGTTCCGTCGAAGTTTTTGCCAGTGATGGCCTTGTGAGGATGACGGAGGTCATCTTTCCGCCGTCCCATGCCACGACCGTGACGCTGGGCTGCTACGCAGGCAGCGCATGTTTCAAAGGTGTGAAAGCGCAATGGTTCCGATGATATGGCAGAATTCTGCCACATTCGTCAGGACAGCTGTGACATTTATGCCGAAATTTCTGGTTCCGAATCTGAATCGAACTTTCCGTGCCTGAGCGGCGTTAACACGACACTTGACCCATGATTTGAGTCATGAGTATGGGCGCTTATGGCCACTGTTTTTCAGGGGATGCACCGCAGGATCGCAACCGATTCCTGAGTGTTCCGATCTGAAGGGGAGTGGTCCGGAATAACGCGGCATTTTCCGCATTCGGTTCCAGTTGTGGGGCCGTTCTCAGGATTGAGACACATGAAGTTCAAGGTATTTGGCGCGCTCGGTCTGGCGCTTGTTCTCGCAGCCTGTTCCAACGGCAACACCAACAAGGGTGACAGCAACGGCGCAGGCGCCGTCGCTCAGGAAGCTGGCCCGACGCCCGGCAGCGAAGCCGATCTGGTCGCCAATGTCGGTGACCGCGTCTTCTACGAGCTGAACCAGTCCCAGCTCACTGAAGAAGCCCGCGCAACGCTGGACAAGCAGGTTGCATGGCTCGCCAAGTACCCGCAGGTCAGCATCCAGGTTGCTGGCAACTGCGATGACCGCGGCACGGAAGAGTACAATATTGCTCTCGGCCAGCGTCGTGCAAACGCAGCCCGCGACTATCTGGTCGCCAAGGGCGTGAGCGCTTCGCGCATCACCACGATCTCTTACGGCAAGGACCGTCCGACCGCCGATGGCGATGACGAGCAGTCCTGGTCGCAGAACCGTAACGCCATCACGTCCGTTCGCTGAACCGACGTTTCGGCCCATACGGACTGAGATGATGAACGGCCGGGGGATTATCCCCCGGCCGTTTCTGTTTTATGACTGGGCCATGTTGCGCGCAAAACCTGCCTGCGTGCCCGTGACTGCGAGTCTGTCTCAGGAGATCCGTTATGGTGCTGTCCCGTTCCCTGCGTGCCGTCTTTCTGGGCACGGCTCTTTCCGTTCTGTCGCCTGCGGTTTCGGTCCTGGCTCAGGACGCGCCTGACAGCGGGGAAATCTCCTCACGCGAAGCCATCGCCCTGCAGGACCAGATTGCTTCCCTTCGGCAGCAGCTTTCGCAGGTTCAGAACGGAGCTGGCAATCTGGGCGCACCGAGTGCAACGGCACTGCCTCAGGTTTCTGTCGGAGACGGCAACCTGACGGCGCAACTTCTGGAACGTGTTTCGGCTCTGGAAGAGCAGAACCGCCAGATGCGCGGCGAACTTGATCAGCTCAGCAATTCGGTTCGCGACAACCAGGCCAGCGTGTCCAAGCAGATCTCTGACATGCAGTTTGCATCGCAGAATGGTGGTGGTTCGGCACCGGCCGCTCCAGCCAAGGTGGCGGCACAGGACAAGGCTCCTGCCACTGTGTCGGAGACACCGGAACAGCCGAAAACGGCCTTGGATGCTCTGAAGAGCGGAAATGCGGCTCTCAAATCCGGCAACTATACGGATGCAGAGAGCAATGCGCGCTTTGCTGTCAAAACAGCGCATAGTGTGTCCGGCAAGATGGATGCCCAGTTCCTGCTGGCACAGTCTCTGGCGGGGCAGAAGCAGTACCGTCAGTCAGCTGTGGCCTATTATGATGCCTATACGAAGGCTCCCAAATCCCTGAAAGCTCAGGATTCGCTTCTGGGTGTGGCCGCTTCAATGCTGGCGCTTGGGGACAAGGGATCGGCCTGTCAGGCTCTGGACAAACTCAAGACGGAATTTCCGACGCCAGCCCCGCGGGTCAAGACGGCCGAAAGGACGTTCCGGAGCCGTGCTGCCTGTCATTGACGTCCGTTCCAATAGGGTCTGATCCCGCTCTGCCTGTTGGAGAACGGGAATTCGCCGGGTTAATGGCAGTTCTGGGGCCTTGGGTTCCGGATATGGCGGAGGCACCGGTCGGTCTGGCCGTCTCTGGCGGTGCCGATTCCATGGCGCTCGCGTTTCTGGCCCGACGCTGGCGGCGCAATGTCGTGGCCTTCGTGGTCGATCATGCGTTGCGGCCTGAATCAGACGCCGAAGCCCGTCTGACAGTTGGGCGCCTCGCTAAAATGGGTGTGGCAGCGCGGCTCCTGACGCTGGCACCGTTTCCCAAAAGTCGGTTACAGGAGCGGGCGCGGCAGGCCAGGTTCGAGGCGCTGGAAGAGGCCTGTGTCGTTGCGGGATGTCTGGATCTGCTTGTCGCGCATCATGCCGGTGATCAGGATGAGACGGTATGGATGCGGAGCCTGCGTGCGAGCGGGCCGGCGGGTCTGAGCGGTATTCAGCCTGTTTCCATACGCGGACGGATCAGGCTTGTGCGACCGCTTCTGTCGCTGTCCAAGGATCGGTTGCGTCAGACACTGAAAGCGGAAAACCTGCCCTGGATCGAGGATCCGTCGAATGCCAACCGGCGGTTCGAGCGTGTGCGCTGGCGGCAGGATCTGACGTCTGAGCAGCGACGTGAGGCTGCGTTGCTGCGGACCAGCGCTATCCGAGAGCGCCAGCGGATTGAAGCGGAACTGGCCATCAGCCTTGCACATCATGCCGTCTGGCACCCTGAGGGCTGGGTGTTTCTGGAGCGAAGCGGAGTTCGTGAAGAGACGCTGGCGGCGCTGGTCCGTCTGGTTTCCGGCAGTTCCTATCGCCCGGCCCGCGAGGCCCTGCTGCGGCTGATGGAACAGGGTGAGGGCACATTATCGGGCGTGCACGTAAGGCCAGCGGGGCGTTTCGGCGACGGGGTAATTCTGGTTCGGGAAGAAAAAGCGATGGGGGGGGCGATCGATGCCAAGGCAGGCGTAGTCTGGGATGGACGCTGGCGCCTGTTGACGCCGGATGTCCCGAGCGGAAGTCTGGTCGGGGCTCTTGGAGATGCGGTCCATGCGCTTGATCTGCGCAGGCTGGGAGTTCCGTCTGCGGCCGCACGGTGTCTTCCGGGCGTGTGGCATGAGGGCCGGCTGGTTTTATGGCCCCGGATCGGCGAAAAGGCCGGGGAAGCCGGGTTTGTCTGGGCGGCCGGGGTGCCTGTGACCGGAGAAAATCGTTTGCAGACGTAAAAAGAGCCTCAAAAATGCAAGAAATGCGTTTTCCTGCCTGTGATGGGGTAGGATCGTGGACGCGGAAGCTTATGTTATGAAGTCAACGCAGAATGTGACCGGTCGGCCAGTTGTGACGGGGGATCCCGGACTGCATCTGACGGAACAGTCTGAAGGACGACAGAGAGCGAGATGAACAATTTAGGCCGTAACGTTGCGATCTGGGTGGTCATCATCGTGGTCGGAATGGCAGTGCTGACAGCCTTCCAGCCCGGTGGCGGCCAGCATGCAGCCCAGCAGATCGCCTATTCCGATTTCATTCATGACGTGGATCAGCATCAGGTCCGTTCGGTCGTGATTCAGGAGCAGAATGTTTCCGGGACGCTGACGAACGGGACGTCTTTTGATACCTATGCGCCGCTTGATCCGAGCCTTCCGGCCCGTCTGACATCTGCAGGCGTCGAAGTGACGGCCAAGCCGATGGAGAGCGGGGAAAGTCCGATTCTGCGTTATGTCGGAGCTTACCTGCCGGTTCTGCTGCTGGTGGGACTGTGCTTCATGGTCTTCCGTCAGATGCAGGGCGGGGGTGGCCGGGCCATGGGCTTCGGCAAGTCCCGTGCCAAGCTGCTGACGGAGAAGACCGGCCGTGTGACGTTCGAAGACGTCGCCGGAATTGACGAAGCAAAATCCGAACTTCAGGAAATTGTCGAGTTCCTGCGTGACCCGCAGAAATTCACCCGTCTGGGCGGCAAGATCCCCAAGGGCGCACTGCTGGTCGGTCCTCCGGGTACCGGTAAGACGCTGCTGGCGCGCGCCATTGCAGGTGAGGCCAACGTCCCGTTCTTCACGATTTCCGGTTCGGACTTCGTGGAGATGTTCGTCGGTGTCGGTGCATCCCGTGTGCGTGACATGTTCGAACAGGGTAAGAAATCCGCGCCCTGCATCATCTTCATTGACGAAATCGATGCCGTGGGTCGCCATCGTGGCGCCGGTCTTGGTGGCGGCAATGATGAGCGTGAGCAGACCCTGAACCAGATGCTGGTCGAGATGGATGGCTTCGAGAGCAATGAGGGTGTGATCCTGATTGCCGCGACCAACCGTCCGGACGTTCTGGATCCGGCTCTGCTGCGTCCTGGCCGTTTTGACCGTCAGGTTGTCGTGCCGAACCCCGATGTTGCCGGGCGTGAAAAGATCCTGCGTGTTCACATGAAGAAAGTGCCGCTGTCTTCGGACGTGGATCCCAAGGTTATTGCGCGCGGAACGCCGGGCTTTTCGGGTGCGGATCTGTCCAATCTTGTGAACGAGGCTGCTCTGATGGCCGCCCGTCAGGGACGTCGCACTGTCAACATGGCGCAGTTCGAGGAAGCCAAGGACAAGGTCATGATGGGGGCGGAGCGCCGTTCCATGGTCATGACCGAAGACGAAAAGCGTTCCACGGCCTATCACGAGTCCGGTCACGCCATCTGCGCCATCTTCACGCCGGGTAGCGATCCGATCCACAAGGCGACCATTGTGCCGCGTGGGCGTGCGCTTGGTCTGGTCATGACGCTGCCGGAGAAGGATAATATCTCCTACAGCCGCAAATGGTGCCTGGCGCGTCTGGTCATTGCTATGGGTGGTCGTGTTGCCGAGGAGATCATCTTCGGGCGTGAGGAAGTCAGCGCCGGTGCTTCGGGTGACATCAAGAGCGCGACGGATCTTGCGCGCCGGATGGTCACTGAATGGGGCATGAGCGACAAGCTTGGCATGATCGCTTATGGCGATAACGGGCAGGAAGTGTTCCTTGGCCACTCGGTCACACAGAGCAAGAACATTTCTGAAGAGACTGCGCGGGAGATCGACAAGGAGGTCAAGGTCCTGATCGATACGGCCTACAAGCAGGCCCATGATCTGCTGACGGAACACCTTGACGATCTGCATCGCCTGACAGCGGCGCTTCTCGAATATGAGACGCTGACGGGTGATGACGTAGGACGCATCATGCGCGGTGAAGCGATCGAGCGGACGTCGGATGATGAGCAGATGCCGGATAACCGTCGCGCATCTGTCCCGACGACGCGTCCCGGAGCGTTTGATCCGGCGCCTCAGGCGGGTTAATTAGGCAGCAAATCGCACCAGTGGGCGCGTCATTGAGGAGATTATCCTCGGTGCCGCGCCCTTTTTATTTCTGGCAGACAGGCAGGATACTTCATTATGGCCACCAAAAGGTCTCTGTTCGGTACTGATGGCATCAGGGGAACGGCCAATACTGCCCCCATGACGGTTGAGGTTGCGCAGAGACTGGGGCAGGCGGCCGGTCTGTACTTCATGCGAAGCCAGAACCGCCGCCACAGCGTTGTTCTGGGCAAGGACACGCGTCTTTCGGGCTATATGCTGGAATGTGCGCTGGTTGCAGGGTTCCTGTCTGCCGGAATGGACGTCATTCTGGTCGGGCCGCTTCCGACCCCGGCGATTGCCATGCTGACACGGTCTTTGCGGGCTGATCTGGGTGTCATGGTCTCGGCGTCTCATAATCCCTTCACGGATAACGGAATCAAGCTTTTCGGGCCGGATGGCTTCAAGCTGTCCGATGAAGTCGAGGGTGAAATCGAAGACCTGATGGCGCAGGATCTGTCTGGTCGTCTGGCTTCTCCGGCGCAGATTGGTCGGGCTTCGCGTCTGACGGATGCGGCCGGGCGTTATATTGAGAATGCAAAGGCGTCTTTTCCGCGTGGCCTGCGTCTGGATGGTCTGAAGATCGTCATCGACTGCGCCAATGGCTCAGCCTATCGCGTGGCACCCACGGCATTGTGGGAGCTGGGTGCGGAAGTCATCAAGATCGGCTGCTCGCCTGATGGACTGAACATCAACGACGGTGTGGGATCGACGCATCCGGAAACCCTGTGTGCAGCTGTCAGGGAACATGGTGCGGATTTCGGTATTGCGCTGGATGGTGACGCGGACCGTGTTCTGATCGCGGATGAGAATGGCGATCTTGTCGATGGAGACCAGATCATTGGTCTGATTGCGGCTTTCTGGAAGCAGCACGACCGCTTGCGCGGCAATACCGTGGTGACGACCGTGATGTCCAATATGGGTCTGGAAAAGGCTCTGGCGGAAAACGGTCTTGAACTTCAGCGGACGGCGGTTGGCGACCGTTACGTCGTGGAGCGGATGCGCGAAATCGGGGCTAATCTCGGGGGCGAGCAGTCCGGGCATATGGTCCTGTCCGATTACGCCACTACAGGTGACGGTCTGATTGCAGCGTTGCAGGTTCTGGCGGTATCTGTTGAAACCAAGCGGCCGGCCAGTGAAGTCTGTCGCTTCTTTACGCCTTATCCGCAGCTTCTGAAGAATGTCCGTTATTCAGGAACGAGCCCGATGAGCAGTCCTGATCTCGCGGCAGCCAAGGCCTGGGCAGATGAGCGACTGGCTGGGAGTGGCCGTCTTGTCTTGCGTGCCAGTGGAACAGAGCCTCTGATCCGCGTCATGGCAGAGGCACAGGATGAAGCGCTGGTAAATGAAGTCGTGGACCATGTCTGTGACGTCATTCGCGCTATCGCTCACGTCTGAAGCGGGCCTGCTGCGCCCTGGCTGTGACGGGAGCTTTACGCGGGAGTGAAAGCCAGCCTGAGCAGATGCAGGCTCAGGCCGTGGCAGCAGACATGACAGAAGCAATATTTTGGGGCGCGCTGCCCGTGATTGCGGCGGTGGCTGTGATCTCGTCTTCGCGCAGGATATAGCCACGGCCCCATACGGTGGCGATCAGGTTACCTGCACCAACGTTCTGCAGTTTGCGGCGCAGCTTGCAGATAAAGACGTCAATGATCTTCATTTCCGGCTCGTCGATACCACCGTAAAGGTGGTTGAGGAACGCATCCTTGGTCAGGACCGAGCCCTTGCGGATGACCAGAAGCTCCAGGATGGCATATTCCTTGCCCGTCAGATGTAGCGGGGCCCCATCGACCGTGACGTTCTTGCCGTTCAGGTCCAGTTCTAGATTTCCAACGCGCAGTTTTGGTTCGGCAAACCCGCGGGAGCGGCGCATGACGGCCTGAAGACGGGCGACCAGTTCGCCGGCATCATAAGGTTTTGTCATGTAATCATCCGCACCCATCGAGAAGGCCCGGATCTTAGCCTGGGGACGAAGCAGGGCGGAGAGGACGAGGATGGGCGTCGTGATGCGGGCCGTCCGGACACGCCGGATGACTTCATATCCTTCAAGATCGTTCAGCATCAGCTCAAGTACAACAACGTCATAGTCGTAATGACGAAGCATCTCGATCGCTTCTTCACCGGATGGGGTGTGGTCCACGGTGAAAGACGCAGCCCGCAGGATCTGGGACAGGCTGGCGGCGGCGGACTGATCGCTATCGACAAGAAGAATTCGCATGTTCTCAACTCCCGGCTTGGTGAACTAATGGTTACTACCCAAGGTTGTGCATGTCGATAGACATAGATCAAAAATCGTAAAATTGTCATTATTTTTCCCGTTAGGGGGGAACGTTAGGGATGCCTTAACCGGCAGGTTGTAGGTTCTGAAGATCGGATCAAACCGCAGAAAACGGTCGAAAACTGGCGTCATGAGCGATTACGACAGACTTCTCGAGGCATTATCCAATCTTACCTGCACTTGGGTGACGGGCAGTGTGAGGGATGTTGTGGGTCTGTGTGTAACCGTTATTGGACTCGAGGGATTCGTTACGATTGGTGATCGAGTTGCCATCAAGGCACGGGATGGCCGATCAGTGCAATCCGAGGTTGTGGGTTTTCAGGGGGCGGTAGCGCGTCTCATGTCTTTCGGCTCTCTGGAAGGGATCGGTCCCGGATGTGAGGCCAAAGTCCCGCTGAATCGCCGTGAGGGAGGGTTGAGCGTCAGTGAAGACTGGCTGGGGCGGGTTGTCGATCCGCTGGGACAGCCGATTGACGGGAAGGGACCGTTGCTGCCTTCGTTCAAACGGCAGCCAATCCAGTGCCCTCCACCAAATGCGGCCAGTCGTGCCCGTCTGGGTGAGCGTATTGATCTTGGGGTGCGCGCGCTGGATACGTTCACGACCTGCCGTCGTGGTCAGAGGCTCGGACTTTTTGCCGGATCGGGCGTTGGAAAATCGACATTGCTGTCGATGCTGGCGAAAGGCGCGGAATGCGATGTTGCAGTAATTTCTCTGGTTGGGGAGCGCGGACGTGAGGTCCGCGAATTTATTGAGGATGATCTTGGGCCGGAAGGGCTGGCCCGTAGTGTTCTGGTGATTGCAACTTCGGACTCACCGCCTCTGATGCGTCGTGAAGCTGCATTGTCCGCTATGGCGATTGCTGAATATTTTCGGGACAGGGGCAAATCGGTCCTGCTGTTGATGGACAGCGTAACCCGCTTTTGCATGGCGCTGCGTGAAATCGGTCTGTCTGCGGGAGAGCCGCCCGCAACGCGTGGTTATCCTCCCTCGGTCTTTGCCGAGCTGCCACGACTTCTGGAACGAGCGGGCCCCGGCTATCCGGATCAGGGAATGATCACGGCGCTTTTTACGGTTCTTGTGGAAGGTGACGATCAGAACGAACCGGTTGCGGATGCCGTGCGAGGCATTCTGGATGGCCATATCATTCTGGACCGCAAGATCGGTGAACAGGGACGCTATCCTGCCATTGATGTGTTGCGATCCCTGTCTCGTGCCGTGCCACGTTGTAACTCAGCAGAGGAAAATGACCTGACGCGGCGTGCACGGGCCGCCATGGCGACCTATCAGCGGATGGCCGACATGATCCGGCTCGGAGCTTACAAGGCAGGTACGGATCATGAGGTGGATGAAGCCATCGCGCTGATGCCACGACTGAATGCGTTCCTGTCTCAGGGGCGGGACGAACGCTCCACGCGCGCAGAGGCTTTTGGGCAGCTGGCGCAGATCATGCAGACTCTTCCACAGAACGCTCCCGTGAAGGCAGCGTGAAGGACACACCTCGATGGAACGCTCACCTCTCGAAACACTGATCACCCTGCGGGAGCAGGAACTTAATGTTGTAGAACAAAGATTTGCGGAAGCCGTGGCGCGTGAAGCTGCTGCGGAGGAGAAACTGGCTGCTGCTCAGGACGAGATCCTGAACGAGCAGCGGGTCGCTTCCGGCCCCACGGCGGGAGACGGTGCTGTTGAAGCATTCAGCCGCTGGCTTCCACTGGGGCGAAAGGCGGTGGCCGAGGCTCAGGCGCGCTGTCGTGAGGCTGCGCTGGACCGCGAAACCGTGCGCTCGGCACTGATTGCGGCCAGAGCAGCCATGGAAGCCGTTAAGACATTGCGCGACGAGCAGAAGGAAGAGGAACGACAGGCCGATCTCAGGAAAGAACAGAATGTTCTGGATGAACTCGCCGTCCGTCAGTTCGGCCGGGCTTAAGGAGATTTATGTCCGCGTAAGGCTGCTTCAATCTGAGCAGCCGTGCCGATCAGGGCGCAGGCGACAGGATGCGTATTGTCGCGGACGAAGGCCAGAACGAGATCCGGATCACTGGGAAAGAGATCGCTAGGCATCGTGAGGACCGGTGTCATTTCGCCATTGCGTAATGCGGCTTCGGCAGCGTGTGACAGGATACGTGCGGCGGCTTTCTCAAGTGCTGGGAGAAGCACCGTATGAGGCGCATCGTGATGCTCGGCATGTGTCGCGCTCAGTTCATCCCAACCGGCCCGGGTCACGAAGACCGGTATGCCATCCGGCGGCGTTTCGCGTTCGGCGCGCAGCAGGGCGCCTGACTGTGCCATGCCAAGAATATCCAGGGCAGGCAGGATTGCAAGGTCGAGTTTGATGGACATTCTGATCTTTGATTTGAGAAAGGAGATGGCCGGATTTTTTTAAAAAGACCGGCCGTTGTCCGTGTTCAGTGTGGCGGGTTGCCCATGGCCTGCATCAGGGCCGAGACCTGCCCGGGCTGGGCTTTGAATAGCGCGACGTTAGCCGGATTGGGGGTGGGCATACCATTCGGGAGCTGACCGTTGCTGGCAGCGAGCGTCATGCCAAAGGCCGTCATGCCCATGACGAACGTTTCAGGCGTGAAGCCGTGGCTTTGCAGGACGGGCGCCAGACCTGGAACCTGACTGATCTGCCGGATCGTGTCTCCAAGGCTCGTGCCATGGGAGTTGGGCGGCTGGATGTTGCGGGCCTGGAGTTCAGCGATTGTCGCTGCGGCCCGGGTCATGAAGTCGGGCGGCAGCGGATAGTGCATGGCCCGTTCCGTATCGGCGCGAACCTGTGGTGAGACCTGCGGAGCCTGCTGGGCCGGGGCACCCTGAACGGGTGCACTTCCGTCGATCTGGGTCTGGCTCTGGCTCGGGACGCCACCCTGATAGGCGGGCGACGGATAAGACTGTGCATGTGCCACCAGCGGCAGCATTGCAGCGGAAACGAGAAGGGCCGAGAGCCCTGTCATGCGGGGAAATGTCATGCCTGCACCCATTCGCCAGCGCGCATCAATGGCACGCGGTTGCCATTCTTGAGACCATCAAGATCGATCTTGTCCGAACCGATCATCCAGTCAATGTGGATGAGGGAGTCGTTGACGCCTCGCTCCAGCAGTTCTTCCGGCGTCAAGCCTTCGATATCGACCATGCACTTCGTATAAGCCTGACCGAGAGCGATATGGCTGGACGCGTTTTCGTCGAACAGCGTGTTGCGATACAGGATCTTGCTGGCCGAGATGGGCGAGGAGTGCGGCACGAGGGCCACTTCACCGATCCGAGCGGCGCCTTCATCGGTGCTGAGGATGCGCTTGAGCACGTCTTCGCCATGGCTTGCGGAGGCTTTGACAATCTTCCCGTTTTCAAAGCGGACCGCGATGTTGTCGATCAGCGTGCCCTGATGGAAAAGCGGCTTGGTGCTGCTGACCCGGCCATCGACCTTGCTGCGATGGGGCGTCGTGAAGATTTCTTCCGTCGGGATGTTCGGGTTGCAGACAATGCCGTTGCCCGATTTTTCCGAGCCGCCCGCCCAGAGATGCCCGTCCGCAAGGCCGACCGTCAGATCGGTGCCGGGGCCGCTGAAATGCAGGGCCTCGAAGCGGCTGTCATTCATGTATTTCGCCCGGGCGTGCAGGCGGGCGTTATGGGCTTTCCACTCGGCGACCGGGTCGGCCACGTCGACGCGGGAGGCCTTGAAGATTCCATCCCACAGGGCGGCGAGAGCTT
Organism: Gluconobacter roseus NBRC 3990; assembly: GCF_006538885.1. Classification (GTDB taxonomy): domain Bacteria; phylum Pseudomonadota; class Alphaproteobacteria; order Acetobacterales; family Acetobacteraceae; genus Gluconobacter; species Gluconobacter roseus. The sequence continues at coordinate 446,517 of NZ_BJLY01000001.1, forward strand.
CGTCGGCCGGAAATTCCGGGAAGACCTGTGCAGCCCAGGCCGGGGTGGCGCAGGCGATAATGTTCCAGTTCACGGCGAACTGCGTGATGATTTCCATCGCCGGGCGGTTGGCCTTGGAATTGGCACGGTTGGCCCGGGAAATGCGCTCGGGATCCTGACCTTTCAGAAGGGTCGGATTGGCACCCGTGATGGCCATGCGGGCTGCGCCTTCACGGAAAGCGCGGGCCATGCCGTCAGCGAGCCAGGTTGGGGCGACGTCGAAGGCGTCGTCCGGGGCGTGGATAAAGCGGGCCAGCGTGGTCTCGTCATCCGCATACAGCGTCGTCACCAGGGAGGCGCCAGCCTTGTAGGCGTGTTCCGTCACGCGACGGACCAGCGGAACGGCAGCCAGAGGTGCTGTGATGAGTAGCTGCTGGCCCGGCGCGATGTTCAGGCCAACGCGGACGGCAACCTCGCCCAGGCGATCAAGCAGCTGTTCGTGCGAAAAGGTGGAAGGAACGGACACGTTGGACTCTTTCGCAGTGATCATTCTGTCCGTCATGGTGTGCCCTGGAGCGCCGAAGTGCAAGAGAGCAGCGGAGGCTCAGGCTGTGACGTGACAGGTCTGCGGACGCGCAGTATCGTCGCCGACATGGAACCCGGACTTCACATTTTCGCCGATGCCGGCGAGCCAGACCAGCGGCCATTCGATGTTGCGGTCGTCATGCCGAGCCTGCTGAGGCCGAGTATCGTCCGGGCACTTCAGTCCATCTTCGCGCAGCAGGGCGGATTGCGGGTCCAGATCATGATCGGTCTGGACTGTGCTCCGGGAGAGGGTGCTGACGAACTGATGCAGCATGCTGTCGAAGGACGGCCATCCGGCTGGGTCGTCGAAGTGTTGTGGTCCGGCTATTCCACGTCCCAGCGGCATGGCGGATTTGGCCGTGCAAAGGATGGGGGCGTGTTGCGCAGTGTGCTCAGCCAGCTCTCGAACGCGCCGCGGATCGCCTATCTCGACGACGACAACTGGTGGGCGCCGGATCACCTGTCTTCCCTGCTGACGGCGATCGAGGGGCAGGACTGGGCCTGGGCCGGGCGCTGGTTCGTACATCCGCGGACGCTGATGCCCATCTGCGAGGACCAGTGGGAGTCTGTCGGGATCGGGGGCGGGATTTTCCGGGAAAGCTATGGCGGGTTTGTCGATCCGAATTGCCTGATGATCGACCGGACGCGGGTGCCGGAAGCTCTGGATATGTGGAACCAGCCTCTGGCCGGAGACGGGACGCAGATGACAGCGGACCGGAATGTTTTCAGACTGCTGAAGGACAGGCCGGGCAGGCCGACCGGCGAATATACGGCGTATTATGTCCTGACAGAGACCGACGGGCTTCATCCGGCACGGCTGCGGCTGATGGGGCCGGCGGCCTGGGATGCGGCATCCCGGGAAGCAGTCGAGCAGGACGCCTGATGCAAAACGGCCGGTGCAGAAGGGAATTCTGCACCGGCCGTTTAAGCCGCCATTACATGGAGCGGATCGTGTTGCGACGCGGCGGGCGGCGCTGGCGGTCGGACTGGGCGTCCGGATTGGCGGCCTTGGCAGCCTTTTCACGCGCGATGGTGCGCAGTTCGACCTCCAGTTCGCGGATGCGGCGCTGGATGCTCTCCTTCAGTGTCGGAGAGGTGTGGGACTTCATGGACGCGATCGTCTCCTTTAGGTCCCGAAGCTGTTTTTCCTTTTCGGCCTGATTACGGCGAATAGGCTGATTGTCGGACATCTGTCCCTGGAATGCACGCATGTGTTCTGTCTTTCCGCATGAAACATTCACAGGCCTCCCGCTCATCCGGGGATGGCGGGATGGAGCACACGAAAGCGTGCCCGGCTGGCCCTGTCTGGCTCATGATTATGGGGGACGGAGTATTACCGTCCGGTTAATTCAGGATCGGGGAGAGAGGATGTCCCGCAAAGCGTCTGTCAGGCGTATGCAGGCCTCGTCCGTTCCGATCGAGATGCGCAGCCAGTCCTGGATGCGCGGGGTTGAGAGATGCCGGACCAGGATCGCCCGCTCGCGCAGTGCGGCGGCGATGTCTCCGGCCCTGTGCTCCGTATGGTGCACGAGAACAAAGTTGGCACAGGATGGCAGGACTTGGAAGCCAAGATTTTCAAGCTCCGGGACCAGCCTGTCACGGCTGGCGATGACGCGCGCCGTGATGTCCGCAAGCCAGTCGGTATCCTGGATCGCGGCGATGGCCCCGGCCTGTGCCGGGCGGGAGAGGGGATAGGAATTGAAGCTGTCCTTGACCCGGATGAGACCTTCGATCAGCTCCGGGGAGCCGATCGCAAAACCCACACGCAGCCCTGCCAGGGCATAGGACTTGGACAGCGTCTGGACTACCAGAAGATTGTCATACCGGTGTGTCAGTTCAATGGCGGACTGCGCCCCGAAATCGACATAGGCCTCGTCGATGATAACGGTCCGGTCCGGATGGCGCTTCAGGAGCGTTTCGATCTGCTCCAACGGCAGGGCGATGCCCGTATTCGCATTGGGATTGGCGACGATGATGCCGCCGCAGTCGCCGGTATAGGCGTCGATATCGATCGCAAAATCGTCATTGAGCGGGATGTGGCGGAACGGCTGTTCGAACAGGCCGCAATAGACCGGATAGAAGCCGTAGGTCACATCCGAGAACAGGACCGGCGCGTCATCGTGAAACAGGGCACGGAAGGCATGGGCCAGCACTTCGTCCGAGCCGTTGCCGACGAAGACGCGGTCCGTCGTTGTGCCAAAGCGCGTGGCGATGGTGTCGCGAAGAACTGCCGCCGTCGGGTCCGGATACAGGCGCAGGTCGTCAGATGCGGCGTCCCGGATGGCATCGAGCACTTTCGGGCTCGGGCCGTAGGGAGACTCGTTGGTGTTGAGCTTCAGCAGATCCGCGACCTTGGGCTGTTCGCCCGGGACATACGGGTGCAGGTCACGGACGCGGCGGTTCCAGAAACGGCTCATGCGGGCGTTCCGGTGAACAGGCCGGTCATGAGCTGGCGTTCAGCGAGATCGCGGGCGGAGACACCATCTGCGTCCTTCAGGTCCGGGTTTGCTCCAGCCGCCAGAAGCTTTCTGGCCATGTCTTCACGGTTGAACATGATGGAGAACATCAGCGGCGTGCGACCGGCATGATTGGCGTGATCCACCTGCGCGCCGTGATCGAGCAGAAGTGTCGCGATGTCGGTCAGGCCCTTGAAGGCTACACCGGACAGGGCCGTGGCGCCCTTGAGATCGGTGGCTTCCGTATCGGCACCACGGTCCAGCAGCAGGCGCGTGGCGTCCGCGTGGCCGTTATAGGTGGCGACGATCAGCGCGGTGTAGCCGCGGCTGTCGGGCGTATCGATGGCCATGCCGGCGTCCAGAAACTGGGTCAGGAGGTCGGTATCGCCTTCACGGGCCGCGTCGATGAACAGGGCGGTGATCTGGTCTGACGTGAAAGTGACGTTCTGGGCGTTCATGACGGTTTCCACATGGCGGTGTCCCCTCGCGGGGTGTTGTCGGAGGAGAGGTTAGCTTTTTGTGTCAGCGGGCGGAAGGGCGAGGCTCTCACCGTTCTCCAAAGCCTGGAAAGGGCGTCCGGCTCCACGGCTGGCGAATTCCAGACGGGTCGGGGGTTCCAGAATGGCCTCGTCGGTGAGCTGGAAGGTTCCGAAATGAATGGGCAGCCCCTGTTTTGCCCTGAGCGTATCAAAGGCCATGAGGGCTTCTTCGGGCGACATGTGGACGCGACGCATGAGGTCGCGCGGGTCGTAGGCCCCGATGGGCAGGATGGCGAGATCGATGTCTGGCCAGCGGCGGTGGATCGCGTCGAAATGCTTACCCCAGGCCGTGTCGCCCGCGAAAAACACCGTGTGACCATCCGCTTCGATCGTGAAGCCGCCCCAGAGCGCACGGTTGGCGTCGAGCGGCGTGCGGGCGCTGCCATGCAGGGCCGGTGTGGCCGTGATGCAGGCACCATCATCGGTCATGCTTTCCCACCAGTCCAGCTCGGCAATGCGCGGCAGATCGGCCTTTTCCAGATGGCGGCGGTTGCCGGGCAGCGACAGGCAGAGCGGGTCGTCACGTTCGGCCAGGGCGCGCAGGCTCGGCAGGTCCATGTGATCGTAATGACAGTGCGAGACGAGGATAATGTCGATGCGGGGCAGGGCGTTAAGGGTGATGCCGGGCGGACGGACACGACGGGGACCGAAACTGCGGAAGGGGGAGCAGCGTTCGGAGAAGACCGGATCAGTGATGATCCGCAGGGGCGCGCGTCCTGTGCGGCCAAACTGGAGCAGAACGGTCGCATGACCGATGAACGTAACGCAGCATTCCCCCGGAGCGGGCGTAACCTGCGGATAGGCTTTCTGGGGCGGCAGGGCATCCGGCCAGCGGGGACGCAGCCCCACCTGCCATCTGAAGATGTTTCCGATCCGCTGGGATGTCTTGCGGGCTGTCCGTGTTTCGTCAGGACGCCAGGCCTCTGGGTTTCGGTAATGACGCCCGTCGAAATGTGGCAGGTTGTCATCAAGCACAAGAGCGTGTTTCACAATATGGTTTACCAATCAGCCATTGCGTCCGGCGCGACTTCGCGTCATGCTGTGGCAGCAGAATGTGCGGGAGATATCGTTGCGTTTCTTCCCGTCAGTCACAAGCCGGAGACCCCATTCCGATGAGTACGCTTCCCCAACTCGCCATCAATACGATCCGTACCCTTTCGATGGAAGGTGTCGAACGCGCCAATTCCGGCCATCCCGGCACAGCCATGGCGCTTGCACCGGCAATGTATGCGGTGTGGCAGCATGACCTGAAATATGATCCGGCCGATCCGTGCTGGCCGGCGCGTGACCGTTTCGTCCTTTCGGTTGGTCATGCTTCCATGCTGCTGTACTCCACCCTGTTCCTGACGGGCGTGAAGGACATCCAGGACGGCAAGGTTGTCGACGCCCCCTCGCTGACGGTGGAAGATCTCTCCCAGTTCCGCCAGCTGAACTCCAAGACGCCGGGCCATCCGGAATACCGCTTTACCGCTGGAGTCGAGACCACGACCGGTCCGCTCGGACAGGGTTGCGGCAATTCTGTCGGCATGGCCATCGCGCAGAAATGGATGTCCGCGCGTTATGACCGTCCGGGCTTCAAGCTGTTCGACTACCATGTAACAGTGTTCTGTGGTGACGGCGACATGATGGAAGGCGTGGCCTCTGAAGCCGCTTCCACCGCCGGGCATCTTGCGCTGGGCAACCTGACCTGGATCTATGATTCAAACCAGATTTCCATCGAAGGCTCGACGGATCTGGCCTTCACGGAAAATGTGGGCAAGCGCTTCGAGGCCTATGGCTGGCATGTGCAGACCTTGACGGATGGCAATGACGTCGACGCTATTATCGCTGCGCTGAAGGCCGCCCGTGCGGTGACGGATCGCCCGAGCATGATCGTTCTCAAGACGGTCATCGGTTATGGCGCGCCCAAGAAAGCCGGTACGGCTTCAGCACATGGCGAGCCGCTGGGTGCGGAAGAACTCAAGGGTGCGAAGAAGGCCTATGGCTGGCCGGAAGACGCTCCGGACTTCTACGTGCCGGACGGCGTGAAGGAGCACTTCGCCGAGGGTCTCGGCAAGCGTGGCGCGGAAGCCCATGCGGAATGGCGCGAGCTGTTCTCGTCCTATCGCGAGGCGCATCCGGAGCTTGCGGCTGAAATCGACTGCATCATCGAGCATCGTCTGCCGGAAGGCTGGGACAAGGACATCCCGACCTTCGATGCGGATGCGAAGGGCATTGCCTCACGTGCAAGCTCGGGTCAGGTGCTGAACGCGGTTGCGAAGAACCTGCCCTGGATGATCGGTGGCTCTGCTGACCTGACGCCGTCCACCAAGACGGACATCAAGGGCGGTGGCTCCTTCCAGCCGGAAAAATGGAATGGCAACTATGGCGGCCGGAACATCCATTTCGGTGTGCGCGAACATGCGATGGGCTCCATCTGCAACGGCATCGCGCTGTCGGGTATCCGCGCTTACGGTTCGGGCTTCCTGATCTTCTCTGATTACATGAAGGCCCCGATCCGTCTGTCGGCCATCATGGAGCTGCCGGTTCTGTACATCTTCACGCATGACTCCATCGGTGTGGGTGAAGACGGACCGACGCATCAGCCGATCGAGCAGCTTGCCCAGCTGCGCGCCACGCCGGGTATCATGACGATCCGTCCGTCCGACGCCAACGAAGTGGCCGAAGCCTGGCGCACGCTGATCCCGATGACGCACAAGCCGGCTGTGCTGGCCCTGAGCCGTCAGAACCTGCCGACGATCGACCGCACGAAATATGCGTCCGCCGCCGGTCTGGCGAAGGGTGGCTATGTGCTGGCGAGCTGTGACGGCAAGCCGGACGTGATCCTGATCGCTTCGGGTTCGGAAGTCGGCCTCGTGGTCTCTGCTTACGAAAAGCTCACGGAAGAGGGCGTCAGGGCCCGCGTCGTGTCCATGCCGAGCTTTGACCTGTTCGAAGAGCAGAGCCAGGAATACCGCGATTCCGTGCTGCCGCCTGATGTGATCGGTCGTGTTGCGGTCGAGCAGGCCGCGGCTTTCGGCTGGGATCGTTATGTCGGTCTGGGTGGTGCGATCATTGCCATGAACACGTTCGGTGCGTCGGCTCCGGCCTCTGCACTTCTTACGAAATTCGGTTTCACGCCGGAAGCAGTCTATGACGCGGCAAAGCGTCAGGCTCTGCGCGGCAAGTAAGGGAGAGATCCTGTGGCAGACACAATCTCCAATACCGGTCTGAACGAAGTCGGCAGCGTGCTGCGCGACCTTGAGAATTACGGTCAGTCTCCCTGGCTGGACTTCATCCAGCGCAGCTTCACGGAGAATGGCAGTCTCCGTAAACTGGTTGATGATGACGGCCTGCGTGGTGTGACATCCAACCCGGCCATCTTCGAGAAGGCCATCGGTCACGGTACGGAATACGATCCGCAGATCCGCAAGCTGCTCGAAGGCGAGGGGCTGTCTCCGGGCGAACTGTACGAGCATCTGGCAATCGACGACATCCGTGCGGCCTGTGCAGTGCTCGATCCGGTATTTGAAAAGACCAAGGGGCTGGACGGCTATGTCAGCCTCGAAGTCTCCCCCTATCTGGCCTTTGACGCCCACGGGACCATCACCGAAGCGCGCCGCCTGTGGAAAGCAGTCGGACGTCACAACCTGATGATCAAGATCCCGGGGACGGCAGAGGGTACGGGTGCGATCCGCGAAGCCATCGCGGACGGCATCAATGTCAATGTGACGCTGCTGTTCTCGCTGGACGCATACAAGGCGGTTCTGGAAGCCTATATTTCCGGTCTCGAGGCCCGTGTGGCCCGTGGCGAAGAAATCTCGCGCATTTCCAGCGTAGCCTCGTTCTTTGTCAGCCGTATCGACGGCAAGATCGACGCGGAAATCGACCGTCGCGTTGCAGCGGGTGATCCGGAAGCCGAAGCCCTGAAGGCCATTCGCGGCAAGGTGGCGATCGCCAATGCCAAGATGGCCTATCAGTATTATCTGGAAGTCCGGAACAGTCCGCGCTGGAAGGCGCTGGCCGAGAAGGGCGCGAACCCGCAGCGTCTGCTGTGGGCCAGCACCGGTACCAAGGACAAGGCCTATTCCGACGTCCTGTATGTCGAGGAGCTGATTGGTCCTGAGACGGTCAACACCATCCCGCCCGCAACCTTCGACGCCTATCGCGATCACGGCAAGTCCCGTGCGAGCCTGACGGAAAATGTCGATCAGGCGCGGCATGTGATGGCCGAAGCCGAGCGGCTTGGACTGGGGCTGGACGCGATCACGGCCAAGCTGGTCAAGGATGGCTGTGCGGCGTTCAGCGTGTCCTTCGATACGCTGCTGACAGCCGTTGCCACCAAGCGCGAGGCCGTGCTGGGCGACCGTCTTCTGCGGGTTAGCGCGGATCTTCCGCCGGACCTGCGTGACGATGTGGCCGGAGCGGAAAAGGACTGGAGCCATAGTGGCGGTCTGCGTCGTATCTGGAAGAAGGACCCGTCCGTCTGGACGAATGGTCCGGAAGCCGGGTGGCTGAACTGGCTGACGGTTGTGCAGGATCGTCTGTGGCATATTGAGGAGCTGGAAGTTCTGGCCCGCGATGTCCGCAGTCGCGGCTTCAAGGATATCCTGCTTCTGGGCATGGGCGGTTCGAGCCTTGGTCCCGAGGTGCTCGCTGAGACTTTCGGACAGCGCGAAGGCTGGCCGAAGCTGCATGTGCTCGACAGCACGGATCCGCAGCAGGTCACGGCCTTCGAGAAGGCTATCGATCCGAAGAACACGCTGTTCATCGTGGCCAGCAAGTCCGGCGGAACACTGGAGCCGAACATCCTGTTCGCGCATTTCTGGCAGGTGGCAGGGCAGGCTCTCGGCAAGAAGCCCGGTGACAGCTTCATCGCCATCACCGATCCGGGCTCGCACATGCAGAAAGTGGCCGAGGAAAACGGCTTCTGGCGTGTGTTTTACGGCGATCCGAAGATTGGTGGCCGTTACTCGGTCCTGTCCAACTTCGGTCTTGTCCCGGCGGCTGCGAGCGGCATCGACGTCCGCAAGCTGCTGACGGTGACGCGCCTGATGGTGGAATCCTGTGATGGAAGTGCTCCGCCGTCGTCCAATCCGGGTGCGGTTCTGGGTCTGATCCTGGGACATGCCGCGCATTGCTTCGGTCGTGACAAGGTCACGATCCTGGCGTCCGAAGGCATTGCCTCGCTGGGTGCCTGGCTGGAGCAGCTGATCGCCGAGAGCACGGGCAAAAAGGGCGTTGGCCTTATTCCCATCGACGAGGAAGAACTCGGCACGCCGGACGTGTACGGCACCGATCGCATCTTCGTGGATCTGCTGCTGGGTGATGACGTTCCCGACAGTCGCCTTGGTGCCCTTCGTGCCGCAGGTGCACCGGTGGTCACCATCCGTCTGGCAGACAAGGCCCAGATCGGACAGGCTTTCTTCCTGTTCGAATTCGCTACGGCTGTGGCAGGCGCAGTTCTGGGGATCGACCCGTTCGATCAGCCGGACGTGGAGTTCAGCAAGCTCGAGACGCGCAAGCTGACTTCGGCCTATGCCGAAACGGGTTCTCTGCCGGAGGAAACGCCGTTCGCAAAGGATGGTCCGCTGTCCTTCTATGCAGATCCGAAGAACACCGAAGTCTTTGAAAACAAGGGCGATGCCGTCTCCATCCTCAAGGCGCTCTTCGATCGCGTGAAGGCTGGTGACTATGTCGGGCTGCTCGCCTATATCAGGCGCGACCAGCAGACACGGGACTGGGCACAGTCCGTTCGCATGGAACTTCGGGACGCACTGAAGGTGGCGACAGCTGCCGAATTCGGGCCCCGGTTCCTGCACTCGACAGGCCAGGCCTACAAGGGCGGCCCCGACAGTGGCGTGTTCCTGCAGGTCACGGCAACGGATGCGGCGGATGTGCCGGTTCCGGGCCATGGCTTCAGCTTCAGTGTCGTGAAAGCGGCACAGGCGCGAGGCGATTTCGAGGTGCTCGCGGCCCGTGGTCGTCGTGCCCTCCGCGTTCATATCGATGGACCGCTGGAGGACGGGCTGAAGGCTCTGGAAACGGCGATCCATAAAGCACTGGCAGGAGCATAAGTCATGCGGATCGGAATCATCGGACTGGGACGGATGGGCGGCAATATTGCCGTCCGTCTGACCCGCCATGGACATGATGTCGTCGTGCATGACCGCACGCCGGAAGTGACCACCTCCGTCGTCGGACGGTGTGAAGCCGGGCGTGCAACGCCTGCCGACACGCTGGCCGACATGGCAAAGCTCCTTGAAGGCGATGAACACCGCGTGGTGTGGGTCATGCTGCCGGCGGGCGCCATCACTGAAGACTGCGTCCAACAGCTTGGAGGCCTTCTGGGTCGTGGCGATATCATCATTGATGGCGGCAATACCTACTACAAGGACGATGTCCGCCGTTCGGCCGAACTGGCTGAAAAGGGCATTTCCTATGTCGATGTCGGGACTTCAGGCGGTGTCTGGGGTCTGGAACGCGGCTACTGCATGATGTTCGGCGGCACGAAAGAGACCGCCGAATACATTGATCCGATCCTCAACGCGCTAGCGCCGGGCATCGGGGATGTGCCGCGCACGCCTGGGCGTGACGAGGCAGGGCATGATCCGCGGGCCGAGCAGGGCTATCTGCACTGTGGTCCCGCCGGTTCGGGCCATTTTGTGAAGATGGTCCATAACGGCATCGAATACGGCATGATGCAGGCCTTTGCTGAAGGCTTCGACATCATGAAGAGCAAGAACTCTCCGATCCTTGCGGAAAAGGACCGGTTCGAGCTCAACATGGGCGACATTGCGGAAGTCTGGCGTCGCGGCAGTGTCGTGTCGTCCTGGCTGCTCGATCTGACGGCCGAGGCCCTGACCCGTTCAGAGACCCTCAACGAGTTCTCCGGTGAAGTCGCGGATTCCGGTGAAGGTCGCTGGACGATCGAAGCCGCCATTGAGGAAGACGTGCCGGCCCCGGTCATGACGGCCGCGCTGTTCACGCGCTTCCGTTCGCGGTCGGGTAATAATTTTGCCGAGAAGGTTCTCTCGGCACAGCGTTTCGGTTTCGGCGGACACGTCGAGAAGAAATAAGCCTGCGCCCCTCATGGGCAATGACTGGCTGGCAGGGTATGGTTTTGCCATTGATGACCAGCCAGCCCCCGCAAAGACTCTGACGGGGGTTTTTACAGGGGCTCCTATGTCCGTTGACCTCGACGCCATCCATGCGGCTCTCCCGCCACTGCCACAGATCATCAAGATGGTCGTGTCCGACATGGATGGGACACTTCTGACGCCGGACAAGACCATCGCGCCTTCGACGCTGGCCATGGTGAGGGCGCTTCAGGAGCGCGGAATTCCCCTCTGTCTGGCCAGTGCGCGCCCTCCCGCTGCCATGGTTCCCTATATCGAGCAGCTCGGCCTGACCGGGCAGAATGCCGGCTTCAATGGCGGCATCATTTTCAAACCTGACGGCACCACGTCCGTCAGCCGTGTTCTGTCTCCGGATGTGCTGTCGATCGTGCATGACATGCTGCATCTGCACGGGATCGAAACGTGGTTCCTGCGGCAGTCCTACTGGATGGTGAAGGACGCCTATACGCCCTTCGTGCAGCACGAACAGGGCATTACCGGCCTGACGCCGCATCAGGTTCCCGATCTTCGCAAGGAGTTCGAAGGGATCGGCAAGGTGATGGGCGTGAGCAGCGATACCAGCCTGCTTCAGGACGTCGAGACCGAGCTTGGTGCCATGCTTCAGGGCGATGCGAGCGTGCGCCGTTCTTCCGATATTCTTCTCGACGTGACCCCGGCCCTTGCCAACAAGGGGGAGGCCGTTCGTGAACTGGCGCTTGCCCATGGCATTGCGCCGCATGAGGTTGCCTGTCTTGGCGATGCCCATAATGACCTGCCGATGTTTTCGGTCGCGGGCCTGGGCATTGCGATGGGACAGGCCGAAGACGATGTGAAAGCCGCCGCGCAGGTTCTCACAGACACCAACGAGCGCGATGGCTGGGCCAAGGCCGTCGAGCGCTACATCCTGCCGAGAGTTCCCAATCCATGACCACCGACATCCGTGCCGCCACGCTGGAAACCCTCCCTGATTCAGAAGCAGTTGCCCTGCGGATGGCCGATCTTCTCGTTGAAGGGATCCTGGCCAAGACGGATGGCCCGTTCCGGGTTGCCCTGTCCGGCGGTTCCACGCCCAAGCGCCTGTTCGAGATCCTGGCCACGCCGTCCCGCGCAAAGCTGATCCCGTGGGAACGTGTCGAGATTTTCTACGGCGACGAGCGTCACGTGCCGGAAGGTCATGCCGACAGCAATCACACGGTCGGTCAGTCTGTCCTGCTGTCCCGCGTTCCGGTGCCGGCGCAGAACGTCCACGCCATTCCGACCGGTGGCACGGCGGAAGAAGATGCGAAGGCTTACCAAAAGACCCTTCAGACCGCCTATGGGGCAACCGCGCTCGATCCGCAGCGCCCGCTGTTTGATCTGGTCATGCTGGGTCTGGGCACTGATGGTCACACGGCGTCACTGTTTCCGGGACAGCCGGTTTTGAAGGAGCGGAAGGCCTGGGTCGGAACGGCTGCACCGTCCACAGCACCTTATGAACGTATCACGCTGACCTATCCCGCCATCCAGTCCAGCGCGTTGGTCGTGTTCCTCGTGACGGGCGCCTCCAAGGTCGAGATGCTGGAGCGTCTGGTCGAAGGCGACAGTTCCATCCCGTCCGCACGGGTGACGAGCGAAGGACGGATCGTCATTCTTGCAGACCGCGCTGCGGTGGGAGAGGGCGCATGAGCGGGACGGATATGAACGTTCACAAGCGCACGGCTGCGCGTGAAGCCGCGGACATGGTCAAGAGCGGCATGGTCGTGGGGCTCGGGACGGGCAGCACGGCGGCTTACATGATCGAGCGTCTGGGCGAGCGTGTTAAGGAGGGTCTGGAGATCTTCGGCATCCCCACCTCCGATGACAGTGAGGACAAGGCGCTCAAGGCCGGGATTCCGCTGACCGATTTCGGGGCGCATCGCCGGATTGATATTGCCATTGATGGTGCGGACGAGGTCCAGCGCGGTTCGCTCAACCTCATCAAGGGGCTGGGCGGGGCATTGCTGCGCGAGAAGATCGTGGCGCAGGCGGCCAAGCGGTTCGTGGTGATCGTGGACGGCACCAAGCCCGTGGACCTGCTGGGCGAACGGGCGCCAGTGCCGGTGGAAGTCATTTCCTTCGGCTGGGAATGCACGGCGGAACGTCTGGCGGCCTGTGGCGCACGCGGCGTGAAGCCGAGGACGGACCGGGCCGGATCGCTGTTTGTAACCGATACCGGCAACATGATTCTGGACTGCCATTTCGGTCCGATCGAGGAGCCCGAAAAGCTGGCCGAGAAAATCGACCGGATTGTGGGTGTCGTGGAGCACGGCATGTTTCTCAACATGGCGTCCGAAGTCCTCGTGGCGACGCCGGATGGTGTGGAGCACTGGGAGCCATGAAGATGACGGAACACGAAACGCAAATGGGTCTGAAACCGCGTTTTCTCGTGGTCATGGGGGTGTCCGGAACAGGCAAGACGACGGTTGCAACCGGTCTGGCCACGCGTCTGGGCTGGCATTTTCAGGAAGGCGATGCACTGCACCCGCCGGCTAATGTCGAGAAGATGAGCACTGGTCAGCCGCTGACCGATGCGGATCGTGCCCCCTGGCTTGCGCTCTGTCATGACTGGCTGCGCGAACAGGTGAAAGCCGGACATGGTGCGGTGCTGACCTGTTCCGCGCTCAAGCGCTCCTATCGCGAGCAGCTTCGCGGGGAGGACCTACCAATCGAGTTCGTACATATCGACACGTCAGCCGGGGAACTTGCGGACCGCTTGCAGCGCCGGGAAGGGCATTTTATGCCAGCAAGCCTGCTGCCCAGCCAGCTTGCAACCCTTGAAGTACCTGGCGACGACGAGCCCGTGATCCGGGTCTCGGGCGAGAAGCACCCCGATGTGGTGCTGGAGGAACTGATCCGTCATTTTCAGACGGAGGACTGATCCATGGCCGAGACCACCCGGCTTCTGGTGGATGCCGATGCGTGCCCGGTCAAGGACGAGATTTACCGCGTCGGGGCACGCTACGGCCTTAAGACGGTCATTGTTGCCAATAGCTGGATGAACATTCCGCAGTCTCCGCTTATCGAACGCGTCGTGGTGCCGGAAGGGCCGGACGTGGCGGATGACTGGATTGCGGAACAGGCAACGCCTGCGGATATCGTCATCACCAATGATGTTCCGCTCGCCGTGCGCTGTCTGGCGAAACAGGCTTCCGTCCTGCGTCCTAATGGCGAGGAAATTGACGAACGCTCTGTCGGCATGGTCTCGGCCATGCGCGATCTGATGCAGGGTCTGCGCGAGACGGGGGCGGTCACGACCTATAATCCGTCCTTCGGCAAAGCCGACCGGAGCCGGTTTTTATCCGCACTCGATACACTCATCGTGCGACTCCGCAGGAAAGCTGCCTTGGCCAGAACGGTCCCCAGTTCTTCCCAAACAATCCACAGGCCCTTCCCCGGAGATGTTCCCTGATTCTGGGGATATGTTTTTCCGGCGGATGACTTTTCCCGCTGAGGACTTCCCATGAATCCGCTCCGCCTTGCCCAGATTGAAATGTTCTGCGCCGTTGTGGAGGAGGGGACGGTTATTGCGGCCTCCCGCCGGCTGAACTGCGTGGCATCCAACGTGACGGCACGGCTCAAGGAACTGGAACTTCTGGTCGGGCAGGAGCTGTTCCTGCGTGAAAAGGGGCGTCTGATCCTCACACCGGAAGGGCGGCTCTTTTACCGGCAGGCTCTGCCGGTCGTCTCCGGGGCGCAGTCCCTGACGGATCTGTTCGCTGAGGGCAGTCCCCGCGGGATCCTGAATATCGGCGCGCTGGATGTGGCGCTTGAAGGCTATCTGCCGAAGATCGTACCGGATTTCCTGACAGCCTGTCCCGGCGTGGAACTCAAGATGTTCCTGCGCCCGACCTACACGCTGGAGCGGATGCTGGCAGATGGGGAGATTGATCTTGCGCTGACGGACGGGCCGATCGTTCATCCCCTGATGGAAAGCCGCTTTGCCTTTCGCGAGAAACTGGCGCTCGCCATGCCGGAAGGACAGAAGGGTGCACGGGACGGGCAGCACGTTTTCCTGTTCAACACCGACTGCTTTTACCGGCGCTATTTCGAGACCTGGCTTGAGCGGCATGGCGTCTCGAATGCGATTATCCACACGGTCGAATCCTATGACGTCATTCTTGCCTGCGTTCAGGCTGGACTGGGCATTTCCTGCGTTCCGCACAGTATCCACTCGCAGGTGAAAAGACGGCGCCGTGAAGGAATTGTGTTTACGTATCCGGAAGATCTGAAAGGCAGTGAAGTCTATTTCATCTGGCGTGAGCCGGGACTGAATGATCTGGGGCGGAGATTTCTGGACCATGCGCCAACACATCCGGACACTCACAAAAAGTGAGTCCTGAGCTTACGAATCATCACTTTTTATTATGAGAGAATGCCTGCACCTTACGGTCATCGAATGAACTGCTGGTTGGCTGATGCGTCTGTTTCATCACGGAGCGCATGGTCGCCACACAGAAAATGCAGGAACCTTCATGACTGAAAAAAACAATCTCTTCATCAATGGAAGCTGGGTCGCACCGAAGGGCGGAGAATGGATCAAGGTTGAAAACCCGGCCACCAAAGCTGTCGTCGCCGAAGTCGCCAAGGGCGGTCAGGCTGATGTGGATGCGGCTGTCTCTGCCGCGAAATCGGCCTTCATTGGCTGGAGCCGCCGTACGGCCACCGAGCGTGCCGATTACATCCACGCGCTCAAGGATCTGGTGAAGCGCGACAAGGAAAAACTGGCCGCCATCATCACGTCCGAAATGGGCAAGCCGCTGAAGGAAGCCCGGATCGAGGTGGATTTTGCAATCGGTCTGCTGCGTTTCTCGGCTGAGAACGTGCTGCGCCTTCAGGGTGAGATCATCCCGGGCAGCTCTCCGGAAGAGAAGATCCTGATCGACCGTGTGCCGCTGGGCGTTATCGGCGCGATTACGGCCTGGAACTTCCCGCTGGCTCTGTGTGCCCGCAAGATCGGCCCGGCTGTGGCCGCGGGTAATACGATTGTCGTCAAGCCACATGAACTGACACCGCTGGCCTGCCTGCATCTGGCAAAGCTGGTCGAGGAAGCCAAGATTCCGCACGGTGTCATCAACGTCGTGACGGGTGATGGCAAGGATGTCGGTGTGCCGCTGGTGGCGCATAAGGACATCAAGCTCATCACGATGACGGGCTCGACCCCGGCCGGTAAGAAGATCATGGCCGCTGCGTCCGAGACGCTGAAGGAAGTCCGGCTTGAACTGGGCGGCAAGGCACCGTTCATGGTCATGGAAGATGCCGATATCGACCGTGCGGCTGATGCCGCAGTCACGGCGCGCTTCAACAATGCCGGTCAGGTCTGCACCTGCAACGAGCGCACCTATATCCACGAGGCCGTTTACGACAAGTTCGTTCAGAAGGTCCGCGAGAAGATCGAGGCTCTGAAGGTTGGTCTGCCGACGGACCCTTCCACGGATATGGGCCCGAAGGTGAGCGAGGACGAACTCAACAAGGTGCATGAAATGGTCGAGCATGCTGTCCGTCAGGGCGCACGTCTCGCCATTGGCGGCAAGCGTCTGACAGGCAGCGTGTATGACAAGGGCTATTTCTATGCCCCGACGCTGCTGACGGATGTCACGCAGGACATGGACATCGTTCATAACGAGGTGTTCGGTCCGGTCATGTCGCTGATCCGCGTGAAGGATTTCGATCAGGCGATCGCCTGGGCCAATGACTGCCGCTACGGTCTGTCTGCCTATCTTTTCACAAACGATCTGAGCCGGATCCTGCGTATGACCCGCGATCTGGAATTCGGTGAGGTCTATGTGAACCGTCCGGGTGGTGAAGCGCCACAGGGCTTCCATCACGGCTACAAGGAAAGTGGCCTGGGCGGCGAGGACGGACAGCATGGCATGGAAGCTTACGTCCAGACCAAGACCATCTATCTCAACGCATAATTTTCTGACGGGCGGCGGCGTCTTTCGTCGCCCGCATTCTCTGAAAGGACCGGAACCATGGTAAAAGTCGCTGCACTGGCCACTGACGGCCTCGAAGAAATCGAACTGACGGGCCCGCAGGAAGCGCTGGAAAAAGCCGGTGCGACCGTCACGGTCATTTCCCTTAAGGCAGGGGAATTCCAGGCCGTGAACAAGGATATCTATCCGTCCAATAAGATCCGCGCCGATCTGGCGATTGCTGATGCAAAGGCCGAGGATTACGATGCGCTGCTGCTTCCAGGCGGTCTGGCTTCTCCGGATGCGCTGCGGATGAACAAGGATGTCGTGGCATTCGCCCGCGCTTTCGTGAAAGCGAACAAGCCGATCGCCGCTATCTGCCACGGCGCGCAGACGCTGATTGAAGTAAACGAACTGAAAGGCCGGACTGTCACGTCCTGGCCGGCCATCCGGACGGATCTGGAAAATGCCGGTGCATCCTGGGTGGATAATGAGGTCGTGGTTGACGGACCTTATGTCTTCTCACGCTGCCCGGATGATATTCCGGCTTTCAACAAGGCAATCATCAAGCATTTCAAGATCGCCTGAAACATCTGTCAGGCCACAAAAAAAGGAGGCTCTCCCGGTCAGGGAGGCCTCCTTTTTTGTTGGGCAACGGCTTTCAGATCATGCCCTTCACGGCAATGCGTCCCAGTGCGGGATCATCCGTGAAGAAGCCGTCGATCCCCATATCCAGATAGCGGCGAACTTCCGCGATCATGCCTCTGGGGTTGCGGGCGGCATCTCCGGCATCGCTGCGCAGCTGGGCCGGCAGGAAGTGGTTTTCCGGCCGTGCCGTATAGGAATGGACCAGCAGTCCGGCCTTATGGGCATCGGTTACGAGCGTGGAGGGCTCAAGCCAGGCGCCCTTGCTGTCACGCGGGATCAGGTCCGTGTTAGAGGGGCCGATCACGTCGGCATAGCGACGGATTTCCTTGAGGCCTTCCGGCGTCATGAGGTCGCCAAAGGTCGTGGTCTTGCCGGCTGCCAGAAGATCCGGCGGGACGTCCTTGCGCTCGCCCATGAGCAGCATCAGACGTGCCTGCGGATTTATGGACAGAACGTCCGTCCGGATGCGGCCCACAGATTGCCGGTCTCAAAAGACTGGAGTTCCAGTGGGGCCTGCCGGGTGTAGTCGTGGGCGGCGATGGTCCGCAGGAACGCGGCTTCAGGGTTCAGGCCGAGGCTGTTGAAATGCGTGGAATGCTTGATTTCCGGCACGAGGCCAAAGACCTTGCCTGTCGCGGCCGACTGGGCTGCGACCTGCTCGATGACTTCCTCGAAGGTCGGGATTTCGAAATGGTCGTCATAGCGGGTGTTGTGGACCCGGATCGTGGAAAGACGCTCACGGGCCCGGAGGGTCTTGAGTTCGGCCAGTGTGAAATCGGTGGTGAACCAGCCGGTTTCGTTCTTGCCATCGATCTTCAGTGTGCGATGACGGGACGCGAATTCCGGATGGTCCGCCACGTTCGTCGTGCCGGCAATATTGCTCTCATGGCGGACGACCAGATGGCCGTCCTTTGTCATGACAAGATCAGGCTCGATGAAATCCGCACCGTCCATCATGGCGCGGGCATAGGAGGCCAGCGTGTGCTCCGGACGCAGGGCCGAGGCCCCGCGATGGGCGAATACGAGAGGTTGGGGAGCCAGTGACGGCGCCGCCTTTGCCCGGAGGTGAAGAGCGGGAACTCCGGCAGCCAGCAGGCCCAGTGCGTGGCGGCGTGACAGCATGACGGAACTCCTTACAGGGCGGCGCTGATGCTCAGGAAGAACATGCGCGGCGCGATGGGATAGGCCGAGAACTGACCCGAAGTCTGGGTCGCGTTGATCGTGGACCATCCCTTGGTGTTTGTCAGGTTGGTAATGTTGCCCTGCACCTTCAGGGACGCCAGATGCGGAATGTTGCGGAAGGTATAGCCCGCGTTCAGGTTGAACTGGGCGTAAGGCGCGGCCCACATGTCGTTGGTGTAGGTCGCATAGCGCTTGCCAATGACGTCACCGGTGAACTGGCCGTAAGCGTTGCCCCAGTTGGTGGTGAAGACGAACTTCTCCGACCAGTCCGGCATGCCGACGACGTTCTTGCCTGCGGTATGGATGACGCTCGAACCCGTGCTGTAGTTATCGTTGTAAACGGACTTGTTGTAGGACAGCGCGTTATACAGCGAGAAATGCGGGCCGAAATGGGTGGTGAAGGAGAAGTCCATACCATCCGTCGTGACCGAGCCCACATTTGCAAGCGTGGTGGCCGACCCGATGATGGACGACAGGGTCTGCGTCGTCGCAACAGCCAGAAGGCGGTTCGAGAAGTGGACGTGATAGTACTCGACCTGACCTTCAATAGCCGTCAGCGGGCCAAGATGGATCTGACGGTGCTCACGCAGACCGGTCTCATACGTCCATGAGGTTTCGGGCTTGCCGTTCTTCTTGAACTCTTCGAAGGCCGCCTGGCTGGTGGCGCCCCAAGGGGTCGCGTTGCCGTAACCTGCGTCCTGGAAGGAGCGCATGTTTTCCTGAATGTTGGCAAACCACTGTTCATGCTTCGTGATGTCCCAGACCGCGCCGAAAGCGGGGAGGAACGGCTTGGCGGCATCGATTTCGCCACCCGGTGCTGTTACGGCATACGACGGGGAGAGCGAGCCTGGTTTTGCAGCGACCGGCAGGGTGCCGTTCGTATAGACCAGCTCGGACTTGAAGCCCGCCATCAGGGAGAACTTCTTCGAGATCTGCCAGTTGTCCTGCAGATGCGTGACGAATGTGTTGGTGTAGAAATTGTTGGTGTACTGGTCGATCAGCGCGTTCTGCTGGCGCTCGTACGGCGTGGTCGGGTTGTTGGCGTCCAGCGGATACCAGCGACGGGCCTGCGTGTTGTTGTTGCGCTCATACCAGCCACCCAGTTCGATCGAGTGCTTGCCGAGATGGTAGCGCAGCGTGGACATCAGGCCGCCGCGGTTGTCCCAGTATTCGGTCGTGCGGGTTGCATAGCCCGAGCCACCGAAGACGGTGTTCAGATCCTGACCCGGATAATAGGCAGCGAACAGCGTCGGCAGACCGGCGGCAGAAATCGGACCGGCCACGACACCTTCACCCAGATCATGGTGATAATAGATGCTGTTGTCCCAGTGCAGGTTCTCGCTGAAATCATGCGTCCACTTTGAATAGGCGAGGAAATCCTCACGCTGGGCCGCTGAATAGTAATTGCGATAGTTCAGGCCGACCGCATTGGCGTTGGCCTTGGCATAGTTGAAATTCGGATAGGTGAACGGACGGACATAGATGCCGTAACCCTGTGGCAGCGTAACGCTGTCTTCATTGGGCTCAACCTTCTGGGACCAGTCGAAGAAGGTCGAGAAATGGTCGTGCTCGCTGTTGTGGACGAACTTCGCATTGACCTGATAGCCGCCCTGATGACCGGCGAAGTCCCAGGCGCGGGCATCCTGACGGGAGAAGGACACATAGGCCGAGTTGCCGTGGCCGAACTCACCCGTATCGAGGCGGGCGAAGGTCCGGAACGTGGACCAGCTGCCGAAAACCTGTTCGATCTGCGCACCGCGCTTCTTCAGCGGGTCCTGCGTCGTGAACTGGAGCGTACCGCCAAGGTTGGACGTTGACGCTGTGCCCAGCGCACCGGCACCCGAGGAGACCGACGCCGAGCCGATGTTCTCGCTGATGGCCGCGCGCTGCGGGGACAGGCCGTTATAGTTGCCATAGGCCTGATCGCCGAGGGGGATGCCGTCGAGCGTATAACCAAGCTGGTTCTGGTTGAAGCCGTGGACGTAGAGCGAGGAGTTCTGCTCGTTGTTGCCCCATGGATCAGCGTTGTTGAACACGACGCCCGGCAGGATTTCGAGCGCCTTGACCGGGTTCACGCCCGGCAGGATCCGCTGGAGCTGAACGCGACCCAGAGCCTGTTCGGAACGGGTGCGGCGCGCAGTGATGACGAGCTGTTCGCTGCCACCGGCGACGGCTTCAGCCTTGGCCTTGTGTTTGGCGTCATGCCGGGCGGCTGTGGTTTTCTTTGTGGCTGCCGGTGCTGCATCGGCAGAGTGGGGCAGAGCTGCGGCCAGCGCAAATGGCGAGCAGAAAACGGTCAGAAGCAGTCGGGAACGCAGCAGGTTGCGCGGCATTGAAAGTCTTTCCGGATGGAGAAGAGATCGAATGCGGCGAAACCTAATCTTTCCTTAAAGAACTGCGTGTGAAGCTCCTGTGAACGTGACGTGACAGAACGATGACAGTCAGGCGGTCTGCCATCCTAGCCCGACGATGGCGACGCGACGGCCAAGCGGCGTGTCCTGAAGGACGATGACTTCGCGCTCTTCCAGATAGTTCAGCTGCCGCCGCGCACGGCCCAGCGAGTGCGTGCCATAGGCGCGCGCCAGAGCTTCGTCACCCGGACAGGTTTCGCCGTCCAGCGCCGTACGGGCGAGGAGCAGGAAGACGCCCTGCACGTCCTCAGGCAGGGTCGCGGCGATGGCCTGCGCCTGCTTCCAGTCCTCGCTTTCGGAACGCTCGCGGTTCAGCCCGGCGCGGATGGTGGCCAGCATCCGGTGGAATGGCCCCAGTTCCAGAACATTGCGTGACAGACCCTGAATCCGGGCCCGGAGCTGGAAGTCCTGATACAGGGTGGCCAGCGGCTTATAGTCCGAGCCTTCACCGGCCACGACCTCGGCCACCAGTTCCCAGAGCTGATCGGGATCAGCCTCTATTGCGGCTGCTGCGGGAGCGGGCTCTTCGGCCTCGCGCTCGGCTCCATAGGCGTCGAGCTGTGCCAGAAGGTCCGGCGGGGGCGGGCGGGAGTCCCGGCGGGGACGGGGTGTAAATTCCTGAACCGGTTCGAGGATGATATCCCTCAGGTCTTCAGCCGAGACGGGCTCAAGTGGCACGAGAACCGGGCCGGTAGCATGGCTTGCTGTCGTGACGGGACCGATGGTTACGAGCTTCGGGCGACGGCTCAGGGCCGGGCCGAGCGCCATGAACTGACCGCGCGCCAGATCCCGGAAAGATTCCGCCGCCCGGCGCTCCATGCCCAGAAGATCGGCAGCGCGCGCCATGTCGATATCAAGGAAGGTCCGGCCCATCAGAAAGTTGGACGCCTCGGCCGCGACGTTCTTGGCCAGCTTGGCAAGACGCTGTGTTGCGATGACACCAGCCAGACCGCGCTTTCGGCCACGGCACATGAGGTTCGTCATGGCGCCGAGCGACAGACGCCGGGCTTCATCGGATGTATCGCCCCCCCGCCACAGGCGCGAAAAGCTGGGCTTCATCGACCACGACAAGAACGGGATACCAGTGCGCGCGGGGGGCCTCGAACATACCGTTGAGGAACGCGCCGGCCGCCCGAAGCTGCATTTCGGCTTCGACCTGTTCGAGGTTTAGCACGACGGAGGCGCGATGAGCACGCACGCGCTCGCCCGCTGCGCGCAGGCTGGCTTCGGACTGGTCTTCAACGTCGATCACCAGATGGCCGTAATGGTCGGCCAGGGTGACGAAATCGCCCTCCGGATCGATCATGACCTGCTGGACGAGGGTGGCTGTCTGCTCCAGCAGGCGCCGCAGAAGATGCGATTTTCCCGAGCCGGAATTGCCCTGGACCAGCAGGCGCGTGGCCAGGAGTTCCGGCAGATCAATGCAGGTGTCGGAGCCGTCGCGGCCCTGTCCGAGAACGATGGATGTCATGGCGTCAGGCGATAGCGGAATTGGACGATTCTAGCCACCCAAGGACGCCATTTGCCGCAGCATGGGCCGTGGAAAAACACCCCTGAAGTAGATAACCGCCCGTGGGCGCCTCCCAGTCCAGCATTTCCCCCGCCACGAAAACACCGGGGCGGGATTTCAGCATGAACCGCTCGTCCACGGCATCCTGACGCACGCCGCCAGCTGTCGAGATGGCGCGATCAAGCGCGTCCATACCGATCAGTGGCAGGGGAAGGGCCTTGATTGTCTGGGCAAGCTGGAGCGGGGTGGCGTCTTTCGGGGTGGCGAATTTCAGAAAGTCGCGGGAGGGGGCATCCAGCGACAGGGCCTTGCGTAGCCGGTTGCTCTGGCTTTCGCGTTCCCGCTGGGCCAGCAGGCGTTTGAGGACGTCATTGACTGAAAGCGTTGGGCGCAGGTCGAGCGTAAGGATTGCGCGTCCTTCGGCTGTGATCCTGTCCCGCAGATCCGCCGAGAGCGCGTAGAGCGCCGAGCCTTCCAGTCCGCGGGATGTGATGGTCAGGTCGCCGCGGGTCTGACGCGTACCAAAGCTTAAACCCACGGAATGAAGCACGCTGCCTTCGTGTCGGGTCGCGAAATCGGCGGGCCAGTCGGGCAGGAAACCACAATTCGCGGGAGCGAAAGGCGCTGTCTCATCCGTCATGAAATCCGCCCAGCGGCCGTTCGAACCCAGCCGGGACCAGCTTGCCCCGCCCATTGTCAGAACAGTCGCATCGGCTTTGACAGATCTCTGTCCGTCCGCCGTCTCGAAGTGCAGTGTCGCGCCCTCCCAACCTATAAAGCGATGCCGGGTGTGGATCTGAACGCCCTTTTCCACCAGCCGCTGGAGCCAGGCACGCAGCAGGGGAGAGGCTTTCATGGCCGTGGGGAAGACGCGCCCTGAGGAGCCGGAAAAGCAGGTCTGTCCCAGTCCCTCGGCCCATTCTGTCAAAGCGGAGGGCGGAAACGCGCGGATGGCGGGTTCGAGCCAGTTTCGTGCTTTGCCATAGCGGCTCAGAAAACGGTCCAGTGGCTCCGAATGTGTCAGGTTCAGGCCGCTGCGACCGGCCATGAGCAGCTTGCGCCCCACGCTCGGCATCCGGTCGAAAACCTGCACCCTGCATCCCCGCGCGGACAGGATTTCTGCCGCGAATAATCCGGCGGGACCGGCTCCAATAATGGCGACGGATGGAGAAGGGGGCGCAGCATTCATAAGCGCCTGATTGCCATGTGGAACGGGGTTTGTCAGGCTCCGCGCCCGCAGTTTCAGCCGGGAAGGGACATGACATGCAGGTTTTTGAGACAATCGAGGCATTTCGGGCAGCGCGGACGGCTTATCCGACCCTCGGTTTCGTTCCGACCATGGGATTTCTGCATGAAGGCCATCTCGGACTGGTCCGGCGGGCGAAGGCGGAAAATGGCGCGGTGGCCGTCAGTATTTTCGTCAATCCCACGCAGTTTGGGCCGAATGAGGACTATGCCTCCTATCCGCGCGATCCCGAGCGCGATCTGGCGCTTCTGAAAGAGGCCGGGGCCGATCTGGTGTTTCTGCCGACGCCCGATGTGCTTTATCCGTCCGGTGCAGTCACCCGGATTGAAGTCGGCGGCGTTGCGGAAGAACTCGAAGGCCAGTCCCGTCCCGGACATTTCTCCGGTGTGGCGACGGTGGTGACCAAACTGTTCAACATCGTTCAGCCGCAGCGGGCCTATTTCGGGCAGAAGGATGCCCAGCAATGCGCGGTTGTGCGCCGCTTTGTGGCGGATCTGGATATTCCGGTTGAAATCGTGGTCTGCGAGATCGCGCGGGAAGCGGATGGTCTGGCCCGTTCCAGCCGTAATGTGCGTCTGACGACCGAAAACCGCCAGAAAGCGCCAGCCCTGTTTCAGGCTTTGCAGGAAGCCGCAGGGCTGTTCCGCAATGGCGAGCGGGATGTGGACGTTTTGGAAAATGCCATGCGCGCGGTCCTGACCGAAGCCGGACTTCCGGATATCGACTATGCGACGGTTGTGAACGCAGACACGTTCCGCCGCGAACAGCCCTGTTCTGATAACGCGCTGGCGCTTCTGGCGCTTCTGGCCGTGCGGGCCGGGGAGGTCCGGCTGATCGACAACATGCCGCTTTGAGTTGCTCCCCCTTCGTGCGGTATAAGCATGAACTGCTGACGTACGGAGGATTTCAGGCATGCAGAAAACCATCATGCGTCGCGTGGCCCAGGGTCAGGGCCACGAACCCGCCGATCTGGTCATTAAGAACGTCCGGCTGTTCGATCTGGTCACGGGTGATCTCATTCCGACCGATATCGCCATCTGCGGTGACAGGATCGTCGGGACCTATGGTGAATACGAAGGGGTAGAAACGATCGATGGTGCAGGCCGGATCGCCGTTCCGGGCTTCATCGATACCCATCTCCACGTGGAATCCTCGCTCGTCACACCCTTCGAGTTCGATCGCTGCGTCCTGCCGCATGGCGTGACGACAGCCATCTGCGACCCGCATGAAATGGCCAATGTGCTGGGACGTGCGGCATTCGATTATTTTCTGGCCGCTGCCGAGCGGACCATCATGGATCTGCGCGTCAATCTCTCAAGCTGCGTGCCAGCCACCTCCATGGAGACATCGGGCGCGGTTCTGAACGTGGATGATCTGCTGGCCTATCGGGACCATCCGAAAGTGATCGGTCTGGCTGAATTTATGAACATTCCGGGCGTTCTGAACGGCGATCCGGGCTGCGTGGACAAGCTGGCCGCTTTTGCGGACGGGCATATCGACGGTCACGCACCGCTCATGCGCGGCAAGCCTCTGAACGGTTATCTGGCGGCCGGCATTTCAACCGATCATGAAGCCACCGCTGCTGATGAAGCGCTGGAAAAAGTGCGCAAGGGCATGACGGTTCTGATCCGGGAAGGATCGGTCTGCAAGGATCTTGAGGCGCTGGTGCCGTTGCTGAACGTCGCGACCTCGCCGTTCTTCGCGTTCTGCACCGATGACCGCAATCCGCTTGAAATCTCCCATGAGGGCCATCTGGATTTCCTGATCCGCCGGGCGATCGAGCTTGGCGTTGAGCCGCTGGCTGCATACCGTGCCGCATCACTGTCCGCAGCCACGGCTTTTGGCCTGAAGGATCGTGGACAGATCGCGCCGGGCAAGCGCGCGGATATTGTCTTGCTCTATGATCTGGAACGCTGTCAGGTTTCAGACGTCATTTCGGCCGGGCGCCTTGTGAATGACGCGCTATTTTCCAGCCGCGAGATCGTATCGCCCGTCGGGCTTGAAAGCGTGAAGCTGCCTCATCCTGTTACTGCACAGGACATGCGTATCCAAGGAAACGGTGCAAATCGCCCGGTTATGGGACTGATTCCGGGGCAGATCATTACGGATTTCCTGCATCTGGATCTGCCGGAAAAAGATGGGTGTGTGCTTTCTGATTCCGTTCAGGATGTCGTCAAGGTCTGCGTCGTGGCGCGGCATGGACATAATGACAATATCGGACGCGGTTTTGTGCGGGGTTTTGGCCTGACAGATGGGGCGCTGGCCTCGTCCGTAGGCCATGACAGCCATAACATCTGCGTCGTTGGAACCAATGATGGGGACATGGCCTGTGCGGTGAACCATCTGGAGAAAACCGGTGGCGGTTTCGTCGCGGTTCGCGCGGGTAAGATACTGGCGGAACTGTGTCTTCCGGTTGCTGGTCTGATGAGTGATGCACCTTACGAACAGGTACGGGACGATCTCATCGTTCTGCGGAAAACGGCTAGGGACATGGGGGTGGTTCTGGAAGAACCATTCCTGCAACTGGCCTTCCTTCCACTGCCTGTCATTCCCTATCTCAAGATCACGGATTTCGGGATGATTGACGTCCGGACCATGACTGTCGTGTAGACGAAGCCGTGCGCGGGTCAGGGCTCATGATCGGAAGATGCCGGTTGGAGCCCTGACCTTTCGGGCATCCATACCCTGTCTTAATAGGGCGCCGGCTTATCCGGTTTGCCGTCCAGCTTTAGACATCGGATACGCTAACCACGCCAGCTTTTGGCTGATCGTGACGGGCGCGACGGATCCGGCCGAGCGCGCCGAGAAGGCACAAGAAGCCCCCTAACGTGCCAACGCCCTCATGTCAGCGTCTCCCCGCTCAGGCCAGTCCATGCTTTCGCATTCGGGTTCCACATTGCCATGACGCCCTGCGCCCCACCGTTGATAGATTTGTCCGTCACGAGTGCCCGCTGCCACGCGGTTGGGTTCGCCGGAAGAGTTGCGAAAGTGTAGGTGGTGGACACTTGCGGCTCATTGGCGAAAACCGCTACGCTTTCCTGCGACTTGAATGAGACAAGCGGCGTTTCCTGCCATGCGGAATTGTCGCTGTTGCCAGCAATAAGCTGAATGTCTCTCGGCCATCCGTTTCCGCCGGATGTATCGCACTGGATCTTCCAATATGCGCCGTTTGTGTACCCATTTACAAACATGAAGCCACAAGCGCCGCCCTGGCCGTCAGCACCTTGCCATTGCGAAGTGCTGACCCAGGTACCGTCCTGATATCTGGTGGCGTTTATACTTACACCGTAACCATCGTTTCCCAGAAGTGATAAGGCTGGTTTCTGGCTATTCGATGAGCGGATCGTGAAAAAGTTTGTGTTGAAATAATTGCTTTCAAGCCCGATTTGCAGAATTGGTCCGGACGTCGGACTATCATTTATCGTAAACAGCCCCCCACTGTTCTGGTTTGTGGATTCCGAACGACAGATTGCAGGCAATGCAGGGGTGGATCCATCTGCATTTGGTGTCACGTTAATCGACAGCGGGAAGTAATTCTTCCCGGCAGCAGGTGTGTAGCCGAGGGCTGTTTCTATAGTCGCAGCCGTCACATCCGCATCTGACCCTGCCGGGCCCGTAGCACCAGCCGGTCCAGTCTCGCCGACATCGCCCTTGGGACCCTGAGGCCCGGTCAGGCCTGTCTCGCCTTGTGCGCCCGTCTCGCCTTTTGCACCGGTTGCACCTGCTGGGGCCTCAAAGGTCGTCTGTGATGTCGTTCCGTCCGTAAGTGTCGCAGTCAGCGTAACAGTAGAAGGCTGGCCCGCTGTCACTGTGCCTTGCGTCGCTGTAATGGACTTGACGCCAACGCCATTTGTGCTGCCCGACAGGGACGCGACCCATTCTGCAATCGTCTGCGTCTTTGCGGCGGCTGTGACATTCAGGCCCGAACCGTCTCCAGAATAGGATTCCGCTGCGACGCTCTCAAATGATGGCGTGCCGACGGGGGCTTCATCCTCCGTCACCATCACCACCTGTCCGTTGGACGAATACCCGGTCGGCAGCGCCTCAACGCCTGCAATCAGCACCTTGCCGTTTGTCAGGGTATCGACTGGGACGTCTGATGGCAGAGCCGTTGCTGGCGTTAAGGTTGTGATCTGGAGAACCGCCATCACAGAATAGACGCGGCCCTGTGCAGTCTCAACCTCGATCAGGATCTTCTGGGTGGTGTTTGGCTGACCACTGGCGAGGAACGTCACCAACTGCGTGCCCGCTACGGCACTCCACACGATCGTGAGGGCGTAGTCTTCGCTCGCGGCCGTCATGACCGTTGCTGACCTGATTGCGGTCAGCGTGTCGCCCGTTCCGGACAGAAGTGCCGAGAAATCCAGCGTATAATCCAGACATTCAGCGGAAGATTTTGGACAGAAAGTAACTTGAGAGACTGTCCCGTTGCATCCCTGCAGAACGATCGTCCGCAGCGGGGATGGTGTCAGATTGTGAACCGTAGTCATGCTGCCCTCACTTCAGCCAGAAGCGCGTCGAAGTCTTCACCGGTCGGAGCCGTGCCGGGAACGCCCAGCCAGTTCTCCCGCGACAGCAGGCCGTAAGCCTCGTCCGCAATCCGCGTGAAGGTCGCCCAGGGCATGAAGGTGCGCGTGCCCCAAGTGTTGAAGAACACGCCTTCTGGATTGTAGCCCACGAGGGCGATGGCATGGCCACCGGCTGGCGTATGGTCTGAGATGGCATCCCAGTCCCAGGTTTCACCAAGGCCCAGATCCAGAAAGCCCTGTGGCACCTGCACGCCCGCCAGCACGCCGCCGAGATAGGCAATGGCACGGCGAATGCCGACCACGTCAGTAGGAACGATCGAGCCGTATGCGGTCAGGTAGTCACATGTCTGCCCGGGCCGCAGCAGCCCGTCACGCCGCCAGGCATTCAGCTCGTCCAGCAGGATGGTGCCGTTGTCATTGGCCCCGGTCGCAGGGTCGAAGCCCGTGAGCGCCGCATAATTCGCCAGCACGATCTCGGTCGAGAGCATGACCAGACCCTGCGCGGCCTTTGTCCAGGTCGCTACCAGAGCGGCATGCGCTGCGAAAGCGCAGCAGCCGAAGCGGTCATTGCCCCACATCTGATAGGGCACAGTCTGCGACCAGTCGCGTTCGGCCGGCACAGCCGGCAGACGCACGGCCAGCACCCGGCCGAGGCGATAGGTGCGCGGGTCATGTTTGGGCGCGCGCTTGCCGAGTTTGTAGGTCATTGATATCCCAATAAAAAAAGCCACACGGTCAGTGAATGCTGGGGATTTTGCAATCACGGTTGTGTATTAAGTAGTAAAAATTATAGATTTTATGTTAAAAATTAGATATTAACTTGAAGATAAAAATATTTACTCTTATAAATCTTACAGGATGTTGATATGAAATCTGAACCGTCAGAATATTGTTTTTGTGTTATTAATGCACGTAAAAGTCTTAAAAAATTAGAAAATAATTTTTATTCTGCTCTAGTTTTATTTGATTATTTCAGGTCAAAAATGGGGTTAGAAAATTTTAATGACCCAAAATCAAATTATCAACTTTCCGAAGTTGCAGCGCGAGACGCTATCTCGACCGTTTATTATTTCAAAAAAAGTTTAATACAATTGGCGAATAATGTTTCTCTATGTAATGATACGAATGGAATAGTCAAAATTGATCTAATTCATAGAGCACAAGAATTGTACGAAGAATATTTCCCAGAAGCAGAATTTGTGCGTCACGGTATAGCGCATGCAAGTCAAGCTATGGCTACTCCCGGTCGATCTAGAAGCACTTCACTGAATGACAACAATATTAATACAGATAGCCAAGGGCCGCAGGTAATTATAAGATCAAGCTTCCACGGATCTGTAGTAACAGTAACCTACCAAGGAAAAGAGTATAGCGCCGATATCAGTAAGAAGAGTCTAAAAAATTTGCAGGAGATCAGACAAATGACAGTGGATGCTTTTGGGTTCGACGTTAATGTTTGATTGAGATCACACCTCTATTGGAGATATCTAGCAGTTATCTCTAACAAAAATTTAATCTACGATGAAACTGTAAGTAGTATCCAAATTTCATTTGTATCTTGAGAATGTAAGCTATCGAAAAGTACCTGTTTCATCTTTTTATCGGACGATTGTTTCTTTCCGCTCGCCTCGTCAACCCGCAACTCTTCGTTAGGATTTAAGAGTATCGTACCTGCAAAGGTGTAGCAATTGGCGGCAAGGAATTGCCTCGAAAGGCGGCTCTTGTCATCGGACGCAAAACCAGAACATGCTGGCCAGCCGCCAGACCGATGCGGCGACGAGAACGGCGTGCCAGATCCCGCGCATCAGACGCCCTGATAGATGCGGGCGCGGATCAGCTCCGGAGACTGGAGCGGCGCGGCATACGGGGAGGCCGTTACGCCAGCCAGCGCCTCGACCAGCGGGATCATGGCCTGAACCGTGGTCATGTAGGTGCCAGCGGACGGCGAATAGACCTTCACGATCGGGGTGGCGATCGCTAGCAGGGTCTGGAGATCCGTGCCGAGAGACTTGGCCCAGTCCTTGCCGGTCGCAACTGTGATGGAACCGTTCGAGTTAGCTGCGACCTGCGCGGTCACGCTGCGGATCTGGGCAATCAGGTTGTCGAACTTTGCCTTGTCCGAGGCAGACAGATGGCTTTCCAGTTCGGGGATGCCCTCGATCGCCTGAACTGCATAGGCGATGGCCGTGGCGTCATTGTTGAGCGCGGCCGTGTCGAACGTGGCTGTGTTGGTTGTCGTGGTGCACGCCACCGTAGATCCGAGAAGGATGGTACCGAGGCTGAGTGCGAGGAAGCGGTTACGCATGACGTCTCCAGACATGAAAAAACCGCCTCAGGGGCGGTCAGCAAGGGCGATGGCGCGGTTCGGAAAGCTTCCTCATAGGAAAGTAAAGTTGCGCGCACCCAGAAGAATGATGTGTCAAGCTGCCGCTTTGAGTGGTTTTTGCGATTTCGGACGAGGGAAAGCCCGATCCACCCCGCATGGTCTAAGAAAAGCCGCGACCCGAAGGCTCGCAGAAGCCGGCTACACAACCCACCAAATCGCCGCCATCGCAGGCCATCAGAGCCTCAGCGAAGTCGCCCGCTATATCCGCGCTGCTAAGTAAGCAGATGGAATTGGCACCTTTGGCGACGTTAAGGAAGGTCGACTGAAAAACCTGTCCCGGAAGGTGTCAAACCTGCCGAAAAACTGGCGGAAGATAGCGATTTTTGAAATTGGTGGTGGACCTGACGCGATTCGAACGCGTGACCTTTGCCTTCGGAGGGCAACGCTCTATCCAGCTGAGCTACAGGTCCATGCGCCCTCAGATAACTGCTTCGGCGACAGATTGCCAGCCCTCTTTTTTGAAAGTTCGATCAAGCCGTTTTCCGCTCCGTGACGAGCTTACGGAAAAACCTGTGTCTGGGCCGTGGCCTGCCACGCGGCTGCGGCGACGTCGCCCCCCGAGGGTAGGAACTGGTCTGGGTCTGTCAGCCAGGCGACAGCGTCCTGCGCCGCGCCCCTGCGGTCCCGGCTGAGAAGATGATGGGCGCCGGGCAGTTCATCAATCCGGGTCCCTTGTGGAAGTTTCCGGAGCAGGCGGGCCGTAAAAGGCGGCAGGACGAACTGGTCTCTTCCGCCGAAAATAATGAGCAGCGGCAGACGGGCTTTTGGTGCGGAATCGTAGGCGGCCCGCATCAGAAGAGTCAGGCCGTAGAGCGGATGGATCGTCGAACTGTGCAGGGTGAGGGGATCGAAATACAGCCGCCGCAGTGCCTTGAGATTGTCGCTCGCAACCCGGTGGCCGGGCACAGCGGAGCCATCGAGCTTCCAGTGTGGGGCGAGCAGGTCCATGCCGCCCAGAATGGCTTCCCAGGGCTGGCCAATATCCAGGGCGGCGGGGGCAAGCAGGATCGTGCTGCTGATGCCGGGTGTGTCTGATGCCGCAAGGAGCAAGGCGATCGCGCCCCCCATGCTCTCTCCCATGACGTGGATGGGTGTGTCCGGATAGCGGGTACGCAACCAGAGAACCTCTTCACGTGCATCCTGCACCATTCTTGCCCTACCGGCCCAGCTTCCCCGTTCCGTTGTCTGTCCAAAGCCGCGAATATCCGGCGCGGCGAGCGTAAAGCCTGCGGAGGTGAAAGTTGGGGCAGCGAATTCGAAGGCATCCCGGCTGTCTCCATATCCATGCAAGGCAAGGATGATGCCGCGTGGTTCGGGTGTGTCTGCGGGATACAGCCGCAGCGGAATATGAGCCCCGTCCGACATGGTGAGGGTAAGGGTTGGAGGAATAAGCGCTGTTTCCTGAGCTGTCGGGTGCAGGTCCGGCATATGTGGCGCCGTGCAGCCCCCAAGCAGAACCATGAGTCCCATAAGGCAGGTCAGTCCGAAGGAAAGACGTGCGAGGCAGTTTGAAACGGAGGGGAATGGGCCTATCATCGCGAGGATTTTAGAACGTCCGCTCCTTCGGGGCGAGAAGGGAGACATTCGTGCCGCCAGAAAAACCTGATCTGGGAAAGCCTGATTCGGGCAAGCCCCATCTGGTACTGATCGACGGGTCCGGCTTCATCTTCCGCGCATTCCATGCCCTGCCGCCGATGAGCAGCCCCGAGGGCGTTCCGGTCAATGCGGTCTATGGCTTTACGAACATGCTGGCGCGTCTGCTGCGGGACCATGTGGGGACGCATCTGGCGGTGATCTTCGATGCCGGTCGCACGACGTTCCGCAACGAGATCTACCCGCAGTACAAGGCCCATCGCCCCGAGCCGCCGGAAGACCTGCGCCCGCAGTTCGGACTGATCCGCGACGCCACGGCGGCTTTCAACGTGCCGTCGATCGAGCTTGCCGGCTGGGAAGCGGACGATCTTCTTGCCGCTTATGCAAAAGCGGTCGTGGCGGATGGTGGGTGCTGTACCATCATTTCGTCCGACAAGGATCTGATGCAGCTCGTGCGTCCCGGCGTCGAGCTGATGGACCCGATGAAGCAGAAGCCGATCCGCGAGGCCGAGGTCGAGGCCAAGTTCGGTGTCCGTCCCGATCAGGTCGTGGACGTGCAGGCGCTGATGGGGGATTCGACCGACAACGTTCCCGGTGTACCCGGCATTGGTCCCAAGGGTGCCGCGCAGCTTGTGAACGAGTACGGCACGCTGGACCAGATCCTTGAAGCCGCGCCGGGCATGAAGGCGTCCAAACGTCGGGACAATCTGATCGAACATGCCGATGCCGCGCGCATGTCCCGCAGGCTGGTGCTGCTGGACGACAACGCGCCCATGCCGCAGCCGATCAGCGAACTCGGCTGCCGCGAGCCTGTCCGCGAAACCCTGCGGGACTGGCTTGAGGAGATGGGCTTTCATTCCATCATCCAGCGCATGGGGTTGGGTCTGGCCGCAAAGCCGCGCCCGTTCACACGTCAGATCGTCCGGCCCGAGGACAAGGCTGCCGAACGTGAAGAAGCCGCGGCCGTCACGATCCCCGATGCGGCTTATGGTCCTTACGAGACCGTGACGGACATGGACGCGCTGGATCGCTGGATCGCGGAAGCTCGGGCTGCGGGCGTCGTTGCCGTCGATACCGAAACGGACAGCCTCAATGCGCGGCAGGCCAATATGGTCGGGCTGTCGCTGTCGGTTGCGCCGGGGAAGGCCTGTTACGTGCCGTTCCTGCACGAAACCATGCTCGACCTGCTTGAAGAAGATTCGACCGGAAAAGCTTTTGTCCGTCAGTTGGACCGCGCCGCAGCACTGGAGCGTCTGAAGCCGCTGTTGCAGGATGCGTCCGTCCTCAAAGTGTTCCAGAACGCGAAATATGATCTGACCGTCTTTCGTGGCGCGGGCATTCCCGAAATCACGCCCATCGACGATACGATGCTGATTTCCTACGCCCAGTCCGCCGGTGAGCACGGGCAGGGCATGGGCGAGCTGTCGGAGCTACATCTGGGACACACGCCCGTCACCTATGATTCCGTAACGGGAACGGGGCGCAAACGCATTCCGTTTGCACGGGTGGCGATTGATACCGCGACCGCCTATGCCGCCGAGGATGCCGATGTCACGCTCCGTCTGTGGCAGGTGCTGCGTCCGCAGTTGCGGATCCGGAAGGCGCTGGCGCTGTATGAGGAAATCGAACGTCCGCTGATCCAGATCCTGACGGATATGGAAGATGTCGGCATCAAGGTGGATGCCACCGAACTGCGCCGCATGTCCGCCGATTTTGCCGAACGCATGGCGACGATCGAGCAGGAAATCCACGCGCAGGTCGGGCGGAGCTTCAATGTCGGCTCCCCCAAGCAGCTTGGCGAAATCCTGTTTGATGAAATGGGGCTGCCCGGCGGCAAGCGGACGAAAAGCGGAAGCTGGGGCACGGATTCCGGGGTTCTGGAATCACTGGCCGAGCAGGGGCATGACCTGCCGCGCAAGATCCTGGACTGGCGTCAGCTGGCCAAGCTGAAATCCACCTATGCCGATGCGCTGGTCCAGCAGATGGATCAGGACACGCAGCGGGTTCATACGTCCTTCCAGATGGCCATCACCACGACGGGGCGGCTGTCTTCGAACGAGCCGAACCTCCAGAACATCCCCATCCGCACCGAAGAAGGCGCGCGCATCCGCAAGGCCTTCGTGGCGGCACCAGGCTGTGTTCTGCTGTCGGCGGATTACAGCCAGATCGAACTGCGTCTTCTGGCGCATGTTGCGAAGATCGAGCCGCTGCTTGAAGCGTTTCGTCTGGGACAGGACATTCATGCCCGCACGGCGTCCGAAGTGTTCGGCATTCCGCTCGAAGGCATGGACCCGCTGACCCGTCGCCGGGCCAAGGCTATCAATTTCGGCATCATCTACGGTATTTCGGCCTTCGGTCTGGCGCAGCAGCTTCAGATTTCGGCAGGTGAGGCACGCTCCTATATCGACGCCTATTTTGCCCGCTATCCCGGCATCCGCGCCTATATGGAGCGGACCAAGGAAGAAGCGAAGAAATACGGCTACGTCACGACGCCGTTCGGTCGCCGCTGCTATGTGCCGGGCATCACTGAAAAGAACGGTGCCCGTCGTGCCTATGCAGAACGTCAGGCCATCAACGCGCCGCTTCAGGGCGGGGCAGCGGACATCATCAAGCGCGCCATGGTCCATCTGGCGCGGCGTCTGCCAGCGACAGGTCTGAAGGCACGCACGGTATTGCAGGTGCATGACGAACTGCTCTTCGAAGTCGAGGAGCAGGACGCGACGGCGCTGGCGGAGTTCGTTCGCACCGAAATGGAAGGGGCCGCCAAACTCGATGTGGCCCTTGAGGTAGAAACCGGTATTGGCCCAAGCTGGGCTGACGCACATTAAAGACAGGAAGGTCATGCAGACCAATCACGAACGCCGCAAGCGGGTCGGCAATCGCATCATCTGGAGCGTTCTCGCCGTTGCGGCCGTTCTGGGATATGTCGGCTTCCATCTTGCGTCCAATGGTGGTCCGGGCCTTCTGGTCCAGTCCAATGGTAATGAAGTCGGCGGCAGTTTCCGTCTGGACTCGCTGGGCGAGAGCACCGTCACCGAAGGTGATTTCCACAATACCTGGATGCTGGTCTGGTTCTTCGACGCCAACTGCCCCGAGGAAAAGTGCAAGCCCGTGCTGAAGAGCATGGAACAGGCGCTGGTCACGCTGCGTCCGGAAGGTATCCGCGTCTCACCGCTGGCCGTTTCTCTCAATCCGTTCGACGAGGCTGATCCGCTCAAGGAATATGTCCTTCCGGTCGCGCCGCATGTCATGCCGTTTACGGCCACGCCGAACATGATCAAGGCCATGACGGCCGAATATCATGCGCCGCTCCAGAAAGAGGGGGACCATTTTGTTCCCGCGCCACAGATCGTCATCATGGACCCGAACGCCCGCTATGCCGGCACCATTCCGGCTGATGGTAATGCCGATGCGCTGATCGCGCGTCTGCGTGAACTGGCGAAGCGCTGAATGAAGCGGGGGGCTGCGCTTCTTGCGATAGGAATGGCTCTGGGGCTGGGAATTTCTCAGGCCCGAGCCGGGGAGCAGACCCCGCCTGACTGGAACGGGATTACACTCGGCAGTCCCCATCGTGGCGGCACGCTGCACCTGACAGCGGACGGTCCCGGCGGTACGTTGGACCCGCAGATCAATTACGGAACACAGTACATCCAGGTGTTCCTCAACATGTACGATCCGCTGCTGACGTTCCGCATGGTTCCGGGAACGGCGGGGCTGGAAGTGGTGCCGGATCTTGCCGATGCCATGCCGCAGATCAGTCCGGACGGTCTGACATGGCGCATGCATCTGCGCCCGGGTCTGCGTTTTTCAGACGGTTCTCCCGTGCGGATTGAGGATGTTGTGGCGTCTTTCCGCCGCATCTATCGCGCGGGAAGCCCGACGGCAGCTTCCTTCTATGGCGGGATTGAAGGCGCGAAAGAATGTCTGGAAAAGCCTGACCTTTGTACGCTGCCAGGGGTGGAAGGGCATCCGGATACCGGCGAGATCGTCTTTCATCTGACAAAACCGGATGGCGAGTTTCTGTACAAACTCGCATTTCCTCATGCCGTGATCCTGCCGGCAGGCACTCCGCCACATGATCTGGGCGGGACAACCGCTCCGGGGACAGGACCGTACCGGATTACGGAATATGATCCGGGCCACGGCATGGTGTTGGAGCGCAATCCGCACTTCCATGTCTGGAACCCGCAGGCTCAGACCGATGGCTTCGTGGATCGGATCGAATATGATTTCGGCCTTTCGGATGAAGCGCAGGTCACGGCCGTTGAACAGGGACGCTATGACTGGATGCTGGACGCCAAGCCAGCGGACCGTCTTGGTGAACTGGGCACGCAATATACGTCTCAGGTGCATATCAATACGCTTTTAGGTCTGTATTATCTGGCGATGAACATCCATGAAAAGCCGTTCACGGATGTCCGCGTGCGCCGGGCGGTGAGCATGGCCGTCAACCGCCATGCCATGACGATCCTGTTTGGTGGGGACGCGATTTCCGAACCACTGTGCCAGATGGTGCCTCACGGTATTCCCGGTGCCGATCTGGGAATGAGCTGCCCGCAGGATGTGGAAGGGGCACGCCGCCTGATCCATGAAGCCGGTGCGGAGGGCGCCTCCGTCACGCTGGTGGTCCCCAATCGCGCCATGGAGCTCGGAATGGGCACCTATCTGCGCAATGCCCTTCAGTCCATAGGCCTGAACGCGCAGCTACGTCCGATTACGGCTGGTCTTGCGGAGTCCTATGAGCAGAACACTGCCAATCATGTCCAGATCGCACTGGCCTACTGGTTTGCGGATTATCCATCGGCCTCAACCTTCCTCGACGACCTGTTCGGCTGTGATAATTACCACCCGAACTCGGCCGTCTCCCCGAACTTCACGGGCTTCTGCGACCAGCATGTCCAGTCCCTGTTCGGTCAGGCCATGGCACAGACCGATCCCGAAAAAGCAGCCCCGCTCTGGCAGGAGGCTGGACGTGCCATCATGGACCAGATGCCCGGCGCGCCGATGATCCAGATGCGCACCGTCGATTTCGTCTCCAAACGGCTCGGCAATTATTATTCGACGCTGCTGAACCACATGGTGTTTTCACATGTCTGGGTGCAGTGACGTAGGGTTTGCGTGAAAACCTGTTTTGTCCCGAAGAAAAGCGGCCAGCCTGTCGGCATCATGACGGTTGATGCGACTGCCTGTGAGATGTGCCACGCCAATGGCCGGAAAGCCCCAAATCTGGCCTTCCCGAGCAAGCACATCCGGCCGCCGCGAATGCTCTTTTCGTAAAACCGGCAGCCCCTGCGCCAAAGCCTTAAAAGTCCCAAGACCAATGACGAGGATCATGCGTGGGCACAGGACCTTCACAATCTCCTCGCATTTCTCCAGTGAGAAGCGCTCAAGCTCTTTGCGAACCGGGCGTGGGATCTGTCGCCATGCGGTCATTGAAGGCGCACGAAAGAAAACAAGATTCAACCCGGTGCATCGGTCCAGATCTTCGACGCTGAAGATTTTGCGGATTGCGCGCGCCAGCGGCCAGGGTGCTGCTGCAAATTCAAATCGGGATGGCCATGAGATATGCTGACCTTCGGCGAGCCCGTCCAGCGCATCCTGAGCGCGCCCGCCTGGCTGAAAGCCGATGAAAAGAATATCGGGACAGGGGCGCGGGGGACCGTAGAGAATACGGTAGCCCAGCGCAGCCTGTCCCATTTCGGGAGCAAACCTTGCATACAGGGCTTCGGTTTCCCGATAGATCTTCCGGACCAGCAGTGCCGGTCCATCCGTCACAGGCCGACATCGTTGCGGAAGATCTTGTCCTCCCACTGGATTGCGGACGCACCTTCATAGGCCAGCTTGCGGGCCTCTTCAGGCGTCGCGGCTTTTGCGCAGACGGTCAGGACGCGCCCGCCATCCGCGACCAGAACGCTATCAGCCAGCTTCGTCCCCGCATGGAAGACCGAGACGCCCGGAACGGCTTCGGCGCGTTCGATCCCGCTGATCCGGCCACCCTTTTTCGGAGCGTCCGGATAGCCGTTCGCAGCCAGCACCAGCGAGATCGAGTGCTCGTCGGAAAATTCTGCCGCTGCGTGTTCGAGACTGCCCTGCGCCAGTGCGGCGAGGATCGGCAGCAGGTCCGATTTCAGGCGGATCAGCAGGGCCTGTGCTTCCGGATCGCCAAAGCGGACATTGTATTCAATCAGCTTCGGCCCTTCGGTCGTCAGCATCAGCCCGGCGAAAATCACACCCCGGAACGGGGTGCCACGACGGACCATCTCGGCCAGCATGGGGCGGACCATGATGTCGAGGGCCTTTTCCTGCATCTCGCGCCCGAAAGCGGGGGGCGGAGAAATCGCACCCATACCGCCGGTGTTCGGGCCGGTATCACCGTCACCGAGGCGCTTGTGATCGCGCGCGGCACCAATGAGCACGGCCTTGTCATCCGAGCAGAACGCGAAGAGCGAGACTTCCTCGCCCACAAGGCATTC
Organism: Gluconobacter roseus NBRC 3990; assembly: GCF_006538885.1. Classification (GTDB taxonomy): domain Bacteria; phylum Pseudomonadota; class Alphaproteobacteria; order Acetobacterales; family Acetobacteraceae; genus Gluconobacter; species Gluconobacter roseus. The sequence goes on from NZ_BJLY01000001.1 coordinate 485,081, forward strand.
CTCGATCACGAGCGGCATACCGAGCCTGCGGATGGCGTCTTCGGCTTCTTCCACGCTCTGGGCCACGACGACGCCCTTGCCGCCAGCCAGACCGTCCGCCTTGATGACGATCGGCGCGCCACGACGACGTACGAACTCAATGGCCGGGGCTTCCTCGTCAAAACGCTCCCAGCGTGCCGTCGGAATGCCAGCCGCATCCGCCACGTCCTTCGTGAACGCCTTGCTGCCTTCCAGCAGGGCCGCAGCCTTCGTCGGACCCGCGCACGGAATACCGGCTTCGGCGCAGGCATCCGCCAGACCGGCCACCAGCGGCGCTTCCGGACCGGGCACGATCAGGTCGATCTTCTGCTCCTGCGCAAAACGCACCAGTCCCGCGACGTCATCGGCCTTGAGCGGAACGAGCGTTGCGACAGACGCCATGCCGGGATTGCCCGGTGCCGCATAAAGGGCGGTCAGACCCGGTGAGCGCGCAAGACATGTAGCCAGGGCATGTTCACGCCCTCCGGACCCGACCAGCAAAACGCGCATTCCGCTTATCCTTTATTATGCAATCGTGGGCTTCGTTTGAGGGCGTGCGTAGCATAGACTGGCGGCATGATGGAGAGTGATGGCGCATCGATCCGCGGGAATGTTCCGCAATATTCGGTTTCCGAGATTTCCGGGGCGATCAAACGCACGCTGGAGAGCGGATTCGGCCGTGTCCGCGTGCGCGGTGAGATCACGGAACTCAAGCGCTATCCGTCCGGCCATATTTACCTTTCGCTCAAGGATGAAGGCAGCAAGATCGCCGGTGTGATCTGGCGAGGGAGTGTCTCGCGGCTTGGTATGGCTCCGGAGAACGGCAACGAGGTCATCGCGACCGGCCGCGTCTCGGCTTATGGCGAGCGGTCCAGTTATCAGCTCATCATCGACCGCATGGAGTTCGCGGGCGAGGGGGCTTTGCTCGCCAATATCGAGCGCCTGCGCCGCAAGCTGCTTGAAGAGGGCCTGTTCGAGCCCGAGCGCAAAAAAGCCATTCCGTTCCTGCCGTCTTTGGTCGGCGTCATCACATCGCGCTCCGGCGCGGTGCTGCACGACATCATTACGACGATCAGTCGTCGCTTCCCGCGGGATGTGCTGCTCTGGCCGGTTCCGGTCCAAGGCGAAGGGGCGGCAGCCCAGATCGCAGCGGCCATCGAAGGCATGTCAGTCCGCCGTCCGCGCACGCCTGATGTGCTGATCGTCGCGCGTGGCGGTGGCTCGCTTGAAGACCTGATGGCCTTCAATGACGAGCGCGTCCTGCGTGCTGTGGCGAACTGCCCGGTGCCGATCATTTCCGCTGTTGGCCATGAAACTGACACGACGCTGATTGATCTCGTCTCGGATCGTCGTGCGCCCACACCGACCGCCGCTGCCGAAATGGCCGTGCCTCTGCGCTCGGAAATGGTCGCGGACATGGCGCATCGCAATGCGCGTCTGACGGGTGCGCTCACCCGCATCATCCAGACGGCCCGCGCGCGACTGGATCAGGCCGCCGCCCGTCTGCCCGATCTGCCGGGTCTGCTGAATTCCGCCAGGATGCGTCTGGACGATCGCGGCCAGCGTCTCGATCTGGCGCTTCCGTCTTTCGTCATGCGCATCCGCAACCGGCTGGATGCGCCGGGGATGCACCTGCCATCGCCGGAGCTTCTGATCGGGCGCAGTCGGGCACGGTTGCAGGCTCTGCGTCTGCCCGCTCCAGAGCTTCTCGTCAGCCGTGCCCGCGCCCGCCTGACGGCGCCGACGACCCATCTTCCCAGTCTGGAACTGCTGATCGAACGTCGCCGGGCCGCGCTGCGCATGGTGTCGGGCGAACTTGAAACGGCTTGGCAGCGCGCGCTCCAAACCTTCCAGCTCCGGACGGAGCGCCAGCGCCTGTCGCCCGATATTCTCAGAAGCGCCATTCGCCTCCAGCAGGCCCGGCTTCAGGGACTGGGCAGCCATCTTGAGGCCGTCTCGCCCCGTGCTATTCTCAGTCGGGGCTATGTCCTGGTGCAGGATGTGAACGGGCAGCCTGTCACGAGTGCGGAGGCCCGTCCTGTTGCGGATCGCGTCGTTCTGTCTTTCGCCGACGGTGATCGTGGGGCAAGACTGGACAGCCTGTCGCCACAGGGCGATCTTGGACTGTAACTCTTTCATCCACCCGATCTGTGATCCGGAGTCTGCATGCGTTCGTTCTGGTTGAGTCTCGTTGCCCTGCCGCTGCTTGCAGCCTGTGCCCAGCAGCCGACGGCGCCAGCGCGTCCTGCGGGCTCGCCTCTGACGCAGGCCAAAATCCCGCCGCAGGATTTTGCGCCCGGTCTGGTGGAAGAAACATCTGAGGATGGCAAGAAGAAGCTGTTCAACGATCCTTCAGCGCCGCTCAACACACCGCTTTGTGGAGCAGCCCTTCAGGAACAGGCCCAGGCAGCCGGAGCCATCTATCCGCAGAGCCTGGCCAGTACGAGTTCCTGCCCGCGCAATGCCTGTTTCCAGCCGCTGACCGGCACCTATATTGCGACAACCGGAGCCCAGAGCGTCTGCCGCTAAGGCACTCGCGGGGCTGACAGTCCCAAATAAAAAGGCCGGTCGGGACATCCCGACCGGCCTTTTTCATGCTCGCGGAACGCGCTGACGGATCAGCGCTTCCACCAGCCGACACGACGCTTCGGCGGTGCGACTTCGTCGATGTTCACCGGCTGAAGGACGTTCCCTTCATCAGTCGGGGCCTCGGCCTGCTTGGCCTTGGTGGTCCGACGGGTCCGGGTCCGCTTCGGCTTTGTGGCTTCCTCGGCAGCAGGCTCCGCCGGAGCAGCAGGGGCCGCCTCAGCAGCAGGCTCGGTAACGGAAGCCTCTGCTGCGTCAGCCTTTGCCTTCGATGTGCGGCGTGTCCGCGTCCGGCGGGGCTTTGGAGCCTCTTCGGCTACGGGCTCTTCAGCGACCGGGGCCGGGATGGCTTCGGCCGCAGGAGCTTCGGCAACCGTCTCGGCAGGAGCGGCTTCCACTTCCTTGGCGCGGGCGGGACGACGTCCCCGACCGCGGCGCGGCTTGGGAGCTTCCTCAGCAGCCGGTTCCTCGACGACAACGGTCGTTTCAAGAGCGGGCGTATGCGCGATCTCGATTTCCGTCGGCGTGTTGATGCCGGTCTGGAGAGCCTGGGTCGTGCCCTCGAACTCCGCCTGCTCGATCACATCAAAGATGTCGAAGCTGCCACCGAACGGATCGGCCGGGGTCGGGCCCGTATAGCGACGCTGTGCCGGACGCTCCTCACGTTCTTCCCGACGGCGCGGCGTGCGGTTTGCTGACGCAGGTGCAGTGTTGCGCTGGGGCTGGGGCGCCACATCCCGCGTCTCGGACACGGGCTCCGCAACGGCCGTGTCGGAGCCTTCGGTTTCCTTGACGATACGCTTGAAGCGGGTGCGACGACGGCCCGGAATGATGCCGTTCTCGTCAGCCTGCTCCGGTGCAGGAGCATCGCGGCTTTCGGAAACCGGTGCGGCCTGCTGCGTCTCCGCTGCCGACACATCCCCGTTCTGTTCCCGACGCCCACCGCGACGACGACGACGACGACGGCGACGGCCCCCATTGTTTTCCTCATCGCCTTCGGAGGCCACGACGTCTTCGATGATTTCCGCATCGACAACCGGCGTTTCCGTCCGCAGGGCGACAGGAGCGGGAGCCTGCTCTTCGATGATCTCAATCGTGCGGACGTTCTCCGGAGCCCGCTCGATCTGACGCTCGGGTGCAGCGGTCTGGGCCTTCAGGCGCTCGATGCGCATGTCAGCCGCGGCAAGGTTCTCTTCCGTGCGGAAAACCACCTGCATGCGGTGATGGCGTTCGATATCCGCCAGCCAGGAGCGCTTGTGATTGAGGATGTAGAGCGCGATGTCCGAGCCCACATAGACTTCGATCTCGGCCGAACGCTGGCGTGCGCCTTCCTCGTCGATGGCGCGCAGGACGTGCAGGGCCGAGCTTTCCGTCCCACGAATGAATCCGGTGCCCTGACAGTGCGGGCAGGGGGTGAGAACGGATTCCGCAATGGACGGACGCAGGCGCTGGCGGGACATTTCCAGCAGACCGAAATGGGAGATATGTCCCACCTGGATGCGGGCGCGGTCGGAGCGCAGAGCTTCCTTGAGGCGCTTTTCCACCTGTCCGTTGTGACGGCGGCTTTCCATGTCGATGAAGTCGATCACGACCAGACCGGCAAGATCACGCAGACGCAGCTGGCGGGCGACTTCCTCGGCGGCTTCGAGGTTCGTGCGCAGGGCCGTTTCCTCGATGTTGCGCTGGGAGGTGGACTTGCCGGAGTTCACGTCGATGGCGACGAGGGCTTCGGTCTGGTTGATGACCAGATAGCCACCGGACGGCAGACGGGCCGTCGGCGAGAACATCGCATCCAGATGGCCTTCGACATTGTAGCGTGCGAACAGGCTCTGGCCCCGGTTCTGCCAGAGTTTCACCTTGTTGGCGTTGCTCGGCATCAGCAGGCGCATGAACTCGCGAGCGCTCTTCCAGGCTGCTTCGCCATCCACGAGGATGTCTTCGATGTCCTTGGAATACAGGTCACGGATAACGCGCTTGATGAGGCTTGCTTCCTCATAGACCAGCGTCGGCGCGACCGAGGACAGGGCGTGTGAGCGGATGTCGTCCCAGAGCTGCAGCAGATATTCGCAGTCGCGCGTCACTTCCGCAGCCGGACGGCCGGCACCGGCGGTGCGGACGATCATCGCCATGGACTTCGGCAGGTCCAGCTCCGCGATGATGTCGCGCAGGCGACGACGATCGGAATCGGACGTGATCTTGCGCGAAACACCACCGCCACGCAGGGCGTTGGGCATCAGGACACAGTAGCGGCCGGCCAGGGAGATGTAGGTGGTCAGGGCCGCGCCCTTGTTGCCGCGCTCTTCCTTGACGACCTGCACCAGCAGCACCTGACGGCGGCGGATGACTTCCTGAATCTTGTAATTGCGCAGGAAACGGGCCGTGCGGCGCGACGATGCGCTTTCCTCACCCGTATCGTGCTCGCCACCGACGGTTTCGGGCGCGCGACGGTCATGGTTGTCGCCGTCTTCGCTGTCCGTGGCATCTTCAGCGACCGTTTCGGTCTCGGCATCATCGCCGGCATCACCGCGCTCGGCAATTTCTTCTTCCTGGAGCGCGATAAGCTTTTCGCGGTCTGCGACAGGGATCTGGAAATAGTCGGGATGGATTTCGCTGAAGGCGAGGAAGCCGTGGCGGTTGCCACCATATTCGACGAAAGCGGCCTGAAGGCTCGGCTCTACGCGAATGACCTTGGCAAGATAGATGTTGCCCTTGAGCTGCTTCTTGGTCGATGTCTCGACGTCGTAATCTTCGACGCGGTCACCATCCATGACCACAACACGCGTTTCTTCCGCGTGTGTGGTGTCGATGAGCATACGCTTGGTCATGGAAAACTGAACTCCACGACGCTCCGCGATGGCTGCCTTGGCCGGGGGGAGCGTCAGATTGTGTGGGGTGGAGGGAACGGCGCAGTCCGAACGCACAGCGGCGGGACACGTTGGGTCCCGTTCCGGTGAGGTTGCTGGCTGCGAGCACGTTGAGTGACATTCGTCCCCTGAACAGACGGCCGGTCCAGAGTCTGGAGCCGGATGAAAAACCTGATCCGGACGGGCAGCTGGCCTGTACCGGAATCCATAAGATCGCCAGTTCGGTCCGGTCAGGACAGGGTACGGAGGGCTAGTCGCGCATCTGTCAAACGACGGGACGTCGTGGCGGAGAGACATGGAAAGGCGGGAGCGGCACAGGAAAGGCTTGAGCCCGTGTCCGGTCGGACCGCACTTTACAGGTCCCTGTCACGCAGGATGACCGAAACCGCCCCCCGTGGCAAGCGCGGCGTTTTTCATTTGCCCGTGCGTTGTTTTGCAGACGCTTCATGCCATGTTCCTGACAGGGTTTTGTGCTGTATGATCGCCCCGTTATTCACCGCCGGACGCTGGGAACAAGGGATGCTGACGCGACGCACACTGGTAAGTGGTCTTTCGGGGCTGCCGCTGCTGACGCCCGTTGCGGCATTCGGGCGCCATCCGCTGCATAAGAAACTGTCCGCCCCCGCCGTGCATCGCGGGGCCGCCCCTCCGAAGCCGCTCGTCATGCTGGATCCCGGACATGGCGGAAAAGATCCTGGCGCGATCGGGATTTCCGGTACTTATGAAAAGCATATCTCGGAAGCCGCAGCCTCCGAACTCAGCCGACAGCTTCTCGCATCGGGCCAGTACCGCGTTGCCATGACCCGCTCCGAAGACCGGTTCATCCCGCTGGAAGGGCGCGTTGAACTGGCCCAGCGGCATCAGGCGCATCTTTTCATCTCCATGCATGCCGATGCGCTGCATGACAGGGATGTGCGCGGGGCGAGTGTCTATACGCTCTCAAGCGGGGCCTCTGATGCGCAAACCGCGTCCCTTGCGCGCACGGAGAACAGTGCGGACCGCTTTGCCGGGCCAGCCTTTCACGGCATGTCTCCCGACGTACAGCAGATCCTGGCCAGTCTTGTTTCCGAAGAGACGCGTCGTGGCTCCGCGCATATGGCGGCAAGCGTCGTCAATTCGTTCCGTAACAGGATCGGTCTGCTGACCCATCCGTCACGTCATGCGGCTTTCGTAGTCCTGAAATCGTCTGAAATTCCATCGGTGCTGGTGGAAATGGGGTTCATGTCCAATCGACTGGATGAAGCAGCGCTGCGTCAGGCCGTGCATCGCACGCAGGTCGCCAGCGCCATGAAAACGGCCATAGACCGTTATTTTACCTCTCATCCGGGCATCATGACCGGCTGATCTGACATTTCTGCAATGAAGGCTTCACGGTCATGCGGGTTGCGCATGACGAAAGAATCGGTCATTTAACGCAGCCATGACGTTTCTTTCGATCCTCTCGCTTCGACTTATCGGCCCCTGAACGCCTTTCCAAGGCGGACAGCGCTCCGTTGCGTTCAGGGGATGACAGACAAAAAACTTTCCTGAACCAGACGAGACGATCACAATCATGAGCTTCCACCATCCGTCCTTCGGCACGATCGCCGACGACCGCGTCATCATCTTCGACACCACGCTGCGCGATGGCGAGCAGTCCCCCGGCTTTTCGATGAATCTCGAAGAGAAGCTCCGCATGGCCCATGCGTTGAGCAATCTGGGCGTGGACGTGATCGAAGCCGGCTTCCCCGTGGCGTCCGAAGGCGATTTCGAGAGCGTGCGCCGCATTGCCGAGGAAGTTCGTGGATCGGTCATCTGCGGTCTGGCCCGCAGTGGTGGCAAGCGTGACATCGAATCCTGTGGCGAGGCGCTGAAGAAAGCCGAACGTCCGCGTATCCACAACTTCATTTCCACCTCGCCGCTGCACATGAAGTACAAGCTGCGGATGGAGCCGGAAACGGTTCTGGAAATCATCGCATCGGGTAACCAGAAGGCGCGCCAGTTCACGGATGACGTGGAATGGTCCGCCGAGGATGGCTCGCGGACCGAACCCGATTTCCTGTGCCGCTGCGTGGAAATGGCGATCCGCAATGGCGCCAACACGATCAACATCCCTGATACGGTCGGCTTTGCCACGCCGGAAGAAATGCGCGCCATCTTCACCATGCTGCGTGAGCGTGTGCCGGGTGCGGATCAGGTAATCTTCTCGACGCATAACCATAATGATCTGGGTCTCGGCGTCGCCAATACGCTGGCCGCTGTCGAAGGTGGCGCGCGCCAGATCGAATGCACCATCAACGGAATCGGCGAGCGCGCAGGTAATGCGGCGCTTGAAGAAATCGTCATGGCGCTGCGTACGCGCCACGATCAGTACGGCAAGACGACTGGCATTGAGACGACGAAGCTGCTGGGCATGTCCCGCATGCTGGCGACGATCACGGGCTTCGACGTTCAGCCGAACAAGGCGATCGTCGGCCGCAATGCGTTCGCGCATGAAAGCGGCATCCATCAGGACGGTATTCTGAAGAACGCCGCGACCTACGAAATCATGACGCCGGAGAGCGTAGGCTGGAACAAGACCTCGCTGGTCATGGGCAAGCATTCCGGCCGCGCGGCGTTCCGCGACAAGCTGGCGCAGCTTGGCTACCCGCCGCTGGAAGACGAGGCCCTGAACGCCGCATTCGCACGCTTCAAGGATCTGGCCGACAGCAAAAAGGTCGTGTTCGACGATGACATCCGTGCCCTCGTCGATGACGAGAGCCGCGATCATGAGCGCGTGCATCTGATCGCGCTGGAGCTGGCCTCCGGGACGAAGCAGAAGGCCCGTGCCAAGCTTGAAATCAGCGTCGATGGTGCCATCCAGTACGCCGAAGTCAGCGGCAATGGTCCGGTCGATGCGGCTTTCCGTGCCATTGGTGAAGCATTCCCACATACGGCTGAACTGGCCCTGTTCTCTGTGGCTAACGTCACGGAAGGCACGGATGCACAGGCCCGCACGACGGTCCGTCTGCAGGAGAACGGCAAGCTCGTGGACGGGCAGGGTGCTGATGCCGATACGGTGGTCTCGGCCGTCCGCGCCTATATCCACGCTCTGAACAAGCTCCTGACCAAGCGTGAGCGGACGGAGCCGGAAGCGCTTTCCTGATCTTTCAGGCGCCCTGCTTTGTAGGACAACAGGCATGTGGAGACATCTACATGCCTGTTTTTTTTAACACAGCTATAAATAACTATAATTAATAGTTTGTATAGACAGTAGACAAATATAGCACGATCGCTATGGTTCCCTTTCTGGCCGAGACAAGGGACCGTCATGCCGCATTCATGGCTCTACACGCTTTCAGGACTGCTGGTAGGATTCCTGGTCGGAATGACCGGTGTGGGCGGCGGCTCCCTGATGACACCGCTGCTGATCCTGCTTTTTGGCGTTAAACCGCAATCGGCAGTGGGCACGGATCTGCTCTACGCTGCCATCACCAAGATCTTTGGAACGGCGCTCAATCGTCACCATGGTGTTGTACGATGGAGGGTCGTGCTTTTGCAAATGGTGGGCAGCCTGCCTGCGGGCCTGCTGTGTCTGATCTTTCTGCATCATGCCGGTCCGAGTCCGTTTGTCTCGAAGCTGATTACCGAAGTGCTGGGCGTGGCGCTTCTGCTGACGGTTCCGGCCATTCTGTTCAAGCCCTGGCTCCAGAAATGGTCGACCGGCGCCGGAACACTGCGTCCGCAGACAGTCGATATCCTGACGGTCGTGCTGGGGGCGGTTCTGGGAACGCTGGTCACTCTGTCATCGGTGGGGGCGGGGGCCATCGGCATGGCGGCACTGACGGTGCTGTATCCACGGGTCAGCACGCGTGAACTCGTGGCGACGGATATCGCACATGCCGTGCCGCTGGCGCTGCTGGCCGGTGGCGGTCACTGGCTTCAGGGCGCAGTGGATACCGTTGTGCTAGTGGAACTGCTGATGGGGTCCATCCCCGGCATTCTGCTCGGAACATTGCTGGCAGGACGCCTGCCAGAGAATGCCCAGAGATGGTTTCTGGGTATTCTTCTGGCAATCATCGGCCTGAGGATGGTCTGAGCGGGACCACCCTGGCACTCAGGTCTCAGTAGCCGTAGCCGCCCTGATAGTTCTGGGGCTGGGGCTGCTGATAGCCGCCCTGCTGGGAATATCCGCTGTTGGGCGGATAGCCGTTGGGATATTGCGGCTGCTGGCAGTTGGTGTTGGGTGGGCACTGGTACTGCGGCTGCATGTACTGGCCCTGCTGCTGCGGATAGGCCCCCTGCTGGTTTTGGTAGTAACCCTGCTGCTGGCCGTTGGGGTAACCACTCTGGTAGCCCGGACGGTTGGGCGTGGTCACAGCGCCGGCGCCTGCACCGAGAACGCCACCGGCCAGAGCACCGATGGCCGCACCACGACCGCCGCCAGCAAGCGCGCCGATGGCCGCACCGGTTCCGCCGCCAAGAAGGCCGCCACCCAGTGCGCGTGAGCCAGGGTCATAATTCCCTTCGCATCCACCCAGAGCCATGACTGTGGCGAATGCTCCGACCAGCGCCGTACCGCGCAGGGCAGAGTGGGAAAAAGCGGTCCTCATAGTCCGAATCCTTGATCGTCTCTAACGGAAGTGAGCTCTGCTTATAGCTCAATATCCGTTGCGTGGGCGGTTGGGTGTCGTCGCTGCACCCACTGCCGCACCTGTGCCGCCTCCGGCAAGGGCGCCAATGGCCGCACCTGACCCGCCGCCTGCGAGCGCACCGATTGCCGCACCGCCACCTGCGCCGATCAGGGCGCCCGAACCGGCACGGGCTCCACTGTCATACGGGCTGCCGCATCCGGCGAGAGCCACACCACAGAGAGTCAGAGCGGCCAGAAAGCGGGGAGTTGTGAAGGTCTTCATGACAAAACATCCTGTTGGGCGTTCCGGAAACTGTGATGGCCGGAACGGTTTTGCGGATTTAGACAGACACAACGTGACAGAAGGGTGGCAGGATCAGGGCCCACGATTATTTTTTTCCATGTCCCCGGATGGGATCTGTACGATCCGTTAGGATAGCGCGCATTATATTGCATCCTCGGGCCTTGCTGAACCTGCGTGGTCTGGTTAAGTCCACCCGCGGGGAACCGCCCCGCAATCACGATCCGCCATCTGTCCCCCGCACAGAGCCGCGCCAGGAGTTTTGGATGTTTTCTCGTCTGCTGGGTCTCATGTCTGCCGACATGGCCATCGACCTCGGCACTGCCAACACGCTCGTTTACGTCAAAGGTCGTGGTATTGTCCTCGACGAACCCTCCGTTGTGGCGATCGCCGAAGTGCGTGGCAAGAAACAGGTTCTTGCGGTTGGTAACGAAGCCAAGCAGATGGTCGGACGCACGCCGGGAAACATCACTGCCATCCGTCCGCTGCGCGATGGCGTGATTGCGGATTTTGAAGTTGCGGAAGAAATGATCAAGCATTTCATCCGCAAGGTTCACAACCGCCGCGCCTTCGCCAGCCCGCAGATCATTATCTGCGTGCCTTCCGGTGCTACGGCCGTTGAACGCCGCGCGATTCAGGAAAGTGCCGAGAGTGCGGGCGCGCGCAAGGTGATGCTGATCGAGGAGCCCATGGCGGCAGCCATCGGCGCGGGCCTTCCGGTCACGGAGCCTTCGGGCAGCATGATCGTGGATATCGGCGGCGGGACGACGGAAGTGGCCGTCATTTCGCTGGGTGGCATCGTCTATGCGCGTTCGGCGCGCGTGGGCGGGGACAAGATGGACGAAGCCATCATTTCCTATATCCGCAAGACCTATAATCTTCTGGTCGGTGAAAGCTCGGCAGAGCGCATCAAGATCGAACTCGGCTCGGCCATGATGCCGGATGATCCCGCAAATCCGGACGGCCCGCTGACGGAAATCAAGGGACGTGACCTCATCAATGGCGTGCCGCGCGAAGTGGTCGTCAGCCAGGCCCAGATCGCCGAGAGCCTGGCCGAACCCGTCATGCAGATCGTCGATGCCGTGACGACCGCGCTTGAAAATACGCCACCCGAACTGGCTGCCGACATCGTGGACAAGGGCATCGTCCTGTCCGGTGGCGGCGCGCTGCTCTACCGTCTGGATGAAGTGCTGCGTCTGTATACGGGTCTGCCCGTGACGGTTGCAGAGAACGCCCTGTCCTGTGTGGCACTCGGAACGGGGCGGGCGCTTGAGGAAATGCGCCGTCTGCGCAGCGTTCTGAGCAGCATGTACTGAGGACTCGCTGACGCCGGATGCTGTCCATCCATGCCCGGCAGGTGCTTGCAAAGGCTGTCCTGCCCATCCTGATCCTGCTGGCGGTCGGGCTTGTCCTTCTGGGGCTTGTCCGTCGTCCGGCGGTTGACGGGGTGCGACTGATGGCAACGGATTTCATGGCCCCGGCCTATCATGGTCTGGTCTGGCCGCAGGAGCGGGCAAAGGTCTGGTTGACGGATCTGCGTGGTGCGACGGATCTGGCGAAGGAAAACGCCCGTCTGCGTGATGAAAACCGCGCCCTGCGACACTGGTATGATGTCGCCGTGGCGCTCGCGGCAGAAAATGGCCGCCTCAAGAAAAGCCTGCACTGGATCCCCGAGACGGTACCCCAGTATGTGACCGGCCGCGTGACGCGTGACGATGGTGGGCCGTATTCACGCGCGGTCCTGCTGGATGTGGGCAGCGGCCATGATGTGCGGATCGGGGATGTTGCGCTGGATGCCGCCGGACTGCTGGGACGTGTGACGGAAGTCGGGCCTCATACGGTCCGCGTCCTGATGATCAATGACGATGCGAGCCGTATTCCTGTTACACTCGGCAGCTCGCATAGCGATGCGATCATGGCCGGTGATGACACAGCTTCGCCCTGCCTGATCTTTTATCCGCAGGACCATCATCCCGTTGAAGGCGAGCGCGTGGAAACCCGCGGCCAGAGCACGATGCCGGCCGGACTGCCGGTCGGCACGGTCCATTACAGTGCGCCGAACCGGCCGGTCGTGGTGCCGGATGCGGATCTGGACCGTCTGGATATCGTCCGCGTGTTCGATTACGGCGATGACGACTCGCATGCCCCGGACGCACCGGGCCGTGTGCGCGTGAAGAAACTGCCGCAGAACCCGCTGACCGGTCCGCTGCCGTTTTCATGGCTGCCCAACCTTCCGGACATGCCGGGACGGGGAGGGCAGTAAGCGCCATGGTTGCCGAGAACTCCACGCCGCATCTGCATTCCGCCGTCGAGCCGAAACAGACCTTCCGCCGTGCGCTCGACATGGCGGCGCGGGCGGCCATGCCGTCCCTGTTCATCATGTTTTCCGCGATCCTGCTCTCCGCACCGTTCGGCATTCCCGGACAGGCGCAGCTTCAGTTTGGGATTGCGATGTGCACAGTCTGGTTCTGGGCCTATAGCCGCCCGCGCTCCATGCCAGCTCTGGCAGTGTTCCTGTGCGGACTGGTGGTGGAGATCTTCAGCTTCGGGCCGCCGGGAACTGTCCTGCTGTCACTGCTGGTGATTTATGGTGTCTCGCATCACTGGCGCTATGGTCTGTCCCGTCTGGGCTTCATCGCGGGATGGCTGATTTTCAGCATTCTTGTCGTGCTCGCATCCTTTTTTCAGTGGGCTCTCGTCTGTCTGCATGCGGTTGCGCTACTCTCTCCCATCCCCGGCCTCTTTCAGGCGGCGCTGACAATCGGTATCTATCCCAGCCTGACCGCGCTGTTTGTCTGGGGACGTCGCACCTTCGCCAATCCCGATCAGGCCTGACAGCATCTTTCATGGTCCGCACATGGCGTGCGGAGCGGAAGGCTGTTTTCTTTTCCGGATCCTGAATTTCTGCCCTGATGTTTTCCCGAAATACTCCTTTCCGGTCGCGGATACGCCAGAAGCGTCAGGTTGAGCCTGTCCGCTCGGGGCGCGGTGTCTTTACGCGTCGTGCGCTGCTAGTCATGGCCGTGCAGGCGGGAGTTCTCGGGGTACTCGGGCGGCGGTTGTATAATCTGCAGGTCGTGGATGGCGGCCATCTGCGCCAGCTTGCCGAGCGCAACCGGACCAGCAAACGCCTTCTGGCCCCGGCGCGTGGCACAATCCATGACCGTTTCGGCGTGGCGCTGGCAGACAACAAGGTGAGCTGGCGTGCGCTTCTGATGCCGGAAGAGACGACCGATATTCCGGCCGTCATCGAACGCTTTTCGCAGATCGTTCCTTTGGACGAGCATGACCGCTCCCGGATCGAGCGTGACCTGCGGCATGTTCATAAATACGTCCCCGTCACGCTGCATGAGTTTCTGTCCTGGGACGACATGGCACGGATCGAGCTTAATGCGCCGTCTCTGCCAGGCGTGCTGGTCGATGTCGGATCGACGCGGCTTTATCCGTTCAAGGATCTGACGGCCCATATCGTCGGCTATGTCGCGCCTCCCAATGAAGAGGACGTGGCGAAGGATACGACGCTTTCGCTGCCAGGCATGCGTGTCGGGCGTGCCGGGATCGAACAGACGCAGGAAGCCGTACTGCGCGGTGAACCGGGCTCCGTGGAGATGGAAGTCAACGCGGTCGGGCGCGTTATTGGTGAGATCGATCGTGTGGAAGGTCAGCAGGGTGAAGATGTCCGCCTGACGCTGGATTCCGTCCTCCAGAAGCAGGTGCTCAACCGTCTTGAGGATCGTGTGGCCAGTGCCGTAGTCATGGACTGCCGCAATGGCGAGGTGATGGCGATGGTCAGCACGCCGTCCTTCGATCCGTCACTGTTCGATTCCGGCGTCAGCCATGCCCAGTGGAACGAATGGGCCAATGATCCGCGCACCCCGCTGGTGGACAAGGCAGTGTCCGGCCTCTATCCGCCCGGCTCTACTTTCAAGCCGGCCGTGGCCTTGGCCGCCCTGAAATCCGGTTCCGTCACCGCGCATGACCGCTTCAACTGCCCCGGATATTACGATCTGGGCGGTGTGCGCTTCCATTGCTGGAACCGCTGGGGACATGGCCTCATCAACATGCATGAAGGCCTGAAATATTCCTGCGATGTTTACTTCTATGAAGTGGCACGTCGGTGTGGGATGGACCCAATTCAGGCGGTCGGTAATGCGATGGGGCTGGGCGTCAAGTTGGACATCGAACTGCCGCATGTCCGCTCCGGCGTCATTCCGACTCCGGAATGGCGACAGCGGCACGGATTCCACTGGAATGGTGGTGATACGGTCAATGCCGGTATCGGGCAGGGCTTTGTCCAGGTCACGCCACTCGCTCTTGCAACCTATGTCTCGCGCATCGCATCCGGTCGGAACGTGCAGCCGCATCTGTTGCGGGCGACTAACGATCAACTTTCTCCGCTGGCATCTCTGGATGAGGCGGCGAAGGTTGATCTGCCTCCCGATTATCTGGACGTCGTACGCGGGGGTATGTTCGCGGTCGTCAACGAGCCGCATGGTACGGCGCCCAAAGCCCGACTGGACCTTCCCGGCATCCAAATGGCCGGCAAGACAGGTTCTGCACAGGTCCGCCGTGTCTCGCGTGCGCTGCGTGAGTCCGGGCATTTCAACTCTATGAACCTGCCTTGGGAATACCGTCCACACGCGCTGTTCATCTGCTTTGCGCCTTACGACAATCCGAAATATGCGGTTTCCGTCGTCGTGGAGCACGGCAATGCGGGTGCAGATGAGGCAGCCCCGCTCGCCAAGCTCATCATGACTGACGCCCTGCTGCGTGATCCGGCCAGCGATGTCCGTCCACCTGCACCCGTGTCTGCTCCGGCCACCGAGCCTGCCGCAGAGGGTGCACAGCCTGCGGATACTGCGTCCGCTCCGGCTTCGCAGCCCACAGGGCAGGGGCAGCTAGATCCGGGAGCGCCGCAATGAGACGCAACGGCCTGAACACGTTCGGCTTCCTCAAATCCGACCGCCGCCTTCTTCGCGCGGAGCCTGATTTTCGGCCTATGGCGCGGCTGCTTCAGGTCAACTGGCTCTATGTGCTGCTGGTCTGTCTGCTGGCAGGCGTGGGTTATATTGCCCTGTACTCGGCAGGGGGCGGGTCAGCCAAGCCGTTTGCCGGGCCGCAGATGGTGCGGTTCGGCTTCGGATTGGTGATGATGATCGCCGTTTCGCTCGTCAGTCCGCGCATCCTGCGCATGGCATCGGTGCCGATCTATCTGCTCTCGGTCACGTTGCTCACGCTTGTGCTGCGGATGGGGCATGTGGGGAAGGGGGCGGAACGCTGGATTAATCTGGCGGGTATGCAGTTCCAGCCGTCCGAATTTGCCAAGATCGGCCTCGTTCTGATGCTGGCGACCTGGTTTCACCGCATCGGCAATGAGCGGATGGGCAATCCGCTGCGCCTGATCCCGCCTGCGCTGCTGACGCTGCTGCCGGTCCTGCTAGTGCTCAAGGAACCCAATCTCGGAACAGCCACCATCATCGGCGTCATCGGCGCGACGATGTTCTTCGCAGCCGGGATGCGGCTGTGGCAGATCCTGCTGCTCGTGGCGCCGCTGCCGTTCATGGGCAAGCTGATCTACAGCCATCTGCACGACTACCAGAAGGCCCGGATCGATACGTTCCTGCACCCCGAGCATGATCCGCTGGGAGCGGGCTACAACATCATCCAGTCGAAGATTGCGCTCGGCTCCGGCGGTATGTGGGGCGAGGGATACCTGCATGGCAGTCAGGGGCAGCTGAACTTCCTGCCGGAAAAACAGACGGACTTCATCTTTACCATGATCGGGGAAGAGTGGGGTTTTGTCGGTGGGATTGCCGTCATCACGTTGCTGGGCACGCTCGTCATGGGCGGCATGCTCATTGCCATCCGCAGCCGCAACCAGTTCGGGCGACTGCTGGGTCTGGGCATTGCGATGGACTTCTTCCTCTATTGCGCCGTGAACCTGTCGATGGTCATGGGCGCCATCCCGGTCGGTGGCGTGCCGTTGCCGCTTATTTCCTATGGCGGTTCGGCCATGCTGACGATGATGTTCGGCTTCGGCCTGCTCATGTCGGCCTGGGTCCATCGCAACGAGCGTGATCCCGGCACGGAAGACGATGACGACGACTAATCCTGAAGCAGGTCTGCCAGATCGTTCTGCAAAGTGAAGGCTTGGGCAGGGGCCGCAGGCTCCAGAAGAAGCACGCCGCACGTCATCAGGAAATCCGCAATCCGGTCCAGCGTTTCCGGATCGCGCGTCGGATCATCCGCGCTGCCTTTCGGCACCCAGATCAGCGTTTCGTAACGTGCCCGTGTCAGCAAAACGCGATAGGTGTTCAGCCGCCACAGCGTCGCTTCTGCTGAGCTGACATTGGCCCATTTTGTGCCTGAAAAACGACGCGGTTGCCAGCGACCGCCTGAAGGCGCACGGATCAGGTCGCCGTCCCAGCACAACCCCACAAAATCCAGCTCCAGTCCCTGAATGGCAAACTCCGTCGCACAGGTCTCCAGCGCGTCGGAGGCCCGGATATCCCGATCTGGAACCCAGCGGTTCAGGAACCATTGGGAGACGGCCTTGTCGTCCATATGTGGAACTTCACAGCCCAGCCCTTCGGCCCGCAGCCGCTTGGCCTTGGAACTTGCCACCAGCCCACACCGATAGGTCAGCCGCGACCGGTGGCGCAGCCCCGCACGCAGATCGTCCAGACTGCGTGTGAGACGGAACGGCAGATCCGTCTGCGCGGCCAGACGCCGGGCCGTCTCGACGTCTCCATTCAGAACGGCATTGACCCAGCGCGGTGCGGTTTCTTCGCGCAGGGAGCGGACGGCCACACCAAGATGCAGAAAACGCTGCCGCCCGGCTTCAAGTGTTGCGGGCAGATGCGTCAGATCCCCGGTTCCGATCACATCCGGAGCGGCTTCAACGCGCCATGCCGGGCGGCTCAGAAGCGCTTCACCCCAGCAGGCCAAGCCGCCTTCACCGTCATTGATTTCCTGCCCATGCCCGATCAGGCACAGAATGGCCGCGAAACCGTCATGCCGTCCCATGATGTCCAGCAGATGCGCAGGTTCGGACTCCGTCAGCTTCACATGCCGCGACGCACTTTTGCGGACAGCCTGAGCCTGCGTCCAGCATCGCTGTGCCTCGTCAATGACCATGACCTGTTCAGGCGGACATTCCGCGGGCCGCCCGACATAGTGGTCGCGGAATTTCGTCAGGGACTGGATGGTGGATTCCATCCGCTGCTCCACGAGGGGACGCTTTTGCCATCGACTGACCGTATCGCGCGTCAGGGCTTCCCGCAGCACCGAAACAAGGGTGGGGTTGCCCGTTAGGAAGGTCGCCCCTGTCCCATCGCTCCCATCCGCAAAAGCCGCTTTCAGCCCACACAACGTCTTGCCCGCGCCGGGAATACCCGAGACGAACACAATCACCTTGCATCCTTCCGTCCGGGCTTTTTCCAGAATGCTGGCGATGCAGGCCGAGGTCTGCGTCAGGTTTGTCGCATCCGCACGGGCGGTGTGGATATCGGCAACGCTATGCGTGGCGTAAATCTGCCGGGCCGCTTCCACAATGCTCGGGACCGGATCGTAGGGAGCATGTTCCCATTGCGCGGGGATCAGCGGATTTTCGGTATGAGCCGTTTGCACTGCCAGCGTGGTCAGGAGCGTTTTCAGTCCGGTCCCATTGACGCGCTGAACCTCTGTGACGCCCAAAGGCAGCAGAAGCGGCGTTGTCTGGGCGCGGGGCGGCGCATCCGTGGCGACCAGAACGGGAATAAGCGGATGAGTCCGGCTAGCGGCATGAAAATCCAGCAGGTCAAGCGCATAGCCTTCCGTCTGGGAGAGGGCTGACGCGTCGAAGCTGGACGATCCGATTTTGAATTCCAGCACGTAAACTGCGCCAGGCGACACCAGAACCGTGTCGATCCGTCCGCCCAGGCGCGGGATCGGGAACTCGAACAGAACCTGCCAGTCCTGTGCGTTGGGAATTGTGGGAAGCGTATTACGCAGAAGATCGATCTGTGCTTCCCAGGCACGAGCCTGCTGCGGCTCGCCCTGGAAACGGTTCTGCACCACCTTGTGGGACAGGGCGGCGCAGAGCTGGTCCGGGGGAGTGTGAAGGAACGTGGTGACGGATCCGGACCACCACGCTCCCATGGCTTCAGCCCTCGATCTGGCCGAAATCGGCGATCAGGGCCGTTGTCTCGCGGAAGCGGGACAGCAGTTTGAGGCGATTGGCCCGCACTTCCGGTTCCGGCGCATTGACGGTTACGGCCTCGAAGAAGCGGTCCAGCGTCGGGCGCAGAGCCGCAATGGCCTGCATCGCATCGGTGAAGCGCTCTTCCTTCAGGGCCGTCTCGATCGCAGGCACGGCCTGATCCAGACCGCCGGCGAGCGCGCGTTCCTCATCCTGCGTATAGAGAGCCGGATCAGGCGCGCCGGTATGCGGGCCGTCCTTCTTGTCCTCGATGCGCAGAATGTTGGCGGCGCGCTTGGCGGCGGCGAGCAGGTTGCGCCCGTCTTCCGTCTGGATCATTTCCGACAGCGCTGAGGTCCGGGCCAGAAGCCGGACCAGATCGCCATCAAGACCACCAGCAAGCGTTGCAGCGAGCACGTCATGCCGCTCGCCTTCGCTGCGAAGCTGCACGCGCAGGCGCTCCGCAATGAAGTCCGGCAGCTTGGCCAGCTCGCCACCCGTCCGACCATTAGCGGCCTGTGCGAACAGTTCCGTCAGGTCCAGACGCAGCCCGTTGTCACGGATTGTGCGGATGATGCCGAGTGCTGCACGACGCAGCGCATACGGATCGCCCGAACCGCTCGGCAGTTCGCCAATGGCGAAGAACCCGGCCAGCAGGTCCAGCCGGTCTGCCAGAGCTACAGCGACCGAAACCGGTGCCTTCGCGGTGTCGTCGGACTGACCGCGCGGCAGATAATGCTCGGCCACCGCGCGGGAGACGGCCTCGTCCTCGCCATCATGCGCCGCATAATAGCCGCCCATGATGCCCTGAAGTTCGGGGAACTCGCCGACCATTCCGGTTGTCAGATCTGCCTTGGCCAGCAGACCTGCGCGCTCGGCCTGGGCAATCTGTGCGCCATCAAGCCACATGGCCTGCGCCACGGTGCCCGCAAGCTTCGAGATCCGCTCGGCGCGTTCGGCCTGCGTGCCGAGCTTGGCATGGAACGTCACTGCCGCCAGCGCCGGAACGCGGTCGGCCAGCTTGGTCTTGCGATCCAGATCCCAGAAATGTCGGGCATCGGCAAAACGGGCGCGGAGCACACGCTCATTGCCGGCCGTGGTCAGCTTGCCGCCATCCTTGAACGGCAGATTGCCGACGAAGGCGAAATAGGGCGCGGCCTTGCCGTCCGGATTGCGCAGGGCGAAATAGCGCTGGTTGATCCGCATGGAGACCTGCATCACTTCGGCCGGCAGATCCATGAATGCTGCGTCGATTTTGCCCAGAAGCGGCACCGGATATTCGACCAGTCCGCAGACTTCATCAACCAGCCCGTCATCCTGCACGACCGTAATACCATGCTGGTCCGCCAGACGCGCCACACCGGTGCGCACCATGTCGCGGCGGCTGTCCATATCCACGATGACCGAGCGTGTCTCAAGCTCTTCCTGCCACTGCTGGCCGGACAGGATCTCGAACGGACCCGGTGCCAGAAAGCGATGACCTTCGGAAAGGTTGGACGCCTTCAGACCATGCGCATCATCCCCTTCACGGGCGAGGGCGAACGGCACGACATGCCCATCCAGCAGACAGGCGATCCGGCGCAGCGGGCGGACCCAGGTGAAGTTCGAGCCCGCACCCCAGCGCATGGATTTCGGCCAAGGGAACTTCCACAGAAGCTCGGGCACGGCCTCGGCCACGCGGCTTTCTGCGCTCACCGGATCGAGCGATTTGTTCAGGACCCAGAAGCCGTTTTCCAGCGTCAGCTCATCAGGCGTGACGCCATGCTTGCGGGTGAACCCGGCCAGAGCCTTCTCGGGCGCGCCTTCACGCGGGCCGCGCTCGGAGACGCTGCGGGCCGGGATTTCGGCATCGACAGTCAGGATTGCTGCGATGCGACGGGCGCCAAAGAATGTGCGCAGATCGCGCGGATTCAGGCCATCCAGTGCCTTCGTGAGCAGCGAACCCAGATCGTCGGCCGCGCGGGCCTGCATGCCGGAGGGGATTTCCTCGCTGAACAGTTCGATAAAGAGTTCAGCCATGGGACGTCTCCTCCTCACCGGCGAGCCATGCTTCGCAGGCGG
Source organism: Gluconobacter roseus NBRC 3990 (assembly GCF_006538885.1). Taxonomy (GTDB): domain Bacteria; phylum Pseudomonadota; class Alphaproteobacteria; order Acetobacterales; family Acetobacteraceae; genus Gluconobacter; species Gluconobacter roseus. Next base: position 505,681 of record NZ_BJLY01000001.1, read on the forward strand.
CTTTGGCAAGCGCTCGGACGCGCCCGATATAGGATGCGCGCTCGGACACGGAGATCACGCCCCGCGCATCGAGCAGATTGAATAGATGCGAGGCCTTGAGGCACTGGTCATAGGCGGGCTGGGCCACGCCGGCCTCGGCCAGACGCATGGACTCACGCTCGGCATCGTTGAAATGGGTCAGCAGCATCTGCGTGTCGGCGAGCTCGAAATTGTGGCGCGAGTAGTCCTGTTCGGCGCGCAGGAACACATCGCCATAGGTCAGGCCCTTGCCGTTGAAGTCGAGGTCGTAGACGTTCTCGACGCCCTGCACATACATCGCCAGACGCTCGAGCCCGTAGGTCAACTCCGTGGACGGCATGACGGTCGGAATGCCGCCAACCTGCTGGAAATAGGTGAACTGCGAAACTTCCATCCCGTCACACCAGACTTCCCAGCCCAGTCCCCAGGCACCGATGGTCGGGTTTTCCCAGTCATCCTCGACGAATCGGATATCGTGCAGTTCCGGATCGATCCCGATGGCGCGGTAGCTGTCGAGCAGAAGCTGCTGGCTGTCTTCCGGCGTCGGCTTGAGCAGCACCTGGTACTGGTAATAGTGCTGAAGGCGGTTCGGGTTTTCACCGTAACGGCCATCAGACGGACGGCGGCAGGGCTGCACATAGGCGGCGGCCCAGGGCTTGGGGCCGAGCGCGCGGAGCGTGGTGTGAGGGGAGAGCGTGCCTGCTCCGAGTTCGGTATCGTAAGGCTGCAGGATGGCGCAGCCCTTCTCGGACCAGAATTGATGAAGGCGCAGGATCAGGTCCTGAAAGCAGAGCGGCCGGGTCGCAGACAATTCGATAGGCTCCGGTTGGCAGAAATCGGGCGCCACCTTACAGGCACAGGCCCTTAACCGGAAGGGAGCGTCATTTCGCCGATCTTGTAGACTGGGCGCGAGTGCATCATATGATTGACGCTCTGCAATTTCTTCATCTGGAAGGATGATGACGATGAACAACGAAGAACGCGATCTGATCGCCCGTTTCGTCGCCCGTGTCGGGGGAGGGCCGCAGGTCACGGGGCCTGGACAGCCACCGGCCGCGCCCCTGCCGCCGATCGACCCTGAAGCGGACCGCTTCATCGCCGAGAACTTCCAGAAATATCCGGAAGCCCGCTACCGCGTCACGCAGATGGCCGTGGTGCAGGAAGCCGCGCTCGCGCAGGCTCAGAACCGCATCCGCCAACTCGAGTTCCAGCTCCAGCAGGCCCAGCAGCAGCTCGCGCAGGCGCAGCAGTCGGGCGGCTCCAAGCCGGGACTGTTCGGTGGCCTGTTTGGTGGTGGCGGCAACCGTCCGCAGCAGTCGGCACCGCCGCCGGGCTGGGGCTCGCAGGCTGCTCCGCCACCGAACTTCATGCCGCAGCAGCAATATGCCTATCCGCCGGGTTATCAGCCGGGCATGTTCCAGCGCGGCGGCTCGGGCTTCCTTGGCTCGGCCCTGACGACGGCCGCAGGTGTGGCTGGTGGCATGATGGCCGCCAACGCGCTTGAAGGCCTGTTCTCCGATCATCACGGTGCTGGTGGAGATGCTGCCGGTGGCTGGGGTGCGGGTGGCGACACCATCATCAACAACTATGGCGGTGACGCCTCGGCCTCCGATCCGTTCGGTGGCGCCGGGACCGATGCTGGCAGCTTCTCCGATTCTGATTTCGGCGGCGGTGGTGATGTCGGCGGCGGCGGAGATTTCGGTGGTGGCGACGGCGGCGGTGGCGGATTCGACGACATGTTCTGATCCCGCCTTCATCAGGCAGGCACCATTCAAGCCCGTCCGGACCATGTGTCCGGGCGGGCTTTTTGATGTTTGCCAACCCGGCGCCCTATGCTGCGTTCGCTTTTATGACTGTTCCCAATTCCCCAGCCGGGAGGCCATATCCGATGCCCCAATCCACCCCGAACGCTGATTTCCGCGACCTTTCCGCTTTCGACGCGCTCGAAGATGGGAAGATCATGCCTTTTTCCCTGGATGGAACACCGGTGGTCGTCATCCGGGATGGCGACAGCGTGCATGCCTTTGCTGGCAAATGCCCGCACAAGGAAGCGCCGCTGGAACAGGGAGCGTTCTGCCGGACGGAGAAGGGGAGCGTTCTGGTCTGCCCCTGGCACAAGGCCGTTTTCGATGCGGTGGATGGCAGTCTGGTTGAGCCGCTGGCGCTCGATCCCCTGCCGCAATATCCCGTTCAGGTTGTTGATGGCCGTGTGCTGGTCGGGCTCAGGCCGATGCAGCGTGAGGCACCGGAAAAGCGGCAGGAAAACGAGAGCGTCCTGCTCCTCGGCGCCGGGGCTGCGGCTGTCAGTGCGGCGGTGACGCTCCGGGCGGAAGGATTTGCCGGTACCATCACGATGGTGAGCGAGGAAAAGGATCTTCCCTATGACCGCACGGCCCTGAGCAAGACCGTTCTCGTCAGCGAATCCGAAAAGGCCCATGCACCGCCGGTGCGCGACGAGGAGTTCTACAGTGAACGCGGCATTACCCGTGTCCGCGGCCATGTAGCGCAGTTCGATCCGCGGACGCGCAAGGCTAAATTACAGGACGGGACGGAACTGACGGCCGACCATGTCCTGATCGCCACGGGCGCTGTCACTAGAAAGCCGGATATTCCGGGCGTGGACATGAAGGGCGTCTATACGCTGCACCGGGAAGCAGATGCCGAACGCATTGCTGCCATTCTGGACCCCAATCTGGCCGTCACGATCGTGGGCTCGGGCTTCATCGGGCTTGAAGCGGCGTCCTCCCTGCGCCAGCGCGGTGTCGGGGTGACGATCATTTCCGATACTGAAATCCCGATGGAAAAGCAGTTCGGCCGTGAAATCGGCATCCGTCTGCGCCAGTTGCATGAAGAAAACGGCGTGGCGTTCGTTTCGGATGCGCGGGTCACGAAAATCTATGCCGATGACGGCAAGGACGGAACGGCGTCCGGTGTGGAACTGGATGACGGGACGCGCCTGCCTGCCGCATTTGTGCTTCTGGGCGTCGGTGTCACCCCGGCCACGGATTACGTCTCAGGTCTGGAGCGCGATAAGAGCGGTGCGATTGTTGTGAATTCCCAGATGCGCGTGACCAGAGACGGCGATACGGGCGGTTATCCGGGCGTGTATGCGGCCGGGGACGCTTCCGCCGTCTTTCATGATGGCGCCCCGCGGCGAATCGAGCACTGGCGCCATGCCGAAGTGCAGGGGAGGATCGCGGCCCTCGCCATGATGGGACACGATACGCCCAATGTGCCGATGCCGTGGTTCTGGACGCAGCAGTTCGGCAAGAAGATCGAGCTTCTGGGCTGGGGCGAAAACTTCGATAACGTGGCGCTGGAAGGCGATATCCGCGGTTTCAAGTTCCTTGCCACCTACATCAAGGATGGCAGCCCCATCGCACTGGCCGGGGCCGGGCATGCCGCTGATATGGCGCGGGCTGCGGTCGATTTCGATGGTTTCCTGAAGGAAAAGGCCGGAAGCGGCCTCTGAAGTCGCAGAAAACTTGACATGAGAGGGCCGTCCCGGCTTCCTGCGCCCACTTATCCGCACAGGACGTTGAAGAGGCCCGACATGCATCCATACCGCACCCATGACTGTAGCGCCCTGCGCGAGGAAAACGCCGGGCAGATTGTCCGCCTTTCCGGCTGGGTGCACAGCAAGCGCGATCATGGCGGCCTGCTGTTCATCGACCTGCGCGACCATTACGGCGTAACGCAGATCGTCATTCCCGCTGGTACGGACCTGCTGGAAAAGGCCGAGCGCCTGCGCGTCGAGAGCGTCATCACTGTGACTGGCAAGGTCGTGGTGCGTCATGGCTCGCAGCGCAACCCGAACCTGCCGACCGGTGACGTCGAAGTCCTGGCTGATGCCCTTGAGGTTCGCTCCAGCGCCGAAGTCCTGCCGTTCCAGGTGGCGGGCAACGAGAACTATCCCGAAGACCTGCGCCTGAAGTACCGCTACATCGACCTGCGCCGTGACAAGATGCACCAGAACATCATGCTCCGCAGCAAGGTCATCACGAGCCTGCGCCAGCGCATGATCGAGCAGGGCTTCACCGAGTTCCAGACCCCGATCCTGACGGCTTCGTCCCCTGAAGGTGCGCGCGACTTCCTCGTCCCGGCGCGTCTGCATCCGGGCAAATTCTACGCCTTGCCGCAGGCTCCGCAGCAGTTCAAGCAGCTCGCCATGGTCGCCGGGTTCGACCGTTACTTCCAGATCGCACCCTGCTTCCGTGACGAAGCCTCCCGCGCCGATCGCAGCCCGGGCGAATTCTATCAGCTCGATTTCGAGATGTCCTTCGTCACGCAGGAAGACGTCTTCACCGTGCTCGAACCCGTCCTTGCCGGCGTGTTCAACGAATTCACGCCCGAAGGCTGGAAGATCACGGATGGTGCATTCCCGCGTATTCCCTATGCCGACGCTATGCGTGACTACGGCTCCGACAAGCCGGACCTGCGTAATCCGCTGATCATTAAGGACGTTACGGATGCCTTCCGCGATTCCGGTTTCGGTCTGTTCGCCAAGATCGCAGCCTCCGGTGGCCAGATCCGTGCCATCCCGGCTCCGGCTGCGGGTGATCGTCCGCGTGGCTTCTTTGACAAGCTGAACAGCTGGGCGCGTGAAAACGGTGCCGGCGGTCTGGGTTACATCATCTTCGAGGAAGAGGGCGGCAAGGGCCCGATCGCCAAGAACCTCGAAGCCGATCGCGTCGAGAGCATCCGTGAAATCTGCGGTCTCAAGGCCGGTGATGCCGTGTTCTTCGCCGCAGGCAAGGGCGATGAAGTCGCCAAGTTCTCCGGCGTGGTGCGCACCAAGGTCGCAACCGAGCTGGACCTGATCGAGAAGAACGCCTTCCGCTTCTGCTGGGTCGTGGACTTCCCGATGTACGAGCTAAACGAGGAAACCGGGAAGGTCGACTTCTCGCACAACCCGTTCTCCATGCCGCAGGGTGGCCTTGAAGCGCTGAACACACAGGATCCGCTGACGATCAACGCCTATCAGTACGACATCGTCTGCAACGGCGTGGAACTGTCCTCGGGCGCTATCCGGAACCATCTGCCAGAGGTCATGCTGCGTGCCTTCGAGATCGCAGGCTACGGCCCCGAGGTCGTGGAGGAGCGTTTCGGCGGCATGCTGAACGCCTTCCGTTACGGTGCCCCGCCGCATGGTGGTGCAGCGCCGGGCGTGGACCGTATCGTGATGCTGCTGGCCGATGAGCCGAACATTCGCGAAGTCATTCTCTTCCCGCTCAATCAGAGCGGCGAGGACCTGATGATGGAAGCGCCGGCCCCGGTCGAACCGGCCCGTCTGAAGGAACTGCATCTGGCTCTGGACCTGCCGAAGCCCAAGCCGACCGCCAGCAAGTAAGATCTTTCATTTCCCTGTCAGACCGGCGTCTTCAATTCCGAAGACGCCGGTTTTTTTTGTCGGGCACTGAAACACTTCGTCATTCCTGCGTTGTGAGGGAAAGCTCTCTAGCAAGCGGGTAGACCCATCATGGCCGAAGATACGAAAAACGCCTTCCTGACAGACGTCCAGACGCTGCGTGAAAACGCAAAGAAGTCTCTGGACGATGGCGCTGTAACCCCCACCTACAAAGGCGACGTCAAGAAGACGATCGACATTCTGCAGGCCGTTGTTGCGACCGAACTGGTCTGCGTCCTGCGCTACACGATGCACGCGATTTCCGTTGAAGGCCTGACCAGCGAAAGCGTTGGCAATGAGTTCAACGAACACGCAGCTTCCGAGCGCAAACACATGCTGGCCGCTGCCAACCGTATCGACCAGCTTGGCGGCGTGCCGAACTTCAACCCCGAAGGTCTAGCCACGCGTTCCGCCACTGAATACGGCAATGGTGGCAATCTCGTTGAGATGGTGAAGCAGGACCTGATCGCCGAGCGCGTTGTGATCGAGCATTATCAGGAACTGATCCGCTATTTCGGCGACAACGATCCCACGACCCGCATCATGCTCGAAGGCTTTCTGGCCGACGAGGAAGATCACGCCACCGACCTGCACGACCTGCTGGTCGCTCACGAAGGCAAGCCTTTCCTGAACTGATCCGGCTTAATCGGGCATTTTAAAAGGGGCGCTTCCTGCCACGGGAAGCGCTCCTTTTTTATGCTCACGCCCAGAACGCTGAGACCGGAAACATAAAATCATGCACTGCCCGGATTCCGCCACAGATGCGCCGCAGCTGCGCCAATAGAATCGGGCCATCATCTTTCCGTGACAATGCGTCATGGAAAGGAGAGCATTAATGCTGAAACATCTGTCAGGGATCTTGGCTGTTTCCGCCCTGTTTGCAGGTACGATGGCGATTGCGCCAATGACGGGAACAGCCCATGCACAGTTCGTGCCCTATAGCGGCCCCTACCGCCAGCCACCCCCGCCACCTCATGTCCTGCCCGAGCCCATCCCGCCTCATGGAGGCGACATGCGCTGGGTTCCGGGGCACTGGCGCTGGAGCGGAAACGGCTATCAGTGGCAACCCGGCCATCTGACGCGAAGACCCGGTCTGCGTCATGCCTGACCGGGCGAGGGGCCGGGAAATGCTCCCGGCCCCTTTGGTCTCAGACCGTGACGAGAACCGGAACGTGATCGGAGGCCTTTTCCTTGGCCCGCTCGTCCTTGTCGATCTCAAAGGATTTCAGCCGCTCCGTCAGGCGCGGGGAGAGCAGCGCATGGTCGATCCGCAGCCCCGAGTTCCGGTGGAAAGCCGCCGCCTGATAGTCCCAGAACGTGTAATACCGCCCCGTGGGATACAGGGCCCGCAGCGCATCCGTCAGCCCCATCCATTCCAGACGCCGGAAGGCTGCGCGGCTTTCGGGACGGATCAGCGCATCATCCGGCGGCAGGCTGGTTGAGGCTAGGTCCTCGCTCGTCGGGCAGACATTGAAGTCCCCGATGAACGCGAACGGCTTTTCCGCATCAAGCAGAACTCGCGCCCGCGCCGCCAGCGCGTCAAAGAAGGCGAGCTTGGTCGCGTAACCGTCTTCGCCGCCGGAATTGCCGTTGGGCAGATAGAGATTGCCGATCGTAATGCCGTCGATTTCCGTCTCGATATAGCGGGCAGACGGATGCTCAAATCCCGGCAGCGTATGATGCGTGACGGTGAAAGGCCGCCGCCCGATGAGCGCCACGCCGTTATAGGCTTTCTGCCCCGAAGTCGCGACATGCAGCCCGGTTTCCGCGAACACCGCCGGGAACTGGCTGTCCTCGCATTTGATTTCCTGAAGGCACAGCAGGTCACATTCCGGATGGCGCTCCAGCCAGTCCTGAACATGATGGGCGCGGGCGCGGATGGAATTGATGTTCCAGCTTGCGAAGGTGAACGGCGTGGCATTCATCGGATCAGGCCAGCGAGAAACTGGTGCCGCAGCCACAGGACGAGGCGGCATTGGGGTTCGTGACCGTGAAATGCGCCCCCATCAGCTTGTCCACGAATTCCAGCTCGGCGTTTTCCAGCAGATCCAGGCTGGTCGTATCGACAAACACCTTCGCGCCATCGCGCTCGATGACGACATCATCCGTCGCCTGATCCCGCTCCAGCCGGAACTGGTACTGAAACCCGTTGCATCCGCCGGCCAGAACCGCAACGCGCAGCGCAAGCCCTTCCGGCTCGGGCTGGGCGGCGATGATGTCCTTGATGCGGGCGGCGGCGCTGGCGGAAATGCTGAAAGGCACGGTGTCGGACATGGGCGTGTGTTCCCGGACTCTGAAAAGGCGGCTGGACCCCGTGAGGCCCAGCAAGACGGCTGCGGTCCTGATTATATGGTCAGAGACGCCCGAAGGGCAAAGGCTCCGTGGTTGCACGCACGCCGGGCTGGCGTAGAATGAAACTGTGATCCGGCCGGAAACGGCGCTCTACCGGCCATAAGGCTTCGGGGCAGGGTTCACAGCCAGACGGCTCACACACAGGACATGTCTTGATGGTAGCGATCTACGCGGTACAGGACTCCGGCTCCCGGGGACGGCTTTATCCCGAAGTGGAAAGCCCCGTCCGCTCCCCCTGGCAGCGGGACCGTGACCGCGTGCTGCACTCGGCCGGGTTCCGTACTCTGCAATACAAGACGCAGGTCTTCATCAACCATGAAGGCGATTTCTTTCGCACGCGCCTGACGCATTCGCTCGAAGTCGCGCAGATTGCCCGCTCCATTGCCCGCAGTCTGGACCTGAACGAGGACCTGACAGAAACCGTCTCGCTCGCCCATGACCTCGGCCATACGCCGTTCGGCCATGCCGGAGAGGACGCGCTCGCGCTGGCCATGAAGGACTGGGGCGGTTTCGACCACAACACCCAGTCCCTGCGCCTCGTGACCGCGCTTGAAGCCCGTTACCATGCCTTCGACGGTCTGAACCTGACCTGGGAGGCGCTGGAAGGGCTGGCCAAGCATAACGGTCCTGTCAAACGCCCCACGCCCTATTTCGTGGAATACGACGCCAAGCACCATCTGGACCTGCAAAGCCACGCCTCGGCCGAAGCGCAGGTCGCGGCTATGTCGGATGATATCGCCTATCATGGGCATGATCTCGATGATGGTCTGCGTGCCGGGCTGTTGTCCTTCGAAGACATCGAAGACCTGCCACTGGTCGGCGAGGCCCTGCGCCGGTCGCGCGACATGGAGCGGCTGATCGGGCGCGAGGCGTCCGATCAGGCCCAGCGCGTGCGTCACGAAACCATCCGCGTCGTCATCAACCAGCTCGCGACCGACCTGACGGATCAGACACGCCGGAACCTCGAAGCGCTCAACCCGCAATCGGCAGACGACATTCGCCATGCCGGATATCCGGTCGTGGCGTTCAGCCCGGAAATGCGCGAGGCCAACAAGGCGATCCGCAAGTTCCTCTATGCCCGCATGTACCGGCACTGGCGCGTCAACCGCATGGCGCGCAAGGCCAAGATCGCGGTCCGGGAAATCTTCGACATTCTCTCCGAAGATCCCGGCCTTCTGCCCGATCCGCTGCGGGGCCGTGCGAAAGCCGCCGATGACGTGCAGCGCAGGCGTCTGGTGGCCGATTATATTGCCGGAATGACCGATCGTTTCGCGATGGAAGAACATCGACGGTTGACGGACCTCTCCGTGCTGGGCTGATAGAGCCTCTGATCTGAAGACGCGTTACAGGAATCGAGCTGAAATGGCCGCTGACACCACGACCCTTACGACTGACTGTCTCTTTGCCCGCACCCGGGTTCAGGTGTGCGACGCTCTGCGATCGGTCGTCCCCGGCCTGCCGGAAGAGGTGGTGCAGCGCGTCGATCTGACCCCCACGCGCGACCCGTCCCACGGTGACATGGCCACGAACGCCGCCATGCTCGCCGCCAAGCCTGCGCGCCGCAAACCCGCCGAAATCGCCGCCGAACTGGTCGAGAAGCTCTCCGCCCTGCCGGAAGTCGCCAAGGCTGAAGCCGCAGGTCCGGGCTTCGTGAACCTGACGCTCAAGCCTGAAGTCCTGCAGGGCGTTGCCGTCTCGATCCTCAAGGCCGGCGACCGCTACGGCCGCTCCACGATGGGGCAGGGGACGCGCGTGAACGTGGAATATGTCTCCGCCAACCCGACCGGCCCAATGCATGTCGGCCACTGCCGTGGCGCCGTGGTCGGTGATGCGCTGGCCAACCTGCTCGAAGCGGCCGGCAACACCGTCACGCGCGAATACTACATCAACGATGCCGGAACGCAGGTCGTCGCGCTGACCTGGGCTACGTACTGGCGCTATCTTCAGGTCATCGGCACGGAGATTTCCGCCGACGATTTCAGCCCGCTCACTCCGAACGGCCTGCAATATCAGGGCGAGTACCTGATCCCTGTCGCCCAGAGCATCGCTGACAAGCATGGCCGCACACTCGCCAACGCTGACGGTGGCCCGGCCGATCCGTCCGTCTGGTTCGAGACGGTGCGTCGTGAAGCCCTGACGCAGATGATGGCGGCCATCCGCGAAGATCTGGAAGCGCTGGGCATTTCGCACGAAGTCTTCGCCAGCGAAGCCGAAACGCTGGCCAGTGGTCGTGTGGATGCCGCGATCGCCAAGCTCGACAGCAAGGGCCTGCTTTATGAAGGCGTGCTGGAGCCGCCCAAGGGCAAGATGCCGGAAGACTGGGAAGCCCGTCCGCAGATGCTCTTCCGCTCCACCGAATTCGGCGACGATCAGGACCGTGCGCTCCGCAAGTCCGACGGCACCAACACCTATTTCGCCAACGACATCGGCTACCACGCCCAGAAGGCCGAAAACGCCGACGTTCTGATCGACGTGCTCGGTGCCGATCATGGCGGATACGTCTCCCGCATGCGGGCTGCCATTTCCGCCCTGACGGATGGCAAGACCGGCTTTGAAGTCGTGATGTGCCAGATCGTGCGCGTCGTGAAGAACGGCGAGCCCGTCCGCATGTCCAAGCGTGCCGGGACGTTCGTCACCCTGCGCGACCTGCTGGACGAAGTGGGGCGTGACGCCGTGCGTTTCACGATGCTGACCCGCAAGGCCGATGCGCAGATGGAGTTCGATCTGGACGCTGTCGTCGCCCAGACACGCGACAACCCGGTGTTCTACGTCCAGTACGCCCATGCCCGCTGCCGCTCGGTCCTGCGTTCCGCCGAGACGATGTTTGGCGCTGATGCCGTAACGCCGGAAGCTCTGTGCGGTGCTGATCTGACCAACCTGTCTTCGGACGTGGAACTGGCCGTCCTGCGCCGTCTGGCCGCGTTCCCGCGCAGTGTTGAAGCTGCCGCCACGGCCCGCGAGCCGCACCGGATCGCGACCTATTGCATTGATCTGGCCTCCGACTTCCATGCCCTGTGGAACCGGGGCCGCGAAGACACCACCCTGCGCTTCCTGCATGAGAACGACCGCGCCACCAGCCTCGCCAAGCTGGCGCTGGTTTCGGCCATTGCGGGAACGCTGCGCTGTGCCCTCACCATTCTCGGCGTCGTGCCGGTAGAGGAAATGCGATGACCCCGGAAAACGATCAGGACCGTAACCGCCCCGATCCGGGCGATTACGCCCGTACCCCGAAACAGCCTGCGGGTCCGGCTCCGGGAGCGCGTCCGCAGGCGCGTTTCGATCGCGAGCGCCTGAGCAACGATTATGACGACGAACCCCCGCTGCGTCGCCGTGCGGCTGCTGCTGGCGGTGCGTCCGGGGCAGGGCGTCTGACGTCCGTACTGGGCAATGATCCCGCCACGCGCAAGCTGGTTGGTGGTGCGGTCGGTATCGGCGTTGTGCTGCTGCTGGCTGTCGGCGGCTGGTCGCTCATGGGCAGCCATCATGGCGGCATTCCCATCATCGGACCGCCGCCGGGCCCGGTGAAGGACCGTCCGGCCGATCCGGGCGGGATGCAGATCATGGGCGGCGATGACGGCGACACCGACATGACCGGCAACGGCGAGGCACATCTCGCCCCGGGTCCGGAGCAGCCGGATACGAAGGCACTGGCCCGCCAGTACGGCGTCCCGCCCGGAACGCCTGCGCCGGAAACACCGAAGACCGATGCTCCCAAGACAGAGGGTGCAGCACCGGATAATGCGCCGACAGCCCAGACGCCTGCCATCTCGCCGGAAGCTGCCGCGCCTGCGGATACGGGACAGATGTCTCCGGGCACGGCCCTGCCTGCGACGGTTCCAGAAAAGCCGCAGGATCAGGCCGCCCCACCTGCCGAGGCGCCGAAGGCTGCACCGCCCAAGGAAGCGCCGAAAAAGGAAGAGGCGCCTGTCCATCATGCTGCACGACCGGCCGAAAAGCCGCTTCCCGCGCCGGTTCCGGAGCCTGAGAATGTCGGACCGCCGAAAGCCGCCGCTCCGGCTGCGGAAAAAGCCGAGACATCCGGGGGAACGCATGAAGTCCAGCTCGGCGCGCTCGACAGCGAGGCTGCGGCCCGCAAGGAATGGGACAGTCTGCGCCATCAGGCACCGGCCCTGTTCGCAGGCCATACGCCGCTGTTCGAGAAGACAACACGTGGGGACCATACCTTCGTGCGTCTGCGGATCGGTGGCTTTGCGGATCTCAAATCTGCACGGGCCTATTGCGTGAAGCTGCACGCGCAGTCCGTCGCCTGTACGCCGGCCCAGTTCTGAGAGCTGGCGTTTGAGCGAGACACTGCATCTGACGCTTGACGGGTTCGAGGGGCCGCTGGACCTGCTCCTCGATCTGGCCCGCAAGCAGAAGGTGGATCTGGCGAAAATCTCCATCCTGCAACTGGTGGAGCAGTATCTGGCCGTTGTGGACAAGGCCCGTGCGGAAGCGCGGAGCCTGCGGCTGGAACTGGCGGCGGACTGGCTGGTCATGGCGGCCTGGCTCGCCTGGCTGAAATCCAAGCTGCTCCTGCCTGCCGAGAGCGAAGACCCGGACGCCGAAGACGCGATTGAGCTGCTTCAGGAACGCCTGATCGAACTGGAACGGATGCGTGCCGCCGCTCGGTGGCTGGCCGAACAGCCCCGTCTGGGCATCGACGTGTTCCGGCGCGGGGAAGGGGAAGACCATACCGAAATCGACCGCTCCGGCCTGCGTGTGGACATGCCGGCTCTGATCACGGCCTATCTTTCAGCCCGACGCAGGACCGGGCGCAGGCGCGTCTATGCGCCGCGCGCCCGCCGTTACTGGAGCGTGCAGGATGCGCTCTCCCGCCTCAAGCGCCTGCTCGGGACAGACCATGTTGTCGGCTGGCAGACCCTGACCTCTCTTCTGCCGGATCCGGATGAACTGGACGGCGAAGAGGGGCCTTACGGGCGCAATGCCGCTCTTGCAGGCACGCTGCTGGCGGGGCTGGAACTGGCCAAGGGCGGGGCGCTTGAACTGCGCCAGCCCGAGGCGTTCGGAGAAATCGAATGGCGGGCGGCCACGCCCTCATGACGGATCCCGCAATGCTCGACCGGGCCTGCCTTCTCGTGGAGGCACTCGTTTTCGCCAGCCCTGAGCCCGTAAAGCCTGCGGCCATTGCCGAGCTTCTAACTGCACAATCCATTCCCGTGCCCGTCGAAGAGGCGCTTGAGGCTGTGCGGAGCCGCTACGCTGATCATGCGGTGGAAATGGTGCTGGTCGCGGGGGGATGGCAGTTCCGCACCCGACCGGAATTCGCGTCCGCCCTGACCAAAGTCGTGGAAAAGCCCCGTCGTCTGAGTCGCGGCGCGATGGAAACACTGGCCATCATCGCCTATCACCAGCCCTGCACCCGCGCCGAAATCGAGGCCATCCGTGGCGTCTCGCTCGGGCAGGCGGTGCTCGACGCCCTTCTGGAAGACAGTCTGATTGCCCCTAAAGGTCGCAAGGAAGTTCCAGGACGTCCGGTTCTGTGGGGCACCACGGCCAGTTTTCTGGAAAGTTTCGGTCTGCCGGATCTGCGGGGGCTGCCCCGCCGGGAAGACTTCCTGCTGGACCGCGCGCCCACGGAAGCAGAAGACGATGCTTCTGCCGTAGGCGGAACGGAGCAGACAGGCTAGGAATGATGCATGTTTGACTTCAGTTTCTCGGAAATCGCGCTGTTCGTGATGGTGGCGATGGTCTTCATCCGCCCGAAGGACCTGCCGGTTGCCATCCGCACCCTGTCGAACGGGTTAAAGGCGATGCGGCGCATGGCGGCAGAATTCCAGTCCCATGTGGACGAGATGGTCCGTGAAGCCGATCTCTCCGAAGCGCGCGACCAGTTCCGGGACCTGAAGAACTTCAACCTGCGCGACCGTGTCACGAAGGCCATCGACGGCGACAATTCCATCCGGCGCAGTCTGGAACTCGACACGCCCGCAAAAGCGTCCGCTGCGGATCTTCCGAAAGTTCCGCCGGCACCACCGCTTCCCCCGCCGCCCCTGACCGATCTGGAAACGGTGCCCTATAATGCCCGTCCGCAGTTCGAGCCGGCCGCAGACATCCCCGTCGAACCGGAACCCGAGCCCAACGACGATGTCGTGGATGCTCCGTCCATTCTGCCCCCCAGCACGGCAAGGCGGCTTCTGCATGAGCGCTCCCGCTGGCGCGCCCCTGACATCCTGCCGCCCGTCCGCGCCATCCATGCCGGCCGGCGCGTGACCATTGCGAGCGGAAAGGACGGCGAATGACCGATACCGACAGCATCAATGACACGCCGATGCCGCTCCTCGAGCACCTCGTGGAGCTGCGCAAGCGGCTGATCTGGTCCATCGTGACCTTCGTGATCGCCTTTGCCATCTGCTATCATTATTCGGGCGAGATCTACCGGTTCCTAGCGGCCCCGCTCGGCAACATCATGCGCAAGAACGGGGAGCAGCCGCACCTGATCTATACTGCGCTGTATGAGGCCTTCTTCACCTATATCCGCGTGGCCGTTTTCGGTGCGACCTGCCTGTCCTTCCCGATGATCGCCATTCAGGCCTGGATCTTCATCGCGCCGGGCCTGTATCGCAGCGAAAAGCGTGCCTTCGCGCCGTTCCTGATCGCCACGCCCATCATGTTCCTGATCGGCGCGGCACTCGCCTATTACGTGGTGTTCCCTTACGCGTGGCAGTTCTTCCTGTCGTTCCAGACGCCGCAGAGCACCAATGGCGGCATGCAGATCGAACTTCAGGCCAAGGTTTCGGAATATCTGACGCTGGTCACGAAAATGATCCTCGCCTTCGGAGTCTGTTTCGAGCTGCCCGTCGTGCTGACCCTGCTGGTGCGTGTCGGCCTGCTGAGCGTGGCGCAGCTCAAGCGTTTTCGTCGCTATGCCGTTGTTGCGTCCTTTGCGGTGGCCGCCGTGATCGCCCCACCTGATGCGATTACGATGCTGAGCCTCGCCATTCCCCTCGTCGCCCTGTACGAGGTATCCATCCTCACGGCCCGGTTCGTCGAACCGAAACCCATGGCCGCTGATGAAGACTGATGACCAGACCTGCCGGAGCCCTGAACCATGCATGACCTGAAAGCCCTGCGCGCCGACCCGGCCGCTTTTGACGCTGCTCTCGCACGTCGGGGCCTGTCACCCGTGGGACAGCAGCTTGTCAGTGACGATGAAGAACGCCGCGCGGCACTGGCTGCGCTTCAGGGAGCGCAGGGCGCACGCAAGGCGCTGGCCAAGGAAATCGGCCTGCTCAAGCGCCAGAAGCTCGACACTGCCGAGATCGAAGCGAAGGCCGTGGCCCTGCGTGACCAGATCGCCGGCCTGGAAGAGCGTGCCAACACGATCCAGACCCGCATCGACGACGTGCTGAAATCCCTGCCGAACCGCCTCGATGCCTCCGTGCCGGATGGAAAGAGCGAGGACGAGAACGTCGTCGTCCATGTCCGTGGCGAGAAGCGCGAATTTGCTTTCGAGGCAAAGCAGCATTTCGAACTGGGCGAAGCGCTGGGGCTGATGGATTTCCCGACCGCCGCCAAGCTGTCGGGCACGCGCTTCGTCGTCCTGCGTGGTGCGCTTGCCCGTCTGGAACGCGCGCTAGGCCAGTTCATGCTCGACACCCACACGACCGAGTTCGGCTACAGCGAAACCAGCGTGCCGCTGCTGGTCAATGACGACGCCATGTATGGCACGGACAAGCTGCCCAAGTTTGCCGAGGATTCGTTCCGCACCGAAGACGGCCGCTGGCTGATCCCGACCGCCGAAGTCCCGCTGACGGCCTCTGTCATGGGCGACATCCTCCCGGCCGACGCCCTGCCGATCCGCATGACCGCACTGTCCCAGTGCTTCCGCTCCGAAGCCGGTTCGGCCGGGCGCGACGTCCGCGGTATGCTGCGTCAGCACCAGTTCACAAAGTGTGAGCTGGTCTCCGTCGTGAAGCCCGAAGACAGCGACGCCGAGCATGAGCGCATGACGCAGGCCGCCGAGACGGTTCTGGAGCGTCTGGGCATTACCTTCCGCCGGATGCTGCTCTGCGCGGGCGATACAGGCTTTGGTGCGGCCAAGACGTTCGATCTGGAAGCCTGGCTTCCGGGGCAGAAGGCCTGGCGCGAAATTTCTTCGTGCTCGAATACGCGCGATTTTCAGGCACGCCGCATGAATGCGCGCTATCGTGCCGAGAATGGACCGGCCTTCGTCAATACACTCAATGGTTCCGGTCTCGCTGTCGGTCGGACGATGATCGCTGTTATGGAAACATATCAGAACGAAGACGGCAGCATCGATATCCCCGAGGTTCTGCGTCCCTATATGGGCGGGCTGAACCGCATCGGCTGAGGAATGCAAGGCATGATCACGATCCGCCGTTTCGCCCTGGCCCTGCTGGCCGCAGGCTCCGTTTTCGCTTCATGCCCCGCCGAGGCGGACAGCATGCAGACACTGCACGGTCAGGCTATGTACCGTGAGCGCATGGCCCTGCCGCCTGGTGCGGTCCTCAGTGTCTGGATCGAGGATACAGGTGCGACGCATGGCGCCCCACTGGTCATGGCCGAACAGCGCGAAGACATTCATCGTGGTGTTCCCATTCCCTATACGCTGACCTATCCGGCCCTCCCGACGGGCGGTCATTACGTGCTGAATGCGGAAATTACGGTGGAAGGGCGCCGGCTCTTTGCGACCCCGGATGGTGGTATGCCCCTCGATCATCCCCAGTTGCTGCTCCGACATGTCGCCGGTACCCCCGTCAGTGCACCTTATGGTGCATGGCGGATCCAGAGCGTGGGCGACCTACGTTTCGACAGCACGGCGGATGCGCCGGGCCTGACGCTGCAACAGGACGGAACCGTTTATGGGACGGATGGTTGTAACCGCCTGATGGGACATTTCAGGCTGGAAGGGCAGACACTGCGCTTTCTGCCCTTCGCCATGACCCGCAAGGCCTGTCTGCCAGCCCTCATGGCGCAGGAACGCCAGATCGGGGCATTCCTCCCAACCGTGACATCATGGTCACGTGACGGCGAAAAGCACCTCGTGCTGCATTCAGGTGATTCGTCTGGCCCAATGGTTCTCGTCCCCCAGGACGCCCAGTAGCTACCGCAGACCGGAATTCAAAAAAACTTTAGCCGTATACGTCGTTTTTCAAAGGACCGGGGGGTATCGAACCTCTTCCCCTGTAATGACAAACAGGACTAGTCTGATCCGGCTATCGCTGTCTTTCAAATGATTGATCAGACAAGACCTCTCCCACAAAAATGGGGGGACTCTGACCGGCAGAGAGTTTTGTCGCATGGCGTGGCGCGCCACTGTTAGCAGGCCGGAGGCTTACTGATGAAAACGACGATCCAGCTTGGGCTGGGACAGAAATGGACTTCTCCGCCAGTCGCTGAAGAGGGTTCTGGTGATGTAAGAGAAATCATTATCCTGGGGGCAGGCAGGGTTGGTTTCAGGATAGAGGGCCAGTCACTTGCGCCGACGCATGTTTCAGAGACGGCGTTCAGAGCATGGATCAAAGAGACGGAGGCGAAATTGACCAAAGACGCCATTCCCCCGGCACAACTTTCTCCGGGGCTTGAGCTTGGGCGCCGCATCCGGCTTCTTCGGGAAATGGCAGGACTGAGCCAGCGGCAACTGGCCGAGAAAGTCGGCATTTCACGTTCGGCCGTGGCGTTCTGGGAAACGGGCCGTTCGGGCCATGTCGGCAAGCATCTGGGAAGTCTCGCTCAGGTGCTGGGCGTCGAGCCCGAAGTCCTGCTCACCGGAATGGCTTACAAGGCCATTCAGGAAACGCTCACGCCTGATGAAAATACGATGCTCATGCTCTACAGGCAGCTCGATCCGCTCATCAAACTTCAGGCCCAGAAATGGATCGAACGCCGCGTGCGTCATACGGCTGACGAAGCGCAGAGTATCAAAACACCTGATCAGTCCAAAAGCGCCTGAAATCCGGGCCTGTCTTCTGTCAGGCTCGGAACTCCGTCAGGACGGACGCCGACGATTGCTTCCCGGACGCTTTCCACCCTTTGCAGGGTAGGTCTTGCCTCCGGGTTTTTTGGGTCCCGAAAAGGATGATCTGCCCGCCGATCTGTCCGGCCCGCCGCGACCGGAACGGCCTCCTGGACGACCACCGCTGCGCTGCTGTTTCTGGCTTTCGCGCATCCGGCTCTGCGTCCGCAGAACCTGCTCGATCCAGTCATTGAGAATGGACGTGTTGATTTCCGCATCCTGACGGGCCGGATAGGCATCCGGAAATCGCAGCGCCAGCCACCGCCAGGCCACCAGCCGCTTGTGCCGCTTCTCGGCCCGCTCCAGCTCTTCGCGCCCTGCCTGTTCCGGATGTGGCAAACGTCCCGTACCCGGCGGCGGCACTGACCGTCCGGCCGCATGATCGGCCGCCCACTGGACAAGCCGCTGGATACCATTGTCCCGCTCGTCAATCGGGCACATGGCGTAGGTCCATCGCGTCGAAAGATCGAGGTTTTCCACGCCTTCCAGAGCGGCCGCGATTTCCAGCGCCTGCTCCATGTCGGCCAGACGGTAATTCGGATCGTCCGCCCGCAGAACGGCGTGTTTGATGCGGGTCAGGACACCATAGAGACTATCGCTGTCGATCTCTTCGGCCACGGCCCGGACAATGTCCGAATCCGGCTGCACGAGGGGGCGCAGTTCCTTGATCTCTTCGGGCGGGGCGCTCAGCATTTTGCGGACGAAACTCGGACTGCCAGCACCGGCGAGCACGCAGACCAGACCGCTTTCATGCTTGCCGTAACGCCCCGCGCGACCGCCGATCTGCTTGACTTCCTGCGAGACCAGATCGCGGGTCTGGCGTCCATCGAACTTGCGCAGCGCGCTGAACACGACGCGGCGGATGGAGAGGTTGAGCCCCATGCCGATGGCGTCCGTTGCGATCAGGATATCAGCCTCCCCACTGTTGAAGCGGGCGGCTTCGGCACGACGGACTTCCGGGCTCAAAGCACCATAGACCACGGCAACTCGACGCCCCCGCGCCATAAGCTCGGCGCGCAGATCCAGCACTTCACGGCGGGAGAAGGCGATGACAGCATCGCTGGGTTTGAGTTCATCCAGATGCAGCGTCTCACCCGCCTTGAGCGGGCTTTTACGTTCGAGATGGATCTCGTCCACTGGGTCGTCGCAAAGCTCGGCAATGCGCTTGACCAGCGGGATGCAGTCCGGCGCGCCGAGGATGAAGACATGCCGGGCCGGGACACCCATGATGGCAGCCGTCCAGGCGGCCCCACGGTCCGGATCGGCCAGCATCTGCGCTTCATCAATGATCGCCACATCCACCGGATTATGGAACGGACACATCTCAACCGTCGCTGCCAGATGGCGCGCCCCCGGCATTTCGATCCGCTCTTCACCCGTAGACAGCGATGCCGGAACACCGCGTGAGAGCAGGGACTCGCGGAACTCGTGGGCCAGCAGCCGCAGCGGCGCGAGCGCCAGACCGCTCTCGGCATTCGCCAGCGCATTGAGCGCCGTATAGGACTTTCCGGAGTTCGTCGGTCCGGTCACCAGCGTGATGCGGCGTTTCAGGGCACGCGCCGTGCGGAAATGCCCGGCAAACCGGTCCAGCGCAGCCACGCGGGCAATGGCGGCATTACCCGCCTTGTTGCCCAGATCCAGAACTTCCGGCCGGTCCTTGGTTCCGCTGCGCCATTGCGGCAGGAAAGTCCGGAGCCGCTTGAGCTCCGACGGATCGAAGAAGAACAGTTCGATCCCGTCCGGACGGGTTTCGCGGCGGGCAATGGGAATCCGGTTTTCGGCAATCCAGCGCAGGGCTTCGCGGCGCGAGCAGTGCAGGGCATTCGGCAGCTCATCGAAGCTGACCAGCCCTTCTTCCCACTGACGCAGCCGCTCAAGCTCACGCGCCCTGCGTTCTTCCGCACGGGCCTGAATATCGGCCTGTTCGCGGGCGCGGCGTTCTTCCGCAATCCGAAGATCGTCTTCGAAGCCGAGATCGACGCTGCCAAATGCGGCCGCGATGCTCTGGGACAGCTTTTCAAGCTGGCCGCTCGACAGGATCACACCCGTATCGGCCAGATCGGCGCGGACATCCTCCAGCACGGCACGCGGGGAGTCGCCCATTTCCTGCCAGCGCGCCATCAGGACATCATCAAGCGTCCGGCGCAGGGCTGGCATGTCGGCACGCGGATCATGCATGCGGGCCGCGGCTTCCTGCGTATCCGGCTTGCCGACCCAGACCTCGCCGGCTCTGCGGCACACATTCATGAGCTGGGACGCCCAGGTCTTGCGGCGCACGACGCACAGCGCTTCGATCAGCCCGTCATGGGAAAGGGTCGCCTCCGGCCCTTCAAGCCTGCGCGCAACCTGACGCAGCAGGGCAGGGCGCTCGCGCGGCGTGATGTCGAGCGGGGTCCCGAATTCGGCCTCGGCCCGCTGAAGGGCGCGTTCGGCCGGGGAAAAAGAGTCGGAAAGAGTGGCGTCCGGCATGGAGTCGTCTGTCATAAGAGTCTTGTGCGTCATTCCGGCATGCGCTTCAACGCGCATGGGTTTCCCGAGCGGCAACGATTGGGCTAAAAGACCCGACCATTATCAGGTCCGTGACCTGTTATCCGTTCCGAACCGGAGACAGAACCAGACATGTCCACCCCGACTTTTGCCGCCCCGACTCCGACCATTGACGAGCTCCTGACTGGCCTGATGCCGTTCGAAGGCCATCCGAAGCAGTACCGCCTTGCCGAGCCGAGCAAGGAATACGCCCATCTGTATCCGGCGAAGGTGCTGACGGTCCATCACTGGACGGACCGCCTGTTCAGCTTCACCACAACGCGTGATCCCGGCCTGCGTTTCGAGAACGGCCAGTTCGCGATGATCGGCATCGAGGTCGAAGGCAAGCCGCTCCTGCGCGCCTATTCGATCGCGTCCGCCAACTATGAAGACCACATGGAGTTCCTCTCCATCGCGGTTCCCGATGGCCCGCTGACCTCGCGTCTGCGTCACGTGAAGGTGGGCGATACGGTCCTGATCGGCCGCAAGCCGGTTGGCACGCTGCTGCTCGACAACCTCAAGCCGGGTCGCAACCTGTACTTCCTGTCCACGGGAACGGGTCTGGCGCCGTTCATGAGCCTCATCAAGGATCCCGAGGCTTACGAGCGCTATGAGAACGTGATCCTCAGCCACACCGTCCGCATCTCGGGCGAGCTGGCCTATGAGAACCACATCCGCCACGAGCTGCCGGAGCACGAGTTCCTGGGTGAGTTCGTCAAGGACAAGCTGCGCTACTACCCGGCAGTGACCCGCGAAGACTATGCCGTGACCGATCGCATCACCAAGCTGATCGAGACGGGCAAGATCTTCGAGGATCTGGGTATCGACAAGCTCGATCCCGAGCATGACCGCGTCATGATCTGCGGTTCGCCGGAAATGCTTGCCGACACCGAAGCCCTTCTCGAGCGTATGGGTTTCGTGGAAGGCAATATGAGCCATCAGGGTTCGTATGTCGTTGAAAAGGCCTTTGCCGAGCGCTGAGGTCACAAAGGCACGAAAGGCCGGGATGATGCAGGATTTTGATCTGTTCGTTATTGGTGCCGGTTCGGGCGGCGTGCGCTGTGCGCGCATTGCCGCCCAGAACGGAGCGCGCGTCGCGATTGCGGAGCGCCGACACTGGGGCGGAACCTGCGTCAATCTCGGCTGCGTGCCCAAGAAACTGATGGTCTATGCGGCCGAATATGGCCGCGAGATCGCCGATGCCCCTTCCTACGGGTGGGACGTCACACCGGTTGCGCATGACTGGTCCACGCTGATCAGCGCCAAAGACCGTGAGATCGAACGCCTGAACCGCATCTATGTCTCGATGCTGGAAAAGGCCGGGGTCACGCTGTTTACGGGCGATGCCAGCTTCGTGGACGCCCATACGGTCGAGATCGGCCCGTCCGAACTGGCGCCGGATGCGTCCGTCCAGCGTGTCCGGGCGAAGAACATCGTCATTGCCACCGGATCCACGCCCACGCGTCTGAACATTCCCGGCGCGGAACATGCCATCGTCTCGGATGATGCCTTCCATCTCTCTGATCGTCCCGAGCGCGTCGCCGTGATCGGCAGCGGCTATATCGGTATCGAATTTGCCGGAATTTTCGCGGGGCTTGGTTCGAAGGTAGATCTGGTGTTCCGCCAGCAGCTCCCCTTGCGCGGCTTCGATCATGAAATGCGCGCCCATCTGTCCGAACTGCTGCCGCTGAACGGCATCAAGGCGCATCCCGGTCGCTCTCCGGAGCGGATCGAAAAGGTTGCGGACGGCTATCGTCTGCATCTTGAAGGCGGGGATGTCATCGAGACGGACTGCGTGTTCATGGCGACGGGCCGTCACCCCAATCTGGCGCCGCTGAAGCTCGACAATGCCGGCGTTGCCACCTGGGATGGTCGTATTCCGGCCAAGCCCGATGATGCGACGACCAACGTGCCGGGCATTTATGCCATTGGGGACGTGACGGACACCTACAACCTCACACCTACCGCCATTGCCGAAGGTCACATTCTGGCCGAGCGCCTGTTTGGTGAACCGGGCCGCGAATGGTCCTTCGCCACAACCCCCAAGGCCGTGTTCTTCTCCCAGCCGCTCGCTACGGTCGGCCTGACCGAAGATGAGGCTGCCCAGAGCCATGATCTGGATATTTACACATCCAGCTTCACGCCGATGCGCCAGACGCTTTCGGGCCGCAAGGGCAAGACCCTGATGAAGCTGGTTGTGGATGCACAGAGCAAGATTGTGCTCGGTGCGCACATGATCGGTCCTGATGCGCCGGAAATCATTCAGGGCCTCGCCATTGCGGTCACGGCAAAGCTGACCAAGCGGGATTTCGATCGCACGATCGGCCTGCACCCCACCAGTGCGGAGGAGTTCGTGACCATGCGGAGCCTCACACGTCACGTCCCCCGAAAAGCAGGCTGAACCATCATGGCGGCGCGTAACGGTCTTACGGAGGCCCCGCAGTCGGGCCGTCACAAATTTTCTGAAGGGCAGCACCGGGCATGAAGTTTGGCTGGCTGTTTGCCCCGTCCATCACGTCCGTCATGTTCGCTCTCCGCACCACGATCGCAGCGCTTCTGGCGCTGGCAATCGCGCTGTGGATGGAGCTTGGTGAGCCGCAATGGGCTGCCATGACCGTTTGGATTGTCGCCCAGAACTCCCGCGGCGAGAGTATTTCCAAGGGCCGGTGGCGTCTCGTTGGCACCGTGATCGGGATGGTGATGGCCATCGTGCTCATGGCGGCCTTTCCACAATATCCCTGGCTGTTCCTTCCGGCACTGGCGCTCTGGGTCGGGCTGTGTGCTGGTCTCGCAACGCTGACGCATAACTTCCGCGGCTACGCCCTCGTGCTGGCCGGCTATACCTGCACCATCATTGCGCTGGGTGCGGTCAAGGAGCCTGACCACGTCTTCAATGTGGCGATGGCCCGCGGCACCTATATTTTCCTTGGCGTGATCTGCGAGACGGCGATGGGCATGATTGCCCTGCCGAACGTCGCAGGCCGTGCGCGTGAGGAACTGCGCAAACGCCTTCAGGCCATCCTGACCCGTGCTATCCCCGCATTAACGGATGTTCTGCGCCAGAAGAGGGGGGCGACGGACGACCTTTCGACCCTTCTGGGCTCGCTTCAGGCCTCCAGCGATCAGATCGAATTCAGCCGCATCGAGATCCGCAGCGAAGGCAACGAGGTCGAGCACGCCTATGTCACGCTCGGTCTGGTCGCGCGCGTCCTGTCACGCGGACTCGGCCTACGCACGCGCATGACGGCCGTAACGCATCAGCCCGAAGCCCTGCGACCTTTCCTTGAAGACATGGCCAGTGCTCTGGACGGAATGCCGGAGCGTCTGGTGACCGATCGTCGCGGCATCGCAGCACTGGTTCAGGCCGAGGCCCTTCTGGCCGAGTGCCGGGGCCGGATGCAGACCATTCTGCCGCGTGACGACGAGGACTCCCTGAATGAAGGGATCATCCTGACCGGTGTGGAAGTCATGCTGTCGGATCTGTGCGAAACGCTGCGCTCCTATCGCGCCAGCGTGGATGGCGCGCCGGTTTCCGAACGTCATCGTCTGACCCGTAATCCCGACTGGCGCGCCTCCATGCGCAACGGCGTGCGTACGACCGCGGCCCTGCTGTTCGGGGCCTATGTCTGGGAGGTTACGGCCTGGCCACAGGGCAGTGTGTTCCTGACGTTCATCGCCGTGGTCTGCGCGCGTTTTGCGACTTTCGAGAACACCGTCCTGCTGAGTGCTGCGTTCTTTTATGGCGCTGTCTGGGCTGCCGTAGCGAGCGTCATTCCGGTCTTTATCGTCATGCCGGTAACAGCCAATTATCCGTTCTTCTGTCTGGTCGCCGGGTTCTTCATGATGCTGGGCGGCCTGGCGTCCCGCAATCCGTCCACGGCTGTCATGGCCGCGTCTTACGGCACGTTCTTTCCGTTCCTGCTCGGCATGGATAATCAGGGGCGCATCAACGAAATCGGCTGGTTCAACACCACGATCGCTCTGCTGCTGGGGCTGGGTGCTGGTGTGATCATCTTCCGGGCTGTCCTGCCATTTACGCCAGCACGCGCCGGCGAAGTTCTGCGGTACCAGCTCAAGCGCAGTCTGCGCCGGCTGGCGCTGCCGGGTGTAGTCATGGACGAATATGTCTGGATCAACGAAGGCACGCAGAGCATGGAGCGCGCCGTGCGATTTGCCGGTTCGCTCTCCAGCGATCGTGCGGAAGCGATGCTGCGCGGCACGCTCTCGGTTCTGACAGTTGGGCGAAACGTGCTGATGCTGCGAAAGCTCGCCCAGCATGGAAGCCTGCCGGATACGGCTGTCGCGGCAGTCGACGGGATGGTGCGGAACCTGTTGCGGCGCAAGCTGCCCTTGACGCACACCTCCGCCACGATCGACCCCACACTGGACGAACTCTACGCTCTGGAGCGCCAGTCACAGGATCCGTCGATCCGCCATGATCTGGTTCTGGCGATCGGGTCCCTGCTGATCGTGCGTACCGAAATGCCGGTCAGCAGGGCCTTCCTCAAAGGCGCATTCTGACGCGCCTCAGGGCGTAGCGAGGAACCGCAGCAGGTCTTCGTTCACCCGCTCGGCATGGGTCATGAACAGCCCGTGCGGCGCGCCTTCATAGGAAATCCAGGTCGAACCCGGAATGGCTGCCGCGGCTTTCTGACCCGCAATATCGGCGGGAACGGCAGAATCAGCCGTGCCGTGGATCACCAGTGTCGGGACGGTGAAAGCCTGCAGGTCCGGCCGGAAATCTGTCGTACCCCACGCATCCACACAGTCCAGCGTTGCCATCGGGCTCGCCATGGATGCCAACAGGAATGACCAGTCCAGCACGCCCTGACTGACGGGGTGATGGATCATGCTGACGCCGTAGAAATCGGGAATGAAATCTTTCAGGAAGCCGAAGCGGTCCTGACGGATTTTCTGCTTGATGCCGTCAAAGACGGAAATATCCACCCCCTTGGGGTTGTCGGATGTCTTGAGCAGGAAGGGAACCACCGAAGACAGCAGCACCGTCTTAGAAATACGCGACCGGCCATGGCGGCTCAGATAGCGCGCGACTTCACCGCCACCCATGGAGAAGCCGACCAGCGTTGTATCCCACAGGTCAAGCTGTTCGAGAATGACGGCCAGATCATCGGCCAGCGTATCGTAATCGTAGCAGTTGATCGGATGGCCGGACTGACCAAATCCGCGGCGGTCATAGGTGATGACGCGGTAACCCGCCTCGACCAGCGCCAGTGTCTGCTTTTCCCACATGTCCCCGGTGAGGGGCCATCCATGGATCAGGATGACGGGCTTTCCGGCCCCCATGTCCTTGACGTGAAGGCTCGTTCCATCAGTAGCGGTGATATACGGCATGGTTCTGATCCTCGAAGGCGTTTACCTGAGGACCAGAACTTGTTGTCGCGACTTTGGTTGCGTCTTACCAGCCGTTTCCGCGCGGAGCGACATAGCCATTGCCGGTCGCATCGCCAAGCTGACCAGACTGCGTGTTGTTGCTGCCCTGATAGGATGAACCGAACTTGGACAGGTTCGCACCTGTCACGGAATCGCGCTCCACACCGGCTTCATGGTCCGGATCGGGGCCATGCTCAAACTCGGTGGACGGTGTGTCGGAATAACCCGGAGGCGGCTTGCGATGGCCACGGGCGCGGAAATGCTCACCGCCAGTCGTGGTCTGCGGCTGCGCATCGCTCTGGCCGGGCTGCGGGGAGAGCGTCGTGCCAGCCGCGTAAGGCTGACCGAAGGATGCGGTCTGGGCCTGTGCCGCCCCTCCCAGCAGAGCGGTCGCCAGCAGGGCATGGCAGAAGAAACGGGAAGAGGACAACATGTGATCCGGTCCTTGGCCGATCATGACAACAAGGCTGCCTCCCGGAGGAAACGTGACGTCAGGCTCTGACATCCCCGGCAAGGCGGCATATCAGTTTATAATCGGCCCGCTTTCCCCCGTGTTCAAGACTTCTTTTCCTCTGGAACCGTTTCAGAGCCGCCCCATATCAGAGGACATGACGATATCAGTACGGGTTTTTCCGGTTCGGGGCGGTGACTGATGGATGATCTTCTGGCGTCCGTCCGTCCGCGAACCATCCTGGCCGAGGGGGCGGTGTGGCTGCCCGGCTTTGCCCTGTCCGAAGCGCCAGCACTCCATGAAGCCATTGCGCAGGTCTCCGCACAGGCGCCTTTTCGCCATTTCCGTACCCGCATGGGTTCGATGTCGGCTGCGATGACCTCCTGCGGAGCCTGTGGCTGGGTCGCCGATCCGTCGGGATACCGCTATTCCCGAACCGATCCGCAGAGCGGGCAGCCCTGGCCTGCCATGCCAGACGCACTTCGTCACCTTGCAGTCCGGGCGGCGACTGAAGCGGGTTATGAAGGCTTCGATCCCGCGTCCTGCCTCATCAATCGCTACGGACCGGGAGCGAAAATGGGTCTGCACCAAGACAGGGATGAGGGAATGCCCGAGGCCCCGGTTGTCTCGGTTTCCCTTGGCGTACCCGCGCGTTTTTCATTTGGTGGTTCAAGCCGGACGGACCCGAAACGCACCATCGAACTTCTGGATGGTGACGTTGTGGTCTGGGGCGGTCCCTCCCGGTTTGCGTGGCACGGCGTCTCGCCCGTCCGTGAAACATTCCATCAGCAGACAGGTGCCATGCGATACAATCTGACGTTTCGCGCTATCAACGCCGCGCTTTTTCAGCCATAACCAGCCCCCCGCAACTCCCGCATTCACATCCTTCCGGAGGGCATTTGATGCACCCCTCGAGCCAGACCCCGACGTCCACCAACACGATGTCCTGGTCTCCTGCAAGCTGGCGTTCCCGTCCCATCGTCCAGGCTCCATCCTATACGGATGAAGCGGCGCTTGCTGCTGTCGAAGCTCGTCTGCATCGATACCCCCCATTGGTTTTTGCGGGTGAAGCCCGCCGCCTCAAGACGCGCCTGGCCGCTGCATCGCGCGGAGAGGCCTTCGTCCTGCAGGGCGGTGCCTGCGCCGAGAGCTTCGACGAGTTCACCGCCGACATCGTGCGCGACACGTTCCGCGTCCTGCTCCAGATGGCTGTTGTCCTGACCTTCGCCGCCAAGGTGCCGGTCGTGAAGATCGGCCGTATGGCAGGCCAGTACGCCAAGCCGCGCTCGTCCAATACCGAGACGATCGATGGCGTGACGCTGCCCTGCTATCGCGGTGACATCATCAACGGTCCCGAGTTCACGCCCGAGGCCCGTATTCCCGATCCCGCCCGTATGGAGACCGGATATTTCCAGTCCGCCGGCGTGATGAACCTGCTGCGTGCCTTCGCACATGGCGGTTATGCCAACCTGCATCAGGTCCATAGCTGGAATCTCGGCTTCGTCGAGCGTTCCCCGCTGGCAGCCCGCTATCAGGATCTGGCCCATCGCATCGACGAGACGCTGTCGTTCCTCCGTGCCTGCGGTTTTGACGGTTCGGCCTCGCAGATCGACGAGACGGAATTCTACACGTCCCACGAAGCCCTGCTGCTGCCCTACGAACAGGCCCTGACCCGCGTGGACAGCACGAGCGGCGATTACTACGACTGCTCGGCGCATTTCCTGTGGATCGGTGACCGTACCCGCCAGCCGGACGGCGCGCATGTCGAGTTCCTGCGTGGCGTACAGAACCCGATCGGCATCAAGGTCGGCCCGACCACGACGGTTGCGGATCTCGAGAAGCTGCTCGAAATCCTGAATCCCAAGGATGAAGCCGGCCGTATCACGCTGATTTCGCGCATGGGCAAGGACAAGGTCCGCGATCACCTGCCGCCGCTGCTCGATGCCGTGAACCGCACCGGCCGCACCGTGACCTGGCTGTGCGATCCGATGCACGGCAACACCACGACCACGGCCAGCAAGATCAAGACCCGCTCCTTCGATAATATCCTCGGAGAAGTGCTCGGCTTCTTTGATGTGTTCGAGGCCATTGGCCGCCGTCCGGGCGGGATCCATCTTGAAATGACGGGTCAGGACGTTACGGAATGTATCGGCGGCGCACAGTGTCTCACCGAGGATGATCTGGGCGGCCGCTATGAAACATTCTGTGATCCGCGCCTTAATGCGGAACAGTCACTTGAAATGGCCTTCCTTCTTGCTCAGGAATTGACGGGACGAGCAGGAAAGAAAGAATGACCGCTTCCGATCCCCAGAATTCTCCTCAGGCCGCACTTCGGCGCGCGCTTGGAACACTCGGCCCGCTGGACGAGAAAACCATCGAAGCGCGAACGGACGCCTATTTCGGGCGAACGCGGCACATCGTGGAGCATTTCGGGGATTCCCGCGTCACCTATGCGGTGTTCATCCGCCGTCCGGTGATCGCGGCCTGCGGACTGGTCGTGCAGTGGCTGAAGAACGTGGCGAAGGCCCAGGGCTTCGATCTGCACTGCCGGGAAATGTACGCCGAGGGCGAATGGGTCGGCGCGGGTGAACCGTTGCTGTACCTGACCGGCAGCTTTGTCCGACTGGCCCCGCTCGAGACGCTGGTCCTCCAGCGGATCGGCTCCACCTGCGTGGCGGCCCATAACGCCTATCAGATGGCCATGGCCCTGCCGACCATCCCGTTCCTTGCCATGGATGCCCGGCACTGCGCGGGTTTCGAAATGCAGGAACAGATGGCCTATGCCGCAGGTGTTGGCTCCCGCGCAGCGCAGAAGGAAGGGGCCCGCGGTTTCATCGGCAATGCCAATGACGCCACGGCCGGGTTCTTTGGTCTCGATGCCGGTCTGGGCACGATGCCCCATGCCCTGATCGGCTATGCCGGCTCCACGCTGCGCGCGGCGGAGATGTATGACGAGGTCTATCCGAACGATCCGCTGACGGTTCTGGTGGATTACTTCGGGCAGGAAATTACGGACGCTCTTGCTGTCTGCCGTCGCTTCCCCGAGCGTGCCGCGAAGGGCCATCTGAGCGTCCGTCTCGATACACATGGCGGGCGCTTCCTTGAAGGACTGGACCCCCAGACCTCATATGGTGTGCTTGAGCGTCACACGCCCGGCACCATCCGCCGCTACCGTTCCGATCAGGAACTGCGCGATCTGGTGGGAACGGGTGTGTCGGCCGCAGCCATCTGGCGGATGCGCGAAGCTCTGGATCATGCCGGTTTCCATCATGTGAAGATCGTCGCATCCTCCGGCTTCAACGTCGCCAAATGCTCGACGATGCGGGACGCTCATGCCCCGATCGACGTGATCGGCAGCGGGTCCTTCATTCCCGACCGCTGGTCCGAAACCTATGCAACGGCTGACATCGTGGCCTATGACGGGCAGCCCCGCGTCAAGCTTGGACGCGAATTCCTGCTCCAGAAGGCCCGTGACAGCCAGGAGACATCATGACCGACGATACGATTGACCCTGTCGAAGGCGCCCCCGAAAACGGCGCACAGCCGGGTTCGTGGAGCGTACGCATCATCGACCTGTCCGGCGCGTCGGAAGACGAGGACGATACGGTCGAAGTCGTGAAAGACTTCATCGACCTGATGCACGCCAATGCCTATGCCCGCGCCTATGTCCGCGACAGCATCGAGCGCTGCCGCACACCGGGCGCGAGCAGCAAGGAAGTTCTCGAAAACTGGTTCGCCTTTGGTGAAAATGCCGAAGTTGTGGATGCCGGTGAAGATGGCTGGAAGTCCTCCACGGAGCTTGAAGACTTCGCGGCCACGCCTGCTACGCCGATGGAGCGGGACTGGCGCGCCATTGATCCGCGTCGCCTCGTCGATGATGAGGAAATCAATGGTCCGCCGGATGATGATGACGAGGATGATGACGAAAACCGTCACGAAGTGATCCGTCACTGAACACCCGGTGCAGGGAAGGGGCATACGCTCCTTCCTGTACGCGGCGCTTCATAAAAACCCGCTCTGGCAACGCGGCGCATCATGCGGCATTAAGGCGTCATGAAACTGCGCTTCGCTCCGTCCCCCACCGGTTACCTGCATGTTGGTAATGCGCGCCTTGCCGTCGCCAACTTCCTTTTCGCACGCCATAACGGCGCCAAGTTCCTGCTGCGGATCGACGATACCGATACCAGCCGTGGCAAGCCCGAATATGAAGAAGCCATCGGCAAGGATCTGTCATGGCTGGGGCTGAAATGGGACGAGTATGTGCGCCAGTCCGAGCGTCTCGACCGCTATGCCGAAGTCATCGAAAAGCTGAAGGCATCTGGCCGTCTCTATCCCTGTTTCGAGACGGAATATGAGCTGAACGCCAAGCGCGAAGCCCGCATCCGTGCCGGCAAGGCGCCGATCTATGATCGTGCGATGCTCAAGCTCACCGCCGATCAGCGCGCCCGCGCGGAAGCCAACGGCAAGACGCCGCACTGGCGCTTCCGTCTCAGCGATGGCAGCCGCAAGTGGCAGGATCTCGTCATGGACGAGTGCTCCGTCAAGCTGACAGCCATTTCCGATCCGGTTCTGGTGCGTGGGGATGGGACGATCCTCTACACCCTGGCCTCCGTCATCGACGATCTGGACATGGGCATCACCCATATCGTCCGCGGCGAAGACCATGTGACCAATACCGGCGTGCAGATCGACATTGCCGAAGCTCTGGGTGCAAAGCCCGACCATTTCACCTTCGCGCATCTGCCGCTTCTGCTGGACTCCGATGGTGGCAAGCTGTCCAAGCGGTTTGACTCGCTGGCTCTGAAATCCCTGCGTCAGGATGGGCTGGAGCCGATGTCGATCGTCTCCTATCTTGCCCGCGTGGGCTCCTCGGATGATCCGCAGGTCATGACGATGGACGAGGCCATTGCGGCCTATGACATTTCGCATGTCTCAAAGTCGGCCGCTCGTTTCGACATGACGCAGCTTCTCGCCCTGAACCGGCGTGCGCTGCACAACCTGCCGTTCGAAGCCGCAAAGATCCATCTTCCGCCCGAAGCCGACGAGACGTTCTGGCATGCGGTGCGTGGCAATGTGGATCTGTCGGCTGAAATTCCGCACTGGTGGGATGTGGTGCATGGCACGATCATTCCGCCGTCCCAGCCCGAAGGCCGTGAGTTTCTTCAGCAGGCCCTCGACACTCTCCCGGCCGAGCCGTGGGGTGAGGAGACGTGGAAGGACTGGACCAACACACTCAAGGAACAGTCGGGCCGCAAGGGACGCAGCCTGTTCATGCCGCTGCGTCTCGCTCTGACGGGTGAGGACGCAGGACCGGAACTGCATGTTCTGCTCGGTCTGATGGGCCGTGAGCGGACGGTCGCCCGTCTGCGGGATGCCATTCAGGCCTGAAATCATGTCCGTCGTGCCAGTACGGCACGACGGACCGTTTTTCAGATGGTTTTGACGGACCAGAATGCCGTCCATTTCTCGCCGGGCTTCAGATGAAGCAGGCCGGGTTTATGTGAAAAATCACCCGTAAAGCCAGCCGGCGTCGTGTAGCCGTACCAAGGCTCGATACACAGGAACTCCGCGCCCGGCTTGGCCCATAGGCCCAGTTCGCGAAATCCACCCCAGGCCACACGGATGCCGTGCCCGTCCGGTCCGGTCATGTCCAGCGATCGGCTCTCCGGGCGGTCCATGATGATCGCGTCCTTCTCGAAAAGCGCATCGCGCAGTTCAAGGATGTTTTCCCGGACAGGCGTGCGGAACTTCTCATGCAGAAGCATCCCGTCAGCATCGATCCGGCGTATGGGCAGCGGCTCGTCATATTCGAAGAGCAATCTGTAGCTGTCTTTCGCCACACCGTCTTTCAACGGCCAGCGAAAGGCCGGATGCGCCCCGAGCGAGGCATGAAGCGTCGCCGTGTCGGACGGATTGTGCAGGTGATAAGAGACACGCAGCGTCTCGTTCTCGATGAGATAGACCACCCTCAGCCGGAAAGCGGCCGGAAAGGCAGCGCGGGTTTCCGCATCGTCTACCAGTTCAAGTGTGCAGCTATCCACGTCCTGCGCAATCCAGCGGAAGCTGCGGTTCCGGGCAAATCCGTGCCGTCCGAGATGGACAGGCTTGTCATCCAGTGTGGAAGCATCGTCCGGCAGCGTTCCCACGATCGGGAACAGGATCGGGGAGTGCTTCGGCCAGGCCGGTCCGCCTTCCCAGAGCAGCACATCATTACCCCGGCTGAGTGCGACCAGTTCGGCGCCGTGGCTTTTGACCGAAGCCTTCAGCAGGCCGGTGCCGAAATCATGTCTGTCATCCGTCATGTGGTCAGTCATGGGATGTCTCCTGTTCAGGTGCCACGGGCATATCGCCCGGCTCGGTCGTATGGAAGCGACGGAAATCGACTTCCACCCGACCATCCGGACGATTCTGGATCATATCCGAAAAACGGTAGCCGTGTTTGACATGTCCGATCTCATAGGCGTGACGGGCGAAAACGGTCTGGGAGGAAATCTCGTCCGTACCGTCCATTGTGATAATGATTTCCGCGTTCTGGCCGATCAGCGTCTCCGCAGTGAGGCCGTAGAGCGGGCTGTGCTCGTCGATCAAATGGGTCGCGTTCAGGCTGATCCGGAAGATCGGCATGTGGGACTGCACCAGCGTCAGCCGGTCAAAGCGGCGCACCAGACGCCCGCGCTCATCGGGCATCAGCCGCGTCAGGGTCATTTCGATATTGGCCGAGAGGATCAGCGTGCGGCGCTGGTTGGCCAGGCGGATCGTCAGCGTCGGGATCACGTCGTCATAGGAGACGACCGCCACATGGCTGAACAGCACCCGTGCGCGGGGACGGGAGAAACGGGCAAACACCAGCCCCGTCGCCAGGGCATTGAGCATCATGCCGGCCAGAACTTCAAAAGAGACGATCGTGTTCGTTAGCCGCCCGACAGGGGCCATGGTGCCGTAACCGACGGTCGAAATGGTTTGCACGCTAAAGAAAACATCATCCAGGAAGTCGCCATGAGGCACTCCGCTTACGCTGTGCGGAATGAGGTAATACAGCAGCGCGAAGGCGACATTGATGACCAGATACAGACCCATGGATGCCCAGAAGAAGGCAAACCAGCTCATGGTCATCAGGGTATGGTAAAGGTCTCCGAAAATCCCCGCATCCAGACCGGTCCGGATGATGTCGCTCCGGCCGTTCTCTTCAAGGACATGCGCCCGGATCTTGTTGACGGTCTCGACGACCGTTTCGTGCGTCTCCGGATGGACTGGCGCTCCAGGATCAGGTCGGGCTTCCATCCGTTTCCTGTGACGCCAGTGGATCATGGGATCAGCTCCTGTTCCTGCGGGCGTTGCTCAGTTCACTAACCACGCCATGAAGGGTGCGAAGTTCCTGTTCCGTCACTTCGCCTCGGGTGAAGAAATGACGCAGGTTCCGCACCATGCCGGGGCGTTTCTGCTCATTTCGAAGGAAATTCGTCTCATCCAGATCGCGGATGAGATGGGACATGAAATTGTCCATCTCGCCCTTCGTCGCCACATGCGTCTCATTGGTCATGAGTTCGCGCGGCGGCGTCATGTCCTCGGTCAGGAACCACTCATAGGCCATGATCAGCACGGCCTGTGCGAGGTTCAGGGACATGAATTTCGGGTTGAGCGGATAGCGGACCAGCGTATCGGCGCGGGCCATGTCCTCGTTGTCCAGCCCGGCGCGCTCGGGGCCGAACAGGATACCGGTGCGCAGACCACGATTGGACGCAACGCGCAGTTCGGCCGCGGCTCCGCGCGCGGTCATGACCGGCTTGACCACATGGCGCGGGCGCGGGCAGGTCGCGAAAATGCGGTGCAGGTCCGCAACCGCATCATCCACGGTCTCAAACACCTGGGCCGCATCCAGAATCCGGTCCGCGCCCGACGACGCATACCAGGCGCGTTCCTGCGGCCAGCCGTCACGTGGCGCCACGATGCGAAGATGAAACAGGCCGCCGTTTGCCATGGCGCGCGCGGTTGTGCCGATGTTTTCGGCAAGCTGCGGGCGCACCAGGATCACGACCGGATCGAAATCACCGATAGGGCCGATATTCGCCCCGCCGTCACGTCCGGTCATTGTTACGCCTTCCGCCATGTTGTGCCACCAGGGCCATCTTCAAGAGTGATGCCAGCGGCTGAAAGCTGCGCACGGATGGCATCGGCACGGGCGAAATCGCGGGATTTGCGGGCTGCAAGGCGTTCTTCAATCAGCTTTTCAATGGCGCCGGCATCCACACCGGACTGGAACCACTCGGCAGGCGTGACATTGAACAGGCCCAGCAGCTTTCCGGCGGCCAGCAGGCTGGAGGCCGCGTCCTGATCGCCCTGCATGGCGGCATCCGCCAGCGGGTGAAGGGCGGCAATGGCCAGCGGCGTGTTTAGGTCATCGCACAGGGCGTCCATGACCGCAGCGGGGACGGCGGCGCCGGGCTGTGCGTTTCCGCGTTCAAGGGCGCGGTACAGCCGGTCCAGAACCCGGCGTGCTTCTTCAAGCTTTTCCCAGCTGAAATCCAGCGTGGAGCGGTAATGCGCACCCAGATAGAGCAGGCGCAGCGGCTCGGCGGGCGAGCGGTCCAGCACTTCGCGGATCGTGAAGAAATTGCCGAGCGATTTTGACATTTTCTCGCCGTTCGACAGCAGCATCCCGTTATGGACCCAGTGCGTGGCGAACTTGCCATGCGGGTAGCAGCACATGGACTGCGCGCGTTCGTTCTCATGATGCGGGAACAGCAGATCGTCGCCACCACCATGAATGTCGAAGCTCTCGCCCAGATAACGGTGCGACATGGCCGAGCATTCGATATGCCAGCCCGGACGTCCACGCCCATACGGACTGTCCCAGCCCGGCAGATCCGGCTCGGACGGCTTCCACAGTACGAAATCGCCCGGATCACGTTTGTATGGCGCGACTTCAACACGCGCACCCGCAATCATGTCATCCAGCGAACGCCCCGAAAGCGCACCATAGGACGGGAAATTGCGTACTGCGAACAGGACATGCCCCTCGGCTTCATAGGCATGTCCGTTTTCGATCAGGCGCGCGATCATTTCCAGCATGTCGTCGATATGATGGGTCGCGCGCGGCTCGATATCGGGCGGCAGAATGAAGAGTGACGCGAGATCTTCATGAAAGGCCTGCGTCGTACGCTCGGTCAGGGCGGAAATGTCCTCCCCGTTCTCTTTGGCGCGTGCGTTGATCTTGTCGTCTACGTCGGTCACGTTGCGGACATAGGTCACGCGCGGATACATCGTGCGCAGCAGGCGGATGAGGACATCCGCGCACATCATGGCGCGCAGATTGCCCAGATGCGCGCGGTCATAGACGGTCGGTCCACAGAAATAGACGCGCACATTCGCAGGATCGAGGGGCGTAAACGGTCGCTTTTCGCGAAGATGGGTATCGTGCAGGCGCAGCACGTTTGCAGCAGGATCGGCCATATGCCGATCAATGCGCCAGCCTTGGTTCAGGTGCAACAGCCTTGTTGCTCTTGTCGGCGCGTTTGGCCCCTGTAATAGGGGGCGCATGAGCAGTGCCCTTTCCAGTCCGCCGACCGATCCGACAACCCAGCGCAGTCACGCGCTGGCCCTTCTGCGGGTTGCCCTGCCGCTGGCCCTGTCGCAGCTCTCCGAAATGGCCATGGGGGTGACCGACACGATTCTGCTCGGTGGCCTTGGCGTGACGGAGGTTGCCATTGGCGGTCTGTCGAGCACGTTCTTTTTCACGACGATGGTGACGTTCCAGGCCATTCTCGGTGGGGCAGGAGTGCTTCTGTCACACGGGCGCGGGGCTCAGGATCATGGACAGGCGTCCCATGACGGTCGCAGCGTCATGAGTGCCACGGTAATGCTGGCCATCGCGGTCTTCATTCCGTGCGCGCTGCTGTTGGCCTTCTCGAAGACGATCTTCGGTGCCATCGGTGAGCCTGCCGAGGTTGTCACACATGGCAGCCGTTTCATCGACATCCTGCTGCTGTCGCTTCTGCCTGATCTTGCCATCATCGGCGTTCTGCGGGTGGCGCTTCCGGCGCTTGGGGCGGAGACGCTGCTGCTCTGGATCATGCCCGCCATGGCGGTTTGCAACGGTCTGACCAACGCTGCCCTGATCCATGGCTGGGCAGGTCTCCCGGCCATGGGACTTTACGGTTCTGCAACCGCCACGACGCTGACCGGATGGGTCGTCAGTTTCGCGCTGTTCGGATTGTGTCTGACCCATCCGCGCGTTCGTGCCGTGCTGAAGCCCGCCGCCGTGCAGTGGCCTGTTGTGAAGGAACTTCTGAAGCTTGGCGGCCCGATGATGATGGGAGCGGCCGCAGAAATCCTGATGTTCCAGATCACCAGCCTGCGGGCTGGCGAGCTCGGAACCCACAGTCTGGCTGCGCATCAGGTGGCGCTGAATGTCAGTTCGCTGCTGTTCATGGTGTGTCTGGCCATCGGGCAGGCGACCAATGTCCGCGTGGCATACTGGCGTGGTGCGGGCCGTATGGAGCAGAGCCGTCGCGCGGCCCTGACCGGTACGGGCATCGTCCTGATATGGAGTCTCGCCACATCCTCATTGCTGCTGATCTGGCCGGAAAAGATCCTGCCACTTTATTTCTCGAATCGCGCCCCCGATCCCGAGACCACGGCACTCGTCGTCATCCTTCTGCGGACCGCCGGGCTCTATCAGATCGTGGATGGCCTGCAATGTGTGTTCAGTGGCGCGCTTCGGGGCTGTGGCGATGCCATTACTCCGATGATCATCGCCGTGGCGAGTTACGGTCTGATTGGTCTGGTTTTCGGAGGGTGGCTGGCCTTCCACCAGCATGTTGGCGTGGAAGGCCTGTGGATCGGCATGGCGCTGGCGTTGGCCACGACCTGCGTGGCCTTCGGCATCAGGCTGCTGCGTGTGATGCGCAAGCCCGTTCCTGCCACATCGTGATGAAATAGATCAGCAGACCCAGAACCGAGAACACGGCTCCGCCCCAGCCAACCGATCCCAGTCCCAGCCCGGAACTGACCAGTACGGCGCCCAGCCAGGCGCCAAAGGCATTGGCCAGATTGAAGGCTGAATGATTGAGCGAGGCTGCCAGCGTCTGCGCGTCTCCGGCAACTTCCATCAGGCGCGTTTGCAGGGCCGGGGAGAGCATGATGATCCCGGCCGGGACCAGGAACGTGACCGGCAGCATGGCATAGGGCGAGGGCAGCAGCAGCCAGAACCCCAGCATGAAAACGATGCTTGCTGTCAGCGAGACGATCACTGTCCGGTCAATGCTGCGATCCGCCATGGTTCCCCCAAGCGCATTACCCGCGACCATGCCCAGACCCCACACGACCTGATAGACTGCGACCAGCCAGCCCGGCAGATGCGTCACCTGCGTCAGGCCAGTCGTCAGGAAGGTGTAGATTCCGAACAGGCCACCAAATCCGACCGCGCTGGTCAGCAGCGTCAGCAGGACCTGCGGTCGCTTGAATGCGCCGAGTTCAGACAGTGCCGTTGCGCCCGGATGCGGCCTGTCCCGTGGCGCGAAGAACCAGATGCCTGCGAAGCACAGTACGCCCAGTGCTGCGATGCTGCCGTAAGCCACGCGCCAGCCCACGCCGGGCACGCTCGACCATCGACGCGCCGATCAGCGCCGAAACGCCAAAGAAGGCCCCGTGAGGCAGCCCCGTGATGAAGCGCATGAGTTCGATACCGGCAAAGCCCGGCATGAGAATACTGCCGATATTGCCCGTGATGAACAGGCAGAGCAGGCAGAGCAGGAGCGTGCGGCGGGGCAGGCGGGCGCCAAGGATCGCAATCAGCGGTGCGCCAATGACAACACCCATCGCATAGGCCGAGATCGCCCAGCTTGCCTGCGAAATGGTGATGTTCAGGGAATGGGAGAATTCCGGCAGCAGTCCCATCATGGCGAATTCGCCGGTTCCGATGGTGAAAGTCGCCAGCATGAGGGACAGCATGGCCGGTCCGACACCGTAGGGTGGGCGCACCCGTTCGACGTCGAGAGGTTCGATGGAGTCCATAAAAAAACTAGATCCGGGAATGGAGGTCAGGACCGTGCTGCCATTGCCGGATAATGAAAAACGGTAACGGCTCCCCGACGGAGAGGAGCCGTTGAGTACAGATCAGTTCTCGGTTGGCAGACGGATGGTCTGACCCGGATAAATGTCATCCTTGGATGTGACAAGCGGTTGATTTGCATCAAGGAGCTCATCACCCGTGACATCCTGGGGCAGCTTGTCGGCCACTTCGTCCAGCGTTTTGCTGGTCTTGATTTCCAGGAATTCAGGGTCGGGTGTTCCGGCCGGAACGGCGATTTCGGCCTCGACTGCGGAAACACCGGCAACGTTACCGGCGGCCAGGATCATCTGGTCACGTTCCTTGGCACTGTTTGCCTTGCCGCGCAGATAGATCGTGCGGTCGTCGATCACCAGATGGGACATGTGCATCTGGGCGAGGCCAAATTTCTTGAAGGCACGCTTGATGACGCTTTCCCCGGGCTTGGGGGGCAGGGGCGCATCAAGGGACTGCACCAGTCCTTCGAGGGAGCCTTCGCCGATACGACCGGCCTTGGGATTGAAGCGATAGATTTTCATACAGGAAACTCGAAAAAG
This sequence comes from Gluconobacter roseus NBRC 3990, assembly GCF_006538885.1. Taxonomy (GTDB): domain Bacteria; phylum Pseudomonadota; class Alphaproteobacteria; order Acetobacterales; family Acetobacteraceae; genus Gluconobacter; species Gluconobacter roseus. Next base: position 544,429 of record NZ_BJLY01000001.1, read on the forward strand.
CGTGTTGCTCCCCCAGGGAAGCCTTCGGAAAGGCGAAAGGGAAGTTCCGGACCGTTAGCGCAACCAGACGTGAAGTGGTTGCGCATTTTCCGCGCCCCCACTGCAAGAAAATGACAGGGCTTGCAAGCAGGTTTTGATTGACCCGTCGTGAGGACTCCTGTAGGCGCGACGGCACAGCCGGAAACGTGGACGTACCGGCCGGACCATCAGCGCGGGATTCTGCATCCCGCCGGCCCGGCATCTGGGTGCGCGCCCGTCCTTCCCAATCCGGGGAAGGGCCTACCGGCACAACAAAACGGACCGCCATGCAGCATAGGGCGGTTCTGATGAGTACAGGGGTCAACCCATGTCAAAGCGTCTTGAGAGCAAGTACAAGATCAATCGCCGCCTCGGCGTCAACCTGTGGGGTCGTGCCAAGTCCCCGGTCAACCGTCGCGAATACGGCCCCGGCCAGCACGGTCAGCGCCGCAAGCAGAAGCCGTCTGACTTCTCCATCCAGCTGATGGCCAAGCAGAAGCTCAAGGGCTACTACGGCAACATCAGCGAGAAGCAGTTCCGCAAGTATTATGACGAAGCCGTCCGTCGCAAGGGCGATACGTCCGAGAACCTGATCGGTCTGCTGGAGCGTCGTCTGGACGCCGTCGTGTACCGTCTGAAGTTCGCGATCACGCCGTTCGCAGCCCGTCAGTTCATCAGCCACGGCCACGTCACGGTCAACGGCAAGAAGGTGAACATCCCATCCTACCTCGTGAAGGAAGGCGATGTCATCGAGGTTCGTGACTCCTCCAAGCAGCTCGCCATCGTGCTTGACGCTGTCCAGACGGGTGAGCGCGACACGCCGGAATACGTGGACGTCGATCACCGCCAGATGAAGGGCACGTTCCTGCGTACCCCGGTTCTCTCCGATGTGCCGTACCCGGTGCAGATGGAACCAAACCTGGTCGTCGAGTTCTACTCCCGCTAATCCGATCCCGGGCCCTGCGGCCCGGATCAGAAAGCGACCGGAAAGCGCCGGGCGGGTTTCCCGTCCGGCGCTTTCTGTTTTCAGGCTCACCGCCCGGATGCGCGGCCAGTGCCGCTTTGCGGCGTTCTGGTACGGCTCCGGGCGTCCCGTTCCTATCGGAGTTCATATGTCCGAAGCCCCCAGCGCGGAAATTACCCGCGAGATCGCTCGCCGGCGTACGTTTGCAATCATTTCCCATCCGGATGCCGGTAAGACGACCCTGACCGAGCGTATCCTGCGTGCCGGTGGCGCCATCCAGATGGCGGGCAACGTCCGTGCCAAGGGCGAGCGCCGCCGTACCAAGTCCGACTGGATGGGCATCGAGCGCGACCGTGGCATTTCCGTCGTGACCTCGGTCATGACCTTCGAATACGGTGACTGCGTCTTCAACCTGCTCGACACGCCGGGCCATGAAGACTTCTCCGAAGATACCTACCGTACCCTGACGGCCGTGGACTGCGCGGTCATGGTCATCGACGCCGCGAAAGGCATCGAGGACCGGACCCGCAAGCTGTTCGAAATCTGCCGTCTGCGCGACATTCCCATCGTCACCTTCATCAACAAGATGGACCGCGAGGCGCAGGATTGCTTCGCGCTGCTTGACGAGATCGCCAACACGCTGGCTCTCGATACGTCCCCGGCGACCTGGCCGATCGGACGGGCCGCCAAGTTCATCGGCACTTACGACCTGCGTACGAAGGAAGTGCACACCAAGGAGCCGGTCGGCGAGGACGATCCCCGCATCATCCAGATGCGCGAGGAAGTCGAACTGGCCGAAGCCGCTCTACCGGAATTCGATCGTGAATCCTTCGATGCCGGTCATCTGTCTCCGGTGTTCTTCGGCTCGGCCATGAAGGAAATCGGCGTTACGGATCTGCTCGACGCGCTCGTTGCCTATGGTCCGGCTCCCCGTGCCCAGCAGACCGAGACCCGGGAAGTGAAGGCCAGCGAAGATCAGGTCACGGCGCTGGTTTTCAAAATTCAGGCCAACATGGATCCCAACCATCGCGACCGCATGGCCTTCGCCCGCGTCTGCTCCGGCCGCTTGACCCGCGGGATGCGTCTGAAGCATGTCCGGACCGGCAAGCAGTTTGCCCTGCACACGCCGCAGTTCTTCTTTGCCCGTGACCGTCAGCTTGCCGAAGAGGCATTCGGTGGCGACGTTGTTGGCATCCCGAACCACGGCACGTTGCGGATCGGCGATACGCTGAGCGAGAGCGAAGACCTGCGTTTCACCGGCGTGCCGCACTTCGCCCCCGAAATCCTCCGCCGTGTCCGCCTTGATGATGCGATGAAGGCCAAGAAGCTCCGTCAGGCTCTTGTAGAACTGGCCGAGGAAGGCGTCGTCCAGCTTTTCCGCCCGCAGGATGGGCTCTCGCCGATTGTCGGTGTCGTTGGAACGCTTCAGCTCGACGTGCTTCAGTCCCGGCTTCAGGGCGAATATGGTGTGGCCATCGGTTTTGAAAGCACGCCTTACACGCTGGCGCGCTGGATCACCGGCGACCGTGCAAAGATCGAGGCCTTCCAGGACCTGAACCGGTCCGCCATGGCGGATGATCTGGATGGAGATCCGGTTTTCCTCGCAACATCATCCTTCATGATGCGCCGGACCATCGAGATGAACCCCGATCTCGCATTCCACGACATCAAACAGATCGGCATGTCAGCCGCCTGAAAATAAAAAGCCCCGCTCTGCAAGGAGCGGGGCTTTTTTACAGTCCCATCAGGGAAAGAACACCGTCGAAGGATCGCAGCGACGCGCCTTCCACGATCAGTGTTCGCCCGATCTGCAACGCCTTCTGTCGCGCCAGCAGACGGTCTTTTTCCGTGCTGCACAGGCTGTAATCCGCAACCTGTGCAAACCCGACCGTGCGACGGATCATCTCCAGTCCGCAGAACCCGGCCGTATCGCGCAGGATGTCTTTCAGGAACGTCTCAATGAGATCCTGCCGTCCGGCAGATCCGGACAGCGCCCACATATCCCCGCTTCCATCCTGAAGGCCGGACCGGAGTTCTTCGGAGAAACTTCGCCAGAACGCCACCATCTCCGCTCTGAGTGCCACTGCCTTCTGTGGAGCCGCGCAGAGATGCAGCGCCAGATTGCCCAGATAAAGTCCGCAATCGAATCCAATCGGTCCCATCGTCGCAAACTCGCCATCAATGACCCGCACATCCGTGCCATCCAGCATGATGGACCCTGTATGCAGATCCCCGTGCAATAGCGCCTGCCGCGCCGTCAGGAACCGGTCCTGAAGCCGTCCCACGGCACGATGCAGGATCTGGTCGGTCTGGAGCGCCTTCACATCATCCGCCAGACCCGCTTCCGGCTCGGGGTTGCGGTCACAGATGCGGTATGGGTCCGTCAGGATCAGATCAACCGTAATGCGGGTGAGGGCGGTATTACCGGAAAACTGCTCCAGCAGGCGCGCACCGGTCTCGAACGGCTGGTTCACCCAGCCCGTCGCCTGCACCGTCCGGGCAACATAGGTCCCGATTACGGCGGAAAACCCCGGCTCAGCCTGATCCTCAATCAGCGCCGAACGCAGGACTTCATGCTCAGTCAGACATTCCATGACCAGCAGGAACAGATCCGCGTCATAAGCGAAAAGCTTCGGCATCAACCCTGTAACGGCCGGTGCCACGGCCCGCATATAGCGGGCCTCATACAGCGCCCGCTCCAGCGGCATGGGCCAGTCCGGCGCGACCCGCACATGGGGAAGAGCCTGTTTGCAGCACAGCGCACCGGCAGGACCGTCCACCAGAAACACTGTATTGAGATTGCCGTCACTGACTTCGCGGATGGACCAGTCCGAAGCCACACCGCCCAGACGCTTTGACAGCTCCGGCTGCTCCGCAAGCCAGTCGCGCAGGCCGGCATCATTCAGAATACGATAGGTCATTGCTGTTGCTCCAGCATGGCAGACAGTGTGGGGACAAGACGTTCCGGAAGCGTAGTCCCGGGCTGAACCAGCATCAGCGCCCGATATTCCGCATTGCCCAGACGGTGGCAGCGTTCCTGGAGGGCCTTAAAATCCAGCGGAACGGTAATCTCCATCCCGACATCCACGATATGTGTATTCGGATGCTCACAGGCCAGCAGACACCTCCCGACGCGACACTCCGCATCGGTCAGGCCAAGTTCTTCCCGACATTCCGCTATGAGCTGTGCCGCGAGATCAATATCCGCTTCTCCATCGCGGCTTTCCACATTCCCGGCCGGTGTGCCCTGCCAGTACCCCGGCAGGTAAATGGATTTTTCCGACCGCTGGCCGATCACAATTCCATCCGTCGTTCGCAGCAGACCAACCACGGCCAGGGGGCGCAGAACATCAGGTCCATAAAGATCAGGCTCCTGCATTTGCGCCAGCACGCGCCGGTATTCCGACCAGTGCCCGGTGATGACGTCCGGCCCGATCGTATCTGCACAAAAAACACGCCCGTTATAAAGCGCCGGATGTTTTCGTAGCGCCTCATCCCAGTGCCGGGTAACACGGGCTTCGAGCTCCGGTGAAAGCTCTGGCATGGAACGTCCGATCTGGACGGCAACCGCAGAAGCCAGAGGTGTTACGGGCCAGTCTGATCGGGAAAGGGACATCGGGCGCTCCAGACAGGGATGGCGGAAAGGCCGTCTTTCATGGACCGGAATAGCCGGACCGGCAACGCTTCTTCAGGGCATCTCAAGCCGGACCGAAACCGGACAGTGATCCGAAAGCCCGGCTAGCACCGTATCGTTTTTATAGGTCATGACCCGCAGACTGTCCGGCACGAGCCAGTCCCGCGCGGCATTTCCCAGAAGGATGTGATCAATAAAATATTCGCCGGCCCAGCAGGGACTGGCCTTGCCGGCCGTCGTAAGCGTAACGGGCGTTTCGGCCTCAATCTGCTGCATCAGCGGATCATGCAGCGTCAGCCGCCGGTTGAAATCCCCCAGTACGGCATAGGCCTCGCCCTCATCCTGCCGCTCCAGCATCCAGTCCTGCATGATGCGGACCTGCTGGTACAGGGTCGGGCAGGAGTGCTGGCGCTGGTTCAGCGGCTGGTCCCAGCATCCCGTCTTGAGGTGCACGACCAGAAGCCGCAGGTTTGCGACACCATCGCTGATGGTGATATCCAGACCGCCCCGTAACTGATGGGTGGCCTCTGGCCCGGCTACATTAAGGGCCGACAGTTCATCATTGACCGTCACATGCAGATCGCGCCGTACGGCTACGCCGACCCGCTGCACCACAGGATCGGGCGTGAGAATGATCTGATAGGTTTTCGGACTGAAAACACGGGACGCGGCGATCGGGCCGTCCACTTCCTCAAATGCCACGACATCCGGGTTCAGATGCCGGGCATAGGCCGCGAGTTTCTGGAAGTCGCGGTGCTCGCCGCCTGGAACATCTTCCGGCAAAGCCGGATCTCCGGACGGGCGCAATGTCAGCCAGTCCATGTTCCAGGTCGAGAGTTTGATCGTATGGGCAGAAACAGGTCCCATGCTGCCGACCAGAAAAAAGCCGGCCAGCATGGAAGCAACGGCCTGCCTCAGGCTGCCTGTCCTTCGGTGGTGCCGATTTCCTCAAGCACGCTTTCAACCGTGCGCGTCTTGCGCGTTCCCTCGTCGAGAATGAGGATCTCGCCCTTGGGAATATCGTAGAACCAGCCCTGAAGCTTCAGTTCACCCTGCGCCAGTGCGCGGACAACCGTGGGGTGCGTCCGCAGATGTACGAGCTGGAGCAGCACGTTGTATTCTGCGAGCGAGCGGATGTCTTCCGGTCCGGCATCCTCGGCCTTCAGATCGCCCAGAGCCGCGCGGGCTGCTTCGCCATGGCGCATCCAGCTCTTGACCGTCGGCAGGCTGTCCAGCTTCGGCGAGTTCAGGTCCATCAGCGCGCCCATGGCGCCACAGTTGGAGTGACCGCAGATGATGACGTTCTTCACCTTGAGCGCGCCAACAGCGTATTCGATCGCGGATGATACGCCGCCGAGCATCTCGCCATAAGCCGGCACGATGTTGCCGACATTACGCACGATGAAGAGCTCGCCCGGTTCCGTCTGGGTAATGAGACTGGGGCTGATCCGGCTGTCGGCGCAGGTAATGAACAGGGTGGACGGAGACTGGCTGGAGGCCAAGCTCTCGAACAGTTCCGCATTCTCCGGATAGACGTCCGTCTCGAACTTGCGGACACCGCCCAGCAGTTTCGCCAGAGTATCACGACCACAGGCCATGGTGTTCTCCTTCATCTTGAACTACCGGGCAGTTAGAAGGCTTTGTCAGGGCAGGTAAAGCATGATTCCGGTCAACCCATGCTTTGTTACTGCCCTGACATACCATGACGTGTTTCTTATGCGGCTGCTAGCGCCGTGCGCAGCATGGCAAACACGGCCTCCGAATCTGCGTTTGGACCCCCAGCCTGCGCCATGTCCGGACGGCCACCACCGCCCTTGCCACCCATCAGGGTCGAGGCTTCACGAACCAGCTTCACGGCATCCAGACGGTCCGTCAGGTCCTTGGTCACGGCGATTACAATACTACCGCGACCATCAGCATTGGACATCAGCGCCACGACACCGGACCCGATCTGCTTGGAGATGCTTTCCGCCAGACCCTTGAGTTCCTTCGGGCTGACATCGCCCAGATCACGCGCGGAAAGCGTGATGCCGTTGATGCTCTCCGTGGCACTCGTGCCTTCGCCGGTCGCGAGCTTGCGCTGCAGGTCGGAGACCTGCGCCGTCAGGGACTTGCGCTCTTCCAGAAGTGCCGCCACGCGGGATGCAGCATCGGCAACCGGAACCTTGAGCAGATCCGCAATCTGCTTCAGACGGTCTTCGGTTTCCAGCGCCATGGCTTCCGCAGCGAGACCACAGACGGCCTCGATCCGACGCACGCCAGCCGAGACACCGCTTTCCGAGACGATCCGGAACAGTCCGATCTCGCCCACGCGTCCCACATGCGTGCCGCCGCAGAGCTCGATGGAATAGGCCGCGCGATCGTCGTCGCCTTTGCCCATCGAGACCACGCGGACCTCATCACCGTACTTTTCGCCGAACAGCGCCATGGCCCCTTCCGCTACGGCTTCGTCCTGCGTCATCAGGCGTGTCTCGACCGGTGCATTCTCGCGGATGCGGGCATTGACCTCGGCCTCGACCGCCGCCAGCTCTTCATCCGTCAGCGGACGCGGCTGGCTGATATCGAAGCGCAGACGCTCCGGCGCATTCAGACTGCCCTTCTGCGTGACATGTGTGCCGATCTGCCGACGCAGGGCTTCATGCAGCAGATGAGTTGCGGAGTGATGGCCACGAACCGCCGTGCGCCGCGCGTGATCGATCTCGGCATGAACTGCCATGCCCGGCTTCAGCGTGCCTTCGACAACCTTGCCGTAATGCACGATCAGATCGCCGTTGCGCTTCTGCGTATCAGTGATTTCGACGCGTACGCCCGGAGCCGTCAGCGTTCCATGATCGCCAACCTGACCGCCGCTTTCGCCATAGAACGGCGTCTGGTTCAGCAGGATTGCGACCGTGTCGTCACCAGCCGGCGCCTCGGCCAGTTCATCATTGCCGCGGAAAATCCCCTGGACTTCGGCATCGGCCTTTTCGGCCACATAACCGAGGAACTCGCTCGGACCGTGCTTGTCACGTGCGTCGAACCAGACCGTTTCAGTTGCGGCATCGCCCGAGCCGACCCAAGCCGCACGCGCACGCTTGCGCTGCTCGGCCATGGCGGTCTCGAAACCGGCCTCATCAACCGTACGACCCTTCTCACGCAGCGCATCCTGCGTCAGATCCAGCGGGAAACCGAACGTGTCATAGAGCTTGAAGGCTACATCACCCGGAAGAGCTTCCTTGTCGCCCAGACGGTCAAGTTCGTCGGACAGCAGCGTCAGGCCACGTTCCAGCAGGGCGGTGAAACGCTCTTCTTCACCCTTCATCGTCTGCGCGATCAGCGCCTGATGCTGGACGAGTTCCGGATAGGCCGCACCCATCTGCTGGATCAGCGCCGGAAGCAGGCGATAGAATACCGGTTCTTTTGCGCCCATGATGTGCAGGTGGCGCATGGCGCGCCGCATGATGCGGCGCAGCACATAGCCTCGGCCTTCCTTGGACGGCAGAACGCCATCGGCGATCAGGAACGCGGTGGAGCGCAGATGATCGGCCACAACGCGATGGCTGGCCTTGAACGGACCATCGGCGTCCTGATGCATGATTTCGGCCGAAGCTTCGATCAGTGCGCGCATCGTATCGGTGTCGTAGTTGTCACGCTTGCCCTGCATGATCGCGGCAAAACGCTCCAAGCCCATGCCCGTGTCGATCGATGGGCGGGGCAGAGCATCGCGCGAGCCATCCGGCTGGTCGAGGAACTGCATGAATACGAGGTTCCAGATCTCGACGAAGCGGTCACCGTCTTCATCCGGGCTTCCCGGAGGGCCACCGAACACGCTGTCGCCGTGGTCGTAGAAGATCTCGGAGCACGGACCACACGGACCCGTGTCACCCATGCGCCAGAAATTGTCGGAGGTGCCGATGCGGATGATCCGGTCGTCGGACAGGCTGGCGATTTTCTTCCACAGATCGGCTGCGTCCTCGTCTTCCGCATAGACAGTAGCGAGCAGCTTGTCTTTCGGAAGACCGAAATCGCGCGTCAGCAGCGTCCAGGCAAATTCGATGGCTTCGGGCTTGAAGTAATCGCCAAAGCTGAAATTGCCCATCATTTCGAAGAACGTGTGGTGGCGCGCCGTATATCCGACATTGTCGAGATCGTTATGCTTGCCACCCGCGCGTACAACCTTTTGCGCCGTGGTAGCGCGGGAGTAGGGGCGTGTTTCCTGACCGGTGAAGACGTTCTTGAACGGCACCATGCCAGCATTGGTGAACAGCAGTGTCGGGTCGTTCTGCGGCACCAGAGATGCCGAAGGAACGATGCGGTGGCCCTGCGAACCGAAATATTCGAGAAAGGCCGATCTGATATCGTTGGTGCTGGTCATGATAAGGGAGCGTCAGTTCCAGGAAGACAGGGAATAATATGCCTGTCCTAGACTATTGTCGCTGCCTTGGAAATGCAGCCCTCAGTCATTGCGGTCATGCGTTCGAATGCTGTCATTCGGGAGGGCGGAAAGATCCGGCTCAGGTTCGGGGGCTATCAGGCCGGCAGCAGGAATTTCAACGGCCATCTGAACCAGTTCGAGTGGCGTTTCGGGTGTCTGTGTTCGGAAGACAAGACGGCGGGAAAGATTGAAATTGGCCACCATGCCGCACAGGGCACCTGCCGCCAGCGCAACCGCAGGATAGTGCACTGTCAGCGGAAGTGTTGCGTAAAGGAGGAACACCATGCCGCGATTGAGAAGAAATCCGAAAGAATTGGCCAGCAGGAACCGCAGCCATTGCAGAACCATGTGCTGGTTCTCTGCTGATGACAGCCGGAACGTCCAGAAACGGTTAAGGCACCAGTTGCCGGTTGCCGCCACAAAATAGGCAATCAGGGTTGCCGCAATCAGCCCTGCCGGAACGCGAAGCAGGGAAACGGTACCCCAGTCCACCAGAAATCCCAGTGCACCGACCGTTCCAAAGCGAAGGAACTGATCGATGATTTCCGGTCGGCTGCGCGGATAAAAAATACGGCTGCGTCGCAAGGAACATGTCTCCGGAATATCGGGGTGTGCTGGCTCTAGCGTGTCGGGAAAGGCAATCGCAAGCGGAGTTTCATTATGAACGCTGCATTTGCCCAAAGAAAAAGGCGCCCCGAAGGACGCCTTTCTCAAAACCGAAGTCGAAGACCCCGGCGTCAGATCATGTCTGAATTACTTCAGGATAATCTCGACGCGACGGTTCTGCGGCTCGCGGGTGTTCGGGCCGGTCGGAACCAGCGGCTTGGACTCGCCGTAGCCGTGGATGTCGATGGCAGCAGCCGGGACACCGTCACGGATCAGCTCAGCCTTCACGCTGGAAGCGCGACGGTTGGACAGACCCAGGTTGTACTTCTCGCCGCGGGGACCCGGGTGAGCAGCAGAGTTATCCGTGTAGCCGTTGACTTCGATGCGCGTCGTCTGGACGTGCGTGGAAGCCTGGGCTGCCTGGGCAACGATCTCACGGGCGCGGCCCGTCAGGTCAGACTTGTCCCAGTCGAAGAACACGAGATACGTACGGGCCGGGGTCGGTGCCGGCGGAACAACAACCGGAGCCGGCGGCGGCGGCGGCGGAGCCGTATCGAAGGCATAGCGCAGGCCCAGGATGAACTGGTGCGAGAAGCGCGGGTCGAAATTCACGTTGCCCTTGTGAATGCCGGAAGCATTGTAGGACGTGGAGCGGTACGGACCATCAGCAAACTGCTGGCCGATGAAGCGGTACTCGGTCGTGACGGCAAGGCCGGGAACATTCGGGATGTCGTAGGCTGCACCGACGATACCCTGGTATGCGAAGCTGCCCTGCGTTCCGCCCATGCGGTTCACATTGCCGTTGTCATACTGGGTGGTGGTCGGGTTGTAGTGCTGCCACAGGTAACCAGCGCCGACACCGACGAACGGCGTAACAGGAACGTTCAGGCCGAAGTTGGCGAGATCGATGTCATACAGGACATTGACGAGGCCGCCATAAGCCTGATCGGAACCATGGGTCGAGCCGTTGACGGCCGTGGGACGACGATGGTTGATCTGGGAGTAGTTGTACAGACCCTCGACTTCAACGCGCAGGCCGTTACCGAAGCCCCAGCCGAATGCACCGAAACCGGTGAAGCCGTCATGGTGGCGGTAGCGGGAGCTCGAAGCAGCATTGCTGCTCGTGCCGTCAGCCTGCGTCGTCGGCGAGAAGGAGCCGTGCTGCTGCTGAACCAGGTTGTAACCACCGCCGATGTTGACATAGGGGCCGGTGATCGTGCTGGCCATGGCAAGCGACGGTGCGGCGACCATCGACGTCATGGCAAGGAGTGCCGTGCGGAGACGCATGTTTTCGTCCTCTTAGTGACTAACGTTCGAGCCGTTGGAAAATGCTTTAACCAACGGACCCAGCGCGATGCATAAGCGCATATAGAACTCAGAGTTCCCCTCGACAAAGCCAGTCAGGGTCTTCCAGCTCTACTCGGGGAAGGGGAGTGACATAAAAGCCACAATCCATTTCGCCCGCTTTACGATCTACGCCTCGCGTCTACGCTGGCTTAGCTCAAGGTTTCACGAGAAGCCAGCGCTTCCGGAAGAAAGCAGCTATGCAAAAAGAGAAGCAAAACAGTCATTTAGCTTAGATGTGACGGAATTTTAACATTCCTCACGGATGGCAGCCCTCAGTAATCAGAAGATTACGCACTGTTTCTGAGGGAATTTCGCGCGTCGTGAACGCCCTGCCGATCCCGCGTAACAGAACAAACGCAACCTTGCCGTCCTGCATCTTCTTGTCCCGAGTCATATGGTTCAGAAGTACATCTGCAGAGAAGGATTCCCTGAACCAGTCGAAACTGACGGGCATGTCCAGACTCCGCAGGTGACGGTCCAGCCGCTGGAGGTCTTCGACAGAGGCGTAACCGAGCTCTACCGAAAGGGCCATGGCCAGGTGAATTCCGATCGAGACGGCTTCACCGTGCAGAAGGCGACCATCATATCCCAGTTCCGCTTCAAGAGCGTGTCCGAACGTATGTCCCAGATTGAGCAGGGCACGACCGCCAACGGCAGCCTGTTCTTTCTCGTCAGCGGCAACAACGGATGCCTTGAAAGCGCAGGCTCGACGAACGGCTTGCGTCAGGGCTTCCGGATCACCGTCCAAGACATCGCGTCCATGGGTCTCACACCAGGCAAAGAGTTCCGGATCAGCGATAAGGCCGGATTTGACGATCTCGGCATAGCCCGCAACGCGCTGACGGCGCGGCAGTGTTGCCAGCGCGGAACTGTCAGCAAGAACCACAATAGGCTGATGGAAGGCGCCGATCAGGTTCTTGCCGGCCACGGCATTGATGCCAGTCTTTCCGCCCACGCTGCTGTCCACCTGTGACAGAAGCGTTGTGGGAATTTGTACGAATGGCAGCCCACGAAGAGCCGTTGCCGCAACAAACCCGGCCAGATCGCCCACGACTCCGCCGCCCAGTGCCACGATGGTTGTCTTGCGCTCGATGCCGGTGGACAGGAGCTGGTTCATGACGTCCCCGTAGCAGGGGAGGGACTTGCTCTCTTCGCCGCCGGGAACCGCAATCACATCCGCACGGATGCCGGTTTCCTCGAACGAGGCCAGAAGCCGGGGCAGATGCAGTTCGGCAACTGTCCTGTCTGTTATGACGACCACACGCTTCTGAGGCAGGTGCGGTGCAAGCAGGGCTCCTGCGCGCGAAATCAGGTCAGGCCCGATCAGCACATCATAGCTGTGGTGGCTGAGCGAGACATGCACAGCCTCCGGCCTGCGATATTCTCCCAGAACTTCCCGCACCCGCTGCACGCCCTGTTCCACGGTTTCATCTCCACAATCGATAATGATGTCGGCCTCGGCGTAGACGGGGTAACGCAACCCGACCAGACGCCCCAGAACTTCTTCCGGTCGCCCCTGCGCCAGCAGTGGCCGTCCCGCACGTCCGGCGACCCGTTTCACCAGCACATGCACCGGCGCCCGGAGCCAGATCGAGACCGCATGCCTGCGGACCAGACGACGGGTCTGGGCGTCCATCCAGGCGCCTCCGCCCGTGGCGAGGATGCAGGGTGGCCCATCGAGGAGTCGCTGAATGACGCGGCGTTCACCATCCCGGAACGATGCTTCGCCATGTCGGGCAAAGATTTCGGGAATCGAACAGCCGGCGGCCCGTTCGATCTCAATGTCGGCATCCACGAAAGGCAGTCCGCAGATCTGGGCGAGGCGCCGTCCGATGGTGGTTTTGCCGGCACCCATCATTCCGACGAGGACAACCGTACGCGACGGTATGCCATCGGGAGAGAAAAAGGGTTGCGGCTTGGCTGAAGGGGGAAAAGGCAGGCGTGACATGCCCTGCTACGTATCATAGGAGAGGGAACACGTCCTGCCCTCACTTCGAGACCCTGTCCCATGGCCATTACCGATCGTTCCTTTTCCCGCCTGCCGCTGATTGGCGGGGCCGTTGCCGTCCTTCTTGTCCTGGGTGTGGGCGGAGCGTTCCTGCGTCTGGGCATGACCGCCACGCCACCGGCACAGACCATGGTTCACAAGGACCTGTCGGGCGGCGCTTTTGCTATGTCCACAGCACCCCAGGCCGCCCTCCCGGCCATGCCGCCCGTGCCTGCGGCCCAGCCTGCGCAGGCTCCTTCCGTGACACCGATGCCTGCGCCCGCTCCGGCCCCTGCCGCAGCAGCGCCGGCTGCTCCTGCCGCTGTTCCCGCTGCTGCCCCTCTGACGCCGTCAACACCGCTGCCGACGATGCCGGCTCCGAAAACCGCTCCCGCCCAGCCCATGCCTGCTGCACCTGTGGCTCCGGCTCCCGCTCACTGACCGAGCGGCAGTGGCGCGTACCAGTAACGACCGGGGAGGCGACAGGCATGTCGAGGCATTTCTGGAAATGCTCGCCGCCGAGCGTGGCGCGGCACTGAAAACCCGGCAGGCCTACGCTTCGGACCTCGCCGATTTCGCCGCCCACTGCGCACCGGTTCCTCTGGCCGATGCGCAGGGCAGCCAGGTCCAGTCCTATCTCGCGGAGTTGTCCCGCGCAGGACTGGCGGCCCGAACCGCCGCACGACGCCTGTCCTGCCTGCGCCAGTTCTATCGATTCCTGATGCTCGAGTCGGTGCGTGAGGACGATCCGACCGAACGTCAGCAGGCTCCCAAAATTGCATCGTCCCTTCCCAGACCGCTGGATGAGGACGAAATCCGTCGCCTGCTGGAAAGCGGGACGCGCGGTCATGAAAATGAACGCCGGGACATCATCTCCCGTGCCGCGCTGGAACTCCTCTACACGACTGGTCTGCGCATTTCTGAACTATTGGCCTTACCGGCATCCTGTGTGTATGTCCGTGGCCCGATGCTTCTTGTGCGGGGCAAGGGCGGCCGGGAGCGGCTGGTGCCTTTATCCCAGAGCGCGCGGGACGCTGCGGACCAGCTCGTGCATTTCGATCGCGATCTCGGCAGCCCCTGGCTCTTTCCGGGACGCAACCCTCAGAAGCACCTGACGCGGCAGGGATTCGACAAGATCCTGCTCGCCTGTGCCCTGAAAGCCGGACTAGACCCCGACCGTGTCAGCCCACACGTTCTGAGGCATTCGTTCGCCAGCCATCTTCTGGCGCATGGCGCCGATCTGCGGGCGTTGCAGATGCTGCTGGGTCACGCCGATATCGCGACCACCCAGATCTATACGCAGGTCATGTCCGAACGCCTGAGACAGGCCGTGGCGGCGCATCATCCGCTGGCACGGAAAGACGCGGCCCCGGTCGACATGGACTGAACAGATCATTCCGCCTGTCGCAGGGACTGTTTCCGAACGCGCAGGCGTGCTATCGGGCTGGCCATGCGCCAATTCCTAGATTTCGAGAAGTCGGTCGCCGAACTCGAGACCAAGATCGACGAACTCCGCCAGATGGGCAGCCAGGGCAAGGACTCCGGCACCAGCGGCATCAATATCGATGACGAGATTGCCCGTCTGTCTGAAAAGGCCGACAAGCAGCTCCGCACGACCTATGCCAAGCTGACGCCGTTGCAGAAAGTGCAGGTGGCCCGTCACGCCCAGCGCCCGAAGGCTCTGGATTACGTGCATCAGCTGGTAACGGACTACACGCCGCTGGCCGGTGACCGCGCCTTTGGTGACGACGACGCCATGATCGGCGGTCTGGCCCGTTTCCGTGGGGAGCCGGTCGTTGTTGTCGGAACCGAGCGTGGCCACGACACCGAAACGCGCCTGAAGCATAATTTCGGCATGGCCCGCCCCGAAGGCTATCGCAAGGCGCAGCGTCTGGTCGAAATGGCCGGTCGCTTCGGCCTGCCGATCCTGAGCTTCATTGACACCGCCGGTGCCTGGCCCGGAATCGACGCCGAAGCGCGTGGACAGGCCCAGGCCATCGCAAAATCGATCGATGTCTGCCTCAAGGCCCCCGTACCCCTGATCGTGACCGTGATCGGTGAGGGTGGTTCGGGTGGTGCCATCGCCATTGGTGCAGGTGACCGCATCCTGATGCTCGAGCACTCGATCTATTCCGTCATTTCGCCGGAAGCCGCCGCATCCATCCTGTGGCGCGATCCGAAGCTGGCACCGGCCGCAGCCGAAGCGCTCAAACTCACCGCACAGGACCTTCAGTCTCTTGGCGTGATCGACCGGATCATTCCCGAGCCGGTCGGCGGTGCACAGCGCGCACCGGACGAAGCCGTCAAGGCCGTTGGCAACGCGATTGCGGAAGAACTGGCCTCGCTCAAGGATCTGACGGGGCCGGCGCTGATCCAGAAGCGCCGGGACAAGTTCCTGTCCATGACCCGCACGCCTCTGCACTGAGACGTTTTCAAAAGCCGCTGCCTCTCCGCAGCGGCTTTTGTTTTTTTCAGGCTGTCTGCTTGTGCGCGGGCTCGCCTGAAAGCGGTTCACGCCCATGCGCCATGATAAGATCGTGTAGCGCCAGCGCAGCCTTCCCGATGGTTTCGCTGTCATATCCCTTCGCCACCAGCGCTACGCCGCTTGCGCCTTCCGGAAGATGATAGGGGTAAGACCCCAGATCAATCGTCGGAAAATTCTTTTGCAACGTCGCCAGATCGGCTGCGAAATCGCCTTCTTTCAGCCCGGCCGCATGCCAGCTTGCGGAGACGAGCGGCGCACCTTTTTCAAGCTGCGGTACCAGCCACGCGACCATCGAGGCAAAAATCGATGGTACCCCGGCCATGACATGCACATTGCCAATACTAAATCCGGGCGCCACCGAAACCGTATTAAGGATCGGCGTAGACCCTGCGGGCAGATAGGCCATGCGCTGGCGGGCGGCATTGAACCGGTCCGCTCCAAGAGCGGCTTCCAGCAGGCGGAAGCTCTCCTCATGCCGGACCAGTGGCGCACCCATGGCCTTTGCGACGCATTCAGCCGTGATGTCATCATGCGTCGGCCCGATGCCGCCGGACGTGAAAACGATGTCGAAGGCGGCGCTGCAGTCGCGAACGGTGCGGATAATGCGCTCTTCGATATCGGGAATGACTCGCACTTCCATGAGCCGGATGCCCTGCTCATTCAGGGCCTGAGCCAGAACCCGCGTATTGGCGTCCTGCGTGCGCCCCGAGAGGATCTCGTTGCCGATGACGAGAAAACAGGCAGTTTTTTGAAGCATGTGTCCGCTCCTGATAGTCTTCGCCACAGAACGTAACGGGTCGCCTCGCGTTGTCGAGGAGAAACCCGGCCTGAAATTCTGTTTTCGTCAGGAGCACACATGACCAGCACCCCGCTACATCAGCCCGAATGCATCCTCGATCTGCGCGCAACGCTGGGGGAAGGCCCTGTCTGGATTGCTGGCGAAAAGTCCCTGTATTTCGTCGATATCCTGGAAGCGAAAATCCATCGCTTCACGCCCTCCAGCCGCGATCATCAGACATGGTCTGCGCCGGATCGTGTGGCGTTCCTTCTTCCCGTCGCTGATGGCACGTTCCTCGCTGGCATGCCGGACGGTCTGCGCCGTTTTGATCCGCGCACAGGCGGTTTTTCCGATCACACGATTGTGGAAGCCGAAAAGCCCTGCAACCGCCTCAATGATGGCTGTGTCGATCCGCAGGGCCATGTCTGGTTCGGCACCATGGACGATGGCGAGGAAAATCCGTCCGGCTCGATCTATCGCATCGTGCATGACGCGAATGGCCTGAACATCACTCATCACGACGAAGGCTATACCGTCTCTAATGGCCCGGCCATCTCGCCGTGCGGCAAGGTTCTTTATGTCTGCGACAGCCCGGAACAGACGATCTACGCTTTTGATATCAAAGAAGATGGCGATCTCGCGAACGAGCGTATCTTTGCCCGTCTGGATCACGGCTATCCTGACGGGATCGTGACAGACAGCGAAGGGACCGTCTGGTGCGGAACCTGGGGTGGCGGCCGCGTGGCGCGCTTCAAGCCGGATGGTACGGAACTGCCACCGATTCCCATGCCCGTCACAAACGTTACCAAAGTCGCTTTCGGCGGCGATGACCTGAAAACGGTTTTTGTGACGACCGCGCGTAAGGGGCTTGATGCCGAGACGCTCGAAAAGGAACCGCAGGCCGGCTCCCTGTTCGCCTTCCGCACGGATGTTCCGGGTGTTCCACAGCAGGTCTTCCGTTTGAACGGCTGACCTAACCCAGAAGCTCCTGCAGAAGCGGGATTAGCGGAAGGTCAGGATCAGGCATGGTGTAGCGGCCCAGATCGGAGGCCGCGACCCATTCCAGAGCCTGGCCTTCCCGCGGCGTTGGCACACCCCGCCAGCGCCGCACCACATAAAGCGGCATTAGCAGATGGAACGGCCCGGCGTTCTCGCTGACGAATGTAAACGGCGCCAGACACGCTCCGGACAGATCAAGCCCGAGTTCCTCGCGCATTTCCCGAACCAGCGCCTGCTCGGGCGTTTCATCCCGTTCGACTTTGCCGCCCGGAAACTCCCATAGTCCAGCAAGACGCTTTCCTTCCGGCCGGCGCGCCAGAAGGATCCGTCCCTGCGTATCCAGAAGAGCCGCAGCCACAACCAGAAGTGTCCGGGGCTTTGTCGCCGGAACAACGGGAGCCGCAACGGCTGGAGCAGGAGGGGGCTCCGCATCCGAAATGTCCTGCACTCCAGCAAGGAACGCGGCCCGCGTCAGCTCATACAGATCAACGGGGCATTCCTGTCCGCGGGAGACGAACCGGCGGCTCGATGTTCCGGTTTTCTGAAAGCCAAGCTTTTTCAGAACAGCAGCAGAGGCCGCATTATCCTGCGCTGCTGCAGCCGTAAGCTTTTCCAGTTTCAGGACCGTCAGGCCCCATTCCACGACCCGCTGCCCTGCCAGCGTCGTGATGCCCTGTCCCCACGCCGAGGGTGCCAGCCAGTATCCCAGAGACCCTGCGCGCCGGTCATCGGACAGCACGAGCCCCATGGCACCGAGCAGGGTGGCTTCCCGGGTGATGGCAAAATGATGGGCGTTTCCCTGTGCGCTGTCCCTGCGCGTGGACTCGATCCACTCCGCCGCCAGTTCCCGTGGATAGGGAAAAGGCAGGCTGCTGAGCATCCGCACGACGCTCCAGTCATTGACCAGACGGTGAATGGCCGGTGCGTCTTCCGGCTGCAGGGCGCGGAGAACGAGCGTCCCTGCCTTGAGGTCTGGAGTCATATCAGGGCGTGGAACCCTGCGGCTTGTCGGACGGCTCCATCGGCACGCCACACCGTGCGAGCAGGCGACGCAGCATGTTGATGACCGGGAAGACTTCCTGATTATGGTCGCCGCCGAGTTCGTTCCACGCGGCTTGCTCCAGTTCCACGATGTCCCGGTCTTCCTTGAAGATCCGCTCGGTGAACGCAATCAGGAACGGCCAGGCGATGTCCAGAACCAGCTTCGCCTTCGGGCGACGGATCGACAGCAGGCCGAACACGCGGCACGTCTTCTCTTCCACGTCCTGCGGCACATAGACGATCCACAGATCCATGACCGGCGGCTCATCGCCCGTTGCGATGCGCAGCGTCTGGTACGGATATTCCGTCCGGATCGTCATGACGTCCTTGTGGGCGTATTTCTCGCTGGCATCGCGGCGCTCACCGAAGATGAACGTCTCGCCCCAGGGCTGCTTGCCGCCAGTCCGCGCGAAGCTGTAGCGCGCCTCGACCAGCGTGGGCTCGTCCTTGCCACCGAGAAAACGCGGCTTCATCTGGCCCATCTGCTTCATGTGCATGAACTGATGGTTCATATCCATCAGGTTCTCATGCATGAAACTGTAATGGCAGCCGACCGTCTCGCCAAAGCGGCGGGTCTTGTATTCGGGGTTACCGACTGAGCCCAGTTGCGGGAAGGGCGTGCTTTCGGCCTTCGCCGGATCGCCCGGGAAGATGAAAATCAGCCCGCCTTCCTCACGGCACGGATAGGTCCGCACACCGTTCGGCAACTTGCCCTTGCCCAGATAGGGCACATCAATGCAGCGGCCCGAACGGCCATAGGCCCAGCCGTGGTAGCAGCACTGAACAGCTTCACCGCTGACTTTACCGAGGCTGAGCGGAACCTGCCGGTGGGCACAGCGATCCTCAAGCGCGAACACCGTGCCGTCCATCGGGCGGACCAGCGCGATCGGCTGTCCGGCATAGCGCGTGCCGATGGTCTTGCCGCGCTTGAGTTCGCGGGACCAAGCGACCGGATACCAGTAATCGGGATTGGAGCGGATGCGCCGCAGATCCCCGGTCTTCCGAACCACCTCTTCTACCGGGGAGAACTCACCGATATTCGGGTCGATGACATGATCGGCGCCCTGCGTGGCGTCAGAGGGGGCAGAGACAGTCTGCGACATGAGTATCCTGATCCAAGATGAAACCGCGACATTTTCAAATGCGCAGAGAACCTAACAGGCAAAGCCCTAGTTCAGGAAGAGATCATTCGCATCATTCAGATCGCGTCTTTCCCGCAACATGCAGCAGAAAAACCACCATTTTCGTGTCATTGAAACATCATCTTGCGGGACTGGCGCTTTTCCGGGCGGACAGGCACGTTTAGGAGACCGCTTCCCATAGATCATAAATCCCCTATTCCGGAGTTTCGGCCACGGTGCGAACCAGATCCCTGCTTCTTTCCTCCATCGCACTGTTTGCAGTCCGTCAGTCGGCTCTGGCGGCTGATCCTCATGTCGTTCACCATCACCCGACATCTAAGGACAAGGCTACCGTCACCGCATCTGCGCCGACCGCGCAAGGTCGGAAGACTGCCGCGCCAGCCCGCCACCGCACGACGGAACTGGATGCCCATGCGACGGAAAGCGTGGCCGTCACCGGGCGCCAGCTGACCGGACGTGACGCCGAGCAGGCCGTCTCCAAAGCCATCATGCGCCAGTATGTCCCCGGAACCAGTGCCTACAAGATGCTGGACCGCACGCCGGGCGTGAGCTTCACCTCCACCGATCCGTTCGGAATCGACAGCTTCGGTGCCAATCTCTACGTCCGCGGGTTCTTCATGAACCAGATGGGCGTCACGGTGGATGGCGTGCCGCTGAACGATCAGACGTACCAGTCCGTCAGTGGCATGAGCCTCGCTTCTGCCATCATCCCCGACGACATCCAGTCCATGCGTATGTCGCAGGGTGCGGGCTCGGTCGAACTGCCTTCGACCAACACGCTGGGCGGCACGATCCAGATCGGCTCATCGGATCCCGAGGACAAGCGCGGCGGCAAGGTCAGCCAGTCCTTCGGCAGCTACGGCTCATACCGCACCTATGTCCGTCTGGACTCCGGCAAGCTGAACCCGACCGGCACGAAGTTCTACACGTCCTATGCCCGCACCGATGAAGGCATGTGGATGGGGGGCGGCGACCAGTTCATGCAGCAGGTCGATGCCAAGCTCGTCCAGCCGATTAATGAACGCAGCCGCATGTCGGCCTTCTTCAACTGGTCCAGCCTGGCCCAGTGGAACTATCCGGATACGTCCATCGGGATCCTGAAGAACCTCGGCTGGCGCACGCCGCATCTCTATCCGAATTACGGTCTGGCCTACGGGATCGCTAACGGGACCAGCGCGCTGCCGGCCGGTTACGGGAATGTGCCGGGCATCGATGGCTCCAATATCGCCATGTATGACGGTGGCCAGGCCGAAACCAACTATATGGGCGGTCTGCACTTTGACCTCGCCCTGACCGATCACCTGACCTGGAACACCACGATCTACGGTCACAGTCAGACCGGCTATTACAGCTATACGGACTCGGACGATCCCTCACCGAACGGTGCGCCGTTCTCCGAAGAAGTCTGGCAGAACCGTCAGGAGCGTTACGGCCTCGACACCAGTCTGCGTTATAAATGGGGCCGCCACACTTTCGAGGGCGGCGTCTGGTATGAGAACAACAACCAGCAGGCAGGGCTGTTCAATTACCAGCAGCCGCTTCTGGGGCAGGGTGCGCCGCTCAAGGCCGTTGGGCCTTATGACGTTTATGGGCCGGCCTTCCTCGAAGGCTACAACTTCCAGTGGACCACGAACGTCATGCAGTTCCACCTGCAGGACAGCATCCAGCTTGCCCAGGGCCTGACGCTGCATGCCGGTTTCAAGTCCATGACGGCCACCACGTCCGGCGGTGCGCAGTACAACAATGCCGATTGGACAGGCGCCGACGCCCTGCCGAACGGCTCCCTGACCGCCTCACAGGCCTTCCTGCCGCACGTCAATCTGGACTGGCACATCAACCGCCATCACGAGATCTATGTGGACGTGGCCGAGAACATGCGCGCCTATGAAGTCTCGGCCTATGGCGTGGCGAACTCGGTCTATTCCGTGCAGGATCAGGCCACGTTTCAGGCCCAGAAGAAGTCTCTCGAGCCGTCCAAGGCCTGGGTCTATCTCGGTGGCTACCGCTATACGTCGAAATACCTTCAGGCGAACGCTACCGTCTATCACGCCAGCCTGATCCATCCGATCCTGGCGGCCGCGGTCGGCTCCCTGACCAATCCGGTCTCGCAGGTCATTGATTTCGGTCATATCTCGATGACGGGTGCGAATGGCGACATTACCATCACCCCGATTGATGGCCTGAGTATCAGCAACAACCTGAGCTACAACAAGGGCACCTACGACCGGAATGTTGATACGGTCGGCGGCTATTACGCGCTGGCGGGCAAGAATATCGTCAACTATCCGGCGTGGATGTACAAAACTTCCGTGGCCTATAGCTGGAAGGGCATGACGGCGCATTTCGATGCGAATTACTACAGCCGCCGTTACTACAGCTTCATGAATGACACTTCGATCGGCGGTTACTGGCTCGCCAATGCGGGTGCGCAGTACCGTTTCGGCAAGCTGAGTGTCCTCAAGGACGTCACGGCAAGCTTCAACGTCTATAACCTGTTCAACACCAAATACATCTCCATGATGGGTGAGAACGATAACCCCGCCGTGGGTGACTACCAGTCCATGGAGCGCGGTCCCGTCCGCGAATTCTTCGGCACCATCAGCGCGTCGTTCTAACAGGCGCACAACAAAAACGGCGGGGACTGTGCCCCGCCGTTTTTTGATTCAAACCAACTGTTTTTCAGCCCTGCGGGATACCAAGTTCGGCGCTCAGATCGCTGATGAACTGCGAGGCCACACGGCCGGACCGGCTGCCGCGCGCCATCGCCCATTGTAGGGCTTTCCGGCGGAGTTCATCGCGCGGAACCGGCAGCCTGTAATAAGCCGCATACGCTTCGACGATCGCCAGATAATCGTCCTGCGTTGCGCCATACAGCCCGATCCACAAACCAAAGCGGTCCGAAAGCGAGACCTTCTCCTCAATGGCTTCCGACGGGTTGATCGCACTGCCCGTCTCGTTTTCGATCATGTCGCGCGGCATCAGGTGACGCCGGTTCGATGTGGCATAGATCAGGACGTTCTCGGGACGCCCACCGATTCCGCCATCAAGCACGGATTTGAGCGACTTGTAGTCCGCATCCTGACTCTCGAACGACAGGTCATCACAAAACAGGATGCAGCGGCGCTTCGTGGTGCGCAGGACGGCCAGCAGCTTCGGCAGCGAAGACAGCTCGTCACGCTGGATCTCGATCAGCGCAAGTGTCCCGCCACCCTTCGCCCGCTGTTCCTCGTTCACAGCCGCGACGGACGCCTTCACCAGTGAGGACTTGCCCATCCCGCGCGCGCCCCACAGCATCACATTGTTCGCGCTGAAGCCTTCGGCGAAATGCCGGGTATTGGTCATGACCTGATCCATCTGCCGCTTCACGCCCTGAAGCAGCGACAGCGGCACGCCCGAAACCTTCTCCACCGGGGTCAGAACGCCCAGAGCGGCCTGCCACAGAAAGGCGTCATGTCTGTGCAGGATGTCCGCACTCGGTGGGGGCGGGCTCATCCGCTCCAGACTATCGGCAATACGTTCGAGAACACTGAGCAGGGCATGGTCGGTCATGGAAAACGGTCCCGGAACGAAAGGAGTTGAGATCAAAAGACATCGGCGCCGTGCTTGACGGGCAGCCCCCGGACGATATGGTCCCCGCCAGCTTCACTCAAGACTGGACCCTTACATCCATGAGCAGTCTGTTCATTTCTTCCGCCCAGGCCGCCGATGGTGGTGGCCTGCTGTCCAATCCGCAGGTGCTTCAGTTCGCCCCGATGATTTTTATCTTCGTGGTGTTCTATTTCCTGCTCATCCGCCCCCAGCAGCAGCGCGCCCGCAAGCTGCGTGACGAGCAGGGCTCCCTGCGTCGCGGTGACCGGATCGTAACGGCCGGCGGTATCGTCGGCGTCGTGCAGGCCACCCGTGATGACAGCGACGAAGTGGATGTCGAGATCGCCCAGGGCGTACGTGTGAAGATCGTCCGCAGCACGATCACGAACATCATGCCGCGCGACAAGCCCGCCAACGATTCCTGATCCGGTCTTCCAAAAGGCCCGTTCATGCAAAACGCCCCGCCCGGAAAACCGGACGGGGCGTTTTTTTTATTCTGATGAACCCGGAAGGGATCAGGCAGACTTCAGCTCGGCTTCCGCGAACTCGTAGTTGGCGAGCTTGTCCAGATAGTTCGTGATGTAGTCCGGACGACGGTTGCGGAAATCGAGGTAATAGGCGTGCTCCCACACGTCGAGGCCCAGCAGCGCCTTGCCCTGACCTTCGGCCAACGGGTTGGAGCCGTTTGCCGTCTTCGTGACAGCCAGCTTGCCGGACTTGTCCAGCACCAGCCAGGCCCAGCCGGAGCCAAACTGCGTCGTAGCAGCCTGCTTGAAGAGCTTCTTGAACTCTTCGACGGAACCGAAGTCTTCAGCGATCTTTTTTTCCAGACCGGTCGGGATCTGACCGCCCTTGGGGGACAGATTCTTCCAGAACAGGATGTGGTTCCAGTGCTGGCCTGCGTTGTTGAAGACCGGAGCGATCTCGGGCTTGCCGTAGGAGAATGCGATGATCTCCTCAAGCGTCTTGCCAGCCAGCTCCGGCTTGCTCTCAACAAAACCGTTCAGCGCCGTGACATAGGCCTGATGGTGCTTGTCGTGATGCAGTTCCAGCGTTTCCTGGCACATGCCGGCACCGGCGAGAGCGTTTTCTGCGTAGGGCAGGGGGGGAAGTTCAAAAGCCATGATGTCACTCCTTGGCAGAATAAGACGAGGAGACCACCCTCAGGGACGGTCGCTCCTGCATATCGTTCTCATTTATGGGGAAGATTGGCAACGCTGTGTTCCATCGCACCGATGAGGGCCGAATAATCCTCATTTGCGTGCTGACGGTTCGAAAGGGCCAGTGCTTGATCGGCAACCGCCATGCCCGGCATGAATGCGCCGACCTTACGCCCGGCATCCAGCAGCAGTCCCATATCCTTGGACATGAGCCGGGTCGGGAACTGGGATGGGAACTCGCGGTTCTGGCCCATCTTCAGCTTGCGTTTGTGATGCGGGCTGACAACGGCCACCTGCTGGAGCGTCTCGAACACGACATCGCGATCCAGCCCTGCGGCAAGCCCGTAGGTCACACCTTCTGCGATGATGTTGAGCGTGGCGCCCATCACACCGTTCACGACCAGCTTCAGTCGTGCCGCCGAACCGGCAGGACCGGCATGGATCGTCAGTTTTCCAATTACGTCCAGGACCGGCTGGGCGCGCTTGACCACGGCATCATCGCCGCCGACCAGCATGACCAGATCACCCGTCTCGGCTTCAGGCGTGCTACCGGACATGGGAGCGTCGAGCAGTGAAAACCCATGTTCGGCAGCAAGCCTTGCGAAAGCGTCGGCCTGATCAGGAGAAACAGTAGACGTATCAAGGATAAGTTTGTCGGGTGTCAGTCCGGCAAGAGCACCGTTCTCACCATGAAGCGACTGGTTTTCCGCAGCGTCATTCGGCACACATAAAATGATGACATCCGCTGCTTCCGCGATGGCACGTGGCGATGGCAGCATTTCCGTCTCGTCTTTGCCGCCCGACGGGGCGAACGCCACAACCGGATAACCGGCTTTCCGAAGATTGGCCCCCATGCGCTGGGCCATGGCACCGTAACCGATAAAACCGATCTTTGGACTGGACATGGAAACTGGCTCCTTGTGATGCGTTGCAACAGATTCACGCATCATGGGTGCCAGAGTTTCGCAAAATCCGGAAATTGATCATGGTGCTTTTTCGCTATCCCCGTCCTCTGCCATCCGAGATCACTCCAAAGGAGATGTATCTCTCCCGGCGCAGTCTCATCGGCGGGGCCACAGCCCTGGGGGCGCTGACGACTGCGGCCCGTGCCGCCGCGCTTCAAACGCATTCCGGGCCCTATTCGGGGAGCCTCACGCCAACGCCTCACGATGACGTGACCCACTACAACAACTTCTATGAATTTGGTATGGACAAGGGCGATCCGGCTGCACATTCGCAGGACTTTCATCCGCTGCCATGGACGCTCGAAATCACCGGACTGGTCCGAAAGCCTGTTCGGCTGGACATCGACCAGCTTTTGCATTCTCCGGCGATTGAAGAGCGCATTTACCGCATGCGCTGCGTGGAAGCCTGGTCCATGGTGATCCCCTGGGATGGCATTCCGCTTGCATCCCTTCTGAAGGACGCGGACCCGGACCCCAAAGCCACACATGTCGCTTTCGAGAGCGTTCTGCGCCCGTCAGAAATGCCCGGTCAGAACGAAGGTCTCTCAGGCATTCAGTGGCCTTATGTCGAGGGATTGCGGCTGGACGAAGCCATGAATCCGCTGACCCTGCTGGCGCTAGGAATCTATGGTGAGACCCTGCCGAACCAGAATGGCGCCCCCATCCGCCTCGTTGTTCCGTGGAAATATGGCTTCAAGGGCATCAAGTCGATCCAGCGCATTCGTCTGCTGGACCATGAGCCACCAACGACGTGGAACAGACTTGCTTCGGACGAATACGGCTTCTACGCCAACGTCAATCCACAGGTCGATCATCCCCGCTGGAGTCAGGCGACGGAGCGCGTTATCGGGTCACATTCCCTGTTCGGTGCCACGCGACAGCCGACCCTGATGTTCAATGGTTACGGTGAGCAGGTCGCAGATCTGTATCGCGGCATGGATCTGCGGAAAAACTTCTGATGCCGGCTGACGAAGCGCGCGTCATTTCTCCTATGGGCGCAAAACTGAAGAAGCACTGGCGTGTCGTTTTTTATCCGCTTGGCATGACACCGGCGCTCTGGCTCGTCTGGCAGGGTCAGCACGGCGCACTTGGTGCGGATCCGGTCAACGTCTTTGAGCGGTCACTGGGCCTGTGGGCTTTCCGACTTTTGCTGGTCTGTCTGGCTCTCGCACCATTGAGACGTTTCACTGGCCTGAACCTGCTCCGGTACCGGCGCCTGACCGGCCTGCTGGCCTTTTTCTATGCCAGTCTGCATCTGCTGGCCTATGCCGGGCTGGACCACGGATTTGACTGGTCTGTGTTATGGACGGATGTCACACACCGCTATTTCATCATTTTCGGAATGAGCGCGCTCTTCATGCTCATCCCGCTGGCGCAGACATCCAACATGTTCTCCATGCGTCTGCTAAAGCGACGCTGGAAGCTCCTGCACAGTCTGATCTTTCCAGCCGCTGTTCTGGCTGGAATACATTTCTTCCTGTCCTTCAAGACGCTGAACAGTGTCTCCGCACCGTACCTTGCGGCATTGGCCATCGTCCTGCTGAGCCGCTTCCTGCCGCGTTTTCAGGCAGGAAGCAGGCTCTAGACAACAGTTTTTCAGCAGAAAGGTTCAGGCTGTTGGACGTAATGCTGCGCGGATCTTGGGGGAGAGTTCCGTCAGCGCCGAACGACGCTGGGCCAGCATGTCGGACGGGAAGGGCTTTGTCGGGAAATGACATCCATCTGCCAGAAGCAGCCCATCGGGCAGGTGGGTAATTTCGCCGGGCCGGAAATCCAGTCGCGAGAGCGGAATTCCGCAAGCGCCCAGAACAGCAATATGGGCGCTGATCCCGAGCGTCAGGACCAGCTTGAGTCGGTGCATATTCTGCAGCTCCGTACAGAGCGCGGCGCTGCAGACTTCCAGCTCGGCAGGCAGAGCCAAAGGCTGGGGAGAAAGCGGCTGCATGACGGTCGTAATCCGCCCGACGATGGAGTCCGGCCCGGCATTCGCAGCATCAAAAACGATCTGGTTGGCCTTCAGAAAGGACCCCAGAGTGCTTGTGGCTTCTTCCGGATCAAGACAGACGATCAGCAGTTCTGCCGATAATGGCCCGATGCCCGGCCGTACACCTTCCGACGAGGCAGGAGGTGAAGGCGGTGCGGTGATCGTTCCGGTAGAAGCCCGAAGTGTCATGAATCGCTGGTCTCGTCACTGTTGATATCGGCCGGATGACGAACGGGCCCCTGCCGCGTGGAATTGCGCGGCTCTGCCTGACGGCGTGTGAACGACGGCGCAATATCTGCCAGTTCAACGAACTGGTCTGCCTGACGTCGCAGGTCGTCCCCGATCATCGGGGGCGTCGAGCGCATCGAGGAAATGACCGTAACCCGGACCCCGCGCGCCTGCACCGCTTCCACGGCGCGCCGCAGGTCGGAGTCACCACTCACGATCACGGCATGATCGAGACGGCCGGCCTGCTCCAGAAGATCCACTGTCAGTTCGACATCCATGTTTCCCTTGATACGCCGTCTTCCTGAATGATCCGTAAACTCCCGCGCATTTTTCAGCACGAGATGATAGCCGTTATAGGCCAGCCAGTCGGTCAGGGGACGGAGAGGGGAATAATCGTCCGTCTCGGGCATGGCGGCGTAATAAAAGGCACGCTGGAAAAGACATTCGGATTCAAACAGTTTGCGCAGGCTGCGGAAATCGACTTCGAAACCTAGGTTGCGGGCTGCGTGGTGGAGGCTGGCGCCGTCGATGAAAAGGGCTGTGCGTTCGTTCTGGCGCAGAAGCATAATGGTAATCCTGGTATGTAAAATGTTTTCCCCTGTGCGACAGGGGCAAAAGCTGCCTTCCAGCTGCGAACGAGCTTGGATGCACTCAGGTTCAATTCCGGAGGTGAGGCAGGTGCGGATTGCAATCGCATGAACCGCATGTTATTGCCAGCATTCTCTCTTATTTTATTCCTTAGTCTTACCCGAAGGGGGCCTGTCGCATGGCGCGCGTAACCGTCGAAGATTGCATCGAGAAGGTTCCTAACCGTTTTGAACTGGTTCTGCTCGCTGCCCAGCGTGCACGCGGCCTGTCGCGCGGTGAGGAAATCCGTCTGGATCGTGAAAACGACAAGAACACGGTCGTTGCCCTGCGCGAAATCGCCGAAGACAAGGTGAGCCTGCCCGTCCTTCGCGAAGGCATCATCCGCTCCTTGGCCCGTGCGCCGGAGCCGGAGCCTGTTGACGAAGAAGTGCTGGATCTTATCCCGACGGACCAGAACATTTTCGGTCTGCAGGATGTCTCCACCGAAGAAGAACATGCTCATATGGCCGAGAACATGTCCGCTGATGAAGCGGCAGCCATCGAAGCCGAACTGGGTGGCCGGGGTCGCCGCTGATTTCTGCCAGGGTTCATTGAAAGGAGGACATGCTTCATGCCTGATGCATCTCCTCCAAATGCGCTCTCGCCCGTAGCATCCGGCGATTTCAAACCGTCCATTGCCGGACTGCTTAGACGGATTGAAAGCTATGATCCGTCTGCCGATCTGTCCCGGATCGAAGCCGCCTATGATGTTGCGGCCAATGCCCATAATGAGCAGCGCCGCGATAATGGCGATGCCTACATCACTCATCCCATCGCTGTCGCCAATATCCTTGCCGGTTTCCGCATGGACGCAACGTCCATCATGGTGGGTCTGCTTCATGACACTGTTGAAGATACCGGCGTCTCCTGTGACTCCCTGAAAGCCCGTTTCGGCGAGGATGTTGCGGCTCTCGTCGATGGCGTGACGAAGCTCACCCGGCTTGAACTTCAGTCCGACCGTACCAAGCAGGCCGAGAACTTCCGCAAGCTCGTCCTGGCCATGTCGCGGGATATCCGTGTTCTGATCGTCAAGCTGGCCGACCGTCTGCACAACATGCGCACGTTGCATTATGTGCAGCGCACGGATCGCCGACAGCGTATCGCGCGCGAGACCATGGATATCTATGCGCCTCTCGCCGAGCGTATCGGTATGGATCGCGTCAAGACGGAGCTTCAGAACCTTTCCTTTGCCCAGCTTGAGCCCGAAGCCGACGCGACGATTCGAGCACGCCTGAACTTTCTGCGCGGGCAGGGGGCGGACGTTATCGAGCAGGTCCGTCAGGAACTGATGGCCCTGTGTGCCGAAACCGGGATCGACAAGGTCGAGGTTACGGGACGTGAGAAATCGCCCTATTCGATCTGG
The DNA here is from genome assembly GCF_006538885.1 of Gluconobacter roseus NBRC 3990. Lineage (GTDB taxonomy): Bacteria > Pseudomonadota > Alphaproteobacteria > Acetobacterales > Acetobacteraceae > Gluconobacter > Gluconobacter roseus. The sequence goes on from NZ_BJLY01000001.1 coordinate 573,759, forward strand.
GAAAAGATGCAGCGCCGGAACGTGGCGTTCGAACAGCTTTCAGACATCATGGCGTTTCGTCTGCTCGTGCCGACGCGCGATGCCTGTTATATGGCGCTTGGAGCGATCCACGGCGCTTATCCGATGATCGCCGGGCGCTTCAAGGATTACATTTCCACGCCCAAGGCCAACGGATACCAGAGCCTTCATACCGGCGTGACCCTGCGTCATCCGCGCAACCAGAAGATCGAGGTCCAGATCCGGACCGCGGAAATGCACGATCTGGCTGAAAACGGTGTGGCGTCGCACTGGGCCTACAAGGAACATGCGACCCCGAGCGAGCGCGAAGCCGCTGCCCTGTCGTCTGCGTTCGGCGCTCCGACCCGCAAGCTGCGCTGGGTCCAGGATCTGCTGGAAATTCTCGAAGACAGTCAGGCTCCCGACGAGTTTCTTGAGAACACCAAGCTCGAGCTCTATCAGGACCAGGTTTTCTGCTTCACGCCCAAAGGGCAGCTGATTTCCCTGCCGCGCGGCGCAACGCCCGTCGATTTCGCCTACGCCGTGCACAGTCAGGTCGGCGATACCTGCGTGGGTGCGAAGGTCAATGGTCGCCTGATGCCTTTGCGGCATGAGCTGCAGAATGGTGATCAGGTCGAGATCATGACGGCCCGTGGCGGCACGCCATCCCCGTCCTGGGAGCGCTTTGTCGCAACCGGCAAGGCGCGTGCCCGTATCCGGCGTTTCGTGGCGCAGCAGCAGCGTCAGGTCCATCTGGATAACGGCCGTGCTGCCATTGCCAAGGCCTTCCGTCAGGAGGGTGTGGACGGTTCTGAAAAAGTTCTCGACGGAATTCTTAAGGAACTGCGTCAGGCATCGGTGGAAGACCTGTACGTCTCGGTTGGAAACGGTCAGCTTGGCCCCAAGGATGTGGTCAATACGGCCTATCCGGAACTGCGTCAGAGTGTGCGTGCGCCGAGAATGGTGCCGGGCCTGTCTCCGCGTTTCGGCCAGTCCCTCATGCTCGGCGCAGGGCATGCGGGCTCCAAGAACACGGCCGCCCATTCAGGCAGTACGATCAAGGGAATCGGTTCAGGTATCGCCGTCAGCTTTGCGGGATGCTGCCGTCCGCTGCCAGGTGATCCGATCGTCGGGATCATCGCGCAGGGCAAGGGCGTGACCATCCATCGCCGCGGCTGCCAGAATCTGTCCAGCTTTGCCGATACGCCCGAACGCTTTCTGGAAGTGGACTGGGATTACGAGGCCCTTGGTCGCCGTCAGGGTGCGGAGCCTTATACGGCCCGTCTGTCCGTTGTGGCGGCCAACGAGCCTGAAGTCCTTGCGACGCTGACCAATGTTGCGGCCAAGCACAATGGCAGCGTCATCAACCTCAAGATCGTAAACCGCCAGCTCGATTTCATGGAAATCCTCGTGGATCTTGAAGTGAAGGATCTGCGCCATCTGTCATCCCTGATCGCAGCGTTCCGCACGGCTGTAGGCGTCATGCAGGTCGAGCGCGCCAAGGGATGAGCACGTGATCCTCGGCATGGGAACGGACCTGTGCATGATCTCGCGTATTGAACAGAGTGTCGAACGTTTCGGTGACCGCTTTCTCAAACGTGTTTTCACCGAGACTGAGCGAACCCACGCTGACCGCCTTTCGGGCGCTGCGCGGATGGGCAGCTATGCCAAGCGCTGGGCCGCGAAGGAAGCCTGTGCAAAAGCGCTGGGAACCGGTTTTGCAGAGGGCGTTCAGCTTCAGGACATCGGGATCTGTAATGGCCCGAGCGGCGCGCCCGAACTGCGCCTTTCAGGCGGCGCGCAGAAGGCCCTTCAGCGACTGACGCCAGCAGGACAGGACACACAGCTTCTTGTCAGTCTGACCGATGATCCTCCCTTCGCTCTTGCGCAGGTCATTATCCAATCCGTTCCTCCGGGATCGACTGCACCGATTGAAGCGCTCGCCAACGCCGTCAAGCTGCGTTAAGAGCGTCTCATGACCAAGGAGAACAGGCCCGTGCAGGGTTCAGAAAGTGCTGGCGACAAGCCCGCACGCCGCGAAGAGACGCTGGGCGAGAGCATCCGCTATTTCTGCGTGCTGCTTCTGGCTGTCTTCGCCGTGCGATCGCTTGTAGTGGAGCCTTTCAATATCCCGTCCGGCTCGATGATCCCGACGCTTCAGATCGGCGATTTCGTGCTGGTTTCGAAGTTCAGCTACGGGTACTCGCGCTTCTCGTTCCCGTTCTCCCCGAATGTCTTCAGCGGCCGGATTCTAAGTTCCGAGCCTCATCGTGGTGATGTTGCGGTTTTCCGTTTCACGCGTGATACGTCGGTGGATTACATTAAGCGCATCATCGGCCTGCCCGGCGATCATATTCAGGTTACGGGCGGCAAGCTGATCCTCAATGGTATCGAAGTCCCCCGTACGTCACTGGGTCACTACGAAGTTTTAGACGAAAACAACCGTCTTCTCAGCGGCGACCGCTACCGCGAGAGCCTTCCCGGCAGTGCTGGGCGTCCGACCGTCGAGCACGACATCCTCAAACTGACGGATGAGGGCTTTGCCAACGACACGCCTGAATATGTCGTGCCGGAGGGTTCCTTCTTCGCCATGGGCGATGATCGTGACGACAGTGCCGACAGTCGTTTCCAGGGCGATGGGCCGGAGGATCTGGGTTTTGTCCCCATGCAGAATCTCGTTGGTCGCGCGCCTATCGTCCTGTTTTCCATGGATATGCGGCATCCGGCCTGGCAGTTCTGGTACTGGCCGACCGAGATTCGCTGGAACCGTTTTCTGCACTCCGTCACATGAAACTCACCTCTTCAGAAGCCCTTGTCTCCATGCAAACGGCGCTTGGGCATAAGTTCTCAAAACCCGAACTGCTGAACGAAGCTCTCACGCATCGTTCAGCAGTTTCCGGGCGTGATCCCCGCCGCTCGCGTCGGAACCAGCGTCCCAAGGGCAGCGGCTCAAACGAGCGTCTCGAATTCATCGGGGACCGGGTTCTCGGTCTGCTGATGGCCGAATGGCTGCTGGAACGCTATCCCGACGAACAGGAGGGGGCTCTCGGTCCCCGTCACGCCCATCTGGTATCGCGGACCGTGTTGGCTGAAATCGCCGATCAGGTCGGTCTTTCGGCCTCGCTCCAGATTTCCCCGCATGAGGAAGATGCCGGCATCCGGCGCCTTTCCAGCATCCGTGCAGACGCGATGGAAGCCCTTCTTGGCGCGCTCTATCTGGATGGCGGTCTGGAGCCGGCCCGCCGAGTGGTGCGCCAGTACTGGCAGTCCCGCATCGACAGCGCCGACCGACCTCACAAGGAACCCAAGACGCTGCTGCAGGAATATATGCTCTCGCAGGGTCTGCCACTTCCGAACTACGAGCTCCTGTCTTCGGAAGGCCCATCCCATGCGCCCGTGTTCCGCGTCAGTGTCACTACCAAGGGGTATACAGGGACGGGAGAAGCCGGCAGCAAAAGACTGGCGGAAAGTGCCGCGGCGACTGCGCTATTGAAACTCCTCGGTCAGAATGTGGCATCCTGAGATGCCATCAACAAAGGATCAGAACATGACCACGCGCTGCGGTTTCGTGGCTCTCGTCGGCGCCCCGAACGCGGGGAAGTCCACCCTGCTCAACCGGATTGCCGGAGCCAAGCTGTCCATCGTCAGTCCCAAGGCCCAGACGACCCGTTTCAGGACGCTCGGCATCGTCATGCAGGACAATGCCCAGATCATCCTCGTGGACCTGCCGGGCATCTTCAAGCCGCGCCGCCGTCTCGACCGGGCCATGGTCAACGCGGCGTGGTCGGGTTCGCAGGATGCGGATCTGACTCTGCTGCTGGTGGATGCAAAATCCGGCCTGCGCGAAGATGTCCGTGAGATCATCGCCAAGCTGTCTGAAAGCAAGGGCCGCATCTGGCTTGTGCTGAACAAGACGGATCTGGTGGAGCGTGGTGAGCTGCTGCCCCTGACACAGGAAATCAGCGGCCTCATCAAGGTCGAGCACGTCTTCATGCTGAGCGCCCGTTCGGGCGAGGGCGTCAGCGACCTGATGGCGCGTCTGGCGACCGAGCTGCCCGAAGGTCCTTTCCTTTACCCTGAAGATGACCTGACCGACCTGCCGGATCGTCTGCTTGCCGCCGAACTGGTCCGTGAGCAGATCTTCATGCAGACGCATGAGGAAATTCCGTATCAGGCCACTGTCGAGACCGAGAGCTTCAAGGAGCGTCCGGACGGATCGGTGCGGATCGAGGTGACGATCTATGTTTCCCGTCCCGGGCACAAGGCCATCCTGATCGGGGAGGGAGGCCACAAGATCAAGTCCCTCGGCGCCCGGGCCCGTATGGAACTTCAGGAGCTTCTGGACCGCAAGTGCCATCTGTTCCTGAACGTCAAGGAACGGGCAGGATGGGACGAGGAAAAGGCCCGTCTGCGCGCCATCGGCCTCGACGACTGAAAAAGGCAGGTGCCGGGATGTTCGAAATCCGGCATCCTGACATCGCTTGTTCCAATCCCGCCACGTCTGTATGACAGGCGCACGTCAAGACACATCCAGCCAGAGACGGGCATGATGACCGAAAATCGAGAACAGAGCCCCTCCTACAAACGCGTCCTGCTCAAGGTGTCCGGTGAGGCACTCATGGGCGACGGACCGTCAGGGGTAGACCCCGTAATGGTGGACATGGTTGCCGCCGATATCGCCGAAGTGGTGGCTTCCGGAGTGGAAGTCTGCCTCGTCGTCGGCGGTGGCAACATCTTCCGCGGCCTTGCAGCCGCAGCCAAGGGTATGGACCGCGCGCAGGGCGATTATGCCGGCATGCTGGCAACCGTCATCAATGCGCTGATGCTGCAGAACGCGCTTGAGCGTCGCGGCATGGAAACGCGCGTGATGACGGCAATCCAGATGGCCGCCATTGCCGAGCCCTATATCCGCCGCCGCGCCGTGCGCCATATGGAAAAGGGCCGCGTCGTCATTTTCGCAGCCGGCACCGGCAACCCGTTCTTCACGACGGACACGGCCGCAGCCCTCCGCGCCAATGAGATGGAATGCGATGCGCTCTTCAAGGGCACGCAGGTGGACGGTGTCTATTCCGCCGATCCGCGTCGTAACCCGGACGCCCAGCGTTATGACCAGTTGACCTATCTTGAGGTGCTGGCCCGCGACCTGAACGTCATGGACGCAGCCGCAATCAGCCTCGCTCGTGAAAACAGATTGCCCATCGTGGTCTTCAACATGCATGCTCCCGGCTCCTTCAGTGCCGTGATGCGTGGGGAAGGGCTCTTTACCAAGATCATCGAAGCGGACTGAGCTCCGCATTTTCAACGAAATCCTCAGGATTGATCCTGAGAACCAGTCGAACTGAAAGGAACAGCCCGTGCCTGCTGACCTGAATGACCTTCTCGCCGATCTGACCCGCCGAATGGATGGTGCGATCGAAAGTCTGCGCCGGGATCTCTCCGGCCTGCGCTCCGGCCGTGCCAGCCCGAACCTGCTGGAGCCGGTGCGTGTTGAAGCCTATGGCTCTGAAGTCCCGCTGTCACAGGTCGGTTCCATCGCCGTGCCTGAAGCCCGCATGCTGACTGTCTCCGTCTGGGACCGTACGGTCGTAGGCGCTGTCGAGCGTGCCATCCGCGACAGCGGCCTTGGCCTCAATCCGGCTACGGACGGCCAAACGGTCCGCGTCCCCATTCCGGCCCTGACCGAGGAGCGTCGTAACGAGCTTGCCCGTGCCGCCAGCCGTTATGCAGAAAACGGCAAGATCTCCGTGCGTGGCGTGCGTCGTGACGGCATGGAGCAGACCAAGGCGCTGGAAAAGAAGAGCGACATCAGCCAGGACGACATGAAGACCTGGACCGACGCCATCCAGAAGCTGACAGACCAGTACATCAAGAAGGTGGACGACATTTTCGCGGATAAAGAACGCGAGATCAAACAGGTCTGATCGCTCATTTGTCCGCAGGTCCTCTCCCCCGTCGCGACCGTAGCGTCGCCTCCCCAACAGGAGGCGGCGTGAGCGTCGTTCCCGTCCATATCGCCATGATCATGGATGGGAACGGCCGCTGGGCGCGTGCGCGCAAGCTTCCCGTGGCTGCCGGTCACCGTCAGGGTGCGGAATCCGTGCAGCGATGTGTCCGCACGGCCATCCGTCAGGGTGTGCGTTATCTCACGCTCTATGTGTTCTCATCCGAGAACTGGCGCCGTTCGTCCGAGGAAGTCGGAGACCTTACTTCCCTGCTGCGCTTTTACCTGCGCCACAAGATTAATGAATTGCATGTCCAGGGTGTGCGCCTGCGGGTCATTGGTGAGCCGGAGCGTTTTGAAAGCGCCCTGCGCGAAGAACTGCGCCGTGCAGAAGCGCTGACCCTGCACAATACGACCCTTACCCTGACGCTTGCGTTGTCCTATGGAGGACGCGCCGACATCGTTCAGGCTGCCCGGCGTCTTGCTGAAGACGCCGTTGCCGGGAAGATCACGGCCGAGAGCATTAATGAGACCATGCTCGATGATGCACTTCAGACGTGTGACATGCCCGACCCGGATCTTGTCATTCGCACCAGCGGCGAGTGTCGTCTCTCCAATTTCCTGCTCTGGCAGAGCGCCTATGCCGAACTGGTCTTCATGGACGTGCTCTGGCCTGATTTTGGCGAGGCCGAATTTCTTGAAGCCCTTGCCCGCTTTGCCAGCCGCCAGCGCCGGTTCGGCGGACGGCCGGCATGAGCGCCGCCTCCGCCAGATGGTCAGACCTGCGTCTGCGCCTGCTTTCCGCTGCGGTGCTGATCCCAGTTGCAGCCTTCTGCATCTGGACAGGCGGCCCGGTCTATGATGGCCTGATCCTGCTGGCGATGTTCGGCCTGGTCTGGGAGGGTGAAACCCTTATCCGCCAGCCGCTGAAAACGTGGCGTGGCATCCTTCTGCTGGCCTGGCCTGTCATTGCCGGTCTCGCTGCCCTGAAAGGGGAGTGGAGCGCTGCGTTCTGGATGATCTGGCCCACGCTGATCTTCGGTTTCCCAGCCAGCGTTCCTGTCGTCATTGCCATTATCGGTGGCCTGTCGCTCCTGTGGCTGCGTCACCTGCCTTTCGGAATGGCCTCTGTCCTTTTCGTCCTGTCCGTCGTCATCGCAAGTGACAGCTTCGCCTATCTGACGGGACGCATTTTCGGTGGGCCCAAACTGGCTCCCTCCATTTCTCCCGGAAAAACGCGCTCCGGCGCGATCGGCGGTCTTTTCGGGGCGGCGCTGGCCGGTGGGTTGGTGGCCTGGCTGACTGTACCCGGCACCCAGTGGGGCGGCCTGATCTGCGGGGCTGTCCTGGGTATTTTTTCCCAAAGCGGCGACCTGCTGGAAAGTGCTGCCAAACGGCGCCTTGGCGTCAAGGACTCCGGCCGCCTCATTCCCGGGCATGGCGGCCTTCTGGACCGTTTCGATGGCCTTCTCGCCGCGGCTCCTGCCGCAGCCCTGCTGTCGCTTCTGGTGGCGGCGCAACCTTTCTGGTCCATTCTTCCTGCAGATCTGACTGGCGGCTCTGCACATCCATCCATTTCTCAGGGGAGCTTTTCTCATGACTGACGGTTCTGCACGTCGTCGCATCACGGTGCTCGGCAGCACCGGCAGCATTGGAACGTCCACGGTCGATCTGCTCGCCCGTATTCCGGACCAGATCGAAGTGCGCGCGCTGGTTGGTGGCTGTAACGCTGCCCTGCTCGCCGAACAGGCCAAGCGTCTGAATGCCGAAGTCGCCGTCATCCATGATGAACGCCGCCATGAAGAGCTGAAATCCTGCCTCGCTGGCACGGGTATCCGGACTGCCGCAGGTCGTCAGGCCGTCATTGAGGCCGGCGCCATGGAAGCCGACTGGACGATGGCGGCCATCACAGGGGCTGCCGGTCTGGAGCCGACACTTGCCGCTGCCCGCAACGGTCATGCCGTGGCTCTTGCCAACAAGGAAGCTCTTGTCTGCGCCGGTGACGTCATGCTGCGTGCCGTAGCCAAAGCGGGTGCCACGCTTCTGCCCGTCGATTCGGAACACAACGCCATTGCGCAGTCTCTTGGTGGCTGTGACATGGACAGCGTCGAAAAGATCATCCTGACGGCTTCAGGCGGCCCGTTCCGCAAGTCCTCCATTGAGGAAATGCGCGCCGCTACGCCTGAAAAGGCCCTGAAGCATCCCACATGGTCGATGGGTGCCAAGATCACGATCGACTCCGCCTCCATGGCCAACAAAGGACTGGAAGTCATCGAGGCAGCCCGCCTGTTTGGCCTGACAGAGGATCGGATCGACGTTCTGGTCCATCCCCAGTCCGTCGTGCATGGTCTGGTGCAATTCCGTGATGGCAGTCTCGTCTCCCAGATGGGCTCGGCCGACATGCGTATCCCCATTGCACATACGCTTGCATGGCCCAAGCGCATGGCCACGCCTTGCGACCGTCTCGATCTGGCCGCTTATGGCCGGCTGGAGTTCGAAGCCCCTGATGAAGTCCGCTTCGCCCCCCTGCGTCTCGCCCGACAGGTCTTGAGGGCAGGGGGGGCTGCGCCGGCAGTCTTCTCAGCCGCAAACGAAGTTGCAGTTGATGCCTTCCTGAACCGCCGTATCGGTTTTCTTGGCATTGGTGAGACAATTGACGCTGCCCTACAGGCCATGGACGAAAATCCCGAACTCACGACTCTCGCCGAGGTGTTACATTGGGACGCGCGCGGCCGGGCTCTGGCTGAAGCGCATATCCTTCGCGAAAGCGGCCACTTGCGAAATGATGTGAGCGAGACCGCCCTGAATGCATGATCTTTTACGCACTATTCTGGCCTATGTCCTGATCCTAGGCATTCTCGTTTTCATTCATGAACTCGGGCATTACCTTGCCGCGCGCTGGCGTGGTGTGAAGGTGGACACCTTCTCCATCGGTTTCGGTCCTGCCATCCATCGCTGGCATGACAAATCCGGTACTGAATGGCGGATCAGCGCCATTCCACTTGGAGGCTTCGTCAAACCGCACGGTTTTGAGGGCCCTGAGGACGCAACTGATGAACAGAAGGCCGCCTGGATTCCAGGCCGCACGTTCCATGACAAGCCGGTTGGCTCTCGGGCACTCGTCATCATCATGGGGCCGGTCTTCAATTTCATTTTTGCGATTCTGGCTTTCACGGTACTTTTTGCAGTTGTCGGCAAGCCCGAAATCCATGGTGACATTTCCCAGGTTACTGCCGGAAGTCCGGCGGAACATGCAGGCGTAAAACCCGGTGATGTCATCACCAGCATCGGTAATACGCACATCTTCGGTGCCGAGGATGTCATGTCCACCGTTGCGGCTCATCCCGGTCAACAGACTGTTCTGAGTATCCATCGCGGAACCGAAGATCTGACCCTGCCAGTGACGCTGGATACCCTGAAAAATAATGGTCACGAGATGGGAAGCCTCGGTGTCGCCTTCGCGATTTCGCGGGGCAGACCTGTCTCGCTGCCCTCTGCTTTCATCATGGGAATGCAGGAAACCTGGGACAAATCGGTCATGACGCTTGAAGGCGTCTGGCAGATCATCAGCGGCCAGCGAAGCGCGAAGGAACTGGGGGGCACGATTCGCATCGCGCAGCTTTCCGGGCAGGTCGCAAGTTACGGTCTGGCCAGCATCATTTCCTTCATGGCGCTGCTTTCCATCAATCTTGGCCTGATCAATCTTTTCCCAATTCCGGTGCTCGATGGTGGTCGTCTCGTATTCTATGTCTGCGAAGCGATCCGCGGCCGGCCGGTCTCCAGAAGGGTCCAGGAAGTCAGCATGCAGGTCGGAATGGCCCTGATCGGCGCGCTTTTCCTCTTTTCGACGGTCAATGATCTGACCAACATCGGACTGTTTCACTGGCTCTTTCACGCGGTAAGCTAAATATTCTGAAAAGACTTGTGATACAGTTGAACACGTCAGGGCATCTTGCGCGGGGTAGGGGTTATCGGATACCTCCGCCAATGGCGTGACGTGTCAGTCGCCTGCAAAAAATATGTTACAAGGAAAGCCGGTTTGTCAGGATCACGGTCAAGAGGTTCCCGGTCTTCGAACATGCGTCTGATGCTGCTTGCATCAGCCTGTCTGCTACCGGCCGTCCTCGGAGCGGCACAGGCACGTTCCGTTCGTCATCAGGCACCGGCAGGGGCCTCTGCTTCAGGTGGAAACATCATCCAGGCTATCTCGGTCAAGGGGAATACCCGGATCGAGACGAGCACGGTGCTGTCCTACATGGTTGCGCAGCCCGGTGATACGTTCAATCAGGACGACCTCGACCGTTCACTGAAGACGCTCTACGCCACCGGCCTTTTCAAGGACGTGACGCTGCATCGCGACGGCAATACGCTTCTCGTGGATCTCGTCGAGAACCCGATCGTCAACCGTATCGTGTTCGAAGGCAATCACGCGCTGAAGGACGAAGATCTCCGCAAGGAAATCAGCCTACGTCCCCGCGCCGTATTCTCGTCCGAAACGACGGCCGCCGACCGTCAGAAGATCCTGAACCAGTACGCTGGCAAGGCCCGTTTTGGTGCGACCGTCACGCCGCAGATCGTCAAGCTGTCCCACAACCGTGTGGACGTGGTCTTCAATATCAATGAAGCTCAGCAGACGCTCATCAAGAAAATCGTCTTCGTTGGCAATCATGCGTTCAGCGAAGCCCGTCTGGCGCAGGTCATCTCGTCCAAGGAGACGATTTGGTATCGCTTTTTCTCGTCTTCGGATGAATACAATCCGGAACGCGTGAAGTACGACGCCGAGCTTCTGCGTCGTTTCTACCTGCATAACGGCTTCGTCGACTTCCATATGGTCGATGCGACCGGCGAACTCGCGCCTGATCACAAATCTTTCTACATCACCTTCACGCTTCATGAGGGTGACCGCTATCGTCTGGGCAAGATGGATGTGCGCTCCAGCGTCCGTCACGTGACGCCGGAAATGCTGCGCCCGCATGTCGAGCTTTTCCCGCACCAGTGGTATGACGGCACGGCGATCCAGAACAACACCAAGAACATGCAGGAGTGGCTTCAGGCCACGGGGCATCCGTTCGCCATGGTGCGTTCGGAAATCGCCCGCAATCCTGAAAAACACCTCGTCAACCTGCTGTTCGACGTGACCGAAGGTCCGCATGTCTATGTCGAGCGTATCGACATTAACGGCAACACCATCACCCATGACGATGTGATCCGCCGTAACCTGCCGATGGCCGAAGGGGACCCGTACACCCCGTTCGACCGGAAATATTCCAAGCTGGGTCTGCAGGATCTCGGATATTTCAGCTCTGTCTCCGTCGACCAGACGCAGGGGTCTGCCCCTGATCGTGTCAACGTCTCCGCCAACGTGGTCGAGAAGCCGACAGGCGAATTCTCCCTCGGTGGCGGTTACTCGACGGACGTCGGTATTCTCGGTAACGCTTCGATCAAGCAGCATAACCTGCTCGGAACGGGTGTGGATGCCGGTATCTCGGGTACGGTTGCTTACTATGAAAAGCAGGCTGATATCTCGATCACCGATCCGTACTTCCTGAACCGGAATCTCGTGGCCGGTGCCGACTTCTACTTTATTCAGAACAACTACCAGACATATCAGAGCTATAAAGAATCCCAGTACGGCATGAGCCTGCGCTTGGGTTATGCCTATAACCGGTATCTGTCGCAGTCTTGGAACTATACGCTCGTCGATCGTCAGGTCGGAAATTTCTACGATCAGGCTGCTGTTGCAGCAGACCCAAGTCTGATCCAGTGGGTTCCGTCGATCTATGTCCAGCAGTCGGCCGGCTGGTCGCTGCTTTCACAGCTGAGCACGTCTGTGACCTATGACCGTCGTGACCGCCGCATGAATCCGCATTCGGGTTACATGTTCAAGGTCGGCGGTGACTTTGCCGGTATTGGTGGCAACTCGAAATATGCCCGTGTGAAGGCGGATGGTGCTTATTACCTGCCGCTTGACGATCTGACCGGCAACCATGACTGGACGTTCCAGTTCAAGGGCGGTGTCGGTTATATGGGCGACTGGAGCTCCAGCGGCAATCGTAACATCATCGATAACTTCTATCTTGGTGGTGAAAATCTGCGAGGCTTCCTGCAGGGCGGTGTCGGTCCGCGTTCGGGGCATCTCAAGATCAACGGTGTCTATATCCCGGCTCAGGGCCAGGAAGATCTGCTGGGTGGCCGTTTCATGTATACGGCCTCGGCACAGCTTAACTTCCCGCTGCCTATGGGTGACGATCTGGGGATTTCAGGGCGTGGCTTCATCGACGCCGGTAGTCTTGCCGGGGTTCGCGTCAAGCATCTTTATACCAACCGCCTGAACGACGGCGACAACTACACCCCGATTACCGGTGACAACCTGATCCCGCGTGTGTCGGGTGGTCTCGGTGTGTCATGGAAGAGCCCGTTCGGTCTCGTCAACATCGATGGCGCCGTGCCGATCCGCAAGGAACATGGTGACCGTCTGTATCCGCTGCGTTTCGGTTTTGGCCAGCAGTTCTGAACTGTTCGACACCTTGCCGTCCTGTTCTTCAACCCCTTCCCAAGAGGTGGTCATGACCTTTACTTCCCTGATGCGCACGGTTTCGGCCGGCGCGCTTCTGGCTGCGACGATTCTTGTCTCCACACCGGGCGCCCAGGCCCAGGCCGCTGGTGGCAATGGCGGATGGTTTGTTCCCAAGGCCGCTCATCCCGACGCCCCGGCACCGCGCCCGGTGCCGCGTCGTGTTCCGGTTTCCGCTCCTGAAGACGAAGATGATTCCGCTCCGGCCGAACAGCAGCAGGCTCCTCCGGTCCTTCCGCTGCCTCCGATCCCGGCGCCTCCGACTATCGCCAAGGCTTCGCCTCCGCCGGCAGCCGTGATCGGCGTGATCAACGTCCAGGCCGTCATGCAGATCTCCAGCGCATGGCAGGAAATCCAGCAGGTTCTCGGCGCCCGCCGTGACCGTCTGGCGCAGGCCGTCCAGCGTGAGGAAGCCGCATGGCGTGGCGAGCAGCAGAAGCTGCAGGCCCAGGCCCGTACCCTAACTTCTGACCAGATCCAGCTGCGCGAACGTCACCTTCAGGAGCGTCGCGCCAAGGATCAGCATGATTTCGGCAATCAGGCCCGCGTCATTCAGGAGGCCGCTCAGGTCGCCATGCACCAGATCGAGCGTGAACTGGAAGAGCCTAATGGTATCATCGCCGCGGTCGCTGCTGCCCATAATATGAACCTGATCCTGCACGCAGAGCAGGTCGTGCTGCATGTTGGCGGTCAGGACATCACGGAGGAAGTTGGCACGCAGCTCAATAAGACGCTGCCGCATGTCTTCATTCCCGATGATGGTGTGGATCCCGAGCAGCTTGCCCGTTCTGGCAAAATGCCCACCACGGCCGATGAACAGCGACAGGCCCAGGGGCCCCAGCAGGAGCCTGCGGCTGCCGCACCGGGTGAGTCCGTTCTTCGCCAGCATCACTGAGGCGACAGATCGTGTCTGACATTTCTGCGAATGAAAGCCGCCCTGGTGACAGCCGCTTTTTCCAGCGCTCCGGACCTTTTGGTCTGGAACGTCTGGCAGAGGTGTCAGGGAGCACCATTGCTCCTGCCGCATCCGGGAAGGGGCTTTCCGAGTTCCGTGGCGTAGCTCCTTTGCATGTCGCGGGACCCGACGAAGTCAGCTTCCTCGACAATCGCCGCTACCTGCCGCTTCTGGCTGAAACAAAAGCCGGTGCCGTCATCCTGTCTCCGGCTTTTTCAGACAAACTTCCGCCTGATACGGCAGGACTGGTCTGCAAGGCGCCGTATCTCGCCTGGGCCCGCGTTGCCACGCTGTTCCATCCCGCTCCGGCCTCCACGGGCGCTCGTCATCCGACGGCCTGGATCGCAGATGACGCCGAGATCGGTGAGAATGTCGAAATCGGCCCCTTCGCCGTGATTGGCAGCGGTGTCCGTATTGGTCGTGACACCATTGTCGCAAGCCATGCCAGCATCGGCCAGAGCGTCGAGATCGGTGCCCGATGCCGCATCGGAGCCCATGCTGCTATTTCCCACGCCCGGATTGGTGATCGCGTAACCCTTTATCCCGGCGTTCGCATCGGTCAGGATGGATTTGGTTTCGCGGTTGGTCCCGAAGGCTTCGAGACGGTACCGCAGCTTGGTCTGGTCGTGCTGGAAGATGGCGTGGAAATCGGTGCGAATTCGACCATTGACCGCGGTTCCATGCGCGACACCTTCATCGGTGCGGGCACACGTATCGATAACCTTGTGCAGATCGGTCACAATGCCCGTCTGGGACGCTGCTGCATTGTCGTCTCTCAGGCCGGAATTTCAGGCTCCACGGAACTGGGTGATTTCGTCACCATCGCGGCACAGGCCGGCCTGATCGGACATATCAAGATCGGCTCGAAGGCCCGGATTGGTGCACAGTGCGGTGTCATGTCGGATGTTGATGCCGGAGCCGATGTCATCGGCAGCCCCGCAATGCCGTTTCGCGAGTTTTTCCGGAATGTCGCCACTCTGCGCAAACTTTCCCGCAAAAGCGGCGACTAGCCCTTCTGCGGCGCGGATGGTAACTCCCCCCCCAGGTTTGCTAAGGGAAGCCATTCGCGCTGCCATAAGGCAGCTACTGACACAGACAACACCGCTTGAAGGGCATGGTGAAACGATGGACCGAGTGGACGCTCCAGCTGAACAGATGACTCCCGCGACAGACGCCGCTGCAGAAGGCCATCAGCTTCCCGAGAGCATCGACATCCTGCAGATCATGCAGTCGATCCCGCATCGTTATCCGTTCCTGCTGATCGACAAGATGGTCGAGATCCATGCCGGGCAGTCTGCGATCGGCATCAAGAACGTCACGGTAAACGAGCCGTTCTTTCAGGGACATTTTCCGTCGCACCCTGTCATGCCGGGTGTGCTGATCGTGGAAGCCATGGCTCAGACTGCAGCCACGCTTGTGGTCATGACGCTGGGCAAGGCCTTTGAAGGCAAGCTGGTCTATTTCATGACGATCGAAAACGCCAAGTTCCGTCGCCCCGTTGGCCCCGGTGACCAGCTCCGGATCCATGTGGACAAGGAACGGTCCCGCGCAAATGTCTGGAAGTTCAAGGGCGTGGCCCGTGTTGACGGGGTAGCCGTGGCCGAAGCGACCTTCAGTGCGATGATTATGGGTTGAGCCTGATGCAGATGGCAGGGAAACGTCCCGAAACCGCCGAAATCCATGCGACCGCAATCGTCGATCCGCGTGCGCGGATTGGCGAGAATGTGCGTATCGGGCCCTGGTGCCTTGTAGGGCCCCACGTCACCATTGGTGACGGGGTCTGCCTGCATGCCTCCGTCCTCGTGGATGGGTACACAACCTTGCGTGAAGGCGTGGAAGTCTATCCGTTCGTCACGATCGGTCTGGCTCCACAGGATCTCAAATACGCTGGTGAACCCACGCTGTGCGAAATTGGCGCCAATACGGTCATCCGTGAGAACGTCACGATTCATCGCGGCACTGCGCAGGGCCATGCCCTGACTCGCGTCGGCGCAAACTGCCTGATCATGGCCAACTCCCATGTGGCTCATGACTGTGTTCTTGGAGACCGTGTCATCATCGTGAACAATGTCGTCATGGGCGGCCATGTCGAAATTGACGATGATGCAAAGATCATGGGCTCAGCCGCCCTGCACCAGTTCGTCCGTATCGGACGTGGAGCGGTGGTTGGTGGCGTCTGTGGCGTGGAAATGGACGTTATTCCTTACGGAAGTGTCTTGGGAAACCGCGCGCGTCTGGTCGGCCTGAACTGGATCGGGCTCAAGCGCTCGGGTGTTGGCCCCGAGGAAATGCAGGCCATGCGCCGCGCTTTCCGCACGCTTTATCCCCGTCACGGCGCCAGTGATTCCGTGCTGGAAACCCGTATCGCTGAAGTCCGCAGGGAATATGGCCATCTCCCCCGCATCGCCGAGATGCTGGACTTCATGGAGGCGCCCAGCCGCCGTGGCCTGACCCGTGTCGCGCGTCAGGAAGGGCAATCCGAGACCGAAGGCGCCTGATCGTGGGCGACCGTGGCTGCATCGGCATTCTGGCAGGTTCGGGACCACTTCCCGCGCAGGTCGCCGCCGCAGCCATCGCCAAGGGCCGTAAGGTCTTCATTATCGGTTTTCGGGATTTCGCCGATCGTGCGCTTCTCGAACCCTATCCTCATGAAATCATCCGTCTGGCTGCTGCTGGTGATATTCTGGGGACCCTTAAACAAAATAATTGCCGCGAACTGGTTCTGATCGGCCCGGTTCGGCGTCCCGCCTGGCGCGATCTCCGCCCGGATGCAGAAGGTGCGCGTATCCTGGCCAGGCTGGGTCGTGCCATTTTTTCAGGCGATGATGGCCTTCTCGGCGCTGTCGTCCGCGTCCTCGGTGAGGAAGGTTTCCACGTTCGCGGCGCCCACGAGTTCCTCGAACATGCCACCGGTCGCTCCGGAACCCTTGGCCGCGTCCTTCCTGATGCCCAGGCCAAACAGGATATTGCTCGTGGTGTCGAGGTCCTGAAGGTGATGGCAGCCTTGGATATTGGTCAGGGATGTGTCGTCCAGAACGGGCTTGTTTTGGCGGTGGAAGCTTTGGAAGGGACGGATGCGATGCTGGGGCGCTGTGGGCGGCTCATGCAGGCAGGGAGCGGCGGCGTTCTGGTAAAGATGCCCAAGACAGGGCAGGACCTGCGGGCGGACATGCCGACGATCGGGCTGGAAACGCTGGAGAATGCAGCCCGGAACGGATTGCGGGGCGTTGCGTTCCAGCCCGGAGTGACCCTCATGACGGACCCTGCGGGCTGTGTGAAGCTGGCAGATCGTTATGGGCTGTTCCTCTATGGGCTGACGCCGGAAGATCTAAAGGACAAGTGATGAATACGTTTCTGCATACGATGGTGAGAATCCGGGATATCGACCGGAGTCTGGCGTTCTACAAACTGCTCGGGATGAAGGAACTCCGCCGCAAGGAAGTGCGCGAGGGTCGATATACGCTGGTTTTCATTGGATTCGATGATAATGAGCATGGCCAGGCGGAAATCGAACTGACGTATAACTGGGACCAGGAAACCGACTACGAAGTCGGTACCGGGTTCGGGCATTTTGCGATCGGTGTGCCGGATGTGGCGGCTCTTGTGGAGACCGTGCGCACGGGCGGCGGCAAGGTGACGCGCGAGGCTGGTCCGCTGAAGTTCGGGACGATCATCATCGCGTTCGTAGAAGACCCAGACGGCTATAAGATCGAGCTTATCGAGAAGAAGTAGAGTTTTTTAGCAGTTTCAGCGCGTTTTCCAGCGCGTCGATAATGGTCTGGGCGTTCTGCTGGACGGCTTCGTCGCTGTGAGTGCTGAGGATGTCGGCGCAGAGCAAGGCAGGAGCTAGGGCGTTTCGCAGGTCGTGGCGGAAAGTTCCGCTGTCCTGGGAGCGCCTGCGGGCGGGAGCCGTGGCTGAAACTGACGGAGAACTGTTGCTGGACTCGGGCATGGGCTGAAGTTCCTGTAGGTCTGGCATTGACATGAAGGGCCTGCGTGCTTACAAGCCCGGGTCTCAATCACCGGGCGTTTCGTGCGCCCGATCGACGCGGATGTCCAGCAGTTGAGGCGTCCGCCTGGTTTTTAAGGATCAACGTCATGAAGCGCACGTATCAACCCTCCAAGCTGGTTCGTAAGCGTCGTCACGGTTTCCGTGCACGCAGCGAGACTGTCGGCGGCCGCCGCGTACTGGCCAACCGTCGCACCAAGGGTCGCAAGAAGCTCTCCGCCTGAGTTCGACCCAGATCGGTACGACCCATACACCGAGCCGTTTGAAAAAGCGGCCGCAGTTTCTGCGTGTAGCCGGGAAGGGGCGCAAGGTCGCCACTCCCGGTATGGTTGTGCAGATCCTGCCGGATGACAAAGCGGCCGAAACCCGTGTTGGTTTCACGGTCACGAAAAAAGTCGGTAATTCTGTCATCCGTAACCGCACCCGCCGTCGCCTCCGCGAGGCCCTGCGCCTTGTTGCGCGAGAAGACGGTCTGCCTTCCGGCGATTTCGTTCTTATCGGACGGGACAAGACCCGGGGGCGTGATTTTTCCCTTCTCAAGGATGATCTGCGTCAGGCTCTTCGCAAGGGACTGGATAGCAATTTCAGAGAAAATCCCGGCAGGAGCCGGGATCGGGCGAAATGATTGCGTCTGCGATCAGGCACGCCGTTACGGCCCTGATGCTGTCGCTTATTGACGCCTACAAGCTTTTCATTAGTCCGTTCATTGGTACGAACTGCCGCTTTGATCCGACATGCAGCACTTATGCGTTGACGGTGATCCGAGAGCATGGGCCCATTCGTGGCGGATGGCTGGCAATGCGCCGGATCGGGCGCTGCCATCCTTGGTCTGAGGGGGGCGTAGACCTGCCTCCGAAGCCACACCGGCATTAAAAAAGCCCTCCGCCTATTGTTTTGAATGCGGTTTTCGGCCACTTGAGGCGCAAGCCCTATTCAGTGAGACGAAAGACCGGCATCCGCCCGATGGACACCAAACGCATTATTGCGGCCACACTTCTCTCGGCCCTTATCCTGATCGGTTTCGACTATTTCATGCCGAAGCCCCATCAGGACGATCCCCATCCCGTCACACATGCGCCTGCAGCACAGGTTCAGAACAGTGCGCCGACACCGGCTGCGCCGGCTGTCGAGGCTGCTTCTGAGACACAGGCGACTGCGCGGCGCATTCCGGTGACGGGGCCGGACGTGCAGGGTTCTCTCAACCTGAAGGGCGCGGTGCTGGATGATCTGATCCTCACGAAATATCGCGAGACCCTGGCCAAGGACAGCCCGCTGGTACGGCTGCTGGACAAAGCTGGGAGCGCGCATCCTACGTTCGTCGTGATCGGCTGGACGAATGCTCCGGGCTCCAATGCCCGCGTGCCGGATCTGAATACGGTCTGGGAGAGCTCGGACGAGACGCTGACGCCGGACCATCCGGTGACGTTGCATTGGGATAACGGGCAGGGGCTGGTGTTCTCCATCCAGATCGGGCTGGACGAGCACTACATGTTTGCGGTGAGCCAGACGGTCGAGAACCATTCAGGTCAGCCGGTGGCTCTGGTGCCGTTCGAGCGCGTGCAGCGTGACTATGATGCACCGGAAGGGGCTTTCACCGCGCATGAAGGTCCGATCGCCGTCATCGGTGGTCGGATGCAGGACGAAAGCTACAAGAATCTGCGCAAGGGGGCTGACCATCCGGATCACGTGTCCTGGTTGTCCACGGGCACGAATGGCTGGGATGGCATCAGCGACAAGTTCTGGCTGACGGCGGTGGCCCCTGCGGATGGCACGCCGGTTTCAGCGAGCTTTGCCTATGTGCCGGGAACGCCGGGATCGTATCAAGTAGGCATGTCCACCCAGAACGCCCAGCAGATCATGCCGAACGGTTCCATCACCGAGAAGAGCCATGTCTTTGCAGGTGCGAAGGTCGTCAGCCTGCTTCAGGGCTATAGCAAACAGCTTGGCATTTCGGATTTGGACAAGGCGATCGACTTCGGCTGGTTCAGCTTCCTGACCCGTCCGCTGCTGACGCTGCTTCACTGGCTGTATCTGCATCTGGGCAATTTTGGTCTGGCGCTGATGGCGCTGACGCTGATCGTCAAGATCGTTCTCTTCCCGCTGGCTTCCAAGGCTGCCCAGTCCTCGGCGCGGATGCGTCTGCTGGCGCCGAAGGTCAAGGAGATCCGGGAGAAGAACAAGGACGATCCGATGGCCATGAACCAAAAGGTCATGGCGCTGTATCGTGAAGAGAAGGTGAGCCCGGCGAGCGGCTGTCTGCCGATGCTCATCCAGGCGCCGATCTTCTTCTGCCTGTACAAGATCCTGAACATCAGCATCGATGCGCGTCATGCGCCGTTCTTCGGCTGGATCCATGATCTGTCGATGCCGGACCCGACGAACGTGTTCAACCTGTTCGGGCTGCTGCCGTTCGATCCGACGCATTACTCGTCGTTCCTGCATGTCAGCATCTGGGGCACGGCGCTGGGCCTGACGTTCTGGCTGCTGCAGCGCCAGACCAGCTCGACGGCGAGCCTTGATCCGGCACAGGCGCGGATGATGCAGTTCATGCCGCTCGTCTATGTATTCTTCATGTCCGGCTTCCCGGCCAGTCTTCTGGTCTACTACACCTGGAATAACCTGCTGACGATCGCGCAGCAGATGTTCATCCAGCGCCGGACCGGGCTGCCCGTTCCGGTATCGCGGACCTGAGGCCAGGCAGAGGCATGATGAAAGAAATCCCGGGGCCTCCGACCGAGGCCCAGATCGAGGACGGGCGGCTTCTGTTCGCGGGAGAATGTGAGTTCTTCTTCGGCTCGCAGAAGATTGACCAGCTTCCGCCCGTCGGCCGCCCCGAAGTGGCGTTTGCCGGCCGGTCCAATGTCGGCAAGTCGAGCATCATCAACGCGCTGACGGGGCGTCGGACGTTGGCGCGGGCGTCCTCCGAGCCGGGGCGGACCAAGCAGCTCAACTTCTTCAATCTGGCTGACCGCCTGTCTCTCGTGGACATGCCGGGCTACGGCTTTGCCAAGGCGGCGAAGTCGGTCAAGGAAGACTGGCAGGACATGATGTTCGCCTACCTGCGGGGGCGGACGACGCTGGAGCGGGTCATCCTGCTTCTGGATGCACGGATCGAACTCAAGGCGTCGGACAAGGATGTCATGGAACTGCTGGACCGGGCCGCCGTGGTGTTCCAGATCGTGCTGACCAAATGCGACCAGGTGAAGCCGAAGGCGCTGGCAGCAAAGATTTCAGAAGTCGAGGCGCTGGCGCTCAAACATGCCGCCGCCTATCCACGCATCATTGCCACCAGCAGCGAGACCGGTTTCGGGATCGAGGATTTGCGGGCTGAAATTGCCCGTTTTGCCGTGCCACTCCAGACGTCAGGGGAAGGACAGTCCGGATCATGACCAGTAAGACCCACAGCGACAAGCTGCCTGAAGTCCCGCCCTCCGTTGACATGGAAGAGGCACAACAGCAGGCGGCCATTCTCTCCAGCGCGCTGCCGTTTCTGCGCCGCTATGCCGGCGATACGATCGTCGTCAAATATGGCGGTCATGCGATGGGTGAGGGCAGGCTAGCGCATGCGTTCGGCTATGACATTTCCCTGCTCAAGCTGGTCGGGATCAACCCGATCGTGGTGCATGGAGGCGGGCCGCAGATCAGTGCGATGCTGGACCGGCTGAAGATCCGTTCGGAATTCATCGACGGGCTGCGCGTGACTGACAAGTCGATGGTCGATGTGATCGAGATGGTCCTGTCGGGCAGCGTCAACAAGCAGGTGGCAGAGCTCATTAATCGGGCCGGAGCGCTGGCTGTCGGCATTTCTGGCAAGGATGGCGGGCTGATCCAGGCGCGCAAGCTGACCCGCACGAAGCGCGATCCGGGAAGCGAGATCGAGAAGGTCATTGATCTCGGTTTTGTCGGGCAGCCGGAAAAGATTGATCCGCGCGTGCTGTATGCCCTGCTTGGCGCCGGGCTGATCCCCGTGATTGCACCGGTTGGTGTGGGTGCGGAAGGCGAGACCTACAATATCAACGCGGATACGGCGGCCGGCGCGATTGCGGGTGCGGTGCATGCGTCCCGTCTGCTGATGCTGACGGATGTTCCGGGTGTGCTGGATGAAAACGGCAAGCTCATTGAAGAGCTGAGCGCGGACGAGGCCCGGCGCCGCATTGCTGACGGGTCGATTTCGGGCGGGATGATCCCCAAGGTCGAGACCTGTCTTGAGGCGGTGCAGAAGGGTGCGAAAGCCGCGGTCATCCTTGACGGTCGGGTGCCGCATAGCTGTCTGCTGGAGCTGTTTACACGGGCCGGACCGGGAACGCTCATCAAGGCCTAAGTGGCTGACGCAGAAGAACTGGACTGAGGATTATGGCGCTTCGTGTGAGAAGCGCCATTTTCTGTTTTCGGCCACCCCTTCCTGAAGGGCCTGCATGCCGCGTTCAAGCAGGCTCTCGGGAGTTTCGTCCGCATTGGCTTCACGGGAGACCAGTCCCAGTTGCAGCGGCAGGTGAACCGGCGGATCGATCAGGATGGGGACGCCATGCGCCGTCATCCGTTCGGCGCGTTCTGCGGCGGCGAAACGGTCGCCGCCATCCATCCAGAGTGCAAATGTGTTGTTTCTGATGCGCGCGATGGCGTCAGTCGGACGTACGGCAGTGCGCAACAGCGCGACGCACTGTCTCAGCGCCTCTTCGCCAGCTTCGAAGCCGCGTGTTCTGGAAAGTTCAGTCAGTCCGGGAACGCGGGCGATGATCAGGGTGGCCGCGAGGGACTGCTGATCCAGCCGGCGCGCGCGGCGTTCAATTTCTGCCTTCAGGCCGTTCCAGTTCAGCAGGTTCGACGAAATGTCGTAGTCGGAATCGGTCAGGATGCGGCGGTGGATGCTGTCGAGTTCCCAGAAGCCGGCCAGAAGTGAGCAGACTGCCTGACAGAGCTGCCGGTCCTGCGCTGACCACGGCTCGGGGCGCCACAGGGCCAGGCAAAGCTGTTTGAGGCTGCGGACATTTTCCCGGCAGATCATTACATGCTGTATGCCAACCCGGATGGTCGTGGTTCCGGTCTGGCTGGGATAGGTCGACAGGAGGGCCTCGATATCCTCGGGTGGAGAGGACGAGCTGAACAGGAAGGTACCGGGCGAAGCCGTGTCCAGCAAGGCACCCTCTGCCGAGAGGGGGGCAAGCAGGGCATCCATTGCGGCTGCGGAAGCCAGTCTGGGGACAATGGCCTTGCGCAAAGCTGTCGTGACGGCGGCAAAAATTGCTAGCCTGTCATTGTCGGCCGCGGAAGTAACGGCGCTTTCCCGCGGCGCAGAGATGATGGCCTGAGCGCCGGATATATCTGTTGAGACGGCTTTGAGAGTGCCGCGCGCGCCAGTGATGTGGCCTTCACTGTCCGTGAACGGGCAGGACGACAGGATAACAGTCAGCGGTGTGCCCTGCGGGGTCGTGATCTGAACGGGGGTGCCTGTGTGGGGCTTGAGAACGTCTACGGTGCCGCACAGGGCGCTGAAAGAGCGGCCGATCAGGGACGTAGTAGGCTGTCCAAGCCATGTTTCAGGGGAGATCAGGATGATCCGGCCGCGGCTGTCGGTTTCAAAGACCAGATCTACCGCCTGATAGAGTAGGGAGCGCCAGCGTTCGCGGCTTTCCAGCGTTGATGCCAGCATGTTTCGCAGTTCCTGCGGGGTTCGGTCAGGCGAAGGGCCGTTCATGAATTGGGACAGCAAGGCACGCATATCAGGCAAGGGCGACACATCCCGCAGAAAGCTCTTGGTCGGGCCAGTCGGTCAAAGCCCCAACCGTTTTCATAAGCGTGGCAGGTTAAGAAGTCATTAACAATGCGTGGGTGCGCGCGGGATGTGATCTTGGGCAAAGATCCGTTGACATGAAACGCCTTGAACCGCATGGTCCGGCGGATTTCTGCTTCTTCTTACCGGACCGACATGATGCCGAATGCACCTCTTCGTAATGCCATCGAAGCTCTCTGGGAGCGCCGCACGACTCTCAGCGCCCGTACGGAAGGCGAAGACCGTGACGTCGTGGAAAAAGCCCTTGCCGCGCTGGATTCCGGCGCACTGCGTGTGGCCGAGCCCTCCGAAAACGGCTGGGTTGTTCATGAGTGGCTGAAAAAGGCTGTTCTGCTCTCCTTCCGTCTGAATGACAGCCGGGTCATGGAGCGGGGCTGTGGTGGTGAGCCGGCTTTCGACAAGGTTCCGCTGAAGTTCGACGGCTGGGACCAGTTCCGCTTTGCCGAAGCCGGGTTCCGTGCGGTGCCAGGTGCGATCGTGCGTCGTTCCGCGTTCATTGCGCCGAATGTGGTGCTGATGCCAAGCTTCGTTAATGTGGGTGCGCGCGTCGATAGCGGCACGATGATCGATACCTGGGCGACGGTGGGGTCCTGTGCGCAGATTGGCAAGAACTGCCATATCAGCGGTGGCGCGGGCATTGGCGGCGTTCTGGAGCCGCTACAGGCTGCGCCGGTCATTATCGAAGATGACTGCTTCATCGGCGCACGTTCGGAAGTGGCCGAGGGCGTGGTTGTCGAGAAGGGTTCCGTCCTGTCGATGGGTGTGTTCCTGGGTGCATCCACGAAGATCGTAGACCGTGCGACGGGCGAGATCTTCATGGGGCGGGTTCCGGCTTATTCCGTGGTCGTGCCGGGCACGCTGCCTCCAAAGGAGCCGGGCATGCCGTCTCTGGCCTGTGCAGTCATTGTCAAGCGCGTGGATGAGCGGACGCGGTCCAAGACGTCCATCAACGATCTGCTGCGCGACTGATCCGATGTCGGGCCTGTCCTTTCCTGTCGATCCGGTGGCACTGGCGCGGGATCTGCTGCGCTGCCCATCCGTAACGCCTGCCGATGGTGGCGCTCAGGCGCTGCTGGCGGACGTTCTGGAGGGGATGGGGTTCGAGGTGTTCCATCTGCCTTTCGGGCCTTCAGATGCGCAGACGCCCAATCTTTATGCACGGCTGGGTGAAGGACATCCTTCGCTCTGTTTTGCGGGACATACGGATGTCGTGCCGCCGGGCGAAGGCTGGGCGCATGATCCGTTTGCGGCCGTGGTTCAGGACGGCCGGCTTTATGGACGCGGGATCGCGGACATGAAGGGCGGGGTGGCCTGTTTCGTGGCGGCCATAGCGCGGCGTCTGGAGCAGGGACCGCTGAAGGGTTCCGTCTCGCTGCTGATTACGGGAGACGAGGAAGGTCCGGCGCATTTCGGGACGAAGCCGGTCATTGAATGGCTAGCGGAACGGGGTGAACTTCCGGATTTCTGTCTGCTGGGTGAGCCGACGAACCCCGAGGCTCTGGGTGATGTCATCAAGATCGGGCGTCGGGGCAGCATGAATGCTGTCGTGACCGTGCACGGGACGCAGGGACATGTGGCCTATCCGCATCTGGCGGACAATCCGGTTCATCGTCTTCTGGCGGCATTTTCCGAACTGACGGCGCGGGAACTGGATACGGGAAGCGAATGGTTTGCACCATCTTCCCTGCAGGTCACGAGCATCGATGTCGGGAATGGTGCGACCAATGTCATTCCGGCGCAGGCCGTCGGACGGCTGAATATCCGGTTCAATGATCTGCATACCGGGGCTGCTCTGACGGCGTGGATCGAGGACGTGGTGCGGCGTCATGCACCGCAGGCGGATGTACAGGTATCCATCAGTGGCGAGGCGTTCCTGACGCAGCCGGGAGATGCGGTGACGTGTCTGTCGGAGGCCGTGTGTAGTGTCACAGGGCGGGCACCTCGGCTTGATACCGGCGGCGGCACGTCGGATGCGCGGTTCATTTCGCAGTATTGCCCGGTTGCGGAATTCGGGCTGGTAGGCGCGACCATGCACAAGCGTGACGAACATGTGGAGCTAGGGACGCTGGAAGACCTGACGCGGATCTATCTGGCGTTCATGGAAGGATACGGATTGTGAATTCCGGACGACCGGGTCCGTTTCCTCCTACCGGAAACATGGCCATTCCGCTGGGTGTATGGCTGCTGGGACGGGGGCGGTCCGAAGGGATAAACTGTTTCGCACCCGGAGCAGGAGCCCTGTTCGCGGCTCTGGCGCCAACAATTGCGCTGGCGGTTATCGGGGTGTGGATGGCATTCATGCTGCCGCCCGCCGAACGGCTCATGGGACTGGTGCGGGCTGTGGTGCCGCTGGTCTGCACGCTGTTGCAGCTTGTGGTGTCGGAACTTTATGCAGGCGCCCTGAGCCGCAAGGGTCTGTGGACGCGCTATGCCACGGCCTCGCTGTGGTGCGGGTGGCTGCCACTGGCCATGCTGATCATGGCCCAAGGCGTGCTGCATCTCGTGCTGCCGGGGGCTGCGGCGTCCAGCCAGGCGTTGGGCGGCCTCGCGTTCGGGGCACAGCTCTATACGCTGTGGCTGACCTGGTATGTGACGAAGGTCGGGCTTGTGACGACCGGCTGGCAGGCTTTTGTCATGACCGTTCTGCAGACCCTGCCGGTGGGGGGGGCTACTCTGGGTCCTGTGGCTGTTGCCGCCGCATTACAATGCGGTTGTCGATCTGCTCGGGCTGTCGTCCTAGGAGCAGTTGAAGGGATCGTCGGGATAGCCGACATCCATCAGGCAGAGCCCCTCGGGAGGGGCTGTCTGCCCGGCCGCGCAGCGGTCTTTTGCTTCCAGAATTTCAATGATCTTTTCGACCGGCCACTGACGTGAGCCGATCATCATCAGGGTGCCGGCCATGTTTCGGACCTGATGGTGCAGGAAGGAGCGTGCCTTCGTGTCGATCATGACCAGTTCGCCATCGCGATGGATGTTCAGGACGTCCAGCGTGCGGATGGGGCTTCTGGCCTGACAGGCGACGGCGCGGAAGGATGTGAAGTCATGCGGGCCGAGGAGATGGTTTGCGGCCTGCTGCATGAGGTTCACGTCCAGCGGGCGCTTGATGTGCCAGACTCGGTTTTCCATCAGCCCCGGACGGGCAGGGCGGTTGAGGATGGTGTAACGATAACTGCGCCAGGTCGCGGAGAAACGCGCGTTCCATTCCGGGCCGACTTTTGCTGTTTCCAGCACGACGACGCGGTGTGGTTTGAGGTGGTATCCCATGCCGTCGCGGATCTGCCGGGCGTCGATCGGGGCGTCATCCGGGAAATCGATATGGATGACCATACCTGCCGCATGCACGCCAGCATCCGTGCGTCCGGCGGTGATGCTGGGAACGGGGCGGTTGCGGACCAATTTCGAGGCCGCAGCTTCGATCAGGCCCTGAATGGAGGTGCCGTCGTTCTGCTTCTGCCAGCCGAGATAGCCGGTGCCGTCATATTCGATGCGCAGGGCCCAGCGGTTCAGACCGGTGGGCTCGGCGGCAGGTTCAGCGAGAGGCTCCGCAGCCTGCGTGTCAGACAAGGCGGGTGCCTTTCGGCACGGGCTGGCCGCGCAGGAAGTCGGAGGCGGACATCATGCTGCGGCCGGGTTTCTGCAGGCGATCGATGCGTAGGGCACCGGTGCCGCAGGCAATGGTCAGGCTGTCGTCCAGCGTGGTGCCCGGGGCAGCGTTATGGCTTTCGGTAGGCAGCGGGGTGGCTGCACCGATCTTGAGGACCACATCATCGAGCGTGGTGAACGCGCCGGGCCATGGCGTCAGGCCACGGATCTGGCGGTCGATCTCGGCAGCGCTGCGCGTCCAGTCAACACGGCCGTGATCGCGGGTAAGGCGCTCGGCGTAGGTGACGCCGTCTTCGGGCTGCGGCATAGGTTTCGGCTGTTCGGCGAGGGCGCGGACGACAAGACGGCCGCCGATTTCGGACAGGCGGTCATGCAGCGTGCTGGCGGTGTCGGTTGCGCTGATGGGGGCGGCTTCCTCCAGCAGAACCGCGCCGGTGTCGAGGCCTTCATCCATCTGCATGATGGAGACGCCGCTCCGGGTGTCGCCAGCGACGATGGCAGACTGGATGGGCGATGCACCACGCCAGCGGGGCAGCAGGCTCGCATGGATGTTCAGGCAACCCAGACGTGGGGCGTCCAGCATCGCTTTCGGGAGGATGAGGCCATAGGCGGCGACCACGGCGGCATCGGCGTTCAGGGCGGCGAAGGCTTTGTGTTCTGCTGTGTCGCGGCGGACGCGTGCGGGCGTACGCACCTCGATCCCGGCGGCTTCGGCAGCTTCATGGACCGGCGAGCGGCGGAGCGCCTTGCCACGTCCTGCCGGGCGCGGCGGTTGTGTGTAGACCGCGACCACCTCGTGACCGGCGTTGAGCAGGGCATGCAGGGCCGGAACCGAAAAATCCGGCGTTCCCATGAAGATCAGCCGCATCGGGGATCAGTGCCTTCTGAGTTTCTGCTCTTTGGCGAGGCGGCGCATGATCATGTTGCGCTTGAGCGTCGAGAGGTGATCGACGAACAGGATGCCATCGAGATGGTCCATCTCGTGCTGGATGCAGGTCGCAAGCAGACCGGACGCATCACGCTCGATCGTCTCGCCCGCGAGGTTGCGGTAGCGCACGCGGATCGATTCGGGGCGGACGACTTCGGCATACTGGTTCGGCAGGGAGAGACAGCCTTCCTCACGCGAGGCGAGCTGATCGGAATCAGAAATGATTTCCGGGTTGATCAGCAGCATGGGCTCACGCG
Organism: Gluconobacter roseus NBRC 3990; assembly: GCF_006538885.1. Classification (GTDB taxonomy): domain Bacteria; phylum Pseudomonadota; class Alphaproteobacteria; order Acetobacterales; family Acetobacteraceae; genus Gluconobacter; species Gluconobacter roseus. The sequence continues at coordinate 601,814 of NZ_BJLY01000001.1, forward strand.
GTGCGTCTTCCTCGGCCACGTCCACCAGAGCGAAGCGCATGCCAAGCCCAACCTGTGGGGCGGCCAAGCCGATGCCTGGGGCCTTATACATGGCGGAAAACATGCCCGGAAGCTGATCGCGGATGAAGGCAATGTCCTCGGGGCGCACGTCGCGGGTGACCTCCCGCAGCACAGGCTGGGGGGCGATCAGGATCGGGGTGGGCGGCACATCGTCGATGCCGGACAGGAAATCGAATTCGCTCATGTCCTGCGATGTAGCGAGCGAAGGCGCCGAATGCCAGTCCAAGATGGAGTTTGCGTGCAGGTTTTGCGTCGCGTCCTGCAAGGGGAGAGCTTGCATCCGCAGGGGTGGACACCATATCGTAGGGTCAGCCGGTTGCCGCAGAATGGGACCGGCCCTGTCTACGTCTCGCTCATGGAGGAGGCATAAGCCCTATGTCCGGTCGCCTGTTCACGTCCCCGATGTTCCTCGGTTTCGATCACCTCGAGCAGATGCTTGAGCGTGCTGCCAAATCGACGTCTGATGGTTATCCCCCTTATAATATCGAGCAGCTCAGCTCCACGGCCCTGCGCATTACGCTGGCTGTGGCAGGCTTTGTGATGGACGATCTGCAGATCACGCAGGAAGACAATCAGCTTGTGATCCGTGGTCGTCAGGCGGATGACAGCCAGGGGCGCATTTTCCTGCATCGCGGGATTGCGGCACGGCAGTTCCACAAGGCGTTCGTGCTGGCGGAAGGCATCGAAATTGGTGATGCCTGGCTTGATAATGGCCTGCTGCATATCGATCTTCTGCGTCCCGAACCGGAAGTGCGGGTTAAGCGGATTGCGATTTCGCAGGGGCGACGCAGCCCCGCGCCAGGGCCGACGGTTCATCACGAAGTGGTGCCGCCCGTTGTGAAAACGCGGCGCACGACGCGTCCGGCGCGCGATATCGACGACGAATAAGGCCGGTCGCACGGTCGCATTTTTCACAGACTGAACTCAAGGCCGGGCGGGATGTTGTCCCGGCTTCAGAAGGAACCTGACTTGAACAATCCCTTCGAAAACGGTGATCGTTCGGACGATAAACTCCCCGCGGATCTGCGGCGCATCACGGAGCCGCAGCTCCTGACGCTGGGCATGTCCCACCTCGCCTATGTCAAATCCGTCATGCATGACGGAGAACTGATCGTGGCCATCCATGCTGCCGACGGCACGCCCATGGCGGTCGCAGACGATGAGGAGAGCGCGCTTGATGCGATCCTCGAGCATGAGATGATCCCGACCCTGCTTCAGTAACTCCAGCCAGAAGGTCCACGCCCGTGAGCAAGAACGCCGATATTTCCCGTCACCTCGAAGAAGAGCGCCTTGCGGGTGTAGTGGTCCATAACGGGCTGGCCTATCTGGCCGGTCAAGTTGCGGATGATGCCAGCCTCGATACGGAAGGGCAGACGATCGACATCCTGCGCCAGATCGACGCACTTCTGGCGTCACTGGGGACGGACAAGAGCCGGATCCTGTCGGTGCAGATTTTCCTTACGGATATCGGGGAGATCGGCGCGATGAACCGGGCCTGGGATGCGTGGCTGGATACGGCGAACAAGCCGGCGCGGGCTACCGTTGAGGCGAAGCTGGCTGTGCCGGAATGGCGTGTTGAGATGACGGCGATTGCTGCGCTGAAGTAGGGTTTTTCGAGTTTTTGGGAATGAGAAAGCCGCCTTTCCGGTTTGGGAGGCGGCTTTTTTTTGTGGTCATGCGTCGAACGGGTATATCTGCCTTTGCAAGGTGATCTGCTCGTAACAAAGCCACTCCCGGTTTACTCAGGCTGTCTGTCTTCTCTTATTTTGATGTGTCGAATAAGATTGCGAATACTTTCCCATGAGGCACCAGCAGAGGGATGCCAATGGCACCAGCACAGAACAGTCTGTCCATTCGCTAAAGTAAATTCTTCTATGGCTGGGTCCCTAGCTGGGCCCGTATAAGCTGCATCATGGATAGGCTTGCCCTTCGGAATATGGTCCCAACTTCCAAGACCTAAAACGATAACGTGGCGAGGTGAAAGTCTTTCCAAAAGCATCGGCCATTCAGCTTTAGCCATGCCCCATGCTTGCGCATCCGGTCTTTGACGAGCTGCGGTTCCAATGGATACAGGAACATAGTTTGTGAAAGCCACCTGCGCCCATCCCGCATGACGTTTGGCGACAGTGTCACAATCACGATCCGTTAATGCATTCGTTAGCATTGTCATGAATGAGCTATCGTCAGCTGTAGGTTCTAGCTGCCCTTCAACCATCCTGACAGGATGGTCATCGTCGAGCGCTATAGCTAAGCCGTCTGCATCCTCCTTGTAAGTGTAGCTACTTTCTCCCAAGATGAGAATGCGGTCTTTGTTGTAGTTTTTTCCGACCCATGGTGTCCACATATGTCTATTCCTAATTTGTATTCTTGGTTTTTGCATAAAAATTTATGAAATAAAAGCAGTATACTATGGATTTATTTACTGATCACTATTTTCTTAAAACGGGAATTCTTTTTGGATCGAAAAATAGAGGTTTTTGGCTTCCGCTAAAAAAGGACGCGCAACAACAGGCTAAGAGACGTCGAAAATTTGATCAACATCCTATGCGCATCTACGGTTGAAAGGTTTAGTCCTGCAGCTCAGACTGGATTTTCTTGATTTCGGCTTTCAGGGCGTGGATGCGCTCCGGGTCGGATTTCTCAGCGCGGGCGAGGTCGCGTTCAACTTCCTTCAGGCGGTGTTCGAGTTTCTGCTGGGAAGGAAGTTCGTGGGAATGGCCGGTCATGGTCTTACTTTCTGGTCAGGATCTGGGTGGCTAGGGCGGTGATGTCGGAGCTTTCGACGCCTTCGGGATTGTGCAGGGCGCGTTTGGCGATTTCTTTCTGTTCCTCGGTCGCGCCTTCGGCACCCTTGAGGACGAAATGGGCCAGTTCCTCGACTTCGCTTTTCATCAGCAGTTTGGGCTGGCGATGCGCTTTTTCAGCGAGGTGGTGCAGGCTGGAAGATTCATGAGGGGCGTGGTCGTTGGACATTGGAAAACTTTCGGCTGTTTTGAGTGATGTTGAAGAACGTCGTCAGTCCATTAAACATGGTTTGACACAGAAGGTTTTCAAGTGAATTCGGAAAAATTGACGTCTTCTGGTCCCTGAGAGGCAGAAGACCTTCCGTATTCTTATGGAGCGCGACTGGTCGGGCGCTTTACGAGGTGCGGCGAAGTCTTTTGCGCTGACTGGATTTCGCAATACCAAGACCTTCGCGATATTTGGCGACGGTGCGGCGCTGAATGGAAAAGCCTTCCTTTTGCAGTAGGGCTGTCAGGGCATCGTCAGAGAGGACGTTATCGCCTTCAGCGGCCACCAGAGCCTGGAGACGGTGCTGGATGGCATGGGCGCTCTGCATGGTGCCGTCTTCGGAGGTAAGCGCTGTCGAGAAGAACATTTTCAGCGGAACGGTGCCCTGCGGGGTGTCGATATATTTGCTGCTGACGATGCGGCTGATGGTGCTTTCGTGCAGCTCCGTGCATTCGGCGATTTCGCGCATGGTCAGAGGGCGCAGAGAGGTCGGGCCATCGCGCAGGAAAGCAGCCTGATGCTGCACGATGGCGCGGCCGACAGTCAGGAGCGACTGTTTGCGGCTATCTAGTGCACGGATCAGGGCCGTGGCTTCGGTGGCGTAGGCGAGAAGGGTTTTTCCGGCCTCTGTATGGCTGTCGAGTTGCGCGCGCATCGTGTCGTCGAGGCGGAGTTTTGGCAGCAGGCGCGTATTGAGGCTCAGGCGGAAGCCGGTGCCGTTGGACCGAACGATCAGATCGGGCTCAATGGGCGGGGCAGCAGGCGGCAGACTAAGGCCGGGGCGAGGATCAAGGGCTTGAATTTCGGCGAGCATATACAGCAGGTCGTCCTGCTCCAAGGCACATTTCTGGCGGAGTTTGCGCCAGTCCCGCCGGGCAAGGAGGTCCAGATTATCGAGCAGGATCTGCATCGCGGGATCAAGGCGGTTGCGAACTCGAAGCTGGGCAGCCAGACACTCTTCAAGCGAGCGCGCGAAGAGACCTACAGGTTCAAGATGCATGAGGGTCTGCCGGATCGCCTCAATGTGAGATGCGTCCATGCCGAGTTCGGCGGCGAGATCCGTGACGGAGACGGAGAGGCGGCCGATTTCGTCGAGACTGTCCAGAAGATGAAAAGCCGCGTTCTGGTCGTCCGGGGGAATGGAGAGACGGATCTGGAGGATCAGTTCGTCACGATCGGACGGACGCGGAGCAGCGGCTTCCGGGCGGGCGGTGGCTGTAGTGAAGCGGTCCGGATCGTCGTCGTGAAAATCTTCCGACGCAGGTGCGGCTTCAGGAGCCGTGTCGCCGGGCTCCAGAATAAGGAGCGGGTTGGTTTCGCAGATCTGGTGGAGATGCTGGGCGAGATCGGTCTGCGTATATTGCAACAGCGCAATCGCCTGACGCAGCTGGGGCGTCATGACGAGAGACTGTGACTGACGCTGGATCAGGCCGGGGACAAGCATCCCAGCATGTTACAGCGAGAAATTCTCTCCGAGATAGACCCGGCGAACGTCTTCGTTTGCGACGATGGCCTCGGGGGTACCTTCCATCAGCACCTGACCGCCATGCATGATATAGGCGCGGTCAATGACTTCGAGCGTTTCACGGACGTTATGGTCCGTAATCAGCACGCCGATGCCACGATCCTTGAGATGCGAGACGAGATCACGGATTTCCCCGACGGCGATCGGGTCAATGCCGGCGAGCGGTTCGTCGAGCAGAATGTAGTTCGGCTGGCTGGCGAGAGCGCGGGCGATTTCCAGACGGCGACGCTCACCACCGGACAGTGCGAGCGAGGGCGAACGGCGCAGATGGGTGATGCCGAACTCGGCCAGCAGGCCGTTGAGCATCAGGTCGCGCTTTTCCGGATCAGGCTCGACGACTTCGAGGGCCGCCATGATGTTCTGCTCGACGTTCAGCCCGCGGAAAATGCTGGCTTCCTGCGGCAGATAGCCGACGCCGAGGCGGGCGCGGCGATACATCGGAAGCTGGGTGATGTCGGCGCCGTCCAGCGTGATGGTGCCGGTGTCAGGCTGCACGAGGCCCACGATCATGTAGAAGCTGGTCGTCTTGCCCGCACCGTTCGGACCGAGGAGGCCGACGGCTTCGCCGCGCTGGACCTGAAGCGAGACGTTTTTAACGACGGCGCGCTTCTTATAGGTCTTGCCGATGCCGCTTGCGACCAGACCGGTCGAGGGAGGCGGAGGGGGAGTGTAGCTGTCTGTCACTTGGGTGCCTGGCTGCTGTTGGCCTCGTTCGGCACGACGAGCCCCTGGATGGGGGATTCCGTGCCCGGCAGCATGGTTGCGATGCCGGTCTTCATGTTCACGATGGCCTGCGAACCGTTATTCTGGTTCTGACCCTGCGTGACATGCACATGTCCGATCAGGCGGGCGATCTGCGTATCGAAAACATAGACGCCACGATCGCCGGTGCCGGTCTGGGTCTGGGTGCGCAGGACGACATGGCCCCAGCCATAAGCACGGTCGAGCTTTGACGAGCCGCCGCCCAGCGGGTTGTCTCCGCCGCCTGCAGGTGTGGTCTGGGATGCAGCCTGCGGTGTGCCGGGTGCCGGTGCGTCGTTGGGTTTGCTGAAGGAAACCAGCACGTCCGCCTTGACCTGCTTGCCGTCATTGGTGGTGACGGTCGCGTCGCCACGGCCAACCGACATGCGTGTTTTGGAGTGATATTCCATCACATCACGCGCGGTCAGGACGTCCTGCGGGGTTGTCAGCTTCAGATGCTTGCCGGTCATGACCATGACGGCCTGATCCATGTCGTACAGGGCATGATCGCCCCAGCCCTGATCGGTCTGGTTATAGATATGGACGTTGCCACGCGCCTCAATTCTGTACAGTTCAAGAGAGCCGCCCATCGGGTCACCATTGTTGTTACCCTTGGCGTCGGTCGGCTGTGGAGGAGGTGCGGGCTGTCCCGGTGCGGGAGCTTTCTTGCGCAGATAGCCGATCAGCGTGTCCGCATCGACCGTCACATCGCCGCGCACGGCGCGGGCACCGCCCGTAAGCGTGACGGTCTGGGCGTTGCGGTCATAGATCTCTTCTTTTTTCCAGAAGAGCTGGACGGCTTCGCCGTGGGACATGTCCAGTCCGTCCGCATGCGCCGGGGCGGGGGGGAGAGCGAGGGGCAGGGCGATGAGGAGGGGGAGGAGGGCTGCGGGGCGGGGCGTCATTTTTCGGTCTTCAGTCCTTGCAGGTGCAGGCGGGCCGCCGCACTCGGAGGGCCGTTGTCATCGTTGCGGACCGTCAGTCCCGGTCCTGTAAACTGCATGATACCTGCATGCTGGTCCAGAAAATAGCCTTGGGCGTCCTGCTTGCCGAAAGGCCCTTCCGCATGGACCCAGTCTCGCGAGGCGATGACGTCGGCCTTCAGATCCATGTCGGCGGAGGGGCCGTTCATGAGGAGGCCGTCATCGCGGTAGAGCACGACGTTGTCGTCGAGGGTCAGGGTCTGTTCATGCTGCATGTAGACGCCGCGGTCGGATTTGATGTGCGCCCAGGAATTGCCGGAGAGCTGGATGTCGGCCACGGGATCAACGAGGTCCACGCGGTCGGGGCCCTGCTGGTGTGTGGTGCGGGCAGTGATCATGTAGAGATGGTCATGGGCGTCCAGACCGCGATAGGTGGCCTGTTCCATATTGCCGCTTTCCACGCGCAGGCGGGCCATTTCCTTCAGGGCGGCGCGGTTCTGGTTCATGAGATGGGAAATCTCGGGCCATGCGGCGATGGAGCTCAGGAGGACGAGAGCCAGACCCGGCAGCGCCCATTTGGCGAAACCCAGCAGGGAACGGCGGCGGGCGAGCTGTTCAGCGTTCGGGGCCTGACGGATGCGCTGGAAGGCGGCGCGGCGCAGACCGTCCAGCCGGGCGAGGCTTTCGGTGCGGTTGGGATCGAAATCCTCGCGGCGGACGCGGGGGGCTCCGTTGTCAGCGTTGTCCTGGCTGGAATTATCGGGAGCGTTCATGACAGGCCGCTTCGCAGGAGGTCATGGATATGGACGATTCCCGCAGGGTGGCGGGCGTCGTCCACGATGAACAGGCTCGTGATGGGGCGCTCGCGCTGGTTCATGAGCTGCAGGACGTCCTGCGCCAGAGTATCGGCGCTCGCGGTGACGGGGGCGGGGTTCATGATGTCCTCCGCTCTGGTCGTGTCGAGATCGCCGGAAATGGCACGGCGCAGGTCGGCGTCCGTGATGAGGCCCTGAAGTACACCTTTGTCATCAATGACACCCATGCACCCGAATGACTTGTGTGTCATCTCGAGAATGACGGAGCGCAGCGGGAGGCTGCCCTGTCCGAGAGGCAGGGCGTTGCCGGTATGCATGAGATCGCTGATGGGGCGCAGGCGTGCACCGAGCAGTCCACCGGGGTGGAAGGCACCGAAATCGCGGGCGGTGAAGCCGCGTTTTTCCAGCAGGGCGATGGCGAGCGCATCGCCCAGGGCAAGTTGCAGCAGGGTGCTGGTCGTGGGGGCCAGGCCCATCGGGCAGGCCTCGGTGCTGGTGGGGAGCACAAGCGGGATCTGGGCGGCGCGGGCCAGTGCAGAGGTGGCGACCGAGGTGATGGCGATCACGCAGTGTTTCTGGCGGGTGGCATAGGTCAGGACGGCCGCAAGTTCGGTCGTCTCGCCGGAATTGGAGAAGGCGAGGATGACGTCGCCCGGTGCGATCATGCCGAGATCGCCATGGGCAGCCTCGGCGGGGTGCAGGAACAGGGAGGGGGTGCCGGTCGAGGCGAGGGTGGCCTGGATCTTGCGGGCGATATGGCCGGATTTGCCGATTCCGGTGACGACCAGACGGCTGGAGCTTCCGGCAATGCGGTTTACGGCCTGAACGAAAGCCTCTCCGAGCGGGCCGGAGAAGGCCTGTTCAAGGGTTTCGAGGCCTTTGCGCTCGGTGGCGAGGGTCTGGATGGCCGAATCGAAGGGGGCGCGTGCGGAGGATGGCGACGGGCGGTGCATGAAAGTCAGCCGGGCCGGGATTTACGCGCGGTGCGAGAAAATATCGGGCTCTTCATAGCCCAGAAGGTCAAGCTTGCAGCGGGCCGGAAGGAAATCGTAGCAGGCCTGTGCGAGGTCACGGCGGTTTTCACGGATCAGCATGGCTTCGAGCTTATCCCACAGGGCGTGCAGATGCAGCACGTCCGAGGCGGCGTAACGGAGCTGATCGGGGGTGAGGGTTTCCGCACCCCAGTCCGAACTCTGCTGATGCTTGGAGATTTCGACGCCGAGAAGGTCGCGGCAGAGATAGGCCAGACCGTGACGGTCGGTGAAGGTATAGACCAGCCGGGCGGCGATTTTGGTGCAGATGACGGACGGGATCGTGATGTTGAAGGCGTTCTGCAGGACTGCGACGTCAAAGCGTGCGAAATGCATCAGCTTGGTGACGGAATCGTCTGTCAGGAGGGCCTTGAGATTCGGGCAGTCATAGCCGCGGCCGCCCATGGAGACCGGTTTGATCTGCACGAGATGGGCTTCACCATCGCCGGCTGAGAGCTGGACGAGGCAGAGGCGGTCACGATGGGGATTGAGACCCATGGTCTCGGTATCAATGGCAACAAGGGGGCCGAGATCGAAATCGTCTGGCAGATCGCCGTCATGAAGATGGATGGCGTTCTGCTGGCTCATTCTGTTGTCACCAAGTTTTTTTGATCACCAGAGGATCGAGGCGATATGTCGCCTGATCGTCTGTGGTGCCCAGAAGAAGACTCGAACTTCCACGTCCTTTCGGACACAGGTACCTGAAACCTGCGCGTCTACCAATTCCGCCATCTGGGCTCAGAAAGCACCGGGTTTTTTCAGTTTCCTGAGGCATCCCGGCTCGGTGAAGAGGCGTTTACCCCTGCACGTGTGGGGCGTCAACAGCCAAACTGAAAGAAAAGCGAAAATGCGTACGAATTTTTCTGTGGACGGAACGGGTGGTGGAACCGGCAATGGGGGCGGAACCGGCAGTGGACCGCGTTCCGTGGGGCGGACGGTGGCCGTTCTGGGTGGGGGAGGCTTTGTTGGCCGTGAACTGGTCGGGCGTCTGGTGGCGTCGGGGCATGTGGTGCGGGTCGGCAGCCGCAACCCCGAGAGCGATCAGGCTCTGGCCCGGTTTCCGGGTGACGGGCGCGTCGAATTCCTCAAGGCGTCGGTGAATGATGCGGAATCGCTCGAGCGGCTTTTCAACGGGGCGGATGCGGGGATCAATCTCGTCTCGATCATGTCGCCGGATGTGAAGGCGATGCACCGGGTCAATGTGGAAGGGGCGCGGCTTGCGGCGCTGGTGGCCCGGCAGGAGGGCGTGGAGCAGTACATGCACATGTCCGCCATCGGGGCGTCTTTACAGTCACCGGGGAATTACGGGCGGAGCAAGGGGCTGGCGGAGCAGGCGGTCCGGGCGGTGTTTCCGGAAGCGTCTCTGCTGCGGCCATCGGTGATTTTCGGGCCGGAAGACAGTTTCTTCAATATGTTCGCGCTGATGGCGAAGCTCTCGCCGGTCTTGCCGGTCTTTGCGCCGAACACGCATTTCCAGCCGGTTTATGTGGGAGATGTGGCGAAAGCCGCGATTGCGCTGGTTGAGCCGGGACATGAAGGCATGACGGTCGAGGCTGGTGGTCCGGATGTGCTGACCATGAAGGAACTGATGGAGTTCGTGCTGGAGGCGTCCGGGCGGCATCGTCTTCTGGTGCCGGTGCCGGATTGTGTGGCCCGGATGGAGGCGGAGATCCTTGAACCGCTGCCGGGGCATCTGCTGACGCGCGATCAGGTTGTGATGATGGGGCTGGATAATGTGGTGCAGCCGGGGCCGGACAATCTCCAGTCGCTCGGGATTACGCCGACCGCGATGCGCAGTGTGGTGCCGGACTATCTGAAGGGCAGTATTTGTGAGAGCTGGCGGCGCTTCCGGAAGTGATGGGTCCGGTTCGGTCCTAAAAAACTCTGTGAAAAATGACCCATGCAGCGGGAACATGGGTCATTTCGCATGAAAGGTCAGTGTCACTGACTGTTATTGGATAAAGTGACGGAATAGCTGCTTTCGGACAGGTCTGATGTGCGTCCGGGAGTTTGGGTTCGGGCGGGCATGTTTTGCAGGAGACACGACGCATGGCCGAACGCATGTTGCAATTCGTCACCCACCCCCAGGTGCTTCCGGAGAAGCGCGACGCCGCTGAACGCCGTCAGGATTTCGGGGAGATTTACCGTGGGTTTGCGCGCAGCCGTGCGGAAGAGCAGGCGTCGCGTTGCTCGCAGTGCGGGATTCCGTTCTGCTCCGTGCATTGTCCGCTGGGGAACAACATTCCCGACTGGCTGAAGCTGACGGCTGAGGACCGGCTGGAGGAAGCGTATGAGATGTCGTCCGCGACGAATACGTTTCCGGAGATCTGCGGGCGGATCTGTCCGCAGGACCGGCTGTGCGAAGGCAACTGCGTCATCAACAAGGGCTTTGAGAGCGTCACCATTGGTGCTGTCGAGCGGTTCATTACTGAAAATGCGTTCGAGCAGGGTTGGGTGAAGCCTGCGCTTCCGGATCGTGATCTGGGGCGGAGTGTCGGGATCGTGGGGTCCGGGCCTGCTGGGCTGGCCTGTGCGGAGCGGCTGCGGGCTCAGGGTTATGAGGTTCATGTCTATGAGCGTCAGGACCGTGTGGGCGGGTTGCTGACTTACGGGATTCCGAGCTTCAAGCTGGAAAAGCATGTGGTGGCGCGGCGTCATGCGCTGCTGGAAGAGCAGGGGATCGTGTTCCATCTCTCCACGCCGGTTGGTTCGGGCGAGGGTGAGACGTCGCTTGAGGATCTGCGGGCGCGGCATGATGCGGTGTTTCTGGCGACGGGTGTGTATCGCTCGCGCGATGTGAAGGTGCCGGGGGCCGGGCTTGAGGGTGTTGTCGATGCGATCGACTTCCTGACGGCGTCGAACCGTCGCGGCTATGATGAAGATCCGGGCGAGGATGCAGCGCTTCATGCGAAAGGGCGTCGGGTCGTGGTCATTGGTGGTGGTGACACGGCCATGGACTGCGTGCGCACGTCGATCCGTCAGGGTGCCGAGCGTGTGACCTGTGTTTACCGTCGTGACCGGGCGAACATGCCGGGGTCGCGGCAGGAAGTTTACAATGCCGAGGAAGAGGGCGCGCATTTCGAATGGCTGGGCTCGCCAGAAGCGTTTCTGGGCGATGGCAGCGTCTCGGGTGTGCGGGTGCTGAAGATGCGTCTGGGGGCTCCGGATGCGTCGGGGCGCCGGTCCATCGAGGGTACGGGGCAGCATGACGTGATCGAGGGCGATCTGGTCATCAAGGCTCTGGGCTTTGATCCCGAGGATCTGCCGGGGCAGTTCAATGCGCCTGAGCTGGCCGTGACGCGCTGGGGCACGCTGACGGTGCCGCCGGGGGGCTTTGCGACGAGCCTTCCGGGTGTGTTTGCCGGTGGCGATATCGTGCGCGGGGCGAGCCTGGTTGTCTGGGCGATCAAGGACGGCCGGGATGCGGCCGATGCGATCCATCATCATCTGACTGAAACAATGACCGGTGCTCTGGAGGCCGCGGAATGACCCAAGATCGTGACATGACTCACAATAACGATTTCATCCGCGAGTATGCCGAGAACGTCGAGCGTCTGAAGGGGCTGTATGACCCGTCGCAGGAGCGCGATTCCTGTGGTGTGGGTCTGGTCGCGTCGCTGGATGGCAAGCCGTCGCGCAGTGTAGTTCAGGCGGGTATCGAGGCGCTGGGCAATATCTGGCATCGCGGTGCGGTGGATGCGGATGGCAAGACCGGCGATGGTGCGGGCATTCATGTGGAAATCCCGCAGGATTTCTTTGCCGAGGCGATCCATAACGGCTCCAGCGATGATACGATCGACGGGCGCATTGCGGTGGGCATGGTGTTCCTGCCCAAGACCGATCTGGGGTCACAGGAGCGGGGCCGTCAGATCATCGAGACGGAGATCCTGAACTTTGGTTACGGGATTTATGGCTGGCGTCAGGTGCCGATTGATACGGCCTGCATTGGCGAGAAGGCCAACCAGACGCGGCCGGAGATCGAGCAGATCATGATCCGCAACCGGCTTGGCCGGTCCGAGGACGAGTTCGAGCGCGACCTTTATGTGCTGCGTCGGCGGATCGAGAAGCAGGCCACGGCGCAGCAGGTTGATCTGTATGTGTGTTCGATGTCCTGCCGCTCAGTGATCTACAAGGGCATGTTCCTGGCCGAGAACCTGACGGACTTCTATCCGGATCTGCTGGATGAGCGGTTCGTGTCGCGGTTTGCGATCTATCATCAGCGGTATTCGACCAACACGTTCCCGACCTGGAAGCTGGCCCAGCCGTTCCGCAAGGTGGCGCATAACGGCGAGATCAACACGATTTCGGGCAATACGAACTGGATGCGCTCGCATGAGACGCGGCTCGCGCATCCGGAGCTGGACCCGTACATGGCGGATCTCAAGCCTGTGGTGCAGGCTGCGGGTTCGGATACGGCGGCGCTGGATAATGTGTTCGAGCTGCTGACTTTCGCCGGGCGGGATGCGCCGATGGCGAAGACGATGCTGGTGCCGGCCTCTGGCGGTGCGAATTCGGCGATGTCGGATGCGGCGCGGGCGCTGTTCCGGTACTGCAATGCGGTGATTGAGCCCTGGGATGGTCCGGCGGCTTTGTGTGCGACGGATGGGCGCTGGGTTGTGGCGGGGCTGGACCGGGCGGGTCTGCGGCCGCTGCGGTACAGCATCACGCAGGATGGTCTGCTTATTGTGGGCTCCGAGACCGGGATGGTCCGGGTGCCGGATGCGCGGGTGAAGAGCCGGGGGCGGCTTGGGCCGGGGCAGACGCTGGCGCTGGATCTGAAGGAGGGGCGGCTTTACCAGTCCGAGGAGCTGCTGGAGATGCTGGCGTCGCGTCAGGATTTTCAGGGCTGGGTGAAGCATATCCGTGATATCGAGCCAATCGTTCGGGATGTGGTTGAGCCTGAGGCGCTGGACCCGGATGTGCTGCGGCGGCATCAGGTGGCGGTCAGTCTGACGCATGAGGAGCTGGAGACCATTCTGCACCCGATGGTGGAGAATGCGGCCGAGGCTCTGGGGTCGATGGGCGATGATACGCCGCTTCAGGTTCTGTCCACGATCTATCGCGGGCTGGCGCATTATTTCCGTCAGGGGTTCAGTCAGGTGACGAACCCGCCGATCGATTCCCTGCGTGAGACGCGGGTGATGAGTCTGGTCACACGGCTGGGCAATCTGGGGAATATTCTCGATCAGGCGCCGGAACAGTGCGATCTGTTGCAGTTGCCGAGCCCGGTTCTCACGATCGGTGAGTTTGACGAGCTGCGGAAGGTCTGTGGCGAGAATGCGGGTGTGATCGACTGCACCTTCCCGGCCGAAGAGGGGGAGGAAGGTCTGCGGGCGGCGATTGCGTCCATCCGGGCTCAGGCGGAGGATCATGTTCGCGGCGGGTGCACGCATCTGTTCTTGACGGACGACAATACGGATGCGACGCGCGTTGCGATTCCGATGATTCTTGCGACTGCGGCCGTGCATATTCATCTGGTGCGCAATTCGCTGCGGACGTTCACATCGCTGAACGTGCGGACGTCGGGAGCGATCGATGTTCATGCGATTGCCGTGACGATTGGCGTGGGCGCGACGACGGTGAACCCGGCTCTGGCACAGTATTGCGTGGCGGACCGGCTGCGGCGCGGGCTGTTTGGCAAGATGTCGCTTCGTGAGGCGATGGAGCGGTATCGCAAGGCCGTGGACAAGGGTCTGCTGAAGATCATGTCCAAGTCGGGCATTTCGATCATTTCGGCCTATCGTGGCGGGTATAATTTCGAGGCGATCGGGTTGTCCCGTGCGCTGGTGGCGGAGTTCTTCCCGGGGATGCCGTCGCGGATTTCGGGGATTGGTCTGCCGGGGATTGCGCGCAACATTCTTGGCGCACATGCGGCGGCGTGGGACCGGAGGGTTGAGGCTCTGCCGGTCGGTGGGCGTTACAAGCTGCGGCGTCAGGGTGAGACGCATGCGTTCTCGGGGCAGCTCGTGCACATGCTCCAGAGTGCGGTGACGGCGAACAGCTTTACGCTGTACCGGCGTTATGCGGATGCGGTGCGTCAGATGCCGCCGGTGGCGCTGCGTGATCTGCTGGATTTCAAGCCGGCCCATGCGCCGGTTCCGGTGGATGAAGTGGAGAGCATCACGCAGATCCGCCGTCGTCTGGTGGCGCCGGGGATTTCGCTGGGCGCACTGAGCCCGGAGGCGCATGAGACGCTGGCGATTGCCATGAACAGGATCGGCGCGAAGTCCGATTCCGGTGAGGGTGGCGAGGATGCCGAGCGGTCCAAGCCGCGTCCGAACGGGGACAATGCGTCTTCGGCGATCAAGCAGGTGGCGTCCGGGCGTTTTGGCGTGACCGCGCAGTATCTGAATGACTGCCGCGAGATCGAGATCAAGATGGCGCAGGGTGCGAAGCCCGGCGAGGGCGGGCAGCTGCCGGGCTTCAAGGTGACGGAGCTGATCGGGCGTCTGCGTCATGCGACGCCGGGGGTGACGCTGATTTCGCCGCCGCATCATGACATCTATTCGATCGAGGATCTGGCGCAGCTCATTTACGATCTCAAGCAGATCAATCCGACGGCGACCGTGACGGTCAAGCTCGTTGCACGGACAGGCATCGGTACGATTGCGGCTGGTGTGGCGAAGGCCAAGGCGGATGCGATCCTGATTTCCGGCCATTCGGGCGGAACGGGTGCGAGCCCGCAGTCTTCGATCCATTATGCGGGTCTGCCCTGGGAGATGGGGCTGTCGGAGGCGCATCAGGTGCTGATGCTGAACCGGCTGCGTCATCGTCTGGTGCTGCGCACCGATGGTGGCATCAAGACGGGGCGTGACGTTGTCATGGCGGCAATGCTGGGTGCGGAAGAGTTCGGTATTGGTACGGCTGCGCTCGTGGCGATGGGCTGCATCATGGTGCGTCAGTGCCACTCCAACACCTGCCCTGTGGGCGTGTGTGTGCAGGATGAGAAGCTGCGGGAGAAGTTCGGGGGATCGCCTGAGAAGGTCATCAACCTGTTCACGCTGATTGCGGAAGACATCCGGCATATTCTGGCGGATCTGGGTGTGCGGTCGCTTGAAGAGGTGATCGGGCGGACGGATATGCTGCGTCAGGTGTCGCGTGGTGCGGATTATCTGGATGATCTGGATCTGAACTCGCTGCTGGTTCAGGCCGATCCGGGTGGTCATGCGCGGTTCTGCACCCGTGAGGGGCGCAACGAGGTTCCCGAGACGCTGGACGGGCAGATCATCCCGGATGCGACGGCGCTGTTCGAGCGTCGGGAGAAGCTGCATCTGCATTACACGGTGCAGAACACGCATCGTGCGATCGGCACGCGGGTTTCGGGGCTGATTACGCGCAAGTTCGGCATGAAGGAGCTTCCGGAAGGACAGCTTACGCTGTCGCTGCGCGGGTCTGCCGGGCAGTCTCTGGGTGCGTTTGGTGTGCAGGGGCTCAAGATCGAGGTCGAGGGCGATGCCAACGACTATGTCGGCAAAGGGCTTTCGGGGGCGACGATTGTTGTCCGCAAGTCACCGGCGGCACAGTGGGCGTCCGAGCAGAGCGCGATTGTTGGCAACACGGTCCTGTATGGAGCGACGGCGGGTTCGCTGTTTGCGGCCGGGCAGGCGGGTGAGCGCTTTGCGGCGCGTAACTCCGGTGCGACGGCTGTGGTCGAGGGCTGTGGCTCGAATGGCTGTGAATACATGACCGGCGGGACGGTCGTGATCCTTGGGGAGACGGGCGACAATTTCGGCGCCGGTTTCACGGGGGGCATGGCTTATGTGCTGGATGTGAAGGGGCGGTTTGAGGCCCAGATTAATCCCGACACGGTGATCTGGAGCCGTGTGCAGGCTGGCAGCCGCTGGGATCAGGAGCTTCGGGCTCTGGTGGAGCGGCATGTGGCGGAGACGGGCAGCACCTATGCTGCGGATCTGCTGCATTGCTGGGAGCGGACGCTGGAGCGGTTCTGGCATGTTGTTCCGCGCGATTATGCGCGGATCATCGGTTATGTTCAGGAAGACCTGTCGCAGCTTTCGGCCTGAGAGCCGGAGCATTGGGGAGCCTCCTGCCGGGGAGGCTCCCGTCCGGACGGGACGAGTCGTCCAGTACAATTCCGGTAAGATACAAAATGAATAAAATGCCCCCCGGGGGTATTTTTGCGTAAAGTGGCGGAAAATCCGGGATGCGGGCTCTGTAGTGGTTTTACACTACGGATTTGTCATCAACATCCCGTTTGACGGCGGGGATTGTGGCTCTAAGGTCGGGATATGACCATGCTCTTTTCTGCCGCTGACGGCACGCCGAATTCGTCCTCCGGGGAGCAGATGCCTCCCCGCTGGGATCTCTCTGATCTTTATGCGTCGCCGGAAGATCCGGTGCTGGCTTCGGATTTCGATCGCTGGGCCGGGGCGGCGCGCAGTTTCTGCGAAACGTATAAGGGGCGTCTGGAGACGCTGAGCGGCGCGGAGCTGGCGGCGGCATTTGCGGAGTATGAGGCGATTGAGGAGGGCCTGGGGAAGATCGGGTCTTTCTCCAGTCTCGGCTTTGCGGCGCATACGACCGATCCGGTCTGGGGGCGGTTTGCGCAGGGTGTGCAGGAGCGGATGACGGAGGTGGCCTCCGATCTGATGTTCTTCACGCTGGAGCTGAACCGGATTCCGGATGAGGTGCTGGCTCGGATCTGCGAGGCGCAGGAAATGCGCAAATGGGATCCGTATCTGCGGGACCTGCGGATGTATCGGCCGTATCAGCTTTCCGATGAGGTCGAACAGGTGCTGATGGACAAGTCGGTGACGGGGCGCAATGCCTGGAACCGGCTGTTCGACGAGACGATGGCGACGCTGAGTGTCACGATCGATGGTGAGGAAAAGCCGCTCGGTGAGGCGTTCAATCTGCTGACGAATGCGGATCGTGAGAAGCGCGAGGGTGCGGCGCAGCAGATCAGTGCGGTGCTGGGTGAGAACTCGCGTCTGCTGACGATGATTACCA
Organism: Gluconobacter roseus NBRC 3990; assembly: GCF_006538885.1. GTDB lineage: Bacteria > Pseudomonadota > Alphaproteobacteria > Acetobacterales > Acetobacteraceae > Gluconobacter > Gluconobacter roseus. The sequence continues at coordinate 618,888 of NZ_BJLY01000001.1, forward strand.
ACACGCTCGCCAAGGACAAGGCGATCGGGGACAAGCTGCGCGGGTATCCGCGCCCGACGAGCTCGCGCAATCTGACGAATATGGTCGAGGACGAGGTCGTCGATGCGCTGGTGGGCGCGGTGGACGAGGCCTATCCGCGGCTGGCGCACCGGTATTATGCGCTCAAGGCGAAGTGGCTCGGGCTGGAAAAGCTGGAGCACTGGGACCGCAATGCACCGCTTCCGGGTGTTGAGGCGCGGAAGATTGACTGGGAGCAGGGCAAGGAGATCGTGCGCACGGCCTATGCCGGGTTTGATCCGGGTCTGGGCGAGATCGTGAACCGGTTCCTGACGCATCCCTGGATTGATGCGGCACCCGTGGCGGGCAAGTCTTCAGGGGCGTTCTCCCATTCCTGCGTGCCATCGGTGCATCCGTATATCCTGATGAACTATCGCGGGCAGCCGCGGGACGTCATGACGCTGGCGCATGAGCTGGGGCATGGCGTGCATCAGACGCTGGCCGGGCAGAAGCAGGGCTATCTGAATGCGGATACGCCGCTGACGCTGGCGGAGACGGCGTCGGTGTTTGGCGAGATGCTGACGTTCCAGTCGCTGCTGGATGCGGAGAGCAATCCGAAGCGCCGTCGTCACATGCTGGCGGCGAAGGTCGAGGACATGCTGAACACGGTTGTCCGGCAGATCGCGTTCTACCAGTTTGAAGTGAAGGTTCATGACGAGCGGGCGAAGGGTGAGCTTTCGCCGGAGCGTCTGGGGGAAATCTGGCGTGAGGTTCAGGTCCGGAGTCTGGGGCCGGCCTTCCATTTCACACCGGATTATGACCTCTACTGGTCGTATATTCCGCATTTCGTGCATTCGCCGTTCTATGTTTATGCGTATGCTTTCGGGGACTGTCTGGTGAATGCGCTTTATGGCGTTTATCAGGAGAAGCCTGAGGGTTTTGCTGCGAAATACCGCACCATGCTCGAAGCAGGCGGGACGCTGCGTCACAAGGAACTGCTCGCTCCCTTCGGACTTGATGCGACAGATCCGGGTTTCTGGCGTAAAGGACTGGATGTGATCTCGGGACTGATTGATCAGCTCGAGCAGGAGGACTGAGGAGCATCATGGCGAGGGATCTCGACAACACCGGCCTCATGGGGGAGCTGCGTCGCATGGCGCGGACCTCCGGCGCGGTCGGCGGCATTGCGGCGCGGATGGCGGGCAGTCGTCTGGGCTTCAAGACGGATAAGGGCGTTCATGCAGAGGGCCTGAAGTCCGCGTTGGGAAATCTCAAGGGGCCGCTGATGAAGGCGGCCCAGCTTCTCTCGACCATTCCCGGCGCACTGCCCGAAGAATATGCCGATGAGCTGGCGCATCTGCAGTCCAACGCGCCGCCGATGGGCTGGAGCTTTGTGCGCCGTCGCATGCAGGCCGAGCTTGGGGCGGGATGGGAAAAGCATTTCCGCTCCTTCAGTCATGAAGCCGTGGCGGCGGCGTCGCTCGGGCAGGTGCACCGGGCGCGGCTGGTCGATGGGCGCGAAGTGGCGTGCAAGCTGCAATATCCGGACATGCAGGCAGCCGTGGATTCGGATTTGCGGCAGTTCCGGGCGGCGCTGGGTATTTACCGGCAGTTCGAGACGGCGATCCGTCAGGACGAGGTCTATACCGAGCTGGCGGACCGGCTGCGTGAAGAGCTGGATTACCGGCGTGAGGCGAGTCATCTGCGTCTGTACCGGGACATGCTTGCGGACACACCCGAAGTGACGGTGCCGGCTCCGGTCGAGGCGCTGTCCACCGGGCGGCTGCTGACGATGGACTGGGTGAGCGGGCGCAGCATGCGGGCCGTTCTGGACCAGAACCTGCCGCAGGAAGATCGCAATGCGATGGCGACGGCGCTGTTCAAGGCCTGGTACACGCCGGTCTATCGCTATGGTGTCATTCACGGTGACCCGCATATGGGCAATTTCACCGTGCGGGACGATTATGGTCTGAATCTGCTGGATTTCGGGGCTGTTCGGGTCTTCTCGCCACGCTTTGTGGAAGGGGTCATCGACCTGTTCACGGCGCTGCGGGAGAACAACGAGGAACTGGCGTTCCATGCGTATAGCAAATGGGGCTTCCAGGGCATTTCACGCGAGACGGCGAATATCCTGAATGAATGGGCGAAGTTCTTCTACCGGCCGCTGATGACGGACCGGGTGTGCTCCATGCAGGAGAGCAATGATCCGGCTGAGGCGCGTCAGGTTCTGGAGAAGGTCTATGACGGGCTGAAGCGCACGGGTGGTGTGAAGCTGCCGCGTGAGTTCGTGCTGATGGACCGTTCGGCGATCGGGCTTGGAAGCGCGTTCCTGCGTCTGGAGGCGCGGCTGAACTGGCACCGGATGTTCGAGGAGCTGATCGAGGGCTTTGACGTGAATGTGCTGGCGCAGCGTCAGAAGGACGCTCTGGCCAAGGCGAAGGTGCCGCCGGCGCTGTCTTCGCTCTAAGGGCTTTCCGGTCATGGAAAAGGGGCGCTTCCTTTGCGGGAAGCGCCCCTTTTTTGTGTCTGCGCTCTTATTCTTCGGAGGGCAGGGCGTAGGCGATGACGTAGTCGCCGCGGTTCTTGTCGACGCCGGAGCGGGTCAGGCCGCCTGCGGTGACGACGATGAACTGTTTGCCGGTCTTGTCGGACATGTAGCTCATCGGAGCGGCCTGTGAGGCGACGGGGAGACGGGCTTTCCAGACGACTTCGCCGGTGTCGGTGTTGAGCGCGCGGACGTAGTTGTCGAGCGTGCCGGAGAAGAACACCAGGCCGGTATGGGTGGCGAGCGGGCCGCTCATGGTCGGCATGCCGAGCGGGATGGCGAGGCCGGGGACCATGCCGTGGATGGGCATGTCCTGGATGGTGCCAAGTGGCATGCTCCATTTGACCTTGCCGCTGCGCAGGTCGATGGCGTTCATCGTACCATAGGGCGGTTTTACGCAGGGGAGACCGGCGGGGGAGAAGAACATCGAGCGGACGACGCCCCAGGGGGTGCCTTTCTGTTCGGAATATTCGCCTTCCGAGCTGGGTTTGAAGCCGCTGCGGCGGGCTTCTTCCTGCTTCATGAACTTGCCCCACTGGGCCATGCGGATGTCGTTGACGAGCAGCGTTCCGGTGCTTTCATCCACGGCGCCGCCGCCCCAGTTGATGCCACCGTAATAGCCCGGATAGATGATGGTGGCCTGCTTCTCGTTGACGGGGGTGAACTCGCCTTCATAGCGGTAGGAGGCGAACTGGATACGGCACAGGAGTTGGTCGAAGATCGTGCCACCCCACATGTCGCTGGGTTTCAGGCGCTCTGTTCCGATGGAGAGGGCGGAATAGGGCTGTTCGGGGGCGAGGTACTGGTGTTCCGGTGCGCCGTCCTGCGGAACTTTCCGCATTTCCACGGGGACGATCGGGGTGCCGTCGCGGCGGTCGAGCACGAAGATCTGGCCGCGCTTGGTCATGGCGATGATTGCCGGGCGGGTGCCGCCATGGGCATCCGGAATGTCATAGAGGATGGGCTGGGCGGTGGCATCGTAGTCCACGAGATCGTGGTTGGCGGTGCGGAAGTGCCAGCGTTCATCGCCGGTTTTGGCGTCCACGGCTACGAAGGCGTCGTTATATTCATCCGAAGCCTTGCTGCGGTCGCCGCCCCAGAAATCGGGGGTCTGGTTGCCGAGCGGGAAGAACACGAGGCTGAGTTTCGGGTCGTAGCTGGCGGTGCCCCACATGTTGGGGGTTTCGGCGGGATAGATTTCGCCGTCAGCCAGCGGTGTGGTGCCGCGATGCGGGTTGGTGGCGTCCCAGGCCCAGACCTGTGCTCCCGTGCGGACGTCATAGCCGCGGACGACGCCGGAAGGCTCGCCGGTACGCTCGTTATCGGCGATGCGGCCGCCGACGACCACGATGTCACCGGCCACGAGGGGGGCCGCTGTCGGGTAGTAGGAGCCGGGGGCTGTCGGGCCGAGGCCGGTCAGGAGATTGACGTTGCCGTTCGTTCCGAAATCCGTGCAGGCCTGGCCGGTACGGGCGTCGATAGTGATGAGGCGGGCGTCGATTGTGGTGATGACGATGCGCGAGGCACAGGGCGCGTTGGCGTCCGTGGCCGTGCTGTCATGCCAGTAGCCGACGCCACGGCAGCGCTGCCAGACTTTCGTCTGGGCGTGGGGATCGAACTTCCACTTTTCCGTGCCGGTATCGGGGTCGAGGGCCGAGACGATGTTGTGCGGCGAGCAGATATAGACCGTGTCGCCGATCTTGATGGGAGTACCCTGGAACTCGGCGCCGTTCAGTGCCATGTCGCCGGTGCGGTAGGTCCAGGCGACGCGGAGCTTGCTGACATTGTCGCGGTTGATCTGCGTGAAGCTGGCGTAGCGCGTGCCGGAAGCCGTGCGGCCATAGGCAGGCCAGTCATGGCCGGTCTGGTCAGGTTCGTTTGCGGCTGTGGTGTCCTGAGGGTGGGTAGTGTCCTGTGGGGCGATGGTCGGGTGGACCTGAAACATGCCGGCGAGGAAAGCCACGATGACGGCTCCGAGAGCGCCGGATGTGGCGCCCGTGACGGGGCGGGTGAAGTAGCGCCGGCCGGGGCCGCTGAGCCAGGGCGTCATGAGGGTCGCGATCAGGGCGACGCACAGAAACACGATCAGGCGGGAGAAGCTGGGCCAGAAGCTGATGCCGACTTCTGCAAGCGACCACAGAACGGTGGCGAGCAGGAGGCCGAGGGCGATCCATGTCGAGAGGATGTTGCGACGGATCATGTAGTAGCTGCTGGCGGCGAGTGCGATACCGGCGAGGGCATAGAACCATGAGCCGCCAAAGGCGATGAGGCGTACACCTTCGATGATCAGGAAGGCGGCCATGAGGGCGCCGAGCAGTCCGATGATCATTGGAAGGATGCGGGGTGCGCTGTTCATTGGAGGGTGTCTCCACTGGTGGGAGACGCCACAAAGCTGCTGAAAGAAAGGCGAGGTGATCGGGTGTCCATCGTACTGGGATCCTTGGATCAGGATTGATCAGTGCGATGAATGGCATGTCTGCGCTTATGTGAAATATAACATTGATATGAGCAGAGATAACGGAACGGTCAACATAATGTCACAAGATGTATGTGATATGTTTTGTTGTTATGTGAGGAGCTGACCGGATGGCCGGATCCGGCGCCTGTGAGAGGCACCGGATCGCGGGGATCGGATCAGAACTGGGCTGCGATCGTTCCGAAGAACTCGCGCGGGGCTGCGACGAACAGGTTGGCGTTGTCGTCACCGGCGACCGAGGCTGCGCCGTAGACGCCGCCGATATAGTTCTGGTTGTAGAGGTTGGAGATTCCGAAGGAGGTCTTGAGGCTCTGGGCAAAGCCGACCTTGCCGAAATCGTAGGCAACGTTGAGGTTTGACGTCCAGTAAGCCGGAATCTGCTCATCGTTGGTGTAGGTCATCTGACGTGCGCTTGTGTACGTCGTGTTGAAGTTGAAGGTTGCGTGGTGCCAGGTGTAGCTCACGTCAGCCTTGTACATGAACTTCGGGTAGTAGACCTGACGCTTGCCCTTGATGCTCACGTAACCGCCGTTATAGGGCAGGTGCGAGTCTTCATAGGTGGCATCGTTCCAGCTGAAGCTGTTGGTGATGGCCAGACCGGGCAGGGGGCGGAGCGTGCCGGCGACGTCTGCGCCGTTCATGGTTTCACGACCCACATTCATGAACGAGCTGTAGGTGTTGCCGGTTGAGCCGCTCGTGATGGCTGCGAGGCGGTTGTAATAGTCGGTGTGGTAGAAATCTGCGCTTCCGGAGAAGTAGTGGGAGTTGAAGCGGTAGCCGACGACGTAGTTCCAGGTCCGCTCGGGGCGCAGGGACTTCTTGTTCTCGTCAAAGACGGTCTGTGCGGGGTTGGAAGCGCTGCCGAGACCTGACCACGGGGAGCCGCTGGAGCTCTGGGCCGAGTAGTCATAGGCACGCATGTTTTCAGCAATGTCGAAATAGACTTCGTGCTGGTTGAGGAAGTGATAGTCGAAGTTGAAATGCGGGAGGAAGGCGTTGGCAGCCGTCAGGTTCCCGGAGGCGGGGTGGCTGTAATAGACGCCCCATTCGGATAGCGAGCTCGTGTTGTCGACGCTGGTGCCGCCATGGGTTGTCTGCAGCAGGGACCGGAAGCCGGCTTCGACCGTCATGCCCGGGATGATCTGGTAGGTGTCCTGCAGGTAGAACTGGAACGTGTTGGTGTTGAAGGAATCAGACCACCAGGTGGTGCCGTTCTTGAAGTCGGCGATGGAGGAATGCGGCGTGTTGACGCCGTCTTCATACATCATCATCGGGTAGTTGAAGCGGTCGTTCTCGTACCAGATGCCGGTTTTGATGTCGTTGTTATGGCCGGCATGGATGTCGAAGTTCTGGACGAAGCCCAGACGGCGGACATCGGGATGGCCGGTTTCCATGGCCATCGGGACCTGTGAGGTCGGCGAGATCAGGAACGGGTTGGTCGCGCTGTAATCGCCGTTGGAGATATGGGCATAGGCGATTGTCTTGGACGTGACGTTCGGGAAGAGCTGGAATTCACCCGTGATGGCCGAGAGATAGTTTCTCTGGGTCTGGGTGCCGTCATAGGCGTAATCGCCGATTTCGTCATTGGAGAGCACGCCTTCGAGCCCGGCGGGGACGCCGCCATTCTGGGCGTAATAGGCGTACTGCTTGGCGAGTTCGTAATTGGGTTTCAGATAGGTCGTGTTGCGTCCCATCTTCTGCCACATGTTCTTGGTCAGGCCGAGATAGTTGTACTGCTCGAAGTTCGAGTAGTCGAAGACGGCCGTGATCTTGCCGCGGTCACCGACGGGCTGGAGCAGTTTGAAATTGGCCTGCTGTTCCTGCTGGTCGCCATAGCCCTTCCACAGATCCTGAGCGGTGCGGGCATAGGCAGCGTAGAATTTCGTGCCGCTGGAGTTCAGCTTGCCGCTGTCCACGCGGCCGTAGGTGCGGAAGCCGTTATAGCTGCCGAAGAGCTGGCTGATCTGGCCGCCTGCCTTGTCGGACGGGTCCGAGGAGGTGAAGGTGATGGCGCCCCCGAGGGTCTGGGCCGATGGGGTATCCAGTGCGCCTGCGCCCTGGGACATGGTCAGGCTGGTGATGTTTTCCTGGATTTCCATCTGGTCGACGCCGAGGCCGTTCCAGTTATGGAAGCCCTGGCCGCCCATCGGGATGCCGTCGAGCGAGACGCCGAGCTGGGTCTGGTTGAAGCCACGGACGTACAGAGTGTTGGCCACCGTATCGAGACCGAAGGCGTCATCGGAGGCGAAGTTGGCGCCCGGTGTCGTGAGCGCGAGAATCTGCATCGGGCTCGTGCCGGCGACGAAGTGATCCATCGTTTCGCGCGACACGACTTCCACCGCGCTGTGGGAGCCTCTGCGGCGCACATGGACGGTCATGGATTCGGAGCCGGATTTGACTTCCGTGTGCTTGCGGGGGGCTGGCGCGCGGTGCGTCGGGCCTGCGGCGCGGGCGTGATTCGCGTGAGTGGAACGATGCGGATGCGTTTTATGGTCGGCGTGGTCGGTGGTTTCGGCATGGGCAGAGCTGATCAGAAGGCCGATCAACGCAACGCCGGATAACAGATATCGTCCCAGATCTGACTGCACGGGCTGGTCCTAATTCTTCACGATGTAAATCCTGTAGGTCACGCTACGTCATAAAAATGCAACGAAACAACATATTTGTTAGTGAATTTGTGCATTTTTGGCGTTCTGTTTCATTATTACATCACCTCATTGCATTGTTTTTTGAATAATAAAGCGGAGGAAATTTTAGATTTACGAAAATATATGATCTGTATTCAAAGGGAATGATTTTCGTTTGGGGATTATTGATCCAGATTTCGTGAAATAATTTTAATTTATTCTACGACATCAGAAGTAACCTTCTTCTGAAATCGTTATATTTTCGTATATGATTTCTTGAAAGCTCTTCGAAGCGAAGGCCCGGCTCACTATGGATTTTTGCGGTGCGAGAGTCAGGGCGCGAAGAGGACTTGGCCCGGCCGGCAGCCGGGTCTGAAGAGGGTGATGCAGGCTTTACCAGGCGGGGGTACCGGAGAGCGTCAGGAATGAAACATCCTGAAAAATCAGAAGATTTCCTTGATGAGGTCGTTGCCGATGCTGAAGCCTGCGCCAGCTTCGACGGAGCGGGCGAAACCGGAATTGAGGATGTTCGAGACGAAGTTGTTGTCCGGCGCGGACTGAACCGGCTGGACGGGGACCTGCTGCGTGGGCTGCTGATAGCTCGGCTGCGTGCCGTAATCCTGCTGGGCGTTGGCGAGGGCGGCGTGGAGCTGTTGCAGGAGGTTCGTGACCTGCTGCTGTTCAGCCTGGAAGGCGAGGGCGAGTTCGCGCAGGTCGAGGGACCATTCGCGGGCCTGCATGTCGCCGGTCTGGGCCGCGGTCTGCATTTTGGAGCCGAGAGCCTGAAGGGCCTGCGCGGTCTGCTGGGCCTGCTGCTGGAGCTGGTTATAGGTCTGCTCGATCGTCTGGACGTCCATGACCGTTCTTCCTTCAAAGATACGCCGGTCTTGATACCCCCGGGGAACGAGTCTCTCCATCCCTTTCAGCAATAAAATGTCATAAAGATACGCAGGTGGAATGCTGTCTTTATGGAAGAGGGCGGGGAGGGCTCTTGCTGTCCGTGATGCGCTTTCCCATCTTGGCATGATGGCCAGAAAAGAATCCTCGTCCGTCCGTAATGCGACCGCAATGCCGATGACCCAGTTCCTGCCGGAGCGACAGCCTGCGAAGGCGAAGACGCGCAAATTCGTTGTCAAATCGGATTACGATCCGGCGGGGGATCAGCCGACGGCGATTTCCGAGCTGGTTCAGGGCGTCGAGGGCGGTGAGCGGGATCAGGTCCTGCTGGGCGTTACGGGCTCTGGCAAGACGTTCAGCATGGCGAAGGTGATCGAGGCGACGCAGAAGCCGACGCTTATTCTTGCGCCGAACAAGACGCTGGCGGCGCAGCTTTACGGGGAGATGAAGCAGTTCTTCCCGGATAATGCGGTCGAGTATTTCGTGTCCTATTACGATTACTACCAGCCGGAGGCTTATGTGCCGCGGTCGGACACGTATATCGAGAAGGACAGCCAGATTAACGAGCAGATCGACCGGATGCGCCACGCCGCCACGCAGGCGCTGCTGGAGCGTAATGACGTTATCATCGTGGCGTCCGTGTCGTGCATTTACGGTATCGGCTCGGTCGAGACGTATTCGAAGATGGTGGTGCGGCTTGAAGTTGGCGGGTCCATTGACCGCGACCGGCTGATCAAGGCGCTGGTGGAGTTGCAGTACCGGCGCAATGATGCGGGCTTTGAGCGCGGGACGTTCCGGGTTCGGGGCGAGCAGATCGATATTTTCCCGGTGCAGAACGAGGACCGGGCCTGGCGGGTGTCGCTGTTTGGCGACGAGATTGACCAGATTGTCGAATTTGATCCGCTGACGGGGAACAAGACGGCGGATCTGGCGGAAATCAGCGTCTATGCGAACTCGCATTACGTGACGCCGCGGCCGACGCTCAATCAGGCGATGATCGGGATCAAGAACGAGCTTCGTGGACGTCTGGCGCAGTTTACCGAAGAGGGGAAGCTGCTGGAGGCGGAGCGTCTGTCGCAACGGACCACGTTCGATCTGGAAATGATCGAGACAACCGGGGCGTGCAAGGGGATCGAGAACTACTCGCGCTATCTGTCCGGGCGTGGGCCGGGCGATCCGCCGCCAACTTTGTTCGAATATCTGCCGGAAGATGCGCTGCTGATCGTGGATGAAAGCCATGTCACGGTGCCGCAGATTGGCGGGATGGAGCGCGGGGACAGGGCGCGCAAAAGCGTGCTGTCTGATTACGGGTTCCGTCTGCCGTCCTGCATCGATAACCGTCCGCTGGCGTTCGGGGAATGGAATGCGTTCCGGCCGCAGTCGATCTTTGTGTCCGCGACGCCGGGTCCCTGGGAAATGGAGCAGACGGGCGGTGTGTTTGCCGAGCAGATCATCCGTCCGACGGGGCTGATTGATCCGGTGACGGATGTGCGGCCGGTCGAGGGGCAGGTCGATGATCTGCTGCATGAATGTCATCAGGCGATTGGCAAGGGTGGGCGTGTGCTCGTCACGACGCTGACCAAGCGGATGGCCGAGGATCTGACGGATTATCTGGGCGAGGCGGGCATCAAGGTCCGTTATCTGCATTCGGATGTGGATACGCTGGAGCGGATCGAGATTATCCGGGATCTGCGTCTTGGGGCGTTTGACGTGCTGGTCGGGATCAACCTGCTGCGTGAGGGGCTGGATATTCCGGAATGTTCGCTGGTGGCGATTCTGGATGCGGACAAGGAAGGCTTCCTGCGCTCGCGGACGTCGCTGATCCAGACGATTGGCCGTGCGGCGCGTAACGTCGAGGGACGTGTGCTGCTCTATGCCGACAAGGAGACGGACAGCCTGAAATACGCGATCGAGGAGACGGCGCGGCGTCGGGCGAAGCAGATGGAGTGGAACGCGGCCAATGGCATTACGCCGATGACGGTCCGCTCCCGCATTGGCGATGCGCTGTCCTCGGTGTTTGAGCAGGATTACGTGACGGTTGCGCCGGATGGGGCCGGGGATACGGAGCAGTTCGTTGGCAAGTCCCTGCCGGCCACGATTCAGGATCTGGAGAAGCGGATGCGCGAGGCTGCTGCCAATCTGGACTTCGAGCAGGCGGCGCGGCTGCGTGACGAGGTCAAGCGGCTGGAGGCGATCGACATGGGGCTGGAGCCGCCGCCGATCGGGTCTTCGACCGCCGGGCGGCCGGGGGCTCGTAAAGCTCCGAAGACGCCTGTGCCGCTGGGGCCGGGCGGGGGTGGGTATGATCCGGCGAAGAAGAAGCGTGGCCGGGGACGCTGATCCGGGGCATAAGCCCGTTTCTTCTGCGGCGTCCGTATTGGGGCGCGCATGTTTTTTTCAGGACCGGTTTGTTCATGACTTCTTCTTCGGACGCCATGCCCGAGACTTTTTCGCAATTCTGTCCGGGAGGTCGCGGTCATGGCTGATGGTGTGCGTGACATGTCCGGGATGATTGAGCTTGTGGCCGGGGAGCAGCGGGTCGTTGTTCTGGCTAAGGTCGGTGGGGCGCTTGGGAGCTGGCAGTTTCGTGGGCAGGACGTGTTTCTGCCCGTGGCCAATCCGGCGCTGGTGGCGCAGCACGGCGAGGCGGTGGCGGCCTATCCGCTGGTTCCGTACTCCAACCGGATTGCGCAGGGGCGTTTTGCGTTTGAGGGCAGGGAGTACCGGCTGGCTCCCAACATGGCGGGCGAGAGCAGCGCCATTCATGGCAATGGCTGGGAGCGGGAATGGACGGTGGCGCACCGGACGGACAGTGATGTCGTGCTGGTGCTGGATCATGTGCCTCAGGCTGATGATGTGCAGTGGCCGTTCGTCTATCGTGCCGAGCTGTCTTACGGGTTGAGGCCGGACGGGCTGGAGGTGCGGCTTGTGGTGGAGAACCGCGATGCGGGCAGGCAGCCGGTGGGGCTGGGGTTCCATCCGTTCCTCGCTGCAAAGGGGGCCGCGACGCTGGCTTTTGATGCGGCGGATGCCTGGCTGACGACGCCGGACTCTCTGCCATTCAGGCGGGTGCCCTGTGAGGGCGAATGGGCGTTTGGGCAGCCTGTGGATGCGCATGCGAGGGCGATCGACAACTGTTTCTCCGGGTTTGGCGGCCGGGCCGTGCTGATGAACGGGGAGACGGGGCTGTCGGTGACTGTCGAGGCGGATCGGCTGTTCGGGCATGTGGTTGTGTTCACGGCGCCTGACAGTCCGTTCGTGGCGGTTGAGCCGGTGACGAACATGACCGATGCGATCAATCATCCCGAAATCGCGGACCGGGGGCTGCATGTGCTGGAGCCGGGTGCGCAGGTTGGTGGGTCCATGCGGTTCCGGGTGGGGGCGGTCGATGGCTGAGAAGACGCCACTTTCACATTATCTGTCGCCGAAGGGGGCCGCGGTCATGCGGGCCGAGCTTCGGGAGCTGGCGCAGAAGGAGCGGCCCCGGATTGTGGAGATCGTGTCCTGGGCGGCGAGTAATGGCGACCGTTCGGAGAATGCGGATTACCAGTACGGCAAGCGCCGGTTGCGGGAAATTGACCGGCGGATGCGGTTTCTGGGCAAGCGGCTTGAGAATGCGGTGATCGTGGATCCTGCGGCCCAGACGACGCGGGACCGCGTGTTTTTTGGTGCGACCGTGACATACGTGGACGAGGATGACGTCGAGCATACCGTGACGATCCTTGGTGTGGACGAGTCCGATCTGGCGCGGGGGGAGGTCAGTCTGGTCTCGCCTGTGGCACGGGCGCTGATGCGGACATGCGTCGGGGATGTGGCGATGTTGCAGACGCCGCGTGGACCGGTGGAGATCGAGATCCTGAAGATTGTTTATCCCGTGGCGGTGGCGGCGGACTGAGCGCTTCTGGAAGCAGAGTGCAGGCGTGCTGCTGGAGGCCCATGTCAGGTGCTGGCGGACATGACAGGGAACTTCGCCCGGCGTGGATTTTGAAAAACCGGGTCATGCGGTTACAGAGGACTGGACCACTCCTCTTTCTCCCTGCCGGAGTTTTCCGATGTCCCGTTCTCTTCGCGTTGCTGTCCAGATGGATCCTCTGGAGTACGTCAATATTGATGGTGACTCCACGTTTGCGATGATGCTTGAGGCGCAGGTGCGCGGCTATGAGCTGTGGGTCTATCCGGTGACGACGCTGAGCCTTGTCGAGGGGCAGGGCAAGGGTGGGCGTGTGCAGGCCCGGGCGCGGCGTGTCGAGGTTCGGCGCGAGCGGGGCAATCATGCGACGTTCGGTGAGGAGCAGGTGCTGGATCTGGGGCAGACGGATGTGATCCTGATGCGTCAGGACCCGCCGTTCGACATGGGTTATATCACGGCCACGCATATGCTTGAGCATGTGCATGGTGTGGGCGAGGGACGGTCGCTGGTGGTGAATGATCCGGTGGCCGTGCGCAATGCGCCGGAAAAGCTGCTGGTGACACATTTTCCGCATCTGATGCCGCCGACGCTCGTGACCTGGGATACGCGTGAGATCCTGGCGTTCCGCGAGAAGTATCAGGACATCATCGTCAAGCCGCTTTATGGCAATGGCGGATCGGGGATTTTCCGGATCAAGCCGGATGATGAAAATCTGGGCGCGTTACTTGAGATGCATTTCGCACGTTCGCGTGAGCCGCTCATGATCCAGCGTTACGAGCCGGCTGTGCGTCAGGGCGACAAGCGCATCATTCTGGTGGATGGCGAGGCAATTGGCGCGATCAACCGCGTTCCGGCGACGGGTGAAGCGCGGTCGAACATGCATGTCGGCGGTCGGGCCATGAGTGTGGAACTGACGCCGCGGGATAAGGAAATCTGTGAGTCGATCGGGCCGTATCTGCGCGATCACGGGCTGATTTTTACGGGGATCGATGTGATCGGGGACTGGCTGACGGAAATCAATGTGACGTCGCCGACCGGGTTGCAGGAACTGGACCGGTTTGACGGAATCAATAGCGCCGGGCTGATCTGGGATGCGATCGAGAGGCGGGTGCTGGTTTGAGGCGTTCGCAGAAGCCAGTCCATGTGTTCTGCTGAAATGTCGGATATATTCTGATCATCTGGATCAGGCCGTCAATGAAGACGTATGGACTGTTTGGTCTTGGTCTGATGGTTATGAATGCCCTTGCTACATTCAAATGTGGCGAGGGCTTTTTTTTGGTGGATCGCTATATGATTTGCCGAAGAGAAATTCCGGCAGATATGAGGTCAGGGCTCATTTTTCTGCGGCTTCGGAAGTTTGCAATATCAGTATGATCAAATGATCTGAAAATCAGTCATCCTTTGGGCGAACGGAATAATCCAAGGGTTTTATGGGATCAGTTGACGCATCAGCAGAAGAGGGTGGGGTGTCTTTTCCGAAACGGTTTTCGAGCCATGCTTTAATATGTTCCCGAAAATAAAGACTGTAGAGCGCTACCCAGACCACAAATGTGATCAGAGCTAGGAAATAGATCAGCACGGTTGTCCTCCCTGGCCTGTTTCGTGACATGGCCTTGAAACGTCATGCGCATGGTGTCTCTTGCCAGATGCATATCCGGGAGGGCAAGAAGGTGCCAATTGAACAAGTTCCGGACAGCTCGGACCTGTGAGGGTCGAGCGGACAGAGAAGGTCGTATATCACCATGTCCTCAACCCTTTCCCCGCGTTCGGCACTGGACGCGGAAGCCGTCAAAACGGCTTATCGTCGCTGGGCCCGCGTTTATGATACTGTTTTTGGCGGTATTTCAGGGTACGGACGCAAGAGAGCAGTGGCTGCGGTCAACGCCCTGCCGGGAGAGAGGGTCCTGGAAGTTGGTGTCGGAACGGGCCTTGCCCTGCCGTCCTACAACCATGACAAGCGCATTACGGGAATCGATCTGTCCGAGGACATGCTGGAGCGTGCACGGATGCGGGTGCTTCAGGAGCATCTGACGAATGTGGACGATCTGCTGGAAATGGATGCGGAAGCCACGACGTTTGAAGATGACAGCTTCGATATTGCCGTTGCGATGTTCGTTGCGTCCGTCGTGCCGCATCCGGACCGGCTGCTGGCCGAGCTCAAGCGGGTTGTGAAGCCGGGCGGGCATATCCTGTTCGTCAACCACTTCCTGGCAACGGGCGGACTGCGCCTGTCCGTCGAGCGGGGTATGGCCCGCGCATCGCGTTCGCTGGGCTGGCATCCGGATTTTGCCATTGAGTCGCTTCTGCCGCCGGAAGACCTGCGTCGCGCCACACTGACGCCGGTTCCCCCTGCGGGACTGTTTACACTCGTGACATTGCCGCAATGCGAGAGTAAAAGCGACGCAGCAGCCCTGGTCGCCTGATCGGCGTTTGGTTCCGGACACGTGTCGGCGCCGAGTATTCCGACGCTCGCTGCGGTATTCCTAGTTCAGGGACCGACTACGCGATCATGACTTATCAGGCCGTCGATACTGCCCCAGCCCGTTCCAGCCGCCGAGTCGGAACGTCTTTTATTCTGCTGGCACTGTTTGCCGGCTTGCTGGGCGGGTCGCTGGCTCTGCCATTTCTTCAGACACATCCTACAAGCGGGCAGGCGTTCTGCCACGGTATTCTCATGACGTTCTTCGTCATGTGCCCTGCTGCGCTTGGTGGCTTTGGCCAGTGGCTTCTGCCGTCTGCGCTGGGGACTGACCGGACCGTGCTTCGGGGCCTGACGATGGCCGGGTTCGGATTCCTGTCGGCTGGTGTGGTGCTGCTTCCGGTTCTGCCGTTTGTGGCGCTGCTGCTATGGTCGGTCGGGATTCTGGCTGTTGCGATCGATGTGATTACGACCTGCCTTGAGGGTCGCGTCCGCCGTTTCCGCGATATGTCGCCGCTGGCCTGGTCGCTTCTGGCGACGGCGAGCAGTGTTGTTCTCGTGGCGCCGGTTCTGGCGGCTGTTGTGACGCGCGGCATGCTGGATGGGATCACGACGGACGCGTTGATCGAAACGTTGCATCTTCCGGAAATGGCGCTGATGCTGACCCCGGCTCTGGGGCTGGTGGCGTCTGCGCTGCTGTCACGTTCTGCCAGCGCCGGTGCATCTTTGACGGTGGCGCCTTATGTGTTCGGCGTGATGGGCATTGGCGGGCCGCTTCTGTGGATGGACGGGCTTTATGGGGCGCTGCCATCGGGCATGACGTCGAGCCTTGTTCTCGTGACGCAGATCGTCCCGTCGGTTGTGCTGATCGGGGCGCTGTGCCGGGATGTCTGGCAGCAGAAGCGGGATCTGGATGGTGCTGCGCTCTGGGCGATCGGCAGCATTCTGCTGTTTACGGCCGGGTGGCTGTCTGACTGGCTTCCGGGGCATTCGGGCGATCATACGGCGGTGGCGTTTGGTGGCATCATGGCGCTGTGCGGCGGGTTCTATGCCTGGGTTGAGATGCTTCTCCCCGGCCGGATCCCCGCGATGATGAGCCGGGGACATGCCTGCCTGATGCTGGCAGGGGCGTTCTGCTCCGTGGTGCCGGGCGTCATGATCTATGGTGAAATTCTTATGGGGATCAGCCTGCTGGCCTTTGGTCTGCTGGGGCTGTTCCTGTTGAGGGAGACCGGGCGTGCCCGGGTCTCGGCATGAGCGATACGGCGACACCTTTAGCCCCTTCGGGGGTTTTTTCCGTTCCGGGGAAGGATGGTGATCCGTCCCTGCGTGAATGGCTGGCACTTCTCAAGCCGCGTGTGATTTCGCTGGTGGTGTTTACGGGTGCTGCGGGCATGGCTGTGGCGCCGCGCTGGCCGTCCATTCCCATCGGGCTGATTACCATCCTTTGCATCTGCATCGGGGCCGGGGCCGCTGGTGCGATCAACATGTGGTATGACCGCGACATTGACGCGATCATGAAGCGGACGGTGGTGCGGCCCATTCCCGACGGGCGTATGCCGGAGCAGGCGGCACTGGTTTATGGCGTTGTGCTCTCGGTTCTGTCGGTGGTTGTGCTGTGGCTGGCGACGAATGCGCTGGCGGCTGGCATTCTGGCGTTCTCGATCTTTTTCTACAGCGTGATCTACACGATGTGGCTCAAGCGGAGCACGCCGCAGAACATTGTGATCGGTGGGGCTGCGGGGGCGTTTCCGCCGATGATCGGCTGGGCTGCGACCATGAACTCCATGGCTGTGCTGCCGGTCGCGATGTTTGCGATCGTGTTCCTGTGGACGCCACCGCATTTCTGGTCGCTGTCGCTTTATGCGTGCAAAGATTACGGCAAGGCGGGCATTCCGATGCTGCCGGTCGTGAAGGGTGCGCGGCATACGCGGTGGCAGATCCTGATCTACACGTTCATTCTTACAGCTGTGTCGCTGGTGCCCAGCTTCGTGCATGAAGTCGGGCTGACCTATACGGTTGTGACCAGTCTGCTGGACCTTGGGTTCATTCTTTGCGCGTTCCGGGTGCTGATGGACAAACAGGATGCGGAAGGGGTGAGCCTGACGAAGGACAAGCCGGCGCGGTTCGCGTTCCGGTATTCGCTGGCCTATCTGTTCCTGTTGTTCTGCGGACTGCTGGTTGACCGGGTTCTGATCGGATGAACATGACGACGGATATTGATCTCGCCCGCAAGCGGCGTCTGAGCAGGATTACGGGGATTGTTGGCGGTGTGGTGCTGCTGGCCGTCATCTTTTACGTGATTACGCTGACGCGGCTGTAACGGCCGGGGTTTAGCGTCTCATTCAGGCAATAAAAAAGGCCCGGGGGGTTTCCCGGGCCTTTTTCTGTTTCTGGGGCTTTTCAGCCGGCCTGCTGGATGGCGGAGAGGATCCAGTTGCCGCGACCGTCGGCGCGGACGAAGGTCCAGAGTTCGGTCACGGTGACGGGCTCGGTAGAGCTGCCGTCGATGACGTTGCCCATGGAGTCCGTGGTGACGTCCGTCATGGAGTAACGCATGGCAACTGTGGCGTAGGTCAGGTTGCCTTCGCGCCAGGCTTCGGAGAGGTCGCCGCGCTGGAACTGGACGTTGGAGACGATGTTCCGGGCGCCACGGCTCGCCAGATCGGAAAGCTGGGCGTTGAAATAGCCTGTCATTTCCGGCGTGGCCATGCTGGCGAGGGCGCGCATGTTCTGTGCGCTCCACGCGGCCTGGATGTCGAGCAGGAGCCGCTGGAAGCTCATGTAGTCGTCATTGGTCAGCGTCACGGGCGCGCTGCCGCCTGCATTGCCGAAGGGGGGGGCGCCTGTAGAAGAGGGCATGCCCATCGGGCTGCGCTGGCCACGGTTCCCGAACATGCGCAGGACGAAGGCGATCAGGCCGCCGATAATCAGGACCTGCAGCAGGAAGCCGAAGAAGGACGTGCCGCCGGTCATCCCGCCCATGAAACCGTGACCGCTCAGCAGACCGAACAGGCCTGCGCCCAGAAAGCCGCCTGCAAAGCCGCTCATGAATGGATGGCGGACCGGGTAGGACGGTCTGTAGGCCGGGGCGCCGAAG
The DNA here is from genome assembly GCF_006538885.1 of Gluconobacter roseus NBRC 3990. Taxonomy (GTDB): domain Bacteria; phylum Pseudomonadota; class Alphaproteobacteria; order Acetobacterales; family Acetobacteraceae; genus Gluconobacter; species Gluconobacter roseus. The sequence continues at coordinate 636,859 of NZ_BJLY01000001.1, forward strand.
CCGGGCATCGGACGTGGGCTGGCATAGCCCGGCGAGCCGTAACCGGGCGGCGTGCGCGGTGTGGCGGACTGGTCCATCGGGCGGGCCCAGCCGGGCGTGATGGAGGTGCGTGGCGGGGCGCTCCAAGTGTGGGAGCCGCGGCTTCCGATGGAGCTGCCGCCGCCCGGGCGCGCATCCGCTGTTCCCAGCGCGCCGAAGCTGACAGCGCAGAGGAGGGCGAGGGCGGTCGTAGAAAGTCGGAATTTACGCATCAAAGTCCTGCAATGTTCATGCCGTCGATCCGGATACTCGGCGCATTAACGCTCTGCCGGAACATTAGATCACTGCCCGGAATCATGCGGGCAAACATGTCCTTGAGATTGCCAGCCACCGTGAGTTCGGCGACGGGTTCGGCAATCTCGCCATTGCGGATCATGAAGCCCGAAGCGCCACGGCTGTAATCGCCGGTCAGCATGTTGACCGAAGAGCCCATGAGTTCGGTGATCAGGATCCCTTCACTGATATCGGAACGCAGGGCTTCGGCGGAAAGGGGGCCGGGGGCGAGATGAAGGTTTGTCACACTTGGCGAGGGCGGGGAGGCGATGCCACGGCTGGCGCGGCCGTTCGTGGGCATGTTGAGCTGGCGTCCGCTGCGGGAGTCGAGGAGCCAGGTCTGGAGCACGCCATCCGCGATGAGGTCCAGCGGCAGGGCGGCACAGCCTTCGGCGTCGAAGGGACGTGAGGCTGCACCCCGGATGCGGCGCGGATCGTCATGGACGGTCAGGCCGGCGGAGAGGATCTGCTTGCCGAGGCTGTCCTTGAGGAAGGATGTCCCGCGGGCGATGGCGGCTCCATTGCTGGCGCCGACCAGATGGCCGAGCAGGGTGCTGGAGACGCGCGGGTCGTAGATGACGCTGTAGGTGCCGGTGCGGGGGCGGCCAGGATTGATGCGGGCGAGGACGCGCTCGGCGGCTTCGCGGCCGATAACGGTCGGGCTTTCGAGGTCTTCGAGATGCACGGCGCTGCGATAGGCGTAGTCGCGCTGCATCGTGGCGCCTTCGCCGGCGAGGACGCTGGCGCTGGTGGAATGTGCGGTGCGGCTGTAGGCGCCGAAGAAACCGGCCGAGGTGCCGAGCATGACCGAGGTGCGCCCGTGACCGGCGGAGGCGCCGTTGGTGTTGGTGATGCCTTCAAAGGACAGGGCGGTATCCTCGGCCTCGCGGGCGCGGGCGAGGAGGTCGTCCATGCTCGGGGCGGAGCTGCATTCGAGGTCCAGTCCGGCGGCGTCGAAACGGCCCTTAAGGGCGGCTTCGGCTAGGCCGGCATACTGGTCTTCGGGAACCACGAGGGCCATGGCGCAGGCCTGTTCGGCCAGACGGTCGAACTCGGCCTCGTTCAGAACGCTTGTCGAAACCGTGGCGGCTCGCTTGCCGCGGAAGACGCGCAGGCCGAGGGCGACGCTCTCGGAGCGCTCGATGCCTTCAGGGACGCCCTTGCGGACGAGCGCGGACTCGGACTCGTCGCGCACAAGGATGGCGTCCGCATGGTCCGCGCCGTGGCGGCGGGCGGCGGCGAGGAGGGCTTCGACGGGCGTTGTGCTGGTCATGCGGCGAGCCTTGCTGTGATGTCCTCGAGCGAGGGCATGTTGCCGACGGGGCCGATGGCGGTGAAAGTCGGCGTGCCGGAGAAAATGGTGCGGGCGACGCGCAGGATGTCGGCTTCCGTCACGGCGTCGATCTTGCCGACCGTCTCGGTCGTGGGGACGGGGCGGTTATGGACCTGGATCTGGCGGGCGAGCTGTTCGCAGCGGCTGCCGGTGCTTTCCAGGGACATGAGGAGCGAGGATTTGAGCTGGGCGCGGGCGCGGGACAGCTCTTCCGCGCTCAGGCCGTCCTGCAGGCGCTTGAGTTCGTCGATCATGACGGGGACGAGCTCGGCAGTTTGTTCCTCGCCCGTGCCGGCATAGAGGCCGAACAGGCCGCTGTCGCTGAAGGGGGAGGCGAAGGAATAGACGCTGTAGACCAGACCCCGGCGCTCGCGGATTTCCTGGAACAGGCGCGAGGACATGCCGCCGCCGAGCAGCGTCGAGAGGATCATGACCGCGTAGTGGTCGGGGTGCATGTAGCTGACCGACGGGAAGCCCATGACAAGGTGGGCCTGATCCAGTTCTCGGGTCGTACGCAGTTCGCCACCTTCATACGCGGCTGCGCGGGGGCGGGGCGTCTGATGGGTGGGGAGGTCGCGGAAGTGGTCTTTCACCAGATCAACGACCTGCTGGTGATGCAGGTTTCCGGCGGCGGCGATCGTGATGTTGTGGGTCGTGTAGTGCTCGCGCATGTAGGACATGAGCGTGTCGCGTGTCATGGTCGAGACGCGTTCTTCCGAGCCTAGTGTGGGGCGGCCCATGGGCTGTTCGGGGAAGGCGCGTTCCTGGAACTGGTCGAAGATGATGTCGTCCGGGGTGTCGTTGGCCTGACCGATTTCCTGAAGGATCACGCCGCGTTCGCGCTCGATTTCGGCATCGAGGAACGTGCTGTGGGTCAGGATGTCACCGATGATGTCCACGCCAAGGGCGAGGTCGTTCTTCAGCAGTTTGACGTAGTAGGCTGTGGTTTCGCGTGCGGTGTAGGCGTTGATGTAGCCGCCGACATTCTCGATCTCCTCGGCGATGCGAGAGGCGGAGCGGCGCTCGGTGCCCTTGAAGGCCATGTGTTCGAGGAAGTGGGAGACGCCGTTATTGTCGGCGGTCTCGTCGCGCGTGCCGATGGAGACATAGGCTCCGAAGGAGACGGTTTCGACGCGGTCCATCCGTTCGGTGATGATGGTCAGGCCGTTATCGAGTCTGGTGACTTCAATCGTATCGGGCATGAGGTTCCGTATTGTCGAAGGAAGGCAGGCTCCCCGGTTGGGGAGCCTGTGTTGGACGATCAGCCGCGCCGGATATGGGCGCGGACGGCGTCCTGAAGGCCGGCAATCTGGCTGTCCATGCATTCGTAGCGCTCGGTGCGCTCGAACAGGTCGGACAGGTGCGGCGGGAGTTTGGGGTGGATGCCGGTGGCGGCGATGACGGCATCAGGGAATTTGGCCGGGTGGGCCGTGGCGGCCGCGACCATGGGGATGCCGGGTTCCTGGAAACGCTTGCCGACGGCGAGGCCGATCGCGCTGTGCGGGTCCGCGAGATAGAGGCTCTCATTGTAGAACAGGCGCATAGCTTCGCTGGTCTGTTCGTCGGTGAGGGTCATGCCCTCGAACACCTCTTTCATGCGGGTCCAGGCGTCATGCGGGACGGCCATGCGACCGGTCTCGCGGAACTCGCGCATGATGGCGGCGCAGCGGGTGGAGTTGCGGTCCAGCAGTTCGAACAGCAGGCGCTCGAAGTTGGACGAGACCTGAATGTCCATCGAGGGCGACAGGCTGGGTTCGACCGTCCGCACGCTCATGTCGTTGTCGATGACGAAACGGGTGAGGATGTCGTTGCGGTTGGAGCCGATGCAGAGCTTCTTGATGGGCAGGCCCATCTGCTTGGCGGCCCAGGCGGCGAGGACGTTGCCGAAATTGCCGGTCGGGACCGAGAAGGAGACCTCGCGGTCCGGTGCGCCGAGGGCGAGGGCTGAGCGGACGTAATACGGGATCTGGGCGGCGATGCGGGCCCAGTTGATCGAATTGACGGCCGAGAGCGAGACTTCGTCACGGAAGGTATGGTCGGCGAACATCGCCTTGACCAGATCCTGACAGGTGTCGAAATCGCCTTCGACGGCGATGTTGAGGATGTTGTCGTCCTGAACGGTCGTCATCTGGCGGCGCTGGACGTCAGACGTACGGCCCTTGGGGTGCAGGATGACGACGGAGAGGCGTTCGCGGCCGCGGCATGCTTCGATGGCGGCCGAACCGGTGTCACCGGAGGTGGCGCCGACGATCGTGACGTGGCGGTTGCGCTGGGTCAGGACGTGGTCGAACAGGCGGCCGAGCATCTGCATCGCCATGTCCTTGAAGGCGAGCGTCGGGCCATGGAACAGTTCGAGGGAGTATAGGTCCTGCTCGACCTCGACCAGCGGGACGACGGCGGCGTGATCGAAATCCGCATAGGCGTCACGCGTCATGTCACGCAGGGTGTCGACGTCGATCGCGCCTTCGGTGAAGAGGGCAATGACTTCGGCGGCGAGGTCCGGATAGGAGAGCGTGCGCCACTCGCGCAGGATCTGGGGGCTGATCTTCGGCCAGCTCTCCGGCATGTAGAGACCGCCATCTCCCGCAAGGCCTGCGAGAAGGATGTCAGAGAAGTTCGGGGCGTCGGCGGTCAGCTCGCCGCGGGTCGATCGGTAGCGCATAGGAAAATTTATATCACGTCCTGTCAGGGCAAGGCGATGCGGAGAATGTGGGTTGTACCATCTTCCGTGACCAGAACGGCCATCTTATGGCCTTCTGGGATAGCAGGGGCGCCTGCGTGAAAGAGGCGCGGGTCTTTGAGGATCCGCAGCGGGATGCGGTCGCTGCCGAATTTCAGGATGCTGCCGACGGTGATGTCAGACAGGTAGAATGTGTCATCCGGGGTCAGGGCTGCGCCGCCAAGGCTCGGGGTCGTGCGCCATTCCGTGATGCCGTCGAGCTGTTCGACCGGGGTGAAGTCCGTGTCGGTCAGCAGGGCAGTATCAATGCGGAACATGGGGCCGCAGGCGGGCTGGTAGAAGAGCCACTGGCCTTTGACGCCCAGCATCAGGAAGCGGACATTGCCGCCGGCCATCGGACGTCCGTCCGGGCCCATTTGGGGCTGTCCGGCGCGCAGGAGCGGGTGACGGCCGGTCAGGGACGGGTCGAAGGGCAGAAAGCGGGTGGCCTTGCCGGTCTGAAGGTTCGCAACGACGAGGGCGGGTTTGCCTTCGTCAGCCAGATAGGCGTGGGTATCGTGGACCTGCAGGGCGACCAGATTGCTGCCGGTAATGGAGGCACCGGTGAGTGGTGTGCGGGATTGGACTGAACCGTCCTGTGACATCCGGATCAGAATAGGCTGATCGCCAGCCGTGAGACCCCATAATGTGTCTCCCGAGAGTGTCAGGGCGACAAGGCGCTCGGTCGGCAGGTTGGGACCGGGGAGGGGGGATGTTGTATTGGCGGAGGTGATGCGGACGGGATGGCCTTCAGTATCGAGGGCCAGATAGGCTCCGTTCGTACCAGTCAGCAGTGTTGAGGGCTGAAGGCCCGGGAGTGCTGCATCGGCTGTGATGGAGGCGGGAGCAGGAGCGTCCTGCCAGGGATGATCCGCTCTGGCGGGGGTGGCTGTGAAGGCCAGTGCCGCCAGTCCTGTGGCAGCGGCGACGTGCAGAAGACGGGTTTTCATGCCTCTGACATTGCCCTGCCAGCTATGTTTGGCAAGTCAGAAGTGAGGTCAGGAGTCCACTTCGGTTTTGTATGGAACACTCATTGGGAGTTCCTGGCCGTCAGCAATCGGGCTTTTGATGGGGCCTGGAATGTGATCGACGGCAAGAGGTGCGGGTCGTGGATTTGAGAGCCAGGGCGAGAGTTCGTGCTCTACCGGGAAAAGGACGGCGGCATGCATCAGAAGGGCGGCTTCGACGGTCAGACATTCGATTGACCAGCGATTATCGGGCATGCGGGAAATATAGTGACCGGAAGCAGTCCGCCGGACTTCGATGGGGAATGTGCGGGTTGTCATTCCCTGTCGAACCGTCGCGTACACCAGACCCGGGACCGGGCCGGTTCTCTGTTCAAGATGCATCGTCTCAAAACCTCTGACACCGTCTTAGATTTGTCATTCTGACCAAAAAATTGTGAAAACTTCGTTAACTTCTGTCCAGCTGGATTTTCCGTGAATTTCGGAGCACGAAGGGTTGATGAGACCTCTGTTTTCGCATGATCCGACCGAGCCTGCTTTTGCGTCTTTCGCAACGGGAGACCTTGCTGCGGCAGAGGCTACGTTCCGGGCTATTCTGGCTGCAGAGCCGAAACAGCCGGATGCCCTGCACGGGATGGCCTGTCTCGCACGGGCTCGCGGACAGGATGCTACCGCAATCGCACTGGTCGGGCGGGCCTTGCAGGGAAGCGGCATTTCCCCTGATCGCAAGGCCCGGATGCATATCACGCTGGGGCTTGCGCTTCTGGGGCAGGGTCATGCTGAAGCGGCGCGGGCGGCCCTGAATGTTGCCGTGATTTTGCAGCCTTCGGACCCGCGTGCACATGCTGCTTTGGGGGATGCTTTTGTAGCGCTGGGGCGACGGGAGGAAGCGCGCAAGGCACTGGGGAAAGCGGCGGACCTTCTGGCGGATGACAGTTTTGTGAGGACGCGGCTTGGGGCGCTTTTTCTGGATGATGGATTTTGGGAGCAGGCAGCCGGACAGTTCCGGCAGGTTGTGAATCGCAGGCCACAGGACGGTACGGCGCTGGCCAATCTGGGGGCGGCGCTTTTTGCAGGCAATGCGTTCGGAGAGGCGCGGAATGTCCTGTTGCGGGCGTGTGAGCTTGGGGCATGGACGGCGGAGACGCTCAACAGTCTGGGGCTGGTGGAGATGGCGCTGGGCGAGCTTGATGGAGCCTGCGCAACGTTGCGGGCGGCTCTGGAACTTCGGCCTCTGGATGGGCGGATTGCCAATAGTCTGGGCACTGTTCTGATGGAAGTCGGGCGGCTGGAGGAGGCAGAGGCGCTCTTTCAGGCGATCATCACGCGCGAGACGGGCGAGGAAGCTGCGCGGGCGCGGTTTAACCGGGCGACCATTCTGCTGGGGCAGGGGCGGTTTGCGGAAGGCTGGCGGGATTTTGAGAGCCGTCGGGTGTTGCTGGGAATTACGTCAGCAGTTCCGCAATGGGATGGATCGGCGGGAGCGGAGCTGGTGGCTGTTGTCGGAGAGCAGGGACTGGGGGACGAGGTCCAGTTTCTGCGTTTTCTGACAGAAGCGGCGAAGCGGCGGCCGTTGCGGCTCCGGTTTCGGACGGCGGCGCTGGCGGAGCTGATGCCGGAGCTGGATCAGGGGCGGATTCTGTCCGCTGATGGGCCGGTTGTGGCGGAGGTCAGTCTGTTGAGTCTGCCGCGGGTTCTGGGGATGGAGGATGTGCCGTCTGTCCGGCCTTATCTGACGGTGCCGGAACGGGTGGAGGCCGGGCGGATCGGGATCTGCTGGTCAGGGAATCCCTCCTATCGGTTTGATCGCAGGCGGTCGGTTCCGGTGGAGTGTCTGGACGTGTTGCGGCAGGTATCCGGTGCGCGGTTTGTGGCCCTTCAGCGCGGCGATGTGCCGGACTGGATGGAGCGGGTTCCGCTTGAGACGCCTGTGGATCTGGCGCGGGAAGTGGGACGGTGTGCGCTGGTGATCAGCGTGGATACGCTGGTGGCGCATGTCGCGGGGGCGCTGGGGCGGCCGTTATGGCTGCTTAACCGTGAGGGGGGCGACTGGCGGTGGAAGGATGTGGACTGGTACGGGGATGTCCGGCAGTTCCGGCCGCCCTCCGGCGAGGCTGTTGCCGCCGGATGGGAGGCCGTGCTGCGGGATGTTGCGGAGGCGCTCAGCTCGCGGGCGTGGTGACCGGAGAGCTTGTGAGGGAGGCGAGCAGGGTTTCACGCAGGCGGGCGAGGCGGACCGGATCGGTGATCTTCATGCCCAGAAGATCCCGCACGTAGAAGACGTCCACGGCACGCATGCCGTAGGTCGTGATATGGGCTGAGGAAATCTGGAGTGACGCGCTGCTGAGGGCGGAGGTGACGTCGTGCAGCAGGCCGGGGCGGTCACGGCCGTTGACTTCGATGACGGTGTGACGGTCCGAGGCCGTGTTGTCGATGACGACGCGGGGCGGGACGTGGATCGCGCGCATCCGGCGTGAGGTGCTGTGATGGCTGGCGTCCTCGATGCCCTTGCGGATGTCGAGGCGTCCCGAAAGGGCCTGTTCCACGAGGTGGTTCAGGCGGCCGAGCTGGTGCGTTTCCTCGAAGGAGCAGCCTTCACCGTCCTGCACCCAGAAGGTGTCGAGGGCCATGCCGTCGCTCAGCGTGTGGATGCGGGCATCGACGATGGAGGCGCCTGCCACGGCGAGGGCGCCTGCGATCTGGGAGAACAGGCCCGGATGGTCGGCGCAGAGAACGGTGAGTTCAGTGACGCCGCGTTCGGGGATGGGGTAGGCCTCGACCGTGACCGGGGAGCGGTAGCGGTCTGAGTCGTGGACCATGCGGGCGTGGCGCATCTGGGTGTCGGTGTCGAAGCCGAGCCAGTAGCTCGGATAGCCGAGGTCAAGAAAGCGGTCGATGCTGCTTTCGGGCAGGGTTCCGGCAAGGCCGTCTCGGGCGAGTTCGCGGGCATGATTGACGCGGCTGTCGCGTTCGGTGGCGGCCAGTCCGCCTTCCAGCACCTCGGCGACACGGGAGAAGAGCTCGCGCAGGAGGGTGGCTTTCCAGGCGTTCCAGACCTTCGGGCTGACGGCGCGCATGTCGGCGATGGTCAGGAGAAGGAGGAGGCGCAGGCGTTCGGGGGACTGGATGGTGTCGGCGAGGTCGAGGATCGTGCGGGGATCGTCGATGTCGCGGGTGAAGGCGGTCTGGGACAGCAGGAGATGGTGCAGGACCAGCCAGGAGACGGTGTCGGTTTCCTCGGGGTCGAGGCCGAGCTGCGGGCAGATCGTCAGCGCGAGGTCGGCGCCGATTTCGGAATGGTCGCCGCCGCGTCCCTTGCCGATATCGTGCAGCAGGACGGCGACGTAGAGCGCGCGGCGGGAGCGCAGATCGCTGGCCAGCGTGTAGGCCAGGGGGATCTCGTCCGCCATGCGGCCGGCTTCGATTTGGCCCATCATGCGCACGGCTTCGACGATATGCTCATCGACCGTATAGATATGATAGCTGTCGAACTGCATTTGTCCGACGACGCGGGACCAGTCCGGCAGAAGGCGGCCGAGGAGGCCGGTCTCGTTCAGGATCGGGAGCCAGAACGGGACGGCTTTGGTGTCGTCCGCACTCGGCTCGCAGAGCAGGTCCAAGAAGATTTTCGCGGTTTCGGGATCGTCGCGCAGGGTGACGGCGTGGCGTTCGTTGCGGATGATCTGCTGCATCGCAATGGGATGCAGGGGCAGATCGTGGCGGCGGCCGCAGTCGAGCAGGCGGAACATCTCGCGGGGCTGGGCCGCGAAGGTCACGGGCTCGATGGGACAGATGCGGCCGGCGATGGTCTGGAATTCTTCGGGGCCGGGGACGATTTTGGGCGGCTCGCCGGTGGTCTGGTCCTGAAGATGCATCAGTACGACGGGTTGCAGCACGCTGGTCAGGCGCATGACGTCGCGGGCGGTGAGGAAATAGTGCCGCATGAAGCGTTCGACGCCACGCTGCCGACCATGGGTTGCGTAGCCCATGCGTCCGCCGATGACGGGCTGGACGTCGAAGGTCAGGCGTTCTTCGGCACGGCCGGTAATGTAGTGCAGGTGCAGGCGGACCGTCCACAGGAAGTCCCATGAGCGGCGGGCGCGGTGGGATTCGCGGTCTGTGAGCAGGCCGAAGGACGCGAAGGACGGTGTTTCCGGCGCTTCGCCTGGCGCGCCGTTGCGGTCGGGGGTCGAGACTGCGCAGCCGAGGGCGGCGCGTCCCATCCAGTTCAGGGTCTGGAGGTCGCGCAGGCCGCCGCGGCCTTCCTTGATGTTGGGCTCCACCATGTAGGGGTTGTCGCCGAAACGGCGGTGACGCTGTTCGCGTTCGCCGATCTTCCCCATGACGAACTCGCAGAGCCGGTCGTTCTGCAGATCGGCGCCGAGGGCGCAGCGCAGGTCGCGGGCCAGACTGCGCTCGCCGTGCAGGAAGCGAAGGTCCAGCAGGGCGGTGCGGATGGTGAGGTCGCTGTCGGCGTCGCGGACGCATTCGGCGATGGAGCGTGTGGCGTGGCCGACGCGCAGGCCGAGATCCCACAGGGCGTAGAGAATGAACTCGATCCGGGTGGTCATGGCCGGGGTCGGATCGCCGGGGATCAGAAAGAGGATGTCGATGTCGCTGAAGGGGGCGAGGAGGCCTGCACCGTAGCCGCCGGTGGCGCAGAGGCAGAGGGACTCGCCCGGCGCTTCATGTTTCTGCGCGGCGAGTTCGGCCAGTGCGCAGACCATGTCGTCAGCCTGATGGGCCAGGGCACGGGCGGCGTCGATTCCCGAGATCCTGCGCTTTTCGAACCGTTCGCGGACCGTGGCGTGCCCGCTGCCCAGATGGCGGCGCAGGATGGAGAGCACGTTCTCGCGGCTGGTCAGCCCCTGTGCCGCGGCGGTCTCGAGGGCAGCCTTGAGCGGTGAGGCCGGGTCGCGCGGGGGGGGGGCGGTTCGGTCAGACAGGGGCTTATCCGTATCGTCAGCGAAGGGAAGAGGAGAAGTTTCGCCCCAGAAAGAGTTTTCTTTCAAGTGCCGTTTCCGGAGGCGAGGCGTTTCAGATTGTATAACGCATCCAATGCGTCGCGGGGAGAGAGATCATCGGGGTTCAGAGCCCGGATTGCGTCTTCCAGCGGAGATGGGGCGGGCGGCGTTTCAGGCGCGTGAGGCGGCGGTGGTTCCGGCTCTGCGGCCGCTTCGAAAAGGGGCAGCGAGGAGCGGGCTTCGGCCTGTTCGCGCTCGAACTGGGACAGGAGACGGCTGGCGCGATTGACGACGGATTAGGGGATTCCCGCCAGTTTTGCGACATGCAGGCCCCAGCTCTTGCGGGCGGCACCGGGGCGGACCTCGTGCTGGAAGATGACCTCGCCGCGCCACTCTTTTACGGCCATCGTGTAGGGGGCGAGGCGGGGGAGGAATTCGGTCAGGGCGCCGAGTTCATGGAAATGTGTTGCAAAGATTGTCCGGGAGCCGAGCTGGGTGTGCAGGGCCTCGAGCGTTGCCCATGCGATGGACAATCCGTCGAGGGTTGCGGTGCCACGGCCGATCTCGTCCACGACGACGAGGGACTTTGGGCCGGCCTGATTGAGAATCGCAGCGGTCTCGGTCATTTCGACCATGAAGGTGGAGCGGCCGCGGGCGAGGTCGTCCGCACCGCCGACGCGGGAGAACAGGCGGTCCACGACGCCGATATGGGCGGATTTGGCCGGAACGGGCAGGCCGGCTTGGGCGAGGATCACCGCAAGGGCGGTCTGGCGCAGGAAGGTGGATTTGCCCGCCATGTTCGGGCCTGTGAGCAGCATGGCGCGGTGTTCGGGCGGCAGGGCGCAGTCATTGGGGATGAAGCGGGCATCCGCACTTCCCGACTCGGCCAGTGCGGCTTCGACGACCGGGTGTCGGCAGGCGACGAGGCTGAACTCGGTGCCATCCGTGACGGTGGGGCGACACCATGAGCCGCCTTCCGCGAGCAGGCCGCAGGAGCGCAGGACGTCGGCGAGGGCCAGGAACTCTGCGACTTCATCGAGGGCCGGGGTTTGCAGGATGCGGGCGCAGAGCTCGGCGAAGATGCGGCGTTCCAGCGCAGACGCCTTGTCGGCGGCTTCGAGGATGGCGCGGTCCAGACCGGCGAGTTCTTCCGTGGAGAAGCGGGCGAGACTGGCCGTGCCCTGACGGAAGGACAGTTCGGGGTTGTCGCGCAGTTTTGTGCCGGCGGCGGATGGGACTTCGATGACGTAGCCGAGCTGGGCGTGGTGTTTGATCTTGAGGTTTGAGACGCCGAATTTTTCGGACAGCTCGCCCTGCATGGCGGCGATGATGCGGCGGCTTTCGTCGCGCAGGCCGCGATAGCGGTCCAGTTCCGTATTGTAGCCGGGGGCGATGAAGCCGCCATCCTCGATCCGGGCGGGCAGGGTTTCGGCGACGGCGGCCTGAAGCTGCTCCAGCAGGGCATCGGCGCGACCATACAGGCCTGCGGTGAGGGTGCGGATCAGCGTGGGTGTGGTCTGGTCGCAGGCGGGCTGGAACAGGGCGGTAATGTCGTTGGCGGCGATCAGCGTGTCGCGGATGGCGGCGAGATCGCGGGGCTGTCCGCGTCCGGCGGAGATGCGGCCCAGCGCGCGGGCGGGGTCTGGCGTGCGGCGCAAGATGTCGCCGAGGGCGCTGGACAGGCCGGGGATGGATTGCAGCCAGAGCCAGCCGTTCTGGCGGTCCGTGATCGCGGTGGCGTCGGTCAGGGGGGAGGCGAGCCACTGGGCGAGGAGGCGGGAGCCTGCGGCTGTGGCGGTGCGGGTGACGGCGCCGAGGAGGCTGTGTTTCGTCTCGCCATCGCGGGTGCGAAGGATGTCGAGGCTGGCGCGGGTGGCAGGGTCGATGCCGAGAACGCCGTCCGTGCCCTGCGGAATGGGGCGGGAGAGACGCGGGAGTGCTCCGGCCTGACTGCGCTGGACGTAGTTGAGGGCCATGGCGCAGGCGATGGCCTGTTCGGGCGGGAAGTCCCCGAGAGCGTCGATCTGGGCGACGCCATAGGCGCGGGCGACCAGGGTGCGGGCGCTGTCGAGCGTGGGCGGGACGGCGACGGGAGCCAGACGGGAGGCGTAGTCTGGGGGGATCAGGTCGGGTTCGGAGAGGATCTCGGCGGCGTCGAGCCGGGCCATGAGTTCGGGAAGAGCGTTTTCAGGGATCGAGGCGGTTTCGAAGGCGCCGGTCGAGATGTCGATCCAGGCCGCGCCGATCGTTTTGGCGCGCTTTTCCGGGCTGCGGGCGATGGCGAGGAGCAGGTTGGCGCGTCCGGCTTCGAGCAGTTCGTCTTCGGTCAGGGTGCCGGGGGTGACGACGCGGACGATGGCGCGGGCGAGCGGGCCTTTCTGTGGCTTCTCGCCTTTTTTCGGCGGGGCCTGCGTCTGTTCGGCGACGGCGACGCGGAAGCCGCGGCGGATCAGGCGGGACAGATAGGCCGGGGCCGCCGCGACGGGGACGCCGCACATGGGGATCGGCTCGCCCTGATGGGTGCCCCGGGCGGTGAGCGCGATGTCGAGCGCCATGGCGGCGGCCTGCGCATCGGAGAAGAACAGCTCGTAGAAATCGCCCATGCGGAAGAACAGGAGGGCGTCGGGTTCCTGGTGTTTGAGGTCGAACCACTGGGCCATCGCGGGGCTGGCGTTTTCGGCGGTAGGCAGGGGCATGAAGGTGCCGATGGGTCCGGTCTCCGGGCTGTCACTTCGGGAAGGGGATGGGAAAATAACGTCTCTCCGCCGGTGTGTGAACCGGCGGGATAGGGTCAGCGGGCGCGTCGGCGGTTCAGGCGTGACTGGAAAGCCACGGCTGCGTCACGCAGGCGCACGACCTTGAGGGCGTCGAGCATGATGGCGTAGGCGAGGATGCCGAAGACGATCAGCGCGGTGAGCATGCCCAGACGCCAGACGCCGTGCCAGTAGGGCAGGCCGGGAGCAACGAGCTTTTCGGCGGCCGCGACCCACAGGGCCATCATGATGGCGGCGCCTGTGATGCGCAGGGCGCGCCCTTTCAGGAGTGGGTCTGCGATGAAGAGGCCGCGGCGGTGAAGGATAACGGCGAGCAGCGTGCAGTTGACGAAGGCGGCGATTGTGCTGGCCAGCGGCGGCCCGATATGGCCCAGCGGGCGGTAAAGCAGAAGGTTGAGGACGAGGTTCAGCGCCAGCGTGAAGAAGCCGATGCGGACGGGTGTGACGGTGTCGCCTTCGGCGAAAAAGACCGGGGAGAGAACCTTGATGAGGACGAAGGCGGGCAGGCCGAGCGCGTAGGCCTGGAGGCACTGTCCGGAAAGGATGGCGTCGCTGACGGTGAAATGGCCGTAGCCGAACAGGGCGGCCATGATGGGGGAGGCTAGGACGATCATGCCAATCATGGCGGGCAGCGTCAGGAGCAGCGTGTAGTCGATGGCGCGGTTGAGGCTCGAATGGACGGCGGCGCGGTCTTTATTGGCGATATGGCGCGTGAGAAGCGGCAGGAGAGCCGTGCCGGCTGCTGAGCCCAGTACGCCGAGGGGGAGCTGGTTGATGCGGTCGGCGAAATACAGGATCGAAGGCGTGCCGACGGGCAGGTGCGTGGCGATGATGGTGTCGACGGTGAGGTTGATCTGGGTGACGCCGGAGCCGACGAGGCCGGGGCCCATGCGGCGCAGGAGAGCGCGCATGTCGGGCGACAGGCTGGGCCATGTCAGGTGTGGTGCCATTCCGGCGCGTCGGGCGGCCCAGTACAGGGCCCCGAGCTGGACGACGCCGGAGAGCGTCACACCCCACGCGCTGACGACGGCGGTGTTGTGCCAGACCAGTGCGCCGAGAAGGATGGCGGCGATGCCGATGATGTTGAAGGTGACGTAGGCGGCGGCTGCTGCGGTGAACTTGCCGAGGCCGTTCAGCACGCCCGAAACGAGAGCCGCGCCGCAGATCAGCAGCATGTAGGGGAACGTGATTCGCGACAGATGCACCGCGGTTTCAAAGCGGGTGCCGGTGAGGCCTGAGCCGATGCATTCCACGACCAGCGGCATGAAGATTTCGGCCAGAATCGTCAGCAGGGCGAGCCAGAGCATCAGTCCGGACAGGGCTTGCCCTGCAAAGCGCAGGGCGGACTGGTGGCCCTTTGTTTCGTAGCGCTCGGTGAACATCGGCACGAAGGCGGCGTTGAACGCGCCTTCGCCGAAGAGGCGTCGGAACATGTTGGGCAGCCGCAGCGCGATCAGGTAGGCGTCCTGAACGGGGCCGGCACCAAGGAACGCAGCGAGAAGCTGGTCACGAACGAGGCCGAGGACACGCGAAAGCATGGTCCAGCTGCCGACTGTCAGGAAATTGCGAAGCATTTCCTGATCCTAGCCGATCATTCAGCGCCGCAACATATGCTCCCGGGCAGGAAAAATGCAGTGTGGCGGATCGGTGTCAGCGCAGAACCGTTTCGCGGTTGTGCAGGGGCGTCTCGGCTCTGGCAGGCTGCTGGATCGTGGGGCGGATTGCGGCGACACCGATGCAGAGGAGTGTCACTTCCGGCATCAGCATGGCGCTGGCCCAGAAAATGCCGGACAGGCCAAGGAAGGTCGTGACGTGATGGGCCACGGCCGGAGTCAGGGCGCCGAGGGCAGCCACGACCAGAAGGGGCAGGATGGGGCGGAGCAATGAGTCCTTCATAAATGTCTCCTGTCACATTTCTGACTTGAACTCTGGCGGGTTTCGATACGGATGTTCAAGGAAAAAAGACGAACTTCCGGTTCGCTGTTGCGTGATAGCCGGTGCCATGACTGATTTTTCCACGATTTCTCCGCCCGCCAGTGTTGCCGAACTCCGCCGGAGGCTGGAGCGGATCCGCCGTCTGGCCTGGCTGCTGAACTCGGCCACGCGGATTCCCGGCCTGCGGCTGCGGGCGGGGCTGGATACGCTGCTGGGGCTTCTACCAGGCGGCGGTGCGCTGATCGGGACGGCGCTGTCGCTTTATATCGTCTGGGAAGGGCGCCGGATGGGCGTGGACCGCCAGACCGTGCAGCGGATGCTGGGGAATGTCGCGATCGAGGCCGTGGTGGGCCTCGTACCGCTGGCGGGGGATCTGTTTGATACGGTGTTCAAGGCCGATCTGCGGAATATTGCGCTGATCGAGGCCGCGCTGGCTGGACGGCTTGGCGTTCAGTGATCCAGCAGGACTTTGCGGACGGCTTCCTCGACGCGGTTTGAGGCGGGTTTGGCCAGTGGTGTGAACCAGTTGACGAGTTTGCCGTCGCGGTCGGTCAGGTATTTGTAGAAATTCCAGCGCGGGCGGGCGAGGAAGCCGCCCTGCTTGTCCAGCCACTGGAACAGCGGTGTGGTCTCCGGGCCGCGCACGTGCTGGCGCGCGGTCATGGGGAAGCTCACGCCGTAATTGCGGTAGCAGAAATTCTTGATGTCTTCGGACGAGCCGGGTTCCTGCTGGCCGAAATCGTTTGACGGTACGCCGACGATCATCAGGCCTTCGGGATAGTCGCGGCCATAGCGGGACCAGAGGTGTTGCAGGTCCTCATACTGGGGTGTGAAGCCGCATTTCGACGCCGTGTTGACGATCAGCAGCGGTCGTCCGCGATACGCCGAAAGGTCGATCGTGTCGCCGGACAGGCCGGGAAGGCTGAAATCATAGGCACAGGTCATGGGGGTTCTCCCTATCAGTCTGCGGCATCCTAGCGGTTTGAGGCCGTGCAGGCGAGAGAGGAGGGGTGGACAGAACGTGACATGCCAGACAGGTTCAGATCGTTTCGGCTCCAGTTCCGGGTGTGATGTTCTGTTTTTGGGTGAGGAGTTTGCCTGCGTGATCCTGCGCGTCCTTGTCGGCATCGCCGGCCTTCTGATTCTGGGTGCGCTGCTGTCGACCAACCGCCGGGCCATTGACTGGCCTTTCGTAGGACGGGCGCTGCTGTTGCAGGTGCTGATTGCGGCGGTCGTGCTGTGGGTGCCAGCGGGTGCGCATGGGCTGCATGTGGTGTCGGATGCGGTAACGAAGGTCCTGTCCTACGGGGATGTGGGCAGTGCGTTCCTGTTCGGCGGGCTTGTGGGACCGAAGATGAACGGACTGTTCGGCAATGACAGTTTCGTTTTTGCGCTGAAGGTCCTGCCGGAGATTGTTTATGTCGCAGCTCTTCTGGGGCTGTTGCAGCACTGGGGCGTGTTGCAGTTCCTCTCAAAGCTGATTGGTGGGGCGCTGTCGCGGGTGCTGGGGACGACGGGGCTCGAATCGTTCTCGGCAGTGCTGACGATTTTTCTGGGGCAGAGCGAGATGCCGATCGCGCTTCAGACCTGTCTGGCGGAGATGTCGGAAGGGGAGTTGGCGACGGTGCTGTGCAGTGGGACGTCCTCCATCGCGGGGTCCGTGCTGGCGGGGTATGCGTCGCTGGGTGTGCCGATGGAGAACCTGCTGGCGGCGTCTTTCATGGCGATCCCGGGTGGGTTGTTGTTCTCGCGCATTCTGTTTCCGGGGCCGCGCCGGTCTGATGCGCAGATTGCCGGGGCGGATCACGGGCATCACAGCATGTTCGAGGCTATTGCGGATGGCGCGATGAATGGCGCGAAGATCGCGGTGGCTGTGGGGTCTGTTCTAATTGCGTTTGTGGGGCTGATTGCGCTCGCGAACGGACTTCTGGGGGCAATCGGTTTGTCTCTGGCGCAGATTCTGGGGACGGTGTTTGCGCCGTTCGCCTGGCTGCTCGGGGTGCCCTGGAGCGAGTGTACGATTGCCGGGGGGCTGCTGGGACAGAAGATCGCGTTCAACGAGTTCGTGGCCTATGTGAACCTGGCGCCGATGATCCATGATCATACGCTGTCTTCGCGGACGATTACGATCCTGTCCTTTGCGCTGTGCGGATTTGCCAATATCTCCACGATCGGGCTTCTGATCGGGGCGTTTGGCAGTGCGGAGCCGCGACGGCGGACGGATGTGGCATTGTTTGCCGTGCGGGCCGTGGTGGCGGGGACGCTGTCCAATGCGATGAGTGCGGTGATTGCGGGACTGTTTGTGTGATTTCAGGGCGGTTCACGAATCTCTGATCCGAAAATATGTCAGGCCCGGCGTAAGGTGAGAACAGTTATCATCTTTCCTGCTGGACTGTGAGTTTCTCCATGCGTTGTTCCGGATTTCTGACCCTTCTTCTGGCCTCTGCGATGGTCGTTCCTTCCCTGGCCTGTGCGGCCGATAGTGTGACGGGGGAGCTGAAGGGGATTGATGGCTCTTCACATGGGATTGTGAATGTCACCGAGGCGCCGAAGGGCGTTCTGCTGCGGCTTCAGGTGCAGGGGCTGACGCCGGGCTGGCACGGAATTCATTTTCATGAAAAGGGGAGCTGTGCGGCCCCGAAATTCACCAGTGCGGGCGCGCATGTTCATGCGGCAACGCCGGTGGTGCATGGTCTGCTGAATGCGGATGCGAATGATGCGGGTGATCTGCCCAATCTGTATGTCGCAGCGGATGGGACGGCGACGGTGGAGCTTTATTCCACGCTGGTTTCACTGAAGGGGCAGGGGGAGCGTCCGGCGCTGATGGATGCGGATGGGGCGTCCGTGGTCATTCATGCAAAACCGGACGACTATCAGAGCCAGCCGATTGGTGGTTCGGGGGATCGCGTGGCCTGCGCGGTTCTGCACTGAGGCAGGCCCGGCTGTTCAGGCCGGGTGTCGGATGATCATGGCCTGTGTGGTCGGGAATTCGATGATGCGTTCGGGGCGGTCTGCGAAGAAGGTGCGGAACGCCTGGGCGACGCCCGGGATGATCGAAAAATCATGCGTGAGAATGATGCCGCCGGGGACCAGACGGGGATAGAAATAGTCCAGTCCGGCCAGGGTGGCGTCATGAAGGTCCACGTCCAGATGGACGAATGAAAAACGCAGGTCTTCGAGGCCGGATGTGCTGCCGGGGAACAGGCCGGGGTGGAAGCGGACGTTCCGGCAGCCGGCCAGCTTGCGTTTTACGTGCGGCAGAGTGCCGATGAACTGGCCTTTGTGGAAGACGCCGCTTTCGCCACTCCGGACGCTTTCGGGAAGGCCTTCGAAGGTGTCGAACAGGTGCAGGGTGCGGTCGTTTTTTACCGAGCAGAGCAGGGCTGCCGAGGCGCCTTCATAGACGCCGAATTCGGCGAAATCGCCGGGCAGGGTGGTCTGGGCTGCGGCGATTTCATGAAGAATGAAGGCTTCATCCGCGCTGAGAAGCGATCGTGTGCCGCGAATGGCATGTCGGAGGCTGGAGAGGGTCCGCGGGTCCTTGTGGCCGGAGAGCAGTCGCATCTGCAGGGCGTTCTGCAACCCGAAGGTCAGCACCCGGGCGATGCGGCTGCATCCGATGATGCGGCGCAACCTCTCGTTTCTCATCCACATGTCATCATGGTTACTCCTGCGTGGGGGGGCGGTCCAGCAGAAGGTGTCGGGCTTCCTCAATCGTGAAGCCTTCGCCCAGGATGCGGGTGACGGTTTCGATGATGGGCGCGCGGACATGGTGTTTGCGGGCGAGGGCGCGCATGGCCGGGGCGGTCAGGACGCCTTCGGCAACCGTGGTTCGTGAGGCTAGAATGTCTTCAAGGGAACGGCCTTCGCCGAGTTCGAGTCCGACACTGTAATTGCGCGAGCCGCGTCCGGTGCAGGTCAGGATGAGGTCGCCCATGCCTGCGAGGCCTGCGAGCGTGCTGGCGCGGCCGCCCGTAGCTTCGGCGAGGCGGCCGATTTCGGCGACGGCGCGGGTGATGAGGGCGGCACGGGCGTTTTCGCCCAGGCCCGCGCCGATCGTAATGCCGGCGCCGATGGCGATGACGTTCTTGGCAGCGCCTGCGAGCTGGACGCCGGCAGCGTCATCGCTGGCATAGAGGCGGAAGCTGGACGTGTTGAGGAGCGCCGTGAGTTTCTGCGCGAGAGCGAGGTCTGCGCAGGCAAGGGTTGCGGCGGCGGGGAGGCCTTTTGCGACTTCGATGGCGAAGTTGGGGCCGGAGAGGACGCCGGTCGGGCGGCCGGGCATGGTTTCCGCCAGAACATCGAGCGGCAGGAGGGATGTGGCCTGTTCCAGTCCCTTGCAGCAGGTCACGACGGGGACTGCGGGGTCGAGCACGGTCTGAAGGCGCGTGGAGACGTCACGGGCGGTCTGGACCGGGGTGACGAGCAGGACGACGTCGGTGGTGCGGGGGAAGTCGCCGGTGATGGTGACGTTGTCGGGCAGGGTGATGTCCGGCAGGCGCGGGAGCGTGCGGGTGCCAGCCGGGACGGGGTTACGCATCCAGAGTGTCACGTCCGCGCCGGTGGCGGCCGTGGCGCAGGCCAGTGCCGTGCCCCAGGCTCCGGCGCCGATGATCGCGATATGGGGTCTGGTCATGGTTATTCCTCTGCCAGCCGTTCGATGTTGATCTGGATGTCTTCGGCCTCAGGAGAACGCAGGCCGGTGGCGAGGGCTTGCAGGATGTTGCGGGCCTCGTCCTCGAAGCCGAAAGGGGCGTTAACGACCAGCAGGCCACAGCCGTTCAGGCGGGAGGGATCGACGGGAGGGCGGAGCAGGAACTCGCAGGCGAGCATGTCCCGGATCCCGGCGTCCTGAAGCGCCGTGTAGAAGGCGCGGACGGGTGTGCGGTGTTTGATCGGGTACCAGACGGCGACGATCCCGGCGCGGAAGCGGGTGCGGATCAGCGCGATGGCATCGGCGCAGCGGGCGAAATCGTCCGGCTTCTCGAACGGTGGGTCAATGAGGACGAGGCCGCGCTTGAGATCCTTCGGTGGAAGCAGGGCGCGGAGGGCTTCGTAGCCGTCACGATGATGGATTGCGGCCTGTGGGTCGGCGTGGAAGAGGCGGCGCAGGGGGCGAACGTCTTCGGGGTGCAGTTCACAGGCAATGAGCTGATCCTGCGGGCGGAGTTCGGCGCGGGCGAAAGCCGGGGAGCCGGGGTAGCGGTGCCGGTCCTGCACGTTGGGGCGGACGGCGTTGAGATAGTCAGCAAGAGCAGGGTCTGCGGTGCCGTCGAGCAGGCGGCCGATGCCTGCGCGCCATTCGCCGGTTTTTTCGGCTTCTTCGGACGTCAGGTCGTAGCGGCCGCATCCGGCATGGGTGTCGAGGACGACGAAGCCAGCGGGTTTGCGCTTCAGCGCCTTGATGAGTGCGAGAAGCAGCGCGTGCTTCATGCAGTCGGCGAAGTTTCCGGCGTGGTAGATGTGACGGTAGTTCAAGAGACGTGTTCCGGGGTGGGTGCGGGGAGCTGTCGGAGGATGACGGGATCAGTGATTTTGTCATCGGCGGCGAGAAGGAAGAGTTTCGACAGGATGACCGCGAGGGTCTGGTCGTCGTCGAAGGGCAGGGCGATGGTGGATTTCTTTTTGCGGGCGTCGGGTACGATGCAGATATAGCGGCGGTCGGGATCGAGGAAGATGTTTCCCGTCCTGATATGAACCCTGTAGCTGTGCAGGACGCCGCGAACATGGACATACGTGTCGGTGAGTTCGAGGCGGTCCGCGATGGTGAGGCGGGGGAGAATCCGTTCAAGCGTCTCGTAGCGGATGCGGGCGCGGCCGTTGAGGGGCAGGGTTTCGTCGTAGTTCCACATGGCCAGATCGGGCATGCGGCGCCATTGGGCGATGGTGTGGCCTTCCGCTCCGTCGAGATAGGTGACCTCCAGGCCGATGGAGGACACGCTGACGAAGAGGTCAAGATCGCGCATGACTTCCGAAAAGATCAGCGGCGGGACGTTTTCGAGGGGAACGGTGTCCTTGCCGATGGCGAGTTTCTTGCCGCCGTCGTGGCGCCAGGAGCCCTTGTCCGTCACGGTGCGGAACTGGACGCGGTCGGTGAGGATATGGGTGAATGTTCCGTGATGGAAAGCGGCCTGACCGTCGACGCCAGCGGTCCAGATTTCGGCATGGAGACCGGCGGAGGGGATGGTCAGGCTGGTGGGGTCGCCCTCGCTTGAGGGCATGTGCATGCTCAGGGTGCGCACGCGCCAGCCGCGCTGGCGGCCGAGTTCGACGGACTGCGCCTGACGCAGGACCTGCCTTGCGTAGCGGAGGGAGGCCGGGGAGGTGGCGCGTTCGGCATCGGTCAGGACATAGGTTTCGCGCCAGGCCTGACGGATGGGCTGGATGAGGGCGATGTCTTCCAGCGTGTCGCGCCACTGGTTGACGAGGGCCGTATTGGCGTCCAGCGGGTGCCAGAGGGTGACGGTTTCGTCGTCGCGCAGGGCGGCCGTCGGGGTGCTGTCTGGGGCGATGGGGGTGCCGTTCGGGAAGAGGACGGTGCGTTGTGTGCCGTCGGGTGCCGTAAGGGTCCAGATCTGGCGGCGGGCGAGCCAGGACAGGACGGGATGGGTTAGATAGTTCGTGCGGAAGCGTTCGGCCGTCCAGCGTTCCTGTGTGATCCAGGAGCGTTCGAGGCGCAGGCGGTGGACCTGCATCTCTTTGGTCAGGGCGCGGGCTTCTTCCCTGAGTTTTTCATAGGCGCGGATGGTCTTGAGTTCTGTGCGGATCGCGGGAGGGACCGGGCGCAGTTCTGTGCCGTCGGCGGAGAACAGTGTGACCGTTCCGGAGGCGTTGGTCTTGAGGGACAGGGTTGCGGTCAGGCCGTTGGGAAGCGGGACGGCGCGTTCATGATGGCTGTCCAGGTCGTGGGTGTAGGCGGAGCGTTCTTCGAGTTCCGTAATGCTGATGCCGGATTTTCGGGCGGAGTCGGCCAGGGCGGCGTTGATCTGGCCGAGCATGAGCGAATGACGGGTTTTCTGGCGCAGGGCGATCTGTTCGTTGATGGCGTCACGGTCGGCGGTGAGACCGAGGGCCCGGATGATGCGGTTGAACTCGAAAAGTTTTTCGTTCTTCTGGAAGTTTTTCGCCAGCGTGCTGAGGAGTTGCACGTCTTCCGGCTTGCCACTGACGGCGACGAGCCAGAGGCAGCCACACAGGATTTTATTGAGGTTGAGCAGTTCCGCTGGAGGGCGTTTACCAAGATTTTGTAGTCCCAGTGCCGCAGTGTCCATTCGCCAGAGGGTCTCTTGCTCCGGGATGAAAGCGTCTGGCTTGGCGATGAGTTCGTAGGCCGCTTCGCGGACGGAGCCTGTGGCCTTGATGCGGTTGTTTGCATGAATGACGAGGATGGGAAGAATGGCGGCCCGATAGAGCGGACCGTCGATCCAGCGTCCCTGTGCCGTGTCGAAATCGCGCAGGATGGTGCGGGCCAGCGTCAGAACGTCCTGTCCGTCAGGGGCAGCGAGAATGGTGGCGCGGTCGCGCAGGGTTCTGACAGAGGGTGTAACGCTATCAGGGGTGGAGAGGCGATCAAAGACGGGATCGTCCGCATTGCCCGGATACAGGGTCAGGCGAATGATGTGCTGGCGGATGAGGCGGAAGGCCCCAGGGCGTTCGACCGGGACCCGGACATAATCTGCCCGGGCCTGAGCGAGCCATTTCAGATCCATGATGCGATGCGTCGTGGGGTCGATGGGCGAGTTGGGATCGGGACAGAATGTTCTGAAACGGCTCCAGTAAGAGTCGTGCTTTTGCAGCGGAATGGGAGCTTCGGGATCAAGGGTTTCGCGAGAGAGACGCTCCAGCCATTTTGGAGACGCAGGCCGTGGCGCATTGCCCATCGTCTCGGGCAGGAAATAGGCGGCGAGAGGGATGTTATCGCTGAGGTATTGGTAGGCATGCTCTTTAAAGGCGTAGCCTTTGTAGTTGCATCTCTGCTGTTCGTAGAGTTCGACCCATTTTTTTCTGGCGTCTTCGAAAACCGTAGGACAGCGGGAGCGCATCAGGGCGCGCCACTCTATGAACGCCTGCTCCATGTCGCCGACTTTTGACAGGAGGCGATAGAGCGCACCGCCGGGCAAAGAGGCGACCGCCATCGGACTACGCTGCTGCATGTCAGCCTCCGACCAGGGGGATGAGGCGCAGGAAGGTGATCGTCATATCCGGGGTGAGGGTGATGTCGTCGTCCAGATGCGGGATCTGGCGGTCATTGATGATGACCAGATAGGCGCGGCGCTCGAAGGCCTTCAGGGCATGGTCGATGGCGGCTTCGATGGTTTCGATACAGGGTGCGTCCTGCGGGATGAGGGCGGTTTCTTCGCATTCTGCCTTGGTGCCGTTGTCCCATTCGAGGCGGACGCGCTCGGCGATCAGGTCCCGCACGCGCAGATGTCTGCGGGTTTTCCAGTCAAAGCGCAGGGCGGGTCTGCTGATACCGGTTCCGGTCTCGTCGCGGATGAGGATGGCGGTCATGCGGCTTCCTGTGTTCAGGCGTGGGCGGGAGTGCGTTCAGACAGGGGCCAGCGGGGGCGGGCGGCGGTATCGATTTCGTTAGGGGTTTCGCCCGCGTGGAGGCGTTCGAGAGCGGCCCAGGCGACCATCACCGCGTTGTCCGTGCACAGGCGCAGGGGCGGGGCGAAGAAGGGGATGCCGTGGTTGGCGGCGACCTGTTCGAGGGCGTGGCGCAGGGTCTTGTTGGCGGCGACGCCGCCTGCGACGACCAGAGCTGTTGCGGTCGGGCTGAGGGCCAGGGCGTGTTCGGCGCGGTCGGCCATGACGTCCGCAACCGCACGCTGGAAGGAGGCGGCGACGTCTGCGGCGAACTGTCGGGGCAGGGCGTCGCGGCTGCCGGTCGGGTCCTGTGTGTCGATCAGGCGGCTGACGGCGGTTTTGAGGCCAGAGAACGAGAAATCGCAGCCTTCGCGGCCCTTGAGGGGGCGCGGCAGTGGGTAGGCATCGTCGCGGCCTTCGGTGGCGAGTTTTTCAAGGGCCGGACCGCCGGGCCAGCCGAGGCCGAGCATTTTGGCGACTTTGTCGAAGGCTTCGCCGGCGGCGTCGTCGATCGTACCGCCGAGGCGGACATAGCGGCCGGTTTCCTCGACCGAGACGCACTGGCAGTGGCCGCCCGAGACCAGCATTGTCAGGTAGGGGAAATGCAGATCTGCGCCGAGGCTGGGGAGGCGCGGGGTGAGGATGTGGGCCTCGATGTGGTTTACGGCCACGAAGGGGCGATGCAGCGCCATGGCCAGTCCCTTGGCGTAGGAACTTCCCACGATCAGGCCGCCGATCAGGCCGGGGCCAGTTGTGCCGGCAAAAGTGTCGATATCGGCCAGCGTCAGGGAGGCTTTTTTCAGGACTTCCGCCACCAGTGTGGGCAGGGCGTCCAGATGGGCGCGGGCCGCGATTTCCGGGACGACGCCGCCGAGAATGGCGTGGTCGGTCTGGGACAGGACGCCTTCGGCCAGGATCGTGCCGTCATAGGCGAGGATGGCGCAGGCCGTGTCGTCGCAGGAAGTTTCGATGGCCAGAAGGGGGCGCGTGGGTGCGGATGGAGAAGTGGCGGGGGCTGACATGGGGCTTATTATGGCCGAGTCTGTCATATCATGACAGTCCCGTGTGAATGGGCTAAAGCTGCCGTTCATGAATGCTCCCGTCCTGCCTTCCGAGGCGCTCCAGAGAGTCGCCGCGGAAGCCGTCCGCCGCTCCCATGCCGCTGAGCCGCCTACCGGCCGCAAGCTCCCTCTTCGTGTCGGGTCGCGGGCGTCTCCGCTGGCGCTGGTCCAGACACGGAACTTTCTGACGCGCCTGACGCGGTTCTGCCCCGTTCTGCGCGATATGGGGGCGTTTCAGGAATACCAGATCAGTACCGAGGGTGACCGAAACCAGGCGCAGCGTCTGGCGGAAATCGGCGGCAAGGGTCTTTTTGCTAAGGAAATCCATGAGGCGCTGGCAGCCGGGCGGATCGATTTCGCGGTGCACAGCCTCAAGGATCTGGAAACCAACCTGCCGCCGGGCCTGGTGCTGGCCTGTACGCTCAAGCGTGAGGATGCGCGCGATGCACTGATCCTGCGGGACCGGGATGTAAAGGTTGATCCGCAGCGTCCGTATGACTGCCTGCCGGAAGGGGCGCTGGTCGGCTGTGCGTCGGTGCGGCGTCAGGCGCAGATGCTGCATGTACGGCCGGATCTGCGGTTCTGCCTGCTGCGCGGCAATGTGCAGACGCGGCTGGACAAGCTGCGGGCCGGGGCGTGCGATGCGACGCTTCTGGCTCTGGCCGGGCTGCGGCGTCTGGGCATGGAAGACCGTGTGGATGTCGTGCTGGAGCCGGACCAGATGCTGCCGGCTTCGGGGCAGGGCATTGTGGGCGTGACGGTTCGTGAGAGCGATCTGGAACTGCGCGAACTGCTGTCCGCGATCGAGGATCCGGAGGCACGGGCGGTTTCGACGGCCGAGCGTGCGCTTCTGGCGGAACTGGACGGCTCGTGTCGGACGCCGATTGGCGGTTATGCCCGGATCGAGAACGGTGTTCTCAAGCTGAGCGGCATGATTGCGAGCGAGGACGGGACGTTCCTGCTCCGTCGCGAGATCGAAGGTGCGCCGCTTGAGGCGGCCCGTCTGGGCACCGAGCTTGCGGACGAACTTCGCCGCGATACGCCGGCCCATATCTTTGAAGAAATGAGGCGTCCCTGACGCTTACCCGTCCTGAACCGGGTCGCGTGGTTCTAGTGACCCGGCCGGAGCCCGGACTGTCCGCCACAATGGCGGAAGTCCGGGCGCTTGGCTGGGACGCTGTGGCGTGTCCGATGCTGGACATCACGACATTTGAGCCTGTTGCGCCGGGTAAGTTCCGGGCCGTGCTGGTGACGAGTGCGAATGCGCTGCCTGCGCTGCGGGACTGGCCACGGGATCGGCTTATCGTGGCCGTGGGTGCGCGGACGGCGGCGCGGGCGCGCAAGGCCGGGTTCGTGAATGTCGAGGCGGCGGACGGGGATGCGCGGGCTCTGGCGGCGTTCTGCCGGGCGCGCGGCATTATGGGCACGGATGTACTGCTGGCCAGTGGCGAGGGCTATGGCGTGGAGCTGGCGCGGGATCTGGGCGTGCAGCGCGTCGAGGTCTATGCGGCGGCCATGTGCGAGGCTCTGCCGGAGACGGCGCGGGATGCGCTTCGGAGTGGGCGCGTTGAGGCGGTGCTGCTGTATTCGGGAAAAACGGCGGAAGCGTTCAGGGAAGCGCTTGGGACCGAAGAGGTGACGGCATTGTCTGCCGTGCGGGCGCTCTGTTTGTCAGAGGCCATTGCCGCGCGCCTGAACCCGGAGGAATGGCGCGCGGTGATGTGGCCCGATCCGCTGGAGCAGCTCGGGCCAGTGTCCTGAGATCAGGCTTCGCCGGCGGGTTCCGGGAACTGCTGGGCGCGCTTGGCCTGCCACAGGGCAACGAAGTCGATCGGCTGCAGCACGACGGGCGGGAAGCCGCCGTCACGCGTGACATCGCTGACGATGGAGCGGACATACGGGAAGATCAGGCGCGGCACTTCGACCAGCAGGATCGGCTCGATCAGCTCTTCCGGCGGGTTGTTCAGCGTCACGACGGCGGCGTAGGTCAGCTCGGCGATGAACACCGTGCGGCCGGCCTGTCCACCTTCCTGTGCCGGCGGCTCTGCGGCCTCGGCGCGGACGGCCAGGGCGACTTCATAAACGGCCTGGTCTTCTTCCAGACGGTTGGCCTGGACGTCGATGTTGACGGAAATCTGCGGGGCGGAGCGCAGCGTGGTAAAGATGGCAGCGCCAGCCGGAACCTCGAAGGACAGGTCCTTCGTGTACTGCAGGTTGATGGCTAGCGGCATGGCCGGCACGTTTTCCTGGCCCAGGGCAGCGTTGTCGGTGGTGTTCTCTGACATACAGTCTCCGGATCCGCAGGGGCGCACCCCAGGGCGGACATCGATTGGAACGATTGCGATCCCTTGGCGGTAGCATGATGTCCGTTGCGCGCCAAGACACGGTTCTGGCGGACAGATGGTTGAGATCGGAGGGATTGCACCCTATCTCTAGGGCAACAGATCTTTCACCGAACACTGCGAAACACAGGACGTCATGTCTTCCAGCGACATCCACCTCCCCGCCGGTCTCATGGATCACGCGGGTCATCATTTTCCCTGGGACCTTGTGGTCCTGTTCGTGCTCGCCGTGGCGCTGGGGGTGAGGCTTTACCGCGTTCTTGGCCGCCGTGTCGGGATGCAGGGGGTTCGGCAGGAGCGTCCGGGCGCCGGGCGTTTCGGTCCGGGCGCGAAGAATGGTACGGCGCCGGATGCGTCCCGTCCGAGTGCTCCGCCGCCGCTGCCGGGTAAGGCGTCGGGCGGGCAGGGTGATGGGAACGGGGCGCTCAATGCGGCTGCGGCACCGGAAGTGGATTATGAAATTCCTGCACCTGCAACGCGGGTCGGGACGGTGCTGGGCGAAATCGCGTCCGTTTTTCCGGGATTTTCGCCTTCGGGTTTCCTGAAGGATGCCGAGGACACGTTCCGTCAGGTGGTGCCGGCGTTTGCGGTTGGTGATCGTGCGGTGCTGCAGAAGCTGCTGACCCCGGTCTCCATGGAGTCCTTTTCCGCTGCGATCGATACGCGGGAACAGGCGGGCGAGACGCAGCGCAGCGATCTGCGGGGTGTTGAGAGCCTGTCCATTCTTGATGCGATGCTCGTATCGGCAGAGGATGGCGCGCGGACGGGCCGAATCGAAGTGAAGATTGTTTCGCGTCAGGTGAACATCCTGACGGACCGTGCGGGTGAGCCCGTGGTCGGGACCGAGGCCGTGACCGAGTTCCATGATCTGTGGCTTTTCGAGCGTGTTGTCGGGCAGTCCGATGCGCGGTGGCGGCTGGCGGCGTCCCGTCCGGCCTGATCCTTTCGTTTTCTGCTTCGAGTTTTTTACCGATCCGATGAAAAAACTGCTGACCCTGGTGACGCTCGGCGTGCTTTGCGGGTGCACCCCGCAGAATGCGCCGTCTTCGTTTTCGCTCTCTCCTGTTGGTTATGACGCCCTTGCCGGGTGGGGGCAGGAGGATTTTGCCTCCCTGATGCCGCTGTTGCGGAATGAGTGCCATCGCCTGTCGCAGTTGCCGCCCGAGACGGTGCTCGGCGGAAGTGAGGACATCACGTATGGCCGTCATGCTGCCGACTGGGCCAATGCCTGTGCGGGTCTGGCGACGGCGACGGATGCGCGGACGTATCTTCAGACATGGTTCCAGCCTTACGAGGCCGGGACAGCGGCGTTCTTTACCGGCTATTTCGAGCCGCAGATCCCGGCATCCCTGACCCGGGGTGGGGCCTATCAGACGCCGGTCTATGGTCGGCCACGCGATCTGGTGCGGGTGAAGGCGACCAATGGCCAGATGGTCAGCGGGCGCTGGGTCAACGGGCAGTTTGCGCCGTATTATGACCGTGCCGCGATTGATGGCGGGGCGCTGGCGGGGCAGGGGCTGGAGATTGCCTGGCTGAAAAGCCCGGTGGATCTGTTTTTCCTTCAGATCCAGGGTTCGGGTCGGCTGATTCTGCCGGATGGCGGGCAGGTGCGTGTCAGCTATGACGGGCGCAACGGGCAGGCCTATGTGCCGCTTGGGCGTGTTCTTGTGCAGGACGGCGAGCTGCCGGCGGATGGGGTCAGCATGGACAGCATCCGGAACTGGCTTGAGGCGCATCCGGACCGGATGATGTCCGTCATGGAGCGCAATCCGAATTATGTGTTTTTCCGTCGTGATGACGGCAATCTGGCGCAGGGACCGAAGGGCGCGTTCGGGATGCCGCTGACGGCCGGGCGTTCTGTGGCGGTGGACCGGTCCATGGTGCCGTTTGCCATGCCGCTCTGGGTTGAGACGATGCTGCCTTATGGTAGCGGGCAGCAGGTGAACTGGGATCATCTGGTGTTCGCGCAGGATATCGGGACGGATATCAAAGGGGCCGGGCGGGCCGATCTGTTCACGGGCTGGGGGGCTGCGGCGCAGGCTGTGGCCGGCAACCTGCATGCGCATGGGCGGATGGTGCTGTTCCTGCCGCGTCCTCCTGCGGAATCTGCCGCACAATGATCCGCAGTCGCCGGGAGAAGCTCGGTGTCCATACGCTGATCCGGGGAGACTGCACGACGGTCCTCAAGCGGATGCCGTCGCAGAGCGTGGATGTGGTGGTGACGTCGCCGCCCTATAATCTGGGAGTGCCGTACCGGACCTATCAGGACCGGCTGCCCGAGGATGCGTATCTGGACTGGATGGAGGATGTCTGCACCAGTCTGTCCCGCGTCATGAAGGATGACGGATCGTTCTTTCTGAACATCGCGGGGTCGTCCTCACAGCCCTGGCTGCCGTTCGAATTGATGACGCGGCTGCGGAAGCTGTTCGTGCTTCAGAACCATATCACCTGGATCAAGTCGATTTCGGTGGGCGAGATCACCTATGGGCATTTCAAGCCGCTGAACTCGGCGCGTTTCGTCAATCGCAACCATGAGCATGTCTTCCATCTGACCAAGACGGGGAATGTGCCGGTGTCGCGTCTGGATGCGGGTGTGCCGTTTACGGACAAGAGCAACATCGTGCGGCGGCAGCACATCACGGACCGGCGATGCCGGGGGGATACGTGGTTCATTCCTTACGAGACCGTGCGCAGTCGCAAAGAGAAGTTCAGCCATCCCGGAACGTTCCCGGTGGCCTTGCCCGAGGCGTGCATCCGACTGCACGGGTTACGGCCGGGCGGTGTGCTGCTGGATCCGTTCATGGGATCGGGCACGACGCTGGTGGCGGCGGAGCGGATGGGCTGTGTGGGGATCGGGATTGATACCGATACGTCCTATGTGAACGTGGCGCGCAAGCGGGTGCGGGCGGCGATCGATCATGAGGACGAGGATTAATCGACAACACCTGTTTTCCTGACAGGTTCAATCACTTTGACTTTGTGTATCACTTTTCCGCATTATCACGACACCGTGAGTATGAGGAGAAAAGTGGTGCGTTCCAGCACGATTACAAAAGGAATTGCCGGTCTGGTGGCGCTGGGCGTTGTCGCCTGGGGCGGGACCGTCACTTATCTTGAGCATTTTGATCATGCTGGAGCACCGCAGCTGCCCGCCAGCAGCCCGACGCGTCAGGACCCGACAGCCATGGCTGCGTTCGCGGCCCTTCGGGAAGTACGCTGCGATTACTGCCATACGCAGAACGTTGAACTACCGTTCTATTTCAAGCTGCCGCTGGCCAATCAGATCATGAAGCGTGATCTGGTGCAGGGGCAGCGTCATTTCGAATATGCGCCGGTTCTGACGGCGCTGCAGGACGGCAAGCCGCCTTCCGTCGAGCAGCTTTCCCGCATCGAGGAAGTCATCACGCAGAACCGGATGCCGCCGGCAGCCTATCTGCTGATGCATCCGCATGCGCATCTGGACGAGAAGCAGCGCGCGGACATCCTGAAATGGGTGCGTGAGCAGCGTGAGCGTTACTATGCGACGCCGGGTGTGGCGGCGCAGTTCCGTGGCGAGCCGATCCAGCCGATCCCCGAGAGCGTGGATGTGAACTGGAAGAAGGCTGAGCTGGGCCGGGCACTGTTCTTTGACAAGGGGCTGTCGGGTGATGGCACGCTCAACTGCGCAAGCTGCCATGGTCTGAACAAGGGGGGCGTGGACAATCTGACGACCGCGACGGGTATTGGCGGCCAGAAGGGTCCGATCAATGTGCCGACCGTCTATAATTCCGTGTTCAGCATGGCGCAGTTCTGGAACGGCCGTGCGAAGGATCTGGCGGAGCAGGCGGCAGGTCCGGTCATGAACCCGCTGGAAATGGGTTCGCATGACTGGAACACGGTATCCGATCATGTTCGCAGCACGCCGGGTTATGCCGAGCAGTTCAATGCGGCCTTTGGCTCCGACCAGATCGACAAGGACACGATCACCGGGGCGATTGCGGAATATGAAAAGACGCTGATTACGCCGGACAGCCGCTTTGACCTGTATCTGAAGGGCGATGCGAAGGCGATCACGGCGCAGGAAAAGCGCGGATATGAGCGCTTCAAGGAAATCGGCTGCTCGGGGTGCCATAGCGGCATTGCCGTGGGTGGTGACGCCTACGAGATCCTTGGTCTGGAAGGTCCGTATTTCGAGAACCGACACACGAAGCTGACGGCTGCGGATGAAGGCCGTATGGCTGTGACGCATCAGGAAGGCGACAGGGAGCGGTTCAAGGTTCCGAACCTGCGCAATGTCGAGCTGACGGGCCCGTGGCTGCATGACGGTTCGGCCACCACGCTGGAGCAGGTCGTGCGGGAGATGGCGCGTTACGAGACGCCGGATCATGACATTGCCGATCAGGATGTCACGGATATCGTGGCGTTCCTCAAGACGCTGACGGGCAAGTATGAGGGCATTCCGCTGAAGGATGTCTCGGCTGACCAGCCGCTGCGGGCTCCGGCTTCGAACTGAAGTCTGCGCAAGCTGCATGAATGAAAAACGGCCCCGGAGTGATCCGGGGCCGTTTTTTTTATGAGCTGCGTCTGCGGGTGTTTATTGGGGAACGGGATTGCACTGCGGAGTGATAGGCTGGCCGGTCATGACGGCTGTCGTGAAAGCGGCAGAGTCTGGCAGGGAGCCGTTTACGACCTGGTTGTGGTCCAGTCCCTTGTAGAGATGGGCCTGAACGGTTGAGCCTGCGGCACAGGCAGCTTTGACCAGACCAAGCTGAAGGGCGGGGGGCACGTCGCGGTCTTCTGTTCCGGTTCCAGTGAAGAGCGGCTGGGCCAGTTTGAGGGTTGGGAACGCCATGGCTTTCAGGGCCGGGCTCATGGCCTTGAGGAAGGTTGGCTGGAGGCTGTTCTGCAGGGTCAGGCCGGCTTCCTGCGTCTGATGAGACAGGGATGTCAGGCATTCATGGGCGGCGTTGCGATAGACGGGCAAGGCTTTGGGCGTGAAGGCTTGTTCGGGGCGGAAATGGGGATCGTGTCCTTCCAGCCCGGCGGCGAGGTAGAAGACGTAATTGATCAGCGGGCTGTAGCCGACGCCGGGCTGTGAAGCGGCTTTGAGCAGGTTGCCGAGAAGTTCGGGCGTCACGTAAGGCGCGCCGGTGGCCACGGTGCCGCGGATGTCCAGTTCAGGCGCGTAGGTTGGTGCGTAGGACGCTGTGGCGACGGCAGCGCCGCCTCCCTGCGACTGGCCGACGATCATGATCCGGTTTTTCAGGTCCGGGACGTTGGCGAGCGCGGCACGAACGCTGTCGAGAACGCTGTAGGCTTCGACGCGGGTGTCCAGATAGGGATGGGTGCCGGGTGTGCCGAGGCCCTGATAATCCGTAGCGACGATGGCGAAACCGCGCTTCATCCAGGCGGAAAGATAGGTGCGGTTGCGGTCGCTGACAGGGTTGAGGGACGGGGCGCAGCTGTCATCCACGCCGACGGTGCCATGGGCCCAGGCGACGATTGGCCAGCCACCTTGCGGAGCGGGACCGGCGGGCAGGATGATCTCGGCCGTGACGGGAACGAGGGCCTTGCCGATGATGCCGTTCGTTGAAAGATAGGTGATGCGCAGGGCGCGTCCGGCGTCCGGAAGACCAAGGGCGTCGGCCAGTGGGGCCGAGGCGGTGATGGTTCCGGGCTTCTGGACACCGGACGGGGCCGCGTGTGCCATACTGGTGAGCGAAGCGGCGTAGAGGGCCGTGCCTGCAAGCAGGGGAATGAATTTGCGCAGGGGAGGCAGGGGCATGGGAAATCCTTGGTAAGTCTTGCTTTGCAGGCCGGGCATTCTCATGCCCGGTGCTGGCGAGACTGACGCCATGACCCTTAAGGTCAAGTGAATTTCCGATGGTGCCTGTGGCCTGATCGTTCCGGTTCAGTCGTCCTGCGCGAGGCGGCGGTCAGCGGCTTTGTCGATCCGGTCACGCTCTTCGGCGGTGAGAAGGCCGCGCTCGTATTCCTGTGTGGCGCGGGCCTTGGCGTTGCTGGCGCGGGCGCGGGTATCGATCGGGTAGGCGCGCTTTTCAGGGAGGCCGAAAGCGCTGTCGGGGAGTTTGTCGCGTTCTTCTTGGGAAAGATGGCTCATGGTTCTGTTCTTTCTGAAATGGAACCCGGACTGTGAACGTATCAGGGCAGCGAAAGTCCCGAAATCCCGAAAGAACATTGTTCAACGCTACCGGAAGCCGTTACATGCTCGGGGCCTGAATCCCGTTTTTCGGGAGGGGTGGTCAGACAGGAAGTGAGGGCGGCGTGGCGAAGCGGGATCTGAGGGAGGACGAGGCGACCCTGTGGCGGATGGTGGTCCGCGACATCAAGCCGTTGCGCTCTCCGCGGGCTCCGAAACGTATGGTGCCTGTGGTGAAAGCCGAACTGCCTGCGCCCATGCCGGATATTGCGCGATCTGCGCCTTTGCCGGCGCGGCGGTCCTTTGTTCCGGCCCAGCCGAAAAAGCCCGTGTCCCGACCGGCAGAGCTTGCCGTTGGTGTGCGGGCGCCGGGGCTGGATGATACGAGCTGGAAGCGTCTGTCCCGCGGGCAGATGAAGGTCGATGCGCGGCTCGATCTGCATGGTTATGTCGTACAGGAGGCGTTCGAGCGGTTGTATGATTTCATGCAGCGTGCACGGGTGCGGAACTGGCGCTGTGTCGAGGTCGTGACAGGACTGGGG
Organism: Gluconobacter roseus NBRC 3990; assembly: GCF_006538885.1. Classification (GTDB taxonomy): domain Bacteria; phylum Pseudomonadota; class Alphaproteobacteria; order Acetobacterales; family Acetobacteraceae; genus Gluconobacter; species Gluconobacter roseus. Next base: position 670,534 of record NZ_BJLY01000001.1, read on the forward strand.
AGCGGGCAGACCAGCGGGTTGATCCGGCGTGAACTGCCGATGTGGCTTCAGCGGGGGGATCTGCGGTCCATGGTGCTGGCCGTGGTGCATCCCCATGCCGCCAATCACGGTTCTGTTCGTATTCTGCTGAAGACCCGCCGCCGCTGAGCCGGTCAGATGTGGCGGGTTTCCTGTCCTTCGCGCCAGCGGGGTGTGTTGACGGCGAGCCAGCGGCGCAGGGCGAGCGTGGCGCCGAGATCGGGGACCGTCCGTGACAGGAACGGAGCGGCATTTTCACCCGTCGCCAGTTTGAAATGATGCATGTCGGCCCAGCGACGCACGCCGGAATCTGCGGCTGCAGCTGAACAGGCATGGCTCCATTGCGTGACGACGTCAGGCGGCGTCAGCATCGGCAGGGCAATGGCCATAGCGGTGTCGGCTGCGGCGGAGACGGCCTGCCAGGCGTGATAGAATGGGCCTTCGGGCGGGCGGTGGCGGGCCTGCTGGTAGGCTTCCATGAAAATGGGGATGGTCGTCGAATGGGTGTCTGTCAGGTCGCCGGTGGAATAGATCGCGCTCGTGCCTTCGGGCAGGTTGGCGAGGACGTCATCCAGCGGGCGATCCAGGGTATAGGGCGAGACCTGAACGGCATCGACTGTTCCGGCATGGAGCGCAGCCAGGGCCGTTGAGGAATCGACGTAGCCGGGCATGGGGATGGGGCGCAGGCCGAGTAGGGAGAGGCCCATCAGGGCATTCAGTTCCGGGCCTTCGATCCGCGAGACTGCGAGACGGACAGGATGATCGTGGAAAAAGCCTGTCAGGCGGCTGCGCAGGGTCTTGTGCAGTTCCGTGCGCGCGATGACGACGGTTGTCGTGGAGGCCACAAGAACAGGGATCCAGCGGCCGAAATCATAATGGACGCGGGAATCACCGGTCAGGGATGTCAGAAGCGTAGCAGCGGGCAGCACAAGAGCTGTGTTGCCGTCGGGCGCGCTGTTGGCGTCGAACAGATTGGCGGCACGAACACCGTCCTGTCCGATGTCGGGGGTCAGTTCGAGGGGCGTGTCCAGATCCAGCGCGTGGGACAGGGCACCATTTGCGAGTTCCGCGAACTGGCCGGGAATGGAGGCGAGCGTGCCGCCCAGAAGGAGCTGGACATCCGTCAGGGTGCCAGCGCGGGCCGGGTTTTTCAGGAGGGGAGCGGCTCCGGTCAGAGCCGCCAGCCCCTTCAGGGCTGCACGTCGGGTCAGTCTCACGGCCAGCGGACTTCCGGCGGCATGCTCATCAGGATGGCTTCGGTGTTGCCGCCCGTCTTGAGGCCGAACAGCGTGCCGCGGTCATGCAGCAGGTTGAACTCGACGTAGCGGCCGCGGCGGATGAGCTGGGCGTCGCGGTCGGCTTCGGTCCAGGGGGTGAACATGCGGCGGCGGACGACGGCCGGATAGGCGTCGTGGAAGGCCATGCCGACGTCTCTGGTGAAAGCGAAGTCCAGATCAACGTCACCGGTATAGAACTGGTCGTAGAAGATGCCGCCCAGACCGCGCGGTTCATTGCGGTGATGCAGGTGGAAGTAGCGGTCACACCATTCCTTGAAACGGGGATAGTGCTCCGGGTCGTGGCGGTTGCAGGCGTCTTCGAAGGATTTGTGGAAATAGGTGGCGTCCGACTGCGCTTCCGCGCTTTCGGGGAACATCGGGGTGATGTCACCGCCGCCACCGAACCAGCCTTTTGTCGTAACGATCATGCGCGTGTTGAAATGCGCGGCACTGACATGCGGGTTGCACGGATGGGCGACGAGGGAGACGCCGGTTGCGAAGAAGCGCGGATCTTCGTCAGCACCGGGGATGTTCTTGCGGAATTCGGGGGAAAACTCGCCCCAGACGGTCGAGACGTTGACTCCGACCTTTTCAAAGACGCGGCCGCGCATGACGGACATGACACCGGCCCCGCCTTCGGGGCGGCTCCAGGCGGTGCGCTCGAAACGGCCGGGAGCGGTGCGGTCACGCAGGACCTGCGAACCGCCTTCGGCTGCTTCGTCTTCGAGTTTTTCGTAGGACGCGCAGATGCGGTCGCGGAGGGTTTCGAACCAGGCTTTGGCGTCCTGCTTGAGGGCGTCGTGAGGCACGTCTGGACGAACGGTTTCGGCGAAACCGGGGCTGATCTGGTCCATGTTTTCTTCCCCCGTCTATACAGGACAAAACTTCGTTACGCGCAGTGTCCTAGCAAATCGCGCCGCTGCCGAACAGTTGGCTGATGCATGCCTGCCGGTGATCCGTGGCGGGACAATGGCGCAAAGACGTTTTCATTTCGTAAAAACGGCAGCGTTTTGTGAAAAAGTTTCTCTGAATGCTGCAACACGCGGCTTGCAGGCTGCAAGGCTTGCGTGTTGGGGCGTCTCGTGGTCCAGAACGGGGGAGCGGATCAACCAGAAATCAGGAACAGACATGTCTTCGGAACAGGAAATCCAGCCCGTCATCGGTGTGATCGGTGGCTCGGGGCTATATGACATTGACGGACTCGAGAACAAGGAATGGCGCCGGGTGGAAACGCCCTGGGGCGAGCCTTCGGATGAACTGCTGTTCGGCACGTTCGAGGGTGTGCAGTGCGTGTTCCTCCCGCGTCACGGGCGGGGGCATCCCATTCCGCCGTCGCGTCTGAACTTCCGCGCCAATATCGATGCGCTCAAGCGTGCCGGGGTGACGGATATCCTGTCGCTTTCGGCTGTGGGGTCGCTCAAGGAAGAGCTGCCGCCGGGGCATTTCGTGCTGGTGGACCAGTTTATCGACCGCAGCTTTGCGCGTGAGAAGAGCTTCTTCGACACGGGCTGTGTGGCGCATGTCGGCATGGCGGACCCGGTTTCGGCGCGTGTGCTGGATGTGGTGCAGGGCGAGGCGGCTTCGCTTGGGATTCCGTTCACGCGGGGCGGGACGTATCTGGTAATGGAAGGCCCGCAGTTCTCAACGCGCGCCGAGAGCGAGCTGTACCGGTCCTGGGGCTGTTCGGTCGTGGGCATGACGAACATGCCGGAAGCCAAGCTCGCACGCGAAGCCGAGATGAACTACGCGACTGTTGCGATGGTCACGGATTTCGACTGCTGGCACTCCGACCATGACAGTGTGACGGTCGAGGCCGTTGTGAAAGTCATGAAGGGGAATGCGGATAATGCGCGTCGTCTGGTGAAGGCAATCATTCCGGTGCTCGGGAAAAAGCGTCCGGTGGATGCGAGCGCCGAGCGAGCTCTGGATCATGCGATCATCACCGCACCTGCTGCCCGTGATCCGAAGCTGCTGGCCAAGCTCGATGCCGTTGCAGGGCGTGTTCTGAAGCAGGGCTGAAGCTCTGCGGATACCGCGCCTGCGTGATGCGGGCGCGGCTGGAACCGTGATCGGCTGAGGGGATCAGTCGAAGTTGTGGTTCGGGTCTGCGTTCAGGTCGATGCCGGCACGGGCATCGTCGATTTCCACGCCGTCGAGTTCCGGCGGCGGCAGATCCTTGACTGGCGTGCCTTCGGGGACGCCCTTGATGGCGATCAGGTCGGTGGCGTTCTGGATATAGCCTTCCGGGCCACAGGCCGGCTTGCCGTCGGCTTCCCACAGGAGGCGCGCTTCGTGGCGGATTGCGGCGTCGCGCTTGGGATCGGCTTCGAGCGGATTGCTGCTCATCTTAAAACTCCTGTCTGGTCGGGCGCAGGACGATCTCGTTGATGTCCACGTCGTCAGGCTGTGAAATGGCGAAGGCGATGGCACGGGCCACTGAGTCCGCCGGGATCGCCATCTTATAGAACTCTTCCACGGTTTTGCGACTGTCTGTGTCACCGCTTCCGGACTTGAGTTCGCTCTGGACCGCGCCGGGCTCGATGGAGGTGACGCGGAAGGTGTTGCCGGCTTCCTGTCGCAGGCCTTCGCTGATGGCGCGGACGGCGAATTTCGTGCCGGAATAGACTGTCCCGCCCGGAGCAAAGACCTTCAGGCCTGCGACGGAGGACAGGTTGATGACATGTCCGGATTTCTGTTTTTCGAACACCGGCAGGGCGGCGGCGACGCCGTAGAGCACGCCCTTGATGTTGATGTCGATCATCCGGTCCCATTCATCGACCATCAGCTTCTGGATGGGGGCGATGGCCATGAGGCCGGCATTGTTCACCAGAACATCCAGACGGCCGAAATCGCGGGTGACGGCGGCGACGGTCTCTTCGACCTCGGAGCGTTTTGTGACGTCGAGCGTGTAGGCGCGGGCGGTCTGGCCCTGTGCCGTAAGTTCGGAGACGATCTCGTCCAGCCGGTCACGGCGGCGGGCGGCGATGGCTACCTTTGCACCTTGAGCGGCAAGGTAACGGGCTGTGGCCTCGCCAAGTCCGGAGCTGCCGCCTGTGATGAGGACGACTTTTCCGGCGATGTTGTCCGTGGTCATGGTGGGGCTCACTTCTGTTCGAGATGAGACTTCAAAAAATCGACGCTGCGGGACCAGGCGAGATCACGGGCATCGCGGTTGAAGCTCGGGCGCTCGGGGCAGCCGAAGCCGTGGCCGGCGTCGTCATAGACGTATTCCTCGACCTCAGGGCGGGCGTCGCGGATCTTCTGGATTTCGGTGTGGGGGATGGAGGAATCCTCGCCACCGAAATGCAGTTCGACCGGGCAGTGCGGTGCGGTTTCGACATGGCTACCGATGCTGCCGCCATACCAGCTCACGGCTGCGTCCACGTCATGGGTGCGGGTCGCGGTGAGCCAGGCGAGCAGACCGCCCCAGCAGAAGCCGATGATGCCGACTTTCTTGTGGCCAGCCTCGCGCAGGGCCTTTGCGCAGGCGGCGATGTCGGCGAGGGTCTTTTCGGACGGGATCTTGCTGCGGAGTTCGAGGCCTTCGGTCACGCCGGCCTGCGTGTATTCCAGAATGACGTCGGATTTGACGCGATCGAAGACGGCCGGGGCAAGAACATGGAAGCCTTCGGCTGCGAAGTCGTTGCAGACATTGCGGATATGGGTGGTGAGGCCGAAAATTTCCTGCACGACGATGACGGCGAGGGGCGACTCCGCGGAGCCGGCTTCCCAGGCCTTGAAGCTGTGGCCATCAGATGCGGTCAGGCTGGTCATGTGACCGTCAGCGCTGGAAGCAGGGGTTTTGTTGTCCGAGGGGCTGTGTTTCATGTCTGTGTATCCAGTCTTGTAATGCCCGGAAGGCCATGAGCCATGAGCGACGTCATCAATCTCCGTCGGGAACGCAAACGCCGCAAGAGCGTAGAGGATGCGAAGCTCGCCGATGCGAACCGCCGTCTGCACGGCCGGACCAAGGGGCAGAAACTGGCTGAAACGCTTGAAAAACAGCGGATACAGGCACTCCTGGACGGGCGGAAACTTTCTTCCGGAGCCCCTTCGGACGAAAGCGAGAATCCTTGACGCAGAAGGTGGGGGCGACTATGTCTTTGGCACTCTCCATGTGAGAGTGCCAAAATGCACTGCAGTCATTGAGTGCAGCAACCCGGTCACGCTGCTTTGTACAAGGGTGTGGCCATAAATGGAGCGATCCATGACGAAGTTTCGTCCCCTTCATGACCGCGTGGTGGTCCGTCGCCTGACGGGCGAAGAGAAGACCGCTGGTGGCATCATCATTCCTGACACCGCCAAGGACAAGCCGACCGAAGGCGAAGTCGTTTCTGTCGGCCCGGGTGCCCGCAACGAGCAGGGCCAGGTTGTGGCTCTGGACGTCAAGGCTGGTGACAAGGTGCTGTTCGGCAAGTGGTCCGGCACCGAGGTCAAGATCGACGGCGAAGAGCTGCTGATCATGAAAGAGAGCGACATCATGGGTGTGATCGGCTGATCAGCCGTCCCCGTTTCCTCTCGTAAGAACCTCATTCAGGAGTAAGAATTATGGCTGCCAAGGACGTCAAGTTCGGCGCTGATGCCCGCGAGCGTATGCTGCGTGGCGTTGATATCCTCGCAAATGCCGTCAAGGTGACGCTGGGCCCGAAGGGTCGTAACGTTGTTCTCGACAAGAGCTTTGGCGCACCGCGCATCACCAAGGACGGTGTGTCGGTTGCCAAGGAAATCGAACTGGCTGACAAGTTCGAGAACATGGGCGCCCAGATGGTCCGCGAAGTCGCGTCCAAGACGAACGACATCGCAGGCGACGGCACCACGACCGCAACCGTGCTGGCCCAGGCCATCATCCGTGAGGGCGCCAAGGCTGTTGCCGCCGGCATGAACCCGATGGATCTCAAGCGCGGCATCGACAAGGCTGTTGGCGTTGTTGTTGACGAGCTGAAGAACAACACGAAGAAGATCACGTCTCCGGAAGAAATCGCCCAGGTCGGCACGATTTCCGCCAATGGCGAGACCGAGATCGGCCAGATGATCGCTTCTGCCATGCAGAAGGTCGGTTCCGAAGGCGTCATCACGGTGGAAGAGGCCAAGGGCCTGCACACGGAACTCGACGTGGTCGAGGGCATGCAGTTCGACCGTGGCTACATCTCCCCGTACTTCGTGACGAACCCGGAGAAGATGACGGCTGACCTCGACAGCCCGTACATCCTGATCCACGAGAAGAAGCTCTCCTCGCTTCAGCCGATGCTGCCGCTTCTCGAAAGCGTTGTTCAGTCCGGCCGTCCGCTGGTGATCATCGCCGAAGACGTCGATGGTGAAGCACTGGCCACGCTGGTCGTGAACAAGCTGCGTGGTGGTCTGAAGATCGCTGCCGTCAAGGCTCCGGGCTTCGGTGACCGTCGCAAGGCCATGCTGGAAGACATCGCCATCCTGACGGGCGGCCAGGTGATTTCCGAAGACATCGGGATCAAGCTGGAATCCGTTACGCTCGAAATGCTGGGGCGCGCCAAGAAGATCCACATCGAGAAGGAAAACACCACGATCGTCGAAGGCGCTGGCAACAGCGACGACATCAAGGGCCGTTGCAACCAGATCCGTGCGCAGATCGAAGAAACGACGTCCGACTACGACCGTGAGAAGCTCCAGGAGCGTCTGGCCAAGCTGGCTGGTGGCGTTGCCGTCATCCGCGTCGGTGGCAGCACCGAGGTCGAGGTGAAGGAGCGCAAGGATCGCGTTGACGATGCCCTGCACGCAACCCGCGCTGCCGTTGAAGAAGGCATCGTTCCGGGTGGTGGCACGGCTCTGGCCCGCGCATCCTCCGCTCTGAAGGGTCTGACCTTCGACAACGACGACCAGCGCGTCGGTGGCGAGATCGTCCGCAAGGCCCTGCAGGCTCCGCTGCGCCAGATCGCGTTCAATGCCGGTGAAGACGGTGCGGTCATCGCAGGCAAGGTGCTTGAGAACGACGGCTATGTCTTCGGTTTCGACGCCCAGAAGGGTGAGTACAAGGATCTTGTGTCGGCCGGTATCATCGACCCGACCAAGGTTGTCCGTACGGCCCTGCAGGACGCCGCTTCGGTTGGCGGTCTGCTGATCACGACGGAAGCCATGGTTGCCGAGCGTCCCGAGAAGAAGGCTCCGGCCGCTGCTCCGGGTGGCATGGGCGGCATGGGTGACATGGACTTCTGATCCAAGTCCGGTTCCTTTCCTGTCCCTTCCTCGGAAGGGGCGGGGAAGGCTCCCAGATGTTGCAAAAAAGCCTCTGGCCTGCGGGTCAGGGGCTTTTTCTTTGGTTGCTTGGTTACTGAAATGCAACGATAAACCGGGCCGGGGTATGGTGTTGCGTTTTTCACACATGTTGCATCTAAGTGAGCGCTGAAAGCATGGCTGATATGTATTTTTCGTGACAGTCACGCTTCGAGATCTTTAGAGAGACGGCACCATTCTTCTGAAGGATTTTGTTCTTTGCTGAACACGTCTCGTCGTCATCTGTTGCTGTGTGCATCAATTCTCGGAGTTGGGTCCCTGTCGGGGACGGCATTTGCCGCTTCCACGACGCAGCCCGAGCAGAATGCCCACAAGGCTGTGCATCACAAGGCTTCCACTTCGACGACTGCTGCCAAGAGCACGCCATCCGCTGTTGCTGCTCCTGCCGCCACATCGTCCGTTGCTGTGCCTGCCGCCACATCGTCCGTTGCTGTGCCTGCCGCCACATCGTCCGTTGCTGTGCCTGTCGCCACGACCGCGCCGGCTTCCTCCAGCCGCCGTCGTGCCGCGCTTCTTGAGGCGCAGGGTGTCTCGGGTGGAACCGAGCGCATGGTTGTTACGGGATCGGCTCTGGCTTCCTCGAACAACCAGAACGCCAACCCTGTCCAGATCGTGACGGCGAAGCAGATCCAGCAGACGGGTGCTACGACGCTCAGCGACTTCTTTGCGCGTATTCCGTCCATCGGCGGAACGGGCACGAACAACTCGGAAACCAACGGTACGGGCGGTGCGTCCTGCACGGACATCCGTAACCTGGGTTCCAACCGCGTTCTCGTGCTGATCGATGGCAAGCGCGCCACGCTGAACGGTCAGTCGAACTGCATCGATCTGAATGCACTGCCGGTCCAGCAGATCGCCAGCGTCGAAATCCTGAAGGATGGCGGTTCCGAACTGTACGGCGCGGATGCCGTGTCGGGCGTCATCAACATCAAGATGCGTCATAACCTCTCGGACGGAAACATCACGATCCGTGGTGGCATCACCGGGCAGGGCGACAACGATACGGGCATGATCTCCGCCTACAAGGGCTGGAACTTCGATCATGACAAGGGCAACCTGACGCTGTTCGGCCAGTACATGACGCAGGGCGGTGTTCTGCAGCGTGACCGCAGCTGGGCCAACCCGGTGCAGCTGTCCGATAACCCAGTGGGTTCGGGCGCAGAGACCTTCGGGTCCGGTTACTCCAACTATACGCATGTCCAGAGCGCATCGGGCCTGAACGCTGCCGTTGCACCGGACGGCAAGACGGTCAGCGACTGGGGCACGAACAACCGTTATGACTACGGCCGTCACCAGAGCCTGATCAACCAGCTTCAGGATGCCAGCCTCTCGGGTGATTTCCACTACGAGTTCAACCGGCATGCCAACCTGTATTCCAATGTGATGTACTCGCATCGGACCAGCTCCAGCTACATGGCGGCCGAGCCGTTTGACGGTTCTGTGCAGCCCAGCACGCTGCCGTCCGTTCTGACGGTGCCAGCCAATGATCCGAACAACCCGTTCGGTCAGGACGTTGACATCACGAAGCGTCTGACGGAGCTCGGGGATCGCCGCGACGAGAACGCAACCGACACGGTCACGGCCAAGGTGGGCGTGAATGGTGAGATTGCTTACGGCTGGGATTACGACCTGTCGTATACCTACGGTTCCAACATGTCGACGGATCACCTGGAGAACGTGGGTTCGTACACGAACCTGCTGAACGCCTATGGTCTGCAGCAGACTGACCCGTCCAGCGCGACGAGCGCTCTGGTCTACAATCCGTCGGTCTGCCCGTCTTTCGGGTGCAGCAACCCGTTCGGGACGATGGGCAGCCAGGCCGCGTCCTACGTTAACTACAACACGAACACGCATTCGCATTACCAGCTCCGTGACTGGAACCTGCGCATCAACAACAACCACGTGACGACGATGCCCTGGAAGGGCGGCGGCGATCTGGGTATTGCGGTGGGCTTCGAGCATCGTGGCGAGCAGCTGACCAATACGCCTGACGAACTGATCAGCAGCGGCCAGAGCCTGACCAACACGGTTCTGCCGACGAGCGGTGGCTTCGACGTGACGGAAGGTTATGCGGAAGCCAAGGCGACACTGCTGAAGAACGTTTTCCTCGCGAAGGATCTGACGGTTGACGTGCAGGGGCGTGCGTCCGGTTACAGCACGACGTCGGATACGGCGAAGAACTGGAAGGCGTCCATCAACTGGGCACCGACGCAGGACATCCGTTTCCGCGGTACGATCGGCACGTCCTATCGTCAGCCGAACGTCTATGAGCTGTATGGCGGTCAGTCGCTCAGCTACAACCTTGCCAACGATCCGTGCGATGCGGGTCAGGTCGGCACCTATGGTGCTGCTTCGGCGGCGGTTGCGGCAACCTGCGCGAAGCAGGGGATCAACACGTCCACGTTCCATCAGTCCGGTACGGGTCAGGTTCCGACGCTGGGTGGCGGCAATGCGCATCTGGCACCTGAGATCGGACGGACCTACACGTTCGGTACGATCATCACGCCGCGCTGGATCCCGAACCTCTCCATCTCCGGTGAATTCTGGCACTATTCGGTCAACCACACGATCAGCGCGCTTCCGACGCAGTATATTCTGGACGGATGCTACACGGGTACCAGCCCTTCGCTGTGCAATACGATCAACCGTCTGTCGAATGGCCAGATCAATACGGTTACGGCGACGAACCAGAACACGGGTGCGCTGCATGAGAGCGGCGTGGACTTCGATTTCGACTACCGTATCCGCGTGGCACGTCACGATGTCCTGTCAGTCTCCAACAACTTCCAGTACCTGCTGAACTACACGCAGCAGCTGGTTCCGGGTGGCGCGTTCACCAACTACACCGGTGCGCTGCTGTATGCCGGTGGTCCGAACAACGCCAATGCATCCTATGGTATTCCGCGCGTTCGTGACTATGCGACGTTCGGCTGGACCCATGGCGCCTTCACGGCGACCTATATGGTGCAGTTCATTGGCGGTATGCGCTGGAACGATCAGTCCGAGTTCCTGAACTCCACGACGGCTGGCCGTTACAAGACGCCGATGATGATCGAGCAGGATCTGACGCTGGCCTATCGCTGGAAGAAGTGGAACTTCGAGAGCGGCATCAACAACATCACCAACAAGAAGCCGCCGTTCGTGGCCAGTGGCGTGGATAACAGCGCCGGTGCGACCTATGGCAGCTTCTACCAGGGACGTTATTTCTTCCTGCAGGCCGGTCTGAACTTCTGATCCTGTCAGTCTGAAAAACGGCCTGGACCTTTCAGGGTCCTGAAAAGCCCCCGGCCCGTGTGGTCGGGGGCTTTTTTATGCGGGCTTTCCAGAAGCAGGTGTATGCGCAGCTTAGCGCAGCGGTCTGTACAGCTCTTGGGTCAGTCCTGAAGGAGGGGTGGTCAGTTTTCCTGCTCTTCGGGGCGCAGGAAGCGGGCGATGTCTTCCAGTGCCTCGGCCAGCGGCATGCGGCGGACGTCCACGCCGTCGGGGAAGGCCGAGAGCAGGCGTGAGGGCATGCGGCGGTCCAGCATGACGAAGACGCCGCGATCGGTGCCCTGACGGATCAGGCGACCGAAGGCCTGTCGCAGGCGCATGCGGGTGATGCGGTCGTCGTAATCGCCTGGGCGGCCTTCGGACAACAAACGTCGGCGTTCGCGGTGCAGGATGTCGGGGCGGGGCCAGGGCGTCTTTTCGAACACGACCATGCGCAGGGCTTCTCCGGGGACGTCCACGCCGTCGCGCATGGCGTCTGTGCCCAGCAAGCAGCTATGGGTTTCGGTGCGGAAGACGTCCACGAGGGTGGCGTTGTCCATCGCATCGACATGCTGCGCGTAGAGCGGGAAGCCCTGCGTTTCCAGCGGTTCGTGGATGCGCCGATGGACTTCTCGCAGGCGGCGGATGGCCGTGAACAGGCCGAGCGCGCCGCCGCCTGCGGTTTCGAACAGGGCACGGAAAGCGTGGGCAAGGGACGGGATTTCGCCCGAGACGTCCGTGATGACATAGGCGCGCGTCTGCGTGGCGTAGTCGAACGGGCTCATGACCGAAGCGCGGATCGGCGGCTTGAGAAAATGCGTGGCGCCCAGGCGCAGTTCGGCCGCGTGCCAGCTGGCCTCGTTCTGCGCGTCGCCATGGCCGGTCTGGTCGCGCAGGGTGGCGGACGTCATGAGCAGGCCGTGGGCGGGTGTCTGGATTGTCGAGACGAAGGGAATGGTCGGGTCCAGCCAGTGCCGGTACAGGCCAATGTCGTGGTCGCCCTGTGTGGCGCGGGTGCGGGGCAGGCGTTCGGTGCGGATGAAGTCCACGAAAGTGGGTGTGACGTCCGGTTCGGGGGGCGTCTGAAGTGCGTCCAGCATGCCGATCCAGCCGGACAGGCGGCTGATGGCGCGGCGGTGCAGGGTGCGGATCATGGCCTCGATGCGCTGGCGGGTCGGGGCGTCCATTTCCGCATCGTCCTCGACCTGTGCGGCGAGGCGGTCGGCCAGCATTCTGATGGGATCGCGCAGGCGGGTCAGGGCGCGGCTGAGGGTTTCGGCGGCGCTGGTGACGTCCTCATTGACGGGGTGCAGGTCACATTCCGCCGAAATATAGCCGTCGCGGCTGTCTTTGGTCTGTCGGGCGCGGAGCTGGTGGTCCAGGGCGCGCAGGAAGGCTTCGGATGGGTTTTCAGGTGCAGGGTCTTCGGGGATCAGCAGGGGTGTTTCGCCGGGCAGCGGGAGAAGGTCCGGGTCCTGTTCGGTCTCGGCCTGCGGGCGCAGGCGCGTGCTCCAGCCGGGGGCGGGCAGGGCGCGGGCGGCCTGAAGTGCGGCCTGAAGCGGCGTGTCGATCATGGGGAGGCGTTCGACCAGATCATCCAGACGGCGTTGCAGACCACGGGCGCGGGAGCGGCTGCCTTCGGCGCCGAGCAGCCAACGGCGGAGTTCGGCGGCTTCGAGGCCGGACAGGGCGGTAGCGAAGGCGCTGTCGGCGGCGTCGGGGATGTGATGGCCTTCGTCGAAAACGTAGCGCGTGGGGGTGGTGTCTTCGTCGGGAAGGCCGGGTGGGGCGAGGGCGGCCCAAGCGGCCTGCGAGAGGACGAGGGCGTGGTTGGCGACGACCAGATCGGCCTGACGGGCGCGGCGGATGCCGTGTTCGACGAAGCAGGTCTGGTAGTGCGGGCATGCGGCGTGGATGCATTCGCCCCGTCGGTCCGCGACGCCGAACAATGTGCCGTGGCCGAAGAGTTCGCCGAACCAGCCGGGGAGGTCACCGCCCATGAGATCGCCGTCGCGGCTGGCTTCGGCCCAGCGGGCGAGCAGGGCCATGGGAAGCAGGGCCGCGAAACCGTCAGGGCCGCGGGAGGTGGCGACGTTGAGCAGGTCTTCCATGTTCAGCAGGCACAGATAGTTCTCGCGGCCTTTGCGGACGACGACCTTGTCCCGCAGGGTGGTTTCGTCCGGGTAAAGGCGGCGGAGTTCCTGTTCGATCTGGCGCTGGAGGTGGCGGGTATAGGTGCTGACCCAGACGGCACCGTCATTCTGTTCGGCCCAGAGGCTGGCGGGGGCGATGTAGCCGAGCGTCTTGCCCGTGCCGGTTCCGGCTTCGGCGAGGACGACATTGGGGGAGCCTATGCTTTCGCGCGGCTCGAAAGCGGCCGTGGCGACCGAGGCAAAATCGGCCTGACCGGGGCGGATTTCGGCGTTTTCGCCGAGGATTTCGCGCAGACGCTGGCGGGCGGCATTGGGTGAGACGGGCTGGCTTCCGGGTGCGGGCCTAGGGGCGGTTTCTTCCCAGCGGGGCAGGCGTTTCCAGATGCGGATGGCTTCGTAGGGATGGGCGCCTGTTGTGTCTCGTGGAGTGCCGAGGACGTCCGTGACTTCGCCGCTCCAGGCCCAGCCGGCGCGGGTCAGGGGGACCATCAGGGCGCGCAGGCGGGCGCCCTTGGGTGTTTCGGCCTTGTGCCGCAGTTCGTCGAGGAGGGTTTCGCACAGGACGGGGAGGAGGTCCGCGCCGATGGTTTCGGGCGGTTCGATGCCGAGGGCGAGGGCCAGTCCGCGTGGGGTCGGGGCGACGGTTGTCGCGGGGCGGACGAACAGGAAGAGGTCCAGCAGGTCGAACCATGGGACGGGCTGGGAGAGCGGGGAGAGATCCAGCGCGCGCAGGGCGGCAGGACCGTGGACCAGAAGCGGCGGGGGAAGCTGGGTGAGGCGTTCGCGGGTTTCTTCTGCTGTCAGGTCCAGCAGTTCGCCATCCGGGGTGAGGAGCGAGGACAGGCCGCGACGGGCGACGAGGGCCGGTGCGTCGAATGGCGAGAGAAAGGTGGGCGCGCGGAGCATTGTCGCCAGTGTAGCGGGTAGGGGAAAATCCGGCGAGGATGTTTTGCGGGTTTGCGAACGGAACGTGAAAGCTGGCTGTCTGCAAGGGGTTAGAAAGCGCGTAAAAGTCTTTGAAATATTTCGTAATGTAATGGATGCGTCCGAGTGAAACGGCAATGTGTCGTATTGCTTGACCGGGAAGAGGTGTCTCCCTACCTTTTCCGGCAATCATGCAGAAAACCAAGACACCTATCGCCCCGTCCCTCTCTCCTGACGCGCCGCTTCCGAAAGCATGGCCGTTTGAAGAGGCGCGAAAAATCACCGCGCGCATGGACGCGCGCGCTTCTGATGCTTCGGAACAGGCTCCGGCCCTTCTGGAAACGGGCTATGGTCCGTCGGGTCTGCCGCATATCGGCACGTTCGGCGAAGTGGCGCGCACGACCTGGGTGCGTCAGGCCTATGAAGCGCTGACCGGTCGTCCGACGCGGCTGCTCGCGTTCTCCGATGACATGGATGCGCTGCGCAAGGTGCCGACCAATGTGCCGCAGCGGGAGCTTCTGACGCAGCATCTGGGCCTGCCGCTGACGCGGGTGCCGGATCCGTTTGGCGAATATGACAGCTTTGCCGCGCATAATAATGCGCGCCTTCGCCAGTTTCTTGACAGTTTCGGTTTCGACTACGAATTCGCCTCCGCTACTGAATATTATACGAACGGTACGTTCGATGCGGCGCTGCGCCGTATGCTTGAAGTCCATGATGAAGTCGTGGCGACCATTATTCCGACGCTTGGTCCGGAGCGCCGGGCGACCTATTCGCCGGTTCTGCCGATCCATCCCGAGACCGGGCAGGTCATGCAGGTGCCGATCATCAAGGTTGATCCGGATGCCGGGACGGTGGTCTGGAAGGACGAGGCCGGCAAGACGTTCGAGACGTCCGTTCTGGGCGGTCATGCCAAGATGCAGTGGAAGGCCGACTGGGCCATGCGCTGGTATGCGCTGGGCGTGGATTATGAAATGTCCGGGAAGGATCTGATCGACAGTGTGAAGCTGTCCTCGAAGATCTGTCGTATTCTGGGCAAGGAGCCGCCTGCGGGTCTGACCTATGAGCTGTTCCTCGATGCGCAGGGGCAGAAGATCAGCAAGTCCAAGGGCAATGGCCTGTCGGTTGAGGAATGGCTGCGTTACGGCACGCCGGAAAGTCTGGCGCAGTACATGTTCCAGCAGCCGACGAGGGCGAAGCGTCTGTTCTTTGACGTGATCCCGCGTGCAACGGATGATTACCTGACGCTTGTGCAGAAGGCCGAGACGCAGGAAGGGCCGGAGCTGATGGCCAATCCGGTATGGTTCATCCATGGTGGGACGATCCGTCCGGAAGACACCAGCCCGGTGTCTTATACGGCGCTGCTGAACCTTGCGAACGTGGCGAATGCCGACAAGCCGGAGACGCTGTGGAAGTTCCTGCGGCGCTATGATCCGACGCTGTCGCCCGAGACGCATCCGTATGTGGACCGGCTCGTGCAGTGTGCGCTGACCTATTTCAAGGAGCAGGTTTACCCCAACAAGACTTATCGTGCGCCGACAGAGACCGAACGCAAGGGGCTTGAGGATCTGGCGGACGAACTGGCGAAGCTCGCGCCGGACACGGCACCGGGCGATGTGCAGGATGTCGTGTTCGAAGTTGGCAAGCGCTATTTCGCGAAGTCGGAACTGCGGTCCTGGTTCGGGTGCCTGTATGAGGTGCTGCTGGGTCAGACCGAAGGGCCGCGCTTCGGGATTTTTGCATCGCTGTTCGGGCTGCCGGAGACGGTCGGCCTGATCCGGGATGCGCTTGCGCGGCCTGTTGAAGAGCCCGTGCAGGACTGAGCCGTGGGCATGCCCAGGGATAACAGACCGGACGTGAAGCCGAAGGATGTTCAGGGATCCTCCGTTGTAGAGGAGGCCGGAGCATCCGTGGTTACGGGGCCGGCGGATGCGGTGTGTCCGGAGGCCGGGCATCCGAAGCGGCGCTGGCAGGTTCTGATGTCCCGTGCGCCGGCTCTGGTGGGGCTGGTTCTGCTGGTCGCGGCCGTGGTCGTGATCTGGCGGGAACTGCGGCATCTGTCGCTGCATGACATCACCGCCAGTCTGAGCGCCATTCCGGATTCAGCGCTGCTGGCAGGTGGGGCCGCGACGCTCCTGTCCTATTTCATTCTGTCTTTCTACGACCGTCTGGCCTGTCTACATGTGCGGGCGGATGTGTCCTATCAGCGTTCGGCCTTTGCGGCGTTCTGCTCCTATGTGCTGTCCCACAATCTGGGCTGTGCGGCGATTTCCGGAGCGGCGGTTCGTTTTCGGCTCTACCGGAGCTGGGGCGTGGCACCGGGGGCGATTGCGCAGATTATTGCGTTCTGCTCGGCGACGTATCTGCTGGGGACGATGGCGCTGATCGGCGGCATCCTGATTATCGAGCCGCATGCCGTGCCGGTGCTGTCCCATCTGCCGGAGTTCCTGCTCCGTCTGGCAGGGCTGGCGCTGTGGGGCGTGCTGCTGGCCTATGTGCTGGTGGCGCGTGTCCAGCGGCATGTGCGGGTCTGGAAATACGAGATCGAGCTGCCGGGCCCCGGCATTGCGATCGCGCAGATTGCCGTCAGTGCGGCGGATATGGCGGCGACGGCGCTGATTGCCTATTGCGTTCTGCCTCCGCTGCCACCTGAGGCGCATTTCGGGTTCGGGACGTTCCTTGCGATTTATCTGGCCTCCTATACGGCGGGTCTTGTGGCCAGTGTGCCGGGGGGGCTGGGCGTCTTTGACGGGGCCATGCTGCTGGCATTGCAGGCCTATCTGCCGGCGTCGCAGATCATGGGGGCCATCCTTGTTTTCCGGCTGTTCTACTACATCATTCCGCTGCTTCTTGCGGGGCTGATGTTTGCCGGCCACGAGCTTTTCCTACGGGGAGAGCAGGCTCTGGCGTCTGCCGGGCAGGCGCCGCGGCGGGTGCGGCCCAGTCAGGTTATCCGGGAGTCGGAAGCGGATTTTTCCGTGGCCGTGGCGACGAGCGTTCAGGCCGTCGTGGGTATTCTGCTGGTGCTTTATGCGCTAGTTGCGAACCTCCCGCCGCTTGAGACATCCCTTGGCGCGGCGGTCTCCCAGATCGCAGATCTGCTGCTGACGGTGGCGGGTGTCGGGCTGGTAGCGCTGTCCTGGGGGCTGTCGCAGCGTGTGGCGCTTGCCTGGAAATTTTCTCTCGGGATGCTGGGTGCGGCAGTTCTGCTGCTGATCCTGCGGCATGCGCCCTGGGAAGGGCCGCTGGTCATCATGCTCGTGATGCTGCTGCTGCTGCCGTTCCGAAACTGCTATTACCGGCGCGCACATTTTCTGACGGCTCCGCTGACGCCATCCATGCTGGCCCCACTGTCGCTCTGGGCTCTGGGGCTGATGGGCGTGGGCTGGGTGGCCGTGCAGCGTCATCTGGGGCCGATCTGGTGGCGCTCGATGATCTATGACGCGCATACGGCCGTGGGGCGCTGGTTTCTGGGGTTTTCGGCCCTGTGCGGATTCTATGTTCTGTGGCGGGGGATGCGCAGGACGCGGATCCGGTTCGAGGCTTGGACGGCGGAGAATGCGCATCGCTATCACAGTCTGGCTCATGCATTGCCGCAGCTTGGAACGCGACGGCCGACTGGTCTGCTGATGGACGAGGCGGGGCGCGCGGCCATTCCGTTTCTGCGGACGGGGCAGTTCATCATCGGTCTGGGCGATCCTGCCGGGGCGGAGCGGAACTGTGTGGCGGCGATCTGGCGGCTGCGGGATCTGGCGTTGCAGGAGGGGTGCAAGCTCGCTTTCATACAGGTTGGCCAGTCCCTGATGGCGGTCTATAATGATCTGGGACTGACGGTCTGTCCGGACAGGACGGCTGGGACGGTGTGCTGTTTTTCCGAGGATTATCGGATGCTGCGGGCTTTTCTGAAGGGTGAGGAACGTCTGGCACGCAAGCGCCAGCCACAGGCTGCGTCAGGTCTGACAGGTTCATGAGCCTTGCACCCGGGCTGGGTAATACGCTCAGCAGCTGGTTGATTGCCTTTCCGGCGCTCTTTTCGATCATCAATCCGCTTGGAGCGTCGCTGATTTTCGCTCAGGCGACGGAAGGGCGCGACCGCCGCGAGGTTGTCGAACTGGCCCGTCAGGTCGCGCTGAATTCGCTGGGCATCATGCTGGTGTCCATCTGGTTTGGAAGCTGGATCCTCGGGTTCTTCGGGATTTCGATCAATGCGCTGCGGATTACGGGCGGGCTGGTTGTGGCATCGCGTGCCTGGCTGATGCTGCTGCAACCCGAGACGTC
Organism: Gluconobacter roseus NBRC 3990; assembly: GCF_006538885.1. Lineage (GTDB taxonomy): Bacteria > Pseudomonadota > Alphaproteobacteria > Acetobacterales > Acetobacteraceae > Gluconobacter > Gluconobacter roseus. Next base: position 688,700 of record NZ_BJLY01000001.1, read on the forward strand.
CGAGGCGCGCAAGGAAAAGCAGGCGCTTCAGGGTGGTCGGACCGTGACGACGCCGGATCTGCGGGAGACGGCGTTCTTTCCGCTGGCCATGCCATTTACGGTGGGACCGGGAAGTATTTCCGTGGCCATTGCGCTCAGTTCGTCCACGCCGCCGAATATGCCTACGGCGGACTATTATGCTGGCGTGTCGGCTGCTGCAACCACGATGGCGGTCGTGGTGGCAGTTGTTTACGCTTATGCCGAGCGCGTTGTTGCGATGCTGGGGGTGACGGGCACACGGATCGTCAGCCGGCTTGCGGCGCTGATCCTGCTGGCGATTGGTGTTCAGATCTTGGCGTCGGGCGCGGAAGGGTTTCTGGTCGAGGCACTGAAACAGGCCAAGGCTGTCTGATCAGCGATCGGCTAGTATCGCGTGGACGCGTTCGCGCAGGGCCGGAATGACCTCTTCCTGAAACCAGGGTGCCTTCTTTTCCCAGACACCTGTGCGCCATGACGGGTGGGGCAGGGGGAAGTAGTCCGGCAGGTAATCCCGGAAATTCCTGACGCGCTCGGTGACCGAGCCACGTCCCAGAACGTGGTTCTGCGAATAGCTTCCGACCAATAGTGTCAGACGGATATCCGGCATGAGCGAGAGGACACGACGACGCCAGATTGGCGCACATTCCGGGCGGGGCGGGTTGTCGCCTCCCTGCGGCAGGCGTCCGGGATAGCAGAGCCCCATCGGAAAAATGGCGACATGGCGCGTGTCGTAGAAGACGTCTTCCGAAATGCCGAGCCAGTTGCGCAGGCGGTTGCCAGACGGATCGTAAAAGGACTTGCCGGCGATATGGGCCTTGGTGCCGGGGGCCTGGCTGGCGATCAGGATTCTGGAGGTTGCGGAAACATGGATCAGAGGCCGGGCGCCGAGGGGGAGATGGGCCTCGCAGACCCGGCAGGCCCGGACTTCCCGAACGAGCGCCTCAAGGCGCTCCTGGGTCTGGGGAGAGTGTGATGTCATTCTTCCTCGGGGATCAGCGGCATGTCCGGCTGCCAGGCATATTCGGCCCGGGGAACGTAGACATGTTCACCAAGGCTGCGCAGGCTCTCGAACAATGTAACGTGTTCCACCGGCATCGGTTTGCTGCGGAACAGGTTGTGGCGCTGGACCCATTGGATAGCGTCCGCTCTCTGGCTCGGGGAAAAATGTCCCAGAGTGACTGCGGGCTGGAACCGGCGCTTGGCGGGGAAGCATCCGGCGCGACGGAGGGCGCTTTCGACCTGGGACTGGAGTGCGTCCAGTTGCGGCGTGCGCTCGACCCCGATCAGGAGACTGTCCGCATTGAGGCCTTCGCGAATATCGGCCTGCGCGAGGGACAGTTCGAAGGGTTTCCAGGCAAGGCGGGAGAGGGCGAGGTCAATCTCCTCCATCCGGTGCCTGTCGGTGACCTCTCCGATGAAACGGAGGGTGATGTGATGGTTCTCGGCAGGAACCCATTGCACGCCGGGCATGGAACCGCGCATCAGCGCAAGCGTTTCCCGGACATCAGCAGGAAGGTCGAGTGCGACAAAAAGTCTCAAGTGGCGTGTTTCCCATGAAAAAGAAGTAAGGGACGGCGGAGCATTCTTGACCCTTCCGGCAAAAACCCCACATTCAGTCCGAGTGTACGGACGGCCCTCCCGGGTTCGTCAAGCGCCCTTTTCAGAAGGGCATCTCATTGGAAAAGGTGTCATGGCTTTCAATTCCAACTTCAGCAGAGCTGGTGTGCAGGCCGGAGCCGGCAGTCTCGACGCCGGACTTCGCGCTTATATGTGCCGGGTCTTCAACTGGATGGCGCTTGGTCTGGTGATCACGGGACTGGTCGCCTATGGCGTGGCGCAGACATCCCTGCGTGCGTTGTTCTTCCATCTGGCCGAGATGCCGAACGGTGCCATCGTCCTGCGTCCGACCCTGCTGGGCGGAATCAGTATCTTTGCGCCGCTCGTGTTCGTGATGGTGTTGTCCTTCGGGGTCAACCGTCTGTCGCGCCCGGCGGTGCAGGGGATTTTCCTGCTGTTCAGTGCGGCGATGGGTGCCAGCATGGCCAGCCTTCTGCTGAGCTATACGGGCGTTTCCGTGGCGCGGACCTTCTTTGTGACCGCCATTACATTCGCCGGAATGTCGCTGTGGGGATACACGACGGGCGCCAATCTCGCTCGACTCGGTTCGTTCCTGTTCATGGGGCTGATCGGGATCATTCTGGCGTCTGTGGTGAACATTTTCCTGCACAGCTCTCCGCTCGCCATGCTGGTTTCAGTAATAGGTGTGGGTCTTTTCACGCTGCTGGCAGCCTATGACACGCAGCGCATCAAGATCACGTATCAGCAGTACATGGCTTATGCTGGTCCTGAGGAAGTTGCGAAGCTCAGTGTCTATGATGCGCTGACGATGTATCTCAATTTCGTGAACCTGTTCCAGTTTCTCATCCAGTTCATGGGTGTCCGTTCAGGTAACAACGACTGACAATACTGTCCGGACGATATTGGGCATGATGGAAGGGGCGGCAGTTAATGCCGCCCCTTTCTGCTTTTTGGACCAAAAAAGTCTTGAATTATTCTCGCGAATTCTAAATCGATTTACATTAAAAATCGGTAATGTTCGCGTTTAATGAAAGTCGTAATTCGATCAAATGTGGCGAAAAACAGCCATTTCACCTTGGGGCTGATCTTGGGGGAGGGCTCACGAAATCCGTGATAAGCCTTGTCTTTAAGGCGATTCAGGCAGAAAAAACCTGAGGAACCGGGACAGCCGTGTCCCATGCTGAATGAATTTCAGGGTCGGATCTTTGATCCGGTTCCTGACGTCAGGATACGAACGAGAAAGGTAGCAGACTATGGCAGCGTTCGGCGGCACTGATGCGGACCTTATCGTGTCAAACCGTTTCCCGGCGACTACTGCAAGCCGGAACGGATGATGAAAGCAGGACCGATGAAAAAACTCTGGCGATATCTCCCAGCGTTGCCGGCGCTGATGCTATCGGGTTGTACGGTTGATCTGCTTCAGCCGCGCGGCCCGGTCGCAGAAATGAACCGCGATGTCATGGTGGCGGAATTCGTCATCATGATGCTGATCGTGGTTCCCACCTGCGCCGCGACGCTTTATTTTGCGTGGAAGTATCGTGCTTCCAACAAAGAGGCCGAATACCTCCCGACCTGGGATCATTCGACCGCTATTGAATATGTCATCTGGGGCGTTCCCGCCCTGCTGATCGCCATTCTTGGCGCCATCAGCTGGTGGAGCACGCATGCCTATGACCCGTACCGCCCGCTTCAGACGGCTGACAACGTCAAGCCCCTGAATGTCCAGGTGGTCTCTCTCGACTGGAAGTGGATGTTCATCTATCCGGACCTGGGGATCGCAACGATCAACCAGCTGGATGTCCCGACGAACACGCCGCTGAACTTCCAGATCACGTCTGACTCCGTCATGACGTCGTTCTTCATCCCCCGTCTGGGTTCGATGATCTACGCCATGCCGGGTGAACAGACCCAGCTGCATCTGCTTGCAAGTGAATCCGGGGACTACCTCGGTGAGGCTTCACAGTTCAGCGGTCGTGGTTTCTCGGACATGAAGTTCCGCACTCTTGCCATGGATCCGGCTCAGTTCAACGACTGGGTTGAGAAGGTGAAGAGCGGAAGTGAAAATCTCGACGACACCACATACCCGAAATATGCCGCACCGCAGGAAGCTGCACCGGTACAGTATTTCGCGCATGTCCAGCCGGATCTCTTCGACGGCATCGTTGCCAAGTATAACAACGGCATGATGGTGGACAAGAAGACGGGCAAGGTCATGCACATGCAGTCTGCTTCCAACGCTGCACCGTCCGACACTGGCATGAAGGAATAACCGACAGATGCTCGGAAAACTCTCCTTATCAGCCATACCGTTGGATGTGCCGATTCTTGTCGGTACATTCCTTGGTGTTGCTGTCATCGGTCTCGCCGTACTGGGTGCTGTCACCTATTATGGCAAATGGGGCTATCTCTGGCGTGACTGGCTGACGACTGTCGACCACAAGCGTCTTGCCGTAATGTACATCATCCTGGCGATCGTCATGCTGTTCCGCGGTTTTGCGGACGCCATCATGATGCGTACCCAGCTCGCGCTGGCATACAAGGGTAATCCCGGTTACCTGCCGCCGCATCACTACGACCAGATCTTCTCCGCTCACGGCACCATCATGATCTTCTTCATGGCAATGGCGTTCATGACGGGTCTGATGAACCTGGTTGTTCCCCTGCAGATCGGTGCCCGCGACGTTGCGTTCCCGTTCCTGAACTCGCTCAGCTTCTACATGACGCTGGTCGGTGCCCTGCTGATCAACATCTCGCTGTTCATCGGTGAGTTTGCCCAGTGCGGCTGGCTGGTTTACCCGCCTCTGTCCGAAATGCAGTTCAGCCCGGGTGTCGGCGTTGACTATTATATCTGGGCCGTTCAGATCTCCGGTGTCGGTACGCTGCTGACGGGCGTGAACTTCTTCACGACCATCGTCAAGATGCGTGCGCCTGGCATGGGCTGGATGCAGATGCCGGTCTTCACCTGGACCGCGTTCTGCACGACCGTTCTGATCATGGTGTCCTTCCCGGTTCTGACGGTGACGCTGGCTCTGCTCAGCCTTGATCGTTACCTCGGCATGCACTTCTTCACGAACGATGCCGGCGGCAACGTCATGCTTTACCTCAGCATGATCTGGACCTGGGGCCATCCGGAAGTTTACATCCTTGTCATTCCGGCATTCGGTGTTTTCTCCGAGGTCACTGCAACGTTCTCCCAGAAGCCGCTCTTCGGCTACAAGACGATGGTGTACGCCACGTGCTCCATCATGGTGCTCTCCTTCGTCGTGTGGGTGCATCACTTTTTCACCATGGGTGCCGGTGCCAACGTCAATACCTTCTTCGGTATCATGACGATGATCATCGCCGTCCCGACGGGTGTGAAGATCTTCAACTGGCTGTTCACGATGTATAAGGGCCGCGTGGAATTCACGGCTCCGATGCACTGGACGCTCGGCTTCATGATCACCTTCTCCATCGGTGGTATGACCGGTGTCATGATGGCCATGCCGGCCGCTGACTGGATCCTGCATAACTCCCTGTTCCTGATCGCCCACTTCCACAACGTCATCATCGGCGGTGTGTACTTCGGCTACATTGCAGGCATGGGTTTCTGGTTCCCGAAGGCTTTCGGCTTCAAGCTGAACGAAGCCTGGGGCAAGCGCGCTTTCTGGTGCTGGTTCGTCGGTTTCTACCTGGCCTTCATTCCGCTTTATGTCCTCGGCCTCGAAGGCATGACGCGTCGTATGAACCACTACGACAACCCCGACTGGTATCCGTGGATGCTCGTTGCTGAAGTTGGTGCAATCGTTATCGCTCTCGGTATCGTCTGCCAGCTCACGCAGCTCTACGTTTCCATCCGTGACCGTAACCTGCCCGAGAACCTTGATCTGACGGGTGATCCGTGGAACGGCCGTACGCTGGAGTGGTCCATTTCCTCTCCGCCGCCGGCATATAACTTCGCGGTCATTCCTGACATTCATGGTCTCGACACGTTCCACACCGAGAAGCAGCTGGGCCGTCAGGCTCACGGTAAGCCGCTGGCTCCGATCCACATGCCGAAGAACACATCTGCTGGTGTCTTCATCGGTCTGTTCAGCTTCATCCTCGGTTTCGCTTCGATCTGGTACATCTGGTGGCTCGCTGCCATCGGCCTGATCGGTATCGTTGCAACCATGATCCTGCGCAGCGCTGACCGCGACGTCGACTACTATGTCCCGGTAAGCGAAATCGAGCACAACGAGGAAGTCTATTCCCGTCGTATCGCTGCTGCACAGGCAGCAGAGTAATAGGGGCGCATAAGACTTATGGCTCACGAAGCAACCATGTCGCCTCTGGCACACGCTGACGATCACCACGGGGAACACCACGAGTCCCCCAACGTGTTCGGCTTCTGGCTCTACCTGATGACGGACTGTGTCCTGTTCGGGTCGATCTTCGCTGCCTTCGCGGTCCTCCGGAACCAGTATGCCGGTGGCCCGTCGGGCAAGGAACTGTTCGACCTGACGAACGTGGGGATCGAGACGGCTATCCTGCTGTTCTCGTCCATCACGTACGGCTTTGCCTCGCTGAACGCGCTGGCGAAGAACAAGAAGATGGTCCTGCTGTGGCTGGCCGTTACGTTCGTGCTGGGTCTTTCCTTCGTCGGTCTGGAGCTGAACGAGTTCAGCTCCATGATCGCAGAAGGCAATGGTCCTGACCGTTCCGCATTCCTCTCCGCGTTCTTCACGCTGGTTGGAACGCACGGTCTGCACGTTACCTGCGGTCTGATCTGGATGGCAGTGCTGATGGTGCAGATGATGGGTCCGCAGGATCTGTCCGAGCGTATGATGAACAAGCTGGCCTGCCTCAGCCTGTTCTGGCACTTTCTTGACATCGTCTGGATCTGTGTCTTCTCGTTCGTCTATCTCGCAGGAGTGATGTAATGACCCAGGCTCCTACCACCACGATGACGGGTGACAGCCACGGCTCTTACCCGTCCTATCTGATCGGCTTTGTTCTGGCCGTGATCCTGACGGTGGCATCCTTTGCCGCTGTCATGTCCCACGCCCTGTCTCCGGGGATGGCGCTTGCAGCACTGACGGTTCTTGCCGTCGTGCAGATCGTCGTCCACCTGGTGTTCTTCCTCCACATGAACACCAGCACCGAGCAGAGCTGGAACCTGATGTGCTTCATCTTTGCTGCGGCATCGGTGATCGTCATCATCGGCGGTACGATCTTCATCATGCATGACACCGCGATCAACATGATGTCCCGCTAAGGTTTCTTTCGAGACCTGAGGGAAGGGCTGACAGGAGAAATCCTGTCAGCCTTTTTTTTGTGTCTGGCTTTCCGGCCGGGACGGTCTCTGAACCGGAGGGTTCCATGGAAAAGCGGGCACAAAAAAACCCGGTCTCCTGGGAGACCGGGTGAAAGATGCCGCCAAAGAAAAGCGGGGTCAGTCCTTGTGAGGCGCCTCGGACAGCATGGCGGCCTTGCCGGGCTTGTCTTTCCATTCTTCCGCGTCCGGCATGGCGTCGATCTTGCGGGTCATGTTCGGCCACTGCGTGGAATATTTCGCGTTGACCTCGATCCACGGTGCGGCACGGTTGTCGCTGTCCGGGACGATGGCCTCTGCCGGGCATTCCGGCTCACATACGCCGCAGTCGATGCATTCGTCAGGATTGATGACGAGGAAATTCTCACCGGCGTAGAAACAGTCTACGGGGCAGACTTCCACGCAATCCGTGAACTTGCAGAGAATGCAGTTTTCGGTGACCACATAGGTCATTGACGTCTCCGATCGTCTTGCTGGTCCGGCATCCGGCCGGTTTCATCCGAGCGGGATGATATGCGAAGGTTTGGCCTCAGACGCAAGCATCGTCAGCCGTCTTCTGTGATGGCTTCATAAAGAAGTGCGGCTTCTTTTGCCGGACCGCGGCGTTCACCAAGATCCAAGACGCGCCACACGCGCACTTCTCCGCCAGAAACGGCCGGAAAAGTCAATATGTCGCCAACGTGAAGTTTGGCGTGGGGCTTGCTGGTGGGCTGTCTGTTGATACGGATACGGCCCTTGCTGATGATGGCGGCGCAAAGCGGGCGTGTCTTGGCGACGCGGGCATAATACAGCCACTGATCCAGTCGCTGGTAGTCTTCACTCATGGACGGACTTTTTCTCTGAGAGCTGCGAGAGCTGCAAACGGACTATCGGTCCGGGGCGGGGCCGGGCGTCTGGCCTGAGTCTGATGGGAGTGGGTTTTGCGCCGACGGGAGGCGCGTGTCCGGCGGTCCTTCAGGATCATCAGGGGGGAGGGTGGGCCGGCATGGGCTGTTGGGGGCATCTCGGCAGGGCGGTGGGCGATGCCCAAGCCCTTCAGCACGGATAGGAGGATGTCGGCTTTGATGCCCAGTCTGGAGGCCAGACCGGGAGGCGCTGCGTGATCGTGGCGGAGGGCAAGTTGGTGCATCTCCGCAATGCAGCGTTCCGCGATGTCGAGACGCAGGCCTGTATCGCCTGCGCGGATCCATCCGAACTGGCCCTGAATGTCGCTCCAGGGAAGGGAGACACGGCCGGGCGCGGTGGCGCGCAATGCGGTTCCGTTATGCAGGGCGTGGAGGAGGCCCAGCAGCGCCAGCGGGCGGGTCCGGAAAAGTGCCGGGCAGTAGATCGAGAAGCGTCCGATCTCTACGCCGCTTTTGCGCAATCTGTTTCGCAGTTCGGGCGTCAGGGCGTGGTCTTCGGGCAGGGCGTCAGTGATGCCGCCATCTTCCATGAGGCGATGCAGGACGGCCCGGAACTGGGGTTCGCGCTCTGCCATGGCATGGGCACGGTAGAGGGGCTTGAGGTCCTTCTGAATGAGCTGTGCCACGAAGCCCAGAAGGCGTGTTTCGACGTGCGTTTTTTGGACGGCATCCGTGAATTCCGCCGGGAAAAGCTGGATGGCGGGGCGGAGCAGGGACGGGCCTGCCGTGAGGCGGCCGAGGCGAATGTCTTCCCAGAAGAGTTCGCCGTTCGTGGTATCCAGTCTGAGGGCGGTGTCGGGCGCATCCTGAAGCATGCGGATGCGGCGGGGGATTTCATGCAGCAGGGCCTTGCGACCGGCGCGCAGGATGATCTGGCGGTCGGGGCCTGAGGCGACATCAGTTTCCAGCGTAAAGCCACGGATGCGGCCGATGCTGTGGCCTTCGACCAGGACTTCTCCGTCCGGTTTGACGGCGGAGAGCAGGGTGCGGTCGGTGTCACTGTCGAGGCGGCGGAGCAGGGACGTGGCCCGGCGGTCCACGAAGCGGGCGGTGAGGCGTTCGTGCAGGGCGTCGGAGAGCAAGTCCTCGACTTCGCGGGCGCGTTCCTGCCACAGGGCGGAATGGCGGCTCCATTCGGTGCGGGCGGCAACGTAGGAGCAGACGCGGACGCCGGTGAGGCGGTGCATCAGCGTGTCGATATCGCCTTCGGTGCGGGCAAAGCCACGGATATGGCCTTCCATCCAGCTTGGAGGGATCGTGCCGTCCTTGACCAGATGGGTGTAGAGGCGGGCGCAGAGGCGGGTGTGGCTGTCATCGCCGAGTTTGCGGAAATCGGGGATCTGGCAGACGTCCCAGAGCAGGGCGGTGGCGCGTTTTCCGCGGGCGATCTCGCGAATGTCCGGGTCGAGCATCAGGGATTCGAGCGTGGTGACGTCCGAGGCGACGCGGCCTGCGGTCAGACCACGCAGCGGGGCGGGCCGGGTCAGGCTTTTGAGCAGGTTGGCGGGGTTGGTGAAGTCCAGCTCGTGGTTGCGCCAGTAGAGGCGCTGGATCGGGTCGAAGCGGTGCTGCTCGACGGCTTCGACGAGGGCGCTGGACATGGGCGGGCAGTCGGCCGTGGTGCCGAAGGTGCCGTCTTTCATGCCGCGTCCGGCGCGTCCGGCGATCTGGGCGATTTCCTGCGGGAACAGGGGGCGGGGGACAGTGCCGTCGAACTTGCTGAGCTGGGCCAGGGCGACGTGATCGACGTCCATGTTCAGGCCCATGCCGATGGCGTCTGTTGCGACGAGATAATCGACTTCGCGGTTCTGGTAGAGCTCGACCTGGGCGTTGCGGGTGCGGGGACTGAGCTGGCCCATGATGACCGCACAGCCGCCACGGCGACGGCGGATGACTTCGGCCAGTGCGTAGACCTCGCTCATGGAGAAGGCGACGATGGCCGAGCGGGGTGGCAGGCGGGAAAGCTTGGTATGTCCCGTGCTGGCGAGGCTGGAAAGGCGGGTGCGGATGTCGATTTCAATGCCCGGGACGAGTTTCTGGAGCAGCGGGCGGATGGTTTCGGCGCCGAGGAAAAGGGTTTCGACGGTGCCTCTCGCGTGAAGCAGGCGGTCCGTGAAGATGTGGCCGCGGTCCGGGTCCGAGGCGAGCTGGATTTCGTCGATGGCGACGAACTCGGCCTTGCGGTCCAGCGGCATGGCTTCGACGGTGCAGGAGAACCAGCGTGCTCCGGGCGGGACGATCTTTTCCTTGCCCGTGATGAGGGCGACGCTGCGCTCGCCCTTGATTTTCACCAGGCGCTCGTAGTTTTCCCGGGCCAGCAGGCGCAGGGGGAAGCCGATGATGCCGGACGCATGGGCCATCATGCGCGTTAAGGCATAATGGGTCTTGCCGGTATTGGTGGGGCCGAGGGCAGCACGGATGCTGGCTGGCATGGTATGATAGCTGGACGAGGTTCCGTGGAATGCACCCTTCATGTCTGAATGGTCGGGTGCCTGCGGGGCAAAAGCAAGCATCTGAAGCCCATCCGGGTGATCTTTATCGGGTCGGGCCGGTATTTGAGGAAGAAAGTCATATGAATCCGCATCCCCAGCTTCCATTCGTGACCTCTGCCGAAGCGCCGTCGGCCCGTCTGGTGCATCTTGTGGCCTGTGAGGACAGCGCTGCGATTTCCGGGCTTCTGGGCGATCACGCGGCTTTTCTTGAAGGGCAGGGTTTTTCCTCGAAAGACGGCGCCTTCACGCTGTTGCCGGGTGAGAGTGGCGTTGGCGCTGCGATTCTGTGTGTGGCGTCCGCGCGGGTGAACGATCCGGCCGCTTTTGGAACGCTTGGAACCGCATTGCCGGACGGGGACTGGACGGTTGTCCTGCATGGGCTCGGGGAGGCGGCGCTGGAAAGTGCGCTGCTTGGGTTCTGCATGGGGGCGTACCGGTTCAGCCTCGGTGAGGCCAAACCTCTGACGACGCGGATGGTCGTGCCGGATGATGCGAAACGGCTGGTGGCGCTGTCGAAGGCGGTCTGGTTCGGGCGTGACCTTATTAACATGCCGGCCAATCTGCTGGGACCGCGTGAACTGGCGGATATGGCCGGTGCGGCGCTGGTGCATCGCGGGGCTACTGTCAGCATTGTCGAAGGTGATGATCTGCGCAGTGCGTATCCGTGTCTGGCCGATGTTGGTGAGGGGTCGGAGCGCAAGCCGGCTGTGGTTGTGGCGCGGTGGAAGGCGCGTGAGGGGGCGCCGCGGATTTCGCTGATTGGCAAGGGCGTGTGTTTCGATACGGGCGGGTACGATCTCAAGAGCGCTGCAGGCATGTTGCGCATGAAGAAGGACATGGGCGGGGCAGCGCTGATGCTGGCCGTCATGTGTGCGGCGATCGATCTTGGGTTGGATGTGGATCTGGAGCTGCGTCTGGGCTGTGTCGAGAACAGTGTCTCGGGTCATGCCATGCGGCCCGGCGATGTGCTGCGGACGCGGAGCGGCAAGACGGTCGAAATTGGCAATACGGATGCGGAAGGGCGTCTGGTGTTGTGTGATCTGATAACGGAAGCGTCTGAAAGCCGTCCGGGTGCCATTCTGGATGCTGCAACTTTAACGGGTGCCGCGCGCGTTGCACTCGGTCCGGATGTGCCGGCACTGTTCAGCAATGACGATGAACTCGCCTCACTCATTATCGAATCGGGAAAAGCGACAGCCGATGTAATGTGGAGAATGCCACTCTGGCATGGCTATGATGCATGGCTGGATAGTAAAGTGGCTGACTTCGGAAATGTGACGTCCAAGCCAATGGCTGGCGCGATTACAGCCGCACTTTATCTTCAGAAATTCGTTCCGAACGGCCAGAAATGGGCGCATATCGACACTTACGCTTGGAATGATGGCGCGCGACCGGGTCGGCCTGAGGGCGGAGAAGTGCTGGGTCTTCGGGCAATTCTGGAAACTTTGTCACGAATTCATAATAATTCCTGAGCTTCCATAAAGCGTTTCACTAGGCGAACAGTGCGCTCACGCGACGGAGTGTTGAAAGATTGGGGTGTCAAAAGCCTTTGGATGAGGCATATGGCCCTTATCGTTTCGATGCAGAGTCATCGTCTACTGGATTGTTTTGGAACCCATATGCTTGCGCATGCGTTTCGAATCACCATCTGAGTGCCACTACGGTCTCTCCGGCAGCGGAGAGGCAGAGACAATTTCATGTCGGCCCCTTTCTTGCCGGGTCCTGTTATGGGATCGGGCAACAGGCTGGGGGCAGACTGCTTAGGAGAGAGATCATGCCCCAGGCTACCAATGATCAGATGCTCAACCTTCTGTGCGACACCATCGTTTCCATGGTCCGTCGTGACGGACCCGACCTTTCCGCCCGTCAGCTCGCCGTCTTCCTGACCTGCTATCTGCGGGACGGAGCTCACACGGTCCGTGGCCTGGCACTGGAACTCAAGGTTTCCAAGCCAGCCATCACCCGCGCGCTCGACCGTCTGGGCGAGCTGGATCTGGCACGTCGCAAGGTCGATCCGCTGGATCGCCGTTCGGTGCTGGTGCAGCGTACGCTGAAGGGCTCCACCTTCCTGCGTGAAATGCGCGCCGTCATGGCGGAAGCTTCCGGTACGCGCTCCACGCGCACGGAACGCGCTTCGGCTTCGGTCGAGCGTCTGAGCAGCCGTCGCGCTGGCTGATTTAAGCCGCTGGGTTACCAGCGGTCCTGCACGCGGGTTCTGGCCCGCGTGCAGACATATCCTGTCCACACAAGCTGTGGCAGGAGGATCATCAGGATAGTTGTGATGATCTGACCTGTGGCGAAAGCCGCAGCGCCCCAGAGGGCAAATCCCCAATAGATGACTGTGACGAGCGGGACGGATAGTCCTGAGCGGATGGCCAGTTGATAGAGATGGCCGCGATGGGCCTGTGCGAGCCTGTCACCGGCGCGTGCACGGCGCAGGAGCGTGAAGCTCGCATCCCACAGCACGCCTGAGAGCAGGGCGATGACGAGCAGGCCGCCTCCGGTATTGAAGCCGGTCATGCCGCCCCAGGCCATGGCCAGACCGATCGGCTGGCTGCCGACGTCACCCATGAAGATCCGGGCTTTCGGAAAATTATAGGGCAGGAAGGTCAGAAGGCAGACGGCGAGCAGCACGAAGGTTGCGGGCATGATGCCTGCGCTGGCCAGAATGAGCGCGGAAATGGCCATGGTGCCTGATGCGAGGCCGTTGATACCGTCGATGAAATTCAGGGCATTCGTGATGAAAACGGCAGCCAGGACGAATGGGACCAGTTCGTAAAACGGGGCGCCTGTTCCAATCGCGGCGGCGATGGCGGCCACGAACTGTGCGGCGAGCTTGTAGCGCGCGGGGAAGGGGCGGACGTCATCGAGCCATGAGACCGCGCCGAGCAGGATCATGCCCAGAAGCAGTCCGGTGACGGGCGGGATGATCTGCGCGGAGGCATGAGCCGCATGAAGAGCGGGGATCAGGCAGAGGACGAAGGCGCCGATGATGCCGATGCCGCCGCCTTTCGGGGTGGGGCGTGTATGCGAGCTGCGGGCGACGGGATGGTCGAGCACGCCGGCGAGGATCATGAGCAGGATCAGGAGATTGCACAGTACAACGGCGGCAAGACAGGGAAGTGTGACGCCGCTGGTCAGGGTCTGCAAAGAAAAGGGCATGGGACGACTTTATGGGAGGGAGGCTTTTGGCGCTATAAGGGGCGCGTGACATCTGTTCATCCTACAGGGCCCACATCTCCGGCCTCAATGCCCCCTTCCGGCCCGTCCTCGCGTACATCGATGCAGGCACGCCGCATCGCACTTAATGTCGCGCTCGACGGAGTCGTGTCCGCAGCGGCTGTGCTGGTCGCGCGCTGGCTGGCCGATCCGGCGGGAGGATGGCTGCACCCGCTGTGGTTTATTGCCGGGGGCGGGATCACGCTGCTTGTGGGGGGGCTGCCCTTTCGTATTCCGCAGCAGTACTGGCGGTTTTCAGGTGTGGCGGACCTGTTCAACATCGCCTGTGCGTCTATCCTCAGCGCGCTGTTGTTTGCAGGATTGCTCCATGTGGCGGGCTATCCGCTGCCGACGCCGACCTTCCCTATCATTCATGCGCTGGTCCTGCTCGTCTTCTTGGGCGCGATCCGGATGATGTGGCGACTGGCGGCGCGGCGCAAAAGTGTGGCGCTTAATGGTGAGCGCATCCTGCTGCTTGGGGCGGATCATGAGGCTGATCTGTTCATCCGGGCCATGGAGCGGGACAGGGTGAACAACCGGCGTGTGGTTGGGCTGCTGACTGGTGGATCGCAGCAGGCCGGGCGGCGGATTCATGACTGCCCGATTCTCGGAACCATCAGTGAGACGCCAGCCATTCTGGAGCGGCTGTTTGCTTCGGGAAAGCTGCCGGATGCGCTGGTCATTACGGCCGGGGAGATCAAGGGCAAGGAACTGTCCCGTATTCTCGAAGCGGCACGGGCCTATGACATTGATGTACAGCGTACGCCATCGCTGACTGCGTTGCAGCCGGCTGATCGGGTGGAGCTTCGGCCCATCGCGATCGAGGATCTGCTAAACCGGCCGCCAGTGGCGCTCGACTCGCAGGGGATGGCACGGCTGATCTGTGGGCGCGTCATTGCCGTGACGGGGGCCGGAGGCAGTATCGGTTCCGAGCTGACGCGACAGATCGCATCGTTCCAGCCGGACATGCTTTTGCTGATCGAAAGCAGCGAATATGCGCTGTGGCAGATCAATCTGGATATTTCGGAACGCTTTGGCGATGTGAAACGCCATCAGATCATCGCGGATGTGCGTGACCGGCGGCGGATGGCCGAAGTGTTCGGCGCGTACCGGCCGCAGATCGTCTTTCATGCGGCGGCGCTCAAGCATGTGCCCATCGTGGAAGACAATCCGGTCGAGGGTGTGCTGACCAATGTGATTGGCACGCGGATCGTCGCGGATGAGGCCGAGCGGGCCGGGGCGCAGGCGATGGTCATGATTTCCACGGACAAGGCAGTCAATCCGTCCAGTCTGATGGGCGCGAGCAAGCGCTGTGCGGAGGTGTACGGGCAGGCACTCGATATGCGGGCGCGGGCCGGGCAGGGCGGTATGCGCTGCGTGACCGTGCGGTTTGGCAATGTGCTTGGGTCCACGGGTTCGGTTGTGCCGCTGTTTCGGCGGCAGCTTGAGCATGGCGGGCCGCTGACGGTCACGCATCCGGACATGACGCGCTATTTCATGACAGTACCCGAGGCCGTGGGGCTGGTGTTGCAGGCGGCTGTGCGTGGGACGCATGAGCGCGCGCAGAACGATGCGACGGACCAGCGTCTCAGGCAGGGCGGTATTTTCGTGCTTGATATGGGTGATCCGGTGCGGATCATGGATCTGGCGTTCCAGATGATCCGTCTGGCCGGCCTGCGGCCCGAGAGCGATATCGAGATCCGCTTTACCGGGCTGCGGCCCGGCGAAAAGCTGTTCGAGGAGCTGTTCCACGGCCGTGAGGCGCCGGTTCCGACCGATGCGCCCGGTCTGCGGATGGCCTCTCCCCGTACTGTCGATTTTGCCGTCGCCACTGCTGCGATGGATGAGCTGGAGGCGGCCTGTCACGCGAGTGATCTGGGCGCGGTCATGGCTATCCTGTATCGGCTGGTGCCGGAATTTCTTCATAACCGTGACGGCAATACGCCGCTTGCGATGTCCCATCCTGATCCGGAGATGATAGCGCCATGACAAGGCAGATTGCTTTTCTCGACCTTCCCGCCCAGCAGGCGCGGCTGAAGGGCAGCATCCAGAAACGTGTGGACGCCGTCATGGCGCATTGCCGCTTCGTGCTGGGCCCCGAAGTGCAGGAACTGGAGCAGCGTCTGGCGGAGTTCGGCGGTGCGAGACATGCGATCGGCGTGTCGTCCGGGACGGATGCGCTGCTGATGGTACTGATGGGTGAGGAGATCGGGCCGGGAGACGCGGTGTTTCTGCCAGCCTTTACCTATACGGCGACGGCCGAAGTTGTTCTGCTGCTGGGGGGCACGCCGGTTTTCGTGGATGTGGATCCGCAGACCTTCCAGATCAGTCTTGAGTCCCTGAAGGAGCGGCTTGAAGCCGTGCGTCAGGCTGAGGAGTTGGAGCCCCGGGTCGTGATCGGCGTGGATCTGTTCGGTCAGCCCGCGCCCTGGGACGAACTGAAGGCCTGGACGGCGCAGGAAGATCTGACGTTGGTGGCTGATTGCGCGCAGTCTTTTGGTGCGACTTATCATGGTCGCCGTCTGGGGCATGAGGCGAAGGCGACCACGCTGTCCTTCTTCCCGTCCAAGCCGCTGGGCGGCTATGGAGATGGCGGTGCGATCCTGACGGATGATGACGATCTGGCGGCGCTGTATCACTCCCTGCGCACGCATGGGGAAGGGCGCACGCGCTATGAAGTCGAGCGGATTGGCATCAACGGGCGCCTGGATACGCTTCAGGCTGCGGTGTTGCTGGCAAAGCTCGACGTGTTCGGGGACGAGCTGAAGCGTCGGGATGCGATTGCTTCGGCTTATGATGCTGCTATGCCTGCGGGGATCGTGCCGCCTGTGCGCGTTGCCGACAGCGAGAGCGCCTGGGCGATTTATACGGTTCTGCTGCCGGATGCGGGCAAGCGGAACTCGCTGCAGGCGTTTCTGAAAGACGCGGGCGTTCCAACGGCCATTTATTATCCCAAGCCGCTCCATCATCAGCCGGCTTATGCGCCGCATCATGATGGGGCTTCGCTGCCGGTGGCCGAAGGGCTTGGTGCGCGGGTTCTGGCCCTTCCCATTCATCCCGAACTGACGGACGATGACGTCAGCTACATTATTGCAGCCCTTAACCGCTGGGCAGGAGAACAGGCGTGAGACGTGAACAGAAACTTCTGCTGGTTTTTGCGGCCCTTGTTCTCATCCCGGTGGGCATCATCTGGTTCGTGACCTGGCCGCTGCTGCATGCGTGGAAGCTGCCGGAAGTCACGGCCGGGCAGATCAGTGCGCCGGTCAGCCGTGATCTGACGGCGGATGAAGTCCAGAAGGTCAATCTGTGGCTTCAGTCGCATGAAACGGCCTGGGGACCGTCGGGTGAGCGTCCGCCTGCACCGGGGCAGGTTATTCTGGAAATGACTACAGCGCAGGGGCAACCGGTCATTGTGTCCATCTGGAAGCACAAGAAGCAGGACGACATTATTGGGGTTCAGCTTGAAAAGAACGGTCCGTACCGGATGAATACCTTTCCGGATGCGCAGGTCATGGCGCTTCAGCCTGAGGGCGCGCAGCAGCCTGCGAAGTAAGGAACCGGTGACGGTTCAGGCATGAAAAAGACCGGCCTCCTTCGGGAGTGCCGGTCTTTTTTTGTTTTTCGCAGAAGACTTATTTCTTCTGTTTTTCTTCTTCTTCCGTGACTTCGCCGACGGCGCGGCGGGTCTGGTTTTCGTCTTCCAGCGGGGCAGTGGCCTTGTCGCCCATGGCCAGCAGGGCGGCCGTAATGGGGGAGGCCAGGATCAGGCCGGGCGCGCCGAGGATCGAGCCGAAGACTGTCTGTGAAAGGATGGCGAGGGCGGGCGGCATGTGAACGGCGCGGCGCTGGATCAGCGGAGCGAGGACGTTGCCTTCGAAGAACTGGATCACGCAGTACAGGATGCCAACGAACAGGGCTTCATGGGTACCGAGCGAAAGCCCCAGCAGCACGGCCGGAACCGCGCCGAGGATGGCGCCAATATAGGGGATGAAGTTGCACAGGCCAGCCACGACGCCGAGCGCCAGTGCGAGCGGCACGCCGATCAGCGACAGACCAATTCCTGACAGCATGCCGACGACCAGCATGTCCAGTGCCTGCCCGGCGGTCCAGGCCCAGAGGGTCGCGCCGGCTGTGAGCATCAGCTCACGTGCTGCAGGCCGATGCTGGGGCGGCACGAGACGGAGCATGCCGTCGATATAGATCGCCGGGGTGAGTGCGAAATACAGGCCTGCGATCAGGACGACCAGAAGCGTTCCGAGAATACCGAAAACGCTGCTGAGCAGGCCGGTGACTGATCCGGCGAGGCCTGATCCCAGTGAGCCGAGATTGGCCGTTCCAGCGGCGTTGCCACCGAGTGAGGATGGCAGGTGATCGAGCACCATCTGGCCGACCGTAGAGCCGGAGAGATGGGACCGGAGTTCGCCGGACTGGGTGATGAGGGCCTGTTTGAGGCGGATGAACTGGTCACTGATGGCGGGGCCGCTGTTCCAGCCGAGGCCGATCATGGCGATCAGGATGACGCCTGTCACAAGGGCCACCGCGCCCTGATAGGGAATGACGGGAACGTGACGCCGGAGCATGCGGGCGAGGCCGTGCAGGACGATCGCGATCAGGGCCGAGGCAAAGATCACGGCCAGCACGTCACCGACCAGCCAGATCGCCAGCAGAATCAGGGTCAGGGTCAGCGTGATGCGCATGAGCCCGGCGATTCTGGACAGTTCCCGCGCGCGAGGTTCCGTCTCGCTGCGTTCTGCCGGATCGGAAAAGGATATGGGCATGGAAGGGGTCTGTCCTTGGTCAGTCATCGCGGACTGGCTTATGGGCAGAGGGAAAGAGGGTCAATGGGGTCCTCATCGCCAGAGTCGATCCATACGGACAACATCTGCGGCGCCGGGGGTAAAACCGGGCTCCGGAAAGTATCCGAAGCCCGGTTCTGTCTCAGGCGCGCAGGGCGACCGGTGCGATATCGTCTTCGAGGCTGTAAGGGCCGGCGGCGATGATCTGCAGGGTCAGGATCGCTGGTGTCATGGTGTTGAGGCTCAGCGCGGCGTTACCCGCTGTCCAGCGCATGGTGTCAGATTCACGACCGTGCCAGCCATCGGCGTCCGTCGTGAGGTGGCTCGTGATCTGGCGGGTGGCGGCGCTTTCGAACAGCGTCACGTTACCGACCAGAACACCGAGGTCACGACGGTCGTCGAGGAACGGGCCGACCATGTCACAGGGACGGCTGGTGCGGGAGATAATGCGGATATCGCTGATACCGTCGGGCAGGCTGAACACAGCACGGTCACCTGCGATGCGGCGCGGTGCGAGCAGTGTTCCGCAGGGCAGTTGCAGGTTCAGGCCGGACTCCGTGGTCATGGCGACACTGGCAGCGGTAACACCGGCGCGGGCGGCAATGGCCGTCCAGATAGGCTCGACGCGGGCACGGTCCGTGACGAGTTCGGCAGCGGCGTCATGTTCCCAGCTGGCCGGGGCGCCACCGAAGGCAACGACGCGGCCGGTCTGCATGAAGCTGCGGCGGTTGCCGGTATCGAGGTAGGATTCCGTCGTCAGGCCGTTGGCGAGAATGACGGAATGACCATCCGTTTCGATATGCAGGTAGTCGTAGGACGTAATGCTGTAATCCCAGACGATGGATGCGCCGTTGACCAGCATGCGGGCCGGAATGAAACCGCCATCGAGGAACAGGCAGTGCTCGCCGGTGACCAGCAGGTCCGAATGCGGTACGCCATCAGCGATGGCATTGGCGCGGATGCGGACCGGATAGCCGGCCTGATCGTCGGGGACGCCGGCGCGGATGCGGGCATGGGCGCGGCCAACCCAGGTGACGGTGCGGGTTTCGCCTCCGGGAGTGACAACGCTGTCGCCGATCTCGAACGTCTCAACCATACGTTCGCCATCGGGCGTTGCGATCAGTGTCCCGGGCAGGAAGCAGACTTCCTGAAGGTGGATGAGCGTGCTGCCGTCGCTGTCACGGGACAGGGTCACGGTCTGGTTCGCGTAGCCGTTGTAGTTGTCGGCCAGCCTGAAGGTGATCTTTCCGTGGTTGCTGCTGATGACCAGATAGTCGTTGCTGATCGTGGCCGTCGTGCTGCTGCTGTAGCGCAGGAAGTTCAGGTCGAGCGTGCTGCCTGTGTAGAGCTTCGTGTTCTGGACCACGGAACCGAAGTTCACGACCAGTTCGCCACCGCTATGGACGGAGGCATTGCTGATGGCGCCCCAGCTGGAAACGACGGCCGTGCCACCGTTATTGATGCTGGTACCGTTGGCCAGACCTGCCGCAACATACTGCGTGCCACCATTGTTGACCGTGGTGTTGCTGGCCGTTCCGCCGAACACGACCTGATCGCCACCGTTCAGGACGGTCTGGGCTGTGCGGCCGCCGGCATAGACGACTTCGAGGCCACCGCTCTGGACGGTCGTGCCAGAGGACGTGCCGCCGTAGATGACAGCCTGAAGGCCGTCATGGCCGATCGTGGCGTTGCTGGATGATCCACCATATCCGACAATGACGGTTCCACCATTCAGGATGGATGTCTTGGTGACGGAATCGCCATAAAGGACATACAGCGTCCGGCCGTAGCCGCTGACGGTCAGGCCTGAGGCTGACTGCGCGTGATGCGGCTTGTAGGAACAGCCATATGCTCCATAGGACGGAGAACTAGGTGAGCGGCCGTAGTAGCAGTCGGATGAGGAATAATATTCGCGGGTCATGGTTCTGTTTCCTGTGAAAGTCAGAGACCTTGAGAGCTGGATTCTGTTTCCGTCCCGCAACCCATATGTCGGACTGGAAAAACCATCTGCTCAGGGAAGGTAAGGGCGGAAGCCCCTGCGCCTGTTGCCGGTCAGGACCTGCAACAGGGCGTTAACCCGCTGGCGAGCAGATATTTCCCGCAATGGTTAAGAAATAACAAAACTTATTGTTAAAAATTTCCTGCCGCTGAAATGGCAGGTTTTCAGCCCATTGCTTCTTCAAGTTCGGTCTGGGCTTCGAGCCAGGTTTCCTCAATGGTTTCGAGGCTGGCGTTCAAAGCGGCAAGATGGACGTTAAGAGACGTCAGTTCTGCGGCATCGCCGGACTGATAAAGGGCCGGATCAGCGAGTTTGGCCTCAATTTTCGTCTTCTCGCCGGTGAGCTGGGCCATTTTGCTCTCCGCGTCGCGGATTTTGCGGCGCAGGGGGGCAAGGGCGCGGGTCTGTTCCTTGCGGTCAATCCGCTTCTGGGCGGAGGAGGAGCCGCCATCCGCTGATGTCGTGGTGGCCTTGTTACGCTCTGCCATTTCGGCGCGGGCCTTGCGGGCGCGTTCGATGAGCCAGGCGCGGTATTCGGCCATGTCGCCTTCGAAGGGAGCGATCGTGCCGTCTTCGACCAGCCAGAAGCGGTCGGCGACCGATTCCACGAGATGGCTGTCATGGCTGATGAGCACGACCGCGCCTTCGAACTCTGACAGGGCGCGGATCAGGGCGTCACGGGCATCGAGATCAAGGTGGTTGGTGGGTTCGTCGAGGATCAGCAGATGCGGGGCTTCGCGGGTGGACAGGGCGAGGAGCAGGCGTGCCTTTTCACCACCGGAGAGTTCTCCGACCTTGGTTTCCGCACGGTTTTCGTCGAGGCCGAACCGGGCGAGCTGGGCGCGGACGGCGGCGGGGAGCGCGTCCGGCATGGCGCGGCTCATATGGTCGATGGGCGTGTCGGTCAGGACGAGTTCATCACTCTGGTGCTGGGCGAAATAGCCGATCTTCAGCTTGGGCGAATGGGTATAGGTGCCCGACATGGGTTCCAGCCGACCGGCCAGCAGTTTGGCGAAGGTGGATTTGCCGCGTCCGTTCTGGCCGAGCAGGGCGATCCGGTCTTCCATATCCAGACGCTGGTTCAGGCCCTTGAGGACGACGCGGCCGTCATAGCCGAGACTGACATTGTTCAGGCTCAGCATCGGCGGGGGCAAGGGCTGAGGTTCGGGGAAAGAGAAGCGGGTGGGGGTGTCTTCCACGACGCTGTCGATCTGGGGAAGGCGTTCGAGGGCCTTCAGGCGGGCCTGCGCCTGTTTGGCTTTTGTGGCCTTGGCGCGGAAGCGGTCCACAAAGGACTGCATATGGGCACGCTGGGCGGCGATACGTTCGGCGGCGCGGTTCTGCTGAAGGGCCTGTTCTGTACGGATGCGGACGAAATTGTCGTAACCGCCAGGGGTGACGCTGATTTTCTGGTGATCGAGATGGGCGATGGCATCGACGGTATTGTCGAGCAGGGAACGGTCATGACTGACGATGATCGCGGCACCGGAGAACTTCGCGAGCCAGGATTCAAGCCAGAGCGTGGCTTCGATGTCGAGATGGTTGGTTGGTTCGTCGAGCAGCAGCAGATCGGGGTTGAGGAACAGCGCCGTGGCCAGCGATACGCGCATCCTCCAGCCGCCCGAGAAGTCCGAGACGGCGCGGTTCTGGGCGTCCTGATCGAAGCCGAGGCCGGAGAGGATGGCCCCGGCGCGGGCGGGGGCTGTGTAGGCGTCGATGGCGATGAGGCGTTCGTGGACGTCGGCGATGCGGACCGGGTCGGTCGCGGTCTCGGCTTCCGTAAGCAGGCGCGTGCGTTCGAGATCGCCTTCGAGGACCGTATCGAGGATGGAGGTGCTGCCTGAGGGCGTTTCCTGTTTGACGCGGCCCATCGTGGCGCGAGCGGAGAGGGTAATGGTGCCGCCGTCAGGGGCGAAATCACCGGCGATTGCAGCCAGAAGGGTGGATTTCCCGGCGCCATTCTTGCCGATCAGACCGATCTTGCGTCCCGGATCCACGCTGAGGGACGCATTGTCCAGCAGGGTGCGGCCCGCGATGCGGAGGGTCAGGTCGGTGATGGTGAGCAGGCTCACGGGCGCCTCGATCAGTCGGAAGAAAAGAAACAGGGGACGTTAAAATACTGCGACAGACCTATCAGGAACGATGAATTTGCTCTAGTGGAACGGCGGTATTTACCCGCTGGTCCCGGAAGGGGCCGGTCCTAACCAGGAGAAGAAAGATGGCTCTCGAGCGCACGCTTTCCATCATCAAGCCCGACGCAACCAAGCGTAACCTGACCGGCAAGATCAATGCCGTGTTCGAAGGCGCTGGCCTGCGTATCGTTGCCCAGAAGCGCATTCAGCTGACCGAGAAGCAGGCTGGCGCTTTCTATGCGGTTCACAAGGAGCGTCCGTTCTACGGCAGCCTCGTGTCCTCCATGATTGCCGAGCCGGTTGTCGTTCAGGTTCTGCAGGGCGAGAACGCCGTTGCCAAGAACCGCGAAGTCATGGGTGCGACGAACCCGGCCGACGCTGCTGAAGGCACCGTCCGCAAGCTGTTCGCCGAGAGCATCGAAGCCAACTCCGTGCATGGTTCGGACAGCCTCGAGAACGCGAAGAACGAGATCTCCTTCTTCTTCGCCGAGACCGAAATCCTGCCGTAATCTGCGGTTGGGACTTTCTGTCCTGAAGGAAAGGCGCGGGCTTCGGTCCGCGCCTTTTTTTGTTGCTCCGTCTTTGCTCTCAGGGGCTGGGGCAACCTCGTGCTGCTTGCGACCGTTAGCTCCCGATCAAGGGAGAGCCCGATGCTTGTTGTCCATCATCTGAACAATTCCCGGTCCCAGCGTATTCTGTGGCTGCTTGAAGAACTCGAACTGCCTTACGAGATCCGGTTTTATAAACGCGATCCGAAAACGATGCTTGCGCCTCCTGAGCTCAAGCGGGTGCATTCGCTGGGGAAGGCGCCTGTTCTGGTGGATGGGGATGTGGTGCTGCCGGAATCGGGAGCCATCATCGAATATGTTCTCAAACGGTATGGCAACGGGCGTCTGATGCCGGCAGAAGAGACGTCTGACTGGGTGCGGTTTGTGTTCTGGCTGCACTATGCGGAAGGCTCTGCCATGCCGCCGCTTCTGCTGAAGCTGATTTTCCAGATGCTGCCGGAGAAGGTGCCGTTCCTGCTGCGACCTCTGGTCAGGAAAATTGCATCAGAAACCGAGAAGGGATTTGTGGATCCGCAGCTGCGTCTGAACATGGATTTCTGGGAGAGCGAGCTTGCGAAAACCGGGTGGTTCGCAGGAACGGATCTGAGCGGAGCGGATATCCAGATGAGTTTTCCGCTTGAGGCGGCTGCCTCACGGGCGGGGGCGCTGCTCGGGCGGCCGAATGTGCGGGCGTTTCTGGAGCGGATCCATGCCCGTCCGGCCTATCGCCGGGCGATCGAAAAGGGTGGCCCTTACGCTTACGCGAAGCCGTAAAGGGCCACCGTTTCCGAGGCTGCTTTATTTCGCGAAGACGTCGCAGATCATTTCCAGCACGTCCGGGTAGAGCAGGTGTTCCTGCTCCAGAACGCGGGCGGCGAGGGTTTCGGGCGTGTCGGTTTCCAGAACAGGGACGCTGGCCTGTCCGAGGATGGGGCCTTCGTCCACGCCGGATGTGACGAGATGGACCGTGCAGCCATGCTCTTTCACACCGGCCTTGATGGCGGCTTCGTGGGTGTGCAGGCCGGGGAAGGCGGGCAGGAGGCTCGGGTGGATGTTGAGCATCCTGTCTTCCCAAGCTTTGACCAGCCAGGGCGTCAGGACGCGCATATAGCCGGCGAGGACGACCAGCATGGCGCCGGAAGCCTGAAGGGCGGCGTCGATTTCGCGTTCGTGGGCCTCACGATCCTTGCCGAAAGGTTTGTGGTCGATGACGAGGGTTCTCAGGCCCGCTTCTTCGGCGACTTCAAGGCCCGGAGCATCCGGACGGTTGCTGAGAACCAGCACGATTTCGGCCGGATAGTCCGGACGAGCGCAGGCCTCGATCAGCGCGCGCATGTTGCTCCCGCGGCCGCTGATAAGGATCGCGATGGGGACTTTTTCGGTCTTTTTGGCCGGAGCTTTCGCTTTGGTTCTGGAATGCGGCTTCTTCATGCGAAGGAGACCGGGGTCGTCAGGGTATAGGCGTCGTCGGAGCGGACGATCTGGCCCATGAGGAAGCCGGTTTCGCCGCGCGCATCCAGTTCGGCCATGACCTTCTCGGGCTCGGAGGTGACGAGCACCATGCCGATGCCGCAGTTGAAGACGCGGAGCATTTCATCGGTGGCGACGTTTCCGGTTTCGGCCAGCCAGCGGAACACGGGCGGGACAATCCATGCGGAGCCGTCGATGCGGACACCAAGGCCTTCAGGCAGGACGCGGGGCAGGTTGCCGGGCAGGCCGCCGCCGGTGATGTGGGCGCAGCCGTTCAGCAGGCCCTTGGCGTGTAGGTCGAGGACCGTGCGGACATAGAGCTTCGTGGGCGTCAGCAGGGCTTCGGCGAGGGTGTGACCTTCAGCGAAGGGAGCCGGGTCGTTCCAGCCGAGGCCGGAGCGGCGCACGACTTCGCGGACCAGCGAGAAGCCGTTGGAATGAACGCCGGATGAGGGCAGGCCGATCAGCGTGTCGCCTTCGGCGATGTTGGCGGGGAGCAGGTTGTTCCGCTCTGCCGCGCCGACGCTGAAGCCTGCGAGATCGTAATGGCCCGCGGCGTACATGCCGGGCATTTCGGCCGTTTCGCCACCGACGAGGGCGCAGCCGGATTCGGCACAGCCCTTGGCGATGCCCTTCACGACGGTCGCAGCGGCCTCGACGGAGAGCTTTCCGGTGGCGAGATAGTCTAGGAAGAACAGCGGGGTCGCGCCCTGCACAACGAGGTCGTTAACGCACATGGCGACGAGATCGATACCGACATCATCATGCTTGCCGGCTTCGATGGCGACCATCAGCTTGGTGCCGACGCCATCGGTGCAGCTGACGAGGACGGGATCTGTGAAGCCTGCGGCCTTGAGATCGAACAGGGCGCCAAAGCCGCCGAGGCCGCCCATGGTGCCGGGACGGTTCGTGGCCTTGGCTGCGGGCTTGATCGCGTCGACCAGCGCATCTCCTGCGGCGATGTCCACGCCGGCCTGTGCATAGCTTGCGCCGCCGGTCGTGCTGTGGCTCGTGCCGGGGGAGGTGTCAGGCTGATCGGTCATGGTCAAAGGTTCCCGCTGGTTGACGTGACGCCGTTCTAGAGCATCCTGCGCGCTGGCGGAACGCCTGTTTGAAGGCGTAACGGCATGAAAAAGGGGCCTGGGATGACAAAACGGGATGCGGGCGGGGCCGCAGGAGGACATGCGTCCGCGCAGATGGCGTTTCCGCTGCGTCGTGTGACGGCCATGACATCCGAGCGTTTCATCAACGGTCCGTCCAATGCGGCTGCGCGGGCCTGGCTGGCGCGGAACCAGTGGCCTGACGGGCGGCTCTGGCTCTGGGGGCCATCGGGGACGGGGAAGACGCATCTTCTGACAGCCTGGGCGCATGAGCATGATGCGACGGTGCTGGATGCGCGTCTCTTTTCTAGGTCGTCTGCGGGTGGGCGGATCCGGGTGCAGGGCAATCTTGCAATCGACAATGCCGATTCGCCCGGCGATGAGGCGACCATGCTGCATCTGCTGAACGATGCGTTTGCGCAGGGGGACCGGGTTCTGATGGCGGGGCAGCTTCCGCCGTCGCGCAGTCATTTCATGCTGCCGGATCTGGCGAGCCGTCTTCGGGCGACCGCGACCACGGCCACCGGAGAGCCGGAGGACGATCTGCGGGCAACACTGCTTCTGTCGTTGCTGGCGGACCGACAGCTTGTGGTGTCACAGTCGGTGACGGAGTGGCTGTGGCGGCATCTGCCGCGGACGGGCAATGCACTGGTTTCGGCGGTTGAACGGCTGGATGAGGCGGCTCTGGCGCGCAAGCAGCCGATCACGCGGGCGCTGGCGATGGAAATGCTGCCGGATCTGCTGACGCCCGAGGGATAGGCGTCATAGGAGTGACACAAAAACTCCGTTTGACATGCCTATCCTGCGGCATGACCTTTTGTGCGACCCGTATTTCTGTGTGTTCCGGAAGACCCCATCGTGACGACTGAAGATTCCCGGCCCGCTCCGCGCCGCCGCTCTCCCCGCAAGCCCCGCAGTGCAGTAACGCCGGCCCAGAACCGGAGCCGACGTCGTCAGACGGCCGCAGCCAAGGCCGAAGATTACGCACATATGCCAACCTCGCCGGAGCGGTTCCTGAACCGGGAGCTGTCATGGCTGGACTTCAACCAGCGCGTCATTGATGAGGCGGAAAACACCCGCAATCCGCTTCTGGAGCGCGTGCGGTTCCTGTCCATCAGTTCCAGCAATCTCGACGAGTTCTATTCCGTGCGCGTGGCGGGGCTTGTGGGGCAGGTGCGCGAGGGCATGGTTGTCCGCAGTCCGGACGGGCTGACGCCGGCCCAGCAGCTTGCGCAGGTGCGACAGAAGGCGCGGCATCTTCTGGCCGAGCAGCAGCGGGTCTGGCATGTGCTGGAAGGCGAGCTGAAGGATGCGGGCATTGTCGTTCTGACGACCGATTCCCTGGATGCGACCGATCTGGCGCAGCTGTCCACACTGTTCGATGAGCGGGTTTTTCCGGTTCTGACGCCGATGGCGGTTGATCCGTCCCATCCGCTGCCGTTCATTCCCAATATGGGGCTGGCGCTGCTCATGCGGCTCAAGGACCCGGCATCCTCCATGCATGTCATGGATGGTCTGATCCTGCTGCCGGCGCAGGTGCCGCGTTTCCTGCGACTGCCGGCGCGTCTGAAGGAAGGGCAGGAGACGCCGGACCAGATCCGCTTCGTGCTGCTTGAAGATCTGATCACGCTGTTTGCCGGGCGTCTGTTCCCGGGGCTGGCGATCGGGGTGGCCGGTGTGCTGCGCGTGATCCGCGATACGGATGTGGAGTTCGAGGACGAGGCTGAGGATCTGGTGCGGTCCTACGAGACTGCGCTGAAGCAGCGTCGTCGTGGCGTGTGCATCCATCTTGCGCTGGACCGCAAGCTGCCTGAGGCGCTGGGCCGCGAGATGGGTGAAGAGCTTGGTGTGGGCGAAGAGGACGTGGTTGTCCTGCCGTGTTTTGTCGGTGTCACGGATCTCAAGCAGCTGATCGTGGATGACCGCCCGGATCTGGTGTTCCCGCCTTATACGCCGCGCTTTCCCGAGCGTGTTCTGGATTATGACGGCGACTGTTTTGCTGCGATCCGGGCGAAGGACATGCTGGTCCATCATCCGTTCGAGAGCTTTGACGTCGTGGTGCAGTTCCTGCGTCAGGCGGCGCTCGATCCGAACGTGCTGGCGATCAAGCAGACGTTGTACCGGACATCCCGCGACAGCCCGATCGTGCATGCGCTGATCGAGGCGGCCGAGGCTGGCAAGTCGGTGACGGCGATGGTCGAGCTTCGGGCTCGGTTCGATGAAGAGGCCAATATCCGCCTGTCGCGTGCGCTGGAGGCGGCGGGCGTGCAGGTGGTGTTCGGGTTTGCGCATCTCAAGACGCATGCCAAGCTGAGCCTTGTCGTCCGTCGCGAGAACGGGTCGCTCCGGTCCTATGCGCATTTCGGGACGGGTAATTACCATCCGATCACGGCACGGATTTATACGGACCTGTCGTTCTTTACCTGTGATCCGAAGCTGTCATCGGATTCGGCGCGTCTGTTCAACTACATGACGGGCTATGCCATCCCGGAAAAGATGGATGCGCTGGCGTTTTCGCCCATTACCATCCGCTCGACGCTTGAGCAGCTGATCCACGATGAAATCGACCATGCGAAGGCGGGACGGCCGGGGCGCATCTGGCTGAAAATGAACAGCCTTGTGGACGCCGAACTGATCGACAAACTGTACGAAGCCTCGCAGGCCGGGGTGAAGATCATCGGGATCATCCGGGGAATCTGCTGTCTGCGGCCGGGTGTGCCGGGGCTTTCGGATAATATCGAGATCAAGTCGATTGTCGGGCGTTTTCTGGAACATGCGCGGGTTTTTGCCTTCGGAAACGGGCATCGGATGCCGTCTCACAAGGCAAAAGTTTTCATTTCTTCCGCAGACTGGATGGTGCGGAACATGGACTGGAGGGTAGAAGCCATGGTGCCCATCACGAACCCGACGGTCCATGCGCAGATTCTTGGCCAGATCATGACGATGAACATCAAGGACAACCTTCAGAGCTGGACGCTCACGAGGGACGGCTACTGGCATCGGGTTTCGCCGGGCGCACATCCGTTCTCCGCCCACGAATACTTCATGAACAATCCGTCCCTGTCCGGCCGAGGATCGGCTGCGCGGGAGAAGGTCCTTCCGGAGGCACATCGCCCCCGTGAGCGGCCCGACAGGATTCTGGAAGACTGATCTTCATGTCCTCATCTGCACAGCGTTCCGCCATTGTCGATCTTGGATCCAACTCGGTCCGGCTGGTCGTTTTTGAAGGGGTGACACGCAATCCCCTTCCGATCTTCAACGAAAAGGTCACGCTCAAGCTCGGGCGTGGGCTGGATACGACAGGGCGCCTCAATGAAGAGGGCGTGGCGCTGGCGATGGATGTGCTGGGACGGTTCCATACCGTCGCCCGCGCGATGGGGGCGGAACCGTTTCAGGTTCTTGCGACCGCTGCCGTCCGGGATGCGACCAATGGTCCGGACTTCGTGGATGCGATCCGTGCGCGGATGCCGGGCGTGCCGATCCGGGTTCTGGAAGGGACCGAGGAAGCCGATTATGCGGCCCGTGGTGTCCTGTG
Organism: Gluconobacter roseus NBRC 3990; assembly: GCF_006538885.1. Lineage (GTDB taxonomy): Bacteria > Pseudomonadota > Alphaproteobacteria > Acetobacterales > Acetobacteraceae > Gluconobacter > Gluconobacter roseus. Next base: position 717,785 of record NZ_BJLY01000001.1, read on the forward strand.
TGGGCTGCCGGAAGCGAACGGGCTGGTGGCCGACATTGGGGGTGGCTCGCTGGAGCTGATACATGTGGCCGATGGCCAGTATTTCGAGGCCGTGACGACCAAGCTGGGCGTGATCCGGCTGCATGACCGTGCGAAGGGCAGCATCGAGCGGGCGGCCGAAATTGCGAACGAGCTTCTGGCGGCCGTGAACTGGCTGCCGGGCATGACGGGGCGACCGCTCTATCTGGTGGGTGGTGCCTTCCGGGCTCTGGCGCGTCTGCAGATTGCGCGCACGCAGTATCCGCTGAACCTCGTGCATCTGTTCAGCCTCTCTGAAGGGGAGGCGCGTGAGATGGCGGACTGGGTTATCAGTGCCCCCAAGCGCACGCTTGAAAAGCTTCCCGGTGCGCCGCGCAAGCGTCTGGCGGATGCGCCTTTTGCGGCCGTTGTGCTGCGCTGCCTGATGGAGCGAGTCCGTCCGTCCAAAGTCGTGTTCAGCGTCGATGGGCTGCGTGAAGGCTGGTACATGCGCCATGTGGCGTCTTCGGTGGCGGATCTGGATCCCATGACCGATCTGGCGACGGAAATGGCCAACCGTCTGGCACGTAGTGCGTCACTGGCCGAGCCTCTCGTGAAATGGACGGCACCGCTGTTCCGCGAAGAGACGCGCACTCAGAAGCGTCTGCGCGAACTGGCCTGCATGCTGTCTGATATCGGGTCTTACGATCACCCCGAATACCGCGCCGAGCAGACCTATCGTCGTGTGATGCATGGTCATGGCGTGGGCTTTGATCACAGCGCACGGGCCTTTATCGGTCTGACGCTGGCCGTGCGTTATGAAGTCTCAATGGATTCTCCTTTGATCGAACCTTCCCGTCAGCTTCTGTCGCGTTCGGAAATCGACCGTGCGGTACAGTTGGGTCTGGCGCTCCGGCTGGCCTATACACTCTGTGCAGGGACGAAAGTCCTTCTGGATGAGTGCAGGCTTCTCGTGGAAGACGGCACGCTTGTGCTGATCCTTGGCGCGCGCAGTGTTCGGGCGGCAGGCAGTGCGGTCCGTCGTCGTTTCGAGAGGCTGGCGGCTGCGATGCAGCTTCAATGTCAGGTTAGGGAAGAATGAGTTTGCGGAATTACGGGACGGCAGCCAAGGTTGGTTTTCTGGCGGCAGCTGTGGTGTTCGGGCTGTCAGGGTGTGGCAAGTCCCATGATCGTGGGGCGCTGTGGAAAGTCGTGCATGGGCGGTGTGCGCCGGATGCCGCGCACAAGCCCTGCACGGTCTATGACGAGAAAGACGGCTATGCCCTGCTCAAGGACAAGACCGGGCGTGGGCAGTATCTTGTCATCCCGACGCAGAAGGTTCCGGGCGTTGAAGACCCGGTTCTGCTGAAGCCGGAGACGCCGAACTATTTCGCAGAAGCCTGGGGTGAGCGTGCACATGTGGCGCAGGCCTATGGGTTCGAGATTCCTGATGCCCATCTGTCGATGGCCATCAATTCGCGTCCCGGCCGGACACAGGACCAGTTGCACATCCATCTGGACTGCCTGACGGCCTATGCCCGCGCCGAACTCGACAAGAACATGATCACCGAGACCTGGTCGCTCGTGTCGCTGTATGGTCATCCGTACCGGGCGCGGATCGTGGCGTCGCTGGATCCGTCGCCGTTCCGGGTGATTGCGGCGGATGACATGTCCATCCACACGCTCGTCATCACGCCGGCCAAGCATGGCGGGTTTATCCTGCTCGATGACATGGCGCATGTGTTTGACCATGGATCGGGCGAGGAACTTCAGGATCATGCCTGCCATCTGGACGATCCGCATCACAAGACGATGATCATGGACGGCATGGATATGGGCGAGCATCCCAACGGCATGATGTGACGCTGCTGCGACTTGTCCGGTGATTTCCAGTGTGGCAGGGTTCGATCAATCTCGAACAATCTGCACTTCCGGAGACCGGTCTTGAAACTGGCAGCAAAATCGCCACCAAACTGGCCCCTGCTGTCGCTCGCCGTTGGCGCCTTTGCCATCGGCACGACAGAGTTCACTCCGATGGGCCTTCTGCCCGTCATCGCCCATGGTCTTCAGGTCAGCGTCCCCAAGGCCGGTGGGCTTGTGACCGCCTATGCGATGGGCGTGATGATCGGTGCGCCCATCATCACGCTTCTCATGGCGCGTTTCCGGCGCAAGCTGGCCCTGATCCTGCTGATGGGGCTCTATGTGGCGGGAAACCTGCTCTCCGCCATTTCCAACAGTTATGAACTGCTTTTCGCGGCCCGTGTCCTGACCAGTCTGGCGCATGGGGCGTTTTTCGGGCTTGGTGCGGTTGAGGCCTCGCTGTCTGTCGCGCCATCGCGGCGGGCGAGTGCGGTGGCGTCCATGTTTATGGGGCTGACGATCGCCAACATCATCGGCGTTCCGGCGGCAACCTGGCTTGGGCTGAATTTCGGCTGGCACAGCGCTTTTGGCGTGACGGCGCTGTTGGGGCTGGTGACCATGCTGGCCGTGCAGTTTGCGCTCCCGGCCCGCGAGATCGGTCCGGCGCCGGAAGTCGGGCGGGAACTTCGGGTTCTCGTGAAGGGCAATGTGCTTCTGGCGCTGTTGACGACCGCGATCGGGGCGGGGGCGATGTTCGTCCTCTATACCTATATCGCGCCGATCCTTGAGCACATCACCCATGCGAGCCCGACGGTCATTACGATTGCGCTCATGCTGACGGGGGTGGGGTTCTCCATCGGCAATGCCATTGGTGGACGCAGCGCGGACCGGTCGCTGGATGGAAGTCTGCTGGTTTTCTTCCCCATTCTCGGCATCATCATGCTGATTTTTCCCTGGATGGCGCAGACGGTGCCGGGTGCGCTGTTTGCATCGCTTGTCTGGGGGGCAGCCACGTTCTCGCTGATGCCTGCGCTTCAGATGCGGGTGATGCAGGCCGCGCATGATGCGCCGGCTCTGGCGTCGTCCATGAATATCGGCGCGTTCAATCTTGGAAATGCCATCGGTGCGGCGCTGGGAGGGATCGCGCTGTCTCTGGGGTTGGGTTACAGCGGTGTTTCCGTTATCGGAACGGCTCTGGCCCTGGTCGGGGTCGGACTTGTTCTTCTTTCACGAAAGGTGGCTCCTCCATGATCCGTTCCCTCCTGCTCGCCACCAGCCTGTTTGTCGGTGGTGCGATGGCACCTTTGGCAGCGCAGGCCGCACAGCCGGCGAATGTGGGTGATGCCATTCTGGCCGCCAGCGCCTATCACGACAGTGGCGATTATCAGCGCGATTTTGATGCTGTTGTTGCGCAGGCCCGTCAGTGGATTGACGAAGCCGCGCCGAAGACGCGGCGTCCGGCGATCGTGCTCGATATTGACGAGACGACGCTGTCGAACTGGGATGAGATCCGGGCTGACGGATTCGGTTATATTGCATCAGGGCCGTGTGATGCGCTTCCCAAGGGGCCATGCGGCGTAGATGCCTGGGAGAAAAGCGGGCGTGCGCCGGCATTTGCCTCTACGCGGGCGCTGATTGAGGATGCGCAGGCCCATCATGTGGCGGTGTTTTTCGTAACGGGGCGGCATGAAGACGAGCGGGATGCGACGGAACGGAACCTGCATCTGGCGGGAATTCAGCACTGGGACGGGCTGTATCTGCGGCCGATGACGTCTCATGGCTATGCGGCGCGATACAAGACCCCGACGCGGGAGCGGATCGAGCGCAAGGGTTACACGATCATCGCAAGCCTCGGGGATCAGCCGTCCGATCTGGCGGGTGGTCATGCGAAGAAAGGCTTTCTGCTGCCCAATCCGTTCTATCGTATTCCTTAACGGGGAAGCGGATGGTTCCAGTGGGATTCAGCCATCCCGCTGGGATATATCCGAAGCTGAATTGAAAAAGCCCGGTGCCATGACGGCGCCGGGCTTTTTTTTGTGTCAGAACGATTTGAGGAGCCGTTCCAGATAGTCCAGTTCGCTTTGCGGGCGGGTGCGGTCCGAGGCGCGGCGGCGGAGTTCGCGTTCGATGTCGCGGGCGCGGTCACGGGCGCTCTTGTCCGGGATATGGGCGTCGGAATCCTTGCCCTTGTCGCCTTCGCCCAGTTTGCGGCCCAGCGGATCCTGATCCTTCTGGTCGTCGTCATCCCCGTCTTCGTCACCGGCCTGGGGCTGGTCGCCGTCATCGCCCTGCTGGCCTTTCGCGCCATGCTGGGGTTTGCCGGAACCACCTGCGCCGCCAGACGGGATGAAGCTCAGGCTGCCGCCCTGACCCTTGCCCGATCCGCCTGATTTCTGGTTCTGGCGCATCTGCTTTCCGGCTTCGGAGAGGTCGGCGAGGACTTTCTGCTCGGCAGTCTGGGCCTCGGCATCTTTGCGGTCCGCGAGAGCTTCACGCGCGGTCTGCATGTCCGTCTTTGCCTTGTTGAAGGCCGTAGCGGGTTTGCCGGTCAGGTCCTTCACACGGTGGCTCAGGATGTCGTTTACGCGCTGAAGGGCGCGTTGCAGGGCATGGTCTGCGCGGCGTTCTTCGGACTGTGCAGCGACCGTGACCGGATCGACCGGAGCGGGCGGCTTGGCGTCCGTTGGCTGATCCATGCCGGGCGGGGGCTGCATGCCAAGCTGACGGAGCAGGTCGGCCGTGGACATCTGGCTGACATCCGGTCGGCTGCCGTCATCGGGGGGAGCCGCAGCCTTTTGAGCTGCCGAGAGACGGGACTGCGTGTGGTCGAGCAGGGTGGTTTCGCGGTGGATGAGATCATGCAGGGCCGCGCGCTGGGCACGGGCTTCGGCCTGTGCCTTCATCTGTTCGGCAAGAGCCTTGAGGTCCTCGGGGCTGGCCTGACGCATGCGCTCGGCCATGTCTTCCATCTGCTGGAGGCGCTTGAGGGCTTCGTCGCCATGACCCTGATTGGCTTCGGACTGGAGACGGCGCATTTCGTCCGAGAACGGATCGGCCGAGCTGGTGCCGGACTGCGGCATGACGATGCCGCTCTGAGCGGCACGCGAGAACAGAAGCTGCATCCGGCGGTTCAGGGCATCCTTGAGAGCCTGTGTGCGGCGCTGGAGTTCTTCCTGTTCGGGGAGGCTATGGCCCTTGTCGCCGAGGTCGCGCATGTGGTCGAGCTGCTGCTGCACGCCCTGCTGGGCGGCGCGGACTTCGGCGGCGGCATCTGCAATGTCAGGACCGTCGCGGCGCAGATCGTCCAGATAAAGCGCCAGCGCCCAGAGCTCACCGGGCACACGGTCCGCCGCGCCATCAGGGGCGTCTTTCTGGAGGGAGGCGATCTCAAGGCCGAGGGCTGCGAGGATGGCGCGTTCGTCGGTCGTCTGCGTCAGGAGGTTCAGTTCGGCTGCGGCCTGCGAGGCGCGCTGCTGGCCGAGCATGAGGCGGCGGCGCAGGGCGATGAGGGCGCGGGCCAGCGGATCGGTGAACTTGCGGGCAGCGATCTGGAATTTGACGATATCGCTGCGGCTTTCGCGGCCTGACGCGCTTTTGGCGTGCAGGCGGCCTTCGACTTCCATTCCGGCGAACGGATCGGAGGAAAGGTCTGGTGTGGCGACGCCTTTCGCGTCCTTGGGCTGTCCGTCGAGCGGGATGGGAACGCGCAGGATGCGGCCCCGGGTCAGGCCGGGAAGGTTGATCTCGGCTTCAAGCGAGGCGACGCCATAGGTCTGGTGGACGTGCCAGGGCAGGCCGGTGCGCCAGTCGTCTTTCTGCGGTCCGGGTTTGCCGTCCCAGGTGACGGTGGGCGGCAGATCGGGTTCGACTTTTACGCGCCATGAGCCGAGCGTGCGGCCACGGACCACGATACTGATGGTGCCGGACTGTTGCAGCGTGCCGTGGCTGTTCCAGCTTTCAGCGTCGAGCCTGTTCTGTTCGGGCGAGGCGATCCCGTGCAGGGCGGGTTTTCCATGCGCGCCGGTGATGGTGGTGTTCAGAATGGCGCCCTGTGGAACGTCAAGCGTATTGCGGCCCGTGGCGGAGAGGAAAATCGGTGCGCCGGGGGCGTAGGACGGACGGTCGATCCAGGCCTGAAGGGTGGGGAGCGGAATGCTGTCATCATCCACGCCGGGGATCAGCCCTGCGTGAAGACGCGAGGGTGTGTGCGTGCCGCCGAGAACTGCCGCGACCACGATGGCCATAGGGACGGCAATGAGCGCGACCCGTTCGTGCAGGCTGGTTTCGGGGTGGGGGAGGCCGACGCGGAGCGTGCCGAGTGAGGCCGTGACGCGCTCGACATGGCGGGACCAGATGGCGGACTGCTCGCCATTTCCAGCAAAGGCCGGCCGGTCGGTCAGGCTGAGAAGAGGCTGGTAGGCGAGTTTGGAATCCTGCTCGATCCGGCGGTCGGCCACGGGAATGCTGACGGGAGGCACACGGCGCAGGCCGGTGATGGTCAGCCACAGGGCCGTGCCGAGAACGCCGGCTTCCAGCAGGGTATGCAGCCAGTCCGGCAGGGACTGGGGAATACGCGCAAGGCAGGCCAGAACGTAGAACGCGACCAGCAGCAGGGGCCAGCGCAGGGGCTCCCAGGCGCGTTCCCACCACAGGACACGCTGGGCTTTCCGGCGCAGGGCTTTGAGGTGGAGGGCCGGGTTTGGCTCAGCCATGGTCGTCCTTAGCTGTCAGCCATTCCGGAACGGTTTCGGCTGCAATCAGTTCCGCAACGCTCTGGCGCTGGCGGATGATCTCCCATTTTCCGTTGTCGATCAGGACCTGTGCCGCAAGCGGGCGGGTATTGTAGGTCGAGCTCATGACCGAGCCGTACGCGCCGGTATCGAGCAGGGCGATCAGGTCGCCGCGCTTTGTCTCTGCGGGCAGGGCGCGGTCGCGGGCGAAGATGTCGCTGCTTTCACAGACCGGGCCGACGATGTCCCAGAGTTTGGTGGGACTGGTCAGACCGCTCGGGGCAACGGGCATGATGCCGTGCCACGACTCATAAAGAGACGGGCGGGCGAGGTCGTTCATGGCGGCGTCGAGCACGACGAAGTCCGGATTGCCAGCCTTGGTCTCGATCACGCGGGTCAGCAGGAGGCCGGTGGGGGCGGAGAGCCAGCGGCCGGGTTCGATGCTGAGACGGACGTCGAGATCGCCTAGCGTTTCAGCGATAACGCCGACAAGCATGTCCGGTGAGGGCGCGATTTCGTCCCGGTAGCGGATGCCGAGGCCTCCGCCGCAGTCCACGGCTTCGACAGTATGACCGGCGGCGCGGATTTCGCGGACCATGTCGGCCAGTCGGGCATAGCCTTCGCGAAAAGGGCCTGCGGTGAGCATCTGGCTGCCCAGATGGACGGCGAGGCCGACGAGGCGGACGTTTCTCAGGCTGGCGGCTTCACCATAGAGGGCGACGGCGCGGCGGTGTTCGATGCCGAACTTGTCTCCGGCGCGGCCGGTGGAGATCTTGTCATGGGTGTCGGCGTCCACGTCCGGATTGACGCGCAGGGCGGCGCGCGCGACGCGGCCACAGGCGCGGGCGATGTCGTTCAGACGGTAGAGTTCCTCGACGCTTTCGACATTGATTTGTGCAATGTCGTGCTCGACAGCGGCGCGCAGTTCGGCATCGGATTTGCCGACGCCGGAGAACACGATGCCCGAAGGCGAAATCCCGGCATGAAGGGCGCGCTGCATTTCACCGCCGCTGACGATGTCCACGCCGTAGCCGCACTGGCGCAGGATGGTCAGGGTGGCCTGATGGTCCTGCGACTTCATGGCGAAATGCATGTTCACCGGCAGGTTCCGGGCCTCGAACGCGGCGCGCAGGGCTTTTGCGCGACGGCGCAGCGTTTCGGCGCCCGTGATCCAGCACGGTGTGCCGATGGCGGCCGCGATGACGTGCAGGGGCACGCCTTCGAACAGCAGGCCGTCCCGTGCGTCCATCTTCAGCGAGGGACGGGTTTCCAGCATGTCGGAGAAAGATGGATCGGTGGCGGGATCGGAGGGAAGCGGTGCACTCATGATGATGCTACCGTATCGCTCTTGGAAGCATGTTCCAAGCTGAACCCGCAGGGGATAATATCGTCGGCATGATACAGGAACTGATCCGAGAGGCCCTCGAGGCCCGTTCGCGTGCTTACGCACCCTATTCGCGCTTTCAGGTTGGGGCCGCATTGCGGTGTGAGGGTGTTGTTCATTCCGGCTGTAATGTTGAGAATGCGGCCTATCCGCTTGGGACCTGTGCCGAGGCGGGCGCGATTGCCGCCATGGTGCGGGGTGGCGGGCGCCGTATTGAGGAAATCGTGATCGTGGGCGGGGATGCGCCGTGCACGCCATGCGGGGGATGCCGGCAGAAGCTGCGGGAGTTTGGTCTGCCGGATTTACAGGTGCATATGATCTCGCCGAAGGGAGATCTGCTCCTGACGCGGACGCTTGCCGAGCTTCTGCCTGACGCGTTCGGGCCGGATCATCTGGGATGAAATGCGCTGCCGCGCTGCTGATGGTCTGTCTGTCAGGGGGAGGGGCAATGGCCGCTCCGGCCGTGGCATTGCCGGGACTCGGCCCGGACAGTCATCGCAGCGTGGTGGACGTGAATGTGGCGCCCTGGCGGATTCTGGGGCGTGTTCAGACGTCTCTGGGTGGGCGTTGCACCGGATTTGCCGTGGCGCCGACCGTGATGGTCACGGCGGCGCATTGTCTGTGGCTGCCGGCGACGCGGCATTATATCCAGCCCCAGGATGTTCACGTCCTGATGGGGTATGTGATGGGTCAGTACCGGCTTCATGCGCAGGTGACACACTTTGTTATTGCCCCCGGATATGATCCTGACAACGAAGGGGGAACGGCATCCGAGGATCGGGCGACACTGGTTCTGGATCGGCCTGTCATAGCATTGGAAGATCTCGTGCCTTATGGCGAAGCCCGGATGGGCGCTCCGGCCATGCTAGTCGGATATCCGCAGGATCGGGCAGAGGTGCCGTATGGCGATACTGCGTGTCAGATCAATGGGTTAGCAGTTAATCAGCTAATCCATCATGACTGTTCGGCAACGCGTGGAGACAGCGGTGGACCACTGCTGGTCCAGCAGCCGGACGGGCAGTGGGGTATTGTCGGGGTCGACGTGCTTGCAACTTCTGGTCGTGGCGGGTTTGCAGCGCCATTACCGCACTGAGATTTTCGAAAATGGTCCGGGTTGCCATGCAGGAACTGCACGTCAGAAAAAATTCACACATGCAAACATCTGGCCGGTCGTGACGTTGCAGACGGCAGAACCCCGAAAGGGTGTTACAGGTTTTTCAAACCCCAAAGGTGATTGCCATGTATGCCATGCCCATGAAGGCGACAGCGTCCCGGTTAACTCCGAAAGGAGGATCACGCGGGGAGCATAAAAAGGTCAACCGCAAGCATGTCCTTGTTGTCGAGGATCAGGCGCTGCTGCGTTTTCTTGCTGCGGATATGCTCGAGGAAGCCGGCTATGAGGCATCTCTTGCCGGGGATGCCAGCGAGGCTCTGGAAATGCTCGAACGACATCCGGATATCGGCACGATTTTCTCGGACGTGAATATGCCCGGCGATATGGATGGTGTGGATCTGGCGCGCGTCATTCATGAAAAGCGCCCGGATGTCGGCGTCGTTCTGACATCAGGTACGCGTGTTCAGGATCTGGGCCGATTGCCTGGTGGCACGATGTTTCTGGCCAAGCCCTATGAATGGGACGAGGTCTATCGCTGCCTGAAGCGGGTCCGGCACTGAATTGTCGACAGATTATAAAGAGGGGAAAGCAATGTGGTGCACCCGAAAGGACTTGAACCTCTAACCCCCAGATTCGTAGTCTGGTGCTCTATCCAGTTGAGCTACGGGTGCGGACACATTGTAGAAGTCTTACCGAAAAGGAAGACTGGTGCACCCGAAAGGACTTGAACCTCTAACCCCCAGATTCGTAGTCTGGTGCTCTATCCAGTTGAGCTACGGGTGCGCTGTGAGGCGGGGTTTTACAGAGGCTTAACTGACCTGACAACCCCGCTTTGGAAAAAATTTCAGTTTCGCGTCATGGTGATATGCGCGCGGCAGGATGGGGAGCCGAAAATACCGCCAATGGCCTGTCCGACAGGGTAGCCGTTGAAGACGACAGCGGTGTTGTGGTGGTTCATGTCCGTCATCGCGAGTTCGGCATGATAGTGATGATTCCCGGGCGTATAGATTCCGTGCAGGACCTGTGAGCCGTCAGCCGGTGTAAAAAGAATTTCCTTGTCGCGGATGCGGAGCGTTGAGGGTCGCTCGGTCGGGCAGGTACCCTGATCGGCAACGAGTGCGCCAACCCATGAGCCGGTTGGATCATTGCCGGGGTCCGGAGTTCCGGCACAGGCCGCAAGCAGAGCCGTGGCGGAGAGGGCGAAAAGTGCTGGCAGGCGCATGTTGGTCCTGTTCCTTGTTGCAGAATGGATGACGCAGACGACACAACACCTTATAGGAGAGCCTCAAAAGGCACCATGAAACCGGAACGCGAGGCCATGACATTGACCCAGCAGGACGCCAGCACCGTCGAAAAGCTCGACGAAACCCTTCACGAAGACCGTATCCTTATTCTGGATTTCGGCAGCCAGGTGACGCAGCTTATTGCGCGCCGCGTCCGCGAAAGCGGCGTTTACTGCGAGATCTGGCCATTCACGGCAACGGAAGAGAAGATCCGCGCATTCAATCCGCGCGGCATCATCCTGTCCGGCAGCCCGGCCAGTGTGCATGACGAAAATGCGCCGCCGATTCCGGATGTGGTCTTCGCGCTGAACCGCCCAGTGCTGGGGATCTGTTATGGCCAGCAGGCGATGTGCCAGATGCTGGGCGGCAAGGTCGAGAGCCACGAACACCGTGAATTCGGTCGCGCCTATATCGATATTGCCGAGGACTGCTCGCTGTTCCGGGGCGTCTGGGCGCGCGGCAAGCGTGAGCAGGTCTGGATGAGCCATGGCGACCGCGTCACGCAGCTTCCGCCGGGCTTCCGCGCCGTTGCCCATTCCGAAGGGGCTCCGTTCGCGATCATCGCGGATGAGGGGCGACGTTTGTATGGCGTGCAGTTCCATCCGGAAGTTGTGCACACGCCGCATGGTGCTGCGCTGATCCGCAACTTCACGCACAACGTTGCGGGTTGCAGCGGAACCTGGACGATGGCTGGTTTCCGCGATCTGGAAATCGCCCGCATCCGCAAGCAGGTCGGTTCGGGGCGTGTGATCTGCGGTCTGTCGGGTGGTGTTGACAGCTCTGTTGCGGCCAAGCTGATCCATGATGCGATCGGCGATCAGCTGACCTGCATTTTCGTCGATCCGGGCATCATGCGTACGGGTGAGGCGGATGAGGTCGTCAAGACGTTCCGCGGCCGCTTCAATATCCGTCTTGTCCATCGTGACGCCTCCGAGCTGTTCCTGAAGGAACTGGCTGGCGTGACGGACCCCGAGGTCAAGCGCAAGACGATTGGCCGTCTGTTTATCGAGGTCTTCGAGGAAGAGGCTGCTAAGCTGGGCGGCGCGCAGTTCCTGGCTCAGGGCACGCTGTATCCGGACGTGATCGAAAGCGTGAGCTTCTCGGGTGGCCCGTCCGTGACCATCAAGTCCCACCATAATGTCGGCGGTCTGCCGGACCGCATGAACATGGAACTGGTCGAGCCGCTGCGTGAGCTGTTTAAGGACGAGGTCCGTATGCTTGGCCGTGAGCTGGGTATTCCGGAGAGCATCGTCGGGCGGCATCCGTTCCCAGGCCCCGGGCTGGCGATCCGTATTCCGGGAGACGTTACCAAGGAGAAGCTGGATCTGCTGCGCAAGGTGGATGCGATCTATCTTGAAGAAATCCGCCGCGCCGGTCTGTATGATGCGATCTGGCAGGCTTTCGCGGTTCTGCTTCCGGTGCGCACGGTCGGCGTCATGGGCGATGGCCGGACCTACGATCAGGCCTGCGCCCTGCGCGCCGTGACCAGCACGGATGGTATGACGGCGGAAGTCTATCCGTTCGACTTCGCATTCCTGAACCGCGTGGCCGGGCGTATCGTCAACGAGGTCCGCGGCATTAACCGCGTGACTTACGATATTACGTCCAAGCCGCCGGGCACGATTGAGTGGGAATGATCCTGCATTCAATCGGTCGGTAGAAACTTTTGGGAACCCCGCAGCTATGCGGGGTTTTTCTTTGCCGTGATTTCCGAAGGGAGATGTCGGACTTGTCCGGATCTTTTGGGAGTGACAGTGTGAAATCTTTCAAAACAAGGATGATCCTGATGTCGATCCGGTTTCTTTCTTTTTCCGCTTCGTTGCTCGTGGCGGGTGTGGTGCTTATGCCGACGGCCATGGCGGCTGATACTGCCGAGAAACCCTGTGAGACCGATCTTTGCCGCAGTGTGCGTCAGTCCTGGGCCTCGGTCCGTCATGGGACGTCCGATGCGGCTGACTGGACGAAAAAGCAGAGCGTGAAGGGCTGGGATGCCACGAAGAATGGTGTTTCCCATGCTGCGCACTGGACGGGCCGGGAGAGTGAAAAGGGCTGGAAAGCGACCAAGAACGGCACGAAGGAGGCGGTTCACGATACGGGCGTCTGGACGAAGAAAACCGCTCATGACCTTGATCCGGGGACCTCGGACAAGGTGCCTGACGCTAAAACTGATGCGGCCGGTCAGTAAGAATATCTGTTCCGAGGTGAGAGCTTCATCTCAACCCTAGTTACGAAAAAGGCCTGTCCCTTGTGGGGCAGGCCTTTTTTGTATGCGCCTAAAAAAGACGCTTATTCCATGTGATGCTTGTGGCCGGTCATTTCGGTCGTGAGCTGGGCGCGGGCTTCTCCGTCCGGATATTTCTCCGTGTGGAGGTTAATGTAGGTCTGTCCGGCCTGGACTTCCTTGACCTGATCGGGCGTGAGCTGGAGCGTGCCGGTCATGCGGGTCGTGTAAGGGCCGTTGATTGGGGCGAGGACACCGGCGTCCTGACCGTCCGGGGCCGGGCCATGCAGATGGGCTGCCGTTACGGGCCCGGACAAGCCGTTATCTTCGAAACGGTAGGTCAGGGTGTTCTTGGTGGTATCCAGCATTGCGGATGCCGAGCCCTTGATGGGGGCGGTTGCACCATGTTCGCCCTTAAACGGGCCGAAGAGATGCAACGTTTCCGCGGAAGCGGGCAGGGCGGTCACCGACAGGCCGAGGGCCAGTGTCGTCAGCAGAAGTCCAGTACGCATGGAAGTCTATCCTTGCAGAAGTTGGACTGACTGAACGTGTGCTCAGGTTTCGAGTTCGGTATTCCAGTACAGATAATCGCGCCAGCTTTCGTGAAGATAGTGTGGCGGGAAGGTGCGCCCGTTTTCCTGAAGGAGGCGGCTGCTGGGCTGAACGGGTTTGCGGTGCGGGTGCATGCCCAGTTCGCTTGGCAGTTTTGAGCCCTTGAGAAGGTTGCAGGGGCTGCAGGCGGTGACGACGTTTTCCCAGGTTGTACGGCCTCCGCGGGCGCGGGGAATGACGTGATCGAAGGTCAGTTCATGCGTGGGCAATCGGTCATGGCAGTACTGACACGAAAAATTGTCCCGCAGGAAGACATTGAAACGGGTGAAGGCCGGCTTGCGGGCTGTCGGAATATAGTCTTTCAGCGCGATGACGCTGGGCAGGCGCATGCTCTGGCTGGGGGAGTGGACGACGGCGTCTTCATATTCGGAGAGGACCGAGACGCGGTCGAGGAAGACGGCCTTGACGGCTTCCTGCCAGGACCAGAGCGAGAGCGGGAAATAGGACAGCGGACGGAAATCCGCGTTCAGGACAAGAGCCGGAAAATGCTGACCGCTGACGGACACCACACGCATCCTTTCTGCAAGGACGACACATGCGGGGGTTACGGCGCCGAATGAAAAGGGACAAACAGCGGGAAAACACGTGTCGTCGGCTTCTTTGAGAAAACTATTCCAGTAAACTGCGCAGACCGCAAGCAAACGCTGGTGACACATTCATGACGCCTCCTGCCACGACACGATTTGCGCCGAGTCCCACGGGATTCCTGCATCTGGGGCATGTGGTCTCGGGGCTGTATTCGCGGATCATGGCCGGAAAGGCTGGAAAGTTTCTGATTCGTATCGAGGATATTGATACGACGCGCTGTACGCCGGAACTGACACAGGCTTTGCGTGAAGATCTGGACTGGCTTGGGCTGTATTCAGCTGGGCCGGTCCGGCAGCAGTCGGAGCATCTGAGGGAGTATCATGCCGTGCTGGGCAATCTGCGGGAGCGGGGGCTGCTCTATCCGTGTTTCTGCACGCGACGGGAGATTGCCGAGGCTGCGACGCAGGTCGCGCCGGATGGGAGCCTTGTTTATCCGGGGACGTGTCGGCACGGCGTGGCACGGGAAGGGCAGGAGCGTGATCCGGTCTGGCGGTTGGATATGGGTCGGGCGCTGGATGTGTTGCAGGACGTGCCAGGCTGGAATGAGGTCGGGCACGGGCGCGTTGCCGGGAAGGCCGATGCGTTCGGCGATATCGTTCTGGCGCGGCGGGATACAGGTGTGTCATATCATCTGTGCGTCACGCATGACGATGCGCTTGAGGGCGTGACGACCGTGACGCGCGGGCGGGATCTGTATGAGGCGACGTCAGTCCAGCGTGTGTTGCAGGACCTGATGGGATGGCCGGAACCGGATTATGCGCATCATGCGCTCATTCTGGATGCGGACGGACACAAGCTGTCCAAGCGGGATGGCGCGGAAGGGGTACGGGTTCTGCGGCAGGCGGGCTGGACGGCTCAGCAGGTGCGGGAGCATCCGCTGGTACGGCAGGCTCTGGAGGCGAGCCTGCCGACAGGAGCTTATTCCGGCGGGTAAGTGCCGGGATAGGTGATGTCCTGCGAGGGGCCCGGGGCGTGCGGGGCGCCTTTTTTGCCGCAGGCGGTCAGGCCGAGGGCCATGACTGCCATGCTGACGAGCAGCAGTGATCTCATGCGGTTTCTCCAAGTTTGGCGAGCCATGCTTCGGCCTGATGCTTCACATTGGCCGGGGCAGTGCCGCCTTCGCTGGTACGGGATGCCAGAGACGCCTCGACAGTCAGGACATCGAAAACGCCGGCGTTAATCTGCGGTTCGACGGACTGCATCTCTTCGAGCGACAGATCGGCCAGATCGCAGCCTTTCTGTTCCGCCATGCCGACCAGACGTCCGGTGACGTGATGGGCAGTGCGGAAGGGAACGCGCAGTTCGCGGACCAGCCAGTCGGCGAGGTCCGTGGCGGTGGAGAAGCCCATGCCCGCGACTTCGCGCATCCGGGTCGTGTTGGCTTTTAGGTCCCGGATCATGCCGTCCATGGCGGCCAGCGAGAGCGTCATGGCTTCGGTGGCGTCGAAGACGGGTTCCTTGTCTTCCTGCGTGTCCTTGGCATAGGCGAGGGGCAGGCCCTTCATGACTGTCAGCAGGCCCACGAAATCGCCCATGATGCGGCCGATCTTGGCACGGACGAGCTCGGCGGCGTCCGGATTGCGCTTCTGCGGCATGATGGACGAGCCGGTCGTAAAAGCATCCGACAGCGTGATGAAGCCGAAGGGGGCGGAGGCCCACATCACGATTTCCTCGGCCAGGCGTGACAGGTGCATGGCCTGAAGCGACAGGGCGGAGAGGAATTCGAGCGCGAAGTCACGGTCCGAGACGGCGTCGAGCGAATTGGCGGTCGGGCGGTCGAAGTCCAGTGCCGAGGCCGTCATGCGGCGGTCGATCGGGAAAGACGTTCCGGCAAGAGCGGCCGAGCCGAGCGGACATTCGTTCAGACGGGCACGGGCATCGCGCAGGCGGCCGCGGTCCCGCGACAGCATCTCGACATAGGCCAGAAGGTGGTGACCGAACGTGACCGGCTGGGCGACCTGAAGATGGGTGAAGCCCGGCATCGGCGTTGCGGCATGTTCCAGCGCACGGGTGGCGAGGGAGCGCATCAGGGAGGCGGTCTGCTCCTGCAGGCCGTCGATGGCGTCGCGGACCCAGAGGCGGAAATCCGTGGCGACCTGATCGTTGCGCGAGCGCGCCGTGTGCAGGCGCTTGCCGGCTTCGCCAATCCGCTCGGACAGGCGGGCCTCGATGTTCATGTGGATGTCTTCGAGGGCCGGGGAGAACTTGAAGCGGCCTTCGCCGATTTCCTGTGCAATGTCACCCAGACCCTGACGGATCTCGGCCAGTTCGGTCTCGGTCAGCAGGCCGACTTTCTGGAGCATGGCGGCATGGGCGAGGGAGCCGCGGATGTCCTGTCGCCAGAGGATCTTGTCAAATCCGATGGAGGCGTTGATCTCGCCCATGATGGCGGCAGGACCCGAAGCAAAGCGGCCACCCCATTGCGGATTGGCGGCTGTGCCTTCAAAGGATGTAGCGGCATCTGATTGTGTGTCGACAGGAGCGTTTTTCATGGGAACCGTAAACAGATGATTCGGAAGCAGATCGACCGGCGAACCCTTCTTGGAAGAGCCGCCAGCCTAGCCGCGGCGGCTTCCCTCTGCAATTGCGGGCTGGGAAATGTCGCCCGCGCTGCTGAGACGGAAGGCGCGCATCCGATGCTCCCCTCGCTCACGCCCGGTGCGCCGAAGCTTGAGCCCGTGAACTTCCAGCTTGCAGGGCCGGGTGGGACGTCGCTTGCCTTGTCCACGATGCGGGGGCGGCCGTTTATCCTGCATCTTTGGGCAACATGGTGCCCGCCATGCAGGCTCGAATTGCCCGCGCTGAATGCGTTTCTTGAAAAAACTGGTGCGGCCGTTCCTGTGATCCCGGTGGCCGTGGCCAGTCCGCTGCCGAAGGTCATGATGTTTCTGGCGCAGGGCAATCTGCCGCATATTGCGCCGTGGACGCTTGGGCAGCATGAATTTTCCCAATGGTTCACTTCCGGCGAGCCGAGCCTGCCCACGACCTGCGTGATTGATGCGCAGGGCCGTCTGCGGGCCAGCGTTGAAGGGGAAATGGCCTGGAATGCGCCGGATGCTCAGGCCGCGCTGGAGAAAATTCTGTCCGGCCTTCAGGCGTCCAAACCTGCGTGAGTAGGCGCCCGGTCAGTCGACGGACTGTTTTCTGGGGAACGGCGGGAATGGCTGTTCTTGTGGGCGTTGGCGCGTCGCGGCTGGCAGGTCTGGTCGTAAGGCATGGCGCCCCGATTTCCAGTCTGGTTCCAGGGCGGCCGACACTGACTCCGGTAGAGTTCAGTCTGATCGGGCCCGACGGGACGCAAACGTCGCTGCTCTCTCGTCGCGGGACGCCTTTTCTACTGCATGTCTGGGCGACGTGGTGTCCGCCCTGTCGGCATGAACTGCCGGCCTTGGCAGCGTTCATGCGGGCATGGGGAGCGGATTGTCCGGTCGTTCCGGTGGCGGTTTCCAGTGGGTCTCCGGCGGCGGTTAAGGCGTTTCTGAGCGAAAATGACGTTGCCGGACTGCCTGTCTGGACCGTGGATGAGCGTGATCTGAAGGCATGGGGTGGGCAGGAGGAACTTGCCATACCTGTAACGATTCTGATTGATGGAGCAGGCCGCGTTCGGGCATCGGTTGCTGGGGCTGTGGACTGGGGGGCTCCGGATGCGGCTGCTGCCCTGCACAAGATTGTTGCCGGAATGCGCGGCTGAGCTCTGCTGCCGATGAAAGAATGGACTTCCAACATGAGTTTTCCCCTGACGCGTCGTCATCTTCTGGGCGGGGCCGGAGCCCTTCTGGTTTCGGGGCGGGCCATCGCGGCAGCCGAGAAGGAAGAGGATGGCAAGGGGCTGGCATTTGAGCCGAACTCTTTTGGCAAACTGGCCACGCCAAAGGTTCTGCCGTCGCTGAGCGTGCAGAACGAGCAGGGGCAGGACGTGCCGCTGTCGCACTGGTACGGCAAGCCGTTCATCCTCCATTTCTGGGCAACCTGGTGCCCGCCCTGCATCCGGGAACTGCCCTCCGTGAATGCGACGGCCAAGACTCTGGGGGCGGATGGACCGCAGATCGTGGCCGTGGCTGTGCGTGGCAGTACGGTTCCGAAAGTCCGGGCGTTCTATGACGCGCACGGGATCGATGCCCTGCCGCTGCTGGTTGATCCGGTCTCGGGCGTGATGATGGAGACTGCGGATCAGGCGGCTTTAGTGCAGTCCGTTCGGCAGGTTCGCCCGGATGACCTTAAGGAACTGACGCCGGATATCATGTCCCTTCACGGCGTGCCGCGTTCGCTGATCCTGAACGGAAAAGGCGAGGTCGTGGCAGAGTCCATCGGGAACATGGACTGGTCTGCGGACGCTGTGAGGCATACTGTGCAGGCTCTGGCTGGATAGTAAGAGTGTGAAGTCCTGATGTCTGCTCCCCTTCTTGGCGCCCATGATCCGGCGCCCTTCCTTCTTTTTCCTGAAAAGACGCCGTCCCCGTTCGTGTTCGTGAGCGACCACGCCGGGCGGGCGGTTCCGGATGCGCTGGGAGACATGGGGGTGCAGTCCGAGGACTGGGAACGGCATATCGCCTGGGATATCGGCATTGTGGGCGTGGGGCGCATCCTGCACGAGAAGCTGGGTTCGGCGCTGATCGAGCAGGTCTATTCCAGGCTTGTGATTGACTGTAATCGCGCGCCGGGCCATCCGACCTCCATGCCGCTCATGAGTGACGGAACGCCTGTGCCGGCCAATCAGGCAGCGCAGGCTACGTGCCGGGCGAGGCGGGAGCAGGAAATCCTGCATCCCTATCACGATGCGATTGCCGAGGTTCTGGTGGAGCGCGGGCCGCGCCCGACCGCGCTGATCGCGCTGCACAGCTTCACACCGCAGATGAACGGGCAGGATCGCCCCTGGCAGATCGGGATTTTGCATAATCAGGACAGCCGCATGGCAGCCATTGCGCTGGATCTGCTGCGTGAGGATACGAGCCTGTGTGTCGGGGATAATGAGCCCTACGTTCTGACCGATACGTCCGACTATACGGTGCCGCGCCACGCCGAGGCAGCAGGGTTGCCTTATCTTGAAATCGAGATCCGGCAGGATCTGATCGTCGAAAAGGCCGGGCAGCGGGACTGGGCCGAGCGTCTGGTGGTACTTCTGCCAAAAGTCTGGGAGAGACTGACGGAAGGAGCGGGCGCATGATTGACGGGCATACGAAACTCGCGGGCGTCATGGGATGGCCAGTGGAGCATTCCCGTTCTCCGCTGATGCACAATCACTGGTGCCGGGTGAATGGTGTGAACGGGGCTTATGTTCCGCTGCCGACGCGCCCGGAAGGGTTCGATCAGGCGTTGCGCGGATTGGCGGCTGCCGGTTTTCAGGGGGTGAATGTCACCATTCCGCACAAGGAAGCGGCGATGCTGGCCTGTGATGAACTCACTCCGACTGCAAAGCGGGCAGGCGCAGTGAACACCATCTGTTTCGTGGCAGGACGGATCATCGGTGACTGCACGGATGGTACGGGGTTCTGCGACAATCTGAGTGCGCATGACGTGGCGATTGCCGGTCGTGCCATGGTTCTGGGGGCGGGTGGTGCGGCGCGGGCCGTGGCGGCAGCGCTTCTGGACCGGGGCTGCGAGGTCGTGATTGCCAATCGGACCCTGGAACGGGCGGAAGCACTGGTTGAGGCACTCGGCGGCGGTGAGGCCGTGGCCTGGTACGAATGGCCGTTGCTGCTTTCGGGCTGTTCGCTGCTGGTGAATGCTACTTCGATGGGCATGGGCGGCAAGGCTGGTCTGGACTGGGATGCGGCTCTTCGTGAAGCCGCACCGGGGCTGTGCGTGACGGATATTGTCTATACGCCGCGCGAGACGCCGCTTCTGCTGGCGGCTCAGGCGCGCGGGCTGCGAACCGTGGATGGTCTGGGGATGCTGGTTCATCAGGCGCGGGCCGGGTTTCGGGCATGGTTTGGCGTTGATCCGCAGGCCGACCGGACGACGTTCGATCTGCTGGCGGCGAGCCTGCGCACTGACGCGTGAAGATTATTGGTCTGACCGGGGGTATGGCGGCCGGGAAAAGTACGGTCGCCACGCTTTTCCGCAGGGAGGGCGTGCCGGTTTTTGATGCGGATGCGTGTGTCCGTGCTCTTCAGGGCGAACGGGGGAAAGCCCTGCCGCTGATCGGGCATGCATTTCCCGGAACCGTGGTTGAGGGGCGTCTGGATCGCGCGGCGCTTCGTGAGGCTGTGCGGGGGCGGCTCGAGGCGCTGAAGCGTCTGGAAGCCATCATGCATCCGCTGGTGCGCGTCGAGCGTGAGCGGTTTCTGAAGCAGTGTCGGGCGCGGCAGGAACCGTTCTGCGTGCTGGATATTCCGCTGCTCATGGAAATCGGCGAGGACCGCCGCTGTGATGTTGTGGTGGTGGCTGAAGCTCCGATGGGCACGCGCCTGTCCCGCATCCGGCAGCGCGGTCGTAGTGGGGGGCGTATGAGCGTGGCGGATGCCAAAGGATTACTGGCGCGCCAGATGAGCGACCATGAGCGCAGACGCCGGGCCGACATCGTGATACGAACCGGCCTGTCGCGTGGGCAGGCCGTCAGGCAGGTCCATGCCCTGTTGCACCGGCTTCGTGAGGCGTCATGAAACGATCCATCCTGTTCGATACGGAAACCACGGGCTTCGATCCGGATATGGGCGACCGCATCATCGAGATCGCGGCCCTCGAACTGATCGACGATCTGCCAACGGGGGAGGCCTATCACGTCCTGATCCATCCCGAGCGCGATATTCCGGCCGAGGCGACCAAGGTGCACGGGTTCCGGATCGAGGATCTGGAAGGAAAGCCGATATTTTCCGAGGTTGCGGACGGGTTTCTGGAGTTCATCGGGGGCAGTCCGATGATCGCGCATAATGCCCGGTTCGATTTCAAATTCGTCAATGCCGAGTTGAAGGCCTGCGGTCGCGAGCCGCTCGATTACGCCAGCCGGGCCATCGACACGGTGGAAATGGCGCGGAAGAAATATCCCGGTCTGCCCGCCAGTCTTGATGCGCTGTGCCGGCGCTTTGGCATCGATCTGTCGCAGCGTGGCACCCATAACGCGCTGCTGGACTGCAAGCTTCTGGCTGAGGTCTATGTTGAACTGATGGGCGGGCGTCAGCGCGGGCTGGGGCTGGCAGGGCGGTCCCGCAGTCGCAGCATGACGGACGGGATCAATGCGCTCGCCAACCGCAAGCCGCGCAAAATGGCGCCGCCGACTGCGGAAGAGCTTCAGGCGCATGAGGCGTTCGTCAGCACCATCAAGGATGCGGTCTGGCTTCGCGAATGATGCGGATCCTGTTCATCACGTCCAACCGCCTGGGCGATGCGGTTATTTCCACCGGTGTGCTGGAGGCGTTGCAGAAGCGTTATCCGGCGGCGATGTTCACGGTGGTCTGTGGTCCGGTGGCGGCGGGGCTTTTCGAGGCTGATCCGCGTTGCGAGCGCATCATCACCATGGAAAAGCGCCGACATGACCGGCACTGGATTGACCTGTGGCGCGCCTGCTGCCGGACGCGCTGGTTCATGGTCGTGGATCTGCGCGGTTCGCTGATCGGACTGACATTGCGGGCGCGCCGTCGGATCATCGTGCGTGGCGGGCGCCGTCCGGGTCGGCGGGTTGAGCAGCTTGGAGAGGCACTCGGATATCGCAGGACGCCCATGCCGCGTGTCTGGATCTCGGAAGCGCAGCGGGCGGAGGCTGTTGCGGCCTTGCCCGAGGGACGCTGGCTGGCGCTGGGGCCGACGGCGAACTGGGACGGGAAAATCTGGCCGCCCGAGCGGTTTGTGGAACTGGCGCAGGCGCTAAGGGCGGAAAATCTGCGTCCCGTCGTGTTTTATGGCCCCGGTGAGGGAGAGCGCACACGGGCGGAGTCGGTGCTGAAGGCATTGCCAGAGGCTCTGGACCTTGGCGGCGACAGATCGCTGGGTGAGGTGGCTGCACTTCTTCAGCGCTGTACGCTGTTCGTGGGGAATGATTCCGGACTGATGCATCTGGCTGCTGCTGCAGGGACGCCGACGCTGGGTCTGTTCGGGCCGTCGCGAGCCTCGGAATATGCGCCGGCCGGGCGGCTTGCGCGGTTCGTGGAGGCGCCAGGGCCGGAGGGTCATGCGCCCATCGAAGGCTTAGGTGTTGCAGCTGTGCTGAAGGCCGCGAAAGAAATCCTGCGTGAAAAAGACGTATGTGTTCCGGACAGGCGTTCGGACTGACTTGATGCCCTGTCGGTCATGGCCGATAGAAGAAAGATGAAGTCTGCATCGTCCAATGGATACCGGGGTCGTGTGGCCCATGTGATGGCTGGGGCTCCCAGGGGCGGCGCGGAGCTGTTCTTCGAGCGTCTGACAATGGCCCAGACGCGGGATGGACGTCCTGTTCAGGCGCTGATCCGGCAGGATGAAGGCCGGGTTGCACGGCTTGAGGAAGCGGGCGTCGAGACGCAATCTTTCCGGTTTGGCGGGCTGCTGGATCTGCGGACCACGCCGGGGCTGCGGCGCAGTCTCAAAGCGTTCAGGCCGGATGTGGTCGTTGCGTGGATGAGTCGGGCTGCACGGCTGGTGCCGTCCGGGCCGTGGCAGATCGCCGGGCGTCTGGGCGGGTATTACGATCTGTCAAATTATCGCCGCTGCGATCACCTGATCGGCAATACGCGCGGCCTGGCAGACTGGATGCGGGCGCAGGGCTGGGCGGCCGACCGCGTACATCATCTGCCCAATTTCGCGACGGATTTTTCGTCCGTAACCCCACAGCGGCCCGCGTTCCTGCCGCCGGACGTACCGTTTGCCCTTGCTCTGGGGCGCCTGCATGAAAACAAGGCCTTCGATGTGCTGATCCGGGCAATGAAGCATCTGCCGGGCGTGCATCTGGTGATTGCGGGCGAGGGGCCGGAGCGTTCTGCACTTGAGGCACTGGCAAAGGCGGAAAATGTTGCGGATCGGGTCCATCTTCCCGGCTGGATCGCGCAGAGTGGGCCCTGGTTGCGGGCGTGTGATGTTCTGGTCTGCCCCTCCCGGATCGAGCCGCTGGGCAATGTCGTGATCGAGGCATTGTCGGCCGGGGTGCCGGTCGTGGCGAGCAATATTCAGGGGCCGCAGGAAATCCTCGAAGGGACGCAGGACGGTCTGCTGGCCGAGGTCGAGAACGAGCGCGATCTTGCGGCGCAGATCGGCAGTGTTCTGGACGATGAGACTGTGGCGCAAAACCTTTCCGTAAACGGGCGTGCGCGGTTCGAGCGGGAATTTGCCCAGGACGTTGTCATGGCGCGATGGTCGGCTTTTCTGGACGGAGTGCGGGCCTGATGTGTGGAATTGCGGGTCTGTCCTGCCTGCCGGGGCATCATCCGGATCAGGATGCGCTGGAGCGGATGTCACAGGCCATTTTCCACCGTGGGCCGGATGGGGAAGGGCGGCTGGACCTGGGTGGTGCGGCGTTGCGTCACCGTCGGCTGTCTATTGTTGATATCGCCGGGGGAGCACAGCCGTTCAGGCTTGGCGCGGCGGCTTTGATTGCAAACGGGGAAATCTATAACGATCCGGCCATTCGCAGGCGCTTTCCCAAAACCTGTTTTCAGACCCATAGCGACTGCGAACCGCCTTTGCATCTGTGGCTGCATGATGGTGCGGGCTACACGCATGAACTGCGGGGCATGTATGCCATTGCGATCGTCGAGAACGAGCATGGGCGGCATGAAATGGTGCTGTCGCGTGATCCGTTCGGCATCAAGCCGCTTTATATCGCGGCCTATGAGGGCGGCATCGCGTTTGCGTCCGAACCGCAGGCGCTGCTGGCAGGCGGTTTTGGCAAGCGCAGCATCCGGGATGGCGCGCGCGATGAACTGATGCAGCTTCAGTTCACGACGGGACAGGACATCATTTTCGACGGCATTCGCCGGCTTTTGCCTGGTGAGACGCTGCGGATCGTCGATGGGCGAATCGTGGAATCGCGTCGGCGGCATGTTCTGCATGAAGCGCGGGATACGGTTCCGGCCCGTCTGAGCGACGAGCAGGCGCTGGCGCGGCTAAATACGGCATTGCTCGACAGCGTGTCGGCGCATCTGCGGGCGGATGTGCCGCTCGGGCTGTTCCTGTCCGGCGGGATCGACAGTTCGGTCATTCTGGCGGCGGCGCATCGTCTGGGGCTGCCGCATCCGCGGACCTGGACGGCGCGTTTTGATGCCGGGGCTGCGGATGAGTCCGCTGATGCTGCCGCGCTGGTGGCGTCTGTCGGGGCAGAGCATCACGTCCTGACCGTAACGGAAGACATGGTCTGGCGTGATCTGCCGTCCATCGTGGCGTGCATGGATGATCCTGCCGCCGATTATGCTGTCATCCCGACATGGTTTCTGGCGCGTGAGGCGCGGAAAGACGTCACCGTTATTCTCAGCGGTGAAGGCGGGGACGAGCTTTTTGCAGGCTATGGCCGCTATCGGCGCGTCATGAAGCCTTGGTGGAAGGGCGGGCGTGCGCCGTACCGGTCCGGGACGTTCGGCAAGCGTTTTGCAGAGCACGGGCGGCAGTGGCGGTGCGGGATTGCAATGACGGAACTGGCCCTTGGGGTCTCCGGACTGGAAGGCGCTCAGGCGCTGGATATTGCGGAATGGCTGCCCAACGATTTGTTGCTCAAGCTGGACCGGTGCCTCATGGCGCATTCGGTCGAGGGGCGTACGCCGCTGCTGGACCCGGTAGTAGCCAAGGCGATCTGGCCGCTGCCGGAGCACTTCAAGGTGCGGGATGGTTACGGAAAGTGGCTTTTGCGGCGCTGGCTTCAGGATGCGCTGCCGCAGGCGCGTCCATTTGCGCCGAAGCAGGGCTTTACCGTGCCGGTCGGGCCGTGGATTGAAAAACAGGCGCAGCGCCTTGGGCCTCTGGTCGCGCGTCAGCCCTGTATCCGGGCCATGATGCCGGGGCCGGATGTGGAGCGTCTTTTCGCCCGGGCCAGTCAGCGCGGTGTGGCGCGTCAGGCCTGGACGCTGCTGTTTTTCGCGCTGTGGCATCGTCATCATATCGAAGGGGTTCCCGTGGACGGGGATACGTTCGAAACTCTCTCGCGCGCTTCATGAGCGGAACGATTTTGGACCTGAGTGTCTTACTGATTTGCAAGGACGGAACATGCATTACGATCTGATCATCCGCGGCGGAATCTGCGTTTTTCCCTGGGGCGAGGCGAAAGCGGATATCGGCGTACGCAACGGGAAAGTGGTGTCGCTGTCTGTCGGATCGGCGGATGAGGCGGACCGGGTGATCGATGCGCGTGGCCTGCATGTTCTGCCCGGGCTGATTGACGCGCATGTTCATCTGCGCGATCCGGGCAAGCCCGAGGTCGAGACGCTGGAGACCGGGACGCGGGCTGCGGCGCTGGGCGGTATCGCTACGGTTTTCGACATGCCCAACACGTCCCCGAGTGTGACGGATGTGACGATGATCGACTGGAAGCGCGATCATATCCGCAAGACGGCGCATGTGGATGTCGGCATCTATGTGGGCGCGACGCGGGAGAACACACCGGATCTGGCAATGCTCGAGCAGCAGCCGGGTGTGTGTGCGGTGAAGGTGTTTGCCGGCTCGTCCACGGGCAATCTGATGATCGAGGACGATGCCGGGCTCGAAGCAGTCATGCGGTCCGGGCATCGTCGCGTGGCCTATCATTCGGAGGACGAATATCGTCTTCAGGCTCGCAAGCCGATGTTCCATGAAGGCCAGCCTTACGAAACGCATAGCGTCTGGCGGGATGTGGAATGTGCGTTCTTAGGCACAAGGCGCATCATGGCTCTGGCGCGCAAGACCAACCGTCCGGCGCATATCCTGCATGTCTCGACTGCTGAGGAACTGGACTATCTGGCGGATTACCGCGACATTTCCACCGTCGAGGTTCTGGTGAACCATCTCACGCAGGTGGCGCCGGAATGTTACGAAAAGCTCGGTGGTCTGGCCGTCATGAATCCGCCTCTGCGCGACCGGTCGCACTGGGAAGCAAGCTGGCAGGCCGTGCGGGATGGCCGGGTGGACGTGGTTTCGTCCGATCATGCGCCGCATCCCCTTGAGGCCAAGCGGCTTCCCTGGCCGAAATGCCCGGCTGGTCTGACGGGGACGCAGACGATCGTGCCAGTCATGCTCGATCATGTGAATGCGGGACGTCTGTCGCTGGCGCGTCTGGTGGATCTGATGGCGGCAGGGCCGGCACGGGTTTACGGATTGCAGACAAAGGGGCGCATGGCTGTCGGATTCGATGCCGATTTCACGCTCGTGGACATGAAGGCCGAGCGCGAGATCACCAATGACTGGATCGTCACGCCGGCGGGTTGGACGCCGTTTGACGGAACGCGTGTGACGGGTTGGCCCATGGCGACGATCGTTCGTGGGGCGGTCGTGATGCAGGACAATGAGGTTTCCGGTGGGCCGACCGGTGAGCCTGCCAAATTTGCGCCTTGATCTGGGCGTAGGGCGCGCAACGCTTCGAACAGGAAAGGGAGCTGTATGAGACGTTGCGTTGTCGCCATCCGTAAGGCGGCGCTGTTTGGTCTGGTTTTTGCAGGGATCGCCGGAGCCGGGTCGGCCAGTGCAGCCGAGGCGGCATGGACTGCTTCAAAATGTGGTGCCGAGCCGCAGGCACCTGCGGTGAAGGCTGCGACGGTCGCGCAGTATAACGAAAGCGTGGATCGCGTGACGGCTTATGAAAAAGCAGCCCGCGTTTACAATGCGTGTGTTGCGGCTCAGGCCAACCGGGAAGAAACGGCCATCAGCCAGGAGGCGAGTGCGCGGATTTCCCATGTCCATGCGGGAAGCGCGGCTGTGCAGTCCCATATTGCAGCGTCGTTCCAGACGCTGTCTGCCAATCTGGCGGCTGCGGGACGCAAACTCGGCCATCACTGAGCAGTCAGCGCCTGCAGGCTGTATCCTCATGGTACGGCCTGTGATCTTTACTGGCCCATGCGCTCCTGATTCTGGGCTGGGGTCAGGGTTGTCGGGCCACCATAGGTCTGTCGGGCGACGTTGGGCATGAGGTCGGGGCGGGCCCAGCAGGTCGTGCCCTCGAAACTTGTTGTGCAATACGGCTGGGGCGGGGGTGGCCCGACCGGCCGGGCGCAGAAACTTTCATCATCGTACAGATAGGCCGTGTTGCAGTCCTTGCCCGTGATGGCGGACGCGATGCGGTCCGGCGCGCAGCCTTCAAGCGCGCAGAACACCAGGGGAAGCAGCAGGAGCGGGACGGGCTTTTTCATGGCGTCCAGAATGCTTCCCGAGCTGTTAAGGAAGTCTGAATGTCGGCCGGTTTTTCTGTGGCTGTACTGTTTTTCACAGTTCCGGTCCGCTTTGGCGCTTCAATGATCGTGTGAAGCGTTTGCCGCGACGGTTCGGCACCTGTATGGTCAGGCAAAACAGTTTGAAGACCGATCCAGCAGGGGACCAGGTGGCAGACGATTTCATCACGCAGGTGAACGAAGAAATGCAGGCGCAGCGGTTGCGGGCCATGGCACGGCGCATTGGCGCCGTGGTGGGTGTCGTGGCCGTGATTGGAGCCATCGGGGGTGGCGTGTGGGGCTGGAACAGTCACGCCCGCCATGCAGCACAGCAGGCGGCGTCGGCGCGGTATTTCACCGCCACGACCGCTCTGTCCGACCCCAAGCATGACGCCGCAGCCACCCAGAAGGCCACCGCGACCTTCCAGGATCTGGCGGAACATGGCCCCGTAGGCGTGCGCTCCTATGCAGCGCTGCGTCTGGCCGATCTGCAGAGCCAGGCCGGTCAGACGGACGCGGCGCTGAAGACGTGGCAGGGTGTTGCGGATGATAACGCTGCCGAACCGGCCCTGCGGGACATGGCGCGTTACATGAGCCTGAACGCCCGGACCGCGTCAGCCGATCCGAAAACGCTTCGTCCGGGCTATGAAGCTCTGGCGCAGGGTGGAGGCGCCTGGGCATCGCTGGCTCAGGAAGGGCTTGTTGCGCTGGACCTGCGTGCCGGTGCGACGGCTGATCAGCAGAAGGAAGCCCGGCGCATCCTGACGCAGATCGTTGGCAGTGAAAACGCGACCGAAGGGGTGCGTGCACGTGCGCAGGCCCTGCTCGAGACATTTGGAGACGCCGGTTGATGCGCCGTCCTGTTCTTTCCCGCTCTTCCCTTTCCATGAACCGCCCCATGGGCCGCCGTGGTCTTCTGCGGACCGCCTGCTCGGGTAGTGCCCTGGCCGTTCTGGGCGGGTGCAGCCTGTTCGAAGATGACAAGAAGCCCCCCCTGGCCGGACATCGTGTGAATGTCCTCTCCACGGGTGCGGGGCTGACGGTCGATCATGATGATCACACGCCAATCACGCTGGGTCCGGTTCAGCCGGTCCGCGAATGGCTGCAGGAAGGTGGAAGCCCGTCCCATGTTGCCGTGAATGCGGCCTGGAATGGCCCGGATCTGGTCTGGAGCCATTCGGTTGGTGCGCAGACCGATCCGTCCAGCTTTCTGTCGATGGTCGCCATCATGCCGACGAACCGTGGCGCCATCCAGTCGCCACCGGTGATCGGCAACGGTCATATCTATACGACGGACGCGCAGGGCGTGGTGAAGGCCTGGACATGGCCGGAGCGTCGTCATGTCTGGACGCTTCAGCCTGCCACGGCCAGAAGCCGTTCGACCAATATTGGTGGCGGTCTCGCTCTTGACGGCGACACGCTCTACATCGTGGATGGCGTGGCGCAGGCCCTTGCTGTCGAGGCCCTGACCGGCAAGGTGAAATGGCGTGTCAGCACGGGAACGCCGGGCCGCTCGGCACCGACGATCGCGGAAGGCCTGATGGTCTTCGGGACGATCGACGAGCGCCTGATCGCGCTGAACGCCAATAGCGGTCATCAGGTCTGGACGTATCAGGCGACTGCATCCGACACGGTGATTTTCGGGCAGTCTGCTCCGGCCTTCGTGGATGGTGTCATTCTCGCAGGCTTTGGCAGCGGCGATCTGGTGGCACTGCGTGCGGCGTCGGGCGAGATGGTCTGGAGTGACAGTCTCGGCGGCTCCAACGGTATGGGCGCCATGCTCGATTTCTCCTGCATCCGGGGCGCGCCGGTCATTATGGACGGAACGGCTTACGCTGTGTCGATGTCCCGCGTGCTGGTGGCGATCGACATGCGGTCGGGCCGTCGTCTGTGGGAACGTGAAGTCAGCGGACAGAGCCCTATGGCGATCTGTGGCGACTGGCTGTATGTGCTGTCCACGGATCAGCAGATCGCCTGTCTGGATCGTCTGTCCGGGCATGTCCGCTGGATTACCCAGCTGCGGCGCTTCATCCGTGAAGATGCGGAAAAGGACGCCATTGCCTGGGTGGGCCCGCTTCTCGTGAACGGCAAGCTGATCTGCTTCTCCACCTTTCCGAAAGAAGGCATGGCTGTCCTGAATGCCGTGACCGGGAAACTTGAACTGACCCGCAAGACCGTCGCCCCGTGCCAGGTTCAGCCGATCGTCTGTGACGGTCATGTGCTGACCCTGTCGCAGGATGCCGTTCTGCGGGCCTATGGCTGAACGAATGACCTCTGAGAACCTGCCCGTTGTTGTTATTGCCGGGCGCCCGAATGTCGGGAAATCCACTCTGTTCAACCGGCTTGTCGGCCGCCGTCAGGCGATCGTCTCCGACATGCCGGGCGTCACGCGCGACCGCAAAGAGGGCGAGGCTCTTCTGCGCGGCCGCCGTGTCCGGCTGATCGATACGGCCGGTCTTGAAGAGGCGGCGCCGGATACGCTGTACGGGCGGATGCGGGCCTCTTCCGAATCCGCTGTTGCGATGGCGGATCTTGTGCTGTTCTGCATTGATGCACGCTCGGGAATCACGCCTGCGGATGCGCATTTTGCGAGCTGGCTGCGTCGACAGAACCGGCCCGTCCTGCTGATCGCCAATAAGGCGGAAGGGCAGGCTGGGACGAATGCGGCTCTTGAAGCCTATTCACTGGGGCTTGGAACGCCACTGGCCTTGTCCGCCGAACATGGCGAGGGCATTGCCGATCTTATGGGCGAAATTGCCGAGCGCCTGCCGCCTGCGGAAAAAACCCGTCGTCGTGAGGCTCCGAAAGCCGAAGGTGAAGACGGCGAGGACGAGCGTCCGGCTGGTCCGCTGCGTCTGGCCATCATTGGTCGTCCGAATGCGGGCAAGTCCACGCTGCTGAACTGTCTGCTGGGCGAGGAGCGGATGATTACAGGCCCCGAGGCGGGTCTGACGCGCGATTCCATTGCGGTCACCCTGCATGACGAGCATGGCGAGATCCGGCTGGTTGATACGGCGGGGATGCGCAAGCGCGCCCGTGTCGAACAGCATCTTGAAAAGATGTCCGTCTCGGCCTCCATCGAAGCCCTGAAAATGGCGGAAGTGGTCGTTCTGGTGATCGATGCGACGCTTGGTGTGCATGAGCAGGATCTTCAGATCGGCCGTCTGATCGAGCGTGAAGGCCGGGCCTGCGTCATCGCGCTGAACAAGTGGGATGCGGTCGAGGACCGGAACGCGACGAAGAAGGCGATTCTGGATCGTCTGGAAATCTCGCTCGCGCAGGTGCGGGGTATTCCGGTCGTGACGTTCTCGGCTCTGACGGGAGCCGGTGTGCACCGTCTGCTGCCAGCCGTGCGGGACGTCTATGAGATCTGGAACTCCCGCGTTTCAACGGGTGAGTTGAACCGCTGGTTCGAGGATGCGCTTGAGCGCCATCAGCCGCCGCTTGTGGATGGTCGTCGCCTCAAGCTGCGTTACATGACACAGGTAAAAGCCCGTCCGCCGACATTCCTGCTGTTCGGAACCAGAGCGGAACAGCTGCCTGATTCCTACAAGCGGTATCTGGTCAACGGGCTGCGTGAAACGTTCGACATGCCGGGTGTTCCGGTGCGCCTGCAGCTTCGCGGAACGAAAAATCCTTACGCGGAAAAGTGATTTTCTGTTCGTTTGGATATAGACCACACCCCTGATCGATCATTAATACAGGACCAGCTGCTTCCGGTTTCGGAACGTTTGGTCCTGTACCCCCTCACCATGAAGAGGGGAATGTGTTTCGGGTGAGGGTGACTACGGGTATGGTTGGGATTGCTTCGTCTTCCAGTGGGGAGCTGTCCACAGAGCAGACCCGCAGCACGGCACGGGCGACAACCCTTGGTATTCTGGCAGCACTGGCCGGGCTGATGTTCGGCCTTGATACTGGTGTGGTCGCCGGCGCATTGCCTTTCATTGCGACCGATTTCCATGCCAGTGACGCCCTGCAGGGCTGGATTGTCTCTTCGATGATGGCCGGGGCAACGGTGGGTTCCCTGTTTGCGGGGCGGATTTCTGTCCGGTTCGGCCGTACGGGTGCCATGCTCGGGGCCGCGATCCTCTTCCTGATCGGGACACTGCTCTGCGCTCTGGCGCCGGGTGCTACGATCATGATCGTAGGCCGGCTTTTCCTGGGGCTTGCGGTTGGTGTGGCCGCCTTTGCTGCACCCCTCTATATTTCTGAAATCACGGTTGAATCTGTCCGTGGCGCCATGATTTCGTTTTACCAGCTCATGGTGTCCCTTGGCATTTTCCTCGCTTTTGTCTCTGACAGCTTGCTGGCTCCGGGGGCGCACTGGCGCTGGATGCTGGGGGTCATGGCCGTACCAGCCAGCTGTTTTCTCGGCATTGTTCTGATCCTGCCGCACAGCCCCCGCTGGCTTATGATGCGTGGTGAGAAGGACCGTGCGCGGCGGGTGCTGCAGAGCCTGCGATCCGATGAAGAAGTGGCGGAAGCCGAACTGATCGACATCCAGTCGCGCCTGCAGAAGAGCAGCGATGCGGGTGTGGGACTTTTCAAAAGCAATTCCAATTTCCGCCGGACGGTTTTTCTGGGAATGCTGCTTCAGATCATGCAGCAGCTCTCGGGGATCAATGCGCTTCTGTATTATGCCCCGCGCGTCTTTCAGGCAGCGCATTTCGGGACGAACGCCTCGATCTGGGCCACGACGCTTGTAGGACTGACCAATATGGCGCTGACAGGTGTGGCGATCGCCTGTGTGGATCGGTGGGGGCGGCGTCCACTTCTGATCCTCAGCTGCGCGATTGCGGCGTTTTCGCTGGCGGGGGTCGGGACGCTGCTGGCCATCGGGGCGTCGAGTTTTGCCTCCCAGCTGTTACTCTGCGGGTTTGTTCTCCTATTTGTGGCGGGGTTTGCCATTGGTGAGGGGCCGCTGGTCTGGACGCTGTGTTCGGAAGTGCAGCCAACGCGCGGGCGGGATTTCGGTATCGGCTGTTCCACGGTGACGAACTGGGCGGCTAACTGGGCCATTTCCAATACGTTTCCGCTCGGCATGGCAATGATGGGAGCCTCGTCAACGTTCCTTATGTTTGCCGTCTTCAATGGCCTTTTCATTCTTGTGACCCTATGGTTCGTTCCGGAAACGAAAGGCGTCTCGCTCGAAAGGCTTGAGGCCAATCTTTTTGCAGGCACCCGCCTGCGTGATCTGGGGCGCTGAGACGATGACGGCTACGACGGAAGACGGTCCGCAAGAAGAATACGATCCTAAACGCCATGCCGGGCTGTACGGAGCCCAGCGTTTCAAGGCGATGTCGGCCGTATTGTTGGCCCTGCTTCTGTCGGTGCTGGATTATGCGATTGCCAATGTGGCCCTGCCGCTGATTGCGCAGGATCTGCACGCGTCGTCTTCGCGGGCCATCTGGGTTGTGAATGCCTATCAGCTGGCCAATCTGTCCTGCCTGCTGCCGCTGGCTTCACTTGGATCACGTGTTGGGTTTGCGCGACTGAGCCAGCTTGGAATCTTTCTGTTCCTGATCGCGTCCGTGGCCTGTGCGCTGTCACAGAACCTGCTGGAGCTGACGCTGGCCCGCGCTCTGCAGGGGGTTGGCGGGGCGTGTATCATGAGTGTGAATATCGCGCTCGTCCGTTTCATTTACCCGCATAAGGAACTGGGGCGGGGGATTGCCCTGAACGGACTGTTCGTGGGTCTTGGCGTGGCGCTTGGGCCATCTCTCGGATCGCTTATTCTGTCCGTGGCGAGCTGGCCCTGGATTTTCTGGATTAATCTGCCGCTGGCCCTTGCGGCGCTGGCTCTGGCCCATGCCGCACTTCCGCAGACGCCTCGGAGCGATATTCCGACCGATATGGTTGGCTCCCTGCTGACAGTCGCTTCATTTGCGTTGACCGGCGTTGGTCTGGACGGGCTGATGCACGCCGATTTCCTGTCGGGCGGCGTCGTGACAGTTGCGGGCGTGCTGTGCTGGGCCATGCTCCTGCATTACCAGCGCGAGAGGCTTGAGCCGATCGTGCCGGTTGATCTGCTGGCGCGACGACCGTTTCTTCTGGCCTGTCTGGTCGGATTTCTGGGCTTCGTGGCCTCTAACCTTTATATCGTGGCAATGCCGTTCACGCTGGCATCCGCATTCCATCGTGGTGCGGGGACAATCGGTCTTCTGATCGCGCCCTGGGCTGTGGGTGTGGCGACAATGTCGTTCGTGGTCAGCCGTCTGGCAGACCGTTTCCCGGCCTCAGTTCTGTCCTCGATTGGTCTGGCCATCACGGCAAGCGGGTTCTGCCTGCTGTGGTTCCTGCCGACGGATGCCAGCAACTGGGCCATTGCCTGGCGGACGCTGTTTGCCGGATGCGGGTTCGGGTTGTTCCAGCCGCCCAATAACCGCGCCATCATGGTCACTGCACCTCCGGGGCGTGAGGGCGGAGCAAGCGGTATGCTCTCCGTTGCGCGTCTGGCAGGTCAGACGACCGGAGCCCTGCTTGTGGCCGGACTGTTCACGGTCTTTCCCCATCCGGCCTTCATCTGCCTGGGCGCTGCGATGGTTGCGGCGCTGACGGGATCGGCACTCAGTCTGGGGCGGAAATATCTCGCAGCCTGAAAAGGGTGGTGGCGCGCTGATCCGCGCTTTCCAGTTCCTGCGTGACGGGAACAGTCTGGCGCGTTAGGACTTCGAGCGGCATTGACGGAGCATAGTGTCGGCCCGGATCGCAGAGCCAGACTTCGCAGGTTTTCGAACATTCCAGCAACCAGGGCACGATCCGCGCGGCCATGGCTTCGTTGTAACAGACGTCTCCGATGACCAGCAGGTCGCAGTCCGGGAGCGTTCCGATCAGATCTCCGGGGATGGGGGCGATGGTCACGCTGTTGAGATGCGCGTTCAGAACCGTGGCTTCGAGCGCCATGGGATCGATGTCGTTGGCCTGCACATCGGAGGCCCCGGATTGGGCAGCGGCAATGGCGGCGAGACCGCATCCACAGGCCACATCCAGCACGCGGCGTCCGCGGACGTATTCAGGATTGTCGAGAATAAAGCGTGCGATGAGCTGGCTGCCGGGCCATGCGAAGGCCCAGAAGGGCGGTTCGATACCGATCTGTTCGAGATAGGCTTCGCTGGCCTGCCAGATGGGTGTGATTTCGGTCGCCAGATGCAGGGAAATTTCAGGCACAAGCGTGGTCTGGGCGACGATGGTATTGGCGCAGATGAAGCCGGATGGATCGTGCAGAGCCGTGCTCATCCGAAAAATCTTGCAGCGACGAATCCTGTGGCGAGCACAAATCCGATGGGCACGTTGCGGCGGAACTCCCTGAGGCAGGCCGGGGCATCATACGGGTTCAGCACGCGGACCTGCTGGAGCAGCATAGCGGTGGCGACAGCAAGGAACGGCCAGAAAGTCCAGTGCAGATGTGCGTGGATGGCGACGAGTGCCAGCGCCAGAAGCATGAGGCTGTAGCAGGTGGCTATGAACGGGCGGGCGCTCTTTTCCATCAGGCGGGAGGTGGAGCGGACGCCGATGCGGGCGTCATCGTCCATGTCCTGAAAGCCGTAGATCGTGTCGAATCCGAGCTGCCAGAGAATGACGGCGCCGTAGAGCAGCAGGCCGTTGCCATCCAGTGTTCCGGCGGCCGCGGCATATCCCATGGGTGCGCCGAATCCGAAAGTGAAGCCCATCACCAGCTGCGGCCACCATGTGACGCGTTTGGCCGCCGGATACAGGGCGACGAGCAGGAGCGCGAGCGGCGCAAGCGCCCAGCAGACGGGCGGCAGGCAGACGAGCACGCCCAGCCCGATCAGCAGCAGCACGGCCAGCAGGAGCAGGCCCTGTTTCAGGGAGAGTGCGCCGCTGGCGAGCGGGCGGCCTGCGGTGCGCGCGACTTTGGCGTCGATATCGCGGTCCCAGATATCGTTCACGACGCAGCCGGCCGAGCGCATGACGAGCGAGCCGAAGGCGAACAGGGCCGTGTCGATCAGGCGCGTCTGAAGCGATGCGTTGGGTGCGAGGAACAGGCCCCACACGCCGGGCAGGAACAGGAGCCACGTTCCGACCGGGCGGTCGAGACGGGCGAGCAGGGCGTAGGAGCGCCATGGCTCGGGCAGGCGCGCGATGCGGCCGGTCAGCTGGATATCGGTATGGGCGCGGGTCTGGCTCATGGGAGATGTGATGCTGCGCGGACATGCTTCCGTCAATGGGCGAGGCGCGCTATCGGAAAAGGATGAGCCGATCCGACCCCCGTCTTTACGTCCCTGCGTCTGAAACAGCCTTCGCGGAAGGCCAGACCATCCCGCTTCCACCAGGGCAGGCGCATTATCTGGGTAACGTCATGCGGCAAAGCGTGGGCAGCGCCGTCCGTGTGTTCAATGAACGCGACGGGGAGTGGGCGGCGGAGATCGCGGCCCTGAAAAAGGACCGGGGAAGCGTGGTGTTGCAGCGTTGCGAACGGCCTCCGGCGCCGACGCAGGGTGTGGAACTGCTGTTTGCGCCGCTCAAGCGGGATGCGACGGAACTCGTCATCCGCATGGGGACCGAACTTGGCGTGACGCGCTTCCGTCCGGTCGTGACGGAGCGGACCAATACCCACCGCCTCAATCTGGAGCGACTGTCGGTCATTGCGACCGAAGCAGCCGAGCAGTGCGAGCGGCTGGATATTCCGGAGATCCTGCCTCCGGAGTCTCTGAAGGTGGTGCTGGCAGCCTGGCCCGAGGACCAAGCGCTTTATGCGGCCCTGGAACGGCGACCGGGAGAAGTGGCCCGGCCGGAGGCGGCGGCGCTGCTGATCGGGCCGGAAGGGGGATTTTCGGAAACAGAGGTCCAGACCCTGCGTTCCCATAAGGCCGTTCATCCACTCAGCCTCGGGCCGCTGGTGCTTCGGGCAGAGACGGCGGTCTGCGCCGGACTGTCCCGTCTGGCGCTTGCCGGCGGCCGGTGAGGGTGACAGGACCGACGGACCTGCTACAGTTCAATCATTGTCGAACAACGAATTCAGACCGAGGCCAAACGCCATGTCCAATCCCGGCACGTCCAATACTGCGTCGATCGAAAGCCGGGCGCAGCTCGTCGAGGCTATCGCGCGTGGTTGCAAACCGAAATCGGAATGGAAGATCGGCACCGAACATGAAAAATTCGGTTTCGTCCTTCCCCACGCTGCTGACGGTCGTGAACCCCTGTCGCCCCCGCCTTACGAGCCGCGCGGAATCGGCGCATTGCTGGAGAAGCTTCAGGGTCCGGACTGGGCGCCGATCGTGGATGGTGAAAACCTGATCGGGCTGAAGGGCCAGAACGCACAGACCGGGCGGGCGATCTCGCTTGAGCCGGCCGGACAGTTCGAACTTTCGGGCGCGCCGGTTGTCTCGCTTCAGGAAACCGAAGCGGAAATGCAGGCACATTTCGATCAGGTCCGTGGTCCGGCTGCGGAACTCGGACTTGGTTTTCTGCCATTCGGCTTTCAGCCGCTCTGGCCGCGTGATGCCATGCCGTGGATGCCCAAGAGCCGCTATGCGATCATGCGCAACTACATGCCGAAGGTTGGTTCGCTCGGTCTCGACATGATGACGCGGACCTGCACGGTTCAGGTCAATCTCGATTTCAGCGATGAAGCCGACATGGCGCGCAAGATGCGGGTGTCGCTTGCACTCCAGCCTATCGCGACCGCGCTGTTCGCGAACTCGTCTTTTGTCGAGGGCAAGGCCAATGGGCTTCTGTCCAACCGAGCACGGATCTGGACCGATACGGACAACCAGCGTTCGGGACAGCCTTCGGTCTTCTTCGAGGACGGGTTCGGTTTCGAGCAGTATGTGGACTGGGCGCTGGACGTGCCGATGTATTTCGTCTCACGGGACGGGAAGAACATCGACGTTGCAGGCTGTTCCTTCCGGCGCTGGCTGGCGGGCGATGTTCAGGAACCGCTAAAGGGCCTGACGCCGACGGTCGGGGATTTCGAAGATCATCTGACGACGGTGTTTCCGGATGTGCGTCTCAAGCAGTTTCTTGAAATGCGTGGCGCCGATGCCGGAAAGCTGGAAATGATGGTGGCGCAGTCGGCTCTGTGGGTCGGCCTGCTTTACGATCCGGCCACGCTGGAAGCGGCAGAAAAACTGGTACGTGAACAGCCTTGGAGCGTATATCAGCAGCTTCGGGCCGAGGTGCCGCGTCTGGGGCTGGATGCCGCGTTCCCGGGCGGTCTGAAACCATTTGCCAAGCGTGTTGTCCAACTGGCCGAGCAGGGCCTGCGGGCCCGTGTGCGCAACGAGGCCGGCTATCTTGATCCGCTGCATCTGATTGCTGATGGCGGACCGAATCAGGCACAATACTGGCTGGATCTGTATAACGGCGCCTGGGGCCAGAGCGTGAAACCGCTCTTTACCGAAGCCGCCATCTGATTTTACGAGACGGGATCTGCTGCCTACGTGACGAAACTTTCCGATCTGACCGAACGCGAAATCCTTGCGCTGGCCATCGCCAGCGAGGAGGAGGATGGTCATATTTACGCGGATTTCGGCCAGATGCTGGCGGAAGATTATCCCGACAGTGCCGCCATTTTTCAGGACATGGCGGAAGAGGAAAACCATCATCGCCGGGCGTTGATCGATCTGTTCGTCCGGCGGTTTGGTAATCATATCCCGCTGGTTCGGCGACAGGATGTGCAGGGATTTCCGTCCCGCAAATCGGCCTGGCAAATGCAGAATCGCGGGATCGAGGCGATCCGGGCGCAGGCGGCCGATATGGAGCGGCAGGCGGCACGGTTTTATCGTCAGGCCGCAGGGCAGACCAATGATGCGGAAATCCGCAAGCTGCTAGGCGATCTGGCGACCGAAGAAGACCGGCACCAGCGTGAGGCACGGCGCCTCGAAGACGCGCATCTGAATGATAACACCCGTGACCGCGAGGATGAGCACAGTCGCCGGGATTTCGTCCTGCGGGTCGTGCAGCCTGGGCTGGTCGGACTCATGGACGGCTCGGTTTCGACGCTGGCACCTGTCTTTGCGGCGGCGTTTGCAACGCATAGCCCGCATGCGGCTTTTCTGGTCGGGCTTGCGGCCTCGCTGGGGGCCGGGATTTCCATGGGACTGGCGGAAGCGCTGGCGGATGATGGCAAGCTGTCCGGGCGTGGTGCTCCGCTGCTGCGTGGCCTGATCTGTGGGGCCATGACCTTCGGGGGCGGGATCGGGCACACGCTGCCATTCCTCGTGCCGGATTTCCGTCTTGCCTTTGGTGTTGCAATCATTGCCGTGGCCATCGAGCTTCTGCTGATTTCCTGGGTACGCTGGCGGTATCAGGACACGCCGTTTGGCTCGGCCATGGTGCAGGTCTTCCTCGGCGGGGCGCTCGTTTTTGCAACCGGTGTGCTGATTGGCAGTTCCTGAGACATGATGAACCGTTCTTTTTTCCGCGCTGCCGCTCTGGTGGCGCTGCTGCCCGTTACACTGCCATCCATGGCGTTTGCGCAGGCGACTCCCGCCCAGCTCCGTCCTGCGGATCAGGGCTGGATTTCACGGATCGAGGACACTCTGGGGCAGGTCACGACGCTTCAGGCGCGGTTTCGTCAGACGGCGGCGGATGGCAGCACGACAGTCGGGACGGCGACGCTCGACCGGCCGGGTCGGATGCGTTTCGATTACGATAAGCCGAGTCCGCTGCTGCTGGTCGCCAATGACGGGCGCGTGGTGTTTCAGGATCGCAGCGTCGATCAGGTCACGACCATTCCGCTGGACCGCACGCCGCTCGGGCTTCTGCTGCGTCCAAAACTCAAGCTGTCGGGCGATGTGACGGTGACAGGCTTCGAGCACAGCAACGGACAGATCCGGGTGCAGGTGGTGCGGACGCAGAGTGCCGGGGAAGGCACCCTGACGCTGGTTCTGTCCGATGCGCCGCTCGGGCTTCTGGGCTGGACGGTCGTGGATGCGCAGGGGCGCACGACCACGATTGCCCTGTCCGATGTGCGTCTGGGCGGGACCGTGCCTCAGTTCCTGTTCGTACTCCCCAAGGCAGACTGAATCTTCAGTCCTTCAGTGCGCGTGAAAGTTCCAGCGCCCGGGCATAGACCGTGCGTTTGGGCAGCTTCACGATTCCCGCCACGAGAGCGGCGGCATCCTTGACCGAATGGGTCGTCAGGGCCTCGCGCAGATGCGTGTCCAGATCGGCGGCGCCACTGTCATCTTCGGCAGAGGGGCCGATCAGGAGCGTGATTTCGCCGCGTGGTGCGGTTGTGCGGAAATGCTCCAGAACCTCTGTCAGTGTGCCGCGCACCATTTCTTCGAAGCGTTTGGTGAGTTCGCGGCCGACTGCGGCTTCGCGGTCCGGACCGAAGACATCGATCAGGTCTTCCAGTGTTTCGATCAGCCGGTGCGGGGCTTCGTACCAGATCAGTGTGGAATGCAGTCCGGCCTGTTCGGCGGCGCGCAGGGTGGCGAAACCGGTCTTGCGGGCTTCGCTTCGGGGGGCGGGAAAGCCCAGGAACATGAAGGGCAGGGGCGGCAGGCCCGACAGCGTCAGGGCCGTGACGACGGCGTTCGGGCCGGGAATGGCTGTGACGTGGATGCCGGCAGCGATGGCGGCGCGGACCAGCCGGTATCCGGGATCGGAGACCAGAGGTGTGCCCGCGTCGGAGACGACCGCATAGCGCGCGCCGTCCTGCAGCTTTTCGATCAGGAACGGAGTACGGTCCTGCTCGTTATGGTCGTGCAGCGTTCGGGTCGGTGTGGCAATATTGCGCGAAAGCAGGAGCTTTGCCGTGACGCGCGTGTCCTCGCAGAGGATCGCGTCCACGGTGTTCAGCGCCTCGATCGCGCGTTCGCTGATATCGGCCAGGTTGCCGATCGGCGTTGCAACCAATATCAGACATCCACCTTCGGCCTGGCCCTGCGCTGGCAGGGGGGCGGCCGGTAACGTTTCAGCCGCATCGCTCAAGGGAGTTTCAGCGGAACATGACTTTTCGGACATCTGCATCCTCGGTGACAAACTCAGGGGGGCATTGTCGCCCGTTGAGCCGTCTGCGCAAGGGTGTAAGCACCGGCCTTGCCGCGGGAACCTTCCTCACCCTTGCTGCCTGCTCGGGTGGCGGGTCGTCTTCCGTGCCGGGCGTGGGCGGCATTCCGGGCGTTTCCGAAGGGCCGGGCGCACATGATGTCGGACTGATTCTGCCCCTGACGGGACGCAATGCGGCTTACGGCGCACGGATGCGAGATGCGGCGAAACTGGCACTCTCTACCAAGGGCTCCCCTGCGCTCGACGTGCATGACACGAATGGTCCGGGCGGTGCGGCGCAGGCGGCGCGCGATGCTCTGGCGCGTGGGGATGCGATTCTGCTGGGTCCGCTGACGGCCACCGAGACCGGGATGGCAGCACCGCTTGCCATCAACGCGGGTAAACCGGAACTGGCTTTCACCAGCGACTCCACGCAGGCCCGTCCGGGTGTCTGGGTCATGGGCCTGACGCCGGAGCAGCAGGTGCGCCGGATGGTGGATGCAGCACGGGCGACAGGACGCAAGACCTTCGCGGCTTTCCTCCCGGACAACGCTTTTGGACATGCGATGGGAGACGGGCTGGTGCGGGCCTGCCGGGATGCGGGTCTGACAGAGCCGCAGATCGTGTTCCATACGATGGATGCGCAGAACATTGACGATGGAATGAAGTCGCTTTCCGCCATCGAGACACGTCAGCCTCCTGCCGCACCGGCTGCAGATGTGCCCGCCGGGCCGTCCGCGATTGATCCGACGGGAGAAGCTGCGCCTGATACAGCCACGGCGGGAACGCCGGGGGCCACCCCGTCCACGACCACGCCGGGAACACCTTCTGCGGCACCGACACCCGCAGCACCGCCCGCGCCGGTCCCACCGCCGCCATTCGATGCTCTGGTGCTGGCCGATACGGGGCTGGAACTCGGACGGATCATCACCGCACTTCAGGCCGATCACATTGATTCGTCGCAGGTCCAGATCATGGGACCGGCGCTGTGGAAGGCATTTGATGGCAAGCTCGGCGCGCTGCATGGGGCCTGGTATGCGGCGTCTGATGCGCATGACCGCATGGGATACGTGGCGCAGTACCGCGCGCTGTACAAACAGGCACCGTCGCCGGTCAGTGATTTCGCCTATGACGCTGCGGCTCTGGCCGGAAGCCTGATCCGTCAGGGCGGTGTGACGACCGAAGCGCTGACACGGCCGGATGGTTATATGGGTGTGGACGGTCTGTTCCGCCTGCGTCCGGACGGACATGTGACGCGGGCTTTGGCGATCTACCAGATCCAGCGCGGTGGCGGAGCACGCGTCGTGGTGCCGGCATCGCGGGACGTCGCCCTTCGGCCAAGCTGATCGTTACTTCTCAAGAAAAAAAGCGCGTCAGTTCTTTGAACGGCGCGCTTTTTTGTGTCTGATCAAGGAAATCCGGACGCAGATTCAGGCGGCGCAGGTCTCGGCGAGCGGCAGGACCGGGCGGATGACGTGCAGGGCGAGTTCGAAGCTGGCATAGCTTCCAAGCTCGTGCTCGCGGATCTGGTCGATCAGCACCCAGCGCATTCCTTGAGGGCGCAGCATGTAAGCCGGATCAGGGTTTTCGCGCACCCAGACCAGAACGTGATCGACAGGCGCGGTTCCATCCACATTGACAACATCATGGGCCGCCGGAGCGATTTCCGCGTCGAACACGCCCATCCGCTGTCCGGCTTCCAGCCAGCGCAGAAGGTACTCGCGGTGACGGGGCAGAAGGCCCTGACGCAGAGGTACGATATTGCTCGCGCTGCGGCCGTGGGAGAGGTCGTGAAGGTGAGTCACCTGCGCCATCAGGAAATCCTCATCAAAAAGCCGGGCAGGGCACCCGGGTCGTGGTGATGAGTTCAGGCTAGGGTCCTGAAGGGGCGATTCACAATCTTTAATAACGTCTGAAGGGGGTTTCGCGACATAAACGGTCCCCACTGTGACAAATCTGCCATGCTCTAAACGCATAGCTCAACATTATGTTGTCATATTCCGGTACAGTGATTTGTCCCAGCGCCGGTGCAGCCAGAGCCATGAGCCCGGAATTTCGCGGATCCATGATTCGAGGCGGTCATTGAACAGCTGCGTCAGGGCGTGGATGTCTTTCGCGCGGTCGTCGGTCTTGTCGGGCAGGAAAGGCGGGTCCACGACCAGCACGAGTCTGGCCGGGCCATCGCGACGGACGTGTCCGGTCACGATCAGGGCGTCATGTCTCAGGGCGAACACGGCTGCAGCGGATGCCGTCATGGCAGGGCGACCGAACAGCCGGACCTCGATCCCGTCATTCATTTTCTGATCGCCCAGCACGCCCAGATGCCCGCCTTTGGACAGGTATTTCAGGGCCGAGCGCGCGCCTTTTGCGCCTTTGGGAAACATCGGGACGTCCTGTCTCATGGCATCCTGACGCAGTTGATGGATCAGTCTGTCAACGCCGGGGTTGCTCGCCGCACGATAGAAGGAGGCAAATGGCATGCCGTAGCGGGCGACGACCGGCGGCATGAGTTCCCAGTTGCCGATATGGCCCGAAAAGAAGATGACCGGTCGGCCCGAGGCTTTTGCAGCCTCGAGATGCTCGGCACCCTCAACGCTCCAGCCTGCGCCGGAGAGTGTGTCCTGTTTCAGGCGGCCAATATGGGGAAATTCTCCGACGGTGCGACCCAGATTTTCCCAGCAGTCGCGGACGATCTGTCTGCGGGCTGGCGCATTATATTCGGGGAGGGCCAGTTGCAGGTTCCGGTCAGCTACTCTGGAGACAGGCAGCAGCGGGCCGATCGTGCGGGCGACGAAGCCTCCGATATTGGAGGATGCTGCGGGAGGCAGGGCGCGGATTGCGGCCAGCAGGCTCCGGACGAGCAAGGTTTCGGCGCGGTACAGAAAAGATGTCACGAGGCGGCGAACAGCATGTCGAGCAGGCGTTCGGGAGACTGCGGATCGGCCCAGAGCAGTTCTACTCCAATGACTTTGACCTGTGTCCGGAAGGGGAATGGCAGTTTCACGGCGTCCTTTGCGGTTGTGACCAATGTGGTGCCCGATTCCCGGCTGAGGGTTTCGAGGCGCTGGATGTCACGGGGCGTATAGAAATGGTGATCCGGGAAAGGCAGTGCCCGGATGGGGGCGACACCGGCATCCCGCAGCATATCGAAAAACTTTTCCGGCCGTCCGATCCCGGCAAAAGCAACAATGCGCCGGCCCTGAAGTTTCCGGATTTCCGGCCCGGGAACCAGCCTTGCCTGTGCGGTCAGAAGGCTGGGCGGGAAGCTTGGCAGCAGATTATGCCTGTCCTCCCCGATGATGACGGCGGCCTGTGCACGGGGAATTGCATCCGCGAGAGGCTCGCGCAGGGGGCCGGCGGGCAGGACGCAACCGTTTCCGAAGCCGGATGGTCCATCCACCACAAGGACTGAGACATCCTTGTGAAGCGTCGGGTTCTGGAAACCATCATCCATGATCAGGCAGTCGGCGCCCTGGGCGATGGCCAGACGTGCGGTTTCGGCGCGGTCCGCACCGATCCATGTGGGTGCAGCCTGAGCGAGGAGAAGCGGTTCGTCCCCGACATCGCGCGGTGTGCTGTGGCCGGGATTGACGGCGATGGGGCCACGCTCACGGCCGCCATGGCCGCGGCTCAGGATATGGGGATGATAGCCGCGATCTCTGAGGCGCTGGACAAGATCGAGGGTGAGGGGAGTTTTGCCCGTTCCGCCAGTGGTGATGTTGCCGCAGCACAGGACCGGGACGGAGGCATGAAAGGTTGGCTGCCTGAGACGGCGGCGGGTGAGTGTCGTGGCGATGAGCGAAAAGGGGCGCAGAAGGCGGGCCGCGACGCTGCGGGTGGGGCGAAGCCAGAAACGGGGCGGGCGACGTTTCATCGTTCAACCGTGTTCAGGATGCGGTCCCGCAGGGCGCTCACCACGAAGCGCTGCAATCCTTCTGTCCTGACGGGCGGAAGAGGGGATTCGAGCCATCGTGTCAGACACTCCACATCGTTCACGATCTGGAGTGTATCAGAAACAGCGGCCATTGCCTCCCGCCAGTTCTCCATTTTTGGCCCCGTGGCTGTAGGAAGTCCCAGACGCAGCGGCTCGAACGGATTGTGACCGCCGCCTTTTCCGGCAAGGGAATTGCCAAGGAAACAGCGATCGGCCAGCCGGTAGAACAGGCCAAGCTCGCCGAGTGTATCCGCCAGCCAGACAGGCGTGTGTGGGGTCGGGTCCTGACCTATGGAGCGTCGGGGCAGATTGAAATGGGCTCCCAGTTCCGCACCCCGGGCCGGGTGGCGCGGGACGATGATGGTCAGCAGGTCGGGCTGGAGCCTGCGGGCATTCTCGGCGGCCTGAAGCACCAGTTCTTCTTCACCCGGATGGGTGGAGGCGGCTACGAAGACCGGGCGGGCACCGATTAGAGCCTTCAGGCGCGCATATTCGGCTTCATCATAGGGAAGGGGTGGTGCGTCCTGTTTCAGGTCGCCGTCCTCATAGACCGGAGAGGCGCCAAGCGCGCGGAAACGGGCCGCATCTTCCGGTCCGCGTGCCGCAACCCAGGTCAGGCGCTTCATCATGCGCTGCGCCGGGCCATGCAGG
This sequence comes from Gluconobacter roseus NBRC 3990, assembly GCF_006538885.1. GTDB lineage: Bacteria > Pseudomonadota > Alphaproteobacteria > Acetobacterales > Acetobacteraceae > Gluconobacter > Gluconobacter roseus. The sequence goes on from NZ_BJLY01000001.1 coordinate 762,348, forward strand.
CGGCCCCAGCGTCGGGCCGAGCGGTCTGACAGTCGGCCGTTGACGAGCATGACCGGAATATCCCGGCGCGAGCACGCGGCGATAATGCCGGGCCAGAGTTCGCTTTCGACGAAAATGGCGCCTTCCGGCTGCCACAGGTTCAGGAAGCGCCGGAGCCAGCGGGGAACGTCATGGGGAATGAAGCGGTGAATGATCCGCTGCCCGTAAAGGGGATGCCGGGCGACGATCTCGCTGCCGGTGACGGTGGCGGTCGTGAACAGAAGACGCATGTCCGGTCTGGCGGCGAGGAGGGCATCGGCCAGCGGCAGGGCGCAGAGGGTCTCGCCGACGCTTGCAGCATGAATCCAGAGAAGCTGCCCCGTCGGGCGGCGGCCACTGCCCAGCCCCATGCGTTCGCGCAGACGTCCAGGGAGTTCGCGCCCACGATGCAGCCGGATCCGCAGCATGACTGTAAGGGCCGGTGTCAGCACGGTGCCAGCGATACGCCATGCGCGATCGGCGAGATTGGACTGCCGGTGCCGGACAACGCTTTCTGCGCGCCGGGAGACATCATTCAATGCGCTCTGGAGGGCTGTCGCGTCAGGCTGGAACAGGGGTTCGCCCATGATCAGGGCCCCACGTCCGAAAGGGAGCGGGAAAATCAGTCCGTCCCATGACGGCAGAGGCAGCCCCGTGCTGGCCAGCCCGACAGGAACGACCGCGCAGCGTGCAAGCCGCGACAGCGCGACGGCTCCGGGCTGCACTTCTTCCGCAGGGCCGCGGGGTCCGTCGGGCGTGATCGCAACCAGCGAACCCGTTTCCAGTTCTTTCAAAGCCGTGCGGAGGACTGCCGCGCCGCCTTTGTTCTTGCCCTTTTTGCCTGACGAGCCGTGGATGCCGATGATGCCCCATGGCCGGACAACGTCAGCAATCAGCATGCCGTCCGGATTGCGGGAGATAAGCACCCGAAGCGACAGGCGGGGCTCCAGTGTGCGGGCCCAGAACCACAGGGCCGGGCTCAGTGTCAGGGAGCGGTGCCAGAACGCGACAACCGTGCCCTGATCCGCGGTTGTCAGGGTCTCAAGGGCGCGGGGAGAGCCGCTGACCTGCCAGCGCGTGGAGCGCAGGCAGGCCCCCAGCCACAGGCGCAGGAGGCGCGGAAGCAGTGTCATGGCGTGTCGGGTAGCACGCGGCGTTACAGGCGGCAAAGGCTGTGCATGTTTTCACCCGGCGCTGCGGCCATCACGGTGCCGGGTGATGGACATCAAGGGATGTGAAGGTCACGCGAGCCATGTCACCATGACAGGGCATGTGCCATCCGGTCTGTCCTGCCACGGCCTCAAACCACATAACCGGCGCTGTTGCGGCGACAGGCATGGGAAGGACGCTTCGGGTTCCGTTGACGACAATCTGCAGCGTGCCGCTGGGGCGGGACGAAATCGTGTAGCTGATATGGCGGTCCGGATAGATCGTCCCGGCGGTAATGCGTCGCGTGCTGGTGCCGTCATGGATGATGGCGATCACCTGTGAATGATGGCCGTCTGCAACTAGTTCGGCGACCGGGCCATGCGTGCTCTGGATACGCCCGATGATGACGCGCTGGTCGCTGGGCCAGACATCAATATACAGGCTGGCAGTCATATCGGCCGGGGTCTGCTGGAAATACCAGGCCGTGCCTTCGCGCAGGACCGTTGCAGGGGCTGTCTGTCCCCGGATGGAGGGCTGTAGCCCGTCCGTTTGCAGGGTGATCGCACCTGTCGCCGTATTCCGTTGGTAAAACGGGCTGTGATATCCGGCTGCAAGTGTGTTCCCCGGAACGAGCCGCAGCTTCAGGCGCGCGGCCGGTTCCTGAAGGGTGAAACTGCCTGCTTGCGGAGGCATTGGCGTGTCCATGCCCCATGCGGGTGTCAGGGCTGGACCTACCAAGGCGAGGGTCAGGCAGGTCGCACAGACGAGGCGGGACAGGGACATGATGGATCCTTCAGGAAAACGGGCAGGCGGGAAAAATATCTTCAGCGGCTCATAAGAACGGTTAGTTGCGCTTTTTCCAGAATGTGACGGGTCACGCCGCCAAGGATCATCTGGCGCAGGCGGGAATGGGAGTAGGCACCCATGCCCAGCATGTCGGCATTGAATTCCGTGGCCGCCTTCAGCAGGCCCGCACCAATATCGCGGTTGATGGCCTCGAACTCGCGGGCGGTGGCGGAAATGCCGTGCATCCGCAGATAAGTCACGACCTCGTCCGCACCTGGGCCACGGCGCTGGTAGTCCTGACAGGTCAGGACCTGCACGGCTTCAGCCTTGTGCGCCCAAGGCAGGATGCAGCGCAGGGCCAGCGAGGCTTCCGGTGTTCCGTTCCAGGCGATCGCGATCCGCTGGCCGACCGTCTTCGGCGGTGTCGGTGGTGCGATCACCAAAGGGCGTCCGCTGTCAAAGAGAATGGCGTGCAGTGTTTCGGAAGCACGTGGGTCGCCATCCTTGGCAAGGTTCGGGACCAGCGTCATGTCGGCCAGACGCGAGCGCCATGTCAGGGAATCGTGCTCGGTCCCGTTGAGAACGTCGAGGCTGGCGCTGACGCCATCGCCCGCGGACGAACCGATCTTGGAGGGCTCGATGCGACGGATGCCGTGCTCATGGATGAAGCTGTCGAAAGCCTTGCGGATCGAGATCGCGCGGCGCTGGGCTTCGGTCGTGGCCGTGTCGATCATTTCATTGACCATACCGGCCGAAATGCCTTCACCCGCCAGCGTCGCGACCTCGGACGGGTCAGAGCCCACCACGACGGCCGACAGATGGGCATCGAAACGGCGCGCGAAATCCAGCGCGACCTGCATGACGGCTTCAAGGTCACCGGAGCCGTTCAGGGGGAGAAGGATATTCTTGATATCAATAAGCATGGGTAAAGGCTCCCCGGCCAAAATCTTTGTACGTCGTTCTGATGTATTTACGGATAAAGTCGCGTGACGTTCCATCCGTTTCCATCACGTGTCCACACAGCCCGGTCATGCAGGCGATAGGGCCGGTCCTGCCAGAATTCGATGGCCTCGGGGACTACGCGGAATCCGGACCAGTTGACGGGGCGGGGGATCGGACCATCGCCATATTTTTCGTCCGCGGCCTTCAGGCGTTCTTCGAACGTGCTGCGATCATCCAGCGGGCGGGACTGGTCCGAGGCGATGGCGCCAAGACGGGACATGCGCGAGCGGCTTGCGAAATAGGCGTCGGCTTCTTCCGTGGTGACAGCCTCGACCGGGCCTTCGATCCGGATCTGGCGGCGCAGGGACTTCCAGTGGAACAGCAGGGCGGCATGTGGGTTGGCCAGAAGCTCGAGCCCCTTGCGGCTTTCGAGATTGGTATAGAAGACAAACCCCCGCTCATCCGCGCCCTTGAGTAGCAGCATCCGCACGGAAGGACGTCCGTCCGGCGTGGCGGTCGCGACGGCCATGGCATTGGGATCGTTCGGCTCGGACTTTTCCGCATCCGACATCCAGGCCGCGAACAGGGCAAAGGGATCGGCCTTGAGGTCAATCAGGGGAATGTCGGACATGGGAGTCTCCTTGGTAACAAGATCGGCGCGGCAGGACCGGGCCGCCACTTTCGCAGTCATAGCGCGTCCCGTCGGGTCCAACCATGTGGAGAGTTTAAGACCACCCTGCCGGTCATGCCTTGATCTGGGACAGTGCACGAAAAATAAGTACGGGCTGTTAAGACAGGTGCTTTCCGCAGGTCCCAGTGATGCCTTAATGCCCAGTTTGCGGGCAAAAAACGGCGCAATGGTCGCAAAGTCTTGTCTGTAACGGGCGCTTGTGCAACCACGGCCCTCAATACGCCAACGCGATTCAGGAAATCACCATGTCTGAAACGGAAGACAATATCCCGGCTCCAGTGACCGGCACGCTCATGAAGGGCAAGCGCGGTGTGATCATGGGTGTTGCCAACAAGCACTCCATTGCCTGGGCCATTGCCAGCGCCTGTGCGGCACAGGGTGCGGAACTTGCTTTCACCTATCAGGGCGAAGCGCTGGGCAAGCGCGTCCGTCCGCTGGCCGAGAGTGTGGGCTCCTCGCTGGTCCTGCCGTGCGATGTCAGCAATGACGACGCCATCAATGCGACGTTCGACGAGATCGAAAAGAGCTGGGGCAAAATCGACTTCGTGCTCCATGCCATCGCCTTCGCCGACAAGCAGTATCTCCGTGGCCGTTATATCGACACGCCGCGTGATGCGTTCCTGCAGGCCATGGACATCTCCTGCTATTCCTTCGTGGCCGTCGCACGCCGTGCATCCGCGATGATGAATCCGGGCGGATCGTTCCTCAGCATGACCTATCTCGGTGCCGAGCGCGTCATGCCGCATTATAATGTGATGGGCGTGGCCAAGGCGGCTCTGGAAGCTTCCGTGCGTTACATGGCTGCCGATCTGGGCCGCGACGATATCCGCGTGAACGGCATCTCCGCCGGTCCGATCATGACGCTGGCTGCTAACGGGATCAGCGATTTCCGCTACATCCTGCGCTGGAACCAGCTCAATGCGCCGATGGAGCGCAACGTGACCCTTAAGGATGTCGGCGGCTCGGGCATGTATCTGCTTTCCGATCTGTCCAGCGGTGTGACGGGCGAAATCCATCATGTGGATTGCGGCTACCACACGGTCGGTATGAAGAACCCGGACGCTCCGGACATCGCAGCGGTCGGTTCCGGGAACTGACATGTCGGACAACAGCTTCGGGAAGCTCTTTCGCGTCACCACCTGGGGTGAGAGTCACGGACCGGCCATTGGCTGCGTCATTGATGGCTGCCCGCCCCGCCTGAAGCTGTCCGAAGAGGACATCCAGCCCTGGCTCGACCGTCGCCGGCCGGGGCAGTCCCGTTTTACCACGCAGCGCCGGGAGCCGGATCAGGTCCGGATCCTGTCGGGCGTGTTTGAAGGGCAGACGACCGGCACGCCCATTTCGCTGATGATTGAGAATACCGATCAGCGGTCGAAAGATTACGGCGATATCGCAACCCGCTATCGCCCCGGTCATGCCGACATTGCCTACGACATGAAATACGGCATCCGCGACTATCGCGGGGGCGGGCGTTCCTCTGCGCGTGAGACGGCCATGCGGGTTGCGGCAGGGGCCGTGGCGCGTGTGTTGCTCAGAACGCTCGTGGGTGAGGGCGTGAAGATCCGCGCGGCCCTGACGGGAATCGGTGGCCAGACCATCGACCCGTCCCGCTGGGACTGGGACGAGGTCGAGCGCAATCCGCTGTGGTGCCCGGACGCGGAGTCCGTGGGCCCATGGGAAGCGTTGCTCGACTCCATTCGCAAGGATGGGTCATCGATCGGAGCGACTGTCGAAGTCGTGGCGGAAGGTCTGCCTGCCGGACTCGGTGCGCCGGTCTATGGAAAGCTCGATGCTGATCTGGCCGGTGCCATGATGGGTATCAACGGTGTGAAGGGCGTCGAGATCGGGGACGGTTTTGCCGTAGCCGCTTTACGCGGTGAGCAGAATGCTGATCCGATTGCGCCGGGACCGCAGTTCGCATCCAACCATGCCGGCGGCATTCTGGGCGGTATTTCGACGGGACAGCCCATCGTGGCGCGTTTTGCGATCAAGCCGACCAGCTCGATCCTCACGCCTGTTCCGAGCATCACGCGTGATGGCGAGTCTGTCGAAGTGATGACGAAGGGGCGGCACGATCCCTGCATTGGCATCCGGGCCGTGCCGGTTGCTGAAGCGATGATGGCCTGTGTGTTGGCCGATCATCTTCTGCGTGATCATGCGCAGTGTGGCTGGGGGCGTTAAAGCCCCAGCCTTTCGGTATCGGGCGCCTCAGCCTTCGAAGGTGGCGTCCAGCGTAATCTTGGCGTTGATGACCTGTGACAGCGGGCAGCCTTCCTTGGCCTTGTTGGCAATGTCCAGGAACTGCGCTTCCGATGCACCCGGAACCTTGCCTCGCAGGGTCAGGTGAGACTCCGTGATGGCAAAGCCTTCACCGGACTTGTCCAGAGACACCGTGGCTTTCGTCTCAAGAGAGTCGGCCTTGAAGCCGGCCTGTTCGAGCATCATGGACAGCGCCATGGTAAAACAGCCGGCATGGGCCGCGCCGAGCAGTTCCTCGGGGTTTGTGCCGGGCTTGTCTTCAAAGCGCGTGTTGAAGCCGTAGGGCTGGTTTTGCAGGGCGCCGCTCTGCGTGGAAATCGTGCCTTTGCCGTCCTTGAGACCGCCACTCCAGTGTGCCGAAGCTGTCTTCTTGATCGTCATGATGGGCTCTTCCATGTTGTGGGCTCGCCCGTTCAAACGTGACATGTCATGGATCGTTGCCCGCGTTGGTGTTCACGAAATTTCCCGATCCTGTGACCGCCATCACACAGTGGAAAAGTGCCTTGGGAAAACTCTTGGGATAACAGGCTGATAGGGGCTGTTTTCTGCGATCAGCACTATATCTAGGGGCATTCACGAAATCCTTCCCTAGATATAGGCGGAGCCAAATTCACACCTCTTCCGATTTTGCAAGCGAACTTCGTGCTTGCGATCGGGTTCGGAGTGATGGAAATGAGTGCTCAAGAATTCAAAAATAGATGCCCGGCGGAGAGAGCGATGACCCTTCATGACGTGACGATGGACGTGTCCGAAAAGACTGATCTCGCCCATGACGTGCGTCCGCCGCTCGACCATCCCATCGGTGAGGCGCCGCTACCGGGCGATTCCGATTCCGAGGACATGTTCGATGATGTGGTGCAGCTTCCGGGCCATCACGCTGTGCGGGTGGATCGCTCGCGCGACTCCCTGCTGACGGATTTCGGCAAGGCGACTCTGAACAACCGTTACCTGCTGCCGGGCGAGGACTATCAGGCGCTTTTTGCGCGTGTGGCCTCCTATTACGGCGCGGATGCTGGCCATGCGCAGCGGATCTATGACTATATTTCCCGCCACTGGTTCATGCCGGCCACGCCTGTGCTGTCCAATGGTGGCACCGAGCGCGGCCTGCCGATTTCCTGCTTCCTGAACGAGGCCGAAGACAGCCTCTCGGGAATCGTGGGACTGTGGAACGAGAATGTGTGGCTGGCCTCCAAGGGCGGCGGCATCGGATCCTACTGGGGCAATCTGCGCTCCATCGGCGAGAATATCGGCCGCAACGGCAAGACGTCCGGCGTCATCCCGTTCATCCGCGTTATGGACAGCCTGACGCTGGCGATTTCGCAGGGCTCGCTCCGTCGTGGCTCGGCGGCAGTGTATTTGCCGGTCTGGCATCCGGAAGTGGAAGAGTTCGTCGAGATGCGCCGCCCGACGGGTGGTGATCCGAACCGCAAGGCCCTGAACCTGCATCACGGCGTGCTCGTGACAGACGCCTTCATGCGTGCGGTCGAAGCGGATGAGGAATGGGCGCTGCTGTCTCCGAAGGATCACAGCACGATCCGCAAGGTCTCGGCGCGTGGTCTGTGGATCCGGATCCTGACGGCGCGGATGGAGCAGGGCGAGCCTTACATCATCTATTCCGATCATGTGAATCGCGCCCGTCCGGAGCATCACAAGCTGGCCGGGCTGGAAGTGAAGACCTCCAATCTCTGCGCCGAGATCACGCTGCCGACCGGCATTGATCATCACGGCAAGAACCGTACGGCTGTCTGCTGCCTGTCTTCGCTCAATCTTGAAACCTGGGACGAGTGGAAAGATGATCCGCAGTTCATCGAGGACGTCATGCTGTTCCTCGACAACGTGCTGCAGGACTTCATCGACCGGGCACCTGACGATATGGCGCGGGCGAAGTACGCCGCCGCGCGTGAGCGTTCGGTTGGGCTGGGTGTGATGGGGTTCCATTCCTTCCTTCAGGCCCGCATGATCCCGTTCGAGTCCGTGATGGCGAAGGTCTGGAACCGGAAGATTTTCGAACACATCCGCAAGCAGGCCGATGCGGCATCGAAGCATCTGGCGGAAGTGCGCGGTCCGTGCCCTGATGCTGCCGAATACGGCTTCATGGAGCGCTTCTCGCACAAGCTCGCCATTGCGCCGACGGCCTCGATTTCCATCATCACCGGCAATGCCAGCCCCGGCATTGAGCCGATCAGTGCGAATGTGTTCCTGCAGAAGACGCTTTCGGGCTCGTTTTCGGTGCGCAATCGCCACTTGAAGAAAATTCTGGAAGAGCGCGGCTACGATACGGACGAAGTCTGGTCGGCGATCACGCTGAACAAGGGCTCTGTGCAGAATCTCGACTTCCTGACGCAGGACGAGAAGGACGTGTTCAAAACGGCGTTCGAACTCGACCAGCGCTGGGTCGTCGAACATGCTGCCGACCGTGCGCCGTTCATCTGTCAGGCGCAGTCGGTGAACCTCTTTCTGCCGGCCGATGTTCACAAGCGCGACCTGCACCAGATCCATTTCCAGGCGTGGAAGAAGGGCCTGAAATCCCTGTACTACTGCCGCTCCCTGTCCGTGCAGCGCGCGGATGCCGTGTCCAACCTCGCGGTGAAGAGCGACATTCTGGAAGACGAAAAATACGAAGCCACAGCTCAGGCCGCCCCTCGTGGCGAGATGAGCAGCGGCGATTACGAAGAGTGCCTGTCCTGCCAGTAAAATCCGTTATTAAAATAAGAACTAGACACGATTTTTTGGGTTCGATCAGATTGGCCTAGTCGCAGAATCAACAAGCGTGTAGCCTCTTGCGTTCTTTCAAAAATTACGCCAGGGCTGCACTATGACCGACGTGAATCCAAATTCTGCTGCCCCGTCTCAGGAGCAGCATCTCGACCTGATGACCGCTAACCCGGTCTACAAGCCCTTCCGCTACCCTTGGGCCTATGACGCCTGGCTGACCCAGCAGCGCGTCCACTGGCTGCCGGAGGAAGTGCCGCTGGCCGATGACGTGAAGGACTGGCACCGGACGCTGACGGAAGCCGAGCGTCATCTCGTGACGCAGATCTTCCGCTTCTTCACGCAGTCGGACGTGGAAGTGAACTCCGCGTATATGAAGTATTACAGCCAGGTCTTCAAACCGACCGAAGTGCTGATGATGCTGTCTGCGTTCTCGAATATCGAGACGATCCACATCGCTGCGTATTCCCATCTTCTTGACACTATTGGGATGCCCGAGACCGAGTATTCGGCCTTCCTGAAATACAAGGAGATGAAGGACAAATACGATTTCATGCAGTCGTTCAACATCGACAACAAGCGTGAAATCGCCAAGACCATGGCGGCCTTCGGGGCGTTCATGGAAGGGCTTCAGCTTTTCGCGTCCTTCGCGATCCTGCTGAACTTCCCGCGCTTCAACAAGCTCAAGGGCATGGGGCAGATCGTGTCCTGGTCGGTGCGTGACGAGACGCTGCACTGTCTGTCCATGATCCGTCTGTTCCGCACCTTCGTCCGCGAAAACAGCGAAATCTGGACGCCGGATTTCCGCGAGGAACTGACGCAGATCTGCCGCACCACGGTCGAGCATGAAGATGCGTTCATCGATCTGTGCTTTGAGATGGGCCCGGTCGAGGGCATGTCTTCCGAGGACGTGAAGCGTTACATCCGCTTCATCGCCGATCGTCGCCTGACGCAGCTGGGTCTGGACCCGGTCTATGGGCAGGAAAGCAATCCGCTGCCCTGGATCGACGACATGCTGAATGCCGTCGAGCACGCCAACTTCTTCGAGAACCGCTCGACCGAATACTCCCGTGCGTCTACCTCCGGGACCTGGGAAGAAGCGTTCGAAGGCAATGTCTTCAGCTAAGATTCGTCGTGTGGAGAAGTCTTAGCCTTCGGGCAGGGCTTCTCCGTCACGCAGGACACGTTCGGCCGCAATAGTGAAGCGGCCATCTGCTTCATGCAGCATCAATCCGGAACGCAGCCGGAAAATCCCGCGGCCTCCATGCACCGCGCGGACCAGAACCAGCTTCGCTTCACGTCCCTGACGGGGCCAGAAGGGGTAGAACTGGATCGAACCACAGCCGTTTTCCAACAATGTCTGGCATGCCCGGTCTGCAACCGCAGCGGACAGCACGAATGTCAGTGTCCCTCCCGGTAGCACCCATTTCGTCAGGGCTCGGATCCACTCTTCCGGAGCAGTTGTCTCTGCGCTCAGGGCAAGTCGTCGTCTGGTATCGGGCGACGGCGTTCCGTGCGGGCTGTGCCAGGGCGGATTGGCCATGACATGATGAAAGCGGCCGTTTGCGGTTGGCGTAAAGGCACGCAGGGTTTTGGGGATGTCGGGTAGGTGGGCCTGAAGGATCTGGAGCTTCGGAAGGTCGGTTGGACCGGAATTGCTCTGGATGTTCCATTCAGCCAGTTTTATCGTCTCGGGATCGGCTTCCAGTCCGACTCCATGCACGCCCGGAATGCGGGCCGAAAGACACAGGAGTGCGGCACCGGCGCCACAGCCGGCTTCCAGAACTGTTTCGCCCGGTCTCGCCGGAATGGAGGCGGCCATCAGGACTGGCTCAAGCCCGGTCCGGTAGCCCCTGCTGAACTGGTCATAGCGGACCCGTCCTCCCAGCAGTGAGCCTTCCTCCCGTGCGGGGCAAAGCGTGACAAATGAGCCATCGGGGAGGGGCTTCGGGGGCTGCAATGGGTTGACCGTCTTCCTGCTGCCGCTCATATGGTCTTTCCAACCTGTCGTCCGGCGTTACATGGCCCGTTCGTTCTTCCCGCGACAGGAAAGAAAGAGGCGGGCCACGCCACATCATATCGTGCCCGTGCGGTCCTGGGCCAGTCTCCGGGTCCGCTGCGGGAACTGGAGTAATGACCCTTGGATTCTGCCGCACCGGACGTTTCTGCGACCGTTGACAAAGCTGTGGTCAGGGATGCAGGGGGCGAGAGCGCCCTTTCCGCTCTGTCCGCCTACCTGGAACAGGACATGCAGGCCTGCAACCGTGCGATCATCGCGCGGATGGAGAGCCCGGTCCCGCTCATTCCGCAGCTTGGCGCCCATCTTGTCGCGGCTGGCGGCAAGCGTCTGCGACCCCTGCTGACACTCGCCTCCTCCCGTCTGTGCGGCTACCAGTCGACTCCTGAAAACCAGCGTCATGTTGGTCTCGCCGCCTGCGTGGAGTTCATCCATACGGCAACGCTGCTTCACGATGATGTGGTCGATGAGAGCAATCTGCGTCGGGGTCTGGCCTCGGCCAATGCCGTGTTCGGCAACAAGGCCTCCGTCCTGGTGGGCGACTTCCTGTTCGCGCGCTCCTTCCAGCTGATGACGGCAGATGGCTCGCTCAAGGTCATGGCGATCCTGTCCGATGCCTCGGCGACCATTGCTGAAGGTGAAGTCCTGCAGATGGTGACGCAGAACGACCTGTCCACGCCGGTCGATCGCTATCTTGAAGTCATCCATGGCAAGACGGCCGCCCTGTTTGCGGCAGCCTGTCGTGTCGGTGCGGTGGTCGCAGATCGTCCGGAAACGGAAGAGCTGGCGCTGGACCGTTTCGGGACCAATCTGGGCATGGCGTTCCAGCTTGTCGATGATGCTCTGGATTATGCAGCCGATCAGCAGATCCTCGGCAAGACGGTCGGTGACGACATGCGCGAAGGCAAGATCACTCTTCCGGTTCTGGCCGCCTATGAAGCTGGATCTGCGGAAGACCGGGCGTTCTGGGAGCGTGTGATCGAGAAGGGCGAGCAGACGGAAGCGGACCTGCCGCATGCTCTGGATCTGATCGAGAAGACCGGTGCGATTGCCACGACCATTGCCCGCGCCCAGGCCTATGCGGCCGAGGCTGTGGACGCGCTGTCCATTTTCCCGGAAAGCGAACTGCGTCGCCTGATGATCGAGACGGTTCAGTACACCGTCGATCGCGCACGCTGATATGCTTTGAGACGCCCTGCTGCTAACCGGCAGGGCGTTTTTTCAGGCTTCCGCTGTCTGTAAGGCGGGAGCCGTAAACAGCTCCCATTCATTGAACCCGAGCCGCTTTGCCGCGGCTTCCAGCCTGGCCGCTTCATGGGGCGCGCGGGTCATGAGAAGCCTGCCTGCCTGCGAGGCTTCAGACAGGCGTTCGGCAGTCTGCAAAACTGTTCTGACCTGACGGGCAACGGCGGGGGCTGGGTCCAGCCAGGTCACGCCATCCGGTGACAGGCGCTCGAAGGCATCCATCAGAAATGTATAATGGGTGCAGCCCAGTCCGACAGTATCGATCTCGTCGCCATGAGGCTGGCTGAAAAGACAGTGCAGTTCGTGCTGCACGTCCGCATCCGCAATGGTTTCACCCAGAAAGGCGCGCTCGGCCAGATCGGCCAGCCTGCGGGCGCCATGCGTGATCAGGCGACAATCTGATGCAAAGTCCCGGTGAAGCTGAAGGATGTAAGGGCGTCGTGCGGTCGCGGATGTCGAAAGCAGGCCGATGACCCGGCTTGTCGAAACACGTCCGGCCCAGCGGATCGGGGGTACGCATCCGACTACCGGAATCTTCAGCTGTTTTCGAAGGGCAGGAAGGGCAATCGTGCTGGCGGTGTTGCAGGCGATGACCAGTACGTCAGGCTGAAGTTCCTCGCAGGCGCAGACCAGAAGGCTGACGATCCGGGAGGTCAGCAGGTCGTCCGGCTGTTCGCCATAGGGAAACAGGGCCGTATCGGCGAGGTAATCGATATGGAGGGCGGGGAGGAGATCGCGCAAGGCCTGCACGACACCCATCCCACCAATGCCGGAGTCAAAAACCAGACTCCGGCCGGCTGGCACGGATGCGCCAGTGTCCATCAGGCTTCGGCTTTGGCCTTGAGAGCCAGCGCCTCTTCCGCGCTGCTCACGCCGCCATGCTTCTTGGACCAGCCGCACGGGTCTTCCAGGAAGCGGCGGACTTCGGCGCTGTCCTTTTCGGAGAAATAGTCACCCCCGGCACAGGCTTCCAGAACGTCCCACCAGGTGCAGAGCGAATGGAGCGAAATGTCCATGTCTGCCAGCGTCTTGTGAGCGCCGGGAAACACGCCATAGAAGAACACGACGAAGGTATGGTTCACGATGGCGCCTGCGTCACGCAGGGCATTGGCGAATCGGATCTTGGAGGCGCCGTCCGTCGTCAGGTCCTCGACCAGCAGGGTGCGCATACCTTCGGGCACATCACCTTCGATCTGCGCGTTACGGCCGAAGCCCTTGGGCTTTTTACGGACATAGGCCATCGGCGTCATCATCCGGTCCGCAATCCAGGCGGCGAACGGGATACCGGCGGTCTCACCGCCTACGACAGCGTCGATGCTTTCATAGCCGATATGGCGGCCGATTTTCTCGACAGCCAGTTCCATGATCTTGGTGCGGGCGCGGGGGAAGAAGATGATCTTGCGGCAGTCGATATAGACCGGGGATTTCCAGCCGGACGTCAGGGTGTAGGGCTCTTCCGGACGGAAATTGATGGCCTTGATTTCAAGCAGGATGCGGGCCGTGGTGAGGGCCGCGTCACGGTCCCACTGGGTGCGGCCCGCCATCGGGCTATCGGCGAACTGGGTCATGCTTGTCTCCGCTGACGTCGTTTTCTCGTGGTTTACCGGGCCGCTGCCAGGAAGGGTAGGGGCAATATGGCCCGGTTTCGGAACGGATGAATTTTAATCGGACCTGTCAGTGTCTTCGGTCCCCTCGATCTTCGTGCTTGCATGGGAAGCCGTGGAGTTCTAGGGAGAGATATCGATATTCATTCTCATTTACGGCAGGATCAGAAGTGAGCATAGAGACCAGCCGGATCGGCCGGAAATGCGAACGCGCTGTTGTGACGGCCTATCAGGAACTGCGGGAAGTCGGACAGCCGGACATGCAGGCCTTTGCGGCCTGCACGACGCTGTACCGTATCCATCATCCCGAATCCTCCGTGAAAGAGGCCAGACGGCTCGTGGCCGAATGGATCGATCATCACGTCGTCCGTCAGGCCCGCGGCCAGACGCCGGGTTGCGACTGCTGAACCCCGTAGAGGAGCCTTAGCTCCTCTCGCTCATCGGGACGAAACTCCGTTCCGCTGCGCCGATATAGAGCTGCCTCGGGCGGCTGATGCGCACGGATGGCTCCTCGATCATTTCCTTCCACTGACTGACCCAGCCGACCGTCCGCGCGACCGCGAACAGAACGGTGAACATGCTCTTGGGAATCCCAAGCGCCTTGAGGATCAGTCCGGAATAGAAATCCACATTCGGATAGAGGCGGCGGCTGACGAAATAGTCGTCCTCCGTGGCTACGCGCTCCAGCTCCATGGCCAGGTCGAGCAGCGGATCGCGCTTGAGGCCGAGTTCCTCGATGACCTCGTGACAGGTCGCCTGAAGGATCTTCGCGCGCGGGTCGAAATTCTTGTAAACGCGGTGGCCGAAGCCCATCAGGCGCACGCCGGAATTGCGGTTCTTGACCTGCTCAAGAAAGGCCGGGATGCCGTCACGGGTGCCGATGGATTCCAGCATGCTGAGAGCGGCTTCATTGGCCCCGCCATGCGCCGGCCCCCAGAGTGCTGCAATACCTGCCGCAATACAGGCATAGGGGTTCGCACCGGTTGAGCCGACGAGGCGCACGGTCGTCGTGGAGGCATTCTGCTCATGATCGGCATGCAGCAGAAGGATGCGATCCATCGCGCGCGCCAGCACCGGATTGACCCGGTAGTGATTGCCCGGCCGGGCAAACAGCATGTGCAGGAAATTCTCGGAGAACGACATTTCTTCATCGGGATAGATGAAGGGCTCGCCGATGGAATATTTGTAGGCCCAGGCCGCAATCGTCGGGACCTTGGCGATCAGACGGCGTGCCGAAAGATCGCGGGTCGCAGGCTGCGAAATGTCCACATCATCATGATAAAAGGCCGAAAGCGCGCCGACCGTGCCGCACAGGATGGCCATGGGATGCGCATCACGGCGGAAGCCGTTGAAAAAGTTCCGGATCTGCTCGTTCAGCAGGCGATGGGTGTTCATGTCCGTGCGGAAGGCCTGATACTGCGCGGCGGTCGGCAGTTCGCCATAGAGCAGCAGATAGGCCGTTTCGGTGAAGCTGGCGTTGAGGGCCAGATCCTCGATCGGATAGCCACGGTGCAGCAGCACGCCCTTGTCGCCGTCAATATAGCTGATGGCGCTGGTGCAGGTGGCCGTGCTTCCCAGTCCCGGATCATAGGAGAACATGCCTGTTTTCTGAGACAGGGCACGCATGTCCACGACGTCCGGACCGATTGTCCCTTCCAGAACTGGAAACTGACGGCTGAGGCCATCGAGACCAAAGGTTGCGGAGCGTTTTTCGGACATGGGAATGACAAACCGGCCTGAGAGTAAGGATATTATTCTGTTTTACGTCCGAAAGGTTTTTTATGTCCAGAGACGCCCTTCGGATGATATTTTCAAGGTTGAAGCAGTTTGACGGGCTGGACCGTGGACGGTCGGACGTCCAGCCAGTTTCCCGGAACGTCAAAAACCGTCAGCCCCGCCAGTGGATAGCCCCGGTTGAGCGCTGAGAACTGCGGGCTCTGAAGGGCCGGACCAAGGAGGTCACAGGCAAATTCGCTAATGGTGGGGTTGTGGCCAACGATCAGCAGCGTTTGAACGGCTTCGGACGTGGCGTGGATGAGGCCGTAAAAATCATCTGCCACGGCGGAATAAAAGCTGTCTTCGATCGTGACGGCAGGCGCATTGCTCAATGCATCCAGCACGCCCTGTGCGGTCTGCCGGGTCCGTGCAGCGGGGCTGCACAGGATCTGTATGGGGGTGGGCAGGTCAAGCGTGGCAATCTGCCGGCCAATACTGGCGGCCTGTTCCTGCCCCGCTGGTGTGAGCACACGGGCGCGGTCGCCGCTCTCCGTCCGGACGTGAGGAACGGCTTCGGCATGGCGCAGAAGAAGGAGGCGGCGCATGGATATCAGCCTTTCGATGCCTGACGGGCGTTTGCGGCGATGGCTTCGTGATGGCGGATTACCTCACGGATAACGAACGCAAGAAACTTCTCGGCGAAATCGGGGTCCAGATGTGCGTCATTCGCAAGCTGGCGCAGACGTTCAATCTGTCGCGTTTCCCGGGAAGGGTCAGCGGGAGGAAGATGGGCGCGGGCCTTGAGTTTTCCGACTTCCTGCGTGCAGCGAAAGCGCTCGGCCAGCATGTGGATCAGCGCGGCGTCGATATTGTCGATGCTGGCGCGCAGGCGCTCGAGTTCGGCCAGTGCAGGATCGGAACCGGCAGGATCAGGGTTGCGGGGCGTGGAAGACACAGGCTTAGGGTTCATTCAGATCAATCCATGCAAGATGGCCGCCTTTTCCGGCACCGAGATCGGTAAAGACGGCCGTACCGCCCAGACGACCCGTCCGGCGCCAGGGGCGTCCGTCGGTCGAGCGGCGGTCATGGCCGACATAGACCGTCATCCCCTCGGGGATGCGGTTGATCCAGGTCAGGCGGCGTTCGGGATAGCCATCCGGCTGCATGCGGCCGGTGGTTTCACCAAAAAGGGCGCGGGAGAGTGGCGCGGACATCTCCCCCAGACCCGGCACGGGGGAGAGGGACAGCATCGCTGTGTGAAATCCGCCATGCACGAACAGGGAGCGTCCGATCCGCAGCCATGTCGGGGCCTTGTCGATCGCCTCATAGACGCGCTCAGGCAGGCCTTCATATTCGGGAAGGGAAATCTGCCGGAGCGTTTCTTCAAGCGGCGGATCACGCCTCAGACGACGGCCTTCGAGGGCGCGGCCGAGCTTGCGGTCATGATTGCCGAGGATAAAGAGGCCACGCTGCTGCTCCAGCAGTTCGAGCATCAGCTCCATGACGCCAGCGCTGTCGGGGCCATGATCAACAAGGTCCCCAAGCTGGATGACGAAGCGGTCCGTCGCCGTTGCGTGCCGGAAAGCGTTGAAATCACCATGCACGTCTCCCACCACGCGGAGACCGTGTTCACGGATTCGCGTCATGATGGGGTCGGGAAGGGGTGGATCAACGAAGATGGCGCGTGCTTTCTGGTTTTCCTTCTATCAAAGGGCCAGAACGGTCCAACGTCAATTTATCTGTTTGAGAAAATTGACCTCAGCCGTCCACAAGCGCTGCGGCGCGCCCCAGATCGACTGACAGAACCCGGCTTACACCACGCTCCTGCATCGTGACACCATAAAGTCGATCCATATGCGCCATTGTCAGCTGATGATGCGTCACGACCAGAAACCGCGTGCCGGCTTCCTTGGTCATGTCGGACAGCAGAGAGCAGAAACGCTCGACATTCGCATCATCGAGTGGCGCGTCAACTTCATCAAGCACGCAGATCGGGGCCGGGTTACAGCGAAAGGTTGCGAAGATCAGCGAAAGCGCGGTCAGGGCCTGTTCGCCACCCGAAAGCAGGGACAGCGTCGAGAGCTTTTTGCCCGGCGGCTGGGCAAAGATTTCCAGCCCGGCTTCCAGCGGATCATCGCTGCCGACCATGCCCAGATGCGCGCGTCCGCCACCGAACATGCGGGCGAACAGGGACTGGAAATGCCGGTCCACTTCCGTGAAAACCGCCAGAAGCCGCTCGCGCCCCTCACGATTGATCGTGCCGATCCCGCCGCGCAGCCTGTTGATGGCGGCGGTCAGTTCGGCATGTTCACGGGCGATGGTTTCGGCCGTCTCACGCGCTTCCTCGAACTCGGCTTCTGCCCGGAGATTGACGGCGCCGAGGTCTTCACGCTCGCGGTTCAGGCGGGAAAGACGGCGGCGGGTGGATGTCTCGGCCTGCTCGGACAGATCGGACGGATAGGCTCCCCCCTGAGCGCTGCCCTGTGGCGGTTCGCTGTCCGCCAGCAGGCGCTCGCGGGCAGCAACCGCCTGTTCGGCCCGCTCGGTCAGGCGTGCGATCGCTTCGCGTCCAGCCGCGAGTGCAAGGTCGGCATTGCGTCGCTGTTCCTGCGCTTCCAGTCCAGCAACCCCTGCGGCCTCGTCACGGGCGCGCGCTGCATCATACGCATTCTGGGCCTCCGTCAGGGTCTGATCGTGACCGGCGAGTTTATGTTCCAGCTCGGCGGGCAGAGCGCTCGCAGTCTGAAAGCTCTCCTGCAATACATCATGGCGGCCGCGAAGCTGGGCGAGGCTGGCCTCTTCCGTGGCAATCCGGCTGGCGAGTGTTTCAAGACGGGCGCGGACGGCAGTCAGCGCTCCGGTCAGGCGAACCTCTTCGAGGGACAGGCGGCTGCTCTCGGTCCGCGCCTCCTCCAACAGGTGACGCGTCTGCTGGAGAGGAGCCGCAGCGTCCAGAACAGCCTGTTCCAGCACGGCGGGTTCGGGACGTTCAGCCAGTTCAGCCGTCCGTCTGGCATGGTCTTCCCGAAGACGTCCGACCAGCGCCTGAAGGTCCGCCCGCCGGGGTTCAAGGGCGGAGCGGCGAGCTTGGGCTGTTGCGGCGGACTGATCGAGCGCCTGAAGTTCCCGCATCAGGCGGGTTGCCTGTTCGCGGCTCTCCCGCGCAGTATGTGACGCCGCATCGGCCGCAGAGCCGGCGGCATCAAGAACATTCTGTGAGGCCTGTGCGGCGGTTGTCAGGGCGATTATGTCAGGGCGGTTGTTCTGCTGCTGAAGCGAGATCCTCTGGGTCGTGAGCCGTGCGTGCTCCTCTTTCAGACGTGCCAGTCCATCGTCCAGATCCTGCAGGCGGGAGCGTGCCGCATCATGACGCAGGATGGCCTGATCGAGGGCACGAGCAGCGGTGTCTGCAGTGCTCCGGGCTTCCTGCAACCGGGTGCTGGCTGCTCGGAGTGCATTGCGAGCGTTTTCGGCATCTTCCGCGCAGGCTGTGGCTCTGGCCTGAAGAGCGTCGGGCGCGGGATGAGCCGCACATTCTGCTTCGGCCTGCGTCGTGGCAGTTTGTGCCAGCGTCAGTGCATCGTCCGCTTCCTGTCGGCGTTGTGTGGCCTGTTCCCAGTGGGTTCGCGCCAATGCGGCTTTCTGTTCGAGTCTGGAGGCGACGGTCCTCGCTTCGGCCAGTTGTGGTTCCAGCGTTGCCCGATCCCTGCGCAATGTTGCGAGGTCTGCTTCGGCCTGTTCGCGGGCGCGGATGGCAGAGGCACGGCTTTCGCTCAGTGCGGGCTGGGAAGCTTCGTGAGACTGAAGGAGGGCGCGAGCTTCCGTCAGGCGTTGACGCTGTTCGAGCCGCACCGCACCAGCATCCGGCGCATCGGCTGAGCGCGTAAACCCGTCCCAGCGCCACAGCGCGCCACTACGGCCGACGAGGACCTGACCCGGATGGAGCGCTTTCTGCAAACGGGGCCCTGCGGCTTCGTCTTCAAGCAGAAACGCTGCGTCCAGACAGCGCATCAGGGCTTCGGGTGCTTCAATGAGTGTAGAAAGCGCCCGGCATGACGGCAGCTCCGTCACACCCATCCGGTCCAGTGCGCGCCAGCGCCGGTCGGCGGGCGTGGTATCGGGTGCGAGCGAGGCGTCCAGACCATCCGCCAGCACGGCTGCGACGGCCCGGGCCATGTCCGCCGGAAGGTCCAGTGCATCCTCCAGCGGGTCAGGCTGGGCGACTACCGCATTCAGGCTCTGTTCAAGCCCTTCACATTCTCCCTGCGTCCGCAGGATCAGTGTTTCCAGTTCCGAAAGGGCATGCCGGGTCTGATTTTCCCGTTCGCGCCTCTCCGTGAGACTGGCTTCGGCTTTCGTCAGTGCATCCTGAAGACCATTCAGGCGGTCTTCGATCCGGGCAACGGCACTGACCGCCTCCTGAACAGTCTGTTCAGGCACGAGCGCCGTCCTGGCCTCTGCTTCAATGGCCGTAGCCGATTCCGCTTTCTGCCGAGCCTGATCGAGAGTGTATCGGTTCTGCTCAACAGCGCGCAAAAGGGCTTTCTGACGTTGCGCGCCCTCTTCGGCCGCCGCGCGAGATTCGAGTCACAGCGTGCCGAGCTGCTCCTGTTCCTGCCGCGCCTGCTCTTCGCGCTCGCTCGCTTCGTTCAGGGCCAGCACTGCGGCATTGCGGGCCGTCTCGAGTTCGGTCCGGGCCTGTTCGCTCAGGAGCGCAGTCTGGGCTGTCTCGCGCGTGGTCCGGTCCTGTTGGATCTGGCTTTCGGTCGTCTGAAGGCGCCGGTCCAGATCGGCCTCGGCGGCCTGCAGGGTTTCGAGGCGGTTCTTTCCTTCCGTCAGGGCGCGACCGTCCAGTTCGGCCTTCAGCCGCGCATCCTGCAACGCACTGGCGCAATCCTGTTCGCGTCGGCTGGCAGTCTCTGACTGTTCCTGCATCGATGCTGCGTTCTGACGCAGCGTGTTGAGCGTCGCGTTATCGGGAGTGGCCTGATCCAGCGCTGTGATTTCTGTTGTGAGTGCTTCCAGTGCCCCGACTTCCGCATCAAGCCGGATGGTCAGGGCATCCAGCCCTTCCATGACGGCATCCCGTCGAATGGCTTCGGCGTCACGCAGGCGGGTTGCCTCTTCGAAAGCGCTCGCCTGATCTTTTTCAAGCGCGGCAAGGCCGTCACATTCGGCTGCACAGGCACTGCGTTGCGCAGGGAGAGCGGCGGCCTCGGCTTCAAGGGCGGAACATTCTTCCGTTGCAGCTGTATGGGCCGCGCGATCGGCCGCAAGGCTGGCTTCGCTCCGGGCAAGATCACCCTGAGCCTGTTCCAGACGCGCGCGGGTTTCGGACTCGGTCTGTCGGGCGCGTTCAAGATCCTGACGCAGGGTTTCGGACTGAACCTTCAGTCGCTCCAAGGTACTGCGCAGACGGTCCGTTTCCTCGCGGGCATCGGGTGCTGCCTTGCGGGCTTCGAACTCGGCAATGGCCGCGGCTTCGGCAGCCTGTTCCGCCTTTTTGAGATCTTCGCGCGCCTTGGCGAGATCGTCCCGGCTGCGCTGGACGGCCAGATTGGCGCGGGCATGGAGCAGGGCGTGAAGCTCGGTTTCCGTCGTGCGGATCTTTTCGGAAATCTCGCGATATTTCCGGGCCTGAACGGTCTGGCCCTCAAGGCTTTCCAGCCGTTCCTCGAGTTGAAGACGCAGATCCTCGGCACGGGAAAGATTGGTCTCGGTCTGGCGCAGCTTGAGTTCGGCGTCGTGGCGCCGGGCGTGCAGGCCTGTGATGCCGGCGGCCTCTTCGAGCAGCAGGCGCCGCTCTTCCGGCTTGGCCGCGATAAGCTGGCCGACACGGTTCTGGCTGATGATGGCGGAACTGCGTGCACCGGATGCCAGATCGGCAAAGAGCGTCTGGACGTCACGGGCACGCATGACGCGGCCATTGATGCGGTATTCGCTGCCAGAGCCGCGCTCGGCCCGGCGGCTGATTTCCAGCTCGTCTGCGTCCTGAAACGGGGACGGGGCCAGACCGGCCGCGTTGCTCAGATGGAGCGTGACCTGTGCGATGTTGCGGGCAGAGCGCGCGCCTGTACCCGCAAAGATCAGGTCGTCAAGTTCTCCGCCCCGCAGGGCGCGGGCCGAGGTTTCGCCCATGGCCCAGCGCAGGCCTTCGACGACATTGGATTTGCCGCAGCCGTTCGGCCCGATGATCCCCGTTAGGCCCGGAAGGATATCGAGACGCACCTCATCGGCGAAACTCTTGAAACCGCCAATGCTCAGGCGGTCGATCGTCGTGGCGCGGCTCGACATCAGGGTATGGAAATACTGGTCCTACGGTTCTGGATCAGGACGCCTTGGCGACCAGATCGGCGAATTTTTCGTAGGTTTCCGGATCCTGGTCGTAATGCGTGTTGTTGAAGCGGAAATACGGCGTGCCCTGGATGTTGTAGGTGTCCGAATCTTTCTTGACCTGATCGAACAGGGCTTCCGCAAAGACATTGTCCTGGCTGATAGACTGGAACTGCGTCGCGGAGACTCCGGCCAGAGCAGACATCTGCTGCAGGCGCTGCATCGGGTCACCGCCGGCCGCGAAAGCCCACTGCATCTGGCTGGAGAACAGGGCCTCGAGGAACGGTAAGTAGCGGTCTTCCGGCAGGGAGCGTGCAACCATGGCAGCGGTCAGACCGACCCGGTCACCGCAGAAATCGTGAAACTGATAGCGGATCTTGCCCGTGTCGATGAGCTGTTCCTTGATCTTCGGGAACTCTTCTGTCGCGAAATGGGCGCAGTGCGTGCAGGTCAGGGAGAACCATTCCTGAACCAGAACCTTGGCGTTCGGATTACCGATGATACGCGGGCTCAGGCGGGGATCGACGGCATCAGCGGCACGGGACGCGCTCACGCTGCCAGCAACGGCGAGGGCCGGTGCGGCAGAGACGAAAAGGCGGCGGGAGAGGGAAAGACGGGTCATTCAGGAAGCCTTTGCGACTGCTTTGGCAAAATCATCATAACTGCCCACCACGTCTGGTGCGGCAACATCATTGATACGGAAATATGGCGTGCCCTGGATCTGGAGGAAAGCGCCATCATGATCCTGTTTGTTGATGATGGCCTCGCGCAGGGCGTCGTCGGCATTGATCCGGTCGAACTCCGCAGCATTGACGCCAAACAGGGCCGCACGCTTTTTCAGCTCCGCGACGGGGTCGATGTTCTGTGCGAACGCCCACTGGTCCTGATGGTCGAGCAGATCGGTCACGAAAGGCTCGTAGCGGTCGGCGGACAGGGAGCGCGATACCATGGCCGCCAGCAGGGCGACCTGATCGAGCGGAAAGTCATGGAAGCGGTAGCGGATCTTTCCCGTCTCGATCAGGTTCCTGCGGATCTGGGGAAAGACCTCCTGTGCGAAATGGGCGCAGTGCGAGCAGGTCAGCGAGAACCACTCATCCACCATGATTTTTGCATCCGGC
Organism: Gluconobacter roseus NBRC 3990; assembly: GCF_006538885.1. Taxonomy (GTDB): domain Bacteria; phylum Pseudomonadota; class Alphaproteobacteria; order Acetobacterales; family Acetobacteraceae; genus Gluconobacter; species Gluconobacter roseus. The sequence continues at coordinate 784,938 of NZ_BJLY01000001.1, forward strand.
GAGCCGATGACCCGTGGCCCCATGCGTGGATCGCTGGCCGGAAGATCCTCAGCACGGACAAACGGGACCGAGGCCGTAGCCACGAGAGCGGCGCCAGTCACGAGAAAGGCGCGGCGTCCGGAAAGCAGGGGGCAGACATGGGCGGGGCTCCGCTGGAAACGATGGGATACTCGAACGATGAACGGGGGCTCCGTCAAGAGCCCCGGTCATCTTCCTGCGTCTTGAGAGTGGGAAGCGGCTTGTTTTCCCAGCCATCCGGCACCCGCATGCGCAGGGAACGGATATGCCGCGCATCCGCATCCAGCACGCGGAACTCCAGACCGCTCTCATGGGTCAGCACTTCATCCTTGGCCGGGACATGCTCGGCCAGACGGAAGACCAGACCACCAACCGTCTCGATCTCGGCTTCGCGTTCGGCATCCGTCAGCACGGCGCCAAGGCGCTCCTCAAGCTGCCGGACGGGAAGGCGGGCGTCGATATCGAACGAACCATCCGGGCGCTCCACCCACATGGTCGTGACCGGATCGTCATGCTCGTCGGAAATGTCGCCCACGATGGTTTCGATCAGATCCTCGATCGTCACGAGCCCGTCGATGCTGCCATATTCGTCGATGACGAGGGCCATGTGCATCTGGCGCTGACGCATCTGTAGCAGCAGGTCCAGCACCGGGATCGTGGGCGCGATCATCAGCGGCTGACGCAGGAGCGGTCGGATGTCGAAGGCTTCCGGATCGCCGACATAGGCGATCAGGTCCTTCACATGGATCATGCCGGCGATGTCGTCGAGCTGGTCACGATAGACGGGAAGGCGGGAATGGTTTTCCCGGCGCATCAGGTCGAGGGCTTCGTTGAACGGCAGAGCCTCGGGCATGGCGACGATGTCAGCGCGCGGGATCATGACGTCATCCGCCGTGATGTCCCGCAGACGCAGCACGTTCATGATGAGGGCGCGTTCCTGACGATCCAGCTCCGGCTCGTCGCCCGCTTCTTCGGCTGGGTGTCCGGCTTCCTGAACGAGAGTGGCGATGGACTCACGCAGGCCCTGATCGCGGCCGCGGCGGTTGAAAAGTCCGAAAAGTCCGCGGGAAGGGCGGCTCTTGCCTGACTCTTCGGGCAGGCGATCGTTTGAATCGTCACTCATATCCGGACACTCCCAGCCTGCTGCCAGTTTCCCTGGCGCCACGGGTCCCCGAAACCAAGGGACCGCAGGGTGCGGGTCTCAATTCCTTCCATTTCCCGGGCCTCGCCGGGATGATGATGGTCGTAGCCGGCAAGATGCAACGCGCCATGCACCACAAGATGCGACAGATGCGCCCGCAGCGAGCGTCTGGCTGCCGTGGCTTCACGGCGCACGGTCTCGTAACCGAGCACGATGTCACCGCCATGCACGGGCGAAACGGGCTCGAACGTCAGGACGTTCGTGGGCTTGTTCTTGTCCCGAAAGCGCGCATTGAGGCGCTTGACGATCCGGTCTGTCGCCAGAAGGATCGAAGGAGCCGGAGACTGCGTGAAGTCGGGTCCACCCTGACGGGCGACCGCGACGAGGGCGCGCCGGATTGCACGCTCCGTCCCCGGAACCGAGGCGCGCCAGCGGGCGTCCTCGATGATGATGTCAGTACCGGCGTGTCGACTTGGAGGTTCCATTGTTTTCCCGGCGCAGCCTGTTCCGGAACACGTTCCGGGGGGCTGGCGCTTTCTGTTCATAGGCATCGACGATACGGGCAACCAGCGGATGGCGCACCACATCTTCGGAAGAAAAGCGCGTGATGCCGATTCCCTTGATGCCTTCGAGGGTCTCGACTGCTTCACGCAGACCGGATGATACACCATTCGGCAGATCGATCTGACTCAGATCGCCCGTGATGGCCATGCGTGTGCCTTCGCCCATGCGGGTGAGGAACATCTTCATCTGGGCTGCGGTCGTATTCTGGGCTTCGTCCAGAATGACGTAGGAATGAGCCAAAGTGCGTCCGCGCATGAAAGCGAGCGGTGCCACCTCGATCTCACCTGTCCCCATGCGGCGCACCACCTGATCGCCCGGCATCATGTCATGCAGGGCGCCATAGAGCGGACGCAGATAGGGGTCGATTTTTTCGCGCATGTCGCCCGGCAGGAAGCCGAGGCGCTCACCGGCCTCGACGGCCGGGCGCGAGAGAATGATCCGGTCCACCTGTCCGGCGAGCGGCATGCCCACAGCCTGCGCCACAGCCAGATAGGTCTTGCCCGTACCGGCCGGGCCAATGCCGAACACCATGTCGGTATTGGCCAGCATTTCCATATAGGCGGCCTGACCATGCGAGCGGGGTGCGATCACGCCGCGCTTGGTCTTGATGGCGGGCAGGTCTCCGAATGCCGTCGCAGGTGCGTTCTGCGGCTTGCCCTGACCTTTTTCCGGACGACGATGACCGTTATGGCGCGGTCGCTCTTCAGGTGCCGGACGGGCAGGGCGCTGCTCGATCGGGGGTTCCGGACGGCTCGGCAGGGCCGTCAGGCGGATGACACCATCGACCTGCGAGGCATCGATCGTGCCGCCCTGTTCGAGCTGGTTGTACAGCGCGATGATCGCCGCCTGCGCGCGCCCCACGGATTCCGTCTCGCCCGAGATGGCGATCTTGTTGCCACGACAGGACAGTCTGACACCAAAACCTTCCTCAAGCCGGACGAGATGCCGGTCATGGTCCCCCAGCAGGCGCTGGAGCAGGATGTTGTCATTGAAGCGAAGGGCAACGGTGCGGTTGCCTTCGGAGCCAGTGCTGGTGGCGGCGGGACGGGTCGGGTGCGTTGTCAGCAAGCGGAGGCTGTCTCCCGGATCAGGGTGCCGCCCAGGGAATTGGTGCGGCGCGTGGTGATGGCGACCTTGACGGTGGACCCGATCAGATGATCCGGCCCGTCGAAATGAACGGGTTGCAGATAGGGGGAACGCCCGGCGATCTGCCCGGGCTTGCGGCCCCGGTTCGTCACCAGGATTTCCTGCACCGTTCCGACCATGTCGGCATTGAAGGCATCTTGCTGCTCGCGCAGAAGCGCCTGCAGTTCGGCCAGACGGCGATCCTTCACGTCCTCGGGCACCTGCATCGGCTGACCGGCAGCCGGCGTGCCGGGACGCGGGGAATATTTGAAGCTGTAGGCCATGGCGAAACCGATATCGCGCACGAGCTGCATGGTCGCTTCGAAATCCTCTTCCGTCTCGCCGGGATGGCCGACGATGAAATCAGAAGACAGGGCCAGATCCGGGCGGGCGTCACGCAGCTTGCGGACGCTCTCGCGGTATTCGTCCGCCGTATGACCGCGGTTCATGGCCTTGAGGATCCGGTCCGAGCCACTCTGCACGGGAAGGTGCAGAAACGGCATGAGGGCCGGATTGTCCCGGTGTGCGTCGATCAGGCTCTGATCCACGTCGCGGGGATGGGACGTCATGTAGCGGATGCGGCCCAGACCGGGGATCTGTGCGAGCTGTTCGACCAGCCCCGCCAGCGTGGCACTTCCGCCCTTGCCGTCATCGCCGTGATAGGCGTTGACGTTCTGTCCGAGCAGCGTGATCTCGCGCACGCCACTTTCCGCCATCCGGCGGGCCTCGGCGAGCACCGAAGCGACCGGGCGGCTCGTTTCCGCGCCGCGGGTATAGGGCACCACGCAAAACGAACAGAACTTGTCGCAGCCTTCCTGAATGGTGAGGAACGCCGTCAGGTTACCCTGCGTCTGGGGGGCGGCATCTGTGGGCAGGAAATCGAATTTCTGCTCGACCGGGAAGTCGGTCTCGATCACGGCACCACCGGCACGGGCGGCGCGAGCCACCATTTCGGGCAGTTTGTGATAGGTCTGCGGGCCGAGCACCAGATCTACATAAGGCGCGCGGGAAAGAATAACTTCACCCTCCGCCTGAGCCACGCATCCCGCAACCGCGATGATGGTGCGGTCAGCCCCATGGCTCATCCGTTCGTCACGGATCTTGCGCAGGCGCCCGAGTTCGGAAAAGACCTTTTCGGTCGCCCGTTCGCGGATATGGCAGGTATTGAGAATGACCATGTCCGCATCTTCGGGTCGCTCGACCGGTCCATAACCCAGCGGGCGCAGCACATCGGCCATGCGCGCGCTGTCATAGACGTTCATCTGGCAGCCCCATGTGATGACATGCAGGCCGCGGCGGGCAGAGCCCGTCTCGGCATGATCTGGGGAGGCGGGCATGGTCGGGGAAGTCGGGGCGGTCAAGGTCTCGGTCCGGGAATGGCAGAATCAGGCACACACATCGGGGCAGGCATCCACGGGGTCAAGCCTGTTCCTGGGAACGGCATACCGAATGCGACGGGCCGACGGATTATCAGACGGGCCTGAATGGGTATCACCACCTCCGGACACGCAGGCTGGATTGCCACCGTGTCATGAGCCGAAAGTGGCGTGCGGGCAGGCTTCAAGTCAAGACAAACATGATGACAGGGCGCGGTTTCGCGCAGATTTCAGGACTCGGTCGCGTTCGGTAACCCGCGTCGGAGTTCCGCTGCGCCGCCGTTGACGGCCGCGAAGGTCGCCTGTGACAGCTCTTTGCGGGAACGGAAATCATCCGGCGTGATGGGCTCGTGAAGCATCAGCGATGCGCCCATGGACCGCCACTGGCCGAAGGACCAGAGGTGAGGGGCGAGGTCCATGTCGCCATACCATGAGAAGACATTTCGGCGGCTGCGCCCGACCGGCAGGCCTTCCAGACTGTCATAGACCACGGAAACAGGCTGAATCAGCACGGGGGGGGCCTTGGGAAGGCCGACCTGTTCCAGTCGCCCGGGTTTGGCGACGGCAAAAAACGAAGACAGGAACGGCAGCACGCGTGAACCGTCCGAAGATGTACCTTCGGGGAACAGGACGATGTCATCCCCGTCCCACAGGCGTTCGGCCATGTCCTGCAGCTCGCGGCCGGTTTCCTGACGGTTACGGCTGACGAAAATGGTACGGCCCAGCCGGGAAGCGGTTCCGATGAGCGGCCATTTGCCGACCTCACCCTTGGCGACAAATACGACGGGAAGCTCGCTGCCGATAATGGCGATATCCAGCCAGGAGCAGTGATTGGCGACGAACACGACAGGGCGCTTGCCCTCTCGGACGTCCCTGGCCGAGCGGATGCCACCAGCGCTCTGTCCGATGACGCGGGTTTTGATTCCCAGAATCCGGCACACGCCTTTCCAGAAAATGCGCGGCATCATGATTTTCAGACGTCCGGGCAGGCGGATCAGAATGGCCTGGATGCTGCAGGTCCAGAATGCCCAAATCAGGACGAGCGACAGACGCAGGGCACAGCGCAGACGGCTGTACAGGGAGGACGACGTTGTCGGCTGGAAAGCCGGAAAATCGGCATTTCCATCCAGGACGGGACGGTTGTGACCGCGCCGGCCATTCGGTGTCTTGGCATCACGATGGGACATGGGTGCTGAGTGATACGGTTTTCGCGGGGTCGACACAATCTTGTTTGTTCCCGCTTGCCGGCAGGGAGCCGCTTTTGCCGGTGAGCAAGAACAGGGCCGTGATATGGTAATGGCAGCTGATAAGGCATTTTCCGGACCGCTCCTGTCCGGGAGGACTTGACAGGAAACGCCGTGCAAGGTTCCTCGGACGGTAGCAGTCCTGTCGTTCGGTCTGCGCTCTCGTATCCGGCTTTCATGAGCTGGAAGTGCCCTCAAGACGATTTCAGGACGCACGGTGAAATCAGGCCGCCGCCCAGTTTCTTTTTCTGTGTCATTTGCCTCGATGTCCTGCGCGCTGGGCATCGTGACGGTTTTCTGTGTGCCGCTCTCAGCCGAGGCGAAGGCCTCGAAACCGGCCGTAAATGCAAAGCCGGTCACGGACGGGACATCTGACCCAGCCATTCCCTATGCCGTCACCCTGACGCCGACGAAACAGGCCGATCTGGATGCGGCGATCAGCGCATCCTCGCAGCTCAAGTCACTGCAGACGTCCCATACCGTCGGAGCCTATGCCCTCGCCGGGCGTATCCGCAGCGATTATGAGCGGGTCAACAGTGCGCTTGAATCGCAGGGATATTACGCGGGATCAGTGAAGATCAGCGTCAAGGCGGGGTCGCAGACCGTGGACGGTAAGGATCCCTCCCTGCCGGATATTCTCAAGGCGCTGGGCAAGAGCCAGAAGGTTGCCATTACGATCTCGGCCACGACCGGCCCACGCTTCAGTCTTGGAGACGTGGCGCTGACAACGCCGCCGCAGGAAGCGCCCGCAGCGTCCGTTGCGGCACCTGCTCCGACCGCGCCGACAGTAGCGGCCATGTCGCAGCCGGCCGCGAAAGCGCCTGTGAACAAAGCCCCTGCCAAGGGAACCCCCGATCAGAAAGCCGCAACTCCGGCGCCTACGGCCACAACAGTCGCCGCAACGTCCGAACAGGCCATTGCCCAAGCGGAGCCGGTCAATCTTCTCCCCGAGGAGCGCAAGGCCTTTGGTTTGAAGTCAGGGCAACCCGCTGTGGCGGCTGATGTGCTGGCGGCACAGAACAGCCTGCTCAACCAGCTTCAGGAAGAGGGCTATGCCACGGCAAGCGTGTCCACGCCGCTGGCCTATCTGAAGCCGCAGTCGCATACGCTGGATGTCGTGTTCAGGGTCAATCGGGGCCCGAAGGTCGTGATCGGTCCGGTCGGCATGACAGGGCTGAAACAGACTAATCAGCGCTACCTGATGAACCGGCTGGAGCTCAAGGAGGGCGAGCTGTATCGTCCGTCACGGATCGAAGCCGCACGGCAGGATCTGGCGAGTACAGGCGTGTTCGCCTCCGTGCAGGTCCGCAACGCACCGCCGATCATCACGCTTCCCCCGGGCAAGACCCTGATGCCGGGCATCCTTCAGGCCATGCCGATCGAGTTCAGTTTCAAGGAAGCCAAGCGGCGGACCCTGTCGGCTGAAATTGGATATTCGACCGATCTGGGCGGGCGTGTTGGTGTGAGCTGGACGCATCACAACCTGCTGGGCAATGCCGAACAGCTGCGCCTGACGGCCCTGATCACGGGGCTTGGCGGCTCCGCCCAGCAGGGCTTGGGTTATGATGTCTACGCGGATTTTATGAAGCCGGACTTCCTGTCCAAGGGGCAGAATTTGAGCGTGCGTCTCGAAGGCATCCGCCAGCTTCTGTACTCCTACCATCAGACTGCGATCATTGGCCGTGCCGGGTTGAACCGGCATGTCGGAAAATACTGGAACGTCTCGGGCGGCGTGATGGGTGAGCAGGAGCAGATCCAGCAGTTCGGGGACACGCGGAGCTACTTCATTATCGCAGCCCCTCTGAACGCCACATTCGATAATACCCGGCTCTCCAACCCGATCGACCCGGCAACGCATGGTGTCCGCGCCTCGCTTTCGGTCACGCCCTCAGAATCACTTGAGAGCGGATCGTCGTTCTTCACGCTGCTCTCCGCGCAGGTCTCGACCTATTTCGATCTGAAACATCTCGGCATTTCCCGCCCCGGACGCAGCGTGATTGCCGTGCGCGGGATTGTAGGCTCGGTGCAGGGCGCATCCACCTACCAGATCCCGCCCGATCAGCGGCTCTATGCCGGTGGTCCAGCCACGGTGCGCGGGTTCCGCTATCAGGGCGTCGGGCCGCAATATGGCAAGTCCAAATACGGCATCGGTGGCACGTCGATGGATGCGGGCAGCGTCGAGTTCCGCCAGCGTCTGCCGATGAATCTCGGTTTCGCCGGGTTCGTGGATGCCGGTCAGGTTGGGACGGGATCGCGGCCGGGGCAGGGCACGCTGCGGGTCGGCTATGGTGGTGGCGTGCGCTATTTTACGCCGATCGGCCCGATCCGCGTGGATGTGGCGCTGCCGATGAACCGTCCGGCTTACGGCGATAAGTGGGAACTGTATTTCGGCCTCGGGGAGACGTTCTGATGCGTGTTCGCAGGATTCTTCTCCGTGTTGCGGCCGGTCTGGTCATTGTCCCTGTGGGACTTGTGGCCGTAGCAGTTACGGGGGTTCTGGTCGGGATTAACATCTCGCCCGGCCAGCGCCTGATCGAGCGCAAGATCGGCCCGCTGACGGGGGGCATGGTCGAGATTTCCGGGCTTTCGGGCTTTCTGCCGCATCATCTGGCGGTGACGAAGCTGCTCATCAAGGATACGAAGGGCCCCTGGATCGAGCTGGATAATGCCGACCTGAAATGGTCGCCGCTGTCGCTGATCCACATGGACGCAAAGATCGCAAGCCTGACTGCCGCGCGTGTGGCCATCCTGCGCAAGATGGTCTCTGCGCCGGATACGACGCCCGCAAAGCCCACAACAACCAGCACGACACCGTCGAAGCTGCATCTGCGCGTCGATCTGGCGTCCCTGCATGTCGGGCGGCTGGACATCGGGCCGGACTATACCGTCACGCCAACGGCTTTTTCGCTGGATGGTCACGCCCATATTCACAGCATCGCGCCATTCATGGATGGCGTGACGGTGAAGACGCTGCCGGTCATGGACGTGGCGCTGGCCCTGAAGCGGCTCGACCAGCCGGGCAGCCTGACACTGAACGTCCAGACACCGAAGAAGCGCATTGCAGTCGGGGCGCGGTTCCAGGAAGGCGATAACGGTTTTGCCACCACACTCGGGCAGATGCCGCAGCTTGATCCGCTGGACCTGCACCTGAACCTCAACGGGCCGCGTACGGGGGCAGTGCTGGATTTCGGTCTGGGTGCAGGTCCGATCAAGGCGTCCGCCAGCGGGACGATGAACCTTCTGACCCGTGTCGGGGATCTGCATGTAAAGGCTAACGCGCCGTCCATGACGCTGCGTCCGGGCATTGCGTGGAACACGATCGCACTGGATACGGACCTGCACGGTCCGCTGACGGCGCCGAACGGGCAGGGCGTTCTGGATATCGACTCCCTGAGCGTGTCGGGCGCTGGAATCGGGCATCTGCATGCGCAGTTCGAAGGCGTCGAGAGCGATCAGCCTGATGATGCGACGGGCCATCTGACAGCCTCCCTGGACGGGCTGAGAATCCCGGGCTCCCAGCCCACGCTTCTGGCGTCCGCGCCTCTGACTCTGGATGTTCTGGCGCACCCGCTGGCACCATCCGCGCCGATCGTGGCGAAGCTGGATCATCCGCTGCTCCATGCCACGGCCACAGCGGATCTGAAGCCTGCTGCGAAAGGACATCTGGATCTCGACCTGCCGGATCTGCGCCCACTGGCTGCCATGGGCAAGACGGACCTCAAAGGCAGTGCGGGGCTGCATGCCGATTTTGCCATGCCGGTCACGAAGCAGGACGATCTGATGCTGAAAAGCACGGGAACGCTCGCGATTACGGGTGGTCAGGCACAGGCCGTGAACCTGATCGGCAAGACAGGCACGTTCTCGGTCGATCTGACGAAATCCCCCGCCAATGTCCTGACGCTGAAAAGCTTCGGACTGGATGGGGCGGCCCTGCACATGCTGGTGTCGTCCGTGATCGACATGGCCCATGGCAACCGGATGCAGACGAAAGCCTCTGTCCAGTTGCCCGATCTTGCCAAGGCCAGTCCCGCCATTCTTGGCAATACGACGCTGACGGCCACGGCAGATGGTCCGACCGATGATCTGGCGGTCAAGGCCGACCTGAACGGGGATTTCGGCACAAAGGAAGTCGCGAAAGGGCCGGTGACGCTTCATGCGGATTTCCAGCATCTGCCATCCCATCCTGATGGCACGCTGACGGCCAAGGGCACGCTGGACCATGCGCCACTCGTCCTCGATACCGCGCTGCAGCAGGATGATGCGGGTGCCTACCATCTGGACCTCAACACGCTGGACTGGAACAGCCTGAGCGGGAAGGGCAAGCTCCGTCTGCCCAAAGGTGCGAAAGTCCCGCTCGGGGATCTGGACATCTCGATCCGCAATCTGGGTGATTTCCGGCGTCTGATCGGGCAGGCGATTTCAGGTCACCTGACGCTGGGTCTGCACACGACGGAAGCCGAAGGTGCACCGCCTGTCGTGAAACTTGGTCTGGACGGGATGATGTCGATGGCGCAGGCTGCCGTCCAGTCCCTGAAGGTCAGCGGTACCATTACCAATCCGATCGACGCACCCGAACCGTCCCTCGTGCTGGATCTGGCCGGAATGCGCTATCAGGCCATGACGGGCAGGGCGCATGCCACGATCAAGGGCCCGCAGACCGCCATGGCCATTGCGCTGAACGCGGCCTTCCAGAACGTGATGGATGCCCCGGCGAATATCGACACGGCCCTAGTCCTGAACGTGCCCGAAAAGACGGTGCGCCTCGGGCAGCTGACGGCGCTGGCCAAGGGCGAGAGCCTGCGTCTGAGCCGCCCGGCCGTGGTATCCTTCGGCAAGACGATGGGCGTGGATCATCTTCTGGCGACGGTGGCCCCGCAGGGCGTCGCGCCGGCGACGATTGATGTTGCCGGCACGATCAAGCCGGCACTCGCGCTCACGGCCCGTCTGGACCACATCACGCCTGCGGTCGCAAAGCCTTTCGCGCCGGATCTTTCGGCAACGGGCGCAATTTCGCTTAACGCGAAACTCGGGGGAACGCTGGCCGCGCCGACCGGTACGGTGTCGCTGAACGGGCGTGATCTGCGGATGCGGACCGGCCCTGCCGCGTCTCTCCCGGCAGCGCAGATCCTGGCCAATGTGGGTCTGGCCGGAAGCTCTGCAAAAGTGGATGCAACGCTCGGAGCAGGGCCATCCGTCGCGCTCGCAGTGCGGGGAACGGCGCCGCTGTCCAAGACAGGGGCGATGGCCCTTGCGACTACGGGGCATGTTGATCTGTCGGTCGGAAACGCCGTTCTGGGGGCCAGCGGCATGGGGATGGCCGGCAAGGTCGGTATCAACCTTAATGTCGCGGGCACGGCCGCACAGCCGCAGGCCACAGGACAGGTCACGCTGGAGAACGCGTCCTTCGACCACTATGCGCAGGGCGTGCATCTCAATCACATCAATGGTGCGCTCGTTGCGTCCGGCGACAGCATCGCGATCAACCACATCGTCGCGCATGCAGGGCCGGGCACCATTGCCATGGATGGTTCGGTGGGTGCATTCCGGCCGGATATTCCGATGGATATTCATGTCACGTCTGACAATGCCCGTCCGGTTTCCAGTGATCTGCTGACCGCGACGGTCAATACCGACCTGCATATTCATGGGCAGGCCACGACGCGGCTTGACGTGGACGGGAAGGTCACCATTCCCAACGCCACGATCAATATTCCGGATTCCATGCCAGCCTCCGTGCCGCAGCTTGAGGTGATCCGTCCCGGGCAGAAACCGGCTTCTACTTCCAGCTCGAGCCTGATCATCGGACTGGGCGTGGACGTGATTTCGCCGGGCGAGTTCTTCGTGCGCGGCCATGGCGTTTTTGCAGAAATGCAGGGACGTCTGCGCGTCCGTGGCACAAGTGCAGAGCCTTCGGTCAATGGCGGCTTCGATCTCAAGCGCGGCAATTTCAACCTGGGCGGGATCAACCTCAACTTCACCAACGGGCGCGTGGCATTCAACGGCTCGGGCGTGAACCACAAGCTCGATCCGACACTGGATTTCCGGGCCGACCGCAATGCCAGCGGCACGCTCGCGAGCCTTCTGGTGACGGGCTATGCCAGTGCGCCGAAGATCGACTTTGCCTCCACACCCAGCCTGCCGCGCGATCAGGTCCTGTCCATCCTGTTGTTTGGAACTGACAGCCACTCGCTGTCTACGACACAGCTGGCGGAACTTGGCGCGGCCGTGGTGCAGCTTGCGGGCGGCTCGGCCTTCGATCCGCTGAGCAAGGTCCGTAACCTGCTGGGGCTTGACCGTCTGGCCGTGGGGGGCGGTAGCGGTGTGGATAATGGCGGCACCAGTGTCGAGGCCGGGAAATACGTCATGAAGGGCGTCTATGTCGGCGCCAAGCAGGCGACGTCCGGTTCCGGCACGCAGGCTCAGGTGCAGATCGACCTGACGAAGCGGCTGAAGTTCAACACGACGGTCGGCACGGGTGGTCAGGTCACGGGCTTTACGACACCGGAAAACGATCCCGGGTCGAGCATCGGTCTGTCCTACGGCTACAGTTACTAAGAACTACTGCGCTGCGACGGCGTCTTCGAGAAGCTGTTTCACGCGTTCCACGACGTCCGACCAGTCCGAAAAGCGGGTCTGGCGGACGATTGTCATCTGCGGATACCAGGGCGTATCGTCGCGCCCGTGCAGCCAGCGCCAGCAGTTGTTGACGCGGTCCATCATGATGACGGGCTTGCCAAGTCCTCCCGCCAGATGAACGGCTGATGTATCTACCGAGACGATGGTGTCGAGGTTCACCATCAGGGCTGCCGTGTCGTCCATTGTGTGACATTCGGGCATGAAATTGATCAGCTCACCCGGAAAATCGGGGATCTGCTCGGCCGGACGATCTTTCTGCAGGGAATAAAAACTTGCACCTTCGATATCCGCCAGCGGGGCAAGTGCGGAAAGTGGCAGGGAACGCTGGCGATCCACCATCAGGGCCGCCGTATCCTCGGGACGCGCCGCGCCAGCCCAGACCAGACCAACCCTGAACTTGCGGTCATCCTGAAGACGCTGGCGCCACATCTCGGCTTTTTGGCGGTCCGCGCTGAGATAGGGAACGGGGGCTCCCATTGCGTCTGGCGTACCGGAAAAGGCGCGGGGCAGGCTGATGAACGGGCAGTGATAGTCGTATTCGGGTGTTGTGCCGCCAAACTGGACTTCCGCAGCACCTGTCACACGCTCGCAGATTGCAGCCAGTGTTTCCGTGCCCCAGATATGGACGATGGCGCCTGTCCGGGCGAGGGGCGGAATGTAGCGCAGATACATCAGTGTATCGCCCAGACCCTCTTCCTGCGTGACGAGGACGCGCTTGCCCTTGAGATCCAGCGATGGAGAAATATTGGGCAGCAGGCGGTCCAGCGGCATACTGGTGTGGCCTGGTAATCCGAAACGCCATTCATGCTCGGCCCAGCCCTGCGCCATGCGGCCGCTTTTGAGCATGGTGATGGAATGGTTCAGCCGGAGCCTTGGGTCACCCGGCGCCATCGGGACCGCCTTGCGGTAAAGATTGGCGGCTTCTTCCATCCGGCCCACATTGCTGAGAATGCAGGCCATATTGCAAAGTGGCTCCCAGTCATCCGGGTCGCTTTCGCACAGTCCGGCCATGACAGAGAGCGCGCTTTCGAAGCGGCCTGTTTCCGTCAGGAGAAGAGCAAGAAGGTTGAGCGTGCCGCGGTTATTGGGATGCTGCTGGAGGCTCTGGCGCAGCAGGAGTTCTGCCTCGTCGAAGCGGCCAAGCTGGATCAGCACGGTCGCCTCCGCATCCATCAGGCGCGCATCCTGTGGCATTCTTCTGCGACAGATTTCAAGTAAGGGAAGCAGGTCGTCCCGTCGGCGCAGGCGGACGGCTTCATCCAGCAGCAGAGTGATCGCGTGCGGGCCGGAATTTGTGCTGGCCTTCTCAAGCTCCTCTGCACAGTCCTCATAACGGTGAAGGTGGAACAGGGCGCGGGCGCGGACATAATGGAGTGCCGGGATATCCAGGACTTCTTCGGAAGCGGGGCCGGCGAGAGCGAGAGCCTGCGCAGGGTCTTTGCGATTCAGGGCATCCTGGGCCTGAGCCAGACGGTCGGCTGGGCTGTTCTGTTCCGCTCCAGTTGTTGAAGCCGGATCATCAAGGGCTGGTCTGTCCAGACTGGCAGACATACGGATCTCCTAGTCCGAGGCCGTCGATGTCATGTCCTGAAGGGCCTCCAGAATACTTGCTAGCGTATAAGGCTTGGAGATGAAACGGTCCCGTGCGGGATCGCCGGATGTCTCATCGCGTCGCAGATCGCCGTGGCCGCTGATATAGATAACTGGAAGGTTCGGCCATCGTTCGCGGGCCGGATTGACGAGGCTCATGCCGTCCCCGTCCGGGAGAGTCATGTCAGCCACGAGGGCATCAAGCCGGGGCTCCGCGCCGATAATAGCACGGGCCTCGGTGCAGTTGTCTGCTTCCCTCACCGTAAGGCCGCTATCCAGCAGGAACTCTGCCAGACAGGTTCGGATGAGGAAATCATCTTCGATCAGCAGAACGGTAAGGGAAGGGACCATAGGGTTTATGAGGACCAGTTCTTTTCAAAATCGCCATAAAGCGTCAGACCGCCATCGACATACAGGGTCTGGCCCGTGATGTAGGTGCTGTCCTCGGCGGCAAGGAAGGTGATGGCGTCCGCGATTTCGCGGCTTTCACCCGGGCGCTTCATCGGGATATGGCTTGCAACAGCCTTGTACTGTTCGGGATCGTTGACCCAGGACATGTTGATCGGCGTCACAATGGCTCCCGGAGCCACGGCGTTCACGCGGATGCCACGGCCGGCATATTCGAGCGCCAGCGTACGGACGATGTTGCCGACGGCACCCTTGGACGCGGAATAGCCCAGATAATGCGGCTTGGGGATGATCTGGTGAACGGAGGAGTTCACGATGATCGTGCCCTTGATGCCATTCTCCAGCCAGTAGCGGATGACTTCGCGACAGGGCAGCATCACGCCGGTCACGTTGACGGCCATCATGCCCTCGAAATCTTCGAGCTTGATGTCCTCGGACGGCGAGGGGATCTGATAGCCTGCATTGCAGACCAGCACGTCCAGGCCACCCATGACCTTGATGCTCTCGGCAACCAGGCGCTTGACGTCTTCTTCCTTGGAAATGTCACCCGTGGCGATCGGGTGTTCTCCGCCAGAGACCTTGGGAAGCTTCTCGCGGACTGCGATCAGCTTGTCTTCCTTGCGGCCGTTAAGGGCGACCTGCGCACCTTCTTCGGCAAAACGAAGCGCTGTGGCCTCTCCAATTCCCTGGGACGCCCCGGTGACGAGGACTTTTTTGCCGGCGAAACGGTCTTTGTAAGGGGCAGGCATGTGGCCTCACCTCTCCTTGTGAACTGCAGGTTTGAAAATGTGGTTTGAAACACATCGGTGAACGGGATCTTCCTCGCCAACGCAGAAGACCCCGTCCGGGATGCGAAGAAAACCACATTACAGGTCCATATTGGAGAAGTGAGCAGTTTTCAAATGGCGCTTCAGGCGGCCTTCATGGTCTTGGTCAGGTTTTCGAGAACCTGTGCCGGGTCGACATTTTCCAGAACCGCGACTTCAGCAACGAAACGTTCCTGTGCAGCTTCGAACAGCTTGCGCTCGGAGAAACTGCCATCAAGGCTGTCGACGTTGCGGCGCAGGTCACGCAGAACTTCGGCAATCTGGATCAGGTCACCGGAGTTGATCTTTTCCTGATAGGCCACGGCGCGACGGGCCCACATGCCCTTGCTGACATGCGGCTTGCCCTTGATGACGGTCATTGCCTTGTCGACGATGTCACGCGTGACGATCTTGCGCAGGCCGGCCTTGCGGGCCTTGGCCAGCGGGATGCGCAGGGTCATCTGGTTGCCGGGGAACGAGATCTGGATCATTTCGATCGAGGTGTCGGCGACTTCGACCATGCCGATCTTGTCCACGCGCCCGACGCCATGGGCGGCGTAGACAATGGAGTCACCTTCGCGGAAGGGGTCGGTCTCGTGGTCCGGATCGGTCTGACGGGCCGTGTTGTTGGCGGCGACACGAGCCATTTCATCGGTCATGCCGCCCTTCTGGGGGCTTTTGAACGTGTTCATAGCCGCAGGTTATAGCAGAAAAACCCCCTCCTGTCTTGCCCGTTCGCAGGAGGGGTGCCCTGTGGCGCGCTATGCCGTCAGGGCTGCACGCCGTGGATCGGCTGGATGGGGTCGGGCGGCGTATCGCCAATCGGTTGCAGGAGGTCGCGTTCGATCGTGCGGGCCATCGTCAGCATGGGCAGGGCGTGGACGCTCTTCTTGAAGGGTTCCTGAAGGTCGCGGCCGCTGCGATCGAGCATCTGGAACAGCATGCCAATGATGCTGGAGCCCAGCGGCGTGATCCAGCCGAGCGTCTGCACCGCCGAAAGGGGCAGGATGATGCAGAACAGATGCGTCGCAATCTCCGGCAGCATGGAATACTGCGCGGGGAGAGGCGTGTTCCTGATCCGCTCCAGTCCGCCCTGCGCGTTGGCGATGTCGGACAGGATGCGGTCCACCGTACCATGCACCGCACCATCGATTCCCTTGAGTTCGACCTCGTCCCGCACGCCCAGACCGATCTGATAGAGCAGCATGTTCGCCGTGTTCGAGCAGGAAAACACCTTCTCGTACATCTCAGGCGTCAGCAGCCTTTTCGTGTCCTCGTTGGGCGGATCGCCCCTCAGCGCTGCGCGCAGGACATGCGGATAGGCGGCCATGGCGCGGGCCAGATCCGGACGTCCGCCCAGAAGGGTTGCGGTTTCACGACCGAATGAGCGGCAGTTATTGGTGATCGCGCCCCAAAGAGTCCGGCCTTCCCACCAGCGGTTATAGGCCGCGTTGTTGCGCATGCTGAGGAAGATTGCGAGCGCCGAGCCCATCAGGGAAATCGGGAGCGACGGCTGTTCCATCCAGTCCTGATGATAGATCTGGAACAGGACGACCACGACGAAGTCCCACAGCGTCAGGATGACCAAAGGTGGCAGGGATTCCCGGAACAGAATGGCCAGTCCATGCGGACGGTTGACGATCAAACGGCTGTCTCCTCGGATGGATGGAAAAGTCCATTCAAAGCCTAGCTGTGAAGTCTGCCGGGGGCCAACAGCAAAGGGTGTCTGTCACTTTACTTTCTTTTGCAGCGATCAGAACCGCCTCTTGCCGCACGCCTGTCCCATACGACACAGTGTCTGCACTTTTGAGAGGAGACTGATGTTATGGACGTGACCGCAGCCATTGCGTTCGAGGCCGGCAGGCCGCTGGAAATCGACACGGTTCAGCTCGAAGGCCCGCGTGACGGGGAAGTGCTGGTCGAGATCATGGCGACCGGGCTGTGCCATACCGACAAGTACACGCTCTCCGGTCAGGATCCTGAAGGCCTGTTTCCGGCCATTCTCGGGCATGAGGGCGCGGGGATCGTCCGTGAGGTCGGGGCTGGAGTAAAGCACCTCAAACCCGGCGATCACGTCATTCCGCTCTATACGCCGGAGTGCCGGGAATGTCCGTCCTGCCTGTCACGCAAGACCAATCTGTGCACGGCCATCCGCAGCACGCAGGGTAAGGGCGTGATGCCGGATGGCACGTCCCGCTTCTCTTATAAAGGTCAGCCGATCCACCATTATATGGGCTGCTCTACGTTCGCGAATTTCACGGTCCTGCCGGAGATCTCGCTGGCGAAAATCCGGCCCGACGCGCCGTTCGACAAGGTCTGCTACATCGGCTGCGGTGTGACGACTGGGATCGGCGCCGTACTGTTCACGGCCAAGGTCGAGCCGGGATCAACGGTTGCGGTGTTCGGGCTGGGTGGCATCGGGCTCAACGTCATTCAGGGTGCCAAAATGGTCGGGGCAAACCGGATTATCGGCATCGACATCAATCCGGGACGCGAGGCCATGGCCCGCAAGTTCGGCATGACCGACTTCGTGAACCCGAAGGATCTCGGACCGGATGGAGACCTCGTCGGCCATCTGATCGAGATGACGGGCGGCGGTGCAGACTACACATTTGAGTGTGTCGGCAATACGACGCTGATGCGTCAGGCGCTGGAGAGCGCGCATCGTGGCTGGGGCGTGTCCTGTGTCATCGGCGTGGCCGGGGCAGGGCAGGAAATCAGCACGCGTCCGTTCCAGCTCGTGACGGGACGCCGCTGGATCGGCTCTGCGTTCGGTGGCGCGCGTGGGCGCACCGACGTGCCGAAGATTGTGGACTGGTACATGGAAGGCCGGATCGACATCGACGATCTCATCACCCACAAGCTCAAGCTCGCTGACATCAATCTGGGCTTCGACATGATGAGCCGCGGTGAAAGCATCCGCACCGTCGTGGAGTATTGAGCATGTCCGACATCGAAGTTCTGGCGCATCACGCCTGTTTTGACGGCTCACTGCGCTTTGTCCGGCACAATTCGCAGGCGCTTGGCGTTCCGGCGACGTTCGGGATCTTTCTTCCGAAAGAAGCTCTGGCGGGGCAGAAAGTCCCCGTCATTCATCTGCTGGCCGGGCTGACCGCGACGCAGGAGACGTTCCTCATCAAGGCCAACGCCATCCGCTTTGCTGCCGAGAATGGCATCGCGCTGGTGGCTCCCGATACGTCCCCGCGCCATACGGGGACAAAAGGTGAGGACGACAGTTACGATCTGGGATCGGGTGCGGGCTTCTATATCAACGCCACGTCCGAGCCCTGGAGCCATCACTACCGGATGGAGACCTATGTCGGGGAAGAGCTGCCCGCGCTGACGGAGCGGCTCTATCCGCTGGATGGTGCCCGGCGCGGTATCATGGGACATTCCATGGGCGGCATGGGGGCACTATTACAGGCGCTGAAATATCCCGATCGCTGGAAGACCGTCTCGGCTTTCGCGCCGATCTGCCATCCGAGCATCGTGCCCTGGGGACAGAAAGCGTTTGATGCGTATTTCGGCGGCGATCCGGCGAAATGGCAGAGCTGCGACCCGACGCTCCTGTTGCGCTCGGGGCATAAGCATCCGTCCACCATTCTCGTGGATCAGGGGCTGATGGACCAGTATCTGGCCGATCTGTGCCCGGATGCGCTGGAGGACGCGGCGAGAGAAGGCAAACAGTCTCTCGAACTCCGTCGTCATGCCGCGTATGACCATTCCTACTGGTTCGTGCAGAGTTTCATCGCCGACCATCTGACCCACCATGCCAAAGGGCTTTCCGCGTGAAGCGTTCCGTTCTTGTCGCTCTTTTCCTGCTGGGAGGCTGTGTCTCGCAGGCTCCAACCGGGCCTTCGATCACGCCCACGGCCCATACCGATTTCCGGCATGACACGCTGGCCCTGACCTGGCAGCCGGGTTTCTGTGCCACGGGCGGTGGATGTGAATGGGACCAGACACATCGCATCTCGATCGGTCTGCACGGGCTTTGGGCGTCCGAACCGCATGCTCTGGAAGCACAGGGCGTGCCGGTGCAGGAATGGTGGTCCAAAGGCTGTGATCTTTATGATCACAACGACACCCCGCCGCAGCTCCTGCCGACAACAGTCGAGGCGCTTCGCGGTGTTGTGCCGCATCTGAAGAAGCCGCTTTACGTACATGAATACACCAAGCATGCGCGCTGCTTTGGCTATGATGCGGATCGCTTCTTCATCACGTCCATGGAAATGCGGGACCGGTTCGCGGCTTCGGCCTTCGGGCTGTGGCTGGCGCAACAGTCCGGATTTCAGGTCAACCGCGATGACATGCTGGCCACCTTCGCACGTCTGATGAACGTCCGGGACAGTCGGGCCCTTCAGGTCCGCTGCGAACCGGCCCATAACGGCCAGATGGTGCTGACACAGCTCTGGTTCACGCTGGACCCGAAGAAGCTCTCGCGCTTCCCGTATGAAGGGGCTTACCTGTCCTCACCGGACGATCAGAATGGCTGCCCGGCCACGTTCCTCGTGCCGGGCTGGACGGCGCCGTCTGCGGCCGATCAGCGGCCGTAAAGCTCTTCGGCGCTGATTTCGGGCTGCGAGGTATCGCGCAGCCCGTCCGGCGTCACCCCGTGATAGAAACAGCTCCGACGACCGGTGTGGCAGGCCACGCCGGTCTGGTCGACGATCATGAGAACGGCGTCCATGTCGCAGTCCAGCCGGGCTTCGATGAGCTTCTGCTGCTGGCCCGAGGTCTCGCCCTTGCGCCAGAGCTTCTGGCGGCTGCGGGACCAGTAGCAGACACGGCCCGTCAGAAGCGTCTCACGCAGGGCATCTGCGTTCATCCAGGCCAGCATCAGCACCACACCATCCGGCGCCTGCGCCAGCGCGGAAATCAGGCCGTGCGCGTCGAACTTCACCTGCGCGATGATGTCATCGACAATGGACGGGGCGGGGGGAACATAGGTCACGAACGCATCTCCTCGGGAAACCAGACGGGCCACGCTACAGAAAGCGGCTGTCCATTGCATGTCAGGTCCGATGCGGACCAGGCGTCACGTCGCAGCATGGCGAGTGCCCGATTGCCATTGCGGGAGCGGATGTCGCCTACTTCGCGCTCGCCGGAAACGATGACGCCGCCTTCGTCGGAGAAAGTGCCCTCCGACAGGACAACCGGGAGCAGGCGGCGCTTGACGAGACCGCGGTAATAGGTGCGGGCGGTGAGTTCCTGCCCCATATAGCAGCCCTTTTTCCAGGACACGCCGTGCAGAAGATCCATGTCGGCTTCGAGCGCCAGCGTCTGCTCGCTCTCGAAATCCATGACGTCGGGCAGGCCAAGCAGGAGGCGGCGTTCGAGAAACGCGGATGGTGTCTCGCCGCTCTGATCCGTTCCGGACACGATGGCCCGCCAGCCTGCACCCTCACAGCGCGGATCGGGCGCGCTGCTGAGGGCATCCGGTGGCACGGAGTGGCTGTCCGCACCGGTTATGACGCGCAGATCCGTCTTCTCGATCTGCACATCTGCACGCAGGCGAAAGCGTGACAGGCGTTTGACGAGCATGTTGGCATGGTCTGCCGCGCAGTCCATCAGGATCCGGTCCGGCGCCTCATACAGGAAGAACTCGCTCAGCCAGCGTCCCTGCGGCGTGAGCAGCGCGCTCCAGACAGCCGTCGCGGGCGTCAGATCCTGGACGTCATTCGTGATGAGGCCCTGAAGAAAGCTGGTCCGGTCCGATCCCGTAAAAGACAGGACGGCGCGGTGGGAGAGAGATCCGTGCATGTATGACACCGCAGTTTCGACGGTTTCCAGCAAAACCACCATGTTGGAAAACTGCCTGACCATAACGGTGAAATCTGCGGGCCGCCATATCTGCCTTGGACCAGCATGCTCAAAAGTCGGTTGGACAGATCATGTAGAAATGATGAATTTCTGATGTAAGCCTCTGTTTCAGATCATGGCTGCGGGTTGCAGTCTGGCAGTACTCGGGGGATATTGCCGTATCGCGGTAGTACGGCCCTGTTCCGCGACCCCGTGCCTGTCCGGAGAGAGAAGACGTTGTCAGCCGCCGAAATCGTGGACCCCACCCAGAGCCCTGCCAGCGACCGCCGCCGGATCTTCCAGATCCTTGGGCCGCTTGTGGGTGTGCTGCTGGTCATCGCCGCGATTACGGGCATCAGTCTTCATAACTACCAGACGACCCGCAGGGGCGCGATTTCGCTCTCCAATGACCTTCTGCGCAGCCAGCAGCGCTATGTGACGCAGGAGGTCAGCGATTATCTCGCCCCGGCCTCCATTGGCGCCCTGATCGCACAGGACATGTTCCGCGATCCGCTGACGAATGCCACGCCCGACACGTTCATGCTCTATGGCCGCTCGATCCTGACGCATACGCCACAGGTAGACAGCTTCTATATCGCGAATGATCAGGGCCAGTTCTGGATGATCACGCGCCACGGTCAGGACGGGTTCGAGCAGACCCATTTCCAGACCGATAATGGCAAGCAGGTCTATCACCACGTCTATACGGACAAGGACGGCAACGTTACGGGCGAAGGCGCAGACCCGGCGGACGGCTATAATGTCGTCACCCGCCCGTGGTTCGCAAAAGCCGTCAAGCATCAGAATGATCCGGAGCGGCAGCTCCACTGGACCGATCCCTACGCCTATATTTCGACGCATCAGTTCATCATCACGGCCTCGCTCGCCTTTGACGGACATGACGGACACAAATCGGTTTTTGCGATCAATATCTCGCTGAACCAGCTGACGTCCTTCCTTAACAAGCTTCAGGTTGGGCGCAGTGGGCAGGCCGTGATCGTGGACATGCACGGTCAGATCATCGCCGGGCACAATGTTGCGGTGGGGCAGGACCCGAAGACTTTCGATCCGGGGAATGTGTTCCTCGATCCCAAGACACAGCCCGTCTTTACCCATGCGCTCAACCGCTTCCGCATCAAGGGGCCGGGCACGGGCGTGGTGCAGGCGCGGGGCAGGAATTACGTCACCATTGCGTCTGAACTGCCTTTCGTGCACCGGCACTGGGTTCTGCTGCTGAATGCCCCGGAGAGCGATTTTGCCGATTTCGCCCAAACGGCGCGGCGGCAGAATATCGGGTTCTCGCTGCTGGTCGTCGGACTGGCGTCCATTCTGGCGCTCGCGCTGGTTGCGCAGGGGCGGCATGTGGAGCGCCTGCGCAAACGGCTTCAGCGAGGACGGGATCAGGTCAGGGCGGAGAATGCCTCGTTACTGGAAATCGCCAGCACGCCGGATCTGTTCGATCCCGCGCATGAAGTGCCGATCCTGACCGAAGCCCTGACGGCCCGGACCAGCGCGCGGCGTGCCAGCCTGTGGCGACTGCTGCCCGATGGGGATCGCCTGCTCTGCGAGGATGCGTTCGATCCCGCGCGTGACGTGCACAGCACGGGTGTCGAGATCAGTCAGCGTGAAAACGGCAAGCTGTTCGAGGCTCTGGAAGAGGGGCATACCCTCTCAATCGCGGATGCGTCGCAGGACGAGCGGACGCAGAATTTCCAGCGCGTCATCATGCGGGCCGTAGGCGCCAATACGCTGCTGTTCCAGCCGGTTCGCAACGCGCACAAGACGGTTGGCGCGATCGTGCTGGAAGATCCGGGCCAGCCGGAGACGATGGAACACATCATCGCCATCGTGGCGTCCATCGTGGCCCTGCGCTTTGCCAAACCGTTTGACGGGGCCGCGGAAGACGGCAAAACCGGCCTTACGGTTCCGGCGGAAAAGCATGACACGCGCTTTGACGAAGGCTTTCTGCTGGCCCCGTCGGATACGACAGCCGGAGAGCCGGTGGCGGCGGGTGTCTATCCGCAGGTCCCGGTCATGGTCATTTCCTTCGTGGACCCTTACGCGCCGGATCGCGACAGCATCGCGCGCGCCATGAACGTCATCCGTGCTCTCAGTCTGGAAATCCAGAAGATCGCGCGCGACAGCGGGCTGTTCTCGGTTCAGGTGGTGAGCAACCGTCTCGTCCTCGTGGGCGGTTGCTCGCAGACGCCAGACCCGTCTGCGGCCGTCCGGCTGGCGGATGCTGCGGTCTCGATCCGCGAAGCCTGCCTGTCCTCGCTGGCCGCGGCGGATCTGGACCCCGTCTTCCGGATTGGCATGGATGTCGGGTCAGTCATGGCCTCCGAACTCGGAGAATCGCCATCGGTCTTCAATATCTGGGGGGATGCGCTCAACGGTGCCGAACTCCTGACCGGCAGCGCGCCGGATGCGGGCACGATCCAGGTCTCCGAGCAGGCCTATATGATCCTGCGTGAACATTTCCTCTTCCGCGCCAGAGGCATGTTCTACCTTCCCAACAGCGGGATCACCCGCAGCTTCATTCTGGCGGGCCGTCGATGAAAATGCTGCGCAATTTCGACCGGATCACGATGGTCCGGAGCATGCTGGTGCATCTGGGATATTTCTCCCGCACGCAGATGCGCTTCACGCTCA
The DNA here is from genome assembly GCF_006538885.1 of Gluconobacter roseus NBRC 3990. Lineage (GTDB taxonomy): Bacteria > Pseudomonadota > Alphaproteobacteria > Acetobacterales > Acetobacteraceae > Gluconobacter > Gluconobacter roseus. Next base: position 808,297 of record NZ_BJLY01000001.1, read on the forward strand.
TGATGATCGGTGCCGGCTGGGGCATCATGCGTGAGGCCACCCGGCTGACGACCTGGCGGCGGACAGTGCGGATCGAGTTCTGGACATCCCTGCATCAGGCTGTGGGTGGCGGGATCCTGAGTACGCTGGTGACGGCGGCGCTGACGGGCTTCGGTATCGTGGCCCAGACCGTCTACTGGCTCGGCTTTGCGGGCATGGCGCAGATGACGGGGTCCATCCTGTCCACGGTGCTGGTGCGTGAGATCGCGCCGGTTCTGGTGGGGGTGATCCTGCTGGGACGCTCCGGGATGTTGATGCTCACCGAACTGGGAACCCTGACGACGGGCGGGCAGATGCGGGCCATGACCGGGATGGGCATTGATCCGTTCATTTCCTTTCTGGTGCCACGCAGTCTGGCCCTGACAATCAGCGGCTTTACGCTCGGTGTCATTTTTAGCGTAACTGCACTTCTGGTTGGCTATGCGGTCTGCCGCGTCGAGGATGCGATTACGATGCCGATCTGGGCGTTTCTGGATCAGGTCGTCAGCAGTGTGAAGCCAATCGACTATTTCGTGATCCCGGCGAAGTTCGTTTTCAGCGGTTATGCCGTGGGCGTCTGCTCGTGCCTGTCGGGCATGGACGTGACGACAGAAGACGATCTGTCGAGCATGATGCCGCGCGGATTTGCACGCGGGATGCTGTCGATCATGGCCATCAACGTGGTCTTCAGTGTGTGTTTCGATGGCTGAACCTGACGACGTTTTTCCGAATTCGCTCGATGCCCGTCTGGAGCTTCTGGATGCGCGGCCGCGCTTTGATGAAAGTGGACTGGTTTCCAGCCGCTATAATCTGCGTCTCAATTCGGGGGAATGTGCCCTGATCGAGTGTCGGGACATGGGGCAGGCGGCCCTGTTTGCGGATATGTGCGTCGGTCTGATCCCGCTCGATGACGGGCATATCCGCTGCATGGGGCTCGACTGGGCCGATCTGGACGAACGGCGCAGCAATGCACTGCGGGGCCGGATTGGTCGCGTGGTGATGACAGGTGGTTGGGTGGATCTTTACGGGACCCATATGAACATCCTGTGGCCACAGCTGCACCATACCCGCACGCCGATCGAAAAGCTTCAGGCCCAGGCGGTGCATCTGGCCGTGCGGCTCGGCCTGCCAGGCCTGCCGGTCGTCCCTCCAAACCGCCTGTCCTCCATGGACAGGCAGCGCGCGGCCTGTGTCCGGTCCATGCTGGGCGAGCCTGCGCTTCTGCTTCTGGAACACCCGATGGAAGGGGCGTCCGTCAGTCTGATGGAGGCGTTCCTGTCTCTTGTGACCGATCTGCGGGACCGGGGATGCGCGGTCGTGTGGATGGCTCCGGATGAAAGCGGGTGGGGGGATTATGCGTCCGACGCCACCATCCGCCTGCGCCTTTATGATGACGGACTGTTTTCGATGCGAGGTTCCTGATGTTTCGCGTACGCCAGACCGAGACCGCCCGTCCGCTCTTTCAGAACCGCTATGCGGATGAATGGGTCGGGCTGCTTGTCCTTGCCGCGATCGTCCTGTTCTCAGTGGCCGTCGTAGAGGCGGGTTTCCTGCGCCAGTGGCTGACGCCGGAAAAGAAACTGCATTTCGTGCTGCCGGAAAGTGGCGTGGCGGGGCTGGCGATCGGCAATGACATCGAGGTCATGGGTGTTCACGCAGGGGAAATCCGTCGCCTCAAGCTCAACGAAACGGGGCGGATGTATGCCGAAGGGGATCTGGACCCGCAGTTCGCCAACTTCATCCGGCAGGACAGCACGGCCATCATTCGCCATCGCTTGATCGTGGCGGGAGCGAGCTATATCGAACTGGGTCGGGGCAAGGGCAAGCCGCTGGACTGGGACTATGCCGTCTTGCAGGCGACGGTTGAAGCCAACCCGGCGGATGTGATTACCCAGACGGTCACGGATCTGCGCAACAAGCTCGTACCGGCCATGAACAACGTCCAGCTCATCACGGCGCAGGTCAACGACATGCTGACCGACATGCGCAAAGGACAGGGAACGATTGGCGGGTTGCTGGTCAAGGATGACGTGCTCGACAAGGCCAATGCTGCGCTGGCTCATCTCGATACGGTCATCGCGGATCTCAGACCCATTGAAAAACAGGCGGGAGGAATCATGACCAAGGCTGACGGCACGATGGCCAATGCCAGGGCCGCGACGGCAAGCCTGCGTCAGAGCATGCCGCAGGTTCAGCAGACCGTGGCCCACGCCAATACGGCGACCGCACAGCTTCCGGCCCTGTTGGCGCAGGCGGAGGCCAGTGCGAGCAGTCTGCGCAAGCTGACGGATCAGTTGCGGGGGCTCTGGCTGCTGGGCGGCGGCGGGGCGAAACAGGAGCCCTCGCGCCGACTGCCGGCGCAGGCGGTGCGGCCATGAATCGGGTTCTCCTGGGATGCACCGCCCTGATGGTCCTGACGCTTGCTGGCTGTTCATCATCGACTGCGACGAAAGGTCCAAAGCCGGACCAGCCTTACGAAGACGCCATGGACACGGGCAAAAGCGTGTATGAGATCGGTCAGGCCTCGCAGGCCGAGGCCCAGTACCGGACAGCCATGGATCGTGCGCTGATGCGGGACGATGCGGCGGGCATCCATGAGGCCGGTTTTAATCTGGCGACCGTCCTGCTGGCGCAGGATCAGCCCCGCAAGGCTTTGCAGAGCCTGAGTACGACAGAGGCCGCACTGAGCCTGCGCAATTTTTCCGATACATCCGATCTGGCCGTGATCCGTGCGGCTGCGCTTTACCGGCTTCATGATACGGTATTCGCGTCGCAGGCCGTGGACCGCGCCCTTCAGTCTTCGGATATGGGCATCCGCGAACGGGCGCTTTACCTGTCGGGGCTGATCGCAGCGGACCTGAGGCAGGACACGGTTCTGGACCGGCGTGTGAACGATCTGGCGGGATTTCATACAACCAGCGCGACAGTTGATCAGCAAGAACTGACAGCCCGCCTGAACCTGCTTCGGAGGCAGCCGGAACTGGCCTATAGCGGAGCGCTATCGGTGGTGAAGAGTCGCCGGGATGCGCTGGATTATCGCGGAATGCGCCGGGCGCTTACACTCGCGGCTGATGCTGCCGAGGCGGCAGGACACCTTCCGCAGGCCACGGCGCTTCGTCAGGAAGAACAGATCAGCAAACAGGTGGCTGTGAAACAGGCCGGGGAAAATGGCGGTGCTGCGGGAGATGCTCCTGCGCCCGGATCAGTCCCGGCCAAAGTTACGGTGCAGGTGCATGGTACGCCTGCCGATCAGTCAGGCCTTGGGGCTGGTGACTGAAAAAGAAAAGGCGTCAGACCCGGATTGTACGGGTTCTGACGCCTTTTTTCTCAAGTAAAACTCAGAACTGGCCGCGGGTATTTCCTGTCCGCTTGGCTTCGTCTTCGCACATATAGCTTCCATGTGAAGTGGCGCCGTACCAGAAGCTGCCCTGTACATGGTAAACATGGGTTGCCGTGTTGACCCAGACCTGGTTGCAGGTCTCGCTGTTCCGGGTGTCTGCGGCCTGTGTGACTTGGGGCTTTCCTTCTGATGGTGCGCTGACAACGGCGTTTTCGACTTTCGAATCCTGAGCGACGGCCGTTCCGCCGAGAAGTCCGAGGACGAAGAAAGAAGCGAGCACCGTTTTCATGGAAGAATTCCTTATCGGGTATCAGTAGCTGCCTTCAGATTATGTAAAGGGGAAATTATATCCAAATCACGAACGGGTAATTATAATGTAAAAGAATAACATTCATGTTAATTCACAAGTAACGGATCTGTTATCAGTGATCTTGTCTTACAGGTTCCCAAGAACCTTCAGGCCGACCAGTGTTGCATTCGGAATGACGGAGGTCTGGCCGGGGCGCATCATGTATTCGAACTCCGGTTGCAGCACGAGACCGGGACGGATGGGGACGCCGTAATAGGCTTCCAGAATGGCCGAATGGGTCTGCGGACCGTTGACGAAGGCCCCCATGGACATGCCCGCAAGCTGTCTCAGACGCTGACCGACCGTGATGGCCGGGCTCATCTGGTAATAGGAATACATCACGCCGAACCGGTCGAACGGCCGGCGGGGGATGATCCCCAGCAGCGATGCGCCGACATAGACCTGATCCGAGAACGTCGAGACGCTGGGCGTATTGTGCACATAGCCGGCGAGGATGTAGCCGCCTGCCATCTGATGCTGTCCGCCCTTGCGATACACCATCTGGTCCGCTTCGATATAGAACGTGTCGCGCGGTTTGTTGGCGTCGTGGATCACGTCCTTTGCAAACATTGCCGGAATGGTGCCGAGCCGATCCGCATAAGGCGACGTGTCATGCGCGAAGCCGAGCTTGTAATGACCCGGAAGGTTGTCTGGACCGATAAAGGGCTCCCAGGTCAGTTCGATTGGAAGCATGACACCGGTTGAGTGCTCACTGCCCCAGGCCCAGCCGCTGGGATTTTCCGTCAGCGCGCCAACCCGGTAGACGCCGGTTCGCAGGGTCAGGTCACGTGTGGGTTTGATACGCAGCGTGCCGCCCCAGTTGGCTTTCGGATAAACGCTCCAGCCTTCGTCGGCCTTGATGGCAGGGGGGCGCGGAACACTGCACCATGAATGTGCAGAGCAGCACGGAGGTCGCATAGGTATGCGTCAGCGTGATGCGGCCGATATTGATGTTGATGCGGTTATTAAAAAACGATTTCTCAAGATAGATGTCCGCCAGATGGGCCGCCGCATGACCTGAGAGGCTGTAGACTTCACTCAGCAGGATGTGGTGCTCGCCAACATGGTCGTAGGACACTTCGCGACCGGCGCGCTCCATCATCACTGCGTGCAGGATCCAGCCATCCAGCCCCAGCAGCCGACCCAGATCCCAGCGTGTATTGAACGTCAGTTCATGGGCGTAGGACATACCCTTGCTGATGCCGCCGCCGACATTCGCCATGGCTTCTCCCTTGTAGGAGAACTCGAAGCTGAAACCGCGCTCTGCCAGCCAGTTCCGATAGGGCGAGAGCTGGGGTGCAATATGACCGAACGCTTCTGCCGGGACGTAATAACCGGCTGTCAGGTCACTGCGGCGCAGGGCATCGTCATTGCGGTTGAGGAGGGAGGAGATGCTCTCCGTATCAAAGATTGCCCCGAGATGATCGGCAGATGGCGCGGGTGGATGGGGACGGGTGGCCGATTTGGACTGCGTCCGGGCTGCTGGATGAGACATGCCGGGTGTTGTGGATGGAAGCTGTCGGACAGATGCGCCCGGAGCAGTCTGTGCGGATGACGGAGTGATGTCCTGAGCATGAAGTGTCAGGGGAGCGGTGGCGATAGCTGTAAGAACATTGATCTGCAGGAAGACTTTTGAAAAATATTTACAGGACATTTCTGGTATTCTTTCCTGCGGTCATAATCACTATGGCGCATTACTTCAAATAAAGCAGACCAAAACGCAGCACCCAAAAGAGGGTGGGTGCGCGTTTCTGGTCTTTCAGGGAAAGATAAAGTCCTTAATGAAGAAAATTCCCAATCACATAATCTGGAATTTTCTTCACTAAATAAAAAAGTGCAATTTGAAGTGTTAGACTTGTGCTGTTATTCCATATTTCCTTGACAGGGCAATCACGGATTGTGGGACATGGCGTGTCAGGGAGGAAAGCGGCCGGGCGTGTTTCAGGACAGGTGCCGGTCCCGCTCGATCAGGGCCAGTCCTTCGGCAACCGAGACAAACTCCGATCCGCCATCCACACGTTCTGCGCCGAAACGGCGGTCAAACAGGTTTCTCACGGCAGGAACGAAGGACGTGCCTCCGGTCAGGAAGACCCGGTCGATATCGTCTGGTTCAAGTCCGGTCTGACGCATGGCGTCTTCGATGGCGTCATCCAGACGCACCAGATCAGGGGCGATCCAGCTTTCGAAATCGGCGCGGGTGATGGTTTCTTCGATTTTCAGATCGCGATGGACGAAGCGCAGGACAGTGCTGTCCTGACGCGACAGGTCGCTTTTGGCCTGACCAACTGCACGATAAAGATTTTGGCCTTCCTGATCCTCGATCAGCCGCAACAGGCTGCGCAGCTTTTCCGGTTCGGATGATGTCTTGGCGACGTCGGCGATGTCCCGCAGGGTCTGGGGCGTGCGCATCAGGGACAGGCGGTGCCAGCGGCCGAGGCTTGCGAACCATTCGGCAGGGACGGGCAGGGGCTGACCACCCATGACGCGATAGGTCGCATCGCGCCCCAGTGCCGGAGCGACGGCATGGCTGATGATGCGGTAATCGAACTGGTCGCCGGCGATGCCGACACCTGAATGGCCCAGCGTCGTGACGCGCGGACTGCCCTGCGGATCGAAACGCATGACCGAGAAATCGCTGGTCCCACCGCCGAAATCGCCGACGAGAACGGTGGCGGGCCTGTCGAGACGCTGCATGAAGCGCCAGCCTGCGCCTTCGGGTTCGAGGACGATATTGGGCTCTGGAAAGCCTGCTTCCAGAAAGCTCTCGCGCAGACGGGCCACACCGAGCGAATCATCGGCCAGTTCGCCCGCAAAGCGCACAGGACGGCCGATCGTGGCACTCACATCGCCCGGGTTCAGCCCGGCTTTGTCCATGAGCGACGTCAGGAAGCGCGCAATCAGGGCTTCGAGCGTCATGACGCTGCTGAAAACCCGCGTTTCACGGAAAGACCCCTGCGCGAGATAGGTCTTCATGGACATGATGAGGCGGCTTTCGGCCGGATCGTCCAGATAAGCCTCGATGGCGTCCAGTCCGATCGCATCTTTCATGACGCGGCGTCGTCCGTCCTGATCTATCCACAGGCAGAGCAGCGTGCGGCAGGTTTCGCTGGTGGCGTGGTCCGTAAAGACGAAGCGGGCAGGGTGGGTGTTGCCGTTTTCATCGGCGATCACGACCACGCTGTTGGTGGTGCCGAAGTCAATTCCGACGCGGATTTTGGTCTGGTTGTGTCCGGGCGCCGTCATTGGTTCTGCTTTCTTCCGGTTTGGGCAAAGGGCGTGGGTTTAGGGAAGAAGCAGGCAAAGGCCAAGCATAAAAAAGGGGAAGCGCCCTTTCGAACGCTTCCCCTTTCAGACGTGGACCAAGGATCAGGAGACGGCCATCTCGCAGACGGCGTCTTCCGTCACGGCGGGGCGCATCGTGCCCATCTCGGCTTCGGACTGCACCATGGGCGACATGCCAAGCGCGGAGAGGAGCTGGCGGTCGCGGTGTTCGGCCGGGTTCGGCGTGGTCAGGAGTTTCTCGCCGCAGAAAATCGAGTTCGCACCCGCCAGGAAGCACAGCGCATGGGCTTCGTCCGTCATGTTCTCGCGGCCTGCGGCGAGGCGGACATGGCTTTCCGGCATCATGATGCGGGCCGTAGCGATGATGCGGACGAAGGTGATCGGATCGACGGCTTCGGCCTCACCCAGCGGGGTGCCTTCGACGCGGACGAGCAGGTTGATGGGTACGCTCTCGGGATGCTTGGGCAGGTTGGCGAGCGTCATGAGCAGGCCGGCACGGTCGGACAGGTCCTCGCCCATGCCCACGATTCCGCCGCAGCAGACATTGATGCCCGCGTCGCGCACATTCGAGAGCGTATCGAGGCGCTCCTGATAAGTGCGGGTGGAAATAATGGAGCCGTAGAACTCCTCGGACGTGTCGAGGTTATGGTTGTAGTAGTCCAGCCCCGCGGTTTTGAGACGCTCGGTCTGCTGGGCGTCGAGCATTCCGAGGGTCACGCAGGTTTCCAGCCCCAAGGACTTCACGCCCTCGATCATCTCGCAGACGGTGTCGAGGTCATGGTCCTTCGGCGTGCGCCAGGCGGCCCCCATGCAGAATCGGCCCGCACCGGCCTTCTTGGCGGCCTGTGCTTCCTTCATGACGGACTCCACGGCCATCAGGCGCTCGGCCTTGACGCTTTTTTCGTGCAGCGCACTCTGCGGACAATAGGCGCAGTCTTCCGGGCAGCCGCCCGTCTTGATCGAAAGAAGCGTGGAAATCTGCACTTTTGTAGGGTCAAAGTACCGGCGGTGCAGGGTCTGCGCGCGGTACATCAGCTCCGGAAAAGGCAGGCTGATAAGGGCTTCGACTTCGTCGCGGGTCCAGTCGTGGCGGACGTCTGGCTTGGTCGTGGTGGTGGCCGTCACGGATCAATCTCCAAGGGTTGCTGCATCACACCTACCCAAAATTGTCCCACCGTGTCATCTGATCGTCACTCTTGATGAGCCGGAAAACGGACGAGGTTGCAGAATGAAACACTGGCATATCGATCAGATGGACTGGAACTCCTTTGATCCTTCCCGCGTGGATCCCGATATCATTCCTCTCGTAAAGGCCGCATCCGTGGTGGAGAAGAACGGGCTGGACTATGCCCAGTATCTCCGTCGCGTCTTTGTCGGTGACCCGGATTTCAGCAAGGCTGCCGAGAACTGGGCGGTCGAGGAAGTGCAGCATGGAGACGCGCTTGGCCGCTGGGCCATGCTGGCCGATCCGTCCTGGGATTATGAAAAGGCGTTCGATCGCTATCGCGCATCGTACAAGATCGATGCGGATGTGGATGCGTCCATTCGTGGATCCCGTACGGGCGAGCTTATCGCGCGGTGTATGGTCGAGACAGGGACGTCCTCATTCTATACGGCACTGGCGGATGCGACGGATGAGCCGCTGCTTAAGGCCATCTGCAAACAGATCGCGGCCGACGAATATCGACATTTCAAGTTGTTCTACGATCACATGCATCGCTACCTGAAGCGCGAAAAGCTGGGGGTGTGGGCGCGCACGCGCATTGCACTGGGCCGCGTGACTGAGAGCGAAGACGACGAGCTGGCATCCGCCTACCACACGACCAACGAGCCGCCGGGCATGGCCTATGATCACCAGCGCTGCATTGCAGCCTATATGTCCAAGGCCATGGGATTTTATCAGCCCAAACATATCGACCGGGTGACGGCGATGATCTTCAAAACCATCGGTTTCACGCCGCATTCGCGCTGGCAGAAGCTGGCTGCGAATGTTGTCTATCGTCTCATGCAGTGGCGCCGGAAAGTTTTCCAGAAGGCTGTGGAAGCCTGAATCCGGATACGAAACATTGGGATACTGAAAAAACGAGACGAAACGGGGCGGTTGTGCCATGAAAGGCAGCAGTTTTTCCACCCTGCGTCCGGAGATCGAGATGACCGTTTCCGCCCTTTTCTCCCGTCGTGCCGTCTATAGGGCCACTCTGGCGCTCTGTGCCGTTGGGCTGTATCAGTTCCCGACTGCAAAGGCGGATCCGTATTCGCTGCCGATCGCCTCATCCGGACCGGTTAAAACCGATATGGTCAGTTCTGCCACCCTGTCCGCCCAGCAGCTTGCCAAGCAGGTCGGCTACGCGCAGTTCACGGCGCCTGACTGGCATGTCGGACCGGTTCGCCACATGGTGATGTTCCGCTATACCAAGGACTCAACGACAGCCCAGCGTGCCGAGGTTTCCGGCCGTTTCCTGCATCTTGCGCAGGACAGCCGCCGTGCGGACGGCAAGCCAGTCGTGGCGAGCCTTGAAACAGGCTTTCAGAGCAGTGGGGAAGGGGCTGATGCCGGTTTGCAGCAGGCGTTCCTCGTGACGTTCCGCTCCGAAGGCGATCGGAATTATTATGTTGGCAAGCCTGTTGTAACGGATCCTGCGTTTTTTGATCCGGCTCATGAAGCCTTCAAGGAGTTTGCCGCGCCCTATCTCGAGAAGGTCGTCGTATTCGACTACAGTGTTGCGGCTGAGGTGGGGCCTGCTGAGACGGGTACAAAGGCCAGAAAAGCCAAGCATAACCGCTGATCGCGCGGTTTGCGTTCCGTCCTTTTGACGAAATGATATTTTATACCTCATTCTAGGGGCACCATTCTGGAATGAGGTACAATGTGAAACAATTTCTTACGTCGCGACATGCTCTGAAGCAGGGCGCCAGCCTTCTCGCCCTGGTGGCAGGTCTGACGGTCTCTGGTGCTCAGGCCGCTGGCTACAACGCTGGCTGGGGCTTTGATGAAGCCGGCATGAATCGCGCCGTTCAGCCGGGCGACAATTTCTTCGAGTATGCCAACGGCACCTATCTCAAAAACCTCAAGATCCCCGGCGACATGAGCAGCTACGGCCCGTTCCGGATCCTCTACGAGCTGTCCCTGTCGCGTCAGAAGACCATTCTTGACGAAGCCGCAAAGAAGTCCGTTGACCAGCCGACGGACGACATGGGCAAGATCGGCACCTATTACGCCAGCTTCCTGGACCAGAAGGCCGTGGATCGCCTGGGGGCCAGGCCGCTCGCTACCGATCTGGAAAAGATTCGCAACGTCAATGACGGCAAGGGTCTGGCCACGGCATTCGGATCGTCGCTCAAATCCATGGCGTTCACGACATTCCAGATTGGCGTGGAGCAGGACCAGAAGGACCCCGAGCACTACATGCTGATGCTCGATCAGGGCATGAGCATCGGTGTTGGCGGCGGTCTCGGTCTGCCCGATACGAGCTATTACACAAACCCCAAGCTGGCGGACAAGAAGAAGGCCTATCAGGCCTATATCGCCAAGATGCTGACGCTTGAGGGCTGGCCGGACGCTGAAAAGAACGCACAGGCTGTCGTCGATCTCGAAACAGCTCTGGCCAAGGTCGAGGTTCCGCGTGACCAGACCCGTGATCCGCTCAAGACCTATAATCCGATGCCGGTTTCCGAGCTTCAGAAGCTTGCTCCGGACTTCGACTGGTCTGCATTCCTGATCAGTGCCGGCCTGCCGGCCGAGGGGCTGGAAAACCGCAAGATCGACGTGCGCGAGCCAGCCGGGATCAAGGCCATGGCCACGGTTCTGAAGGGTGCGGATATCGGAACGCTGCGGGCCTGGCTCGCCTTCCATCTCGGCGACAATGCAGCGGCCTATCTGTCCAGCACGTTCTATGATGCGTCTTTCGACTTCAACAGCCATACGCTGTCAGGTGTGGCGCAGCAGTCCCCGCGCTGGAAGCGCGCCGTGCGCGTGACAAATGGCGCTCTGGGCTGGGCTCTGGGCCGCGAATATGTGGCACGTTACTTCCCGCCTTCCGCACAGGCGCAGATCACGTCACTGGTGCAGGAAGTGAAGGCGTCTTTCCACGAGCGTCTTGAATACAACAGCTGGATGGACGAGCCGACCCGCAAGGCGGCCCTGAACAAGCTGGACCATTTCGCCCTTCAGGTCGGCTATCCGAAGAAGTGGTGGGATTACAGCAAGCTCGATATCCGCAAGGGCGACGTCTACGGCAATGCCGTGCGTGGCGTGGCGTTCAACTGGCAGCACGATCTGGACAAGCTCGACAAGCCGGTTGATCGTGACGAGTGGGGCATGACGCCGCAGACGGTGAATGCCTATAACGATCCGACCATGAACGAGATCGTGTTTCCGGCTGCAATTCTCCAGCCGCCGTTCTTCGATCCCAAGGGCGATGTAGCCGTCAATTACGGTGCCATTGGTGGCGTGATCGGTCACGAAATGAGCCATGGCTTCGACGATCAGGGCCGTCATTACGACGAGCATGGCCGTCTGAATGACTGGTGGACCAAGGCTTCGACGGATGCGTTCCAGAAGCTGGCTGACCGTCTGGGCGCGCAGTATGACGCACAGGAAGTCCTGCCGGGTGCGCATGTGAACGGCAAGATGACCATGGGTGAGAATATCGCGGATTCCGGCGGGCTGAACCTTGGTCTGCAGGCCTATCATGACTCGCTGCACGGCAAGCCCGCGCCGGTCGTGCACGGTCTGACGGGCGACCAGCGTGTGTTCCTCGGCTGGGCCCAGGTCTGGCGTGAAAAGGATCGTCCGGATGCGCTGCGTCAGCAGATGCTGTCGAACGAGCACGCTCCGGCCATCACCCGCGTCAATATCCCGGCTCACAACATCGATGCCTGGTATGAGGCATTTGGTGTGAAGCCCGGCCAGAAGCTCTATCTGGCACCGGATCAGCGCGTAAAGATCTGGTAAGGTCGTGACAAATCGGAACGTGGGGCCTAATCACGGTCTCACGTTTCACTTTTCTACCTGACGGACCCATTCTCATGACGCAAATGACGATCGGCCATCTGTACACCTCGTTGCATGCGGGCTGTGCCAGCGCGGTCGCGCGCGTTCTTGAGGCTTATGAGGTCGAGGTCGAATATGTCGATCTGGACCCCGATGATATCGAGGACGCTCTCGAAGGGGCAGAAGTCGATCTTCTTGTCTCCGCATGGTTTCCGCGGGACGAGAGGTTTGCCGGTCCCGGTCGTCGGGTTCTGGGCGATCTGTACCAGCCTGTCGTCAGCTTTGCGGCTCTCACGCCGCTGGGTCCCGTCAGTACGCTGACGTCATCGGATGTGGACCGGATTATCGTCAGCGATGACAGCCGTCACGCTCTGGAAGAGGCCCTCAAGCAGCTTCCGGCCCTTTCGGTGCTGCCTATCGAAAGCATCGGGGAAGGGGCGCTGATCGAGCGTCTGGAAAAGGCGCGTGAGGCTGGCGAGAAGCCGCTGGTGGTGGCAACCCAGCCTCATGCAGTCTTCCACACGGATCTGCTGACCGTGATCGAGGATCCGGCGCGTCTGCTGGGTGGCGAGATGTCGGCCCGGATGGTGATGCGCGAGGATGTGGCGCGTCAGGCGGACAGTGATCTGCTCGACGAGCTTTCGGAAATGATGCTGGGCAACAAGGTCATGAGCGCCTTGGATTATGTCATTTCCATTGAAGGTCAGGACCCTGAAGGCGCTGCCGAGGCCTGGCAGCGCGGACGCCTGATCGGCCGCTGAAAAACTAAAAGGGGGCGCGGGAAACCGGCCCCCTTTTTTCTGGTCTCAGCGGAAAACGAGACCGCCATCGATCAGGACGGACTGCCCCGTCATGTAATCGGCATCGCTGCTGGCGAGATAGGCGACGAAACCGGCGACATCATCCGCCGTCTCCACACGACCGAGCGCGATTCCCTCAACGTATTTCTTGTAGGTTGCGCCGACTTCCGTGCCGGTGATCTCGGCCATGCGCTTGTCGATCGTGACCCACATATCCGTGCCCACGATGCCCGGGCAATAGGAATTGACCGTGATGCCCGAGGATGCCAGTTCCTTGGCCGCGGACTGTGTGAGGGCGCGGACGGCGAATTTGGTTGCGGAATAGGCGCCCAAAAGGGGATAGCCTTCGTGTCCGGCAATCGAGCAGGCATTGATGATCTTGCCCTTGGTGCCCTTCTCCTTGAAAATCCCGGCAGCAGCCTGCATGCCCCACAGCACGCCCTGCACATTGATGCTGAAGATCTTTTCGATTTCCGCAGGCTCGATATCCAGAACCGGTTTGACCTGACAGATCCCGGCATTGTTGACCATGATATCCAGGCCACCGAGCTGCTTTGCGGCATCGGCCAGCGTGCTGCGGAACTGGTCGCGGTTGCTGATATCGGCCGTCAGGGCCACAGCGCGCCGTCCGAGGGCTTCAACTTCCTTTGCGGTTTCGGCGAGCGTGTCCTGTTTGACGTCCAGCAGGATGAGATCCGCGCCGTCCTTGGCCAGACGAAGCGCAATGGCCTTGCCGATACCCTGGGCTGCACCCGTAACTGCGGCGATTTTTCCAGAAAGGGACATTGAAAAAAGATCCTTCGATTGTCCGTCATCGGCATGTGACTGCCATGACGGCGGGAACCATCGCCCCATTACTTTCCGCTTGCCACAAAAAATTACCCGTTTTCCAAAAGTGACACGGGATTGTGTGAAAGGGGACAAGGCATGTCCGGAGAGCCGCCCGGAAGATCGCGGTTTTCGGAAATGGACCGCTCGTCATGTGTTCCCGTGCCTGCAAGGATGCGTTAAATAAACGTTACGACGAGGCTTTGGCAGGACCTGATGAACCAACCGGACAGCATTAGCGCCGTTTTTGATGCATTCGGTGGCATCAGTGATGAAGAGTGGCTTCAGGTTCTGGTGTCGTCGGTGCATATTCCTGAAATCCAGGGCGTGACGATGCCGGCTTTTCCGCCGGATGACCTTCAGAGGGAAATTCACGGGCATCATGGGGAAATTTCCATCCATGAAGCGCATGTCTTTTTCCGGGAAATCAAGGCCTACTGCGCCTATGCCGGGCGTCCGGTGCGGGCCGAGACGATGCTGCTGGATTTTGGCTGTGGATGGGGGCGTATCGCCCGGCTTTTCATGAAAGATATCCGGCCGGCGAACCTGTACGGCGCGGAAATTACGGACCGGTTTCTCATGGCGGCGCGACGGGCTAATCCGGCCCTCAATTTTCTGAGTAGTGAACTTGTTCCGCCGCTTTTCCTGACATCGGAAAGCTTTGACCTGATTACGTCCTGGTCGGTGTTCTCCCATCTGGATGAGTTTCTGGCTGGGCACTGGGTGCGGGAGTTCCACCGTCTGCTCAAACCGGGCGGGATGCTGGTCATGACGACGCAGAGCCGCAGGTTCATTGCCTTCTGTGCCGAACAGCGCCTCAAGCGTGCCTCCGGCATCAGGCTCGAACATCCCTGGCATGAAGTCTGCGCGGACAGTTTCATCGACGAAGCGCGGGCCAATGCCGAGTTTGAAGCCGGGCGCTTCCTGCATGCAGCGTCCTCGAAACCGCCGCAGCCCCAGTCGCATTATGGTGAGGCCATCATTCCGCGGAACTATATCATCAAGGGCTGGGGCGGTCTGTTCCGTCTGATCGAATATCTGGACAACCCTGTGCGGTTGCCTCAGGTGCTGATCGTGATGCAGAAGATCGGATAGTCACTATTTGTCATGAAGTGACGGGGCGTGAGGAGAAGGGTGTGAGGAAAACCAGTATCAGAGCGCTTCTGGTTGCCGGTTTTGTGCTCATGCCTCTCTGCGGCGCTGTGGCCCAGACTGCGGAAACGGTAACCGTGACCGGCCAGCGTGCCATGCGTGTTGGAAGCTACAAGGGCATCCACTGGGTCTATGACCGGTTCGACCGTCTGCCGGAACGCGCGCGGAAGGATCTGTCACTGCATTTTCTGGGCGATATCCTGCCCGATCATGCCGTGCCATCCGAAGCGCATGTCGTGCTCCATGCCAAAAGCGGTGATATTCCGCTTTTTGTAGGCAATGACCGGGACATGCATTTTCCCCGTTCTGATGCTCTGCTGGCTGAAAACCCGCCCGTCCTGCTGACCCTGCCGCCCGGACGAAAGGTCCAGCTTGAACTGGCGATCGAGGTGGCCCCCTTGCCGACGCCCTCTTTCACGAAAGAGCAGGCCGAGGTCTGGATGGGGGAGATCAACGCCTCCATCCGGAACTTTTTTGGCGTGATCCTCGCCTTTCTGGCCCCGGATGCCCATCGTCTGAAGGTCGATGTCGCTCCCGGCGCACGGTTCGAGGCAGTGGAGAATGGAACAGCGCGGCTTCTGGTCGATAATCAGGGAGCCACGCCCTACACCTACATCCTTCGGCCACAGGATTACCAGAGCGGGACAGTGTTCCGGTCCGATAGGCCGTTTTCCATGATCCGCGTGAAGGTGCCGACCAACGAGTTCTTCACGCTCAAACGGAAAAAATGACGCGGGATTTGACAGATGGCCCGCAAGGACGCATCACCCGAAACCTTAATTTCACTGCCAGCAGGGGGATCCATGTCGGTTCACGCGTTCGTCTTTCCGGGACAGGGGAGCCAGTCCGTCGGGATGGGTCAGGCCCTGAATGAGGCTTTTGCATCCTCCCGCGCCGTTTTTCAGGAAGTGGACGAGGCGCTCGGCGATCATCTGTCACGCCTGATGTTCTCTGGCGATGCGGATGAACTGACGCGGACCGAAAACGCCCAGCCGGCGCTCTTTGCGGTCTCGCTGGCCGCCGTGCGCGCGCTGGAAAGCGAAGGTGGCTTTAAGCTGGCGGACAAGGCGGCTCTGGTGGCCGGTCATTCGCTGGGTGAGTATTCCGCCCTTGCTGCGGCTGGCACGCTTGGTATCGCTGAAGGTGCGCGTCTGCTGCGTCTGCGCGGTCAGGCCATGCAGCGCGCGGTACCGGCGGGTGAGGGTGGTATGGCCGCTCTTCTGGGTGTTGACGCGGCCCAGGCCCGTTCGATCTGCGATGAGGCGTCACAGGGCGAGACGCTTGAGATCGCCAACGACAATGGTGGCGGCCAGATCGTGGTCTCCGGTGTCATGAGCGCCATTGACCGTGCCATCGTCGTCGCCAAGGAGCATGGTATCAAGCGCGCCGTGAAGCTTCCGGTCTCTGCGCCGTTCCATTCGTCGTTGATGGCTCCGGCTGCCCGCGAAATGGAAGAGGCACTGGCGACCGCGACCCTCAACGCGCCGTCCGTTCCCGTTATCGCCAATGTCACGGCAGCCAAGGTCACTGATCCTGCTGTCATCCGCGATCTTCTGGTGAAGCAGGTCACGGGGACGGTGCGCTGGCGCGAGAGCGTGCAGACAATGGTGGCCATGGGTGTCACGAACATGCACGAGCTTGGCGCAGGCAAGGTCCTGTGCGGTCTGGCCCGTCGCATTGCTCCGGAACTGGCGACCAGCAATGCCGGGACGCCCGCTGAAATCGAAGCCCTGCTCAAGACCCTGTAAGGACAACCGATCATGTTCTCTCTTTCCGGCAAGACTGCTCTCGTTACGGGCGCCTCCGGCGGCATTGGCGCTGCGATCGCCCGTCAGCTTCATGCGCAGGGTGCGACGGTCGTGCTCAGTGGCACACGTGAAGCCGCACTTCAGGAACTGGCTGACAGCCTGGGCGAGCGCGCCCATATCGCCGTCGCCAACCTGTCTGACCCGGCCGAGGCTGATGGCCTCGTTGCCAAGGCCGAGGCCGTTGCGGGGGCGCCGCTGGACATTCTGGTCAACAATGCCGGTCTGACGCGTGATACGCTCGCCATCCGCATGAAGGACAGCGACTGGTCGCAGGTCATGACCGTGGATCTGGAAAGCCCGTTCCGTCTGGCCCGCGCTGCTCTCAAGGGCATGCTGCGTCGCCGTGCGGGGCGGATCATTTCCATTGCGTCCGTGGTGGGCACGACGGGCAATGCCGGTCAGGCCAACTATGCCGCCGCCAAGGCCGGCATCGTGGGCATGAGCAAGTCGCTCGCGCAGGAAGCCGGTCCGCGCGGCGTTACGGTCAATGTCGTGGCGCCCGGCTTCATCGAAACGCCGATGACGGATGTGCTGCCGGAAACCGTGCGTGAGAAGCTGGTTGGCTCCATTCCGCTCGGCCGGATGGGGAATACTGGTGACGTGGCGTCCGCAGTGGTATATCTGGCTTCCGATGAGGCGGCATGGGTCACGGGAACGACCCTGCACGTCAATGGTGGCATGGCGATGGTGTGAATGCTTGGCCTTTTTGGTTAAAGCGTGCTAATCGCGCGCTGCTTTGCCCGGCCTGCTGAAGGCTGATGTCCGGTTCTTCCGGCGGCAACGTCTCTCCTGCAAAGGGGACGGCTCTGCTCTGGAGGGACCTGCGGGCCTCCGGACTGGCAGGCGGCAGTACGAGTTTTGATGTAACGCACCGGACGGGCAGAGATCCCGGATGGGCATAAGGAACGAACAGATGAGCGATATTGCTGACAAGGTAAAGAAGATCGTTGTCGAGCACCTCGGTGTGGACGAAAGCAAGGTAACGCCGGACGCGTCGTTCATCGACGATCTGGGCGCTGACAGCCTCGACACGGTCGAGCTGGTCATGGCTTTCGAAGAAGCATTCTCCGTCGAGATCCCGGAAGATGCAGCCGAGAAGATCGCAACCGTCAAGGATGCCATCGACTACATCGAGAAGCAGAAGGCAGCCTGAGGCTGACCGGGGCCGGTTTTCCGGCTCCGGATTCCCGTCTTGCCAGACAAGGCGGAAGAACAGTCGGGCTTTTCATGAAGCCCGACTGCAAGACCCGGACATAACGTGAGACAAGAGGCATCGATGAGCGGGACTGCAACTAACGGGCGGCGTGTCGTCGTAACCGGTATCGGTGTTGTCAGCCCACTGGCTGTGGGCGCGGAACTGACATGGAAGCGGCTGATCGAAGGACAGTCCGGCATTGGCCGGATCACGCATTTCGATCCCTCCGAACTTCCTGCCCAGGTCGCCGGACAGGTTCCGGATGGCCCGACGGCGGAAGGCGGTCTCACGTTGTCCGACTGGGTGCCGGTCAAGGACCAGAAGAAGATGGATCGCTTCATCCATCTGGGCCTTGCCGCAGCCATTCAGGCTGTCGAGGATTCAGGCTGGAAGCCTGAGGACGAGGACGGTCGCTGCGCCACAGGCGTGATGATCGGCTCGGGTATCGGCGGTCTCCAGACGATTTATGACGGCTCCCTGACGGTTTCGAGCGGCAAAGCCCGCCGTCTGTCGCCGTTCTTCATTCCTTCGGCCCTGATCAATCTGATTTCCGGTCACCTTTCGATCCGCTACGGATTCAAAGGACCGAACCATGCTGTCGTGACGGCCTGTGCGACCGGCGTTCATGCCATCGGTGATGCCTCGCGCCTCATCCAGTATGGCGATGCCGACGTGATGGTGGCTGGTGGTGCGGAAGCCGCGATCTGCTCGCTCGGTATTGCCGGGTTCTGCTCGGCGCGTGCACTGTCCACCGGCTCCAACGATGATCCGACCAAGGCTTCGCGCCCATGGGACAAGGATCGCGACGGCTTCATCATGGGTGAGGGTGCCGGTGTGGTGGTGCTTGAGGAGCTTGAGCACGCCAAGCGTCGCGGTGCGAAGATCTATGGTGAGATCGGCGGCTACGGCATGTCCGGCGACGCGCATCACATCACAGCTCCGGCGGAAGGTCATGAAGGTGCGTTCCGTGCTATGAAGGCCGCGCTGCGCAACAGCGGCGGTCTGACCACAGCCGACATCGACTATGTCAACGCTCACGGCACCTCCACCATGGCGGACGACCTTGAGCTTGATGCGGTCGAGCGCTTCTTCGGTGATGACGCCAAGCGTCTGGCCATGTCCTCCACAAAGTCGGCCATCGGTCATCTTCTGGGTGCGGCCGGTGCGGTTGAGGCGATCTTCTGCCTTCAGGCGATCCGTGACGGAATCGTGCCGCCAACGCTGAACCTGGATAATCCGGCGCGTGAAAGCGTAATCGACCGCGTGGCGCATGTCGCCCAGCAGCGCAAGATCGACGTCGCCCTGTCCAACAGCTTCGGCTTTGGCGGAACAAATGCGAGCATCATCCTCAAGCGCTTCAAGGACTGAGGAAGGGTTCGTTCTGAATGTCTGAAGGCCAGTCTGACAGCGAAGAACCGCGGAAGCTCGTTCTTCCGCCTAAGGTTGGCCGGAAGCTAGCGCTCTTCGGGGCGCCGTTGCTTCTCGTTGCGGGACTGGTAGCAGGATACGGCCATTATACCGATCCCGGACCGCTTCAGGACGAGAAGACTTTTGTTATTCCACACGGCAATAATGCTCGTGTGACAAAGGCGCTCCAGGACGACGGGATCCTTTCCCCGACCTGGGCGTCCGGTACGTTTTTCCGGATTGCGACCTTCCTAACGCATCGTGACGGGCAGATCCATGCGGCGGAACTGCGTTTTCCCTCCCGGGTCTCGGTTGCGCATGTCCTTGAGATCCTGCGCCATGGGAAACCCGTGTCCCATCAGGTCATGGTGCCCGAAGGGCTGACGGCTCTCAGGATTACGGCCATTCTGAACAAGGCTCCGGCGCTCACCGGTGATCTGCCGACGCTTGCGGAAGGCAGCGTGTTCCCCCAGACGGTTTCTTATGTCTGGGGCACGCCGCGTCAGGTCTTGTCTGAAAAACTGCAGAAAATGATGGCGGCGAAGCTTGCAGCAGCCTGGGACGGCCGGAATGTCGAGGCGCTGGACGGATTGATCCAGTCTCCGCAGGAGCTTCTGGTGCTGGCTTCCCTGATTGAGCGGGAAACGGCCGTGCCGTCCGAGCGACCGGTGGTGGCGCGGGTGTTCCTGAATCGCCTGAAACTGGGGATGCGGCTTCAGACGGATCCGAGTGTAATCTACGGGCTCAGTAATGGTCTCGGTACGCTGGATGCGCCATTGACCCACGACGACCTTCAGACGCCGGGGCCGTACAACACCTATCTTCAGGCGGGACTGCCGCCCGGCCCCATCTGTTCGCCGGGACAGACGTCTCTGGATGCGGCGGCACATCCGGCCGAAGGAAAGATGCTGTATTTCGTGGCGACGGGAAATGGCGGTCACAGCTTTGCCGAGACCTTGGCCGATCAGGATAAAAACATCCGCGCCTATCATGCGCGCCTGTCAGCGACGCCCCAGAACCAGAACTGAAAACCCCGCCCTCCTAAGAGGACAGGGTACCTGTGTTTCAGTGTTTCAGGGGAGCAAGGCTCTGGCTCTGTACGCCGGCGGCCTGTGACGAATACGGGCGCGAAGAATCATATGTTGTCGGGTACGGGTTGTTGCCGACTGCGTCCTGTGTTGCTGTGGTGCGTGCTGCGCTGGCCGCCTGTGAGACGGTAGAGGTCGCTGTTGCGGCCGTTGGAACCTGTGCCACGGACATCAGAACACGACGCAGCGGATCTGCGGCCGGATTGTTGACGCGCATCGTTACGATAATGTCCTCGGGGCCGACCGTCTGGTTATAATAGGCCCGGTTGGCACCGCTATCGACCGTCAGCTTCGAGCCACCCAGCGCTGCACCGGCATAGAGACCCTGGTTTTTCTGTGCGGCGTAGATGTCCGTATTGTGCGCGCCAGCTGTGCTGTCTTCCAGACCGGTTCCGATGCTGGCAAAGGATGCGGATGCGGAGGCATCAAACTTGAACTGGCTGTCGAGGATAGCCTGGATGCCACGCTGGGACATGATGAACAGCATGGTCTCCGCGCTCTGGACGCCGACCTGTAAGCCCAGCGAAGCCGTGCTCAGACGGTAAAAGGCCGGGTCCGACCATGATCCGCGGGCATCACGGCTGAGCAGGACGCAGCGACCGCCGGAGCCGCCAATCCCAAACGACATGTTCAGCACGGACGGGCAAACCATGACGGCTTTTGCCTGTGCTAGCAGCTTCTGGGAGCGGGACTGCGTCGTTGTTCCCGTGAAAAGATCCTGAACCGCCAACGTAGCGCGATCGACGATGATCTGCTGCTGGCTGGCCGTGGTCTGGGGTGCATCGGAACAGGCGGACAGGGCGGCGCAGCCCGAAGCGACGAGCACTGTCGTACGCAGGAGACCGGACAGGGTCATGGAGGATACCTTCTGCAGTCATCGTAGGAATGTTTCCCGCACTATGCGCCAAATGCGGCCAAATCACGAGTGCGGGGGGAGGGAAAGTCAGATTTCCACGTCAACGGCTGCTGACAGCGCTTTCGCGATGCCGGGGGCGGCTGCGAGAATGGTGGCACCACCTGTTAGACCGCCGGTCTGGAGGAAAGGTGAGACCGCAGCCCCTGCTTCCGAAAGGATGATCAGAGCCGCCGCCACATCCCAGAGCTGGATGACGATTTCCAGATAGCCGTCGGAACGTCCACAGGCCACGTCGGCCAAGGCCAGTGCGCCGGAACCGCCCGAGCGGGGCATCGCGCCAAGAGCCATGATGGCGGCGATTTTTTCGTTGAAGGTTTCGGCGGCAACACGTGCTGACCAGCCCATTTCGATCATGGCTTCCTGCGTATTGGTAATGGGAGAGGCTTTGATCGGCTTGCCGTTCAGGAACGCGCCCTTGCCCTTCTGGGCTGTGAAAACTTCGCCGAGGGCCGGAGCGTCGATTATGCCGGCAACGGGTTCGTCTCCGTCCAGCAGGCCGAGCGAGACGCACCAGCGGTCCCGTCCACGGGCATAATTGGACGTCCCGTCGATCGGATCTACTACCCAGCGGAAGCCGCCCTGACGTGTCGCACCATTTTCCTCACCCTGAAAGCCGTCCTCGGGGAAAAGCTCCTGGATGCGGCGGCTGACGAAAGCTTCAACGGCACCATCTGTCTCGGTCAGGTAGTCCTGCCGTCCCTTGAGGGTTCCGGTCGGGCCGCCGGGAGCGGGGCGCAGGGAGAGGGCAAGCTGGGCCGCATCGCGCACAACGGAACGGGCGGCTTCGAGGCGGACGGCAATCGGATCGAAAGTCATGGAAACAGTCCTAGTCTGTGCGCCGTGCAGCGCGAAGGGATGCCGTGATGGCGGGGTCTTCAAGGGTCATGAGACGACTGGCAGCCGTGGTTGCAAAAAGATGCAGGAGCGTGCGCCGTCGGGCAGGGGCGAGTTTGTGGAGCGCGGGCTCCCGGAGGATCGTGCATTCCGCCAAAATACTGTCGCGAAAGGCCGATGGGACGGCGCTGACGCTGACGACGATCAGGCCCACATCCGGCGGAATCAGATCCAGTGGGAACCCGTCATCCACCGCGAAAAACAGACGATCGGACCAGCCGCGGTATTCCGGCCATTTCTGATCGGTCTGGAAATCGCGCAGGCCGGATTTGATCTCGATGCAGGTCAGGGAGTGATCCGGCAGAAGCGCCATGATGTCCGCCCGCCGTCCCGCAGCGGGCAGGGCGAATTCATTGATGGCTGCCCAGTTCATGGTCCGGCACAGTCCAAGGACGGCGCGCCGGATGGCCAGTTGCGTTTCCGGAAGGCCGCAGGGGCTCTGCACGGAATTCTTATCGGGACTCTGGCAGGGAATGTCGGAAAGATCCGTACTCATGGTTTCATCCTGCCCCGATCTGCGCTCTATGTCTGCCCCGGGATCGACCCTGACCGGCCGTTTTGCGGTCACGCTTTTTGTGGGAGAGGGCTTCATGCCATTTTTGCGGACGGATCACTGGCGCTGCGCCATTGTTCACGCGCCTCTGACGGAGGTGATCGAAGCCGCCAGCCTGAACGGCTTTCCCATCACGACGCTGCCCGATATCGGGGATCATCGTTTTCTGGCTGATCCGTTCGGGTTCTGGCGGGACGGGAAACTGCATGTCTTTGCCGAAGCCTTCGATTGTCGCAGTCCGAAAGGGACGATCGAGGTTCTGATTTATGACGGAACAGGCCAGATGGTCCGCCGTGAGACCGTCCTGGAAGAGCCCTGGCACCTGTCCTATCCGTTCGTGTTCGAGCATGACGGCGAAGTTTACATGCTGCCCGAGGCGAACGGTTCGGGGCGACTCTCGCTGTATCGTGCGAAGTCATTCCCGCTGGACTGGGAACGGGTCGAGGCCTTCGACTTCCCCGAAGCCGCGATCGACGCTACGCCATTCCAGTATGCCAATCGCTGGTGGATGTTCTGGACGCCTGCGGGCGATAAGGACGAACGGCAGAGCCTGCTGAACATTTCCGTGGCGGACACCCTGATGGGACCGTGGAAAAATCTCGGGCTTTTCCTGAACGACCGCGCGGGAGCCCGTCCCGGTGGCACGCCGACCATCGTGGAGGGAAAGATTTTCCTGCCGACGCAGGACTGTAGGGGAACCTATGGCCGCGGGATCCGGCTGCTCGAAATCGAGGGGCTGGAGCGGGGTTTGCCGAAGATTACGCCAGGACTGTCGATTTCCATCCCGGCGTCTTTGCGCAAGCGTTATCCGGACGGGATGCACACCCTGTCTGCGGCAGGGCAGGTGACGCTGATCGACGTCAAGAAAATCGGCTTCGGCCCGAAGCGGGACCTGCTTAATCTGAAGCGCCGAATTTTTGGCGCCTGAATGGTGCGTATTCCAGGCGCTCAGAAGCCCGGGATACGATCCAGCACCGCGTTGCCATGCCTGACGAACGCTTCGGGGCCGAAGCGTTCCAGTACGCGGGCGCGGGAGCGTGCCCCCATCGCCGCGAGCTCCGCGGGTCTGCCGATCAGGTCCGCCAGAGCAGCGGCAAGGGCGGGGGCATTGTCGAACGGCACGATGCGTCCCGTCTCGCCATCGAGAATGCTCGACGCCAGTTCGCCCGCAGGGGTGGAAACGACCGGCAGGCCGCAGGACATGGCTTCATGCCCCGCGACACACATGCCCTCCCAATGCGACGACTGGACGTAAAGATGCAGTGTCTTCAGGAAATCAAAGGGCTTTGATTCATAGCCCAGTAGGTCGATCGGCAGATTTCCGGCCGTAATACGGGCCTGAAGCGCTGCATGTTCGGGACCATCCCCTGCAATCTGAAGGCGGAATGGCGGCAGGTCCGGATGGTCTTTCAGAAGGGCTACGGCCTCGCATAGCATGTCATACGCCTTGACCGGGTTCAGACGTCCCAGTGATCCGACGCGCACGACTTCGCCTTCTTTCCATGGTGTGGCGACAGGAGCATCCGGATCAGCCCGGAAAATGGGCCAGGCGACGAAATTGTCGCTGATGGCGAGTTCTTTGCCCGCAAAGGTAATGACGGACTGGGAGTCGGCAACCCAAAGCGTGGTGTAAGGGCGACACAGGCGTAGCAGGAAGGCATTGACCTTCTTCAAACGTCCGCAGTGCTGCCAGTGAACCGTCGGAGTCTTGTGACGCAGCGCGACCAACTGCCCCAGAAGCGTGGCGCGGCTGAGGGACGTCCAGATCAGGTCCGGCTGAAACGCCTCCATCTCGTCCCGCAGCCAGCGATAGGCCGCGATGTGATCCCGTGTGGTGCCTTCCCGAACGCGCACGGGGATGCCGGCGGCTTCGATCAACGGAATGGCGAGCCCATCCTTGCGGGCCAGTGCAAAGATCGTCACATCGCCGCCGCGTGCCTTCAGAACAGACACGATATCCGGAATGGGAAGCTGTGCGCCGCCGCATTCAAGGGAATTGATGATATAGGCGATTTTCATGGGGTCGTTTGCGCCAGGATTTGTTCGGCCAGTTTCAGGTCGGAAGGTTTGTCCACGTCCACTGCCGCGCGCCCGTCCGACAAGGGCACCAGACGTACGCTGGAACCAGTCAGCTTAAGGATGCGGCGACAGAGTGCTGTCGAGTCCAATGTGTGGGTCACGGCGCGCAGAAGGGTTCCGAGGCCCAGCGTCATGGCCATCCGGAGCGGGCGCTTGCGGTTCTGCTGAAGCCGCTTCCACAGTTCGATGACGTTCCGCCCTTTTGGGGTGCCGATCAGAAACAGGTTGCAGCCTGAGAAGCTCATATCCGACAGGCGGATATAGGTCCGTTTCGTGCCGGGCACATCGCGTTCTACCGTGGCGCGCAGTGCGATACCGGCGGCCAGATCGCAGCCCTGGGCCTTGGCAAGGAATTCCTGAATCCATTCCGGACGTAGAAGCGCGTGATCGGCCGTCGTCACCAGACAGGGCGTTCCAATCCGGGCAATGGCTTCGGCGACGCTTTCGCTGGGAGAGGGGGCGGAGCGCAGGATCATGGCATTACCTGCCAGATCCTTGATGCAGTCCGGATTTTCGATGCTGATCGTCACAGGCCCAAGGCCGGGCGTGTGGGCAATCGTGTCGAGGACGCGGGCCAGCATCGGCTGACCAGCGACGGGAAGAAGCGCCTTGTGGGAAACCTGCCCCAGCTTCGCAAGCACATCATTCTCGCCGTCGCGGGAGCCGGCGAGAACCAGAACAGGGAGGCTCATGCCGCGCGGTTATGCCCGGAAGCCGTGCGGGCCCCGGCCGGGCGCGCGCCATCGGGACGGTCCTTCGGGGGCGATCCCGTCAGGTCCATCACCCACGGATAGCGATGCGCTTCCTCGATATCATAGCCGAGATTGAAGACATGCTTGCTGCGGGGCCGGTCGCGGGCTTCGCGGTAGAAACTGCTGAACAGGCGGTCCGGCACATAGTTCGTGATGCCAAAATTGCCGTCTTCGTCATGGAAATGGTGCAGCACATGCAACTGCTTGATGTTCGCGACCCATTTCCAGCGCGGCTTGTAGGCCAGATGCTGGATGCAGTGGAAGAACTCGTAGATGCAGGTCATGACCAGCGCCGTGGACAGCGCACAGAACGCACCGCTCCAGCCGGCGATCAGTCCGCCGATCGGCATGGTGATGATAGCCATCGTCGGCACCGTGTTCAGCGGGGAGCCGAATAGCACGTCCAGCAGATGCGGGTCCTGATGGTGGTCGAAATGGATGCGCTTCCAGAGCGATGCCGTCCAGTGGTTGCGATAGAGCCAGCGTCCATGAAGGATGAAGCGGTGGATTGCATACCAGGCCAGCGGGTAAACGACGATGACCACAGGCACCGGGATGAGTGTCATCCAGAGCGCGGTCGAGAAATGCAGCGCCGCCCATGCGGAGCCCGCGATCAGCGCAAAATAGAGCAGGATCGTCGGATAGGTCAGATAGGCGAACCAGAGTTGGGAGAGGTTCATCTTTCCCAGATCGAAGCTGCGGCCTGTCCGGATGGCGGACATGTTGCGCCATGGTGCCTTGAAGTTGCTCATCGTTCCTCCATCCGCAGAAGCCAGGTCAGCCCCAGAAGGGCACCCAGCAGCGGGCCTACACTGACAGCCAGGGGCGCCGGAAGCGTCCCGGCATTTCCAAGTGCGGAAATCATTCCCTGCAGGATGACAAAGCCCATTCCAGCCGCCAGAACATAGACGGGAAGTGGATTTCGAAGTCCTGCACGGGGTGGGATATAGATCACCGGCAGCGTCAATAGAAGCATTACTGCAATCTGAACGGGCAGAATCATGCCCGTGAACAGCGCCATACGGTATGTGGCCCTAGGCAGACTTGCCGGTGCACCTTTGTGAAGAATGGCGCTGATCTGCCCCGGGGTCACGAATGCCCCGTTCTGCGACAGCGTCATGATGATCGACGGTGTGGCAGGAATAACAAAAGTGTTGTCACCCTTTGTCACATTAACGAACGACTTGTCGTCGGAAAGGGAAAGATCCTGCGCGCCATCAGGATGCCACTGGCCGTTCTGATACGTCAGGATATTCGTATGCTCGGTTCCGGTCAGTAGGCCCGTGGCGTCACGATGATAGATCGTCACGTCCCGCAGGAAATAGCCGCCCTGGGCGATCTGCCCGATCCTGACCAGCGTGGGGCCTGCGCGGAACCACAGGATGTCGTCTTCGGGCTGCCCTTCTTTTCCGGCCAGCGGATCGGTCCGGTTCCACCAGGTGGTGAGGGCATTTTCGCAGGGTGGGACCAGCCAGTACTGGGCACAGGAACCTCCGATGCCCGCAATCAGGACGGCGGGTATGAGAAGGCGATACAGTGCCGGCGTTGACAGTCCGGCTGCCCGCAGCGCCGAGATTTCACTCGACAGCGTCATCTGGGTGAGGAGGAACAGTGCCCCGACCATGAAGGCGAGTGGCAGGATGTCGATGCTCAGGGCCGGCAAATGCAGGAACGCGAATGTCAGGATACCTCGGACGCCGAGATGCCGGTTCAGGATCGGAGTCGTCTTTTCAAGAAGTGCCAGGATCTCCAGCAGGGAGACGAGGACGGCGCCACAGAGCATGAACCGTCCCAGAAGGGCACGGTTGAGCGCCTTGATCAGCACAAACCGGGGCATACGCTGCGTGGACTCGGTCATGCGGAGGCCCGTGTCAGCGTGCGGCGGCGCCAGGAGCCGCGGGAGCGACGGAGCAGGGCGGCCAGACAGCCGATGCAGAAGATGAGTTCCGGCACCCAGATCGCCAGCCAGATCGGAAGGCGCCCGGTTGAGGCAAGGCTGTGACCGAACATCAGGGTCTGGTCGAAGCCGATCAGAATGACGGCAACCGCTATCAGGCCCCAGACCGATTTTTTCCGCCGGGAGCCAATGGCCAGAGCAACAGCAAGGGGCGGAATGAAGGGAATGGCCAGTGCGCGGGCCATGCGGAAATCCATCTCTGCTCTGAGTGTGCGGTACTCAATGCCCGGCAGGCCATAGCGCAGGTCATGGGCCAGTTCGAATAGCGTCAGTTCACGTTCATCGGCCCCGCGGGAGCGGAAAGTCGTTTCCCTGGTCGGGCGGTCAATGACGCGGACGACATGTTCGAAATGGGTCACGGTCGGCTTGTGAGGTTTGATCGCCTGGAACGGATCATCCACGATTTCCCCGTTCCACAAGTCAAGACGGGTGCTGCGGGTCTTTTCGGAAATGGTCAGTGCGCCGGTACGGGCCGTGATGATATGGGCGACACCATTCGCATTGACTTCACGGATGAACACACGTCTGAGCCGGGTACCGGCGTGGCTGACGCTGTCAGCGGTCATGACGGCCTTGCTGGAGGTGGATGCGAACATCCCGGCCTGAAGATGCGGCGCCCAGCCTGTATGCTCGGCAAAATAGAAGCCTGCACGATAGTCATAGCGCGCGACCGGCTGGATATAGCCGTAAAGGAAGACGCTGGCTGCGCTGAGGAGCAGCCCAACGATCATGAACGGTCGGCTGATCCGCATCAGGGAGACGCGACCGGCCTGAAGGGCGTCAATCTCGTTATTGTCGCTCATGCCGCGGATGGTCAGGAAAACCGAAATGCAGAGTGCGGCAGGCAGCGCGATTCCGAAATAATGGGGCAGCAGATCCGTCAGAAGCGCGATGCAGGTTCCAAGCGAACTGCCTGCCGAAGCCAGATAGTCAAAGAGGGACAGAAGGCGTTCCAGCAGCAGGGCGACCAGCATGGCCAGAAGCGCGATCGCGAAGGGGGGCACCATCTGTGTCAGCAGATACCGGTCCAGAATATGGGCCCGCTGTTTCACGCCTCTGTCCTTCCTGTCCGCTTCCACGACGCCCGTTCGCTGACGGAACCATCGAGCCGGTGACGTGCCAGATCGATCGTCCAGCCCTTTTCATATGGGTGGATGGACAGATGATTCCAGCAGGCCTGCCGGTGCGGGCGTTCATCGGTCAGGGATGCGGACGCCACGCCGAGCAGTGGAATATCCGTTCCGGCAATATGAGTCAGGGTCGCATCATGGGAGTGGCCATGCAGGACGATCTCCGCTCCTGCCCGCCGGAACACCCCGGCGACTTCCCGGTGATCGAGCAGGGACTTACGCCAGGGGACGAGGCCGCGTTTGGGTGGATGATGGATCATCACGACCCGGCACAATCCTTCCTTCCCAAGACGCTCCATCAGGACTTCAAGCCGCTCACGCTGGCGACGTCCGACACGCCCGCAGGCCATGAAGGGTGCGGTTGGAATACCGGAATTGACGCCAACGAGCGCAACGCCGTTCTGGATGCGGACGTAAGGATACTGCCGGGCAGACCAGCGCTCCCACTGGTGCAGACCGGCCGATGCCGGCTGTCTGACCATGCAGTCATGATTGCCGGGAATAACAAGGGCAGGCGCGGGCAGGGCATCCAGCCAGCGGGCCGCCTCTGCAAATTCATCAGGCGTTCCGAAATTGGTCAGATCCCCGCTGACGAGGATGGTATCGACGTCTGAGCGCCTGATATCCTTGACCAGCGCCGCACAGGTCTGCGCGAGATGGACGTACTGGCGGTGCTTCTTCCATGACAGCAGACTCAGGGCGCGCTTGTTGAGCGCCTCGCGCCAGTGAACCGGCGGCGGGGGCAGATGCGGGTCCGAAATATGGGCCAATGTGACAGCGGGCGTGGGGACAGGGGACGTGTGCCGCGACGAGATGGGATCTGCGGGCAGGTCAGGGGTCATGATCAGAAAAGGGCCTTGTCAGTATCCACGCCAGGAATGAGTGTCCGGACGAGGATCCGGGCCGCCCTGTTCTGGCAGTTCCATCATAGCCGTGCTAGACCCGCCCGCATAGCCGAACGCCAGATGAAGATTGCCTCACCCAGTGCGCATTGCCTTGATCCATAATGCCCGTAGCCGGAAAAACCGCCGGAACGGTTCCAGTTTTGCTGTCGAGGCCCAGACCCTTCTGGGAAAGGATTTCGTTCCTTCCGATAGCCGTGAAGGTACAACAGAGCATGTCCGGCAGCTCTGCGAGCGCGGGATCGATACCATTCTCATCGATGGCGGAGACGGGACGGTCAGCACCGCTCTGACCGCCATCGCACGCGCCTATCCGGCTGACAGACTTCCAGATATCGTGATTCTTGCATCTGGCAATACGAACCTGATCGCGGGGGATGTCGGCTTCGGTCTGCGGGGCATGGAAGCGATCCAGCGTCTGCGGCAGGGCGGGCTGCGATCCAGCATGCGTACACCGATCCGCCTGTCCTGGCCGGGAACGGACCGCATGCCGGTGCTCGGCCTGTTCGGTGGCTGTGCCGGATATGCACGGGCCGTACGGATTGCGCATTCACCTACCGTTCTGCGCTTTGCGCCGCACGATCTGGCCGTTGGCATTACGCTACTGTCGACATTTATCAGCCTCATGTTCCGCAAAAGCCGCGAAGACTGGCTCAAGGGCGATCCGCTGCGGATCGAGACCGGTGGCCATGTCTATGACGGGCAGAGCTTCATGTTCCTGACGACCGGACTGTCACGTCTGTCGCGCGGGATCTGGCCATTCTGGGATGCCGAGCCCAATGTCGAGGGATTGCGATACCTCGACGTCAGCGCCTGGCCGGAGAGCCTGCTGCGGGCGACGGCTGCCCTTTTATGTGGGCGTGCACCCCGCTGGCTGCGCCGTCACCCTGATTATGTCAGTGGTCGTACGGATGACATGACCCTGGTCACGGAAAGTGATTTCGTACTCGATGGTGAGGTCTTCACGGCAGCTCCTGATGGAGTCCTGCGTCTGGAACGTGCTCCCGGCTTCCGGTTTCTCCATGCCTGATGCGCTCGAACAGCGCCTGATCGGTGAACTGACAACGCCGGTCGACTCCGGTGTCGTCGCCTTTGCTGAAGCGCTGGCCCGCGCCTGTCCCGTTCTGCCGCTGGGCATCCTGTTTTATGGGTCGATGCTGCGGAAAGCCGACCCGGACGGTATTCTCGACTTCTATATCGTCACTGAAAACGCCGAAGGCTTTTCCGGCGGAATGGTGGCGCGGACCGGCAACCTCGTTCTGCCACCCAATGTCCGCTATGCCGAATTCCGCCATGGTCACCGCACCCTGCGGGCCAAGATTGCGGTATTGTCGCGTGCACAGTTTGCCGCCCGAACCGGGCTCGGGGTCCTGGATACGACAATCTGGGCGCGATTCTGCCAGCCGGTGCGGCTGGTCTGGGTCCGTGATCCGGAAAGCGCGGATGCTGTCCTGTCACTGATCGCAGCCTGCGTCACAACAGCGTCATGCTGGGCAGCGCTGCTGGGTCAGCCCTCCATGACGGCTGACGATTTCTGGAAAATCCTTTTTGCTCACACCTATGCCTCTGAACTCCGCGTGGAGAAAAAGGGGCGGGGGAGCAGTATTTTGCAAGGGCAGGAAGCCCGTTACGCAGCCATGCTGCCTCTGGGCTGGGCGCGGGCACATCTGCAGTTTGCGGCACGTGGCGATATGCTGGAACCTGTTATCAGTGCAGCGCTCCGCAAAAAGGCAATCCACCGCTGGGCTCTGATCCAGAAATCGGGTCGCCCTCGCAATGTAGCCAGACTTATGAAAGCGGCCTTCACTTTTGAAAATGGCGCATCCTATCTGGCCTGGAAGATAAAGCGCCATACGGGCTTTGATATGCAGCTATCGCCCTTTGAAAGCAGGCATCCACTTGTGATGCTGCCCCGGCTTCTGTGGCGGGCACGCCATCTTCTGAAACGTCAGAAAAACTGAAAACAAAAAAGGGGATCCATGGGATCCCCTTTTTTGGTCTTACAGTCCGAAATGTCTGGCGACTTCGCCAAAGACCGCAACAGCGCGGTCAATTTCTTCAGGAGAATGTGCGGCCATAACCGAGCAGCGCAGAAGCGGACGGTTATCCGGCGTTGCTGGCGGCAGCGAGAGGTTTACGTAGACCCCGTTTTCCAGAAGGGCGTTCCAGAACCCGACAGCCTGATCAACGGTTTCCAGTGTGACGGCCACAACGGGGGAGACATGCTCGCCTGTCTTGAGGCCCACCTTCTGAAGTCCTGCATGCAGACGGGCCGCATTTTCCTGAAGCTTGATCCGCAGTTCAGGACGCTCCTGCATATCCTCGAGGGCTGCCATGGTGGCGGCAATGATCTCTGGGGGCAGGGAGGCCGTGAACATGTAAGGCCGCGAGCACAGACGCATCAGGTCCACGCCGTCATGATCCGTGACGCAGTAGCCGCCAACAGTTCCAAGCGACTTGGAGAACGTGCCGACTACGAAGTCGATCCCGTCCTCGCAACCCTGCATTTCCGCAACGCCGCGGCCATGGTCACCCAGAACGCCGAATGAATGCGCTTCGTCAGCCATCAGATACGCCCCGTAGCGCGTTTTGATGTCCACGAACTTGTCCAGCGGGGCAACATTGCCCGTCATGGAATAGATGCCCTCGGCTACGATCAGCTTCGCGCCCGGATGGTCCTTCAGGCGTGCCAGACGCTTTTCCAGATCAACCGGATCGTTGTGGCGGAAACGAATGACCTGCGCGCCGGACAGCTTGGCGCCGTCATAGATGCTCGCATGGCTGTCCGCATCAAGCAGCAGGACGTCGTCCTTGTTTACCAGAGCCGAGATCGTGCCCAGATTGGCCTGATAGCCAGTCGAGAACACCATGCAGTGCTTGCGGCGGAAGAACTCGGCGAGCTTCGCTTCCAGCTTGCGATGCAGACCGAAGGTACCGTTCGCAATGCGAGAGCCTGTCGTGCCAACGCCCATCGTCTCCGCCGTTTCCACGGCAGCGTCGATGGCCTTTTTCGACTGGCTGAGACCAAGATAGTTGTTGGTCCCGAACAGAAGCGTCTCGCGGCCTTCGATGATCCCCACACTGGCGGAGATCGGGCGTTCGATCACGACTTCAAACGGATTGCGCGGCGACGCGGCCGTCAGGCCTTCATAGGCTTCGCGCAGGCCTGCGTGCTTGGCAAAAATATCTGTCACGCGTGGGCAACCTTGAGCGTGTGCAGGCATGCGGCAAGATCATTGATGGTCCGGATGTCCGCAAGCTTGTCGAGCGGCACGGAAACGTCGAGTTCATCCTCGATTTCCATGACGAAGTTCATGACGGCCAGGCTGTCAAAGGCCAGGTCTTCGACAATCTTGCTGTTGCCGTCGATGTCCCGGGGAACCTTCGGGTTGGCAAGCAGTTTTTCAATGATCATTCCGGAAATGCCGGCGACGCTGTCAGTCATGGACTTCAACTCTCGGTGTCTGTGCAATCTTGGGCAAGCCTTATGCTCCAAACCGGCCCCGTTCGCCACCCCTCTGCCTGTTCTGGCAGTCGCGTGGCGCGGCCGGAAAGAGATCAGGCGACCGAAGGCGTGGTTTCAGGCTGCTGTTCGAACTGACCGGAGAGCAGCATGCTTTTGGCCTTCGCACGGGTCAGCTTGCCAGAGGAGGTCTGGGGGAGCGTGCGGGGCGGAACGAGAATGACGTCAACATCCACGCCGTGCTGGCGGCGGAACAGACTCGTGACCTCATCGCGGAGTTGATCACGGCTCGCATCTTCCGTTGCCCGGCACTGCACGAGAGCCACGATTTTCTCGCCTTCGTCGCTATCCACGGAGAAGACGGCAACGTCACGCGAGCGCAGGGACGGGATCTCGCTTTCGGCGGACCATTCCAGATCCTGCGGCCAGATGTTGCGGCCATTGATAATGATGAGATCCTTGGCACGGCCGGTGACAACAATCTGGCCGTTGAGGTGATAACCAAGATCACCCGTGTTCAGCCAGCCATCAGCGTCAAGAACGGCTTCGGTCTCGTCAGGGCGGCGGAAATAGCCGCACATGAGACTCGGTCCGCGGACATAAACGGTTCCGACCTGTCGGTCCGCCAGATCACGGCCCGTTGCATCGCGGACTTCGATCTGGTGATCGGGCAGAGCCTCACCGCACAGGACGAAGGTCCGCAGCGGATGGGACGGATCGTTGGACGGTTCGGCAATACCGTCCTTTTCAAGACGGCGCAGGTCGATCGTGTCAGTCTGGATGCCGGTATCGAGCGGGGCAAAGCTGATCGCAAGGGTGGCTTCTGCCATGCCATAACTGGCGACGAAAGCGCTGGCCCTGAAGCCGTTGGACGCGAAACGCTCGGCAAAGCCTTCAAGGATATGATGGCGGATCATGTCGCCGCCGATCCCGGCAATACGCCAGCACGACAGATCAAGATCGGCCTGACCGCTGCGGCGGGCGCAGAGTTCGTAGCCGAAGGACGGGCTGTAGGCGATCGTGCCGCGGTTGCGGGAGATCAGGTCCAGCCAGACATGCGGGCGACGGGCAAACTCGCGGGTGGGCAGCAGGTCCACGGAGAGCTGGCAGGTCAGTGGCGTCAGGAAGAAGCCGACAAGACCCATGTCATGATAGAGCGGCAGCCAGGAGACGCAGCGGTCATCACGCGGATCTTCTGCCGGGTGGACATGCAGGCCGTCACGGGCGATGGCGCGGGCATTGGCCATGCCGGCTGCCTGCGTGACCGAGACACCCATCGGAAAGCGCGTGCTTCCCGAGGAAAACTGAAGATAGGACAGGGCCGTCGGAGAAATTTCCGGCAGTTCGACACGGGCTTCGGCGTGACGGTACAGATCGGCCGGCGAGCCGCCGAACACCAGATCAAGTCCGTCAATGATCTCGCCGGTCCAGCTTCCGATCACGTCTGGAACCACGACAGCACGGGCCGCGGCACTCTGGATCATCCCGCGCAGGGTCGCCACATAGCCTTCACGTCCACCGAACGCGACGGGCAGGGGCAGGGGGGCCGGGACGAGGCCAGCGTACTGGCAGCCGAAGAAAATCCGGGCGAAATCGCCATCGCTTTCCGCAACGATCGCAACACGGTCACCAGGGACAAGGCCAAGACCCAGCAGGCGGCAGGCCATGGAACGGGCCTGCTCGCGCAGCAGACGGTAAGGCAGCGCTTCAAGAAGCTGTCCCCGTCCGGAATAGATGTTGAATCCGCTCTCACCCTGCGCCGCGTAATCGAGTGCGGCAGCAAAGCTGGGGAAATCACCGTAACGTCTTTCCAGGCCGGAACGGCTGGGCGTCGGGACGGGATTGGCGGTTGGGTTCTGGTTGGCCTCGGTCAAACCTGGACTAGCTCCGTTTGGATTACCTGACATCAGGCAGCCCTTTTCAGAAAATCGACGATTGCATCCGCCGCAGCGGGAGCAGTGGGCTCATCACCCAGTGTTTCGAATGTCTCTAATACATATTGGCGCTGCGCCTCAAGAAAACGAGGATGCGTTTCGAAGGCATTCTCGATCTTCGCGCCCAGATCCGACACGTTTTCCGTCACCGGCCCCAGTGTCCAGAACTGATAATCCGGATTTCCATGCCATTTGACATGGTGGGCGTTGAGGAAGAGACAAGGGCGCGGGCGGATCATGAATTCGGCCACCTGACTGCTGACATCCCCCAGATAGAGGTCTGCCCCCATCGTATAGGTCATGTCGATGCTGCGGTGGCTTCCCGGATCAATCAGCATGTGCGGCAGATGCCCATACTGGCGCTTCAGGGCTTCTCCCTCTTCGCGGTGATTGTCGAAGAGACGAAAATGCGGCGCGAAAACAAGGTTGTAGCGATCCTGCCTGGCAAAGAAATCCAGGATCTGGTGTCCCATTTCCGGCCAGGATGACAGGCGGCGCAGGAAATGCGGGTTATACAGGATCGTCGGCCGGTTGTTGTTGAATAGCTTCGGCCGTTTCGCATCCATGCGCCGCACGAGATCGAACTTGGCATAGGTGCCACGGTGATAGGCGCCCGGACGGATGATGCCCTTTTCCAGCATGCGCTGCTCGACCTTGCGGCCTGGAACCAGCAGGAAATCGAATTTCCCGAGATGTCGGGCAAAACCGATGGCCCGGTCACCGGCGCCATGACCGGTCCAGATCATTTTCGGGCGGCGCACACCCATGCGGCGAAGCTGCAGGGACGTTGCTTCCGGGACGATGATCGAATTGAAGTTCCGGAAATAGCGACGGGACGCAAAGAGCCCGATCAGGCGGTCCACGACCCGCAGACCATGCTGCTCGATGCGACGGCGCAGCTTCGCGGAAATCGGGAGCAGATCGAACTGCACCCGTGCTTCGGGATAGAGCGTCGCCAGCGAGCGGGCCAGTTCAAGATGGCTCACGGTCAGGCAGGAAACGTGTACCGCAACATCCGGATGGCGCGCGGAGACTTCCAGCGCGATCGGCAGCGCATGCAGGGTCTGGTGACGCTGGCCAATGAGAGGAAATGCGACTTTCATGCCGCCACTCCTTCTGGCGCACGGGTTGTCCGAAGCACAAGCACGAGCTGGATCGTGATCAGAAGCGTTACCCCGCACAACGTAGCCGGTCCAACTCCGCTCAACCCGTAATGGCGAACCATCATTACGAGTGCGGGAAGGAAAAACAGGCATTCGAGAATGCGGGCACCGATCGCAGCACCTGAGCGGTTGGTCGTGAACAGTAATGGTTCCAGCGGCAGGCCCCAGACTGTCACCACTTCGGCAGCCAGCAGCCACAGCGTGACCGGAAGAGCCTCGGTTGCGCCCTTGTGGCCGATATACAGCTGCAGGAGCGGTTGTCCGGCAAACACGGTCAGCAGAAGAAGCGCGGTGCCAATTCCGCCGGCCATCAGGGCGATCTGACCGGTGAGGCGATAAAGGCGGTTCATGGCCCTGTCGCGCCACAGGCGGGCCATTTCGGGATAGACAGTCGTCTGGATCAGGGTTGCAGGCTTTGCAATCCCTGCCGCGATCTGGCTGGCAATGCGATAATATCCGGCGCTGGTCGGACCGACGAACGCACCCACCACCAGCGTCCCGATATGGCCAAAAGCCAGTGCGAGCGTCGAATTGAGGTTCGTGTTTAATGCAAAGCGCCAGATCCCGGGATAAGTGCGGAAGAACTGTCCGTTCAGGATATCGGGAACAATGCCGCGCATTTCCTGAAACAGGCCGCGGATCAGGTCACGGCGATACATCTCGCGGGTCGCCATGAAGAAGAGCGTCCCCCAGGCAGCGATCTCTGCGGCGATCCATACGCTGGCCAGCGCGGCAACCGAAGCCCAGCCCAGAGCCATCGAGGCCGTGCCAACCACACGGACGATCGTGGCAACCGTCCCCTGCACGGCAAGGAGGTCGTAGCGGTCAAAAACCCGCAGCAGACCGGTCGCGGTTGCTGATGCCATGAACAGGATGGAGACGCAGTAGATCACGCCAATGACATGGATCTGCGGCGGCCATCCCAGAAAATTCATGGCCAGCAGGCTGATCAGAACACCGCCAGCAAACCCCAGCAGACCGCCGAAACTGTCCAGTAGAAGACTGAAGGATACGATTTTCTGAAAACTGCGACGATCGCCCTGCGTTAGGGGGCGCAGTCCAAAATGCAGGACCGTCTGCCATGACTGGAAATCGACGATATCGCCCATCGTCCGTGCGAAGGCGTACATCATCGCAACGAGTCCGAAGCTGTAACTTCCCAATAGATGGGTCGCCATCCAGATATGGACGAGACTCAGCGGCGCATTGACTGCACGTCCTCCGAGAAGGACGCCCAGATTGCTCATGACACGCTGAACTCCGCCTTTACGGGCGGTCTGGGGAGACGATGAATCGTCTGACATCAATTTATGGAAACTTTCGTGACAGTCTTGCCGTTAACTCTTTTCGGCATCAGAAATAGGCATTTCCCCGCAAATCTGAACTCACTTTTTGTGACCAAAGATTGCGCTTGCCTGCAGCATATCATTTTCTGTTGCGCATAATTCCCGTTCTGAAAAGCATGGTATGGACGTTGCGTCGTATGACAGGGATGTCATAAAGGAGCATCAAAGCCTTACGGACAGTCCCATGCAGACACTTTTTCAGGATGCCGCCTCGGCCCGGGCTGGAGCCTGGATGACCGTCAGTCTCCGGGCCATCACCGAAAATTACGGTTTCGTTGCCGGATTGGCGCCGGAAGCAGAATGTGCGGCTGTCGTCAAAGCCGATGCTTATGGATTGGGAGCAGACAGGATAGCTCCTGTCCTCGCCGCGCAGAACGCAAAAACCTTTTTTGTAGCGCATCTGGATGAAGGCATTGCCTTGAGAGCCGTGCTACCAGATGTGCGTATTTTCGTCCTGCACGGCTTCATGCCTGGCTGCGAAGGTAGCATGCAGTCGCATGATCTTATTCCTGTTCTCAATGACCTCGATCAGGTCCGCAGTTGGAAACGGTTCTGCAACGGGAAAGGATATGCATTTCCGGCGGCACTTCAGTTTGATTCCGGAATGTCCCGTTTCGGGTTGAACTCCGCTGATCTTGACGATCACACGCTCTTTGATGGCCTGAACCTGCAACTGGTGATGAGCCATCTGGCCTGTGCTGATGAGCCGGACAATCTGTCCAATGACACGCAGCGGCAACGTTTTGTGGATATGGCGGCCTGCTTTCCAGGTGTTCCCCGTTCCCTTTCTGCATCATCCGGCATTTTCCTGGGGCCGGAGTATCATTTCGAGCTGATCCGTCCGGGGGCGGCCCTTTACGGAATTGCGCCTTCAGAAGGCAACCGGATGCTCCGCCCGGTCGTCTCCCTTGATGCGCGGATCGTTCAGATCCGGACCGTGGAGGCTGGGGACCGCGTTGGATACGGCCTGAGTTGGACAGCCATGAAACCAACGCGGGTCGCCACGCTCGGGCTGGGCTATGCAGACGGATTCTTTCGGGCGCAGGAGGGACGGGGAGCGGTCTGGCATGACCGGACGCGGCTCCCGGTTATCGGGCGTGTTTCGATGGACAGCATTTCCGTCGATCTGACTGAGGCTCCTGCCGATCTTGAGGCCGGCGATGTGCTGTCGGCGCTGGGACCGGCGCAGGATGTGGATGCGCTGGCCCGGTCAGCGGGGACGATCGGCTATGAGGTTCTGACGTCTCTGGGGAACCGTTTTCATCGTGTCTATGTACCGCCCTGATCTGTTTCAGACCGATTTGCGGATCGAGAGCGAGATGGTCCGCCCGAGTGGGTCCAGAAAGGCGGGTTCGTAGCCGGCCGGGGTAATGCCGGAGCCATTGCGGGCGCGGATGCGGCTGTTGAAGAGATTGCTGACCGAAACCATGACGCGAAAGTTCTTTGCCCAGGGTCGGTTCTGCCAGCGCGGAATTTCCCCCAGATCGGCAAAGCCCGTCATATCCACTGTTGCCAGATCGCTGAAAAACAGGCTGTTGGCGTGCGTACTGGCCAGGGTGGATGTTCCGGACTGCCATTTGGTGACGAGGCGGAAGCCGAACCCGTTCTTGAAGACGCCGCCCTGAAGCTCGACTTCATGCCGCGGTTGGCCGCCCGTTCCGCCAATAGTGCCGCCGTCCAGCAGATCAATCGGTGGCAGGCCGGCACGCAGTTGCACGGTGTCTTTCAGGCGCCAGACCTGCGTGAGGACAATATAGTACCGTCCACCAGCGCCATGTTTTCCGCCCCTGCCGGAAGGCTTTTTCCCCAAAGGACGCGAAAAAGAGAACGTCGCGTTCCACTCATTGCGCTTTTCCATGACCGCATTGACCGGCCGGATATCGACAACATCAAGAATCCCGTCCGAATTGCGCTGATAGCGGTCAGGGAAGGCCTCTTCGATCGCAGCGGTCGCGGTTGGCAGGCTTATGACCGGATTGTGGTTGCGGTCCCGCACATAATTGACATGCAGCCGTGCACCTTCGAGAAAATCCGGAGCAATGATCGTCCCGATGCTGATTTCGTGCCGGTCCGCCGCCCGAAGGTTCCTGTTGCCGCCCGAGATGGTCGTCACCTGCACCGAGCGTCCGGTGACGTAATCATAGGTCGTGACATTTGGCGTCTCGATCTGCGGGGCAATCAGATCCGTGGCTGCTGGTGCTTCGGTACGATCGGTGACGGAGAACGGGAACTGGATCCATGACACGGGCTCCCATGTCACGCCCCCGCCAATTGTGCCCAGAGTTCCGAAATGCGACACCTGACTAATAGCACCGTTGATGTTCGCATCGAGCTTGCCCAGAAACGACAGGACGTGTTTGCGCGCATTGGCAATCGGAATATCGCCGTTAATCTGCAGGGTGCCGACATCGCGGCTGATATGGGTCCGCTGCAGTTTGCCCTGACTGAGCGATGTCGCATTCTGCTCGGTTATGGTGCCGGTCGGGGCGATGCTGGTCGAGACATCACCGGCAGGCAGGGAAAAGACCGAACCCGACAGCAGCCCCGTGACCTTGCCGGTCGTGCCGGTGGTGTGTCCGTGATTGACTAGGCGATTGTTCAGCCAGCTCCGGTCTACGGCCGAGAACGGATCGAAGGTCGTCATCCCGTCGGTCAGCGCCGTCTGGGCGCCGGTCAGGTCAAGTCCGGTCTGGCTGTTGGTCGTTGTGGTAGAGCGGTCGAAACTTCCGGTGCTGTTCCATTTCCAGCTTCGGACATCGCCGTTGAAATTCACTCCGGCATGAACCGCATCCGTATGGGATGTCTGCTGGAGTGCGGAGACATTCGTGTAGTCCCGGTATAGCAATGTGTCCTGCGAGAAGGGCGAATACAGGCTGGTGGAAGGAAGTGTGAGGATGCCCCGCGCCGGGCCCTGAAGGCTTTCGGAATCGCTACGCGTATAGCTGGCGTTGAAGGAGGCCGAGACTGTTTTGAAGATCTGGTCCGCATAGACGCCGTTCAGACTCAGTTCATGCGTTCTGGGCTGAAGGCTGTAGTCTGACGCATTCGAACTGACATGCGGTGCATTGGCGTAGGTTGTGAAATCCTGAAGGGTCGGGATCTGTCCGGCTGCGAGTGAGGGTACGCCAGCCGAAGTCACGCTTTGCCCCACAAGCCTATCCAGCGCCGGATCAAGACTTCCTCCGTCGGCGGATGCGATGTTGCCCGCATTGGAATAGAGACTGCTGGCGGAAGGCGGGGTCACGCCGCGGTCACTGTCGAGCAGACGGGCCTGTGCTTCATACCGGGCACTCAGATTGATCCGACGATCCCCGGAGAGCTTCGTGAAACTGGCACCAAGAACACCGTCATTGCCGCCACCATCTGTGGATGTGCTGCCATAGGCCCGCATCCGGACGGCACGGAAGTGCTTGACGGTAATGATGTTCACCACACGCTCATCGGCCGGATAGCCGTAGCGCAGGGCTTCTTCCTCGGTGAATATCTCGACACGGGCGATGGCCTCGAACGGCAGATCGTTGACTTCCTGCATCCCCGAGATGCGCTTGCCGTTCAGAAGCACGACCGGCGTGTTCCCCGTCGCACCGCGTCCCGAGCGTGTTTCCGGGGCAATGGCCGTCAGGAGATCGGCCGCGGTATCGACGCCGTATGAGCGGATTTCGTCAGCCTGGATCTGCATGATCGGCTTGGCGTCACCCAGCACGGCTCCGGCCGGCTTGTGGGCTTTGACGACAATCTTCTCGCCTCCGTTCACTGATGTCGTGGACGTGGTGACTGTCGTTGCATTGTGCTGCGGGGCTGCCGGTGCGGCGGTGGCACCGGATGTGGTCTGAGCGAGTGTGGAGACAGCAGGAAACAGGCTGCCAAGACCCCAGACGAGGCTGAGAGCCGGACGCAGCATGGGGCGTGTCAGAGGAAGGGTGACTTGAATTTTCAGGTCATGATCTGACATGCGCTCTTTTGCGTGCTCCTGCATTGCGTGCGGGCCGGAATGTCCGCAGCGGGTGCAGAATGTCACGAATCTGTAAGGATATCGTGGCAGTAGAAGGTCATTTGAGGCTGTTTCTGACGGATTTTCTTCTGTATGTCGAGACTAAAGGGACCTCTAGCTGGCAACCATGTTCCGGCTACGCACCATATTGCGGCGGGTTTCCTCGTCCAGAATTTCCCGGATGCGACGGGTCAGTTCCGTGGCGTCCGTATATTTGCGGCCATAGGTCAGATTGAACGTATGGTCGAAATCATCCGGATTGAGGCCGGCATTGTGCTGGCTGATCGTCTCGATCTTGTCGAAAGCCTTGGCTAACCGGGCTTCGGGAGACGCCGCATTCTCGTATTCGTCCCATAGCGCCAGAAATTCTGCCTGCAGATCATCGGGCAGGGGGGCCATGATCGTCAGCAGATCCTCGCGTTCCTGCGCGGCCTTGTTGGCAGAGGCCTGGAGCGAAATGGCGGGAACATCGCCGTGGATGGCCTCGCCCAGATCGTGGAGGATGCAGATTTTCAGCAGTTTCAG
Source organism: Gluconobacter roseus NBRC 3990 (assembly GCF_006538885.1). GTDB lineage: Bacteria > Pseudomonadota > Alphaproteobacteria > Acetobacterales > Acetobacteraceae > Gluconobacter > Gluconobacter roseus. Next base: position 850,162 of record NZ_BJLY01000001.1, read on the forward strand.
AAGGTTGATGCCTTCAAGCTGGTCGGCGAAGGTCATGACCAGCAGGCAAAGCGCCCAGGTATGCTCGGCCGTGCTTTCGGTCTGGCCGCCATGGGTATAGGTCCGTCTGAGGATATCCTTGAGGCGGGAGGCTTCCCGGAGAAAATCGAGGCGCTTTTCAAGATCGCCTTTTGTCATGCAGTGGGTCCTGTCTGTGACGGTGCGCGATACGGCCGTTGCGGGAGATTTATCCGACAAGCGCATACAGGACTTCATATCCCACAAAGACCGCAACGGCCAGAAGCACGAGCAGAACAAGAAATCCGGGCCCGTTCTGAAGGGATTTCAGCATTTTGACTATCAACGCGGGCATGAGACATGTTCCGTAAAAAGAAGTTTGATCCGCAAGCGCCAGTCAACGGGATCCCTGTTCATTCACAATCCTAGCATTTCCATCAGCCTCCCTGTTGGAATTTCTTTGCAAAATTCTGTGCTGTCATTCTCTGTTACGTTCTCTCCTTGAGAACACCATATTTGGCTCTGCATCTGAGAGCCTGAAATATTTTCGGTGGAGCTGTTCATGAAGAAGATTGTTGCCCTGGTTCTTGGAGCCGGTCTGTCCCTGTCGCTTGCAGCCTGTGATGGTCCTTATGATGGACGTCGTGATGGCGGACACCATCATCATCGCCATGACGACCGGGGTTATGGCGGTCAAAATATGGGTGGTCCCGGCATGAACGGTGGAGGCATGAACGGGCAGGGTATGAGTGGCGGTCCGGGACGTCAGGGCGGCTGGTAACAGCCTCTATCGGGACGCGCCCGTTCAGTAGGGCGTGTCCTAACTCTGATGGGAGTGGCGCGGTCCGGATTTGACGTTCCGGTCTGGCTGTCGCTGAATGCGGTCCTGAATTCTGCCAGGCCCCTCTCATCCGGACATCCACACCTCGATGACTGCACCGCGTTCGCCTTCCAGCCCGGAATCTTCTCCGGAGACAGGCTGGTTTCCCATTTCCATCCGGCTTTCCGGTGCCCGCGTCCTGCTGGTAGGTGGAGGAGAAATTGCCCTCAACAAGGGGCGTCTTCTGCTTGACCACGGTGCGCGGATCGACGTTCTGGCCGAACAACTGCATCCGGTTGTTCAGGGATGGGTTGAGGCCGGTCTGGTTCACCATATTGGCGGCCGGGCGGAGGAACTTACCCTGCGGACCTGTCTGCCGGGTTGCCGACTGGTTTACGCTGCAACGGACAGCCGGGAGACCAACCGGCAGGTCGCGGCCATTGCTGATGAACTGAACATTCCCGTCTGCGCGGTGGATGATTCCCAACCCTCAAGCTTTATCACGCCCGCGCAGGTGCGCCGGGGTGGGGTAAGGGTAGCTGTTTCTACAGGCGGGGCCGCCCCCGTGCTCGCCCGTCGTCTGCGTGAGCAGATTGAAACACTTCTGCCGGAAGGCACGGGGCGTCTGGCTGCCTATATGCAGTCGCGGCGCGTGCTGGTGTCAGGGCGTTATCCCGAGGTTCAGGACCGCAAACGTATCTGGGAAGATTTTCTCGATGGCCCAGGAGCGGAAGTCGCGCAGTCCGGTGACGAGAGCCGGGCCGATGCATATCTTCAGACGCTTCTGGATGCGCCGCGCAAAACAGGAGAAGTCTGGCTTGTCGGTGCAGGCCCTGGTGATCCGGATCTGCTGACGCTCAAGGCATTGCGCCTGATGCAGAATGCGGACTCCGTTCTCTACGACAACCTGCTCTCGCCAGCCCTGCTGGATATGGTGCGCCGGGATGCAGAGCTTGTTTTTGTCGGCAAGCAGCGGGACCGGCATGCCCTGCCGCAGGATGAGATCAACCGCGAAATGATCCGTCGCGCACAGGCCGGCGAGCGTGTCCTGCGACTCAAGGGAGGCGATCCATTCATTTTCGGACGTGGTGGCGAGGAAATCGAGGCTCTGGTCGAAGCCGGTGTTGCCTTCCGTCTGGTGCCGGGCATTTCGGCGGCTAATGGATGTGCTGCATGCTCCGGTATTCCCCTGACGCATCGTGATTGCGCGCAGGCCTGCCTGTTCGTGACCGGCCATGCGAAGGCCGATGGTGTGCTGGACCTGCCATGGGACGACATGGCCGACCGGCGCCAGACCGTCGTGATCTATATGGGCATCTCGACCCTGCCACAGCTTGCCGCCGGACTGATGGGAAAAGGACTGCCCGCGGACTGGCCGGTGGCAATCGTCGAGCGTGGAACACAGCCGGGCCAGCGCGTCTTCACCGGAACGCTGGAGACGATTGCCGGACAGGCCGCCGAGGCGCAGGTGAAGTCACCCGCACTGGTAATCGTCGGGCAGGTGGTCCGGCACCGGGTTATCTCGCCGTAACTTGATGTGTTCTGCATGGCAGGAAGATCCGCTCTTTCAGCCATGCTCGCAGCGCATATCCCTCTTTACGCTCCCGCGGGTTGCCCGCATGCGTCAGGGCCTGTGAAACTCCTGTTCTTTCAGTCACATCGCGATCCAATCACCGAGGTCCCATGACCACACTTGCGTCCATTATCGTCTCGATCGCAGAGGAAATGCGCACGGCCTCCGAACGCGGGACCGTTGCCAATTACATTCCTCCGCTTGCCCGGGTGGATCTGGACCGGTTCGGTATGGCAGTGGTCGGCATGGACGGGGCGACCCATACGGTCGGGGATGCGGAGGTCCCGTTCTCGGTCCAGAGCGTTTCCAAAGTGTTCAGCCTGAGCATGGCGCTCAATGCGATGGGTGAAGAGCTATGGGGCCGGGTGCGTCAGGAGCCTTCGGGCAGCGCCTTCAACTCCATCGTTCAGCTCGAAAACGAGCACGGCATTCCCCGCAATCCGTTTATCAATGCGGGTGCCATCGTCATCGCGGATATTCTGGTCTCGCGTTATGGCCGCGAGAACGCCCAGACCCGCCTGCTGGAGTTCCTGCGTCCGCTGGTGAGCGATCCTGCTTCAATCGACATCGACACAGACGTCGCCCGGCAGGAGCGCGCGACCGGTTTTCGCAACATGGCGCTTGCAAACTACATGCGGACATTCGGCAATATCCGCAACGTGGTCGAGGACACGCTGGATTTCTATTTCCATCAATGCGCCCTTACCATGAGCTGCCACCAGTTGGCACAAGTCGGGACCTATCTCATGACGGGCGGCCGGAACCCACTCACAGGCGAACGCGTGATGTCCGAGCGCAATGCCCAGACGATCCTCGCACTAATGATGATGTGTGGCCATTATGACGGCTCGGGCGCTTTCGCCATCCGCGTTGGCCTCCCCGGAAAATCCGGCGTGGGTGGTGGTATTCTGGCGGTTGCGCCGGGTGTTGCGTCCATTGCAGTGTGGTCGCCGGGGCTGAATGCACAGGGGAACTCCCTGTTGGGGACACGGGCGCTGGAACGGCTTGTTCAGCACACGGGGTGGTCGGTTTTCCGGGCGAACCCGTGGGTTGCCAACCCCACCTGACTCTCAGCCCGCCAGAGTGTCGTAAAGCAGCTTGAAGTTCAGCAGCAGGATCAGCCCTGCCACGAACCATGACAGGACACGGACGGGTGCGGAAATTACGAACTCGCCCATCGTCCTGCGGTCCGAAACGAACATGACCAGCGGGATGACGGCAAACGGCAGTTGCAGCGACAGGATGACCTGACTGGCCATCAGTAGATCGCCCACACCCCGGTTGCCATAGATCAGCGTGACGATTGCGACAGGCACAATCGCCAGCCCACGAGTCAGAAGCCGTCTGGCCCAGTGCGGAATGCGGAGGTGCAGGAAGCCCTCCATGATGATCTGTCCGGCCAGTGTGCCGGTGATCGTCGAATTCGTGCCTGCTGCCAGAAGAGCGAGTGCGAATAGCGTGGAGGCCATGCCAAGCCCGAGGATCGGGGAGAGCAGCCGGTAGGCATCCTGGATTTCCGCCACGTCCTGATGGCCGGAATTGTGAAACGCTGCTGCCGCTACGATCAGGATCGCCGCGTTGATAAATAGTGCCAGAGTCAGGGCAATCGTGCTGTCCCAGCTCGTCCAGCGGATCGCATCCCGCCGCCCGGCTGGTGTGCGCTCATAGGCGCGGGTCTGCACGATCGAGGAATGCAGATACAGGTTATGCGGCATGACCGTGGCACCGATAATGCCGATGGCGACATAGAGCATCCCCGGTGTCGTCAGGATCTTCGGATCGGGGAGGAGCCCGGCCAGAACGCTGTGCATGGGCGGGGCGGCTGCGACAAGCTGGATTCCGAAACACAGCGCAATAATGCCTAAAAGCGCGATCACGAAGGCTTCCAGATAGCGGAAGCCCCGGTTCATCAGTAGCAGGACAACCAGTGCGTCCAGAATGGAGAGCAGCGCGCCGCCCAGAAGAGGCAGACCGAACAGAAGCTGAAGCGCCACCGCCGTGCCAATGACTTCCGCCAGATCACAGGCGATAATGGCCAGTTCACAGGCCAGCCACAGCACGATGTTCACGCGTAGCGAAAAATGATCCCTGCAGGCCTGCGCCAGATCGCGTCCCGTCGCGATCCCGAGGCGTGCTGAGAGCGCCTGAAGCAGGATCGCCATCAGGTTTGACAGCATGATGACGCAGAGCAGCGTATAGCCGTAGCGCGACCCGCCCTGCAGATCCGTGGCCCAGTTGCCCGGGTCCATATAGCCGACCGACACCATGAAGCCCGGCCCGACAAAGGCCAGAAAACGTCTGATCCAGGACGCATCAGCCCCCGGCACATGAATGCTGGAAAACGCATCCGGCAGACTTTGCCGCATATCCGGGGACGTCCGGGACTCCACGGGCGGAGTGCTGGGAGTGGTGGAATCTGACATCAGGGGAACATCCAATCCCATCCACGACCAATATTCAATATGCTATATTGATGAGCCTGTTGAAAAAGACGCGATCTGGAAAAACGTGATTATTCGGACTGGCGGAAAATGCAGGAATGTTTTATTCCGCCGCGAATATTGTTTTCCCTATGGAGGCACAGGACGGGAATGGACCGGAAAAGACGTCTGAAAAATGCGGCGCCCAAAGAGATGCTGCCTGATGTCGAAACCCATTCCGAAGGCTTCCGTGCCAATCGGGCGGCGCGACGCAATGTGCTGGTCGAAGACTATGTGGAGCTGATTTCGGACCTGCTGTCGGAAGGGCAGGAAGCCCGGCAGGTCGATATCGCCGGGCGTCTGGGCGTCTCACAGCCGACAGTGGCAAAGATGCTGGCCCGTCTTGCGACAGAAGGGTATGTCACGCAGAAGCCCTATCGGGGCGTTTTCCTGACACCGGCCGGTCAGGATATGGCGGACAGGGCGCGACACCGGCACCGGATCGTAGAAGCATTTCTGCTCGCTCTGGGTGTGAGCGAGGAAAACGCCCGCGTCGATGCCGAGGGTGTGGAGCACTATGTCGGGAGCGAAACCCTGAGCCTGTTCGAAAAAGCCATCGAGGGCGGACTGAAACAGTTCATGCAGGCATTGCCCAACGCCTGACACCTGCAGTCAGGTGCAGATTTCAAGCTTCACGTCGTCCTGTATCAGAGCCTTGGCGATGGACGGCTTGAGCTGCGAGTCCGTCAGGACGCGGTCAAATTCCGTCAGTGAAGCCAAACGGTGCAGGCCGCCCTTGCGGAACTTCGTGCTGTCCACCAGCAGGACGCACTGATCCGCAATGTCCATCATGGCCCGCTTGACCTTTACAACGTCCTGATCGTTCTGGAAGGCGGTGGCGTTGTGGATGATGGATGTCGAGAGGAACATCATGTTCGCCCGCAGCGACTGCGCCGCCTGCTCGCAGACCAGACCGAAGAAGGCATTGCGCGGCGGGTTGTAGTCGCCGCCAAGGCAGATCAGCTTCAGGTTGGGATAGGGCGACAACGCCTGAATTACCCCAACGGCGTTGGTGATGATCGTCAGCGGTGCGAGGGCAGGCAACAGGGGCAGCATTGCCGCAACGGTTGTGGAGTCATCCAGAACCAGAACCTGCTCGGGCTGGATCAGCGAGATGGCCCGCTGGATGATGGCGTCCTTGAGATCCGTTGCACGCGAGCGGCGGAAATTGACGGTTTTCTGCGTCGTGACCTTGTTGCGCAGCACGATGCTGCCATGCAGCTTGTCGATCAGGCCCTGCTGGACCAGCGCATGCGCATCGCGATGGATCGTCATGCGGCTGACATCGAAACGCTCGGCCAGTCCTTCGATCGTCGCACTGCCGGTTTCAAGAAGAACGTCGAGGATCTGTTTCTGGCGGGCCGTATTATCCCGCCGCTTTGAACCCTGCGGTGCGGCGGTAGCGACTACGGAGCCCGAACCATCAGTCATGTCTCAAATCGATTCCTGAGCGTGAATACAAACAGATAAATGTAAAATCGTATCTATCATAACAGGCCAGAGGCCGTCTGTAACGCCCGCTGGAGAGCATTCAGCCCCAAAAAGGTGATTATCAGGTCGGTGTGGTAATCTTCAGGACCTGAGCCGTATCACGACGGAGCGTCGTGCAGGCCTGGGCGTCCTGCGTCAGATCGACGCCATAAGCAGGAAAAACCTGCCGCAGGCGGGGCAGCCAGCCGCCCTCGACAAGCCGTTCGGGGAAGCAGCCCTGCACGACCTGAAGTGCCACGGACGCTGCAATGGACGCGCCGGGAGAGGCACCCAGTACCGCGACGAGGGAGCGGTCAGCGTTTTTGACGAGTTCGGTACCAAAGCGGAGTTTGCCGTGCAGGCCGCTATCGGGCCGGATGATCTGCACCCGCTGCCCGGCCACGACCTTGCTCCAGTCTTCGGGCCGTGCGGTCGGGTAAAAGTCCAGAAGTGCCTGAAAACGCGCCTCGTTGGTCTGGATGACCTGTTTTACGAGATAATCCAGCAGGCCGAGATTGTCTTTTCCGGCCGTCAGGGCAGGGATGATGTTTTTCGGCGTCAGGGAGCGGAAATAATCCGTCCACGACCCGCTCTTAAGAAATTTCGTAGAAAAACCGGCATAGGGCCCGAACAGCAGGCAGGATTTCCCGTCGATCACGCGGGTATCGAGATGCGGGACCGACATGGGCGGGGAGCCGACGGGGGCCTTGCCGTAAACCTTGGCGTGATGCTGGCGCGTGATGGTCGGGTCGGTGCAGCGCAGCCAGAGTCCGCTGACCGGGAAGCCTGCGTAATGTGCTGCTTCGGGGATGCCGGACGCCTGAAGCAGCGGCAGGGCATTGCCGCCCGCGCCGATGAAGACGAAGCGCGTCAGGACCGTTGTGGCGTGACCGCTTTCAGTATCCGTTGCCGTGACGCGCCAGCGGCCGTCCTCGGTTCGGGTCAGATCCGTGACGCGATGGTTATAGTGGATGGAGACGTTGCGGTCGGTCCTGAGCGATGCGGTCAGGGCATGCGTCAGGGCACCGAAATTGACGTCCGTGCCTTCCCTGATGCGCGTGGCCGCGACGGGCTGTGTCGTATCGCGTCCCGCCATGGCGAGCGGGGCCCATTGCGCGATGACCGCCGGGTCATCGGTGTATTCCATGTCGGCAAAGCAGTGATGGGCGACCATGGCCTCATAGCGGGCCTTGAGGAACGCCACATTCTCTGCACCCCACACCAGACTGATATGCGGGCAGGGCTGAACGAACGCGGCCGGATCGGCAATCCGGCCTTCACGCACCCAGTGGGCCCAGAGCTGCCGGGAGAGATCGAATTCCGTATTGACGGCCAGCGCCTTGGAGATATCGACGCTGCCATCCGCGCGCTGGGGCGTGTAGTTCAGTTCGCAGTTGCCAGCATGTCCGGTCCCGGCATTGTTCCAGGCATAGGAGCTTTCCTGCCCGCAGTCGGAGAGGGTTTCGAACATCACCATCGAGAGCGACGGATCCAACTCGCACAGCAGGGCGGCAAGCGTGGAACTCATAATCCCGGCGCCGATCAGGACGATATCGGGGCAGAGGCTGGAGAGTGACGGCATGATGCTGAAATCCGGCAGGGGCTGGAAAGAAAGGCGGCTGAAAGATCCCCGAAAGCTCAGCCCGTGTAAACAGGGCCGGGCGGCAGGAGCTTGCCGGGATTGAGGATATGGTGCGGATCCATCGTGTTCTTCAGGGCGCGCATCACGCTGAGGCTTCCAGGCCCATGCTCGGTTTCCAGAAATTCCAGCTTGCCCATGCCAACACCATGCTCCCCGCTACATGATCCGTTCAGGGACAGGGCGCGGGCGACGATCTTGCGGTCCAGATCCAGGGCAAGCTGATGTCCTTCGGGAGTATCATCCGTGATGATGAGCGTATGGAAATTACCATCACCCACATGCCCCAGAAGGGGCGCACGCAGGCCGGAGGCTTCGATATCGCGATGCACGCCCTCGATCAGCTCTCCCAGACGGGAAATCGGGACGATGCAGTCCGTGGAAATGACGCGCGCGCCCGGGACGATGGCCTTCGCTGCCCAGTAGGCGTCATGCCGCGCTTTCCACAGGCGGGTGCGGTCTTCGGCGCTTTCGGCCCAGGCAAAACCAAGCCCGTTATTGCCCGACGCAATGGCTTCCGTCGTCTCGACCTGCTCGCGTACGGCTGCGGGCGAGCCCGTGAATTCGAAAAACAGCGTGGTCAGCGGCTGGTATTCGCTCAGGCCGGAATACTGGATGGAAGCTGCCATCTGCACGCTGTCCATCAGTTCCACGCGGGTGATGGGAATGCCGCACTGAATGATTTCCATGGCGGTCTGGATGGCGTCATGCAGGTTCTCGAACTGGCAAATTGCTGCCGAAACACTGTCCGGACGCCCGTGCAGACGGAGCTGGACTTCTGTGATGATCCCGAGCGTGCCTTCCGAGCCGACGAACAGCGACGTCAGATCATAGCCGGTGGAGGATTTGCGGACGCGCCCGCCGGTGCGGATGATTTCGCCGGTCGCGAGAACGACCGTCAGTCCCAGCACATTCTCTTTCATCGTGCCGTAGCGCACGGCGGCGGTGCCCGAGGCGCGGGTGGCACACATACCGCCGATCGTGGCTTCCCCGCCCGGATCGACCGGAAAGAACAGGCCCGTATCGCGGATTTCCACATTCAGCGTCTGTCGCGTAATGCCGGCCTGGACCCGGCAGTCCAGATCCTCTGCGTTCAGTTCCACGATATCCGTCATGCGGGACAGATCGAGGCTGATGGCCTGTTCGGGCGGCACGACATGGCCTTCCACCGAAGTGCCGGCCCCGAACGCCACGACCGGAACGCGCCATTCATGGCAGTGTCGCAGGACGGTTGCCACATCCTGCGTGCTTTCCGCAAACACCACCGCCTCGGGCAGGTTGGAGGCATTCATGGCCTCGCCGTGACTGTGCTCTTCGCGAACGGATGGTGCCATGCTGATCCGCTCACCCATGATGGGCTGGAGGGCTTTAAGAACGGCCTGAAGGCGGTCCGGAGCGGAGGCGGAAGAGGCGGTCATGACTAGTTCCGGCATGAAGAAAGGATGCTCTTCATAGGCCGGATCGAAGGTCCGGGAAATATCTTCAGTTCGATATGGGGGTATAAAATGGAATAATCTGTCGAAAAACGAATATACGATGCAAGATCAGATATTATCCGTGACTATCTCAGGAAAATATTGCTCGCCCGGCTGACGAAGATATAGGTTCGGTAATCGTCCTTGTTGTTCACGACGATCCCCTGTTGCAGATCCGCACCAACCTTCATGGCCGACCCGATCACCAGGATCTTGCGGTTCAGGACCATCTTGCGGAAATCGCCACCGAAACGGATATCGGCATTATAGGCCACGGCTGACGTGATCTGCACGGCGACATTGGCGCGGTCCAGATAGGTGTCTTCGGAGTTGAGGAAGACCATCTTGTTGAAGACGTTTACGCTTTTCACAGTCATGACGAATGTGCCGGGCACGACGGTCCGGTTTGTGGTCTCACGCAGGGTATCCGCAGGTGTCAACCGCTTCTCAAGAACCACGTCACCGGAACAGGCTGTTTGTGCGAGGAGAGTGGTGAACAGGGCAAGCGAAAGAAGGGCTTTGCGAAAGGTCATCTGAATATTGCTGCCGGCTGTGAACTGATAAAGCCGAGCCTAGGAGAGAATATTCAGGGTGTCGTGCGAAATTTTCATGTCTGGCAGAAGAACAGAAGCCTTCAGGGCGTGAAGACAACTGTCCTGCTACCATTGATAATGGTCCGGCGTTCGATGTGATACCGCACAGCACGCGCCAGAACCCGGCGTTCGATATCGCGTCCTTTGCGGATCAGGTCATCGGGCGTGTCGGCATGGGAGATGCGCTCCACGTCCTGTTCGATGATCGGGCCTTCATCCAGATCGCGGGTGACGTAATGGGCGGTCGCGCCGATCAGCTTCACGCCGCGCGCAAAGGCCTGATGATAGGGACGAGCACCCTTGAAGCCGGGCAGGAAGGAATGGTGGATGTTGATGCAATGGCCTGACAGGCTGGCAGCCATCTCATTGGACAGAACCTGCATGTAGCGCGCGAGAATGACCAGTTCGGCCCCGGTCGTGGCAAACAGATCCAGAATACGCGTTTCCTGCGCGGGCTTGGTGTCTTTTGTGACGGGAAGGTGGTGGAACGGGATGCCGTAGAAATCCAGATCCGCAAACACCTCGCGCGGGTGGTTCGATACGATCCCGACCGGCTCGATCGGTAGTTCCCCGATGCGCCAGCGATACAGCAGATCCACCAGGCAGTGATCAAAACGCGAGACCATCAGCAGGACCTTCGGCTTCACGCTTCGGTCATGCAGCGCCCAGTCCATGCTGAACGTCTCGCCCAGAACAGCCAGTGCCTCGCGAAGCTGCTGCATGCTGGTCTGGCCATCCGTGATCTCGAAGACGATCCGCATGAAAAAGACCGTGCTGTCCCGGTCATCGAACTGCTGGGCTTCAGTGATGTTGGCGTTCAGTTCCGCAAGCCTGCCGCTGATTGCCGCCACGATGCCCGGTCGGTTAGGGCAGGAAAGCGTCAGGACATAGGTGGTCTGCGGAACTGAAATGACCGTCATGGAAAGTCTTTTCTCGTCTTTTTAAAATTTACCGTCCTCAGACGGTGAAGTATTTTGCCCGTGGGTTCAGCATCACGAGAGCGGATGTCGATTGCTCGGGGTGAAGCTGATAGCCGTCGGAAAGCGACACGCCGATGCGTTCGGCATCCAGCATTTTCAGGATCGGTTCCTGATCTTCAAGCCGCGGGCAGGCGGGATAGCCGAAGGAATAGCGCGAGCCGCGATAGGACTGCGACAGCAGCTTCTCCATGTCGCGATCGTCTTCGCCGGCAAAACCCAGCTCGGCGCGGATGCGCTTGTGGGTATATTCCGCCATGGCTTCCGCCATCTCGACCGACAGGCCGTGCAGGTACAGATAGTCCTGATAACGGTTTTCCTCGAACCACACCCGTGCCAGATCGGACGCCTTTTGCCCGACTGTCACGACCTGCAGTCCGACCACATCGCGGGTATCATCGCTGATGTCGCGGACGAAATCGGCGATGCACTCGCCGTCATCCTTGGGCTGACGCGGCATGGTGAAACGCGCGGCTTCCGTCTTACCGTCCTCTTCGAAGAGTACGAGATCGTTCCCGTCGCCTGCGGCCTTCCAATATCCATAGATTGCCTGCGGCCGGATGATGTCCTGCTCCGCAGTCAGCGCCAGCATGCGTTTCAGCACGGGGCGGAGTTCGGTCTTGGCGTATTCCATGAACTCGTCGAGCGAGCGGCCCTGTTTCCGGAAGCCCCACTGGAACTGGTACAGCGAGCGCTCATTGAGGAACGGCAGAACCGCATTTGGCGTCGCTTCGAGCACACGTCCACCCCAGAAAGGTGGTGTAATGACCGGCTCGGAGCCTGAAATCCGCTCACGCCGGGCCTTGGCGGCCTCGCGATCCACGACGCCAAAGCCGCGTGTTTCTGCGATTTCCGGAGCGCGCGCCGTCTTGCGGCTCGCCTGGCTGGCCCGGCGCGTCTGGATCGCGCCAAGATAGGAATCGAGCTCCTTGTTGGCGATCTTGTCCATCAGGCCCAGACCGTCGAACGCATCACGCGCATAGGCCACGCGCCCCGGCTCACCAGCGCCATAGGAGCGGGCACATTCTTCCTCGACGTAATTCCGGGTGAGGGCCGCACCACCGAGAATGACCGGAACGTCAAAGCCCTGACGGTGCATTTCCTCAAGGTTTTCGCGCATGATGACCGTGGACTTCACCAGAAGCCCGGACATGCCGAGCGCGTCCGCCTTGTGTTCCTTCACGGCCGCGATCATGTCCGCGAGAGGCACCTTGATGCCCAGATTGATGACCTGATAGCCGTTATTGGTCAGGATGATGTCCACGAGGTTCTTGCCGATATCGTGCACGTCGCCCTTGACTGTGGCGAGCACCATCGTGCCGCGGTGCTGGCCTTCCACGCGCTCCATGTGCGGCTCAAGCCATGCCACGGCAGTCTTCATCGTCTCGGCGGATTGCAGCACGAACGGAAGCTGCATCTTGCCCGAACCGAACAGCTCGCCGACGACCTTCATGCCATCGAGCAGGACGTTGTTGATGATGTCGAGCGGCGGCATTTCCGCCATCGCGTCTTCCAGATCCTGCTCGATGCCCTTGCGGTCACCGTCCACGATCCGGTCCTTCAGCCGCTCCGCCGGGGTCTCTGCTCGGCGCTTCTTGACGGCATCGGCGGCTTTACGGCCCGCAAACAGTTCCAGCAGCTTCTGAAGCGGATCGTAGTCCTCGGTGCGGCGGTCGAAAATCAGGTCTTCCGCGACCTTGACCTCTTCCGGGGCAATCAGATGCAGCGGGCGGATCTTGGAGACATGCACGATCGCACCCGTCATGCCAGCCTTGACCGCATGATCCAGGAATACCGAGTTCAGCACCGCACGCGCGGCCGGGTTCAGGCCGAAGGAGATGTTCGACAGGCCGAGGATGATCTGGATATCCGGGAACTTGTCGCGGATCAGCTTGATGCCCTCAAGCGTCCACTGGCCGAGCTTGCGATCGTCTTCAACACCTGTAGCGATGGTGAAGGTCAGCGGATCGATCATCAGGTCGGACTGCGGCAGTCCGTACTGGTTGCACGCGAAATCCACCAGACGTTCGGCAATGCGCAGCTTGTCCTGCGGCTCCTTCGCCATGCCGACTTCATCGATCGTCAGCGCAATCATGGCGGCGCCGAACTTACGGGCCAGCTTCATGCGGTCATGGGCCTGCTGCTCGCCATCCTCGAAGTTGATCGAGTTGATGATGGGCTTGCCGCCATGCAGTTTCAGTGCGGCTTCAATGACCGGCGTTTCCGTGGAATCGATCACCAGCGGCGCATTCACGGAGGACGTGAAACGCGTGACGACCTCGTTCATTTCGCGAACTTCATCACGCCCCACGAAGGCCGTGCAGATATCGAGCGCGTTGGAACCTTCGGCGGCCTGTTCACGCCCGATAGCGACACAGCCGTCCCAGTCATTGGCTTCCTGAAGCTCGCGCCATTTCTTGGAGCCGTTGGCGTTGCAGCGCTCGCCGATGGAGAAATAGCTGTTTTCCTGACGCAGCGGCGTCTGGGTGTAGAGGCTGGAGACCGATGGCATCCAGATTGTGCTGCGCTTGACCGGGGCAGGGCGGAGCTTCGTGCCGCCAAGGCGACGCAGCATGCCATCGAGAGCCTGGATATGCGGTGTGGACGTGCCACAGCAGCCACCAATGAGGTTCAGCCCGTCTTCCTTGACGAAGCGTTCCATCCAGACAGCCATTTCCTCAGGGCTGAGCGGATAGACGGTCTTGCCGTCCACAAGCTCGGGCAGGCCGGCATTGGGCTGCATGGAAATGAAACCGGGCCAGTTCTCTGACAGCCAGCGGACATGCTCGCCCATTTCCTGCGGACCAGTGGCGCAGTTCAGGCCGAGCGAGGGAACGTCCAGCGCCTGAACGGTTGTGGCGGCGGCGGCGATATCGGGGCCGACCAGTAGTGTGCCAGTGGTTTCGACCGTCACCTGCACGAAGATCGGCGCATCCGAACCGAGTTCGATCCGCGCAATCTTGGCGGCATTCACGGCGGCCTTGATCTGGAGCGTGTCCTGACACGTCTCGATCAGGAACCCGTCAACGCCGCCATCGATCAGGCCACGGCACTGTTCGACCAGACCGGCTTCCAGATCGTCATAGGCAATATTGCCCAGCGTCGGCAGTTTCGTGCCCGGACCAATGGAGCCCATGACATAGCGGTGCCGCCCGTCCGAAAACGTCTCGGCGGCCTCGCGGGCCAGTGTCGCGGCCGTACGATTGATTTCGCGCGTGCGGTCCTGAAGCCCGAACTCCGCCAGGGTAACGATGGAGCCGCCGAATGTGTTCGTCTCCACCATGTCCGCCCCGGCTTCGAAATAGCCGCGATGGATTTCACGGACGAGTTCCGGGCGCGAGAGGTTCAGGATTTCGGTGCAGTTTTCCTGCCCCCAGTAATCGCGCTCGACTTCCAGATCCAGCATCTGCACGCGCGATCCCATGCCGCCGTCACACAGCAGGACCTGATCGGCGAGGGCGTCAAGCAGATGGGGACGTGAGGACATGGGCAGGCTGCTCTGTAGTTAGGATGACTGGGAATGGATATGGGAGCCGCGATCGGGCTTGCGCCTCTATACACGGTCAGGGACAGGAGGGTGTAGCAAAACGGTTCTGCTCCGGCAAAGAGGCAACACCATAAAATGCTGTTCGCTGCGGTCGGTCCTGCTACAGGGAATGGCATGACGTCCTCCCGCAATTCCCTGATACCCCTGACCGTTCTGTCTGACCAGGCGCTCTGGCCGGAAGAACGCAGACGTCAGGCCCTGCTGATCGGTGTTCCGGACCCTGAAGGAGGGTGGGGAGATGTGGCGGATATTCCGGCCCCGTCGCCCTTCATGAACCGTCATGCGGCGGGCTGCCTGTGCTGCACACGAGATCCCGTGGCCATGGTGCTTGCAGAGGTTTTTCAGGATCGCGTCCTGGGAAAGCGTCCGCTTTTCAGGGAAGTGGCGGTATCCGTCGCATCGAAAGACCGCGTGGCAGTCCGGCAACAGCTTGAAAATGATGTGCTGGTCCGTGCCCGCTACAGACTTGTGCCTGAAGGCGTATAATCCTTCGTTGCTGGAAGGGTTTTGCAGTTCGGGTCTATGCTCCTGCGGGACTTCGGGATAACTGGACGGCATGACGACAGACGCAGAACAGGACGGGCCGCTCCGGCAACGCAAGAAGGACCGCACCCATGCCGCGCTGGTGCGTGAGGCCATGCGTCTGTTCTCGACATATGGATATGAGGAAACATCCGTCGACGAGATCGCCGAGGCTGCGCAGATTTCACGCCGGACACTGTTCCGCTATTTTCCGGGCAAGGCGGACATCATTCTCGCCTGGACCGGCGGGGTCACCACGATCCTGACCGATGCCATTCGGGCCGTACCGCTGGATGTTCCGTTGCAGGATGCCGTTCTGGCCGGGCTGCTACCGGTCGTGGCCTGCTATTCTTCCGACCGGATGGACGCCTATGCGGTTGTCAGGCTTGTGGAGCAGACGCCCGCGCTGCGCGACATGGCGTTGCGTCGCTATTCCGAATGGGAGGAGACGCTGGCCTCCCTCCTGATCGCCCGGCTGCCCGCAACCGAAATGCCGTCTCTCGTGGCTCGTCTGCTGGCCCGGACGGCGATTGCGACGTTCCGGACCGCGCTGGACGAATGGATGAAGACAGAGGGGAAATCCGATCTGGAAGTCATCCTGCGCCGGACGTTCACGCTCCAGCCCCTGCTATGGCAGGACGACTTCCCCCTAAGTTCAGGCTAGAAGTTCGGGCTGGACCTCCTCAGAGGTCCAGTTCGATGCTGAAGTGATAGGTGCGCGGCAGACCGGCAACGGCCGAGTTCGTAGCTGAACTGACGCCGTTGATGCTCGACGGATAGACGGACGCCCAGTAGCTCTGGTTCGTCACGTTGTTCACCCCGAAACGGAACACCAGCGGCTGTCCGTAAGCATGGGTCGCGTAACGCGCGCCCAGATCCAGCGTGACATAGGACGGCGCGAAGGTCGTGTTGTACACGTTGGCGGCGCGACGGCCCATGTAATGGACATTCGCATTGACGGCAGCGCCCTTGAGGAACGGCAGGCGGTAATCCAGCAGCGCGTTCGCCATCAGCGGCGGCACGCCCACGACCTGTTTGTTGGCCGTCAGTGACGATCCCGTACCCAGCATCTGCGCATCCAGCCAAGTCATGCCGCCGAGGAAGGTCAGGTCGTCAGTGATGTTGCCGGAAGCCTGGAACTCGACACCGTAGTTCCGCTGCAGGCCGTAATTGGCGTAGACATTGGTGACGGGGTCCGTGAAGCCGTAGGGACGCGCCATGCGGAAGCCGGCGATGTTCACCTGCATCCGCTTGGCGATCAGGATCTTGTAGCCAACCTCGTATTCTTCCGAACGCAGCGGCGCCGTGACTTCGTTCATATTAACCGCCCCGGCAGGTGCGATGGTACCGGCCTGCAGCGACTTGCCCCAGGTGAAATAGATGGTCTGGTTGTCGGTCGGCTTGTACAGCAGGCTCGTCATCGGGCTGAACGCGGCCGAACGGCTGTAGCTCGAGGTCTTGGTGCCCGTCTTGGCATAGTTGTTCGTGCTCAGCCAGCTCCAGGCGAGGGAGCCCATGATCGACCAGTGTTTTCCAAGCGAAATGGTATCGCCGGCAAGAAGCGACTGGTTCATCGTATCGGCGGATTTGTAGCGGCCGGAATAATAGGGCTGCACGCTTGAGAAGCTCTTGGGATGGCCGATCGTGGCCTCACCCAGCGTCAGGGTGCCGGTGGAGGAGGTGGGGTTGTAGTTCCCCATCACGTAGCCGTTCGTGCCGAGCTCGATCTGGTGGCGCAGGGGACCAGTGCGGAATTTGCCGTTCAGGTAGGCCATATTGCTGCCGGCCACGAAGTCATTGGCCGTGAGGGCCGCGGAGATCGTCTGCTTATAGAGGCCGGCGGAATTGAGAAGCTGGTTGGACGTGCTGAAGACGTTACGGGCCGCGTTCTGCCACAGACCACCGAGCTTGAGGCTCCAGTTGTCGTTGAAGTTATGGATGATCTTGGCCATGGCCGTATCGGTTTCCATGTTATAGCCCGCCTGTGGCTGGCCATAACCCTTCTGGCTGAGATCCGGCGCTTGGGGCAGCTGGATCGCGGTGCTGTAAGCGAAGCCGCCCGGAAATCCACGCTCGGCATAGGTGTACTGGCTGGCATCAAGCTGGATGACGGTTTTGGGCGAAAGGTGGATGTCGAAATCGCCGCTGACGAGATCACGCCGCAGATGCGAGCCCTCGACATAGCCTTCGCCATTCTGGTTCAGCAGGTTCAGGCGATACCCGAACCAGCCGTTCCGGCCCACGCGGCCGGAGACATCCGCACTTTCCAGCGGTGAGCCGATGGAGTCTGTCCCGACGACCAGCCGCTCGGTCATGCGGTCCGTCGGGCGCTTGAGCGTGAAATCGAACGTACCGGCCGGGTTTTGCGGCCCGTAAAGCGCGCCTGCCAGACCGTTCAGGACTTGCATGCTGTCGAACTGCTCGGCTGCATACGGCGTGGTGATGACCATGTTCAACCCGTCCATACGGGTGTTGGAAATCACATCGCCTTCAAAGCCGCGGGACTGCGGACGGCTGGTATTCGGATCACCGCGCATTTCGAGCTGTGCGGAGGGCACATAGGCCACGAGATCGTTGATGTTACGCGCCTGCTGGTTCACCAGAACATCATGCGGCACGACCATGATCGACATGGGCGTATCGAGGACGGAGCGTGTCCCGAGTGGGCCAAGGGCCACGTCCTTGGTCCGGTAATCCGCAGCCGTGCCGGAGCCGTTGCGGCTGTGAACCGTGATGGTCTCGGCTTTTGGCGCTGCCGGTTTTGCCTTCGTGGCGGCCTTGCTGGCCGCAGCTTTCGTATCGGAAACGGGTTGTGTTTCTGCCGCAAACGCTGGCATACTGCTGAGAACAGATCCGGAGAGAAGACAAAGCAGCAGGCGTGCGGATTTCATAGGTGATCCTGATCGGTACGTGTCGTGAAGCTGGTCTCTCCTCTCTACATTATGACACCCAGTGTCAAAATGATTCGTCCGCTTCAGTGCTGCTTACGCTGTGATTGAGCCATGGCTGTTTCCTGAAAGACACAGCTGTGCCCATCAGGCCCAGATCAGCGACTGGTGTCGATCTGGTCGACGATCGTCAGCACGTCCTGCCAGTTATTGGTGCGCGGGGTCCAGGTTTCCGACATGTTGTGCGGGGCGGTAAATAACACGCCCTGACCCCGAAAACGCCTGAAATGCCGCAGATTGTCGTCGATCATCACATCGGCGGCCAGAATGCTCTTGTCGCCGCAGAAAACGATGTCCAAGGGCGAAATGCAGGGGAAATGCTCCCGCAGCCAGGCAAACTTCGGGGCACAGGAAGCCGGATATTCCATGGCTGCTGTCGTGATGAAGACCTCACAGGTCTCGCACAGGGCGGAAATCGCTTCCTGCGCGCCGGGCATGACATCAAGGTTCGCAAAGAAGTCCCCCTGATGCAGCATGGCTTCCATGGCGGCATAATCTTCGGGCGAGACGAGATCCCGGAAACGCTGCCCCTGCAGTTCAGCATCCGTCCATTCATAGCCGTAGGTTTTACGAAACCAGACACGCTGGGCGGAGAATGCATCCGCAAGGACTTCATCCATATCGACAGCAAGGCGCAGGCGGGACGGGGGCATGGGTGGCTCCGGCAACTGGGACAGGACCAGAACTCTTGTCCCGATGTTCCTGCAGGGCAAGCGAAAAGATGTCTGCAAGATTGAGGGAAGAATAGTTCTTTCATGAAAGATTTATTGTTCCGATTATTCAAGTATTTCAAATATGTCATTCCATAAATAAAACACTTTACTTAAAGTAAAATATTCTTGTTCTGTATTTCAGCAACTGTAAGCATTGGGTTCTGTTTTCCGCTCGTCCGGTTCAGAGCTTCTTTCCCGCGAAGAGGACGCGCCGGCACCTGTAGAAGGAAAACCATCATGTTTCTTAAATATGAAGAGAATTTCCGTACTGTTTTCGCCGCCAACGGCTCCGGCAGTGGCAACTCTGGCAACTTTTCGCAGGATCGCGAAAGGGCCTCGGAAGCTGGTCGCAAGGGCGGCGAGCACAGTCATGGCGGTCACTCCACCAAGGAGACCTCCAAGTCGTCCTCTTCAGGGGGAGAGCACTCTACCCGTGGCTTTGCCAAGGACCCGCAGAAAGCGTCCGAAGCTGGCCGCAAAGGTGGACAGGCTTCCCACAAGTCCTGAACCGGCCTGCGCGCAGGCAGGAGACAATCCTTTCTGCGCGACTGCTGTTGCAAAACCTGCCGAGGGCTATCCCCGGCAGGTTTTGTGCGTTGGAGCAGAGCGTTAATCCCGACTAATCGAGCCCGTCCCGAAGGCCAGCCCTGCCGCCGCGATCATTGCGGCGTAATAGGCATCCGAATGACTGAGCGTCGCATCCAGATAACCGTTCTGGGCAATGCTGGTCTGGGTCAGGGAGCCTACGCCGCTGCGATAGGCGGCCGAGGAAGCCTCGAAACTCGTGCGGGCGGCGGTTTCCAGTTTTCCTGACGCGGCATAGGCACTCAGGCTTGTTCGCAATGCGTTTTCCGCAGCTACGATCTGTTTGACCGAACTGTCCACGGTTTGCTGCAGGGTTGCGTCCGCGCTGTCTGACTGGTCCTGCGCCTGTTTCAGAAGGGCCGCACGGGTTCCGCCATCAAAGATCGGCACCGTGATACCACCGAGGATCAGGCTGCTGAAAGCATTGCTGGACAGGTTAAGCGTTGGGGGCGCTTCGCTTCCTACGCCCGGCACGGAGGACAGCGCCAGACGTCCGGTCGTGTAGGCAACATTGCCCGTCATGAAGATCTTGGGCAGGAACTCGCTTCTGGCCGCCTGAACCCTGCTCCTTGCTGCCTTGGCACTCGCATAGGCAGCCAGAACATCTGGCCTGCGCGAGACAGCCTGCTGAACGAAGGCATCCGTCAGGCGCATGTCATCCAGAGCGAGCGGGCGGCCGGAAATATCCAGCGTTTCCAGCTTCGTGGAAGGAGAAATCCCGATGGCATTCAGAAGTTCCAGCCGGGTGTTCTCTTCATCGCCCTCGGTCTGCACAAGGCGCAGTTCCGTCTGGGCCGTTGCCTGCCGCGCCTGCGTGACATCGACAATCGTGCCCTGACCCTGATGCAGCCGCGCTTCGGCTGCTGCTTGCACAAATCGGGCATTATCCCGTGCCTGTCGCAACAGTTGCACCCGGCTGGCTGCGGCGGCATGAGTGTAATAGGCCGTGGTGACGCCGTAGATGATTTTCTGATGGGCCGCGGTGAACAGCACATTGGTTGCAATCTGGGCCTGTTTTGTGGCCTCGATTACGGCTTCACGCTTGCCGAAATCGAACAGCAGCCATTCCATGCCAAGCGTCTGGACTTCGCCAGCGCCCGAATTGTTGTTGCGCACACCACCCAGCGCATTTTCCAGCCCACTCAGGCCCGAATTGACGATGCCTTCTGCAGCCCCCGCATTGCTGATCGTAGGGTTGGCACCGTCATTGCGGCTGTGATTGTAGCCTCCGACCACGGTTGCCGTCAGGCGCGGCAGGTAGGTACTGCGGGCTATGCCAACCGCCAGAGCCGCATCCCGCGCCATGTTCCAGGCCCGGCGTGTTTCGGGATTGGCGGATTGTGCGATGTCGATCAGTTCTGCCAGCGAATAGGCATGGCCGCCCTGCACTGACAGTTCCGGGGCAGGGGGCCGCACGCGGATCTGTGTATTGGATGGCAGCGTGTAGCCTGCCGGCAGATTGAGCGCATGCGGGTTATGCTTTCCGGGCAGGATCTCGCCATTCGCAGCAATATTGGGCTGCCAGGGCCGGTCCGGGGCCGTCGGTGCGCTATCGAGAGCCTGCGTGGCACAGGCGGAAAGCAGCATTGGCACTGAATACAGTGCACTCTTTGTCAGAATGCGCGCAGCCCTGCGGTGTGAGACAAAGCGTAAATGGGACGGTGCAGGACAGGTCATCGGGCAATCTGTTCCAATCGTGCCGTGCGTTCGGAAAGATCCGGCCTGTCGGGCGTAACAAGCAGGTCTTCGGACAGCCGCCCCGCATCATCAAGCACCATCCGTGTGGCCTCGAGCCGGGGCAGATCGGCCCGCATGTGGACGGGTTCGGACATGGCATATTCCAGTGTGAGTTCGCTTTGCAGAAGGGCCGACTGGGTTCGGGCGACGGCATCCGCACGATCCTGAGCGCTTGAGGCGTCTGCCTGTCCCCTCAGGCAGTCCGCCAGCTTGCGCAGTCTGTCGCCGATCCTGTCATAGGCGCTGGCGGGCCAGAAGCTCGTGAACATGGCATAGGTAATGAAATTGCCGAGCATGATCCCCACGATACGGTCCCGCGCGGTCGCCATGTCGCTGGTGGGGCCGTAACCTTTCAGGTCCGTCAGATAGAAAGCCAGACCGATCTGAAACCCCGCATAGGCAATGCGTTCATCGCCGGTTTTGACCCAGGCCCCGATCAGGGACACGACGAAAACGAGCACCAGAAAACCGGTGATGTCGTTCAGATGTGGCATGACAAAAATGATGGACGCAATTCCGAGCGCACCCCCCACGAGTGCGCCGGAAATACGCAGGGTCAGCTTGGAAATCATTTCCCCCATCGTGGGGAGGGCAACAATGAAACAGGTGATGATGCAGGTATGGATGCCCTGCCAGTTCAGCACCTTGAAGATCAGATAGCTCAGCATGACGGCTGCCGTGCCCTTGACCGCAAAGCGCACATGATCGGGATTGGTAAACGCGTCCGCGGCAAAGAACTCTGATTTCTTTTCCGGCTTTCTGGTTTTGTCTTCGTCCGAAACCGGGGTTGCGAATTCCGTTAGCAGATCCGCCATCGCACAGGCCGTGGCAGAACCGGGACTGACCGCCGGGCGCGCAATGGCCGCGGGATAGTCTCCATCCGCGAAAATGGCGGCCATCTCCTCCAGTGTCTGTGTCAGACAGGCAGCATCGTCTGCCGCAATCCCGGTTCTGCTCGCGTCATCTGCAAGGGCGAGTACCACCACGCTGCTGCTGGCCGCCTGTCGCAGGCAGGTCAGATCTCTAGGAGACCAGATCTTTTCCAAGCCTGCCATTTTGGCAGATTTCATCATGTCTGTCGTGCCACCGCGCAGCATGTCCGTGGCCTGTTCGCGGACACGCTCGTCAGGATCGCGCAGGAGGGCGCATGCCATGCGCAGACGGTCGGCGATACTGTCAGTCAAAATCGTCCGCGGGGAGGGGCAGATCAGCAGGCCCAGCACGACCATGACCGCGCCCGGTACGGCCAGAAACAAATCCGTATAAAGCAGCGCGCGTGTGACGACCTCGCCGACCGGAACTTCGTCGATTGCAATCAGTCCGTACACGGTGATCAGCCCGAGCATATAGGCCACAGGTTTGAGCTTGCTGGCCGATCCCAGAAAGAAAAACATGAAGGATAGCAGGGCAATGACGATCACCAGCCCCATCGGATAATCCAGCGTCAGGCGGATCAGCCCGTAGATGATGGCCAGCAGGATCAGAACCGCGATATTGACGCCTACGCCGGCAAGCGCATTGGTGACGCGGTCTTTCTGCCAGAGTGCCATCGTCACGAGTGCGGGGACGGCCAGATCCGGAACCTGCCAGATTTCGCCGACCAGAACCGTCGTCGTACAGCCCGCCGCCATACGAAGTGCATAGCCCAGACGCCCCGGAGCGGGATTGCAGACGAGACGCCAGATCCGGGCCAGTCCCAGACCGGGCCGCATCATGTCCGGACGCGGTCCCTCCAGCGGAAGGGCGGTCTCAGGGACAGGCAGCGCCATGCCGGATCTCGACCGTTGCGGTAGCACCAAGTCGCAGCAGAAGCGGACTGGTTTTTTCCAGACGGATGCGGACCGGGAAACGCTGCGCCACATGCACCCAGTCCATCTGCCGGGGCACGATCGGGAGCGAGCGTGCAATTCCGGCGGAATCCGCCGACAGCACGCCCCAGCCGATGCTCTCGACATGCCCCCGCAGTGGCGTGCGGCGGTCGATCATGGAATGGACCGTCACACAGTCCCCGATCTGTACGGCTCCCAGATTGATCTCGCGGATATTGGCCATCGCATACCATTCATCATCCGCAATCAGCGTGAACAGGACCTGCGATGGTGCCAGAACTTCGCCGGTCTTTACCCGCAGGCTGGTGACATAGCCGTCCACCGGAGCAATCACAGTGGTCTGGCGCAGTTCATAACGCGCATGGTCCAGCGCCGCCTGACTGGCCTCCCGCGCGGCGATCGAACTTTTCAAATCCCCGATTGCGGTAGTTGCGGCAACGGACTGGTTGCGGGACTGGGCCAGTGACACTTCGGCATCATGAAGGGCAACCCGGGCCTGATCATATTGCTGCCAGGGGATATAGGATTTGCCCGCCAGAGTCTGAAGCCGCTGCACCGTGCGCGCTGCAAGATCGCGGTTGGTCTGGGCCCGGACGACCTGATCATCGGCGGTTGCGGCATTGGACGTCTTGATGCTCAGCAGGCGCGTCTGGTTTTCCACCTCGGCCGCCGCCAGATCAAGATTGGCCTGCGCCTGACGGACGGTCAGTTCGTAGGGCTCCGGGTCCAGCCGGTACAGGACATCACCCTTGTGAACATGCTGGTTGACCGAGACATCAAGCTCCTTCAGCCGACCGCCAACAGTGGAAGCAACATGCACGACTTCCGCATCAATGGTGCCGCTGTCGGACGAAGGATGGGTGCTGTCTTCATGGGAGACATGAATGCCGAAAACGACAGCCGCTCCCACACAGAGCACTGCGATGATGGTACCGACCGGCTTCTTGCCGGAGACATGGATGCGCTGCACGATCAGGGTCCGAATACCAGTGTCCACACCGTGAGTGCGGCGATGACGCCCAGGGCGACATAGGTAAAGAGGCGAAAGCTGAGCAGGGCATCAATACCCGTCAGCAGAAAGACAACCCGCAGTCCCACGGCCGTGCCAATCCCGATGAGGCCACAGACCATCCAGTCCGGAAAATAGGCACCGACGACGGGGAAGGACGGTGCTCCGCGGAGGGAGCACCCGCCCGTCGCCACAAGACACAGGCCGGATAGAGACAGACGCAGGCGGGCAGGACGCATGAGGGGAATTGAAACTTTCGCGCGGCCATCAGGAAAGCCGGAGCCTATCACATCCTTTTGTGAAAGCCACAGTCCCGCTGCCCTGCGCCCGAAGTCGAAAAAGAAAACCGGACCCTTTGCGGGAAGTTTTAAAAAGCAGACACGGTTCAGAACATGGTCCGAGGCAATGAAAAACGGCTTTTTCCCCGCAGTGTTTCTTCTGGCTCTGATGACGAGTGGGCAGGCTCTTGCAGCAAGGCAAGATCTTGTCCTGTCGCCAGTCAATACACAGGCCCGTCTGCACGCCCGTTCTGCGCTGACTGATATTGACGGGAGTTTCGAAGATGTCTCCGGAACGCTGACTTACGATCTGGACCGGCAGACCTGTCATGTGGACATGACCATGAACGTCAATTCGCTGAAGGTCGGCAGTGGCGTCATGAAGCAGATCATGCTTTCGGGTATCATGCTCGACAGCGACAGCCATCCGGTCATGCGATATGTCGGCGACTGTCGTCCCAAAATCACCAAAGGCCAGTTGCAGACCGAGCTTGCCGGAAAACTGACCATGCGCGGGCAGACACATCCTCTCGTCTTCACGACGGAGCTTCAGTTTCAGGGCAATACACTCATGCGCATCGTAAGCCGTGGCACGTTCGATCAGAGACAGTGGGGCGTGAGCACCTTGCTGCATTCGGTGAACCCGATGGTGAAGGTTGAAACCGTCATCCTCATGAAGTGACACGCTGGCGTTCTTGAAGGGTGCCGGTTCCTCCGATAAGCAGGCCTTCAACTCCCCGTTTCTCCAGCTTTCCGGCCTTGTGGACATGACCTTCGAGACGCCCCTGATCCTTTCCTTCGGCAGCATCAATATCGATCTGACGGCCCGCAGCCAGCGGCTTCCCCGACCGGGTGAAACCGTCCATGCCGACAGCTATGCGATTGGTCTGGGCGGCAAGGGTAGCAATCAGGCCGCCGCTGCGGCGCGGCTGGCGCGAAGCTTCGATCTGGACGTGGCGCTTGCCGGGCGGGTCGGGTGCGATGCGTTCGGCGCGCAGGCCCGTGCCAGCCTGTCAGGCTTTGGCGTGGACCTTTCCCCGCTACGTGACGATCCCGAGAACCCCACGGGGATCGCCCTGATCGGGATCGACACCTTGGCGGAAAACTGCATCACTGTCGCTGGTGGTGCGAACATGGCGGTGGACGGCACGGATATCGACGCGGCCGCGCCCGGGCTGGAACGGGCAAAGGTCCTGCTGCTGCAACTCGAGATCCCGCAGGAGGCCGTCCTTGCCGCTGCGCGCCGGACGCGCCGGGCAGGGGGGACTGTCGTGCTCGATCCGGCACCGGCTCCCGAGCAGGGTCTGTCTGAACCACTCTGGTCCGAGATTGATATCCTCACGCCTAATGAAAGCGAGACTTTCAGCCTGACCGGTATCCGTCCCACGACCGTCGAAGAGGCGCGAAAGGCTGCGGATATTCTGCTCGCAAAAGGTGTGGGGGCCGTACTGGTCAAGATGGGCGCGAAAGGCGTGTTCTGGCATAACGGCACTGCGTCCGGGCATCTGGCGCCATTTCGTGTTGTGCCGATTGATACGGTGGCCGCCGGTGACTGTTTTAATGCAGGGCTCGCCGTGGCGCTGGCGCTCGGCAAGAGCCTTCCGGAAGCAGCAAAGATTGCCTCTGCCTGCGGAGCACTCGCCACAACGCGGCATGGCGCTGCGGATGCGGCTCCGGAATGGGATGAAGTCGCCGCGCTGGTCGCAGGCTGAAAAGCCGCTTGCGTCATCGGTTTTTCAGGTTCAGGTTCCCGCGCACAAGACGGACTGAACTGAAAAACGGAGCTGCGGGACAATGACGAAAAGACGCATCACATGGATGGTTCTCTCCGGAGCCCTCATGACGGCGTTTTTTCTTGTCGCCTGCATGACAACGACGATGGATGCCGCAGGCCATATTCACGCCAGCTATTTCTGGATGGCCGGCTTCATCATTTTTGCCATCGTGCATGTCTATTGCACATGCATGTCAAAATGACGGGCTTCTTTCAGTCGCCAGCGGCATAAAAAAAGCAGGGCACCGGACGGCACCCTGCTTTTTGTCGAGGTCGGAGCGGATCAGTAAGGACCGGGTCCGTAACCCGGGCCATATCCCGGAGCGACCGCACCCGGTGCAGGGGCCACGGGAACGCCGGGCTGCACGACGCCCGGTGCGACCCCCATACCGTTGGCGCTCACGACACCGGCGATCAGGCCGGTCGCAAGGGCGGTCAGCAGGAACTGGTTGCCATAGCGCATCCAGTAATACCCACGAGGCGGAGCATAGAGACCGCGATAGTTGCGCCAGTTGTTGATGGCCCAGCGGCTGCCACGAGGCCCGTCGTAACGGTCACCCCGACGCCAGACGCGATCATGACCGCCGCCACGTCCACCACCACGATAGTCTCCGTGACCACCTGGGCCATTCATGCCAGGTCCGCCAGGACCACCGCCACGGGGATCGGCAGATGCGAGAGGTGCTGCGGCGAGGAGGCAGCCAGCCATCAACCCTGCGAATAGTTTTGTCTTCATAACTCACCTTTAAATCCAGTCATCACCACCCGGATAAAACGGCCGGGGGCATGTACCAGACTGTCATAAAGCCCTTCAAGCATGGCTGGAATATGGCTTTCGGGGCGCGCTTTGTAACGGTGTTCAGGGGGCAGAGGTTTCCTTTTATGTGACGGATCAAAAGGGACTGTGCGTTTCTATGGCTTTCCGTCCGGGAAAATGTGCGCTTATGTTCGTTTTCTTACAGCCCTGTATCCGGACCTTCTGCCATGCGCCAGGAAACGCCCTTGATCAGCCCGCGTCAGGACCAGATCGTGCGTCTGGTACGCAGCAACGGCTACATGGCCAATGAGGAAATGGCGCAGCATTTTGGCGTCGCGGTCCAGACCATCCGCCGGGATGTGACGTCTCTCGCCGGGCTCGGTCTGCTCTGCAGACATCATGGCGGTGCAACGCCTGTCTCCACTGTCGAGAACCTGGATTATGACGCGCGTCAGATCCTGAATGCCTCGGCCAAAGACGCCATCGGACGTTATGCGGCCTCCCTGATTCCGGATCGCTCCTCCCTGTTCATCAATATTGGCACCACCACGGAAGCCTTTGCGCGCTCGCTCACAAAGCACAGGGACCTGCGGATTGTGACGAATAATCTGCATGTGGCGTCGCTCGTATCAGGCCGGATGGATTTTCATACGGTCATTACCGGAGGCCAGCTGCGTCCGCAGGATGGCGCCATTCTGGGAAGCAGCGCGATCGAATCCCTGTCGTCTTTCCGTACGGAATTCGGCGTCATCGGCATCAGTGGAATCGAAGATGATGGAACACTGCTGGACTTTGATCTGAGCGAGATCCAGTGCGCCCGGACGATCATCCGCAATTCGCGTCGCGTCCTGCTTCTGGCCGATCACACGAAGTTCAGTCGTCATCCGATGGGGCGGGTAGGGGATCTGCGAGATATTGATGATCTGATTACTGACCAGCCGGTCCCCGAAGCGTTCCAGCGGCATCTGGATGCTGCGGGCGTTACGCTTCATGTCGCTGAAAATCACGCCCGATTTCACAAAAACGAACACTATCTCGTTACGAATCACATAAATCTCTTTCTTTATCGCTCAACATGCTCCAAAACGAACATCGACCGCTCGTTTTGGAGCGTGATGACAGGAGAGTGTGATGTCATCGATTCACGAGGTTTCTTCCGCGGCCAGTGCCTCCGCACCTTACGACCTGCTGGTCGTGGGCGGCGGCATCAATGGCTGTGGAATCGCAAGGGATGCCGCAGGCAGGGGGGCAAAGGTGCTTCTCGTCGAGCAGGATGACCTTGCGAGCCATACATCTTCCGCGAGCACCAAGCTGATCCATGGTGGCCTGCGCTATCTCGAATATTACGAGTTCCGGCTGGTCCGCGAGGCCCTGATGGAGCGCGAGCGTCTGCTGAAGATTGCACCGCACATCATCTGGCCGATGCGTTTTGTCCTGCCGCATTCGAAAATGCTGCGTCCGGCCTGGCTGCTGCGGACAGGGCTGTTCCTGTACGATCACCTCTGTCCGAACATGACGCTGCCGCGAACGAAGGCGCTGAACCTGCGGACGGCTCCGGCCGGGAAGCCGCTACGTTCCGAATATGTGCGCGGTTTTGAATATTCCGATGGCTGGGTGCAGGACAGTCGTCTCGTTGTTCTCAATGCCATGGATGCCGTGCGCGTCGGAGCCGACATCCGGACGCGGACCCGTCTGGTAAAGGCCGTGCGTGCCCCTCAGGGCTGGACCGCAACGATTGAAAACACCGAGACCGGCGAGCAGAGCACGGTTTATGCCAAGGCTGTCGTCAATGCGGCTGGCCCATGGGTTGCCGAACTGCTGCAGGATCGTCTGAATGTGCCGAGCCGCAACCGCGTGCGTCTGGTCAAGGGAAGCCACATCGTGGTGCCGCGCGTCTTCGAAGGCTCGCAGGCCTATATCTTCCAGAACCCGGACAAGCGGATCGTCTTCGCCATTCCTTACGAGCAGGATTTCACCCTGATCGGCACCACGGATGTTCCGTGGGAGCAGGATCCAAGCCATGTCGAAATCTCGCCCGACGAAGTGACCTATCTGTGTGAGAGCGTGAACCGCTACTTCACAAAGACCGTCCGTCCCGATGACGTTGTCTGGACCTATGCCGGCGTGCGTCCGCTCTATGACGACAATTCGGGCAATGCTTCGGCCGTGACCCGTGATTACGTCCTGGATGTGGACGCGACTGCCGCGCCGATCCTGTCCGTTTTCGGCGGCAAGATCACGACGTTCCGCAAGCTCGCCGAGCATGCCGTCGAGAAGCTCGCACCGCATCTTCCCGTCCTGCGCAAGCCGGGTTGGACGGATGGCACGCCGCTTCCCGGAGGCGAGTTTGCCCCGAAGGATTTCGAGGCACAGCTTCGCCGTTTCAGAGGGTATGCACCGCATCTGTCTGAGCGCAGTTCCTGGCGTCTGATGCGCAATTACGGCCTGCGGGCTTATGAAATTGCGACACCTGATCCCGAGGGTATGGGCCGGAATTTCGGTGATACGCTCAGTGCGCGTGAGGTGGATTACCTGATCGACAATGAATGGGCCCGGACCGCCGAGGACATCCTGTGGCGCCGCTCGCGGCTTGGCCTGTTCGTCAGCGATGCCGACCGTGCGGACCTTCAGACCTATGTCGAAGGCCGTCTGCAGGGCGGTGTTGTCTCCATTCCCGACCCCAGCCTGGTCACGCGTCAGAACGTCGCCTGACCTCATAGCTTCATCTTTTCATGGCGGATACCAGTCATGTCAGAAAACAGGCGTTACCTTGGTGAGCTCCTCTCGGAGTTCTTCGCAGTCGCAATCATCATTCTCTTCGGAGATGGTGTTGCGGCCATGTACTCTCTGTACGACCCCAGCCCGTATAAAACGGCCTACTGGGGGGTGTGTATCGTCTGGGGCCTTGGCGTGACGGTGGCGATCTACGCGACCGGCGCCATCAGCGGAACCCATGCAAACCCGGCTGTCACGTTGTCGCTGGCCATGTTCCGCGGCTTTTCGTGGAAAAAAGTGCTTCCCTACATTAGCGCTCAAGTTCTGGGCGGTTTTGTCGGCGCGGCCCTCGTGTACTCGCTCTATGTCCCGGTGATCGACCATTTCAACGTGGCGCATAACCTGACGCGTGCCGTCGATGGTGGTGCTGCGGGCGTGTTCTTTACCCATCCGGGTGATTTCGTCACGGTCTCGCATGCGTTCTGGGATGAGCTGGTTCTGACGGCCGTTCTGGTGTTCGGCATCTTCGCGATCACCTGCCAGTACAACACGCAGGCGCCGCAGGCGAACTCCAGCGCGCTGATCATCGGTCTGCTGGTTGCGATCATCGGTGCATCCTGTGGCTATCTGGATGCCTGGGCCATCAATCCGGCCCGTGATTTCGGCCCGCGGCTGTTCTGCTTCTTCGCAGGATGGGGGCAGAGCGCCCTGCCGGCACCGGGCAACTATTTCTGGGTTCCGATCGTAGCTCCGCTGGTCGGCGGTCCGATCGGGGCGGCCATCTATCAGTATGGTCTGCGTCCCTTCATGCCCCGCTATGTCGAGCAGACCATTACCGTCACACCTGAAGGCATCAACCCTGCCGAGCCGGTCCTGGTCGTCTCCAATCCTGCCGAACCCGTCATCAACCGTGTCTCCTGAAATCCGTCCGAAACCTTCCGAATTCTCAAGACCTTCTGCCGGAGAATATACAATGAGCAATAAAGACTGCATCCTCGCCATCGATCAGGGCACAACCTCGACCCGCAGCATCGTCTTCGGAAAAGATGCGCAGGCGCTGTCGATTTCCCGTCGCGAGTTCCCCCAGCATTACCCCGAGCTCGGCTGGGTCGAGCATGATGTGGAAGACATCTGGCGCGATGTGCTGGCCACGGCACGTGAAGCGATCGACGAGGTCGGCGGTCCGGACCGTATCGCGGCCCTCGGCATCACCAACCAGCGGGAGACCATCGTGATCTGGGACCGTGTGACAGGTCGTGCGATCCATCGTGCGCTCGTCTGGCAGGACCGCCGGACGGCCCATGAGTGCAACCTGCTCCGTCAGCAGGGCAAGGAAGCCATGGTCCGCGAAAAGACCGGCCTTCTGCTCGACCCGTATTTCTCCGCAAGCAAGATTGCCTGGCTGCTGGATCATGTCCCCGATGCGCGCCGTCGTGCGGAAGCGGGCGAACTTGCCGCGGGTACGATCGACAGCTTCCTGCTGTGGCGTCTGACCGGGGGCAAGCGTCATGCCACGGACATCACCAATGCCTGCCGCACGTCGCTGTTTAACATCCATACGCAGGAGTGGGACGAGGATCTTCTTCAGCTCTTCAACGTCCCCCGCTCGCTCCTGCCGGAAGTGTGCGACAACAGCAGCGATTTCGGCGAGACGGAAGCCAAGCTGTTCGGGGAGAAGATCGCCATCGGTGGCATGGCGGGCGACCAGCACGCTGCCGTCATCGGACAGGCCTGCTTCCAGGAAGGCATGGCAAAGGCGACTTACGGCACGGGCTGCTTCATGCTGCTCAATACCGGTGAGAAGCCCATCATGTCCCATAACCGTCTGCTGACGACGATCGCCTATCGCATCGGCGGCAAGACGTTCTATGCGCTTGAAGGCTCCATTTTCGTCGCCGGTGCCGGCATCAAGTGGCTGCGTGACGGACTGAAGCTGATTACGCATGCTTCCCAGACCGATGATATGGCAACCCGCATCCCGGACAGCCATGGCGTCTATATGGTTCCGGCTTTCGTTGGACTTGGCGCACCGCACTGGGATCCGGATGCCCGTGGGCTGATCTGTGGCCTGACGCTTGGTTCCACGCAGGCCCATATCGCCCGTGCCATGCTGGAATCGGTGGCATTCCAGACCTATGACCTGATCCGCGCGATGCGTGAGGACGGTGCGATGCGCACCAGCATCCTGCGCATCGATGGTGGTATGGCCGTCAATGACTGGTTCGCCCAATTCCTGTCGTCCATGCTGAAGGCCGAAGTCGAGCGTCCGGTCAATATCGAGACCACGGCTCTTGGTGCGGCCTTCCTTGCCGGTCTGCAGGTCGGTTTGTGGAAGAGCCTGGACGAAGTTGCCGCAACCTGGAAACAGGAGCGCGTTTTTGCTCCGAAGATGGATCCGGCCCAGCGCCGCATCATGATCGACGGCTGGCATGACGCGGTGCGTCGCACGCTGACACCGCCCGCCCAGCCCACTGCAGAGGTCACGTCGATCCGTGCGGCTTGAGCGTTAAACATCATTTGACTGGCCGGCGCTCTGAAAGGAGCGCCGGCTTTTTTATATCGGTCGCGCTATAAAAAGACCTGCACAGTAAAACGGAAATAAATATATCTAAAAAACCCGAATCCCACGCTACAGATGAAGTTTGCGTGTAAACAAATCTGCTTTTCCTTCGGAGCGTCAAGCTTCGACTTGAACAAGGACGTGGCCCGGCATTGAAGCGCACGGCACAGGCGTCTCTGAAAAGGAAAGCATGGCATGAAACCAACGGAAAAACGCACCTTCGGGCGGAGCGGAGTTGACGTTACGGCCTTCGCGTTCGGGACCGCCCCGCTGGGAAATTTCCTTCACGAAGTTGGGGAAGACGCGGCCCAGACCATGATCAATCATGCCTGGGATAGCGGGATCAGGCTGTTTGATACCGCACCCATGTACGGCCACGGACTGGCGGAACTTCGGCTTGGACATGCCCTGCGCTGGAAAAACCGGGATGATTACGCTCTTACCTCGAAAGTCGGACGTGTCCTTCATCCGGCGCCGCGCGCCAGCATTGATTTTGCGCCCTGGAACAATGCCGCTGCCAACACAATGGCGTTCGATTACAGCTATGACGGCACGATGCGGGCATTTGAAGATTCCCTTCAGCGTCTGGCACTGGAACGCATCGACTTCGTATTCATTCACGATATCGACCGCTTCACTCATGGGGACGCACAGCCGGAGCATTTCAGAGCGGCCATGAATGGAAGCTGGCGCGCGCTGGAAAAACTGCGCTCTGAAGGCGTGGTCAAGGGCATCGGTGTCGGAGTCAATGAATGGCAGGTCTGCCATGAAGCTCTGCAACAGCGGGATTTCGACTGCTTCCTGCTGGCAGGCCGCTACACACTGCTTGAACAGGATTCGCTCGAAAGTTTTCTGCCACTCTGCGAAGAGCGCGGCGTCAGCCTTCTGGTGGGCGGAGGCTTCAATTCCGGCATCCTTGCGACAGGCGCCGTGCCCGGTGCGAAATACAACTATACGCCTGCACCGGCCGAAATCCTTGAACGCGTTTCACGGATCGAAGCCGTCTGCCGGGAATACAACGTGCCCCTGCCGGCCGCAGCCCTGCAGTTCGTTGTGGCACACCCAGCTATCAAAGCCTTTTGTGCCGGAACCCGGACCGTCGATCAGCTTGAGCAGAACCTTGGCTGGTTCAGCCATCCAATCCCGCCTGAGTTCTGGGAAGCCCTGAAGCAGCGCGGCCTTCTGGCAGAAAATGCGCCCGTTCCGTCTGGTCTGGCTGAGAAAGAGCTGGAGCCGAA
Source organism: Gluconobacter roseus NBRC 3990 (assembly GCF_006538885.1). GTDB lineage: Bacteria > Pseudomonadota > Alphaproteobacteria > Acetobacterales > Acetobacteraceae > Gluconobacter > Gluconobacter roseus. The sequence goes on from NZ_BJLY01000001.1 coordinate 883,398, forward strand.
CTGACGCCCATTTTCAAGCCGTGAAGAACTGGCTGAACCCCATGCTGCGCAGGGCACGGCGATAGGCGATCGAACTCCGATCCGCCATCACATGCGCTTCCAGCGTGGGGTCCAGCGGCAGGTTCTCGGGTTTCTGCGCTTCAACCAGAGCGCGATCCTCTTCAAAAACCTTGCGGTTGAAGTCATAGACGGCCTGAACCGGGATATGCTTGTCGAAGTTCTTACAGATCGGTGAGAACATCCGCGTCATCCGTGCCGAGACGGGGGAGGCGGCATTCATGATGACCAGACGACCGTTATCCGGAAAATGGATTTCCAGTGTGGCCACGAAGGGCACATGCACGCGGAAATGCCGCAGCCATTCGAAGCCGGGCTTCTCCCAGTCCTCGTGACCCACGGGAAAATTGCTGACCGTGCTGCGATATTCTGCCTCAAACCCGTCTTTCGTCATCTTAGGCATATAAGAGGGGACAATGGGGTTGTCGGGATCGGCGAAGGTCTCGGTATGGACGAAAGCGAAATGCGCCACGTCGATGAACCCCTCGACCTGCCGGCCTGCAAAGCCCGCAATATCGATCCAGGGGCAGTTGATCCGCTGATAGTCTGGCTCATCCCAGTGCGGCATCGGCGGAATGTTCTGGGAGCCATCAGAGTTCAGGCATGTCCAGATCAGCCCATACCGCTCGACAGCCGGATAGGTCCGCAGGTTCAGTTTGGAGGGAATGGCACTGTCAGGATGTGCCGGGACCCGGACGCAGCGTCCCTCTGCCCCAAAGCGGAAGCCATGATAGGCGCAGGCGATCGTCTCGCCATTACCCTTGCCCATGCTTAATGGTACGCCCCGATGCGGGCAAAGATCATCCGCAATCACGATCCGCTCACCAGCGCGATAGATCACAAGGGGTGCATCCAGCAGCGTAACGCCAAGCGGACTGTCCCCCAGTTCACGGACCAGCGCCACCGGATGCCAGCAGCGGGACAGCAGATCCCAGTCGGCAGGCTCGAACGTGCAGTTGCGGGGCAGGGGAGCAGAGGGCAGGCGGTCGGTCTGAGGGGCCTGTAAGGTCATGAGGGGCTCCTGGGCGTTGGAGCCCTCATCATTCCTCACCTGAGCGTTCGCCGATATATCAAATTCAATGATTGTTCGTTCGCAAAAAGAGATCACCGGAGTATCGTGAGGTCCGGTTTGTAGAGTTCAGGCTTTGATCCTGCGGGACTTGGCAGTATCCTGTCACGCAGTCCGCAGCATGGACAGGCGCGAATGGCGCGTTTTTTCATTCCCTGCCGGCAAACAGGAAGTATGTCCGCATGACCGTCCCGCAGCAATCCAGTCCCTTTTTCCAGCAGCTGCGTCAGATCAATGGAGATCGTGGATTTCTTGCAAATCTGGGCGGTTTCTTCTGCGTCAGTTGTATGATGGGGCTGGGCAATCTGTTCAGCCAGTCGCTTTTTCATGAAAACATGGCATGGCTTCTGGGGCCGCTCATGGTCATGATCGCGCTCTATTTCTTCGTGCCGTATTTCATCCTGCTGCTGACGAACCGCCGCTCCGGCGAAAGCTGAACTGCGGAATGACCCACAAAAAAGGGGAGGCGGATCAGATCCGTCTCCCCTTTTTTGTCTGTATGCCACCAATATCAGTGCGGCGTATTGTTCTTGCGCACCTGTGCGACCTGATCGGCCGTCACGTTATAGGAGCCATTGCCGAACGTCTTGCTGACATAGTTCACGAGGCTTGCGACTTCCTCGTCATCCAGACGCTGAACATCTCCCGTGCTGCCAAAGGCAGGCATGCTGGCATGACCGTCTGCGGTCGTGCGGTTCACGCCCATCAGGATCGTCATGATCAGGTTGTCGGGGCGACCGGCACCGACGGCGGAGTTTTTATAGAGGGACGGCGCGTACTGATCGACTGTTCCCGCACCATTCTGCCCGTGGCAGGCAGCGCAGTTGGCATCGAACAGGTTCGCCGGGCTTTTGTGAGACAGGTTGTCGATGCGTGTCAGCTCGCCCGAGCGGATATCTGGGGCGTCATTGGCCTTGCCAAAACCGTCACGCGGTTGATGATCGGCGTCATCCTCCATGGGCTTGACCTGGCGGATGAAGGCCGCAAGCGCATGCAGGTCGGCATCGGTCAAATGGCTCGTGCTGTGTTCGACAGCTTCGCCCATCGGGCCAGCCGCTTGGCTTTTGCCCTTGACCCGGCCGGTGCGCAGATACTGGACGATGTCGTCTTCGCTCCAGTCGCCGATGCCGCCGGTCTTGCTCGGAGTGATGTTTGGCGCATACCAGCCTGCAAGCGGGCTGCCCGCCAGATACTGATCGGATTTCTCCATCAGCATCACATTGCGGGGCGTATGACACGTTCCGCAGTGTTCGAGCGCGGTGGCGAGGTATTTGCCGCGCCGCAGCGTGTCATAAGTGGCGGAATCGCCCGTTTCCTGCTTTTCGCTACCCGCCAGCATGTTCCAGCCTGACAAAGTCAGGCGGATATTACTGGGAAAGCTCAACTGCGTGGCGGGGGGCGTTTCCGCAACCGGTTTGACCCCGTGCATGAACCAGACATACAGCGCGTGAATGTCCTGATCCGTCATGCCCGCATAGGAGACATACGGCATCACGGGATACAGGTTCTCGCCATCCCGACGCTTGCCGCGACGCAGGGCCTGCTCGAAATCATGTTCCGAATATTTCCCAATGCCATGATCGGGGTCAGGCGTGATGTTCGTGGAAATGATGTCGCCCATGGGGGTTGCGATTTTCAGCCCACCCGCGAACGGCGTGCCGCCCTGTTTGGTGTGACAGGCAACGCAGTCCGCAGCCGTGGCGAGATAGGCGCCACGGTTCATGACATCCTGATCCACATCCGCCGCCCGCGCAGCATGAGCAGACAGTCCACCCAGAACCGTTCCACCAACAAGGAAAGACCAGAAAACGGTTTTGAAATCAGGCATGGAGCAGTTCTTTTTTCAGCGTATCGGCAACACGAAGCGCAAGGGCTGCGACGGTGAGGGTAATGTTCCCGGTTCCGACCGTGGAGAACACGGAGGAACTTGCGATGAACAGGTTCTCGTGGTCATGCGTCCGGCAATGGCCGTCCACTACGGAATCCTTAGGATCCACGCCCATGATGGTGCTGCCCGAGGGATGATCCTGCGGGAAGTAACCCGGCGTCCACTGCTCATCCGTGCCATGCATCAGGCCGATAAGGTTCTTGAACAGCCCGCGCGTGTGTTCGCAACTGCGGACCGTATATTCCGGCAGCTTGTAATAGACATCAGGATGCGGAATGCCGAGTGCGTCCTTGTGCGTCGTGCTCAGCGTCAGACGGTTGTCCGGATCGGGCAGGGCCTCGTTATGGCTGAACAGACGGACGGTGTGGGAGGCCAGATAGCGGATCTGCTCTTCCAGAGCCTTGCCGACATAACCCTTTGAAATCGCAAGCTGCGTTGCAAAATCGACTTGGTTGTCATCGACCATGTGCACGAGATACGCGCCGCGATCGCCACGCCAGTCGCCATCACGGAAATTGTCGATCACATTGGTCTCAAGCGGGCCGCGTCCCGGCCACAGGGCCTTGTCGCCGCTGATGAACGTCACCTGCACGCCGGTATGGTCCATCATGTTCCGGCCGACATGGCCCGAACTATTGGCAATACCGTTAGGGCTCTTTTCGTCTGCCGAAACCAGCAGCAGCTTGGCTGTCTCGATGCAGTGTGCGGCGATGACGAAATACTTGCCCGTCACACGGTGCGATCCCTTGTCCGGATCGTAATAGTGAACGGCCGTCACCTTCTTGTTCGCGCTGTCGCGCTCGATCTTGTAGACGACCGCATTCGGGACGAACTTCGCACCGGCTGCCTCGGCGTGATAAACGGAATATCCACCATTATACATCGCCCCGATCGGGCAGATCGGCATGCAGTTATTGTGCCCTTCGCAGGTCGGACGGCCGTCATAGGGCTTGGTGTTCCGGGCCTGCGGCTCATGCACGACGCGGTAGGGCGTCTTTTCGCTGATGAGCTTGCGGAACTGCTGCGCCGCATAGGAAATCGGCAGGGCTTCCATGGGGTAGGGCTGCCTGCGGGGCGAGCCCAGATCCTCGACCTTCGGGTCCGGACCACACACGCCCATCATGACTTCGGCCTGATAATAGAACGGCTCGAGATCATCGTATTTCAGCGCCCAGTCACGGCCCTGACCATAACGGGTCTTGAGTTCGAAATCGGACGGAAGGTAACGCCATGCACAGCCGGCCCAGTGCCAGGTCGTGCCACCCATCATCCGCAGATAAACCTGCTGATAGGCTTCGGCGTTCGGGCCGCTCGTATGCAGGTATTTATTCGGCGTGATCTGATTGGGCGGATGTTCGGCCCAAGGCGTGGACGGGAAAGGCCCCTGATAGGAGGGCTTGTTTTCCAGATTGCGGAAATTATCCACGAAATGCTGCCGGTCCACACGCGGCCCGGCTTCCAGAACGATGACGGAGATGCCCGCGCGTGCAAGCTCGTTCGCAATGGAACTGCCCGCGACACCGGATCCGACGATCACGACATCGGCGGAGAGATTCTGCTCAGAAGACATAAGAGATGCTGTTCCCGCTCTCAGGTAGGTTCCACGTCGAACTTCGAGGGCGACAGGGCAGGGCCACCGGTCGGCCTGTCGACTTCAGGAGGCTGCGTCGTCCAGTAGAACGGGCCGCCCGCGGCGTAAGTCTTGGGGTAGATGGCGTCCTTGGTGATGTCGAACATCAGTGCGGAGCGGTAGACCACGACCTTGCCGTTCGCGACCCCGCGATACCAGCCGGTCATCAGGTCATGAATAACGTCCTTGAACGCCGGGTCAGCCTGTTCGGCTGCCTTGGCGAATGCAGACGCACTGTCGTAGCTGCTGCCGTCTAGAAGATCGGCCAGTTTGGCCAGCTGGGCCTTCCGCTCCGGTCCTGACTGCAGAATGCGCTCGTAAAGTGCCTGCCCGATCCGCGGGTCAAGGGACGGACGATCCGTCAGGCGCTCGGAGACCTTCATGAAGCGTTCAAGTTCAGGATCTGCGCCGGTTGCAGGCTCTGCGGAAACTGCTGTTCCTGCCGCCAGAACTCCCATGCCGGCCATGCCCGTCATCAGCGTATCGCGACGGGACATCCGCATCAGCCGGTTCAGGCGCATGGCATTGGGAGAGGAAACATGGAGGTCAACAAGAGGGCAGTGACGCTCTTTCGTCATGGAAAATCACTCTTTGCATACACTCGAGACCGGTGACACGACCGTGATCCATGTCACCTTCAATGGGCCTCAACCTACAGAGACAGAGTGATCATGCAACCGTGATCGGCCAATTATCCGGAAATATTCCGGAGAAAATCGCGGTTCAGCGGGTGCTGGCGAAAAGGATAGCTGGCGGTAACGCCCGTTATCCTAATGAGGTTTCGGGTAGTCATCAAAGAATCTTGAAGTACTATATGCTCATTTTTCATCGTGAATAATATGAGAGCAACAGGCGATTCTTTTTTATATATTGCGGATGGATCGCAACGTCATTTTTTGAGCAATGAATAGGGTACTATTCAGGTCCTGAAAAACAGACAGGGCGCGGTATAACCCGCGCCCTGTCTGTTTTTGCTAATGGAGAGAAGTCGCTAGGTCCCAATCCCCATGAAGACCAGCGCCGTTGTCATTAACCCGACCAGTATGGCCAGAACGATGCTGCATTTCAGCGTGAACTGGAGCAGCGCTCCTTCCTGTCCGACCAGCCCCACGGCAGCCGAAGCCACGGCAATGGATTGCGGTGAGATCATTTTTCCTACCGCCCCGCCAACCGTGTTGGCTGCAACCAGCAGCTCTCCGCTGACCCCGATCTGGCGTCCGGTTGCAGCCTGAAGGCCACCGAACAGTGCATTGGAGGAAGTGTCCGATCCTGTCAGGAATACGCCAAGCCAGCCCAGCAGTGGCGCAAAGAACGTGAATGCGCCCTTGGTCATGGCGAGCACGAGAGCAAGTGTTGTCGAGAGGCCCGAATAATTTGCCAGAAACGCAAAGGCCAGCACCATGCCAATGGCGTAGATCGGCGTCTTCAGCTCACGCAGCGTGTCTCCCAAAGTCGTCAGGGCATCTCTGGGGCGCATTTTCAGGAACAGGACAGAGACTATGCCCGCTAGCAGAATGGCTGTTCCAACGGATGCAATGAAATCAAGCTTGAAAATGGCCCCATAAGGTGTGGGGGTCGGGACAATCGGTGCCGTTTTCAGCACTAGATTGTGCAGTCCCGGAAAGCGGATGACGAGTACTGTCCAGTTCAGTGGCCCGCCTGCCGTAAAAAGGGCCTTGAAGGGCTTGATGCTCCAGACGGCCACAAAAGCCGTGAGGATGATGAAGGGCGACCAGGCGCGCAGAATCTGGGATGCTGTGTAAGACGTCTTTTCCACCACGGCATCGGCAGACGTATCACCTGTATCGAAGCGGAAAATGCGGCGCGGTTTCCAGACTCTCAGGAAGACCGGGATGGCGATCATTGTGACCAGAGGCGCGATGATATCGGGGAGTTCCGGGCCGATCAGCAGCGCTGTGAGGGTCTGGGTAATGGCGAATGTTGCACCCGTCATCAGAATAATGGGCCATGTTTCGCGGATACCACGTAGTCCGTCCACCACGCCGACCAGCCAGAACGGAATGACGATGCCGATCACGATGAGCTGCATCACGACCAGACGCCCGACCACATAAGGTTCAGCGCCGATGACCTGTGCGCCCACAATCACGGGGATGCCCATTGCTCCGAAAGCGCCGGGTGCGGCATTGGCGATCAGGCATAATCCGGCAGCGTAAATGGGCGGAAAACCCAGCCCTACAAGCAGAGCAGTCGTAATCGCCACCGGTGCACCAAAGCCAGCCGCACCTTCAAGGAAAGCGCCAAATGCGAATGCGACCAGTAGAAGCTGGATGCGCTGATCTTCCGAAACCGTGGAAATGGAATGGCGGATGATATCGAACTGACCGGTCCGGACGGAGACTTTGTAGAGAAACACCGCCCCGATGATGATCCATGAAATCGGCCATAATCCGTAGGCGAACCCGTATAAACAGGCCGAGATGGCCATGAAAAACGGCATTCCATAAAAGGCGACTGCCAGAGCGAAAGTAATTCCGACAGTAATCGTGCAGGCAATATGTCCCTTCATGCGAAGATACAGAAGGGCGAAAAAGAAAAACAGGATTGGAATCAGAGCGACTACGCCGGAAATCCAGATATTTCCAATTGGGTCGTAAACCTGTGCCCAGGATTGCATCCCGAAAGCCTCCAAGTAAAAATTAAGTGATAATAAGAATTTGACTATGATTTCTTGTCTTATTTGACGGATCGTATTTTTTGAAAACAACAAGCGCAATAAGGGGTGGATGTATTGATAGATAAACTTTACGACATACTGTTTTTAATAGTTGGATATATCCAGCCAATTTTTGTGAAAATTTCTGCCGTGAGCGATTTTCAAAAAGATTTCGTGCACATGGGCGGGGTGACGAAATGCCTGATCCATAGCTTTGAGGAGGTTTGTCAAGGACAAGACTGGTGCCGGATGGCAATACATTCATCTTCTTGGAGCAGTTGAATATCCGCTGCCAGAAAACATCTTCGGAATTTCAAATCGATCTCAGAGCGCGGACAATGTCAGAAAGATATTTTTGCTTTTACTCGGCGGGCCTATCTGAGCCCGGTCATTATTCCAGAAAGGAATGAAAGCTACACCGAAAGGCTCAAGCAAACTCAAGACATCACCACTGTATCTTGATCCGGAACTCCATCCTGCAGTGCTTTCGCCGTAACAGCAGAGTGCTTTCAGTTTTGCGGGTTTTGTTATCTGCGCCTGATCCGGCTCATAACCGAGATGAAACGTCAGCCTGTCAGAAACGGCAAAGGCGGCGACAAGTGCTGCAATCTGGGCCACATCTTCGAGCATGAATTCAGGATAATTCTGGCAGAAATCCGGTGCCTTCACTTGGCTCAGGATCTCATTGAGAGAGCCAGTTAATGACAGGGTATTTTCAGAAAATTCATGGCCGTTTAGCTCCTTTTTCCACTCATCCGGAACCTGTCGTGTCCAGATCACGAGGTCCAGATCCGGCCGGGCCAGATCTGTCAGGATCTCGGGTCCTCCTGACGCCCGGACATGGGGACCATGACCCAGAGCAGGATCGGGCCAGCTTTCTATTGCCAGCATCTTTCAGGCGACCATATCGAAAGGCGCATCCGCGCAGGCATTTGCTTCATCGATCGTCAGGAGGAGCCTGACCCGCTCTGCGACAGGGCGCTTTGAGAGTGGTGGTGAGCGATGAAGGATTTTCTCGGCATCATCCCACCCGGGAAAATGCTTTCCCTTCAGGAAAACAACAGCACCTGTCGGAGCCTCCTGCACGGTACGCCCCTCATCCCCTGTCCACTGAACGCCCGGCCCCACATAGGTTCGAAGCAGACGCAGATCGACGCAGTCCACGTGGAATTTCCGGCAGCTGTCTGTGGTGATCTTTTCCAGCCGGACGCGCAGATTCTGGTGTCCTGAAACATCCCTGTAGAGTTCTGCAAGCTCCATCATGTCGGCCATCAGAAGCCGTGTATGTCCGGAACATCTGACCTGAAGCTGTGCTGCTATTTCCGACAGGGCGCCGTTTGCCATCAGCAGGCGCGGCCCTTCTTTGAGGTACGCTTCCGCCGCCTGTTTCAGGGCGGGAAACATGTCCATCCGGTGCATCTCAAGACTGCGATTGGGAGAAAGAATGCCTCTGAAAGGCAACAGTTGCTCCAGGTGACAGCGTGTCGGGCAGGCAAACATGAAAGAGGGCTTTCCTTACTATTGATATGTTATAACATAACTATTAATGGAAGCGCATCAACCCTGCTCTTCCCAAGGATCTCTCCTCCATGTCAGATACCAGACTGCCTGTGACCGTCCTCTCCGGCTTTCTCGGGGCTGGCAAAACGACACTCCTCAATCACATCCTGAACAATCGCGAAGGCCTGAAAGTCGCGGTCATCGTCAACGACATGAGTGATGTGAACATTGACGCTGAACTGGTTCGAAACGGGGGGAGTAACCTGTCACGAACGGACGAAAAACTGGTCGAAATGACCAATGGGTGCATCTGTTGCACATTGCGCGATGACCTGCTGACGGAGGTGAACCGGCTGGCGCAGGAAAAACGGTTTGATTATCTTCTGATTGAATCAACCGGTATCGCCGAGCCCCTTCCTGTTGCTGCGACTTTCGAGTTCCGGGACGAGGAAGGGTATAGTCTGAGCGATGTGGCCCGGCTAGACACGATGGTCACAGTTGTTGATGCCGTGAACCTGCTCAAAGACTACGGTTCAACCGATTTTCTTCGGGACCGCGGTGAAGTAGCAGGAGAGGAAGACGAGCGTGCCCTTGTGGACCTTTTTGTCGATCAGATCGGATTTGCGGATGTCATTATCCTCAACAAGATTGATACGGCGTCTCCTGAGCAGGCAGAAGCTGCACGCCTGATCATCCGTTCTCTGAACGCCGATACAGTTCTGATCGAGACAAGCCAGAGTCAGGTCGCGCTGGATCAGATCCTGAATACGGGTCGTTTTGATTTTGAGCGTGCACACCAGCACCCGACATGGTTCCGGGAACTGTACGGACATGCAGAACACCGCCCCGAGACCGAAGAATATGGCATTACCAGTTTTGTCTACCGTGCCCGCCGTCCTTTTAAGCCGGAAGCTTTCGCTGGTTTCATCGAGCAGTCATGGCATGGCGTTGTACGGGTCAAAGGCTATTTCTGGCTGGCAACCCGACCGGACTGGGTCGGGGATCTGAGTATTGCAGGCGCTTTGGCCCGCCATCAGGCTGCCGGACGCTGGTGGGCCAGCATTCCGCACCAGAACTGGCCAGACGACGAGGCATGGAAAGCGACCCTTGCGGGGTATTGGGACGATGTTTACGGAGACCGTCGGCAGGAACTCGTCTTTATCGGCGCAGGCATGGATGAAACCGCTATTCGATCTGCTCTGAACAACTGTCTTGTCCCGTCCTCACAAGACGATGTCTTCATGCCATGGCATTACGACCATCTTGCTGATCCGTTTCCTCAATGGGCATAGAAGAGAGCGTATGGCTGTTGTGTCCGATGGGATCTTCCAAGCCTGTCAACGCGATCTAGGTGTTTAGTCTCGTATTATGATGAATTGGGTTGAGAATGAAGTATTCTGAATCTGAGTTCCAGATTTTTGCAGACATGTTCACAAGATGTGATTCCACTCAGGGTTTGAGTCTTTGCCTGAAGTTCTAGGGCGCGATACGGTCATTGAGGTGCGTTCTCACTGGTATGTTCAATATTGCATTACAGCTTTTGGGTTTAGATCAAACTCCTTGTTCAGCGCCGAAAGCAAAGTCTGCGATCGCTATATTGCTGATTGCAGGACGCGCATGGTTATAGCGCGGCTATGATGATTCCATCTTATAAAGCTTTTTGTCATTCACGCAGAAATGTCATATCATCAATAGACATCTAATGCTCACAGAAATGCACTTAGAGTCCATACCTTGGTATATTCAAAATTCGCATACTAAAAACTATATTTTTATTCTACTGCATTCTACCGACAATGTTGCATATTTTTTGACAATGTGATATATAAAACTCACCTAAAAATTAATTTGATGTGCAGAAAAATGACAAGATTTTGCAAATTTCCTTTTGGAAAGAGTCTAATACTTAAAGGTAAACCTGAAAGTCGCACATATAATAAATCTTTTTTGTTTCATAATTCTTTGTACGATTCAAATGTAAAATTAATAAAATCATCTTCTTATGCAGTCGGTGAAACGTTGGATGGTGTATTTAATTCTCGTATATATGCTCCTGAAACTCCAATTTTAAATAGTTTTTCTAATGAAATAATAGATAATAGTTTTTGGTTGGGGTATTTCCATGCTCATTATGGGCATTTTTTACTAAGCACCCTTCAAAGACTATGGAAAATAGACCAAAAAAAAGATTTCATCATAGCGCCAAGCTTTGATGAATCATTAATAAATAATCTTGATTACATTGGAATAATACTTGATGCGTTAGAAATAGATGTTAATAAAATTATATCTCCATCTTCCGGATGTGAATTAAGAAATATCACTGTAAATCAATCTTCTTTTGTGGAGAATTATTTTTGCTATCCCATGTGGGGTGATTTTATGAGGGGAATTTCAAAAAAAATCATAAGTGATAATTGCGGTTCTCTAAGTGAAACTCCTGTTTACATCAGTAGATCTCGAATGAAATCCGGAACTAGATTTTTCGAGGGAGAAGAATGTGTATCAGAAACTTTAAAAAAATTTGGCATCGAAACTGTCTATGTAGAAGAAATGAGCTTTAAAGAACAATTGGATTTTTGGAACAGGAATAAAATATTCATAGGATTTTCTGGATCTTCTTTTATAACATCTTCATTTTTTGGAAATAAAAAACTTATCATACTTCATCACGATGATTATGTTTTTGGATCACAACTAATGGTGGATGTATCTTCTAATAATAAGACTGCATATATAAATGTAGAAAATTTCATCTCGAGAAATCTAGAAAAAGAAAATGTATTTAAAATAATTAACTGTGAAGCTATAATATCCGATATAATAAATTCAATAAGAATTATGGGCAATTGAAAGCATATTTATTGCATAAGTATTTAAAATTTTGTCTAAAAATACATATTAAATTTCATTTAACTGTTGCGGTGCAAAGGCCGTACGATGGAATAGGTATGCTCTATGATTGGGCGTCTTCTATTTTTTGGTCCTAGACGTGGAGGACATCCAGCGAGATATAGCTGCTGATTTCTCAAGGATATATTACACGTTTTGCGGATGGTCTGTCCTAGAAGGATATGCATAAGCACTACGGCAGGTGAAACCTGGTCTATGTTCGGTTTCGATGGTGAGGTGAACAGGGCGTGTGGAATGTTCGGCTGCAAATCCTTGCCGATCCCGGTGTACCAGCCGAATGTCTTGTCCGACTTCCGAAAGGGTGAGAAACAGGTTCAAACGTCACCCTCACAGATGGATAGTCAGGTTCCCATGCATTTTCGTCATCTATGTGCGTCCCTGATTGGGGCCGGTACGATTGCTTTTTCATCCAGCGCGTTTGCCTGGGGCCCTTACGGTCATGCGATTGTGGCAGACATCGCTCAGGAGCGGCTGACGCCGCAGGCCCAGAAAGCTGCGACGGCGCTGCTGGCGCTGGAGAACCATCAGACGCTTGATCAGGTTGCCTCCTGGCCCGATACGATCGGCCATGTGCCCAAGAAAAAGGGTGGCCTGCCCGAGACGCTGAAATGGCACTATGTCGATATTGACGTGTCCCATCCGGCCTATGAGCAGACGCGGGACTGCCCGGATGGTGAATGTGTCGTCGAGAAACTGCCTGAAGAGATCAAGGTCCTCGCCGATACACATGCATCCTCGCAGGAGCGTCTGGTCGCGCTGAAATGGGTGGTGCATCTGATGGGTGACATCCATCAGCCGCTGCATGCTGCCGAGCGCAACAAGGATATGGGTGGGAACGCCATCCGCCTGACCTATTTCGGCAATAACGCCAACGGCCACATGAACCTGCACTCTCTGTGGGACGAGGGCGTGATCGACCATGAGGCGGATCTGCATGTTGGCCCGTTCTATAGCATCGACGCCTCCCGCGCGAAGAAGGAGGCCGACCGTCTTGGCGCTCTGATCACGCCGGATGAGACGAAGTACTGGGTGCAGGATCTGGACGGCGGCGATGTTTACAGCGCGACCGTTGACTGGGCCGATGAGAGCCATTCGCTGGCTCGCAGTGTGGCCTATGGTGCGCTTCCAGCCAACAAGGGCGCCGATATCGGCAAGGACTACACCGCGCTGACCTGGCCGATCATGGAACTGCGTCTGGAACAGGCTGGCGTGCGTCTGGCTGCCGTCCTCAACACCGCCCTGAACGGTGGCTGAGAACGGTCTCTGTGTGGATGGATGTCAGGATTTCTGCGTCCATCCTCCACCCAGTGCCCGGTACAGATGGGCCACGGAAACAGATACGCCGGCGCTGGATTCAGCCAGTGCGCTCCGGCTCGACAGAAGGGCATTCTGCGTCGTCAGGACGTTAAGGAAGTCTCCCGCACCCTGACTGTACTGAAGCTGCGCGATATGTACGGCGGTCTCGTCTTCTGAAACCGTCTCTTCCAAGCGGTGCCGGCGCTCCTGCGCGGCACTCAGATCCGCCATGGAATCATCAACTTCTTCCCAGGCTTTCAGAAGCGTGCGCTGCAAGGCAATCGCCGCTTCCTTCTGCTGGGCCCGGCGCAGATGAAGCTGTCCGGTCAGGCGTCCGCCCTCGAACAGGGGCAGCGTCATGGTCGGGCCGAACCCGTACTGACGGGACGCCCATGAGCCCAAACCACTGAACTGCAATGCCTGAATATCCAGACTGCCCGAGAGCGTTACACGCGGGAAGAAGTCCGCGACCGCCACGCCGATACTGGCCGTTGCGGCATGGAGATGATCTTCTGCGGCCCGCACGTCCGGACGGCGCTCGGCCAGTTCGGAGGGCAGACCAACCGGAATGATATCGGGAACGGGGGGGATCGTCTGGGACGATCCAAGTTTGTCCTTCAACGCGCCGGGCTCGCGCGCCGTGAGGAAGCTTAGCGCGTTCACGAGATGCACTTCCTGACTTTTCAGGACCGGAAGACGCGCCTCGAAGCCATGCATCTGCCCGCGGGAATAGGCGACATCGAGCTTCGTTGCCGTGCCCTGTGCGAAACGCAGTTCCGTCAGCTTCACGCTGTGGCGGGCGATATCGATGCTCTGTTGGGTGATGCCGATCTGCGTCTGGATGTTGCGCAGGTTCAGATAATCCTGCGCGGTTTCGGCCATGAGCGAAACCAGCACATCGCGGCGCAGTTCGTCTGTCTCATGCATGGCCGCTGTTGCAGCCTCAACCTGCCGGCGGACATGTCCCCAGAAATCAACTTCCCAGGATGCGCTCAACCCGTATTGCGGCAGGTTGAATGACGGATTTCCTTTTGCACCATCCGCTGCAGCCGGACCGAACCCCTGTTCACCACTGGCGATCTCGCCCGGACCGGCCTGCTGCATGGTCCCCAGAAGGCCGAGAATACCGTTCGTGCTGGCGCGCTCGCGGGCATAGGAGGCGGCACCTTCCATATGGGGCATCTGGGCCGCACTGGCGATCTTCCGTTCAGCCTGACTTTCGGTGAAATGCAGGGCCGCTTCACGCAGATCGAGGTTATTGCGCGCCACATCCTCTTCCAGCGCCGTCAGCGTCGGGTCACGATAGATGCGCCACCACTGCGCCTCGATGGCAGACGTTTCCTGCGGATGGCTCGCAGCAGGGGCGAGGCTCTGGTGCCAATGGGCCGGCGCATGCGGATCGGGACGATGATAATCCGGACCCACCGTGCAGGCGGACAGCGCGGTCAGGGCCAGAAGAAAGCAGCGGGAAGGCCGGAACAGGGAAGAGCTCATTTCCAGAGATACCGCTCGTCATGGGCATGAATGCCTTCAGTCGTGGAGGACGTATCGATCCGTGCTTCGACCGACATGCCAACGCGCACCTTTTCCGCCAGAGGCTGGCCGGGATCGAAGGTCAGCTTGACCGGAACGCGTTGCACGACTTTGGTGAAGTTACCCGTCGCATTGTCCGGCTGAATGGCCGCGAAGGCCACACCCGTCGCCGGGGCCAGACTGTCCACATGCGCCTTGAGCGGATGGCCGGGGAACGTATCGACCCAGATCGTCGCACTCTGGCCGGTCTGGACCTTCGTCAGCTGCGTTTCCTGAAAATTCGCCAGCACATAGGCCTTGCGGACCGGCACGACTGCCAGCAGTCCCGTGCCCGGATGGACATAGGCACCAACGCGCACGCCACGCTCGCCGACCACGCCATCTACGGGGGCAGGAATGGTGCAGTAGGACAGGTTCAGTTCGGCCTGATGCTCTGCGCTCTGGGCCTTCAGAAGCGCACCTTGTGCCTTTTCAAGCTGGGCTTTCAGCACTGCGATCTGCTGTTCAGCCGTGCTGGTTTCGGCCTTGTCGCGAGCGAGGGCGGCGACGGCTTCAAGCTGCCGGGCTTCCGCGCCCTGCTGCTGCTCGATCGTGCTGGCCCCACCGGCCGAGAGATTGCGATATCGCGCCGCATTCTGCCGCGCAAAGACCAGTGCGGCCTCGTCGGATTGAACGGTATATTTCGCCGCATCGACGATGGAGCCCTGACGGTCCAGCAGGGCCTGAAGGTTGTCCACATCGCCCTGCGCTGCGGCGGTGTCACCATGGGCGGCTCCCAAAGCCGCGCGGTAGTCGTCGTCCTCGATATGGGCGAGTTCTTCCCCGGCATGGACGTATTCGTTGTCCTCTGCCAGCACACGGTCGATACGCCCGGAGACTTTCGGGGCCACAGTCGTGAAATCGGCCGTGACATAGGCGTCGTTGGTTTCCTGACGGATGCCGTCACCCACGAAGAAGCGGTCAGCCGTCCAGGCCAGACCCGTCAGGACAATGACCGCACATCCGGCCAGGAGAAGGGGTTTTCCGTAAATCATGTTCGAGGCAGGTCCGTCAGTGTGCGGTGGCGGGAATGGAGGAGGGGGCCGGTTCGGGATCCGGTTCGCGGGCCGCGGCAGGGATGGGGGGAGCGGGTCCCTTGCCGGGCGGATAGACCCGTTTCGGCAGCACGGCGGTCAGCGCGACATAGAAGATGCAGATGCACATCACGACGAAATAGATGTCCACCAGCGCCAGCGTGATCGACTGTTCGTGCAGATAGGTGTGGAAGATCTGAAGCGTATTGCGCGCCACATGATCGCTGTCGGGCGAGGTGTTGCTGATGGCGGCATGGATCGGATCGCCCATGCCCGAGAGCGACGTGGCGTTATTGCCCGCCCGGTCCAGAAGCATGGTGGAATGATACTGTTCACGGCGGCGCAGCAGGATTTCGAAAATGGCGGTTGCGAATGCATTGGCCATGCCTTTGAGCATGTTCACCATGCCCGAAATGAACGGTCCGTCCGCCGGGCCAAGGGACATGGTCGCCAGCATCAGCACCGGGATCACGACCATCGGCTGGCCGAAAATCTGAAGCCCCTGCATGACATAAAAATTGTCCCGTACCCAGTCGGGAGTCAGCCAGGTTCCAAGGAACGCCGAGAGCGCCAGACATGACATACCGAAGGCCAGCACATAGCGGCAGTCCACCCGCGCGGAGTTGCAGAGCGCTGCCGTCAACGGAAGCATGATGAGCTGGGGCAGAGCCACCGTCAGTGCAACCGGGGCCGCCTGGATCGGCCGGTATCCGCGCACGGCTTCCAGATACGTCATCGGCACTTCGAGCATCAGCCCGCAGATAATGAGCACCGCCACCAGTGTGAGGAGTGACATCGTGATGTTGCGGTTCTTCCAGTACTGAAGCCGGAAAAACGGGCTGTGATGATGCCATTCATGGAACAGGAACCCCACGAACAGCGCACCACCCCAGAATGTCAGATGGGAAATGATAGGCGAGCGGAACCAGTCCAGCCGGTCCCCCTGATACAGCACGGTTACGACGCATATGATGGATGGCACGCCAATGAAGAAGCCGCGCCAGTTGAACTTTTTGAACCGTTCGAGATGCACAGGGTCGCGCGGCAACCCATAGGCCATCATGGCGATGGCGATGATGCTGAAGGGAATGACCTCCCAGTACAGCCAGCGCCAGCCCACATGTTCGAACCACATCGCCTCCAGCGGGCCGCCCAGATTGGGGCCGAAAGTGGCGCTCATCGCATAGCCACCAATGCCAAAAACCTTGATGGGTGGCGGCAGGTATTTGAGCATCACCGTCATCAGGACGGGCGGGAGGCACCCGGCACTCAGTCCCTGCGCTGCGCGAAGAAAACACAGCGAGATCATGTCCGGCATGAAGGGCAGGGGGATCGACAGCATGGCGAGGACAGCCGTCATGAAGATCGAGAAGCGGTAGATCGAGAACGTCATGTAGAACCAGGGCGTGAATGCCATGGCCGCGATGTTGAAGGACTCATAGATCGAGGTGAACCACGTCCCCTCGTCATGCCCGATATGCATCGCACCCCGGATGTCGGTGAGGCCGATTTCCGTGATGTGTTCATTGAATCCAGCCACATGGACGGCCAGCAGCATTCCCAGACAGCCAATGATCGTCCGCATACCGAAAGGCGGGATATATGAAGGCTGGGCAGGTGGCGCGCCTGCGGTCGGTGAAGCTGCTGGGTCCATGGAGTCTCTTCCGTTTCCCAAAAGCCCCTATCCGGAGTGTATGGGTCCGAAAACCCACATTTGCAGCAAGTGACGTTTCCATTTTTCGGAAGGGTTCAGGAAACCCTTCCATTTTTACACGAATGCGTGAAAATGGGCCTGAAACCCGCAGGAAACGGAGTGCGTAATGGCGAAGCGAACCGATAGCCACAGACGCTACGATCTCGATCTTCTGCGCTATCTTCAGGTTCTGGTGGAAGAAGAGAGCGTCTCACAGGCTGCTCGACGCCTGAAGGTGAGCGACGCCGCCATGAGCCGTCATCTCACCACGCTCCGGACAGTGTTCGGAGACCCGATTTTGGTTCTGTCGGGGCGGCGCATGATGGCGACGACCTTCGCCAACCGGATCCGCGACAGAGTGCAGAGTATCGTGCGCGACGCCGATGCGCTGGTGAATGACAGCGAAACGCTGAACCTGAAGCATCTTTCACCTCGTTTCACGATCCGCGCCAATGACCTGATCGTCGGTGCCTTTGGGAACGCCATCCTGATGGCTCTGAAACAGGACTGTCCCGGTTGCAGCATCGTTTTCTCGCCCGAGACGGAAGAGCCGGCCAGCGAGGCCCTGCGCAACAGCCGGATCGACCTCTATGTGGGCGCCACGGACGATCTGCGCCCTGAAATCATGCGCCAGACCCTGTTCCTGACATCATTCCGCGCCATGGTCCGCGAGGGGCATCCCATTTTTGCGCGCGGCATTACCCCGCAGACGCTGGTCGATTACGACCATATCAGCGTCTCCCGCAAAGGCCGGCCCTATGGCCCGATCGACGCCATCCTCAAGGAACGCTACGGCCTAACTCGCCCCATCGCGATGGTCGTGCCGACCTACCATTCCATGATCGAGACCATGCGCGAGACAGACATGATCCTGCCGTTGCCCGATATCGTCATTGACCGCCTGCCGCTTTCCCAGATCCAGCTTGAGGCTTTTGATTTTCCGTTCGAGCTGCCGCCTGTTACGTCCTTTCAGGCCTGGCATCCCCGGGTGGATACGGATGGGGTTCACCGCTGGCTGCGCGATACGGTCTTTCAGGTCATCCGACGCGAACTCGTCCGGTTCAGGGGTGAAGGCAACGGACCAGCATTACCGGGCGCCTGAAGAAGGATCTGGGAATTGCGTTCATAGATTTTCCCGAAGTGGTTCCAGATAGGCCTGAAGGCGTGGCACCACGAAGTCCAGAAACACTCGGATGCGCTGGGGAACACGTTTGCCACCCTGATAGAGCGCGTGGATTTCCTCTTCATCCCGCGTTCCGCTTTCCGACAGAACCTCGACCAGCCGTCCTGCCGCCAGATCCTCACGCACATGGTATTCCGCCAGCCGCGCCAGTCCGGCACCGTGAACGGCTGCCCGCCGAACGGTCTCGCCATTATTGGCGAGCAAAGGTCCCCGCACGATCCGATCCACGATCCTTCCGCGCTCCTGCAACGGCCAGACCGGAGCCGCCCGGCGGAAATTGAATCCCAGACAGCGATGATGTTCCAGATCATCCACAGTTTCAGGCCGCCCAAACCGCTCCAGATAATCCGGCGTCCCCACGATAAGCCGCGGCACGGTCCCCAGATGCCGGGCGGTGAGGCTGGAATCCTGAAGTTTTCCAACGCGGAAGGCGATATCCGTCCGGTCCAGATACAGATCCGCCATTTCATCCGACAGTGACAGATCCAGCAGAATATCCGGATATGCCGCCCAGAACGCCGGTAGCAATGGCTCCAGCGCCAGCGTTCCGAATGCCACGGAGGCGTTGATTCGCACCGTCCCTTTGAGCTGCACGGTTTTCTTGGACAGAAAACCTTCCATGTCATCCAGCTCTGCGATCAGGGCCTGCGCCCGGTCGTAATAGGCCAAACCTTCAGGTGTCACTGACAGCCGCCGTGTCGAGCGCTCCACAAGACGCACGCCCAGACGGTTCTCCACCCGCCCGATCAGCTTGCTGACCGTGGACGGCGTAGTCATGGACAGGCGGGCGGCTTCGGAAAAGCTTCCGCTTTCCACGACGCGGAGAAAGATTTTCATTTCGCCGAAACGGTTATCCATCAGCTTTCCGATCTGTGAAACTTCTTCACAGGTTTTGTGCAGCCTGAAACAATTATCAAGAGACATTTATCGGTTCATGATGACCCTCAAACAGTCACATCCCCGATGCCTGACAGAATGGACATGCACTCATGACAAGAATTCTTCTCCTGAATGGCGGCAAGGCGTTTGCCCATTCCCACGGACGGCTGAACGACACGCTGCAGGCTCTGGCAGCAGATATTCTGCCCAAGAGCGGCCATGAAATCCGCCAGACGAAAATCGACGATGGCTATGACGTGGAGCAGGAAGTCGAAAACTTCATGTGGGCTGATCTGGTTATCTACCAGTGCCCCGGCTGGTGGATGGGTGTGCCCTGGACCGTCAAGAAATACATGGACGAGGTTCTGACGGCCGGGCACGGAAAGCTCTACGCCAATGATGGCCGCAGCCGGTCCCGTCCCGACCGCAAATATGGCTCGGGCGGCCTGGT
Source organism: Gluconobacter roseus NBRC 3990 (assembly GCF_006538885.1). Classification (GTDB taxonomy): domain Bacteria; phylum Pseudomonadota; class Alphaproteobacteria; order Acetobacterales; family Acetobacteraceae; genus Gluconobacter; species Gluconobacter roseus. The sequence continues at coordinate 903,240 of NZ_BJLY01000001.1, forward strand.
ACAGGGCAAGCACTACATGCTGTCCGTCACCTGGAATGCACCGGAAGAGGCCTTCACGGATCCGAAGCAGTTCTTTGAAGGACGTGGCGTGGACGGGGTCTATTTTCCGTTCCACAAGGCCCATGAGTTTCTGGGTATGTCTGCGCTGCCAACTTTTCTGGCTACAGACGTGATGAAGGCACCAAATGTAGATGCCACTCTCGCGGCCTATCGTCAGCACCTGCAGGATGTCGTCGGTACGGCATCCTGAGCAGACAAGGGGGCAAGCCTGTAAGCTGCCCCTGACGTTTACAGGCTCATCTGCAGGACACGGCGGCTGACATCCGGTGTGATATCCGCATGTTCGCCCAGCGCCGTCATGCCGTGAGCCTCAAGCTGCCCGATCAGCGGTTCGATGGCGTCCTCGCCGATGTCGTAGGCTGACAGGCGCGTCGGGATGTCTAGACTTTCAAAAAACTCTTCGGTCCGTACGATCGCCGCTTCAATCCGTTCGTCTTCCGTACCCTCATGCAGGTTCCAGACACGGGTTGCGTACTGAAGCAGCTTGCCACGCTTGGCGTCTTTCCGCACACGAAGCATGGACGGCAGGACGATCGCGAGCGTCCGGGCATGGTCGATATCATACCGTGCCGTCAACTCATGGCCGATGCTGTGTGTGGACCAGTCTTCCGGCATGCCGACACCGATAATTCCGTTGAGAGCCAGTGTTGCGATCCACATAAAATTGGCGCGCAGCGTATAGTTCTCTGGCTCTTTCAGGACTTTTGGCCCGATCTCGATCAGGCTGAGGAGCAGACCTTCGGCAAAACGGTCCTGCGCCAGACCATCGGCCGGATAGGTCAGGTACTGTTCCATGATGTGGACGAAGGAGTCCACGACGCCATTCGCAACCTGTCGGACGGGCAGGGAATAGGTGCGCGTCGGGTCCAGGACCGAGAAGCGCGGGAAGACATGCGGACTGCCGAAGGCCAGCTTCTCGCGTGTGGATTGGCGGGTGATGACGCTGAAGCTGTTCATTTCCGAACCCGTCGCCGGCAGCGTCAGCACCGTGCCCAGCGGCATTGCGGCTTTGACGTTCGCGCCATGCGTCGTGAGAATGCTCCACGGATCGCCTTCGAAATCCACGGCCGCCGCGACAAACTTGATGCCGTCGATCACGGAGCCTCCCCCAACGGCTAAGAGAAAATCCAGTTTGTCTGTCCGAATAAGGTCCACAGCCTTCATCAGGGTTTCATAGGTCGGATTGGCCTCAATCCCGCCGAATTCCCGCGTGTATCGGCCTTCCAGTGCTTTGCGGACTTCCGGGAGCGTGCCGTTGCGCTCTGCACTCGATCCGCCAAACAGGATCAGGACGCGGGCTTCGGCCGGGATCTGCTCTGCCAGTTTCGGGATCGTGTTCTCGCCGAAAATGATGCGTGTGGGATTGTAAAATTCAAAATTCTGCATGGGTCCTGACTTCAAGATGAATGTTCTGACTGCGCCGTATTCGACGTGGGACATGCGGTCCAGCAAAAGCCACCGCAGGACCCTGCTTTCCTATCACCCTAACCGGTTTGAGGGTCCTGTCCCAGTCTGGAAGAGGGGCGCAAGAAAAACCCGGCTGTGGCCCGACCGTTATATTGACCGCCGGGCACGGGGCCGGTGAGGCGAAAAGCGAGGATATTCCAATGTATATTGCCATGAACCGCTTCAGGGTCCGGCCGGACAGCGAAGAGGCCTTTCGCAAAAAATGGCTGGATCGCGACGTCCTTCTCAGAACTGTCCCCGGTTTTGTCAGCTTCCAGTTTCTGCGTGGACCGGCAATGGAAGACTACGTCCTCTATGCCTCGCATACCGTCTGGGCATCCTATGATGCCTTTATTGGCTGGACGCGGTCGGAGGAGTTCCGCGCTGCTCATGCGGGCGCAGGGCAGGGACCGGTTCTGACGCTTGGTCCGCCAGTTTTTGAAGGTTTTCAGGTTCTTCAGGATATTGAGGCTTAAGGTTCTTTTTCACGCCTTGAGAACAGATGCTAGGGTTCGTGTACTGTGATGCAATGAGGGCCTGGCGCGTTGTGTGGCCGCCCGAGCAAGCCATTTAGGAAACGGTTGTAAGCCGTCTGATGTCCTATGGGACATCGTGCCAAGCAAGCAGCCATTCACAGGAATTAATCTCCGAAGGATGATGGGTGGTTGTTCCCCTGCATCTGGGGATGCGTTTGAACGCGGCTGGTGGGACAGCGTCGGCATGACCAATGATCATGTTTTCGCGCTCCCGCTATCTTGACGAATAAGTCGTAACGGTTTGTGAATGTCATTGATGTGGGTTCGAAGCCCGAATGTTCAGGAAGCCTGGTACGAGGTCGGTGTCTCTGTCGCCCATCTTGTTATGAAGCGCTTGCAGGACAGGCTGAACAGTTTTTGCAAACCCGGACGTGTCAAGCCTCCGACACGACACCCAAGACAGGAAGAACAATGACGGCCTCTCTCCGTACCGAAGTGAAAACGCTCCTCGACAGCCTGGGTGTGTCGGCTGACCTCTACACGGGCGGCAGTCTGACGGTGAAGTCGCCCCTTACGGGAGAGGTGATTGCTGAGGTTGCGGAAATCGGTGCGGAACAGGCGAAGGCCGCGATTGCCAGTTCGGTTGACGCGTTCAAGGCGTGGCGCAAGGTGCCAGCGCCACGTCGTGGTGAGCTCGTGCGTCTGCTGGGCGAAGAGCTCCGGACGAACAAGGAGGCGCTTGGACGTCTGGTGACGCTGGAAGTGGGCAAGGTGCCGTCCGAAGGTCTGGGCGAAGTGCAGGAAATGATCGACATCTGCGATTTCGCGGTCGGTCTTTCCCGCCAGCTTTACGGTCTGACGATCCAGTCTGAACGTCCGGATCATCGCCTGACGGAACAATGGCATCCTGCCGGGGCGGTAGGCATCATTTCGGCGTTCAATTTTCCGGTTGCGGTCTGGTCCTGGAATGCCGCGCTGGCGCTGGTCTGCGGTGATAGCGTGATTTGGAAACCTTCGGAAAAGACCCCGCTGACGGCTCTGGCCACTCAGGCCCTGTTCCTGAAAGCCGCGGCCCGTTTTGGCAGTGACGCACCGGCCGCGCTCAGCATGCTTCTGGTCGGTGGTCGCGGGATCGGCGAACTGATGGTGGAAGATCGTCGCGTCCCTGTCATTTCTGCAACCGGATCAACCCGAATGGGTCGCGATGTCGGTGAGCGTGTAGCGCGGCGTTTCGGGCGCTCCATTCTGGAACTTGGCGGCAACAATGCGTCCATCGTCACGCCCTCTGCCGATCTGGACCTGACACTGCGTGCTGTTGCTTTCGGTGCCATGGGAACGGCCGGTCAGCGCTGCACGACGCTGCGTCGTCTGCTCGTCCATTTCAGCGTCTATGACACGCTCGTGCCGAAGCTGGTGAATGTTTACAAGGCGATTTCGGTAGGCAATCCGGTCGAGGGGGACGCGCTCGTTGGTCCGCTGATCGATGCGGCCTCCTTCAAGATGATGCAGGACAGCCTGAAGGCTGCGGCTGATGCTGGCGGTACGGTCCACGGCGGAACGCGTGTGGATGTGAACGGCGAGGCGTCGTTCTACGTCCGTCCGGCAATGGTCGAGATGCCTTCGCAGACGGGGCCGGTTCTGGAAGAAACCTTCGCGCCGATCCTGTACGTCATGAAATATGACACGCTCGATGAAGCCATCGCGCTTCAGAACGATGTGGTGCAGGGGCTGTCGTCCTCGATCTTCGCGACCGATATCCGCGAGGTTGAGCAGTTCCTGTCGGCCCAGGGTTCCGACTGCGGTATCGCTAACGTTAATATGGGGCCATCCGGCGCGGAAATCGGCGGGGCTTTTGGGGGCGAGAAGGAAACCGGTGGCGGTCGTGAGTCCGGTTCCGATGCGTGGAAGGCCTATATGCGCCGACAGACCAACGCCATCAATTATGGACGAACCCTGCCACTTGCGCAGGGTGTGAAGTTCGATGTGGATGGCGGCTCGGCGGACGCCTGATTATGGATTTCCAGAGGGGCGGGGCGCAGGCTTCGTCCCTTGGTCCTGTGTAGGTGGCGCCTGCTTTTCCTCGCTGGCATGGGTGATGCTGAGCCGGTCATGGGTCGGTGACCAGGGGAGGGCCTTCTCCTCGACATAATCCGGCGGGGGCTTGAAGTCCTCAAGCCAGAGCCTGCCCTTCATGGGATTGATCAGGACGTTGAAGTGCTTGAGTACATCCATTCCAAGAATATTGAATTCCGCATCCGGGACGACATCCAGCGTGATGTCATGCAGCGTGTGCGAGCCAAGTTGCAGCGTGTTGAAATGATGTCTGTGCCCAAGCAGGACCTCTCCTGCGCCGACACGGATTTCATCATCCTGCGCGAGCATGCGTCGTGAAATACCCATTTTGCGCGCCACCCATTGCTGGATGATGGAGCGGTTGGCGCTGGTATTGAGCTGCATGTCTACCTTGTGACCATCAAGCAGGACCGTCGCCTGATTGAGCTGCGGAGACTCCCCATCAAAGGAGACGAGCGGAATGAATGGTCCGGGGTTTTTTAGAAGTGTGCCGATATCCGGACAGTCCTGCGCGGTATCATAGCTGAAAATAGCCATTTCCTGCGAATATCGGTCGATCAGGAGATGGTAGTTTCCGAGGATGTCCCATCCGATATCGGCCATTAGCAGCAGGCCCTCAGGAGCTTTTGGAGGGCGCTCATCGACCAGAATGGCAGTCAGGTCTTTGAGGACGGATTGACCGATTTGAAGGCTGTCGACAGACGTCAAATAGTTTCCGCCCGTTCCCGTGACGGACATGGTTCTGATGGGATCGCGCTTGTAAAAGTCAAATCCTTTCGCATTCAAGACGCTTGTCCGTGACGTGAAAGTCGAGAAGAAGGCGCCGACATCATGCCCATTGATCCCAACATGAATGACAGGCGCGCCAGCCGGGTTAAGGAAGGGCAAAACTTCGCTCATCACGACACAGTCGTGAATGGTTCTGGCCTGAGCGGATGGGATGAAGGCAAGCAGAGTGAAAAAGGCAGAAGAAATATTCCGCCCGAAAGACAGTCTGCCCATCACTGATCCTAACTCAAGGGCGAGGTAACCCTGCCAGAACCTTGTCCCGTTTTGCAGTAAAAGCCAAATGCTTTCACGCGGACGCTGTGTCCGGCCTTACCGTGTAAAGGCT
>NZ_BJLY01000002.1 GCF_006538885.1 Gluconobacter roseus NBRC 3990
CCCCTTCAGGTCAGGGGGCGTCGGCAGGTGATTTCGATCAAAAACTGAACTTCCTGACGGAAATGTCAACCTGATCTGTTTTCAATTCTGATAGTGTCATGTAATCAGTTGATATGTCAACAGATGAGGTGTCACCAGAAAATGGCTGTCCAGTATGATCCGTCCATCCTTCGGGACAGCAGTTTTCATGACATGGGACTGACCTTCCATGTCCTGCGCCTGTCGAGCCTGTGGCGGGCGCAACTGGATCGTCTTCTGCGGCCTGAAGGCATGACCCTCGCGACCATGCGGCCCATGGCATACCTGATGGTGATGGGAAACGGGATGAAGCAGAGCGATCTGGCCTCCGTCATGGGCGTAGACAGCTCGGCGCTCGTGCGGGTGCTGGACCATCTGGGCGCAGAGAACCTGATCTCGCGGGAGCCCGATCCGCAGGACAGGCGGTCCAATCTTCTGACCCTTACAGCGGCCGGACGTGAGCGGTGCAATCAGTTTCACCGGATCGCGGCGGAACTGGAAGCCCGGCTGACCGAAGGGCTTCCCGACGATGCGGCCGAACTGCTGCGCAGCCAGCTCGGCATGATGGAAGGAAGAGTTTCCCTGTCCGGTTTTTCTTCCTCCTGATTTTCCGGATCCGCCATGCGCAATCCTTTTCGCCAGCTTCTTTCTTTCGACCGCAACAGCCTGCGGTGGCAGAATTTCGTCTCAACGGCGGCTTTTACAGCCAGGGTGTTCCTGTCCATCGGCATTGCGCTCTTTCTCGCGTTCATGATCCAGCTGGAATCGCCGATGAGTACGGTCACGACCGTCCTGATCGTCGCGAACCCGACTGTGGGCGCACTGGTCTCCAAGAGTGTGTGGCGTATGACCGGGACGGTGATCGGCGCGGCCCTGAGCACGGCGGTCATGGCGATGTTCGTGCAGTCCGCCGTCCTGTATTTCATGGTGCTGTCGGCCTTTGTGGGCCTGGCTTGCATGACAGCGACATGCCTGCGCTATTTCCGGGCTTATGCGGCCGTTCTGGCGGGTTACACGATCATCATCGTAGCCGTTCCTGCGTTTGCGCATCCCGAGAATATTTTCATGTCCGCCATGATGCGCGTGTCGGACGTGGCACTTGGAATCGTTGTGACGGCGGCGGTGTTCATGGTGACGTCGCCGCGTCGGCGTCAGGGCACGATGGATGCGCTTTCGGGGGCGTTTCGCGAAACGATCCGCCATGCCCTGGTGTTTCATGAAGGACTGATGGACCGCTCCGATGCGCAGGATGCTCCGAGCTCGGAACCTGTTGGGACTGAAGGGGCTTTCAGGAGCCTTCCGCAGACAATCTATGACGGGCGGCAGCGTCTTCTGGGGCAGCTGGCACGGCTTGGACCTGCCATAGAATACGCCGCGACGGACAATCCCGATATTCATGCCGGGGTGCGGGGATATCGGCTCGCCGTCAGTCGCATGACAGGGCTTGTCGCGTCCTATCACCCGTACTGGCGCAACCTGGGGGTAGCGAATCCGCTTTCGGCACCTGTTCATCGTGAAATCCGCGATACGCTGACCGAGCTTCTCGCCCTGACGGAAACCGCCGGATGGATCGAGTGGCCGCAGGGCGTTCTGGCCTGTCTGGAAGAGTCGCTCGGGCGGCTTGAGGTTCTGGAGGGGGCGGCGACATCGCCTGCGGTTCAGGCATCTGTCGATAATGTCCGCGACATTCTCCTCCAGCTTCGCGAGACGGTCCTGGACCTGTCCAGCCCGCGTGGCCCGCATGTCCGCGTCCGGGTGCTGCCTTATCTGGAATGGATGTCGGCGATCTATAACGGGTTGCGTGGGATGCTGATCGCCTTTCTGGCCTGCATGATCTGGTACATCACCTATTTCCCGACCGGGCCGATGATGATCATGTATGTCGTGGCGGCGTCGAGCCTGCTGTCTACTGCCCCTTCGGCGGCACGGGCCAGTCTGCCGATGGCGATCGGGACGGCGCTGTCGGTTCCGGCCTGCTGGCTGTGCCATATCGCAGCACTTCCGCGCGTGGACGGTTATCCTATGCTCTGGCTCTCGGTCTGTGCCTGCATGCTGCCGGGCGTGTGGCTCCAGTTCCATCCGCGTTACGGGGTGGGGGCGTTCGGCTATACGGTCTTTCTGGCCATGCAACTGATGATAACGAACAGCATGGTTCCCGACGATATCACGCTCATCAACACCTGGCTCGCCATCCTGATGGGCTGCGCGCTGTTGGTTCTGGTGTTCCGCGTAATCATGCCGGCCGATCAGCGGCTTTATGCCTCGCGGCTCGTCATTTCCCTTGGCCGCAGCCTCCAGAACCTTTCGGCCCGGCCTGCCGCGAAGGTGCCATCCTGGATGGTGTGGGAGGGGACGCAGATCCAGAAGGTCTCCATCCTGCTGATGCGGCTGTCTCTGGTGGCGTCTCCCATCGACCGTCAGGGCTATGTCGATGGCGCGTTTGCTGCTCTGTCCCTAGGACGTCTGCTGATCCGCCTGCGGCAGGCCGTGGAACCGGCGGGATTGAGTGCTCACGAAAGGGAGGCTCTGGATGTGGCGCTGGCGTCCTTCAGGACCCTGCGGCGGGATCCTGTCGGGACGGCTGCATCTCTCATGGCCGCTGCGGGGTTAATCGGGGCGGGCGAGGCTTCCGGAATGGAAGGTCTGTACCGTGTCCGTCTGGTGTCGTGTCTGGAGCAGATCGCCCATATCATCAACAGCATTCCGGGCTTTTTCCATGCGGATGGCCCGTTGCATCTCTGGTATGACGAGCGGGAACCTGCGACGCTGGTTGCGGTCAATCCGGCGCGGTGAGGATCAGGGCGTTGTCCGCTCGCGGATGACGTCCAGCGACAGGGAGGCGGCTTCGAGAATATGCTGCTTCGTCAGGCGGCCGAGCTCCTCGCCGTCGCGGGCGCGGCAGGCCTGAAGGATCTGGAAATGCTCGGCGTCGGTCGCGGCTTTCCGCCCCGGCAGTTCCAGATGGGCGCGGATATAGCGGTCGAGCCGGGAATGCAGGTCGTGGATCATGCTGTACAGTCGCGGACGCTGCGCTGCGGCATAGATGGCACCGTGAAATTCCCAGTTCAGACGTCCGGACTGCTCCATCCCCTGGGTGCCGCCTGTTCCGCTGACAAAGGCCTCATAGGCGTCCTCGATCCGCGCCAGATCGACACGGGTAAGGGACGTCATGGCCAGTCCGGCCGCCATGCTTTCCAGCGAGGCGCGGATGTCCGAATATTCCAGGATATCCGCCTCGCTCAGTCCGGTGACCACGGCGCCGCGATGGGGCAGGAAGGCGATCAGGCCTTCCGCCTCAAGCTGTTTGAGCGCTTCGCGGACCGGGATGGTGGAGACGCCGAAATTGCGGGCAAGCTCCGACTGTCGCATCGGCTGGCCATCGGTCAGGATGCCGTCCGTGATGGCACGGCGCAGGGCGTCCGCGATTTCGAGCGAGGCCGAGCCGCTTTTCGTATCAACAGGTGTAAACTTCGGCTCGGCAGCGCGCATGGGGTCGTCCGTCAGTTGAGAGGCAGTCCTCTTAGCATGGCCGGCGCGAACGGCCATGCCGGACAGGACCGTTATCCGATGGTCATCAGGCTGGCATTGCCGCCCGCGGCCGTCGTATTCGTGCTGACGACCTTTTCCTGAAGCACCCATTCAGGCCGGATCGGGCTTTTCGCGTCAAGCATGTAGAGCTGCACGATCATGCCCGAACGCGACAGGGCCGCACGGGCCTGTTCCGCCATCTGCTTTTCTTCCGGCGACGCAAGGATCGTCCGACATCCTGCAACACGCCCGCCCTGCGTGCGGCGGATATGCAGTGCAAGCGCATCGGGAAGGTCGGAAACCCAGTCCGAAGCCACATTCGGCCCCTGAACGAAGGCCGTGTTTCCACCGCTCAGGGCGAGGCCCACGGCGCGGAGCATGGTCTCGCGGTTGCTGGCGATGCACAGGACGGCGCCACGCGGCAGAAGCTGGTACAGGTTAGTTTCGCCGACCGGGCCGGGCAGTTCACGCGTGGCGCCGCACATGCCGTGCTGCATGGCGTCCACGATTGTCTGATAGAGCGGGAAGCTTGTTCGCATCAGCCAGGACAGGAACAGTCGTGCGGGCTCTGGCAGTTCCTGGTTTTCCCAGTCCGTATGGGCCGGGGCGATGCTCATCAGGCGACGCAGGATCAGCGGACCACCGGCTTTCGGACCGGTACCGGACAGCTTTTCGCCGCCAAATGGCTGGCTGCCCACAACGGCGCCGACCATGTTGCGGTTGACGTAGAGGTTCCCGGCCTCGATGCGTGATGTGACATGCGCCATGCGGCTTTCGATCCTTGTGTGCAGACCGAAAGTCAGGCCGTAGCCGGACTGGTTGATTGCATTGATCAGGGCCTCGAAGCCGCTGGCTTCAAAGCGCAGGACATGCAGGACCGGTCCGAAGACTTCGCCTTTGAGATCCGCCAGACTGTCGATCTCGATGATGGTCGGGGCGATGAATGTGCCGTTCGATGCCGCGTTCGGAAGGGGAAGGGACCAGACGGCGCGGTTCTGCGCGCGGGATGCGTCGATATAGGTCTGGATCCCGGATTGGGCTTCAGCCGAAATGACCGGGCCGACATCCGTATGCAGTTCCGCCGGATTGCCTACGCGCAGTTCTTCCAAGGCGCCACGGAGCATGGTCAGGACGCGATCGGCGCAGTCTTCCTGTACGCACAGGACGCGCAGGGCGGAACAGCGCTGACCTGCGCTGTCGAAGGCCGAGACCAGAACGTCTGCGACCACCTGTTCGGTCAGGGCGGAGCTGTCCACGATCATGGCGTTCTGGCCGCCGGTCTCGGCCACGAACGGAATGGGCTGCCCGTCCGCGCCGGTGCGTCCGGCCAGAGTGCTGGCGATCAGGCCCGCCACGGCGGTGGAGCCGGTGAACATCACGCCGGCAATCCGCGGATCGGCCACAAGGGCCGCGCCAGTCTCGCCAGCACCCGGCACCAGTCGGAGAGCGCTTTCCGGAATGCCGGCTTCGCGCAGAAGGGCAACGGCGCGCAGGGCAATGAAGGGTGTTTCCTCTGCCGGTTTTGCGACGACCGTGTTGCCAGCCGCCAGTGCAACCGAAATCTGTCCCAGGAAAATGGCGAGAGGGAAGTTCCATGGGCTGATACAGGCGACGACGCCGAGCGGTGCACTGCTACCGGCCTGGGCCGTTTCGCGGGCCTGAACTGCGTAATATCGCAGGAAATCAACGGCCTCGCGGACTTCGGAGAGCGCATTGGCATAGGACTTGCCTGCTTCGCGGACCAAGAGGGCCATTAGTTCGCTCTGATGCTCTTCCAGCAGGTCGGCCGCGCGATCGAGCCTGGTGCTTCGTGCGTCGGCGGATAGAGCTGCCCATGCTGCGCCTTCGCTTTCGACGGCATCAATGGCCTTGCGGACATCCTCTTCGGTTCCGAAACGGACACTGCCGATCCTGTCCGAATGGTTGGACGGATTGCGGATCTCCTGCGTCGCACCCGAGCAGGACAGGTTTTCTAGCGTCTGTTTTTCGGAGGCACAGACGGCTTCGGCCAGGGCCGTGACGGTGTGTTCGTCGGTCAGGTCCAGTCCGCGGGAATTGGTGCGTTCGGGCGCGAACAGGTCCTTCGGCAGGGCGATGGACGGGTGTGAGGCGCCCGGTGGCTGGACGGCTTTTGCGAGCGCGACCGGATCGGCGATCAGGGTCTCGATGGGCAGGCTCTCATCGCCGATCTGGTTGACGAAGGACGAGTTGGCGCCGTTTTCCAGCAGGCGGCGCACCAGATAGGCCAGCAGCGTCTCATGCGAGCCGACCGGGGCATACACACGGCACGGGCGGTTGAGCTTCTGCGGGCCGACGACTTCGTTATAAAGCGTCTCGCCCATGCCGTGCAGGCACTGGAATTCGTAGTCGCCAATCTGGAAGTTCAGGCCGGCCAATGTGTAGATCGTGGCCAGCGTGCGGGCATTATGGGTTGCGAACTGCGGGAAGACGACATCACGCGCCGCCAGAAGCTTTTTTGCGCAGGCGATATAGCTGACATCCGTGTAGCATTTACGCGTATAGACCGGGAAATCCGTCTGGCCTTCGACCTGCGCCTTCTTGATTTCGCTGTCCCAGTACGCGCCCTTCACCAGACGGATCATAAGGCGATGTCCGCTGCGGCGGCCGAGATCGATCAGATAGTCCAGAACCTTCGGGGCGCGGCGTCCATAGGCCTGCACGACGATGCCGATGCCGTTCCAGCCGTCCAGTTCCGGGCAGTGGCACAAATCTTCGATCAGATCGAGCGAGAGGTCCAGACGTTCGCTTTCTTCGGCGTCGATATTGATGCCGATGTCATAGCGGCGGGCCTGAATGACGAGGTCTTTCAGCGTCTGGCCGAGTTCTTTCAGGACGCGCTCGCGCTGGGCGAAGGCATAGCGTGGGTGCAGGGCCGAGAGCTTGATGGAAATTCCGGCCTTCTCATAGACATTCGCACCGCGTGCGGTCTGGCCAATCACGTCAATCGCGCGCTCATAGTCACGGCGGTAGCGCAGGGCGTCGGCTTCCGTCATCGCCGCTTCGCCGAGCATGTCGTAGGAATATTTGAAGTCGCGCTCTTCAGGTTCGGTACTGACCTTGCGGGCTTCTTCGATGGTCTCGCCGATGACGAACTGCTCGCCCATCATGCGCATGGCGATGTCGAGCGCACGGCGGACCAGTGGCTGCCCACCACGTCCGACGAGGCGGAACAGCGCGGCGGCGAGACCTTCATCCGTGTCGTTGGTCAGCTTGCCCGTCAGCATCAGCCCCCACGAGGCCGCATTCACGAAAACGGATTTTTTGCCGCCGACATGGGAAAGCCAGTCTCCGGGGCCGATCCGGTCGCGGATCAGGGCGTCGCGTGTGGCGGCATCCGGAATGCGCAGGAGTGCCTCGGCCAGACACATCAGGGAGACGCCCTCGGCGGAGGAGAGCGAGAATTCCTGCACTAACGCCTCGACGCCGCCCGGGCGACGCTGCGTCCGCAGCGTACGGGTCAGATGGCGGGCGACGTCAAACGTGTTCTGCTGTTCCGTTTCGGTCAGTGTGGCCTGTTCGATCAGGGGAAGGATGCACTCTGCTTCGGGCCTGCGCATGTCTGCGGCGATGGCCTGACGAAGGGAGGAGCGGACAGGATAGGACGGCACAAAAGTTGACATGGACTCAGCCTCGGACACGACACTCGGTCTGAGTTCTATAATCATATACGATCCTGAATAAAATATATGAAATGAGGGTCAGATCATTTTTATGGCGTATCTTTGGATCCGAAACGTTCGTGCCATGTCGGGAGCGCGGCGCCGCCGGGAAGAGGGGACGCCTCGTACACGCCCCGGGCGATGGCGCGGGCCGTGACCTGCGTGGCGGCATGGAGGATTTCGGTCCATTCCTGACCCATCGGAGCTGGCTTTTTGCAGGTCGAGACCCCGATCATGGCATCCCCGTCCAGAGGCAGATGGGCAGGAAACACGCCGCGTGCCACGCCGTCCTGCGCCAGAATAGCGAGGCGTTTCGCCTGTGTTTTGGTGAGGGTGGCGTCCGTGGCGATGAGGCCGATCGTGGTGCCAGTGACGGAGGCCCATTTGGAACGCAGGCGCAAATCTTCTGCGCTCAGATGCGCCGGCATGCCCAGACCGCCGAATTCGTTACCCTGCTCGAAAGGCGCGCTCCAGAAATGCAGCCCGTCGCCGATTGTGGCTGTTCCGACGGCATTGACGGCGACCAGCGCGGCCACGCGGTGCCCGGCGGGTGTGATCGTGCTCGCCGAGCCCAGCCCCCCGCGCAGTGTGGCGGTTGTCGCGCCTGTTCCTGCGCCAGCCGTGCCCAGTGTGAAAGCTCCGCTTCGGGCGCTGGTCGCGGCCTGATGGCCCATTTCGGCGTAGGGCGAATAGCGGCCCCATGTCGTCTGTCCGCCCGCAGGAAGGTCGTAAAGACTGGCCTGCACCACGATGGGGACGCGGATGGTGCCCGGCGGCAGAGGCGCGTTGTCGAACTGCTCGCGCAGCCAGGCCTGAACTCCCGTTGTTGCGTCCAGCCCATAGGTCGAGCCGCCTGACAGGACGAGCGCGTGGATATGATTGACCATATTTTCCGGTTCCAGCAGAGCGGTTTCCCGCAGGGCCGGGGCGCCGCCCGGGAAACTGCCGGAGGCGATGACGGGGCGATCGAACAGGATCGCCGTTACCCCCGTGCGAAGGGTCAGGTTCTGACTATGACCGACGCGGATGCCGGGAATGTCGGTGAGAAGGTTCAGGCTGGTCATGACGCCTCGCGGGTCAGTAGGTGTTTTCAAGAAGCGCCTTTGTGGCGGGCTGGGTGGGCGTATCCAGAATATCGGACGCCGGGCCGGATTCCACGATCCGGCCCTGATCCAGAACGGCGATATGGTGCGACAGATGGCGGATGACGGCCAGATCGTGACTGACGAAAACATATGCCAGCCCATGGCGCTGCCGTAGGTCCAGCAGCAGATTCAGGACGATAGCCTGCGTTGACACGTCCAGCGCCGAGACGGCTTCATCGGCGATGATGACGGATGGACGGGTGATCAGGGCGCGGGCGATGGCAATCCGCTGTCGCTGGCCGCCGGAAAAGGCTCTGGGATAGCGATCGGCCATATCGGCAGACAGACCAACTTCTTTGAGCGCCGTCAGAATACGGGCGTCCCGATCAGGCGCGGGATCGAGCGGTTCGCCCACGATGTCACGGACAGTCTGGCGCGGATCGAGGGCGCCGTATGGGTCCTGAAAGATCATCTGGATCGCAGGGCGGATTTCTTTCCGGACCTGCACCGGGGCTGTTGCGAGATCCTGCCCCTGATACAGGACCTGGCCTTCATCGGGTGCAACAAGGCCGCTGAGAATGCGGCACAGGGTGGACTTTCCGCTTCCGGATGCGCCGATAATGCCGAGTGTCTGGCCTTCTTGCAGATCGAGACTGATCTCTTTCAGGATCGGACTGCTCTCGCGGCGCAGGAACGGAAAGATGTGGCGGTCCATTTTCCCGTATGTCACAGCGCGCGCCTGAAGGATCGGGCTCATGCCGGGGCCCTGAAGACGGGAAGGGGCGTCAGCGGTGTGCGCGCCGCGCCGTGAAGGGACATTGCAAGTAAAGCCTGTATGTAGGGATGGGCAGGCGCGTCGAATACAGATGCGGTCGGGCCCTGCTCGACGCAGGCTCCGTCTTTGAGGACCAGAACCTGATCGGCATGACGGCGGACCAGCCCGAGATCATGGGAAATCATCAGGACCGCCATGCCATGCGTCTCGCAGTAACGGGTAACGAGCGCCATCATGGCGGACTGGGTGCGGGCATCAAGAGCTGTGGTGAACTCGTCTGCGATCAGAATACTGGGCTGACAGGCTAGCGCCATGGCTAGCAGCACGCGCTGTCTTTGGCCGCCGGAAAGCTGATGCGGATAGGCCCGCTCGCTGACGCCCGCGTCCAGCAGGCCGGTCTGCTCCATCAGGACACGTGTTTCGGCATGGATCCGGGGTCTGGTCAGCGGTGTATGAAGGCGGAACGGATCGGCGATCTGCGCCCCGATGCGTCGGGTCGGGTTGAGCGCCGTCATGGGTTCCTGAAACACCATGCCCAGTTTTCTGCCCCGGATCCGGCACCATTCCGGTTCGGACAGCGCCAGAAGATCTGTTCCTTCAAAATCAATCTGCCCACGCGCCTGAAAACCGGGTGGCAGCAATCCCATCAGGGCGAGGGCAAGCGTTGATTTTCCCGAACCGGACTCTCCCGTGACGGCAAGAATTTTCCCCGGCTCAAGGATGAAAGAGAGCGGGTGGAGGATCGGACGCGCGGGGCCCTGAACATCCAGCGCCCTGACGTGGAGTACGGCGGTCATGGAGCAGGCTCCTGATGCGCAGCGTCCAGACTATCCCGCAATCCGTCACCGAAAATATTGAAACCCAGCACGAGCAGCATGATCGTCAGTCCCGGTACGGCGACCAGCATCGGATGATCGAAAACGTGGATCTGGTAGGACGCCAGTGCCCGTCCCAGATCAGGGAGTGGTGGGGGAGCTCCGAGACCGAGATAGGACAGTCCGGCATCGGAAAGGAGGGCCAGCGCCAGCGAGGACGTGGCCTGTACCGTAAGCAAAGGCAGGATATTGGGCAGGACGTGCGTGCGTAGGATGGTGAGCGTGCCGCGACCGGCCAGTCGGGAGGCGGCGATATAGTCCTGGATCAGGATGGAGCGCGCGGCCTGTCGGGTGATCCGGATCTGGGCGGGAAGGCCAAACAGGGCGATGGCGAGGATTTCGCCGGATGCGGAGGCTCCGAGGGCTGTGACGAGTAAAGCGGCGATCAGGACGGGTGGAAACGCCAGCCCCAGATCGGCGATCCCCATGATGATGCGGGTCGATCCGGACGGAGATGGTTCAGGACTCCCGGCGGCAATCAGCCCCAGCACTGTTCCGGCAACCATCGCAAGGGCAACGGCCATCGCAGCGATCATCATGCTGTTGAACGCGCCCAGAAGCACATAGACCATGAGATCACGGCCGAAAGGATCTGTTCCCAGCAGATGCGACAGAGACGGTGTTGCATAGCGGTGCATGACATCGA
This sequence comes from Gluconobacter roseus NBRC 3990, assembly GCF_006538885.1. Taxonomy (GTDB): domain Bacteria; phylum Pseudomonadota; class Alphaproteobacteria; order Acetobacterales; family Acetobacteraceae; genus Gluconobacter; species Gluconobacter roseus. Next base: position 10,608 of record NZ_BJLY01000002.1, read on the forward strand.
TGCCGGGAGCATGATCGCCATTGAACACTGCAATAACGGCAGCGGGAAGCAGGACGGCCGCAAGCAGAATGCCACCCGCCCAGAGGGTATGATTCCACCGTGCCGTCATGAGCATTCTTCCCCAAGACGCGGATCCAGCCAGCGCACAAGGGCTGCCATGAGTAAGTTTAGAACCATCACGCCGGTCACGATCATCATGACAAGATTCTGTACGATGGGAATGTCACGCTGGTTGACGGCTTCCAGCAGCAGTTTTCCGCAGCCGGGAAGGCTGAAGACACTCTCGACGATGATGCTGCCTGTCACGAGGACTGGCAGCTGGATGCCAGCCAGCGTCAGGACCGGGATCAGTGCGTTGGGCAGGGCGATGCGCCAGAGGGTACCCCGCCTGCTATAGCCCTGGGCGCGGGCCGTGCGGATGAAATCCTGCGACAGCGTTTCGATCAGGGATGAGCGCATAAAGCGGGCAGTGATGGCCGCCTGCGGGATGGCCAGGGCGATAGCGGGAAGAATGAGCGCCCTGATGGCCGGAAAAAATCCGTTCTCCCACCCCGGAAAACCACTTGCGGGCAGCCAGTGCAGGATCAGGGAGAACAGGAACGTCATCATCATCGCCAGCCAGAAATCCGGAATGGACTTGAAAAGCTGAAGCACTCCCATTAGGCCAAGATCAAGCGCTTTTCCCCGGTTTGCAGCTGCGATGACGCCGATGGGGATACCCGCTCCAAGGGAGAGCAGCATGGCAAGGAAGATCAAAGGCAGACTGCTCTGCAAACGCTCGACGATCAGGCTGCTAACCGGAACATCATAGATATAGCTCCGGCCCAGATCTCCATGCAGAAATCCGCTGATCCAGTGCGCATATCGTGCGGGCAGGGGTGTATCCAGCCCCAGTTGATGATGGAGTGCCAGAAGACTCTCCGGGCTCGCATCCAGTCCGAGCATGACAGTCGCCGGATCGCCGGGCAGCAGGTTCATGGCGGCGAAGATGATCAGGCTTGCGACAAACAGCAGCATCACGCGCCCGGAGACCATGCGCAGGATTGTGACACCGATCATGGTGCCCAGAATACGTCGGCAACCGGGAAGCCGGCGATGGGCTGGTTGGCCCATATTCCCCTGATGCGTCTGTCCATCACGGTCTGGCGAGGGATCGAGAAAAGGTAGACATTTGGCTCATCTGTGGCGAGCTGTTCCTGCATCTGTACGGAGAGCTCATGACGGCGGGCCGTGTCTGCGGTGGCTTCATACTGCTCCAGCAGATCGTGAAAAACCGGGCTGTGATAATGGAAATAAACAGGCGTGCGGTCATAGATGTTGATGTCATGCGGTTCGGTATGGGCGATGACGGTCATGTCGAACTGGCCCTGTCCGTAAACCCGGCCCAGCCAGGCCGGCCATTCTACAGGCTGGAGCGTTACGGTCAGCCCGACCTGTTCCAGATAGGCAGCAATGAGTTCGCTGCTGTCACGGGCATAGCCGATTGGCGGGAAGGTCAGGGTCAGATGTGTGCCAGGACTGACACCCGCCTCTTTCAGGAGCGCGCGGGCATGTTCCGGATCATACGGATAACGGTCGGGCAGGGAGACGTAATCCGGATCGTCCGGGGCCATGTGCGATTGGAGAACGGTTGCGTCGCTCTCTGCCACGGCCTGGATCAGGGCCTTGCGGTCGACGGCCTGTGCAATGGCCTGCCGGACACGCGGATCATTGAATGGGCGGCGGGCATTATTGAGGGCCAGAATCGCCTTGAAGGGAAAGCTGCCCCTGACGACTTCAAGCCGCCTGTTCCCGGAAAAGCGGCTCAGGATTTCACGGGAGGGGAAGGACGGGTAGGCGTCGAGTTCTCCGGCCAGAAGCGCGTTGCTGGCCGAAAGCGGGTCGGGCATGAAGCGAAACGTGACGGAATTCAGCGCCGGTTTGCTGCCCCAGTAATCCGGATTGCGACGCAGGGTCAGGTGATCTCCCCGGCGCCATTCATCAAAGACGAATGGCCCGGTCCCGACTGGGTGACTGATGTTCTGATCCACGGATGCCGGTGAGAGAATGGCCGCGTCGTTCCCGGCCAGCTGATAGAGAAAACTGCCATAGGGATGGTGGAGCCTGATCCGGACGTGCAGGCTGTCCGGGCAGGATATATCGGCAATCCGGCTGAAAACGGCCCTGTTCGGATTGGTGCTGCCCATTGCACCTGCACGAAGCAGCGAAAACTTTACGCTCTCGCAGGTCAGTTCTGTCCCGTCATGGAAATGGACGCCGTTATGCAGCGTAAAATCATTGATCAGGCCATCTGAAGACACGCTCCAGTTCTGCGCCAGAAGCGGCCTGAGCGCACCATGCTCATTCAGCCGCATCAGGCCTTCATAAATATTGCCATACGTTACCATGCCTATGGCTTCACTGGAGCCGCGCGTTGGATCCAGCCCGGGCGGTTCGATCGCCAGACCGATCGACAGCGTATCGCGAGCGCCTTCGGCCCGGGCAGAAGCCGGGCAGAGCAATGCCGAACAGCCAGCTGTGAGAACGGCCATGAAGATAGGCAGGGTTTTCATCAGGCGCTCCGCGAACATGCAGCCTCAGGGCGCAGGATCACGGAAAATAGGGCGATTATTGCCTCGGTGGAAGGGTCTGTCTTTCAGGAATGGGGAGGCGTGCTGGCAATTCGTGCCGCGAGCTGCTCGACAAGCGCGCGCGTCAGAACCACTTTGCTGGCATCCGTCGCGATGCTGCCCTGTGCCGTGAAAGAGCCCCGGCTGCGCAGGACAGGCTGATGTTCATCCGAAGGGATTATCGCCCAGTCAGCTTCCAGCGAGCCCTGACCGTTGCTGTCGAGGTCCAGCCGGCTGATATTGACTGCAAGGCGCAGGGCTGGCGTCTCGGCAAGCGGCTGTGTGGTCACAATATAGCTGGACCAGTCCCGACCCAGATGGGCTGCCAGAAGATCCGTCACACCCTGTGACAGTCTGCTTCCCCAGCGCCCATTGGGACTGCGGTCAAGCTGATCGCCGTGGCGGGTCAGAATGTCCTGATTGTCCAGATAATCCGGTAGTGTCACATGCGACACGTCCAGGACCGGAGCCGTGGCCGGGAGCGTAGCATTCACCTGCGCAATGGCCGGTGCCCCGAGCGTATAGAATTGCATGGGCGGTGCAGCGCAGCCTGACAGGGCGGCCAGGGCCAGCAGAGCGAAGGGCGCTGCGGATCGTGTCATGAACCGTGTCACGGGTCGGATCTCCGGAAAAACCTGGGGGAGGCGGAACTGTCGGTTCATGGGCGCCGTCCCGTCAGCAGAAGCTGCGGATTGCGTTCGACATCCGTTGCAAATCCGCGCAGGGCAGAGGCGGCCGCGGCAATGTCCCGCAGGCTCGCTTCAAGATTGGCACGATCGGTGGAGCGCGGAGAGGTCATGCTCTCAAGATTGGCGAGGCTTTTTGTGGCCTGCTGAACGGCGGCGTTGCTGTTCAGCAGGACCGCGTGCAGCTCGCGGCCGCGCGCATCAAGCTGGTTCGTCCCGGTGCTGGCCAGCCGGTCCACACTGACGAGCGTGTGGGTCAGCGTAGGCTCCAGATCCGTCACCATCTTGCGGGCGGCATCGACCATATCGCGGCTATGATCCGAGGTTTCATGGATGCTCTGGACCAGTGCCGGCAGATCCCGATCGAGCTGGTCCGACAGCCGGCGCACAGAGGCCAGGGTGGCATCTGCGTTTTCCCCAATCTGCTTGAGGGGCAGGTCCTGAAGGCTCTTGGTCATGGCTTCAATCGTGGACTGCTTGGTCGGGATTTCCGTGATGTGGGCAATTTCAGGATGGAGAACCGCGGGCGTGTTGGGGGCAAAATCCAGATCGATTTCGGATGTGCCGGTGACGAAGCTCTTGAGGTTCATTTCACCGCGCAGACCCTGCTGGACAAGATCTTCCATGCTCGGACGATGATGAATGTTGCTGTTCGTCAGAACGATATTATCCGGACGCATCGTGACGAAAACCGGAATATAGGCGTCTTTCGTCGTCGGATTGTACTCGATGACAACGCGGTCCACAGCACCCACCTGAACGCCCCGGAATGTGACCGGAGATCCCACGGCCAGCCCGGACGAGGCGCCATGGAATACCAGAACGGCCTTTTCCGTCCGGGAAAAGGGGTGGAAATTGCCGAACAGGACGAATGCCGCGACAATCAGGCCAGTCCCTCCGAGGACGAAAGCGCCGACAAGAGCCTGCCTGTTCATCACGTGTTTCCTTCTTCGTCGCGTTCACGGTGCATGAAGGCATGCACCTGTGGATCGGTACAGTGATCGCGCAGATCACGGGGTGAGCCGCGGGCGATCGGGGTTTTCGTCTTGGCGTCCAAAAAGATGCCGTCATCCGCGATATGAAACAGGCTCGACAACTCATGACTTACGATGATGATCGTCGCGCCAAGCCCGTCCCGCAGGTTCAGGATCAGGTCATCAAGCCGGGCGGAGGTGATCGGATCGAGGCCGGCGGAGGGCTCGTCGAAAAACAGGATGTCCGGATCGAGTGCCAGGGCACGAGCGAGACCGGCACGTTTGCGCATCCCGCCGCTGATTTCCGACGGATAGAGATCAATCGCCTGCAACATGCCGACGAAACCCAGTTTCAGCTCCACGAGCCTGCGGATGACATCGGGTTTGAGATCCGTGAACATCTGCAGGGGCAGGGCGATGTTCTCGCCGATCGTCATGGAACTCCACAGCGCGCCACTCTGGAACAGGACGCCGAAGCGGTGGTTCAGATCCGTGCGATGCGCTTCGTTTCCGGCCCAGTAGTTCTCGTCACCGACATGATATTCGCCCGCCGAGGGACGCAGCAGGCCGATCATGCTCTTGAGGAGCGTGCTCTTGCCACAGCCCGATCCGCCCATGACAGCGAAGATGCTGCCCTTGTGGACGTCGAGCGAGATGTTCTTCTGGATGACCTTCGGGCCAAAGGAGAGCGTGATGTCGCGAAGGGAAAGGACGGTCTGGTCAGGCATATCGATCAGATCCCCAGCACATCGGCAATGACGGCGAAGATGGCATCAATTGCAATGACACCCACGATGCCGACGACAACAGCACGTGTCGCGGCGATGCCGACATCTGCGGCCGAGCGTCCGGCCTTGAGGCCGATCCGACAGCTTGTCAGCCCGATAAAGGCGCCGAAAACGAGACTTTTGGTAAATCCGAAAATGAACTGGCCGATGCCGAACGCGGTCACGGTCTGATGGAAATACCCTGCCGGCGTGATGTCGAGCATGGAAATGGCCACGACGAACCCGCCCAGCATGCCGATGAGACATCCGTAGAGGTACAGGAAGGGCATCGTAATGATGAGCGAGAGGACCGTAGGCAGGATCAGGTACGTCGAGGTCGGGATGCCGAAAACGTTCAGGGCATCGATTTCCTCATTGCCTTGCATGGTGGAAATCCGCGCGGCATAGGCGCCACCCGTTCGTCCGGCCATGATGATGGCGGTCATGACAGCGGCCATTTCGCGCACCATCGCAATCCCCACAAGGCTTGCGACGTAGATGCCAGCCGCAAACTTCTGGAGTTCGACGGCGCCAACAAATGCCAGGATGGCACCGATCAGAAAATTGACGACCCCTACGATGAGCAGGGCATAAGGGCCCGCATCGGCGGTATTGGTCAGAAGGTCAATCAGGCGCATCCGGCTGCGACCAAGAACAGTCTGGACCGCGCCTTTTACCGTCAGGGCACCGAGTTCGGACACCACGCCGACTTCGGTCACGGCCGCGATGGTATGAGTCCCGATGGTCTCCAGAAACGGCTGACGGACTTTCTTGTGATGGACAGGTTCGTCAGGTGCCTCGGGCAGGAGTTCCAGAAGCTGTCGCATCGGTCCCGGAAGCGTCTGCATGTCCAGACTGATGCCGGCGTCATGGGCGACGCGTTTGAGATCCCACAAAAAAGCGATCAGCCCGGTATCCCAGCCCTGAACGTCGGATGTCTGGAACGAGAGATGGGCGCCCGAGGCCTTTTTCAGCCCGTCTTTTGGAAAGACCGGAATATTGCCGGTCCGGGCCTGCCATGTTCCGCTCAGAACCATGACGGGCGCATTCTGTTCACCCTGCAGATGCCATTGGGGCGTCCGGTCGTTCCCTGACTGTGTGGCTGGTGGTGATCCCGTCTCGGTCCTGTCTGTCATGAACTCTGCATTTCCGATCCTGACATTTCCTGATGCTGAAAAAGAGCGGAAAGGCTGGCGGGACGTGACACTTGAAAACAACTGGCTGACGGTTGCGGGCGGGTTACGATGGAGACTTTCAGGTCTTCCTGAACCGGCACCTTATCGGCTGGGGGCAAAAGATCAATGCTTATGAACGTTCGAGCGACTGATCCATAATTATCTGGGGTTTCTGCCCGTCTGTTTCTGATATGCTCTCCGCATCACGATTTGGAATCCGAAAAACTGTATGGCCAGACAGCTGTCTCTGATCGTCCCCTTCTATAACGAAGAAGCCGCCATCAGCTATTTCGTGCAGGGTATTCTGCCGGTTCTTGAAGATATTCCCGAGACGGACTGGGAAATCATCTGTGTAGATGATGGCAGCAGTGACGGTACCCTGCACGAACTGATCGCGCTTTCGGAAAATGACAGACGTTTTCGTGTCCTCGAACTGTCACGCAATTTCGGCAAGGAAGCAGCTCTGACGGCAGGCATTGATGCGGCAACTGGAGATGCTGTCATCATCATTGATGCCGATCTGCAGGACCCGCCTGAAATTATACCGCAGATGCTTCAGTTCTGGCGCGACGGGGCAGAAGTCGTGCTGGGGAAACGGATTGACCGGTCCACTGATAGTGTCCTCAAGCGCAAGACAGCGTCTTGGTTTTATTCGCTGCATAACCGGCTTGCCCATATCCAGATTCCGGAAAATGTAGGAGATTTCCGGCTCATGGACCGCTGTGTAGTGGACGCTCTCAGGAGACTGCCGGAGCGTCAGAGGTTCATGAAAGGCCTGTTCGCCTGGGTCGGGTTCCGGACTGTTACCATTGATTATGTCCGGGCGCCGAGAGCGGCGGGAATGACAAAGTTTTCCGGCTATTCCTTATGGAATTTCGCGCTGGAGGGTTTTACCAGCTTCTCCTCTGTTCCCATCCGGCTATGGACGTATCTGGGCACGTTAGGTGCTTTAGTCGCCATCCTTTATGCCCTGTTTATCGTGTTCCGGACCATTATCTGGGGTAACCCCGTGCCGGGTTATGCTTCACTGTTCGTGGCAATTATTTTCTTTAGCAGTGTGCAGATCATCAGTATTGGCATGCTGGGCGAATATATCGGTCGGATCTATATGGAGACGAAGCAGCGGCCTATCTATGTGCTGCGCCGGACCTACTGAAAACGCAGTTTTTAATTCTGTGCCCTGTCTTGCAATGTCTAATTCAGTTTGTGGATTTTAAGCTGAAGAAGGCCAAACCCCAGCAGGCGCGGGTCTTTTCCGATGTGAACCGGATTATTGATTTTCAGCTGAAGTCGTAGGGCTTTCGACGCTGGAGGAACAGCGATATTCGCCTCATAGTCCGCGTCTTCAGGGCTCATGGTCCACTGCCTGATTTCCACTCCGTTCAGAAAGACTCCCACATGTTGGGTCGTACCTGGCGCGGCGTGCATCCGCAGTATGATATCCGCCGTATGGACATCTTCTGGCAGATGCAGATACAGCGAGGGATCAGGCGTTTCGCTCCATACTCCCCAGTCTTCCAGGCCTGACCATCCACTTTCCAGAATTTCCTCGTTCCTTAACCGCGGACCTGAGGTAATGATCTCCTGATCCAAGGGAAGGTCAGGCGCTTCAGGAACAGGGGAGAGTCCTTTGGGAAGTGTGGATGTGGCTGAAACACAGAACGTGGCACCATCACCTATGCCGCATCGGGCGTGTTGAAGGTCTGTCCAGCGAATGGCTCCCGCGCGCTGCGATGTGCCGGGCAGAACCACCAGCGTATGGGAGCTCAGCGGGTGAGGCTGTTCAGTCCAGAGCCGACAGGCGGCTTCTGGTGTGGATCTTGCTGTATACATCGTGTTTACAGCAGCATTCTGCCGGGCCGCAGCATAGATCAGAGGCAAGACGTAAGGTGCGTTGACGCCATCGCATTCCAGTCGAGGGTGGATTTCGATCTTGTCAAAAGGCCGGACAAGTGAGAGAATCTGACTATCTTTCGGGGTTGCCGGGGCAAGGAGAGCCATTTCAACCTGATGATCGTTGGTACGCATCTCCCGCGTATCACACCATTGAAATGCTATCCCCGCGAGCATGAGAAGTGGCCAGGCACGCGGCCAGGCACGGCACAGACCGTAAACCGCTCCAAGCATGATCAGATACGCAACCGGCCAGAACATTCGCCCTGACGAACGCATCTGCTCCGCTCCGGGTACCCTGAGATGCGTCAGCAGAACCGGAATATGAAAAAGATAGATCCGGTTTGAAATGGCAATGACGGTCAGCGCCAGACACGCCAGAAGAAGACCGGCATGCTGTTTGGGAAAAGACGCGAGCAGCGACCGTCCTTTGCGTGTGAATATAACCATCGCCAGTACGAACAGGACGCCAGCACCAAGATACTGATATCCCTCGTACTGGCCGCCCGTCGCCTCTACCCATGTCTGCGGCACTGCAGGGAAGAGGGTGGAATGCACCGGCCAGAACGGAGAGGCAAGGTTCATGGAATAGAACCCGTATCCACCACCGCTGGCACCGCCCCAGTATCCGAGGACAGAACCAAGAAGGATAATGCCTGTTCCGGATGCGACGGTGGCGAGAAGAGAGCCTGTGCAGGTCTTCCAGTCTCTGTTTCGCAGCAAAAGCGTTAGAGACACGGCGCCAAGCACGGCCCCTGTCATGACCATGAGATAGGGATGCACCAGCAGAGTCAAAGCTGTCAGAATGGCGAGCACCCATACTGGCCTGGAATCCGCACCGGGTCGTGTTGCCCTGAAATAGAGCCCGATCGCCACAAGCAGGATCCAGTGACCACACAACGCAGCGTGACCCAGTCTGGCAAGAAAGGTCGGAAAACACGCACTGAAAACGCCGACGGCAAGTGCGGGAAGCAGTCGCTTTTCACCCAGCGATCGTAAGGCAAACACCGCGCAGACTGGCTGAAGCGTCCAGCAAAGCGCCAGATACAGCGTCACGCCCTGCAGCATGTTCGGGAAAAGCGGATGGACGAGCTTCAGAAGCAGGGCTGCCAGCGGGATGCTGTCCGTCATGGCGATATTGGTGCCGAAGGGTGCATCAAGCCGCCAGGCCGTCAGGAGCGGCCACTGCCATTCCTGTTGCAGGTAATAGATCTGGCCAATGATATGCTGGAAGAAATCATCACGGCTATTCTGGACGGAGGCCGGGACGTGTCCCTGTATCAGGGATAACGGGAAGCAGGTCAGCGCCTGAAAAAGACCAAATATCAGTGACAGGGCGTAGGCTGGGAATCTGTTCGTTGATGGACGCAGGACCAGACGTTTTTCAGACAAATGACCACACTCTCACTGAAGAACTACCGGTAGGATGAGGGGCGTTCATACAGGAGAAATTTTTCTGAAACCATGAATAATGGTGCGAACGGGCAATCTGTTGCGTCTTCGAAAAAAACGGATAGTCTTCAGAAAAAACAGCATAAGGGTCAGGAAGAAGTGGAAACTGGTTCGAACATGCCCTCCATGAAACAACATGTCTCTCTGCAAAGACGGCATTTTCTGCTTGGCAGTGCAGCCCTGTGCGTTACACAGGTCGCCGCCTGCGCCCGATCAGGAGGGCGGTTCGACGAGGTGGACGGCCTGGTTCGTAATGCAATCCGCAAAGGGCAGGCTCCGGGCGCTGTGGTCGCCATCGGACATGACGAGCAGATCGTGCACCGGTTCGTGTACGGAAAGCGGGCCCTGGTCCCGGCGCCTGAACCACTGACATGGGACACGCATTTCGACATGGCGTCCCTGACCAAGCCCACCATGACGGCGCTGGCGATCATGCAACTGGTCGAGCGGCAGAAACTGCGGGTCGATGATAGGGTCAGTCAGTATTTTCCGGAGTTTGCCTGTAACGGGAAGGGGGACATTTCGGTCCGCCTGCTTCTGACCCATTATTCCGGCCTGCCGCCGGATGTTCCATTGAACGATCCATGGACCGGCAAGACTGAAGGTGTGCAGCGCGCCATGACGTCTTCGCTGATCAACCCGCCAGGCGCGAAATTTGTCTACAGCGATGTCAATTATATCATGCTCGGCCTGCTGGTTGAGAAACTGGGCGGCCTGCCGCTCGATCAGTATGTCCGTCTCAATATTCTCGATCCGCTGGGGATGACAGCTTCCGGCTACCGGCCGTCATCGGATCTGCAGCCTCTGATTGCACCTACGCAGTATGACGAGCACGGCGTCATGCTGCGTGGCGTCGTTCATGATCCCACGGCACGCAGGATGGGTGGCGTGGCTGGTCATGCTGGGCTTTTCTCAGACGCGAGCGATATGTCGGTTTACGCGCAGGCTCTCCTTGATCGGCTCAAGGGGCGTCCAAGCCGCTTTCCGCTGCGACAGGACACGTTGCTGCTCATGACCACGCCACAGCAGCCGGCCGGGAAAACCGAACTTCGCGGGTTCGGCTGGGATATCAACACCCATTACTCGTCCCCGAGAGGCGATGTATTTTCTCACCGGTCGTTCGGCCATACGGGCTTTACCGGAACCTCACTGTGGATTGACCCGGACAGCGACAGCTATGTGCTGATCCTGACCAATCGCGTCCATCCTGCGGGTGGACAAAGCGTTGTGCAGCTTCGGCATGACATCGCTACTGCAGCAGGAAAGGCACTGGGCCTTTCCGCACCTGTCTAGGGCTGGCGCGGAACACCAACAAAGGGATGGACCGTCTCCTTGGAGCATGGTTCGGAGAAGGTGCCGATCAGCGTCCGGACATGCTGTGACAGCGCATCACGATTGGCTGCGATGCGTGCCCCTTCGGTCTGACGGACTGTATCGCTCTGTGCGAGCAGATCTCCGGCATATCCGACTTCCCGCGCCATTTCGGCGTCGGGTAGTGCGGATAGCGGTACGAACTGAACTGGCAGGCCTAATGTCTGGCCTTTCATGCGGCTTGCATCTGCCTGGAGACCGAAAACGGGAATGGCCCCGGAACTGCTGACGGAAAAGCTGCCCGAGGACGTGAAGCTTCCGGACAGGGAGAGCGTAACCGGACCGGAAATCATGGCCACGACCGGATCCGGAACGTGCTGAATGCATTGCAGGGTCCGGACGTTCGTGTCGAACAGGCTGATCTGTTCCGGCGTCCAGTCCTGAATATGGGACGTGCTGACAACGCCTGTCTTCGTCAGATCTGTCTGGATCCCTGAAATGGCTTCGCTGATCGTGACAGGAGATGGGGATCCGGCAGAGCATGCACTGAGAAGGGAGAGCGCCAGCACGGAAGGCCCAAGGCAGGCAAGGCGGGACGTGACGCTCATACACCCCTCACTTCCGCAAGAAGCGCATCAAAACCTTCGCCATTCGGCGATGTCCCGGGAATGCCGAGCCAGTTCTGGCGCGAAAGCAGTCCGTAGGCTTCGTCGGCAATCTTCGTGAAGGTATCCCACGGCATGAATGTCCGTGTGCCCCAGGTATTGAAGAAAAGTCCTTCAGGGTTGTACCCAACCAGAGCAATGGCATGGCCACCCACCGGCGTCCTGTCGGAAATGGCGTTCCAATCCCATATCGCACCCAGCGGAAGGTCCATGAAGCCCTGCGGCACCTGAACACCGGCAAGAACACCACCGAGATAACAGATGCCACGGCGGATTCCGTTGCAGTCCTGCGGATCGATCGTGCCGTAGGCCGTCAGGTAATCCAGCGTCTGCCCCGGACGGTGAAGTCCTTCCCGCAGCCAGAAGTTCAATTCATCCAGCAGGATCGTCCCGTTGTCGCGCGCGCCGGTTTGCGGATCAAAGCCGGTAACGGCCGCATAATTGTTCAGCACCATGTCCGTGGACAGCACGACCAGCCCCTGTGCGGCATGGGTCCATGTTGCCGTCAGGGCCGCATGGGCCGCAAACGCGCAGCAGCCATACCGGTCATTCCCCCACATCTGATACGGCACACCTTCCGACCAGTCTTTCTGGAGCGGGACTTCAGGAAGGCGTGAGGCCAGCATGGGGGCCAGACGATAAGTTCGCAGATCATGTTTGGGCGCACGTTTTCCAAGGCATCGGGACATGGGCAACTCCGGCAGACAGACAGAAAAGGAGCGGCTCGTAATGAACCGCTCCTGTTGGACGAGGGCGCGCGTCAGACGCCCTGATAGATCCGGGCGCGGACGAGTTCCGGGGACTGCGCGGGCGCTGCAAACGGAGTGGCTGTTACACCGGCAAGGGCTTCGATCAGCGGGATCATGGCCTGCACGGTGCTCATGTAGGTCGCAGCGGACGGCGAGTAGACCTTTACGATCGGCGTGGCGATGGCCAGCAGGGTCTGAAGATCCGTCCCGAGGCTCTTCGCCCAGTCCTTTCCGGTAGAAACCGTGATGGAGCCGTTGGAGTTGGCGGCGACCTGCGACGTGACGCTCTTGATCTGGGCAATCAGATTGTCGAACTGTGCCTTGTCGCTGGCGGACAGATGGCTTTCCAGATCCGGAATGCTCTCAATGGCCTGAACCGCATAGGCAATGGCTGCGGCATCGTTGCTGAGGGCCTGGGTATTGAAAGTGGTCGTGCTGCCGGTCGTGGTACAGGCACTCGTAGAGGCCAGAAGAATAGTGCCAAGGCTCAGGGCAATAATACGATTACGCATCAAATAGGGCTCCAGAAATAAAAAAAGCCGCTCAAAGGCGGCCATGAAATATGAAAATGAAATTGTGTTCGGGCAGACGGGCCGTCTGCCGGGAAATCATTCTGCCCGGCGGGGAGGTTCACCAGCCTTCGGATGTGTCGAGGTCGTATCCAGTTCCAGCTTTGCGGACTCTTCTGTGCGTGAGGATCCAACCGGCACCATAATGGCCTTCGCTCCAGGCTGATACGCGCTGGTATTCCAGCCCTTGGCCTGCGCGACAGCACTCACGATGCGGAAAAGCGGAAGCAGTTTCGATGTGCTTGCAGGCGGCTTCCAGAAGCGGACAGTTAGTGCGGCCGCCGCAATGAGAAATGTAATGATTGAAACAATATCACCCGCATATCTGGCAGGCAGATAGGGTAGGATTGTCTGGAACAGCGATGTCCAGTCCATTGTCATCTCCGGCTATGAAAAAACCGCCCCGGGGAGGCGGCTGTGTGAATACACCCTGCCGGTCTAGGGAGACGCATTCGCACGCACCAAGGAGAAAATGGCGTCAAGCAGCAATTGGCAGGTTTCCCAGCGTTTCAGGGAAGGAAATCAGCGGTTTGACGACATGTCGTGAACACCATACGGTTCGGCATCATCATGTTTGTTACAGGCGATTTCATGGCTTTCAATTTCAGGCTTGCGGCAGTTCTTGCGGTTTCGGTGTTTCCCCTTGCGACGGAAGCATATGCCGCTTCCACGAACCCGTTCTTTTCGGCAAGCACGCTGCCCTATCAGGCCCCCCGTTTCGACCAGATCACGGACAGCGATTATGCCCCGGCCTTCGAGCGCGGAATGGCCGAGCATCTGCGCGAGATCAAGGCGATTGCCGGGAACCGCGCAGCGCCGACGTTTGACAACACGATTGCCGCCATGGAACGCGCGGGCCAGACCCTCAATCGCGTGCAGATGACGTTCTACGGTGTCTATCAGGCCAACACCGACGATACGCTGGACAAGGTGCAGAGCCAGGAAGCACCCCGGCTGACCGCCCATGAAGATGAGGTCTATCTGAACGCGAAGCTCTTCGCCCGCGTGAAGTCCCTCTATGACCGCCGCGAGAAACTCAATCTGACGCCCGAACAGGCCCAGCTTCTCGACATCTACTACCAGCAGTTCGTCCATGCCGGCGCACAGCTCTCCGCGACAGACAAGACGAAGCTGCGCGCGATCAACACGCGCCTTTCCAATCTTGAGACGCAGTACGAGCAGAAGCTGATTGCCAGCGCCAAGAACGGCGCCCTGGTCGTGGACAGCAAAAAGGCGCTGGCCGGTCTGGATGACAACACGATCGCTTCAGCCGCCAAGGCCGCGCAGGAGCGTGGACTGACCGGAAAATGGGTCATCCCCCTTCAGAACACGACGCAGCAGCCGGCCCTATCTTCCCTGACGGATCGCGAAACCCGTCAGGCCCTGTTTGAGCAGAGCTGGACCCGCGCCGAGAAGGGCGACGAGAACGACACCCGCGCCACGATCGCCGAACTGGCAGAGCTCCGTGCGCAGAAAGCCGCACTCTTCGGCTACCCGAATTTCGCTGCCTATACGCTGTACGATCAGATGGCCAAGACGCCGGAAGCTGCGGAAAACTTCATGCAGCAGCTCGTCCCGGCCACGGTTGCGGAACAGAAGCGCGAAGCCGAAGTCCTTCAGAAAGCCATTCACAAGGACGGTGGCAAGTTCGATCTGAAGCCCTGGGACTGGGAGCATTATTCGGACAAGGTGCGCCGCGCGAAGTACAATCTCGATCAGGATGAAATCAAGCCGTATTTCGAGCTGAAGACGGTCCTGACGGATGGCGTATTCTTTGCCGCCAACCAGCTTTACGGGATCACGTTCCAGCAGCGGACGGATATCCCCGTCTATCAGCCTGACGTCATGGTCTTTGAAGTCCATGACAAGGACGGCTCTCCGCTGGGCCTGATGTATTTCGATTACTTCAAGCGGGACAACAAGTCCGGCGGTGCGTGGATGTCCAACTTCGTCGGGCAGTCCAAACTGCTTGGGACGAAGCCCGTCATCTATAATGTCGCCAACTTCACCAAGGCGGCCCCCGGTCAGCCGCAGCTCATCACGTCTGACGACGTGACGACCATGTTCCACGAATTCGGCCATGCCCTGCACGGGCTGTTCGCGGACCAGACCTATCCGTCGCTGTCCGGCACGAGCGTGGCGCGCGACTTCGTGGAGTTCCCCTCGCAGTTCAATGAGAACTGGGCGCTGGATCCGAAGGTGCTGTCGCATTACGCCCGGCACTACAAGACCGGCGCTCCGATGCCCAAGGCCCTGGTCGAGAAGATCCGCAAGGCCGCACATTTCAATCAGGGTTATGCGCTGGGCGAAATTGTGGCCGCAGCCGAACTGGATATGAAATGGCACAGCTTGCCCGCGACGGCGCCGCGTCAGGACGTGGACAAGTTTGAGAGTGATGCGCTGAACAGCACAGGGCTGGATGTTGCAGCCGTTCCGCCGCGCTATCGGTCCAGCTACTTCCTGCATATCTGGTCCAACGGATATTCCGCCGGCTATTACGCCTATCTGTGGACAGAAATGCTGGATCAGGACGTGTTCTCCTGGTTCCAGGAGCATGGTGGTCTGACACGTGAAAACGGTCAGCGTTTCCGTGACATGATCCTCTCGAAGGGACACACCATGGATTACGGCCCGATGTTCCGCGCCTTCTACGGCCGCGACCCGGATATCACCCCGATGCTGGTGCATCGCGGTCTTGTTTCCGAACAGGGCAAGTAATCACAGTTGGGAAGGAGGCCGTTTCTTCCTTCCCAACTTTTTATTTCAGGGCGGGACATCTGTCGTCGTGACTGCCAGGCTCAGGGGAAACCCGGAACCGGTATTCCACCCCTGAAGCTGCAACAGAAAGGACTGTCCCGTCATGAAACAGAAAACGCCATCCCATCGCAGTTTGCTCTTTGCTGCTCTTCTTGCGGCTGATCTGTTTGCGCCTCTTACGGGATATGCCGAACCGACCGCTGATATCAGCCCGTCGCGCATGTCGGAGACGATGAAGATCCTGGCGTCCGACCGGTTCGAGGGGCGTGCTCCCGGAACGGAAGGGGAAAAGGTCACGGTTCCCTGGCTGATCGCGCAGTACAAGGCTCTGGGGCTTGAGCCGGCTGGCGAAAATGGCGGATGGACGCAGACTGTCCCTATGATCCGCACCAGAACCACCGCGAACGGTTCCATCAGTGCCCGGACCGGCGGCAAAACGCTCCCCCTGATCCAGCTACAGGGCATCTATCTCGCGACGCTGCTGCCGGAGGACCGGCTACAGGTCAAAGACGCCCCGATGGTTTTCGTAGGCTATGGCGTACATGCGCCGGAGCGCCACTGGGATGATTTCAAGGGTGTCGATCTGAAGGGCAAGGTTGCGGTTTTCCTCGTCAACGATCCCGATTTCGATGCGGCTCCCGGTGAACCCGTCGCCGGTCGCTTCGGCGGCAAGACCATGACGTATTACGGTCGCTGGACCTATAAATACGAGGAAGCTGCTCGCCGTGGTGCCGTCGCTGCCCTGATCATTCACGAGACTGCGGCCGCATCCTACCCCTGGAGTACGGTCGTGGCACCGGGGGGTGAGGCGTATGACGTGGAACATGCCGCCACCGAAAGCCGGCCCGTTCCCGTGCAGGGCTGGCTTGAGGGCAAGGCCGCGGCCGCCTTGTTCCAGCAGGCCGGACTGGATCTTGAGGCCCTGCGCATCAAGGCTCGTTCCGAGAGCTTCCGTCCCGTCACGCTGAAGCACACGACGTTCTTTGCCGATCTGCCGGTCACATTCGATCGTCTGCAAAGCCAGAACGTGATCGCCAAGATCACGGGCGCGAAATATCCGGATGAGACGGTCATGTTCGGTGCCCACTGGGACGCTTACGGCAAAAGTACGGACGCGCAGGGCCATACCGTTATCCGTCGCGGCGCGATCGATGATGGCTCGGGAATTGCCGCCCTGTTCGAAATCGCCCGGGCCTTCAAGGCCGGACCGAAACCCGACCGGACCATCCGTTTTGCCGCCTGGACGGGTGAGGAGCGCGGTCTGCTGGGTTCAGGCTGGTACGTCGCCCATCCTCTGGCGCCGCTGGACAAGACTGCTGCCAATCTGACGATGGACGTGCTCCAGATGGCAGGGCCTGCGCATAACGCCTTCATCATCGGGGCAGGGCAGGACACGCTTCAGGAACAGTTCGCGGCCGCCGTGGCTCTTCAGGGGCGTACCGCGCAGCCGGAAGCCATGCCCGAGCGTGGCGCATTCTATCGCGCGGATCATCTGCCCTTCGCGCGTGCCGGCGTGCCGGTTCTTGCTGTCATGGATATGGCGGGCAAGTTCGATCTTCTGAAAGGTGGAACGGAAGCGGGTGGCAAATGGCTGACGGCCTACATGGCCTGCTACCATCAGGCCTGTGACGCCTGGAGCCCGGACTGGGATGTGCGTGGTGCAGCGCAGGACGTCTGGGCCGTGTGGAAAGTCGGGCATGACGTGGCCTTCTCGCATGACTGGCCACAATGGAAGGCCGGTTCGGAATTTGCCGCAATCCGCCAGAAAACCGCTCCGACTACGGTTCAGTGAAGGCAATTTTTCCCGGTTCCGTCAGATCGTCCAGGGCGGAACCGGCCCATAGTGTTCAACCAGAAAATCGATCATCGCCCGGATCTTGAGTGGGACATGCGGCGTCGGAGCATAGACGGCATGCAGTTCCGGCCCTGTCATGACGGGCACATCAAGCGGCAGGGGAACCAGCCGGCCTGATTTCAGCTCATCCGAAACGATGAATGTCGGCTGGTAGATAATGCCCTGTCCGGCTACGGCAGCTTCGCGCAGGATATCTCCGTTATTGGCATGCATGGGACCACTCACCGGAACCGTGCGCTCGCCGTTCAGACCAAAGCTCCAGCGCGCACTGCTGATCTCGTCGCCGAGCGTATAGCCCAGACAGCGGTGGTTCTGGAGTTCGGCGACAGTCTGCGGTGTGCCGTACTCTTCCAGATAGGATGGCGCTGCGCAGACCACGAAATCGACCTGCGCCAGCCGGCGTGACCGCAGCGCGCTCGATGGCATCCGTCCGATGCGCAGCGTCAGATCCCATCCTTCGGTAATCGGATCAATCCGCCGGTCATCCAGCCCCAGTTCCACCGTGACGAGGGGATGGCGGCGGCTGAATTCCGGCAGGATCGGCCCGACATGCCGGATGGCGAACGAGACCGGCGCATTCAGGCGCGGCAGTCCGCGCGGCTCCTGGTTTTCCGCCGAGACTTCCTGTTCCATCTCTTCCAGATCCGTCAGGATTTTCTGACTGCGGATGAAAAAGAGACGCCCTGGTTCCGTCAAAGACAGTCTGCGTGTGCTGCGATGGAACAGCGAGATCCCCAGCCGGCTTTCCAGAGCGGCAATATGTTTCGTGATCATCGTCTGCGACAGACCCAGCGAGCGCCCGGCTCCCGAAAAGCTGCCCTGAGCCACGACCTTTGCAAAAACCTGCATGCCCGTGAAACGATCAAGCATTCACTTCACACTCCTGGTGTCAGATCCTATCCCGGATCAGGGAATTATTCTTTTCGGGTGAGGGTGGCAAGATCAGTCCCATCGCACGGAACGGAGGCACTCACCATGACCCTGAAAGATCAGGACACTATGCGGCAACCCGTTCTTTTCCTGCCGCATGGAGGTGGCCCGTGCTTCTTCATGGAGTGGGGGACGACATGGGACCGCATGGCGGCCTATCTCCGGTCTGTAGGGTCCTCCCTGCCATGTCGTCCGGAGGCCATTGTGGTCATGTCCGGTCATTGGGAGACGTCGGATATGGTCGTCGGATCAGCAGCCCATCCGTCGCTGATCTACGATTATTACGGCTTTCCGCCCCACACCTATCAGTTGGAATATCCCGTGCCGGGCTCGCCAACCGTGGCGGGGAAAATCCGTAATCTGCTGCGCACGCGTGGCGTGGCCTGTACGGAAAATGCCACGCGGGGGCTGGATCACGGGGTGTTCATTCCCTTCATGCTCGCATTTCCCGATGCGGATATCCCGGTTGTGGAGATTTCCCTGCCTGAATCGCTGGATGCCGCAGGCGTCCTGAAACTCGGGGAAATTCTGGCGCCTTTGCGGGACGAAAACATCCTGATCGTGGGCACGGGCATGACTTACCACAACATGCGCCATCTGATGCGCCCCGATGGCGTGTCGGATGCGCAATCTGTCGCGTTCGACACCTGGCTTCAGCAGGCGATCGAGGCTCCGCCCGCTCGTCGCACACAGAGCCTGCTGGACTGGGAGCACGCCCCGTTTGCGCGGGAGTGCCATCCTCAGCCGGAACATCTCCTGCCGTTGATGTTCGCTGCGGGAGCCGCGGGAACCGACGCAGGTCATCGTGATTACAACGATATCGTCATGGGGAAGGCCCTGTCAGGTTTCCGGTTTGGCTGATGTCCTCAACTCACTTTACCCAGAAAGATCATGACATCATGAAAACACGTCTTCTCAGGAGCGCGGGCGCTGCGTTCGCTCTCGTCCTTCTGTCGTCCACGGCTTATGCCGCCAACCCTGCCGATGTGCAGTCCGGCGCCTATACGGTCGAGAGCAGTCATACGCAGATCGGCTTCTCCGTGCTGCATTTCGGCTTCACCTATTATTCCGGCCAGATCTCTGGCGTCACCGGTGCGCTTCAGCTTGATACGGCCCATCCCGAGGCCTCGCACCTGAACGTGACCATCCCGGTTTCGAGCATTTCGACCACCAGCACGGTTCTGACCGGCGAACTCAAGAACAGTGAATGGTTCGATGTCGCAAAATATCCGGATGCGACCTTCGTCTCGACGCAGGTCCGCCGCACGGGCACGGATGAGGCCCTGGTGACCGGCAACCTGACGCTGCATGGCGTCACGCACCTGGAAGTCCTGCATGTCCATTTCGTGGGCGCAGGCGTCAATCCGATGGACAAGGCCTATACGGTCGGCTTTCAGGCTGAAGCGACGATCCATCGCAGCGATTTCGGCGTGAAGAAATATGTCCCCTATGTCGGCGATGACGTGACGCTGACGATTGCCGGGGCGTTTGAGAAGACTGCCGCAAAATAACGCGCATAAAAAAACGGCCCACGAGAGTGGGCCGTTTCCTTTTTCGGGCTGTCCGGAAAAATCAGGACGTCTTGCGGACCTTCCATCCGGTTTCCTTGAGCAGGAAGCCGAGCAGAATGGCAATTCCGATACCAACGACCAGCGGCAGGAAGGCGGTATGGAACTGTTCCATCGTCTCCGGCGCATCCTTGCCCATCAGGGCGGAAACGAGCGGCGACATGATGCCTGTCGTGCCGAACACGAGGAAGTTCATGACACCAGCCGCCGTTCCCTTGACCTCGGGCGGATTGACTTCCTTCATCGAGGAGAACGGGATCATGGCCGCACCTGACGCAATGCCCATAACCAAGGCTACGGTATAATGTGGCAGGACGCCGACCGGGACATAGAGCGCGCAGAGCGATGCCGCCAGCAGCACCAGCGCACCGCCGATCAGGACAGGCTTGCGGCGGCCGATTTTGTCGGAAATCCAGCCCAGAAGCGGACAGCCGATGACCCAGCCAATGGGGACCATTGAGACGTCCGTGGCGGCAAAGCCCATCGTCGTGTGTTCGCCCTTGCTCAGCATCAGAGCACCCCAGCCCAGTGCACCGATCGTGGTCGGCACGAAGAGCAGGCCACCAGCAAGACCGGCGATCCAGCTCTGCGGGTTGGAGAAGATGATCTTGAACGGACGAAGCAGGTTGGCCACGGAGAAATCGCCATGGTGCTGGGCGCTGTCACCCGTATCGCGCGGCATGACGAAAAAGACCGCCACGGCGAGCAGAAGTCCGATCACACCAAAGCCCAGCCAGACCGACTGCCAGGGGATGTGGAAAGAACCATGCGGATCAATCAGGATACGTGTCGGCTTGGAGCCGAAAGCAGCGCCAGCCATACCCATGCACTGCGTCAGACCCACGAAAAGTGCCAGCGTCCGGGCCGGAAGGTAGCGCGCGGCAACGTAAGATGCGCCGACGAACGCGCAGATCGCGCCGATACCCTGAATGATGTAGCCGCCAATGCCCGCAACCAGGCTGCCCTGGCCAAAGATCAGACAGCCCACGCCAGTGATAGCAATGAACATCGGCATGATGGCATGGGCGCCGTAGCGGTCCAGCAGCACGCCCACGGCAAGGGCCATCAGTGCGTAGACGATGTAATAGGATGCGATCATCAGGCCGAGATGGCTGTTGCCCCAGGCCTGCGTCAGCTCATCCTGCATGATGCCGGGAGCGGAACGGATGGCATACTGATAGAAATAGAACAGCGCGCACAGGAACCAGGACAGCACGTAAAGCGGCTGAAGTTTCTGCGGTTGCGACGGTGACGGATTCAGGGGCTTGGGAGGCGCCTGTGTTGTTGTGCCAGACATGAAATTCTCCAGTGTGTCATGGATGGCCTGTCAGACCGGGAACCATGACTGTGAGGGCGCAAAAGTCTTGGAAGGATAGTTGTCCGTTTGATGGAATGATTTTTCAGGTAATCTGAATGTTTCACCAGATATTATTGCTGGAAAGGATAATAACGGAAGGTCACATACACCGTATGTCCATAAGCCGTGGGATCGACGGCATGATCCGCGCCGTCATTGCCCTTGAAGGCGAACTTCCGGATGTACGTGTACTGAAGCCCACCCATGACACTGCCGTAATGGCCGTCCAGAAAATGCCACCAGCCGCCCGTTGTCAGGGAGGCAAGTGTTCTGGTCTGGGCAGAACATGTTCCGAACTCGTATTCACAGCCGGACAGGTTCAGATCTGTTGCGCCATAGCCATGCTGGAAGCCATCGGCGCCCATATAGGTGCGACGTCCTGCGCTCTCCACACCGCCATAGGTGTAAAGCAGCACGGACCGCGCCGGATGCCCGACCAGGCCGAGCGAGCCCATGATTTCCGGAATCGGGCTGGGATTGCCGTTGTGATCGAACGTCGTATCGGGAATGAGGCTGGGCCCGTAGCGCCCGACACCCTGACCGGCCAGAACGTTCCCGGTCAGCTGAAGCTTGTCGGTCCCGAGCGGCACGGTCATGCCTGCGCCCACGCCACCACCGAACTGGGTGCTTTTGTGGGTATGGTTTTCGCCTGCCGGCTGCACAAGACCACGGAACCAGCGGGCCAGACCAAAGACTTCATAGTGGCCGAATGACGTATCGACCGCCGTCTTGAGCACGATATCAGGCGCCGGATTGTAGCTGTACTGCGTGTTCGGATTCAGCAGAACACCACCACTATTGGCGTAATAGACACGCGGCCCCGCCAGACGTCCGTAACTGGCAGGCAGGGTGCCACCGGAGCTGAGCGCATCGGAGAAACCAACTGTTGCCTGAGGGTCTTCGATCGACAGAGCCAGCCAGTACTTCTTATCCCAGTCCTTGGCGATACGGATCTGCGGGACACGGGTAAAGGTAATGCCTGGGATCTGGTTGTTATCCGTAACGGCAGGCAACTGTTCCTGACGGGGAATAACACCCTTGGCATAGTTGGTCGTCAGACTCCATGCCTGCCCCATCAGGACATGAAGGCCCCAGTCCTTTTGCGTGAACGTGAAATAGCCCTGCCGCAGACGGGGCGTATAGCCGTTGATCTGCACGCTGTTGGTCGTCCCGCCTGACCCGCCAAAATCGCTTTCAACATAAGCCTGAAGGCGAACGGATTTGGTCGGATTGGCCTCCAGAAGTGTGGAGAAACGCGTAAGCTGCGCCGAGAAACGTTCTTCGCTCAACCCGTGATTGGGACTGTTGGCGTAAGGAAAATTGTTCCAGGCCGTCGCAGGCCCACTCGTCATGTTCGAGCTTCTCCAGATATTGGAGAAATCGACAAATCCGCCCAGCCGGACCGTCAGGTTGCCGATCTGGAAGACAGGCGGAAGGTGATCCACTTCCGTCTGGGTGATGGCAAGTGGGCTCGACGATGACAGGTCAATGGATGTCCGATGCGCTTCGTTGCGCTGATTACCCAGCCACTGGAACAGCGGAGGAGGCGTCTGATGGACGGTTGGAGTTGCTGGAGCAACTGTTGCGGGACCACCAGCAACGACAGGAGGCGCGAAGCCATTGCTTGAAACAGGCACGATCCCGCTGGTCGCGGGCGCGGATGGATAAATGGGTGCGTTTTTAGTTGCCGCGTGCGGTGTCGTAGTGACGCGCGCTGTTTCAACTCTTGATGGAGCTTTGCGGACGATAGAGGCTTTGGAGGGCGTTGAACGGGCAGTCTGTGAAGATGCACCGGCATGGCGGCGTTGCTCGATAGCCTGAAGGCGACCTTCAAGCATCCGCATCTCGGCTTTAATTGCGGCCAGTTCCTTATCATCAGCGCTCTGTGCGAATGCCGTAACGGGGGAGCCGATGAAGAATATGGCGCCCAGTAGCAGTCTGTATCGTCTGGGTAAGCGATTTCCCGCGATTGTCAGGCCACCAAAAGGAGACACATTCCGCCCTTCCTAAAGTCCATTCAAGGAATTCTGTCAGTTTCCGCAAAAGCATACCAAGCACGCTGACAGAAACTGTCCGTAGGGCAGAAACTTACGCTTTCACGGAAGTTTGAAAATTGATTCAGCGCAAAAATAACAAAAATTACACATTATTTATGCGCTGGGATCACAGATTATCACGCCTGATGAAAGTATATTTGGGCTTGCCCTTCCCGTTGTTTGCGGTTTTCAGACGAGAGTTGGGAAGCCCGGATGAATTATTCAAATACAGAAGGCGTTAATAATAAGGCTGTTATTTTCCTATTTGGTTTTCTTTTTCTTTCCCTTTGAGCGCTTTTCCTTTGCAGCACTTTGGGATGGTGCTGATGTTCCGCCGCGGGCGCGTTCAATGACGAATTTTGCGTAATCGTCCATGTCACCATCGAAGGGGACGATCTGGTTGTCTGCCGCGAGCCAGAGGCGATCCGCAACCAGTTCCATGAGCGAGCGGTCATGGGTGATGAGGATGACCGCGCCTTCGTAACTGTTCAGGGCGTCCAGCAGGGCGCGCCGGCTGTCGATGTCCAGATGGTTGGTCGGTTCATCGAGGATCAGCAGATGCGGGGCGGCCATGGCCACCATGTTCAGGAGCAGGCGCGCGCGCTCGCCACCCGAGAGCGCCTCGACCTTGGTGCCCTGCTTTTCGAAATGGATGCCGAACTGCGCCAGGCGGGAGCGGTGGGACTGGTCGCTGTCCGTCGGACGGGCTTCGCGCATGATGTCGAGCGGGGTCTGTTCGGGGTCGAGCGCCTCGATCTGGTGCTGGTGGAACCAGCCGACCTCGATGCGGGGGGAGCGTGAGACCTCTCCGGAGCGCACTTCGAGAGCGCCCGCGATCATTTTTGCAAAAGTGGACTTGCCGGCACCGTTGACGCCCAGTAGGCCGATACGGTCATCCACGTCCAGCCTGAGGTTCAGATCGCGCAGGATGGCGGGATCGTCGCCATAGCCGACCTCGACGTTTTCCAGCCTGATCAGGGGCGGTGCCAGCGGACGGGCGGGCGAGGGCAGCAGGAACGGCGAGACCGAAGCCTCGATCGTGGTTTCGATTGGCGTCAGTTTGGCGAGGCGCTTGACGCGACTCTGGGCCTGGGCGGCTTTGGCGGCCGAGGCTTTGAAGCGGTCTACGAAAGACTGCAGATGGGCGCGTTCGGCTTCCTGCTTGGCGCGGGTGGCGCTTTGCAGGCGGATCTTCTCCGCACGCTGGCGCTCGAAATCGTCGTAGCCGCCGGTGTAAAGTTCCAGCTTGCCTTCCGTGACATGCAGTGTGAAATCGACGGAATTGTTCAGCAGTTCGCGGTCATGGCTGATGATGAGCGCGGAATGCGGATAGCGGGCGAGGCGCGCTTCCAGCCACAGGGCGCCTTCGAGATCGAGATAGTTCGTCGGCTCATCGAGCAGCAGCAGGTCAGGTTCTGCAAATAGCGCGGCAGCGAGTGCCACACGCATCCGCCAGCCGCCGGAGAATTCGGCCATCGGGCGATCGAGATCGGCGGTTGAGAAGCCCAGACCGTTGAGAATTTCCGCCGCTCGAGAGGGCGCGCTGTCGGCGTCTATTTCGATCAGGCGCATCCAGATATCGCCCATCCGCTCCGGATCGGCGGTTTCCAGCTCAGCCATGAGGGCTGCGCGTTCGGTGTCGGCGGCGAGGATCGTGTCGATCAGGCTGATGGGGGTGGCGGGGTGTTCCTGATCCACGGTCGCCACGCGGGCGGCACGGGGGATGACGATCTCACCGGAATCCGGCTGAAGCTCGCCCTTGATCAGTTTGAAAAGGGTGGATTTCCCGACGCCGTTCCGGCCGACCAGAGACACCTTGGACGGGTTGGGCAGGTTGGCGCTTGCACGATTGAAGAACTGTCGTCCCCAGGCGTTGAAGACAAGGTTTTCGATCTGAAGCATGGGGCAGGATGGTCCGGTGGCGGTAAAACGGGAGCGCCATCCCTATAACAGTTTGACCGCCCCGGACAGGGACGAGGCAGATCTTTTCCGCCTCGCCTGGGTGTTGTGTCAGTGGGCGTGGGCGGCAAGCCAGTCGTGGATCTGGCTCTGGGTCGCCTGAACCGCTTCCTGACGGGCGGCAACGGTGTTGAGGGCATGGGCCGTGGCAATCTTCGCGCCAGTCGTCTTGCTGGAAGACGGATCCTTCTGAAGCTCGGCCAGGATGTCCGGATTGTTGGAATGTCCTGCGATGGCCGGCAGGAACCCGTCCTGTGACCAAGGGGCCAGATGCGTGCGGATCTCGGCCTCGTGCTGGCGGACCAGCTTCCAGACGAGGTCCGGATTTTCGCTGGCAGAGGCGACCTGTGACAGTGCCATGGAAATACGGCCGTCCGGAATGGCGCCGCTATAGGCCAGTTCCACGTTGCGACGGATCAGGTCCGGGTCGGAGGCATTGGCGAGGGCCTGGAAGAGGCGGAGCTTGAGTTCGGTCGCCTGGGTGTCACGGACTTTCTTGGCCATGATCTCGTAGGTTGCGGCGTCGGTATGCTTCATCGCAAGGGCCGAGACCGTACCGACCAGATCGGGACGCAGGGAGGCCGGGTTCTTCAGCCAGATCGCGAAACGACGCTTGGCCTCAGTCAGCACGGCCGGGTCATTGAAGGTGCCGAGCGCCGAGATGACGGACGGACGCAGCATCGTGTCCAGCACGCTCTCATGCGGCTTCTGGTCCCAGCCGAGACGCTTCAGGACCGGGGCAAGGCGGCTGCGGGCATAGGCCTGGAACGCAGGGCGATCCGGGCTGCCGATTTCATAGAAATCAAGCGCTTCCAGCTTGCCGATGATTTCCTCAAGCGTGGCGATGTCGGTCTCATGCGCGGCCGTCAGCCGGTCCACGAGGTCGAAATAGGAGGACAGCGCGCCATGCCCGGCCCGGAACTGCGCGAACTGGTCGCCGAGGATGTTGGCGCGGTCCACGGGAGCAAATTTTGAGATCGATGCGGCGATCGGAGCGAAGGCCACGTCGTCGTAATGCACGCGGTAATACCCGCTCTCGCCCAGATCGAGCTTGAGGGGCGCATTGCAGCGGGGCAGGGTGAAGGTGGCGGGTTCGGCACCAAGCACCAGCTTGCGGGTCTCAAGGCCGGGACCGCCTGCGACAACCGGAATGTTCCAGGTCAGGGCCTTCGCATTCGGGTCATGGATCGTGAAGCGGCTCTGCGTCAGGGTATAGGTTGTCTGGCCATTCTTGCAGACCGCCGCGACATTGACCTGTGGAATACCAGGCTGTTCGGTGAAGCTGCGGGCGACTTTGCCGACATCCTGTCCCGACGTGCCGGAGAGCGCGTTCCACAGATCCTGACTGGTCGCGTTGCCAAAGGCATGGGCCTTCATATAAGCGCGCATTCCGTCGCGGAAATGATCTTCGCCAAGCCAGCCTTCCATCATGCGGATGACCAGCTCGCCCTTGCCGTAGCTGATCCCGTCAAATGCGGAATTGGCTTCGCTCACATTGTGGATGACCTGCTGGATCGGATGGGTCGTGGACAGGGCGTCCGTGGCCATCGTGGCTTCGCGGGTCTCGTGCTGGCGCGGCCAGATGTCCCAGTCGGGGTTCATCTTGTCGGTTGCCTTGATCTCCATCCAGGAGGCAAAGCCTTCGTTCAGCCAGATATTGTCCCACCAGCCCATGGTCACCAGATCGCCGGACCACTGATGCGCCATTTCATGCGCAACGACTTCATAGATCAATTCGCGGGTGCGCGGCGTGCTGTTCTTCGGATCAAACAGCAGGACGTTGTCGATATAGGTCAGCGCGCCCCAGTTCTCCATTGCGCCTGCCTGATAGTTGCCGGGGATGGCTAGCATATCCATCTTGGGCAGCGGGTATTTGATGCCGAAATACTCGTTGTAATAGGGCAGGATCTTCTCGGCAGCACCCAGAGCGTAGGTGCCCTGGCTTTCAAGGCCGCTTGGGGCAAAAACGCGGATGGGCGTGCCGTCAGCCTTGCCGTCGACGGAGGCCATGTCACCGGCCACCAGTGCGAGCAGGTAGTTCGACATGCGGGGCGTCGGGCTGAAAGAGACACGCTTCGTCTTTTCATCCTGCTGCGTCGTGCCGATGATTGGCATGTTGCTGACAGCCGCGTATTCGAAAGGCAGCGTCACGTTCAACTGATAGGTTGCCTTGAAGGCGGGTTCGTCCCAGCCTGGGAACATCCGGCGTGCGTCCGCGACTTCGAACTGCGTGACCAGCATCCGCTTCGGCTTGCCTGTCGGGTCGGTGTAGTCGTCAATATAGATGCCGTTCGGCGTTTTCAGGATCGGACCGGAATACTTGATCGCCAGCGTGTGGACGCCGGCTGGAACGGGTGTCGGAAAGTGCAGGGTGACGGTTTCGGCGGCATCATCCTGACGGATCTCGGCCTTCTGCGAATTGTCCAGCAACGCGCTGGCCAGTTTGAGGCCTGCCTGATTGAGCGTGACGTCGGCGGTCGGGCTCTTGACCTCGACCCGGACGATTTCATCGCCCTGAAGCGTCAGATGCTCCATGTCCGTCGTCAGATCGATGATGTAGTCCGTGGGCACAACGGTTTTCGGCAGCTGGCCCGGTGTGGTGTCGAAGGAGAACGTTCCTTCGGCATGGGCGGGAAGCGCGAGGGGTAGTCCTGCAAGCAGGGTTGTCAGAACGAGAAGGCGGCGCATCAAACGCAATTCCTTGAAACAGTCGGATGGGGCAACGGAACAGGCCGTTCGCTTTTGTTACGGTTACGGTGGCATAGCCCTGTCATGCGGGAAAGTGTCCGTCCCTAAAAACCTTGTCATCTGGAATGCGCTCGAGACTTGACAGATCAGGGAGCGCCGGGCTCTTTTCGATGCAGAGGGCAATGGATTCTGCCTGACCGTTCCCGGTCGAACCGCTTCACCCGGAAGCTGATGATTCCTGTCAAACGTCCATCAGGACACGACAGGAGAATTGCGTTCGTTATGCGTGAAGTTCAGAATCAGCCCGTACTGTCCCGTATCATCGCACTGTGTTGCCTGAGTGGCATTCTGGCCGTGCTGTCGGTCTGCATCGGCAGTGCCTGTGCGCTGTTTCTCTGGCTTCTGGAACTCGCTACATCCTGCCGGATCGACCATCCGACCCTGCTGTTTGGCCTTCCGGTCGCCGGGGTGGCTGTCGGGCTGTGCTATTTCTGGTTCGGTCGGGATGTTGAGGCCGGTGCGAACCTGATTGTGGACGAGATCCATAAGCCGGGGGCGGGGGTTCAGCTCCGGATGGCGCCGCTCGTTCTGCTCGCAACGGTCGTAAGCCATCTGTTCGGGGCTTCTGTCGGGCGGGAAGGGACGGCGATACAGGTTGGCGGTAGTCTGGCCAGTGCCACGGCCCGGCTGTTCAGGCTGCGGGGTCCGGAAACCTGCGTTCTGCTGACCTGCGGTATTGCTGCAGGGTTTGGCGCCGTGTTCGGAACACCCATCGCAGGTGCGGTGTTTGCACTGGAAGTTCTGACACTGGGACAGGTTGACTACCGGTTCCTTGTTCCTACTGCCCTGTCATCCATTATCGCGGACTGGTCCTGTCGTGCCTGGGGGATCCATCATGCGTCCTATCCGCTCGTGTTTCAGGGCACCCTGAATTCGGATGGTTCGGTTTCTCACGTCGATCTTGGACTGGTGGTGAGGATTGCGGTAGCGGCGGTGGCGTTCGGCCTGATGAGCCGGATTTTTGCCGAGAGTGTGCACCGTCTGGCCGCTGTCATGAAAAAAATTTGCCCTACGGCATGGCTGCGTCCGGCCATCGGCGGCATCCTGACCATTCTGCTGGTCGCGCTGGTTGGAAGCCGGGATTATCTGGGGCTGGGCGTCCTGCCTCCGGAACCGGGCGGAGCATCCATCGTCAGCTTCTTCGGCCCTGACATTTATCCCTGGTCCTGGTTCTGGAAGCTGGTCTTTACGGTCACCGTGCTGGCGACGGGGTTCAAGGGCGGGGAAGTCACGCCGCTGTTTTTTCTCGGGGCAGCAACGGGAAACGTTCTGGCGCCGCTTTTGCATGTCCCGGTTGATCTGCTGGCGGCTGTCGGGTTCGTGGCGGTTTTCGCCGGTGCCGCGAACACGCCGGTGGCCTGCATGCTGATGGGTGTCGAACTGTTTGGTGGGGCGGATATCGTCTATTTCGCGACCGGCTGCTTCGTCGCCTATGTCTGTTCCGGTCATACCGGCATCTATCTGTCCCAGCGGATCGGCACACCCAAAAGCCGTTTCAGGGATGCGATCTGCGGCATGACCCTCCGTGAGGCCAGAGTGCCGCAGACCGGCAAGGGACACTGACTGACGCTTATCTTTTGCGCGCAGGCTGTGAAAGCGCCATGACCAGTGCCGCAATCCAGCCGATGATCGTCCAGCCCAGCAGGATGGTGATCATGGCGACACGGTGCTGATTGGGCGTATTGCGGCGATAGGCAATCAGGAGCGGGACGAGGTACAGCGCCAGTCCGAGGCCTGCGAGAACGGGAAAGAGCGCTCCGGATTTTGCAACAAGTCCCGAAGGTGGGACTGCCTGATCCGTTTCAGGTGGCTTGGCCGCGGCAGAAGACGGGGGCGGATTGTTGCTTTGCGCTGATTCGGAAGTGGAAGGCACTGGCTGCGGCTCGGCCGAAACGGGTTTTCGGGTTTCGGTTACAGAGGCGACCTGTTCTGGCGTGATGTAGCCGTTTTGCTGGAGGAAAACGGCCAGAGCCTGTGGGAAAGGCAGAAGCTCTTTCTCCTGCGGGGAGCAGCCACGGCCGTTCTGTTTCTCTGCTGCAGGTTTGAGGTCGCATGCTGACAGGCCGAAGCCGGACGCTTTTGTGGACTGGGCATGCGCCAGCATGTCACGCCAGCCTTCGGCAAATTCGCCCAGATTGGCTTTGGTTGCGACTTCATAAGCCAGAAAGCCGTTGGGTTCGAAACGTCCGCCATGGATCCAGTTGCGTCGTCTGCTGGCCAGATCATCCCTTAGATAATTCCGGTAAGCCGGATCGCGGGTGACATTTTCAAGCACGCCATCATGGTACCGTGAGATCACAACAGGGGCTTCCGAACCCGCATGAGACGCAAAGGCATACAGAAAAGACTGATCGACTGTCAGGATTTCTTCCTGCCCGTTCCCGGCAATGTCCAAGACATCCGGTTCGCCATCGCCGTCCAGCGCCCCCAGTTCAAGATGAGCCCATTGCCCGTCAGGGCGCAGATCAAAAATGGATGTGAGCGAACAGCAATGCGCCCCGCCAGTGTAAGCAGACACCATGATCTGCGGAAATCTCGACGACGCATCCAGCTGTCGGAGCGACATTTTCAGCTGCACCAATCCGTCATCTTCAGTCCCATAGGGTGCCAGTGGAAAAGAGACGGGATGGGAATGGGCATCACCGGGCGTTCGGAGGGTCAGAAACGCCGTGCTGCAGGGGGAAGTCGGGCTGGTGTCAGCGTCGCTCCAAATCACCGGGACAGTGCATTTTGCGGTGCGCCTGACATCCAGCGCCGCGACAACACCGCGTGCGGACAAAACGGCATGAGAGCTGTTTTCCATGTCCGTGTGGGCGATGGGAGGGAGTGGGCGGGACGCCGCGACGCATGGTGAGAGAACTGACATTACAGCTGTCAGAACTGCGCCCAGAGTCAGATTTTTTATCGTAATAATGGGCGGTTCTCCTGTCGTTTTCTGTAGCGCCTGACTGCCCTTCGGGACGGGATAATTTTCAGTCTCGGCTGAGAACGCCTCGTATACATTCCTGGTTTTTAAGTTCTCTGTGGTGCGACTGACCTCAAGGTATACCGCACGGCTCCAAACTCGCGGCTATAAAAGAGAGCCTAGGACACCTGAGCGACCGCATGCGGTCACCGATCAGAACGAATAATCGCTGAATTTTTTACAACAGCAGGTCAGATCAGCAATGATATCGGCGCCGTTGCCTCTGATGGAAAATCAGTCCAGCACGACAGGCAAAAATACAGACGCCGCAGCTGCATTGGGATCATGTTCAAAAGGCTTAAGGGATGGCGGCGTGTTAAAACACGCCAAGACAGATGCCCGAGCGTCTTCTTCTCGGGTATCTGTCTCGCTGTAACCGTCATATTTCGGCTATGAGTCCTAAACCTGGGAAATATGACGTTTGATTTATCTGGGTTCAGACAGACACATCGATCTTATGCAGTCCCTTGAGATGGCTTTCATCTGGATGACCTGAATGAAATGGGATGGTGGGAAGGAGATGAACGCCGGTCAGATCCTGAACCCTGATGCAACTCCATTTTCCCTGCGGCGGGATTTCTTTTTCATGTGCATCATCACCGCGATAGAGCAGGACCCTCTCTTCACCATCTCCCGTTCCCAGGGAATGAGGGGATCCAAATCCCGCCTCGCCATGAAACGTGAAAGTAACAGCGCTCTTTTTCTCAATGGCATCTTTAAGCGTTTGGTAAGCTGACATAGGAGCAATACCCTCTTCATGCTGTGGCAATGTTACGAAACAAACTTCTGTGGTCACATAACGAAGCCGTGAAGGGATGGGTTGCATCCCTTTTTGAGTCTTAAAGCTGCTTTTTGGAAAGCCATAAGATGGAGCGCAGCCTCAGACGCGGAATGGTCTGCAATAGTCGGAGGGCACCATCTGTTTTCAGGAGAGCTTCGAAAGCCCTTCCAGCAGACGGGCGATAGCCTCTGCTCCCGGATCAGGAATATTCCGGAGCTGATCTTGTGGAACATAGGCTGCACGGCCAGCCTTGGCAGGCATTGCGCGTGTTGCATCTGCGCCTTCACGGGCAGCCTTGGCTGCCTGCTGGAGACTACCGGCCTGAAGCGCGGTTACAGCAGGGATCAGAGCATCAAGCATTGTCCGATCACCCAGAGAGGCCCCGCCATATTTCTGCATGCGCTCCAAGCCAGCCACCAGCCCGTCACGCCAGTCTTTCTTCTGCCCAGCCGTTGCAAACATAATGGACAACAGAACGCCACTTGAGCCACCGGCATTACGTGCCAGAAGCCGTCCCAGCGTTTCGCAGAGTTCCTGTGGAGATGCGAGAGGCAGGCGGGCGATGTTCTTCAGAATAATGCGGCTGGCTTCAGCAAAGGTCGAGCCTGCGTCGCCATCGCCGATCCGGGCATCAAGCGCATTCAGATCCTTTTCATTGTCGATAAGAATCCTGGCTCCATGCGTGATAAAATTTTCAATATAGGCATTGGATGAAGGCTTATAAGCGAAGGTATCAGGCAGGGTCGGGGTCGGTCTG
This sequence comes from Gluconobacter roseus NBRC 3990, assembly GCF_006538885.1. Taxonomy (GTDB): domain Bacteria; phylum Pseudomonadota; class Alphaproteobacteria; order Acetobacterales; family Acetobacteraceae; genus Gluconobacter; species Gluconobacter roseus. The sequence goes on from NZ_BJLY01000002.1 coordinate 43,171, forward strand.
GTCTGAAGAGACCCAAATGGAGCAATACCCGGCCAGGCCCATGGTTCGACCGGAGACTTCAGAGCCTCGATGAAGTCTGGCTGCGCTGGAATAGCAGACAGGGAAAAACCATACATATCCAGGGACGTCATCATGGGAGCCGGACCGATCAGAACGTCAATGCGCTCTGCAAGGCTGGTTCTGGAAAGTGAATCCACGATGGCCTGAGCTTCCAGCACCGGAACCGCGCCCAGCATGTTGACCATGACGGCCTGTTTTTCACTCGTCAGATATGTGACGAGAGTGTCTGCTGCCTTTGCGACCAAAGCGTCCAGTCTGTCTACGGCGATACGCTCAGTGCCGGGTTCTCCATGGATCCCCAGACCCAGTTCGGCCTCGTCTTCATTCAGCCGCGTTTCATGCTCCGGGTCATAAACATTGACGTCGGACAGGGAGAGACCAAGTGAGACCGTGGTATTGATGGCTTCAGCGGCAGCCTGTTTGACTTCCGCCAGACCGGCCCCTGTTTCTGCAGCATGTCCTGCAATCTTCTGGACAAGAACCGTTCCGGCAATCCCCCGGGCATGGGGACCGCGGCCCAGTGCTATGTCATCAGTTACGATGACGAGTTCGACCTTCTTTCCTAGAAGACGTGCCTGCTCTGCCGCAAGGCCGAAATTCAGGCGATCACCGGTGTAATTCTTGACGATCAGCAGACAGCCTGCTTCCCTGGTCACTTCCAGTATCGCAGCAAGGATGGCGTCAACATTGGGGGAGGCGAAGAGGGCACCGCAGACAGCGGCGGTCAGCATGCCTTTTCCGACGAAGCCTGCATGGGCTGGTTCGTGACCGGACCCGCCACCAGAAACAATCGCGACTTTTGATTTGTCCCATTCTTTCCTGAAAACGACGTGGATGTTGTCATGTCCTTCAAGCCGGCAGAGATGAGAACCTGCCGATGATCTCAGAAATCCGTCAATGCCTTCAGCCACAAGGGTGTCGCGGTGATTGTAAAAACGCTTCATCGTGTCTTTCTTCCACAAAGGGCGGGTGAAGAAGAAAACGTTTCAATCAGCATTTTAGGCCTATCACCTTCAGGAGAGGCTTATTAAATTGGTCTATTCACAATGGTTTACGCATAACCGTTTATCGTCATGGTTCTACCAGCGCCCGAAAGATTCCGCTTCAGGCCGGATCATGACGTCAGATTGCTCTTGTATGCTGGTACTTCGTGCCTGTTATGGGCAATACACTTAGAACAGCGCTTACTGGCAATAAAACCATTCTAAGGAAGCAATATCATCAAGGCCTGCTCTTAACTGGCCGGTCCATAAGAGGCCGCAGGATTGAATTCATTACTGGCTGTGAAGTCATGTGATGCAATGCCTGACGAAGAGACCTGCCGAACTGGTTTCTTGCTGGTGACAGTACGACCATCCATTCCGACAACGAGAATGTGGTCATGGATCCATTGGGCCAGAAAGACTTTCTCCATCCTGTCAAAGCCGAGATGTGCAAGCTGCCGGTGAAGCCAGTCTTCGGAACGGTCCATATTATCCAGTGCGTCTTTGACAATGTCACCTTTCAAAACCAGAAAAACTGATGGAAATACGTCATCATCACAGATTACGCTGACATGGCCTGTGGTTTCGATTTGGGCGTAGCGGATACCTTCAAAACTGAATATGTTCTGCATACGTAACGCTGTGGCAACGTCGTTGAAATCGATCCGATTGGCATTCTGTTTCAGGTTCTCCATGATGAAGTTCCCGTCACGAATAATGGGTATGGGCTGGCCAATGGTCGCTTTTCTCAAAAATCCGATCTTTCGTGAGACGTAATTATAAAAAACCATCACACCTACACAGATGAAGAGTAGTGCGATGTAATGCGTGATAGGGAGTGTATCATTGTAAATAATGCCGCCCACCACGCCGCCCAGTACAAAATTTCCTACAAGATCGACGGATGTCATCATGGAAATCTGGTTTCTGCCGGTGGTATTAAGGTAACCGATGATGACGGTCATTCCGATAATGACTTTTAGCAGAACCCAAAGGTAGATCGTCATGCCTGATGTTTCCCTGACACTGTTTTCGGATTGGTCTGAGCTAGATCTACAGCGAATGCAAAATATTGAAGGTGTTTTCGACTTAGCTGGGTTCTCCTGGAACGCCCGGATACATGTCAGAAGCCGAAGACGACATTGAAGTCCGAAAACGCGCCTTTCTTGCGCGATGTCGGAGCAGGGCGCAGGCGCCAGCCCGTGTCGAAGGACACGTTGGCGATACGATTGATTTTGGCATTCAGATCCACGCCAAGACTGGCAAGGGCCGTCTTGTGCGACGTCGTGTACTGGGTACGGCCATTCCAGTTCTCACCCCAGTCGTAAAATCCGCCGATGGTCTCGTTATCTGAAAAGTCGTCTCCCAGCCCGAGCTGCTGGCTGACCGAAAACGATGGCAGTTTGAGTTCCTCGCTCGCCTGCATGCCCCGGCTTCCGAGCGCCGTATTGACGTAGTAGCCCCGGACACTTCCCATACCGCCGGCCTCCAGTTGTTCGCTGTACAGCAGATTATGTGTGGTGGCCTGAGCCGTGGCGACGGTCAGTGATGAAAACCCATATGGGAGATTGGTTGTTCGGGAAATCTGAAAACGGTCATAGACGTAGTTTGTGCGCGCAGACGGAAAGATGGTGGCGTAGCTTTTCAGGTTGTCATGCCCTGTCAGCCCGCCGGGACCATAAAAGGTCTCGTTGACCAGATGCGTCTGGCCGTAGGTATCTGTCTCCGTCGTATCCGTCCCCAAAACAAACTGATCGGTATCCGACTTGCCGAGCATGACGGGAGAACTGACGTAGAACTGGTCACTGTTGGTCAGTTTCCAGTCAAACCCCGCATGCAGAAGCGTATCGAGGCCGATCCCCGAAGTGACGGCAAGATGGGGAAGCTGATGGAGATAGCGGATCGAGGTCTGGGCGGAATAGCCTGAGTTGCGCAGTGGCCAGGCGGCTTCTGGTGCAGACTCACTATAGGTTCCGAATACGATGATCTTGTCACGCCAGGGCAGGGGGATTTCCCAGCTGCCCAGATGCATGTTGTAGCGCGCACTCAGACTGCGGGTGAACTGGTAGGACAGGGTATGGTTCAGCCCGAAAACATTGCCCCAGGTGGCACCGGCGCTCCAGTTTACCCGCCCCAGTGTCGGATCGGCCTGATTGTTGAATGATCCGAACACATAGACGGGAAAGCGGTCCGCAACCTGAAGCGTCACATCCGTCACACCCGACGTCGCACCCGGATGGTAGATCATGTCTACCGTGCGGAACGGATTGCCGTTCATCCAGGACAGGTCGGTCTGCAATCCCCGCAGAGACAGCGTCTGACCGGAGACCAGATTGCTGGCTTCGCGGATGACCCGGTCGGAGAACCAGCGGTTGCCCCTGACGTCAATCCGTCCAAGGCGGTATTCGACAACCGTTACATGCAGGATGCCGTTCTGCACACGCTGTGGCAGCACGACCGCCGTTACGAAAGGACGGCCTTCCTTGCGGAAACGCGCCGTGATGAGCTGCCCGATATCGTAAAACGTCCGGGCGCTCACCGGCTTGTGGAGATAGGGAATCAGGCTCCTGCGAAAGCTGTCCTCGTCCAGCAGCGGAACGGATCGGGTTGTCACGGCGCTTCCCTGATCAGGATCGGTTTTCCTGCCCTTTTCCTCAATGACAAGACCATTCAGGGATGGAAGCAGAGGCTGGTCGGAAAGATGCTCCCGGACTGCCGGATCATCCGCCTGCGTTGTGGGAAAACTGCCGGCGTTTCGTCTCGGTTCCTGGGGTGATGTCGTGTCACTCAGGCCGGGAAGACCGAAAAGCTGCTGTGAGACGGGTCGGGATGTCGCAGCATTCTGTCGTCCGGAAAAAATCTGCGCATTGCCCGAAGGCGCTGAAACCAGAAGTCCGATCGTTCCCAGTGCAAGATAGGGGCGCAATGTCATTGTGATACCGGTCCTGCTTCCAGCACGATATCCAATCCCTCGGCATGGGCTTTGCCAGCCTCAGTGAGGTCCGAACGATTGCCTGCAAGGGCAAACGGGTTCCCGCTGGCTGTCGCAAGTGATGCTGCGGCGTCCAGAATCCGCGCTCTGTCTGAAAGCTTTCCATTTTCGCAGGGGCGTGGTGAGACATACACGCCTTTGGGCCCGAATGAGGCATCCACCAGCACGTCCGAAGAAGACGCAGAGGGCGGTCCTGTTCGACTGACGCCGATACGAACCGTCTCATTTTGCGGGTTGGAACCCCTGTTTCCGGCATGGCCTTTCAGCTGCGGCTCCGCTGGCACGCCTCCTGCCACGTATTGATGAGCCAGAGGCTCCGGGCGTGCCGGGCATCCGGCGGGGATGGCCTGCCCATCATCGGAACGGACAATGCCACCCGGTTCGATCCGGAACGTCCGGGATGAGGCTTCCAGTTGTTGGGAGATGCGGGAAGGGCGGCTGCCGACTACGCTGACGAGGGTCGGAGAGACCGAAGCCATGCTGCGGGCCGAGGCAGCGTAATTGTTCGTGGGAGGCGCGGCCTGTGCCTGCCTTGCTGCGGGGAGCAGCAGGATCAGGAGTTTTATCGGAGCTGAACGTCGGAAGAACATCCTGTTTTCCTTTCTGTGGAATGCAGGATGGTGTGTGACGCTGTCCTGCCGGGCCGGACCTCATATGGTCCTGGGTATCATTCCGGGGTGGGGTTACATTCCGGTGTGACGGGCTGCCTGTCCATAACGGCTTTTGTGAAAGCTGCCGAGTCTGCCAGCGAAGCATTGACTGTCTGATCGTGGTTCAGACCCTTGTAGACATGGGCCTGAACGGTTGTTCCGGCAGCACAGGCGGCCTTGACCAGACCGTGCTGAAGGGCAGGTGGAACGTCGCGGTCCAGTTCGCCAGTGCCCATGAAAAGCGGCTGCGAGAGTTTGAGGGTCGGGTATTTCATGGCGGCCAATGCAGGCGCCAGTGCCTTGGAATAACCGGGCTTCAGCGAGTTGCCGAAGTTGAGGCCATCCTGTTTCACCTTGTCCGTCAGCTCATAGACACAGAGATTGGCGCCGGCCTGATAGGCGGACATGGCTTTTGGCGTAAAAGCATCTTCCGGTCGGAAGGTAAGATCGTATTCAGCTTGTCCCCGGGCGAGATAGAGCGTGTAGACCATCACGGGATTATAGGCGGCTTCGGTATGACCGGATGCGGGAGCGGCGATCATCTGCTGTATGAGTTCCGGCGTGATGTAGGGTGCGCCTGTGGCGACAGTTCCCCGGATGCCGAGTTCAGGAGCATAGGTCGAGGAGAATGCAGCCGAAGCAAAGGCCGCGCCACCACCCTGCGACTGTCCGACGATCATGATTTTGTTCTGAAGCCCCGGAACATTGCCGAGCGCAGCCCTCACGGCATCCAGAAGGCTGTAGGCCTCGACGCGCGTGTTGAGATAGGCATGCGTGCCGGGCGTGCCTAGCCCCTGATAATCGGTCCCCACCACGGCAAAGCCACGCTTCATCCATTCCGACAGGTAACGGCGGTTACGGTCGGTCCAGGGATTGTTCGAGGGCGCGCAGTGATCCGCAACGCCTACGGTGCCGTGGGCCCAGGCGACGATGGGCCAGCCACCGGCCGGTGGTGTGCCGACGGGCAGGATGACTTCCGCGGTGACGGGGACCAAACCTTTGTCCGTAACACCGTTCGTGGACAGATATGTGATTTTCAGGGCACGCCCGGCATCAGGCAGACTGAAAGCGGGATTGAGCACTTCGACCGAGGTGATGCTGCCTGGATGGGGTTGTGCTGACGGCGTTTCTGCATGTGCGCTGAAGGGGGCAGCGGCGATGCACAGCGCTGCGGTCAGGCCTGCAATGGCAGGGGAAGAATGGCGGAAGGTCATGGTGCATCCTTTTTGGGGTAGTCTCTGCTTGACCGCCTTACGGGCGTAAACTTATCAGTGATAAGATTATTTTGCGACGGGGTTGTCAAGGACGATGACGGGCCGGGTGACCGGGAGAGGACAAGGCATGACGCTGCACAAGGCGAAGAAGACGTATCATCACGGAGACCTGCGGGCAGGGCTTCTATCCTCTGCGCGAATGCTTCTTGAGGAGCAGGGGATTTCGGCGCTCGGCCTGAGGGCCATCACGCGACATGCCGGTGTGTCTTCAGCAGCTGCGACGCCGCATTTCGGGAACCTGATGGGGTTGCTGAGTGCTCTTGCGACAGTAGGTTACGAGGAGCTGGCTGCGGCTCTGGAGCCCGTTCTGGAAGAGGGTGCGCATGCTGTGGGGCTGGTTTATGTGCGGTTTGCCATTCTCAATCCCGGCCTGTTCACGCTGATGTTCCGCAGTGACGTGATCGACCGGAACGAGCCCGCACTGGCTGCGGCCCGGGCGCGGACATCGGGGATGCTGACCCGGTTGATCGACAGTCTTGGCGGGCAGCAGCCGCAACGGACGCAGGCTGGAACGCGCGCCGCCCTGTGGGGAAAGGTTCATGGGCTGGCCGTTCTGGCGATTGATGGATTTCTCGATGTATTGCTGAGCAGTCAGGGCGAGGGCCTGTCTCTTGAAGACCTGCTTGAGGATGCGCTGAGATAGCAAAATCACGGTGCACGGCGACAGAATTTATTGCTTGGGTCGTGTTGGAAAAATACCTGTCAGTCTGGGGATAGATCTGTTCCACTAAGCTACCATCGTCCGGTATCCAGTAACTCAGCTCCAACCTTAACGTGATAACTCTGTTGTTAAACAAAAAAGACTAAAAAGTTACATTGGTTCGCAACCCGAACACGAGTGCATTCGGGTAAGATGAGACTGCATTTGGCCGTATAATGTATTGTATGTTTGGCATCATGATCAGACCTTTTGTCAGAGTCGCTGCGTAATCAAACTCAAGATCGACTTCGTTTGACTGGATACCCGGGGTTACCTTTCCGGTTTTTGCAGCGGTTATTGCTTCCGATCCGCCAATCCTTGAATTGATCTTGCCATAAAGTGCAAGAAAATTGATCTGGTCCATTTTCCGTCCTGGAATGAGACCGGTTGTAGAAACTCCACCAAAACCAAACCGATCGATCATTGCCGTTGCGCGGTCTGACCATACGAAGCCGCCTAAAAGGACAATGCCACTAGTGGTGCCCGGGCCCGTGCGATAGATCATCTGGTCCGCGAGGGCATAGATCTGGGTAATACCTCGCTTGGTTTTACCGACTGTCGGCGTGGCACCAGCGGCTATCTGGCTCTGGTAAAGGTAATCGGGATGGGATGCCGTATCGAACATACCACCAATTTTGTAATGACCAGGCAATCCATGTGGGCCTGACCAGGGCGTAAATCCGATCTCAAAGGGGAACAGGACGCCTGTTGCTTTTGAAGTACTCCAGTCCCATCCGCTGGCACCGATCAGGTTGGACGTATCTTCTTCGAAGGCCCCGCCCTGTATGTAGACATTATGCAAAGGCCGAACCCTGATATGGCCTCCCCATGAGCTGTACGGGAAAATCTGATAGCCACCGCCACTGGTACGGGAATTGAGAAAGAGCGATTCAGGATTGGGGCAAAGGCCCAGATTCTGGAAGCCGCAATAGAGATCTGAGGCGGCAAAATCGGTTCCGGCCAGCATACGGCCAACCATGATATTGACGCGGCCCTGAGCTAAAGACTGTTCGAATGTGAAGTAGACAAGACGGGCAACGTCCCCCCCACCTCCCCATATTTCCTGCACATCAAACAGATTGCCTAGAGCACTGCTGAGGTTGTTTCCCTCACGGTTGACCATCAGGAAATGCGTGCTGAGGCCTTTGATATGGGCGATCTGATACCAGTCCAGATCAGCGCCTATGGAAATCTGATGGGCATATGCACCTGTTTGCCGCATCCCTCCGATAGGGTTTCCGGCGGCTTCGGCAAGATAATTCAGGTAAGGATGAATGCCGTGCCGATGCAGAAAAGGCAGGATTCCGCCCCAGTCGCCAAGCAGATGGGCTGTCTGATAGGGGCTCGTGCCCGGCACAAGAAATGTGGAGGGTTGTAGCGGGCGGACAAGCATCGCGGCTTGATCCGGTGTTTCAATCGCTTCGTTCTGGGGGCCTTCCTTGGCCGCCTGTGCAAAGACGGTTTCCGGATCAGGGGCGGCCTGGGCCGTTGCGGGTGGCATCATGTTCATCCAGACCGCGAGCCCCAGTAGAAAGGATAGCCCTTTTCCATGGAAGCCAGATCGCTGTGTCCGGATAAAAGTCATAGGCAGCCTTCCTGTCCCTGATATTTCAGCAGACGGTTCGGACGGACATAGGTTCCTGACAGGAATACTAAAAAAAATCTAAGAGAAATGGTGCGTGTTAACTGAGCCTGATGTTCAATATGTCATGTACTCCTACATCATCATTGAGTGCTGATTGCCGATAATCCAGAGCGTACCGCCTGCCATCAGAAAGATGATGAGGACGGTAAACAGAATCAGTTGCAGGTCGTCGCGGTGAGAGCGCTTCAGGTCAATATGCAGGAAATAGTAGAAATGTACGCAAACCTGCACAATGGCGCTCAGTCCGATGGTCCACAATAAAGTGCTGCGCGATATGGTCCCAGTGGCCAGCAGTCCAAACGGGATGGCTGAAAGGAACAGGGCAAGAGCAAACCCTGTAATGTACTGATGACGTGCCTGTGTTGATTCCCGGTTCATGGTGCCAGTCCCAAAAGATACACGAAGGAAAAGATTCCAACCCAGATGATGTCCAGGAAGTGCCAGAACAGGCCGAGGCGAAGAATTCGCGTCTTGACGCAGCTGTCGAGGCCAAAGACCCGCAACTGGACGAGCATGACCACAAGCCAGATGCAGCCCACCGTTACATGCAGTCCGTGCGTGCCGACCAGAGCGAAAAAAGATGAGAGATAGCCACTGCGCGACGGGAAGCCGCCCTTGGAAATCATTTCGCTGAAATCATGTATTTCGAAACCGAGGAAAACCAGTCCCAGAAGCAGGGTAACGAAAATCCATAATCCGGTTTTGCGTGCTGAAGCGTCGTATTTCATGGACAGCGTTGCCATGCCGAACGACAGGCTGCTGGTCAGGAGAACGACTGTTTCAATGGCTGTGCTGCCAAGATCGAAAAGCTGGTGAGGGCCCGGGCCGCCTGCCAGCGAATTCAGCATCGTTCCATAGGTCGCAAACAGCATCGAGAAGATGACCAGATCGCTCATCAGGAAAATCCAGAAGCCGAACAGCAGTTCTTCCGCTGCGTCATGGGCTTGAGGATCGTGCTGGTGCAGGTTCAGGCCGGGATGACGGGACGAACTGCCCTGTTCATCGGAGTGGGCGCCGTGTGAAGCAGCGGATGTCAGGCCGGTCATTTCAGCGCTCCTGCGGCACGCCCGCGATTCAGATTGGAAAATTCGGCTTCAACCGGAACTGGCGACGTTTCATGCACGGCTTTCAGCCAGCGTGTTTCGATGTCACGGACTTCATCAGCGCTGATGGTCTGTTCTGTATGGCGATTGAAGCTGCGAGCAATTACCCCGCCGGCAAAGACCAGTATCCCCAGAACGGCCAGCCACCAGATATGCCATGTCAGCGCAAAGCCTGTTGCAACCATGGTCATGCATGTCACCGGGCCCAGAGGGGAATTGGCAGGCAGGGTAATGGGCTCGTAGGTGTCGGGCGCGTGGTAGGCATGGCCATTGCATTTATCGACATAGAACGCATCGCGATCATCGAATTTCGGAAGGGTTGCGAAATTATATTCCGGAGGAGGGGCGGAGACGGACCATTCCAGCGTCCGGCCGTCCCAGGGGTCACCGACAAAGACATTGGTGGCATGACGTTCACGGACACTGACAACAAGTTGAATAACCATGCAGATCAGGGCGCCGGTGATGAGCAAAGCACCGATCATCGCCACGATTGTATAGGGCAGATAAACAGGCTCGAAATATTCCTGACTGCGCCGTGGCATGCCAAGCATTCCCAGTGCGTAGAGCGGCATGAAGGCGAAGACAAAACCTATGCTCCAGAGCCAGAAAATGGCTCGGCCCCATTTTTCATGCAGGCGGAAACCGAATGCCTTGGGGAACCAGTAATGATAGCCGCTGAGCATGCCAAAGAGCAGGCCGGGGATGAGCATGTTGTGGAAATGCGCCACCAGAAACAGCGTATTATGGACCTGATAGTCAAATCCCGGATTAGCCATAAGGACGCCAGCGCCACCACCAACAGCAAACAGGATCATAAAGGCACTGGCGTATAACATCGGCACGCTCATGCGGATGCGTCCACGATACATCGTCAGCATCCAGTCATAGATTTTCACACCGGTCGGGATGGCAATGAGCATGGTTGCGATGCCGAACACGGCATTGATATCGCCACTCTGTCCCATGGTAAAGAAATGATGGACCCAGACGGTAAAAGACAGAACGGCAATGGAAACCGACGCCCAGACAAGAGACGTATAGCCGTATAGGGTTTTGGAAGAAAATGTCGCAATCGTTTCCGAATAGACACCGAATGCCGGAAGAATAAGAATATAGACTTCCGGATGTCCGAACAGCCAGAACATGTTGATGTAATTCATCATGTTCCCGCCCTGTCCGTTGGTGAAGAAATGCATGTCGGCATACCGGTCCAGGGCAAGCATGAGTGTGGCAACGGTCAGCGGCGGCATGGCGAAGATCATCAGGATCGACACGCAGAGCGCTGTCCAGCTGAAGAGGGGCATTCTGAAAAGATACATCCCCGGTGCGCGTTTCTTGTAGATTGTCACGGCGAAATTGATGCCGGTCATCGTATTGCCGATGGAGCTCAGCGTCAGAGCCCAGATCCAGTAATCGACGCCGACGTCAGGACTAAATTGCAATTCGGTATAAGGGGGGTATCCGCTCCATCCGCCTGTCGAGAATTTGCCGAGACACAGAGAAATCATCATCAGGGCAGCGCCGGATGCGGTGAATGCCAGGCTGATGGAGTTCAGCAGGGGATAGGAAACATCGCGCGCTCCGATCTGAAGAGGCATCGCGAAATTGTAGAGCCCGATCAGGAACGGCATGGCCATGAAGAAAATCATGATGGTGCCATGCGTCGTAAAAAGCTGCGCGAAATGTTCGGGAGGCAGAAAGCCTGAAGATCGATAGCCAACAACCTGCTGTGCCCGCATCAGGACAGCCTCAACGATGGCGCGTGCCAGCATGACGAATGAGACCACGATGTACATGATGCCGATGCGTTTGTGATCGAGGCTCGTCAGCCACTTCGACCATAACGCAGGCCATCCGCGTATCCGGGTGATAAACCCTGCTACTCCGATCGCGCCGATGACGACGATGGACGCGGCAAAAGTCGCGATCAGGCTGTAGAACGGAAATGCGCCGTAGCTTAGTTTTCCGAACAGAAATGAAGTCATGGCATGGCCACTTTTAGAGCGGGATGAGGGATCATTGCGGAACCGTGATTTGAGAGACAGGTGGCTGGTGGACGTGATTGACAATGTTTCGGAAAAAATCAGGCGGCACGTTGGCAAAATGCAGGCCCTGAGGCTGTAAAGGATCGGAAGGGGGCATCTGGTCCTTGGTGAGCATGGACACGGCCTGATGGTCGTTCCCATCCCGAAGCAGGGTCCGGTAGGTTGCGTCGTTCAGGGCAAGGGGACTCTGATGGGCGGTCGTCACCCAGTTTCTGAATGCCGCGTCGGGCAGGGCGATCACCGTAAATTTTTCGTCCTGAAAACCCATGCCGTTAAACTGGGTGTTTTCACCAAGATAGCGGCCTGGCTGATCGGCCCGGAGATGAAGCGTGGTCACCATTCCGGCCATTGCATAGATCTGGCTGCCAAGAGCAGGGATAAAAAATGACTGCATGCTTTTGTCGCTGGTTAGTGAAAACCTGACCTCGCGACCGACCGGGAGGGCCAGTGTATCAAGGCTCGCCACATGTTCAGCCGGATAGATGAACAGCCATTTCCAGTTCAGGGCGACAACCTGAACCTCCAGTGGTGACGTCTGGGAATTGATGGGTGTCTGGGGACTATAGCGTCGTTCCGCGCCCCAGATCAGGATTGCGAGCATCAGAACGATAACAGCTGGAATGCCCCATACGAGATATTCCAGCGAAAGCGTATATTGCCAGTCTGGACGATAAGGGGCGTTTTTGTTTCCAAGACGATATCGCCAGAGGCAGAACGGAACGCCCACCAGGACCGGCAGAATGACAATGGCAAGCGCGATGAGAATGACTTCAAACCAGTGATGCTGCAGAGCAGCAATAGGCCCGGCAGGTGCCAGGAAGGAAATTCCGGCAGTCTCACATCCGCTCAGGAATAAAAGGCCCAGGGGAGAAAAAAGAAGAACACTTTTGCCTAGACTACCGGCATCTCTGGGATCTGGGCCGATCATGTTTCCTCGTTTTCATTATGTCGTTTTATGACAAACAACAAAGGATACAGGTCGTTTCCATAAAAATTGAAAAATAGAATTTAATATTTCAGTATGAACGAATACACTTCGGTAATTACTTGATATGGAAATCCATGTCTTCGTTATGAAAAGAAAATTTCAGGCTCAGGACTCATGGCCAGAACATAATGGTTGCAGCAAGGCAGGCACCTGAGAAGAAGACGATCCGGCGTCTGTAGTAGTATGTTGCGAGACGCTGCCACTCCTTAATCTTTCCGGAATAGCCTGACGGGAGTAGAGCAAGTTGCCACACGCTATGGCAGATTTGCGATCACCTCCTTCACTACAATCTTGGATTTTTTTGCGAATTCGGAGCTTGAACATTTTGGAAATATTGTCATTCCTTTAAAAAACTGATCTCTGCGCTTTAGAATGTTTTTGTCCTGGAATGGATTGGAGCAATATCTGCGTATATGAGGAGGCAGGTTCCCTGAAAATTTGTTCCGCCTCCCCATATTCCTCCTGTTTTCCATATCGGATGATGGAGAGCGTATCGGCAATCTGTCTGACAACGGCCAGATCGTGAGAGACGAACACGAAGGTCAGATTGAGTTCTTTCTGCAATTCGGACAGAAGTTCCAGAATCCGGGCCTGCACTGTCACGTCCAGTGCGGAGACGAATTCATCCAGCACAAGGATGTCAGGTTGGGCTGCCAGCGCGCGCGCTAGGGCAACGCGCTGACACTGGCCGCCGGATATTTCCGAAGGATAACGCTCCAGAAGGGTCAGCGGCAGATGCACGCGTTCCAGAAGGTCATGGAGACGTGCCTGACGCCAGGTCTGCCCTTCAGAAAAATAATTGCGCAGAGGCTCTTCAATAATGCGACGGATTGTCAGTCGTGGATCCAGAGAACTCCAGGGGTTCTGATAAACGAGTTGCATGTTCCGCAGACGCTGTCGGCGTTCTTCGGACGTCTCGGAGAAGATGTCTTTGCCATGAACATGAACTGAACCGGATTGCGGGGGGATGAGCCCCATCAGGCATCGCAGGAGCGTCGTCTTGCCGGATCCTGACTCTCCAATAATACCGTGCGTCGTTCCGGGCTGCACGTCGAATGAAATGTGACTGACAGCAGTTCGTGAGCCATATGCGATCGTAAGATCTTTAACCTGAATGGTCGGTTGCGTGCCTGAAACAGGGCGATCCGGCGTTGCTGAACGTGAATGGAAAGCAGGAGAATCGGCGAGCAGCTTTCTGGTATAAGAAGACCGAGGATTCTCGAACAGATTACGGGTCGTGTTCTGCTCTGCGATCTGGCCATGCCGTAGGACGATCATGTCGTGCGCGCGATCCCGTGCAACGGCCAGGTCGTGGGTGATCATCAGCACAGAGGATCCGCTTTCTTCCCGCAGACGGTCAAGCAGGTCCAGAATTTGGCTCTGAATGGTGACGTCCAATGCGCTTGTCGGCTCATCGGCAATGATGAGCGGAGGGGCAAGGGCTACGGCAATGGCAATGAGTACGCGCTGCTTCATGCCGCCTGACAGCTCGTGTGGGAACTGTGAAAAGCGACGTTCGGGTTCGGAAAAGCCAACATGCTCCAGAAGGTGCAGGACGTGTTCCCGTCTTTCTGACCGACTCTGGGACGTATGAAGGCGAAGCACCTCTTCAATCTGCCTGCCAACGGGAAGACGCGGATCAAGCGAGCTGGAGGGATCCTGCGGAATAAAGCCGATCTGGCGGCCGCGGATGGCATTCAGGCCGCGTGGTGTTGTGTCTGGAAGGGAGATGCCGTTCAGGGTGATGGTGCCGTGCATAAGGCGGGCGCTGGGCGGCAGCATTTGGATGATCGCTTTGGCAATGGTTGATTTTCCCGACCCGGATTCCCCGATCAGCGCCAGCGTCTGACCGGGCAATGTCTGGAAAGAGATGTTTTCCACGGCCGGTTTCCCGTCATAGGAAATGCCCAGATGACTGACATCGAGAACAGGACGCTGCGTGTTCATGGCTGATGTCCCCTCGGGCGTGTCATGGCGTGGCTGAGGCGGTTGGTTGCAAACGCGACGGTCAGCAGGGCCAGACCGGGAAAGGTAGTCATCCACCAGGCGGTCGCCAGATAGTCGCGGCCTTCCGCAATCATCAGTCCCCATTCCGGCGTTGGAGGGGGGGGCGCCATAGCCAAGGAAGCCGAGCGTGGCGAGGGAAAGGATCGCCATGCTGTAACGCAGAACCGCCAGTCCCAGAACCAGGCGGAACGCATTGGGAAGGAAGTGCCACCAGATCAGACCCCCAAATCCCGTTCCCGACAGGCGCGCGGCCTCAATATAGGGCATGGCGCGCAAACTGCGGACCAGATTGCGGATGATCCGTGCAAAGCTTGCGGTCTGGCTGATGCCGACGGCTACGGCGGCATGAACGGGGCCGAAACCTGTCAGGATCACGACGGTCAAAGCCAAAAGCAGTTCCGGAATGGAGAGAAGCACGTCAATGATGCCTGAGAGCGCCGCATCCACAATCGGAGTGGATAGGGCTGCCAGGCCGCCGATGAAAGCGCCGAAAACCACGCCAGTCAGGGTTGCCAGAAGCGCCGCTGGCAGCGTTTCCCGTGCTCCATAGACGATGCGCGTCAGAACATCGCGGCCGAGCTGATCTGTTCCGAACCAGTGCGTCCAGTCAGGGGCCAGAAGATGGTCTTTTGCAACGCCTGTTGCGGGATCACTGTGGGTCAGGGCGGACGGGAAGAGAATTGCCAGTCCGAAAACAGCAAGAACCCCGATGGACAGGATGCTTTCCGGGCCGGGGAGGAAGAAGCGCTTCATGGTCCGGATTTTTCCTTCCATCCTGCTGAGGAACGCAGGCTCGGATTGATCAGGGGAATCAGGAGGTCAACCATCAGATTGGCGGCCACGAAGCCTGTGGCGCCGATCATGACAACAGCCTGCAGGACCGCGACATCCTGTCCGGACACAGCATCGCGGGTGAGACGTCCCAGCCCGTTCAGCCCAAAAATGGTTTCTGTCACGATGGCCCCGGCAATCAGTTCACCGAAGGAAAGACCGGCCATCGTCAGGCACGGTGTGACGGAATTGGGCAGGATATGCCTGAAGAAGACGGATCGCTGACTGGCGCCCTTGGTGCGGATGGCCATGACGAAGGGCAGTCTTCCGGTTTCCTCGATCTGCTGAAGCAGAAGCTTGGCCTGTGGAGCTGCGATCGGCAGACTGACGGCAAGGGCCGGAAGAATGACTCCCTCCCAAGGGCCTACGCCCACCACGGGCAGAAGACGAAGTTTGAAGGACAGAACCTGGATGATGAATATCCCTGACCAGTAGAGGGGGATTGCGCTCCAGAATCCGGGGATCGCCTGAAAAGCCTGACGCAGCGGGCGAGCCGGAAGAAGGCTGGCTCCAACGGCAATCAGGAGCGTCCAGACAAGCGAGAGGATAAACCCCACCACGGCCAGGCGCAGGGTGACGGGCAATGCGGCTACGATCAGGGTCCGGACAGGCACGCCGAGTTGGACGGAATATCCGAAATCTCCGTGAAGCATGCGCAGGATGGTATGGAGATACTGGAACACGGGGCTTGAAGATCCGCTGTAGAGAACGCGCATGGCTTCGATCTGCTCGGGGGAGAGGCCAAGCTCGGGATCCATGAACCGAACCATGACGGCATCGCCAGGCATCATCTGCAGCAGGAAGAACGTCACCGTGAAAGCCCCCCACAGGATCAGAAGGGCACGGATGAGCTGTATGCCGGTATGTCGGAGGCTGCTCATGGACGGTTCAGTTCCACATTCTGAAAGACAGGCCGTCCAACGGCTTCGAATCCGAGGCCCATCAGGTTTGGAGAGGTGGCATAGACCTGTGGCTCCTCGAACAGCGGGATGTCATAAGCCATGTCGATCAGGTATTCCTGTACCGCAACGACCTGTTTCAGACGTTCGGCGCGATCGGTTTGGGAGGCGATATCGAGCAGCATTGCGTTCAGGGTCTCGTCCTGAAAATGCTGCACCTTGTTGCTCTGCCCCCCTTTCTGCAAAAGGGTATCCCGGTTTCTGGGGAAAAACTCGCTTTTCAGCACATCAGGATCTGCCCGGCCGACTTCCGAAACAGTCAGTGGGGTTCTCTGCGGGTCAAGGTTGTCGAGCAACACACCTGCGGCCGAGCCAGACATGATGTCGAGTTCAACGCCCAGCCGGCGCCACTGCTGCGCCAAAAGCTCAAGCATTGTCTTGTTCTGCGGATGAGGGAGAGAGATGTGAATTCCAAGACGCAGCGGATGACCGTCCTTGTAGCGCAGGCCGTCTTCGCCGCGTCTCCATCCCGCGCTATCGAGCAGTTGACCGGCAAGGACCGGATCAAACTTCAGTTTCTCCGAAAGATCCACAAATCCGGCAGCTTTCGACGACAGCACGGAACGTGCCAGAGGATAGTTCTCTGAATAGAGAACAGTAACGATTTCCTGTCGGTCGGTTCCGTGCAGCAGGGCTTTGCGAACGCGGATGTCCCTCACAAGGGGGTTGTCGGGACGAAAGGCGATGCCGGTGTTTACACCACGGGTCGAGGGCGCATGGAGACCGTATCCGGCGTGTCTGATCTGTTCTTCATCATACGCCTCGACCTGACGGATGATATCCGCCTGACCAGCCAGAAGTGCACCGACACGGATACTGTCTTCTGGCACGATCAGAATCTTGATCTGGTCCGTCTTTGCCCGGGCGGGACGGTTTTCCGGCCCCCAGCTGTAATCCTTGCGGGCAGAAAGATCGACTTCCTTGCCCGGAATATCTGCCGACACGATGAAGGGGCCGGAGCCGATGATGTTGGTGGCTGTTCCCAGTTCGTCAAAAGAGTGATGCAGGGTGCCCGGTGAGACGATCCCCGATCCCAGAACGGAGGTGGCCTGCAGGAAGCCGGGCGCGGGATGGGTGAAGTGAAATCTTACAGTGAGAGGATCAATGACCTCTGCGCGGTCGAAATTGCTGATCGCCTCTGAAACAGGAAAATGCAGCGCTGGGTTACCTTTTCCATAGGTCTGGTAATTCAGGGCCACGGCCTGCGCATCAAGCGGTGATCCATCCGAGAACGTGACACCGGAACGGATATGGAACGTGTATTCCGTATCATTCTCATTCATGGACCAGTCCGTTGCCAGCCATGGCCTGATTTCCAGCGTCGCAGGGTCCTGCCAGGTCAGACGGTCAGTAATCTGGCTCAGAATTCCACCATTGGGATAAAATCCTCCAGCGGGAGGATAAAGGTTCGTGTGCTCCTGCGGGTCCAGATACGTGATGGTTCTGTTTCGGGAATGACTTTCTGCGCCGGGCATGGAAAGCGCGCAGATCAGCACAAACAGGCCCGCGGGCAGCGACCGGAGAGGTGAGGCAGCGGGAACCGGCATTTTTACCTTCGCAATGATGTGGTTGCAGGCAGAAAGAGGAGCATAATTAACATTAGATATTAGTGTTAATTAATAATATGCTATCTTGAAATGATGATTATGGACAAGGGCTGGCAACAAAATCAGAAAAATTTCCTGTCTGTTTCAGGTGTGACACGCTCCTTTTTGGCCATGGTGCATAGAAAAATCTTTGGTTTTGTAGGGTATTTATAAAAACTAAAACTAATAGTTAATTGAAATTAATAACTTGCAACGATGTTTTTTGTGTACCAGAAATTATTAGGAACTTTTCTCTCTAGTGATTCGTTGCTAGAATAACATCATTCTTGGTAGTGAAATAGAGATGCTGTACAGACGGAGTTATGATCGCCTGCAGTATGCAGGCATACGTCCTGTGACGCTTGCTACCACCCTGCTTCTGTCTCTGGGCGTAGCGCCTGTGGCTGTCGCATCGGATGGAACAAAGCATACCGATGATGAACGGTCGGTCCGGAGAAGTCATAAGGAAAGTCGCAAGACTGCTGAGGTGGCGCAGGCACGTCCTGAAGGCCATGTATCTGCACGTCAGACGCTTCCTGGGGCAGAATTACATCCCGTTAGCTCGAGGGATGTGGAAGATCACGGCGCTGTAGAACAGGTCGTAGCCAGGGGAAGTAGGGAGAATGTTGCTTCTGCTTTTCGGGTCTCCACACCCACGAAAAGTACGGTGCGGGTTGCGACCGTGACGGGGACCCAGCTTCTTCAGACCGGGCAGACCAATGTCATCGCGGCATTGCAGCAGACATCCCCGGAGCTTAACGCGCCTCCGGGTGGGGGTGGGGGCGCCTATTCCACGACCCCAACCCAGACTGTCATTCTGAGGAACCTGAACGCCGATGAGACCCTCGTTCTGGTCAACGGCGTCCGGCGCCATATCAGCGCCATTGGAAATTGGGGAGATGGCCCTGCGAAGGGGACCCAGCCGGCGGATCTGAGCCTGATTCCCCTCAGTGCAATCGACCATATCGAGATCATTACGGAGGGTGCTACGGCTCTTTACGGACAGGATGCCATCGGAGGCGCCATTAATATTGTTCTCAAATCCGGGGCCAGAAATGGCGGAACCGTCAATCTCATGAACAGTGGATATTATGCTGGAGATGGTCAGGCCGTTGAGGCTTATGGCGATATTGAACGCAAGATAGGCAATCAGGGCGGCGGTATCGATATCGCCTGGCAGGTTCTGAACCAGCTGCCCAGTCATCGTGATGCCCTGAATACGGCCAATCTCTACTCCCTGCCGCAGGATGCGGAGATGCAGCGCCGCGTCGGGCAGGACGTCAATCGCGTCGAAGGTGTCAGCAAATCTCTTGCGGAAGTGTTCAGCTTTAACGGGCATATCCCCATTACAGATCAGGTGGAGGGCTATGCGACCGGAACGCTGGCGCATCGTTCGACGGATCGCATCGGGTTTTTCCGTGGCCCAGCCAACAACAATACGACACGCGAGCTTTATCCGAACGGATATTCGCCAATCGAAATATTCGATGAGCTGGATTTTCAGGTCAATGGCGGCCTCCGTGGTGTTCTTCATGACGGGCTGGCCTGGAATACCTATGCGTCCTTTGGTCGTGAGCGGGTGAACGAAGATGTTGAAAATGATGAAAACCCGACGTTTGGTGTTGATAGTCAGACGAATTTCCATCAGGGCCAGCTGATTGCATCCGAACTGATCGGCGGCGCAAAGTTCTCGAAAAAATTCGATGTTCCTCGTCTCGCCAAACCTGCGGAACTGAACTTTGGTCTTGAGTACCGGCACGATACCTATCAGATCGGTCAGGGTGACTATCAGTCCTGGGCGACCGGTCCCGTGCTTGTGGGGCAGACGGGCGTTCAGCCAAGCTCCGGAGCAGCGGGCTATGCCGGGTTTGAACCTCAGAATGCTGGCAACTGGTCACGTGATATTTTCGACGGGCACGTTGGATTGGACCTGTTCCTGACGAAAAAATGGGAAATGACGATTGGGGGGCGCGCTGTCAGCTATTCCGATAAGGGTGCGGCGCCGACCGGCTCCATCGGGATGCGGTATAATTTCAGCAAACGTTTTGCGCTGCGTGCCAGCGTCAACACGGGTTATCGTGCGCCCACTCTGGGGGCCGTTCATTACAATGCGACATCCACTGGTCCGGGGCAGGTGACAGAAAATCTTTCGTCATTCGATCCCGTCGCCAGGCTTCTGGGTGCCACGGGCGTTAAGGGTGAGACCTCCCGCAGTTACGATATCGGGTTCGACTGGTCTCCGCTTGATGCGCTTCATCTGTCGCTGGATGGCTATCGTATCGATATCAACGACCGGATTGAGAGCACCACGGAGTTTTCCGGAACCCAGATGAACGAATTCCTTTACGCACAGGGCATTACGAGCAGCCCGACGGACAGGATATTCGTCAATTACATGACCAATATTGGCAATACGACCACTAATGGTTTTACGGCCAAGCTGAGCTATCAGTTTCCGCTTGCGGCGCGTTGGGGTGTGCTGATCGGAAGTGTGCAGGCCAATGTGGCTGATACGGAAGTCACCCGCTACGCTGCCACGCCCGCAGTTCTGCAGCAGTTGGGGCAGACCTATTACGACAGCCTTTCGCGCAACAATCTTCTGAGGGCTTCTCCCAAGAACAAGGAGTCCTTTGCCCTGAACTGGTCCAAGGGACGGTATAATGTGTACGTGCAGGAGCAGCGTTATGCCGGGGTGGAATGGATCAACTACAGCGGCGATCCGTCCTCGACCTGGACGCATATTCGTCCGCAGGTTCAGACCAATATTGCGTTCAGTGCGCAGATGGGACACGGTTTTACCCTGACGGCGGGGGCCAACAACCTGTTCAATAAATTTCCGACCCGGGTGAAGGAGAGCACACTCTCTGAAACCCAGGGAACCATCAAGTATCCGACGACCGCTCCTGGCGGATATGAGGGCGGATATTACTATGCGAAGGTCGGATATGTTTTTTGATCCTCCCTTCCATTTCATTGTTTTTGGGGTGATCCGATGAGTACAGGATTTTCATTTGAAGCCGAGCCAGCTCAGGACCTTATCGACTATATCGTTGGGATCGAGAGCGGATCATGGCTCGATACTCTGAGGCGTGGACGCAACGTCCTGCGTGATAATGCCCAGCAAAGCGCGGCGCTTCTACTCAATCCGGAGCAAGATGGGAGCTTTTCAAGGACAGAGCGCCTGGCCGTCGCCTCATTCGTCGCAGGCCTGCATGGGGAACAGGACATTTATCACCTGTATCTGGGCCTTCTGGAACGGAGCGGCGAAGGTGGTGCTCTCTCCGCCGCCATCAGGCAGTTCGTACGTGATGGCAGGACAAGAGGGCCTTACGGGGCTTACCCGAAAGGGGCACTGTCTACGGAAGATCTCAATGGCCTTGTGTTCGATGTTTCTGCTGAGAAAATCGGAAAGCGACTGTCTGTCGCTCTGAAGCATGCGCATCTTCTTGTGTATCATCCGCGTGACGCATCGGCCGGTGCACTTGAGGCCCTGCAGAAGGCCGGATGGAGCGAAACGGCCATCGTGACGCTGTCCCAGCTCGTTTCGTTTCTCACTTTTCAGGTCAGGATCATTCATGGCCTGACAGTTCTGCGTCATGCCGGCCCCGCCGTAGGTCAGGGTCTTCCGGAGAGCACACCATGAGCATTATCCAACAGAACGCATCCTCCCAGGATCACCGGGAACCTGCCCTTTTCACCACGGCCCTTCTGGACTGGCATCCCTGGCTTCCGCCGCTTGAAGAAAGTGAACTGACGGAAGTTCATTATGAAGGGCTGGTGGACCGCGCCCGCGCCAAGTCTCCGTATTTCATGCTGCTGGCGCGTGATCCGCAGGTCCTCGGCGCGCGGACCCGCAGCGACAAGGACATCTTTTACAACACGGCTGGTGGACTTCCGCGCAGGGAGCGTGAACTCGCAGCAACGGCTGTCTCACGGTTCAATGGCTGCATCTACTGCGCGTCTGTTCATGCCCGTTTCAGCGAACGACAGGGCGGCTCAGCCGAGGCGCTGGCCGTCTTGCTTGCAACCGGAAGCCTGCCAGTGGATGCAACGGAGACATGGCTTCTTGTCGCGGAAGTGGCCCGTCAGATCTCGGAAACGCCCATGGGTTTTTCCTACGTGCATGTGCGCGTTCTGCGCCAGGCCGGTTTTAATGATGCGGAAATTTTCGATCTGATCAACGCGTCCTCGTTTTTCAACTGGGCGAACAGACTGATGCTGTCTCTGGGGTATCCGACCCTTCCGGTGGAAAAACAGGACTAAGAATTTCTGCGGGAAAAGGTCATTATTGCGGATGCATGGAAAGATACTCCATCCTGCGTCCGGCCGTATTGGGAACATATTGAAAGCGATTTCGACCGTGTCACGAAAACAGTTCGGATTCTTCACGCGTCTTCTGGATGCCGTCCCGGCTGCCCAGCGATATGCGCTGGCGCTTGAACAGATCAAGGCCGCAGAGGCTTATGGCTTTAAAAGCGCCTGGGTGGCGCAGCATCACTTCCATGGTGATGAAGGAGGACTTCCGTCTCCTTTTCCTTTCCTGTCCTATGTTGCGGCGAATACGTCCCGTATCCGTCTGGGGACGGGAGTGGTTACTCTCGTAATGGAAGATCCTGTGCGCGTGGCAGAAGACGCGGTCGTGACCGATATCCTGTCACAG
This sequence comes from Gluconobacter roseus NBRC 3990, assembly GCF_006538885.1. Lineage (GTDB taxonomy): Bacteria > Pseudomonadota > Alphaproteobacteria > Acetobacterales > Acetobacteraceae > Gluconobacter > Gluconobacter roseus. The sequence continues at coordinate 65,657 of NZ_BJLY01000002.1, forward strand.
GGACGGCTGGAAGTCGGGTTCGGCTCAGGGGGAACGCCAGCGTCCTATTCGGCATTCGGGGAGCGTTTTGAGGATCGTCATTCAACCTTCAACCGTAACCTGAATACGGTCAAATCTGCCTGGAAAGGTGAAGAGCTTTCTGGCGGCAACCATCTCTGGCCGCCCGGGACGGGACTTGAAAAGCGAAGCTGGCAGGCAACATTTTCGGCATTTGGTGGGAAAAAGGCAGGAGAAGACAGCGACGGGCTGCTGCTGTCCCGGACGCAGCCGCGCCCTCCCGGACGACCGGGTGCGAGTCTGTCGGATCTTCAGTTGCCAATCGTTGAAGCATATCTTGAAGCGCTGCCATCGGGGCAGGCACCCCGGATCCTCGCCTCACGCTCGGTTTTCGTCGCAGATGATCGCGAAGAAGCCTTCCAGCTGGCCAGAAAAGGTCTGTCGCGGCAGGTGAAAAAGTTCAGAGCAGCGGGGCATACGATTGACGATACGAACATCGAGACCCTGATCCGGACGTTTGATGTTCATCTAGGAACACCGGACGATGTCTTGGCCTCCCTGTCAAAAGACAGAACGCTCGATCATGCGACTGAAATCGCTATTCAGGTTCATTCCGTTGACCCTGAACACCATTTCATTCTTCGGTCACTGGAACTCTTTGCTACCCAGGTAGCGCCTCAATTATAGGTGGCAGGACTGAGAAACAGGCATCGCTATCGTATCCATCTGCCCATTATGCTTCTCATCCCGATGCCTTTGAACTCCTTCAGCTGTCGGAAAATCCTGTAGCGGCAATGCTGACACTGTCGGACGACAACTGGGCTCTGTTTGATGCTATCATTGCCCAGATGAGGCAATGAGGACTACCTGAGCAGTGTTCAGCCCGGACTGTTATTGGCATTTCTCCTGACAGCCTGAGGTGGCTGGTGAAACTCGCGCAGGAAGGCGCGCCGCATCCGTTCGGGATCGTGGAAGCCAGTCATGACGGCAATGGTTTCGATAGGAAGCGTAGAGCGTTCAACACGCTCCCGTGCAGCTTCCAGACGCAGCCGTTCGACCGCTCTGGCGGGGCTCATGCCTACGGCTGACCGGAAGCTGCGTGAAAAATTCCGTGGGCTCATGCCGACCTGACCGGCAAGGACATCTACGGTCAGGCGCTGCTGAAGGTTGGAGCGGATCCATCCCAGAAGCTCGGCAAAGCGTTCCTGCGTGCTCCCCATCTCAAGAAGTGCCGAGAACTGGGACTGGCCTCCGGGACGGTGATAGAAAACCACCATCTGCTGGGCCGTCCGATGTCCGATGTCTGTACCAAGATCTTCGGTTACCAACGCCAGAGCCATGTCGATGCCTGCGCTGATGCCTGCAGACGTCCAGACCGGACCATCATGCACATAGAGGGCATCTGCCGAGACCCTGACTTCCGGAAATCGTGTTTTCAGGGCATCGGCCTGTTGCCAGTGCGTGGTGGCGCGGCGCCTGTCCAGAAGACCGGCCGCTGCCAGCAGGAAAGCACCTGTACAGACACTACAGATCCGTCTTGCCGTGTCGGCCTGATGGCGGATGAAGGCCTGCAATTCCGGGCAGGACATGGCCTGTTTATGACCTTCGCCCCCGACAACGATAAGCGTGTCGAAGGATCCCGCCGCCGCGAGCAGGGTGCTCTCAAGCGCCATGCCGGAAGACGAGCGGACCAGACCTCCGTGCCGGGACAGGGGTATTATTTCGTACGCCGTGTCTCCCAATGCGCCGGCAATCTCGAAGGCCGCAGTTACTCCGGCAGCGTCGAGCAGCTGGAAGTCGGGATAAAGCAGAAGACCGATCCGTATGGGCATGTCCTGAAATGAGGGATCATTGTCCTTTCGTCAAATGCTCTTGTGGAAAACACTGACAGCTATCGGATCAGCCCGTGATCCATTCGCGAACCAGAGGCGGAATCTCCAATGTCCCGACCCCATTGCCTCCCTTCAATGCCGAAACCGCTGCCCAGAAGGTCCGCCTCGCGGAAGACGCCTGGAATGGTCAGGACCCTGAAAAAGTGGCGCTGGCCTATACGCCCGACAGTCAGTGGCGAAATCGTTCGGACTTCATCCATGGTCGAGAGGAAATTGTCGCGTTTCTGACGCGGAAATGGGAACGAGAGCAGGAATATCGGCTCATCAAGGAGCTCTGGGCGTTTCGGGACAACCGGATTGCAGTCCGCTTCGCCTATGAGTGGCAAAATCAGTCCGGGCAGTGGTTCAGGTCCCATGGAAACGAGAACTGGGAGTTCGATGAAAGCGGGCTGATGCATTACCGCGTCGCTTCAATTAACGATCAGCCTATTTTGGCTTCCAGCCGTTTATTTCACTGGCCGGAAAAACGCCGTCCGGACAGCCATCCGGGTCTTGCTGAACTGGGGCTCTAACTCGCCGGGAATGGTTTCTGGTGTTCGTAAGTATGACACAATAGGCTACTGGAGGTTGACCTAAGGTCAGGCTGAGCCGGAACTGGGAAGCGACAGATGCCGTGCCCAGTGACGGGGCCAGACTGCGCGATGGCTTGCAGATTAAATACCAAGAGGATTTTATTGAAAAGCATGGTTTGTCTTAAATATCAATCGCAAGAATGCGCATCTCAATCACCAACATTCTCTATAATACGCACCCGTTTTCTGTTCCTGGAGCAGATCAGCACTGACGCATAGAAAATCAAGGCATGAGCTGTCTGCGCCGCTCCCAACATAGAGCTAATCTCATTCATCAAATCTAAAATCATCACACCCCAGCCTCTCTCAATACTTTTCATCCTTTTGGGATGAATGGTGTAACAAATGTCCGCGAAACAATATGACATAGAGAGAAAACAGAAACTTAAATATTCATATCTAATACCTTCATGGAAAGAAAAAGTGATTAAAATATAAAGCGTAATATAAGAACCTGTGATCAAGAATATTGTTCTTATCTCTGTTTCCGGCAGCTGGATGGTTTTCCGTCCTTTATGTGAAGGCAATACAGATGTCGATCGCAGCAGAACTAAACAGAATTCAGAAAGTTTTGGCATCGGACATGCCACGATTTCTGAAGTCACCAACTGGCAAGAGTGCTTCTTACCACTGCTGGGCAAATGAAAATCCCATCCGGGCAGATCTGTTTGGACTGGACCGTATGCGTCTGCATGCTCACAGTCTGGCGGCTTCACATGCTGAGACTGTGCTATCGGGATATGGGAACCCGCTTATTGCGCGTCTGAACGACGATGCGCGCGTTCTGCAGAAAGCCAATATTGCCCTGTCTCATGCCTCCGAGCAGGGGAAACAGCTGACGCCTGCCGCTGAATGGCTGATCGACAACTATTACCTGATGGACATGCAGATCCAGACCATCAAGGTCGAACTGCCTGCCGGATATTACCGCGACCTTCCGAAACTGGTTGATGGCGTCTTTGCCGGGCTTCCACGGGTGTTCGAAATCGCCTGGGCTCTGGCAGCACATACCGATAGCCATATCGATATTACAACAATCCGCGGCTTCCTTGAAACATATCAGCAGACGCAGCCGCTTCTCATCCGCGAACTCTGGGCGGTGCCGATCAATATCCGGATCGTCCTGATCGAAAACCTGCGTCGCATCTCCCAGAAAATCAGTGACGACCTGCAGGCGCGTGAGAAAGCGGATGTGCTGGCTGATGCGCTGATGGAGAGTGGTGGGGCAAGCGGAGCACAGACCATGCGTGTCCTGGCAGGTGTCGAGACCGCGACGCTTACGCCTGAATTTCTTGTTCAGTTTGCGCATCGCCTACGGGGACATGATCCCCAGAAAGACCCAGCATTTCTGTGGCTTGACGGTGTGCTTCAGGAAAGAGGGACAGACCTTGAAACGGTCGTCCATGCTGAAATGCAGGAACAGGGCGCACTAAATGCGACGATCCGCAATATCATCAACAGTATCAGGTTAACGACAACAACTGACTGGAATGACCTTGTCGAAGACGTCAGTCTGGTCAGTCGGATACTGTCTGCCCATGGCCAGTTTTCCGGAATGGATTTCACGACCCGGCATCTGTACTGCCGTGCGGTCGAAAAACTGGCGAAGGGATCGCGGTTTTCAGAATGCGATATTGCCAGTCTTGCGGTCGCAAAAGCCCAAGATGCGCGACTGGGAGAGAGCGTCGATCCAAGGCGGACGGACCCCGGATATTACCTGATTGCCGAAGGGCGCTCCGCTCTGGAAGAAGAACTGTCATTCCGCGCGCCCCTGCGTGTGCAGATCGGAAAAGCCTGCCGGAAGCTGGGAATTACCGGATACAGCGTCGCGGTTACGCTCCTGACGCTGCTTCTGCTGTCCGGATTCCTCTCGCTCATGAACGCTTACCTACCGGGACGCGCTTTCCTCCTGCTGCTCATCCTTGGATTTATTCCGGCTTCGGATGCTGTGGTTTCAGGGATGAACCGGTTCCTGATGTGGGCCATCACGGTCTCCGAACTTCCGGCGCTGGAGCTCAAGGCAGGCATTCCTCCAGAGCTGCGCACGATGGTTGTCGTGCCAACGCTCCTGACGCGGCGAGAGGCAGTTTCGGAAATGGTGGATCGGCTGGAAAAGCATTATCTGGCCAGCCGGGACGGAGATATCAGCTTTGCGCTTCTGACGGACTGGACGGACTGCGATTCCGAACATCGGGCGGGAGATGAAGACCTGTTGGAACAGGCCGTCAAGGGGATCGCGCGACTAAACCGGACTTATGGTTCTCCGGATCAGGAGGCGGATCGCTTCCTGCTCCTGCACCGGCGCCGTATCTGGGCGGCAGGTGAGGGGAAATGGATCGGCTGGGAGCGTAAACGCGGCAAGCTGCATGAACTGAACCGGCTTCTGCGCGGGGCATCGGATACGAGCTTCATACCGCTTGCAGGACAGCACATCCCGCAGAATGTACGATATATTGTCACGCTCGATAGCGACACGCGCCTGCCTTACGAAGTGGTGCGTCGTCTGGTCGGAAAACTGGCCCATCCTCTCAACCGGGCCAGCTTCAACCAGGAACTTGGGCGCGTTGTTGAAGGATACGGTATTCTTCAGCCACGTGTGACGCCTTCGCTGCCAAAAACGCGGAGCAGCACGCTGTTTCAGCGGGTCTTTTCGAGCCCCAATGGGATCGAGCCTTATACGGCTGCCGTCTCAGATCTGTACCAGGACATGTTTTCCGAAGGGTCTTTTGCGGGCAAGGGGATCTATGACGTTGATGCCTTTGAGGCAGCTCTGGCAGGACGCGTGCCGGAAGAAACGCTTCTGAGCCATGACCTGTTCGAAGGCGTCTTTGCCAGGGCCGGACTTGTCACCGATGTTGAGGTCATTGAGGAATTTCCGACGGATTATCTGGTGTCGGCGTCCCGGCTGCATCGCTGGACGCGGGGAGACTGGCAGCTACTGCCATGGATTTTCTCCTGGATGGGCAGGCTCCCGACAATTGGGATGCGTCCCAATCCCATGACCGGTATTGCGCGCTGGAAGATGCTGGACAATCTGAGGCGCAGTCTTTCAGCGCCAATGGCTGTGGCGGCATTGTTCGCCGGATGGATGCTTGGGGGGCATGACGCATTCGTTTGGACCTCGTGCATCGTGGCAACCGTAGCCATTCCGGCCGTTCTGCCGCTGCTGATTGACGCCTTCCAGTACCGGCAGGGTGAAACGGTGGACAGCTATCTTGCCCTGCTGGGTGCGGATCTGAAACGGACGGTCCTGACGACCGGGCTCTGCCTCGTGTTTCTTGCCGATCAGGCCTGCCTGATGGGAGACGCGATTGTCCGCACACTTGTGCGCGTATTCATCACGCGCAGGCATCTCCTGCAATGGGTAACGGCCGCGCAGGCAGCGGAGGCACCGCGCGAGAGTATTGTAGGATATGTGCGCCAGATGGGCGGCGCCATTCTTCTTGGAATTATCGCGTTCGGACTGATGCCGCTTATGGCGCCGGGTGTCTGGCTCGTCATGCTGCCTTTTGCCTGTATCTGGGCTCTGTCACCTCTCATGGCGTGGAAGGCAAGCCAGTACAACGTGTCCGCCCGCAGGCTTGAGGCGACTGCTGAAGAAACCACGTTTCTGCGTATGCAGGCCCGGCGGACATGGCGGTATTTCGAAACCTTCGTTACTGCATCCGATCATTTCCTGCCGCCCGATAATTTTCAGGAAGAACCGAAAGGTCTGCTGGCTCGGCGGACGTCGCCAACGAATATGGGGCTCTACCTTCTTTCCGTTACCGCTGCGCATGATTTTGGCTGGATCGGCATGACCGAGGCCGTGGAGCGGGTGCGCGAAACGCTCGGCACGATGGCGCGGCTTCCACGCTTCAAGGGGCATTTCTACAACTGGTACAGCACGGAAGATCTTTCCGTCATGATGCCGGTTTATGTCTCGACCGTGGACAGCGGCAACCTGGCGGGGCATCTCATTGCTCTGGGTCAGACGCTTATGGAGTGGCAGCGTAAGGGCCGTTCCCCGGACGGGTGGCGCTCTGGCGTTCAGGATGCCCTGAACCTGGCGAAAGAGGAACTGATGTCCGGTAGTGACGTCTTCCGTTCGGAGGACATCGCCCATGACATTCATGCTCTTCTGCATGAACTGGCAGAGAATGCCGTAGGAGAGAACTTCGTTGAGCAAAGGCTTGGTGTCCTCGTCACGCATGTCGAGGAAACCCTCCGGCACCTGAGCGGAATGGCGGAACGCAGGACGTCCGAGAAGGATGCGGTTTGCATGACAGGAGCAGAGAATGTCCTGTTCTGGCTTCATGCTGCCCAGCACGCCATACGCAGCGATCAGAAGGATAATGGCGCCGGAACACGGACCATCACGCTGTTGCAGGAGCTGGCGACGCAGGCCCGCAGCATGGCGCTGGATATGGAGTTCGGATTTCTGCGTAACCGGGAGCGTGGGCTGCTGTCCATCGGCTTTATCGTCAATGACGGAACGTTGGATGACAACTGCTACGATCTGCTGGCATCGGAAGCCCGGCTGGCGGCGTTTTTCGCAGTCGCAAAAGGCGATATTCCAGCGCGGGACTGGTTCAGGCTGGGGCGGCCTGTAGCGGCCGTAGCGCGTGGAGAAGCGCTGGTGTCCTGGTCGGGCTCCATGTTTGAATATCTCATGCCGTCGCTGATCATGGCGGCCCCGTTTGACAGTCTTCTCGAAGGCACCAGCCGGCAAATCGTCAGGCGCCAGATCGAATATGGGCAGGCGCGTGAAACGCCTTGGGGAATTTCGGAATCAGCCTATAACGCGCGCGATCTGGACTACAATTATCAGTATTCCAATTTCGGCGTACCGGGCCTCGGGATGAAGCGCGGGCTTGCCCAGAACCTCGTAATTGCACCCTACGCAACGGCGCTGGCTGCAATGGTCGATGCACGTAAAGCAGTGGCGAATTTCCTGCGCCTTGAGGGGCTCGGGGCCCAGGGGGCTTTCGGATTTTACGAAGCGCTTGATTATACGAAGGAGCGTCTTCAGCCCGGCGAAAAGGTTGCGATCATCCAGTCCTACATGGCGCATCATCAGGGGATGTCCATTCTGGCATTCGCAGACAGCGTGCTGGAAGGGGTCATGCGCAGGCGCTTTCATGCGGAGCCCATGATCGGCGCGGCCGAACTCCTGCTACAGGAGCGCGCTCCGACCGGTGGCGCCATCACGAGACCGCTGAAAGAGGAAAAACTGCTTCCGCCACCTGTTTCCACAGGTCAGGCGCCCGGTGGTCGTCACATTACGCTGGATGTCCGTGCAGCACCTGTCACGCATCTGCTGTCGAACGGCCGGTACAGCGTCATGCTGACGGCCGCGGGTTCCGGCTATAGTCGGTGGGATGGGCAAGCAGTGACGCGGTGGCGTGAAGATGGAACGCTCGATAACTGGGGGAGCTATATCTATCTCAAGGATATCGGCCGCGGCCGCGTCTGGTCGGCGGGTCTCCAGCCCTGCGGCGTTGAAGCGGATCATTCGAGTGTCGAGTTCCGGGAAGACCGGGCCACATATCTGCGGCAGGATGGTGAACTGACGACAGCAATGGATGTGCTGGTCTCGGCGGAAGATGACGCTGAACTGCGCCGCGTTGCCGTCAGCAATACGGGTCTTGCACCGGTTGAGATCGAGGTGACGTCCTATGTCGAACTGGCGCTGTGCCCGCAGGATGCGGATCTGGCGCATCCAGCCTTTGCAAAAATGTTTGTCCAGACGGAATATCTTCCATCCCGTCGCGTCATCATCGCAACGCGGCGGCGTCGCAGCCCGGGTGAACAGGAAATCTGGGCTGCCTGCCTGATCGTCGGTGGTGGTGCATTGTCGATCGAGACGGATCGGGCGCGGTTTGTGGGGCGTGGCCGTGATCTTCGGACCCCCTGTGAGTTGCAGGGACGAACGGAACTGTCCGGCAGTACTGGGACCGTACTGGACCCTGTTTTTGCGGCGCGTTGCCGACTGAGCATTCCGTCACGTGCCACGCGCAAGCTGTCATTCTGGACGATCGTTTCCTCCACGCGTGCCGGACTGATGGAGAGCATCGAGCGGCATCAGGACCCGGCGGATCTTGACCGCGCGCTGACACTCGCCTGGACACATGCACAGGTCCAGCTGCGGCATCTTGATATCCGGCCGACACAGGCAGATTTGTTCCAGCAGCTGGCTGGAGCACTGCTATATGCAGGCCCGATGCTGCGGGCGTCGCCCGAGCGTATCAGACGTGGTGCGGGACAGCAGACCGATCTCTGGGGGCAGGGCATTTCCGGTGATCTGCCAATCCTGCTGCTCGTCGTAAGCGAAAGCGAGGACTTCGAACTCGCGCGCACGGTGCTCAGGGCGCATGAATATTTCCGCATCAAGGCGCTGGCGGTCGATGTCGTCATCCTGAATGAGCATCAGACGTCTTATGCACAGGAGCTTCAGCAGGCGCTCGAAACCCTTGTGCGCTCGTCATCGATGGGTGGAGGTGCCGGAGCGGTCCGTCTGCTCAGGGGCAGTCTGATGTCTGCTGCCGTGAAGGAACTCCTGTTTTCTGCGGCGCGCGTGGTGCTGTCCGGCAAAGGCGGCAGCCTGCAATACCAGCTTACCCAGGCGGAAGCGGCCCGTTACGGGAAGGTGGAGACGGCAAAAGGCTCATTCTGCCGGGCCTACAGGGCCTCGGGAGAGGCGCCATCTCTACCGGAACTCGAACTCGCAAACGGGCATGGCGGTTTTACGACTGGGGGCACGGAATATGCCGTGATCCTGCGTGGGCGGCGTACGACGCCGGCTCCGTGGATCAATGTGGTGTCAAACCCGCATTTCGGATTTCAGGTTTCGGCGGAGGGCAGTGGCTATACATGGTCGGGCAACAGCCGCGAAAACCAACTGACGCCCTGGAGCAACGATCCGGTCAGTAATCCGACCGGAGAGGCCTTCTATTTGTGTGATGAGGAAAATCAGGTTTTCTGGTCGCCGCTTGCCGCGGTCTGCCATGACGAAGCTGCGGTTTATGTCGCGTATCACGGGCGGGGATACAGCCGGTTTGAACGGGTCGCGGGAGGGATTGCCAGCACAATTGTGCAATATGTACCGCAGGATGATCCGGTCAGAATTTCCCGGCTCCATCTGGTAAACCGGTCGTCTCATACGCGGACGCTGCGTGTAACGGCTTATGTGGAATGGGTGCTGGGACGTGCCCGTTCGTCGTCAGCGCCTTTCGTGACGTCGGAACTTGATGCGCAGACCGGTGCTGTTCTGGCGCGGAATGTCTGGGGCGACACATTTGGAGACTGCGTGGCCTTTGCGGATTTCCAGGGACGTCAGACATCCTGCATGGATGACCGGGCGGCATTCATAGGTCGCAATGGAAGCCTTTCTGCACCTTCCGCGATTATACAGGGCGGTGATCTTGCAGGGATCATCGGGGCTGGTGTCGATCCATGCGCGGCTCTGCAGAGTGTCATGACCCTGCCGCCGGGCGGTGAAGCTGAGATCGTTTTCCTGCTGGGACAGGGTAGAAATACTGAACATGCCCGGGAGCTGGTGACGAAATACCGGACTGCTGATCTGGATACCGTGCTTGAAGAGGTAAAGCAGGGCTGGCGGTCAGTTACAGACGCCATTCAGGTTCGCACCCCCGACCGGGCAATGGACATCATGCTCAACGGCTGGCTGCTGTATCAGTCACTGTCGAGCCGCATCTGGTCCCGGGCGGGCTTTTATCAGGCAAGTGGAGCCTATGGCTTCCGCGATCAGCTTCAGGACGGGATGTCGCTTGTCACGTCTGTCCCTGCGCTGGTCCGGGAGCATTTGCTCCGTGCGGCATCCCGGCAGTTTGTGGAAGGGGACGTGCAACACTGGTGGCTGCCCCAGAAAGGCAACGGTGTGCGGACGCGGATTTCCGACGACTGCGCATGGCTGGCCTTCACGGTGGCACAATACGTACGTGTAAGCGGTGACAGGTCCGTTCTGGATGAGGAAGTGCCATTTCTGGGCGCTCCCGTGCTTGCTGCGGACGAACATGAACGGTTCCTCCAGCCGGAAACGACGGAACGGACAGCCTCGCTTTACGAGCATTGTGCGCTGGCGCTGAATCACAGCCTGAAATGGGGCACTCACGGCCTGCCACTCATGGGCACCGGAGACTGGAACGACGGGATGAACCGTGTCGGCGAAGCAGGGCGTGGAGAAAGCGTCTGGCTTGGCTGGTTCCTGTCATCGGCACTGAAAGCGTTCATCCCGCTGGCAGAAGCTCGGGGCGATCAGGGGCATGTGACGCTGTGGGAAAAGGCACTTGAGGATCTGAAGGGCGCGCTGGAAAAATCCTGGGACGGGGACTGGTATCTCCGTGCCTATTTCGATGATGGCAGCCCGTTGGGAAGTCATCTGAACCGGGAGGGACGGATTGACGCAATTGCACAGTCCTGGGCCGTGATTTACGGAATGGGTGACCCGGAGAGGGCACAACGGGCCATGCAGGCTGTCCGGGAACAGCTGGTCCGGCTGAATGACGAGATCATCATGGTGCTGACGCCACCGTTTGATACGTCTGAGCCCGATCCCGGCTATATCCGCGGATATCCGCCCGGTGTGCGGGAAAACGGAGGGCAATACACCCATGCGGCGCTCTGGACGGTCATGGCGACGGCTCTCTTGGGAGATGGCGCGGCCGCTCATGAGATGTTTGCGACGATCAATCCGGTGCATCATGCCCGTGATGCCGCTGCTGCTGAACGGTACAGGCTGGAGCCTTATGTCGTTGCTGCGGATGTCTATTCCGCTGCCCCGCATGTCGGACGGGGAGGGTGGTCCTGGTATACGGGTTCCGCTGGATGGATGCAGCGCGTGGGTACAGAGATCCTGCTAGGCGTGCGGATTGAGGATGGCAAACTGTTCCTGTCGCCCTGCATTCCGCCGGAATGGCCGGGCTTTGAAGTCACCCTGCGTTGGAAGACGGCCACCTACCGGATTGAGGTCACAAATCCGGAGCATGTCAGCCGTGGCTCCCTGGAGATTGTCGAGAACGGGAACCGCCTGACAAAGGATGCTCCAGTGCTTCTACAGGATGATGGAGCGCAGCACGTGATTGCGGCCGTCATGCGAGGTTCATAAAAACGAATTGTAAAATCAATCAGTTGTATGGAGGAAGATGATCCATTAACACCGGGCTAACCCGGAACGGATGATGTAAGACCGGGCATGTGAGACGCTGTTGAAATATTTTCTGTATCTTCCGGTTCTGGCTTCCTTTTTCGTGCTGCCGGCGAAGGCCGACACGTGTCCGGCAATGTTCGCGGAAGGGGCCGCACCTGCGGTATTGCTGGAAACAGCCCGGATTGGCACGGTGCAGCTCTGCAATTCCGGTTATGCCGTTCTTGTTTCGGAAGGCAGCAAAGGCCCTCTCTGGTCAGCCGAGGATCTGACGGAAGAAAATCTGGAAATTGCAGACCGGACACGCCGTCAGGGCAGTTTTTTCGTCGATACACGACTGCCCTTTACCATGCGCGCTTCGCTCGAGGATTATCGATCTTCAGGTTACGACCGCGGTCACATGACGCCGAGTGGCGATGAAGCGGGAGTTCAAGCGCAACAGCAGTCATTCCTACTCTCGAACATCGTTCCGCAGACGGCGGAGCTGAACCGTGGCCCTTGGGAAGGGGTAGAAAGTGCGGTGAGGGGATGGGCGCGGCAGGAAGGGGAAATCTTCGTCGTAACTGGTCCCGGATATGATCCGGATCATATCCGAACTCTCGGAAAAGGCCGTATCCCGGTTCCAGCCGTGACATGGAAAGCAATCTACGATCCGGCAGCCAATGGAACCGGAGCCTATGTCTGTCTGAACACGCGTCATCCAACCTGCAAAATCACGAGCGTGGCTCTGCTGACCCAACTGGTAAATATTGATCCGTTTCCTGCTCTTCCGGCCTCGCTGAAGGATCATGTCAGTGCCATGCCGCCGATCCGGGAGACAGCGGAAGCGCTTTCGAAACGGCCACAGGCGAAAGAACTTTTGAAAGAATGGGGATCTAAGGCAGCACAGAAGGCCCTCAAGGCGCTTGTCAAAGCGCTTATTCAGTAAAATTCTTCTGTGCAAAAAGCTGAGGTTAGTTGTTGTGAAGATTTTATGAAAAGCAGAAACGTCACAATCAAAATTGATTAAGATGGATTAAGGCGGGGTTCAAAATAACGGAAACCGGACACTATGCTCCATTTTGATCCTTCTTCGGCTGCTTCGCTCATTGCGCTGTGCCTGTGCTTTGTTCTGGTCTGTGTATTTGAATTTGCCAATGGCTTTCATGACACGGCCAATGCCGTTGCAACCGTCATCTATACCAATTCGCTGAAGCCGACCGTCGCAGTCGTCTGGTCGGGACTGATGAACCTTCTGGGCGTGATCCTGGGCGGCATTTCCGTCGCTTACGCGCTCGTGGAGCTTCTGCCGCCGGATGTTCTCTCGCCTCCCAGTGGCAACCCGGCCGTTCCGATGCTGGTCGCGCTGTTCGGGACCGCCCTGGCCTGGAACCTGATGACCTGGTGGTTCGGGATTCCGAACTCGTCCTCGCACTGTGTCATCGGATCGCTGGTCGGCATTGCGATTGGTGACTCCTTTGTTCATGCCCGCGAACTCGGCCACAGTGTGGACTGGAGCCAGATCTGGAAGGTGCTGAGTGCGCTTGCCGTATCTCCTCTGTTGGGCTTTGTCGGCGCGCTTTTGCTGTATTTCCTCATCAAATCCCTCGTAAAGATGCCGGAAATGTACAAGGCGCCCATGCCGGAGCAGAAACCGAACCCGATCGTTCGGGCCGTGCTGGTCCTGACCTGCACGCTGGTCAGCTTCTCCCATGGTAGCAATGACGGTCAGAAAAGCATCGGCCTCATCATGCTGACGATCATCGGAATCATGCCTGCCGCCTTCGCGCTCAACCCGGCTTCTCCGGTCAGTATCGAGCAGATTCGTCAGGATGCGCAGCAGGCCCTGCCGCTGGTGACGCAGTATGATCGCTACTCGTTCAAGGGAGATGCCGTTGCCTCAATCCACCGTCTTTCCCAGACGGGCGAACCGGCCGAAGCGCCGTCAGAACTGCGCGGCGATGTGTATCAGGTTCTGTCCGGCCTGCGTTCTGTTGCGGCCAACCCGGCTGCCTCGGATGCCGATAAGAAACTCGCGTCCCATCTCGCTGCCGAACTGCGCCCGACCGTTGAATATGCGCCCGGCTGGGTGCGTCTGCTGAGTGCGCTGTGCCTCGGTATCGGAACGATGGTCGGTTACAAGCGCATTGTCCGCACACTGGGTGAGGGGATCGGCACAACACATCTGACACCGGCACAGGGTGCGGCGTCAGAAGTCGTTGGCGCCGGGCTGATCATGACGGCTGGCTATACCGGTCTGCCGGTCTCGACCACGCACATCATCACGTCCGGTGTTGCCGGAACGATGGTGGCTGCCGGGTCGGGGATCAATAAGAAGATGCTGACGAAGATCGTCATGGCATGGCTGCTGACACTGCCGGTAACGGTCTGTGTGGCGGCAGCGGTTTTCTATCTTCTGGTCTGACTGGAAAAAATACAGGAAGGGGGGCGCGAGGATCTGTCATCGCGTCCCCCTTTTATTTCAAACCCCGGCGATCTGGAGTGCCAGCTGTGCCATGCGGATGGCGCCTTCACGGCTTCCCGCCCCGCAGATGAAACGGGCAGGGTGGGCAAACACGGCATCGGAGACACCGGAGACTGTGGTCAGCTTTTCACGCTCCAGTCCGCCCCAAGCTTCTGGCAGGGAGACGCGCTGCCCGAAATCGCCGCGAACGGGCGGGACGGCCTTGACGTTCCACTGTTCCGGGCCGGCAGGAGAGACCACATAAACGACCGGCAACTCATGCTCGAAAATGACCTTTTCGGTCGGCATGCCGGTGCCCATGACGAGGATGCGCTTGTCTTCAGCATTTTCATAAGCTGCCAGAACGCGGTCCGTCGCCTTGAGGCTGGCGCGGACACGATCCACCACGTTGGTCAGGTGCGATGCGACGGCCGTAGCGGCATTTGCGAAACCAAGCGATTCACGGGCGCGCGCTTCCTGCCGTCCATAGACTTCGGCCGTGTCCCAAGGCGGGCTGCAGGCGGAGACGATATCCGCCAGCGAGAGCTTGCCCATTTTGACCACGCCATTGTCGTCCTGATCGATCGGCAGGATCAGGGATTTGTCGAGGCTCTTCCAGATCAGATCCACAGTCGCGTCATCAACCGGGGTCTTCAGGATATTGCGGATGGCAGCGTGACCGTAATCCTTCCACAGCAGACCGGCGGCGCTGTAGGGCGTGCCGTCTTCGCGCAGCGGCTTGTCCTTCATGTGGTGATCGTAGCGGCCATGTGGGGGGTCATAGAGACCGCCGACGTCAAAGACGATATCGGCCGATTTGATGATGTCCGGATTGCGGGTCCGGATGAAGGTCAGGCGATCGACAGATTTTTCGTCAAGAACGCGCGCGCGCAGGTCGCCATGCGGGGCGAGAGCATAGTGCAGGATGACATAGCCCATGGTCTCATCGACGTGGAAATTGCCCGAATGGGTGAGAGCCGTGACCGGCGCTGCACTGTTTTCGAGACCAATGGGAGTATGTTCGGACATCTGGAAAAACCTGTGGCAGGGAAAAGGACGTGTTGGCCCCTTTCATGCCGCAGGGCAGCCCGGCAGACAACCTTGCTGCCGGGATTGGTTGGTTTCAGGCGGCCTTGTACATCGCGCAGAGCTTGTTGCCATCCGGATCGCGCAGATAGGCCAGATACAGGTCGCCCATCGACGTGTGACGGATGCCGGGCGGATTTTCGATGGCCTCACCACCGTTTTCCACGCCAGCCTTGTGCCAGGCATTGACCTGTTCAGCGCTGTTCATCGCGAAACCGATCGTCCCGCCATTGGCGGCCGTGGCAGGTTCTCCGTTCAGCGGCCTGGTGATGATCAGACGGCCACCGGCATGAACATAAGCCAGGCGGCCCTTGTCGTTGGGTTCCGCGGGCTTGCAGCCGATAACGCCAAGGGTCGCATTATAGAATTTCTTGGAGCGGGCAATGTCATTGCTCCCCAGCATGATGTGGCTGAACATGAAAACTCATTCCTCCATGGGGCAAGGCGGCCAGCAGAAATGCTGACCTGCGCCTTCAGTCGATATTGATGTTGCGGATACCGCCCGGGATGCGGGTCTTTGAATTGCGCGGCACGAATGAAAGACTGGTTGTGTTGTAATCCGGATTTTCTGCCATGGCCTGAAGCGTCATGTCGTCGCGCACGTCCAGCGGGCGGTCATGGCCGCCATTATCCTTGCGAATTTTGGCCGCACAGATATTGGCGGCGGTCGCAAAGGGATTGTCATTGCCATTGGCGCCGGTCAGCATCTGCTCACGGATGCATTTGCTGTCGGTATGTCCTGTCACCCATGGCACTGCGGAGCAGGAGGCAAGAAGAAGCAGGCCGGGAAGAAGGACGTAACGCATGACAGAAACCTACTCGTGACGGGAATGGGAGTAAAGCGCATGGAAATGCAGGGTCTGACCGACTATTGGCTCCCGACTTCCGGAAAGGTCAATGCCTTTGATCGATCCGCAGGATGGTGGTTCTTTTGAACGATCTGGTGTTCTCTTACAGACATGACTTGTGGAGAATGACCATGAACCCAGCCGAATATCCCGTTCTGAACGATCAGGGCGTCCTCAACGAAGTGACGGCCATGTCGGACCGTTACGAAAAAGCCCTTGGGGAGAACGCGCTGCTGGAACTGGACGCGCTTTTTTACAATGGCGCTGAGACGGTGCGTTATGGGGTTGGCGAAAATCTTTACGGGTTTGACGAGATCCAGGCCTTCCGCCGGAACAGGACTGGCGGTTCTCCGCCGCGTGAAGTTCTGCGGCGGGTGGTGACAGCCATTGGAAAAGACGTGGCAACGGTTGATCTGGAGTTCCAGCGGATCGGGTCGGACCGGATCGGGCGACAGAGCCAGACCTGGTTCCGGTCGCCCGAGGGCTGGAAGATCATCGCAGCCCATGTGTCGCTGATGGGGACCATATCGTAACTCTGGAAAGATCAGCTTCCGCTGGAGACATATCCGGCCACGGCCCGCTGCCAGGCGAAAACCATGACGCCGAGAAACGCGAATCCCGCGGCTGGCGAGAGAGCACCGATCCAGATCGGCAGACCGAGCGGGTCCGGATGGTGGAGGCAGAACAGGGCCGGGTAGTAGCAGACAGCAGCGAGCGGCAGGACGAAGGTGATGAAGCGCCGCAGCCAGCGGCCGAACATGGTCAGCGGGTACTGTCCGGCTTCCACACCGCCATAGGTCAGGACGTTGACGACTTCCAGACCTTCAACGGTGATGAAGCACAGGGCTGCCTGTCCGATCAGGACGCCAAGGAACATGGCCGCCCCGCCCGCAACGGCCCAGGGCAGCACGAGCAGCGCGCTCCACTGCACATGCGGGGCGAGCCACAAACCGGCAACAAGCACAAAAAGCCCCTGAAGGAAGCGTCCGATCGGACGCAGGCGCAGTTCGTGTCCCAGAAGCAGGAGCAGCGTCGAGCGCGGACGCAGGAGCAGGCGGTCGAAACTGCCAGTCCTGACATATTCCCCGCCAAAGACCTCGAACCCCCGCCCCAGCGTTTCGGCCACGGCGAAAGCCACGTTCACCAGACCGTACAGAGCGGCGACCGTGCCGATATCCCATCCCGCGATGCTGCCAAAGCGATGAAACAGGCTCCAGATACCGAAGAAGCTGAGGAGCGTCGTAACGAAATTGCCGATGGCTTGGATTATGAACGTCCCGGGATAGCGCAGCTGCGCCACGATTGAGGCGCCGGCCATCCGCCGATACAGCCCGACCGGGCCGAGTGTGCGGGAAGGGGAATGTGGCATGTCAGGCACCCTGCACCTCCAGCCGGTTCACGGTCTGACGCATCCACAACCGTCCAAGGAGTGTCAGGGCTGCAAGCCAGAAGATCTGCAGGCCAAGACCTGTTGCAACGCCACCGGGAATGGGCGTTCCGAGATAGATACGGATCGGAATGTCGGTGATGCCGGCGAAAGGTTGCACAAGCAGGAACGGGCGGATCCAGTCAGGATAAAGCGGCAGGGGCAGCAGCATCCCGGACAGCAGGACCGCCAGAGGCGTCCCAACCGCGTAGCTTCCCAGCGGCGAAAGCGTACGGGCCGTGAGGATATTCCAGCCCATGACGATGGTGGCGGACAGCAGTGCGCCGAGCGCAATGGAAACGAGGGCAAGGATTGCGGATATCAGGCTCGCAGGGGGTGCGAGGCTCCAGGCCCCCAGACCGACAATCATGGCCAGCGGCCCGGCCACGCAGGCCAGCAAGACCGCGCGAGGCACGGCGTTCCCTAGCAGTCGCGCCAGGCTGGCAGACAGCCACCAGTTCCACATATCGACTGGCCGAAGCAGGTCATAGACGATGGAACCTGTCCGGGCGGCGTCTCCGATCGCAGGCAGACAGCCAAGCGGCAGAAGCGTGAAAAGCGACTGCTGGATCCACGTATAGGTCATGGCCTGTCGCAACGAAAGTGGGGCCTGCACGTCCGGAGCCGCATGATAGACAGAAGCGTAGGCCATCAGGGTCACGGCGCCGAACCACATCTGCGCCACCAGTCCGGCGACGACAGCGATGCGGTATCGCAGGCCGATCTTCCATTGCAGACCGAAGGCCGTGAGATAAGGGCGCAGGCTCATGCTGGGTGATCCGCATAGAAGCGCGTGATGATCTCGTCGATCGAAGGGCGGCTGATCCGCAGATCGTCGAGGCCGGGTAAATGGCCGACATGCGCGACGAGAGCCGGGGCAGGGATCTGGCGCGGGTCAAAAGTGATCGTGATACTGTGGGGCTCGCGCGCGGTTTCGCTGGCGCCGGCGGGAAGCGTCAGTTCGGGGGGCGTATCATGGAAATCGAGTTCGAGAATACGCTCGGACAGGGTTGTCATCCGCAGATCCTCGAACGGACTATCTGCCAGAATGCGACCATGGCCGATGACGATCACGCGCTCTGCGAGAGCTTCAATGTCGTGCATGTCATGGGTCGTCAGCAGAACAGTAGTACCCCGGTCCCGGCAGAGTTCGTGGACAAACGCCCGCACGGCGAGCTTGGACGGTGCGTCCAGCCCGATTGTCGGTTCATCGAGAATGAGAATGTCCGGATCATGAATGAGGGACGCCGCGATTTCCGCACGCATTCTCTGCCCAAGCGAAAGCTGACGCACGAACTGGTCCATGATCCCGCCAAGATCGAGCGCATCTGCCAGACGGGCGCGGTTGCGGGCGAAACGCTCAGGCTCGACGCCATAAATGTCGCGCAGAAGGGCGAGACCCTCACCAACCGAAAGATCCCACCACAACTGTGTCCGCTGACCGAACACGACGCCAATTCGCGCCACATGAGCCACACGGTTTGTCCACGGAACCAGCCCGTTGACCTGCACCTCTCCTGAACTCGGACGCAGGATACCGGAAAGGATCTTGATCGCCGTCGATTTTCCCGCGCCGTTCGGACCGATGAAGCCTGCGATCTGGCCTTTGGGCACGGAGAAGGAAATCCCGTCCAGCGCAACAATGTCCCGCGTTTTACCCCGCCAGCTTCCTCCTTCGCGGATACGATAGGTTTTCCGCAGATCACGGACCGTAATGGCGTCTGAAGTGGAAAGAGGCGTCTGCATCAGGGCTCCGTGATGATCGGGGAAGGGAATTTTTCAGAAACAGTGACCAGCGGAAAATAATGAAATCAATAGATTTCTAATGCAGAGCCGGAAATCAGAGCCTGCCTTGCCGGATATTCTTTCGAATTATTTGCTATTAAACCTGCCTGAAGCAGGACAACATGTACCGCGGTTTCAGCTTCCCTTTCTGAAGCGCGTTGAGAGGATGATCGCCGAAACGGTCCGTTCCACGCCGTCCAGCTGCCCGATATCGTCAATCGCCCTGTTGATGCTTTCAGTCGTTGACGCGCCAAGAAGGGCAATCAGGTCCGAGGCTCCGCTGACGGCATGCAGTTCCCGGAGTTCCGGCAGCATTTTCAGATCCCGCTCCACCTTCTGGCTATGGCGCGGCGTGATGACGATCGAAACATGCGCGCGTACCAGATCGTCATCCGGACTTTCTAGAAGCGTATAGCCCCGGATGTGACCCTGCCGTTCCAGACGCTCAATGCGCCCCTGCAGTGTGGTGCGGGATATCCCCAGTCTGCGGGCCAGCGCAGCAGTAGGGGTGCGCGCATTGCGGCGCAGGATATCGAGAAGGGCCTGGTCGATCTGATCCGTCATTCTGCCTGTTATATCCGGCATTCTGCCGATGGAAACGGCTTTTTGCCGTCAGCCTGCCGCTTGAGATCCGTCGTCTTCGGTCATGATCATTTCCATAACACTTCCGGAACAGGATCATCACGATGAAGCAGGTTACAGTCGCAGGCGCAGGCAAGATCGGTTCGGCCATCGCAGAGCTTCTCCATCACGGTGGCTACCAAGTGACGCTGCTCGACTGTCACGCGGATTATCTTAAGAGCCTGAAACTGCCGGAAGGAATCGTGCGCCAGACGGCTGATATCGCACACGGCCTCGATCCCGCAGTGCTTGCAGGACAGTTTGCCATCCTTTCCGCACTGCCCTTCCATCTGACGCGGACCGTCGCCAAAGCGGCAGTAGTGGCGGGCGTGCATTATCTGGACCTGACCGAGGATGTCGCCTCTACAAAGGACGTCAGGGCACTGGCCGAGGGCGCATCAACAGCGTTCATTCCGCAATGCGGTCTGGCGCCGGGCTTTGTCTCCATTGCTGCGCATGATCTGGCCGGGCATTTCGATGAGGTCGATACGATCCGGCTGCGCGTCGGTGCCCTGCCACGTTTCCCGTCCAATGCTCTAGGCTACAACCTGACCTGGAGCACGGAAGGCCTCATCAACGAATATATCGAGCCCTGCGAAGCCATTGTGAACGGAAAGCGTGCTCTTGTTCCTGCGCTCGATGGCATGGAAACGCTCGGTGTGGACGGGGTCCTCTACGAAGCTTTCAACACATCAGGCGGACTTGGATCGCTGTGCGAGACCTATGAAGGGCGGGTTCGCGAGCTCAATTACCGGACCATGCGCTATCCGGGCCATCGCGACATCATGAAGGTGCTGCTGTCGGATCTGCGCCTGTCAGAACGCCGCCATATCCTTCAGGATATTTTCACGCATGCCATTCCGGGGACGTCTCAGGATCTGGTGGTACTCTCGGTCATCGTCACGGGCACGCGTCATGGCAGACAGCATCAGGAAACGCTGGCCCGGACCATTCAGGCGCGGGACTTCATGGGCGGCTATCGTACCGCCATCCAGTTGACGACGGCAGGCTCAATCTGTGCCGTTCTGGATCTGCTTGCCGAAGGAAAAATTCCGACCAGCGGGTTTGTCCGCCAGGAAGATATTCCCCTCGATGCCTATCTGGCTAACCGATACGGACAGGTTTACCAGCAGCAGAACTGAACCGCCTGTTGCCTCAGTGGCACATCAAAAGCCGGACCAGCAGAAGGCTGGTGCTGACAAGGCCTGTGAGAGACATCAGCACTGTCAGCACCAGCGGGCGGCCGGCCCGGAAGACGGAGCGGATATCAATCCCCAGGCCAAGCGCTGCCATTGCCAGAATGGTCAGGAAAGTGGCTGTCTGGCTGAGAGGCGCAATCAGGGCTGATGGGATGGCATCGAATGAGCGGATGATCACCATCAGCATGAAGCCGATGATGTACCACGGCACGAGGGAGGTCAGCTTTTGACGTTGGCCGGGACGGGTGGTGACCAAAGTGGGGTCGTTCCGGTCTGTTCGACCGTCCAGAAATGAAAGAGCGATGCAGACCGGACCAAGCATCAGCACGCGCATCAGCTTGACGAGCGTTCCCATTTGCAATGCTGCCGGTCCGAAAGGAAAAGCCGCCGCCATGACCTGCGGGACGGCATAAACTGTCAGCCCCGCAACGGCCCCTTTGGCGATGTCTGGCATGTGCAGACAGGACAGCAGGAACGGCAGTCCGAGCACGACCGCAAGGCCTCCTGCTGCGGTAAAGGCAATCGTCGCGCCAACATCCTCGTCACGGGCATGAACGGCGGGTGCTGCCGCCATGATTGCGGAATTGCCGCAAATGGAATTGCCGCAGGCCACAAGAAGCGTCTGGGTTGGCGAAAGACCGTTCAGCCGTCCGGCCCAGCAGGTGAAAACAAGGCTGAAAATCACCATACCCATAACAGACAGCAGAAGTTCCGGCCCGGCAGAGAGGACAGCCTGCAGACTGAAGGTCGTGCCCAAGATGACGATGGCGATGTTGAGAAGTGTCTTGGAGCAGAATTTTATACCCGGCTGAAAAGATGTTGCCGGTTTGTAAAAGGAGCGGAAGACAACGCCAGCAACCAGTGCAAGATTGAGTGCTTCAAGAAATGCCTTGCCTGTAACCGCCCGCTCCAGACCTTCGAGACCGTAAGCCAGAACCGTAATTCCAATGCAGAGACTAATCCCCGGAATACGGGAATTTGTCAGAGCAATGGATGGGAATGGCGAATGATATCCCGGGCGCGATATGGACTTCACGATACTCTCTCCTTGATCGTGACGATTTAGGAGATCGTAAAACCATCGTTCCAACGCATAATTTTGCTGATTCCAATCAAAAAAAGCGATGAATTGTGCTATCAGACCATCATGACCCTTGATCAGCTCCGTCTTTTCATCGCTGTTGCCGAGCGCGAACATGTCACCGCTGCAAGCCGGGCGATGAATGTGACCCAGTCAGCAGTCTCGGCTGCGATTGCCGCTCTGGAAGGACGCTATGGGGTCAAACTGTTTCACCGGGTGGGACGGGGCATCCGTCTGACCGAGGCCGGGCGTCTTTTTCTGCCGGAAGCCCGCGCAGTCATCGCCCAGGCGACAGCGGCAGAGCATATTCTCGACGATATCAGCGGGTTGAAACGGGGCACGCTGAAAGCCGTGGCCAGCCAGACGACGGCGGCCTACTGGCTTCCTCCCATTCTGGTCGCTTTCCACAGGAAATATCCGCAGATCACCGTAGAACTCGCGATCAGCAACACTGAAGAAGCAGCGCGAAAAGTCAGGGAAGGTGAGGCTGAACTGGGGATTGTGGAAGCCATCGTCGATGATCCGGCACTGGCACAGTGGCCTCTTGGTGAAGATCATCTCATCATCGTGCAGGCGGAAGACAGGGTTTCCGAGCCCATAGGGAAAGACTGGCTAAAAGCTCAACCCTGGGTCATGCGGGAGCCCGGTTCCGGGACGCGCGCCACTTTGGAACATTATCTTCGAAGCCTCGATATCCTCCCGGAAGAACTGGATATCAGTCTCGTTCTTCCGTCAAACGAAAGCGTAAGGACCGCTATTGAGGCAGGGGCAGGGATCGGTGCCCTGTCGTCGCTGGTGGTTGCGCCAGCGCTTCTGGCCGGAACACTGCATGCTGCGTCCGACGTGCTGGAAACCCGCTTTTTCTATGGGTTGCGGCACAAAGAGCGTTATCGAAGCCCTGCTGCCGATGCGTTGCTGGACATGATCGAGCGTGCGGGCAGAACTGCGAAGGAACAGAAAGTTTAGGCGAGCAGGCATAAAAAAAGCCGCCCTGACGGGCGGCTTTCTGCACATCGGAATGTACAGCAGGGCAATCAGATTGCCTTGATGCTCACTGCCGACGTCTTGCCGTTGCGGCCAGACTCGAGCTCGTAAGAGACATGCTGACCTTCGTTAAGGGTGTGCATTCCAGCGCGCTCGAGTTCAGAGATGTGAACGAACGCATCCTGGCCACCGTTGTCAGGCTGGATGAAACCAAAGCCCTTGGTGGAGTTAAACCATTTTACGGTGCCTGTTGCCATAACGAGGCTCCTTTTTAACAATAGCAGTCGTGCACAAGATACGCACGAAATCATAACTCTTAAGGGGAACGAATGACGCAACATGCGTCGAAAACCCGCTCAGGAGCACCTGCCAACACCAGATAGACGTTAAATCGCCCGTGACTGCAAGAGAAAAATCGGTTTGCAGGAAAATAAATTGTAACAGGAATTCAATATCGGGTCTGATGATGTCCTGAATTCAGACCGTTTTCAAAGCCCTTATATAATTAACACAGTTTGTAAACTGGGTTTAATTCTTACAGACAAGGCGGCAGATCGTTTCAATATTGAAGGTAATTCTTTCCTGTAAGGCTTCCGGAGATGTGAAATCCCGCTCGAAGATTACCGCGCCCGTGAAGCGGTTCGTGAAATAATAATAGTTGATCGAGGCGATGGTGATGTTGAGCTGTGCCGCATCAATGTCTTCGCGAAAGACGTTTTCCCGCACCTCGCGATCCAGCAGGGCCTGAATACGGCGGATAAATTTCTGACTGACCGTTCTCAGCGTAGGGGAGTTCTTGATGTGGACAGCCTGGCAGAGGTTTTCGCTATTAACCAGTGTGATGAACTCGGGATTTTTGATGTAATACTCCCAGGTGAAACGGACGAGCGTTTCAAGCGCAGCTCTGGGGGGAAGATTTTCCAGATCGAGTTTTGTCTCCTCCGTCCGGATATTCAGATATTCCCGCTCCAGCACTGTCCTGAAGAGGCCATCCTTACTTTTGAAATAGTGATACAGCATCCTCTTGTTGGCTTTTGCATCCAGGGCAATTGCATCGACCCGGGCGCCTTCGAGGCCATTTTTTGAAAACTCTTTTTTTGCGGCTTCGAGAATGCGTAGTTTCGTGGCTTCCGCGTCCCTGACACGCGTCTTTACGGAGATGGACATTCTTTTTTTCTCAGGGGGCATCAGTCGCCTGTTCCGCACTCAATAGGAGCGCTCTCTTTGCGGGAAACTGCCATAAAATGGAAGCGCCGCAAAAGATCACACACAAAATGAGAAAAAATATCAACGTAACGTGATTTCATGCTGGTGCACCCCTGCGATATGTGTAAGTAACTACATGGTGCATTACGCGTTAGGAAGCTGGAACCCCGAAGCCTCTGGTCAAATGCAGGTGAGGGAATCTGTAATTCAGAACTGTCTGTAGCAGTATTTATTAGGGTTCTTGAGTTCGAGACGTAGAAATTCGGGTTTTGCATCGAAGACATGATGGAACAGGCCCAAAATTAGCAGGAAGAAGACTCATGAATGTTGTCTCAAAGAAGAATACTTTACCGTTAAAGCCTCGCGAATTCGGCTTCTTTATTGATGGAGAATGGCGCACCGGTAGGGATTTTTTCGACCGTTCATCGCCCGCTCATGATGTGCCTGTCACACGTATTCCACGCTGTACCCGCGAGGACCTTGATGAGGCCGTGGCTGCTGCCCGTCGTGCTTTTGAAAACGGAAGCTGGTCCGGCCTGCCGGCAGCGGAGCGTGCCGCGGTTCTTCTGAAAGTCGCGGGACTTCTGCGCGAGCGTCGTGACGAGATTGCCTATTGGGAAGTGCTCGAAAACGGCAAACCCATCAGCCAGGCCAAGAGCGAGATTGATCACTGTGTCGCCTGCTTCGAGATGGCTGCCGGTGCTGCCCGCCTGCTGCATGGCGATACGTTCAATAATCTGGGCGAGGGCATGTTCGGTATGGTCCTGCGGGAACCGATCGGGATTGTTGGCCTGATTACGCCTTGGAATTTCCCGTTCATGATCCTGTGTGAGCGTGCACCGTTCATTCTTGCATCCGGCTGCACACTGGTCGTCAAGCCTGCCGAAGTCACGAGCGCCACAACGCTTCTTCTGGCGGAAGTTCTTGCCGATGCCGGGCTGCCGAAGGGCGTTTTCAACGTCGTGACCGGGACGGGACGCACGGTCGGGCAGGCCATGACCGAGCACCAGGATATCGACATGCTGTCCTTCACGGGTTCCACGGGCGTTGGCAAGTCCTGTATCCATGCGGCGGCTGACAGCAATCTGAAGAAGCTTGGCCTTGAGCTTGGTGGCAAGAACCCGATTGTCGTGTTTGCCGACAGTGATCTGGAAGATGCGGCTGATGCCGTGGCCTTCGGGATCAGCTTCAACACTGGGCAGTGCTGCGTGTCTTCGAGCCGCCTGATTGTCGAGCGGTCCATCGCCGAAAAGTTCGAGCGCCTTGTCGTGGCGAAAATGGAGAAGATCCGCGTTGGCGACCCGTTCGATCCGGAGACGCAGATCGGCGCCATCACGACGGAAGCGCAGAACAAGACCATTCTGGACTACATCGCCAAGGGCAAGGCAGAAGGCGCCAGGCTGCTTTGTGGTGGCGGCGCCGTTGATTTCGGCAAGGGGCAGTATATCCAGCCAACGCTTTTCACGGATGTGAAGCCTTCCATGGGCATCGCACGTGACGAGATCTTCGGCCCGGTTCTGGCCTGCTTCCATTTCGATACCGTCGATGAAGCGATCTCGATCGCCAATGACACGGTTTACGGCCTGGCCGCATCGGTCTGGAGCAAAAATATAGACAAAGCGCTTGCGGTGACCCGTCGTGTTCGCGCCGGTCGCTTCTGGGTCAACACGATTATGAGCGGTGGTCCGGAGACTCCGCTGGGTGGTTTCAAGCAGTCGGGCTGGGGCCGTGAGGCCGGTCTGTACGGCGTTGAGGAATATACGCAGATCAAATCTGTCCATATCGAGACTGGCAAACGTTCGCACTGGATTTCGTAATGACGAGCGGTTTTGATTACATCGTTGTCGGTGGCGGTTCGGCTGGCTGTGTTCTCGCAGCCCGCCTTTCCGAAAATCCTTCCGTCCGTGTCTGTCTCATCGAGGCAGGCCGGCGGGATACTCATCCTCTGATTCACATGCCGGTCGGCTTCGCCAAGATGACCACCGGCCCGCATACCTGGGATCTTCTGACCGAGCCGCAGAAGCACGCGAATAACAGGCAGATTCCTTATGTTCAGGGTCGTGTCCTGGGTGGCGGATCGTCAATTAACGCGGAAGTTTTCACCCGCGGGCACCCATCCGATTTCGATCGGTGGGCCGCGGAAGGCGCAGATGGCTGGAGCTTCCGGGACGTCCAGAAATATTTCATCCGCTCTGAAGGCAATGCGATTTTCGCTGGTGACTGGCACGGGACGAATGGGCCGCTCGGGGTTTCCAACCTCGCAGACCCGAACCCGACCAGCCGTGCATTCGTCCAGAGCTGTCAGGAAATGGGATTGCCCTACAATCCCGATTTCAATGGCGCCTCGCAGGAGGGGGCTGGCATCTACCAGATGACGATCCGGAACAACCGGCGCTGCTCGACGGCTGTGGGGTATCTGCGTCCGGCTCTGGGGCGGAAGAACCTGACGGTTGTGACACGCGCGCTGGTCCTGAAGATCGTCTTTAATGGGGCGCGGGCAACGGGTGTGCAGTATATTGCCAATGGCACCCTGAACACGGCCGAAGCGACGCAGGAAATCGTTGTCACAGCCGGAGCCATCGGAACACCGAAGCTAATGATGCTGTCGGGTGTCGGACCTGCGGCGCATCTGCGTGAGAATGGCATCTCGGTCGTGCAGGATCTGCCGGGTGTGGGCGAGAACCTTCAGGACCATTTTGGCGTGGATATCGTGGCCGAACTCAAGACTGACGAGAGTTTCGACCGGTACAGGAAGCTTCAGTGGATGCTCTGGGCTGGCCTTGAATATACGATGTTCAAGTCGGGGCCTGTCGCGTCGAATGTGGTTGAAGGGGGAGCCTTCTGGTACTCTGATCCGTCTTCCGACATTCCTGACCTTCAGTTCCATTTCCTTGCCGGAGCTGGTGCGGAAGCAGGAGTCACGTCCGTACGAAAGGCGCTTCGGGAATTACGCTGAACAGCTATGTACTGCGGCCAAAATCCCGCGGAACAGTGCGGCTGCGTTCCGCAGATCCGAGGCTCAATCCAATGGTCGATCCCAATTTCCTTGGTGATCCGGCTGATCTCGAGACTTCTGCGGAAGGGGTACGGCTGAGCTACGAGATGTTCTCCCAGCCTTCCTTGCAGAAGCATATCAAGGAAACGTGTTTCTTTAGCGGTAAACAGCCTACGGCACAGATGTATCGCGACTACGCCAAGCAGCACGGTCGCACGTCCTATCATCCGACCTGCACCTGCAAGATGGGTCGCGATGACATGGCCGTTGTGGATCCGCGCCTGAAGGTCCATGGGCTGGAAGGGATCCGGATCTGTGACAGCTCCGTCATGCCCTCGCTGCTGGGATCCAACACCAATGCTGCCACGATCATGATTGGTGAGCGGGCCGCAGATTTCATCCAGGGGAACGCCTGAGCAGCGGCGTCCCCGTATTTTCAACACTTACAGACACTAGAAAAGTCGCGCAGTCACGCTGAGCTTTTTTAACCGGATTTCTGGTAACTAACCAGTTAGATACAAAGGCATTGGGACATGACCAAAGTCAGGACAGCGGCCGAGGCGGTAAGCCTCATCAAGGACGGAGCAACAGTCGCCGTCAATTCCTCATCGGGGCTTCTGTGTCCCGATGCGGTTCTGGAGGCCCTTGGACAGCGTTATGAAGCCACGAAGTCGCCCGCAAAGCTGACGACCGTCCATCCGATTGCCGCAGGCGACATGTTCGGGACCAAGGGCGTGGACCATCTCGCCCGTCCGGGTATGATTACGAAGATCATCGGCGGGTCCTATCCCTCAGGGCCGAGCAATGCCGAGCCGCCGCTGATCTGGCAGCGCATCCAGGCAGAAGATCTGGCCGCTTATAATGTTCCGTCCGGCGTGATTTTTGACATGCTGCGGGAAGGAGCGGCAAAGCGCCCCGGCGTCCTGACCAAGGTCGGGCTTGATACCTTCGCAGACCCGAAGCGCGACGGCTGCGCGATGAATGAGACGGCCCGGTTGAACCCGCTCGTCCATCACATGGATTTCGAGGGCGAGGACTGGCTGTACTTCCCCGCATTGCGCCCAGACGTGGCCATCATTCGTGGCTCGACGGCGGACGAAAATGGCAACCTGACCTTTGAGCAGGAAGGGGCCACTCTCGGTGCCATGGAAATGGCTCTGGCGGCTCATAACAATGGCGGTCTGGTGATCGCGCAGGTCCGTCGTGTGGCGGCGCAGGGCACGCTCAAGCCCCATGACGTCAAGGTTCCGGGTATTCTGGTGGACGTGATCGTCGAAGCGCCGGAGCAGCTCCAGACAACGGCTACGGCTTACGATCCCGCCATTTCTGGTGAGATTTTCCGTTCGCTCTCGACGTTCGATATTCCGGACTTTGGTCCGTCCAAAGTCATGGCCCGTCGCGTGGCGCAGGAGCTGAAACAGGGCTGGGCGGTGAACATCGGGTTCGGCATCTCGGCAAACGTTCCACGTATCCTGCTGGAAGAAGGGCGTCATGGCGCTGTGACATGGGTGATCGAACAGGGCGCCGTGGGTGGCATCCCGCTGCTCGACTTCAAGTTCGGATGCGCCAGTAATGCCGAGGCCTTTGTCGCGTCACCTCACCAGTTTTCCTATTTTCAGGCGGGTGGTTTTGACTGCTCCCTGCTGTCCTTCCTTGAGATCGGACAAAATGGCTCGGTGAATGTCAGTCGCCTCGCCGCCACACCGCATCGCACGGCGGGAGCCGGTGGGTTCGTCGATATCACGGCACGGGCCAAGCGCATCATTTTCTCGGGTAATTTCAATGCCGGAGCCAAGATGCATATCGAGGACGGGCGTCTGGTGATCGATAAAGAAGGCAAGATCGCAAAAATCGTGCCCGAAGTGTCGCAGGTGAGCTTTTCCGGCGCGCGTGCCACCGAAACGGGGCAGGAGATCACTTATGTGACGGAGCGTTGCGTTCTGAGGCTGCTGGATGGCAAGTTGACGGTCACTGAAATCGCGCCGGGGATCGACTTGCAGCGGGACATTCTGGATCAGGCAACGGCTCACCTCGAAGTCTTGCCCGATCTGAAGGACATGGACGCGGCTCTGTTCCGTGACGAACCCATGGGACTGACCCTGTGATTTTCACCCCTCGCGCCAGACGGACAGACAGGAACTGACCATGATGCTTCAGGACCGCATGTTTCTGACAGGACTCTTCGACGCGGCCGTTGGCGCGGCCGAGCCGGAGCAGATCCTAGCGGCGCATCTGCCAGAGCCCCCGAAGGGCCGAACGGTTGTGGTTGGCGCGGGAAAAGGCGCAGCCCAGCTCGCGGCGGCTTTCGAGCGCGTCTGGAAAGGGCCACTCAGCGGTGTGGTGGTCACGCGTTACGGCAATGTCTGCCCGACGCAGTCCATCCGGGTTCTGGAGGCCTCGCATCCCGTGCCGGATGAAGCAGGGCTGAAAGCCACGGAAGCGCTTCTCGAAGCGGTAAAAGGGCTGGGGCCGGATGATCTTGTTGTTGCGCTCATCTGTGGGGGCGGATCGGCTCTGCTGCCATCCCCGCCGCTGGGCATGACGCTTGAGGACGAGGCCGAACTGAACCGTGTCCTGCTCGCGTCAGGTGCACCGATTTCCGTCATGAACAGCATCCGCAAGCAGGTGTCGGGCATCAAGGGCGGGCGTCTTGCGGCTGCGGCGGCTCCCGCAAAGGTCGTGTCTCTGGTGGTGTCGGACGTACCTTTTGATGATCCTGCACAGGTGGCCTCTGGGCCCACGGTGCCGGATCTGGGAACGCGCGAGGATGCGCGTCGTCTCGCCAAAACGTGGAAACTGCGCCTGCCAGCCAAGATCCAGTCCTGGCTGGATGGGGAAGAGGGGCGCGCACCGCTGGCGACTGATCCGGTCTTCAGCAGGAACGAAGTGCGCGTAATCGCCTCGGCGCATCTGTCGCTGGAAGCGGCGGCGGAGAAAGTGCGGCAGGCGGGGATTTATCCCGTGATCCTGTCGGATGCGATCGAAGGCGAGGCCCGGGACGTCGCCAAGGTTCATGCCGCACTGGTTCGGGAAGTCATCCTGAGGGGACGTCCTTTCCGACGGCCTGTCGTCATCCTGTCAGGGGGAGAGACCACCGTAACCATACGCGGGCAGGGCGGCCGGGGAGGGCGCAATACCGAGTTTCTTCTGGCTTTTGCGCTGGCGGCGGAAGGCCTGCCGTTCTCGGCTCTGGCGGCGGATACCGATGGGATTGACGGCTCGGAAGACAATGCCGGGGCCTTTGCCGATGGTGTCAGTATGGAACGCCTGAGGGAAAAGGGATTCAACCCTGCGGATCTTCTGATGGAGAACGACGCCTATACCGCGTTCGAGGCGCTGGGAGACCTGTTTGTTCCGGGTCCAACCGGGACGAATGTCAATGATTTCAGAGCCGTACTGGTTCGCTAGGAACGGCTCAGAAACCTTCAATAATGATTGATCGGTGAGTGTGGCGAAAGCCGTAGTCTTTAACAGAATTTCAGGTAACCATCTAGTTAGTTACTTATGTGGAGTCGGCTATGTTTCTGAACGAAATGCAGGAAGAAGTCCGCGAAACGACACGGTCTTTCGTGGATAACGTCATCCGTCCCGCCGCCGAGGCGCTGGACCGTGAGGAGCGCTTCCCGGCAGAAATCTATGAAGAAATGGGCAAGCTGGGCCTGTTCGGCATCGCTGTGCCCGAAGAACTCGGTGGACCGGGATTCGATACGCTGACCTATGCGGTCGTGATGGAAGAACTGTCCCGCGGCTATGCCAGCGTGGCCGACCAGTGCGGTCTGGTGGAGCTGATCTCCACACTTCTCGTGCGTCACGGAACGCCGGAGCAGCAGAAGATGCTGCCCGACATTCTCTCCATGAAACGCAAGGTCGCTTACTGTATCACGGAGCCCGAGGCCGGGACTGACGTCTCCGGCATCCGCACCACCGCCGTGCGCGACGGGGACGGCTGGGTCCTCAATGGCGGTAAGATCTGGATCCATAACGCGCCGGTCGCTGATACGGGCTTTGTTCTGGCTCGGACCGACAAGGAAGCGGGTAACCGCGGCATGTCCATCTTCATCGTGGATCTGCATGCCAAGGGCGTCGAGCGCGGCCCCAAGGAACACAAGATGGGCCAGCGGGCGAGCCAGGTCGGCGCGCTCGATTTCTCGGACGTCCGTCTGGGCAGCGATGCGCTGCTGGGCGAGATGAACCGTGGCTTCCACATGATGATGAGCGTGCTCGACAAGGGGGCGCGTCGGCATTGCGGCACTCGCTGTCGGTATTGCTCAGGCCGGGCTCGAAGCGGCTGTGGATTACGCCGGAACGCGCAAGCAGTTCGGCAAGCATATCTCCGAGTTCCAGGGCGTGCAGTGGCTGCTGGCCGATATGGCCAAGGACATCGAGGCTGCACGGCTTCTGGTCCATTCAGCGGCTACGAAGATCGATCGCGGACAGGACGCCACGCGCTCATGCTCCATGGCCAAGTGCTTTGCGGGTGACATGGCGGTCGCCCGGACGGCCGATGCCGTGCAGGTCTTTGGTGGCTCGGGCTATATCCGTGGCTTTGAGGTCGAGCGTCTGTACCGCGATGCCAAGATCACCCAGATCTATGAGGGCACAAACCAGATCCAGCGCATGATCATCGCGCGTGAACTGCTTCGTAAAGGCGCACGGGCATGAAACAGGTCGCTCTCGTCACCGGTTCCTCACGGGGTATCGGTTTCGCTGCGGCGCAGGCTCTGGCGAAACGGGGCTTCGCTTTAG
The DNA here is from genome assembly GCF_006538885.1 of Gluconobacter roseus NBRC 3990. Lineage (GTDB taxonomy): Bacteria > Pseudomonadota > Alphaproteobacteria > Acetobacterales > Acetobacteraceae > Gluconobacter > Gluconobacter roseus. Next base: position 97,683 of record NZ_BJLY01000002.1, read on the forward strand.
CGGTCAATGGACCGTTCGATGACGAGGAACTGCGCTCGGCCGTCAGCCGGCTGTCCGAAAGCGGAGCGCGCGTTATGGCGCTCCCATTCGACATCACGGATCTCTCCGTTCATGCGGAGCGGCTGGCGCAGGTCGAGGCCGAGCTCGGGCCGCTGACGACGCTCGTGAACAATGCCGGCGTCGGTGTCCTTCAGCGCGGCGACCTGCTGGATGTGAGCGAGGCAAGCTGGGACCGCTGCCTGACGGTGAACACCAAGGCGCTGTTCTTTCTCTCGCAGGCTTTCGCCAAGCTGCTCCTGTCCCGTCCGCGGACTGAGGGCGTGTTTCATTCCATCGTGAATGTCACGTCGTCCAATGCCACGGCAGTGGCGGTCCAGCGCTCCGAATACTGTGCGTCCAAGGCGGCTGCGGCGATGGTGTCCAAGGCTCTGGCCGTGCGGCTCGGGCCGGAAAACATCGCAGTCTATGACGTCCAGCCCGGCCTGATCGCAACCGACATGACAGCAGCCGTGATCGAGCACTACCGCCAGCGTGCGCTGGACGGATTGACCCTGCTGCCACGCGTCGGCGAACCCGAAGACATGGGCGGCATCATCGCTACCCTCGCTTCGGGTGGACTTCCCTACACCACAGGCCAGGTGATTTCGGCAGATGCCGGAATGCTTGTGCCGCGTTTCTGAGAACGGTCATGAAAATCATTCTTCCCGATGAAACCGGCCGGAAGACGGACTATCACCTGATCGGAACACCAGCGCCGACAGGAACACTGGGTCGCAATCCGGCGCGGATCGTCTATTCCGCGGCCCATGTCGTCGCCAATCCCTATACGGCGAACGCCCCGTCCGGGCCCGGCGCTATCGACTGGGACCGGACGATGGAATTTCGCCGCTATCTCGCGGGTCTGGGGCTGGGCATTGCCGAAGCCATGGACACGGCCCAGCGCGGCATGGGGCTGGACTGGCCGATGGCGCTGGAACTGATCCGCCGGACGAAGGCGGAACTGCCGGACGCCGATGTGGTCAATGGCTGCGGAACCGACCATCTGGATCCAGCAGGCGTGCGGGATGTGGATGCGGTCATCCGCGCCTATCTGGAGCAGGTCGAAGCCATCCAGGCCGTTGGTGGCCGGATCATCCTTATGGCGAGCCGGGCACTGGTCCGGGTGGCGAAGGGATCGGAAGACTATCTGCGCGTCTACCGCGAAGTTCTCTCGGCCTGCGATGAACCGGTCGTCCTGCACTGGCTAGGAGAGGCGTTCGACCCTGCTCTGGCCGGATACTGGGGTACGAACAGTTTTGATCAGGCGCTGGAAACCGTGCTGGAAATGATCGGACAGAACGTCTCCAAGGTGGACGGCATCAAGATTTCCCTTCTGGACAAGGAAAAGGAAATCCGGATGCGCCGTCTGCTTCCGGCCGGCGTGAAAATGTATACCGGGGACGACTTCAACTACCCGGAACTGATCGAAGGCGACGAGCAGGGCTTCAGCCATGCGCTTCTGGGGGTGTTCGATCCGCTGGCGCCGCTGGCCGCCTATGCAGTGAGCAAACTCGGCGAAGGCGATAACGCCGCTTTCCACGCGGCGCTGGATCCCACCGTTCCGCTAGCCCGGGTGATCTTCAAGGCGCCGACCCAGTATTACAAGACGGGCGTCGTGTTCCTGGCCTGGCTGAACGGGTTTCAGGATCACTTCATCATGCTGGGTGGTGCGCAGTCCATGCGGCCTCTGCCGTATTTCACGGAGATCTTTCGGCTGGCGGATGGCTGCGGGCTGTTCCGTAATCCGGAACTGGCCGTCCGCCGCATGAAGTCGCTTTTGTCGCTCTATGGAGCCGACTGATGCGCGACTTCACCCACGATCATTCCGCGCTGGCCCTGAACACCGCAACCCTCGGCCATAACATGCCGGGGGCAGGGGCCGGATGGTCTGCTGAACGGACGATTGACGCCTGCGCCGAGCGTGGCATCGGCGGCATCGTCTTCTGGCGTCCGGAACTTCAGGGCCGGGCTTCGGCCATCGGGCAGTACGCCCGGCAGGCCGGAGTGGAAGTCGTGGGTCTGTGCCGTTCGCCGTTTCTTGTGGGACCTCTCGCACCTCATGGACGGCAGGCGGTCGTAGATGATTTCCGCCGTTCCATCGACGAGACCGCCGATCTGGGAGGCAAGATCCTGACCATCGTGGTGGGCGGTGTCGAACCCGGCACCAAGGGGGTGAGGGAGAGCCTCGATATCGTCATAGACCGTCTGTCTGCGGTGCTGGACTATGCATCTGAGCGGGGCGTGAAGCTGGCTCTGGAGCCGCTGCACCCGATGTATGGCGGCGATCGCTCCTGCCTGCCGACGCTGCGTGATGCTCTGGATATCTGCGATGCCCTCAACTCCGACACGCTGGGTGTGGCGGTCGATGTCTATCACGTGTGGTGGGACACCGATCTTCCGCGCCAGCTTGAGCGGGCAGGGACGCGCATCATGGGGTTCCATCTGTGTGACTGGCTGGTTCCCACCACGGATTTTCTGCTGGATCGCGGAATGATGGGGGACGGCGTGGCGGACCTGAGGGGCCTGCGCTCAGGTGTGGAACGCGCGGGATATGACGGGTTCTGCGAAGTCGAGATTTTTTCTGCAAACAACTGGTGGAAGCGCGATCCGGCCAAAGTGCTGGATGTGATGGTACAGCGCTTCCGCGATATCTGCTGAGAACGGAGAGTATCATGAAGATCCTCGTCCCTGTGAAACGGGTCGTCGACTACAACGTCCGCATCCGCGTCCGGCCGGATGGGTCTGGCGTCGATCTGGCGAACGTCAAGATGTCCATGAACCCCTTTGACGAAATCGCGGTCGAAGAGGCCATTCGTCTCAAGGAAAAGGGTGTGGCGACCGAGGTGGTCGTCGTCTCCATCGGTATCGCGCAGGCCAAGGACACGCTGCGGACTGCTCTTGCGATGGGCGCGGACCGGGCTATTCTCGTGACGGCAACCGACGATGTAAATGTCGATCTGGAGCCGCTTTCGGTGGCTCAGATCCTGAGTAAGGTTGTGGCGAACGAACAGCCCGGCCTCGTGATCGCGGGCAAGCAGGCGATCGACAACGACATGAATGCGACCGGCCAGATGCTCGCTGCCCTGCTGGGCTGGGGGCAGGGCACGTTCGCCTCGTCTGTTACAGTCGAGGACGGTTCGGCACTGGTCACACGTGAAGTCGATGGCGGTCTTCAGACCATCAAGCTGAAGCTTCCGGCCGTGGTGACGACGGACCTGCGTCTCAACGAGCCCCGCTATGTGGCGCTGCCCAACATCATGAAGGCCAAGAAGAAGCCGCTTGAAGAAGTGTCGCTTGCGCAGCTTGGCGTCGATGTCCGTCCGCGTCTCACGGTTCTCAAGACGGTCGAGCCTCCGCAGCGCCATGCTGGCGTGAAGGTCGGGTCCGTCGATGAACTGGTGTCGAAACTGAAGAATGAAGCAGGAGTCCTCTGATGTCTGTTCTGCTACTTGCCGAAGTCAATGACGGCCGTCTTGGGACGGATATTGTCGCCAAGGCCCTGACGGCGGTTGCCACGCTGGGTGACGTGCATGTTCTCGTCACGGGTGAGAACTGCGCGGCTGCGGCCGACGAGGCGGCAAAGCTGGCGGGCGTGTCGAAGGTTCTTCTGGCGGATGATGCGTCTCTGGCACACGGCCTTGCCGAGCCTGTCAGCGCGCTGATCGTCTCGCTGGCTGGAGACTACAGCCACATCACCGCTGGTGCGACCGCGTTTTCCAAGAATGTTCTGCCGCGTGTTGCTGCGCTGCTGGATGTGATGGTCCTGTCGGAGGTGACGGCCGTTCAGGACGCGGATACGTTCGAGCGGCCGATCTATGCCGGCAATGCGATCCAGACGATCCGTTCTTCCGATCCCGTAAAGGTTTTCACGGTCCGTACAGCGGCCTTCACGGCAGCACAGGCTGGCGGAAGTGCCGCTGTCGAAGTCGTCACTGCCCCAGCCGATCCCGGCCTGTCGCAGTGGGTCGAGGACAAGACGGTCGCCTCCGAACGTCCGGACCTGACCTCGGCGAAAATCATCGTCTCCGGTGGCCGTGGTATCGGATCGAAAGAGAATTTCGACACCATCACGAGCCTTGCGGACAAGCTCGGCGGGGCAGTTGGTGCCAGCCGTGCGGCCGTTGATGCTGGATATGCGCCCAATGACTGGCAGGTCGGACAGACCGGCAAGGTCGTGGCGCCGGATCTTTACCTTGCGGTCGGCATCTCGGGCGCCATCCAGCATCTCGCAGGGATGAAGGACTCCCGCATCATCGTGGCGATCAACAAGGACGAGGATGCGCCGATCTTCCAGGTCGCCGATTACGGGCTGGTGGGGGACCTGTTCACCATCCTGCCCGAACTGACAGCAAAGATCTGACCATGCGCAGCCTCGGGATCACCTTCGGACAGGGAGAAAAGTCATGACGGCCACTGAACGCGAAAGCATGGATTATGACGTCGTCATCGTCGGTGCCGGCCCGGCAGGCCTGTCCGCGGCCATCCGTCTCAAACAGCTTGATCCGGACCTGTCCGTCGTCGTGCTGGACAAGGGATCCGAGGTTGGCGCCCACATTCTCTCCGGCGCGATCATTGATCCCTGCGCGCTCAATGTCCTGCTGCCGAAATGGCGGGAGATGAACGCGCCGATCACCGTGCCGGTGGAGACGGACAGTTTCTATGTCCTGGGCGAGAAGGGACAGACACGTCTGCCCAACTGGCTCATGCCGCCCTTCATGAACAATCACGGCAACTACATCGTCTCGCTGGGAAATGTCTGTCGCTGGCTGGCCGAAACGGCAGAAGGGCTGGGTGTCGAGATCTTTCCCGGCATGGCGGCCAGTGAGCTTGTTTATGGCGAGAAGGGCGAGATCCGGGGTGTGGTTGCCGGTGAGTTCGGACGGAATGCTGATGGCACGCCGGGCGAGAATTACGAACCGGGCATGATCCTGGCAGGGAAGTATGTGCTGATTGCCGAGGGCGCGCGGGGATCTTTAGCGCTACAGATCATGAGGCATTATGGCCTGTCGGATGGTAGGGACCCGCAGAAATTCGGGATTGGTCTGAAGGAAATCTGGGAAGTGGACCCGGCCCGGCACAAACCCGGCACGGTCGTTCACACGATGGGATGGCCTTTGGGACGCAATGCCGGTGGTGGTGCGTTCATCTATCATCTCGACAATAATCAGGTCTGTGTCGGGTTTGTCGTGCATCTGAGCTACGAAAATCCCTATCTCGACCCGTATCGCGAGTTCCAGCGTTTCAAGCATCATCCGCTGATGGCGGGCCTGCTGGAAGGCGGAAAGCGGATCGCCTATGGCGCCCGTGCCATTTCCGAAGGGGGATGGCAGTCCATTCCGAAAGTCGTTTTCCCCGGTGGCGCGCTTCTGGGCTGTTCTGCCGGGCTTGTGAATGTTCCGCGGATCAAGGGCAGCCACAACGCTATCTATTCGGGGATGCATGCGGCAGAGGCCGCTCATGCGGCGATCCGGGATGGCCGGAGCGGCGATGAACTCACGGCCTATGACACTGCATTGAGGGAAGGGCCCGTGGGCCGGGATCTCAAGCTTGTCCGCAACGTCAAGCCGCTCTGGGAAAAATACGGTCTGGCGGGCGGGATCGTATTGGGTGGTCTGGATATGTGGACGGCATCGCTGACCGGGGCGCCTTTGTTCGGAACAATGCATCATCATAAGACGGATGCGGCGGCGACCGGAAAGGCGGCAGATTTTCCCCCAATTGCCTATCCGAAGCCGGATGGAAAGCTGAGCTTCGACCGGACGACCAATGTGGCGTTTTCATTCACCAATCACCATGAGAACCAGCCGTGCCATCTGAAGCTCAGGAACGCTGATGTTCCGATCACGGTAAATTTGCCGGTCTATGCCGAGCCCGCGCAGCGTTATTGCCCGGCCGGGGTTTATGAGATTGTCGAGGACGCGGGGAAGCCACGCTTTCAGATCAATTTCCAGAACTGCGTGCACTGCAAGACCTGCGACATCAAGGATCCGTCACAGAACATCGTCTGGACGCCGCCGCAGGGCGGGGACGGACCAAATTATCCGAATATGTGAGTTCTAAAGACCAGATCAAAGTAACGGCATCCATGCAGAACTCGGAATCCATGGCTGCCGAAGTGTTTCTTCCGATCACAGAAGAAGACCAAGAAAAGGAACACGGTTATGAGTGACGTTGGCGTCGTAGAGAGCGTTCCGCGCGTTTCACTCAACGGCAGAAGTGCCCTGGTAGCCACACTGGCTGCGGTGGCAGGTCTGATGTTCGGGCTGGATCTGGGTGTCATATCCGGAGCGCTGAAATTCATCGGTATCGAGTTTCAGGTCAATGATTTCGGCAAGGAGTGCATTGTCTCCGGCATGATGGTCGGAGCAGCGCTTGGGGCCCTGTTTGGTGGACGGCTGTCCTACATTCTGGGCCGCAAAAAGCTGCTGATCATCTCGGCACTGCTCTTCATTTCCGGGTCGGCACTCTGCGCGCTGGCGCCGTCCGTTCCGGTCCTGATCGCAGGACGCGTGGTCCTCGGACTGGCGATTGGCGTCGCGAGCTTTACCGCTCCACTCTACATTTCGGAAATTGCGCATCAGCAGCATCGCGGGGCCCTGATTTCCGTCTATCAGCTCATGATTACGGTGGGCATTCTGGTCGCGTTCATCTCCGATGCGATCCTGGCCTATTCGGGGTCCTGGCGCTGGATGCTGGGGATCGTGGGCGTCCCTGGAGTACTGTTCCTGATCGGCGTCCTGTTCCTGCCGGACAGCCCGCGCTGGCTGGTTCTGCGGGGGCGGCATGATGAGGCGTTCGATGTTCTGCACGGTTTGCGCGGCAATGACACGCATGCGCGGGACGAGATCGTCGAAATCCGCGATCAGCTCGCACAGGCCGATGGCGGCTATACGCTCTTCAAGAGAAACCCGAATTTCCGTCGCGCTGTCTATCTGGGTGTAGCCCTGCAGGCAATCCAGCAGTTCACCGGCATCAACGTGGTCATGTACTACGCGCCGCATATCTTCGAGATGGCCGGCTTCGGCACCAGTGCCGCCCTGTGGGGCACGGTGATCGTGGGACTGGTCAATGTGCTCTCCACGTTCATCGCCATTGGGTATGTCGATCGCTGGGGCCGTCGGCCCATGCTGATCGCGGGCTTCATCATGATGGCGCTCGGCATGTTTACGGTCGGAATCCTGCTGTATTTTGGCACGGGCAACAGCGATCTGGCGCGTTACGCGGCTGTTGCGATGCTGCTGTGCTTCATCGTCGGGTTTGCATTTTCCGCCGGGCCGCTGGTGTGGATCCTGTGCTCCGAAGTGCAACCCATGAAGGGGCGTGACTTCGGCATCGGGTGCTCGACCTTCACCAACTGGGGCACCAACATGATTGTCGGTCTGACCTTCCTCTCGCTTCTGACGACACTGGGAAGTGCCCAGACTTTCTGGCTCTACGCCCTGCTCAATCTCATCTTCATTTTCGTGACGATGAAGTTCGTGCCGGAAACCCGTGGCGTATCGCTTGAGCAGATCGAGCGGAATCTCATGGCCGGAAAGCCTCTCAATCGTATCGGCCTGTAATCGCAGGCCTCCCCTCATTCACAAAAGGACAGGCCCTGACATCGGGGCACCAAACGGAGACGGTATCGTGGCAGTCAAGATCGGGATCAATGGATTTGGACGTATCGGGCGTCTGACCTTGAGAAGCATTATCGAGAGCGGACGGACCGACATTGTTCCCGTTGTCATCAATGGTCCGGGGAGCGTCGAGGACAAGATCCATATGTTTGTCTATGACAGCATCCATGGAAGGTTTCCGGGTAAGGTCGAGCTTGAAGGAGACCAGCTGACGATCCATGCGCAGGGTCGCACCTACGGCCCGATCCGCGTTTCCTCGGAGCGTGATCCTGCTGCCATTCATCTGGATGATGTGGACGTTGTCATGGAGTGCTCTGGCCTCTTTACGTCAAAAGAGGCCGTAGCGCCCCTTCTGCAGGCAGGGGCGCGGAAAGTTCTCATTTCCGCTCCGGCCAGCGATGTGGATGCGACGATCGTGTACGGCGTCAATAATGATGTCCTCAAACCGGACATGACGGTTGTCTCGAATGGTTCCTGCACGACCAACTGTCTGGCGCCGCTGGTCAAGGTGGCGGACGAGGCGTTCGGTGTGGAATGCGGTTACATGCTGACGGTTCATTCCTACACCGGCGACCAGCAGATCGTGGATCGCAGGCATCGTGACCTGCGGCGGGCCCGTGCGGGTGGTCTAAACATGGTTCCAACCTCGACGGGCGCTGCAAAGGCCATCGGTCTGGTTCTGCCGCATCTCAAGGGGAGGCTCGTCGGATCGTCGCTTCGCGTTCCGACACCGAATGTCTCGATGGTGGCGCTGGATTTCCTGCCTACGCGTGCGCCTGCCACGGTCGATGAGGTCAATGCCGTCTTTCATGATGCCGCTGCAGGAGCGCTGGCAGGGATTCTGGATTACAGCGATGGCATGCTGGTCAGCAGCGATTTCAATCACAGTCCGGCCTCATCCAGCTTCGATGCTACGCAGACTGCGCTCATCCATAATGGAGAGATGGTCCATATCTGCAGCTGGTACGATAATGAATGGGGCTTCTCGAACAGGATGATCGATACGGCTGTTCTTATGGGAACCCTGTGAAGACCTGACCGGTTCTGTCTGTCAGAGGAATTGCCCTGTCGGAACTAAAGGAGACATGCCCCTTATTTCCCGCAGGGCGAAAGACAGGGGGCGGTTATGACGATACAGGATATTCCGGTTCAGTTTGCTGAGACGATTTCCAAGGACATCCAGCAGAAAGTTCTGAACGCCAGACTGTTTTCAGAATGGATCAGCAAGACCCGTACGCATTTTGACCTTCACTCCGTCTTTGTTCGTGATGTGCTGATGTTCGGCTCGGGCGTCGGGTTTGTTGTTGTTGAAGCCGATGCCTGGAATAACGGCGCGAAGATGCCATGCTGTGCCGTTTTGCGGGATGCGACAGTCTCCATCATGCCGGTTGTCAGCGTAAAGGAAGCGCCTGCTGAGAAATACGTCATTCTGGTGCGGGAAGCGCGGCTTCCGGCAGGGCAGATGGTAACGGCCCTTCCGGCTGGCGTGATTGATGATGAGACCGCCGAAATTGCTGCCATCCGCGAATTGCAGGAAGAGACGGGACTGCACCTGAAGGTCAGCAAGCCATTCAGACTGCGCGAAACGCCTGTGCTTCTGTCCCCCGGTGGGAGCAGCGAGGAAATGATGCTTTATGCGGTCGATATTGTTCTTGGCCGGGCTGAACTTCGGGACCTGATCGATCGCAAGGGCGGGCTGGCCAATGAGCACGAGCATACGACGGTCTGCATCGTGTCGCTGGACGAGATGCCACGCCATACACCCAATGCACATTGTCTCCTGAGCTGGCATCTGTATCAGCAGCATCGTGCGGATATGTAACCCGCACGATGTGTTCAGGTCTGCTCAGAAGATCTGACGGAACAGGACGTAAAGCAGTCCCGCAATGGCCATGGCGGCGGGCAGGGTGGTGACCCAGGCGAGCGCCATGGAGCGCAATGTGGAGAACTGAAGGCCGGAGCCATTGGCCGCCATCGTCCCGGCAACGCCACTGGACAGGATATGCGTCGTGGAAACAGGCAGGCCATAACCTTCAGCCAGACCGATGGTCGTCATGGCTACGATTTCAGCCGATGCGCCCTCGGCATAGGTCATGTGCGTCTTGCCGATCTTCTCGCCGACCGTCACGACGATGCGCTTCCATCCGACCATCGTGCCAAGTCCCAGAGCAATGGCGACAGAGACCTTGACCCAGAGCGGGATGAAGCGGGTGCCGTGATACAGTTCGGACTGGAAGGATTTCAGGGACTTCTTTTCCGCCGGGCTGAAGCCCTCGGCCTCTCCCATGACGCGGATGGCATCTGCGACCAGATACATGTCCGTACGGACGTTCGGCACGGCTGCTGCAGGAACGGCCTTCATGGAACCATAGGTCCTGACCGAAGTGGAGATGTCGTTGCTCAGAACGGCCAGCGCATCATAGGTTGTGGACGACGCAATGGACTTTGCTCGCAGACCCTCACCGACAATCTCACGCGCATTCTCTGCGGTCAGCGAAACTGACGGGCTCGGCGCGTGGGTCAGAAAAATCTTTTCGGCTTCGGCGGAGGACTGGATGAAGGCCGGCATGGCGCTTTCCGGCATTGCCCGGTTCAGCGCATAGGCCGTGGGAGCCGCACCAATCAGGATCAACATGATCAGACCCATGCCCTTCTGTCCGTCATTGCCACCATGCGAGAAAGAAACACCGGTGCAGGTGAAGATCAGTAGCGCGCGGATCCACAGCGGCGGCGGAGTGTCGCCTTCAGGTGCCCGATACAGCGCCTTGTTGCGCACCAGAAGCTTCATGACGAGCAGCAGCAGCGCGGCCATGGCGAACCCGCAGATGGGGCTGAAAAGCAGTGAGGAAAAGACTTTTTCGACCTGTCCCCAGTCAACCCCCTGCGTGGCAGCCCCGGTCGGTGACATCAGCTGGTTGGCCAGACCGACTCCCATGATCGAGCCGACGAGCGCATGGGAGGAACTGTTGGGAATACCGAAGGCCCAGGTGACAAGGTTCCAGACGATGGCCGCGATCAGCAGAGCGAAGATCATGGCGTAACCCGCGCTGCTTCCGGCCTGGAGGATCAGTTCCACCGGCAGGAGCGTCACGATGCTGTAAGCCACCGCACCGGTTGAGAGTGCGACCCCGAGGAAGTTCCAGAACCCGGACCAGATGACAGCGACGAGCGGCGGCAGACTTCGCGTATAGATGACCGTCGCAACAGCATTCGCCGTATCATGAAAGCCATTCACGAACTCGAAGGCGAGGGCGATGATCAGGGCAATACCGAGCATCACGAACGTGCCCGTCGCCAGCGCCCCTTCACCGACCGAATGCATGTCGTGCAGGATGCTGAACGCCGCAAACCCCAGCGCGCCGATCAGCACCATGAAGAAAAGCGCGACATGAAGGGGCTTATTGCCTCCGCTCATGTTCGGGCGTGATGGGGAATGGACCTCCGTTGAGGAGCCTAGAGTCATATCAGACATCACTGATCCATGGGTTGTTTACCTTTTCTAAATTTATGGGAGTCAATGCGGAGATGCGATCATTGTAACATGACTGTTTTGCGACAGAGCCCATTTGTATTGCCCGCTTTGGCGGGCATGTCTGGTATCCATCGCTTTCTGAACACTCTTTGCAGATCAGTGTCGCCTATCTTACGATAGCATCAGAAAGCGGTATTGCGCTTCCCCTAGAGGGCTGGCGCCAAAATGGCTCGACCCTGAGCAAGTATACATTCCTGTTTGTTCCATGGAGGGAACTGAATGCGGACAGCGCCGTTTCATCAGGCCTAACCGCTTTCCAAGGATCGTCTGTATGCGTAAATCAATCCTGCTTCTGCTGGCTCTCTCAGTATCCTGCGTTACCCTGACGGCGTGTGAGCATCACCGGACCTTCGGGGAAAAGGTTCGCGATACGGTAGACCCGCCGAAGGGTCCGGTTGAACGCGCTGGCCGTTCCGTGGATCGTTCGCTCGGAAACTAAGGTCTGCTAACGAAAAACGGCCTGCATTCTGCTGACAACAGGCAGGATGCAGGCCGTTTCGTGTTTCTGGCAGTTTCAGATTTGACTATGGGCGATGCATTGAGATTGGCGCCCGGACCAGCAGAAGCGAAAGAAGCCCCGCGACAATCAGCGTGGCCGAGCACATATACCAGGCCATATCAAAACGGCCCGTATAAGACACGATGTACCCTGTAACGATCGGGGCAAACAGTCCCAGAGAATTGCTACAGGTCAGGGTGACGCCGGTCACCGTTCCGATCTTGTCCCCATCTTCGATCAGGTCCGTCAGCAGTGCTGTGTTGGCCCCGTTTGCTGCGATCAGACAGGCAAGCGAGCCTCCGAGGATCAGGAGGATCGGCGTCATGGTATGGAAATGCGGGAGGAAGCCGATTATGGCGGCGCCTGCAAGGCAGATGGCCACGATAAACCGGCGATAAGGCGGGTGAATACCGTTGCGGAACGTGATGTGTTCAAGAACACGCCCGATAATGACGGCGCCAAGTGCTGCGGACAGATAACAGAGCGCCGTTCGCGTTCCTGTTCCCGTAATATCGATATGAAGTTCGTGGATGAGGTAAAGCGGCATCCAGGACATGACCAGAAAGTTCAGGTAGTTCTGGGTGCACTGGACAACGAGAATGCCCAGAAAAGACGGGGAACGGAAAAGGTTCCGGGCAGCGGTGAAAGAGAAAGGAGCGTGGGCAGGGGCGGCGGCTTTCTCGGCCGGGGCACGATAGATTTTCCACCAGATCGCGGCCCAGATCAGCCCGATGACACCAAGCGCCATGAACTCGAAGCGCCAGCCGAACAGGTCAATCAGATAGGCACCGGCGATCGTGCCGCCAGCCAGACCAAGCTGCATGCCAGTGAGCAGGACCGTCATGACGGAGCCACGCTCCTTCGGAAGTGCCCAGTTGCGGACGACAGTGGCGCCGACACCGAAGGTCGGGGCTTCACCAACACCAAGCAGAACACGGGTCATCAGAAACTGCGTGATGTTATGAACCATCCCGCCCAGAAGCATGGCAAAAGACCAGAGTGAGACAGCCAGACTGCCGATCAGGCGCGCTCCCTTGCGGTCCAGAAGCATCGTTGAGGGCAGGTTCAGCAGGAAATACGACCACAGGAAGCTGGACGAGACCCATCCCATCTGTACGGGAGAAAGCGTGAATTCCTTACCCAGCGTGGGAAGGGCGATGGAGAGGGCTGCGCGGTCGCCATAGCTGATGACATACATCAAGAAGACAAGAAAAAAGAATATGTAGCGAGACGGAACGTTACGTTTTCGGGATATGGAGGTTGTGGCCTGGGCTGTTGTCACGCTGCCGTTCTCCGGGAATTTCTGTCGTTTCGGATGGAATCTGAAATCAGGACTTGATGGAAAGAGAAAACGGACGAGTGGTCAGGAGCCCTCGGCCGCTTCGACTGTTGCGGTTACTGTTGTCTTTGCTTTCGAAGCCCGGTCATGACGCAGCATCCAGATGCCGGATCCGATGATCAGAAGTGCACCCAGAGCCATGGCAGCACTTGGAACTTCGCCAAAGCCAAACCAGCCGATGATCGCGGCCCAGAGCAGGCCCGTATAGGCAAAGGGCCCGATGGCTGAGACCTGCGTGGAGGCAAAGGCCTCCGTCTGGAGGACCTGGGCAATGCCTGCGAACGCCCCCACAACCACCAGGCACAGGGCGTCCTGCCAGCCAGGCGTGACCCAGATGAACGGGAGCGGGGCTGCGGTCATGACGGTCATGAGAATGGCCTGCCAGAGCGAGATGGTTGTACTGGCTTCCGTGGCCGAAAGCTGGCGGATCTGCATGGTCGTCAGCGCACCGACGGCGCCCTGGGCCAGCGCAAGCAGATAGATGACGGTGGAGACGGATGTTGCGTCCGTGTTGAGCAGCCCTTTCCCGAGAGCAACCACCACGACGCCGGCAAACCCGATCAGCACCGCAATCCAGCGCTGCAGGGACGGACGTTCATGCAGCAGCGGGATCGAGAGCAGAACCAGAAACAGGGGCTGTGTGTAGGAAAGGACCTGCTGTTCCGCCAGTGGCAGACGCGTCACGGTGATGACGACCATGATCATGCTGATCAGGCCTACGACGGAGCGGATGAGATGGCCACCGAAGTGATGCGTCTTGAGAATAATCCCCGTTCTGGAAGCAATCAGAAGAACAAAGGGAAGCGAAAACAGGTTGCGGAAGAATATGATTTCAAGAGCAGGAAGTCTCGAGCCTGTCAGTTTCTGCAGTGCATTCAGGGCCGCAACGAAAAACGTGGCTGAAGCCAGAAGCACTGCACCGCGTTTCAGATCATGCTTCATTTTAACTCATACCCCGATGCACGATACTGACGCAGCAGTGCTTTTATAACAGGCCCGAAACTGATGCAGGAATGATCTCCTGCTACGTTATGAAAACGTAATGCATGTTTGCGAAATCCGGCTATAGGAACTTCCGGCGGCGTAATAAGAATTTCTTATGGCTGTCAGTCATGCAGCTGGAAGGCTGGCGTCAGGACTGCGCCGGTCGCTTCAATTTCCGAACGAATGGCCTTGGCCAGTTCCAGCGATCCCGGAGTATCGCTGTGCACCAGAATGGACTGCGCCTTCACTTCAAGCCGTGAACCGACCGAAGTCGTGACGGAGCCGTCCTCAAGGAACTGTCTGACACGTGCCCGGACGGCATCAAGGTCGTGGATGACGGCACCGGGCTGCCCGCGAGGCACAAGGGTGCCGAGGCTTGTATAAGCACGATCTGCAAGGAAAAGGGTCTGGGCGCGGATGCCAGCCTTGTCCGCCGCACGCTCGGTAAGCTGTCCGGGCATGCAGAACACCGTCAGTTCCCTGTCCAGAGCCGCAATGGCGCGGGCAAGCCGCAATGCGAGCCCTTCATCGGCATTAGCCATATTCCCAAAGGCGGCATGGTAGCTGACATGGGTTACGCGATGGCCGTGCAGGGCGGCAACGGCCTGAAGTGCTCCGATCTGGTAGACCATCATGGCTTCCATATCGGCATCCGAGATGGACATGGCACGACGACCAAATCCCATGAGATCGGGCAGGCCCGGATGTGCGCCGATCCCGACGCCTTTTTCCTTGGCGAGCTGAACGGTCCGGTTCATGATCGCGTAGTCACCGACATGGAAGCCGCAGGCCACGTTTGCGGACGAGATGACATCCATCAGCCCGTTATCATCCGCGATCCGCCAGCGACCAAAGCCTTCGCCCATATCGGAATTGAGATCGATCTTCATGCTTTGCCTCCGGATTTGACGCCGTTTCGTGACTGACAGGACGCGCGGTAATGGGCCACCATCAGGCGCAGATCATCAAGGTAGTGGCTGATTGGCTGTTCGGCTTCAACACCGGCCTCGTGGCTGCATTCCACAAAGCGGATGGCTGTCCCGATCCGGGCCTGACCCAGGCGCCAGAGGTCGGCTTCGATGACAGTTGCGATCCGCGGATAGCCACCTGCTGTGTTGGCATCTGCAAGCTGAACAATGGGTTCGCCGGCTGGCGGAACCTGCACGATCCCCGGAATGATGCCGTAGGACCGCAGTTCGACCCGATCATGCAAAGTCAGAGGCGCGCCACTGAGGCGATAACCGACACGGTTACTCTGTGGCGTGATCCGCCAGGGATGGTTCCAGAAACGCTCGCGGGAATCCTCCGTGAAACGGGCGTAATCCGTTCCGGGGATCGCGCGCAGGAGCACGGTTTTTTCTTCGCACGGTCCTGTATCAAGGATGCGGGCAGGGGGGACCGCGCCGTAGCCGGAGAGATGTCCCGTTGCAGGCTGCGTTACAAGCTCGTCCCCGGCTTCCAGAAAACGTCCTTCGATGCCACCGAAGCTGCCCCGGAGCTGCGTGCTGCGTGAGCCGAGCACAACGGGCACGTCAATACCGCCGCTTACACAGACATAGCCCCGGGCACCCTTTTTCGGGATGCCAACCTGAAGGACCTGTCCGGGAGCAGCAGTCTCGACAGACCATGCAAGCACAGGCACGCCGTCCAGTGTCAGCGGCGCATCAATGCCCGTAACAGCAAAACTGGTCGGTGTCTCGAACCGGATGATGAATGGGTAGGTCTGAAGCTCGATGCAGGCAGCACCCGGCTCGTTACCCAGAAGAATGTTCCCGACTTTCAGGGCCAAGGGGTCCATGACGCCCGAACTGCCGACACCGAGATTCCGATATCCCGGGCGCCCCAGATCCTGAATTGTATTCAGGGGCGCGGTCTCGAGGATCGTGATCACAGCTCAATGCTCTCCGGGTAAAAGCGGATACGATCGCCAATGGCAAAGAGGGAAGGAGAACTGCGATGCGGATCGAAAAGGCAGATTTCCGTATAGCCAATGGAATTCCAGCCATTGGGACCAGTCAGCGCGGAAATTCCGGCCTGCATCCCGCCAATCGTCACGGTTCCTGCCGGCATGTTGAGGGAGGGCACGGATTTCCGCGGCGTCGCGATGCGGGGATTCAGCCCGTGCAGGTAACCGAAACCCGGTGCGCTTCCCACGGCACAGACCGTGTATTCGCCTTCATGATGAAGCCGGATGACCTCTTCTGGAGGCAGGCTCGTATGGGCAGAAACCGCCGCCAGATCGTCACCCAGCGCGCCGCCATACTGTACACCCACTTCGAAGAGCCGTCCTTCAATCTGGCGGGGCGGGAGCGTCTCCCAGGCGTTCCGGAGCCAGTCTGCGATCTGTTCAGGATGCTCGGGGGCATGGGTGAAGATCAGGAGCAGGTTCGTGACGCCGGGGACAAGTTCCTGGATGTCGGGGCGGTTTTCGGTATGGGCGATGAGGGCCCAGATCCGCTGCTGCTGCCGCATGGTGAATTCGCCGGGGGCTTCGAACAGCATGGCGCGTGTACCCATCATGCTGATGACCGGGGCGTTGGTGGCGTGATGCCGGTCCGGTGTGAGGAGCGTGTCTGCGGTCAAAACATGCAGTTCCCGGGCTGTGACGGTTCCGTCTCATTGTCTCAAAGCCGCTTTTGAGGCGGTAACGAAACGATATGACCGGCATGCAGATGATGACCAGAGCAATTCGGCGTTTGAGGGCATCGGATAATCTTATGGTTCTTAAGGGTCGAGCGAGGGTTCCATCGGATTATGTTATGGGGCAAGAACGAACGGCTCTTGGTGTTTATGAAATAACTCCATTAGCGTCGGAATAATACTCCTGCCGGATGTTCCGTATTTCATGCGGCGCTGACGGCGGTCTCTTCCTGTCCTCCAGCAATGGGTCTCACTCGCATGAGCAATACTCCTTACCGCACCGCTCTCGTTACTGGCGCTTCTTCCGGCATCGGCGCTGCCATTGTTCGGCGGCTGAGCGAAAGCGGCATTGAAGTTCATGCCCTGGCCCGCGATGCGAAGCGCCTTGAGACGCTGGCCAGCGAAACGGGCTGCATTCCCCATGCTGTCAGCGTGTCGGATCAGGCAGGGCTTGAGGCACTGATCGCCGGTCTGGAAGTGGACGTCCTGATCAACAATGCCGGCCAGTCCCGCACGGGCAACATCACCAAGACGACGCCTGAGGACATCGACGCTCTGGTGGACGTGAACCTGCGTGCCGTCCTGCAGCTGACGCGTCTGGTGGTGCCGGGAATGATCGAGCGGGATCGCGGGCATATCGTGAACATTAGTTCCATTGCCGGTCACTATGCCTTTGCCGGCGGCAATACGGTCTATCATGCGACGAAGGCCGGTGTGCATTCGCTGTCCCAGCAGTTGCGCTGTGATCTGTTCGGCCGTCACATCCGGGTGACGGAAGTCTCGCCGGCTCGTGTGGAAACGGAAGTTTTCGGCCGTCTGATTGGAGACATGGCCGAGGCAAAGAAGCGCTTCTTTGACGAGTATGAGTCCCTGCTGCCGGAAGACATTGCCAACTCGGTGGTGTTTGCGGTTCTGGCTCCCCAGCGCATGAATGTCAGCTTCATGGAAGTGCTGCCGACGATGCAGGTCGTGGGCGGTCTGAACTTTGCGAAGAAAACCTCTGATCCGGCCTGATATCAGTGGATATCTCACAGATCAGACGCCTGATCGATCTCATGGCTCAGGCTCCGATTGCGGAGCTTGAGATTGAGGAAAACGGTCGCAGGATCCGTCTTGCGAAGGGTGGTGGAAAGACAGGTGTGTCGCCTGTGGCGACCGCTCCGGCTCCGGTAGAGGCAAAGACCCCTGTCGCATCACCGGCTCCATCGCCCGTGACGACAGCACCCAAGGCAGCCGAGACCCTCATCACCGCGCCGTCCTACGGTGTCTTTCACCTCGCTCCGTCGCCGGATGCGCCGCCTTACGTCACTGTCGGTCAGAAGGTCGAGGCAGGGCAGCAGGTTGGGCTGCTCGAGGCCATGAAGGTTTTCAATCCGGTCCGCGCGACGGCTGCGGGTATGGTTGAAGAGATCCTCGTGGCTGCCGGCACGGAAGTTGACATGGGAACGCCTCTGTTCCGCCTGGTATGAGTGACATGCAGCGTTTCAAAAGAGTTCTGATTGCCAATCGCGGGGAAATTGCCCTGCGGATACAGCGCGCCTGTCGTCAGCTTGGACTGGAGACCGTCGCCGTCTATTCGGAAGCGGATGCGGACAGCCGTCACGTTCATGAAGCGGATGTGGCGCTGTGCATCGGTCCGGCGGCAGCTTCCAAAAGCTACCTCGATATGGAAGGCCTGCTTCTTGCCGCGAAGGTGACGGAAGCGGGGGCCATTCATCCGGGATATGGCTTCCTTTCTGAAAATGCGGATTTTGCGGATGCGGTGGAAGCGGCCGGTCTGACCTTTGTTGGACCCACGGGTGCCTCCATCCGCATGATGGGCGACAAGATTACGGCAAAGCGGGCCATGCGCGATGCGGGTGTGCCCTGCGTGCCGGGATCCGACGGGCCGTTGCCGTCTTCTGCGGAAGAGGTCCGGGCTATCGCGCTTGAGGTTGGCTTTCCGGTGATCGTCAAGGCATCCGGCGGCGGCGGTGGCCGTGGCATGCGGGTCGTTCACAGTGTGGACGAACTGGATGATGCCGTGGCCCTGACGGCCAAGGAGGCCCAGCAGGCTTTCGGCAATCCGACGCTGTATCTTGAAAAATACATGCAGAAGCCGCGCCATGTGGAAATCCAGGTCCTGTGTGACACGCATGGCACCGCGCTGTGGCTCGGGGCACGGGACTGTTCCCTGCAGCGGCGTCACCAGAAGGTTCTGGAAGAAGCACCGGCGCCCGGCATTCCGCCCGAAACGATCGCCGAAATCGGGGAGCGCTGTGTTCAGGCCTGCCGCCAGATTGGCTATCGCGGGGCGGGGACGTTCGAGTTCCTGTATGAAGACGGGATCTTCGCGTTTATCGAGATGAATACCCGCGTGCAGGTCGAGCATCCCATTACGGAAGAGACGACCGGTATTGATATCGTGGCGCAGCAGCTTCGGGTCGCGCAGGGTGAGACGCTGGATCTGCGTCAGGAAGATATCCTGATGCAGGGCCATGCGATCGAATGCCGTCTGAATGCGGAAGATGCGGCAACGTTCATGCCGTCTCCGGGAACGGTGACGCGGTGGGATCTTCCGGGTGGGCCGGGTATTCGCGTCGATACGCATGTGGTCAGCAATTACACGGTTCAGCCTTACTACGACTCCCTGATCGGCAAGATCATCAGCTATGGGGCAACGCGTGAACAGGCGATTGCCCGGATGCGGGTGGCGCTGGCCGAGATGCGGGTCGAGGGTATTTCGACCAATATCGCGCTGCATCAGGATCTGCTGGCTGATCCGCAGTTTCAGGAGGGTGGCGTCGATATCCACTATCTCGAACGCTGGCTGGCAGAGAGGTCACCATCATGAGCACAGTGGAAAATCAGGTACCGGTGTTTGAAGGAATCCCGTCTTCAGACGATCTCGCACGGATTGCAGATCTGCTGGTTCAGGCAGGGCTGGAGACGATCGAGCTTTCAGACGGCAAGGGCGCGCGATGCTTTCTGCGCGTGGATGCTTCTGCTTCTGCATCACATGTGCCGACTTCTGGCGTCCCGTCAGCGCCTGCTGAGGCAATGCAGACGGATCTGGCGGTCAAGGCACCTTATTTCGGAGTGCTGGCGCTGACGGAACTGGCGGAAATCGGAACGCTGGTACGGCAGGGCGATGTTGTGGCCCAGATGCGGATCGGAACCCTGCAGGTTCCGGTTACGGTTCCTATCGAGGGAACGGTCGTGGAGGTTGTCGGACAGGATGGTGTGCTGACCGGCTATGGTGCCGTTGTCGTACGGATCGAGCCGACTGTCTGATCGCGGTAAAGCATATCGGGTCTATAGAACGAGGAAGCCGTGAGGCTTCCTCGTTTTTCGTTCAGGTCAGGGACGCGATGAAGTCTGCGATGCGGCGGCAGCCTTCCTTCAGCGTTTCCCGGTCGGTCGCATAGGAAATGCGGAAGAACGGGCTCATGCCGTAGGCGCCGCCCTGGACGGATGCAACCTGCTTTTCTTCCAGAAGCGCCATGACGAAATCAGCGTCTGTTGCGAGATGCCGGCCCTTCGGCGTGGTCTTGCCGAGGCAGGCGCCGATCTCCGGATAGACGTAAAACGCGCCCTGCGGCGTGTGGCAGGTCACGCCGGGAATCTCGTTCAGCAGACCAACCACCAGATCGCGGCGGGACTGGTACTCCGCGGCACGCTCCTTCAGGAAATCCTGCGGACCTTCCAGGGCGGCAATGGCGGCAGCCTGGGCGATGGTGTTGATGCCGCTTGTTGACTGGCCCTGCATGTTGTTCATGGCGGCGATCAGATCACGCGGGCCGCCGCAATATCCGACACGCCAGCCGGTCATGGCATAGGCCTTGGAGACACCATTGACCGTTAGCACGCGATCTTTCAGACGGGGTTCGACTTCGGCGATGGTGCAGAACTCGAAATCGTCATAGATCAGGTGCTCGTAGATGTCGTCCGTCATGATCCAGACATGCGGATGTTTCAGGAGAACGGCGGCGATTTCTTCCATGTCCTCACGCGGGCAGCAGGCACCGGTCGGATTGTTGGGGAAGTTCAGCAGAAGCCATTTGGTCTTCGGCGTGATGGCCGCGTCCAGCGCTTTGGCGGACAGGCGGAAATTGTCTTCGGCCGGGCAGGGGACCTGTACCGGTTTTGCGCCGCACAGGCGGGCAATATCGGAATAGCTGATCCAGTAAGGAGAGGCGAGAACGACCTCGTCTCCTGCATTGCAGGTCGCCATCATGGCATCGAAAATGATCTGCTTGGCACCATTACCAACGAGGATTTCGTCCAGCGCATAGTCAAGATGATTTTCCCGCAGAAACTTGGCCTGCACGGCCTTCTTGAGCGCGGGTTTACCGTCCTGTGGCGGATATTTCGTGTCCCCCCCACGCGCCGCAGCAATGGCAGCGTCCACGACATGGTCAGGGGTCGGGAAATCGGGCTCGCCGGAAGAAAGGCTGACGATCTTCAGACCTTCCGCCTTGAGTTCGCGGGCCTTGTCCGTCATGGCGGCAGAGGCCGAAACTCCAATTCCGTTCAGTCGATCAGCAAAACCGGGCATCGATGGGTCTCCATTGCCGCATGGGTTAAGGGCGCGTGCGCGAATGGAGGTATCGTAAGTCGTTTCGATGGCGTCGAGATACTGCCGAAAATTGTCTGACCCTATATCACAATCATATGGGGTTGAATCGAAGTCGCAATAATAGGCTCGCGCTCAGTCAGGAGTTGCAAGACTTCTGCAGATCCTTTTGGCGAAGGGTCGTACTCTGGTTCAATTACAGCTCTGGATATCCGAAATGACGCCATCTGCACTCCAGTCAGACGCTCTGACCGACATGATGCCACAGCAGACGGATATGCCGCCACCAGCCGGTTTCCGCGTCGAGAAAGACCTGTTGGGAGACGTCCGGATTCCGGCGACAGCGCTGTGGGGCGTTCATACCAGCCGGGCTGCAGCGAACTTTCCGATCAGCGGTGAAACGATTGGTGCTTTTCCCAAGTTTATCCGCGCTTTCGTGACGGTCAAGCAGGCTGCGGCGCGCACGAACAGGGCGCTCGGATATCTGGATCAGAAGCGGGCCGACCTGATTGAGGCAGCCTGCGAGGCTCTGCTGAAGAGCGATGACTATCGCGGCAGTTTCATCGTGGATGCCATGCAGGGTGGGGCGGGAACGTCCACCAACATGAACGTCAATGAAGTGATCGCCAACGTGGCGCTGAAACTGGAGGGAAAGAAGCCCGGCGATTACCGCATTCTGCATCCGAATGACCATGTGAACATGGCGCAGTCCACCAACGACGTCTATCCCACGGCACTGAGGCTTGGCGTACTGGCCGCAACAGGGCCCCTGCTGGCTGCGCTGGAAGATCTGGCCTGCGCATTCGGGAAGAAGGCCGATGAGTTTGCCTCCATCCTGAAGGTCGGGCGGACGCAGTTGCGGGATGCCGTACCCATGACGCTCGGGCAGGAATTCAGAGCTTTTCAGCATGCAATCGAGACGGAAATCCGCCATATCAGGGATCAGTCCGCAACTTTCCTGACAGTCAATCTGGGCGGGACGGCGATCGGGACGGGGCTGAATACCGATCCGCGTTATGCGGACGCCGTTGTCGCAGAACTTGGCAAGCTGACTGGTCTGGCTGTGGCGGGCGCCGCTGACAGGATCGAGGCGACTTCGGACGTTGGGGCTTTCGTCCTGTTTTCGGGTGTCCTCAAGAGGCTTGCGCTCAAGCTGTCCAAGATTTCAAGCGATCTGCGCCTGCTTTCCAGCGGGCCACGGGCAGGCATTGGCGAAATCACGCTGCCAGCCGTGCAGGCGGGATCATCGATCATGCCCGGAAAGATCAATCCGGTCATTCCGGAGGCCGTCAATCAGATTGCGTATCTCGTCGCAGGATATGATGTCACGCTTGGCATGTGTGCCGAAGGCGGGCAGTTCCAGCTAAATCCGTTTGAGCCCATGATCGGATACTGCCTGTTTTCGTCCCTGAAGACGCTGACCTCGGCGGTGACGCTGTTGACAACGAAATGCGTTGCCGGCATCGCCGCGGATGCCGACCAGTGCCGTTACCTGTTCGAGCGGAACATCGGCATTGTCACCGCGCTCGTGCCCGTACTGGGATATGACACCTGCTCGCAGATTGCCCGACGGGCCCTGTCGGAGAACCGGACGGTCTCCGAACTTGTGCTTCAGGAAAAACTGCTGTCCGAGACAGAGCTTGCCCATCTGCTGCGGCCTGAGTTCCTGACGCAGCCCAATGTCGGAAGGGCGAGTGCGGCCACTATGTAGTCGGGTGCGTTCCGGGCCAGTTGTGCGATGACGCCATGGCCCGGGCAAGGTCGATCAGGCGTTCCCGCACGGCAACCGAGGCTTCGGTTTCAGGTACGAGTTCCGGAATACAGAGCGAGACGTTCTCGCTGATGACAGGATTGCGCAGGGCATAGATCCGCGATTTGCCCTCGACCGCAATGCGGCTGGCGACCGACCAAGGAAGGATGGTGCTGCCGATCCCTTCCTGAATTGCACCCTGAAGCGTTGTCAGGGCTTCGATCTCCGCAACGATAGTCGGTTCCAGTCCTTTGCGTATGAAGGCCATGTCGATGGCCTTGCGGACAAAGTTGTGTTTCGGAGGGACCAGAAGTGGAATGTCCGTAACGTCTGCAAGCTGGACCGCATCATCGCTGTCGTGGGGGATTTCAAGTGCATGGGGGGCGAGAAGGAAGAACTCTTCCTTCATCAGCGGCGTGAAGCTGACGCCTTTCATGGGGCCGGAGCCATGAATGACCGCCATATCCAGACGGCCGGTCATGACGAGTTCGCTGTAGATGTCGTCAAAGCTCTCGGTCAGATGCAGGATGATACCCGGAAGGTCCTCGCGGATACGGCGCAGAAGCTCGACGGAAAGCGTGGAACCGGCACTATAAGGAGAAAGACCTACGGAAACCTTGCCGACAAGCGGACCATCGCCTTGCGTGATCTCGACCATGGCCCGGTCGAACTGCTTGCTCAGGATCTGGACATGGCGGTAGAGGACGGATCCGGCGATGGTCGGGGTAACGCCGCTCTTGCTGCGGATCACCAGCTTCTGGCGGAACGCACTTTCAAGCGCCGCGAGCTGCTGGCTGAGTGCTGGCTGGGCGATGTTCAGCAGGTCGGCAGCGCGTGAAATGCTGCCGAGGTCAATGATCTTTACGAAGGCCTGCAGACGCCTGATATCCAACTGATCCATCTCCTCGGGTAAACAAACCTGCCCCGATAGTCTGCCTATCGGGGAGGGGCGTCAATAAAGTTACAGGAATATGGCGGTTTTTTTAAGCTCATGCGGTAGAGCACTCTATCTTCCGGCTGTCTGCCCTGAGACGTAATTTTCATGCGTCCTCGTTGCGAAATTGGAATATAACTAATCCATATGACGCCAAAACATAACGTATCCGTACCATAAACTCATGCTTTCGTATCGGGATTCCGGCGACTTGAGAGGGATGCAATGTTGATTGGGTCAAATTGGAAACTCTGTCTGGTCGCAAGTGCTGCACTGGGCGCATTCATGCCGGATATCGTTCTTGCAGCATCGACTGCAGCATCCGAGCCGGTAAAACACCACAAGGTCATCAAGAAGAGTGCGAACGCTGCTCCTGTGCGGAGTAAAGCACCGGTCCATCGCGCTCCGACATCGCTTCAGGCTGAAGCAACTGAAAGTATCCGCGTCGGTGGACGGCAGACGAACTCCGTCTTCTCACCGGTAACGGCGCGTCACAGCACGACGCAGGTGACCGTGGTGACGGGCGCCGAACTTCTCAAGACGGGTCAGAGCAATGTCCTGTCCGCTCTGGCGCAGGCCAACCCTGCGATCACGACCGCGGCTCTGCCGGGCGGTGGCGCGAGTGCGTTTGTCCAGACGATGCAGCTTCGCGGGCAGTCTCCGGACGATACACTGATCCTCGTCAACGGTCACCGCCGCCATATCGGTGCGAATTTCAATTCCAATGCCGGTACGAACTGGGGCAGTGAGCCAAGCGATATTTCGCTGATTCCTGTCTCCGCCATTGATCATATCGAAGTCATCACGGAAGGGGCTTCGGCGCTTTACGGGCAGGATGCCATCGCAGGCGCAGTCAATATCGTGCTCAAGCGCGATACGCATGGTGGCAGCATCAACTTCAAGAACAGCGGTTATTATGCCGGTGACGGTCAGGGGCTTGATGGCTCGGCCAATTATGGCATGGCCCTGGGCAATAACGGCGGCTATCTCGACCTTGCGGCTCAGGTGACGCATCAGCTTCCCACGACGCGTGGTGGGGATTTCTACGGCACGCTGTTCAGTGATTCCCGCAACGAGACCGCGAACCGCGACGTCCAGCGCGGGCTTGGTATTCCGAAATCCACGCTTGAGACACTGAGCGAGAACATGTCTCTCCCGCTGGGGCATGGGTTCAGCGCCTACAGCACATCCACGTTCTCGCACCGCCGCGCCAATGTGGCTGAGACGTATCGGAGCGCTGCGGATTCGGATATGTGGATCAATACCGATCTGTATCCCAACGGCAATCAGCCTTACATCACGATGGACCAGTACGACTTTGAGACGGATAATGGTATCCGCACTCACAAGTTCGGTTTCGCGTGGGATGCGTATGTGACGTTCGGGCGCGATGCGCAGAAATACGGCACCAAGGATTCCGAGAACGTCTCCCTGCCGGACAGCACCCAGACCTCATTCTATGACGGTTCGTCCATCGCGACCGAACTGACTAGCGGCATCCGTGGGTCACGCTCCTTTCATACGGGCCTGCTGCCGCGGCCGATCGATCTGAAGTTCGGTGCCGAGTACCGGCATGACACGTTCCAGATGACGGAAGGTGAGACCGCCTCCTGGGAAGGGCTGGGCGCCACTGACCATCCGGGTAACGTTCCGATGGCTGTGACCAATCAGAACCGCGATGTCTATGAAGGTTTCGCCAATCTCGACTTCTATCTGACCAAGAAGTGGGAATGGACGCTGGGCGGGCGTGTTGCCAGCTATAACAACCTGGCGACTGTTGAGACCGGATCGGTCGGCACGCGATACAACTTCACCAAGCGCTGGGCTGTGCGCGCTAACATCAACTCAGGCTATCGTCCGCCGACGCTGGGCGAGATGTCCTATTTCTATTCGGCGCCTTACCCTGGCTATACGGTCGATCAGGTCCCGGCCAACAGCACGATTGCCAAGTATCTTGGCTCGGGCAGCATGAAGGGCGAGTATTCCCGCAGCTACAGCATCGGACTTGATGCGACGCCGGTGAATGATTTCCATGTGACGGGAAATCTTTATTACATCGCCATCAATTCCCGTCTGGGAAGCACCAAGACCTACAGCGTGAACTCGAATGATTCCGTGCTCATGAACCTGCTCGCACAGAACAATCTCGAGAGCGCGACGTCACTGTCCTACTACGCCAACCTCTACAACACCCAGACTTTCGGTGGTGATTTCAGCGCCGATTATACGCTCCATACGCAGCATCTGGGTCAGTTCCGGTTTGCAATGGGCATTAACTTCGCCGATACGGAAATCCGTTCGGCAAGAGAGAACTTTGTCAACGAGTATACCAAGCAGGTCGTACTGCACTCGGCGCCGAAGAACCGTGAGCAGATCAGCGTGAACTGGACCTATGGCAAATGGTCGGTGTTTGTGCAGGAAATGCGTTACGGTTCGATCATCTACATGGCTGCCCCGACGGGTCCGGGCAGCGTGCCGTTCATGCAGAACCCGGCTCTGCTGACCAATCTTGAAGTGGACTACAAGATCCTGCCGCGCTGGACGATCGGTGTGGGTGCCAACAATATCGGCAACAAGTACCCGACACGTGTGCCGTCCTCGATTTCCAATACACAGCAGGGTCTGGCGAAGTATGCTTCTTACTCTCCTTATGGCTTCAACGGCGGAATGTATTACGTAAAGACTTCGATCAACTTCTGATCGCGGAACAGTACGCAGCTTTCGCATTGATTAGGATGAGCGGGCATGGGATCGGCAAAACGGTCCTGTGTCCGCTCATTCTTTGTTGCGGAATGAAGTTTTTATGAAGTTGCCGAACTGTGGGATGAATTGAGAGGCAAGGGCGGTTAGTGCTGCCCGGATTACCTTCTTTTTGCGCAAGATGCGTTCCTACGGTTTCAGGCAACAGTTGATATGTCCACTCGCAGAACTTTCCTTAAATATGCCCTGTTCGGTGGCGCCGCTGCTGCAACTGAAGGCCTGCCTGCCGCCATTCGTCGTGCTTATGCCATCGCCCCCGATCCGGACACGACCTATCTGAATGCCGAGCATGTCGTCATTCTCATGCAGGAAAACCGCTCCTTCGATCATATGTTCGGCACGCTGGCTGGCGTTCGTGGCTTCAACGACAGACGGGCGATACGCCAGAAAAACGGCAGTTCCGTCTTTGTGCAGTCGGGCAAAAGCGGCGAGACCTATACGCCCTGGCGCCTGAACATCCATGATACGAAGGTTACGTGGATGGGCTCGATCCCCCATTCGCGTGACAGTCAGGTCGATGCCTGGAATGGGGGGGCACCATGATCGTTGGACTGACGTCAAGCGACCTTACAAGAAGGAATACAAACAGTATCCGCTGACCATGGGGTATTATACCCGTGAGGATCTGCCATTCTATTATGCACTGGCTGATGCATTTACGGTCTGCGACCAGAATTACTGCGGCGCAATGACCAGCACGACGCCGAACCGGCTCATTTTCTGGACCGGAACCGTGCGCGATCAGCAGAATACGGCGTCGAACGTCTATATGCGCAATCCGGAAATCCTTGAAGGCGGCATGACCTGGACGACCTTTCCGGAGCGGCTGGAGAAGGTCGGGGTATCGTGGAAGTTCTACCAGAACGAGATCAGTCAAACGGGCGGGTTGTCGCCGGCAGAGCGTTCCTGGCTGTCCAATTTTGGCTGTAACGTGCTGGAATGTTTCGACAGCTTCAATGTCAGCTCCAATCCGGGCTTTGGAGCATGGATCGAGGAACGGATCAGGGAGTGTTCGGAGCATATCAACCGGCTTGAGAAGCTTGAAATGCTCGTATCCGGCAACCGGGCGGAACAGTTGGTCGAAGCCAAGGCCCTGATGGAGGTTCTGCGCCGCCGTCAGAAATCCGCGAAAGGATACGAGCAGCTGACGCCTGAAGAGTGTGCGATTTTCATGAAGGCCTTTGTAACCAACCGGGCCGATCCCGACTACCACACGCTCGAAGACCTGGCGTTTGCGGACGACCCGGACGCAAAGGGAATGAAGGCGCCGAAAGGGGACGTGCTTTACCAGTTTCGCAAGGATGTGCGGACGGGCCAGCTTCCGGCCGTGTCGTGGATGGCGGCCCCCGAGCATTTCTCCGATCATCCGACCTCAGCCTGGTACGGAGCCTGGTATGTCTCGGAGGTCATGAATATCCTGACCGAAAATCCCGAAATCTGGAAGAAGACCATTTTCATCCTGACCTATGATGAAAATGACGGGTATTTCGATCACTGCTGTTCCTACGCCGCACCAAACCCCCAGCGTCCGGAGACGGGTCGCTCATCGGCAGCGATTGGTCCGGACGGGCTGGAATATACGACGGCGGAAGATGAAACCCGCCGCGGTGTGCCGGAGCGCCTTGCCCGCAGCGGACCGATCGGGCTCGGTTTCCGCGTGCCGATGGTCGTGGCATCTCCGTGGAGCCGGGGCGGGCGGGTCAATTCCGAACTCTTTGACCACAGTTCAACATTGCAGTTCTTGGAGTATTTCGTTGAGAAGAAGTTCGGCACGCCGGTGCGCGAGACCAACATTTCTCCATGGCGTCGGGCCATCTGTGGCGATCTGACGTCCTGCTTCCAGCCTCATGATGAACCGGCACCATCGCTGGACTATCTGGACCGGAACACGCATCTGCGGGCAATCGAGGACGCGCGGGATCGTCCCATGCCGGGTGGTTTCCATTCCCTGTCCACTGATGAAATCGCGGCACTCAGGGCCGAGCCAGAGCTGTTGCACAGGGCAGTGCGTCAGGAAGCGGGGACGCGCCCGGCCTGTGCCCTCCCGTATGAACTCTATTGTGACGGTGGTTTGGACGTGGGACAGGGCCGGATTGGCCTGACGCTGCGGTCCGGGCAGACGGTTCATGGACAGCGGTCCGCCGGTGCGCCGTTCAATATCTATGACTATCGCAATGGCGGCCGGGATCTTCAGGTAGGAACGTACGCGGTGGCTGCTGGAGATACGCTGGATGTCACATTGCCGGTCGTGGATGGACTGTATGACGTTGCGGTTCATGCGCCCAATGGCTTTTACAGGGCCTATCGCGGGCATCATGACCGGGTCGCATTACGGTCGGCCTGCCGGTACGAAATCGGCGGCAAGGGAAAGGCGCCCGGAATTGTTCTCTCACTGAGCAATGGTGGAAAGGTTCCGCTGAGCATTCAGTATCGGACAGGGAATGCCGGACCGCTGCGAACGGTTGTTGTGAAAGCTGGCGGTCATCATGAGATCAGGCTGGATCTGTCGGCCACTCATCAGTGGTACGATGTGACGCTGACATCGCCGGCAGATCCCGACTTCAGACAGGTTCTTGGGGGCCGGATGGAGACGGGGCAGCCGACACTCAGCGATCCGGCGATGGCTGGCTGAGTACCCTCCGCGTCATGATCGCGGTTTGCGCTCCCACAGCGAGCAGGCGAGAGCTGCGATCATGATTTCGGGCCCCAGAAGCAGAACCCACTCGACGACCACTAAAACGGGTGGGCCATTAGATGAAACCTGAAGAGCAAAGCTGAAGAGCAGACCGGCTGTTGCGCAGGATTTCAGGATAAGTCGCTGCCCATCCATCAGCCTGTCATGCCAGAATACGCGGTTTCCCCGTATGGAACCCGCGACCAGAATCAGCATGGCGCATTGTCCGCACAGGAGCGAAATCCAGCTCATCTTGCTTTCCGTGCCGTGCGGACCATGGCGCAGGCAAAGGCTCCCGACAGGGTAAGTGCCGTCATACTGACGCCGGCAACTGCCGGGCTTTGCCAGGGCAGGCTGAGCAGGGCGACCAGCAGGCAGCTCAGGGCATTACCACCGAGCAGTTCCGGCCAGCTTCGGTCCGGACGCCGCAGGAGCGTGTAGAGCAGGGCAGCGCCCCAGATCGCGAATACACTTACCACTTCGATATGGGCCCGGTGATGTATCGTCACGGGAAGAAGCCTGTTTGCGATGAAGAAGGCGGAGAAGGCGAGCGGGGTACCCATCAGGACGCCAACATTCATCCGAGCGACAATCAGGCGCCCTAGATGGTGGGGGCGACGCAGCCGCTTGAGCGTCCACAGATGCATGCCGCTCCCGATGACGGCAGCAAGTGCAAGGCCGGACAGGAAATAAAGCCAGCGGGTCAGGCCAGGCGCAAACCGCCCGACATGCAGCCCATACAGGAAGGTATAGGCCCCGATCACAGGACGGTTCTCGATATGCTCCCTGACGATCTGGCCTGAAGGGCCATCAAAGGTAATGACATGTGATGCGGTGCTGACAGTCCCGGTATTGCCCGCAATCATCGTGACCAGAGCTTTCTGGTCGGACGGGTTGAACACATAGATCTGTTCCAGACCTGTCCCACCGAACCGTCTGTCGGCTTCCTGCAACATTGGCAGGACTGGTGCGAGGTGGGCCGGGTATCCGCTGGGGGGGGCGAGAATAGAGGGCTGCGTTCAGTTCGGTGTAGGACGCGGTCAGATCGTGCCGGTAGAGGGCCTGCGTGCTCCAGGGTAGGAGCAGGGAGCCGAGTGTTACGGCGCCGGTCAGTGAAATCATCAGATGGAAAGGCAGGGCAGCGACGCCCAGCAGGTTGTGCATGTCCAGCCAGCTTCTCTGGCCGCGTGACGGACGGAACGTGAAAAAATCCGCGAAAATCCGCCGATGGATGATGATCCCAGTGACCAGCCCGACAACAAGTGCCAGAGCCGCAACTGCCGCAATCAGCCGGCCCCAGGGATAGGGAAGCTGAAGCTCGAAATGGAAACGGTAGAAGAACTCGCCGCCCAGCGTATCCCTGATGCCATCGGGACTACCGGTTATGGGATCGAGGACGCGCTGGATATAGGTGCCTTTTGCATCAGGCCAGAGCGCGGTGACGACAGGGCTGCGGTCATTGGTGCTTGCAACATACCAGGCGTTTGCGGCAGGGGCATTGTGGCTCAGCCAGTCCAGCGCGTGGGCGTCTGCGATAAGGGGATCAGGGCGTGAAGTGGAGAGCTCCGGTCTGGCCCAGAGGCTGATCTCCTGCCGGAACACGCTCAGTGTGCCTGAAAGCGCGATGGCAAACAGAACCCAGCCGGTGATGAGGCCCAGTGTGGTGTGGACCAGAGCCATGGAGGCGCGGAAGGTGTTTCTCATGGACGCCAGCCGCCACCGAAAGCCAGAGCGGCCAGAAGAACCGCCAATACAACCAGTCCTGCTGATAGTCGCCGGATGTTGCTGAAATCGAAGGACGCCATGAAAATGACGGGCCAGAGGATCAGGCCGAGAAAGATCCCGGCCATGGCGGCGTCTGCTCTGGAAAGGGGGAGCCAGAAGGCGATGCAGATCCCCGCCAGCGCGGAGAGGGCGTAACCGACCGGTAACGCTACGACGAGGCGCAGGGCGATGTCGTAGCTTGTGGGTCTTTCGGGCTTTGGTTTACCAGCTGAAGCCAATATTGGCCTGCGCGTTACGGCGCTCTCCGTAGTAGCAGTATTCCTGACCGTAGGAGGCATAGCTCAGGCAGTTGGCGACGAAGTTCTTGTCAAAGAGGTTGCGGACGCTTGCCCCCACATTCCAGCCGCGCAGGCTGTGAGACAGGTTGAAGAGATCGTACCGCACGGAGGCATCGAACACGGCATATTGTGGCACCCAGACACTCCCGTAAGATGCTTCACCACCATAGGATTTATTGGAATAGCGCATGCCGCCGCCGAAGCCGAGGCCCTTCGCGGGACCGGACGGCATCGTATAGAACGCAAACAGCGAGGCATTGCCTTTCCCGGACTGGATGAGCGGCTTGCCGGTTGAGTCGTCATGGACCTTCTGGATGCTGACGGCTGCTGTCAGGACGAGGTTGTGGAACGGCTCGGCATGGGCCTCAAACTCGAAACCATCCGAATGGACCAGTCCACTTTCGGCGCTGTAGCCCGTGTTGCCAACACCAACGAGCACATTGGTCTGCTCGATATGGAAGCCTGCGGCCGTGAGAAGCAGTGAGGTGCCCGGAAGCTGGTATTTCAGGCCGCCTTCAAGCTGCTTGCCGAGGGACGGATTGGCCTGACGCACGGTCTTGCCGCCATCCGTCGAAACACTTCCGGACTGCGGCTGGAACGATGTCGAGTAGCTGATATAGGGCGAGAGGCCGAAGTCGAAATGATACAGTCCCGAGGCGCGCCAGGTGATCTGGCTCGGGCTTTGGTTGGTCGTCGTGTTGTACATGTTGTCGGTCTGGTGGGACCGGTACCAGTCGTTACGGATGCTGCCCGTCAGGATCAGGCGGCGCCAGTGGATCTCGTCCTGCCCATAGATGCCGGCCTGATGGGAGTCGGTATTGTAGTTCACCCAGGGCGAGGGAGTAGGAATGGCCATCTGATAGTTCGGGTGGAACACGTTCAGATCAGGCGCAGAACCATAATAGCCGACTTCCGAGGCGCTCTGCTGCATGTAGTCGAAACCGAACATCATGCTGTGACGCAGCGGGCCGGTCCGGACATGGCCCTTGAACTGGCTGTCGAAGGTCAGGTTATGCGTGTGTTCATTGGTAGCAATGGCCGAGCGGGCGAGCGTGTCGTCCGAGACATAATAACCGCTGTCATAGACGCTGCGGTACTGGGTCTTGATGTCGTCGTAGCGCCCGCGCGTGCTGAAGCTCCAGTCATTGTTGAAGCGGTGATTGAAGATATAGGTGATGGCACCATGGCGGCGGTTGTATTTTTCGAATGATGAGTCGCCGTCATAGAAATTGCGGGGCAGATACCCAAAAGATGCGCGTTTGAGCGAGCCGACGAGCGGGACACCGCCATAGGTGCCATTTTCAGGATCGTACTGATAATTGCCGAGGATCGTCAGCGTCGTAGGGCCATCGCCACCGAACGTAAAGGACGGACTGATGGAGAAGCGGCGGCTTCCAGTGCGGCTGAGCTGGCTGTGCTGCCCGTTGACCGTGCCGTTGACGCGGTAGCGGACAAAGCCGTTATCCGTCACATAGCCGCCGACATCGGCATCCACGCGATACAGATCGAACATGCCGCCGGTCGCATTGACGCTGCCATAGGAACGCTGATCGGTGGCGATCTTGCTGGACAGCGCGACAAGGCCGCCTGGGCTGGACTGGCCATAAAGGGCGGAGGCCGGGCCTTTGAGGATCTCGACCCGATCCAGACGCGACGTGTCTGTCTGGGCGACGGCATAGCCGGTGGGGCTGTCCTGCAGCTTCAGGCCATCAAGAAATGTGGGCGCGGAAAAGCCGCGCAGGGCGAACTGGTCATAACGGCTGCCAACGCCGCCACCGCGCAGATCCGGTGTAATGCCGGCGGTATAACGCACAGCCTGATTGAGGTTCAGGACATTGCGGATGTCCATCTCGTTGCGGGTAATGACCGTGACCGACTGGGCCGTTTCGATCAGCGGTGTGTCCGATTTGGTCGCGGACGAGGCCAGCGTCGAGGCTCTGCGAGCATGGACTTTGAGTTTTTCGACGGTCTTGGCCTGTGTTTCCGTCGTGACGGGTTTTTTGCTGCCTGACCGCTGCGGTTGTTCGGCTGTGGTGGTCTGGTCGGCTGCGAAGACTTCTCCACTCATGACGAGGGAGAGGGGTATCGCGTAAAGAATCCTGCTGCGGTGCATACCCGACCTCAATGACTGTTCGTGCTGGCGCGTGATCAGAGGCAGGTATCGCTATTGCGAGTGAGTTGCAAGTAGACTGCGGCGAAAATGAGACCCTGAAATATTTCGTCTAAGAAACCGAGTGTAACGGGATTTGCCAGAGGGGTCCGGGCGCCCTGACAGCGCCCGGATCATGCGGCTCACCAGACGGTGAAACCGGCATCCACGTTGACGATCGCGCCCGTCATGAGACTGGCTGCATCGGAGGCGAGAAACTGCACGACGGAAGCAACTTCGTCGGGTTGGCCCACGCGGCCCATCGGGGTTCCGGCGATCCAGGCGTCGTAGAGTTCCGGCTTTTCCATACCGAAGCGGGTCAGGGTCGTTTCAATATAGGTCGGAGCGACGGCATTGGCGCGGATGCCATGGGGCGCCCATTCGGCGGCCAGCGAGCGGATATACTGGTGAACGCCGGCCTTTGATGCGTTGTAGGCGGCCTGTTGCTGCGGGCGGTTGACGATCAGGCCGGACATCGAGCCGATCGCGACGATAACGCCTTTCTTCTGTTCGAGCATGATACGGCCTGCCGCCTGACAGGAGCGGAACATGCCATTGAGATTGATATCGACCTGTTTGAGCCACTGGCCATCCGTCATATCCTCGGCCTTGACCTCGGAAATGCAGATGCCCGCGCAGGCGACCAGAATGTCCAGACGGCCTTCCTGCTCATGAACGCTTCGGATGGCGTTCTGCACACTGTCCGTTTTCGTGACGTCCATGGCGACGCTGCTGACGTCATGTCCTTCCATGCGCAGGTCTTCCACGGCCTTTGCCGACATGGCTTCATCGAGATCGGCGATAATGACCCGGGCTCCAGCTTCGGCGAGAGCGGTGACGCAGGCCAGACCAATATTCTGTGCGCCACCGGTGACGATGGCGACGCGGTTATCGAGGCGGAGTTTTTCCATATACATGAGATGCGGTTCCTAAAATCAGGCAGCGAGCGGATGACGGCGGCAGGCTTCGAAAGCCAGACCGTCAGGGGCGAAAAGGTGGCAGTTCTGCGGGGGGAGGGTCAGGCTGACATGGGTGTCCACATCCGTCAGAACCGCGCCGTCCGTCTGTACGACAATGATTTCTCCATCCGACATGCGGACATGGACGAGCGTGATGGCGCCAAGGCGTTCGATGACTTCCACAGTGCCGCTGTTCGGACCCGAAGGTGCCAGTTCGACATGTTCGGGACGGATGCCGACCGTCACCTTTGTGCCCGGCAGAATGCCGGGAGATGTGACCGGCACGTAGAGGGTCGAGCCGTCCCGAAGCTGGACGCTGGAGCCCGCGGCATCTCCGCCTTGGAAAATGGCCGGGAAGAAGTTCATGGGCGGGGAGCCGATGAAGCGGGCCACGAACAGGTTGCGGGGGTGATGGTACAGTTCGAGCGGAGAGCCGATCTGTTCGACCACGCCTTTCTGCAGGACGACGATCTTGTCTGCCATGGTCATGGCTTCGACCTGATCATGCGTGACGTAGATCGTCGTGGCGCCGAGCTTGCGATGCAGGGCGGAGAGTTCCACGCGCATCTGGCCGCGCAGGGCGGCATCGAGGTTTGAGAGCGGCTCGTCGAACAGGAATACCTTGGGGTTGCGGACGATGGCGCGACCGATGGCGACGCGCTGGCGCTGGCCGCCGGAGAGCTGTCCGGGCTTGTGGTGCAGATAGGGTTCGAGCTGGAGTGTATGGGCGACGTGCTCGATCTTTTCGCGGCGCTCGGCTTCCGGCATTCCGGCCAGTTTGAGGCCGAACTCCATGTTTTTGTACACGTCCATATGCGGGTAGAGCGCATAGGACTGGAAGACCATCGCCAGACCACGCTTGCCAGGTTCGACATCATTCATGCGCTGGCCGTCGATCAGGAGATCGCCGGAGGTGATGTCCTCAAGCCCTGCGATCATGCGCAGAAGCGTGGATTTTCCGCAGCCTGACGGGCCGACGAACACCACGAATTCGCGGTCTTCGATCGAGAGGGAAATGCCCTTGATGATTTCTTCCGTCAGATAGGTCTTGCGGAGGTTCTTGAGTTCGACAGTCGCCATGGGTCAGGCCCCGTTTGTGCAGGAATGTTGGGTGAAGTGAGCCGGGATCCGCGTCATTTGACGGCTCCGAAGGTCAGGCCGCGGACGAGCTGTTTCTGGCTGATCCAGCCGAAAACGAGGATCGGTGCGACGGCCAGGGTCGAGGCTGCGGAGAGCTTGCCGAAGAACAGTCCTTCCGGAGAGGAGAAGGATGCGATGAACGCTGTCAGCGGGGCTGCGTGCGAGGAGGTCAGGTTCAGGGACCAGAAGGCCTCGTTCCAGCACAGGATGAGCGACAGCAGGGCCGTGGATGCGATGCCGGGCAGGGCGAGCGGCAGGAGGACCATCGTCATTTCCTGCCAGCGCGTGGCGCCATCCATCCGGCCTGCCTCCAGGATCGGAGCCGGGACTTCGCGGAAGAACGTGTAGAGCATCCAGACGATGATCGGCAGGTTCGTCAGCATGTCCACGATAGCCAGACCGGTGCAGGTGTCGAGCAGGTGGGTATTGCGGGCCAGAAGATAGATCGGAACCAGCACGCCAACAGGCGGCAGCATACGGGTCGAGAGCATCCACAGCAGGGTGCCGCGT
Source organism: Gluconobacter roseus NBRC 3990 (assembly GCF_006538885.1). GTDB lineage: Bacteria > Pseudomonadota > Alphaproteobacteria > Acetobacterales > Acetobacteraceae > Gluconobacter > Gluconobacter roseus. The sequence continues at coordinate 133,829 of NZ_BJLY01000002.1, forward strand.
GTGCGCTTAGAGGGCATGAAGGCCATCGAGTAAGCCGCCGGGACGGCCAGTGCGATGGCAATGGCCGTTGCACCCACCGAGACAATCACGGTGTTGAACGTGAAATGCCAGTAGCTTGCGCGCTCAAACACCTCGGCATAGCTGCTCAGCGTAGGCATGAAGAACAGCTTCGGCGGCGTGGAAATCGCCTGGACTTCGCTCTTGAAGCTCGTGAGAAACATCCAGAAGATCGGAAAGAACAGCCAGAGCGCAATGCCCCAGCCAAGGATGGTGACGCCGATCCGGGTGCTGGTCTTTGTCTTGAGCGCCATGTCAGGCCTCCAGATTGCGGGCTACGGCGCGCACCAGAAAGATTGCAACGATATTGGCGATGATGATGGCAATCACGCCGCCAGCCGATGCGCCGCCCACGTCGAACTGAAGCAGGGCGCGGGAGTAGATCAGATAGGCGAGATTGGTGGAGGCGACGCCGGGACCGCCGGCTGTGGTGACGGAGATTTCGGCGAAAATCGTCAGCAGATAGATCGTCTCGATCATGACTACGACGCTGATCGCGCGGCCCAGATGCGGCAGGATGATGTAGCGGAAACGCGCAACCGGGCCTGCTCCGTCCATGCGGGCCGCCTCGCGCTGCTCACCGTCCAGAGACTGCACGGCCGTGAGTAGAATGAGGACCGCGAAGGGCAGCCACTCCCACGCGACGATCATCATGACGGTCAGGAGCGGAAAGCGCGCCAGCCAGTCGATCGGCGTAAGACCCACAGCCCGCATCATGGCGGAATAGACGCCATAGATCGGGTGCAGCATCAGGTTCTTCCACAGCAGGGCGGAGACCGTCGGCATGATGAAGAATGGCGAGATGACCAGAATACGGGCAATGCCGCGCCCGAAGAACTCCTGATCGTACAGGACGGCCAGCAGGGTGCCGCCACCGACACTGATGATCAGGACGCCCGCGACCAGCACGAGCGTATTGAGCAGTGAATGCAGGAAATCGGGGTCGGTCAGCAGGTACCAGTAATTGTCGATCCCCGCGAAGCCATGCAGCGTGGGGTCAACGAGGCTATAGTTCTGCACCGAGTACCACAGCGTCATGACGAGTGGGACGATCGACCAGACCAGAAGGATCAGGACGGAGGGGGAAAGGAGCAGGAAGCCTGTCCTTTTCCCGCTCCGGACGCTCGCCCCTGCGGGCGGGCTGTGATCGAGAACAACCTGCATGGCATTCTACCTTGAGCGGGTCGCGTTAGCGCGCACGGCCGGACTGGCGGAGCGCGCGGGTGATCGAGGACTGGGCGGATGTCAAAGCCTGATCGACCGTCATCTGGTCGGACAGGGTGGCAGCGACCGTCTGGCCGACCTGCGTGCCGATGGCCTGGAACTCCGGAATGCCGACGAACTGTGCACCCGTATAAGGACGGGGCTGCGCGGTCGGGCCGTTCGGATCAGCCGTCTTGATGGCGTTCAGGACGAAGGAGGCGAAAGGGGCTGCCTTGAGATATTCCTGCGCAGCATAGGTGGAGGCGCGCGTTCCCGGAGGAGCGGCGACCCAGCCTTTCTGTGCGGCGACCAGCTTCACGTAATCCTTGGAGGTTGCCCATGTGATGAATGTCTGGGCATCCGCATTCTGATGCGAACTGGCAGGAACGGCGAGGCTCCAGGCCCACAGCCAGGTCGGGCCTTTGCCATAAGGGCCTTTGGGCGCGGGAGCAAAGCCGACCTTGTCCGCAACCTGCGACTGCTTGGGATCGAACAGCAGGCCGCCGGCGACGGTGGAGTCAATCCAGATCCCGCAATGGCCGCTGGCGAACAGAGCCAGGTTTTCGTTGAAGCCGTTGGAGGTGGCACCCGGAGGGCCGTCAGCCTTCAGGGCCGAGACATACCAGTTCAGGGTCGCTTTCCAGGCATCGGACGTCATGGTCGGCTTCCAAGACATGTCGAACCACTGCGCGCCGAACGTGTTGGCGAGCGAGGACACATACGCCATGTTCTCGCCCCAGCCGGGTTTGCCGCGCAGGCAGATGCCGTAGACCTGATTGCCCTTGTCCGTGATCTTGTCGGCAAACTGACGGATCTGGTCGTAGGTGGGGGCATCCGGCATCGTCAGCCCGGCCTTCTGGAACAGGTCCTTGCGGTAATAGGTCATCACGCTTTCGGCGTAGAAGGGCAGGGCATAGAGCTTGTTATCGACTGTCAGGCTGTCGCGGACGGCAGGCAGGACGTCGTTCACGTCATAGGCAGCATCGGGCTTGATCTCGGTGAGCCAGCCCTGCTTGGCCCAGATCGGCACTTCATAATTGCCGATGGTGACGACATCGAACTGGCCGGTTTTCATGGCGATATCGGTCGTCACGCGCTGACGCAGGACGTTTTCTTCCAGCGTGACCCAGTTCAGGTGAATGTCCGGATGGGCTTTCTCAAATTCCTTCGAAAGCTGCCGCATGACGATCATGTCGCCGTTGTTCACGGTCGCGATGGTCAGGGTTCCGGCCGCGTTTGCGCCGGAAAGGGCAGAGCCGGTCAGCAGAAGTGCGAGTGTGCAAAGGGTTGTACGGGTTGTTTTCAGACGGGACATGGAATGTGAACCTCTGGAAAAGGCTGGTGCTGAATGGGCACGGCAGCGGAAGCAGGAGGAAGGCAGGAGAAGCGGATGGGGCTTGGCTTCAGCAGGTGCCCTCCTTTTCCAGAACGTCGCGCATCTGCTGACGCCAGGTGAGCTGGGCGGCGAGCATGTCATGGGCGATGTTGCGCTTGGCGGCGTGGTAGGCTGCGACGCGATCATCCGGGAGGATTTCGTCTCCCGCGTGGCTCATCTGCGCCATGGCCTGCCGCAGATCGTTGTATGTCCCGCTTGCGACCGCGCCGAGGATGGCCGCGCCGAGCAGGACGGAATCCGGCTCGGCGGGCAACAGGATGCGGCATCCCGTTGCATTGGCATGCTCGCGCAGGAAGACCGGGTTCTTGGTACTGCCGCCGGTCGCAAAAATCGTGTCGATCCGGTAGCCCTGCGCATTGAGGGCCTCGATGATATCCTTCGTGCCATAGGCAAGGCCCTGCAGCGTCGCGAGATACAGCCGCGCAAGATCGTCAAGGGTATCGGACAGGGTCAGGCCGCTGATCATCCCTGTCAGATCCGGATCAGCATGGGGGGAGCGGTTTCCGTGAAAATCCGGAAGCACATGGAGCCCGGCTGTAATGGTACCGGGCAGTTTGCCGCGTTCCAGAGCCTCGATCCGGGCATTCAGCAGGGCATATACACTGGTGCCCGTCTTTTCGGCGTCCTGCCTGACCGTGGTCCCGAAACTATGGCTGGAAATGATGAAGTCGATCAGGGCGCCTGTTGCAGACTGGCCGGCTTCATTCAGCCACATCTCCGGAAGCATGGCATCCCAGTACGGCCCCCAGACGCCGGGCACGAAACGCGCATTTTTCGAGGCCGCCATGTGACAGCTCGGCGTTCCGCAGATCAATGCTATTGAGCGCTCAAGTTGCGTGTCCGAGAGAGAGCTTTCGGTATCAAGCCCGAGAAGCCCAAGTCCCCCGGCATGGGCATCGATAGCGGAGACGCCAACGGGGATGCCGGGCTGCAATCCCATTTCCGACGCGGCTTTATCGCTCAAGCCCGCATCAAGAATACCGCCAAGAGGACGAATGTCATTCCCGATGCGCGCGAAATTGCCATCTGTGAGGTCTTCCAGTCCAACAGACTGGAAATACTCTTCATCCCAGCGGTTTTCGTGCGCAAGGTAGGTCCATTTGCACGCTGTCGAACAGGCCGAGCGGGACAGGGAACCGGTAGCGCGCCAGGTCAGGAAATCGGGGAGGTCAAAGAAGTGACCTGCCTGTTCATAAATCTGTGGGAGGTGACGCTTCAGCCAGAGGAGCTTCGGCGTTTCCATTTCCGGAGAAATCGTGCCGCCTACATAACGCAGGACATCATGACCGCCGCGATTGATCTCGCGTGCTTCTTCAATCGCGCGATGGTCGGCCCAGAGAATGATATCCTGTCCTGGAGCGCCGTCCGGATCGACCGAAAGTCCCTGTCCGTTCTTGTCGAGCACAACAAGAGAGCAGGTTGCATCGAAACCAATACCAACAACCTGACCAGGTTCCTTCAGTGCCGCCAGCGCGCTGCGCGTGGCGGTGCAGACCGCAGACCAGATGTTTTCCGAAGACTGCTGGGCATAGTCAGCGCGTGGTGTCCATGTCTGGATCTTCTGGACAAAGGAGGCCTTCTTCTGTCCGTCCAGCGTGAAAAGGCCAGCGCGGGCGCTCCCTGTTCCAACATCAATTCCCAGAACAAGATCCATAAAGCCACATCCAGATCGCAATAGACACAGAACAGGCATGGGAAAGTGCCATACCCGGAAGACCATAAACTGTTCGACTGGACTCAGAAAATCACATTCGAACGATATAAACTATCAATTGTTCTGTTACATATAACACTGAGGGTGTCCAGACAGGTATAAGAAAATTTCCTCATGAAAGTTGAGGTCCACACCATGATGTGTTGCAGGCACGCGGAGTTGTGGATCCATGACGTGATCTGGCTGTTACGAATAGAAGACCAGTGATTGCTCAAGGAAGACAGACATGATCCATCCTGACCTTTTTTCGCTCTCCGGCCGCCGCGCTCTTGTGACAGGGGCATCCCGTGGGATCGGTCTGGTTCTGGCGCAAGGACTGGCGCGTTATGGTGCGAAGGTTGTGCTGAATGGCCGTCATGCGGACGCTCTTGATGCGGCGAAGCAGCAGTTTGATGCTGATGGACTGAAAGCCGGTACTGCGGTCTTCGATGTTACGGATCAGGATGCGGTCATTGATGGGATCGAGACGATCGAGCGTGAGCTGGGCCCGATCGACATTCTGATCAACAATGCCGGAATACAGCGTCGTGCGCCATTGGAGCAGTTTCAGCGCAAGGATTGGGATGATCTCATTTCAACCAATCTCAACGCCGTTTTCTTTGTGGGACAGGCTGTTGCGCGCCACATGATCCCGCGCGGGCAGGGCAAGATCGTCAATATCTGTTCGGTACAGAGTGAACTCGCACGTCCCGGAATTGCGCCATACACGGCGACCAAAGGGGCGGTTAAGAACCTTACGAAAGGCATGGCGACGGACTGGGCCAGGCATGGTCTTCAGATCAACGGCCTTGCTCCCGGGTATTTTGCAACGGAAATGAACGAAAAACTCGTATCGGACGAAGAGTTTACCGCATGGCTGAACAAGCGCACGCCCGCCGGACGATGGGGACAGGTGGAGGAGCTGGTAGGGGCAGCCGTGTTCCTGTCATCCCCGGCCTCGAGCTTCGTCAACGGGCATATGCTAATGGTGGATGGCGGCATCAGTATATCACTTTAATGTTTCGGACTTAATGACTGTGTCCTGTCACGAAATTTGTGTTATGGGCATTGTCTGCCGTGTTGGGGGACAGAAGGGTTTTCGTTAAGTAACGGTGATCCTGTCGGACATGTCACAGGGAAGTTATCATCAGATGAACTCCCTCATTGCCCGTTTTCGGATCAATCCGTTCATCGTCCTTTTTTCCGTCTCTATCCTTCTGGCGCTGGTCGCCGGGATGCCAGCGGACAAGGTGGTGGGGTCGTTCGAGGCGGGGGCAGGGCACGTCCTGGGGCATGTCGGGACGGTCATTGCGCTCGGCACCATGCTGGGGAAGATGCTCGCCGAATCTGGCGGGGCTGATCGTATCGCCCTGACGATCTCGAACATCTCGGGACGTCGTCACGTTGACTGGGCCATGATGCTGATCGGGCTTCTTGTTGGCCTTCCGGTCTTTTTCGAGGTCGGATTTGTCCTGCTGATCCCGCTGGCTTTCGTTCTGGCAGACCGAACCGACACACCTTTGCTGCGGGTTGCCCTTCCGATGGGTGCGGCGCTGTCCATTACACATGCACTCATTCCTCCCCATCCAGCGGCGCTTCTGGCTCTGAGCGCCTATCATGCCAATATCGGACTAACGATTCTGCTGGGGGTATTGATCGGAACGCCGATTGCCGTGATTGCAGGGCCGCTTTTCGGTCGTTTTGCGGCGGCGAGGGTTGTGCCGATTGGCGTCAATCCTCTGGCCCAGCAGTTCGTGAACAGCGAGCCTCCTGCCAGTCTGCCCGGCTTTGGCATTACGGTTTTCACCATCCTGTCGCCCGTTTTCCTGATGCTCGCAGGGTCCATGTCTCAGGGCATTATTGCGCCTGACACGACCCTGGGCGCCATTCTGCGCTTTGTCGGGAATACGGATATTGCCCTTTTGCTGGCGACGGTGCTGTCCTTTTATGTGCTGGGGCAGGCCCGGGGATTTTCACGCGAAACCATTCTGCGATTTACAAATGAATGTCTCGGTCCGACGGCCCTGATCATGCTTCTTGTGGGTGCCGGCGGTGGCTTTGGTCGCGTTCTGGTGGATAGTGGTGTTTCCAAATCGATTACGGATGCCGCCCTTGGAGCTCATGTGCCACTGCTGGTTCTGGCCTGGATGCTGGCTGCCATTGTCCGGGTTGCCTGCGGTTCGTCCACGGTTGCCATGGCCACAGCCTCCGGGATCGTCGCCCCTATTCTTGCGCGTTCAACAGGTGTCTCGCCGGAACTGATGGTTCTCGTCACAGGGGCAGGATCGGTCACCTTTGGGCCGATGAATGACGCAGGGTTCTGGCAATTGAAGGAATATCTCGGGCTGACAGTTCCCCAGACGCTCAAAACATGGTCCGTACTCGAAACACTGATAGCGGTCTGCGGCCTTGTTTTTGGCCTGATTGCGTCAATTTTCATTCATTAACAATATCGGTGCGGGATAGAAACCGTCCCGACCATGCGCGATCTTTAGAAGCAAGACCAGAATTATGTTTAGTCTGAATTGTAAGTGCAGATAACCGTATTGTTGTCGAGAACTCTGTCTGTCTCGGTGGAGATGGCATTCACATGAGAGTCATCATCCCAGATCATTGTTTCCAAGAAGAAAAAGCATCCTTTTCAGGCGGTTTTTCTTTTAATGGGAAAACTTTTCTCCTGAAGGGCGTTCTGTTGTTCTGCGGGTTTTCCAACAGGGACACCCAGCATTCAGTATTGTTCAAGGCTGCATGAAGGAGGACGACGCGCAAGCTGTCGGGTCACGAATGGCAAAACTTACTCCCGAACAGAAGTTCGTGACGAATATCGTGATGGTCGTCACCATGGGCGCACTCGCCTTTGGTTACGATACCGGTGTTATTTCCGGAGCTTTACCGTTCATGTTGCGCCCACCGGCGCAGGGCGGCCTGGGTCTGACGCCTTTCACGGAAGGGCTTGTCACGTCTGCTCTTATCGTCGGTGCAGCGGTTGGGTCTCTCGTCTGTGGCCATGTGGCGGACCGTTACGGCAGAAGGGACAGTCTGATTGTCCTGTCTGTTGTGTTTGTAATCGGAGCAGTCGGGACAGCCCTGTCACCATCTGTGGCAATCATGGTGGCCATGCGTGCGATCCTGGGTTTTGCAGTAGGCGGGGCTTCTGCCCTAGTCCCCATGTTCATCTCTGAAATGGCACATTCCAGCCGCCGCGAGCGTCTTGTCAGCCAGAACGAGATGATGATCGTTACCGGCCAGCTGATCGCCTATATCCTCAACGCCATACTGGCCAAGGTTTCGGAATCTCCCACAATCTGGCGAACCATGCTTGTAATCGCAGCAGTTCCGGCGGTTCTTCTGGGGGTAGGGCTGTTTTTTGTCCCACGTTCTCCGCGCTGGCTCGCAAGCCGGGGCCGCATGGATGAAGCCGAAGCGGTTTTGCAACTCATCAGGTCCACGCCTCGGCAGGTGCGCAAGGAAATGTCCGAGATTTCCGCTCAGGAGGATGAATCCTCCGACCAGATGGGCTGGCGGGAAGCTTTTGGGAAGACCTGGATCAGAAGACTGCTCCTGATCGGTATCGGGCTTGGATTTGCCGCGCAGTTTACGGGCGTGAACGCCTTCATGTATTTCACGCCGATCATTCTGCACCAAACCGGTCTGGGCACCGAGGCCGCGCTGGTAGCAACCATCGGAAACGGTATTGTCGCCGTTGGTGCCACCTTACTGGGGATCTGGATGATAAGCCGTTATCCTCGTCGCATCATGATGACGCTGGGGCTTTGCGCGGTGATCGTGGCGCATTTCGGCTTGGGAAGCACTCTGCTCCTGTTGCATGGCGCAACGGTTGAAAGCGCGGTAGCGCTGGGCTGCATCCTGTTCGCACTTCTCTTCATCCAGATGATGGTCTCGCCATTATATTGGCTGCTGATGTCGGAACTGTTCCCGCTACGCGCTCGTGGTGTTCTGACCGGGCTCTCTGTAGCCGCCCAGTGGATGTTCAATGCAACAGTGGCCTTTGTGTTTCCGATCATGCTTCACTGGGCTGGGTCGTGGACTTTTTATGTCTTCGCACTCATTAATCTTTGCTCCCTTCTGTTCGTCATGAAGTTCCTGCCAGAAACAAAAGGTATGACTCTGGAAGAACTTGAAACGCATCTCGAACAGGAACTTTCGCCGGAACATTCTGCTCCGCCTAAAGTACAGATCATCCCGACAAGATCTATGTCATAAAGATAAAAAGAATTTTGCTATTCTGGGTTTAGGTTCAGGACCCATTGATTTGAGTGACCAATCTTATTCGGGCTCTATAGGGAAAGTAGAAGTGAGCGACCCGTATTGGCTGACGAATGAATAAATGGATTGTCTGCGCCCCTTTTCCCGAAGAGCCACGGCAGATTCCGCGTTGATGGTTGTCACGAGCTGAGCGGCATCATTTTTGTCAATCGGACCGGCTTGCCGTGGCGTGATGAGCCCTAGGGGGTAGGCCATACAAGGCCCTCTACAACCACTGGGACGCCGTGTGTATTTTCATGCAGATGATGGATGGCCTGTCTGCCGCAAAGGCAGAGCTGTAGACTGTTATGATTGATGCGACCTATTTCAGGGCCCACCGCGCGGCTTCGAGTCTGCGGGTAAAAAGAAGGGTCTAAGGTGACTGATCGAATGGACGAAACGTGGCATGAACACGAAGCTGCATGCCGACACAGACCGGAACGGACGACCGTTGAGTTTCTTCATAACAGCGGGCCAGATCAGTGATTATACGGGGGTGACTGCTTTTCTGGATAGCCTTCCCAAGGCAGAACGAGGTTATGATTCCGACTGGCTCAAGGATGCATTGGAGGAAAAAGGAATAAAGCTTTGCCTTCCATGACAAAAATCCCGAGCAATATACATCAGATACGACAAGCGCAGATACAAACGCCGCAACCACATCGAGATTATGTTCAAAAGGTTCAAGGACTGGCGGCGTGTCGCAACACGCTATGGCAGATGCCCGAATGTCTTCCTTTCCTCTGGTCGTACTTCTAGACCGTACTCCATGCCTGTCGAATCTCGTGGAACTGGATAATCTCGGCCTTATTCTCACGAATAAGTCGCGCCATGTCTGCTTTTACGGCATTCGGCGTGTTGCCCCAGACTTCCTTTACACATGGCGAGAAGCGCGGTGGAGCTCACGATATTTCTGCTCAGATCCGGTTTGTCGGCGTCATCATCGTTTGCAGGCCCCTCCGCATTGGGAGCAGACTTTTTCTTAGGCTTTGCTTCGCCTTTATCGCTCCCATCATCGGCCGGCGCACCCGCTTCGGACGGTACATGCGCGTCTCCATCCAGGATGGTGGAGCGGGTTTCAGCAGCCGGAGCCGCACGGAAGTTTCGATCATGCGAGGGTTCTGACTCTCTGGTCCGCCTCCGTCATGGTGCGCTCAATGGTATCTTTGACTTGGGCTGGATCGCGCTTGACAGTGCCTTTCTTGGCCTCGGTCGGCGTCTGGTCATTCCCAACCTCGACGTAATCGACGCCCTGCGGACTGCCGTCTGCGCGCCAGACTACATTATTTAGTGATAGTCGAACAAAAGGTTAGTACAAGAAAAACCCGCTTGTGAGGCGGCTTTGTGCATCATGGAATAGTCCTAAGCCTCGGGCGAGACTTAAGGCACCCCGTTTTGGGTCACGGTGCCTTTGGCAATGATATTACCCTTATCGTCAATCGAAAATACGTCGCCGTTCGTGGTGTTTGCAACCTTGATTTTCGAGCTGCCCACATCTTCATAGATATAGCGCGAGCATTCGTAATTGAGGCACACATGCGAACCGCCGCTAACACCGATATGTCCGTCAAGGAACAAGCTGCCTGACTTCCCATTTACGCTAACTGTGACCAAAGCACCTGCTTTATTAAACACTGCATCATCATAATGCAGGGAAATACCCTTGGAGACCGTATCAAAAAAGGTTAGGGAAGACCCATCCAGATCGATATTAGCGGATGTCTTGATAGGGCCGAAGGTTGCAGTCTGTTCTAAGCCATCCTTTGTGAATACATTCCCAGATCCCGTTACGTTGGAAGTATGTGCTCCGGTAATGTTGATTCCGGCCGCCTGCCAGCACGCGTTATTCGATATAACGGAATATGCTCCATTTGCGTCAAGACCCCCATCTGTGTTGAGCGCAATGCAGGCACTGGTTTTGGATAGACCAAAAAGCGTGTTGCCTGTGATGGTGTTCCCCATGCCTTGAACTGAGATTAGAGGAGACGTGGTTTCACGAGCGTCAAAAATCTGGTTGTTGCTGATGACTTCGTTGTTCTTACCCGTTACGATAGCTTGCCATGTTGGAGACCGAATGGTAGCCGAGGTATCAAATGTATTTCCCGTAATGTTAATAGAGAACGCATCAGGGAGACTGATACCACCATTGTTTGCTTCGAAGTAGCTATTGGTGATGTTGATAACCTCGACAGCCACACCGCTCTGTTCGTAGATTGCCCAGTCATTGCCGACAAGCTGTCGAACATTGGTGATGTTCAGTCCTTGTATCCCGCCTGAAATCGTCAAGAAGCGGCCCGCTGCCTGAAACCACCCATCAATTGTTCCATTGGTGGTGAAATACTGCGAGGTACCAATCTTTGGTCCGTTCAGGATGAGGCCATAAGAGGCCCCGGGTGTTGTAACCATGTCATTGATATTAGCTATGTAGTAATTCGCTGCGCCAACAAGTAGAATACCTATACCCGGGTTGTAGAAGTCCAAGCTTTCTAGATGGTCATTCTGCGAAGACCCTACCCCATTCTGAGATCCGTCAATAGTAATCATGGTTCCGCTAGGCGTCGATTTCGCGTTTGTGAAGCGCAGATCACGGATGAAAAGCGCGTTTCCTGAAGCGACGGCTTTTGAAAATTTAAACACATCATTGCCGTGCGATATGATCTCAGCGCCTTCACCTTCTATTCGAAGCCCTGCTGAGCTTGAAATTGTAGCTGAGACAGCAGAGTTTACGATACAGCGGCCATGGAAACGAAGCGTAGACCCAAGGCGAAGCGGCGACGTAGCGGCATTGAGGGCAAACTGAACCGCAACGGTATCATTATGGATACCGTCACAGAAGGCCCCGAAGTCTCGCACATCCAGAACATCAGAGAAGAAATCACTCAGAGTGCGTGAAATCGCTCCTGCAGGGCCCACAGCAGCAAGCGCAGCTTTGATATCAGTTCCGATGCTCGTGCCGTTATTGATCGTTGGGCTTTTCAAGATGCCATTAGTTGCATTAACCTTCCCTCTAAGTATCCTGGACATTGTATCTAGGTCGCGCTGATTGGCTTTCAGCGTATCGAACTGCTGAAGCATGGTATCGGTCGGGCGTCGCTCATTACGCCAATCCATCCCAGAGGGCGCGGCATAGGTGTGAGCTGTGATGCCTATTATAGCCGTAAATGCGATAAAGATTTTTTTCACAACTCGTCTCCGATTTCGTCGCGGCCAATCACGAATGACCCAATGAACGTTGCGGAATAGATCTGTTCATCAAGTGACAGGTCAGACACATCGTCCGGCATGAGTTGCTCGACCGGCCACGGATAGGCTACCTGAGTATTCAGCTTAAGAAAATCACGCCTGTTCATCGGGAATTTTCACCAGCTGCATCATGGTCTGGGCCTGCTCGAACTGCTGGTCACCAACTTTGACTATGACGCGGGCGCTGTCATTGTCCGCTATCTGGCGTGCCGTCTGGACATTGACCCGAGCGTTGTGGTTTCTGTTCTGATCGGCTCGATCCGGGCCAGCGTTTCCGCCATATCAGCTTGCGCAAGCTGCTGCTGGATTCAGATCAGTTCCGCCCTGCTGCTGTAACCGCTTCTGAGCAAAGAATTGCGGCGCCTGTTCAATGAACTGCTCGATCTGCTGATCGAGTTGGCGACCAACGCGATACGGCGCCAACGTGAACTTAGCAGGCCAGAAATCATCTGCGCGCCAGACGAGGCCTATGCGAATGCTTGCAGAAACACCATTGGGTTGGCGGTTGGCCGGCTGCTTCTGTCGCGGCATTATGGCGTGGACGCCGGCTGAGGAGCAGGTGCAGGCGGCTAGATCTGCTGCTTGATGTCAGCATTTGTCGGCCCTTTCATCAGCACCATGTCCATTAGTGTCTTATCGCTGAAATTTCTGGCGATGATCTCTTCAGCAATGGCGTAGATGCCGCTCGGGCATCTTGTCAGACACCCACCTTCGTTAATACGGATCGAACCGTAGTAAAGCAGGATAGCCGCGTGTTTCGTCCTGTTCGTGCCTAGAAGTCGAGAAACGAAGGGCAGGGAATCGGGCAAGCCTATTCGGGAAATAGGCGCATCAGCGGTGGCCAGATCAAGTCCGGATGGTCGGTGGCTTGCCGCAAAGCAGGTCTTCTAAGGCACATGCGCGTCTGGACACCCAAGGGGCAGGAGAAACCGAAGAGCGTATTTGTCCCGGATGTCACTACCGCATGATGCCCGTCACACATGGGCAAGCTGGCAATATTGCCTGCACAAAGATCTCATGCGTCTCAAGGCTGACGGGGGATGGGGCAACATCACGACGGTCACGCGCTACGCCAAGGTAATGCCGGATGCTTATCGGGGGGAGATACTCGAATGGCTGGGTATCAGTGACTGAACCCTCAGTGCTCGAGTTGCATGAGTGCGCAGATGCTGGAAAGAGTGCACGGATTTGCTCGGCAATGTCCGGCTCTATACGGTACCAATCGACTTTGAACGACCCATGCTAGTCAGCGTCACCGGCTGAAAGGACCGCTAAAAGTTCAATGTCTTCAAGGGGTTTCTTACCGGACCGAGTGGTGGGCGCAACAGGGATTGAACCTGTGACCCCTACCATGTCAAAACCGGCTGACCCCAACGAAATCAGAGACTTACAGAGTCAAACACGCTCAAAAACGGCACGCACGATCAAGGAAAAATCGTGCAATGCGTGCGAGTAGCGTACTAGATACTGGCTTTGTTGTCACGGATCTCCGGACTCTTCAGGTAAGTTTTTTCCATCGCATTCTGGTTTCGACCGGGAGCGCAGAGCGATGAGCCGCCATGCTTCTGTTAAAACGGCTTTTCGTAAGCAGGTTCTGAGCCTCTATTTTGACCATAAGCTGAAGCCATCTGAAAAAGCCGTGCTCATGACGCTCGCCACCTTCTTCGGGGCGGGCGGCCTTTATCCCAGTCACGATGCCATCGCGCAGGCCTGTCGGTATTCCGTGCGTACGGTTATCCGTGCACTTGAACGGGGATATGAGCTTGGGCTGATCGAGCGAACCCGCAGACGCAAGCGGGTTGAAGGTCGATGGGTGAGAACGAGCAATACCTACAAGTTGCTTATCAAGGCCACCGATCAAGTGCGCGCTGCAGGAAAGCATATGGCCCGCGCCATTTTCCGTGGCGTGCGGGTTGTAAGTGACAGGGTGGCACAGAAGGCGTCCAGAGATATATATATTAAGGGAGAGCGACTGCTTTCAGGACGTCGATATCCGGAACCGCACGGTCCAAGCCAGCTTTCACCTAGAGAGTGGATCGAAATCATCGAAGGGTGGGAAGCGCATCCCCGCTAATTCAATCCAGCAAGAATAGTCGAAGGTGACTAAAAAAACGTTTTGATTTTTTTCAATCGCTTGTGCGTTTCAGGATTTTGAGCATGCAATCTTGTTGTGTCTCTGGCACCCCTTCTCCATGAATTTTCACTCAAGGGAGTGGAGCGTAGAGAAGTCAGTAGGTTTTAGTCAGCACGCCTAACTGCGCAGTCTGCCGCAAGGGAGAAGAGTTGGGCGGAGTAGCTGCAGAAATTCAAGGATAAGCCGAGAGATCAGATTTTGGGTTTGATATGCAACTTTTCAGCCCAAAATTTCTCCTCCAATCACATCAATTTTCCAATTCTCTGCATCATATAGCGATTGAAGTGCAACCGAGAATCGCATATATGCATTAAAAATAAAGGTAGACGCACCGTTAGAGGATTTTCTTACTTGGACCACTTCCCAATCATTCAGGCGCTTTGCCGAACTGCAATGGCCGAGGCTTCGCCTGCGGTTCGTAAGCAGATTGAGCGACTTCGTGATGCCTTGAAAAAGGACGGTGATGAAAAGCAGGCCGCATCTATTGCAGGCATCCTGACTGCCGCGCAGCGTGCCCGAGAAGTTGCACCGAGCCGGATTGAGCGCTCTCGCGCTCAATGGGTTGGAGAAACACTCGCGCCCAACACGCCAGTGCCGGTCGACCGCGAAACAGCGGCCGCGCTTGCGGACATCATCTTCCCTAATGAAATATCTCCACGCGCGCCGCTGTTTAATTCAACTGTTTCCCAAGCAATTACAACAATTCTAGAAGAGTGGACGAATTTCGATGTTCTTTCAGAACTAGACATTGCACCATCGAAGACTTGTCTTATTTATGGAGCGCCAGGAACTGGTAAAACGCGGCTCGCGCTTTGGATGGCGCACGTACTTAAGCTGCCTGTAGTCTTAGTTAAATTAGATGGACTAGTCTCATCTTTTTTAGGCACAACGGCACGCAATATTGGAAATTTGTTCAGTTTTGCAAATCGCTATCGTTGCGTTTTACTTTTAGACGAATTTGATGCCATAGCCAAAGTACGTGACGACCCACAGGAGGTCGGCGAGATCAAGCGTGTAGTTAATGCGCTATTGCAAAACCTCGATGTACGTCGGGACATAGGCTTTACAATTGGTATCACCAATCATCCAAAGTTGCTTGACGCTGCTGTCTGGCGACGCTTTGAGGTCCAACTGGAGGTTCCAAAGCCTGACTTTGCAATGCGTATGGCTATTGCTACGCAGTTTATGCCACCAATCAAAGCTCCTGACAGTCATTTGCGGTTGATTGCCTGGTTCACGGAAGGTGCGACTGGTGCTGAGATTGAGTCGCTTGTGCGTACTTATAAGAAAGCTATGAGCTTACGCACCACTGAGCGTCTCGACCTTTTGAGCACGTTGCGTCAATTCGCGACGCTTAATGCTGCACGCGTCCAAAGCGAACGTCGCGCATTATTATTAGACGAGCCGACAAATTTATTTAGAGCGATGCGGGATGATCCTGTTCTAGGCTTTACAATGGCCGATATTGGTGAAATCGCAGGAAAAGATAAATCAACAGTTAGCCGTCAAATTGGCAAAGCCCAAAAAAATGATGAAGGACATTAATCATGGCTAATCCTGTTCAAATTATACTTAATCCAGAAAATTATGAAGAAGGTCGCGCGGCAGGCGGAGGAGGAGAACATAAGGATTTCTTTGCCTACCGCGACCAGGATTTCGTACTGCATCGGGATATGTTGATTCATCAATTAGATGCAGCCTCAAAGACCCTTTCTGTTCAGCCTACTGGTGCAGTTGGGTTTGCTAAAGTGGTTCTTCGCCCTAAGGCTTGGGCTAAGATACATCGGCCGATGATAGCGCTACTCTCTCCCGATCGAGTTCCCGTCGTAGGTGGGGCGGATCTCGGTGAAATGATAATTGAAGTTAAGCCTGCGTCCCTTCGTCAGGTTGCGGCTGAAATGGAGAAAGCGGAGGATGGCACTCGTACAAAGATAAACTCTCAAACTTTTAAGGAAGTACCAAACCCTTCTAGGCGTAGGAGCGAGGTTGGAGCTATTGAAAGTATCGAACTCTACGGTCCGACCGATAGGCGCAATTTTTCAGTTAATGAAGCGGTTTCTTGGTTGTCCAATCCGTTGACTGGATCGGGCTATCAGGTCGAGCTATTTAAAAATATTCCTCCACGCAGTGATTGGGACAGCCTAGATACGGCTAATCGCCAAATGATTGAGTCGTTTTTGAGGGGATTTACTGCGCTTGGTTTTGGTGTTTCGGTTGAGCGATTGGTTGATGTGCGCGCTAATCAACCGACCCTATCAGTACGTGTCATTCACGATACTGCCGGTGCAGTGTTGCTGATTTTTGATTCACAGAGTGGTGAACGTCGTCGGCCTTTAGCGCCATTCAACTCTGAAATTAAGCTGCATGTTGAACTCCTTACGTTCCTCGATAACCATCCTTTAGTGCGACGAATTAGTCTGCCTGGCATAGTCCTGCAGTCAGGTCAGGTATCAACAAATAGGCGTGCGCGTCCAAAAAATCTGTCATGCCCGACCCATGATAGCCATCGTTCTTACCCGAAATTAGGTGTTATCGATGGCGGTATTAGTAATGCTTTATCCGACTGGGTCATCGACCGGTGGGAGGTATTAGACGATGCAGATATTGATCATAAACACGGCACTTTCATAGGCGGTCTTGTAGTCGCGGGTGGTGCTTTAAATGGTAAGGAAATTTGTCCTGAGCAAGATGGCACTGAACTTGTGGACGTAGCTGTTTTTCCTGCTACGTCAACTGGAGCGTTTGCTACCTACTATCCAGGAGGTCTGCCGGAGTTTTTCGATGAAATGAGTTCGGCGGTCGCAGATGCGAATGCTCGTCATGGCGTGCGCATCTTTAACATGAGTCTTAACATTACCCAGCCTGCTGCACCCGAAGCATATAGTCAGTATGCCGCGCGCCTTGATCGGATTGCTGAAGATAACGATGTAATCGTTTTTGTTTCAGCCGGAAACACGAAGCCGCAGGACATGCGTGCCGAATGGGCGCAAGATCCGACTACTGCGCTTGCGGGCCTTGCCCTCGCCCAAAATGATAAACTGCAAATACCTGCTGAAAGCGCCCGTAATGTTTCAGTAGGGGCGCTTAATCCGCCTGATCAGGATAAAAATATAGCTTACGCACCCGCGCGGTATAGTTGCAGGGGGCCGGGCCTACGAGCTGGTGTAAAACCCGACCTTGCTCATATTGGCGGATCGGGAACTCCCGATTCAATACTCGGCTCAGGGCTCTTCTCGATTTTACCTGATGGCAATATAACTGACGGCTGCGGAACTAGTTATGCCGCCCCGCTAGTTGCAAAAATTGCTGCAGCGCTTGATCATGCAATTGAGGGGCACGTTTCGAGGGAGACGTTGATTGGACTCCTCATCCATGGTGCTGAAATTCCTGAGATTTTACAGGTAAAAGAGCTCAGTCCAGTAGCACGGCATTTGGTAGGCTTTGGTATGCCGCCCTCTGCAAGTCGTATTCTAGAAAGCGATGATCATTCGATTACGCTAGTTTTCGCTTCACGAATCAAAAAGGGCCAGCAGATTAACTTTCGTTTTCCTTGGCCGGCTTCGCTAGTGAGATCTGGAGGAAATTGCCGAGGGCGCGCTCGTTTAACGCTTGTATCGACGCCGCCGCTCGATCCCAATTTTGGCGCTGAGTTTGTACGCGTCAACATTGATGCGATGTTGCAGCAGGAAAAAGAGGATGGCGGGTGGGCGGGTCGCCTTGAATCTCTTTATGTGCCACCGAAGCGCAATATGGCCGCGACAGAAGCTGAAAGGATTGAGCATGATCTCAAGTGGGGGCCGACTAAAGTTTACGGGAAGACCTTCCCGCGAGGGGTGGGCAGCTCTTCAAATTGGCGTCTTTCTGTCGAATATCTTGAACGTGCTGGCGTAAAAATACCTGATGAGGGGGTGCCTTTCACTGCGATCTTAACGATCAGCGATCCAAAGCGTGATGCACCTGTATTCAATGAAATGCGTCAAAATCTCCAAGCATTAGGCGTGACTATTGCTGATATCCGCACTGCGGCTCGAATTACACCGCGTGTGTAATTATTTGATTTTGAAAGACTGCTACCACTCCCTTAATTTTATTATTAAGATAATTGCGAAATTCAGAAGGAAATACTTCTAAAAAGAGAGGTCTTATAATGGTTCTATATTTGTCTTTCTGTATTTAACGGAGATTTTTTTAACATGACTGGGGCTGCAGCCAAGCTGCCGCGCTGTTTCCAATATACTACTTCCGCTTCTCCGAAGGGCGATAATTTGCTCGTGAATTTTTACATTAGGCTTTCGCCCCTTGTATCGACCAGACGCCTTCGCATTTTCAATTCCTTGTTTCTGACGTTCTCGTCGGTCTTCGTAATCCTCACGGGCCATTTGGAGAGAAAGTCGGAGAAGCATATCTTGCATTGCTTCCAAAACAATTCTCGCGATGCCCTCGCTTTCTGAAACAACCTCAGAGAGATCTACGAGGCCAGGGACAGAGAGTTTTGCTCCCCGCTGCCGAATGCTTTGGACAAGTTGATCAGCGTCAGCCAGCGGTAGACGGCTGATACGATCCATCTTTTCTGCGATGATTAGTTCGCCAGGCTGAAGATCTGAAATCATTCTCATTAGTTCAGGACGATCAGGACGAGCACCGGAGGCTTTCTCCCTATATACGGCAGCAATGTAACACCCCGCTGCTCGAGCATCCTCGATAATTCGTTCCTGCCTCCGCAAATCTTGTTCCTCAGTACTTACACGGAGATAAACGCGGGCAATTTTGCGAGGGTTGATTATGTTTTTCTTTATCTCAAAAACGCTTTGGACCATTCGAATATACTCAATTTAGCCACCCGAAATCACGTGGCTCTTTAACAAAATTCCCAGCTCATAGTAACCATCCTCAGCGGAGCAACTCAAAGAAGCCTGCGGCTGTTGGGGCGGACTTCAACTTGCTTCCTCTCTTTTGTTTGGAATGCCCCGAGGTGAGGCCCAGAGAGTTGGGGGCTGGTCCGGGCCTCATTGTGCAACCGCGTAGGAGGCATAAATAGAGTGAAGGAAAAATTGGTAGCCATGCAAGAGTAACCGGAAGGGGGAGAAGCAAATTAATGCTTCTCCCTCTGACCTGTTGATCGGTCAGCTGTTCCCAACGGGGCAGCCGAAGGACTGCCTGCGCAACGCGCAGGTCCCAAGAAAGGGTCGTCCTCTTTTACCGCAGGCTTTGCCGGTTACCCGACGTACAGAACTCGACATCCTCATAAGATTATCTCCTTATTGCTGCATGTGAATTGATTGCTGATTGTTGAATAATTGTCAGTTTTAAAGGGAATGCGACCAACATTCCCTTTTCTCTCGGTCGATCATGGTACCATCCACGATGATCAGGAACATCGTCACCGGGTGCCGCCAAGCACCCTCTGTATTGCTTCTCTGTCGCATGGACCTTTCGAGACTTTGACAGGACGAGGAACCACCCTCGAAATCCCTGCCTCTTCCCAACGCTTCGGATAAACCGCGAAGGGGATTTTCACTCTACTAAGCCCGCTCCCGGTCATAGACTGTCGCTCAGGAACCACCCCGAGCAGCCCTTAGACCTTCCCGCGTTATTCAGACGGATTTTAGCGAGCAGTACGCGAGCATCTCACCATGACTGCTAGGCTCACGGAGCCTTTCGACTGTGCCAAGGCACAGCCAATTTGGGGGGACCGAACATCCAAAGCGTCTCCCTTACTCACATCATGGTTTCCAATTTTACCCACCGGGACACTGTAAGCCCCGGCACTCGCACTTTCTCTCCGCGCAGCGTCCTACTGAACGCCGTTACAGGCTTGAGCTATCCGACGATCCAAGCGGCTTGCGCCCCCTGGTACCGCCTCATCCAGGTTTCCCCTCTGAGGCCCATGACGGTTTCCCGCCATGCCGTCGCCCACCTGCGCGGCACACGTTCGACAATCCCTTGCCGCCCGTGGAACGGACTGGATACCGTTTCTCCCATCTGACAGGCTCACCCCTTGCCGAAACCGGCAGGGGTGGCCGTGTCCGCGTCGCCCATCTTCATCTTGAAATGTCAAAGATCGGATTGGATCGAACGGGGGAGTTTCACCCCCGAGCGCCCGTTGCAACCGGACGAGCCCGATTAAAGGCATCCGGCTACAGCAACAGATCGGGTGGGGCTGGTTAGGCCGCACCCTGCTTGCCGATGGTTAGACGGCAGGCGTGCCCCGACTGGGGCGGCAATACGAAGTGACGTGCTGAGGTGGTGGTTTGCAGCCTGGCCCTCTCCTTTCATGGGGCCGGATTGGTGGGGTGCTGTTGGCGCAGCACCGGAAGGATGGCGAAGGTCGGTCCTGATGCTTGGCGGGCATCGAAGATCGACCACGAGGGATACGATTTCGATGACCAGAATCAGGAACCGGAACGCCGGTTCTTTCGGTATGCCAGCGACCGGCACGCATTACGGCTTTCCATGTGAGGATCGGGTGTCGGCATCCAGCCGCCCCGCGTATGTCAATCAACGCGCATGCAGGACGTGGAGGCCCTGCCAAGGCAGGATGCCTCACCTTGATTCTGCCCATCAAGTAAATTTTCATAGGATGTTCAAGTTATGAAGTATTCGAACGGCCTGCCGTTCGGATTCCGCTTATTTTATATGAAGTATACAACCCATCTCGCGAGAGGTGGGTTTTCTTATTAAATATCATTATAAATCAACAAGTTATATAAAATTCAAACGTATTCGACGGAATCCGAACGAAATCGACGGTTATCGAACGTTTTCGACCTTTTGCGAACGTATTTGAACGAAAACGAACGTTTCTGAACGCCTCTCGCGTTCTGGTCACGCACTCACGTCGGGGTATTGCGAGAATAAAGTATAGGCCCATTAATGTATCACGATACATTAATGGGAAGTGTCAAAGCAGTGTATATGTATTTTGACACTACCTTATTTTTTAATTTCTGTGTTACGATTCGTACGCGGATTTCTCAAACTGAAAGTGTATTTAAGCGGTTATATTATTGCCGCTTAAATATGCCGGTTGAACACAGAAAACGCGCCATGAACATGACTGAGGATATGCGCGGGAGTGCAAAAAATATGACCGTAAATATGTTCAAAGGTGCTTTGGCAGTCACGATTTTTGCGCTGTGCAGCATATCCATTGATGCAAAAGCGCAGGTCATAGTGACCGATCCAAAGACCGAAGTTAGTACCGACCTGGGCTATCTTGAAGCTGCCAAGTCCTATCTGCAACAAGGGCAACAGTACTACATGCAGGGAGAGCAGTATTACGAACAGCTAGAGCAGGCGGCGCAGGAAATACAGAACGCTAAAGGTCTGGCTAATATCGCTTCATTGGGAGGCGGATCACTGGATTCCGATATTTCCCGCCTTGAGAGCGTCACGGATGACCTGAGTGATCTTTATTCACTGAACGGGTTTAGTGGGAATTTCTCTCAGGAAGCGAGAGAAGTTCTTTCCAGCACCTACAATCTTCCGGGAAGCACCAGCGCCCAGGCGAGTGCGGCCAGCCTGATGGGTCTGGCATCGGACAGCCCGACAGATGCCGGATACGATCGGGCGGCCCGTGATACCAACCAGTCCATGCGGGAGGCCGCGTCTCTGGCGTCAGTGAACGAGTATCGTCAGGCATCGGCCCAGGCGATGCAGCGACAGGACGAGGCTCTGGCTGACTTAGGGGATGATGATGTGGGGGTGTCCACGCAGCTCATCGCGGCCGAGCAGTCCACTGCGTTGCATCAGAATGACGCCAGCTTGCAGTTACAGCAGACCACGGCGGACATGGCTTTTCAGCAGCACATCCGGCAACTGGAAGTCGAGAACGACATTGCTGAAAAGAATCTCAAGCATCTGCAAAAGCTGCAGGCTTTTACAGCGTCAAGTGACTGATATGAGACAGGTTCTATTGTTGGCCGCAGTGGTGGCCGGGTTGGGTGTGGGCGAGATCCGCGCGGCTCACGCGCAGGTCATAGATCCAGAGTGGCAGGCGACACAGGCGGCCATGAAAGCCGATGAGCAGCGGCAATGCCGGCACATGACGCTAACACGCAAGTTCCAGTGCCAGGAGCAGCTACAGGAGACCTACAAGGCAAAGGGGCTTGTGCCAGGCACGATGCCCTATGTGCGTCGGCGGTTTGGTGGAGAGAGCGTCCAGGGGCTTGACCAAGAGATACGATCTATCAACCGGACGTACAGCCAGGCGCGCCGTTTGAACGGTTATGAGCGTCCTTTGGCTGGTGAACTCACTGCAGACATGCAGCAAGGCAATGTCAGCTATCTGAGCAAACTGATCGAGGAAAAGGGCGGTATGCCATCTCTTCTGCCTTTCGGTAGCCGATAACGGCAGAAGAGAGGATAAATATTTACTGCTACATCTCGAGAGGAATTTTTCAAGAAGGGAAGAAGGTAAGCGTCCGAGGATTGCACAATTGACGGCTGGTTACGCCTCATATTGGTCATTGGACTTACAAGGCCACTGTTCCCAGACCGGACACTAAGTGGGGATGGGAACATTTGGTGTGCAGGTGCCCATTAAATATGGTTATCCCCTTAAGTTTGTATTCTCGCAATATCAGATATGCCGCGCGAGTGGAGCAGAAGATCAACCGAGCCGGTAAAAGGCGATGTCCGGATCAATCTCGCCGAAAATCAAAGCTCCTACAGATACCCCGCAAAAGTGACATAATCACTTCTGCCAAGCACTAAACCGTATCAAGTCTAGGTAAGAGGCCAGACCTTGCGATTTAGTAATAAATGATTATTGACCATGTAGGTTTGGAAAAATTCATAGTGTCCGAATAGGCTTTCCTGCCCCGGTTGGTAGCCAGCCATATGGGTCATTTCATCGAAAATGTAGGAGAGCCATCTGACAACCGAAAGCGTGTAAAAGCGTCCGTACCGCTGCGCCCATTTCGTCTGTCCAGTGCGTTCTGAGGCAGTCGTCGCGTCCGACATCACGTTTCCGGTCTCATCTGTGAACAGCACAGACATGTTGCAATCGGGCATCGTTCCGAATTGAGCTGCGCGTCTCTTTACAACAGCTTCACGTTTCTTCCCTCGATAATGATTATTGAGAATTGGCTCAACAACTTCAGTCCACCATTTGTTGACGGGTTCGTCTGCTGGGTCAAATAAAGGATTGCCTATCGCTTCGAAGTTGGCGTAGCGGCCCTTGGAGGCATCTAAGAATGCGTCAAGGCAGTTTATGACAGCAGTGCAGATAGGTTGGCCAGGGCCGATGTGAGGTACGGTGATACCGCGCTTTTCCGCAATCATATCGACCTGCGCTATCAACTCCTTCAATTTGTGGCCATATTTGCGAACAACCGACTGACCTGGAAGCGCTCCGTTATTCTCCAGCGCGTAATTGGCAACCAATATAAGCTTTGCCAGCCGTTCAATTCCAACCGAAAGTCCGAAGAAGGCAGTATAGTATTCGCCAAATCCGCTTCCATAACTCGCACGACTTAATGCGCTTGCACCAGAGCCAAGTATCTGACTGACCAGAGATGCTTCGCGGTGCAACGCTTTCCACTCTGGAATTGTGAAGGGATCAGGACGCGTCATTTCCCAACCATATTACCAATCGCAGTGTCTGACCACGGTCGAGGCACGCGTGAGTACACATTTAAGACAAAATCCATCGACCCACTTAATTCTGACTGTATCTATTCAAGATACTCTGGGACTGTGCCTGAAAGTCTCGATGAACGACGACCAGGGCCGTCAGTCTCCTCATCGTTGGTGGCCAGACAAAATCGAGCCGGCCCACTCAGCGCCGAAGAACTTTTGCGCTGAGACCATTCTGACTGCAAACAGCAGTTTGGGTCAGTCCGCTCTCAGCAAACAAGGCAAGCTGGTCTCGCCAAACCTTTCCCGATTAATCATGACACTTCAAACCCATAGTGGACGCACGATTAAGGCGCACTGCACGCAGGATCGCAGCGTATTATCTCCCGACGCTCATGAACGAAGGAAAGAAGGAAAGAAGGAAAGAAGGAAAGAAGGAAAGTATTCGTTAAGTAAAGAAATAATATAGATTTGACACGAATAAAAACTCAATATAACGTTTTATCTTGTTCTGTGAGTTATTTTTAGAAGAAATAGCAACGATATGTGTGTTCTTAAGAAAAATCCCAATTTACCTATTCCGAAAGGCGCGCGTGCCTCCCGATCGCTTCTTGTGCGCCACGTCAATGAATTGCGACGCTTACGTGAAGAAGAATGGTCTTATGAGTCCATTCATGAGGCATTTTTGGAATGCTATGGTGAAATCTTCTCTATGTCGCTGCAAGTTTTTCGAGAACGCGCAAGGCGCGTTCTTCAAAAAGAGCTGGGCAAAGAAGAAAATTTTTCAGAAGCGACGTTGCGCGTAAAGCCTGAATGATGCCGAGTTATCTTTTGTTTACAGAAAGTGAGGCAGCATCTCGTCTAGGCGTTTCTACAATTACGCTGCGACGTGAGAGACATGAAGGCCGGATTGGTTATCTAAAAATTCGTGCCCGTGTACGTTATTCTGACGTTCACCTGACGGATTATCTTGCAAGGAATGAAAGATGCCCCAGGCCGATACTGTCTTCCGAATTGGGCAATTCTTTCTCGGAAAGCGCCCTAACTCAAAGGCATGGTGTGCCTGCTGGTACGATGCGAAAACCAGACAAACAAAACGAGCATCTCTTGGCACAGATGTTTTTCAAGAGGCGCAGTTAAAGCTTGCAGAATATGTGACGGAAAACGCGAAGAGGAAGAATGAACCAACGTCTGAGGCGAGTTTAGCTTCGGTTTTTATGCGTTATTTTAAAAATCATAGTGAGAAAACGCGAAGTGCAGGCCCTAATAGACGGGCATTGGAGCTGATGCTCGACCATGTGGAGCCAGGTGCGTCCGTTGCTAGCTATACCGTGGCTGAGCAGCGCAGAATTGCGTCATGTTTGCGCAGAAAGGGGTATTCTGCTGGCTACACGCGTCGTGTCATGGGGATCGCCGCTGCCGGGGTGAATTGGGCCTGGAAGAATGGCGAAATTGACCGTCAAATTCCGATTGTGTTGCCCCCCGAAGGCAGCGGGCGCGAACGAATCATGACAATTGAAGAGATGGCCCGCTTCTGGGAAGTGGATATGCCACCTCATCTTCGCATGTTTCTTGCGCTTCTTATTGGAACTGCGTCTCGTCCGGAAGCCCTCTTGCAGCTCACGCGTGAGCAATGTGATTTACGTTATGGCGTCATAGACCTCAATCCTACAGGACGTATGCAAACCAAAAAGAGACGTCCGCGCATTCCGATCCCTAATTTTTTGAAGTCCTGGATTGAAGATGTGCCGATTGGTCATCTTGTAACATACAAGAGCAAACCGATTCTCAAGATTAATGGCGCATGGCGAGCTGCGCGCGAAGCGGCATGCCTTTCAGAAGAGATTGTGCCTTATACGGTTCGTCATACGATGGCGACCGAGCTTATTACCCGTGGTGTTCCTGAAATTGAGGTCGCTTCCCTAATGGGGCATGCAATGCCGAATCTCAGGACGACGGGCCGTTACGTACACGTACGTCCAGACTTTCTCGCAAATGCCAAACAGGCTATTGACGAAGTCGCAAGCACCATTGACCGGGTGGCAGCCCGATCAATGGTAAAATCTCAATTTGCGTGCTAGTAGCGTGCTAGACTCTAAAGCAAAGGATGGTAGTCCAATGCATAAGTCTCAGAAAACTGTTGGTTTTCTGCCGGACCGAGTGGTGGGCGCAACAGGGATTGAACCTGTGACCCCTACCATGTCAAGGTAGTGCTCTACCGCTGAGCTATGCGCCCCCGGTCCGGTGAGGCGGTTTCTAGCTGTCTCCGGAAAACCTTGCAACCCCCTCCGGAGCGAAATATGAAAAAAATATGCGACCTCCTTTGCCTCTGACGTCTTTTAGAGTGGAAAGACCGCGGAATACCGCGATTCCTCTGCTTGTTTCATCCCCACATTCCGGGCGGAATTATCCGTCAGAGTTTCTTGGGAGTGCGGCACTCCCTTTTCATGAACTCCAGCAGAGTGAAGACCGGTTCGTAGATCGGCTGTTTGAGACGGCACCGGATTTTGGGGCCACACTGATCTGTGCGGCATTCCCGCGTGTCTGGTGCGATGTAAACCGGGACTGGCGGGAGGTGGATGCCGGAATGTTCGACCCGAAACCTCCCGAGGATGAAGTTCTTCTCACGGCCAAGGTGAGGGCAGGTTTCGGGGTTATCCCACGTTATGTTTCGCATGGACGGCAGATCTATGGACAGTCCCTTCATCCGTCCGAGATAAAGGCGCGGCTTGAGACCGCTTGGCTACCTTATCATGAGGCGCTTGCAGCTCTGCTCAGTGAGATGCATGCGCGCTTTGGGTATGCGGTTCTGCTTGAGACACATTCAATGCCAAAGCTGCCCTATACACGCCCGTGCGACATCGTTCTTGGGGATGTGCACGGCAAGAGCTGTAATCCGGACATTACAGAGCTTGTCGAAGCCCTGCTTGAAAACAGAGGATATTCCATCCGGCGCAACACTCCTTATGCAGGGGGCTATATCACGCAGTATTACGGACGGCCTGAGCAGAACATGCATGCGTTGCAGGTTGAGATCTGCCGCTCCCTCTATCTTAACTCGGCAACATTGCAGCCCGGGGGGCGGGTTTGAGGAAACCCGTCAGAACATGCAGCATCTGCTCGAAGGCATAGCGGGCTGGATGGGAAACGGAAGTCTGGCATCCCGAACCTGTAGCCATATGGCACTTTGAAAAATAATCCACAGTTGAAAGACTCAATCCACGGACCTGTCATTTCGTGGCAGGCTGCGGCGGATTGCATCGGAATAATCCGCGTCAGGATATGCATTGAGCGGACGGTGAATGCGGCTTTGTTTTTTGAGTTCTGGGAAAGGCAACTGCGTATCCAGAAGGCCCAGATCATAGGCCAGAGACGCTGTGTATCCGCTAAGCAGGACCCGCCAGTCCAGCCTGTATCTTAGTCGAGCCTGCGCACGGGTCAGGATGCCTGTCGTGCAGTTATCTGTCAGAGTGTTGTACCAGGCCGGATGATGGACCAGCGTATGGATCTCACGCAGATAGCTTTCGAAAAGCCGTCTGCGCGCCGGCGCCGAAAGATTGAGGCGGTAGAGATAGACGCGCTCGTGACGCACATCGGTCCGTACACCGATCAGGTCGCGCTCATCCGCGGTTACGTAAAACGTCTCGTAATGATGGAAAAAACCGGCGATGGTCGAATACTGGAACTTCTTCTGGCGCCGTGTTTCGATGGAAATGGCGACATGCCGTCCGTCACGGAAGCCGAAGCTCAGAAAGACATGCGCAATGGCATTTCCCGCCCAATAGGACGTGACGAGATCCACGGATGAAAGGTCATTCAGATTGTAGGTCGCATCGTAGTAACGGGGCGTGTAATCCTGCGTCGTCCGGTAGATGAAGTTCCGGACATGATGGATATGGGCAAAGCCGCCGTCCATCACGACATCGGCAGGAATAGCGTATTCCCCTTGCCATTCCCGATCATTACGTGGCGGATCGGTGACGTACCAAAGACTGAGCGCTGCGCAGAGGACGCCGACACCGGTTCGGCGGGCCAGCGAATTGGGCAGACGATAAGCACAAACCACGAGCAGTGGAAAAAGCAGTGTCAGGGCAAGGCGTAGCCCGTCAGGCTCAATTGTAGAGTAATAGAGTGCAGCAGTTCCAAAGAGCACAAAGACGATGGGTGTGATACGCCCCGCAGTCTTTCCCGCGTGTTTCCAGCGGAAAGGCATCTTCACGCTCATTGAGGTTCACCCTTAGGCAACGGCGTGTAACTGCCTCCCAGAGAGGTGACTGTTCCTTTTCCGCATGTATCCGTGTCCGGTGGGACGGTTCCATCTTTTTCAAGCTGTTCAATCAGGATGCGCCGAACTTCGGCCGTCGTAACCGGATTGGACTGCGTCGAATGGCCAGAATGGCGAACCACGAGTTCGGACTGCACGTCCGGAACATGCGCACTCTCATATGTGACCACTCCGTCGTCAGCCGTTTTCAGAGGGCCGTTGCCCAGGACCGGAATGATCGAATGGCTGTCGATACCTGGTGCGACGGGAATGGCGGCGAGGGATCGGATGAACGAACTGCGCGGCGACATGCCATAGACACTGCCAACGCGCCATGGCCGCATGTTCAGCTTACGGGTCTCCGGAGAGCTGGCAAAGACGGCCCGGACGACTTCCTGAACCGACACCGGGAATGTGACGAGCCGCCCCACGAGTTGTGCGACAGACAGTCCGGCGACATAACTTCCGTGCTGGGGCGTGGAAATGAAGACCACGCTCCGGGCTTCAGGAAGCGGTTTAGGGAAGAGAGCATCGCGCAGGAGCGTCTCGTCAGCAGGACGCAGTTTCAGGCGATCAAGCGGCACCGAGACCATGCCGTTCCAGAGCCTGTCTCCTGTATTCACGACCAGCATCTTGGCCAGAAGGCCACCCTGACTGTGACCGATCAGGGTAATTTTCCCAAGAGCCGGATCTGCCTTTGCGCCACCAAGCTGCGCTACCGCCTTTTCAAGAGCCTGACGGAGCTGCAATGCGGAATAGGGGATGGGATTGCCGGTCGCGTAGGAAAAAAACCAGAATTCGTAATGGTTCCTGATGACTGGATCTTCCATCAGGTCATTGACCATGTTTGCCCAGCGTGCTGCGCTTGAAGCCGTGCCATGCACCAGCACGACCGGCCGATGACCGGCCTGATGGGGCTCGATGGTCAGAAGCTGGAGACGGTCCCCCTGATTGAACAGGCGGCCGTCCAGAAAGCCGCGGTATTCGACAGACCAGTCCATCGCATCATTCAGGCTTTCAGCGCGGGCTGTCGTCTGGTCGAACTGGAGCGGCGCGTGCTCTCCGACAATAGTCTCGTCAATCGGCGTAAGCTGAAAGCTGGCAGAGATATGATCCGACAGGATCTGCTGGCGGGGCGTGCTCATGACCAGCATCAGGTTCATCGGCACGCGCAGGGAATTGGCGATCTGGAAGGACTGGTTTTCCTGCTTCGTCAGATGGGGAAGGGCGCCAACCGGTTCGCCCAGTCCCTTCTGCCGATAGATGTTTTCAAAACCACTGACAGCCAAACGGGAGACGGGGCGGATGTCGGTGACATCATGACCATGCCAGCGCAGTTGCGCCGGATCGATGGAGATATCGACCGGACCGGAGGACAGGCGCCATTGCTGTGAGACGAGATTGACCGGTGTTCCAAGGGCCTCTGTCAGCCCGAACATGTACAGGTCGCAGGCCTGTCTCAGATGGATGTCATAGGGGCTGGGCCGTGCGTCCGCCGTACCATCGGGATTGATGTAGGCGTAGGCATAGAGGGCTGCGGCCATGAAGGCGCCCCGGTCCCGATGGCGCCGTCCCTGAAAATAATTCAGTTCTGCCAGCGCGAAGAGCTGATCCTCCAGCGTACTGGTATAGAAATGCCTGCGGGTCCGGTGCTGCAGTTCGAGAAGCGCCTGGGCCGGATGGGCCTGCCATAGGGGAAGCAGGTTTCCGCGTTGCAGAACTGTACGTGTCAGGTTGGTAAGACGGTTTCCCGCCAGAGCGCTTTCGTTACGGTCCTGATAAGCCGCTGTCAGCGAGAGCTGCCGGACGGAAATGGGGGCGGCACATCCTTCAAGGCACAGGAGCGCCGACAGAGAGAGTAGGACCTTCTTCATTGGGAGACGGCTGTTTTTGCCATGGGCGTATGAAATCCCCCTCCGGTCGCCTTGTAAAGATCGACCGAGGCATCCAGCCGCTGAAGCCGGGCTGAAACATGTGCAAGCCGAGACTGCTGGAATACGGCCTGGGCGGTCAGCACATCGACCTGGCTCGCATATCCCTGATCCATACGCAGCGTTGTCAGATGGAGCCGCTTCTGATCTGCTGTCTCGCGGCCGGTCGCATCTTCTTCACGCTCCAAAGCGGTTTTCTGCGCAAGAAGCGCATCGCGGACTTCCTTAAAGGCCGAGCGGATGGATTGCTGATACAGGATCACTTGTTCGTTTTTTCCGGCTTTTGCCAGCCGGACGCCGCTTTCCGTGCGTCCGAAATCCAGAACCGGCGCTGCCATGGCCGCACCAAGCGTCCAGGCGCGACCGGTGGCCCGGTACAGATTGTCGATATCGACATTATTCACCCCGGCCAGCGAGGCGAGAGAAATGGACGGAAAATATGCAGCACGTGCGAAGCCAATATTGAAATTGCTCGCGATCAACATCTGTTCGTGCATCGCGATATCCGGCCGGCGCTCGAGAAGTTCGGAGGGCAGGAGAGACGGCGCCGGTTCCGGAACGGTCATGTCCCCGATATCGCGACCTCGCGGGACCTTGCTCTGCACAATATCCTGCGGAGACTCTCCGATCAGGACCGCCAGAGCGCTCTCCGCCCGGTCCCGCTGGTCTTCCATATCCGGCAGGAGTTCATGGACGGCATCGCGCCTTTCCCTGACACCCTCAAGGGTCAGCGCATCCGTTGCCCCCACATCATACTGGCGCTGGACCAAGGCCAGTAGATCGTCCTGCGTCTGGATCGTTTCTTTCAGGAGTGCCACATCTTCATCCAGCGCACGCAGGCTGAAGTAGAGTTTTGCAACACCTGCGACCACGGAAAGCCGTGCTGCATCCATGGCATAGACACCTGCGTGAACGCCTGCCTTTGCCGCATTGCTGAGGCTTGCATTCTTGCCCCACAGGTCCAGCTCGTATGTCAGCATCCCGCCGACGAAGCCCAGATTGCTCATCTTGTTGGGAAAATGAAGGCTCTGGTTCAGCGCACTGACACGGCCATTTGCAAACTGTCCGTAGGCATCGGCGCCTGCGATTGACAGCATGGGGAGCTGGTTGGCGAACGCATATCCATACTGCGCCCGGGCCTGCATCAGCCGGTTCCCCGCAAGGGCGATCTCGTCACTGTCATGCAGGGCGTTCTGGATCAGCTGATCCAGAACCGGGTCGCCGTAGCTGAGCCACCAGGTCCGGTCGTCGCGTGCGACGGACGTCGTTTTACCCCATGTCGCGGGCAGGGCAACGGCCGGACGTTTATAGTCCGGGGCCAGCCAGGAGCAGCCACCGACCAACAGGGGGACAAGAAGAAGCCATTGACGCATCATGCAGCCCCTTTGGCCGGAACAGAGTCCGGATCGCGGACATGGAACCACATCACATAAAGCGAGGGCAGGAAGATCAGGGTCAGGACAGTGGCAACAGCCAGACCGCCCATGATGACGTCGGCCATCGGACCCCAGAACACGCTTGAGGCAATCGGGAGCATGCCAAGGATGGCCGCAACGGCCGTCAGCATGATCGGCCTGAAACGGATCATCGCGGCATCGACCACAGCGTCCCATTCCGACTTTCCGTTCTGCTGCTCGATCTCGATCTGATGAACGAGGATGACGGAGTTGCGGATAATCATGCCAATCAGCGCAACCAGCCCCAGCATGGCGATGAAGCCCATGGGATGCTGCGTGAGCAGGAGGGACGCCACGACACCGATCAGGCCAAATGGTGCAACACTCAGGACGAGAGCAAGCCTTTTGAAGCTTTGCAGCTGGATCATCAGTACGGCCATCATGATCAGGACCATGACTGGCATGACAGCCACCACAGATCCCTGTGATCTGGCACTCTCTTCAACGGTTCCACCGACAGCCAGATGATAGCCGGGCGGAAGCTGCGCACGGAACACAGCCATTTTCGAGGCCAGTGCCGAGACCGCTGCATCCGGCTGCATACCGTTCTGGAGCTGGGCCTGAACGGTCATGGTGGGCAGCCGGTCACGGCGCCAGATCAGCGGATAGTCTTCCACATAGGCGACTGTTGCAACCGACGAGAGAGGGACGGTCAGGTCGTTGGGCAGGCGGATATCGAGATTGCGAAGCTGTTCGATCGACAGCCTTTCATCCCGATTGGCTCGCAGCACGACATCGACAAGATAGATGTTGTCCCGCACCTGTGTGGCCGTCATGCCCGTGACCGTTGCATTGATGGCCAGAGCAATGGCAGAGGAGGACAGTCCCAGACGTCGTGCATCTTCCTGACGGACATCGATCCGCAGTTTCCGGGCCGGGTCGCCCCAGTCGAAATTGATCAGACGCAGGTTGTGGCTTTCATCCATGATCCGGGCGACCTGCTGTGCGTAATCCCGGACCCTGTCCGGATCGCGGCCGCTGACACGATACTGCACAGGCCAGCCCACAGGCGGCCCGAGTTCCAGTGGGAACAGTCCATGCACGATCTCCGGGAACTGGCGGCTCAGAGTTTCATCCAGCCGATGACGGATGCGTTCACGGGCAGCCGCGTTCTTTGCGACGATCACGGTCTGGGTAAAGAAGTCGTTCGGAAGCTGTTCGTCCAGAGACAGGTAGAACCGGATGGCACCGCGCCCGACATAGGAGCTCCAGTGATCGATGTCCGGATCATTGCGGAGCAGAGCGTCAAGCTGACGCGAGACATCTGCGGTTGCCTTGATGGACGCTCCCTGCCGCAAAGACAGGTTCACCAGCAGTTCGGGCCGGTCCGAAGCCGGGAAGAACTGTTTCGGGACAAGCGGCAGAAGCAGGAGGGAGACGACCAGTGCGCCGAGGCTGACGAAGACCGTCACACGCGGGTGGCGCATTGACCGCAGCAGAAAGCGCCGGAATGTGGTCAGAATGCGTCCCGGGGGGCGGGGCTCTGCTGTCCCTGCCGTTGCTTCGGGATGTTCGTGCAGGATTGTTACCCCGATCAAAGGGGCGACAAGAACAGCCACGAACCACGAGACGATCAGTGCAAGCCCAACAACAGCGAACAGGGAAAACGTATATTCACCGGCAACGCTGCGTGCGAAACCGACCGGGACGAAGCCCGCAATCGTCACCAGCGTGCCCGTCAGCATGGGAAAGGCTGTGGATGTGTAGGCGAAGGTCGCAGCACGGGCGAGGGTCCAGCCTTCCTCCAGCTTGCTGACCATGCTTTCAACCGTGATCATGGCATCATCGACCAGCAGGCCAAGCGCAATGATGAGCGCGCCTAGAGAGACGCGCTGAAGGTCGATCCCGAAGATCTTCATGCAGGTGAAGACGACGGCCAGAACAAACGGAATGCAGAAGGCCACGACGGTGCCAGCACGCCCGCCAAGGCTGAGGAAGCTGATGCCCAGAACGATGGCAATGGCTTCGAACAGGGCTTCCGTAAAGTCCCCGACCGCGTCTTTCACAACCTTGGGCTGATTGGCGACAAGATGCGCTTCAATGCCCACGGGCATCCGCGCATGCAGTTCGGCCATGGTCGCGGAAATGTTCTTTTCCATCGCAAGCACGTTGCCACCCGCGCTCATGGAAATCGCCAGACCGATGGCGTCCTGACCGTTCACACGAAACATCGTCTGCGGCGGATCGGAATAGGACCGGGTGATTGTGGCGATATCGCCCAAACGGATCTTGCGGTTTCCCGCATAGACCGTGACATTCCT
This sequence comes from Gluconobacter roseus NBRC 3990, assembly GCF_006538885.1. Classification (GTDB taxonomy): domain Bacteria; phylum Pseudomonadota; class Alphaproteobacteria; order Acetobacterales; family Acetobacteraceae; genus Gluconobacter; species Gluconobacter roseus. Next base: position 167,313 of record NZ_BJLY01000002.1, read on the forward strand.
GATGTCCTCGACCGAATTGAACCGCCCGGTAGGCTGTATGCGGATCTGTTCGGTTCCGGTATCGAGCGTGCCTGACGGCATCAGGGCGTTCTGGGCCAGAAGCGACGAGGCGATCATCGCGCTGTTGATCCCCAGACGTGCCAGTTGGTGGCTGGAGAAATCAACGTAGATTTTCTCGTCCTGAGCGCCGAGCGTGTCGATCTTGGCGACATCCGGCACGTGCAGAAGCTCGTCCCGGACCGTCTCGACATAATCTCTCAGGTCACGATGCGAAAATCCCTGCGCAGTGAAGGCATAGATGATGCCGTAGGTATCGCCGAACTCGTCATCGAAAAACGGCCCCACGGTTGTGGATGGCAGGGAAACCTTGAGGTCTCCCACCTTCTTGCGGACCTGATACCAGATGTCCGGAACCTTGGCCTTGGGTGTTCCCGACAGCAGGTTGAGAAGGATCGTGGTCTTTCCTGCGACCGTATAGCTTTTGACGTAGTCGAAATACGGTGTTTCCTGCAGTTTCTTCTCGATGCGGTCCGTCAGGAGATGCGTCGTTTCCTCGACGGATGCACCGGGAAGCATGGCCTGCACGACCATGGTTTTGACCGTGAACGGTGGATCTTCGTTCCGTCCCAGATCGAAATAGGACCGGAAACCCGCCACTCCGATCAGGATCATGAAGAACAGGACGAGAGCACAATGGTTGATCGACCAGCTGGACAGGTTCAGACCGCCAGGCGTCGAAGGCTTACGGTCGGACATCGGCGTCATTCAGCAGCGTGACTTTCTGGTTTGGATAAAGCGCCTGCACACCGGCCGTAACAACGCGGTCTCCAGCCTTCAGACCTGACGCGACAAGCACGTCAGTGGCCGTATAACGGGCAATTTCGATCTGCCGGAGAGAGACGGTCGATGAACCGGGGGCGACAATCCAGACTGCGGTTTTGCCATCCTGTGCCGTCAGGGCTGCCGGTGGCAGGCGGATTTCCTGTCGGTCCGGCTGCACCATACGGGTAATCACAACAGAACCCAGAGTCATGTCACGGGGAGGGGCGTGCAGGAGCGCTTTGGCGCGATAGGTTCGTGTCAGCGGGTCCGCATCGGGCGCAATTTCATAAAGCTGTGCCTGGGTGCAGACCGTCATATCGGCATCCAGACAGACGGACAGCGTTTCTCCTGTCAGGTTCCTCGAGCGCAGAAGAGAAGCAGGGATGTCGAACTGCACGTCCCGCTCTCCACTCTCCGCAACGCGCAGCACCGGTTGGCCTGCGGCAACAACTTCTCCGACTTCCGCCAGCCGGTCGGTAACGATCCCGTCCGCATCCGCGGTCAGCCGGGTATGGTCCACACTTTCCTGTGCAATGCCCATCCGCGCCTCGGTTGACTGCACGGCGCTCTGGGCCGAGTGGTAACGGCGGGTCACATCGTCATAATCATTTTTCGAGATCGCCTTGACCGGAAGAAGCGCGGTGGCGCGATGACGGAGCGTCTCCATCTGCACGAGGTCGGCTTTCGCAGCTTCGACATCCGCGGTCGCGGCCTGAAGGGTCTGTCGTGCAGAGACCTCGTCCAATCGCGCTACGACCTGCCCGGCATGAACGGTACTGCCGACACTGACGCTCCGCTCCACGATTTTTCCTGGAAGACGGAACGACAGCGCTACGCTGCGGTGGGGGGCGACCTGACCGGTGAGGGGCTCCCCTGTCGTGCTGGTGACCGGCTGAATCACGATGGAGCGAACTGGACGGGTATCGGGCGGCGGTGTGTGTTTGTGACAGGCGGCCAGAACGAGCAGAAAACCGCTGCTCATCATCAGGGGTAATCTGCACGTGCGACCTGTCATCGGGCCGGTTCCATACTGTCATAAGATGGCGGTGTCGAAAGGATCCCACCCATGACGGCATTCCACGAGTGTTCGAGATACCGGTCACGTTCCTCCGCAGTTTTCAGCACTTCGCGGCCAAAGAGCCTCTGCTGGTGTGGCCAGCTCAGAAGTAGTGCGGACAATGTTCGGCTCGTCTCTTCCCGGCCGAAAATTTCTTTCAGCAGTCCGGCCTCTTCGAGCGCCCCCAGCAGCGTGAAGGTCAGCTTTTCCAGCGGCTCGAAGATATGGGCCCCCGCATGTTCCACGAGATCGGGGAAACGCCAACCTTCCGCGATGAAGGTACGGCTCAGGGCGATGACTTCAGGCTGGAGAACAAGATCGAGCAGCATCCGCATCGTCTTGCGCAGGGCAAGGAGGGGGTTTTCCGCCACCATCTCTTCCGGCGGTGCCGCAGCCCCCATAAGGCTCTGCCCGAGTTCAGTAATGACAGTCTTAAACAGCACTTCCTTTGAGGAATGCCGGCGATAGATCGTCTGCTTCCCGACCTGCGCGACTGCGGCAATCTGCTCCATGGAGGTCGCGGCGTATCCCTTTTCTCCGAAAAGATGCACGGCCGTCTGGAGGATCAGGGCATCAAGCTCTTCGGACATCCTGGTATCAGGACGTCCCCCATAACGTTTCGTAGCCATGCGGTGTCTCCTTACGAGCGTCTGATCAGTGTCAGGACAGTTAGTCTTTGGTAGACGAGACGGTTCAGTCTCGCAAGCATCAGAGACGTAATCTGTCTGCGACATTTTCATGTCAGCGGGACATGGGAACGGATTGCTTTACATCATGATCAGGAGGGGGCGCGCGGAAACAGTCGGTTCCTGCACGCATTGGGCAGCGGGGCCCTTTATCCAGAGACACTGACCGGGCCACCGCGTCATAATCCAGGTCTGCCGTTACGGCTGTTTTTTAAGTGCGGATGGCTTATGCGCAGCGCGTTTTCCGCTATCGGTCGCGACCAGAAATTCGGGGTTGTCTTCCGAAGCTGCAATCTTGCTGCCCTTGATCGTCATGGGCTTCGTGATCTTCTTAACAACATGCCCGTGCGCCTCGCCGCCGTGGCTCTTCCAGCTGACGCGATCACCGTTTTTGAAATCCTGATTCATAAGATCAATCCTCTTTTTCAGTGGTACGGGCGAGTAGCGCGATCAGAATGAAGGCTGTCAGAAGCTGGGCTGGACGCAGGCGGACAAAGAAACGCGGAAGACGGTCCTGTCGGGCAAGATGGACATCTCCTGCCAGTGTTGCGAGCGTTCCCGCCATCGCCAGCCTCCCGGAAAGCCGTGGCGGAGACATGGCAACGCCAAGCCCGAAGAAATGCATGATCAGAAAAATGACAGGATCGGAGAGCTGCGGGCCTTTGGGATTGTAAAAGCTTGCACCGCGATGGACACCTGCGAAGAAGCAGAACAGGCCAGCGGTCCAGATCCGCACAAAGCGCTGCAGAAAGGGTCTGCAGGTCCTGGGCAGGACATGCAGTGCAATCAGACAGACACCCAGCATGGCAACGGCTGCCCAGCCCAGAACGCCGCCTTCAAGCGGAGTGCGGCGGGCATCAGCTTCCATCCCATCATGGATGCGCACGGTCACGACTGTTTCTCCTGACCGCCGGACTGCACGGGTGCCGTCGAGAATGCGCCAAATGCCATTCCAAGCACCATGGCAAAGTAAATCAGCGCCATGCTCTTTTTCGAAAAGACAAGTTCCCATCCCGGGGTGAACCGTTTTGGCGTGGCCTTGTAGTCGATCAGACAGGCCACCGGTCCCAGAGCAAGCGTCATAAGCGTGGCCCGCAGAACGCCGGGTTTTCGTCCAAGAGATACACCGTAAATCAGCGCCCAGAACAGGGTCGCTCCTGCATTTGTGGCGATCCCGATCCCCGAATGGCGTCCATCCAGATTTTTGACGTCAGCAGCTTCATCGCCATGAAGCCAGTGGGACGTGCAGTTGGCGCCCGGACCATATGAGCCTGTCTGCATCCGACTGAGCAGCAACGCAGCCCCGGATGACGCCGCAGCGCCATAGAATGTGGTTTTCAGGAGACGATGGTTCATGCACAGACACGCTTCTGACAAAGTGGCGGAAAAGCCCGTGCAACAGTAACGCTTTCGTAATTCTGATGTTCCCTCAAGCCTGTTCTAACGTAACGGAAGCGTGGTTCATCAATCCCTGCAGCTGTGTTGCGGTATCGCGAAGATAAAGAAGACAGGTTGCGATCTGACGACAGACCGTGCATCGGAACGCTCTATTTTTCGTTGGAAACAACGCAACCGGCGTCTTGATGATTATGGAACTTGTCTGTGCAATCTGCTTCGACTGAGAACGCGTCCGTCTACTCGTCCTCGACGCGCATCCGCGTTTTTGCGGGCCTTATCCTGACCATGATCATGGCGGCGCTTGATCAGAGCATCGTCTCAACGGCTCTTCCCACAGTCGTCAGTGATCTGGGAGGGCTGGCGCATATGTCCTGGGTGGTAACGGCGTTCATGCTGACCTCAACTATTGCCACGCCGCTCTACGGCAAACTGTCCGACATGTTCGGGCGGCGGCCTCTGCTCGGGTTCAGCATCGGGATGTTTCTGTTTGCCTCGCTTCTATGTGGCGTGGCCCAGAGCATGTGGCAGCTGATCCTGTTCCGGGGTCTTCAGGGTATCGGGGCAGGCGGCCTGATGACCCTGTCGCAGACGGTGATTGGTGACATGGTCACCCCGCAGCAGCGCGGAAAGTATCAGGGGCTTTTCACGGGCGCATTCGCCGTCAGCAGCGTGACGGGTCCTTTCCTCGGCGGTGTGCTGACCAGTGCCCTGTCATGGCGCTGGGTCTTTCTGGTCAATCTGCCGGTCGGGCTTTTTGCTTTTGCTCTGATCATGCTGAGCCTGCCCGGGGGCGGGGCGGAGAAGCGTCCCCGTATCGATTATCTGGGGGCGGGGCTGCTCAGTGTTGCGACGGCCGGATTCCTGCTTCTGTTCAACTCCATCGGGACGGCCCTGTCCTGGACGTCACCGCTGACCTTTCTTCTTCTGGCACTGAGTACGGCAGTTTTCCTGCTGTTTCTCTGGCAGGAGCGACGTGCTCCTGAACCTCTGGTCAGTCTGGGCCTGCTGCGGATTCCCGATTTTTCCGTCTGTGTGGCGGCGACGGGCATCATGTCATTTGCCATGATGGGCTCGATGATCTTCCTTCCGCTGTATTATCAGCTGGTGCTGGGAGAAACGCCTGCCACATCCGGCCTGATGATGCTTCCACAGGTCGGTACGATGATGATCAGCTCCATTGCAGGCGGTTATGTCTCGTCCAGAACGCAAAAGTACGAGCTTCTGCTGGTGCTTGGCGTCGGGATCGAGTTTCTGGCGCTGGCCATGATTGCGTTTTGTGCGCGGCATGGCGCGCCGGCATTCTCGTTCCTGCTCTGTCTTGGGGGGCTTGGCGTCGGAATGGGGATTGGCATGCCCAATGCCACGGTCATCATCCAGAATGCCGTGCCGGGTAACGCACTGGGCATTGCCACGGCGATGATGGCGTTCATCCGTTCGCTGGGAGGTTCGCTGGGCGTTGCGCTGTCGGGAGGCGTGATGGCACTGGCCCTGCGCAACAATCTTTATGCCCTGCCGGAAAAGATCGATGTCTCCGCCTTTCTGGAAAACGGCATGGCGGCGGTGCAGGCGCTTTCTCCTGCCATGCATGAGGAGGTGAGGGAGGCTTACAAGAAGTCGATCAGTGCCAGCCTGAATGTCAGCAGCAGCTTCATGTTTCTGGCATTTCTGCTGATCGTCGGATTGATGGTCAGAAAGAAAATGATCGTGGCGAAAGGATAGAGGGCTACGGTTCAGGAAGCGGTGCTCCGTTCTACAGAAACGCATGGATGAAGTCTTCGAGCGTATCGGCCTCCTCTGCGGGCTTGTCGGTCCGGATGCGGGCGACCCGTGGGAAACGGAGCGCCACACCGCTTTTATGGCGCTTGGAATACTGCGCGGCATCAAAAGCGATTTCGAGAACCAGCCCGTGCGCGACTTCCCGAACCGGGCCAAAACGCTTGGTTGTGTGGTCGCGGATCCATTTGTCCAGGAACTTGAGCTCCTCATCCGTAAAGCCTGAATAGGCCTTGCCGATCGGCACAAGCTCCCGCTTGTCGTCGACTGTGCGCCACAGGCCAAAGGTGTAGTCGGAATAGAAGCTGCTGCGTTTACCGTGACCGCGTTGCGCGTACATGACCACCGCATCAACGGTCAGAGGCTCGCGTTTCCATTTCCACCACGGACCGCGGGGACGACCGGGCAAATAGGGGCTGTCAGCTTTCTTGAGCATCAGCCCTTCAATACCTTCACTCCGCGCGCTGTCGCGGAGTTTGGCCAGATCTTCGAAGTTCCGGAACGCAATGAGATCGGACAGGACCATCCGCGGTGGATTGAGGCGTGCGAACCAGCTTTCCAGTCTTTGCCTTCTGATGTCGAAAGGCAGAGGCCTCAGATCCTCACCATCTTCAAACAGGATGTCATACAGTCTGATCCCGGCGGGCATGTCACGCAGCATGGAGGCCGTGGGCGATTTGCGGTTCAGTCTCTGCTGGAGATCGGCAAAGGATGCGACAACATCATCTCGCACCACCAGAAGCTCACCATCCAGAACGACCCTGCTGCCCAGATCCTGCATTGTGGCCAGCACGTCCGGAAAGGCCTTGCCGATATCCTCGGCCGTCCGGGTATAGACACGCTCACCCTGCGGGGCCGAGACAAGCTGGACGCGGATGCCGTCCCATTTCCATTCCGCCCGCCATTCGGCTGGATCGAATGCGGCAAGATCAACATTTTCCAGAGGCTGGGCCAGCATGGGGGGGCGGAAAACAGGCGCATCCTTCGCATCCGGTTTCGGGCCTTTCCCTTCAATCCACGCAAAAAGGGCACCATAGGGGGCCTTCAGTCCATGCCAGACTTCCTCGATGTCGTCGGGCGCTACGGAAGCCAGTTCGGCCAGTGCCGTTTTCGCCAGCCGGGCCGATGCGCCGACGCGAAGGGAGCCGGTGATGAGCTTGAGAAGCGCATAGCGTGATGAGGCATCGCAGGCATCGAGCCATCGTCTCAGAACATCTGGTACATCTGCCTTGGGCAGGCGATCCAGCGTATGCACGACCTCCGCCAGACCGGGGGCGGCCTCGCTCTGATGCGTCTCGCTTTCGGGCTGCCAGATCAATGCAACCGTTTCCGCAAGGTCTCCGACATAGTCATAAGACCAGGCAAAGAGTTCGGGATCGATCCGCTCCATCGCCAGGGCCCGGAGCATGGCCGGTTTGGCCGCCGCAAACGACAGGCTTCCGGCCATTGCCGCGAGAGCGTATCCCCGGTCCGGATCGGGCGCCATGGCGAAATACTCTTTCAGCAGAGCAAGCTTCATGTTTCGCGAAGGCGTAAAGGCCAGACGTTCCAGAAGGGTGGCAAACTCGATCATGCCACGGCGTCCTCTTCTGCCTGCTCATCGTCTTCTTCATAACCAATTAACCGAAGGGCGCGGCCACGGATTCCAAGTTTTCCCAAAGCATGGATCAGCGCTTCTTCACGGCCATGCGTCACCCAGATTTCCTTTGCTCCCGTCGCCTGACACGTATCCAGCAGGGCATCCCAGTCCGCATGATCGCTGATGACCATAGGAAGCTCCACCCCGCGCGCCTTCGCCCTTTGCCGGACATGCATCCAGCCGGACGCCAGACACACAACAGGATCCGGCAGGCGCCGCGCCCATCGGTCGGCTATGGCAGAAGGGGGCGCCAGCACAATGCCGCCGCGCATCTCGCCTTTCTTTGCCGCAGTGGCAGATTTCAGCTCTCCCAGCTGGATACCAAAACCCTCATACAGGCTGCACATCGGCAGGAGAGCGCCGTGAAGCCAGAGCGGCTCGTGATATCCCGCATTCCGAAGCAGTGCGATCAGGCGCTGGCATTTGCCGAGCGCGTAGCAGCCCACGACATGCGTCCGCTCCGGAAAGAGGCGGACGTCATGAAGCAGTTTTCCGATTTCATGCGCAGGATCGGGTAGCCGGAAGACAGGGAGACCGAAGGTCGCCTCCGTCACGAACAGATCGCAGGGGACGACTTCGAAAGGCGTGCAGGTCGGATCGGGAGCCCGCTTGTAATCGCCACTGACGACGGCGCGTTGTCCCTGATACTCCATGACGATTTGGGCGCTGCCCAGCACATGTCCCGCTGGCGCAAGCCAGAGCCTTACCGCGCCAACGGATATGACTTCTCCATATTCCAGAGCCTGCTGGTTTTCCCCGGCGCGATCCTCGCCCATGCGCAGGCGCATGATCGACAGGGTTTCCGGCGTGGCGGTGACGTGCTGATGGCCCGGTCTGGCATGATCGGAATGACCATGGGTAATGACGGCATGGGCCACCGGCTGAAGCGGGTCGATGTAGAATTCACCGGGGACACAGAAAAGGCCCTCCGGTTTCAGTTCAAGCCAGTCCACCCAAGTCTTCTCCGTCAACTCCTCGAGAACAGGAAAAGAACCCGCGAAACACGTATGCGTTCCTTGAAGAAATGAGCATCCATCTTCCCGAACCTTTCCAGTCCTGGTTTTTGCAACAGGGCTGGACCCCACGGCCTCATCAGCTGGCCATGCTGCAGGCGGCGGAAGACGGGGTTTCCGCACTTCTCATCGCGCCAACCGGCGGCGGAAAGACACTGGCAGGCTTCCTGCCCAGTCTCATCGAGCTGGCAAAAGGCTCTTATGCTGAAGGCGGGCTGCACACGATCTATGTCAGTCCCCTCAAAGCGCTTTCAACCAATATCGCAGAAAGCCTGTCCCGTCCGATCATGGAGATGGGCCTTCCCGTCCGCATTGAAGTCCGCAGCGGAGACACGTCCGCAGCCCGCCGGAAAAGACAGCAGAAAAATCCACCACATATTCTCCTGACGACGCCGGAAAGTCTGGCGCTGCTCCTGTCATACCCGGACGCTGCTGAATATTTTTCCACGCTCCGCGCCCTGATCATTGATGAAGTCCACGCGCTGGCCGGCACCAAGCGGGGCGATCAACTCGCCCTGTGTGCCAGCCGCCTGCGAACGTTTGCACCTGCAATGCGATGCAGTGGATTATCCGCAACGGTGGCGCACCCTTCCGCCATTGCGGCGTGGGTGTCTCCGACAGGGCATGCGTCAGGCGTGCGGATTGTCACGGCGGAAGACGGAGTGCGTCCCGACGTTCATGTGCTCCTGCCGGATCAGCGGGGGTATCTGCCCTGGGCGGGCCGGACCGGTCTGGGAAGCGCCACTGCAATCCTGACAGCGATTGCCGCCGCCCGCCTGACCATCGTCTTCGTCAACAGCCGGGCGCAGGCGGAACTGCTGTTTCAGGCCCTGTGGAAAGACAATACGGAAAACCTGCCGATCGGGCTGCATCATGGCAGTCTGGATACGACGAGACGGGCAAAGGTCGAAGAGGCCATGGCACAGGGCGCTCTGCGTGCGGTTGTCGCGACATCCTCGCTCGATCTGGGACTGGACTGGGGTGCGGTGGACCAGATCATTCAGGTGGGGGCGCCAAAGCAGATTTCCCGCCTGACACAGAGAATTGGCCGGGCCAACCACCGGATGGACGAGCCCTCGCGTGCGCTTCTCGCACCGGCCAACAGGTTTGAAGTGCTGGAATGTGAGGCTGCCAGAGAAGCGGTTCTCCGCCATGAGCTGGATGGTACCCCGCCGCGTGCAGGAACATTCGACGTGCTGGCCCAGCATGTTCTGGTCACGGCCTGTGCAGGCCCGTTCTTTCCGGACGCGCTCTACGAAGAAGTCCGGCGCACGGCACCTTACAGCCAGCTATCACGCACCGATTTTGACGACATCATCCGCTTTGTCGAAGACGGCGGCTATGCGTTGCAGGCCTATGACCGTCACCAGCGCCTTTTCCGGGATTCAGTGGGGCAGCTCTGGGTCCGCAATGAGCAGATCATCCGTCAGTTCCGGATGAATATCGGAACGATCGTCGATACGCCGCTGCTTCGCGTCAAATCTCGGCGCGGCAAGACATTCGGGGAAATCGACGAGTATTTCGCCTCGACGCTTGTCCCGGGAGACACGTTCCTGCTGGGCGGGGAACTGCTTGAATTTCTGGGAATGCAGGATACCACCGTGCAGGCCGCCCGGGGTCGCGGCAAGGACCCCCGAGTGCCGGTCTATGGCGGAAACCAGCTTTCCATTTCACCCGGTCTGGCCCGACATGTCCGGGAAATACTGCATGCGCCGTCATCCTGGGACGTTCTGCCACCATCCGTGCGGGACTGGCTGACCTTGCAGGCAAAGCGCTCCCGTCTGCCTGAACCGGATCAGCTTCTGGTCGAGACCTTCCCGCATCGTGGATGGCACTATCTGGTGGCATATACTTTCGAAGGGCGGAACGCGCATCAGACGCTTGGACTTCTGCTGACCAAAAGGCTGGAAGACACGGGAAAAGGACCACTGGGATTTGTGGCCAACGACTACATGGTGGCCTGCTGGTGTGTTCATCCGCCCGGTTCCATAACCGATCTGTTCAGCAGAACCCTGCTGGAAGGCGGTCTGACGGAATGGCTGGATGAAAGCTCAATGCTGCGGCGCACATTCCGGGACGTTGCCATCATTGCCGGGCTTGTGGAGCGGAATTATCCGGGACGGGAGAAAAACCGACGCCAGATGACGATCAGCAGCGATCTGCTTTATGACGTTCTGCGGAAATACGATCCCGATCATATTCTTCTGCGGGCTACACGTTTGCAGGCTGCTGAAGGCCTGACCGATCTGGCCCGCCTGTCAGACATGCTGGAGCGTATCCAGGGGCATATCGAACATGTCAGCCTTCCGCATGTCTCGCCGCTTGCGGTGCCCGTTCTGCTTGAACAGGGACGCGAGAAAATTCGCGGCGGGGAAGGTGAAGATTATCTTCTGGCGGAAGCGGACAGGCTTTATGAACTGGCGGCAACACCATGACATTTCGGGAAATCGAACTCGCAGACGAGCGGATATGGCTCCTTGCGGGCGGTGCCGTCTTCCTGCCTGAGACGCAGACGCTTGTAGTGGCGGATCTGCATCTGGGGAAGGGGACTTCCGCCCGGACACGCGGCCTCCTGCTTCCGCCCGGAGATACGGTTTCAACGCTGGAGAAGGTGCAGCGCCTCGTAAAGGATTATAAGCCCCAGCTTCTGATTGCGCTTGGAGACAGTTTTCATGATGTCAAAGCCGGAGAACGTCTCCTAAATATTGAAAAGACGATGCTCCGGACGATCGCCTCACAGACTTCCTTGCTGTGGATCACGGGCAATCACGACGCCCTTCCAGTTCCTGAGATCGCGGGTGAATGGCTTGAAGACTATCGTTCCGGCAATCTGATCCTGCGGCATATCCCGTCTGAAACAGTTCCCATGGGGAAAGCAGAACTCGCCGGGCATCTGCATCCAAAGATCAGAATGCGGATCAGAGGGCATGCCATGAGCCGCTCCTGCTTCGTGAAAGGGCCGGACCGTCTCATTCTGCCAGCGCTTGGGTCCTATACAGGCGGACTGGATGTTTCTGATCCTGCGTTCAGCGGCCTGTTTGCAGATGGATCATCAGCCTATGTCTGGGGCGCGGACCGGATCAGCCGGGTCGCCTGAGCTTAGCGCTGAAAATCCTGCAAACCGGCAGAGTCATGAATGGGACGCCGATGAAGGCGTTTCGGCATACTGCCATCCCCCACCCAGAGCGCGGTAAAGCGCCACAAGCGTCGTTTCCGTCCGCGTCTGACTGATGGAAAGGGCAGACTGGCTGGAAAGCAGGGCCGCCTCTGTTGCCACGACGTTCAGATAATCAGTGGCCCCTTGCTGGTAGCGTTCACGCGCGGCGTTGAAGGCAGCCCTGTTCTGGAAGAAAGACTGCTCCGTCAGGCTGTGCGTGGACTGTGCCTTGGCATAGGCCGTCATGGCGTCATCGACTTCACGCCAGGCATTCAGAACTGTATTGCGCCAGGTCAGCACGGCTTCACGTTGCGCCGCCTTGCGGAACTGAAGTGTTGAAATCAGCCGCCCACCCTCGAAAACCGGAACATTCAGTGTGGGACCAACGCTGAACTGCTTTGCGGGCAGGGAAAAGAAATCGGCAGCGGAAAAGGACTCCGTGCCCATGTTCCCGGCGAGCGTGATGTCCGGATAAAAAGCCGCCGTGGCCACACCGACTTCGGCAGTCGCGGCATGCAGCCGAGCTTCAGCCTGAAGCACGTCCGGGCGGCGACGGGTCAGTTCTGACGGCAGCCCCACGGGAACGCTGGCGGGAAGGGGGGGGCTGAATGGAAGCAGGTCCCAGTTCGGCTTCGAGGGCGCGGGGCGGCTCTGCCAGCAATAGGCCGATAGCGTTGATAAGAGCCGCTTCCGAGTTTTCCAGACCGGGCAGATCCGCGCTCATGCTCGCAAGCTGTGCAGCAGCCTGTGAGACATCCAGATTTGTGGCGACGCCATTGGCAAAGCGGTCCTGCACCAGCTTCAGGCTCGTCCGGGCAAGAGCAATGTTTGAGCGAAGAATGGCCTGCTGCTGCTGGATACCACGGAGCTGCATGTAGCTTGTCGCCAGGTCGCTGACAGCTGCGAGGGCCGTGGCGCGACGCGCGGCAAGGGTCGCTGTCTCATTCGCCCGCTGGGCCTCGACACTGCGGCGGATGGTGCCGAACAGATCCAGGTCCCAGCTGGTGCTCAGGACGTTTTCATACAGATTGAAGTTCATGCTCGAACCGGGACGCGGTTCGGCAAGGGAAAAAATGCCCTGCTTGCTGAGCTGCCGATAGGCGTAGGAGCCGGACCAGTTGGCTTGCGGGAGGCCCGCGGATGCAGCCACCTTCATCTGCGAACGGGCTTCGCTGATACGTTCGGCGCCGATCTGCAAATCGAGGTTCTGCTGTCCGAGCCGACTGACAAGGCTGCTCAGTTCGGGATCATGGAAGCTTTGCCACCACTGCGTATCGACAGCCCCCGCATAGGTCTGACTTCCGCTGGAAGGCTCGGGTCCCCAACTGGCGGGAGCGTTCATGGTCGGGCGATGGAAATTCGGTCCCATGGCACAGGCCGAGAGCACCAGACTTCCGGTCAGCAATGCGGAAACAGACCGGGATTTCATGGTGTAACGACCGGGGTGGAAGATGGTGGCGGCGCCGTCACACTCGTGGGGCTCTGAAGCTGTTCGGCCGTGACATTATCAAGATTGGTATCGACGGTAGTTTCCACGGAGAAACCAAGCCGCAGCAGACGTGCGAGCGACTGATTCGGTGCAAGAATGATCTTGACCGGCAGACGCTGGACGATCTTGGTGAAGTTTCCGGTCGCATTCTCCGGTGCAATCGGGGCAAAGACGGCGCCCGAGGCTGGCGGAATGCTGTCCACGATCCCGTTCAGGGTCATGTCATAGGCGTCCACGTGAATTTTGACGGGCTGGCCGGGGCGCATGTGATGCAGGGCAAGTTCGCGGTAATTGGCGCGGATCCAGATCTGGTCGAGTGGGACGAGCGCCATCAGCGCGGCACCCGGAGCAACGTAGTTTCCGGTCTGGACGCTGCGTTCACCGATCATGCCGTCTTCCAGTGCGCGGACCTTGGTATAGGACAGGTTCAGTTCGGCCTGATGAACATGGGCGCGATCCATCTCCACCGTCGCCTGCGCGGATTTGTGACGGGCCTGAAGGATGGGGATCTGGGCGCGGGCAGCCGCAATACGCGCTTCAAGGGACTGGAGCGTGGCCTCCATCTCGCGCAAATTGGCCGTGGACTGCTGATGTTCCTGCGTGGAGCCGGCGCCCGTACGGGCCAGATTGGTATAGCGTTGGTCGTTCTGACGGGCGAAAACGAGCTGGGCCCGAATGCGGGCGGCTTCCCCGATATTCTCATCAATGATCGAAGGCTGCCGTATCACGCTGGCGGCAGCGTCCTGCACGAGCGCCTCATCCCGGACGAGCGTCGCACGGCTCTGGTCCAGTGTGGTCTGGTAATCATGAGGATCCAGCTCGACGAGCACCTGTCCGGCCCGCACAGGCTGATTGTCCGTCACGTCCACGGCAATGACCTGTCCAGCGATACGGGGGGCGACGACGGTGTAATGCGCCGTGACATAGGCGTCATCAGTCCAGACATGGCGGTTGGGCACGAAAATAATGGCCAGAACGACGACAACAAAGATCAGGACGATCAAGCCGCCGCCGATGAACAGCCAGCGGGTGATGGTACGGTGCTTTTGGTCCTGCTTCTTTTTCTTCTCCTCTTCCTGGGGGTTTGGGGAAGATTTGTCGTTCTGATCCGCCATTCTGCGGCAATTCCTTTCTTTCCCTGCCGCCTGGCGGGAAGGCTTCTGAAGTTATTTCGACTGAAACACGATACGGGGGGGATAGGTTCGAACCGGAAGTACGCAGACCCAGATCATCAGAAACACGACGAGGCTGCCGAGCACGACCCAGTCATCGCTGAAGGTCAGGGTTGTGGTCTGTCGGGTCATCTGGGCATGCAAAGCGGTCATGCTGCCGGGATAAGCAGGCTGGCCGGAGGGTGTGAGAGGAGCAGGACGTTGCAGAACAGGGTTGTTTCCCTGCACCAGGCTGTAGCGGACCTGACCAAGACGATCGGCAATCCGGTCTGAATGAAGCGAGCCGCGTTCACGATGCATGAGCTGGAGCAGCCAGATCCCGACAGCTTCCGCGACGGCACGCGGCGTATTGACCATGGCCGAAGCAAAAGGTCCTTCCGAAGCATCAAGCGTGTTTGTGGACATCATCAGCAAAGGCATGACGATCATAGCGTCCCCAATGCCCTGCAACCCCTGCCACAGATAGAACTGATCACGGTTCCAGTTGGAGGTGAGGAAGAAATCACCGATGCACGCGGTCAGGATGCAGGTCATGCCGATGAAGCTGACAATGCGGCAATCAACCCAGGTCTTGTTCAGCACGACCGCCATCAGGGGCAGCATCACCAGTTGGAGACCCGCGATCTCGAGCGTGACAGGATAGATCTGCTCCGGACGGTAACCCGCGGCGGATTGCAGAAAGGACGCTGGCAGAGTGGAAGACGACAGGGAAATGACGACGAAGGTCAGTAGAGTGCTGGCTCCATAGGCGAAGTTACGACGGCCAAGGAGCTGGAACTTGAACAGGGGAAGGGGGTGGAACCACTCGTTCAGGACAAAAAGCGGGATGCAGACAAGGCTCATCAACCCCAGAACACAGATGAAGGGACTGTTGAACCAGTCCATCCAGTCGCCCATCTGGAGCATGATCGAGAAAGAACCCATTCCAAAGACGATCAGCAGGAAGCCCTTCCAGTCAAACTTCCAGAACCGCTCATGCTTCGGCGGATCAACCGGCATGCCATACCACAGCAGCAGGAAGGACAGGGTACAGAGCGGGATCGACTGCCAGAAGACGAACCGCCAGTCCACGAGATCAGTCCACAATCCGGCGAATGTCATGCTGAGATTGGGAAAGAACGTGGCAGTCAGGGAATAGGCCGCCAGACCATAAAGCCGTATGGGCGGGGCGAGGACACGCAGGGCGATCGTCATCAGGAGAGGAACGGTAAAGCCACCGGCCAGCCCCTGAAAGACACGCAGGATATACAGCAGGGACAGGGTCGAGGTGAACGGAATAAGGCTGGACGCCAGAACTGCAAGGATTGCCACGAAAAATGAAAACCGGCGCAGGGTCAGGGTCACGGCAAGCCATGGTGACACCGACATTCCGATGATTTCGGCCGTCACATAGAGGCTCGAAAACCAGCGCTGGGAGTCCATGCTGAGCCCCAGGGCGCCGGCAATGTCCGGCAGTGCCTGGGCAGAAACCTGCTCGTTCATTTCTGTGGCAAAGGAAAGGGTAATGATCCCTGCAAGCCCGAACAGGGATCTTTGCTGGCCTGTCATATAGAAGTCGGAAAAGAGAACAGCATCATTTTGCCGAGTATGCGGACAGGGCAGACGAACCTTCAACCTTATTCGCAGACAAATGGCATAAGGAAAATTTTAGAATCGGAAAAATAATCCCGAGTCGACGACTGCGCGTTAGCACCGCCCCTGTTAGTGAAAATGGCGACTGTATCGGCTTTGCTTACGCCAGCATATTTATATTGCAGCGAGTGTGGACAGGAAATGGAAATGAAGTGTCTTTCAGGGGCGGTTCTCTGATTGAAAACGCTCTGTATTGCATTGTATCGGGCCTGATTTTTGCAGGACCTTAATATTTACCCAAAAATTTCCTTTAGTTTCATTGATGTTAATGGCCGGTTCGTGACATGAACAGAGTTCAAATTGCTTCAACCTCGCTGGCGTGCATCATGAACACCCAAGATAAAAATTCTGAGAACTTGCCGTTTTCTCAGGCATCAGCGAGGCAACCCTCCAGTGAAGATCTGGAAGCCCTGGGCGATCTGGAGCCCCGTCACTGGGCTCAGGCGGCCATCAGCGATCCGACATTGGAAAACAGGAGCAACGTCTTCTTCGCAGCGGTCGAAATGACCAGAATGCCCATGATTCTGGCGGACCCAAGGTTGCCTGACTGTCCCATTGTTTTTGCCAACAACGCCTTTCTGGATTTGACCGGATATGAGGCCAGTGAAGTCGTGGGACGGAACTGTCGCTTTCTGCAGGGGGCGGGAACCGATCCTAATGATGTCCGGCAATTGAGAGAGGCGATTGCTGATCGCAAACCGGTTGCTCTGGAAATCCTCAATTACCGGCGGAACGGAAAACCTTTCTGGAATGCTGTGTTCATGGGCCCTGTTTTTGATGAACATGGCGAGCTCATTTACTTCTTTGCCAGCCAGCTTGACGTTTCAAAGCGCCGAGAGAGTGAGATGGCCCTCCGGCAGGGGCAGAAAATGGAGGCCATAGGGCAGCTTACAGCCGGACTTGCGCATGATTTCAATAACCTGCTGCAGATCCTGAATAACAGTCTGCAGCGGATGAAAGAAAAACGCCTGGATCATCAGGCCTTTGACCGACAGCACATGATTGCCGAGCAGGCGGCAGATCGTGGCGCAAAGCTCACGCGCCAGCTGCTGTCCTTCGCACGCCGGAACAGACTTGATCCGACCGAAAACAATCTGAGCAGTCTCATCAATTCCTTCAGGGAGCTGATCGAGACATCTGCCGGAAGTCAGATTGCCTTATATCTTAATCTGCAGCTCAGGCTGCCGAACGTCAGGTTGGACGCGAATTACTTCGAAATGGCCCTGCTGAACGTGATTTCCAACGCACGGGCTGCTTCCTCGGCAGGCGATTCCATTACGATCAGGACAAAACTGATTCATCTGAACGGAGACGCAGAAGCACGTCGTCTCAAGCCGGGTGATTATGTCATTGTGACCGTCATGGACGAAGGGCAGGGCATGCCTCGGCATATTGTCCAGCGGGCCACGGAGCCGTTTTTCACGACAAAACCATCAGGGCAGGGAACCGGGCTGGGGCTGGCGATGGTGCAGGGGTTTGTCCAGCAGTCGGGGGGACGTCTGGAGATTGAAAGCGAGCCCGAGCGTGGCACAAGCATCAGTATGATTTTTCCGGTCCATACACCGAAGGAGCGTGCCGAACCTGCTGCAGGCCATACAGGCTACAAAGCCCATCCCGTTGCAGAACTTCCGAATTCTCCACGTATTCTGGTTGTGGAGGACAATTCTGATATCGCCCAGTTTGCTGCGGAATCCCTTATGGAAACCGGATATCAGGTCTCCATCGCTCAGAATGCCGTAGAAGCACTGGATGTTTTCGAAAAGGCGCTTTCCAAAGAACAGCCTTTCAATGCTGTCTTTTCTGACGTCATTATGCCGGGCGGCCCCAATGGTCTGGTGCTCGCGGAGAAAATCACGGTATTGAGTCCAGACACGCCCGTCATTCTGACGACAGGCTACAACGACGAAATGTCTCTGAATGCTCCGGAGAACAACAGTTTTGAGGTTTTGGGAAAACCCTATCAACGATCAGAACTGATAGACCGGATTCAGGCTGCTCTCAGTCATGGTTCGCGAAAAGGCCAAAACCGTCGTACATCCGATTTCGGTCACGCAGAAGAATAAGGAACGTTTCTTTTTAGAGCACCTCAAGTGCACCGTCCGCCAATGGCCTCTGCAGTTCCAGCGCAACTGGAGTTGGGGCGGTCAGCCAGGTCTCGATTTCTTCACGGTTCTGGAGAATGACTGGCATGGCTTTGGGATGATAAGGCGCTACAACGCCATTGGCCTCGGTTGTGAGGAAACCAAACAGATCCGCTGTCACTTCTCCTTCCTTCAGTTTCCGCACGGATGTCCATGAAGTCCAGATCCCTGCAAAAAATCTCAACGGTCTGGTTTCATCCGCTGCAAACCATATAGGACGAAATGATCCGTCTTTCTGGCGTGACTGTTCAGAAAAAGCCGTGAACGGCACGACACAACGATGGGAGACGCCAAGCCAGCGCCGCCAGTGCGGAGATGCCGTATTGCGGATGTTTGTAATACCCCGATCGACCTTCCGGCCCTTCAAGGCAAACGCAGGAGACGGCATGCCCCATCGGGCCAGAACGAGTTCTCTGCCATGCTTGCCGTTACGAACGATCGGTGCTGCATAGTCCGGATAGATATCCGGCATTGGCGGAAGGTTACCCGTATGATCGCTAAGAACCTGCGCAATGGCTCGGATTTCATCTTGGGAAGACGTCTGGGTATACAAGTTGCACATTGTGACTCTCCTGCATTGTGAGTTTCAAACCCTGCAAAAAAGATAAAATGCCATCTGTGTAATCCAGACACATCTAACAATTAAGATATCATGCAGTTCTCCAAGGAAGACAGTGTGGACACACTGCCTTCCTCTATCACAACTATTTTTCACAATTGTGATCGTAGATGCAAAAATTTAATTACTCAGGATCGACAAAAAAAGCTGGAAGTGTGAAATTGTCTTCTTGCAACGCCTTATCAATCACATCGCATGCTTCCAAGGCCTCTTTAATAGTAACATCCATATCTAGATAGCGATATGTCCCTAGTCGTCCCATGAACGATATATTCTTTTTCGTTCGCGCTAGAGTAATATAATCTTCAAGCATCTTCTTTTCATTGACGAGGCGAATAGGATAGTAGGGAATATCATTCTCGCCTGCCAAACGACTATATTCACGAAAGCAGACTGTCTTGGAAAAGTTCTCTTGCTCCCAGGGAGCAAAATGCTTGTGTTCTGAAATGCGAGTATAGGGTACTTCTTCGTCACAATAATTAATAACTGCAGTACCTTGGTGATCGCCGTCATCTACAAAGCGTTCAAAATCTAAGGTCCGATATCCTAGGCGACCAAGACGAAATTCGAAATATCGGTCAATAGGCCCAGTATAAAAAATGTGTTGGAAATTTTCTTTCAGGTCTTCAAAAGAGCATCCCAGCCGTACGTCAATTCCTTTAACATTAAGTATATTCTTTATTATGTCAGTATACCCATTTTTTGGCATCCCTTGATATTTATGGTTAAAGTAATTGTCATCATAATTAAAGCGCAAGGGTAAACGCTTGAGAATGGATGCAGGAAGCTGTGTGGGCTCTAGCCCCCCATTGCTTGCGTGTATAACCGTAGAAAAATGCACGATAGAGATCTTCACCAATCATACTCAAAGCCTGCTCCTCGAAAGATCGAGGATTGTGCAGGGATTTATCAGCTTTCTTTTCAATGAAAGCTCGTGCCTCTTTCGGCCCCATTGTCGTGCCGAAAAACTGATTAATGGTCAGAAGATTAACGGGAAGAGTGTAGACATGTGCGCGTGATATAGCCTTCACACGGTTCACATAGGGAATGAAAGTCCCAAATTTTTGTATGTAAGTCCATGTTCGTTCATCCGATGTATGGAAAATATGAGGCCCATATTTATGCACCATCACGCCGGTTTCAGAATCACGTTCTGTATAACAGTTCCCGCCGATATGAGGGCGCTCATCTACAACTACGACTTCATGGCCAGATTCAGCTAAATGCCGAGCAATGACAGCACCGCTAAATCCAGCGCCCACAACACAGAAGGTCATATACTTCTCCAAACTCAATACAAGCTACCATCAAGGAAAATACGCTTCCTTTCGGCTATTCAAAAACCTCAAAGGAAGTCAAGTGTATTGCTGATTCCCCAGGGAGCGTCATTTTGATAAAACGTGTTGTATAATATTCATCTAAATCAACTACAAACCCAATATCTTCTCCTCTATAAATAGGCTGATCATCATTTTTTGAATAAATTTCATTCCAATTTAATCCATCATCAGAAATAGAAATGATAAACCGATTCATTCTTTCGTATAAATAGTGACGAGGATATATCAATATGGTTTTTATTCGCTCTGAACTCTCAAGATCCACCTGCCACCATGGATTTTCTTCAATCGCAGTATGATTCCACATCGTACTATGATTGAAGGCTTCCGTTACAAGTCTTGCATCTTTGTCTAATTCTTTTTCCATAGACCATTCTGATACGGAGGATTGGAGAGCTGGCTTTGCAAATGCAATATTTTTGCGCGGCATCGATTGAATCCACCGCCGCTTCAAAGCTAACTGCCAGAAGCTATCAACTTTTTGCGGCGATTTCAGTTTCAATATTGCTTCAGATAATAGAGGAATGGAAATTTCAGAAGGAAATGTTTCGAGATTTTTTGATAAATCAGAATCCGGATCAAATATCTCCGAAACATTCAGGACTTCTAGAGCCTTTTTTAAAAAATCTTTACCTAAAACAGGGTGAATTATTGAATTTGGAA
Organism: Gluconobacter roseus NBRC 3990; assembly: GCF_006538885.1. Lineage (GTDB taxonomy): Bacteria > Pseudomonadota > Alphaproteobacteria > Acetobacterales > Acetobacteraceae > Gluconobacter > Gluconobacter roseus. The sequence continues at coordinate 187,914 of NZ_BJLY01000002.1, forward strand.
TATTGGATATTCCACTATAGATATAATTATGAGGTCTAAACTTATATCTCGACATGTCGTAAAGATCATTCAGATTTATAACTTTAAAGCCGCCTGTTGAATATACATAACTAGATATGAAGGCCTCACAATAAGGCCACGAATAACTGGCAGTATCAGAGTCATACATACTTTTTATTCTCAGTCTCTCCTCGTATAATTTAAGTATAAGTTTTCTGGATAGCATAACAAATGGAAACAACATTTGCTTTACTTCTCCATAATAGCAATCAATAGTTTTCTGCGGCCAGTCATTTTCCTTTGGATCAAATATTTGTCCAACTAAATCTATATCTTTTTCCACAACACCTTTTATTAGTTCTTCGAGATTGATATTTAGAGAGCAATCATTTTCTATTAAAAAAAAGTATTTTACCTTTGGAAGACTCCTTACCAAATAATAAAATACAAAATCAGCATCAAACCATAAATTTGGTTCATGTCCTGATTTAGGCTTTAATCCCAAAGAAGCCGGGTCATTAGTATGCGAAATTTTATTGAAATTTCCGACATCGATTGTTTTGTTGGTTTCGTCGCAGGTTACAAAAAATTGATACCCTAGAGATTGCCCATATAGCTTTCGCGCAAGGTATTCTGTGTCCTCATTCCAGTAATGAGTACGGTAAATGACTGCAACTTCTTCATTTTTCGACATATTTAATTTCCTTTAAATTATGTTTTTCTAAATTATATAACATCAAATCAGGTTTTGAAAGGTTCTTTGGCTCGCACATCCTTACCTTTAATCAAGGATTAAAAAATGATATTTTCAAAGATGTATATAAGATTCACACAAAAAAGCTCGATTTAGATTCCTTATAAGAACTGAATTTGAGCGCCTATTTAGAACTCAGGAGTAAGCATTTCTGTACATGAGATTGGCCCTCATGGCGACGAAGATCATGGCCTGTGACAAGTCGACGTAGCGCTTGTAAGCCCATACGAGCAGCCCTAAAGGCTCATCTATTCGAAAGTCCTCTCGGCTAGGCTCAGGCCCCATTGATATGGGCGGTCGGATGAGATTCAGGCTCAGTGAGGAGACTGAAGATGAGTGAGCTGTACTGGCTGACGGACGAACAGATGGATCGTCTACGGCCCTTTTTCCCGAAGAGCCATGGCAAACCTGGTGTTGATGACCGTCGTGTATTGAGTGGGATCATTTTCGTGAACAAAAAATGGTCTGCGTTGGCGTGATGCACCCTGCAAATACGGTCCACGCAAGACGCTCTACAACCGCTGGAAGCGCTGGAGTGCTCTGGGGGTATTCATCCGCATGATGGAGGGACTGGATACCGACAAGGTAGAGCTTCAGACGATCATGATTGATGCGACCTCTCTCAAGGCACATCGCACAGCTTCGAGCCTGCGGTTAAAAAAGGGGCTCCAGGCCGTCTGATCGGGCGCACCAAAGGCGCGATGAATACGAAGCTGCATGTCGTCACCCACCGGAGCGGACGTCCGTTCGACTTCTTCATGACAGCAGGCCAGATCAGTAATTACACCGGTGCGGCTGCCCTTCTAAAGGGTCTCCCCTCAGCCGAATGAATGCTGGCAGACCGGGGCTATGATGCTGACTGGTTCAGGGAGGCCTTGGAGGAAAAAGGGATCACATCCTGTATTCCGGGCCGGAAATCCCGAGGGAAACCCATAAAATACGACAAGCGGAAATACAAAAGACGCAACCGTATCGAGATCATGTTCGGGAGACTCAAGGACTGGAGACGGGTCGCAACACGCTATGACAGATGCCCCACCGTATTCTTCATTCTTCTCGGCAATCTGCCTCGCCGCAGCACTTCGAAACTTATTGCTCCGTCGCGGCGGCGGGTGATCTCCACGCTGAAATCCAGGTGAACCGCCTTGTTCATAAACTTCAGGCAGTCATAGGCGCCATCAGCGAACAGATGCTTGCTCATGCTCCCGGTCGAGCATCAGTTCAACATCATGAACGGTTTGGAACAGGAACCGTCGCGTCAGTTGCTGAACCAGCCATAGACCATGCGTCAGTACCCGAAGTAGATAGGCAATACGCACCCGCCGCAGCCTGACACAACAAGAAAGCGCATCGCGTTGATTACCTTACGAAATTCGTCCTTCCATGGGCGGCCACGCCAATCGAGGGCTTAGGTCGTGTTGACAAAAGATCTGATCCAGAGCCTTGCGGCGGCGAGGTTGAGGAAACTCCTGAATGACAAAGCGGTCTTGTCATAGCGTGCTACGATGCGGCGCATCTGCCTGAGTTGGTTGAACATCCGCTTGATGCGGTTGCGCTCCCTGTAACGCCATCAGTCAGTGTTTTGTGGAGCATTGCGGCCTTTGCGTGATGGAATGACCGGCAGGATCCCATGGATTAGAAGCTCCTGGCGGAAACTGTCGCTGTCATAGCTCCGATCAGCCAGCATGGCCCTGGGGTCTGGAGCCGGAAGTACTATCAGGGCATTTACGGCTTTATAGTCCGAGGCCTGCCGGCCGGTGAAGACAAAGCCAAGAGGACGTTCCTGATTGCCGCATCGGGCGTGGACCTTGCTTGTAAGGGCGCCGCGTGATCGACCAGAACCTTCCGAGTGAGCCTCTCTCTTTGCTCCAGTGGCCTGCGAATGGACACGGACTACGGTGCTGTCAAGCATATGCTGCCAGTCATCGGTCAGCCCCAACTCTACCGAGGGTTGCAGCAGGGCATTGAGAAACAGTCGGTTGTCTCCGGCGGGTCGCACCCAACGTCCGCGCTAAGGCGGCAGAAGCGGACCCAGTATTGCCCATTCCTGATCCGTCAGATCGCCTCGTGCCATGCCTGGTCTCTCTACCCCCTATCCCCACAGGCAGGAAGTGAATTAGATTTCAGGCAGCCCGTATAGATCTTTTGTCAATACAGTATAAGATAAAGAGCGATAGAGCACCTTAAAAAGAATAATGCCAGAATGGCGGAAGTTTAAGTGGCAATCATCGCCCTATATTACGATGATTCCAATGTAATATCAGGCCAGGGAACAGTGAGGTTTGCAATCATCGAACAATGCCGTGAGATATGAATTGCGTCGGATAATGTCCTGAATATACCTATGACGGTCTGCCGCACATATCGGCTGCTCATCCTGATGGAACAGTAGATGCTTGATGCTTCTGGCGGTCGCAGGTCGTCATGCTGTCAAGAAAGACCATAGCCGAAGACTTTGGTCATCGAACCTCGAAAGGCAGAGCGCTCCATTTCGCACTATTGCTTTTCTTTCATTTCTCCCTCACCATCACAGCTCGTCAGGGGGGTCCCGCCTTAAGGGACTGAGAGGCTGATTGGTGTTGTCGGGAAACCGGCTACACGGTGAAGCGACCCTTTGAACCTGACCCAGTTGATACTGGCGTAGGAAGACCGAAGGGCACTCATTTCCATCACCGTATGGGAAAGCGCCTATCGGGCCGATCCGGCCCTGCTTGTGTTTGTGTGCACAGGGGACGGCGGCTCCCTTTCTGCTTCACGTTCTCCCTGGGTCTTTTCGAGTGCGCTTGAGGAGACACCATATGAACGCTTCCATTCCGGCCATTACGACAGGTCCTCTGCCAGCTTCCAGCAAGGTCCATGTTCAGGGCACGCTCTATGACATCAGGGTGCCCATGCGGCAGATTGAGGTTTCGGACGAATGTCCGCTGAACGTCTATGACAGTTCCGGGCCCTATACTGACACCGCCATCAGCATCGACATTGCGAAAGGTCTTGCGGACAGTCGCGGCGACTGGCTTCGCAGTCGTGGCGATGTGGAGGAGTATGACGGTCGCACGATTACGGCGGCTGATAACGGTTTTGCGGAGGGAGAACGGCTGACGCCTGCATTCCCGAACCAGCGCCGCCCCCTGCGGGCGGTAGGGGATCGTGCTGTGACCCAGATGGCATATGCCCGTGCCGGCATCATTACGCCTGAGATGGAATTCGTCGCCATCCGGGAAAATATCGGCCGGAGGCAGGCGCTGAAGGAAGAGCGGGACGGCGAGGATTTCGGAGCCAGCATTCCGGATTTTGTGACACCGGAATTTGTCCAGCAGGAAATTGCCTCAGGACGGGCGATTATTCCCGCCAACATCAATCACCGCGAACTCGAACCGATGATCATCGGTCGCAACTTTCTGGTGAAGATCAACGCCAATATCGGCAATTCGGCCGTGACGTCTTCGATGGAAGAAGAAGTCGAAAAAATGGTGTGGTCCATCCGCTGGGGCGCGGATACCGTTATGGATCTCTCCACAGGCCGCAACATCCATAACATTCGTGACTGGATCATCCGGAATGCCCCAGTGCCAATCGGGACGGTTCCGCTTTATCAGGCGCTGGAAAAGGTTGGCGGGATTGCGGAAGACCTGACATGGGAGATCTTCCGCGACACGCTGATCGAACAGGCGGAGCAGGGCGTGGACTACTTCACCATCCATGCGGGTGTCCGGCTTCACATGATCCCGTTGACGGCCCGACGGGTGACGGGGATCGTGTCGCGCGGTGGCTCCATCATGGCGAAATGGTGCCTGCATCATCACCGCGAGAGCTTCCTGTACGAGCATTTCGAAGAGATCTGTGACATCTGCCGCTGTTATGATGTGTCGTTCTCGCTTGGGGACGGTCTGCGTCCCGGCTCGATTGCCGATGCCAATGATGCGGCGCAGTTTGCGGAGCTTGAGACGCTCGGCGAGCTGACGAAAATTGCCTGGGCCAAGGACTGTCAGGTCATGATCGAAGGGCCGGGCCATGTCCCGATGCACAAGATCAAGGCCAACATGGACAAGCAGCTTGAGCACTGCCACGAGGCACCGTTCTATACGCTTGGTCCGCTGACGACCGATATCGCTCCCGGTTACGATCACATTACCTCGGCTATTGGCGCCGCCATGATCGGCTGGTTCGGCACGGCGATGCTTTGCTATGTCACGCCCAAAGAGCATCTGGGTCTGCCGGACCGGAATGACGTCAAAACAGGGGTCATCACCTACAAGCTCGCAGCCCATGCGGCGGATCTCGCCAAAGGTCATCCGGGCGCACAGATGAGGGATGACGCCCTGTCGCGGGCGCGGTTCGAGTTCCGGTGGGAGGACCAGTTCAATCTGGGTCTCGATCCCGATACCGCCCGTGCCATGCATGATGAGACCCTGCCCAAGCAGGCGCATAAGGTATCCCATTTCTGCTCCATGTGTGGGCCGAAATTCTGCTCGATGAAAATTTCGCATGACATCCGTGCCGCAGCGGAAAAGCAGGACGGCATGGAGCAGATGGCGGAAAAATTCCGTGAAGGCGGGCAGCTCTATGTGCCTGTGACGGAACCGACGGAATGATCCATTCCGTCCTGGGGGGAGGGGTTACGGCACTATGTTGTGCCATGGCCCTTTCCGATCGGGGCCTTGACGTGGAAGTCATCGTCCCGGATGGCGCCCCGGAACCGGCGTCACGGTTTGCGGGGGGAATGCTGGCGCCTTTCTGCGAAGGGGAAAGTGCGCCGGAACTGATCGTGGCAAAAGGGCAGGCTTCCGTGAACTGGTGGGCTGCGCATGTGCCCGACGTCGTGCGGCGTGGCACGCTCGTTGTCGCACCGCCGCGGGATGTTTCCGAACTGGAGCGCTTTGCGCGGGCGACGCGGGAGCATGACTGGGTGTCTCCAGGGGATCTGGAGCCGGATCTGGCAGGGCGTTTCGCACGGGGGCTGTTCTTTTCAAGCGAAGCGCATCTGGATCCGCGACACGCGCTTTCCAGCCTAAAAAGCAGTCTGGAAAGCAGAGGCGTGTCGTTCCGGACCGGGGCGCCACGGGGCCGGATCGTGGACTGTCGGGGGGTGGCGTCCCATGACGAACTGGCCGATCTGCGCGGTGTCCGGGGCGAAATGCTGATCGTGCACGCGCCGGACGTGACACTGACGCGGCCCGTGCGCCTGCTGCATCCACGTTTCCCCTGTTACATCGTCCCGCGCGAAAACGGACGCTACATGATCGGTGCGACCATGGTGGAAAGTGCGCGTCGCGGAGGTGTGACGGCGCGCGCTGCGATGGAACTGCTTTCGGCGGCCTATACGCTTCATCCCGGTTTTGCCGAAGCGGAAATCCTGGAACTGGGCGCAGGGCTGCGTCCGTCCTTTCCTGACAATATTCCGGCCATTCGTCACGCTGCAGACCGCATCCATGTGAATGGGATGTATCGCCACGGTTTTCTGATGGCGCCTGTCTGCGCGGAGCAACTGGCCACGGAACTTGCGGAGCTTCACGCCCATGCGGATTGATCTGAACGGCCAGACCATCGAAACGCAGGCCCGGACACTGGCGGATCTGTTGAGCGAGCAGGGGTTCGAATCCCCCTGCGTGGCCACGGCCGTAAACGGTGATTTTATTGCCCGTCCCCTTCGTTCCGGAACCCCGTTGAATGATGGCGTGAAGGTTGAGGTCCTCTCACCAATGCAGGGAGGCTGACCATGTTCTATGGTGTCGATCTGACGTCCCGTCTGATGCTCGGGACTGCGCAATACCCGTCGCCGCAGGTCCTGCTGGAGGCGATTGAAGCGTCCGGCGCGGAGGTCATTACCGTCTCACTGAGGCGCGAAGGGGCGGCCGGAGGGGCGTTTCGTGATCTTCTGGCGAAAAGCCGATGCCGCCTGTTGCCCAACACGGCGGGCTGTCACACCTTTCGGGAAGCCGTAACCACGGCCCGGATGGCACGTGAAGTCTTCGGAACTTCATGGATCAAGCTGGAAGTGATCGGTCATGCCGACACGCTGCAACCCGACCCGTTCGCGCTCGTCGAGGCCGCGCGCGTGCTGTGTGCGGAGGGGTTTGATGTCTTTCCCTACACGACCGAGGACCTGATCGTGGGCGAAAAGCTGCTTGAGGCCGGTTGCAAAGTCCTGATGCCCTGGGGCGCGCCCATCGGTTCGGGGCAGGGATTGCGGAACCTTCAGGGACTGCGGACCATGAGGGCACATTTCCCGGATGTTCCGCTGGTCGTGGATGCGGGGATCGGTGCCCCCAGTCAGGCCGCGCAGGCCATGGAACTGGGATTTGATGCCGTGCTGCTCAATACCGCCGTGGCGAAGGCGGTCAATCCTGTGGGGATGGCGCGGGCCTTCGGGCGCGCCATACAGGCGGGACGGGAAGGCCATCAGGCTGGACTCATGCTGGAGCGGGACATGGCCAGCGCCTCGACGCCCGTTTTCGGTCTGGCGGAGCTGGCATGATGACGCTTGATCCGTTCTATCTTTTGGTCGGGGAAGTCGGGCTTCTTGAAACGCTGCTGCCCTGCGGTGTGCGGCTGGTGCAGCTTCGCCTCAAGGACAAACCGGAAGCGGAAATCCGTTGCCAGATCCGTCATGCCCGTGATCTGTGTGAGCGCCACGGCGCCCAGCTTGTCATCAACGACTACTGGCGCCTTGCGATGGAACTGGGATGCGATTTCGTCCATCTGGGTCAGGAAGACATGGAAACGGCAGATTTTACCGCGCTTCGAGATGCCGGGATCCGGTTCGGTCTGTCCACTCATGATCCGGCGGAACTCGAACGGGCCCTGTCTTACGAACCAGCTTATGTCGCCCTGGGGCCTGTTTATCCGACCCTTCTGAAAAAAATGAAATGGGGGCCGCAGGGGCTGGAACGGGTGGCCGACTGGAAGAAACGTGCCGGTCAGACGCCGCTTGTCGCCATTGGGGGCCTGACACCCGAGCGCCTCCCCGGGGTCTTTGCCGCGGGGGCGGACAGCGCCGCCGTGGTGACGGATATCCAAATGGCGCAGGACCCGGCTGCCCGCTGCCGGGAATGGGTCGCCGCGACGCGGGCCTATGTACGATGAACCGGTACTTGCGGCAGGTCGGCCTCTTCCCGCAGGGCGAAGCTGACCAGAAGCGTCTTCTGGATGCGCATGTTCTGGTTGTTGGTGCCGGGGGGCTCGGGGCGACCGTTCTGCCAGCACTCGTTGGAGCCGGGTGCGGCAGGATCACGGTGGTGGATCATGACCGTGTGGATGAAAGCAATCTTCATCGGCAGACCCTGTTCCGCATGGAAGATATCGGCAGACTGAAAGTCTTCTGCGTGGCAAAACGACTGGAGGGCCTGAATCCGGATTGCCGGATCATACCCATCGTCCGGCGTCTGGAACCGGCCTCTGCACGCTGTCTTCTGCCGGGTATTTCCGTTGTGGTTGATGCAGCGGACAGTGTGGCCGTGACCTATATGCTGTCTGACCTTTGCCTTGAGGCAGGTGTGCCTCTCGTCAGCGCCTCGGTGCTGGGGCAGTCCGGTTATGTGGGAGGATTCTGTGGTAGTGCCCCCGGTTATCGCGCCGTTTTTCCCGATATTCCTGCCAGCCTTCCCACCTGCTCGGAGGCCGGAGTGCTGGGGCCAGCCGTGGCGGCGCTGGGCGCCATACAGGCGCAGATGACGCTGTCGATCCTGCTGGAAATGCAGCCTTCTCCGCTGGGTCAGATCATCAGTCTGGATCTGGAACACTGGCGGAGTTCTTCCTTTCGCTTTGATGGCGCGCCCGCGCCGGAAGAGGAGGGCCCCTTCATTCTCGGGCTTGAAGAGATCACTGAAGCCGATCGCGTGTTCGATCTCCGGAGCAGGGATGAAAAGGGACCGCCTTCCGTGGAATGGGCCATTCGTGGGCCGATCGAGCGTCCGGAAATGCTGGATGTGAAGGCGGGAAGAACCGTATTCGTCTGTTCCAGTGGCCTGCGGGCATGGCGGGCTGCAAAACGCTTTTCCGGGCAGAGCGACGCTGTCGCGTTCATTGCGACAACAGGGCGATGACGCGTCCCGTTCTTCTGATCGGCGGGATGGATTCCAGTGGAGGGGCCGGCATTGCCCGTGACCTGCTCGCTGTCCATGACGCTGGCCTGACGGCACGCATTGCCGTTACGGCTGTCACGGCGCAGACAGATCGCACGGTGCTGGCTGTGAATCCTGTCTCACCAGCGTTGCTGGCTGCTCAGATTGAGGCTGCGCTGGAGGATGGGATTGGGGCCATCAAGATTGGTGCCCTGTGCAATGCAGGCCTTGTCCGGACTGTGGCAGCCTGTCTTCCCAATGTGCCAGTCGTTCTGGATCCGGTTTTCTGTTCCAGTTCAGGACGTGCCCTGCTGGAGCCAGAAGGGATTCAGGCTCTTCTGAACCTGCTTTTGCCCCGGACGACTGTTTTGACGCCAAACCTGCCGGAACTGGCAGCATTGAAATCGGCACTGGGGCTGCATCAGGCTACTAAACCGGATGACGTTGCGGGAGCACTTCTGGATCGAGGCTGCCAGAGCGTTCTGTTGAAGGGGGGGCATAACGGCCACTCAACATATTCAACGGATATTCTTTATCAGGCGAACTGCTCTCCTTTGTCCTTCCGTTCCATTCGCTATCCGTTCGATCTCAGGGGAACGGGATGTCAGCTGGCCAGCGGTCTGGCTGCGGCACTGGCAGACGGACAGCCGTTGCCGGATGCTGTCAAGGCCGCTCGACGCGGCCTTGAGGAACGCTTCCGGAAAGCAGGCGGTGACCGTGCAACGGCTTCTGCCTGAAATGGCGTTGCTAGAGCGTGGCGTCAAAGACGATCTGCTCTGCTGGTTCATCGTTGGTTTTCATGCAGTATGCCGCGAACATGGCAATCACGATGAAGCATGCCATCGGTACGATATAGGCAAGCTGCATGTTTCCGCCGGTCGCATCCGAGATATAGCCTTGCAGAAGTGGGAGAATACCGCCGCCGCTGATGCTCATGACCAGGATTGACCCGCCATAGGCACGGTCGTGGCCGAGTTCATCGACGGTCAGTCCGTAAATTGTTGGCCAACAGGGGCCGAGCAGTCCACTGACGAAAATGGCGGCATACACAGCCGTAAAGTCGTGAACCATAACGGCATAACCCAACGCGACGATGCAGAGCAGGCTGTAAACGAACAGAACCCGCGCCGGGCGGGCGTGCCGCATGAAGAAATTGGCCACCAGCTTGCCGATAAAGAACGCACAGAATGATGCGATCAGGTAAACGGAAGCCTGCCGCTCATTGATATGTCCCAGTCGCATGGAAAGCCGGATGATGAAGCTCCAGACGCCGACCTGTGCGCCGACATACAGGAACTGCGTCAGGATCCCGAGGACGAAGCGCCTGTTGGCGAACAACCGTTTCAGGGCACCGGTCGTGTCAAGTTCGTGACTGCGCTGCTGATCGCGGCCTTTACAGGCCGGATAACGTGTAAGGCCGATGGCGACCATGACGACCAGCAGAACGCCGAGAATGTAGACATAGGGTTCAAGAGTGGCGTGGATCATGCCAAGCTGATGCTGCCAGGCCTGCGCGGCTGGCATGGCGGAGAGCTGCTCGCGTGAAAGGTCGCCGTCCCTGAAAATCAGGTAGGCCCCCATGCTGGACCCCAGAATGGCGCCGATCGGCTGAAAGGCGCTGGCGAAATTCAGGCGGTGCGTTCCGCGTCCCGGAGGGCCGAGAAGGGTGCAGTATGTATCGGCGGCGGTCTCAATAAAGACTAGTCCGGCTGCGACAACAAAAAGAGCCACGAAGAAAATCTGATATGTCGCGAAATGGGCAGCGGGGAAGAACAGACAGCAGCCAATAAGATATAGAAGCAGGCCCAGCTGGATCGACCATTTATAGCTGAAACGCTTGATAATCATGCCGGCTGGAATGCCCAGCACGAAATAGCTGATGTAAAACGAGAACTGCACAAGTGCGGACTGAAAATCCGACAGCATGAAGGCTTTGCGGAACTGCCCGATCAGCACGTCATTAAGGCTCATGGCGCAGCCCCATAGTGAGAACAGACAACACAACAGGCCGAAAGCGAGCAGGGGTGTACGGTTCAGGTAAAAGCCGTCCGGAAGCTGGACGATGGGGTCGGATTTAGCCACGGATTGCCTCGCAAGGTCTTGTTGACCGCTAAAGATAAACTGGTCCGCCTGTAGAGAGGCGACGTTCCAGCATTAGAATCTGTTATCTTTTGGCTATTATCACATATAAAATGTTTTAAAAGGACTATTCTTTGTGAGGTTTGCCCTTTGACCTCTTCAGGAAATCACATTTTATGGAGGCTTAAGCTTGCAAAGATATGCGTTCAGAAGGTCTGCCTTTTTCTGGTTGGCACGTTCCACAATCCACCCCACCTGTATGGGAAACTGCTGACAGGGCCTTCCACATGATCCCACTTTCAGTTCTAGACCTCGCATTCATCACTGAAGGCGGCTCGGCTGCCGATGCACTTAATCGCAGTGCGGATCTGGCGCGGCATGCGGAAAGTCTGGGTTTTCGACGTTTCTGGCTGGCCGAACATCATGCGATGCCGGGCATTGCCTCCGCCGCAACTGCAGTTGTAATCGGCTATGTGGCAGGGGCTACGAAAACCATCCGGGTGGGGGCAGGCGGAATCATGCTGCCGAACCACGCTCCGCTGGCTGTTGCCGAGGCATTTGGGACACTGGAATCCCTCTACCCGGGCCGGATTGATCTCGGGCTTGGACGTGCCCCTGGCTCCGATCAGGCGACCATGCGTGCTTTGCGTCGTGATCCAACCTCCGCCGAGCGCTTTCCGCAGGACGTTGTCGAGTTGCTGCATTATTTCGAGAAGCCGCAACCGGGGCAGGGCGTTTTTGCGGTACCGGGTGCCGGGCTGACTGTGCCGGTATGGCTGCTGGGATCTTCCCTGTTCTCCGCCCATCTGGCGGCCATTATGGGACTGCCATTTGCATTCGCCAGTCACTTTGCCCCTGACCTGATGGAAGAGGCCGTGGCTCTTTACCGGAAACACTTCGAACCTTCTGAGCGGCTACAAAAACCTTATGCCATGCTCAGTATCAACGCAGTGATTGGGGAAACAGACGCTGAAGCGCAGCAGGCCGCCACATCTCTGCAGCAGCATTTCATTGCACTGCGTCAGGGCCGACCAACAACTTTTCCGGCCCCACGGTCAGTTTCTTGGAGCAGTCAGGAGCAACGTCTGCTCGACAACACGCTGCGCTATACGTTTGCAGGAACGGCAGGAAGCGTTGCACAAGACATCTTGGCTTTCGTGGAGCGGCACAGACCCGATGAATTACTGATCGGTACGCCACTGTTCTCTCAGGCAGAAAGGCGGAAGACCCTCAGCGGGATTGCCCACTACTTAATGGGGGTCGAGATTACGGCTGATCACAATCCACAGTTTTAAGGACGTCTTTTGTTTCTATGACCATGCGCTCTAGCAACTGGCTATCCATGATCGCCTCGTGGTTCGCCGGATTTGCCGAAACCGAAGGGCGGCTGCCCGTTCGAGATTGGAAGGGGTGGCGAGGACCGAGCGTCGTCCTGTCGCGATCTTTCGGGCGATTGCCGTGGAATCCGCGCGTGTCCCTATCCGCAGGGAAATATCGACGCCTTCCGCCACGAGATTGATAATCCGGTCATCAAAAATGATTCGACGGTCAGCTGAGGATGGTCCAGCAGAAACCGCAGTAACTCCAAAATGATATGCAGCCTTGCAAATGTCGTTGCCGCCGAGACCTGCAATCCGCCCGACAGACCTGCTCCTTTGGCGGGAAGTTCCGCTTCATCGGCCTCCTGAATGGCGTTTCGTGCCCGTGTTTTTGAGCAGCTGTTCTTTCATGCCTCTGGCCTCAGTTCGACAACACGCCTCATGTCGCCCGCTGGTATGCGGATATCGAGAGCCGACCTGCCGTGCAACGCGGCATTGTCCGTATCGAAGCTCTGGCCCCCCAAGACTGAGACAGATCCCTCCAAAGGAAAGCCATGTCCAAACGGGACCAATCATCTCACGGATGACTATGGCGGATCGATCGAGAACCGTGCCCGTTTTTTGTTGGAAATTACACAGACTGCCATTGATGTGTGGGGAAAAGAACGCATTGACGTCTGGCTTGCCCTGAGTGGCACTTACAGTTCCATCTCAGACAGGCGATGCCGACGCGGTGGCGTTTGGCCTGTCTTCTATAGAGATGGCAGATCACAGAAGCGCTAATTGTCCTGTCTTGGCAGTTAGTCGTGAGTTCGGCTTGTTTCGAACCATGTCAAATTAATTTCACACACTGACAAGGGAACATTGGAGTAACGGGATGTTCATAAATCCCGGAATGGAAGACCCTGCATGTCCTCGACGCTAAAATCCTTCACTGAAGGCGATCTTGTCATCAGCGTAGTCGGTGATGGTGACGGAAGTGGCACCTATACGGACAATCAGGCGTCTCCCATTACGCTGGAAGAGATCACAACCACTGGTGAAGTCGTCGGCACGATGGTCCTGCCCCAGACGACCACGGTGGTCGATGGTGTTACGGAATATGCAGTCTCAGGTGAATACGGATCATCGTCCGAAGGCGAACTCCAGCTCTCGCAGGACGGAGAATCCCTTGTTATCGGCGGTTACGGCATCAATGCCGCAACCTATAATGCAGGCGGCGCGGCCGTTTACGGCGATGCCCGTCTGGCCCAGTCCACCAGCCTGACTGGAACAAGCTATACAGCCGTTCCCCGCGTCATCGCCGATATCAGCTATGACGGAACGGTCGATACCAGTACGGCCCTGTACGGCGTGTTCAACACCAACAACATCCGCAGCGTCGCCACGGTGGACGGAACCTCGTTCTACATCACCGGCCAGGGCGTGAAGGGCGATACGACCCAGGGCGTCTTCTACGCGGACGATGGCGCCAGCGTTGCAACCGCCATCGACACCTCCACCGACACCCGCGTGACCGAGATCGTCAACGGCGTCCTCTACGTCTCGCGTGACAGCACACAGGGCAGCGGCGGGACGTCCAATATCGCCAGTTACGGCACAACCCTCCCGGTCTCGGCCACGCAGTCCGAAGTCCTGCCCGCCATCGACGGCTCGGTCCCCCTGACGGCCGCCGAAGAAAACTCCCTCAACGCTTCCGCAGTCGGCACAACGGTCAGCCTCAGCCCGGAATCCTATTTCTTCGCAAGCCCGACCGTCCTGTATGTGGCCGATAGCGGCAACCCCAAGGCAGGCGGCGTCGGCGATGGCGGCCTGCAGAAATGGACCTATAACGGCACCGCCTGGACCCTCGATTACACCCTCTCGGTCGGACTCAATCTCGTCTCGAACACATCCACATACGGAACCACGGGTCTGATCGGACTGACGGGCGAAGTGGAAGGGGACGAGGTCGTTCTCTACGCCACGAACGCAACGGTCGGGGATCTCGACCAGACCTATCTCTTCACCATCACCGACGAGCTGGATGCGACGACCGCTCCTGCGGATGAGAGCTTCACGCCCCTCATGACCGCAGCAGCCGATACCAATATCCGCGGTGTCTCCTTCGCCCCGACCGATACCTCCACCGCCAGCGCGGTCACGGTCGCCAGTGGTGGTTCAAGCACTTCCGCTACGATTTCCAACGGCGGCTCGATCGTCGTGCAGTCGGGCGGCACGGCCACTGACGCCAGCATCCTGTCCGGCGGCTCCGCCACGATTTCGGCAGGCGGTTCCGCATCCGGCGGCGTCCTGGCCCATGGTGCTACCGAAACCGTCCTCGGATCGGTTTCCGGGACGCAGATTGACGGCATCCAGATCGTCAGCGCTGCTGGGGCCAGCGTATCGGACGAAACCGTCTATAACGGCGGCTCGGTCGCCCTGGCGATCAAGGGCGCCCAGGCCAGCGGTATTACGCTGAACAACGGCGGCATCCTCTCGATCGACGGTAACGCCGCAGCAACGGACACCACCATTCTCTCCGACGGCACCATCGAACTTGAATCCGCCAAGGCCACCCTGTCCGGAACGGTACTGTTCTCGGGGCAGGGCACGCTTCAGATCGACAGCATCGCAAGTTCCGGCTACGGCACGCTGGCCACGATTTCGGGTTTCGGCGCCGCAGACGTCATCGACGATAGGGTCATGGGAACCGGCACGACGCTGAACACAACGGTCAGCGGCGGCAACACAATCGCCACCCTCAGCAGCGGCTCGGTCAGCCAGCAGTTCACCTTCGCAGGCAGCGCACTCGCAGCGTCCCTCACACTTTCAGCAGACAGCACGGACGGCGTCGAACTCACCACCTCATCCGCCGCCTCGTCCGGCAGCGACAGTTCAAACGTCGTCTCCAGCGGAGCCACACTCTCCGGCGCGGTGGTCTTCAGCGGTGACACCCTGACCGTCAGCGCGGGAGGCACCATCGTCGGCGCCACCGTCCTGTCCGGCGGCATGCTCGACGTCGCAGGCACGGACAGCGGCTCGGTCATCTCGGCGGGCGGTGTGGAAAACATCACCGGCCACGCATCGGGCGGCACGGTCTACGGCACGCAGACACTGGCCACCTCCGGCGCTTCGACCAGCAATGAAACCGTGCTGTCGGGCGGGACGGTCGACATTACCATCAAGGGCATCACGGCAACCGGGATCACGCTCGACGGGGGAAGCCTCTCCATCGATGGCAATTCCGTCACCAACAATACCGTCCTTAAAGACGGTGGCACGCTCGATCTCCTGTCCCCCAAGGCCTCGGTCACGGGAAGCCTGGAATTTGCCGGTGCGGGCACCCTGATCCAGAGCGTCGCCCCGTCCTCCACGGCTTATGGCGTGCAGGCCGTCATTTCCGGTTTCGAAGCGGACGACACGATCGATCTGCAAGGCATGGGGTCCGCTGCAACCCTGAGCAGCGTCACCTCCGGTGGCAACACCCTCGTCACGGTTACGGACGGCAGGACCAGCGAAACCCTGACCTTCGCCGGCGATTACGCAGCAGACTTCTTCGTTCTGGGCGCCGACAGTGCAGGCGGCCTGACCGTTACGGCGGAAGGCACGCCCTGCTATTGTCCCGGCACGGCCATCCTGACCGAAACGGGAGAACGCCCGGTCGAAACGCTGGAAATCGGAGACCGCCTTATCACCCGCGATGGCGCCATCCGCCCGATCCGCTGGATCGGACGCCGCGCCTATGACGGCCGCTTTGCCGCCGGTCGCAGCGATATCATGCCCGTGCGCATTGCCGCAGGCGCTCTGGGCAAGGGGCTGCCGCGCCGCGATCTGGTCATTTCGCCGCTGCACGCCATGTTCCTCGACGGCGTGCTGGTTCCCGCCCACGCGCTGGTCAATGGCCGGACCATCACACAGGCCGAACAGGTCGATGTCGTCGAATACATCCATATCGAACTGGAAACCCACGACATCATCTTCGCTGAAGGGGCCGCATCCGAAACCTTCATCGATGATGGCAGCCGTGGAATGTTCCACAACGCCCGCGAATACGCCGAACTCTACCCCGACGCCGAACCCGTCGCCGCCCGCTACTGCGCCCCGCGTGTGGAGAGCGGGGAAGAGCTCGAAGCCATCCGCCGCAGACTGGATGCCGCATCCCCGCGTCTCGACACGTCATCGATCGAGCTTTACGTGGATCTCGCCACGCGCGGTCGGGTCGCGGGCTGGGCGCGCGATGCCCTGCGCCCTCATAGCAGACTGCGCCTGAGAATTCGCACAGGTGAACTGGTCCTGTGCGAAGTGACGGCCGACCGTCACCGTGCGGATCTGCAAGCAGCCGGAAAGGGCGACGGCTTCCACGCCTTCGACATCGACCTCATCGGCGGCCTGTCCGAAGCGCAGCTTGCCGCCCTCGTCGTCGAGCCGGTCCTGGGTGCGCCCCCCGTCCGTCTGGCGGCCTGAAGAGCTGATGGCCGAGCCGTATGTCATCCCAGCGCGCCCCACCGTGCTGCCCGGCTATCTGGACATTGCAACGCGCCGACGGATCGCGGGCTGGGCGCAGGCGGGGGAGAGCGGAGACCCCGCCGCCCTGCAGGTTCTCGATAACGGCAGGCTGATTGCGCGGGTCATCGCCAACCAGCACCGTCCTGACCTGAAACAGGCGGGATTTGGGGACGGCCGCTTCGGCTTCGATCTTCTGATCCCCGCACCCTTGAGTGCCCATGAACGGCACATCATTCAGGTCTGCCGCGAAGCCGACGGAACGGAACTGATCGGCTCCCCTGTCGTCCTTGAAGCCACTGGCACATTCGACGACGACCTGCGCGAACTCCTGCGACAGGTCGCAGGCGGTGCCCAGACGAATGCCGAGCGCGAGAACATCCTGGCCTTTCTCGCACAGGTCGCCGACGACCTGCTGACCGATCACGCCCGTGCGCAGGGCGGTCAGGAACAACATGACCATTACCGCAGACTGGCCCGTCGGCACGGGCCCGAAATCGACATAAAACCCCGGGCCCCGCGCGCGCTGATCATTGACGAACACCTGCCGGTGGCCGGGCAGGACGCGGGCTCACAGGCCCTGCTGTCCCACGCCCGCGCACTTCAGGCGCTCGGCTACGATGTCAGCCTTGTCGCTGCCGATGACCTCTCTCCGCCAGCCGGTGTGCAGCACGCGCTGGAAGCGGAAGGCTTCACAATCTGGCGCGCCCCGCATTACGCCTCGGTAGAAGAAATCTTGCGGCGCCAGTCCGGCGCGTTCGATCTGATCTATCTGCACCGGATCGGCACGGCCTCTCGATATCTGAGCCTCGCCCGTCATCACCAGCCAGGTGCCACGGTGCTCTACAGCGTCGCCGATCTGCACCACCGCCGCATCGCGGGACAGGCCGAGACCGAAAAACGCCCCGAACTCCACGCGCTCAGCAGAAGAACCCGCCTTGAGGAATGCACGACCGCCTGGCAGGCCGATGCCGTCTTGACACATTCACCTGTAGAGGCCGAGTGGCTCCGCCATGCCGTTCCGCAAGCGCGTGTTGTCTGTGTTCCATGGGCGGTGCATAAACGGGAGCAGAAAGCGGATTTTGCGGTAAGGCGGCATATCGCCTTCATCGGGAATTATTGTCATGCGCCGAACCTTGATGCCGCCATCTGGTTCGCCCGTGACGTCCTACCGGAGCTGCGCGCCACAGACCCTGAACGCGAACTCTGGCTGGTAGGCCCGCATCTGCCATGTCATCTGTCGTGGCCTGAAGGTGTTCGTGTTTTGGGTCACGTTACAGATCTTGATAGAGACGTATTTGATCATGTTCGCTTGACGGTGGCGCCATTGAGATTTGGGGCAGGAATCAAGGGGAAGGTGTTGGAAAGTCTTCTGGCTGGCATACCCTGCGTCATGACTTCAATCGCGGCCGAAGGGCTGAATTTGCCCTCTTCTCTTGCTGCGCTCGTTGTAGATGATGAAGCCAGCCAGATTGAACGTATCAGTGCCCTTTATGCTGATCCTGATACATGCCAGAGGCTGGGAAAACGGGCCCAGGATCATATCGGCGATCTGTTCAATGCAGACCGTACGACTGCTTCATTGCGTCGCGCCATTGCAATAGCACGACAGCCTTGATGCCGTGTCTGATTTTCGTAATGGCTCTTCTATCGTAATGGGTTGCGATACAATGCATCTGCTTGAACGTTGCACTGCTTACCGGGTCTCCCGGCATTTTTATCGCATGCCTGGCGTCAGACCTGCGGTGTCATGAGACGGCAACGAGGCCGCCGCCGCGGTCTGTGTGATCTCGGTCAAGGCGCGAAAGGGCAAGGTTCACTCGTCCGGTAGCCTGCTGCGGTTCATGATCGAACGGGTGGAGGGGCTGCAGGAGAAATAAAAGACTCTTGCCGGGGACATCAAGGACATTTTCAGCGAGGCCAAATCGGCCAGCTTCGACGTAAAAACGGTCAAACAGATCCTGAAGCTGCGGAAAGTGAATCCTGTCCAGGTCGAGGAATAAGAGACCCTTCTGGACATCTATCGTCGCGCTCCATGAATGTAAGTTAATTGTTGAATACTATTTCGTAATAGTAAAGGGTAATCGGGACAACAGTTCCCAAGGCCCATCGAGATAGCGCCATAACCGCAAAGCTACTGCATATGTCTGGCAGGCTTTGTATTCCCTGGAAAGATCTTTCAGTAATTCACGAGCCTGCTGGGGAGAGACCTTGTTCTGAATGGTCAGGTGAGGATGCCATGACTTACGATCCTGAGGAGTGCGGCGCTCCGCTGGGATCAGCGCCGCGAGTTCTGCGCGGATCTGCTGCATTTCTGGAGAAGCAATGCGATAGGCGACACCTCGCCCCAGCAGGAAAGGTGCGTCAATTCTAATCGATGGTGTTGGCCGGGGCCGGGTGAAATATGCACAGATAATATCGGCTGTATCGGAAGGAAGCGCATGAAAAAGCGTGACATGCGCGGGGACAATATTGCGCTCCTTTGGAAAATGGCGCTCGCGCATGCTTTGCGCCCAGTCCTGTGCCGATTTCTCCATTTCCAGAGTCAGAACCAGTGGCGCGTTCGGCTTTTGATTTTCAGGTAAAGTCATTGTTCTTAAGTTCACTCCGTGAAGTCTGAACAGGCAATTATTGCCAGTTGATGCTGTTCTTCAGAGGAAATGGCCTGATCGCACACTGGTTCCTTCTGTCACGACTGCTTTGCCCAGTCGGAGAGGCTCAGCAGCGTGGGATGAATATGTTTCAGGGTGGGAATATCGGCATGGAAGCCGTCGCGGGCGATCCATTCGAACATCAGCCGGAAATCCTCGGGCAGTCGGGTGCGAAGGGCAGGGGGAAGCGTGAAGAAGATCACAGGTGTTTTGCCTGAATGGCGAAGGGTCAGCGCGGCGTCCCGGACAGTGACGGCGTCTCCTGCCAGTTCGATGGCCCGGTCGAGATAGTCTGCGGGTTTTTTGAAAGCTTCGGCGGCGAACCATCCGACATCCCTGACAGAGACAACCTGCATGGACTGGTCAGCCGCCAGATAGGTTTTCATCATCGAAAGCATTGTCGTGCGAAAGACAAAGGTGCTGAAGTTTTCCATAAAGGCGGCAGGACGCAGGATTGTCGCACGCAGACCAAGCACTGTAATATGCTGTTCAATCGCCAGTTTGCTCTCAAAATGTGGAACTCCGCTGTGACGGTCCACGCCCCCTGCCGAGCACTGGATGAAATGCTGCACACCCAGTTCGGCCGACAGCGTTGCCAGCAGTTTGCCCTGACGTTCTTCGCCGGCCGGTCCGATCTTCATGGGAGATTGCACAGACAGTACGCCATACACGTCCTTCAGAGCCGCACGGAGCGAGGCTTCATTGTCCAGATCGCCCTGCACCACCTGAACTCCCTGTTGCGCCAGGGCAAGCGCGCGAGACGAGGTGGGCGTGCGGACCAGCGCCCGAAGACGCCATGGCCTCGCACGACGCAGTAATTCAGCAATGGTGGCACCGCCCTGATGGCCGGTTGCGCCTGTGACAAGAATGATGGGGTCTGACATTGGTAGTCTCCAGTCGGAAGGAAACGCTAGGACGTTCCCTGTCCCGGAACCAGATCCGATGGTGTAGACAGTGTGTTCCAGATACGGAACGCTGACCATGGATTTGCAGGATCTTCGCTGTTTCATACGTGTCGCAGAAACGGAAAGTCTGAGCGGTGCTTCACGCATGATGGCTGTCCCGAAATCGACGCTCAGTCGCGCCTTGTGCCGACTGGAGGACGAGATCGGCGCAAAGCTCTTCGAACGCAGCACCAGGGCACTGCGTCTGACGGAAGCGGGGTTAATGCTTCTTCCGCATGCCCGCCGCATCATTGACGATTTTGAAGACGCCAGAGCTGCTCTTGATGGCGTAAGCGGTCAGCCATGTGGGATGTTGCGGATCAACGCTGCGATGACCTTTGCGCTTGGTCTCGTCGCACCAATGATTCCAGATTTTCTCAGGCAGTTTCCGGAAATCCGGGTGCATCTGCAGACGGAGAACCGCATCGTGGATGTGGCCCGCGAAGACGTCGACGTGGCAATTCGGATCGGTGCTCTTGAAGATTCTGATCTGATTGCCCGCCGTCTTGGCATAATTGCGTTATGGCCGTGTGCCAGTCCGGCCTATCTCAGGCAGCATGGCATCCCTGAGACCCCGTCCGATCTGAGTTCCCATACTCTTCTGGGTTGGACAGACCATCCCGAGACCTGGCGCTTTACCAATGTACGGGACGAGATTGAAACGATACCCGTGCCCGTTGGGTCTGTCGTGCCAGAACCGGCAGTTCTGAAGATCCTGTTGGAGAGCGACGTGGGAGTAGGGCGCCTTCCAGACTTCCTGGCCCGAAATGCCATAGAAGCAGGCTTACTTGTGCGTCTTTTGCCGGATTTTGAAACGGAAACCGTCGAGGCGCATGCGGTCTATGCGGCGCATCGCAGCCTTTCATCAAAGGTTCGGGTCTTTATTGACGCGCTCCATGCGCATCTGGCGCACGAAGCGGGGAGGGCGGTAAAGAGCGACCGATAGGCTGACATAAGAAAAAGATCCTAGGGAAAGAGCAGAGTTGATGCGCTTTCATTCTTTCACGTCTGCCTGCCCGACACGCTGTCACCTGGAGCACCTGTTGCCATTCAGAGGCATCCTGTCTCCCAATCGCAGTCTTAAAATGCACCGGATGGACATGTCTCCGGTCCTGAAACAGGCGGCGGAAGCGTACCTCAAAGAAGGGCCGCGCCTATTGATGGCCGACATGATGGAGCTTGCTGAACTCTACAGGCATGTTTCAGGACACCAGAATCTGCGCGTCCGGCTGGAAAAAATCACCACAGACAGCTGCCGGAAATTCCACGTGGACTGTGTCGATCTGCGTCTGCTTCGAACCTATGTGGGGCCGGGCGTTCAGTGGACAGGGGATGAGGGGCGTACCGTGCAGGAGGCTCCGACAGGTGCTGTTGTTTTCCTGAAGGGAAAGCATTTTCCCGGGTGGGATGATGCCGAGAAAATCCTTCATCGCTCACCACCACTCTCAAAGCGCCCTGTCGCAGAGCGAGTCAGGCTCCTCCTGACGATCGATGAGGCGAACGCATGCGCGGATGCGCCTTTCGATATGGTCGCCTGAAATATGCTGGCAATAGAAAGCTGGCCTGATCCTGTTCTGGGCCTTGTGATCAAGTTGGAAACCCTGATTCAGGCTCTGCGAGGAAAGGGGAGATAAACGAACTATACTGTCTGATGGACGAACAGATGGATCCTTTGCGTCCTTTTCCCGAAGAGCCGTGGCAAGCCACGTGTTAATAATCGCCGTGTCCTGAACGGCTATCGTTTTTATAAATCAAAGCGGCTTATACAGGTAGGATGATCCTCGAGAGGGGCAGGCAAGACGCTCTATAATCGTTGAAAGCCTGAGAACGCGTAGCTCCTTAGCTGGCTTTTGCCATCAGATCGCGGGCATGGTCCGCCAGAGTGTGCAGGCTGCTCGTGGATGTATCTGCCACCATACTAACTCCCAGTCCGTTCTGAGCCCAGAGATAGCCCGGCAGATGACGCATCGGACGCATGGGGGCATTAACGTCCACGTTATACATGGGACGTACAAACAGGGAGATCCGGGCACCGCTGGTATCCCTATAGAAGAAGACACAGGCCGGCCCATGATCCGTCGTGACCAGTTGTCCTCCCACAAGGTGATAGCCCGCCGCGGACAGATCCGGTGGCTGTACCGGGCGCCCCAGCATTTTTCCGCCCCATGCTGCGAGCTGTGCAATGTTGCTTTGCGTAATCGTGCTGCCCTTACTGGCCTCACGTACGATTGTCGCTTCCTGCTCAACGGCGGCCAACCCGACAGGCACGCGGCGATCACGGAGGAACCATCCGCTGCCAAACCCTATCGACAGCGCAAGGACGATGGAGGCCGCCATTCGCGGTATGTTGGAAGGTATGGCGCTCCGTTGCCGCAGGTTTGAAATGGTGAAGCGCGCTGGCACAGGCTGCTCGAGTTCCGGATCCAGCCCGGCACGGAGTGCGTCACGCTCGTGCCTCCATGCCATGACACGTTGCAATATCTCAGGATGACTTTCGAGCCATGTCTCGACGGTTCGCAGCCGCTCGGGAGGCAGAAAGCCGTCAATCCAAGCCTGCAGATCCTCTTCGGTTACGGGGCAATCAGGCTGTGTCATTTGACTCTCCGGAGCGTCGGACGTTCCTCATGTTCAACAAGACTGTGCAGGGCAGCACGTGCCCGGGAAAGGCGGGACATGACGGTCCCGATCGGCAGGTCCAGAATTTCCGCAACCACTCCGTATTGCAGTCCTTCAACACCGACCAGCAGCATAATCTGTCGATGATCATCCGACAGATGTCCAAATGCCTGCACGACTTCCCGCCACTCCAGATGAGGGATCTGCCCGGGCTCCTGCAATGGCTCAGGCATTGTCGTTTCCGCCCATGACATGAAGCGCCGGAAACGGCGCCAGTGATTGACATTCAGGCGATGCGCGATCGTGAACAGCCACGGACGCAGGTCAGACTGGCCGCGAACCTGGTGTAGTCGCGTAAGGGCACGCTCCAGACAGTCTTGTACAAGATCGTCTGCCTGAGACGGATCACGGGTCAGGACCCGTGCATATCGTCTCAACGCCGGAATGGCGGCCTGTAACCTGAGATGCGCCTCATCACTCAACTCCGTCTTCGCCTTTCACAGGATCACGTTCACAGACAAGGACGGTCTGGGAGATCGTTTTATTCCCTATCAAACAGGGAAATACCGAAAATATTTTTCGATAGCGTGTTTTGTCGGGAATAAAGCCAGTGTGCCTGACGTCTTTGCGGGAAATAACCGCATCGGATCGAAAACTATGGCTCAAAAACCTGCACGCCCACCCATGCTGGTCCTCCGCTGGCTCAGTGTTGTCGCTGGACCTGCAGCACTGGCGTTGGCCTTCCTGTGGGCTGGCGGCTGTTTTTCTCCCGGTCGTGTAACACAGGACCGATTGATGGGAGAACTGCATGATGCCGGAAGCTACGGGCATGGCTTCCGAAGGGCTTACGCCAAGGGCGTCTGTGTCAGCGGTTGGTTTGATGCAAGTGGGGACGCTTCGCATCTGTCACGCGCGGCCGTTTTCCATGAGCAGCATGTGCCGGTTATTGGGCGGTTTGCTCTTGCCGTGGGGCAGCCTTATGCGCCGGATAGCGCCGTCACTGTGCGAAGCATGGCGCTGCGGCTGATGCCCCCTGATGCACCGGAATGGCGAACGGGTATGAATGATCCGCCAGTTCTGCCACTGCGTGATGCGCGTGACGTCTCGGATTTCTTTGCCTCGCAGCAGATCGATCCTGCCACCGGAAAGCCTGATCCGGCCCGCATGAAAGCGTTCGGCATGACGCATCCCTGGCTCAAATCTGCGGCTGACGAGAATACCCATCGCTTTGTTTCATCAGGCTTTGCAGACGATACGTTTCACAGTCTTGATAGCTTTGTGCTGGTCGCTGCAGACGGTACAAGAACAGCGGTGCGTTGGGCCATGATCCCGATGCAGTCCGTTGAGCCCGGTGACGGAAAAACGGGTGATCGTGACTATCTGTTCCGCAAGCTGATTGGTGACATTCACGACCATCCTCTGCAGTGGCATCTGGTGATAACCGTGGCGGGTGCACATGATGTCATCAACGATCCCAGCCAGATCTGGGCACAGGACGACCAGACTGTTGATGCCGGAACCCTGACCCTGAACTCCATCGAAAGCGAGGAGGGCGGTCCCTGTACGGGCATAACCTTTGATCCTCTCATTTTACCGCCAGGCATTCAGCCGTCGGATGATCCGATCCTTCAGGTCCGCTCAGCCGTTTATATGCGCTCATTTTCACTCCGCTCTGGCGAAAAACGTAGCCCAAGCGCTGTGACGCCCAGCCTGATCCAGACATCTGAAGGCAGAAAATCATGAGCTGCATGGCATCCTTCCCGCTTCTGTCGCGCGTCTTGCACTGGCTGATGGCCATCATGATTTTGGCGATGCTGTTTATCGGTCTGTTCATGGCGTCTTCAGTCGGACCAAATTATCACCGGCTGGTAACACTGCATCGCCCTCTGGGCATCGCGATCCTTGTGCTGGCAATCCTGCGTCTGGGAAATCGCCTGCGATCCTCTGTACAGCCCCTCCCGGATGATATGCCGCGTCTTTTAAGATGGGCCGCTACGGCTTCACATCTCCTGCTTTATGGGCTCATGATTGCACTGCCGCTTGTAGGATGGGGAATGCTTTCAGCAGGCGGATTTCCCATTCCGCTATGGGGTCAGTCCGTTCTTCTTCCATCAATCCTACCCCATAATCCCGTGCTTTGGTCCTGGCTTCGTTCTGCTCACTCAGTTCTGGCGTTTGCGCTCTTCGGACTGGTTCTGGCCCATATTGGGGCCGCGCTGTTTCATGGTCTCATCCGCCGTGATAGTGTGCTGCGAAGCATGATCTAGAGCTACGGCCGTTTTTTGGGTAAGCAGGTCTCCGATTTAGAGTGCCCACAGGACGTTTCCTGCCGTTCTTCAAATGTATAGCGGGACACTCGCGGTGACCTAAATGACCCAGCACCCGAAAGAAATTGTTAGCCAGCCTTGGACCTTATCCTGCCTGCAGATGAAACCGCGTGATCTCGGGCGGCACGCCCAGACGGAGCGCAAAGCCGGGCCATAGACCGGTTCCGTTGCTGACGTAGAGCGTCATGCCGCCCACCTGGTAGCGTCCGGAGACAAAGCCGTTATTGCCCCGTGCTACGAGCCGGTCGAGGCCGCGGATCATCCCCCCATGCGTATGGCCCGAGAGCTGAAGCGCCACACCCCGAGCCGCCGCGGCCCGGGCGTCGCCAGGCTGATGATCGAGCAGCACAATCGGTGCATGAGCAGGACAGCCCGCCAGTGCGGCGTCAAGATCCGGTCCCATCTGACCGTGCCCGCGTGCCGAGCGATCCGTCACGCCGGCGATCACCAGATGGGCCGTGTCGCGCGTAATCACCCTGTGCTGGTTTTCCAGCATATCGAAGCCCAGTGCCGACAGATGGCGCATCCAGGCCGCATAATCGAAGAAATATTCATGATTGCCCGGAGCGGCCAGTACGCCATCGGGCGCGCGCAGCTCCGCGAGCGGTGCGACATCGGCACGGCGCATGTCCACCGACCCGTCGATGAAATCCCCCGTCACGACGATCAGATCGGCATCGGCCGCATTGGCGCGCGCTACGACACGGGCAGCCCATCCCGCGGAGAAGAGCCGCGTAATATGCAGATCACTCAACTGGAGCAGTCGGTATCCGTCGAACAACGGGGACAATCCGCGTATGGTTACAGTCACATCCCTGACCTGTGGTACTCGCAGCGCATTGATGACACCGATGGCCGCGAGCAGCCCGGCCAGTCCACCTACCGCGACGCGGGCTTCGGTGCCGATATGAACCGGCTGCCACCTGACCAGCGCAACCGTTAGCGCGCCGAGATCGAGTGCGAGTTGAAACAGCGTGAGAAACAGGATTGTTCCGACCGCCCAGTTAAACAGGATGATAAGCGGTTTCGGGAACTCCGGTGCGAATATCGAACCGGAAGAGAGCCTGCTCCAGAACTGGAATTGCGACGCCACGATGACGAAGACGGCCACCAGAAGTTTCACGGCAACTGGAAGAGGGAAGGGCCATAACCAATTCAGGATCACGATCGACAGGAGCAGGCCGAATACGATAATGCGCACGAGTATGGACATCCTCATGGAGAGAGGGAGCCGACGGCTTACGGTGGCCGTCGGCGTCCCGGGCACAGCTGTGAGCCTGTGCTGACCCGAAATGTTGTTCCTGCGAACGTGTCAGGCGAAGCGTTCCCCGACCATTTCCTCGCTCTTTGTCCACAGGGCCTCGGCGTGTGCCGGATCGAGAGCGTAGGCGCGGACCCCTGGATTGACCAGACTGATCGGCTGGTCGTCCGGGATCACATCGCTGACGTGACAATCCTCGCAGTAATGCGCACCCACTGCATCGGCATCAGCCACGACGCCGGCCCACACCGAGGTTGCAGCACCCTGCGGGATGCTCTTGAACTGGAGCGGCTCATGACCCTCGGCGATGGCCTGTTCGTTGATCTGGCTTGCCATGGCGTCAATCTCGCCAGGCGCCATGTGCCGCACCAGTTCCGTCATGATTGCACCGGGGTGAACTGCCGTTGCCCGCACGCCCCGTAAGCGATGCCGGGCATCAAAGGCGACGGCAAAGAGAATATTGGCAGTCTTGGAGCGTCCATAGGCCACGAATGGCACGTAAGGCGTATGGTCGAAATTCGGGTCGTCCAGATCAACGTCAGCGAAGCGATGTCCTGCCGAGGACACAGTAACCACCCGTGCACCATCGCGCAGCAGTCCGGCGATCCGGTTGATCAGGACGAAATGTCCCAGATGGTTGGTGCCGAACTGCGTCTCGAACCCGTCTTTCGTATGTCCGAACGGCGTGGCCATGACGCCCGCATTGGCAATCACCAGGTCGAAGGGGGCGCCTTGCGCGTTCAGACGATCGGCGCAGGCGCGCACGCTCGCCAGATCCGCAAGGTCCAGCGCGGTAAGTTCGAACGCACCGCCTCCCTGCGACGCAGCCTCGCGGACCTGATTGGTTGCGTGCTCCGCTTTTGCAAGATCGCGCACCGCGCCCACGACATGCGCGCCATGAGCCACCAGTGCCCGGGCTGTTTCGACACCCAATCCGGCGGAAACGCCGGTCACGAGAACGCGCTTGCCCTTCAGGGACACGCCGGAGAGAACATCATCAGTTGTTGAGGTTGCGCCAAAAATCTGAGTCATGGGTGGAACTCCCTGAAATGGTGCATCCATTCCTTGCCGAAGCAGCATGGAATATCTTATGTGGAGCATCGCTCCGCTTTGGATATACGGAGCATAACTCCGTTTAACAAGAGGAGGACAGGTGACCGACGTGAAAAAACCCCGTCGCCGACCGCGCAGCGACGGACAGCGCAACCGGCAACAGCTCCTAGACGTGGCCAAAGCCGCGTTTACGGTGGGTGAGGTGGACATTCCTCTGGATGAAGTCGCACGGCGCGCGGGCGTGGGCATCGGCACGCTCTACCGGCACTTTCCCAATCGCGACGCTCTTATCGAAGCGGTCTATCGCGCTGAACTGGATCGCCTTGCTGAAGCGGCTCCCGTGCTGGCCGCGCAGCATCCACCCGTGGAGGCACTGCGCGCATGGATGCGACTGTTCGTGGATTACATCGCCGCCAAGCAGGTCATCGCCCCAGCACTCAACGGGTTGGTTGGGGGAACAGGGGCGCTCTATGCGCATTCCGGGGACGTTCTCAAAGCCGCGGTCAACAGCCTTGTTTCCGCCGCCATCGCCGCCGGTGAGTTCCGCGCCGACATCGATCCTCTGGATCTGCTCCGCGCTCTGGCGGGCGTTTCAAATTTCTCGGCCGGTCCCGGCTGGGAAGGCAGTGCGAAACGCCTCGTCGATATTCTCATCACGGGCTCGCGGTCTTCGGCATCGTAAGACACATCCTGTCTACCTATTGGAACGGCCGACCGCCCGTATCCCGACAAACTTGCCGCAAGACCGAACCGGCAAAACCCGGGTTCTGTGCTAGGCTCAGGACCCATTGATTTGATTATGGAAATCTGATGCAGGCTCTGCAAGTAGACTGAAGATGAGCGATCTGTTTTGGCTGACGGACGAGCAAATGGAGCGTCTGCAGCCGTTCTTTCCCAAGAGCCACGGCAAACCTCGCGTCGATGACCGCCGTGTGCTGAGCGGCATCATTTTTGTGAACCGCAATGGGATGCGCTGGCGTGATGCCCCCGGGAATACGGTCCACACAAGACGCTCTACAACCGTTGGAAGCGTTGGGGCGACATGGGCATTTTCATGCGGATGATGGATGGCCTGTCTGCCACGAAGGCCGAGCCTCAGACCATCATGATCGATGCGACCTATCTCAAAGCACATCGCACGGCTTCGAGCCTGCGGCTCAAAAAGGGGATCCAGGGCGACTGATCGGACGGACAAAAGGTGGCATGAACACGAAGCTGCATGCGATCACGGATCAGAGCGGACGACCGCTGAGCTTCTTCATGACGGCGGGACAGGTCAGTGATTACACCGGTGCCGCTGCTCTGCTGGACAGCCTTTCCATGGCACAGTGGTTGCTGGCGGACCGGGGGTATGATGCTGACTGGTTCAGGGATGCCCTGAAGAAAAAAGGGATCAGGCCCTGCATTTCGGGACGGAGATCCTGCGGAAAACCAATCAAATACGACAAGCGGAAATATAAAAGACGCAACCGCATCAAAATCATGTTCGGCCGCCTCCAGGACTGGCGGCGGGTCGCAACCCGCTATGACAGATGCCCCACCGTCTTCTTCTCAGCCATCTGCCTCGCCGCAACCGTCATCTTCTGGCTATGAGTCCTGAGCCTAACAGTGTTTTGTGAAGGGTGGATATGGAACGGGTATCGTGCTTGCCTAAAGACGCAGTTTTTAATGCAGGACGGGATACAAACTCTTGGCATCGGACTTCAGAATACCGGTTTCCTTCTTTGTGGCAGTCTGGACAGTTTGTCTTGCGATGCCTGTTTTCCCCGCTCATGCCGATTGCCAGTCCCTGCACATTCCGCCACCGCCGACCGCCAATACAACATATCCCCTGGCACCATTCTTCATTGATCTTTCGGCACTGACGACTGACAATATGTCGCCCCGGCGTGATCCGCATAACCCACACTATCCACCCGCACACGATTTGCCCGACAGGGCCGTGCCGTCAGACACAGCCAATGGCAATTTCGTGTTGGGACCAACCCATCCGTTTGCACCCGAGTTTGCCATGACGGCAAATGTACCTTCCGGACGGATTGTATCCTTCACCATGGAGTCCGGACACAGCGTCCTGTTTAATCCTGGCATTGTCCGTGACGACCCCGACAACTGTCCTAATGGCGCGATCTACACGTCCCGTTCCGCTCCCGGCGATCCATCCAACCTGCGGCTGACAGAAAGCCATTCGGGTCCATGGATACGACAGGTGGATGTGTATGTGCCTGTTCAGTACAAACCAGGGACCAGAGCACCGTTTCTTGTATTCGGTGATGGCGGCGCAGATGGTATTTATCCCGGTCGTGACCTGTTCGCAGTCCTGGATGTGCTGATCGCCAGCCATCGGCTCCCCCCCCCCCTGATCGCGATTGGTATCGGGTCCGGCGGACAGGATGCACAGGGTAGCGAGCGTGGACGGGAATATGACACGGTGTCAGGCACTTATGCTGAATGGGTTGAGCATGAGGTCCTGCCGCTGGTACAGCAGCATGCCGGCGTTGCCCTGACCCATGACCCTGATGGTCGCGCCACGATGGGCATCAGTTCAAGCGGCGGCGCGGCATTCGGTATGGCATGGTTCCATCCGGAACTGTACCATCGTGTACTGGCCTATTCTCCTACGCTGACGAACCAGCAATGGCCGCATGCTGATGCAATGCCGGGTGGGGCATGGCAGTATCATTCACCATGGGCAGGCAACCCGACGGCAACAGGCAGTCAGCCTGGTGCAGCCCTTATCCCCAATGCCCCGCGCAAGCCGATCCGCTTCTGGTTCGAGGCAGGAGACAGGGATCTGTTCTATCCTGCTCCGGCCATGCCCGATGGCATGCATGACTGGGTACTGGCCAGCGAAAACATGGCCCGTGTGCTGTCTGCAAAAGGGTATGATTACCAGTTCGTTCTGTCGCGTAATGCTGGTCATGTGGACGGCCCTACGATTGAGCAGACATTGCCCGAAGCCCTGTTATGGCTGTGGCAGAACTATACGCCTCAAGGAAACTGATCCTGCATATCTCAATGAGGTCCCGGCATTTGTCTTGGCAGCCGTTTCGTTTCGGAAGTGTCCATTTTTAGTAACATGGCTAAGGCATTCCTATGTCCGGGATGAGGGCTGCCGCCGCCTGTCTGCTCCTGCGTCACTGAGCGTACAGGCAGATCAGGGGGGAAGCGGAAGGTCGTCTATCTGACAATAATAGCAGGACAGCGGACGTCACCGATGTCCTTACACATAGCTTTTAGGTCAGGCTGTCTTTCCGGAAGGCGACATAACGCTTCAAAACATATGTGGAAAATAAGGGCTCCCTCACGTTTCAGGGTTTGCGGCGGCTTCCTGCATTGTCTGACCCCGCAGCGTGCTCAGGGTCAGCATCTTCAGCGTCGCGTCTGTGATGTCTTCTGCGGTCGCGTCGAGAGGCAGGAAGATGCGTTTGGACGTGTGGGGACTTTCCCATGATTCCCAGGTGCCATTTCGCCTTTTTATAATCGCTCTAACATGTATTCTGCTTCTGTTCTTTTCAAGGCCGACAGCGACCATCCAGGTTGACGCGCGCGCGTTGGCCGGGGTGTGATATTTATAAGCCTTGCGGATCTCGGCCTATAGGGCGTTATTTCGTTCGAGACCAAGTGCGCTCAGCGCCTCACGTTTCTCACGGTCACGTTGGATTTCTGTACCTTGCAGATTTTCGCTTGTCCTCATGGCATGATCAATATTCTCGATCAGCCACTCTCTGGACGCTGGTGTCGCCGTATGCGCGCACCAACCGGTTGGCGAAATAAAGCCCCAGCCACACCTCATCAACGCGGCCACGGCGACGAACCGGTCTGTCGCAAAAAACAGGAAGCCGGCAGTTCCCTCCCACGGATTGGGCATTCTCAGACTTTCTTTAGCTGACGGAGTGAATGGTGATCTGAAGGCTCTTCGACTGAGCCGTGTCGAGATTGTAATTGTTCGCGTACATCTCGATAGCCCTCTTACCTTCGCAGATTTCAGCCCATTCAGGAAAATCGGTCGCAGCCGGGACGGCGAGATAGAGTTGGTAACCGGAAAGATCATCCTGCTCGAAGTTATAGTTATTCATACCGCCATAATCATCAAACATTGTTATGCGCATGCTGTATGCCAACATTTTTATGGCAATGCGTTCCAGATCAGACGTATAGAAGGTTCCGGTGGCATTGAGGGTCTTGTCACTGACGGCTATATTTTGATTTGAACTCCATTGATCAAAGGTCTTGAAGAAACCCTCCGTCACTACATTATTCCAGCAGTTTCCTTTTCTGCTCATAGACATGAGAAAGTATGAGCAGAAAGGAGCTTCCGGTACGCCTCTGAAAACAATACTGACTGCCACGATCCGCATGATGGATGCAGCCTAGTGGTAGCGGACGCAAGGCAATAGCGCGTTGTAACGCTCTCGTGGCAAGATCTGCGGTCATACGGACCTCAGTCTCGGTCTATCGCGGTTCGCTTACCTAATGTCGGCTTTTGGGAAAGCATCATAACCTCTTAGATCTCTGACATGAACGCGAAAGCGGATCCTCTGATTGCATAAAAGCCACAAGTTTGCCCCAGAATGCTCTGTATTTTCACGAGCGCCTTAGAGAATTCCAGATATGGAGCATATGGATGAATAAGCGGTCGTACCTGATGGCGCTCTCTGTGGCTGTGATTGCTTCAGGTATATCGTCTGCAAAAGCTGGCAGTTTTGCTGAGCAGGCGCGGGCTGCATTCCAGCCCTTGATCAAGGAATACGACATACCCGGTCTTGTTATCGGCGTTACCCGAAACGGCAGACATGAATTTTATACCGCGGGATTAGCATCACGGGCCGATCACCGGCCTGCTACGCCTGACACATTGTTTGAGCTCGGTTCAATGAGCAAAATTTTCAATGTAACGCTTGCAGCACTGGCTGAGGAACGCGGTGAACT
The DNA here is from genome assembly GCF_006538885.1 of Gluconobacter roseus NBRC 3990. Taxonomy (GTDB): domain Bacteria; phylum Pseudomonadota; class Alphaproteobacteria; order Acetobacterales; family Acetobacteraceae; genus Gluconobacter; species Gluconobacter roseus. Next base: position 220,395 of record NZ_BJLY01000002.1, read on the forward strand.
CAGACTGAATGACACGGTAGCACATCATCTCTGTTCAGATGCCTGCTCGATAGGCGATCAACTGACCCTCATGGATCTGGCAACGCACCATTCGGGAGGACTGCCCCTGCAGGTGCCAGACAGCATAGCCGACATTAATGGACTGGTTATCTGGCTGAAGAACTGGCATCCGCCGAAGCCAGGAACAAGAAGCTATTCCAACATCAGCATCGGACTGCTCGGTTACATCGCGGGCAGGGCCATGGGCTCCGACTATAAACACGCCGTGCAGGACGTGCTTTTTCCAGCATTCGGATTGCAGCATACCTGGATCGACGTGCCAGAGAGCGAAATGGCCCGATACGCATGGGGATATGCCCGCAAGACCAATGCCCCAATCCGAATGAACACTGGCGTTCTGGCTGATGAAGCCTACGGTATAAAATCGAGCGCCCGGGACATGCTGAAGGTGCTCGATGTGGAGATGGGGCAGGGGGCTGCTTCGGAAGACGTGCGTAAGGCCATCAGACGAACCCATGAAGGGCAGTACAGAACAGCATTTTTCACGCAGGATATGATCTGGGAGCAATACGCCTGGCCCACTGATCTGCAGAAGATGACACTGGGGAATAGCTATGACTTCATCATGAAACCACAGCCAGAACAGAAACTGAATCCACCGCTTTCTCCTCAGAAAAACGTTCTCCTGAACAAGACCGGGTCAACGAACGGTTTTGGTGGCTATATTGCGATCCTGCCCGGTGAAAATATCGGCATAGTTGTCCTGGCTAACAAAAATTATCCGAATGAAGCCCGGGTGAAAGCCGTCTATGCGCTCATCGGGTCACTGCTCTCAAAGCACTAGCCGTTATCCGTGAAGATCTCCGAGTTCGAAGGGAGCTACCGGGTTAGAATGACCATTACAGCGCCTTGCGAATCAGAACGCGGACTTATAAAGTCCGCGTATGGCACTTTATGGCGCAAGCACCGAATACATCCTGCACAGCCTGCTCTGGCTGGTTGATAATCCCGAACCTGTCAGCAGTCTCGACCTCGCAGAACTACAGGAAATTCCAGCAGCTTATATCGCCAAGCTGCTCCCAAAACTGGAAAAGGCGGGCCTGCTCATCGCGGCAGAGGGCTTAAGAGGGGGCTACAAACTGGCCGGTCCTGCTGACGGGATCAGCATGCTGGCGGTAGTGGATGCCGTTGAGGGCCGGAAAACCCTGTTCAACTGCCAGGAAATCCGTGGTCGCTGCGCTCTCTTCGATGAGCAACCGCCCAAGTGGGCAACGCAGGGTGTCTGCGGAATTAACGGCGTCATGCTGCGAGCCGAGCAGGCCATGCGTCAGGAACTGGCGCAGATTTCCCTGGCCGATCTGGCCCGATCCGTCCGGGATAAGGCGCCTTCTCCGTTTCTTGGAGACGCGCAGGCGTGGTTCGATGAACGTGTCCAGACCCGTCGAACCAGCAAAGTCAGACAACGGAAACGATCGGGCGCCTCGTGACCATGACATCTCTTTTCCCAACAGGAACATTGCAAATGCGTAAATTTATTGCTCTGGTCGCTGTCACTGCGGGTTTCTGGACCTGCTCTGTGCATGCAGCGACCAAAGTCACTCCTCTTCTGGCACATGACCTGCCGGGTATTCCCGGCAAGGAAGGCGCCATGCTGACGGTCGATTATGCGCCCGGAGGTTCTGATCCGATCCACCGGCATAATGCTTCCGTCTTTGTGTATGTCCTGAAGGGAAGCATCACCATGCAGGTCAGAGGCGGCACACCTGTAACCCTGAAAGAAGGGCAGAGCTTCTTTGAAGGTCCAAACGACATCCATCTTGTTGGCCGCAATGCCAGTCAGACGGAGCCAGCGCGTTTCCTTGCGTTTTTCGTCAAAGACAAAACCGCTCCATTCGTTTTTCCGGCAAACTGACTTCCAGGAATAATGACACCATGAAGGTCTTTTTAGCCGGGGCCAGTGGCGCATTGGGTCGTCCGCTGATCAGCCGTTTGCGCAATGCCGGGCATGAGGTCTGGGGGCTGGCACATCGTCCCGACAGCCTGGAAACGATAGAAAAGCTTGGTGCTCATCCTGTGACAGGTAATGCCCTTGATCGTGCCAATATTTTTGGACTCATCAAGCAGATCCGTCCGGACGTGGTGATCGACCAGCTGACTTCCCTGCCGTCCAGTCCTTTCGATCTGCCGCAGCGCCTGCCTGCTGATTGCCGACTGCGGCTGGAAGGCGGTGGCAATCTTTTCGAGGCAGCCCGGACATTTCAGGTGCAACGTTACGTCCAGCAGTTGTCCGGATTTTATCTGGACGGCGGAGACGGACTTGCAACAGAAGCGTCGCCGCTGAAGATCAATGCTCCAGGGACTATCGGTGCCAGTGCACGCATGTATGCCCTGCTGGAGCAGCGGGTTTCAAGTACACAGGAGATGGAAGGGATCGGGTTGCGCTATGGGTTCTTCTATGGCCCCGGTACATGGTACTGGCCTGACGGTGCTTTCAGTCGCCATCTTCTTCGAGGAGATGTCTCGCTGATTGGCAGGGGGAGCAGCACGTTTTCATTTATTCATGTGGATGACGCTGCACAGGCAACCGTTGCGGCCCTAACTGCGCCAGCCGGTATCTACAACGTTATAGATAACCAGCCGACGAAAATGTCTGACTGGCTGCCAGCTTATGCAGACTGGATCGGTGCCAGTGCTCCTCCCTGTCTCGACAAGCGAAAAGCTCTTCATCTCCTGGGTGAGGAAAGTGTCTATTTCCAGAACAGCCTGACAGGAGCATGTAACCGGAAAGCCCTTCAGTCGCTGAACCTCAGACCAAGGCAGCTTCCGTGGCTCAGCATACTGAACGAAACGCCTAGCACCTGCCTCTCCCGGTTTTGACCAGTTTTTACTGGGAAAGCTGTCCAGCCGACATAGACATTTGTGGATCTGTCAGGCTCGGTTGTCCGTTTTCGATATGACCAGCCAGTTTTATTGTTGTCTGAAAGGCCCCGGCTGCCTGAATTGTCAGCTCATACCAGTGTGCCGCTGCTGCAATGGACCATTGTGTGGTCAGAGTGCTGTCAGGAGGCAGGGCGACTGTTCGTTCGGAGGCGCTGTATTCCTCCCTGATATGAAAAATCCTGGGTGCGTGCGTCGTATTGCTAAGCGACAGAAGCAGGACATCCAGGTGCGGATCGTGCCGGAGCGTGGTTTCCGGAAGTTCCTTTCCCTGCCAGCGGCGATAGAAACCGTTAGGGCCGTGGAGCGTGACTGCGTCATGATCGGAGAGTGTTAGGGGAATGGACAGGCTCGTCTGGGCGTCGAGCGTGTAATGACGCGTGATCCCATCTGTGCGAATGCGAAATACGGCTCCCTGTGCGCCCGTATTTTCCAGACTGAGGGTTTGTGGTGAGAGGAGGTCTGCCTGCAGCTGATATGGTAAAGCCCGTGCGCGACGTTGTCCCGCTTCCTGGCGGGGCAGCCTTTGTATCGTCGGGACTACGGGATGGGGAAGCTGACAGGACCGGCGCGTGTCTGGCAGATAGGAGTCCGTACGGGGCAGGTCCGCAGTCCATGTCCGATCTGTCTGCGCGAAGTCGAAAACCGAAGTCAGGTCGCCGCAGACACTTCGACGCCACGGCGTGATGTTCGGACACCTGACTCCAAATCTGGCTTCGAGAAAGCGCAGAACGGACGTATGATCGAAAACCTGCGAATTAACCCAGCCGCCTTTTGTCCAGGGCGATATGATAAGTGCAGGCACGCGCGGCCCTAATCCAACCGGGACTTCGTGGTATGCCTCACCGGATGTCGGAACCGTTCCGCCACCCTGTTCCGGCGTCAGGGCAGGGATGGGGGGCGGCATATGATCGAAAAAGCCATCATTCTCGTCATAATTGAGAATGAAGACGGTGCGCGACCAGACTTCGGGATGACGGACAAAGACGTCCATGAGCCGGGAAATGAGATGTTCGCCGTATCCAGGCGGAGCATTGGGATGTTCGCTCAGAGCTGTCGGCGGTACGATCCATGAAACCTGTGGCAGGCGGCCTTCCGAGACGTCGCGTTCAAATTCGGCCACAAGATAGCGGCCTTCGGTGGTGTGCATGTCGGCTTCGGTGGAACCGGGCACGATCTGACGCGCCCCGCGGTACTGCCAGGATGTCGGGTCGAGGTTGCGGAACTGTGCAAAGGAGGCCAGCGGGTTGTCGCCGAAATTGTCATATTCCTGATAAACCCGCCAGGAAACGCCCGCGTCCTGAAGCTTCTCCGGGTAAGTCTCCCAGCGGAAGGGTGTAAAATCGGGATGGTCATGGGCCATATCGGCCGACCAGTTCCCGTCATCCACATTCTCGATCGCCTGCTTGCCGGAATTGCCGACGGCCAGACCACTTGTTCCGGAAAACAGGAAAAGACGGTTGGGATTGGTGGGGCCGAAAATGGAGGCGTGATAGGCGTCACAAATCGTAAAGGCGTCGGCGAGGGCGTAATAGTAGGGAATTTCCGCGCGTGTGAAATGACCCATGGTCATGGGCCCCTTGTGGGAGATCCATGTATTCCAGTCGTTCCATGCGGTCTGCGTCCCTTTCCAGCTGTGATCGAGGCTGGCGAGGCAGGCGCTGGATGTATGGGCCGTGTTGAACAGGAACGGGAGGACGGTACCTCCTTTTCCGTCCGGCTGGGCAAAGACACTGCTGCCATCCGGCAGATGTTCGGCACGGGGATCGCCATAGCCGCGAACCCCCTGGAGACAGCCAAAATAGTGATCGAAAGACCGGTTTTCCTGCATCAGGATGACGACATGTTCCACGTCCTGAATCGTGCCTGTGACGGTGTGCGGCGCGATGGCGAGCGCACGCTTCAGGTTCTCGGGCAGGAGGGCTGCCGCCGCAGTGGCGGAACCGAACCGGAGAAACTGTCGACGGCTGGGGGAACGTGGCATCAGGGCGTCATCCGTAAAAGCGGGCGATCAGAAGAAGTGCTTGCGCAGGGTGAAGAACACCATACGGGGTGCTCCGGCCTGAAGCGTCTGCAGGCTGCCGGTCGGATCGCTGACGGCAAAGCCCGTGCTGCCGACGGTGGCGACATAGCGTTTGTCGAACAGGTTGGTGACGTTGATCTGGGCATCCAGACCATGCAGCACCCAGTTATGGCTGTGGAAGCGATAGCCGACATTCAGGTTGAAGATATCGTTCGGTTTGATCCACTGGTCGTTCGTGTAAGTGTAGGTTCTGCGGCCCTGATACTGCATGCCGACATTGCCCCAAATCGAGCCGTCGTCGTAGCTGAGCTGCACGTTGGCCAGATTGCGCGGCATGGCGACAACGCTCTTGCCCTTGGTCGCGTATGTCACGCCGCCGGTCGTTAGGTTGTCGTCATAGGTGGACTGGTTGTAGGCGTAGGAGGCGTAAATCGACCAGTTATCGGTGAAATGGTAATTGAACGCTGCGTCGATGCCGCGTGCCGTGACACCACCCACATTGCTCAGGATGCTGGCATAACCCTGCACGTTCGTTCCGCTCGAGACAGGCGAAATGGATGCCAGCCGGTTTTCGAATTCGATGTAATAGCCGGTCAGGGACGCCTGGATGCGATGATCGTGATAGCGGTAGCCGATTTCCTCGCTGTAGGACATTTCCGGATGCAGCGAATTTTTGGCCGCTGCATACGCTGCGGTCGTCATGGCAAACGGGCTGGTTGCGCCTGTCGTGGAATTATCGAACGCTGCCATGTTCCGGGCAAAATCGGCAAAGATTTCGTTGTGACGGTTAATCCGGTAATTGCCACCGAGCTGCGGAAGGAACCCGTTCGCTGAGGTGATGGAGCCCGAAGCATAGGTATTGGCTACAGGTGTTCCCATATAATTGCCTTCAAGCTGGCGGCCATGATTATCGACGACCAGCGATTTGAAGCCATAATTCAGCTTGAAGGCCGGCGTGATCTGCCAGGTGTCCTGCAGGTGGAACTGATAGGTTTTGGTATTGAAAGCACTCTGCCACTGGGTTGCAAAGGGATTGTTGCGGAACCAGTGGACAGAACTGCCGGTATATTTGTCAGCGCTCAATGGATAGAAACGGCGTGCCTGTTCGAAATCATTGTTTTCAAACCAGAACCCGCCTTCGATCGTGTGGTGGGCAATCTTGTATGTCAGGCCACCGATGAAGCCTTCACGGTGGATATCATATTCGGTGGTACGCACTGAAAGAGGCGAACCGCCCAATGAGTCCGGTGTTGGTTCGTAAGGTGTCGCGTAAATGCCCTCGCCGGTATTGGTATGTCCGTAAACTGTCGCGTAGCCCTTGAGGCGGCTGGTGATGTCAAAATCCAGACGTCCATAGCCCAGTGCGTCCTGGCGCAGGCCGGCAGAGTTGTAATAGGACTGATCCTGATTGCTGATGCCCTGTGGGAAGGCCGTACCTGTCTGGTAAGCCGTGGCGATCTGCTTGGCCAGACCATAATTGTTCGTGACGTTATCGACGTTATAGCCCTTGCTGTTGATCAATTGCAGGGACAGATCCTGGTAATCATTTTCCGCGCGCTGGCTGTAGTCGCCGAAAAGGGTCAGCTTGACCTTTTCTCCCAACGGTTGAATGTACTTGGCATTGGCCTGCTGCTGTTGCTGAATGCCATCACCCTTCCATTTGTTGGCATCCTGATAATTGTACGAAACGTACAGTCGGCCCCCGCCTGGTAATGTGCCGGAATTGACGCGGGCGAATGTGCGCCAGGTTCCGTAAGATCCAACCGTTCCCGCAACGTCCACACCATATTTCGTGCTGGGATCAATGGACGTGAATTCGAGTGCGCCACCAAGATCGTTTGATGCAGCGACGCCGACCGATCCGGCGCCTTGGGCGAGCGTGGCTGGTCCGTTGTTTTCGGTCTGCAGGGCGCGCCCGATCGAAAGGCCGTTATCATTGCCATAGGCAAGATTTCCGAGCGGAATGCCATCCATCGTGAAGCCCAGGCGGCTCTGGTCAAACCCACGGATGATGATCTGCTGCGACCATTCATAAGAACCCAGCGGGTCTGATGACGTGAACATGACGCCGGGAAGTCTGGAAAGCGTCTTGAGAGGACTTGTGCCAGGAGCAACTTCCTGCAGGGCGGTATGAGACAGGGTTTGTGTCTCACGGGAGGCACCGGAGCCAAGAACGACAATTGATTCTGGTTTGTTTGAAATTGCAGAGTCAGTACCGCTGGTTTTGCGGACAGGTTTTTGTGCGGATGACTTGGGCCGGGAAGTACTTCCGTGCACGGCTGGTTTTGCAGGCAGTGGAGCCGCATTGGCACTGTAAAAGATTAATGAACTCAGGCAGGTGGTGAGCAGGACACCATTCTTTTTCATTTCGCGTTTTTCCGGCATCAGGAATGTAAAATTCGGACGGTGATAACGCGGCGAACCTTATGTTCGCGGATCTGTGATGTCGTGTAATAGTTTGATGACAAATATATTTCATATATGTTATACTTGATTAAATGTTATTTATTATAGAATTATATCTTCGCTATCCGTTATACTAAAAATAGTATTCCGCGTTGGGATCGGGCTCATAACCAGAATATAACGGTTGTGGCGTTTATATTCTCGGGCAAAGTGATGATTTATTAATGGCAATAATAAAGGCGCAAGGCACAGGTTTGCTTACTTCCAAAATTGGCCGCAGGACGCCAACAAGCAGCATGTACTGTGATCAGAAAACGGTCATTTAGAGTAAATATTTACATATCTGACTTCAGGATGAGGCAGGCGAAAAGACAAACTTGACACCTGCCGATCTTTAAAAATGAGATTGTGCGGAGTGGCCTTCAATCGGTAACAAACGCCAGAATATCGGCATTGATGATGTCTGCATGTGTCGTGTGCATGCCGTGCGGATAACCGGGATAGATTTTCAGCGTGCTGTCCTGAAGCAGTCTGTCCTGCAGGACAGCCGCGTTTCTGTAAGGTACGACCTGATCATCATCGCCCTGCAGCACAAGCACCGGCACTGTGATGGCCTTCAGATCCTCGGTCTGATCCGTTTCGGAGAAGGCCCTGATACCCTCGTAATGGGCCTTGGCGCTGCCCATCATGCCTTGACGCCACCAGTTGCGGATCGCCCCTTCGGAAACCTCAGCTCCCGTGCGGTTGAAGCCGTAGAACGGTCCTGTGGGAACATCGAGAAAGAACTGTGCCCGATTGGCTGCCAGTCTGGCCCGCAGTCCGTCAAGAACTTCAATCGGAGCACCTTCAGGACTGCGGTCCGTTTGCACCATCAGAGGCGGCACTGCGCTGATGAGCACAGCTTTGGCAACACGCCCCTGAGGTTGACCATATTTCGCGACATAGCGGACAACCTGTCCGCCGCCTGTTGAATGTCCGATATGGATGGCGTTTTGCAGATCGAGATGTTCCACAACAGCCGAGGCGTCGGCTGCGTAATGGTCCATGTCATGACCATCGCTTACCTGTGCCGACCGTCCGTGACCGCGACGGTCATGCGCTATAACGCGAAATCCCCTGCTCAGGAAGAACAGCATCTGCGCGTCCCAGTCATCGGCGCTCAGCGGCCAGCCATGATGGAAAACAATCGGCTGGGCATCCTTCGATCCCCAGTCCTTATAGAAAATCTCTACACCGTCAGATGTGGTGACAAAGGACATGATACGCCTCCTGGCTGATCAATAACGGGATACTGGTCAGAGCCTAACCTTGAAGCTAACTTCAAGGTCAAGCTGCGTTCATGACCGGGGGTAAATCATGAAGATTGGAGAACTGGCACAGCAAAGTGGACTGACACCCTCGCGCATCCGCTTCTATGAGCGCATCGGACTCCTGAAGACGGTCGCGCGTCGTCCCAACGGATACCGGACCTATCCGCAGCAGGCCGTGATGATCCTGGGTCTTATCACCACAGCGCAGCGGGCCGGGTTTACACTGGACGAAATCCGCACCCTGCTGCCCTCTGATCTGACACACTGGGATCATGCTGCGCTGATGGATGCCCTGACCCGCAAGATCGTAGATATCGAAGCGCTTCAGGTGCGCCTGACGCAGAGCAGAGCACATCTGCTCCGTCTGATTGAGGATATTCAGGAGCGTCCCGACGACATGGACTGTGCAGCCAATGCGCATCGTGTCCTGACGAACATGCTTGCGGACCACCCCGAAGCCCTTGACGTTACGTCGGGCGATATCCGCCTTCTGGATACAAAGGACCGCCGTCAGTCTGTAAGCCCTGGCCGCCGCAAAAAGACGGCATCCCGTTAAACCTTATCCAGAAGCGCCACGACTTTCCTTGCCGTTGCCCTAGCGGAAAAGGGGTTCTGCCCTGTTACCAGTCGACCATCGCTCACGACATGGGACATGAATGGCAGGAGTGCCTTTTCGTAAATCGCGCCCCGTGCCTTCACCTGTGCTTCCGCATTATAAGGAACTTCGCGCGCAACACCTGCCAGTTTCTCCTCGGTCCATGAAAAACCGGTGATCTTTCGGCCGGCCACCAGAAAAGAACCATCCGCACGCCGGATGTTCAGAAGCCCACAATATCCATGACAGACAGCGGATACGACGCCGCCCTTTTCCCAGATCGCGTCGGTGATGGCCTGAAGACCTTCACTGTCCGGGAAGTCCCACATCACGCCGTGACCACCGGTGAAGTAGATCGCATCATAATTCTCGGGCCGCAAATCATCAGGGCTTTGCGTAGAGTCCAGTAAAGCCATTTTTACCGGATCGTTCAGCCAGGCTTTGGCCGACTGATCGCACAGGGGCCACTTCAAAGCCTTGGGTTCAAGCGGAACCTTCCCGCCCCGAGGGCTGACAATGTGCTGTTCAAAACCTTTGGCAGCAAACACATCCCAAGCATGGGTCAGTTCCGACAGCCACAATCCGGTAGGATGAGCAGGATTGTCGAAATGAGCGACGTTGGTGGCAACGTGAAGGATACGGCGGTTCATGACGGGTCCCTTTCATGTGGCAGGGTACTCAAACACCCATCCTGTAACGTTCGAGCCTGGCTGAAGGTCAATCTCCTGTTTGACCTTAAATCTGACTCGAACGTTAAGCTGCATGTCCCTCATCTGTCAGACAACCAGAGGCTAAGACATATGCAGACAATTCTTGGCGCAAACGGTCAGATCGCCACCGAACTGGCGCGGAGCCTGAATCATTATCATACGCGTGACCTGCGCCTGGTGAGCCGCAACCCCCGCAAGGTCAATGAAGACGACACTCTTATGGCTGCGGACCTGATGGACGTCCGACAGACAACCGAAGCGGTGAAAGGCAGCGACATCGTCTATTTCACAGCCGGTCTGCCTCCGGACAGCAAACTCTGGGAAGACCGGTTTCCCGTCATGCTGAAGAATGCTTTGCAGGCCTGCCGGACTGCTGGCGCCAGCTTTGCCTATTTCGACAATACCTACATGTATCCGCAGGACAATCAGCTTCAGACGGAAGAAACCCGCTTCGCTCCCGTTGGCCAGAAAGGGCGGGTCCGCGCCGCAATGGCATCCATGGTCCTGAAAGAAATGGCGCGGGGAGACATTCCCGTGCTCATCGCCCGTGCCCCGGAATTCTATGGCCCGGGGAAAACACAAAGCTTTACCAATGCCCTGATTATCGACAGGCTGAAAACCGGCAAAAGGCCTCTGGTTCCTGTCCGTGACGATACGCGCCGAACTCTCATCTGGACGCCGGATGCGAGCCGTGCACTGGCAACCCTGGGCAATACACCGGCTGCCTTCGGGCAGACTTGGCATCTCCCATGCTGTGATGACCGGCCGACCTATAAGACATTTGTCGCCATGGCGAGCAGGGCCTTCGGACGGACGCCTGCTTATTCGGTCATAGGGAAGTGGCCGCTGATCATCGCAGGCATTTTTTCAAAACAGGTCCGGGAGATCAGAGAACTGCTCCCGCGTTATGAACAGGACAATCTTTTTGATTCAGCGAAATTCAAGCATCATTTCCCAGAGTTTTCTGTCACGACCTATGAAGAGGGTCTGGAACTGATCGGGAGGGAGCAGAAAGGCAGATGACGCTTTCCTTCAGACCTTTATGGTCAGGAGGAGTTCGATGATGTGTGTGCCCCTGACTCCCCAAGGCCGATAGCGGGCCTTCCGTTCCCTCCCCAAACAGCCTATCTGCTCTGTGAATGGCAACAGATAGGCTGTAGTCGCCTCATCTCGGGCATCAGGTAAAAGCATTACCAGCTCCGGAAGGCGAACGTCGCGCGGTGGCCCGATCAATCTGTGCAGCACATGCCATCAAGCAGCACGTCCAGTGCAGCTGGGACAGGCGATGACCCGACTTTCTCTTCAAGCAACTGTTTATTGATCTCCAGCATGGCCAGGCCGTGTACCTGCGCCCAGCTTGCCGCCGCCAGAGCGCTGACAGCAACCGGCCGGAAGCTTCCGTTGCGTTGTCCCTTGTCCAGAAGACCCAGAAGAATCCCGAAAGTGCTCATGGCCGCCTCATGAAGCTGCGGATCCATCGTCTTGTCGGCATCGGAACTGAACATCAGCCGATAAAGAGCAGGATTTTGACACGCAAACCCGATGCAGGCCTGCGCTGCGGCCACGAATTGCGCGCGCGTGGAAGGCATAGCTGGGGACATGGCCTCTGTCATGGTCTCCTCAAGCCTGACGAAACCAATCCGTGCCAGTTCCCGCAACAGCACCTCGCGATCACGGAAATGCTTGTAGGGTGCTGCGTGACTGACGCCTGTACGTCGCGCCACTTCCCGCAGGGTGAAGGCCCAGTTCTGGTCTACGGCCAGCATGGCAAGCGCGGTGTCAATCAGCGCACGGCGCAGATCACCGTGATGGTAAGGGCGGTCCTTGGGTTCACTCATTCGCGAGGCTCATGTTTACAGAAGAAACTTTCATTGACACCAGATCGTCGTGCTTCATATTTTGCCGTTACAAGTTTCTCCTGTAAACATGGAGGACGTAATGTCCGATGTTACGCCTGCTGACCTGCACCGTATTCTCGACTGCCAGCGTGCCGCTTTCCTGAATACCGGACCACCTGATCTGAAACAGCGCCGGACCGATCTGCGCCGTCTGAAAGCCGAAATCCTGAAGCGACGTACCAAGATCGTACGCGCCCTGAAAACCGATTTTGGCCAGCGGTCGGAGCGGGAAAGCGCCATCGTGGAACTGATCCCGCTGGTGCAGTCGATCAATTACATGATCGCACATCTGAGACATTGGATGAAACCGGAACGCCGGCACGTCTCGGCCTATTTCCAGTTCGGTCGCGCCTGGGTGATCCGGCAACCGGTGGGCGTTGTGGGGATTATCGCCCCGTGGAATTATCCGGTCTCCCTTGCTCTTGTTCCACTGGCGACGGCCATTGCAGCCGGTAACCGTGTCATGCTCAAACCATCGGAATTCACACCGGCCACATCGGAGGTGATCAGCGAGATCGTTCGGGCCGTGTTTCCGGTGGAGCAGGTTTCCGTCGTTACAGGAGACGGCGAAGTGGGCGCCGCGTTCTCGGCTCTGCCCTTCGATCATATCCTGTTCACTGGCAGCACGACGGTTGGAAAGAAAGTCGCAGAGGCGGCGGCACGCAATCTGACCCCCGTTACCTTGGAACTGGGCGGCAAGTCTCCCGTGGTGATCGAACCGGGTTTTTCCATACAGCGGGTGGCAAACCGGGTAGCGTTCGGCAAGCTGACCAACGCCGGACAGACCTGCATCGCACCGGATTATGTGCTGGTTCACGAAGACGACAGGGACGCTTTTGCCACCGCCTGGCAGAACGCTGTGAAAAAACTATATCCGGGCGGCTATGTAGGATCACCCGATTATACGGCCATTCTCAATCAGCATCACTATGAGCGGCTGAGCGGTTTGATCCGTGATGCTGAGGAGCATGGCGCCCAGATTATCCGGATGGGGAACGATTCAGCCGCCAACCATGTCCTTGCCCCGGTTCTCATACTGAACGTCAAACCTGAAATGGCGGTCATGCAAGAAGAAATTTTTGGGCCTGTCCTGCCTGTGCTGACCTATAGAAACCTTAATGAAGCAATTTCCTTCATCAATGCGCGTCCCCGGCCTCTGGCCCTATATTATTTTGGCGACAACCGTGTTGAACGCGACAGGCTTTTAAAGCGCACAGTTTCGGGAAATATCACCATCAACGGTACATTGATGCATTACGTGCAGGACGATCTGCCGTTTGGTGGCGTAGGGAACAGTGGTATCGGGGCGTATCATGGAAAGGAAGGCTTCATCGCGCTTACCCATGCCCGTGGTGTATACCGACAAGGGTGTTTCAATGCGGCAACGTTGCTTAAGCCACCCTTCGGTAAGATCACCGACGCCATCACAAATCTGATTCTGCGATGACAACGCTCGTTCTGCTTATCGGGGGGCACCGACCTTATCAGGCGCCTCGTCGATGTAGAGCTTACCACGCGGTCCGATACTGCTGCCTCCCGCCTGACGCGTCGGAAATCATCCGGCCTATGCTGCTGGGTCACCCATGCGGAGGCACGAACGATGGAAAGGCGATTGGTCAGCGACTGGCCATGAAGATATTGAGGGGTAACGGCGGCGCGGCGATCTTAGGCTCAGGACTTATAGCCAGCAGATGACGGTTGCGGCGAGGCAGATCGCCGAGAAGAATACGGTGGGGCATCTGTCATAGCGTGTTGCGACCCGTCTCCAGTCCTTGAGCCTGCCGAACATGATCTCGATACGGTTGCGTCTTTTGTCTTTCCGCTTGTCGTATTTTATGGGTTTCCCTCGGGATTTCCGGCCCGGAAGGCAGGGCTTGATTCCTTTTTCCTCCACGGCCTCCCTGAACCAGCCAATATCATAGCCCCGGTCTGCCAGCATCCATTCGGCTGGAGGGAGGCCGCCCAGAAAGGCAGCTGCACCGGTATAATTACTGATCTGGCCTGCTGTCATGAAGAAATCGAGCGGGCGTCCGCTCCGGTCAGTGACGGCATGTAGCTTCGTATTCATCGCGCCTTCGGTGCGCCCGATCAGACGGCCTGGAGCCCCTTTTTTTAACCGCAGGCTCGAAGCTGTACGATGTGCCTTGAGAGAGGTCACATCAATATAATCGTCTGAGGCTCTGCCTTGCCGGTATCCAGTCCTTCCATCATGCGGATGAATACCCCCAGAGCACTCCAGCGCTTCCAGCGATTGTAGAGCGTCTTGTGTGGACCGTATTTGCAGGGTGCATCACGCCAGCGCAGACCATTTCTGTTCACGAAAATGATCCCACTCAACACATGACGGTCATCAACACCAGGTTTGCCATGGCTTTTCGGGATAAAAGGGCCGTAGACGCTCCATCTGTTCGTTCATCAGCCAGTACAGGTTACTCATCTTCAGTCTCCTCACTGAGCCTGAATCTCATCCGACCGCCCATATCAATGGGGCCTGAGCCTACGAAAACGGACTGGCGCCGTATCGCATACACGCCATGATAGATTCCTCACCGTCTTCTTCTTTGTTATCTGCCTTATCGTAACAGTCGCTTTCTGATTATGAATTTTCAGCATGGTGGGCTATAATCTTGTTATGCGTTATACATTGCGTCAGTTAGAATATTTTGTTGCAGCGGGAGAAGCAGGTTCGATTCGACATGCCTCCGAACGGCTCTCAATTTCTCAACCCTCGATCTCTACGGCTATTTCTCATCTTGAGATCGAATTGAATGTCCAGCTTTTTATTCGGCATCACGCGCAGGGGCTTTCCCTGACTTCTGTTGGCCAAATTCTTATGAAAGAGGCCAAGCATATTTTATGTATGGCCGAAAATCTCTATTCTCTGGCTGCAGAGACCACTGATCAGGTTCGAGGCACTCTTTCAGTCGGCGCAATGGTCACACTTGCGCCAATGATCATGCCTGAACTTGTACATAGTTTCTGTGCAAGATATCCAGCTGCGGAATTCACACAGGTAGCCTCGAATCACGAATGGCTTGCTGAAAAACTCAAGCAGGCTGAGATTGATATTGCGATCACCTACGATCTTCATTTTCCGCCTGGAATTGAATTTTCGCCTCTGGCAAGTTTGCCGCCACATGTATTGGTCAGCGAAAACCATCATCTGGCGCAACGTACATCTGTAGAGCTGGCCGAACTTGCTGCAGAGCCGATGATTTTCCTGGACCTCCCCCTCAGCAGACAGTATTTCAACGCGCTTTATCACCGTGAGGATCTGGAACCCAACATCTACGCCCGAACCGCTGAACAGGAAGTCGTCCGGACGATGGTTGCCAACGGATACGGATATACGCTTGCAAATGTCCGCCCATGTTCAGATATGGCGCTTGACGGGAAAAAGGTTGTGCGTGTGAAGCTGTCAGGTGATCATCGCCCAATGGTTATCGGAATGGCAACCTGGCAGGGCGTCCGCAAATCCCGTCTGCTGGACCTCTTTGCTGACCACTGCCGGTCATCCATCTCCGATAATGCAATTCCGGGCATGAGTCCGCTTTGATCCAGAAGCAGTTGCTCTGTTCAATAAAGCAATGTCTATTTCAAAGCTGTTAGGCTACTCGGCGTAATCTGGCTCTTCCTGATCGAGAATAAGTTTCATTTCCTCGAAATGCCTGATGGAAAAATCCGTGATTTTTTCCCAGTCACGGGCCGTTCTCTCAGCAACATCATTCGACAGCACAGAAAGCTCACGGCCAGTAGAATAGGCAGTGATCAGGATCTGGCAGGCGCGCTCGATCGTATACATGTCGTCGAACGCTTCCCCAACGGTAGGCGCTACGACCATAACGCCATGATTGCCCATCATCAGTCTTGTTTTGTCTTTCAGCAGAGAGGACAGACGGGCCCCCTCAGCCTCACTATCCGCCATACCACCATATTGAGTATCAACAGCGACACGATTGAAGTATCGGGCCGTGTTCTGATCAATGGGCAATATGGTAGGATCTTTAAGGGTGGAAACTGTCGTGCTGTAGATGGGGTGAAGATGCATGGCCACCCGGGCTGTGGGATTCAGACGATGCAACTGCCCGTGAATTGCCCAAGCGGTTGGGTCCAGATCGAGCGCCGCCATGTTCTCAGGGTCTTTGGTATCGACCAGAATAAGGTCGCTCGCCCGAATCCGTGAAAAATGCCGCCATTTTGGATTGATGAGAAAACGTGACCCGTCCGAAGACACTGCAACGCTAAAATGATTGGCAACAGCTTCATGCATGCCAAGCCGGGCAGCAAGGCGGAAGGCTGCAGCAAGATCAATCCGGGCCTGTTTCTCGTCATTGGCGGTCATGGGATCGGTTCCTGAACAAGATGATCTGAAATTCCAGAATTCTTCACCCTTTAGAGACTGCGCCCAGGACAGGAAAGACGGATTTATCAAATGCAGTTTCTGGTTTTTCCGATGCAGCGCGCCCAAAAACTCTTAGGAAAAGACTAAGCAACGATAATCAATTCGATTGTTTCTCAAGGCATATCGTTTCCATACAACAACGGAGAGGTCTTCCTGAGTTGTGGAAGAATTCTTCTGTCAGTCCAGTAGGAAATGTCCAGCATGACAACGGAAACCGTCGATACCCTCATCATTGGTGCTGGCCAGGCCGGCGTGGCCATGAGTGAGCACCTGGGCAAAAGAGGTGTACCACATCTCGTTGTCGAGCGCGGCAAGATCGCCCAGAGATGGCGTGCCGAGCGCTGGGATTCCCTGGTTGCCAACGGACCAGCCTGGCATGACCGTTTTCCCAACAGAACATTCGACAAAACCGCTCCTGACGGATTTGCTCCTCGGGCTCAGCTTGTCGAATATTTTGAAGCCTATGCCGGGCAGATTGATATGCCGGTCCGCTGTGGGGTCGAAATACGTCATCTCAAAAAAGCTGCAGACGGTCTGGGATTTGAAGCCGAAACCGCAGACGGAACCATCAAGGCAAAGAATGTCGTAGTCGCAACAGGCCCGTTCCAGAAGCCGTCTTTCCCCAAGATCATCCCTGCGGATTTTGACGTGCTCCAGATGCACTCGAACACCTACAAAAATCCGCAGCAGATCCCTGAAGGCGGAGTGCTGGTCATCGGAGCCGGCTCATCCGGCTCCCAGATTGCGGACGAACTGCGCGCCTCCGGCCGTGACGTCTGGCTGTCCGTTGGCCCCCATGACCGTCCGCCCCGTCGTTATCGCGGCCGTGATTTCGTATGGTGGCTCGGCGTTCTCGGACTGTGGGACATGAAAGTGCCAAGCCCGGATACGGAACACGTTACCATCGCAGTCAGCGGCGCGCATGGCGGCCACACGGTTGATTTCCGCAATCTCGCAGCCAACGGCATGACCCTGGTTGGCAGAACCGAGTCCTTTGAGAACGGGTGCCTCCAGTTTGCCAGGGATCTTCAGAAGAACATCGAAGGGGGCGACGCCAACTACCTTTCAATGCTCGATGCCGCGGATGCCTATGTCGAGGCGCACGGACTGGATCTCCCCGAAGAGCCGGAAGCACGCGCTATCGGAGCATTTCCGTCCTGCGTCACAGACCCCATCCTGAGCCTCGATCTGGAAAAGGCCGGCATCAAAACCGTTATCTGGGCCACTGGCTACAAGTTCGATTTCAGCTGGATCGACATCGACGTCTTTGATACCCGCGGGGCCCCGCGCCACGACCGCGGCGTCTCCATCGAACCGGGCCTCTACTTCCTTGGTCTGGCATGGCTGTCACGACGTGCCTCTCCGTTCATCTGGGGAGTCTGGCACGATGCGGATTACCTTGGAGAGTATATCGCGGACCGTCGTCTGGCTCTGGCAGGCTGACGGCGGAGGCGCCCGGTGTCCGTCTCCGAAATCGAGACCATCCTCTCGTCGCTCGTCGGCTTTCCCAGCGTCTGCGGATTGCCGAACGGTGAAATCATCGACTGGATCGAAGCGCATCTTCTGGCCTCCGGGGCCCGGATACGCCGCGTTCCCGGAGACGCCCCCGGCCGCTATAGCCTGTTTGCCGCAGTCGGACCGCAGGAAGCGGAAGGTATCGTCCTGTCCGCCCATGCGGATGTGGTCCCCGTCACCGGGCAGGACTGGTCCTCGGACCCGTTCGTCCTGACCCGGCGGGAAAACCGGCTTTACGGTCGTGGCAGCAGCGATATGAAAGGCTTTCTGGCCTGTATGCTGCACCTTGCCCGCAAGGCTGGCCGCAAAGACCATCCTCCTCTGAAACGGCCACTCTACCTTGCGATCTCGCATGATGAGGAACTGGGCTGTCTGGGGGTACGCTCCCTGATCGAGGGCATCCGCGAAGACGGCGATCTTCAGGTCGCCGGATGCATCGTCGGCGAACCGACCGGGATGCAGGTTGCCGTCGCCCATAAGGGCAAGATCGCTTTCGAGATCATCTGCCGCGGGCAGGCGGCCCATTCGGCAAACCCGTTTCTCGGGAAAAGCGCCATCACACTGGCAAGCAACATGGTCGAGGCACTCTCCCGCCTGCAGGAACACATCCGGCAGACCGAACGGCATGACGGGCGTTTCGAAGTTCCGTTTTCCACCGTGCAGGCCGGACTGATTTCAGGAGGTGCCGCTCTCAACATCGTGCCGGATCTGTGTACGATCACCGCAGAACTGCGCCTGCTGCCCGGATATGAAGACGCGCCCTATCTGGAATGGCTGGAAAACGCATCCCGGAAGGCTGTTGAAAACCTTGGTGGTGGCGAAGTCGAACTCCGGATCATCAATTCCTATCCCGGCCTGAACGCATCCCCCTCAAGCGATATCTGCTCCCTTGCCCTGCATGAAGCCGGCCGCAACCAGGTCAGCGTCATCGATTTCGGAACAGAAGCAGGGCTGCTGGGCGAAAAACTGGGGATGGACTGCATTGTCTGCGGCCCGGGCTCGATTGCACGCGCACACAAGGCCGACGAATACATCACATTGCCCGAACTGGCGGACGCAGAGCGTTTCCTGAACGGGGTCCTTGAACATCTCAGACGATAAGCGGCGCAGCACGCCGCTCTTTTCATGAAAGGCACCGCCGATGACATTTTCCATTGTCGCCCGCTGTGAGCGGACCGGTCAGTTCGGGATGGCCGTTTCGTCCTCCTCGCCGGCCGTCGCCAGCCGCTGCGCCTTTGCCCGCGCCAGGGTTGGTGTCGTGGCAACCCAGAACATCACGGACCCCCGCCTTGGCCCCGCAGGGCTGGACCTGCTGGAGCAGGGGGCAACAGCCAGCGAATGCCGGGATATTCTGGTGCGCGGTAATACCTTTCGTGAGTTCCGTCAGCTTGTCATTCTGGACCGGCAGGGCAACACGGCCTTATGGGCCGGTGAGAACGTGCTCGGCTGCCATGCCGAAGCTTCGGGAACGAATGTCGCCGCAGCCGGCAATATGCTGTCCCGGCCGGACGTCCCGCAGATCATGAAAGAGGCCTTCAACGCCTCCAGCCCGTCCATGGAGCTGGCGGAAAGGCTGATCCTTGCCATGGAGGCCGGACTCGAAGCAGGCGGTGAGGCTGGCCCCGTTCATTCCGCAGGACTGATGGTGGTGGAAGAACAGAGCTGGCCGCTGGTGGATCTGAGGGTAGACTGGAGTGACGCCCCCATTGCGGATCTGCGCCATCTCTGGACGCTCTGGCAGCCCCAGATGCGTGATTACGTAACCCGCGGTCTCAATCCGCTCTCCGCACCGTCCTATGGAGTACCGGGGGACCAGTAAGGCCTCCTTTTTTCTGGAGGACGCCCCTTCAGGCATCTTCCAGAATCATCCGCGCCGCCTTTGCCCCGATCATCATGCTGGGCGCGCTGGTATTCCCGCTGATCAGTGTCGGCATGATCGAGGCATCCGCAATGCGCAGGCCCTCGATCCCGCGCAGCTTCAGACGGGGCGTGACAACCGCATCCTCATCCACGCCCATGCGACACGTCCCCGCCGGATGAAAAACCGTCGCAGCACTCTGCCGCAGATAATCCAGAATCTGCCCATCGCTCACCACGTCTTTTCCAGGCGCGATTTCCGTTCCACGTGTGCCATCAAATGCGGCCTGTTCCAGAATCCTGCGGGCATATCGGATACCTTCGCAGAGCACCTCAAGATCGCGCGGTTCCGATGCGAAACTGAAATCAATGACCGGCCTGTTCGAACCGTCCGTCGCCAGCCTGATGCTGCCACGGCTTTTAGGCCGCAGAACGCAGGTATGGATCGCAATGCCATGCCCCCATTCAAACAGCCGCCCGCGCGGGCTGCGATATCCCGGTACGAAATGGAACTGGATATCGGGAACGCTGTCACAGGCGAGGGGCGTACGGGCAAATCCGCCTGCCTCGACATAATTGGTGGTCAGCCACCCCTTGCGTCCAAAGAGGAATTTCAACGGCGATTTGAGCACCGCCGGCAGGGAGCGCCCGGAAAAACCCAGCGTCCTGTGATCGGTCGAGCGAACCGTGACAAGCCCGTCCAGATGGTCCTGAAGGTTCTGTCCGACGCCCGGCAGATGATGAACAGGCGAGATACCTGCCGCAATGAGGTCTTCGCTCCGCCCGATCCCCGATGCCATCAGGATCTGGGGGGAACCGATGGCCCCTGCGCAGAGCACGATTTCCCGTTCCGCCCGCAGCAGCCGTGTTTCGCCGCCCTGAACGATCACAATCCCTCGCGCAACCTCCGCCTCAAGAACAAGATTGCGCACCTGAGCATCGGCAATCATCGTGAAATTCGGCCGGTTCAGGATCGGATGGACAAAGGCGCGATAGGCGCTGAGCCGATAGCCATCACGCTGGGTGACATCATAGATCCCGACGCCTTCAAGCTGCGCACCATTGAAGTCGGAGTTTTCAGGCAGACCGGCACTGACCCCGGCCTGCACGAAGCTGCGTGACAGCGGATTAACATCCCGGGGCGTCGTGACATCCAGTTCGCCCCTGAAGCCGTGAAAAGCCGGGTCAAGATGACGGTGGCAGTGTTCGAGATCCCGGAATTCCGGCAGAACGCTGTCCCATCCCCATCCCGTACAGCCAAGCGCCTGCCAGTGGTCGTAATCCGTGCGGTCACCACGGATATAGATCATGCTGTTGAGGGTGGTGGACCCCCCCAGTGCCTTTCCGCGTGGAACATGGATGCGACGGTTCGCAAGATGCTCCTGAGGCGTAGAGAAGAACTGGTAGGCGAACCGCCTGCTCTTGTAGAGGGTGAGCGTTCCCGCCGGGATTTTTATTCTTGGCGTCCGGTCACTGCTGCCAGCCTCGATAAGACAGACACGGAACCGGCCATCGGCACTGAGGCGGTTCGCCAGAACGCACCCCGCCGAGCCGGCACCGACAACGATGAAGTCAAAGGACTGGGGCAGGTCATTATGCATGGTCAAACCCGTGTTTTCCTGAACATCCGGTTCATCAGAAACCTGTGGAGACGGTCGCAAGGCAGGCAAAGGAAGGTGCAACGTAGTAATTGGACGTCCCCGCAACAGCGCCAGTGCTGTAAACGCCGGACAGGTAATGCGTGTCGCCCAGATTGACGATGTTCAGACGGATGTTCGGCTTCTTGAAAAAGCCGATGTCATGGGTACGGGCTCCCAGCATCAGGTCCACCTGCTTGTGACCGGGGATACGCTCATCATTCATGAACGTACCGTATTCCTTGTCGACATATTTCATGGACACACTGCCAAAGAATGTCCCGTCATCATACTGAACGCCAATGGCCGCCATCCAGCGCGGCGCTGAAGTCGCAATCTTGCCCTTCGTTGCATAGGTCACACCACCGATCGTGATGTTGTTGTCATTGGTGGCGTAGAGATATTCACCGGAGACATAAGGCGAAAAATGATGCCAGGGCGTAAAGCCGAGTTCCGCATCGACGCCGCGTGACGTCATCCCGCCCGCGTCGAGGAAGTAGGGCACGGCATTGATGTATTCATTGATGGCGTGATGGACGAAGTTGTAGTTGAACAGCGTCACCGAGCCCATGACCCACCGGTTATGGTACCGGGCGCCCAGCTCTTCGGCGATGCTGTATTCGTCCTTCAGATGCGTATTGGCCGTCTGGTAAAGGCTTGCATCATACGGGCTGTTATACTGGTTGTAGAATGCCGACCCCATGGGAACACGGAAGCTCGTCGTCGCATTGGCAAAAAGCTGGATGTTGTCATTCACCTTGTAGCTGATCGACATGCGCGGCAGGGGTTCGGCCGAGTTGTAGCCGACTGCATATTGCGGCCCAGGCTGCTGTAGCGTGCCATTGCGCGCGGTCATGACTTCCTTGAAGCCAACATTGATATGCAGCCGGTCATTAAGCAGCCGCACCTCATCCCCGACATACAGCCCGACCATCTGTGTGATCGTGTGATACCGCCAGCCATTGAGGACGGTGCCGTCCGTCAGCTTGAGCAGCGAGTTCGAAACATTCCCGGCTTCGTCCAGACCCGAGAACGGCTCGCTGACATTCATGTCGCTGTAGCCATACCAGGCCCCGAACACCAGATGATTGATCCCGGCATCGTAATGCATGGCCGCATTCAGTCCGGTATAGCTCTCACGCCCATACCAGTCCCATTTGGCGGCCACATTGCCATCCTGGGAATAGGTGTTCCCCGCAAGCTGGCCATTAATCGGCTGCGTGCCGTCATAATACGTCCCGCTGGTCGGAACCGTATAAACGCCAAGCGGATAATTTCCCGACCCGTGATAGAAATACGGGGTGACATCGAGGGAAAACTGCTGATTCAGCTTGAAATGGGACTGACTGCTCAGCAGATAATCCGTCCAGTTCGTCTGGAATCCCTTGTAGTAATTTGAATCACCGAACTTGTAGGTCCCATCCAGATTGATCCCGCCACCAAGCCCGCTCTTGTTCCATGCCGAGAGCGAAGGCGTGCTGTACCAGGCGGTACTCTCGTTGTTGTACGTGAAGGACAGGGAAGTATAGCTCTCCGGCGCCCAGTCCTTGATAACCTTGAAATCCATGTGCCGACGGTTGTTCCGTCCCGGCCCACGCCACGCCCGGCTGGTCAGGTTCGAAAAGGAAGCAAACGCACGAAGACCGGTATTCCCGATCTCGCCGGTATCGTAACGGATGAACTGCCGGTTCATCTGATGGGTGCCATAGCTGACATCAACCTGCCCCGAACGTTTGTATTCAGGATTGCGTATCCGCACATTCATCGTCCCGCCCGCAGAATAAACGGTCGGCATTTCAATGTCAGGCGCGCCCTGCTGAAGCTGGACACTTTCCATGTTCTCACTGTCCACCCACTCCGACGAATTGGGAGTGTAATTGTCCGGGTCATTCATCGGCGCGCCTTCGAAGATGTAGCCGATTTCCTGCTGATTGAGGCCGCGGACACTGACGGCGGACTGATCGGTGACGCCGAAGGGATCTCCCATGGCGACGTTGGCGCCTGGAGAGAGATTGACGAGGGCCAGGGTGTTGGAGGCGGGGGACTGCTTGGCGATGAATTCGTGGGATATGGTGCTAACGGAGCGGGCGGCGGTTTCGCGCTTGATCAGGCCTCCGCCCGGTCTGTGGCGGCTGACCGAAACGCTGATTGTTTCGCCGGGGCCCGTGTTTTCCACGGAGGTGCGTTTGGCATGCGCCAGGGTTGCCGCCGACTGGGCGTTATGAGCCGAGGCGCTGTGTTTGACTGTGGCTGCCAAGGCAGTTTTCGTGCCTCCTCCCAGGAGGAGAACTGTCGAGGAAAGAAGCAAACAATGGCGTGAAAGCAGGGATTTCGTCTGCATGGCAGTGCCTCGGCATGAATGACCTGCATGATGCGGGTCTTGCGTTAGGGAGGAGGGGCTGAAGAAGGGTGTATGTTCAGTCCGGGATCACGGCGATGACGTCCACTTCGATCAGCCATTCGGGCCGGGCGAGAGCGACGACGACCAGCCCTGTAAAAACGGGAAAGACGCCTTTGAGGTGCTGTCCCAGGACACGGTAGGTGGCTTCGCGGTAGCGGATATCAGTCAGATAGACCGTGACCTTGCAGATATGGGACAGCTCGGAACCTGATTCCTTCAGGAGGAGCGCGATGTTTTCCATGACCTTGTGGGCCTGCCCCACCGGGTCGCCCACGGCGACATTTTCACGCGTGTCGAGATCCTGGGGGACCTGTCCGCGGACATAGACGGTGTTTCCTGCAACCACGGCCTGACAGAGATCATTGTCGAGATTCTGTTCGGGATAGGTTGCCTTGGTATTGAAGGGGCGGATTCGGGTGTGGACGGGCATGGAACTGTTTCCTCAAACTCTTCGCGCCTGATGCGAGTTTGGTGCGATAAAGCAATGGTCGCAATTCGATGCGATAAGTTAAAGAAGGGATGTATGGGGAAGCGCTTCGGAAAAACCGAAGAAGGCTTTTGCGGGGGCGGAATATCAGGTTCTGTGCCGCGCCAGAGCCAGATAAAGCACGCCGGGCACGAGGATGCCGATGATCCAGGAGACATCGATCCCACCAAGGGCGCGGGCGAGTGCGCCGGTATAAAGACCGTTTGACAGGAACGGAATCTGTACGATGACGCCGATGGCATAGCACAGCAGGGCTGGGCGGTTGGCGCGGCCATAGATGCCGCCATCATGGCGGAAGAGAGAGGGAATATCGTAGGCTCCGTGCCGGACCAGATAATAGTCAACGAGATTGATGGCGGTCCAAGGAGAGAGGACCGCGAGCAGCAGTGCGATGACGTTGTCGAGGATCTCCAGCACGCTTCCGCTCAGATTGATGGTGATGACGGCGCAGCAGAGGCACAGGGTCAGGGCAGCAAAGGCGCGGGACCTGCCAGTCGGGGTCCAGTTGGGGCGGAAGGTCTGGAGGAAGGTCAGGGAGGAGAGCGCGGCGCAGTAGATCTGCATCGTGCAGCTGACCAGTGTCGAGACCATCATCACCGCAAAAAGAACCATCGGCAGAAAGGGAGACCAGGGCCTTACGGCATCGTACATGTTTCCCGAAAAGCCGGTGCTGCCGATATAGGAGCCGATGAAAGTCGGAAAGGCAGTGCCGATGACGCTGCCGGCCAGGCAGACGAGGAATGCTGTCCGTTCACCGGTCGCCGAGGGAAGGTATCGGGTATAGTCCGAGACATAGGGGGCATAGGCGATCTGCCACAGGACGCCGAGCGACAGGGCCGTCAGGAACTCGTGGGGTGTGGGGGACTGCCACATCGGCTGGGCGAGATGGCCACCAGATGCGGACATATAGGCGAAGGCCAGCAGAACAAAAGTGATGGCGGCGACAGGAATGAAGCCGGAGATGAAACGTTCGATCACGTCGTGGCCGATGGCGCAGAGGGCGCCTATCACGATGACGGAAATCCATATCGGGAGCTGGCTGACGGAAGTTCCGAACACCTGCACTATCTGTTCTCGGCTGATGGCGAAGAACGTAGAAGTGAAGCCGATATACATCAGGATGATGATGGCAATGATCAGCAGGCTTCCTGTCGAGCCGAACTGCCCGCGTGTCTGCTGCATCTGGGGAATGCCGAGATGAGGCCCCTGGGCGGCGTGAAGGGCCATGAAGATGCCCCCCAGCAGATTGCCAGACAGAATGGCGAGCAGGGACCAGCCAAGGGAGAGATGGCAGATATTCGGGTAGATCAGGCCTGTCATGATGGCCATGATGTTCTGGTTTGCGCCGATCCAGACCATCAGGAGCGACCAGGCGTTCCCATGTCGGCGGTCTTCCGGAACAGGAAAGATCGTTTCGTTTTCGACGGCGAATGTCGGCGTCGTGTGCTCCGGGGCTGCCTTGTCCTGGAAAGGGCTCATAAAGGATGGATCTTTCCTGCTTGCCGGATCAGATATCGTTCCACTGTGGCATTGTATTGGCCGGGTCGATAGCCCCCAGAAAGCATGAGATCACATCTTCCCCGTCAGGCTCGGCGCCGCACATCATGGAGATGGCGAGTCCTGTCAGGGACGAAGCGGGGGTATGTCGGCTTGTGGGGTTCGTGACCGAACGGGCGCAGAGATCCATCACCAGGGTTGGACAGCAGAACAGGCCAGACCGGATTGTTTCGCGCCAGTGCGCAGGAAGAGCATTGCGCTCCGCCAGTCCTTTTAGAAGGGGGCGCCACAGGAGTCGGGCCTTGTCGCGCAGAAAGATGCGCCGCAGGGGCGTAAGGGACCAGTGTGTCGTGACGAAAGCGGTGTTGTTACTGATCCGGATTTCGGGCGTCGATGTCAGCTCTGCGGAATGGTAGAGCCAGTCCGGATGGGCGAAGATGTTGTGAAACGTGGCCTTGATCTCCGCCAGCAGGGCGGGAATATGGCGCCCGGCAAAGGCTGGATCGAACAGGGTCAGGCTGGTGCTGTCGGGGTTGAACCAGACATTGGCATTATGCGCATCTCCGTGGGCCACGACACCGCCGCTACGCGCGAGGCTTTCAGGAGATAGAGTGCTCAGTGCCTTGTGGAAACAGTCCTTCAGGGTCCGGTCATAGCGGACGCCGTCGATCACCCAGTTCAGTTCGAGAAGCTTGCTGCCGGTCAGGACGGTGCCGGGGAAGATGAATTCCCGTTCCGGGGCGAAGAACCTTGCCGCCCGACCTCCGAGCGTTCCGAAGGGTTGACCGGGAGAAGTGAGGCGATGGTGAAAGAGCTGGTGGATCGGTTCGTCCGCGCTCTGTTTTGCGGTGATCGGGTGCCATGAGCGCAGGTAGAGCGTGGCGCTCAGCTGATCCAGTTCCTGCTGGGCCTGTATGAGGGCAGGTTTTTCCGCGCCGGGCAGAGACGTGCCGTGATCGGCCGCGCGGGCGGCATCGGCAAGTTTGGGAATGGTCTTGCGGGCATAGAGCAGAATCTGCCGTCCCACGCGACGGCAAACATAAGCGGGCATATCAACAGGAAAGCCAGCGTCCAGAAGGATTTCGCCCCTGTAGAATTCCTGAAGGACGGAATCCTCGTTTTCTTCATGATGGAACTTGAAGAAAAACTGTTCTCCATCGGCACGGGTCATGAACCCGTTGACGGAGTTCAGGCTGTAATCATCCGCGCCGAGAACGACTTCCGTGATCCGGAAGCCGAACTCCTCTTCTATCATTCGTGACAAAAGGGCCTTTGCGAGAACGGAATTCCCGCTTCGGGCTGCGGCAAGGATTTCGGCCGCGCTGGCGGTTTCGGCTGTCATCGCGGTTCAAGCTTCGGCATGGGGCGGGCTGAGGAGACGGCGCGGGCATGCCCGGAGAAGTTCTCGTAGCGGGCGAACCGTTCCGCATGGCGTGCGGCTTCCGGATAGGCTTCCGGCGAGACGCGGGCGAAGGACATGCGCTTCATGAAATCATGGACCGACAGCGGGGAGTGAGTCCGGGCGGCACGGTTCGTGGGAAGAACGGCGTTCGGACCGAGGACGTAATTGCAGAGCGTGACGGGAGAGGCCGTGCCGAGCAGGACTTCGCCAGCGTTGCGGATGCGGCCGAGGTCTGCCATCGGATCGACCGTCAGGATTTCCAGATGTTCAGGTGCGTAGGCGTTCGTGAAATCGACGGCGGCGCTGAAGTCCTTCGTCAGGATGACACCGCCATGGGAGCCGCCCAGAACGGCGCGGGAGAACTCGGCGCGTTTGGGGTCCATTTCGGCCCAGTGCGTGGGCAGCGCGGCAATGACGCCTTCGGCAACGCGGCGGCTGCTGGTGACGAGCCACGCAGAGGAATCGGGGCCATGTTCAGACTCGATGATGAGGTCCAGCGCAGCCAGAACCGGATCGACACTGTCATCAGTCAGGATGATGCTTTCGCTGGGCCCTGCGGGGATGCCGGGATCGATCCGGTCGGACAGCAGTCGCTTGGCGGCGACGACATACGGGCTGCCGGGGCCGACGATCTTGGCGCAGGCGGGCACGGTTTCCGTTCCGAAGGCGACGGCGGCGACGGCCTGTGCGCCACCGCATTTGTAGACGTCCTCAACGCCGATCAGGCGGGCGGCCACGAGAGTGCCGGCATCGACGGTGCCGTCGGGGGACGGGGGTGTCACGATGATCAGGCGGGGGACGCCAGCCACTTTTCCGGGGATGGTCGTCATGTTCACGACGCTTGGGAAGCTGCCCTTGCCGCGCGGGACGTAACAGGCCACGGAGTCGATCGGGACGTTGCGATCGCCGGCCCAGATGCCGGGCTGGACCTCGATCATCCAGCTTTCCTCGGGCTTCTGGGCCTCGTGGAAGCGGCGGATGTTCTTGATGCCGTATTTGATGGATTCGAGGACGTCGGGTTCGATGCTGGCAAAGGCGGCGTCGAATTCTTCAGGCGTTGCCTTAATGCTCATATCAGGGGTGGTCACCCGGTCGAAAGCCTGTGCGAAATGGCGTAGGGCGGCGTCGCCTTCGGTGCGAACGCGTTCGATGATCGGCTTGACGCGGTCGAAGAACACCGAGAGGTCACTCTCTGTCCGTTGCAGCAGGGCTTCTGTGATTGTCCCGGTCTGGGTCAGATCGTGGAACGTAATGTTTTCAGGCATCGGATATCTCTTTCGAGCCAGGGGGTGTGAGGATCAGAGAGCGGCGAGTGTTCCGCCATCCACATAGAGAACCTGTCCGGTGATGTAGGCGGAGGCTGTGGAGCAGAGGAATTGCAGTGGGCCGGCAAGGTCTTCCGGCAGTCCGAAGCGTGCGAGCGGAATGTTCGACAGCATTTTTTCGCGCCATGCGTCGTCTTGGAAGAAAATGTCGGTCATGTCCGTATGGAAGTAGCCGGGCGCAAGGGCGTTGACCCGGATGTCGCGCGGCGCCCATTCGACGGCGAGGCTGCGCGTCAGGCCGAGGATGCCGGATTTCGAGGCGCTGTAGGGGACGGCTTTTGCGATACCTGCCGCAGAAGTGAGGGAGGCCATGTTGACGATGGTGCCCCCGTTCCGCATCAGGCGGGCGGCCTGCTGTGCCACGAAAAACGGTCCCTTCAGGTTGGTATCCAGAAGGCGGTCCCACAGGGCTTCGTCCACGTCATCGCAGGCGCGCAGGGTTTCGTCACCAGCATTGTTGATGAGGATATCGAGAGCCTGACTCTCACGGGCAATATGAGAAAAGGCTTTGCGGATTGTGCCGAGATTGCTGACATCCAGGACGAGCGGATGCAGTTCCAGACCGCAGGATGCGGCTTCGGAGCGTGTGGCCTCGAGGGTTGCGGCGTTACGGCCGGAAATCCAGACTTTTGCGCCAGAGAGCGCGAGATGGAACGCCATGGCTTTTCCGAGCCCTCTGCCGCCTCCGGTGATGAGAGCTGTTTTGCCTGTCAGCGAGAAAAGTGAGGGCATGTCTACCATGTTCCGTCCGTACCGTTTGGAGCGATCAGGGTCTTGAGTCGGTTTTCTGCGCCTGAGAGCAGGTGGGCATAGCGGTCTGGCAGATCGGTGAGGTCCGCAGCCGGTGTGACCAGCCGGTCAAGAGCTGGGATCAGCTCTGGAAGCAGCATGATGGCCTGTGGCATTTCGTTGGCGAAGGCGCTGACGCCCCGGATGTCCAGTTCGTGTTCCACAATGAGATTGAAGTCCATCTGTGGAGCATGGTGGAAAATGCCTGCGAGGACGAGGCGGCCTCCCGGCGCGAGACGGCTGCATGCCATCTGCACAACGGATGTGGAGCCGGTGGCGTCGAGGATGAAGCCGGGACCTTCGGTGCCGAACAGGGCGTTCCAGTCTGCTTCGTCGGGCGGTAGCGGGATACTGCCGATGGTGTCGGCAAGGAGCGTCTGCCGGCCTGTGTTGCGTTCAAGGATGTAGACGTCATGGCCACGCTGCCGTAGCAGAAGGGCGGCCAGACCTCCGATGGTTCCTCCGCCGCAGACGATTACGGGTATCTCCGGTGTTGGATCGAGACGGTTGACGGCATGCAGTGATACGGACAGCGGCTCGACAAGGGCTCCGTATCTGAGGGGAATTGTGCGGGGGAAGGACAGGATCTGGGAGGCTGGCAGGATGACCTCCTGTGCGAACCCGCCGTCGCAGCTTTCGCCGACGAAACTGAGATTGCGGCACAGGTTTCTCCTACCCGACCGGCAGGCCTGACAGGTTCCGCAGCCGACTCTTGAATCTGCAATGACGTGCTCGCCGACTGTATGGGAGCCACAGTCACCGCTGATTTGCGTAATAATTCCGGAAAATTCATGTCCAGGCGTGACGGGACAGCGGGAGATCCACTGACCGGTCTGGAAGTTATGCAGGTCGGAGCCACAGATTCCGGCGGCTTCGACCCGGATGCGGACTGATCCTTCCGGAAGGTCTGCAGAGGTCTGGACAGGAAGAACGCGGATGTTTCCGACCCCGGAGAAGCGAGCGGCAAGCATGAGACTCTTCCTTTCCCCCTTGGGCTTAAATCGGGCGTTACATCGCCTTTCTGGTATAGATATGATGAAGGCGGAATGAAAAGGCCGGGGTGCTGGTTCTTCGCGTAGCTTTTTCCGGGGTATGGCTTCGGGAAATATGCACCAGAAACACATTACCAATGCGGAAGAATATATGTTTTATAATGGTCTGATGTTGCAATGGATTGCGGCAATATCAGGCCTTTTCCGAACAACGGATTGACTGGCAGCAGGACGGAGAGTGGCACCATGGATACCATTGGCGCACTGGAAGCAGAGACGATTTACCCTATTCCTCCCGAGCGGCGTCATGGGACTGCAAAGGATCTGTTTTCAGTCTGGTTCGGGCCCAACCTTATGATGCTGACGGTCGTGACGGGAGCTCTGGCGACAACGGTGTTCGGTCTGTCCCTGTTTCCTGCGTTACTGGCTCTGCTGATCGGCAATCTGGTTGGTGGTATTTTCATGGCGCTTCATGCGGCGCAGGGTCCCCGGCTCGGCGTGCCGCAGATGATCCAGACGCGGGGTCAGTTCGGATTGTTTGGAGCCGTTCCGGTAACCGCGATCATTGTGCTGATGTATGTCGGGTTTGCTGCTTCAAATCTCGTTCTGGGCGGAGAAGGTCTTCAGGCCTGTTTTCCGGGACTTGGGCGCTTTCCGGCGATCCTGATTATCCAGCTTCTCTCCATGGCGCCTGCCATTCTTGGTTATCGTGTCATTCATATTGCGGCACGTATTCTCACCCTGCTCTGTGGAACGGCTGTGCTCGTCTGTCTTTGGCAGGTGGCATCTGTGCATCCCGTGGTTCATGGGGCGGTCGCAGGTCAGGGGGAATGGACGGGTATTCTGCGGACCCTGTCGCTTGCCGCTTTGTGGCAGATTGCTTATGCGCCGTATGTTTCTGATTCTTCACGTTATCTTCCGATAGGACCCAGAAGCGAGAAATATGCATTTCTGGCGTGTTTTTCGGGATCTGTTTCGGGTTCGATGCTTGCCATGGGGCTGGGGGCAGCGATCGGGATGGTGGCTGGGGGCGCGCATATTATCCAGGCGCTGACTGCGGTCCTGGGCGTAACGACAGTTCCCGTTCTTCTGGCACTTTCAGTCGGGATTGCAGTAGCGAATGCCATGAATGTCTATTGTGGAGCGCTGTCCACATTGACTGTGGCGCAGACCTTCACGCCGGATCGCCATTATGGCAGAGGCGCGCGGCTTGTTGTTACAGTTCTTCTTCTGCTGCTTGCGTTCGGTATGGCAACACTCATGGCTGACCAGTTCATGACAGCTTATAGTGAGTTTCTGGAGCTTCTGATGTCCGTGATGATTCCGTGGACAGCCATTAATCTGACCGATTATTATATTCTTCATCATGGAGAGTATGATGTTGCATCCTTTTTCAAGAAGGATGGTGGTCTTTATGGCTATTACAATGTTCCTGCTCTGACCTGTTATGTTGTAGGAATTGTTGTTCAGATTCCATTTCTTTCGACAAATCTTTACACCGGGAGCGTAGCCCGTTTTCTGGGTGGTGTGGATATTTCCTGGGTCGTCAGTCTTATCTTCACACCAGCTGTTTATATTCTTGCGGAGCGTTCGTTCCGGCGGAAAGTTCTGCCTGGGGGAGAACGGGCATGAAGATCCTGTACAATGCAACGGTTGTGTTGCCGGGCAATGTGCGGCGCAAGAGTGCGATCCTTATCCGTGAGGGACGGATTGCGGGGATTGGCGATCATCATGCGCTTCTGGATAGCTGTGCCGGGGAAGTGGAACAGGTGGATCTCGGAGGTGCTTGTGTGCTGCCAGGATTTATCGACAGTCATCTTCACTTGCTGATGGGGGCTGAGTATCTTTCCAATATCGGTCTGCGGGATGCCAGGACGATGGCGGAAGTTGTCAGGAGGGTGGAAGCATTTGCGGCCGCGCATCCGGAGCGGGACTGGCTGCTGGGACTTGAATGGAGCTACGGATATCCGGATCTGCCGCCGGAAGGTTTTGACCGCGCGATGCTGGATGCTGTCGTGCCGGACCGGCCGGTTTTTCTGCGTTCGGGTATGGCTCATGCGGCATGGGCGAACAGCAGGGCGCTTGAACTTGCGGGGATTGATGCTTCTACGCCGGATCCTGAAGGCGGAGAAATCGTCCGGAGGCCGGATGGTTCTCCGTCAGGGTGGCTCAAAGAAGAGGCCGCAAAGCTGGTCTCGGCCCATGTTCCGCCCATGGATGAGCAGATGGTCCGGGAGGGGCTTGAGCGCGTGCTGGGTGAGATGGCGCGATGCGGGATTACCCGTGTCGAAAGCGCGGCTTATGATGAAGGGCTTTTTCCCATTCTGGGAGATATGGAGGCTTTGGGCGAACTGACCTGTCGTATCGGGGTCATGGTCGAGATGCCCCCGCCGCAGATGTCGGAAAAGCGGCTGGCGGAAATTGAGGGTTTGCGCCGGCGTTACCATTCCCCGATGCTAAGTCTTGATGGTGTGAAGTTCTTTCTGGACGGAGTTCTGGAATCGCATACCGCCTGCATGCCGCAGGGATATGCGGATCGTCCGGACGAGACTGGGACGCTGGTCTGGAAGCCTGAGGCCTATAAATCTGCGGTTCGGCAGGTTTCCGAGGCGGGTTTTCAGATCTGGACGCATGCGATTGGCAGTGGTGCGATCCAGCTTGCTCTGGATGCTTATGCACAGGACCCGGCAATGACGCGATCGCTGCGGCATCGTGTCGAGCATGTGGAAATCCCATTTGCGGAGGATATTCCCCGATTCAGGGAGTTGGGCGCTGTTGCGTGTCTTCAGCCGGTCATGGTTGCGCCGTCCGATGAATGGATGGGGATGCAGGGTGTCTGGGCCCAGCGGGTTCGCGAGAGTGAGTTGGAGCGGGCTTTCCCGAACCGGGCGCTTCTGGATGCGGGCAGTGTCGTGGCGTTTGGGACGGACTGGCCGATCGTATCGCTTTCTCCACTCCGGGGGATCAGCAAGGCCGTGACGCGCCGCAGTCTGGCTGGCGGGGCGGCTTTCGTTCCGCAGCAGGCCATTACGGTTCCCGAGGCGCTGTATGCTTATACAGCGGCGGGGGCGTTTGCCTGTCACCGGGAGGCACAGGAAGGCAGCATTGAAGTCGGGAAGCTGGCGGATCTGGTTGTGCTGAGTTCTGATCCTGCGGATGTGCCGCCTGGACAGATTCCGGAAATCTCCGTGCTTATGACCATGCTTGGGGGGCGGGTCGTTTATGATGCGCGGCCTGATGCCGAGAGCATCCTTTAGCTGTTTGCGCTCATGAAAACCTTTACGGAGTTTCTTGCATATGCCGTTTGATGACGGTGTCTTTTCCAGTGTTGCCGCATCCGCGAGGCGGCGCCTTCCACGGCTGTTTGCGGATTACGTCGATGGTGGCGCGCATGGGGAATGGACCATGGCGCGGAACCGTTCGGCTTTCCGGAAATGGGGCATCGTGCCGCGGGGGATGAAGAACGTCGAGACGGTGGATGCGGGCGTCCATTGTTTCGGGCAGCAGTGGAAAGCACCATTTATGCTGGCGCCGGTCGGCTTTGCGGGGATGCTTCATCCTGACCGGGAAGCAGGCGCAGCGCGGGCGGCATTGCGGTGTGGCGTGGGGATGGCTGTCTCTACCTTCGCTATCGATTCCATGGAAAAGGTGGCGAAGGTCGGGGGAGCACCGCTCGCGCAGATCTATGTTTTCCGGGATCGTGCCCTGACACGGGACATGCTGGCACGGGCCGCGCAGTGCGGCATCGACGGCATTATCGTGACGGTGGATACGGCCATTACGCCAGTTCGGGAGCGGGATGTCCGCAATGGCTTCCGTCATCTCTCCCGCCCTACGCTCATGCAGATGGCGGGGCTGCTTGCTCATCCCCGCTGGTGTTTGGGCATGGTGGGGCGCGGCACGCCTGCGATCGGCAATCTTGCAGGATATACCACCGCACATGGCATCATGGGGCAGGCCAAGGAAATGGCAGCCCAGATTGATCCCACGCTCGACCGCACAGACCTTGAATGGCTCAGGAGCGAATGGAAGGGGCAGCTTGTTGTGAAGGGTGTCATGCATCCGGAAGATGCCCGTGTTGCCATTGAGGCGGGTGCGGATGGTGTGATCGTCTCCAATCACGGGGGACGCCAGATGGACCCGGCTCCTGCCACGCTCGACGTTCTGCCGCAGATTGCGGCGGCCGTAGCGGGGAAGGGCGACATCGTTCTTGATAGTGGAATCCGCCGTGGCGGGGACGTTGTCATGGCGTTGGCGCTTGGAGCGACGGCCGTATCCATAGGGCGTCCGTGGGCCTGGGCCCTGGCTGCCGGGGGCGAGACGTCCGTTGAAAACGCCATCAGGGCGCTGTCTCAGGAAGTTGTGGATATTCTGGGGCTGGCCGGTCTCGAAGACATTGCCGCGCTGCGCAGGCGCGGGCCGGATGCCCTGTGGGAACTATAGTCTGACATATCCGGGCAGAACGTCCGCGGAATGTCTCCGAGACGAAAAAGAGAGCCGACCGTATGACGAAAAGTACCGAGTTTTACACTAAGCGTGCTGCCGAGCTGTCTTTTCGCAATGACTGCTGGACTGACGGCCGGTTTGTTCCTGCCGTTTCCGGACAGCGTTTTGATACGCTCAATCCTGCAACGGCTGCTGTTCTGACCCGTGTGGCGAGGGGCGACGCCAAGGATGTCGACCGGGCTGTCGTCAGTGGGCGGTCCGCATTTGCGAGTGGTGTCTGGGCCGGGATGACGCCTGCGGAGCGCAAGGCCGTTCTGCTGCGCTGGGCTCAGCTTCTGCGGGATAATCTTGAAGAACTGGCGCTTCTGGGCACTCTGGATGTCGGGAAGCCGATTTCAGACACGCTCACGATTGATGTTCCTGGGGCGGCGGCCATTCTTCAGTGGCATGCCGAAGCCATCGACAAGCTGTATGACGAGATCGCTCCGACGGGTGGGCGGGATCTTGCGATGGTGCGGCGGGTTCCGCTTGGGGTCGTGGGCGTGGTTGTTCCGTGGAATTTCCCGCTTGATCTGGCGATTTGGAAAATTGCTCCAGCTCTGGCTGTAGGCAATTCCGTTGTACTCAAGCCCGCCGAGCAGTCGCCGCTCTCCGCATTGCGTCTTGCGGAACTTGCATCCGAAGCCGGCCTTCCAGATGGCGTTCTGAATGTTGTGCCAGGATTCGGACATGAGGCTGGCCGTGCGCTGGGTCTGCATCCTGATGTGGACTGTCTGGCATTTACCGGCTCGACGGAAATCGGGAAGCTGTTCCAGGGCTATGCCGGTGACAGCAATATGAAGCAGGTCTGGCTTGAGACCGGGGGAAAGAGCCCGTGTCTGGTCTTCCCCGATGCTGATCTGGACGCGGCGGCGGAGAAGGCGGCCTGGGGGATCTTTTTCAATCAGGGACAGGTCTGTTCAGCGAATTCGCGTCTGCTGGTGCATGAGTCGATCGCGCAGGACATGATCGAACGCGTGAAGGCGAAGGCCGAGATGCTTGTTCCCGGAGATCCTCTGGATCCGTCCACCCGGCTGGGACCGATGGCGTCGGCGGAGCATGCGGACCGTGTGGCCGGGTTTGTTGCGGCGGGGCGTGAGAGCGGCCGGCTTGTGACTGGGGGCGGCCAGTTGAGCCGCGGGGCATCGAAAGCCTACATCCAGCCGACGATTTTTGCAGATGTTCCGCATGATGCCCTGATTGCGCGCGAGGAGATCTTCGGGCCGGTTCTGGTTGTTCAGACTTTCCGGGACGAGGCGGAAGCCGTCACTCTGGCCAACGACACGCCTTATGGTCTTGCAGCATCCGTTTGGACGCAGGATCTGACGCGGGCGCTGAGTGTATCGGACGGGCTCAATGCCGGGACAGTGTCGATCAATACAGTGGATGCTCTGTCTCCAATGACGCCTTTTGGCGGGATGAAGCAGTCCGGCTTCGGACGCGATCTCTCGCTTCACAGCTTTGATAAATACTCAGCGCTCAAAACGGTCTGGATAAAATACTGAGTCGTTTTGGGGTCGTGATGACATTTTGCGGGGAAATCTAATGGTAACGCTTGCCGTCAGCGCTGAAGGTCCTGCCGCCTGGGAAAACTGGCGCAACGCCTTTCGTGAAGTAGCGCCTGACCTTCAGACGGTTTCATGGTTTGATCCGACATTTGATCCGGCAAAGGCTGATTATGCGCTGGTCTGGGATCCTGCTCCCGGAGAAATGGCCAAGATGCGGCATATGCGCGCCATTTTGTGTAGTGGGGCGGGCGTCAA
This sequence comes from Gluconobacter roseus NBRC 3990, assembly GCF_006538885.1. Classification (GTDB taxonomy): domain Bacteria; phylum Pseudomonadota; class Alphaproteobacteria; order Acetobacterales; family Acetobacteraceae; genus Gluconobacter; species Gluconobacter roseus. The sequence goes on from NZ_BJLY01000002.1 coordinate 256,826, forward strand.
TCAGTTGGTCGGGCGGCCAGATTTTCCAAAAGACGTCATGCTGGTGCGGATGGGCGGAGACCAGACCGCAGTTCTGATGGCGGACTATGTCTTGTGGGCGATCGTGGCGCTGCTGCGGGATACGCGGACATGGGCCTTGCAGCAGGAAAAGAAAGTCTGGCGGCGTAATCTTGAATATCGCACGAGTGCAGAAACCACGATCGGTATTCTGGGATACGGCAATCTTGGGTCGGCTGTGGCGCAGAGGCTGGCAAAAGCCGGATTTCAGGTTTCGGCCTGGTGCCGGCGTGCGCGGCCGGTTGAGGATATTCCGCTGTATTTTGGGGAAGACGGCAAGGTGGAGCTTCTGGGAAAGACGGATATTCTGGTCAATCTTCTGCCCAGTACGCCGCAGACGCGGGGGCTGATTGATGCGGAATTCCTGTCACATCTGAAGCCCGGCGCCAGTCTGATCAATGTCGGGCGTGGCGATCAGGTGGTGGCGGATGATCTGGTTTCGGCTCTGGATGCAGGGCGCATGCGCGGGGCCGTACTGGATGTCTTTGCTCAGGAGCCGCTCGAAAAGGATGCCGTGTTCTGGGAGCATCCGAAGGTTTTCGTCACCCCACATGTTGCGGCGGAGGCTTCGTGCAGGATGCAGGCGACCTATGTGGCCCAGACGATCCGGGAGATAGAGGCGGGCAAAATCCCCGCGCTGACCTATCATCCCGAATGGGGGTACTGAGGGTCGTGCCGGGTGTTACCGGCAGTTTTTCGGAAGTTCGTTCATGACCTCTGTGATGCTTTCACGGAGGATCCCCCCGATTTTGGCAATCTGTTCTTCCGAGAGGGTCAATGGAGGGGACAGGATCAGGATATGTCCCAGAGGGCGTGCGACAAGGCCTTTTTCCTGAGCCTTGCGCGCGACCAGCATGCCGATGTTGAGCTTTGTGTCAAAGAGAGTTTTGCTGGCTTTGTCCCTGACGAATTCGATGCCCATCATGAAGTGGCTGCCACGCACTTCGCCTACGATGTCGATGTCTTCCAGCGTACGTAGTGTGTTTTCGAAAATCTTTCCGGTTACGCCTGCCCGTTCGGGGATCTGTTCAGCCTCCATCAGAGCGATGTTGGCCAGACCGGCGGCAGCGGCGGCGGGATGACCGGCATAGGTCATGCCGTGGGTGAAGACGCCATCGGGGCCTGAAACCACGTCATAAATCTCGTCAGTCATGATGGTGGCGGCGAGGGGCTGGTAGCCGGAGGTGACACCCTTGGCCACGGTGATGATGTCCGGCTGGGTGTCAAAAACCGCTTTGGATGCGAAGAAGTGACCGAGGCGCCCGAAGGCGGTGACCACTTCGTCCGCGATAAATTTGATGTCGTATTCCCGACAGAGTGCCTGAATGCGTTTGTGGTATCCTTTGGGAGGGACGATGACGCCTCCCGCCCCCATGATGGGTTCACCAATGAAGCACGCGATGTTTTCGGAGCCGAGGCGTTCGATTTCGTGGCGCATGTCTGCGACGAGCAGGTCTGTGAATTCTGCTTCCGTCATGTTCGCGCCCTCGCGCCAGTAATGCGGCTTTTTCAGGTGGTGCACGATCCCTTCGGCTTTTGACCACCCCTTCGAGTAGGCTGGTGTCGTCATTGCGATCGAGAGATAGGTCGAGCCGTGATAGGCCCCATGGCGGCTCAGGACGAGTTTTTTGCTGGGCTTGCCCAGACGCTCGTAATAGTGATGCAGGATGCGCACGGCACCATCATTGGCATCCGAGCCCGAAGTGGAGAAATGCACGCGGTTCAGGTTTCCCGGTGCCAGTTCTGCCAGCTTTCGGGCCAGTGCGGCTGCTGTGGGATGCGTGAAGGTGTAAAAGGTTGAATAAAAATCCAGAGTTGAGAGTTGGTTTGAGATGGCATCGATGATCTCATGGCGTCCGTGGCCGACATTGACGCACCACAGGCCGCCAATTCCGTCGATCAGTTCATGACCGTTGCTGTCGCGTACCATGACGCCTTTTGCAGCGACGATGGCAGTGCGTGCATGGGGTTCTTTCAGGCCGTTGAGATCAGCCCAGGACTGAACGAGATGTGCATCTGCCGCGAGAATATCATCTGTGGTCTGGGGTAATGTGGACGACATGTGCATCTCTTCCATCCGAATTCGCTGCTCCGGGGTGCAGCCTCTGATACGTGATGGTAGGGTACTGCCAGATGGGAAGTATATTGCCCTAAAGGGGTATAAGCCGGGTGTCAGATCAGCAGGAACAGCAGCTTGGTGCCGTCATTTCGGCTCTGATGACGGCTGCATTTGAACAGCAGTTTGTGGCGTGGTTTGAGAGTTGTGTCCCGATCGATAATCTGACTGTTCTTGCATATGTGGGAGAGGGGCGGCCGAGATGTCTGTTTGCCCATTCGAAAGAGACAAGCGTTCACGCCAGTTTTGACAGTGCCTACTGCGCAGGCATTTATCTGCTTGATCCATTCTTTGTTGTGGACAGGGCAGGCGCATCTTCCGGATTGTATCGCCTCGAGGATATTGCTCCGGACTATTTTTCCCAGTCGGATTACTACCTGAAATACTACAGGGACACGAATATTCTGGATGAGATGACGTATCTGGTCCGGGTCTCTGCTGAACTATCCATTCATATCTGTCTGGGGCGCGATATCAGTTCCGGCAGGAAATTCGTGCCTGAGGAGTGGGAGAAGGCGTTGGCAATCCGGCCGGTTGCTGAGGCTCTGGCTGTTCGACACTGGTCTGATCTTGCGGAGGAGCAGGGTGAGTGCGTGCGTGATGGAGAAAATGCCATGACGCAGTTCTGGGAGCAGTTCAGGAAGACATACGGAGTGGTGCTGACGGCGCGTCAGTCACAAACAGCTTTGCTGATCCTGCGCGGACATTCCTCCGGTTCGATTGCAAAGCTCATGGGTGTCAGTGTGCAGACTGTGAAAGTGTTCCGCAAACAGATCTATATGCGATGTTCCATTTCATCGCAGGCTGAGCTCTTTGCAATGATGATGCCGATATTGGTCAGGCTCGGTGAACGATAATTGGGTGGTAGAGCCTAGTAAACGAACGGAAGGCAGGCATATCTCCTGCCTGCTGTGACCGGCTGAACGGCATGCAGGAGGGTGCACGAAAATACAACGGCGCCACCTGCGGGAGCTTTGAATGTCTGTTGGCCGAATTCAGGGAAGACCAGCTCTCCTCCTTCGTATCCCTCATTCAGATTGAGTGAGACTGCAAACTGCCGATGCGCGGAGCTGGGGACCGTATTGTCGCGGTGGGCGTCGAAGAAGCCGCTGTCAGTAGCGTCGTAGGAACTGACCAGCATTCTATCCATTTGCGTGGCCTGAAAACGGAAGGCCCGGAAGATTTCCGGTACGACGCGGCGGATGATGCGGTTCTGTAGATCCGTAACGATCTGGCGGTGGCGCAGGGGGTATCCAGTCGTCGTTTAAAGCTGGAAGCGATGGTCCGGACTGGATTTCCTGCGGCATCAGAAGTCAGGATGGGAGAGGGTTGGGGATTGTGAGACAGGTGATACTGGATCAGGGTCTCACAGAATGCCGGTTCAAGGACATGGTCGAGCATGAGTACCGGAACAGGCATGTTGAGCAGCGGAGGCGGAGCCGTGGCCTTTTGCAATAATGCCGGGAACAGGAGCTGTTCCAGTCCGGGACTGTGAAGGTGAGTGCTCAGGACACGCATCATCGGATCAAGTTCGATCCAGCCTGGGTGTGTATTCGCAGTGACCCCAAATGCATCATGACAGGTGCGGTCAGCATCATAAAGGAAACAGACCGATTTAAGATCTGTCCGGGCTTTGAGTTTTTCCCTGTCGGCCGCGTCGAGAGTGACACCCAGAAACAGGCAGTCTTTACGATTCAGGATGTTGGCATAATTTGAGAGCTGCTGAAGGACGTTTTCGACCACAGGGTCAGTTGAAGACGAAAAGAAAAACAGCAGGCTTCGGTGTCCGCCGGTCATGTCGAAAGAGAGCGCGCCTGAGCTGGTGCTTGCTTTTTGTACGAAGGGCGAAATGGGATCGCCTGTTTCAGCCGTGGTCCAGGACATACGCGCTCTCATGGGCAGAAGATTTTGAAAAAGAGCATGCCTAAAGCGCTCGCTGACCACAAGATCCATATGTATATACAACATGGAAATGGTTAAGGCTTTTATCAGATCAAAAGATCACGGTTTCAAAAAGGAGAAGAGATTCCAAAAACTAAGAATCTGATATTCCTGCCTAAAAATAGCGGATTTCTAAGGTTTTTCAGCGGTTTGTACGGGTGGGCACCTTACCGTGGCCAGCATAATGATTGTCGTATTTAGACACGCCAGAAGGGCAGGATAATTTTTTTTGGAACGAACTTATCGGATATAAAATACTGATAAATAACATAAATATAAATTCTATAGCCATTCTCCTTGTTATGTCTGGTCATGTTATGGGAATAAAACAGTTGCATATGCAACCAGACATGACATTGTGACTTCGATACGAAAATAATCCCGAGCAGGTGCCATGCCAATCGTCAAACGCCGTCATGCTTGTGTCGCCCTTTCCACCATGACGTTTATGGCGTCGACCTCACTGGCAGGGGCTGCATCACTGACACATACGCATCCCCATCTGCAGACACACTCCGCTGGGGCTTCGACGAAAAAAAAGCCTCATGCTGTCAGCGCGCAGAGTTCTGAAGTCATCTCCGTTCACGCGGCGGGTGAGAATGGAGCGTATGGCAAGGTCCGTCATATTGCGGGTGGTGGTCTGATGGCCGTTCAGACGGGCGGCGACATGCGCAGCACCGTGACCTCGGAATATATCAACAAGCAGGCTTCGACGACGACGGCCTATCAGGCGGTTTCGCTTGCTCCGGGCGCCAATCTTTCCCAGAGTGATCCTTATGGGTTTGCAGCCAATTCCCTGCTCAGCGTGCGTGGACTTGGTGGGAACGAGATCGGGCAGGTCTGGGAAGGGATGCCTGTCAACGATATCGAAACTTACAATGGTTATCCGACCTACTGGGCCGATGGAGAAGATATTGATTCAGTCAGCCTGACGCAGGGGTCGTCGTCCATTACCGCGCCTGTGGTCAATGCGTCAGGCGGGCAGGTCACGACCTCAATGCGCGATCCTGCCCATAAAATGGGCGGCCTGATCGACTACAGTTACGGGACATTGAACCTGCAGCGTTTCTATGGACGCTTTGATACCGGGGATATCGGAAATACCGGTCTGTCAGCTTATGTCTCTTTTTCCAACGGGACTGCGAAAAATTCTCTCGGACCGGGACGACAGATGCGCCGACATATCGATTTCGGGTTCAAGAAGGAATTTGCGAACGGGGACCAGATGAAGCTGGTCGGTTCCTATGTTGATATGAACTACATGTACAATCCGAACCCGACACTTGCTGACTGGCAGGCTTCAGGGCGGAGTTATGCCTGGAACGGCACATTTTCACCCGGAAGCTCAGATTACTGGCGTCAGAACCGCTGGAAATGGGAGCAGATCATGATGAGTCTCCCTTCCGACTTTACGCTTCCAGGCAAGGTGAAGCTCAATGTCACGCCGTATTTCCTGTATGCGATGCAGAATTCTCCGGCGTCTTCCACACTCTCCTCTGATGGTAATTATTATGGGACAGAGCCTGTTTCCGTAAGTATTCCGGACGCTCAGGCCTCGGGCGGAAGCGTACGAAGCGATTATGTGGGTGTGCAGTCCGTAGGTGGCTTCAACGCATCGCTTTCACGCCAGTTCGGTGTTCAGAAAGTGACGCTGGGATACTGGTATCAGTATAGCGTTGATGACCTGTCGATGCCGTTTTCGTCGGTTGATTCGATCGGGAATGCTGCTTCGGCCTGGAGCCTGCAGAATGTGACCATGGGAAATGGTCAGCCATATCTTGCGGAGAAAGAACATACCGTTACCCAGACGAATGCGCTTTATCTGCAGGACGAGATTTCGCTTCTCAATGATCGCCTGAAGATTGTGGGTGGCATCAAGACGCTGATGATGAGCAAGGCGGGAACCAATGGTCTGCCTGGTACGCAGTATCATGTGGGCGCCAATAACTTCCAGCCGCTGCCCCGTGTTTCCGCCACGTACAAAATTGATTCTCACAATCAGGTCTTTATCAATGCGAGCACCAATACATTGATGCCGATTGATGACACCCTGTACAATTCCTATTCCGGCGGGGCAGTTTCAACGCAGGGTAACCCGGCAATCAAACCTGAATATTCGATCTCAGAAGAACTTGGATATCGCTATCAGGACAAAATCGTTCATGCCAGTCTGGCGCTGTTCAACTACAACTTCACGAACCGTCAGGTTTCCAGCCTACGTTATGTGAACAACGTCCCCGTCTATTCGACGATCAATGGTGGGGGGCAGACGTCCCGCGGTGTGGATTTCGAAGCCGGGCTGATGCCGTTTTATGGCTTCTCCCCGTATGTTTCCGTCGAATATCTTCATGCGACCATCGACAACAATATTCAGGTCGGAAACGACTATCTGCCGACGGCTGGTAAAACGGCAGTTCGAAGCCCTTCGTTCCAAGGCTCTTTCGGTCTTGTGTATGACTACAAGAATTTCTTCGGGACATTTTCGTTCAAGTACACCGGGGCCCAGTATTCGACGTTCATGAACGACGAGAAAATGCCCGCTTACAAGACGTTCAACCTCTCGCTGGGATATCGGCTGCCGAGTGTCGGGTTTGTCAAACATCCGGAAATCCGGGTCGCGTTCATCAACCTGACAGACGAGAAAGTCCTGTCCGGTATTGCGTCGCCCCAGTTGGATGCCCAGACCGCAAGGGGCATTTACGGGACCTCTATTGATGGAAGTTCTCCCGGATATTACATCGCGCCGCGATTTACGACTGCGATGACCGTAGCGGCCGGCTTCTGAACTTTTCCAAACCTCTTTCTGTTCCTGTGAAAATGGAGACCTTACTCATGGTCAATTCTCCTTCCGTGTCTTCCCGCCTGTCGAATGATCGTGTGATCCGTGCCGACCATGGCTCCGAAATCACTGCGAAGTCATGGCAGACTGAAGCGGCCATGCGGATGCTGATGAACAACCTCGATCCGGAAGTTGCAGAGAAACCTTCGGAGCTTGTTGTCTATGGCGGGATCGGCCGGGCCGCGCGGAACTGGGACTGCTATGACCGGATTGTGGAATGTCTGCGGGATCTCGGCGACGAAGAGACTCTGGTTGTGCAATCCGGAAAGCCGGTTGGGGTGTTCCGGACGCATTCCAATGCGCCACGTGTATTGATTGCGAATTCCAACCTCGTGCCGCACTGGGCCACTTGGGAGAAGTTCAACGAACTCGATCGGGCGGGTCTGATGATGTACGGCCAGATGACGGCCGGATCCTGGATCTATATCGGAAGTCAGGGGATCGTTCAGGGAACGTACGAGACGTTCGTTGAAATGGGCCGTCAGTATTATGGTAGTGACCTCAAGGGCCGCTGGATCCTGACAGGTGGTCTGGGGGGTATGAGCGGTGCGCAGCCGCTGGCCGCCGTGATGGCAGGGGCGTCCATGCTTGCAGTGGAATGTGAGCCCTCCCGTATCCAGAAGCGTCTGGAGACGGGGTATCTGGACCGGCAGGTGCAGGATCTGGATGAGGCGCTGGAAATCATTCATGACGCCTGTGCGAAGGGTGAGGCCGTTTCCGTGGGACTTCTGGGGAATGCTGCGGAAGTTTTCCCGGAACTGGTGCGGCGTGGCATCCGTCCGGATGGGGTGACGGACCAGACATCCGCTCATGATCCGCTGAACGGCTATCTGCCGGCCGGCTGGTCTCTGGAAAAGGCGGAGAAGCTGCGGATCACGGACCCGGCGGCGGTTGAGAAGGCCGCGCGGGAATCCATGCGCCTTCAGGTCGAGGCCATGGTGGCATTTCACCGAATGGGCGTGCCAACGTTCGATTACGGCAACAATATCCGCCAGATGGCGCTGGAAGAAGGGCTGGAAGATGCCTTTGCCTTCCCGGGTTTCGTCCCTGCCTATATCCGGCCGCTGTTCTGCCGGGGGATTGGTCCGTTCCGCTGGGCGGCGCTGTCGGGTGATCCGGAGGACATCTACAAGACGGATGCGAAGGTCAAGGAACTGCTTCCGGACGACAAGCATCTGCACAACTGGCTCGATATGGCGCGGGAGAAAATCCAGTTCCAGGGCCTTCCGTCCCGGATCTGCTGGGTGGGTCTCGGGGACCGTCACCGGCTGGGTCTGGCGTTCAATGAGATGGTGGCCAACGGAGAGCTGAAGGCTCCGATCGTAATCGGGCGCGATCATCTGGACAGTGGTTCGGTGGCCAGTCCCAATCGTGAAACGGAGGCTATGCGTGACGGGTCGGATGCTGTTTCCGACTGGCCGTTGCTGAATGCGCTGCTCAATACCGCTTCGGGCGCGACGTGGGTGTCGCTGCACCATGGCGGCGGTGTCGGTATGGGATTTTCCCAGCATTCGGGCATGGTCATCGTAGCTGACGGGACGGAAGATGCCGCGGCCCGTCTGGGGCGTGTGCTGTGGAACGACCCGGCCACAGGTGTGATGCGTCATGCCGATGCCGGCTACGACATTGCTGTTTCCTGTGCGCATGAAAAGGGCTTGAACCTGCCCATGATTACGAACAAGAAATGAGGCCTCAAAGGCGCATTCTTTCGGGAATGCGCTTTTTTTGATTATGACAGGATAACTGCGATCATTATGACAGGGATAAACGCGGCCCGTTCTTTCCCGGGCCGGCAGCTTCTGCTTCTCGCTCTGGGGCTCAGTATCTGCTCCGGATGCGCTTATCTCGGTTCATCTGTCATGCCCTTTCAGATTGATGCACTGATGTCAGGGCTGCATCAGTCCGCCAGTCGGGCGGGGATGTTCGGCTTTTTCGAAATCATGGCCTTTGCGGTTTTCATGATGGTGCTGTCCCGTCTGAAAGGGCGGGTTTCGGTTGTCATGACAGCTTTTCTGGGGGCAGGGCTGGCGGCCATTTCGTCGCTCCTGACGGCGGCTGGCCCTGCATCATCGGTGTGGACATGGGGCTGTGCCATTCTCTTTGGGCTGGGAGAGGCATTTCTGGGCCGGTCCTATGTCTGTGCGGCATCGGCGAGTAAGAATCCGGACCGGATGTACGCCATTTCGAACGGTGGGGGACTTATCGTTCTTGTTGCGGTGATCGATGCCATTCCTTACGCAACCCGGAGCTTTGGCGAACTGGGTGTGTTTGTTGGTATCGCGGCCATTGTTGCGCTTATTGCGCCTTTCATGGTGACGCTGCGTCATGCCCCGCCGCTCCCAACCCGCCAGAGCACGGAAAAAATGCGTCTGACGTCTGGCAGGGCGGCCCTGCTGTTTATCTGGGTCGGATCGTCTCTGGGATCAAGTATGGCGTGGTCTTTTGCCGAACGCGTTGGCCGGGCCATTCATCTTTCAGCCGACTATATTGTCTTTCTCTCGACGGTAGGGATCGTGTCGAGTGTTCTGGTCAGCTTCGTTGTCGGAGCGCTGGCCGGCAGTCTTCGCCGGGAGATCATTCTGCCTTTGACGCTCGTGGGAACGGGCGTCGGGGGTCTTCTTGCGTGTTCAGCGTGGGATTCTTGGAGCTATACGGCGGGCGTCATCATCTACTGGAACTGCTCCATGCTGTCCTATGCGTGGCTGCTCGGGAGTGCGGCTGCGCTGGACCATACCGGGCGGACCGGAACGTTCTGTGGTGGCATGGATCGTATGGGATATGCTCTGGGGGCGCCGCTTGGAGGGCTGATCATTGATCATTCCTCCTTTACGATGCTGGGCATTGCAGGCTGTGCGGCCTGTGTTGTCAGTATCCCGTTCGGCTTGCCGGTGCTGCTCAGGGAAATCCGGCAGTCCGAAGAGAATGCAGGGCAGGATGCTCCTCTGATCGAAGCCTGCTGAATTCTGGCATCAGCGGGAAGGGCCTTCCTGCATCAGAGCTTCGAGGCGGGCGATATCGGTAGCCAAAGGACGGTCTTCTTCATAGAGGGGTATAATGGCTCTGACGCTGTTGTAGAGAGCCAGTGTATGAGGAGCGACTTCCTGAGCGAGGTCTGCGAGATCCATGGCCTGACAGAGGGCCAGCAGTTCTATGGCAAGAATGGAGCGTGTATTGGTGATAACGTCCCGCGCCTTGAGGGCGGCGGGTGTTGCATGCACCAAAATATCTTCCTGAAGCCCTGAGGTAATGCCGCCGTCCAGACTGGCTGGTAGAGCATTACGGCGGTTGGCGCTGACAAGTGAGGCGGCCGTGTATTGGGCGATCATGAAGCCGCTTCCGGTTCCGGAATCGCTCGACAGGAAGGCCGGGAACGGGCTGAGCAGGGGGTTGACCATGCGGTCCAGCCGGCGTTCGGAGACGGCGCCGAGGGAAGCCAGCGCGATGGCTGCTTCATCCATGACGCGGGCGATGCTGGCGCCGACGGCATGGGCTTCGGAAAAGGCGCTGATGCCTGTTTCGTCCTCAAGGATGGCAGGGTTGTCGGACAGGCTTTGCAGTTCCTGTGTGACGGTGTGGCGGATGCCGGTCAGGGCGTCATGGACCGATCCATGAATATGGGGGATAGCGCGCAGGCTCAGGGCGTCCTGTGTACGTTGGCCACGGGCGTCCGCGAGGCGGGCGGAACCTGCCAGATACTGGTTGAGGGTGTGTGAGACGGCCCGATGGCCGGGCGGGACGCGCAGGTTTGCCGAGCGTGGATCGAAGGCGCGCTGTTGTCCGCCAAGGACATCAAAAGTCGCGGCGGCGATCCGATCTGCCCAGTGGAGGCAGGTGGCAGCTTCTTCCGCGACGAGGCTGGCAATTCCGGTGGCGCAGGACAGGCCGTTGACCAGACACAGCCCTTCCTTGGCTTCAAGAACGAGCGGGGTGAAACCGAGCCGTTCCAGCACCTCGGCGGCGGGCTGTTCCGTGCCATTGATCTGGAGTGTTCCATGACCAATCAGGGTCAGGGAAATATGGGCCATGTGCGTAAGATATCCGACCGATCCGTCCCGTGGCACGATCGGCAGGCAATCGTGGTTGAGGAGGGCAACGAGGCGATCGACGATCTCCGCGCGCAGGCCGGAATAGCCCAGACAGTACTGGTTGACGGCGCAGGCCATGATGGCGCGCGTTGCCTCGGCGCTAAGGGGCGGCCCGAGGCCCGTGGCATGGCTGAAGAGGATCTTGCGCGAGAGGGTGGACTGCTTTTCGGGCGTGATCCGCGTGTCCGACAGGCCGCCGACGCCTGTATTGAGGCCATAGGCGGCGGACTCGCTCTCGACCAGAACGCGCAGGCGCCGGTTGGCGTCCTCAAGCCGCTGCCGCGCTGCCTGCGACAGCCGGACCGTTTTTCTGTTCCGGGCGATGTCGCAGATGTCCTGCGGAGAGAAAGGCTGATCGAGCAGGAGTTCGGTCACGGCGGGTCTCTTGGTTGTCTATACAACAGAGAACTCTAGAGGCGCCATGTCGGGGACGTCAATCCGCCGGGCATTGTCTTTTCAGGGTGTTGTCTTTAGGGGCGGTAGCGCCCTCCGAAGCTGTAGCGGTTACCGGAATAAGTGAAGATGCCCTTCATGACGACACGGCCGTCGACCCATGTGCGGCGCATTAGTTGCAGGCAGGCTTCCGGTTCGTCGAGTTGCAGAAGGGTGCAGATGTCCTGCGGGGGCGTGACGGCGAAAACCACATGTTCGATCTCTTCCGGCCCTGCGATGCCGTAGAGATGGCGGTGCGGGTTAATGCGTGTGAAATCCTGTTCCAGATAATCCGGGGCGAAATGCGGAGAGACGTAGCGTTCTTCAAGCTGAAGGGGCACATCGTCTTCGTAATGGACGATCAGGGAGCGGAACAGACGGGTGCCGGGGCGCTGTTCGAACGCTGTGGCCAGATCGCTGTCGGCGCGCACCGTCTCTACGGCGATGACTTCGGCGCGGTGCTGATGGCCGCTGGCGACGATGTCGTCGATGATGTCGCGGATTTCCAGAAGTTCGACGCGTTTGGCGGGCTGGGCCACGAAGGTGCCGACTCCCTGTGCCCGGCGGACGATCCCTTCGGCCGTTAGTTCCCGCAGCGCCCGGTGGATCGTCATGCGGGAAATGCCGAGCTGTTCGACGAACTCATGTTCGGAGGGAAGGCGGTGGCCGACTTTCCATTCCCCGCAGTCGATCCGTTCGATGATGAAGGCTTTCACCTGCTCGTAACGTGCGATGGTCTTCGTCTTGTCCAGGATCTGCGACACGGCGCCCGCTGCCTTTTCTTCTCTTGAGGACTGGTCTGCCCTCTGTAGGCGGGAGAGCATTTCTGATCCTGCCGGGTTGTTGTACTTACATGTGAGACACACCCCTAAGCAGGCGTATGACCATATGAAGCCGGATCCGGAAAATGACAATCTTTTCCCGCTGTCCCGTGGACCGCAACCGGTTGAAAACCTTGTCGCGCAGGCATGGAAAAACGGTGGCGGCCTGACACGGGTCATTGTCTCTGGCGAAGAGTGGCGTCTGAGCGTTGCGGAGATTACGCAGGATGGCGCTTTCTCGCGGTTTCCAGGGATTTCGAGGCAGATTGCGCTGCTGACGGGGCAGGGCGTGCGGCTTCGTCTTTCGGACGGGACTGAGCGGGAAGTCGTCCGGGTCGGGGACATTCTGACGTTTTCTGGCGATCTGGATGTCGAAGCCGTTCTGGTGGACGGGTCGGTTCAGGTGGTGAACCTGATGCATTCCGCGGGCCGCCCGTGGCGGTTGGAGGCGGTTCGGGCCGTAGGTGCGCCGGGTTTTGATGTGTCTGGGGGAGCTGCGCTGGTCGTCGTGCGGGGACGCTGGGTGTTTAAAGGGACGTCGGGGCAGCCCCAGACCTGCCGGGCCGGGGAATATCTGGTGCTGCCGGAAGGGGGCGGCGGTCGGCTGGAAGCGGACGGGAGCGGCCTTCTGTATTGTGTTGCCCCCGACTGACGCTCAGGTGCCTTCCGGACGCCAGTCTGCGGCTGTTGCCAGCAAGGGCTCGATGGCGGCCGAGAGGCTGGCGGCGGCCTGAAGGTCAATGGGCCAGGGGTCCTGCTCGGAGGCGAGATAGGTGGACTGGGCGATTTCGAGCTGGATGGCGTGGATGTTGTCCGCTGGCTGACCATAATGGCGTGTTGTGTAGCCGCCTTTAAAGCGGCCGTCGCGGACATGGGTGTAGGCGGTGAGCGTTTCTGCGCGGGCGAGGAGCGCTTCCGCCAGTGAGGGTGCGCAGGAGGCCCCGCTGTTGGTGCCGAAGTTCAGGTCCGGCAGGCGGCCTTCGAACAGTCTGGGGATTTCCGAGCAGATGGAATGGGCATCCCACAGGATCGCCCATCCGAACTGTTCCCTGAGGCGGGTCAGTTCGGCCTGTACGGCGTCGTGATAGGGCTGCCAGTACTGGTCCGTGCGTGCCGCGATTTCGTCGGCATCTGGCTCCTGACCGTCCTGATAGATGGGCTGTCCGTCAAAGCCGAGCAGCGGCACCAGACCAGTGCTGGGCCGTCCGGCATAGAGGGCGGCGTCATCCCGGCCTCGATTCAGGTCCACGACATAGCGGGAGAAGTTCGCGCGCAGGATGCCGATCCCTTTTGAGAGCGCAAAGGCGTAGAGATGCTCCATGTACCAGTCGGTATCGGGCAGTTTTCTGCCGCGCGGGGTCATGCGTTCTTCCATGCCCGGTGCCAGACGGTCGCCCGCATGGGGGATTGTGATCAGGATCGGGAGGGTGCCGGGAGTAAAGGAGAAAACGGTCGTCATGGTTGTGATCCGGAAAATCTCAGGCAGCCATCAGGGTGCGCAGGGTTGCATGAAAAGCCCTGGTCAGGCGGGCTTCGTCGGGGTGGTGACCATCGGTGATGCGCCATTGTCCGGCGCACATGACGTGCCGGACGGGGGGCTTGAAGTGGCGAAAATGGCGGAGTCGAGAATGTCGTCGTTCTGAAGGTCGGGCAGGGACAGGGCTTGTTCGTGGAGGACACAGAGATCGGCGCGGGCGCCGGGTTGCAGGCCGCTGAGGGGCAGGCCGCTGGCCTGCGCGCCCCCGGCGAGGCTCTGGCGGTACAGCCATGCGCCGATCGACCCCTTGCGCTCCGGGGGAAGAGCAACGCAGCGTTTCTGGCTTTGCAGGCGCAGGCCATATTCCAGAAGGCGGAGCTCTTCCCACGGGCTGAGCAGGACGTTGCTGTCGCTGCCGATGCCGAAGCGCCCTGACTGCGCGACATAGGCTTCGAACGGGAAAATGCCATCCCCCAGATTGGCTTCCGTGATCGGGCAGAGACCGGCCACAGCCTCGGAGCGGGCGATGGCGGTGACTTCCCCGGCCGAGAGATGGGTGGCGTGAACGAGGCACCAGCGGGCATCGACCGGCAGATGGCTCATCAGATGTTCTACGGGGCGCTGTCCCGTGGCGGAGAGGCAGGTTTCCACCTCGCGCTGCTGTTCGGCGATGTGGATATGGATCGGGGCGGCGGGGCCTGCTGCGTGAAGCAGGTCGCCGAGGGTGTGGATGTCCACGGCGCGGAGAGAGTGCAGGCCCACCCCGGCTGTCACCAGTTGTGAACCGCGCCAGTCGGACTGGAGGTCGGACAGGATGCGGGCGATCGTGTCCCGGGTGCTGGCGAAGCGTTTCTGGGCGTCGTTCAGCGGGCTGCCGTCAAACCCGCCACGGGCGTAGAGGGTGGGGAGGAGCGTGATGCCGATGCCTGCATCTGTGGCGGCTGCGGCGAGGCGTGAGGACATTTCTGCCGGGGACGCATAGGGGCGTCCGTCGACGGCATTGTGCAGGTAATGGAATTCGGCGACCTGCGCATAGCCGGCCTTGAGCATCTGCATATACAGGAAGGCGGCCACGTCCTGCATCTGCTCCGGGGAGATGCGATGCGCGAGCTGGTACATGCGCGTGCGCCATGTCCAGAAGGTGTCGTCCGGGTTCTGTCGGCGCTCTGCCAGTCCTGCCATGGCGCGCTGGAAGGCGTGGGAATGCAGGCTGATCTGCGGGGGCACGACCATGTCCAGAAGCTGCATATCCGGGCCGGGCGTGCTGTCGGGGATGACGGAGGTGAACGTCCCGTCAGCGGCGATGGTGATCTGGACGTGGCGGCGCCACCCCTGTGGCAGGAGGGCCTGTTTTGCAAACACTTCGGTCATCACGAAATTCCAGGTTGCAGGAGGGGAAGGCGCTTTGGGCAAGCGGGTTCCGTTTTCCGGGCAGGATCATAATGGGATTGACTGATATGTATATACATATATCACCATAACCGGAACAATTCGGAGAAGAACCATGTGGAACGTCCTTTGGCTCAATGTCCATCTTGCGACGGGTGATGAGGCTCTTGTCACGGCCGGGGATGGATATGGATGTATCCGCAACGGTGCCGTGGGCGTGCACGACGGGGTGATCTGCTGGATTGGCGCGCAGGCGGATCTGCCGGACGTCCCGGAAAATCTGGCCACCCGGATCGAGGACGGGCGTGGCGGCTGGCTGACGCCGGGGCTGATCGACGCGCATACGCATGTCGTGTTTGCGGGCGATCGCAGTCGTGAGTTCGCGGAAAGGCTGAACGGGGCGTCCTATGAGGAGATTGCACGCAAAGGCGGCGGTATTCTCTCGACGGTTGCGGCGACGCGCGCGGCATCGGAGCAGGAGCTTCTGGAGGCGTCCCTCAAGCGGGTGCATACGATGATCCGCGAAGGCACCACGACGCTGGAGGTGAAGTCAGGCTACGGACTGACCCTTGCGGACGAATTCAAACAGTTGCGGGTGGCGCGGGCGATCGGCGAGCAATTGCCGGTCCGTGTGCACAAGACGTTTCTGGGCGCGCATGCGGTACCGCCCGAATATCAGGGGCGTGCGGACGCGTATGTGACGTTTCTGGTCGAGGAAGTTCTGCCGGTTCTTCATGAAGAAAAGCTGGTTGATAGCGTGGATGCGTTCTGTGAGACGATCGCCTTTTCACCCGCCCAGACGGAAATCCTGTTCGAGGCGGCCCAGAAGCTCGGACTGCCCGTCCGTATTCATGCCGAGCAGCTTTCTCTGGGCGGAGGGACGGTTCTGGCCGCGCGGTATCACGGGTTGTCTGCGGATCATCTGGAATATGCGGATGAGCAGGCTGTCATGAGCATGGCGCGTCATGGGACGGTTGCGATGCTGCTTCCGGGCGCATTCTATTTCATCCGCGAAAAGCAGCTCCCGCCTGTCGCGTTGCTGCGTGAGCATGGCGTGGGTATCGGGCTTGCGACGGACTGCAATCCGGGGACGTCCCCTGTTCTGGGGCTGACGACCGTTATGAACATGGGGTGCACGCTGTTTCGTCTGACGCCCGAAGAGAGTTTCCGGGCGGTGACGTCTGTTGGCGCGCGGGCTCTGGGGCTGGAACAACAGGTGGGTATGCTGCGACAGGGTATGCGGGCGGATATGGCATTGTGGGAAGTGACGGGTCCGCATGAGCTATCTTACTGGGTTGGTGGTCTTCAGCCCACACGGCACATTTTTGAGGGGATATAATGATGGGAGCAACTGGGTGTTTAGGCCGCGTTGACAAAACACCTATCGGTATGGAGCAAGATCTGATTCACTGGTTGCCTCAATGAAGGCAGCGTAGCGGAGTGGGCACGGCCTGAGGCGATCTGATGGATCAGGAATGGGCGATAATTGGTCTGCTTCTTCCTCCTGAACGTGGACGTTGGGCCCGCCCAGCCGGAAATAACCGCCTGTTTCTTAATGGCATGCTGCATGTCGTCGCAAATCTCAATACATGCGTACTTTTGATTGAGCCTAAGCTCAGGACCCATTGATTTTATTGTGGAAATTCGATTCGGGCTCTGTAAGGAGACTGGAGATGAGCGACCTGTACTGGCTGATGGACGCCCGCTGAGCTTCTTCATGACAGCAGGACAGATCAGCGATTATACCGGTGCCGCTGCCCTCCTAGACAGCCTTCCTGCGGCACAATGGATGCTGGGCGACCGGGGCTATGGCGCCGACTGGCTCAGGCATGCCTTGGAAGAGAAAGAGATAAAGCCCTGCATTCCAGGACGGAAATCCCGCGGAAAACCTTTCAAATACGACAGGCGGAAATGCAAGTGCTACAATCGGATCGCGATCATGTTTGGAAGGCTCAAGAACTGACGGCGGGTCGTAACACGCTACGACAGATGCCCGACCGTCTTCTTCTCCGCCATCTGCCTCGCCCCTGTGAGGAGACCAAGCCGGATCAGATCAAAGATTGCAGCCCCATAACCCCATCTCCTATGTCCGTCAGGGTTGGCTTGGAGAAGGGTAATCAACTCCGCTTCGGTATATTCCCGTTTATGGTCCTGCTTTTCTTCTACCTCAGCCCGACGTTTGAGGCCCGTAGTCGCTCCCAGCCATGGATTGGTCTCGCTATAGCCCTTGCGCTCCAGCCAGTCCCAGAAGGTCTTGAGCGGGCTAATACGGCTCTGAATGGTCTTTGCGGATAGCCTCTTTCGCTGGGCCAGCCATTCGGGAAACTCGCCTATGCGCCTCTTGGTGATACTCTCCACGCTTGTGGACGCAATCAGGGTTTCCGGGTCTTGGCTGGAGCACGCATCACCATCCTGAAAAGCCAGAAACTCCCCAAAGAACCTAAAGGCCAGCCTATGCCCTCGGGCCGTCTGCTGCCTGATCGTGCTTTCCACATCCCGCATCCAACGGTCGAAGAGGGGGCCGATAGGCGTGGTCTTGCCCAGTGCAATCTCCCGATATCGGGTCACATAGCCTGAAGGGTCCTTTCCAGCCTTCTCAAGCTGTTCGGCCCGATCCTCAAGAAAGTAGTCCATTCCTTCAATCAGGCGGCGTCTGGGGTCGGTAGGGCCCATTTGCCTGTCATCACCATCCGTTCTGTCTGAGGTGGCCGCGATCTCCCGCCGGGCTTCCAGAGCCTCAGTGAGCAGGCGGTCCTCATTTATCCAATCAGGCTGCCAATGGCCGTGGATAGGCAAGAAGCCAGCCGTTACCAGCTTGGCGTCCAAGTCCTCTCGCATTGCTGCAAGGGCCTTGTCGCGCCTTCTCAGGGCTTCTTGCTTCTCCCGCGTCCCGAGTGATCGGATGACTTCCTGTTTTATGCCGGATTTGGTTCCGTAAGCTTGCCCTGCATCGGCCCAGCGATCCCGAGGAATGGAAAGCCTTACCGACCATGTGTTACCGCCTGTTTTTTTCAGGGCGAACATATCCTCATCCTTCTTCACCATGGAAGGACTACCGATGAGGCACTACCGAGCGAGTAGTAGGCTACTACCGAAAAGTGGTCGTAAGTGACTGATTTAATTTGGTTTCTCGATGCATGGCGGAGAGAGCGTCAAACACTCCAATAACCTAATAATCTGATTGAAGATAAGATTCTGTCGTCCAAATAAAATAATACCCCCAATATCGAAACCTATGAAAATAAAAGACTTTTTTAGAATTTCTATTCGTAAACCCATTATGGATCTCTTATCGTTCTAGGCCGAAGATCATTTTTGGGCGCCTATCTGTAGTGCATTTTTTGTCGCAGCTTGTTGTATATCGCATGCGATCCGGTCGAAATTGCCGGTGAGACGGGAAATCGAAAAGCGAATATGAGGGGCTGCCAGCAGAGAACACTGACGGCCGGCCGAGACCCGGATGTTCTGTGAGTCTAGATACGAGCAGGCGGCGTCTTCATCCAGGACTGAGATCCAGAAGCTAAAGCCTTCTCCAATGGGGCTATCGATACCATTGCGACGAAGAGCGGAGACCATTTCAAGACGCTGTTTCTGATAATGCAGATAGTTCTCCTGAATGATCTGGTGAGTTTTTTCGTTGTCCAGAAGTCGGGCGGCGGCGCTTTGCAACAGACGGCTTGTCCAGGCGGGCCCAAAGCTGCGATAGGCTTGGATCTCGCGGATGATCATGGATGATGCGGACACGACGCCCAATCGCAGGTCCGGTCCCAGGATCTTGGATAGCGAGCGCACGTGGATGACGCGTGGTCCGAGCCATACTCCAATGCTCTCTGCCGGAACTGGTGAAAACCATGGAAAAGCGTCGTCTTCGATGATCCAGGTCGAGGGAGACGTCCTGAGTACCTGGGCGAGTTCGCGGAGCCGCGTGCGCGGCATGCGCTGCCCTGTAATGGCATTGATGTTCGGTTGCAGGTATAGCGCCGTCGGATTTCTCATCAGGGCCTGCTCCAGCGATGCGGGCACGATACCGTCGGCATCACTTTGCAGCGGAAGGATCGAGGCACTCAGGTAATCAAGGATATCCAGAATTCGCATGGGAGTGGGATCCTGCACAGCTACTGTCGATCCTGGAGGAATGAGAGCCTGGATTGTATCGAATAGGGCGCTGTAGGCACCGTTGGTCGCCATAAAATCCTCGGCCGGATAGGGCCATTTTGCAGCGCAGATCGTACGCAGGATCGGAGAAATCGTATCGTCGTCGTAAGTATTGAGATTGGGAATGGATTTTAGGTTCTCAAACGCATCGTACAGACGGGGGAGGCGGATGGGATCCGGGGTATAGGATGTCAGATTAAGACTGACGTTTTCGCGACTGAGGCTTGCCGTGCGCCTGACAGGACGAGGCGAAAGGAACATGTTGCATACGTACATTCCACGTCGGCCACGTCCGGAAATAATTCCCCTTTTACGCAGGTCGATCCAGGCAATGGAAACGGTAGCTGGACTAATGCCCAAACCGAAAGCCAGATCCCGGATCGAAGGCAGACGTGTACCAACCGGGAGCGTTCCACTCTGGATCAGGGCAGAAATCTGGCGTGCAAGGCCCCGGGCAGAGCGGTCGTGCAGGCGGTTTACGAACCAATCTGAATTAAACTCTTCCACATCGTTATTCCAGTAAATAAATGTCCAATAACGTAATATCATTTGCGCGAGGGAAAGGAAGGCTTCTTAATCATTTCAGTACCGACTCTTTTCAGGACACGGATGGAAACGACATGATGAGCATGCCTTCTTCATTCAGGCAGAGACGCCCCCTTTCGGCCGGAGCAGTTCTTCTCTGCGGAACCGCATGTCTCATTTACATGCCAGCAGCGCTGGCGGAGACGTCAGTCACGCATACGAAACGCCCCAAAGCTCATATCGTGCGCAAGACCCCGCTACCGGTTGCACCGAAGAAAAGAACTGCGGTTCAGGCTGGTCGGGATGAAAGTCTTCAGGTTCAGGGGCGGCACCTTTTTGCGTTTGGTCAGGCGCAGCGTCAGCCTGATTCCAACACACGAATTTCGGCGCAGACCCTGCTGGAACGCCGGGTAGTGTCCGTAACAGATCTTCAGAATCTGGCCCCGAACCTGACGGTCCAGTCCCTCAAAGGGACGCAGAGCATCAATTACCATCTGCGGGGTGTCGGGCTTGATGACTATTACGAAAACAATGTTTCGTCCGTCATGGTCTATCTCGACGGGGTAGCCTACCCGTTCTCATCCATGACGGACGGCATGATGTTCGATATCGCGAATGTGGATATCGCGCCGGGTCCGGTAGGTTTTACGCACGGTATGTCAGATACGGGTGGTGAAGTTTCGCTGCAGTCGAATGATCCTACGCCGGATTGGCATGGGAATATTACGGAAGATATTGCCAGTTATGCCCGCTCCCGTACGAGCGGTTTCATTTCAGGACCACTCGCCAGAAACCTTTCTTTTAGGGTCGCGGCTCAGACGACACAGGGCGGAGGCTGGCAGTATAATCCACTGAACGGTGCCCATCTTGGTGATCAGAACCAGACTGCACTGCGGGCTAAACTGAAATGGACGCCGGATGACAAGACGGTGATCGCTCTGGGTGGACACTGGACGCGGGATCTGTCTGAACTGGTCAATGGCAATCCGGTCATCAACCTGGCGCCAGCTTGGCAGAAATACCCGCAGTTTTCCGGCTACAGGCAGACAGCCTGGGGCATTCAGCCCGGATTTGCAAAGCTTATTGGACGCTCTGAGAGCCTGAAACCTTCCGAAGATAATATTTTCTGGGGAGCCGATTTCCGGATTAGCCGGGAGCTGGGTTTTGCACGACTGGAAGCCGTCTCGGCGTTCGAAACAGAGCGGCAGGGTGAGTATTCTGACGAGGACGGAACCGAACTTGCGACGGGAGACGTCTACCGGAACGTTAACGGCAACATTTTCTCACAGGAACTGAAACTGGTTTCCACCCTCCCTGGGAAACTGCACTGGACCGTCGGCGCCTATTACAATCGTTCGCGCATGCAGCAGCAATTCTACAATAATTTCAATGATTATCAGGGCCGTGGCTATATCTCGGAGAGTTCCTATGATCAGAATCAGCAGGCATTTTCGCAATACGTGAACGTAAATTACGATATCACGAAGACCATCACGTTGTTTGGCGGCCTGAACCACATGTCGGACGACCGGCAACTTCTGAATTTCCGGACCATAAAATATGGTCTGAATACTCTCAATTTCGCTCCCGAAGGTGCACTGACCAATCAGCTGGGGGGGGCTGCTCGGCATCCAGGTGCAGCTGGCCCAGCATCTTCAGACGTATTTCAAGGTTAGCAAGGGATTCAAGCCCGGCGGGTTTGCCGCAAACAACACGGTGGCACAGGCTCAGCTCAAAGCATTCAAGCCTGAGTCTCTCGTATCTTATGAATTGGGTTTCAAGAGTGATCCGCTACCGGGAAAGCTGCGTCTGAATGGAGCTGCCTTTTACTACGATTACCATAACCAGCAGGTTGTTTCGAGTTTCCTGCTGAACAATTACGGTCCGCTCGGAACGTATGTAAATGTTCCTCATTCGGCGATCTGGGGCATTGAACTCAGTGCCGAAGCCCATCCGGTTTCCCATATCTATATCAATGGAAACATGGGTTATGAGCGCGGCTCTTACACCTCGTTTTATGCGCTCAATACGCCAGCTGTAAACGCATACCGTGTGGCGACCGGGGTCTACAAGGCGTTCTATACGGATTATCGCGGTTCCGATCTGGGGATTCCAAAACTGACGCTCAGTGGCAGCATCGCTTATCGCGCCGATCTTCCCTACGGACTTTTCACGGATCTGGGCGTCAACGGCAATTACCGGGACTCTCAGGCGATGACGATCGGCGGGACCGGCGCCTACAGGCTGCCGCCATATTTCCTGATGGGAACCTATGCCACCATCGGGAACAAGAAGCAGGGCTGGAACGCCACGATTTACGTCACGAACCTTCTGGACCGGCATTACAGCATCACGTCGTCGTCGCAGAGTACGACATATCAGCACGTACCTGGAGCCCCGCGCTTTATCGGCGGTCGCCTGAGTTATGGCTTCTAAGGAGGGAATGGCATCATGAAAGTCGCACTGGGACAATTTGCAGTCGCTGCGGACTGGGAAACCAACCAGAAGCAATGTCTGGAACTGATCGAACGTTCGAAAATAGAAGGTGTTGATCTGCTGCTTCTGCCCGAGGGTATTCTGGCCCGCGATATCAATGACCCCGAAATCATGCCCAAGACCGCCCAGCCTCTCGATGGCCCCTTCATGGATGGGCTGAAGCAGGCGAGCCATGGTATTGCCGTAGCCGGGTGCGTGAATGTTCCGGACGGGGAGGGACGTTTCTTCAATACGCATTTCGTTCTGAAGGATGGCACCTTCATTGCGCTGTATCGCAAGCTGCATCTTTACGATGCCTTTAGTATGAAAGAATCCCGGCTTACGTCGCCGGGCGTTGAACTGCCACCCGTTGTGGATATCGGCGGGATGCGGGTAGGTCTGATGACCTGTTACGACATCCGCTTCCCGGAACTGGCCCGCCATCTCGCACTGCAAGGTGCGGAAGTTCTGCTTCTGCCTGCGGCCTGGGTGCGGGGTCCGGCCAAGGAACGGCACTGGGAAGTCATGACGGTAGCGCGCGCTCTGGAGAACACCTGCTATGTCATCGCTGTGGGAGAATGCGGCCCACGGAACATCGGCGCCAGTATGGTCGTCGATCCGCTTGGCGTCATAACACTGGCTCTGGGCGAGGAACCTGTGCTGGGTTTTGCAACGCTGCTTCATGAACGGCTGGATCATGCCCGTCGCGTTCTTCCCGTTCTGGAAAACCGGCGTTTTGCGGCCCCAATGCTGGCAGACGCATGACGCTGGAGCGGACAGCCCTGCGAGAGAGGCTGCGTCCGTGGTTTTCTCTGGTGGGCCTGGTGGTCCCCGTGAACCTGATGATGGCGCTCGACAAGAACAGCTTTGCTCTGGCAGCTCCCCGGATCGGGCAGAGTCTGGGGCTCGATTATGTGCATATCTCGCTGGTGATTGCCGCCCTGTCATGGAGTTATGCGATCATGCAGTTGCCCAGTGGCTGGCTCGTGCATCGTCTAGGCCCACGCCGGTCACTAGGGATCGCCTGTCTGCTCTGGTCCCTGACGACGATGCTCATGCCGGTTTCAGCCGGATTCGTGTCTTTTCTCGTGCTGCGTGTGGCCATGGGCGCGTTTCAGGCTCCGGACTGGAGTGCCAGCGTTGTCGCTGTCCACGACTGGTTTGCTCCAGAACGCAGGTCACGCGGAAATGCCGTGTTGCTCGGGGCGCTGTATCTCGGCTCGACTATCGCCGGTCCCCTGACGACCGAAACCACGCTGGTATTCGGCTGGCAGCGCTGTCTGTTCGTGTTCGGCTGTCTTGGCGCCATCCTGAGCGTCGTGTGGCTGCTTCTTTTCCGCGACGGTCCGTATCGGCATCAGGAAGAGTCACCCTCACTGTTTCCCGCTATGCACATCCTACACCAATTGGCTGGATCGGGGGGCTTCTGGGCCATCGGAGGGTTTTATCTTTGCATGCTGGCCGTGCAGTCCTTCTATCACGTGACGCTGCCGCAATACCTTCTGTCCGCACGTCACCTGTCGTATCGGGAGATGGGCTGGGTGTTCAGCCTACCCTGGTTCTGCCTCTACGGTTCGGTGGTTGCTAGCGGCTTTATAAGTGACAGGATCTATGCGCGGACGGCATCTGTGTTCCGGGCACGGGTTCTGTTCGGTGCGCTCGGTGCTACGACAAGTGCGATATGTCTGGAAGCGGCTTCACTGTGTCACAGCACACTGACCTCGGTTGCACTCCTCTGTGCAGCCCTTGCTGCACTGGGACCGTGCCAGGTTTCGATCTGGACGCTGGCCCAGGGGCTGACCCGGCATCACGCTGCCGTAGTCGTCGGATGGGCTGGCTTCTGCGGTAATCTGGCAGCAGGCATTGTGCCTGTACTGACGGCTCATCTTCTTAAAACAGGACTGAACTGGCCTGAAGCACTTCTCTTACCCTGCGTGCTCGGTGTCCTCGGGGCAGTGTGCTGTCTCCTGACAGGATATTTCGGCCAGATCGACGAGTGCCAGGATATGTCTTTTTCCAGAAATATTTCAAAGGAATCTTATGATGTCTGAAGCTTTCAACGGCGTATGGGTAATTGAAAATGCATCCTCTTCATGGAGTGACGGAAACTTTCCGCCGGATATGAGGCTGAAGCTCTGGCTGACGTTTCGGGATGGGCGCCTGGTCTATCATTCCGAAAATGACACGGACAAAAGCCAGCCTGTCAGAACGCTCGATTACGATACACCTCTGACCGGGGAAGTCAGCCCGCTGCGGGGAAGTACCCGGTTCGACAGTGTCCGTGTTCGCCAAATCTCGGAACGGGAATTCGAAATTCTGGAAATGCTGGGCGACGATGTTATCGTGGCTGCCTACTGGCGCTTTTCGGATGATGCGAAAAATCTCTGGCGTTGGGGAGTGGGGAAATCTCCTGAAGGACGTTCGCGATCCTACGAAGAACTGTTTATCCGTCAGGATTGATCTGCATCGATTGTATGAAAGATTCGTATATGACCAAGCTTCGCGTTGCCGTCATTCAGGCGGGAAGCACCCTGTTCGACACGCCAGCCACACTGGATCGCATGGCGGCGCATTGCGAGGCTGCGGCCGCTGAAGGCGTGCAGCTGGCGGTCTTTCCGGAGGCCTATATCGGGGGGTATCCGAAGGGGCTGACCTTTGGCGCCGTGCTGGGCAGCCGGTTTCCCGAGGGGCGGGAGGACTATCTGCGGTACTGGAAGTCGGCCATTGCTGTTCCGGGGCCCGAGACGGATCGGATCGGATCGTTTGCGGCAAAGATGGCTGCGCATCTGGTCGTCGGAGTTATCGAGCGGGATGGGGCGACGCTGTATTGCGCGGCTCTTTTTTTCGGGCCGGATGGCACGCTCCTGGGCAAGCATCGCAAGCTGATGCCGACCGGTACCGAACGTCTGGTCTGGGGGCAGGGGGATGGGTCTACCATACCTGTGCTCGACACGGAGATCGGACGTATCGGAGCTGCAATCTGTTGGGAAAACTATATGCCGGATCTGCGGCAGAGCATGTATGCGCGCGGGATCAATCTCTGGTGTGCGCCCACGGTGGATGAACGTGATATCTGGCATGCTTCCATGCGGCATATTGCCTATGAAGGGCGGACATTCGTTCTGAGTGCATGTCAGTTCATGACGCGGGCGGATGCTCCGGAGGATTATGACTGTCATCAGGGGGATGATCCGGAGACGGTGCTCATCCGGGGTGGAAGCATCATTGTCAGTCCGCTCGGGGAAATCATTGCCGGTCCAGTCCATGACCGTGAGGCCATCCTGACGGCGGATATCGATCTGCATGACGTCATCCGCGCCAAATATGATCTGGATGTTGCCGGACATTATGCCCGGCCGGATGTATTCAGCCTATATGTCAATGAAGCTGCGCGGGAGCCGGTATCTTTTTTTTGGTGACATCTCGTTTCAAGCCTAAACTCGTACTCCGAAGCTTTAGGCTCAATGAGTACTATAGGTGCGGCAAATAAGAAGAGTTTGCTCGCAGACGCATCCGCTTTGGAGGGAGAACGGAAGGTCCGGATTCAAGCGGAAGATGGACATTCGTTTGCTTGGACAGTTTCGCTGATTATCTACAACGGCATGCGGAAAAGACCGAGGCGAGCATGGCGAGAACTGCTAAACGGTGATGAGCCTGCCCCGGGCATGGGTGACGTAGATGGCTTTTCCTGCCTGTGATTACTCACACCTGTCCCAAAAATCTCTCTTTCCCAGCCAAACAGAAATCCAAAATATTGGCGATAACATATGATTTGCTATGTAGAAAATCACCATCCCGCGCAGCAATAAGATATTTCTCTTAGTATTATTCATTTCCTTTGCATTCACGTGATATATTTTATAACTTGTTACGAAATTATACTGAATAAATAATTTTATGTTGCGTTTGCATTCTTCGATGGCACGAAGGTTCCACCATTTTTCCCATTTTTCTACCCACTTATCATTCAATATATCTATACCAGACGGACGATAGGTTGGACCTTTCACATTTTTTGCAACTGATTCTTCTTTATATTTGGCCTCCGCGATTATCACTGTGATACCATCAAGCCTTTGCGTGCAGTATGCGTCTTCGTGAATATCAATCCACATCAAAGGAATGTTCGGAAGAGAGAAATAATATATAGAATCATCCATATTTTTTATTTCAATATGCTCTTGAAATTTTATATTTCCTGATTGGGCTTCTATTAAAATGGAAAAATAATCTGCTGAGAAAAACTTGTTTTTCCGAAAAATGATTTTATTAAATGGCAAAGAATCTTGGCAAAAAATTTCATTTTCCACTCTAAAGTCATACTCAATCATTTCATCGATATTTTTCCAATATTTTCCCATTCTCCTCCAATCATTATATCTATCCTGAGACCATAAAAATGTTTTGAGGAAAAGCTTTTTTTGAAGTCTATTCCATATTGGACCAAATACCATACCAATACCTGGAATATGAATCATGTGCTTTCCTTTCGATCCGAGACTAATGTTAAAATTTTTGATTCATAAACTGAGTGAGATGCTAACGTGAGGCAGATGATTGAGAAAAGATTTGTTTGAAATCTCGTTCTGAGCGTTATCTGCATCCAATTATTTCCTGTGAGTTGAAGCTCTGATTCAAGATATTCGATGGCGGACGAACATTAACAGACGAGCAACAGAGTCAGAGCGATGATCCAGCCACACATAATCCTTTTAACCTGCGTCCGCTTCCGGGTCACAGACTTGATGCTTCGTTCGTCGCAAATGTAGGCGTAAGCGGACAGGGTTTCAGCGGAAAGCCTCCTCAACCAGCTGATCGATCGTGAGGGCTGTGCTGCTGCGCCGGATCAGTGGTGCTAGTAATCCGTCTATCGCCAGCACGGCCAGTCCATGAACCTTCGCCCAGAGAGAGGCCATGGCTGCTTCCGGGGAAATGCCAGACTGGTCGCATGTCGGAAGAGCGGCAAGTCTGGCAAAAGCCCGTTCTGACGCTGTCGCAAGGACCGGATGATCCGGATCGATGGCATCACTGCGAAACATCAGTGTGAAAAGCCCCGGATTGGCGATTGCAAAACGGACGTAAGCCAGACCGACATCCCGGGGCTCTCTGGCGTGCTCGGGTGACATGGCTTCGGAAAGCTCATCGAAACCCTGTGCGGCCAAAGCACTCAGCAGACCGGTCAGGTTGCCGAAATGCGGGGCTGCGGCCGTCGCGGAGACGCCGGCATTCCGGGTGATCGCCCTGAGCTTCAGGGACGCAATGCCGTCCTTTTCCAGCATGAGCCGGGCCGTGTTCAGCAGGGCCTTTTGCAGGTCTCCATGATGATAGCTGCTTTTCGTGGGCGTCTTCATCCTGATCCTCCAGACGTAAATTTACACTGTAAAAATAACTTGACGAGCCCTTTCTTCATTCGTCATTCTTTACGGTGTAAAGACCGGAGAGAATGATGGTGACCAACAGAGCGCCGATCGCGCAGGAAATCGATGCCTGCGGACTTTCCGGGCAGGGGAAATTGCCTGCTGGCCTGCGAGGGACGCTGTATCGGAATGGCCCCAATCCTCGTCCAGGAACGCCGAAAGGCCACTGGTTCGTAGGAGATGGCATGATCCATGCCGTCTCGTTCGCTGACGGGCGATGTTCCTACCGCAACCGTTGGGTCCTGCCGCAGACAGAACATGCTCTTGGGAAAGCCAATACGCATGCCATCTTCCATGCGGGGTCACTGATGGCCTTGGAAGAAGCACACCCACCGGTTGCCCTGGCGCCGTCGACGCTGACACGTTCTGGCGCGTCTTACCCGTCTGGTCCTTTCACGGCGCACCCCAAACATGACCCGCTAACGGGCGAACTCGTGTTTTTTGGCTACGCTGCGAACGGGCTGGGATCACGTGCCGTCCGTTGTGGAGCTCTGGACAGGTCTGGTTACCTGAGCTGGGAAACACGCTTTGAAGCGCCATTCAGCAGCATGATCCATGATGCAGCCGTGACACTCCGACACTTTGCCCTTCCGGTCTTTCCACTGGTCAGGGAGTCTGTCGAAACATTCAGCTTTGCGTGGCGTCCTGATCTGGGCAGTTATCTCGCTGTGCTGGAACGTGGTGGGAGTGGTGACACCGTGCGGTGGTATGAGGCACCGACCGTTTACGCCTTTCATATTGCCAATGCATGGGAGGATCAGGAGCGCCTGTATTTCGACCTGTTTGTGTATGACACGCCTCCACTGTTTCCTGGTCCGGACGGGCAGCCGCCCTCGCAAAAACAGGGTCGCCCCTGCAGATGGAGCGTGGCGCTCAACGATCACGCGCCGGTGCGGGTCGAATCCTTGCACGATATGTGTGGCGA
This sequence comes from Gluconobacter roseus NBRC 3990, assembly GCF_006538885.1. Lineage (GTDB taxonomy): Bacteria > Pseudomonadota > Alphaproteobacteria > Acetobacterales > Acetobacteraceae > Gluconobacter > Gluconobacter roseus. The sequence goes on from NZ_BJLY01000002.1 coordinate 285,480, forward strand.
ATTCGGACGGATCGATGATCGTCTCGCCGGAAGCCAATATGACCAGATCTACTGTACAAGCCGCATTTATTCGCAGCAGTCGGGCTTTCAGGCTATCGCACGGCTTGATCTGAGGAAGGGAACAGTCGATCAGTTCGATTTCGGAAGGCAGGCTTCGGTCTCGGAGCCGGTCTTCGTGCCGCGCTATTCCTGCGCCAGACCGGATGACGGCTGGCTTCTGAGCGTGATCTGGCGACCGGATTTTTCTTCGTCGTGCGTGGCTGTTTTTGATGCCGCCCGTGTCGCCAATGGTCCGGTTGCTTCCGTAATCCTGCCGCAGCGTGTGCCTGACGGCTTTCACGGCAGTTTTGTGCCGGATGTTCTTCTGGCCGGGGAACTGTCGCGATGAGCCGGGCTGCGACGTTAAAGGCCCTTCTGCTCGAAGCCGGCGGATTGCTGCTGTTCTGGGGCTGTGACGCGCTTGGCTATGAGCATTATGCCTCGATAGCGGTGCTGGCTTTTGTTCTGGCTGACGGTCTACGTCGCTGGCAGGGTGCTTTGGGCTTTCCGCGGGTCTGGTGCCTGTTCAACGGGCTGGCTCTGGCACTGGCCGCACTGGATATCGTGACACGACGAGACGCTTTGGCTTCGTTTGAGAGTGTTGCCGCCAACTTGCTGATTGCGGCTATGTTTGTCATTGGCGCACTCGGGCGCAAACCGTTGGTGCAGGACATTGCCGAACAGCGGCAGGGTAAACCTTTTGCCCCAGACCTGCATGATCTACAAAAGTTTTTTCGGGCGTATACATGGGTCTGGGCTGCTTATTTTGCGGTACGGGCTTTTGTCTGGTTGTGGATGGCGCAGCATCTGCCTGTCGCAAAAGCTCATGCGCTGCAGGGTATAATCGGGCCAGTCACCCTCTTTCTCATGATTGCATTGAGTTTCCAGGGACAGAGGTTGTTCCGCGGTTTGAACCGGCTGAGACTGTTCCGTGGATGAGCAGCCAGGCTATCTATCATCCAGCAGCCCAGAAATGCCCCAAACCGTCCTGCGCACGCGCTGATATGGCAATAATCACATAAAGCTTCGTGTTCATGCCACCTTTGGTGCGACCAATCAGGCGGCCAGAATTCCCTTTTTTAACCACAGGCTTGAAGCCGTGCGGTGTGCCTGAGATACGTCGCATCAATCATGAGGGGCTGCGGCTCTGCCTTCCTGGCAGCCAGACCCCCATTATCCGGACAAAGATCCCCATGGCGCCCCAGCACTTCCAGCGGTTGTAGAGCGTCTTATGTGGACCGTACTCCCGGGGCGCGTCGCGCCAGCGCAGGCCGTTCGATTTACAAAGATGATGCCGCTCAACATTCGACGGTCATCAACGCAAAGTTTGCCGTGGCTCTTTGGAAAGAACGGCCGCAGACGGTCTATCTGTTCGTCCGTTAGCCAGTACAGGTCGCTTATCTTCAGTTTCCTTACAAAGCCTGAATCAGATTACCGAACTCAAATCAATGGCTCATGAGCTTAACAGGCTCTAGTTGCGGGACTGGACACTGGATGTTGCGTCAGGTGCTGTCAGGTTTTCGAACTGTTCCGGATGCTGGGACGCCGTGACGTCTCCAACGGGTTTGGGGTGGTGCAGGTTGTCGTATTGCAGCGGGGCGATGGACAGGGTCTGGTCCATGGTTGGGAGGTCCTTTACGTTCCAGCCGCCACCAAGGCTGCGGATCAGATCCACATCCGCGTGATACAGTCGGGTTGCGACCTCAACCTGATGGATGCGGCTTTCCAGCGTGTTTTCCTGACTGACGATGGCCTCAAGATAGGTGCCAACACCGCCCTGATAGAGCGTCATGGTCATGTTCTGCGTCGCGAGATTGGCCTTTACCGCCTGTTCCAGCGCTGCGTTCTCCTTCGTCAGACGCTCGGTCAGGGACAGACCATCTTCCACTTCGCGGAACGCGGAGAGAACCTTCATCCGATACGTATCGCGGGTCTCGCGATACGCCGACCATGTTCTCTGGAGCTCTGCCCGGCGCAGTCCGCCATCGAACAGCGGCATGTGCAGGCTCGCGCCATAGGTCCACAGCGAGTTGGCCAGGTTGGCCAGATCAAATCCGTTGGCTTCAAACCCGCCATTCAGCCTGAGCGCGATATGCGGATAGAACGCCGCACGCGCAATGCCGATCTCCCGGTTGGCCTGCGCCATTTCACGCTCGGACGCCGCAATGTCCGGGCGGCGCTGAAGCAGGGTTGAAGGCACGTTCGTCGGGATCGTCGGCTGGATGAAATGGAACTCTGGGCTGGCGGGAATATGGAAGCTCGACGGCGATGTATTGGTCAGCACCGCGATCGCATGTTCCATGACCTGCCGCGCCGCCTGAATGTCCAGCCTGGCAGCCTGCGTGGTGTAAAGCTGCGCCTGCGCCCGTGCCAGATCAAGGCGCGGGGCCGCCTGGTTCTGGACCTGATTTTCCGTAATCCTGACGGCACGCTCATAGTACCCGATGGACTGCTCATAAATCGCATCCTGCGCGTCATAACCGCGCAGCTGGATGTAGTCGCGGGCCAGTTCGGCCTGCGTGCTCAGGCGCGCCATGGCGAAATCGGCGGCGCGCTGCTGGGCGAACTGCTTCTGCGCCCGCACGCGGTTGCGGATGGACGACCAGAAATCAGGCTCCCATGACACCAGACCCCCATAATCCTCGCTGGTCTGCGTCAGGGTGGCGCCATTGCGGAACAGCCGGTCGGCGGACTGCTTGTTGTCCGAAGCCCCCGCATCCAGACTGGCATGGGGCAGCAGTTCGGAACGTGCCGCCACAACGAGCGAGCGTGCCTGAATGAAGCGTTCGGCCGCCGCCTGGATATCCCCGTTATCAGCCGTAGCCCGCGCTTCAAGATCGTTCAGCAGCGGGTCCTGAAACATGGTCCACCAGTCAGCAGGCAGGGCCGTATCCGCAGGGGTCGCCACGGCAAAAGGCGCCTATCCCTGCCAGCTTAAGGGCACGACAAAGTTTGGGGTTCTGTAAGTCGGGGCCAGATCGCAGGCCGAGAGGCTGATCAGCGCGAGAGCTGATCCACCGGTGAGAGCGAGGCGTCGGAAGGTGGCTGGGATCATCATTCGTCCCCGTCATTGTCGGAGGAGTCCGTGTCAGACGCGAAGCCGCTTTCATTATAGCCCCGCGCCGGGGTCACGACATGCACCACATCGCCTTCCAGCAGATCGGCAGGCGGATTGTTGATGATGCGATCCGTCGGCTTGAGGCCGCTCAGGATCTCCGTCGAGCTGTCCGCCATGCGCCCCACCTGAACATTGACGTAATGGACATGGCTGGTGGCATCCACGACCGCGACCTGCATGCCCTTTTCTTCAAAAACGAGACTGCCGCTCGGGATTTCATACAGATTGGCGTCCGTGTTCTTCGCCGTCAGGGCAACGGAGGCGAAGGTGCCGGGCCAGAGCAGATTGCCCGGATTATCGAGCACGAATTCCGCAATGGCCGTGCGCGTGTTGGGGTCATAGCCCTTGGACGTCGTCAGATACTTCGCCGTAAACGTCCTGCCCGCATATTGCGGCACCGTAACCTGCGCGGTCATGCCGTCCTGCAGGACGTACGAGAAAACCTCCGGCACGGAAACGAACAGACGCAATTTGTCCGTATCCGCCACGGTAAAGAGTTCGGACGCACTTCCCGTGGCGTTCAGGCCACCGCCACCATTATGGACATAATCACCAACATTGACTGAACGCGCCGTGACGATCCCGTCAAACGGAGCGACAAGCTGCTTGAAGCGTTCGAGCGCCTCGAAATGATCCACATTGCGCTGCGCAGCCTGCACTTCGGCATTGGCGGACTGTTCATTCGCATTGGCGACTGAAACCGACTGGCCGGAAACGGACTGGGACTTGCCCATCGCACGCCAGCGGTTCGCTGTGACGGATGCCAGATTGTATTTCGCCATGACGGACGCAAGGCTGGCCTTGGCCTGCGCATATTCGGCATCGAGTGCTGGCGCGTTGATTTCGGCCAGAACGTCGCCCTGTTTCACATGCGCGCCATAGTCCTTGTACCACATCTTCACATAGCCCGAGACCTGCGGATAAATCGGCGCCTGATACCAGGCATCGATATTGCCAGGCAGCGTCAGGGACACTTTCGGGCTGGTGCGGTGCGGCGAGACGACCGACACGTCAGGAATGGCGCCAGCATTGGTTTCGGCGCGCAGAGTGCTGACGGCATGGACGCGGTCGACGACGAGAAATGCAACGTAGAGGCCCACGGCGCAGGCTCCCGCGCCAAGAATGAACTTACGGGAAAGGGAGGCCATCAGACTGTCTCCTTGTGGCGCGCGGGACGGTTATGGAGGATTGCGTAGACGCAGGGGACGAACAGCAGCGTCGAGATGGTGGCGACGATCAGCCCACCGATCACGGCCTTGCCGAGCGGAGCATTGGTGGAGTTGGAAATCGCCATCGGCACCATGCCGACCACCATGGCCAGAGCAGTCATGATGACGGGACGGATACGCCCGTAACCGGCTTCCACGGCGGCGCGCAGGGCATCGCCATGTTCCTCGATCCGCTCGCGGGCAAAGGACACGACAAGGATCGAGTTCGCGGTCGCGGTTCCCATGCACATGATCGCACCCGTCAGCGCAGGAACGGAGAGGCGCGTATGGGTCAGGAACAGCGCCCAGGCGATCCCGGCCAGAGCGCCGGGCAGGGCGGTGATGATGATGAACGGATCCAGCCAGGACTGGAAGTTCACCACGATCAGCAGATAGATCAGCACCACCGAGACGGCGAGGCCAAGCACAAGCTGGTTGTAAGCCCCGTGCATGGTCGTAGCCTGACCACGGACATCCACCTGAGCGGATGCCGGAACGGTCTTGGCCGTGTCGTTCAGGACCTTGTGCACGCCATCGAGAACAGAGCCCAGATCGGTGCCTTCCGCCGACACATAGATGTCGATATCCGGCATGGAGTTGTAGTGCGAGACCTCACCCGGCGTACCGGTCGCCTTGATCGCACTGATCGCGCCGAGAAGCTGGGTCTGGGTTCCGCTCGGGTCTCCATCGCCCTTGTCCACGGGGATCGTCATCAGGTCCGTCAGATGGGTCAGCTGGTCCTGCGAGACATAGACGTTGAGCGGGAAGGTCACGTTGTCGCTCGGATCCAGCCAGTATTGCGGATCGACCGTGGAGCTTCCCGACAGCGCCATCAGTTCGTTGTTCGCAAGATCGGCCTCGGTCAGGCCGGTCGCCTGGCTGAACGTCCGATTGCCCTGAACCATAAGGGTCGGCGTCTTCATCGTCTGCTGGATCACGACATCCGCCGCCCCCGGAATATGCCGGAGCCGACCGAGGATGGAGCGCGCATAGGCGTAGTTCTGGCGGATATCGGGGCCGGAAACCTGAATGTCGATCGGAGACGGTGCCCCGAAATTCAGGATCTTGGCCGTCAGATCAGCCGGCTGGAACGTAAAGACCGTTCCCGGGAACTGCGCCGAGAGATCCCTGCGCAGCAGACGGCGGTAATCCCAGACCGGTGACGCCTCGTTCTTGAGCGTGATGGTCAGGTCGCAGTCCTGCGTTCCGATGCTGGGCGTCGGAATGAAAGCCTGGTTGTGCGGACCTTCCGGCAGGCCGCAATTGCTGATGATGTCCTCGACCTTGCCGGGCAGGATTTTGTGAATGCGGTCATCCACAAGTGCCGCGATCCGCCCCGCAACCTCAATCCGCATGCCCAGAGGCGCACGCATGTGCATCTGCAGAAGGCCGGATTTCGTCTCGGGGAAGAAATCCCGCCCTGCCGTGGCATAAAGCCCGAGCGAAAGCAGCGAGACGCCAAGGAACGCCCCCACGAAGGCGATACGCCGCTCGACGCAGCGGGTCAGGATGCGGTTGTAGCCTTCCCGGAAGCGGGTGAAACCCCGCTCGAACCACTGCTGGAAGCGGCCTAGGAACCCCTTGCGCGGCCCACCGGCAACCGTCTGGTCCATGTGAAGCGCCTCATGCTCCTGACCATGCAGACCGCTGTTGACGTGATCCGTCAGTAGATATTTCGCCATCGTCGGGACCAGCGTCCGCGACAGGATGAAAGAGGCGATCATGGCGAACATGATGGCCATCGCCATCGGCCGGAACAGGAAGCCCGCCACGCCATCCAGCTCGAACAGCGGCAGCCAGACGATGCAGATGCAGGTCGTGGAAACGAAGGTCGCCACCACGATCTGGTTGGCCGCATCGATGATGGCGTCCTCAAGGCCTTTGCCCATTTCAAGATGGGTGTCGATGTTCTCGATCATGACGGTCGCGTCATCCACGAGAATACCCACCGCCAGCGCCAGACCGCCAAGCGTCATGACATTGATGGACTGTCCGGCCCAGCCCAGCCCGATGATGGAGCACAGGATGGCCAGCGGGATCGAGGTCGCAATAATGATCGTCGAGCGCCAGGAGCCCAGGAACAGCAGCACGACGAGACCCGTCAGGAACGCGGCCGTGACCATTTCACGCACGACGTCCTTGATGGAATCCTTCACGAAGGTCGAGGCATCCGTCAGGACCGAGACATGCACGTCAGGCGGCAGGATACGACGCAGGCGGGGAAGCAGGTTCTTCACACCGTTGACGACATCGAGCGTCGAGGCCCCGCCGCCCTTCATGACGACGATCTCCACGCCCTGCCGCCCCTTGACGAGAACCACGTTCGTCTGCGGATGGCCGCCGCGATACACGTCCGCCACGTCATGGATGTAGATGACGGCATTGCCCACGCGCTTCACCGGAATGTCGCCGATGGCTTTCATGCTGGTGGGGGTGGCGTTGGTCTGCACCATCCAGTCGGTCGCATCGATCTTCTGATCGCCAGCCGGCAGGACGATGTTCTGGTCCCGCATCGCGGCCTGAACATCCATGGCGGACAGGTGATGCGCCCTCAACTGCGCCTGGTTCAGCGCAATCATCACGAAGCTGTCCATACCGCCATAGGGATGCGCCACGACAGAGCCCGGAACCGTGACCAGAAGCGGCCGGACGGAAATAACGCCAAGCTTGAACAGATCCGACGGCGTCTGCTTGTCGGACGTGATCTGAAGCGAAATGACCGGCACGGACGAGGCCTCAAGCCGCATGACCATCGGTGCGGGAATATGCGTCGGCAACTGCTGGATCACGGTCTGGGAAATGGCGACGACATCCGCCTCCGCCGGGCCGATATCGGTCCCCGGCTGGAAGTAGATGTTGACGATCCCACGCCCGTAATAGGAATTGGACTCCATGTGCTCGATGCCTTCGACGGTCGAGGTCACATTGAGTTCGTAATTGTAAATGATGCGCCCGGCGAACTGCTCGGGCAGCATCCCGCCATAGGTCCAGACGACCGAGACGACGGGGATGTTGATGTTCGGAAAGACGTCAGTCGGCGTCTTGAAAATGGACATGACGCCAAGCATCACGATCATGATCGACAGGACGACAAAGGTGAGCGGTCGCCTCAGCGCGGTGATGACAATGGCATTCATTCAGCTCGGTTCCCGACAGGGTTACAGCAAGGAAGGGAAACCGGGATGATATGGGTGTTGAAATACAACGTCTTTTAAATCGTGATTTATGGAATATTTTTTACTATTTCGAGTAAAGTAATAAATTATTTATTCTTCTTGTTTTGAGTGTTTGTAAAGATTTATTAGGTCGCGTTGACAAAAAATTTAATCCAGCGCCTTGCGGCGGCGAGGTTGTGGAAACTGATGAAGGAGAGACCGGTCTGTCGTAGCGGGCTGCGATATGGCGCATTTGCTTGAGCCTGTTGAACATCCGCTCGATATGATTGCGCTCCCGATAGCGTTGCCAGTCTGTTTGCTGAGGAGTTTTACGGCCTTTGCATGATGAAATAACCGGAAGGATCCTATGGATCAGCAGGTCCTGACGGAAGCTGTCGCTGTCATAGTCCCGATCAGCCAGCATGGCCCTGGGCTTCGGAGCTGGAAGTGCCATCAGGGCATTTACGGCTTTATAGTCCGAGACCTGTCCGCCGGTGAGGACAAAGCCAAGAGGACGGCCTTGATTGTCGCATCGGGCGTGGATTTTGCTCGTAAAGCCGACGCGTAACCGATGAATGGGCACGGACTACGGTACTGTCGAGCATATGCTGCCAGTCATCAGTCAGTCCCAGATCTGCCAAGGTCTGTAAAAGAGCATCCCAGACACCCTGTTCAGCCCAACGCCGGAACCGGACATAGACCGAGTTCCACTTGTCATAGCGTTCATGCATGTCCCGCCCGGGACAGCCTGTGCGCAGAACATGCAGCATGCCATTGAGAAACAGGCGGTTATCTCCGGCTGGGCGGGCCCAACGTCCACTTTCAAAAGGAAGGAGCGGACCAATCACCACCCATTCATGATCCGCCAGATCGCCTCGTGCCATGGCTGTTCTCTCTGCCCGTTACCACACAGGCAGGAAGTGAATTAGATCTTGCCCCCGACCAATAGGTCTTTTGTTAACGTGACCTAATCTGCCAGCGAACATGTGCTCGATGCTCCTGCCAACTTTCGATACTTTTGCCAGCTTTCCTGCCCAAAGTCTTTAGGGCATCAGTTTGGCTGACTTCAAAGGACGAGCGGCTGCAATCAAGTGTTATCTCGATCTTGATCTACCAGATCACAGTGGCGCTTTAGGCTCAGGACTCATGGCCAGAAGATGACGGTTGCGGCGAGGCAGATGGTGGAGAAGAAGACATTCGGGCATCTGTCATAGCGTGTTGCGACCCGCCGCCAGTCCTTGAGCCTTCCGAACATGATCTTGATGCGGTTGCGGCATTTGTATTTCCACCTGTTGTATTTGACGGGCTTTCCGCGGGATTTTCGGCCAAGAATACAGGGTGTGATCCCTTTCTCCTCCAGGGCATCCCTGAACCAGTCAGCATCATAACCCCGGTCCGCCAGCATCTATTGTGCCATGGGCAGGCTGTCCAGCAGAGCAGAGGCTCCGGTGTAATCACTGATTTGTCCTGCTGTCATGAAAAAGCTCAGCGGTCGTCCGTTCTGATCGGTAACCGCATGCAGTTTGGTGTTCATACCACCTTTAGTGCGGCCGATCAGGCGGCCTGGATCCCCTTTTTTAACCGCAGGCTCGAAGCCGTGCGATGTGCCTTGAGATAGGTCGCATCAATCATGATCGTCTGGGGCTCTGCCTTTCCGGCAGCCAGACCGTCCATCATCCGGGCCAAGATCCCCATGTCGCCCCAACGTTTCCAACGGTTGTAGAGCGTCTTGTGTGGGTCGTATTCCCAGGGCGCATCCCGCCAGCGCAGACCATTGCGGTTCACGAAAATGATGCCACTCAGCACGCGGCGGTCATCAACACGAGGTTTGCCGTGGCTCTTGGGAAAGAATGGTCGCAGGCGCTCCATCTGATCGTCCGTCAGCCAAAACAGGTCGCTCATTTTCAGTCCCCTTGCAGAGCCTGAATCAAAATTCCCTACAAAAATCAATGGGTCCTGAGCCTAGGTGGGTTTTGTACAGACAGGTTAACGTCAGGATACGCATTTAGTGTGTGAAGGGAATGATTTCTCTGTCTTGATCGGGTGCAAATATGGCGATTGGAACCATTGCGTTGGGAAGCACGGACACTGCCGCTCAGCTTTCTGGTAGTGAGTTGGAGCAGGCTGGCACCGAAAGTACCAAGACGGGGAAGAAGGCTGATAAGAACGCAGCGTATAACGAAAATCTAGAGCAGGGGATGAATACGCTTCAGCAGAGCGATCCGGCCCTGTTTTCCAAAATCATGACTGCGGGAGAGTCCGGAAACGGCAACAGCCTCGTCGAAGACGAGCTTCAGGCCTACAAGAACGGCGACCTGACCAAAAGTCAGGCGATTGCGGCGATTTCCGGTGCCCAGTCACTTGCGAACAACAATGGCGGCGGACGAATCAACAAGAAGGAGCGGGCCGCGGCGAAAGAGGTTCTGGGGGGAAGCTATATCAAGGGCGGCCAGACCCGTGCCGGTCATGCGATCCTCAAATTTCTTGAAGATACGTCCCCGATTGCCCAGATCGTAAAGGGCATCAAGTCCACAACGTCTGATGGACCGGGAAAGGAAACGGTTCTTCAGGCGGGAAGTGGTGCTTTGTCGACCGCGACACAGCAGGCCATGTCTGATCTGGAACAAACAGATCCTTCTCTGGCCCAGCAGTTTTCAAGCGATGCCAGCAAGAAGAATGGCAACGCCACGACGCAGGATCTGGAAGTTGCGGGCGAGGAAGCTGCCAGTTCCAGAGGGGCGTTTTCCGATGCGGACGCAGCAGCGCTCGGAAGCCAGATCGGACAGATGGGGGCAGGCAAGGTCTCAAAGAAGGACGCTGCGGATTTTGAGGCGGAGTTCGGAGAAGGCACAATTGATCGTGGCAGCACGAAGGGCGCCAAAGGATGGGACAAATTCGAGACGGGGGTTGGTCATTTCCTGTCTTCTGTCGTCTCTCCGCTGACGGACGGTGTCGGTATGATCGACCAGTTTGCCAAGGGAAACAAAAGTCAGGGTCTGAAAGATCTTGGCGGAATGTTTGAAGGCGTCGCCAGCGATGCTGCGCTGCTCTTTGTTCCCGAAATCGCGCCCGAAGTGGATGGAGCGGAAGCAGCGGCCCGCACGGCCGAAAGTGTTGCGGAAAGTGCGGAAAAGGGGGCTTCCTCCATTGGCGACATTCTCAAGAGTGCTGCCGGGAAAGTCGGCAACGGGCTTCTGACCGGCCTGGATACAGCGGATTATGGCTATAATCTTTACACCATGGGGCAGGGCGACCCGATTGTGCAGCAGCACAAAAATACAGGCGAAGCCTGAGAGGGAGCGGCTTACGCCACCCCGGTGGCGTTCCGGTTTGATGTTCTGAAAGAAGAAGCCATGAACCGGGGCAATATCGCCCCGGTTCATGGCTATTTTGTCTGATGCCGGATCAGGCGTCTCCGAAGTCCGCCGTGTAATGCTGGCTTGTATCCTGTGCCATGGTCATCGGATTGGAGCTGGTCGCGTTGCGATCATCATCCGGATGGATATAGGCGTTCCCGGTGCCCAGCTTTGACTCCATATAGGCGCCGCCGTCTTTCATGTCCTGCGTTGAGCCGTCATACCATCCGGTCACGGTCGCACGGCCAGCTGCATCTTTCGTGACCGCATTGGAGGGAGCGTCGCTGGCAATACTCTGGCTATCGCCTGCGCTTTTGCCGTTGCCGTCAGAAACCTTGATGGAGGCGTTTCGTCCGTCGATATAGCTGACATCGTCGTTATTGACGCCCTTGGCATCCGCATAGAATTCCAGGCGGCTGGCGGTGGACTGGAAATTGCCGGACGAGTCTGCTTCGGCGTCATAGCCGCCCTGGCCATTCTCGTATTTCAGCGTGCCGGTCTGGCCGGGTTTGAGGTCGATCTCGGCTGTGGGCTGGGTGGTGGACCCACCGTTGAGAAACTGGCCTATTTTCTCGTCGTGATTGCTGGTGTTTGTGATGGTGGTCGTGTTGGGGCCGTCTCCCGCACTGACGCCCGAGGTGTCGGACGTCACGGCTGTGGCTGCGAGGCTGGACGTGTCGCTTGAAGCCGGAGTGGCGGACGAGGTGGATCCTGTGGCGGGTGTCGCAGAGGCCGAAGATCCAGCAGCCGGAGAAATGGCCGGGCTTGCCGTATCGGAGCCGGGGCTTATCGAGCCTTCCTGATTTCCCTGCTTCAGCAGGGCCATGAGTTCCTGAAAGACTTCCGCAAGTTTGGCCTCTTCCTGCGAATTCTGGGTCCCGTTGCTCTGGCCTGCGCCGGTCGCGCTTCCGGTCCCGGAAGAGAGGCTTCCGGACTGCATTGCGGCCATCAGTTCCTGGATCAGGCTCTGGGTGTCGGGCGTGATTGAAGTGCTCATGTCGTCCTCATCGTGCGGCTGAAAGCGGGCATGGCAAACGGATTCATGGCCGCGTTTTTCTGCACGGTCTGTTTACGATGGGAAGCTGACGTCAGCCTGATTTGCGTCCAGATGACGTCACGACGGAAGATTCTGAAGAATGCGCGCAACAGGCTGGAAAAATTCAGGCGTGATCGTTGTGCCGGGCTTGAATTTCTCCACAAGGTTTCGCGCAAGTTCATAATCCCAGACGACAGGAATGCGGTTCTCCTGAGCGATTGTGCGATAGATATCGGCCTGTTCTCCATGCGCCCGGCAGACAATACGCGGAAGAGGCGTCTGGGGCGGTTTGTAGCGCAGACCGATGCAAATCGCGTCTCCGCAGATCATGATGCTGGCCTGCTTCGGGCCAAGCTGTGCGGTATTGCGACGGGCCTGGCTCTGGAGGCGACGCTGTTGGCGCTTGATGAGTGGGTTGCCCTGGCTTTCCTTGCGTTCGTTCTTCGCCTCGGTGGGCGTCATCCGCATTTCCTTGAGGAACATCTGCCGCTGGATCAGCAGGTCGATCACGCCGGAAACCATGTAGAAAATACAGGCGGCACCGAAAATCGGCATCAGCAGCGCCGAAAGGATGCGGGGCAGTTTAGTAATCCCGGCCTCGGGCACACGGACGAGACCGCCGATCGCACCATGAATGATAAGCGCCAGTGCGCCGCCAAAAAACAGGACCTTCACCAGTGACATCCCCAGATCCACGAAAGTCCGGGCCTTGAAGAGGTTTGCGAACCCTGAAACCGGATTGATCTTCTCGAATTTCGGCATCACAGGGTCGAGTGCGAAAACAAACCCGCCATTGGTCAGCAGCCTGACGAGAATGCCCGTGACGATGGCCAGAGCGAGAGGGGTCAGGGCATCTTCGAGGCAAATGGTCCTGAGGGCCTGACCCACGCTTGCGATCCCGGATCTGAAATCCATCGCAAGAGCGTTTCCGACCGTATCTATCATCGTTTGCAGATGAACGGCAATCGCGTTTCGCCGCAGCAGAAGCCAGCCGATCAGGATGATAGTCACCACTCCGGACTGAAGATCGGGAGCCTTGGCGATATGGCCTTTGCGACGTTCATCCGCGAGTTTCTTGGCAGAAGCCGGGAGCGATTTTTCCTCGCTGCTGCCACTCATGGCTTCAGCAACTGGTGCATGGTGCCAAGAACATCCCGCGAGGCGACAAGATCATGCTTCATGTATGATACGAGCCAGGCGCAGTAGCCGAACATCATCAGGATGAAGACCAGATTGCGCAGGTTCGGGGCAAGATCATAGAGATGCAGTTTCGGGATGGCGCGCATCAGCAGAATGACGCTCGCCTCACACAGCAGCATCGCCAGCATGACGGGAGCGCCTATTGAAAGGCTCACGGTTTCCAGCCGGTCAAGCAGGCCCAGCAGGACCATGCCGAACCCCGGCTGCGGCGCCAGCGCCAGAGCGAGCGGAGGCCAGAGCATTTCGGACGACAGCAGCGTATCGGCCAGAAGATTGAGCCCCCCTGACAGGACAAACAGCGTCGTGACGGCAAGGGCAAAAAACCCGGCGGTTGTGGACTCCTGATTGCCGCTCCCCGGATCTTCGGCCTGACCCTGCGTTGCGCTGCGCTGGGTGTCGAGCAGTTCGCCTGCGCACTGCACGCCCCAGATTGGCAGGCCGATGAGAAAGCCGATAATCACGCCGATCACCATTTCCTTAAGGCCCAGAAGCCCGAGCGCCATCATGGATCGTGGGTCGGCCAGCAGTCCGGCATGGATCATCGGCGTTGCAGGAATGCCGAGCGCAAAGGCAATGGCGCCCGTGACAGGGCCGCCAAGCTGCATGCGCGTAAAGGCGGGCAGGACGATGGCCGCGCCAGCCGGACGGCTCATCGCGAGTGCGATGGATGTCAGCCAGGGAGCGATCTGCTGCATGACAGCAAGGGCGTCAGTGGCGGGCACGGTTCAGAAGCGCGTCATGGCCGGGAAATCGGTCAGGACATGCTCGGTAAAGGCCAGCAGGGGCGGAAAGAGTGTCGAGGCCATAAGCACCAGCGTCGCGCAGACTGCGACGACCTTGAAGGTCAGCGGCATCGTCTGGTCCTGAAGCTGCGTTACAGCCTGCAGAAGCCCGATCAGAAGCCCGACGACCAGCGCAATCGCCAGCGGCGGCCCCGCGATCGAGGCGAACAGGAAAAGCGCGGAAGAGAGTTCCTGCGTGAGGGCCGCATCATCCACAGGCAATGTTCTCCTGCCGATGCGCGCGCTTCGAGGACCTATGCATAGCTCATCACCAGCCCGTGCAGCAGGCGTGTCCAGCCGCTGGCAAGAACGAACAGAAGCAGCTTGAGCGGAACCGAAATCGTGTTGGGCTGCACCTGGGACAGGCCCATCGCGATCAGGATCGTGGTGACGACGAGGTCAATGGTGATGAACGGCAGATAGATCAGGAAGCCGATTTCAAACGCGCGTTTGAGCTCTCCCGTCAGGAAGGAGGGGAGGAGGATCGGGAGCGATTCCGGCGTCAGGCTGTCGCGCATGTCTTCGGGCCACAGGCGCTGGGTGGCGTTCATGAAGAAATTGCGCTCGGGAGCCTGTGTGAAGCGGAGCAGATGCTGGGCGACGGGGGCCTGCACGCGTTCATAGGCATCCACATAATCCGTCAGCGTCTCGTATTTCTGGTCGCTCTCCATGGCCGCCTTGTAGATGTCGTGGCCGAGAGGCGCGGAAATGAAGAGCGTGAGGATCAGCGAGATGGCATAGAGCACGATATTCGGCGGCGACTGCTGGATGCCGAGCGCGGTGCGCAGCAGGAACAGGACGACCGAGATTTTGACGAACGACGTGGTGGTGATGACCGCGAGGATCAGGACGCCGAACCCAAGGGTCAGGACGAGGGCCGTGACGAGATTGGTAGAGCCGATCATGCGGTGATGATCCGCGTCACCCGGATGGCAACGGATGGCCCAAGATCCACGAGTTCGCCTTCGCCAATGCGGCGGCCATTGGCCATGATCGACACGGAACGCTCTGTGAGCGCGCCGATATCAATCACATGTCCTTCTCCGATCGTCCTCAGTTCGGCCAGCGAGACCGGCATCCGCGCCAGTTCAAAAGTCAGGGGAATCTGAAGCTGTTCGATGGCGGAGGCTTCGGCCTCGACTGGGGTGGCCGGGCGCGGGCTGGTTGCGAAGGAGGGGGGTGTTTCAGTCATGCTGTTCCAATCTGCTGGCCAAATCCGGGCGAGAGGCGCAAACCCGCCCTCAAAGACAATCCTGCCGCCGTCATGCTGGACCGCTGCGCCCAGCACCTCGCCCGCAACGATGACATGCCGGACCTGTGTCGCCGTCCCCAGGACCAGTCCGAAACCGGGGCCGAGCGCCATGAGTTCTGCGGGCGAGACCAGAACGCTGCCAACCCTCAGCGACAGCATCACCGGCGGATCGGGAAACCGGCGCACAAGCGGCGGTGCCAGACGGTGCAGCACAGGCGTCAGCGCCAAAGGCAGGCGCACGAGGCCGCAGAAACTGTTCGAATTTCCAAAACGGGCCTCAAACCCGATCTCGCCAAGCGCGGGCATGTGGGGCAGGGCCTGCTGCGCGGGTTCGATCCGCGTAAACCGGATCGGCGCGCCTGTCGTAGCTTCCAGTGCGGTCAGGCCCTGATCCAGCAACATCTCAAGCAGCAGCAGGGCCGCCGGCGCTTCCATCGGGGCGCGAGGCTTCGGCTCCGCCAGCGAAACCAGCCTTTGAAGGTTCTCGTGAGGGAGAACACATTGCCCCTCCCTGTCACCGATCCGAAAACAGATCGCACTCCACTGCCCTGAGGCCCGCTGTCCTGTGACGACGACCGGCGGCGTAAAGCGCACCGAAAGTCGCTCTTCGCCCACGGGCAGGACGAAGTCGTGCCGCCCGAGCAGACCTGCCGTCGCAGCGTCATAGCCCAGCGGCCTCGGGGTCAGGCGATGTATCGCGCGCGGCAGAGACAGCGTCATGGAACGCTGAACCGTGATGTCGTACCGCGCTGGCGCAGGCGTTGCGCGCTGCTCTGGCGCATCATGGCGACCTCTGCGATGTCCTGCTCCTCGCGCTGCTCCTGCGCCGTGCGTCGTTCGGTCAGAACGCGCTCCAGCAGGTCGCGCGCCTGTTTTTCGCGCTGTTCGTACTGCATCAGGAGGCGACGTGTGGCGGCGGCGAGCTGACGGGCTTTTTCGACGTCCCGTTCGGCTTGGGCGATCCCGTCTTTCAGGCACCTTTCGTGACGGGCCAGCTCTTCGATATGCTCATGATCCCGACGCAGGAGCACGGCGCTGACCGGCGCATTATGTGCGCGTGCGGCAATCTCCGTCTGCACCCGAAGCTGGTGTGTTTGATGGTCGGACAGGGTCTGGCTGGCGTGATTGAGACGCGCCAGACGCTGATCGGCCTGCGACGTTGCCGCCGACAGAAGCTGACGCGCTTCTGCGGCACGGCGCTGGCGCAGCGTCACAAGCTGTTTCGCTGCCTGTGGGTTCAGGCGCAAAGACGGTTCAGCCATTCCAGCATCTCCGCAAAGGACGTCCGCTCGTCGTTGCCCTGACGCAGGAAACCACGCAGCGCGCCGATTTTGGCAATCGCCTCATCCGCCAGTGCGTCACCGCCGGGCTTGTATTCGCCGACCTGCAACAGAAATTCAATCTCCTGATATTTCGCCCACAGGCTCTGGATTTTCATGGCCGCCGCCTGATGACGGGGATCGGCTACGAGAGACATCACGCGCGACCGGCTGGTCAGGACGTCAATCGCCGGGTAGTGCCCTGCCGCCGCCAGTGCGCGCGACAGAATGACGTGACCGTCCAGAATGCCGCGTGTTTCTTCAGCAATCGGATCATCCATCCCGTCCTCGACCAGCACGGTATAAAACGCCGTAATCGACCCCCTTACGCCCATACCCGCGCGCTCCATGAGCTGGGGCAGGGCTGCGAAAACCGAAGGAGGAAAGCCGCGGCGCGTGGGCGGTTCCCCGGCAGCCAGTCCGATCTCGCGCAGGGCCCGGGCGTAACGGGTGACATTGTCCACGAACAACAGGACCTTCAGTCCCTGGTCGCGGAAATATTCCGCAACTGTCGTGGCGGCCTGTGCACAGACGACGCGCTCGGCGGCGGGCCGGTCGGAGGTGGCGACGATCAGGACAGCATTTTTCAGCCCGTCCGCCCCCAAATTATGCTCGACGAACTCGCGCACTTCGCGGCCACGTTCGCCCACCAGCGCCACAACCGCGACATCGGCGGAACTGCCCTTGACGATGGCGGACATCAGCGTGGATTTGCCCGCTCCGGCCTCGCCATACACCCCGAGCCGCTGGCCTTCGCCACAAGTTAGCAACCCGTCCAGAGCGCGAAGACCAACGGGCAGCGGCCGGGCGATTGGCTGACGTTCCATCGCGGGAGGCGGTGCGCCATGGACGGAGCGTGATGGTCCGGCTGGCAGTGGTCCCAGACCATCAATCGGCGTGCCTAGTGCATCGAGCACCCGGCCCAGCAGCCGCTCGCCGACCGGGAAGCTGCGCCGCCCTCCGGTCGTGACGACTTCCGTGTCCGTCGAAACCCCTTCGAGACCGCCTATCGGCGTCATGAGGACCTCGTTTCCGTCCAGCCCTACCACTTCGGCATCCAGGGACCAGTCCCGACCGCGATTCTGCAACCGGCACAGATCGCCCACGGCTACATTCGGCAGAATGGCACGGATGATGGTTCCAGTGGCGCTCACGACGCGTCCCTGCATCGGATGTGTGTCGATCCCCGCCGCCTGTGAGCGAAGCATGGGCAGAAGGGTTTTCATTCGCGCGATGACATGATCGGCTGTCTGCGGCGGATCGCGGCTCACCTGCATCCGGGGCAGAGGATCAGCCTGCCGGTCCTGCGCCACGGGCGCGCCGGAAAGACGGGACATGTCTTTCGGGGCCGGGTTTTCAGAAGCCGGATCGCGTTTGATGAGAGACGCTCCGGACTGATCGGCTCGGGCGTCTTGTGTTTCGGGACCGGGACGGGAAACGGCCTGTTCCGCGTCTTCGGGAGGGAGGTCCTGCTCGGGTTGCGTTTTCTCCGTCCTCTGAAACATGTGCAGGCGGACGAAATCCGCTTCCAGCGCACTGGCGAGAGACACAGCCGGACGCGCGCCCTCCATGAGGCCGTTCGCGGAAACCGTGTCGTCCGGAGCCTGAGAGGACGGCATGAGCGGGATGTCAGTCATGTTGTATCCACTGTGCGCTGAGATGCTCCCGTAGCACGGCAAGCTGGGCGTCCACGCCCAGTTCCGCCACGCCCAGTTCGCTCTCCAGCACACACCGTCCGGGCGACAGCATTGGGTCGATCTCAAGACGCAGGCCGGGATTATGGACCGTCAGGTCTTCCACGACCGGCCGCAGGATGTCAGCGCAGTCGGATGCCACCCGCAGCGTGGCAAGCGTGCCATGCCGGATTTTTCCCAGTGTATGCCTGATGACGGCTGGAAGAGCGCTCTCGATATCAAGCCGCCCGAACAGATCCGTCACGACATCCGTCACAATGGCCGGAAGGTTCGTTTCCAAATCCCGGAGCACTTTTGCAACCGCTTCATCGGTCACGAGAAGACGACGCGCCATTTCCGCGGAGGCTTTGTCATGACCGGTCTGATAGCCTCGCCGACATTCCGCATCATAGGCGTTCCGCGTAGCGGAGAGCAGCATCGTGGCGTTTCGGATGGCGGTGTCATAGGCCAGGGACGCGTCGCACCAGGCGCTCATTTCCTCGGGAGGCAAAACCGTCGTGGAGGGGCGCATCCGCGAAAACATCCGCTCAGACATGCGTGGCAATCCCTTCCGCGACCTTCAGGATGATCGGGTCGTACGCGCCTGATGCCGCGGGCAGAAGAGTCCTTGCGGGCAGTTTCAGCGTGGCGAGGCGCCCGTAATCTCCGGCCAGACTGTCGCGCCATCGGATCAGACAAGACCAGCCGCAGTCGGTGACGGCTCTTGCGAGGCCGGGAAGGTCCGTGTCGGGTTCGGTCGGTGTTCCTGCGGACGGAATTGACAGACCGGCCTGCGCCCAGTGAGCCCCGTTGCGGATACCAAACAGCCTGACGCCTTCGCCCAACGCGGCATCAAGGACCGTAATCGCCTGACGGTCCACCTGTTTGGCCAGACTGCGCCAGTGAACGACAGCCCCCATACGTCGTCCCGCCTTCTGCAGAACGTCATCGGGTTGAAGCGCCAGGGTTTCCAGCGCGTCCTGGGGCAGATGAGCCGGCGGCAGGTTCTGACAGTCCAGCATCTCAATCAGGCGGTTCGAAAGCCTTGAACAGGTCTGGAGTTTCTGGATCGTATCACGTTGCAGCATCGGCAGGCGCAGTTGCAGATGAGACGGATGAATACTCGCCAGCATCTGACTGTAGTCTGGTCCAGAAGACGCGCCCATGCCGTGTGGTGTACTCACGCAGCCTCACGCGGCACGATGGCCAGTTCCGTCGTGGTCGGAACAGGTTTTCTGCGAAAGCGCCGCCACAGGAGGCTGGCGCCATATCCGGCAGGGAAGGCGAAAGCGAAAAACCATCCGGTCCAGCCGAGCGGACTCATCCATTCCGTCTGAACCGGCGCAAGATGGGCAACCGCGACCGGCAGAAGAATGACGGACACCCGGTCATAGGCCAGATCCTGAACGGCATTGGCGACCATCAGCTTGATCTTGGGCAGCAGTCCTGACACAGCCGTTCCGGAATCGTACCGGATGACAACCGATGCCGTCGCCGGTTTGTCTACACCCGTCACCGGATCGCTCGCGGCAGGCGCGATATGAACACGCGCATCAATCACGCCATCAATATCGTTGAGCGTGTGCCCAAGCTCCTGACTAATGCCGTAATACAGCTTGGCGCGCTCGGCCATGGGAGTGCTGATCATGCCCTGCTGCTGGAAGATCTTGTCCATGCTGTCATATCCGTTGCGGGGATAATGACTGCTGCGCAGGATGGAGACAGCATCCGCCACATGCCGTTCCGACACTTCCACGGTGGAACTGCCGTCCTTGGCGATCAGACGGGTGGCGGAAATCCCGTGCTGCAAAAGGATGGCGATCATCTCCATCGCATCACGTTCCGAAAGCTCAGTGTAGAGCACGGTCTGACACGCGGTGAGGGAGAGGAGAAGGGACAGGACAGGAAGGGTGAGAAACAGACGCCGGATACGGAACATGGTCTCAGCCTCCCTGTGTAAGGAGGCTCTTCAGCGTGGAGGTCATGTTCTGTGACGACACGGTGATGATATGGGTTTCGAATTCGGAATTGGTGAATGCCATCTGTCGCGTCAGGGCCTCGTTGTACATCGCAATCCCCTCCTGCTCGACTTTCTCGAACAGACTGTTCAAGGGGGCGGTTTTTCCATCCGTCTTGCCTGCGGAAGCGACACTGGAAGTGCCCGAAAGCCCCGCTGTTCCGACGCTACCCTGCGGGAGCGCCAGATGTTCCGTCCCTGTCGAAGGAATAACGGTCGGCGCCAGCGTATTGAGCGTTGAAAAAGCGCTGCTGATCCGTCCCAGTCCGGACAGGATCTGGTCTCCCAGTGTGTCTGTCGTGGAGAGGGCCTGCGTTTCGTATGTCTGACGCACAGGTGTGCTTTGCAGGAAGGCAACCTGATCGTCGCCGGGCGCAGATGATCCTGCTGCCATGTTGCTTGTCTGGTCGGTGAGGGAGCGCTGGGCCAGCGCTGTCGCATCCAATCCCGTAATGCCTGTCATACCTGCGACCCCGAACAATTTCCTGCAACAGGCCCGGACCTATCGGAATCAAGTCTAGGGGCGAAAGCTGATCTGAACCTGACCTTTAAACGGGCTGTCCGAAAGTGTTTTTCAGGCGTCCGGCAAGAATTGTCGGGCCTCTGCGCGCGGTCTATAGAAGAACAGATGAAGCAGAACTCTAATTGCAGTTCGGAAAAGACGGCGATGCTGCACCGGCGATTTCTTTCCGGCGTTCTGCTGGCCTCTGTGGTGCTGGCACTGCCGCACAGCGTCCGGGCCGAGCCGCTCCCGCTACCCGATCAGGGACGCTATACGGTCATCCATCAGACTTTGCCCGATGTCCTAACCCAGTTCTGTGAAGACGTGAACCTGCGCGTCGTCGTGGACCCGTCCATTCAGGAGAATGTGCGCTCTGGCTTTACCGCCGAGACGCCGCTGGCATTCCTGAATGCACTGGCCGCCGAATACAGGCTGGACTGGTATTATGACGGCAACACGCTGCACGTTACGCCATCATCCGCGACGAACACACAGTCTTTTCCGCTGGGTGGTGTGTCTTATGCGGCATTGATGCGGGTTGTGGACGCGAAGAAAATGCTCGAGCCGCATTATTCGGTCCACACTGATGATCGCGGGCGTTCCGTCAGCGTCTTCGGGCCGCCCGATCTGCGCGATCGCATCAGCCAGACGATCCAGTCCCTCAGCGGACCGGGCGCAGGTCATCGGACAGTCAGGATTTTCCGGGGAAGTGCCGTTCAGGAAGCCTCGAAATAGATCGGGACATTTTTGACGAACGGATATGAAATTGCTCCCCGGTCAGAAATTGTGACCGGGGAGAGAGGTGCGCCCAGATTTCAGGACGTCTGCTGCGAGGGAATGGGGGCCAGATCCGGCAGTTGTCCAGTCGTGCCGGAGGCATCGGTTCCCGAAGTGTCGCCGCTCGTTCCCGTGTCCTTCGCGCTGGTTGCGCTGGAGCTGCTGGAAGAGTCCTTGTTCTTGGCTTCCTGAGCCTGACCGAAAGAAATCAGGCTGGCAATCTGTGCGGTAGACCCCAGCGTGACGGTAAGAGGCTTCAGGATCTTGTCGAACTTATCGCCAAAATCCTTCGCTGTGTCGCTTTTGGATTTGGCAGGCTTTGCTTTTGGTTCTGCGGTAACGGTGTCGGTTTCAGTATGAGGGGTGTGCGCGGTAGGCACATGCTCAGACGCGACCGATGTAGGCTGTATTTCTGAACTCTGCGAATAAATGGAGCTGCTGGGTCTCGGCGCCGTGTTGTGAAGGGTTTCGTTGAAACCCGTAATTTCGCTCTGCGGGGTGGAGGTGCTGCCGCCCGCGTGGGTTACAGGCGTATGGGGCTCAATTTCGCTGGATCCGATTCTACCGGGCATCTCTGGCTCTCTCCATAATTCAATGTTGCGCTCATCACCGAAATGCTGAAAGACCGGGACAGAGGGACAAATCGGCGTGCTTTCATTCTGTAGGAGAGCAGTCTGTCTTTATCCTGATCTGGTTTTGACATTCGCAAAGCACGGTTCCGCTTTCACGTAACGATAACATTCTGACGGAAATCCCGCTTCCTGCCGCCTGTCAAAAAAAATCCATATTTCAGGATGTGTCCTGAAATCGTCAGCGTCTGATAGATTTGGTAGATTGCGCCCTCTAGACCTGTTCTGCGCTTCGTTACGAAAGTTTTTTCATGCGGGTTTCTTTTCCGTCACATGCTGTGGTCCTTGCTTTCACGCTGACGGTTCCTCTTGCCGGCTGTGTTTCAAACGCTTCGCATAACGCACAGGATGTTGCGCGGGAGCGGCAGGCGGCGCGAAACCCCGAGACCATGATGAAAGTCGGCGACAGTGCGCGCGCACGCGGAGACTGGACCACTTCCGCAGCCTTTTACGGCCGGGCCGTTGCACTGCGCCCCGGACAGCCGGATTATGTCGGGCCTTATGCCGAAGCGCTCATGCATCAGGGGCGGACGAACGAGGCAATCGAAGCCATTCATGGTGCCGAGGCCAACGCGACGTCTGCCGAGCGTGTGCGTCTTGCGCTGCTGCTCGCCCAGTTGCTCAATACCGCACAGCGGTCACAGGAAGCGATCGGGGTTCTTCTCCCCGTAATCCAGCAGAACCCCAATTCCGCTCCTTTGCGTGTGGCGCTGGGAATTTCCTATGAAATTTCCGGAGATGCACAGGGCGCGCGCCAGAGTTATCGCGATGCGCTGCGGATCGACCCCGCCAACATCGCCGCCGCCAATGATCTCGCCCTTTCGGAAGCTCTGGGGGGGGGGCAGCCGCAGCAGGCGCGCACCGAGCTTCTGGCCCTCCGGACACAGGCCGTCGAGCGCGGGGCATCAGCGGCCTCGCTCTCCACGATCGACGGAAATCTGGCGATTGTTTACGCTCTTGAAGGCAAATTGTCGGACGCGCGGCAATCCGCACGTTCGGCCGCGCTCAGCAGCGAACAGATCCAGCAAAATATGCGGTTCTATACGCTCTTGCACGCCGCTCAGGGCGTGGATGCCGCCTCGTCCGCAACGGGGGACTGAGACGCATCGTTCTGTGTCGTGGCCTCTGAAGGCGCTGCCGTGCTGTCGCTTCCGGTCGTTGGTGTGAAACTGCTGCCCCCGGTTCCGCCGCCGCTCATGGCCGATGGGAAGGTCGACGTCGCAGGCGTTCTGTTCTGCGAATTGCGATCTATTCCCGCCTCCCACAATTCCACAATGCGGCCAAACCTCGCACCATTGACCGGTTGCAGATGTGCGGGCTCTAGCAGATCTCCCGGATTGGCGATTTCCGCCGCAAGCGCTGCCGCCTGAAGGCACTGTCCAAGGGGATAAAGGCTTTCGGACCTGTCTCCGGTCCAGGACGGTCGGATGGCCTGACGACAATCGGGTTGGGCTACGACATACGCCCTGAGGACGAGCGTGTCCGACACGTCATGGACGATGCGGATCCGTGCCGGTTCCACCCCGGCACGGACGAGCGCGTGCGTCACCAGAGCCGTAATCTGCGGGTCCGCACCGTTGATCGTGGCGTGGACGGCGCGCGGATCGCCCAGTCTGGTGAGCGCGGTATCGAGCGCACTGTCTGCGTTGGCGGCATCAAGAGGAATGCGATGCTGGTTGACGCCCAGAAGAAGCGGAGGCGGCGAGCCGGACGAACGGGTGCCGCTGAATGTGCATCCGGCCAGCGACAGTGCAAGAAGGGCGGAAAGCGCGTGTCTCATTCGTAAAGGAACCCGGCCGCACCCTGAAGATGGGGCATGCGTGTGGGATCGGGCCCATCCATTGCAGCGGCCGCCGAGCGTCGGAGCAGCAGCGCCTCGATTGCGGATGTCGGACGAATATAATCGGTCGGCAGCGCCGGGACACGATCGGACGGGTGAACGATATAGGCCGTGACGACGATCAGCAGTTCGCTCTCGTTGCGCTGGAACGACGTGGAGCGAAACAGCGATCCAAGCACTGGAATATCCGCCAGCCCCGGCACCTTGGAGATGGTATTGCTGGCGTCGTTTGAAATCAGGCCGCCAATGGCAAAACTCTGACCCGAGGCAAGCTGGATGGTCGTATCGGCCCGGTTGGTGCGGATGGCGGGAACAACGCTGCTGCCGGAAATGGAATACGCACCTTCCGACGCTTCGGTGGAAACGGAGCTTACTTCAGGTGCGACATGCATGCTGATGGTCCCGTCAGACAGGACCGTTGGCGTAAAATCAACACTGACACCATAATTTTTGTAGGTGATCCCGACAGTACCCAGACCCTGCGGGATCGGAACCGGGAACTGGCCGCCGGACAGGAACTTGGCTGTCTCGCCGGACATGGTAGTGAGGTTGGGCTCCGCCAGCATGGTCGCGAGCCCCTCCGTCGCCATGGCGTCCAGTGTGCCCGTCACGGAAGACCC
This sequence comes from Gluconobacter roseus NBRC 3990, assembly GCF_006538885.1. Taxonomy (GTDB): domain Bacteria; phylum Pseudomonadota; class Alphaproteobacteria; order Acetobacterales; family Acetobacteraceae; genus Gluconobacter; species Gluconobacter roseus. Next base: position 310,003 of record NZ_BJLY01000002.1, read on the forward strand.
TCCGCTCGTATAGCTCCCCGAAAGCGCATTGGTTGCGCTCGACAGGGCCTTGATGGCGCTGGGGACGCCACTCAGTCCGCCCGTTGCGGCACCGATGGCGAAAGAGCCCACACCGTTGAAAACCGTTGTCCAGTTAAAGCCCAGATCCTGCGAGAGCTGCCGTTGCACTTCCGCGACCCGCACCACAAGATTGACCTGAACCGGCTCGCCAATTGTCAGACGGTTGATCAGTTTCGCGCCGTTTCCGCCGTATTGTCTGGCAAGCGCCTCAAGATGCGCGGCGGCTTTGGCATCCGGAACGGAGCCGGACAGGACAACGCCTTCAGGCGACATCTGGACCTGGACATTCCGGCCGCCTTCCTTTGCAATCATGGTGCGCATCGCGTCCATGTTGAATGTTACCGTCACATCGCCGGAAATCATTTTCTGGCCGCTCTGGTCCAACACAATGAGCGTCGTATGGCCGGACTTTTTGCCGAAGATGAACAGGCCGTCATTATCGGTGTACTGCACGTCCATAATTTTCGGATCGGCGATCATGACATTGCCTGCCGCACGGGGAAGCTGGATCAACTGCGCTCCTCCGACAGCCAGCGTCATGGTCCCGCTGTGCCGGGCGGCCTGTACCTGCGCGGCTGCGTCTTGTGTGGTCAGCCCGATGCCGACTGCGCCCATGAGCAGAAAAGATCCCTGCAATGCGGCGCCTGTGCGGGCAATTCGCCAGAACCATGTGCGATGTATTGAACGGCCTGAAATCATACTGAAAAACTGTCCCCGTTCGTCATGCAGTGAGTTCCTGCGACTGTGCCATTCCCATGTCCTTGTCGAGCCGTGCTGCAAGGCGGTAGCCCACCCCGCGGACGGATTCGATCGTCACGAGAGAGCGTGCCTTTGCCAGTTGCCGCCGGATCCGGCTGACACGCACCTCAAGGGAGTTCGGACAGTACTCGGCCTGCGCGCCATAGACGTCGTGCTCAAGTCCAGCCCGGGGCACAACATGACCCCTGCGACGCATCAGTGATTCCAGGATCAGCGTCTCTCGGCGCTGGAGCGTGAGCTCGAGATTGCCGACCCGCACTTCGCGTGTGGCAGTACAGAGGGTGAGGTCGCTGAACTGGTGCTGCTCTGCCGACCGGATGCGCGGACGGCGCATGATGGTGCGAACACGCGCAACCAGTTCGCGCGGGCTTACATCACGCGTCACGCTATCATCCGCGCCCGCTTCGAGGGCTGCGATCCGCTCGTCCTGACAATTGGCGATGAGCACGAGGAATTCGTCGCCGTCATGTCGCCGGCAGCGACAGCGACAGCGCGCCTGCCACCAGACGCTGTAGACGCCATCGCTACTTGTGGAATCCAGCAGGACAAGGCTGTAATTCGAGGCCGTCAGGGCCTCGTTGGCATCGTCGAGTGTCGTGAAAACATCGGCGCCGAAACCGGCGCTCTGAAGGTTTTTGGCAAGGCCGTCTGCATACCCGCTATCGGGGGACATGATCATCAGTCTCATGTGCGTTTCTCCTGCAAAATCCGTTGATCCGTCATTGTTGTCTGGCAATGACTGCATCGGCCCCGAACACGTCCGTTCCGATGGACGCGATGGGATGGACCGGGAATTCGTCGGCAAGGTCCTGATACGAGAGAACGGGGTTGTCGAAGCCGTTCCGGATCAGGAATCCCCTGACGAACCGTCGCGTGTCGACCGAACACACGATGATGGGTTTGGTGGTTTCCGCTTCCGCGCCGGATTTTCCGGGCGCGTTGGCCAGACGCTCGCGGACGGCCTCCAGAAGTTTTTGGGACGCATCCACTTCCAGCGCCAGAAACGAGCCGGCAGGCGTCTCGCGGACGGACTGCCGCAGAAGCTGGTCCGTTGCCTGCGACAGAACGATCGCGGGGATCGCCCTGTGGTTCGTCGCATAACGGTGGCAGATCTGACGGGACAGGGCATTGCGGACGTGTTCGGCCAGCATCGGCACCTTGTTTTCGGTCTCGCCCCATTCCACGAGCGTTTCCAGAATAAGGCGCATGTTGCGCAGCGACACGTCCTCTTCCACGAGACGCCTGAGAACTTCGGCGAGACGCTGGACGGGCACCAGTTTCGTGGCCTCGCGCGTCAGATCGGCATATTGTGCCTCCACGCGCTGGACGATCTGCCGCGTTTCCTGAAGCCCGAGGAAACGCCCGGCATGGCGACGCAACGCAGCACGGAAGCGGAAAGCAATGATCCCGGCATGATCGTAAAACCCGATCCCCGCCGCCCGGAGCCGCCCCTCGCTGACGGAGGGAACCCAGAGGGACGGATCATTGGTCAGCAGAGCGACGTCTTCCTCGCCATCTATTCCAGCAAGCTCCAGATGAACCGGATCGTCGTGCAGCAGAAGGAAATCCCTGCGCAGTTCATGCTCCTCGATGGGAACGTCTTCCAGATCAATTGAAAACCGCAGCTCCCCGCTGCCGTCGCGCTGACGGAGGGTAGGCGGGGGAAACTGGAAGCCCAGATCGTTGCCGATTTCCATGCTGACGCGCGCCAGAAGACGGGTCAGGCGTCCCTGGTCCAGAGTGGCGTTCAGCTTCTGGCTGAGAGTAATCGCCATCAGGGGGGTGAAATTTTCCTGAAGGGTCATGCTGGCCTGTCCCGCCGGTGAGGCGGCGGAGAAGACATCGTCCTGCGCGCCGGGATGCGGTTCGGCGGAGCGTCGGAAAACGCGGTTCGTCAGGCCCTTCCAGTCCGGGCGACTGCCGCAGAAGAAAATTGCCGCCAGAATGAGGAAGACGGGTTTGGGAAAGCCGGGAATAAGCCCCATCGCCAGAAGAACGACCGACGCCACGCGCAGGGCGCTGCTATTTGCCGTAAGCTGGGTCGCCATATCGCGGCCAAGATCCATGCCATGACCGCCCACGCGCGTGACCACGACGGCCGCCGTGATGGACAGCAGAAGGGCCGGAATCTGCGAGATCAGAGCATCGCCAACCGTCAGCAGCGTATAGGTCTGCATGGCCTGGCCGATCGCCATACCGTGCTGCGCCACACCGATGCCGATCCCCCCGACCAGATTGACCACGATGATGATCAGCCCGGCGATCGCATCGCCCTTCACGAATTTCAGGGCACCATCCATTGCGCCGTGCAGGGCGCTTTCGCTGGCGAGTTCCGTGCGCCGGCGCCTGGCCTCGATCGCGTCGATATCGCCTGACCGCAGATCGCTGTCGATGCTCATCTGCTTGCCGGGCATGGCATCAAGTGTAAAGCGTGCGCCCACTTCGGCAACGCGTTCGGTGCCTTTTGTGACAACGATGAACTGGACCGTGGTAACGATGGCGAAAACGACGAGACCGACGACGATGTTTCCGCCGATGACGAATTCGCCAAACGTTTCAACAATCGCCCCGGCATCCGCCGTCGTGAGGATCAGTCGCGTGACCGTGACTTCAAGCGCCAGCCGAAACACGGTCGAGACGAGGATCATGCCGGGAAGCGCTGTCAGATCCAGCGGCGACCGCAGATAGACGGCCACCATCAGAAGCAGGACCGACAGGCTGAGATTGCATCCGATCAGCACATCCGCAAAGGCCGCAGGCAGCGGCATGATGAGCATGCCGATCGTCAGGACCAGCACCAGAACGAGTGCCAGATCCTGCCGCTGGCTCATGACCCGGAAAAAGGGCGCGAGATGTTTCATGCCGCAGCGTGCCGCGTATAGTGCGCAAAACAGGTGCGCGCTTCGTCGAGCCGACCAAGCTGATGCAGCGCCCGCGCTCTCAGAAGGGCATTGCCCGGATCGGGAGTGGTCTCAAGCCTGTCGAGACAGTCGAGCACAACAAGGGCGAGTTCACCGCGGCGGATGACGGTATAGACATGCGCCAGCATCCGCAGACATTCATGATCTCCCGTGCGCTGCGCGAGCACCAGCAGCAACATGGGCAGAGCCCGCCAGGGCCGTCCGCAGCAGATGTAGAGATAGGCCAGGGACAGCAAAAGATCGCGTTGATCGCTTTCCACGATTTCAGCCGCCGATCAGACTGTTGGACGCCTTGAGCAACTGCTCCAGAGCCGCAAGTTCATGTCTGAGTGTTTCCAGCCCACCAGGGACGACAGGAGCCGAGCTTGAGCGCGAGGAGGCCTGTTCTTCCAGCCGTCGCAGCAGGTCCTGCCTGCGGGATGGCAGAAGAACCGCCGGGTTGCGGAGATGCGGCATGATATGGGCATAGACCGCGCCGATAACGGTGGGTGGGTCGATGGTTTCGGACAGCGCGTTCTCAGGCGCCAGTGTCTGGCGAAGGGCGGCAACTTCGGCGTTCAGCAGACTGTCATCATGCTGGAGCGACAGGTCCTGCAGGGCACGGTCGAGACGGACAGTCCCTTCGGACCAGACTCTCTGAACCATCTGTCCTGTCTCCGCCTCATCTGCGGGGGACCGCAGATCAGTAATTGAAGTTAATAGGTTGTAAACCCTTGTGCATTATTACGGTATGTTTCCGTATCTCGAAAAGCGACAATCCTGTGACAATTTCAGTGCCCACCCGGTAGCGCTGAGAATGTACGACGATATTGGGATTTTTCCCCGTCCAGACGGCCTGAATGGGCACATCAACCGGCGCTATGGCCGGGGCGGGCGAGACGTTCGAAACCCATACGGCCTGTGTTCCGAAGGAGGCATCGAACCATTTTTCAACCTCGCGGAACGTCTTCATTTCCTGAGCCGAGAGGCTTCCGTCAATAATGATGACGCCGGAAGAGGCACTGACCCTCAGCTCGGGAAGATTGTTTTTTGTCAGCTCTCGCACGACGAGATGGCCCAGTTCCGCATCGCTGACCAACTGTGGGACGGGCTGGGCTGCTGACGGATCCGGCGTGTGAGACACGGAGGCCATGTCTGTCCTGCGTGCGGGGGGCGCCGAATGCGACAGCGCCTGTATCACAACAAGCATCAGGACTGCTGCCATTCCTCCCACAATCATGAGGGTGGGATTGATTTTCCGTTTTGTGGTGGGAATATCTTCGACGGCGCGCGTAAACGTTTCTGGCGAAGACGCGAGGATGTCATCAGAACCCAGATGAAGGGAAACAGGCCCAAGCCGCAGCGTCGCAGGGGCTGTGACGATCGTGCTCTCGCCAGACGGGAGAGGCACCATATTCACAACAACATCCGGTGCGAGGGCCTGAAGCAAAAAGGCTCTTTCAGGCTGCGGCTTTATCGAAACATGCTGCGCTGCGATGCCCTCATCGAGCAGCGCCATGGTCGCCTGCGGGCCGGAACCGATGATAACAGGCTCCGTGCCAAGCGTCATGACGGCATCGCTGTGCAATCCGTTCTGAACAACCAGCATGATGCATCCCTGCTTGGGAGGACAGATCCTCCTGGTGGCAAAAACGGAAAATGGCCCGCACGGCGGGGTCTGCCCCCGGCATGCAGGCCATGTCCGACGATGCGGAAATCAGTCCTTCGTGAAGGCGGACTTCGCGTTGCTTTCCATCGTCTGGGCAAAGTCGTTTGCAAATGTCTGGGCGTTGGAGATTTCAGACATCTGTTCCTGCTTCTGCAGGTTCTGGTCTTCCATGGCTTCGGACTCCTGCATGATCTGCTGCATGGTTGAGTCGCTGCTGGCAGAAATGGAACCGCTCATTTTATTCTCCATGACGTTGTTGGTGACTGAAAACAGCGCCGTTTTCTCCTGGCGCCATCCGGAAGCCCACATGAACTCCCGAAAACCGTGACGTTCGTAACGAACGCCTGTACACGCTCTGCATTCTCCCGCCGCCCTGAAGGCGCGCCAGGCAGAATGCCAGGCGTCAACCCAGTGCGGACTTCAGTTCGGATGCAGCAGAGTTGCTGCTGAACGTGCCGGACTGAATTTCGCTGGCGAGCATCTTCGCGACATCGGCAAGGTTACTGTTGCCGGCGTTCGAGGCTTCGCGGGCCAGGGCATTGAGATTGTTGAACTCATCCGATCCGGACTTGCCGGACTGCAGGGCGTCCGCAATCGTGTCGACGTTGTTGCTCAGCGCATCGACGCTGTTGCCCTGAAGAGCCTGCTTGATGGCATTGCTGCTGCCGCCCTGGTCGTAGGTACCATCTGACAGGCTGCGGCCGATATTGCCTGCAACGGAGGAGTCGAGGCCGTTACCCTGCTGGCTGGCTTCTGACGAAACAGCCTGGGCGTACTGCTGAAGGGTGTTTCCGTTCGTGCCGTTCATGTCAACGAGCGTCTTCAGCGTTTTCATATCATCGCTGAGATTGCCGGTCAGGGACAGGCCCGTGTTTCCAACAGGTGTGGGCGTCGAAGATCCTGTGTCGGACGAACCCGTACCCGAGGCGTTGCCGCTGGCTTCCATTTCCTGCAGGAGCTGGATCAGGGCTTGCTCCATTTCCTGTGCCGTTTCCATGCTCAGGTTCTGGCCGGTCGCTGAAGTGTTGAGGTCGCCCGTGCTCGTCGGGCTAAATGTAGTGTTGTAGCTATCAACGGTGGACATACTGCTCTCCACACCAGAAAATCTGCGATCAGAGAGCAAGGCGTTACTTACCCTCTTGCCCGAAATTTCCATTCCCTGCAGTCGCAGTTCGCATGGTCGTTTCGGCCTGAAAGAAGAGATATGTAAGCAATCTGACCAGAACCTGACGCAAATCTCAGGAAAACAACTTTCTGCTTAAAATTCGTAAATATTCACTTAATTGCAATGTAGCCCTATCGCTGATTTTGAATCCGATTTCCAATCCGAAGGGGTCGAAAAACCGCTATTTGAATTTCTCACAGCTTGATTTTTGCGCTTAGGTGTTTGGCCCTGCGATTTGATGGGTTGGATTGATGATGAATTTTTCTGGCTCTGAAATCCAGACTTTGCAGCCGTATTCGTAAGGCCGCTCAAGGTCTTGAGCCTTCGCTCGAAATTATAGGCTGCCATGAAATCGTTGAAGCGTGACCTAGGCTCAGGCCTCATTGATATGGGCGGCAGGATGTGATTCAGGCTCCTTGAGGAGACTGAAGATGAGTAAGCTGTACTGGCTGATTGACGAACAGATGGATCGTCTGCAGCCCTTTTATCCCGAAGAGCCATGGCAAACCTGGTGTTGATGATTGCCGTGTATTGAGTGGGATCATTTTCGTGAACAAAAAATGGTCTGCGTTGGCGTGATGCACCCTGCAAATACGGTCCACACAAGACGCTCTACAATCGCTGGAAGCGCTGGAGTGCCATGAGGATATTCATCCGCATGATGGAGGGACTGGCTACCGGCACGGTAGAGCCTCAGACGATCATGACTGATGCGACCTCTCTCAAGGCCCATTGCCCGGCTTCAAGCCTGCGGTTAAAAAAAGCCTCCAGGCTGTCCGATTGGGTGCACCAAAGGCGGGATGAATACGAAGCTGCATGCCGTCACCCACCGGAGCGGACGTCCCCGCTCGACTTCTTCATGACAAGCAGGCCAGATCAGTATTATACCGGTGCGGCTGCCTTTCTGGACGATCTCCCACCAGCCGAATGGATACTGGCAGACCGGGCTATGATATTGGCTGGTTCAGAGAGGCCGTGGAGGAGAAAGGGATCAAACCCTGCATTCCTGGCCGAAAATTCCGAGGGAAACCCATAAAATACGACAAGCGGAAATACAAAAGACGCAACCGTATCGAGATCATGTTCGGCAGGCCCAAGGACTGGAGACGGGTCGCAACACGCTATGACAGATGTCCCACCGTATTCTTCTCGGCAATCTGCCTCGCCGCAACCGTCATCTGCTGGCTATAAGTCCCGAGCCTAAAGCTTCGGGACAATGCTCGACACCATGCGGAACAATGATGAATTCACCGGCCACACGAGGGCTGGAGTAATCGAAAAATGTCGTGAAAGCCTGAGCCAGGTTTGTTTTTTTATTGGTTTCTTCCGATAGAGCTATCTAACAATAGTTTGGACGTAGCCGATCTGTTGGGCCAAATCGGGTGATGTAGGAAAAGCGCTGTCGAGCAGTGCTGTTCCAACCGTAAAGCCCAGAGCATCCTTAGAGGTGGAGGAGCGAATACGCTCCACCCGATCGAGCGGGCCCGCCACGATGACAGGTTTATTCGGCACAACGGCGCATACTCGCCGGATCAAATCCGGCACGTTTCCCATGAACCGATAGCGTTGCTGGTCATCCTGCCAGAACAAAGTCTACGATAGCCTGAATGTGCAGATCGGTCGTATCGAAGACGGGGAAGTCTGGAAAATCCGACTGGTTGATAAGCAGGAATATCTCGGTGCACCCCAAGATCACGCCTTCAGCGCCCTCGCCCCGCAGGGCTTCGACCACACGCAGATATTCAGCTTTGGATTCAGGCCTCAGATCACCACGCACCAGTTCATCAAAAATGATGCGGTCGACAAGCTCTTTGTCCGTCTCGTTCGGGAGAATCACCTCTACATCGAATTTTTCACGATAGCGTTTGCCTAACGCCTCTGCTTGCATAACCGGCATCGTACCGAGCAAGGCTACGCGACCTATCCCGGCCTTGCGCATGGCTTCACCGGTCGGATCGGCGATATGGATGAACGGCGTCATGCGTCCCGCCATGGCAGGCTCTACGACACGGTGCATGGTGTTGGAGACGCAGGCGATGACATCAACACCTGCCGCTTCGAGCCGCAGGATTTTGTCCTCCAGATAGGCCGTGGCCTCGTCCCAACGGTCCCCGCGCACGAAATACTGGATGTTCCCGAAATTGACCGACGAGATGATGATCTCGCCGTTGTCCCAGCCACCGAAATGCTGGTTCAGCCGCTCATTGAGCATGCGATAATATTCGCCTGTCGCCTGATTGCTCATGCCGCCAAGGATGCCGATGACCTTCTGGCGTAAAGGGCGTTGAGATAAAATCTGATTCATATCTGGAAGCTCGTCTCCTAATACTATGTATCATGCCTAATCGATGCATCCGGGGCCGCATTGGAAAATCCTGCTCTGATGCGTCATACGGCATTGATTGGAATGAAAGACTGATGGCGAAGACACGAGACAGGTTGAAATTGTGGCACGATTCCACCCTGCCGGGCGGAATGGACTTACTGCGCGCATCCTGTTTCGACTATCGCTATCCCGCCCACTCCCATGACCAGTTCGTCATCGCTGCATTCGTTCGCGGCGCTCAACACCACCGCATTGCGCGATATCAAGGCATTGCCGAGCCAGGCACCGTCATGATTATTCCGCCTGGAGAAGTGCACACTGGCGAAGCTGTAGAATGCGATCTGGGATGGGATTACTGCGCTTTCTATCCGACTGCCCAGTTTGTCGACGCACTGGCGACAGACATCCTGCCGGGAGCAGGAAATTTTGACTTCGGACGCGACCTTCTCCGCCACAACACTGGCCTTGCCGATGGGCTCTTGAAGGCTTCATTCTTTGCTTCAGGATCGTTGGATCCGCTCGAGCGGCAATGTGCTGTCTATGAAGCGTTGGGGAATATCATCGCGCGTTATGGTGAACGAACCGGACGATCGGTTAGGGCAGTTTCGCGCCCTGCTGATATCCGGAAGGCACAGGCGTTTCTCGCAGACGAATTTCACGGACACCTGAGCATCGATGCAGTCGCTTCGGCCGTTGGGATCAGCCAATATCATCTCATGCGCAGTTTTCGTGTTGCGACTGGACTTTCCATCCATCAATTCCTGACACAAGTCCGGCTCGGTCACGCCAAGGCACTGCTCGCGAAAGGCGTAAGTGCTGCGCAAACAGCAACGAGCGTTGGCTTTTATGACCAGAGCCATCTCATCAATCAGTTCCGTCGGTATTTCGGGGTCACTCCAAAGCAGTATGCAGTGGAATCGCGCTAAGGCGGACCTAACGAGCGATTGGCATAAGCTCGCCGAGCTGGATCACAAACTAGGGTCGGCGTCCTACCTATCCATTGCTCTGGTTCTTCTTTGCTCTCCAGCGACTGAGGGTGATCTCTATGCCCTTCCGGGCCTTGAAGAGACCCATCGGGACGCCATCAAGCGCTGATTCGTCCCGTTTTGGCAGACTGGCAAGGCTCCTCAGAAATGACCGCAGAAGACGCCCCCAGCAGTTCGAGAGAGCATTAGCCTCAGGAGATTACAGGCCCCGCGTTTGCGCGTTATCCGGCACTGAAAGACGTGAAAAACATCCTGCCCGAAGCATTGCGGGTAAGCATCCCTAAGCCAATGAGGTTCTCAGGCGACTCTGCAAGATCCTGCACATCGGCCAGATAGCGGCTGAAGTGATTTAGCGTAGCGCGGTCCAGAGATATGGCGGCTTGAGATGCATAGGTTTCACGATCCTTCATCCACCTATCGAGCACGATAGCAAAAAGGGTTTGCTGCTCGCCTACCGCGGTTTCCCGGAAGCGCCTCACATAGCCTGAAGGGGCCTTTCCAGCCTTCTCAAGCTGTTCGGCTCGATCTTCCAGAAAGTATCCATGCCTTCAATCAGGCGGCGTCTGGGGTCTGTAGGGCCCATTTGCCTGTCACCACCGTCAGTCCTGTCTGAGGTGGATGCTATCTCCCACCGGACTTCCAGTGCCTCGGACAAGATACAGTCCTCGCTCATCCAGTCCGGGACCACATCACCGTGCAGGGGAGGCAATCCAGCCTCAGCCAGCTTGAGATTAAGCGAACGCCTGATGGCCTCCAGAGCCGCATCACGCAGCTTAAAAGCCGTCTTGCGATCTTTGGTCTGTAAGGACTTCAGAACGTCTCTGCGCAGACCCGTGCTTGAGCCTAGTACAGCGCCAACGTCCCGCCAGCGCTCCTTGGGCACAATGAAGCGCACATAGTAGCTTCCATGCCTCTCGGTCAGATTAGCCATATCGTTCATGCCCAACTTCTAGCAGTTAAGGGCAGGGGCAAGTCATCACGGATAATGACACTGAACCAGTGACGCACAGTCAACACAAAGGTGATGCTGTGAGCAACTAAGTGCCTGTTTTTATTAGGAAAATTTCCTCATGACGGGAGAGTTTCTGTCACACCTATGTGCCATCTTATTGAAAACAGGGATATATAGAGTTTGATAAATTGAAAATCCCGGCTTGATGCCCGGTCTGATTTTTTTCGCCGTAACATCAAACCGAACCGTCAAGCATTCCTTGACAGCTCGCCAGTCTGCTACGCTCGCCTTGGATGCGGTGACACGGTGAAAATCTACCGGCCGTAGCACTGTCTCGTTCAGGAGCGGGAGCGCAATGTGGGAAGTGGTAGGTCCACCCGCATCCAACCATTGAACCGATATCCAATGCTCAGGACCGATCCAGCATGCGACAGCCATGGCTGCACTGGATGCAGCAAATACCTTATTCGTGAGGTGGACCAGCAAGGCCGAGGCACAATTAGTCGCTTTGGTAGTCGCTGTTATCGGCATACTACACGACAAGGCTGGCTAAGTTTATGAAGAAAAAAAGCTTTTAGAAAACAAGATGCTAACCCAATGTTAGAAAATGAATAAATTTTGCAATCACTGCCCCCTCTTTAGGGAATCGAACTCTTTCTTGCTTGAATGAAAATTAAAAGATACTAAAGTAAACAAAAATAAAAACACCAGAGTTCCTAATAATATTAACATAGGATTTTCCTTATCATGCAATGGGATACCATACAAAATATATGTGACCGGAGAACAGTATTTCTTGTCGGCGCAACTTTTTTATTTACCTACTTTGGAAATCGTAAAGATGCGAAAGTCAAAATCAGCCTGTACAAACCATAAATCATATTTCTGGCGATCCTAATGCAACAGATGATGTCAGAAATAAGGCAAGCAAAGGATGGCATATTGAACCAAAAGCGATAACCATTGATTTCATTGGATAATTTTCCAATTGGTTTCGCTAAATTCTGCTGCTAGTTGCTAACGATTTGGAAACAGTGGGGAGAGTAGCAAGGAAGTCCGAACAACGTTGTTCGATCTGCAGAACCGCTTGGATCACTCCAGGCGGTTGTTCGCATTTAACCCCTGCCTAAAAAATCTCGATTCTCTAATTTTGTTGTTCTATTATTAACGTTCTGAAAGTAAAGTGACCTTGGCCCAGCACTCCTAATGCGATGCCTCGTTTTTCCCCACCTTGATCGAGCGACACTCCAAGGTGGGGAAACTCTTTTCTTTAATGGTCGGATAGTAGACGTGAAGGAGAGATCTGGAATGCTTCTGAAATTTGAAGAAGTTCTTCAGGGGTAGGACGGTGAATACCCTCTTCAATTTCACTAATTAACTTTTCGGATAGAAAGGTTTTAGTAGCAAACATTGAGATCGTAAGGTCACGTTCAAGGCGTAGAGCTTTGACGTTTTGCGCAATGATTTTGGTCAAATTTTGCATATATTTAAAACCTTTTCACGAAACAAAATTTGACCGCAATTCGCCTTAGTTGCTCTTGCACGATCACTTTTTTGCCGCAATGTGTGCGGAACGTTCCTAGCGTTTCTGACCTTAACAATTTTAAACGATGCGAGTTGCCTGCCATGTGCTCAAAAATTTCGGATTTGTTGAAACTCGCAGATAATCACTGGGGAAAAGGCGAGAAACAACAAACCATTGAGGTTGTTGAGAATATTTATGCCTTATACGATCAGGAAGAATGTGGAATCAATCAACGGAACCATCAAAAAAACATTAAAGATACAGAAATTCTATAAAACATTCCGAAACGGACCTAGAATTTCTCATAATTTTCATTGGTTGAATGCACATAAGTAAATTACAAGATTCGTCGCTCTGACCGAAAAATACCTGAACGGACAGGATAGTTATTTCTATGTAATTATGGATACCACTAAATAGAATTATTTTACTATTTTGGATCATTCGTAACAACAGTGTTACCTTATTATAGGCAGCATCGCAGCTATTTATAGCGCTTGAACGCGGCGCTCTCTCGAATGAGCAGATTTGAATAGGCTCCCCTCCGGCTTCAATCTAGCACTCACTCCACGCATAGGTCTTATTCCGCGCCGACCATAATGGCCGTAATGCCTAAAAGCGGAGGAATAAAAATGCTGGCGCTGGCGATCAGATTTCAACACCAACAGGCTTGGTGTTATGAAAACGGCACTTCGCTAGGCTCAGGACCCATTGATTTGATTACAGAAATCTGATTCAGGCTCTGCAAGGAGACTGAAGATGAGCGATCTGTTTTGGCTGACGGACGAACAAATGGAGCGTCTGCGGCCGTTCTTTCCCAAGAGCCACGGCAAACCTCGCGTCGATGACCGCCGTGTGCTGAGCGGCATCATTTTTGTGAACCGCAATGGGATGCGCTGGCGTAATGCGCCTCGGGAATACGGTCCATATAAGACACTGTACAACCGCTGGAAGCGCTGGGGCGCCATGGGTTTCTTTTCCCGGATGATGGACGGTCTGGCTACTAGCAAGGCAGAGCCGCAGACGATTATGATTGATGCGACGTATCTCAAGGCGCACCGCACGGCTTCGAGCCTGAGGCTAAAAAAGGGGATCCAGGCCGCCTGATCGGACGGACAAAAGGTGGCATGAACACGAAGCTGCATGCGCTCACCGATCAGAACGGACGACCGCTGAGTTTCTTCATGACAGCAGGACAGGTCAGTGATTATACCGGTGCCGCTGCCTTGCTGGACAGTCTTCCTACAGCACAATGGATGCTGGGAGATCGCGGGTATGACGCCGACTGGTTCCGGGATGCCCTGGAAGAGAAAGGGATCAAGCCCTGCATTCCAGGACGGAGATCCCGCGGAAAGCCGGTCAAATACGACAAGAGAAAATATAAACGCCGCAATCGCATCGAGATGATGTTCGGAAGGCTCAAGGACTGGCGGCGTATTGCAACACGCTATGACAGATGCCCGACCGTATTCTTCTCCGCCATCTGCCTTGCCGCAACCGTCATCTGCTGGCTATGAGTCCTGAGCCTACGAAATCGAGGAGCAGAAGCGTCTCCGAACCGAAGCCGCCGCCCGGCGCACTGCAGCTGCAGCTGCAGCTGCAGCACAGAATGCGCAGACCCAGCTCCAGATTGTGTCAGTCGCGGCCGAGCGCACTGTTCATCGAAGAGTGTGCCAACTGGTTCAGCAGCGCTTCGGAGAAGAGGTGCATCGAGAGCTTTTTGACCAGGCCAGACTGCTCGTTCAGGGGGCATGTGAGAAAGAGAGCACCCCGTTGCCTCATTCCTCCCTTACACGTGAGGGAGCGGAATGATGGATAAGCGCAATAGATCGGGGCTAGTTTTTGCAATCTGTATGGCCGCCTTGTTTGGTATCGACGTCTTGATATGGCTCGCCCCACTGCCGCTTTCCTTTGAGTGCCGTCAGTTCATGTCTGGGTGCCTGACCGCATCTGGATATTCGGATGAAGCGCAGCGACACTGCTACCAGCATTTCCTTCAATACGAAGCGGTTAAGGCCCGGAGCTGGAAGCCCGCAGGAAACCCGGCATGAGCGGGGAGGCAGATACAGAGCGCAATCCCTATCGAATGGTATCATGGGCGAATAGTGGTTACCTTGCCCTCCTCATAGTTAGGAGTGTAGTCGTTATCGAAGAAGTTTTCAGAATTGGAGGGCGCCATTTTTCACCGCCGATGATGGACGCTGGAATTGCATTCTGGGGGATAGGAACGCTGGAATCATGGGTAGTTGACCGCTGGTCAAAACGGATACTGGCGCGGGAGATTGCCAAGATAAAAGCGAAATGTGTCACGGGCGCGGAGGATCAGGATGAGTGAGACTTCACAACTTCTGACCGTAAAGGAAGTGCAATCGCACCTTGGATGGAGCAGGGCGACGATCTACAGGCACATGAGCGCAGGTCAGTTTCCGAAGCCGCGGCGCCTGTCATCCGGTTCAGTCCGGTGGGATCAGCGCGATATTGAGGAGCTGATCCGCGTTGGAACGGATGCCTGGAAGGAACAGAGCGAGTCCGTCCTATAAGGAGCGGGCTTTGCGGCTCGTGCTCACCAATTCTTTGAGGCCAGCTTGCTTCTCCAAGATCAGGTCGACCCAGATCTGCGCCAACTCTCGACGTCGCGCAGGAAACAGGGCTCGGTTGTAGGCGCCCTCCACTTTGTCTTTCATGACATGGGCAAGCATTAGATCGATGGCCTGCCGGTCTTCCGGGAACCGCTCATTCATCGAGCTTGAGAAGGTAGCCCGGAACCCATGCGGAACATGCCGCTGATGGTAACCAGCCCTGTTCAGCAGATAGCCGATCGCGTTCTCGCTCATGACCTGCTTTGGGTGGCGTGCATTCGGAAACAGGTGCGGCCAGCGCCCAGACAGGGGGCGCAATGCTTCGAGCAGTTCAACAGCCTGGCGTGAGAGCGGTACCAGATGCTCCCGTTTCTTCTTCATTCGAATTGCCGGGATACGCCACAGCGGCTCGGGGCCGTCCAGGTCCTCGAACTCGTCCCACATCGCATAGTGCAGTTCGTCCGGCCTGACGGCGGTCAGGTACAGCAGCCGCAACGCGAGGAGCGTGACCGGGTGCGCGTCTTCGCCTTCGGTCTTGCGGATCATGGCGCGGGCCTCATCCAGATCCGTGATGGCTGGCTGACGACCACTAACCACAGGACGCAGGGCAGGGGCGACAATGGCGGCTGGGTCCGCTGCCCCGTAGCCGCAGGCAATGGCATGGACGAAAATGTCTGACATGCGCTGGCGGGTGCGATGAGCAGACTCTACCGCCCCGCGCGTTTCAATCTCTCGCAGGACAGCAAGCACGATCGGGGGTGTCAGGTCATTGACCGGCATATGGCCCACGGAAGGCAGCACATCGCGCTCCAGACTGCGCCACACATCCGCAGCATGCCGCTCGGTCCAGAGATCCTTTCGCTGAGCGAACCAGTCCCGGGCAGTCGCAATGAAGGTCTGGGTAGGATCGACCTTGCCAATCGCCTTGAGGAGCTTCTTTTCTTTTGCCGGGTCCCGACCGGCCTGCAAAACCTTACGGGCCTCATCACGCTCAGACCGGGCATCAGGAAGGCGAACGTCCGGGTATGATCCGATCGTGTAGGTCTTTTCCTTGCCCTCGATCTCATAACGCCAACGCCAGTGCTTGCCGCCCGATGGCGTCACCTGCAGATACAAGCCTCCGCCGTCCGTGAGCTTGAAGGCTTTGTCTTTTGGCTTGGCCGCACGGACCTGCGAGTCTGTCAGCATTTGGCTCTACCCGGTCTCTTTCCAAATTATACCCGCCGTCTACCCGGTCCAGAACGAGACAGGATGAGACAAAACGAGAACGAATGAGACAAGAGAATGGCGCAAAACGCTGGATATACCAAGGCTTTGAGACAACATGAGACTGATTGAGAAGGGGATCTGGCGGAGAGAGTGGGATTCGAACCCACGGTACGCTATTAACGTACACACGCTTTCCAAGCGTGCGCCTTAAGCCGCTCGGCCATCTCTCCTGTCGAGCGAGGCGGTGTTTACGAGAGCTTCCGCATGAGATCAAGTCCCTTTCGGGCATTGCGGACAAATTTTTCAATAAGTTCGGAAGATTTATGACCTGGTGACGCCTCAACTCCCGACGAAACGTCGACTGCAGGCGCCTGACTTTCTTGTATGGCATGCTGGACGTTAAGTGGGTTTAGTCCACCGGCAAGCATCCAGAATGATGGTGATGTCCAGTTCTGGGTCAGAGACCAGTCAAAGGTGCGTCCAAGGCCACCAGGGCGACTATCCTGTTCCTGCCGGGGGGCCTCAATGACGTATCCTGACAGTCGCGGATCGGTAGGAAGATCGGCTTGACTGGCAATGCCACAGGCTCGCCAGACGGGACGCTCGAACCGCGATTGAATTTCTATCGCACGCGCTGGTGTGTCATAGATCTGAAGAACATCCAGCGGCACTTTCTTCACGGTTTGCTCAATCAGCCTGTCATCCGGCTTTACGAACAGACCGACCCGAAAAGGGCCGCCTTCGCTCGAGGCTGGCACACTATCGTGGAGAGACAACGCTTCTTCAGCGGTCACAAACCTAGGTGACGCCTCACAGAAAACAAATCCGACCCAGTCCACTTTCAGACCTGCGCAGAGCTCCATAGTCCGGGTATCGCGGATGCCGCAGATCTTGACCCCCGTCATGCGCCAGCCAGTTCGACCATGATCGCTCTGGCGGCCTGAACCGGGTCGGCTGCCTTTGTGATGGGTCTGCCTACCACGATCCAGTCTGCGCCAGCGCGAGCAGCCTGTGCAGGCGTCATGATGCGCTTCTGATCATCAGTTGCACTGCCCGCAGGCCGGATTCCTGGAACAACGAGAACAGGATCATTACCAAGCGCATCCCTTAGAGGAGCAATTTCATGGGCCGAGCAGACCAGTCCATCAGCACCCGCCTTGATGGCCAGCTTTCCAAGTCTGACCACCTGTTCCTGAGGCGTAGACTCAACGCCAATTTCATGAAGGCCAGCGGCGTTCATGCTGGTTAGAACGGTGACTGCCAAAAGCTTCGGACGGTCCGTTCCATTAGGGAAAGCATTCTCAAGAGCTTCCCGCGAACGGGCAATCATTTCCGTGCCACCACTGGCGTGAATTGTTGTGAGCGTCGGGTGGAGCGGAGCAAGAGCAGAGAGGCCTGAAGCAACAGTATGGGGAATATCGTGCAGTTTTAAATCCAGAAACAGCCTGTGCCCTGCAGAAACCGTCTTCACCGCATCCAGCCCGCAGGCATAGGTGAATTCGAGCCCCAGTTTAATGGCATCAACATGATCTTTAAGACTGTCAGCCCAGTGCTGTGCCTGAGCGCGGGAGGCCGTATCAAGAGCAACAATCAGTTTCGTGCGGTTGGACATACTGGTACTCAGACCTTCTGTTCTGGCTGGACCGGAACCGTGCCGGGCAGGGGGGTGCCAACCGAGTTCTGAAGGCGATCCAGACGCTGATGAAGCTCGACAAGCTGGCTTTCCAGCGTGCGAACATGCTGTTCAGCACGGCGGGCGCGTGAACGCTGCTGCATGTCACCGATCAGGCCGATCAGGAAGCCGAACAGAAGGGCGACGACACCAACGCCTAGAACGAGCGTACCGATGGAGAGATGCCAGCCGAAAGATACCAGCCAGATGGGTTCCAGATCCGTATTGCTCAGGGCAAAAACGATCAGGACCGCAAGAAGAATGACGAGAATGAGCAGTCTGAGCATGAACATGGTCCTATCGTGCTACCTGCAGCGCAACAAGACGTGCGGGCAGGAAGATTGATTCCCTGTCAGCAATCATGATGTCCTGTGCAGGCGGCATCATGCGCCGGTGCTGACATTGCGCAGGGTGGCGATATCATTCCCAACGTATCACCGAAAGGGATTGCAGTGTCTGAAATCATTCCGTTACGGCCCGCGCTTCCGAAAAGTGATACGTTCTGGGCGGTTCTTGCGTCACAGGGAAAGCGCACGGTCATCGCAAACATCTACATGACCCACAGCGAAGCCGAAGCTGACCGGCAGTGGCGTGTTGGACAGGTCAGCGCCTACAGCCTGTTTCTGCGAACCGAAAAGCAAAGTATTCCCGTATATCGGATCGAAAAGATAAAGCGTTCGGATCTTCCACGGAACTGGACGCCCCTTCCAGCACTGGGAATGCTTCGGGGCAAGCTCATCTGAAAACTGTCCCGCTGGTCAAAACACGCACATCGTGACAGACTGCCAAGAGCCACATTTCCTTGCATTTCAGTGCAATACGAAATGAATGATTTGATGACCGCATGAGGATGCAAATGGATCAGACATATACCGATACCGTGACGGGTAGTGCAGAAAACCTGGATGTCTCGGATTCCCTGCCTTCTTCCTCAGCTCTTGTTGTCGGTTCGCAGTACCTCCGTGCATTATCCATTGATGTGCAGAATACTCCTGACGTCTACAGGGATCTTCCTTCTCAGCCTCATATCGGAATGATGGTGGATGTCACGGGACGCCAGCTCGGAGATCAGCCGACATTCGAAGTCAGTCTCGTTATTCGGGCTCAGGGCTTTGAAAGCGCCCCGACGCAGGATGCTCCCAATCCGAAAGTCCTGTATGAAATCAGCCTGTCCTACGCAGGCCTGTTCGGTCTAACGGGCCGCATTCCACAAGACGCAGTCGAGCCCCTGCTGCTGGTTGAAGCTCCACGCTTCCTGTTTCCCCCGGCACGCAGCGCCATGCTGAACACCGTTCGTGAGGCGGGTTTCCCATCTCCCAATATCCAACCCATAGACTTTCATGCGCTCTGGCAGAGCCGACGGACACAGCAGCGGTAAAACCTTTTAGCCGTTCTGCAGGCAGCTCCAGAGGACCCAGCATCAATGAAAGATCATATCCTTGCATCCCCGGCCTTTGCAGGTGATCGACCGCCCCTGTGGGCAACATTTGATGCAGAATGGTACCGCACCAGATATGGGCTGCGCCTGCGTACGGAAGCCAAGGAAAGCGGAGAGCCCTCTGAGCTTGATCTGAGCGATGCGGGACTGGAACGCCACTGGAAAGAGAAGGGAGCCAGAGCCGGACTGTCTCCCAACCGTTTCTTCGATGAAGAATGGTATCTGCGACAGAACCCGGATGTCCGTGAAGGCATTAATCTGGGGATTTTTGACAGCGGCTTCCTGCATTACTGTGAGAGTGGCTTTAGAAGCCGCTCTCCTCACTGGCTTTTTTCTGAAGAGAACTACTTCAGATGCAATCCTGACCTGAGCCCGCACGTCCTTGCGTCACAAGGTTTCTGCAACGGTTATGACCATTACCTTGCGATCGGCGATCAGGAACACCGCAAATCCCATGCATTCTTTGATCCGGAGGTCTTCCGCGCCGCCAGTATGGCCGAGAGACAGCACTATGATTTCGGAATCGGTGATTTCGTTCAGTTCATCAGGTTTTCTGCAGCCGGACGGCGGCGCAGTTCATGGTATTTTGATCCGGTCTGGTATCTCGAACGTTATCCGGAAGTTGCTGAAGCTCTGGAAAACAACAGATATCAGAGTCCGCTCCACCATTACCTCACCAACGGCAATCCAACAGCCTACGATCCCAATTCATGGTTCAGCGAATCTTTTTACGCAGAACAGTATCCGGACGTGGGTGATATCGTGTCCCGCGGCGGTTTCCGAAACGGATATGAGCATTTTGTCCGTTTTGGTATTGCTGAAAAGCGCCGGCCTCAGACCGGCGTCGATCTTGCAGCCTTTCTCCGGCAAAGTGGTGTCCAACGCCGCCTGCGTCGTCCAGGCATACCGGATATCTTCACCCTCTGGGTCAAATCTCAAGGAAGTCCGCTAGAGGATATAGTTACGGAAATACCGGAGGATCAGTGTCAGGTTCTGGACCTGCAACGGGCACAGACGCTGATTCCCTCACTGGTTCGCGAGCCGCTGGATTTCCGTCCTGTAACTCTACCGGATGTGACCGTCATCATGCCGGTATCAAACCAGTTTCAGGAGACGCTCTCTACACTTGCTGCCTTGTATGCAAACAATGATCGTAGTCTTCAGATCATTTTGATTGATGCAGGCTCTACAGACGAGACGGCCCAGATCGAAAGGTTCGTCCGTGGCATCCATATTGTGCGACCACCATATCGCACAACGCATGCGGAACAGATCGCGCTCGGACTTGAACTCGCGCGTGCAGATGTCGTTCTGCTGCTACCTGCCGGAATCCAGCCATTTCCTGGAAGCCTGAGAATTGCACTTGAAGCCTTTGCAAATCCAGATATCTGGGCTGTAGGTGGCCAGTCTTTAGGACTGGACAGCAGGGTCAGGGAAGCTGGAAGCGTTTTGTGGAGAAATGCATCGTTCACACCGTTCGGCAAAGGGATGCGTGCCAATGAGCCCGAAATCGCCTTTCGCCGATGGGTTGATGCCATAAGCGGAGGCCTTCTGTTCTGCCGACGTCTTCCATTACATAAACATAGCCGCCTGAATTCCGACTGTATTGGCCCGCAAGCCGAGATGATCGCCATCTGCTGCTCGTTGCGACAGGCAGGCGGAAAAATCCTCTATGACCCGGATGTACTCGACCGGTCAGCTCCAGACATTGCTGTCGCTCCGGAAATACGTGCCCGCAATGAAGCATGGCTGAGGCGCCGCTTTGCAGGGCTGCTTTCAAGACGACCACTTCCAGGCACCAATATCATGCGGGCGCGTTCTGCATGTGGTTCGCCAGGTATCCTGTTTCTGTGCGAGCGATTGCCCCATACGGCTCTGGGTACGCCCTATCTTCGTCATCGCGATATGATGATCGGCCTCAGCCAGCTCGGATATCAAATAACCGTCTTTCCGCTCGACGGCAGTCTTCATGACTGTGTTGCCACTGCGCTGGATTTCCCTGCTGATATCGAACTGATGGATGACTGCGACCAGTCCGAACTCCCGGATTTTCTGGAAGAACGGGCAGGATGTTTTGACTATGTATGGATTGGAGGTATCGAAACACTGCAGCGCGCTGCCCCGATCCTGCAACAGCACCCGCTGTCCCTACCCAGACTTGGTATGATCGTGGATGTCCAAGGAAATCATTCCACGGAATCCCATTATCGCAGGCTTGTCGGGGTTGTGAATGATCGCGAGCGTTTCCTGAACGAACTCGCACTTGATACCGATCAGGCATGGCTGACGCAGTCGGTGGTTGCAGGTACAGCAGAAGAAAAAGCCAATCTGGAAGCGCTCGGCCTGACGAATGTCCGTGTCGTAGGGTCGCCTCCAATTCCGGCAACTTCAGGGCCCGCGTTCAGTGAGCGTAAGGGTATCCTGCTTGTTCTGCCCGTCCATACCAGCGGCGATGCGGTCCATGACGGTATTCACTGGTTTGTCCATGAAGTGCTTTCAAAGCTGGATCGCGCTCTTCCCCCGGACGCAAGCGTTCTGCTGGCAGGTTACAAGGCTGAGCAGGTCGATCTGTCTTCGTATACAAGGTATCGGCGGCTGGAAGCTTTCCCTGACGAAAGCGATATGCAGGCCCTCTACAGATCACGTCGCATCCTTGTAGAGCCCGCACGTGTTCTGGCGGCAGCTCCGCGTGAGATCCTTGATGCAGCAGCAGCTGGGCTGCCTGCCGTTCTTTCAGAAACTGTCTGCCAGACACTGGGCCTGGAAGACGGGAAAACCTGCCTGTCGGGCGGCTTCAATGATCCGGGCAGGTTCGCTGAGGCCATGATCCGTCTGTATACGGATATGGATCTGTGGAATACGATCAGTCATGGAGCGCAGGACCGGATACGTAATGATGCTGCACATTCAGGTCTCCATGAAGGGTTGCAAGAAGTTCTCGCCATGGCAGCCGGTATAACCCCTCTTGAAGCTTCAACGGCGCCTTTGCGGATCTACAAACCGTCCGAGACCGATAGTAAGTTTGCCCCGGCGCCGATCAGGCTACAGCCACGTCGGATACCTGCTGGCAGTAACTGAGAAAAATAATGGCCGCAACGCAGCGTGTGAACATGACAGCCAAGCTGATTTTGTTCCCGCGCTGTCTCCAGCCATCAGGTAAGTGAATATGGAGAACAAAATGACCACACCTTCCAAACAACTTGATGCCGTTCTCCAGAATGTCGACACCCATCTGGACGATTCAGTTGCGCGTCTTTTCGAAATCCTCCGTATTCCCAGCATTTCTACACAGCCGGCACATGCAGCGGATTGCCGGAAAGCAGCCGGGTGGATGCAGCGGGAACTCGAACAGCTTGGAATGACGGCTGACATCCGTGACGTCCACTGGGCCACTCCGGGACATCCGATGGTTGTTGGCCATGAAGTGGCTGCCGGGGATAAGGATCATCGACCGCACGTCCTGTTCTACGGCCATTATGACGTCCAGCCGACGGACCCAGAAGCGCTCTGGAACGCGCCTCCCTTCGAGCCGCGGCTGGTCGAAGACGCCACAGGTCGCAAGGTCATCGTCGCGCGTGGGGCAAGCGACGACAAGGGTCAGGTCATGACCTTTCTGGAAGCCTGCCGCGCCTGGAAACAGGTGACGGGTTCACTCCCGGTCAAGGTCAGTGTCCTTCTGGAAGGTGAAGAAGAATGCGGCGGTGCAAACCTGCTCCCGTTCCTCAAGGAAAATGCGGCCGAGCTGAAAGCAGACGTGGCGCTTGTCTGTGATACGGGGATGGCAGATCGCAAGACACCGGGCATCACAACATCTCTGCGCGGCATGATGGCTGAGGAAGTGGTTATTCAGTGCGCCAGCCATGACCTGCATTCCGGTCTGTATGGCAATGCTGCGGCGAACCCGATTGCCGTTCTCTGCCAGGCTCTGGCAACGCTGAGGAACGCAGAAGGGGGCGTGACACTGCCCGGCTTCTATGACGGCATCCGGGATCCGGCACCTGCGACGCGGGCACAGTGGAGCAAGCTGTTTCCCGATGACCGGTCCCTGCTGGAAGAAGCAGGACTGTCAGTCGCGGCTGGCGAAAAGGGCTATAGCGCCATCGAACAGACATGGTGCCGCCCAAGCTGCGAAATCAATGGAATTTCCGGCGGCTATGAAGGCGAGGGGTTCAAGACGGTTCTTCCTGCAAAGGCCATGGCGAAGGTGTCCTTTCGCCTCGTGCCAGGGCAGGACCCCGACCGCATCCGTGAAACCTTCCGTGCCCATGTCCGTGCAGCCCTGCCTTCCGATGCTCACGTGACCTTCACAGGCCATGGCGGTTCGCCCGGCTTTGAAGTCTCCCGTGACAGCCGCTTTCTGGCGCCTGCACTGAAAGCCCTGACGGACGAATGGGGCGTCCCCGCCGCAACCGTGGGCTCCGGTGGTTCCATCCCGGTTGCGGGCGAAGTCCGGGATGCACTGGGACTGGATGCCTTGATGATCGGTTTTGCCCAGAATGACGACCGGATCCATTCTCCGAACGAACAGTACGGACTGGATTCCTTCCATAAGGGCATCCGCTCATGGGTGCGGGTCCTTGCGGCACTGGCAAACGCAGGCTGACAATGAAAACCCTGAAACCGCTTGCCCTGACGCTAGGAGACCCGGCCGGGATCGGACCCCAACTCGCGGTCGAGGCATGGCGAAGGCTGCGGCTTTCGGGCGAGGGGGCGTTTTTCTGGCTGGGTGATCCACGCTTGGTGGAAAGCGCGGTTCCGGTCACCTGCATCGGTAGCCCAAAGGAAGCAGGCGCTGTTTTCAGTGACAGCCTGCCTGTCCTGCCGGTCTTCTGTGAAGCGGATGTCGTTCCGGGACGGCCAGATTCCCGTAACGCCGGGGCGACGATCAGCAGCATCCGTCTGGCGGTTGAATATGTGCTCGCAGGGCGGGCGGGCGGTGTTGTGACAAACCCGATCGCTAAGCATGTTCTGGCCGCTACCGGCTTTCCCTATCCGGGGCATACGGAGTTCCTGGCGGCTCTTTGCGCCTGTCCCGGGGAAGAAATCATGATGCTGGCATCGCCACAGCTCAAGGTCGTGCCCGTGACGGTTCATGTTTCGCTCCGGCGGGCCCTGGATACGCTGACGACCGATCGCATTGTAAGTGTGGCAAAGGCTGCAAACACAGCTCTGAAGCGGGATTTCGGCATTGCTGCACCGCGACTGGCGATTGCGGGACTGAACCCCCATGCCGGCGAACACGGCATGATGGGCGAGGAGGAAACAACAATCATCCAGCCCGCCATCGACAGGCTTCGGGCTCAGGGCATCAACTGTCAGGGCCCTCTACCGCCGGACACGATGTTCAGCGCCAATGCCCGGCCAAATTACGACACCGCGATCTGCATGTATCATGATCAGGCGCTCATTCCGCTCAAGACGCTCGATATGGCAGAAGGCGTGAACGTGACCCTCGGCCTGCCGATCATCCGCACGTCACCGGATCATGGAACCGCTTTCGATATTGCAGGGCCTGTGACAGGCTTTTGCCGGGCCGATGTGTCCAGCCTTCTGGCCGCCATCCGTCTGGCTGGCGAAATGAGCATTTATCGGGAGAGGAGAGGGTGATGATCCGTCTTGGAGTGAATATCGATCACGTCGCCACACTGCGAAACGCCCGGGGCGGCACATTTCCTGATCCCGTAAAGGCCGCCGAACTCGCCATTGCGTCAGGCGCTGACGGAATCACGGCACATCTGCGCGAAGACCGCCGGCATATCCGGGATGCCGACATGCCGCGCCTTAAGGCCCTGTCCGCCCCGCTGAATTTCGAAATGGCCGCGACCGATGAGATGGTCAGGATCGCCTGCGACCTGCGTCCGCATGCCTGCTGTCTGGTCCCGGAGAAACGTCAGGAAGTCACGACAGAAGGGGGGCTGGATGTCACAGGACAGCGGGAAGCCCTTGCACCCCGGATTGCCCGGCTGAAAGACGCCGGCATCAGGGTTTCTCTGTTCATTGACCCTGATGCCCGTCAGATCGAGACTGCGGCGGCTCTGGGTGCACCTGTGGTGGAACTTCATACCGGGGCCTATGCGCATAGAGGCGCACATGAACTGGAGCGCTTGCAGGCGGCGGCTGACACTGTTGCGGCATGCGGTCTGGAACTCCATGCCGGACATGGACTGACCTATGCCAATGTCGGGCCTGTTGCCGCGCTGCCCGACCTCGTTGAACTCAATATCGGACATTTCCTGATCGGGCAGGCGATTTTCGATGGTCTCGGACCCGCAGTCCGAAAAATGAAAAGCCTGATCAACAGCTGACAAAAAAGGCCGGAATGGAAACCATTCCGGCCTTTTTTGAGGCTTACTTGACCGGCTGGATAACCGGCTGGGTGTCGTCGTTCGTAAACTTGGGAACGTATTTCCCGGACTGGTCGGAATAAGTGGCTGTTCCACTCTGCGCTGGCGTACGCGGCGGGTGGAAACCGGAGACGGGACCGAAGGGGCCACCATTCACACGACGCATCGTGGATTCACGCTGACGGGCACAGCCGCGGGTGATGATGGAGCAGATGCCGTCTGTTCCGATATATTCGTCGTCATTGCCGGTGTAATGCACTTCGGAAACCCGGTCATGATCCATGCGGACCAGCATACGGCATGCCGTCCCGCCGCCGCCAAATGCGGACTGATAGATGCTGATGGCCGACTGGACAGGGATGAATCCGGAATCCGAAGGCATCGTCGGAAGGGCCTTGCTCCCGTCATATTGCCAGATCTCGGTTGTATCGTTCAGCTTCTTCGTGGAAGCCGGAATACCGGCGCAGGCCTGCAGATCATAGCTCGTCATGCCAACCATTTCGTACTGTGCCTTGTGAGCACTGCGGGAATCGAAATAGCCACATCCCGAGAGGGCCGCGGTCGCCGTCAGGGCAACGACCATCCGTGTGAAAACCGGGCGCATCATGTCTCCTTTGCGCATCATGGGGAGCAGACTGCAGACCCGGAACGATTCATGACGAACAGGTCACAATCAGATGTGAAGTGTCCTGTTTCTACAACACCATCCCGGACGGGGATAGAGGAGGCGGGTTCCTTTGTGCGGGATGATGGGTTACAGGGCAGTTCCCTTGCAGCACAGGAATGCCATCAATGGCCGACATGACCCCATCCGAGGTGACACGCCTCCAGACCACGCTCCAGCGCCTGCTGGGCTCTCCGAAACTGACCGTCAACAAGCCCAGCCGCAAGGGCATGAGCGTTGAACTGGCCGTGGCTGGGGAAGTGATTGGCACGGTGCACCGTGACGAGGACGAGGGCGAAGTGTCCTACGCCATCCACATCACGGTGCTGGAAGAAGACCTTCCGGCCGCTTGAATTTTCAGGCGGCGTGAGCCGGAGCAGGCATCTCGAATCGCGTGATTTTCCAGCCCCAGTGCTCGAACTTCATGTGCAGGACGAACGGTGTCTGTCCCGGCTGGTCCAGGCTCGCCTCGAATTTACCCGCGCTGACGAAATGGGCGTGCATGGAATGCCACATTCCAAGCCAGCTCGCGGTTGGTGCACTATGGGGCATCACCTGATGGGCAGTCGTCATCAGCGTGGCTGGCGTGAGGTGCGTGTCAATCGCATTCGAGACAACCTGACCCGCAAATGAGCTTCCAAAGCCCGGAAGATCGTCATCAGCCGGCGCCGCGGGCGTGAACTGCTCTTTCAGGCAATGGCTCAGCGAGGCCCAGTCAACATGCGGGGCGAGGCGTGAGGGATTGTTCCCGCTCATGGCCCGGTCGATATCCCATAGGGCCAGATATGGCGACACCGCATACGCTGCCAGAACAGCACCGGCACTGACCCCAAGTCCCTGCCATGCGCGCGGCATGACCCTGCGAAAACCGTTTTTCATGATGACTTCTCTGTTCGGGTCCTGTGAGACACCAGGACAGTGATGGATGATAGTGACGCTAACGTCTTTCACCCGTGAAAGTCAGCAATTATCATCATGTCATGGACATGAATTTTTCCGATCAGGAACTGGAGCGGTATTCCCGCCACATTCTTCTGCCTCAGGTCGGAGCGACAGGGCAGGCGCGACTGCGAAAAGCCGCCGTTCTTGTGGTCGGAGCTGGTGGTCTGGGGGCTCCGCTGCTTCAGCAGCTCACCGCTTCAGGAGTCGGGCATATCGGGATCATCGATCATGACCAGGTGGATCTCAGCAATCTCCAGCGTCAGATTCTTTACGGCACGGACGATATCGGCCGCCCCAAGGTTGAAGCCGCCGCAGCCCGGCTTGCAGCACTGAATCCGCTGGTGGAACTCCGCCCTTATCCAATGCGGGCAACGGAAACGACACTGGATGAACTCGTCCCGCACTATGACTTGGTCTGTGACGGCACGGATAATTTTGCCACACGGCTGGCAGTCTCCGATGCCTGCGTCCGTCATGGACGTACTCTGGTCTCAGCTGCAGTACAGGGATTTTCCGGACAGCTTGCAGTTTTCCGTCCCCAGAAAGGCGGTCCCTGCTATCGCTGCCTGTTTCCCGACGCCGAGCGGACGTCTGCTCCGAATTGTGGAGAGGCAGGCGTTCTGGGTGCGGCAACCGGTGTCATGGGAAGCCTGATGGCCGTTGAAGTCATGCGGGAGATCATCGGACTGGAGGGGCGGGACGAGACACGCGTCTCCATGTGGGACGCCCTGTCAGGCACACTACAGAGCTTCGTGCTGCACCGGGATCCGGCCTGTCCGGCCCATCATGAAGAGGGTCCGTCGGCATGAGTGGTCCCATGTTCCTGACTCTGGCCGACGATTCATGGCAGCGGGCCCATTATGCGCTCATCGTCGCAGCTGGGGGCCTGTCGCTCGGACGGGACGTTACAATCTTTGCCGGAGGACGCAGTGTGCTGGCTTTTGCAAAGGACTGGTCCGCACTTCAGGGCGTACGTCCTGACTCCGAACTCGCGGCACAGGGCGTAACGGGCTTCAGCGAGCTTCGGGATGCAATCATGGAACTCGGCGCAGACGTGATGGCCTGTGAGACCGGTCTGAAACTGGCTTCGCTGCCCCCGACGGACCTTCTGGACGGAGTTTCAGTTGCGGGAATTGTCAGCTTTCTCGAACTGGCGGGAGACAATCCCATCCTTGCGCTGTAAGTTGCCCCAAACATACGATTTTTAAGATGTCTTTCCCGTTTTGATGACTTGCCGAAACCCTCGGCCCTTGGCAGGGATGCGCTCATGAGAATGTCTGTCTTCCCTCTGCGTCCTGCCAAAGGCCATTCCGCTCTTCTTCGCGCGCTTCTGGCCGGCACGGTCCTGCTCGCCGCTCCCGGCGCGTGGGCTGCCCATCACCACAAGAAGCATGGGGAAACGGCTGAAAAAACCGCGGACAAGCATGCGCCTGCCAAGAAACACCACAAGGCGGAAGCAGCGAAACCCGCGGCATCAGGCGCAAAGCACAAGGCAACGCATCACGCGGCCCTGAAGCATGCCGCTCCGGCAGTCGCAGCGGGTGCTGCTGCTGGCGCGGCTGGTGCCGCAGCAGGGGCAGCGGCCCAGCCTGCGGCACCGGCAGTTCCGCCTGCGCCCGAAAATACGGACAAGGGCAGCAATACGGGTCTGCCATTGCCGCGCTACGCCGCACTGAGAGCCGACAAGGTCTATATGCGCCGTGGACCCGGAGACCGGTATCCGATCGACTGGGTCTATCATCGCCGTGGGTTGCCTGTGGAAATCGAACGTGAGTTCGATGTCTGGCGGCTTGTGGAAGATTCCGACGGCCAGAAGGGCTGGGTTCATCAGGCAACGCTCTATGGCAGCCGGACCTTCGTCATCCCCGGCCTTCCTCCCGAAGGTGTGAAGGCGCAGGCGGGAGAGGCCAGTGCGCAGGCAGGAGACCATATCGGCAAGGCCGATGCCCGTATTCTTGCCCGTGTCGCCACCCAGGAGGAGGCACGGGCACATAAAAATGATGTGCTCCTCATGAGCCATCCGGAAGAAGATAGCAGCGTCATCGCGGTGCTGGAGCAGGGAACGGTCGGCAATATCAAGCTGTGCCCGCAGAACTCTCAATGGTGCCGCGTCAGCGTGAAAGGCTACGAAGGCTGGCTGCCACGCCGTCTTTTCTGGGGACTGCTCCCCGGCGAGACGATTCAACCAAACTGATTTTTCGATCGAGGACGCCGTATATGACATCCAGTTCCCATCACCGCCGTACGCGGATCGTCGCTACTCTGGGTCCGGCCTCATCCTCGCCCGAGATGATTCTTTCCCTTGCGCAGGCAGGCGTGAACGTCTTCCGCCTTAATTTTTCCCACGGAGCGCATGAGGACCATGGTGAACGCCATGCCGCCATCCGGGCTGCGGAAGAGAAAGTGGGTCATCCGCTGGCCATTCTGGCAGATCTGCAGGGACCGAAACTGCGCGTTGGTGTGTTCGAAAACGGCCCGGTCATTCTTGAGGAAGGCAAGCCTTTCCGTCTGGATCTGGACCGCACACCGGGCACGACCGAGCGTGTCTGCCTGCCGCACCCTGAAATCATTTCCGCTGCAAAGCAGGGAAGCCATCTCCTGCTGGATGACGGCAAGCTCAAGCTCCGCGTCACGAATGTCGGGGAAGGTTTTCTTGAAACGGTTGTCGTAATCGGCGGCAAGCTCTCCGAGCGCAAGGGCGTCAATGTTCCGGACGTCACCCTGCCCATTCCGGCCCTGACCGAGAAAGATCGCCGTGATTTCGACTTCGCGCTGTCGCTTGGCGTGGATTTCGTAGCGCTCTCCTTCGTACAGCGCCCGGAAGATGTGCAGGAAGCGCGCGAGATCGCAGCAGGTCGCGCTGCGATCGTGACGAAGCTCGAGAAACCGCAGGCCATGGACGATCTGGCGGCCATCGTACATCTGTCAGACGCCATCATGGTGGCCCGTGGCGACCTGGGCGTGGAACTCCCCCCGGAGGAAGTACCCGTTGCACAGAAGCGTGCCATTGCCGAAGCCCGCAAGCAGTGCCGTCCGGTCATCGTGGCAACACAGATGCTGGAAAGCATGATCGAAAGCCCGACCCCGACCCGGGCCGAAGTCTCTGACGTGTCGAACGCCGTTTATGATGGTGCTGATGCAGTCATGCTGTCGGCGGAGAGTGCGGCTGGTAAATATCCGCTCGAAGCCGTCTCGATGATGGCCCGGATTGCGGCACGGGTTGAGCAGGATCACGAATGGCGCATCCGGATGGACCGGCTGCGTCCCGTACCGGACGAGAGCGTTCAGTGCGCGATCGTTCAGGCCGCCTGGCAGGTCAGCCGGACGCTGCATGCAGGCGCCATTGCGTCGCATACGCGTGGTGGCGGCGGGGCTATGCGCATGGCCCGCGAGCGGCCCCATTGCCCGATCATCGCCCTGACGCCAGAACTGGACGTCGCACGACGCCTGTGCGTCGTGTGGGGAACATTCCCGCATGTCGTGGATCGTGAGCAGACGGCTCACGGGATCGAGGACCTTGCTGGCCCGGCTGCCGATCTGGCGCGCAGCATGAAGTTCTGCAAGACGGGCGACCATGTTCTGGTTCTGGCAGGTCTGCCGTACGGTCATTCCGGCAGCACAAATACCCTTCGTGTCGTCACAGCCTAAACCTTATCTGCTGCGGGGGCATGCCTCCGCAGCAATAACATCCTGTATCAGGCCTGACGGTTTTCAATCAGGGTCCGCCGGATCGCACGCCCACGCTCGATCCGGTTTATGATGCCGGCTTCATCGCCCTTGCGGATCGCATCCGCCATCGCCTGCGTATCAGCCACGAACCTGTCGAGCGTGCCCAGAAGGGCCTCGCGGTTGGCAAGAAAAATATCCCGCCACATCACCGGGTCCGAAGCAGCAATCCGTGTAAAATCGCGAAAACCCGAGGCTGCGTAATCCAGCACGGCGGCTCGCAATTCGTCAGAAAGATTGTCGGCCGTATCACAGATCGTGAAGGCCAGCAGATGCGGCAGATGGCTGACCATGGCACAGATCCGGTCATGTTCGTCATCAGTCAGGATCTTCGTGCGGGCGCCACACAGCGTCCAGAGCTTCTCGATCGTCGTAATAGCGTTCTGATCTGCGCCCTCGGGCGGTACCAGAAGTGCCCACCGGTCTTCAAATAGTGTTGAAAAGCCTGCATCCGGGCCGGAATGCTCGGTGCCCGCCATCGGGTGCCCCGGGACGTAAGCCACGTTTTCGGGCAATATCGCCGTAATCTTCGGACCAAGCTGCCCTCGGACGGATGCCACATCCGTCAAAATGCTGCCCGGCTTCATATGCGGAAGAAGCTGTCGGGCCACCTGTTCCACCGCGCCGACCGGCACGCAGATCATGACGCAGTCTGCCTGTGCGGCTTCAGCCAAATCAGCTGTCGTGACATCGGCGATATCAAGCTCACGAACTCGCTCAAGGACACGGGAGCTCGTATCCGCTGCAATCAGGGTTCCAGCGATGGTGCCTGTTTCCCGGGCACGGCGAAGGACGGATGATCCGATGAGTCCCGGACCAATAACCGCAAGAGACCTGAAAAGTGGTGTCATAGGACTCGCGGAGCCGTCGCAAAGGAATTGTCTTCGGGTTTCTTGCCGTCCCGCGACGTGGTCTCTTTCTTGATATTGCCAGCGAGTGCCGTCACAGCCGGGGTAATGCCTTTCTTCCGCGCAGGCACTTGAGCGGGCTCACTCTTCTTTGTTGAGCCGTTGCGTTCATGACGGAGACGACGCATTTCGATGATCTGCCAGACCAGCAGAACCGGAATGCCGATGAGGATGTCACGTCCGCGACGCAGCAGGGAAAGACTGAGGGAAATCTCGGCATCGATCCCGAAGATCATGCCCAGTGCAACATAGGCCGCTTCCTGCACACCGAGCGCGCCGGGAACGAGAAAACCGGCCGACATGATGCCGCAGACCACACCCTCGATGGCAACAGAGGAGAAAAACCCGACATGTGCGCCAAGAAGCTGAAGCGCCAGCCAGGTCATGGCTGCACTGCCCAGCCAGCATACCAGATGACAGAGCGCACCAAGGGAAATCCTGTCCGGACGGCTCCAGAGATCTTCGAGTCGTGACTGAAAGGTTTCCGTATTGCCAATCAGGGCCTCGCGCCATTCGGCAGCGATATGGCGTCCAAGAAAAGCCGCGGCTTTGCGGATCATCGCGCCGCCGCGATGCTGGGTCCAGATAAAGCCTGCAATACCCAAGCTCAGCAGCACCATGCCGCCAATCAGCGGCCAGACGAATTTTCCGGCACCATGATGACCGATCAGACAGAGAAGGGCGATCAGGACGAAGGCGATCTGTCCCAGCACTTCTGTCGTGATGTCCACCAGATTGGCTGCCACGCCTTCCGGCCAGTGCAGCTCTTCCCCTTTGGTCGTGCGCGGATCAACACCGGCGAGCGTCGCGCGGACACCAATGACCATTCCGCCAAGCTGGGAAAAGGGGAGACATGCCCCGGCGCTGTCACGAACCAGACGTGCCCCGATCAGGCGTCGTACGCCCAGCATTGGCACCGCTGCATGCCATGCAATTCCAAGGCCGATGTCGATCAGGAGCTGGAAGGCCGCGAGAAGCAGGAAACCGCCGACCCCGACTTTAGAGAGTGCTTCCATGACGGGATGGATACCCGCCTTGGCCGCAATGAAGGTGAACAGGGCCACCCCAAGAAGGGAAAGGAGAACTGGGAGAGTTTTTTTCAACGTCTTCGTCACATGCCGTTTGCACACGCTCTATCGCACACAGGGTGAATATTCCACCCTTGCAGACGCTTTCCCCGAAAAGCCCGGGGGATTATGCTGTCACACATTGCTACCTTTTTTGCTGATGACCCAAGGAGACACTGCCACCATGAACGATGTCACACTCGTTACGGGGGCTACCGGGTTTGTCGGCTCCGCCGTCGCCCGCGTCCTGGAAGAACGTGGACACCGCCTGAGGCTTCTGGTCCGCCCGACATCCGACCGTTCAAATATTGCTGAGCTCAATGCTGAACTCGTCGTGGGCGATCTTTCCAATCCGGATACGCTGATCCCGGCTCTGAAGAACGTCAAAACCCTGTTCCATGTTGCCGCCGACTACCGACTCTGGGTTCCGGATCCGGAAGTCATGATGAAGGCCAATGTGGAAGGCACGCGCAATCTGATGCTGGCCGCCATGGAGGCCGGGGTCGAAAAGATCATTTACTGTTCGTCGGTTGCGGCTCTGGGACTGCGCAGCGACGGGGTGCCGGCGGACGAAACCACGCCGGTTTCCGAAAGCCAGGTCATCGGGATCTACAAGCTTTCGAAATACCGCGCCGAACAGGAAGTCCTCCGCCTGGTCCGCGAAAAGAACCTTCCGGCCATCATCGTAAACCCCTCAACACCGGTTGGCCCGAGAGACATCAAGCCGACGCCGACGGGGCAGATGATCCTCGACTGCGCCAGCGGAAACATGCCGGCCTATGTCGAAACCGGGCTGAACATCGTGCATGTCGATGACGTCGCCGAAGGTCACGCCCTGGCGCTTGAGCGGGGAAAGATCGGCGAGAAATACATTCTCGGCGGTGAGAACATCATGCTGGGTGACCTGTTCCGCATGGTCAGCCAGATCGCCGGTGTGAAGCCTCCCGGCATAAAGCTCAAACAGTCCTGGCTTTACCCTGTGGCCCTTGTTTCCGAATGGCTCGCACGCGGGTTCGGCATTGAGCCCCGGGTGACCCGTGAGACGCTAGCCATGTCCAAGAAGCTCATGTTCTTCTCTTCTGACAAGGCGAAGAAAGAACTCGGATATTCCCCACGCCCGGCCCGCGATGCCGTGACAGATGCCATTGCCTGGTTCCGTCAGCACGGACGGATGAAATAATGCTGTTCGGAACTGCACTGACCAGTCTGGGAGCCTGGATCTATCTTTCGCTGTTTCACGGGAAGTTCTGGCAGAAAGGTCCCATTCTCCCCCAGAAACCCACACCCGCATCCGCACCCGATGTCGCCGTCGTGGTGCCGGCGCGTGACGAGGCAGAGTCCATTCAGGCCTGCCTGACCTCGCTTCTGGAACAGGATTATGACGGCCGTCTCTCCGTCATTCTTGTTGATGATGAAAGCACGGACGGAACGGGTGACATCGCGCGCACTCTGCCCGATCCGCACCAGCGTCTGACTGTCATCGCGGGCAAAAAGCGCCCTGCGGGATGGAGCGGCAAACTCTGGGCCGTCCAGCAGGGCGAACAGGAAGCCCTGACGCGGATCGGCCCCTATGGCTATATCCTTCTGACCGACGCGGACATCATGCATGCGCCGGGTCATCTGGCGTCACTGGTCGCAAAAGCCCGGGAAGATGATCTGGATCTTGTTTCGGAAATGGTGGCGCTGAACTGCGAGAGCAGCGCGGAGCGTTTTCTGGTCCCGGCTTTCGTCTATTTCTTTGCAATGCTCTATCCATTTTCGCGGATTGCCAGCGAGCATTCCCGGATCGCAGGTGCGGCGGGCGGCACCATTCTTCTGCGGCGGCGAGCCCTGGAACGCATTGGCGGGATCGCCGCCCTGCGCGGCGCCCTGATCGATGACTGCACGCTGGCCGCGCATGTGAAGCGTTCGGGCGGGCGGCTCTATCTGGGTCACAGTGCGCTGGCATGGTCCGTGCGGCCATATCGCGGCATGAAGGATGTCTGGCAGATGATTGCCCGGACCGCCTATGTGCAGCTGCGGTATTCGCCGGTCCTGCTAATCGCAACGATCATCGGCATGGCCATGATCTGGCTCCTGCCAGCCTATCTGGCCCTGTTCGGCAAGGGACGGGAGCGACGGGTCGGGCTTCTGACCTATCTGGTCTCGTGCCTGACATTCGTGCCAACACTCCGCCGTTTTGGCCTGCCGCTGTGGCGTGCCATTCCTCTGCCATTCGTTGCGGCTTTCTACATGGCGGCAACCATCGGATCGGCCATTGACCACCATCGCGGAGTGGGCGTGCGCTGGAAAAATCGTTCCTACACGGATGAAGCATCGTGACAGACAGCATCTGGGGGACGAAAGACGTCACCTCTGCCAAAGGCAAATCCGACGAGAACTTTCCCGTTGGCTCACTCCTGATTGCGCCGCGGCTCCGGCCTTATGTCCATACCTACTATAATTTCGCGCGCGTCGCGGATGACATGGTGGACACGACCGAACTGACGCCGGATCAAAAGATCGCCCGCCTCAAGGGAATGGCCGGCGTCATCCGCGGAGAAATCACGGCCCCACAGCGCGCCGATGCGCAAACCGCGGTCAAACTGCGCGACGTGCTGCTCAAGACAGGTGTCCCACTGGACACGGCGACGGATCTTCTTGAAGCATTTTGCATGGATGCGGAAAAAACCCGCTACGACAGCTGGGACGAACTGCTGCATTACTGCAAATATTCGGCAAATCCCGTCGGCCGTTTCCTGCTCCTGCTGCATGGGGAAGCCGAGGAAACGTTGGCTCCATCCGATGCGCTGTGCTCCGCGCTTCAGATCGTCAATCATCTTCAGGATGTTGCAGGGGACCTGAAAGACCTCGACCGGTGCTATGTGCCGCGGCCCTGGCTGGAAGAAGAAGGCGTCTGCGTGGACGATCTGCGTCTGGTCCGGAGCAAGCCGGGCGTCCGGCGTGTTTTCAACCGGATGCTCGATGGCGTTGACAGCCTCAACAGGCAGGCGAGGGCACTGCCGCATCTCATCCGCGACCGCCGGATGCGGCTGGAAGCAGCCGTCATCGTTGAACTGTGCCACATTCTGGCAGCGCGTCTTCGTCGTCAGGACCCGCTGCTGGAGCGCGTGGCCCTGACGAAAACGGACGGGGCGAAGGCCCTGTTCCGGGCCCTGCGTTATTTCCCGGCCGCAGGCTGATCCATACGGCAGGGCTGGACCGGATCAGGCGATGATCCGGTCCAGAACCGTACAGAAGGTCTTCATTTCATCCATCGAGCCTACGGTAATCCGCGAGGCGTTCGGCCAGATCGGCCAGGAGCGCCCGATTACGACCTTCTGCTGCAGGAAGGCGTCCTTGATAGGCTCTGCCGGTTTCTTCCAGTCGATGACAAACATGTTCGCTTCTGACGGAATGAAATGGATGCCGCGCTTGCGCAGGTGCTGGAACGTCATGTTGCGTGCCGCGACCATCTCCTGACGACGCGCATCAATGGCGGATTTCATGGTGAGGCTCATCGTGCCACAGGCCATCGCCGGCACCGGAAGCATCGCGGTCGCGCTCTTGCCATCATAGCGCATCATGCTCTCATGCAGGTCGGGTCTGGCGAATGTCAGGCCAAGCCGCATACCCGCCATGGCGAACATCTTGGAGAATGTTCTGAGGACAACCACATCCTTGTTTTTGCTGACGAGTTCGACAGCGCTCGGGGCATGGGAGAAGTGGATATACGCTTCATCCACCAG
Organism: Gluconobacter roseus NBRC 3990; assembly: GCF_006538885.1. Classification (GTDB taxonomy): domain Bacteria; phylum Pseudomonadota; class Alphaproteobacteria; order Acetobacterales; family Acetobacteraceae; genus Gluconobacter; species Gluconobacter roseus. Next base: position 346,622 of record NZ_BJLY01000002.1, read on the forward strand.
AACGACCGAACCCTTCGGCTTGTGCTCAACCAGCCAGGCAATATCACGCAGCGGCGTCAGCGTGCCGGTCGGGTTGTTCGGAGAGCAGATGTAATAGACGCCAGCATTGGGATCGGCGGCCAGCATGGCACGCACATCCGTGCGGTATCCGTTCTTTGCCGATAGCGGAACACGGGCCAGCGGGATCTTCAGCCATTCCGACGCGACCCAACCCGCTTCATAGCTGGGATCTGCCGTTACAAGACCACGGGTAGGCGAGCAGAATGTGACGATGGCACGGGCGAGGGGGTCGGATGAGCCGCACCATGTCATGACATGAGTCTGCGGGATCCCCTCGACGTCCGACGCGGCCTTGATGAGATCGTCGCGCATGTGACCAGTCGGGTCATAGCGGTTGCTCTGGAATACGGAGGACGCACCAGCCTGCGCGGCTTCAGGAAAGGGTCCTGTCCAGCATTCATTGCTGCCAAGACGCGTCATGCCTTCAAAATCGATACCCGACGGAAGGATGGCGGCCTTCGCAGAATTCGTCAGGGCATGTGCGGTCGCGCCTGCTGCCAGAAGCGTGGCAATTCGGCCGAAGCTGCGCCGGGAATATCCCCGGGCAAGAAGATCGCTACGGGCGGCGGGAGAGAGGGGACTGGTCATTGTGGGCCATACTCCAGACTAGGGCCGGAACATGTTAATTCCGAAACGTTTTCCCTGTCAAAGCAGGCCCGGACAATATTTTCAGTATTCTTTCTGCTGGCCGGGCAGGGGAATGGAAGTAGGTTTTCCGGGCGATCCGGCATAGGTCAGCAGCAGGACCGTCTGGCTGTCTCCGGTCACGCCACGATGAACGTCGTTGACCGACTCCGCAAAGGCCTCACCCTGATGGAAGGTCCGCTTTTTGCCGCTTTCCCGATCCTCGATCGTCAGGGTTCCTTCCAGCACGTATCCGGCATTGGGATAGGGATGGACATGCCAGGGCAGGGCGGAATGCGCCGGGATCGTCAGCCGGATCATGCTGAGCATCGGGCGTGTCGTGGGATAATGGGCGTAAGGCGTGCCATTCCAGGAATGATCATCGGCCAGAAGATGATCGGCATGACCGCTGGCGGTTGCGGGTGATGAGGTCTGCGCTATGGCAGATGGCGCTGAGAGTGTTCCTCCCAGTATTGCGCCTGCGAGAAGGACCGGGGTCGCGAGGGCGAGGAAACGCATGGCGAAAGACTCCTTTTCAGGTGTTGCCTTTTGGCATCACCATAACGCATGGCCATGCTTTCCGTTCAGGTCGTCTTTGTCTCGGGGGGATTTGGGGCTAGAACCCTGATCTTCTGAAACGAGACAGGGGTCAGACATGGTTTTCAGCAGGATGCGCGCTTCTTCCGGTCTTCCCTGCGCGCAGGCCGATCTGGACCATGTCGAGAGGATCGTCACGGCCTCCGGGACTTCTTTCGCCCGTGGGATGCGCATTCTTCCGGCAGACCGGCGTCAGGCAATGTTTGCGGTCTATGCCTTCTGCCGTCAGGTGGACGACATCGCGGACGGTGACGCCGGTGTCGCAGACCCGATGGCGGCCCTGCAGGACTGGCACCAGCGGATCGACCGGCTCTATGAAGGTGTGGCCACGGATGCGCTCGACCGCACCCTGATCGTCGCCATTCACCGCTACCAGCTTCAGGCCAAGGATTTTCACGACGTCATCGACGGCATGGCCATGGATTGCGGCGCGCCGATCGTGGCACCGGATGAGGCGACGCTCGATCTGTATTGCGACCGCGTGGCCTCTGCGGTCGGGCGGCTTTCGGTCTGCGTGTTTGGTGACTCGTCCGACAATGCACGGCGCGTGGCCTATCATCTTGGACGTGCGCTTCAGCTCACGAATATCCTACGCGACATTGCGGAGGACGCAGCCCGTGGCAGACTGTATCTTCCCTCCGAGCTTCTGACCCGGTTTGATGTTCCCAAAGACCCACATGAAGCGCTCTATGCTCATGGTCTGGATCATGTCGCCCGTATCCTAGCCGAGCGGGCAAAGGACCATTTCCGGGCGGCGAGAGCGGCCATGCAGATGTGTAACAGCAGGGCGATGCGTCCGGCGCGCATGATGGCCGCCTCTTATGCGCCCATCCTGTCCGCACTGGAAAAACGCGGCTGGAAAACGCCTGATATTGCTCCAAAGGTCTCCAAACCCTGGAGAAAGCTCCGTACACTCGCGGCATATGTGAAGTAAGTCCCATGAGCCATGTCCACATCATCGGCGGCGGTCTGGCTGGCCTCTCCGCCGCAGTCGAACTGGCAGCACAGGCGCGGGTCACGGTGTACGAGGCAGGCCCAGCCTGTGGCGGCCGGGCCCGTTCGTTTCATGACCGGTCTCTCGATACACGGATCGACAACGGCAATCATCTGATCCTGTCCGCGAATGATCTGACATTCCGCTATCTGGACATCATCGGCGCTCGTCACACCTTGACGGGTCCGGGCCTGCCGATCTTTCCGTATTACGACCTCGAGGACAGCCTCGCCTGGACGCTGCGCCTTTCGAAAGGAAAGCTTCCCTTCTGGGCCCTTCCGGGAGGGCGGCGCGTCCCGGGTATGAAACTCTCCGAACTGGCTTCACTGGGGCGCTTCCTGCGTGCCGGCGAGGACACGACGGTGGAGACCTGCCTTAGTTCTGGCCAGTTGAGCCGCAGGCTGCTGATCCCGTTCGCGATTTCCGTCCTCAATACGGATATCCACACCGGCAGCGCGCAACTGCTTGGAAACGTGATCCGCAAGTCTCTGGCCAAGGGAGGCATGGCCTGCTGTCCGTGGTTCCCGGCAGTCGGACTGTCCGAAACGCTGATCGATCCCGCCGTGGCGTATCTCAGGCGCTTCCATGGCGACGTGCGCACAGGTGTTCGTGTCAGCACCATCACGCAGCAGAACGGCCGCGCCACAGCACTGGAAACATCGGACGGCCCTATCGAACTGGGCCCGGAAGATCAGGTCATCATGGCCGTACCGGGCCCTGTCGCGCAGTCGCTCATGCCAGCGTTGCCAGCGCCGGACGCATTCGAAAGCATCGCCAACGCGCATTTCCGCCTTCCACAAACGGTACAGGCGCGCGGCGTCGTGGCGCAGGCCGGTTTTGTCGGACTGGTCGGAGGCATTTCGGAATGGATTTTCCTGAAGGGTGATGTGCTGTCCGTCACTGTCAGTGCAGCCAACCGTTATGCCGACCGCAAGAACAGCGAGCTGCTGGCAACAATCTGGTCCGAGATCAGGCGCGCTCTTGATCCCGTGCTCTCGCAGCCGCTTCCGGTCGCCATGCCGCCAGCCCGTCTGATCTGGGAGAAGCGTGCCACGTTCGCCGCAACGCCCGAGCAGAACCGCCTGCGCCCCGGACCCCAAACGGATCTCGTAAATCTGGCTCTGGCTGGGGACTGGACTGCGACAGGACTGCCCTCGACAATCGAAGGTTCGATCCAGTCAGGCCTGCAGGCCGTTTCGGCGCTTGGGTTCCGGTCCGCCATTGAGCACACGGGATCGTGATGAGCACTCACACTGTCATGATTGTAACACAGCTCCCGCCTTTCAGGACTGCCTGTGTCGGGAGAACCGAGCAATGCTGATCTATTCTGATATTCTGGAAAAGGAGGACCGCGTGAGCGAGACCTTGTCCCGCCAATCCGTCGAACCCGATGAGATCAATCTTGCCATCGAAGGCGCACAGGCTGCGCTGGGCGGGAAGCAGAAGTCGGACGGACACTGGGTCTATGAGCTCGAAGCGGATGCCACGATCCCGGCCGAGTATGTTCTGCTCGAGCACTATCTTGACCGGATCGACCCGGAGAAACAAGCCAAGATCGGCGTCTATCTGCGCCGCATTCAGGGTGACCACGGGGGCTGGCCTCTTTACCATGACGGCGGGTTCGACCTTTCCGCGACTGTAAAGGCCTATTTCGCGCTGAAGGCCATCGGGGACGATATTGACGCTCCTCACATGCGCATCGCACGCGAAGCCATTCTCGATCACGGCGGCGCAGCGCGGACGAACGTGTTCACGCGGATCCAGCTCGCACTGTTCGGGGAAGTTCCGTGGGATGCAACGCCCGTGATGCCGGTTGAGCTCATGCTCCTGCCACGCAAGGCGTTCTTCTCGGTCTGGAACATGTCCTACTGGTCACGCGCTGTCATTGCGCCGCTGCTGGTACTCAACGCGCTCCGGCCCAAGGCCATCAATCCGCGCGGTATTCATGTGCAGGAACTGTTCGTAAAGCCGCCGTCTGAGGTCACAGACTGGATACGTGGACCGTATCGTTCCGTATGGGGCCGCCTCTTCAAGCATCTGGACTCTGCCCTGCGTCCGGTTCTACCGCTGATCCCGCGCAGCGTTCATAAAAAGGCCCTCAAGGCCGCAAGCGACTTCATCGAGCCGCGCCTGAGCCGGGGAGGGCTGGGCGCCATTTATCCGGCCATGGCCAATGTCGTGATGATGTATCGCGCGCAGGGTGTTCCGGACACTGATCCGCGCGCAAAGACCGCCTGGGATGCAATCCAGGATCTTCTGGTCGATCATGGCGACGAGATCTATTGCCAGCCCTGCGTCTCGCCGGTCTGGGATACAGGCCTGTCCGGTCTGGCAATGATGGAAGCCGCAACCGGACCGGCTGGGACCAAACGCGAAGAAACCATTGCTTCCCTGAAGAAAAGTGCCGAGTGGTTGCGGGATCACCAGATCCTTGACGTCAAGGGGGACTGGGCCATCAACGCGCCAGACCTTCGTCCCGGTGGCTGGGCGTTCCAGTACGAGAACGATTACTATCCGGATGTGGACGACACTGCCGTTGTCGGCATGCTGCTGCATCGTGTCGATCCGGAAGGCAACCGTGAAGCCATCTCCCGTGCGCGGGAATGGATCATCGGGATGCAGAGCACGAATGGTGGCTGGGGCGCCTTCGACATCGACAATGATCACGAGCTGCTCAACCATATTCCCTTTTCGGATCACGGCGCGCTTCTGGACCCGCCGACGGCCGACGTCTCTGCACGCTGCATCTCCTTCCTGGCGCAGCTGGGTGACCCTGACGACCGACCGGTTATCCTCAAGGCACTCGATTATCTGCGCTCCGAGCAGGAGCCGGAAGGCTGCTGGTTTGGCCGGTGGGGCACGAATTACATCTACGGAACCTGGTCTGTCCTGTGTGCACTGAACATCGCCGGTGTCCCGCATGATGACCCGATGGTTCTGCGCGCCGTGAACTGGCTCGAGAGCGTTCAGCGTCCTGATGGCGGCTGGGGTGAAGACTGCGCCACCTACGAAGGCGGCACCGCAGGCATGTACAAGAAGAGCCTGCCATCCCAGACGGCCTGGGCTGTTCTGGCTCTCATGGCCGTCGGTCGTCGCGAGAGCGAAGCCGTCAAGCGCGGTGTCGCGTATCTGGTCTCGCAGCAGAACGAAAAGGGCGAGTGGCAGGAAGAGGCCTATAACGCTGTCGGTTTCCCGAAGGTCTTCTATCTGCGCTATCACGGCTACAAGCAGTTCTTCCCGCTGACTGCGCTGGCCCGCTACCGTAATCTCGGTGTGAGCAACAGCGGCAAGGTGGAGTACGGGTTCTGATGCTGGGTGTTCTCGCAGGTCTGAAACAGGAAGCGCGTCTGATCCGGCGTTTTCTGCCGAATGCTCCCGTGGCATTGAGCAATGCCACGCCAGAGGGCGCGCGCAGGGGCGTGGAACGTCTGCTGAAAGCAGGCGCGACTGAGCTTCTGTCTTTCGGATGTGCGGGAAGCCTTTCACCAGATGCCGCGCCTGGCACGGTCATCGTGGCGGACCATGTCCGCTATGAAGACCGTGACATTTCCTGCGATCCGGGTCTGAGCCAGGTATTCGGTTCAGCCTATGCCCGACGTGGCGGCATTCTGCACAGCGATGTGCTGGTCGAACTGGGTCTGGAAAAAGCCTGGTATTTTTCGCAGACGAAGTGCCTGGCAGTGGATATGGAGAGTGGCGTCGTTGCCGATGCAGGCGTTCCCTTTGCTGTTTTGCGTGTTGTCTGTGACGACGCAACACGGGATCTTCCGCCCGCGGTCAAGACCAGCGTCAAGGATGGCGCGGTCTATGTGCCAGGCTTGATGGGTTCCCTGTTGCGGCATCCGCTACAGATTGGTGAATTGATCCGTCTGGGCAAGGAAGCGGCTATCGCACAGCGCGCCATGACATCATTCCTGCAGGCCAATCCACCTCAGGCCTGAAAGACAGCTGCGCTAGAAATTGCCTCTTGCATGGCCTATTAATTTAAAAAGAAGAAACTTGTTCAGGCTCAGCAAGAAGCTTGGCAGTTAGAGTTCCGTGTGAATGATAGATGTACAGATGACTTATCTGTACATCTATTTATCCAACAATAAGACTAATAATTATTTTATTGTTTTCCCATTTTGGGTCAACGTCCCAGTCGGGATATCGTACACAACCGTAATTGCTGGGTCCTTCTGGTAAGGAGGGAAGTCCAAGACAATACTTTTGTTTGGAATCACATGTGTTTTCGGTTCAGAACAATTTCCAAACTCTTTCTGGCTGGTTACACCTGCGGATGTCACCTTCGCTATAAGGTACATTGCATCGCAGTACCTTCCACCCATTTGGGTCAAAAGAAGATAATCTGCCCCACCAGATTCCGTTATTTTCTCTACAAAATTACCATCTATTTCTGGAGAAACCACTTTTCCATGAAATTTTATGATACTTTCACTACCATCAACAATACCAAACCTGGTTGCTGCCTGATGCACATCTTCAGCATTTACCGACAGTGGACAGAAAACCAATGCTGAGAAGAGAAAGAGCTTTTTCATTTCATATCTTTCATAAAATAGTCTCCTGACGAAGACTATTTTAAATTACAACAGGAAGGCAGATGTAATTCTTTTTATGCTTTTGTTTGTTTAAGAACTATAACCGATTTTCCATATCGAAGTATTACTTTATTCTCCTGTACCAGCAGGAACCTCAGCAACAGCCAGATGATCATCATTCTGCCTGTGGAAGCGCATTTTATCAGACTGAGGCGCATCGTTGAGCATGTAATTCACAGTGCAATCCCAGACTTTCTTGAAACCTTCAACAGGTTTACAAGCTACACTTTGCAAATCAATCTTCTTTTCCAAAGTTGCGATAGCTTGGTCTCTCTGTTGCTGCGTCGGGTTCTGGAATAAAAAAGCCTGCTGAATACCGTTTTCGATGAGTAATTTTTTAACTTCGGCTTTGGAAGGTTCTCCGCCACCGCACGATGCAAGGCAGAATAGCCCAGGAACCAGAAGAGTACGGAGTGTATTTTTCATAATATTCAAGATAATTTTCCTTATTTTATAGAGCGACAGAGTCGAGACGCACTAGGCAAAACTCATTTTTACCAGTGACTTCAACCGAACAGGGATTATTTTTGGTGGTTGGATGAAGAGGCAGGTGGTCTATTTCCTGCTTCAATCCGGCATCACACAACTCAGGATCTCGCGACACCAGAAGAATTATTGGCAGCATCCATATCGTATCCGAAACTTTCCAAAAACATATCCCAAACAACATCAGGGGAAAGGTATCCACCCCTTATCCATGCTGAATTGCTCCGAAACATATCCTACAAATATATAATTTGAAAATATACCCAACCACAATGATAGGAAAATAATTTCATAATTTTGAAATAGGATTTTTATATGAATAGCCGATAGTAGATATTTTATTAATCAGGCTATTGTTTCTGAGGTATTAATTCATACTTTCTTTTATTGGGCTCAGAATGCATCACTAGAATATAAGATAGTGTCGAATCAGATGGTTAAGGAGAAAATCTTAAAACCGAATTGCTGAGGTTATTACGCCAGCGCAAACCACTACGGCTTGTAAAAATGACTGCATTCAACAAGCAGAAATTATCTACGCGCAGACAGCCATAGCTTCTAAAAACAAACAATTGCAGACAATCTGTCTGGTCGTTCGTCAATATAGACTTTTTATCTTCAGTCTCTTTACAGAACCTGAAAACAAAGCCTCCACCAAAACTCAATAGGGCCTGAAACTAACCAGCTGGCGCCATCAGCGTTCAGACGCCAGAAACAGTTAGACGGACCATCAAACCGCTTTGCTGCTTTCAGCCAGACGCTCCGGCCGGAAGCCGGTCGCGACCACATAAAGCTCGCTGGACTCCTTGCGCGAAGCAGGCGGCTTGACGTGTTTGACGCTCGCGAAGGCCGTCTTCATCAGAGCGAGCATGTCCTTTTCCGAACCGCCTTGGAAAACCTTGGCAATGAAGCTGCCACCCTCGGCCAGAACCTGAAACGCAAAATCCAGCGCGCCTTCGGCAAGCCCCATGATGCGCATATGGTCGGTTGCGGCGTGCCCGGTCGTGTTCGGTGCCATGTCGGACATGACCAGATCGGCAGGTCCGCCCAGCATGTCCTTTAGTCGGTCTGGCATCTCGGGATCGGTGAAATCCCCCTCGATGATTTCTGCACCCGCGACGGGATCAACCGGAAGCAGGTCAAGCCCGACAACATTTTTGGCACCGCGCTTGACGGCAACCTGTGTCCAGCCGCCGGGAGCCGCACCCAGATCAATGATCCGCGTACCTTCCTCGATCAGCTTGAAGCGGTCGTCGATTTCGATCAACTTGAAGGCGGCGCGTGAACGCCAGCCCTGCTTGCGGGCAGCCGCGACGTAAGGATCGTTCAGCTGGCGATTGAGCCAGCGCTGCTGGGCCGTGGTCCGACCGCGGGCTGTTTTGAGCGAGACCGTCTTGTTTCTTGCAGTGCGTGACGTCGCGGAATCGAGCGTTGCGTCGTTTTCACCGGGGTTGGAGGCGCTTTTCAGGGCCTTGCCCGGAATACGCTTCGGTCCCGTGTCCTTGCTGGAACCGGAGCGGGATCTTGGCGGCTTCATATTGTGGCATATGTCCCGAATGGGCCCCGTGACCGGGGCGTGGCATGGCGACTGGTCGTGTGACGTCCCTTGCCGGAACGCTGACCATGATCGCGGGCCATACGCAGCAACATCCCATCGCGCAACCCCCGATCCGCAATCGTTACGTCTTCAACAGGCCACAGGCGGTGAATTGCTTCAAAGATTGCGCAGCCCGGCAGAACGAGTTTCATACGCTCTGCTCCCACACACGGATGGTTCGCGAGTTCATCACGATCCAGACTGCGCAGACTGCCAATAGCGTCCATCATGCTGAGGCCGGGCAACGTCAGACCGTCAATAGCCGTACGGTTGTAGCGGGGCAGGGACAGTGCAACTCCGGCAAGCGTGGTCACCGTGCCGGACGTGCCGATCAGGCGCGTCTTGCCATGAGTCACTTCCCGCCGGATGCGGTGAACATTCTCGAAACCCTTCAGATAATCCTGAACGTGCTGCACCATGGTTTCATAAGATGCGCCATGACCTTCACCGAACATTTCCTGTAGGGTAATCACGCCCACAGGAACACTGGTGGTGCCGATCAGGGTCTGGGTCTGGCGTTCCGGATCGATCCGGACCCATGCCACTTCTGTCGACCCACCGCCAATATCGAACAGCACGCCACGATCGGCGCGAACGGGCTTGTGCTCCGGCTGACGGAAAAGGGGAGAGCAGCTTTCTAGCGCAAGCTCCGCTTCTTCCCGCGCCGTGATGATGTCAATCGTAAGACCTGTTTCATGCTGGACGCGCGCCAGAAACTCGCGACCATTGGCCGCCTGACGGCAGGCTTCCGTCGCAACCGCACGCATATGGACAAGAGGCCACTGCTTCATACGCTCCGCGCAGATGCGCAGGGCATCCAGTGCGCGCTTCATGGACTCTTCGGCAAGACGACCACTGGCCCGCAGACCTTCACCCAGACGGACCGAGCGGTTGAAGCTGTCCACGACACGGAAACCATTGGGCGTTCCCGCCGCAATCATGAGACGGCAGTTATTGGTGCCAAGATCAATGGCACCAAAGAACGGACCCGTACGTCGCGCAGACGCATGAACAGGCACCGGGCCTGACAGGTTGTGATCCGTTCCATACCTTATCATGTGTTTCGGCTCCCGCTTGCCCGTGATCTGGGACCTTGGAAAAGCAGCATGCGGCCCCCGGGACCCTACCCGCAAGAAAAATATCCGTTTTTTCAAAAAAATGTCCTTATCCCTCTTGCGCCACATGGGGGCGATTGATAAACACCCTCTCACCGCTTGGGAGATAGTTTAGCGGTAGAACTACCGGCTCTGACCCGGTCAGCCCTGGTTCGAATCCAGGTCTCCCAGCCAAGAAATCCTCAGAAAATACCGCAAAAAAGAGACTTCCCCTCAGGGGGTAAAGTGCTCTATGAGGACCCGCCAACGGCCGGACGGCCTCTTGGTCTCCGGTTCACACACATCGCGTCGTCACGACGCATGACGTAACGGGGGCAAGCGGGCATGACATCATCTTCCGGCACAACACATCTTAATGAGCGCATCCGCGAGGCGCTGGCATTCGACGACGTACTCGTCGAACCGGCTGAATCGTCGGTCCTACCGGCGCAGACCTCGACCCGGACCCGCCTGACACGCTCCATCGAACTGAACATCCCCCTGATGTCGTCCGCCATGGATACCGTGACCGAAGACGGCATGGCCATTGCAATGGCGCAGCAGGGCGGCATGGGCGTCATCCACAAGAACCTCTCCATTGAGGAGCAGGCCGAGCAGGTCCGTCGCGTCAAGCGCTTCGAATCAGGCATGGTCGTCAATCCGGTCACGGTCGGACCAAACCAGACCTTGGCTGAAGTTCAGGCCATCATGGTGCGCCACGGCGTGTCCGGTCTGCCGGTTGTTGAAGACGGCAGTGGCGTCTTGGTCGGTATCCTGACCAATCGCGATATGCGCTTCACGACCGACCCGAATACCCGCGTCCGCGACCTGATGACGCATGAGAACCTCGTGACGGTCCTCAATGGTGCAGCTCCGGACGAAGCCCGCACGCTTCTGCACCGCCATCGGATCGAGAAGCTTCTGGTCGTTGACGAAAACCAGCGCTGCATCGGGCTGATCACCGTCAAGGACATGGACAAGGCCATCGCGCACCCGCTGGCCATCAAGGACTCCCAGGGACGTCTGCGCTGTGCCGCTGCGGTCGGCGTCGGCGAAGATGGCCTCAAGCGGGCTGCAGCCCTCGCCGAAGCTGGCGTGGACGTCATCGTCGTTGATACGGCCCATGGTCACTCCCAGGGCGTTCTGACGGCCGTGGAAACGCTCAAGAGCCGTCACAGTGGACTTCAGATCATCGCCGGCAATGTTGCAACGCCACAGGCCGCACGCGCCCTGATTGCAGCTGGCGCTGACTGCGTGAAAATCGGCATCGGTCCGGGGTCCATCTGCACGACGCGTGTCGTGGCTGGCGTCGGTGTGCCGCAGTTCTCCGCCGTCATGGAAACGGCAGCTGCGTGTCATGAACTGGATGTTCCGGCAATCGCGGATGGCGGCATCCGGACGTCCGGCGATATCGTCAAGGCCATCGGCGCAGGTGCGGATGTCGTCATGGTGGGCTCGCTGCTTGCCGGCACGGATGAAAGCCCAGGCGAGACGTTTCTGTATCAGGGCCGGTCATACAAGGCCTATCGCGGCATGGGTTCACTGGGGGCAATGGCCCGTGGCTCTGCGGACCGCTACTTCCAGGCGGAAGTCCGCGACACGCTCAAGCTGGTTCCGGAAGGCATCGAAGGCCAGGTTCCCTACAAGGGCAGCATGGCCCCGGTCATCCATCAGCTCGTCGGCGGGCTGAAGGCCGGCATGGGCTATACGGGTTCGGCCACGGTGGCTGATCTTCAGGTCCGCACCATGTTCCGCCGCATCACGAATGCAGGCCTGCGGGAAAGCCACGTCCATGACGTGACGATTACCCGGGAAGCCCCGAACTACCGCCGGGACTGAACCTTCCCGCATCAAAGCCTCTCGCATTGAGAGGCCAAACGGGCTACGGGGGCGCTATGACCCCCGCAGCCCGTCTTTCAGGCGCCATCGATCTGCTCTGTGCGATCCAGAACGCGCCCCGCCGTCCAGCCGACGCCACAGCCAACGCCTTTTTCCGCGAGCGCCGCTATATCGGTGGTGGTGACCGGCGAGCCATTTCCACAATCGTTTGGGACGTCCTGCGGGGCTGGAGACGGCTGCAATGGCATCTTAAGGATATTTCCGGCGATATTTCACCACGCCTGCTGTGCTCGGCATCGCTTCTCCTTGGTGGGGAAACGATGGAGAACGTCCGCAAGCTGTTCAGTGGCGAGCGTTATGCGCAGAAGCCTCTGACGTCACGTGAAGATATGGCGCTCAAGGGACTGGAAGGAAAAGAACTTTCCACCCAGAAGCAGCCTATTGCGGTGCGACTTGAATATCCGGACTGGCTGGACAGTGCACTGCGCGAGACGTTCGGCAACCGGCTTCCGGACGAGATGGAAGCCATGCTCGGAACGCCGACGCTCGATCTGCGCGTCAATCTGCTGAAGGGAAGCCGTGAGGCGGCCATCCGCGAGCTTCGCCGCGAATCGCTTCAGGCCGAACCGACAAAGCTTTCGCCATGGGGTCTGCGACTTGATGGTCGCCAGCCTGTCACGGCGACGCAGGCGTTCAAGGATGGTCTGGTCGAGATCCAGGACGAGGGCAGCCAGCTTGTGGTTGCGGCCGCAGATGCGCGCGGCGAGCACCGGGTTCTGGATTACTGTGCGGGTGCGGGCGGCAAGACGCTGGCACTGGCGATGACCATGGAAAACCGCGGGCATATCGTGGCTTGTGATGTGCATGAGAAACGTCTGGACGGAGCGGTCAAGCGGCTGCGTCGGGCAGGCGTTCATAATGTCGAGCGGCATCTGCTTGTGTCAGGGGACAAATGGGCCAAGCGTCGAGCAGGCAGCTTCGACCGGGTGCTGGTCGATGCGCCGTGCTCGGGGACCGGAACCTGGCGCCGGAACCCGGATGCACGGCTGCGCCTGACGCCCGAAGACATTCAGGAACTTGTCATCAAACAGGCGCAGATCCTTGATCGTGCAGCATCTTTGGTGAAACCGGGTGGACGGATGATCTATGCGACCTGTTCGCTTCTGGCCTGCGAAAACGGACAGCAGATCGATGCCTTCCTCAAGCGTCGCACGGATTTTGTGCGTCTGCCGAAAGAACAGATGTCCGAACTTCTGCCTACCGAACTGCGAAACAAGGCGCAGTTTTCGCTGACGCCGCTACGGGATGGAACGGACGGGTTCTTTGCCTGCGTGTTGGAGCGGGTCGTGGCGGATGTGAAGCCTGAAGAGACGACCGGGATGGCTGAAGCCGCGGCTACGACGCCGGAGGCAGAAGGTCCTTCCACATAACCAGCGCGTCTACATAGCCTTGGGACGGGTGATCGAATGCTCCGGGGAGCGTGCCGATCACTCGGAAGCCCAGTGACTTCCACAGGGCTATGGCACGCTGGTTCGTGCTGACGACGAAATTGAACTGCATGGCGCGGAAGCCGAGTTTTACGGCTTCCGCCAGAGCATGTTCGGCCATGAGGCGGCCCGCGCCAAATCCGGACCGGGCGATGAAACCGGCATTGGCGATATGCGCGCCACCACCTTTCTGGTTGGCGTGAAGATAGAATGTCCCGACGATCTCATGGTCTCGGGTCTGCGCGACATAGACACGATGCTCGACATCCATCCAGTACGCCAGTGCCTGCCGTCTGCCCCAGTGGCGGGGCAGGGCATATGTCTCGGCTTTACGAAGAACGGGGGACAGAAGCCGCCAGATGCCCTCGCGGTCCAAAGATTGGGCGGGACGGATCAGCAGATCCGTTTCAGTGTGGTGGAGCAAGGTCGTCATGATCGGCCATTCTTCCGCATTTTAGGCGCGTAGCGTGATGTGCGATATGATACCGCTTCATATCCATAACGCGGAGCCCGTCCCGAACATCCATGCAATATGACATTCTCATCGGCATTGCCTCGACTTTCGGAGCGGGGATGCTGGCCCAGTGGGTCGCCTGGCGCTTCCGGCTTCCAGCTATTGTTCTTCTGTTTTCGCTCGGCCTGATCTTCGGACCTGGGCTGGGTATCCTTCATCCGTCCGAGACGATGGGGTGGATGTTCCGGCCGCTGGTGTCGCTGCTCGTGGCACTGGTGGTGTTCGAAGGGGGCATGGCGCTGGATTTCCGCCAGTTGCGCGAAGCCGGTGAGGGCGTCGCCCGCCTGACGATGCTTGCACTGCCGATCAACTGGGTGCTCGGCTCGCTGGCAGCGCATTATGTCGCGCATCTGGAATGGGGCACGTCCATGCTGTTCGGCGCGATCGTCGTCGTCACAGGGCCGACCGTCGTTCTGCCGCTGCTGCGCAGTGCCAAACTTCAGCCGCGCGTGGCGGCGTTCCTGCGCTGGGAAGCCATCGTTAACGATCCGCTGGGCGCCATTCTGGCGGCCGTCGTGCTTCAGCTGATGATGCTGCATGTGGACGTTCATGCGGACGTGTTCTTCACGCATACACTGCCCGATCTTCTGGGCGCGATTGCGGTCTCGCTGTCCGCAGGGATCCTGCCGGCCTATCTGATCCGCTACCTGTTCACCCGCGATCTGATGCCGGAAATTCTCAAGACACCGGTGCTGATTTCGATGGCGCTGGTGATCTTCTCCCTGTGCAATCTCGAAATGGGCGGTGCGGGGCTGATGGCGGTGACGATCTTCGGCATGGCCTTGGCAAACCTTCAGATCCCGGGCGTTGCGGAACTGCGACGCATGAAGGAATCACTGGTAGTTCTGGTCGTCTCGGTTCTCTTCATCATGCTGACGGCGGATCTGCATCGGGATGTTCTGGCGCAGCTCTCCATCCCGATTTTCGCACTGACAGTCGTGGTACTGTTTGTCGTACGGCCAGTGGGCATTTTCCTCTCCACACTGGGCACAAGCATGCCGTGGAAGGAAAAGCTGTTTGTCGGCTGGATTGCGCCCCGCGGTATCGTGGCGGCGGCCGTGGCGGGTGAAGCCGGGATCAGTCTCAAGGAAGCAGGATACCAGTCCGCCGACCTTATCATGCCGGCCGTGTTTGCAGTCATTGCGGTGACAATGATCCTGCATGGGTTTTCGCTTGGTCCCATCGCAAGGCTGCTCAAACTGACGCTGTCCAACGAGCCGGCAATCGCCATTCTCGGCGCCAGCGCATGGTCCATCAATTTCGCCCGATGCCTGCGGCAGGCTGGCGTTCCGGTTCTGCTGGTGGACAACCGCTCCAGCGCGCTTATTCCTGCGACACGGCAGGATATTCCCGTCCTGCGGGCAGAACTTCTGTCCCAGCATGGTCAGGAATCATTCGAGGAACGTCCCGCTGATTACCTGATCGCGACGACAGGGGACGGTATCTATAACGGAATGGTGTGTGGGCATCTAGCGCCAACCATGGGGCGTCAGCGCGTCTATCAGATCAGTCCGGGCGTGGCGCGGCTGGACTTCTATCATGGTCTATCACGCGATGCCCGCGGCAAGGTCCTCGGCGAGCCTGCCTGGAATTACACCCTGTTCGACACCCTGTTCGAGCAGGGCTGGCGGTTCGTAGCAGTGGAAGCCACGGAAGAGACCGCTCCGTCATTCGGTACGGATGAAAACAGGCTCGATATCCTCGTGGTCCGGCGTGATGGCGGCATCCTGATCCGCTCGGCCGAGGACAACGACAAGGCCGTGCCCCAAGCGGGGGACTACATGGTCTCCATGGTGCCCCCGCCAGCCGAACTGGTTTAACGAGACCTAGGCCGGTGCCTCCACCGTAATGTGCGAGAGACCGGCTTTCAGAAACGCACGCAGGTCTTTCTCATCCAGGGCGATACAGCCTTCGGTATAACCGCTGGCGGATGGCAGATGGAGAAAGATCGCCGAACCCCGTCCCGAATCGGCCGGGGCATCGTTCCATCCCATCACAATGCAGAGATCGTAAGCATGGTCTTTCCGCCAGAGATTTTCGCAGGAAGCGGGGTGAGGGAGAGTGACGGCCCGGTTATAGTCAGGATGGGATGGATCGTCGCACCAGCCGTCATTGGGGGCGATGGGCTCAACAGGCAATCCGACGCCGGAAACTGGGCGTACTGTGCGATCCGCACGATAGAGAATACGCCTGAGCGGCAGTTCCCCGACGGGGGTGCGGAGATCTCCCTCAGTCTTGTCAAGAGTCAGACCGTACCGACCAATCAAAGCCGGAACGATTTCCCCTTGGAAGTGAAGAAAAGCGCGGTCTCCAGCGGTTTTCAAAATAGCTTTAGCCATAATCCTGTTTCCTTTTGCCGCTGTCCTTGCCATAGTCTGACTTGTAAGCATTCAGCTCTTTACCTTGCCTTCACAGGCTGAAAGACTGGATGTTGAGTTACGAACGCCGATCTTTGCGGATGTGACTTCTTTTCCGTCGTGATAGAACGAGACAGGTTACTATGGCAGGTCCCCGCCCCATCCTGATTGTAGACGATGACGATACACTGCGTCGTCTGCTGGCCGAGCAGCTTCAGCACGGTGGCGAGCTGGAGGCTGTCGAGGCAACCTCCGTCGCTACAGCACGTGAGCTTCTTGCAAAGCCCGGTGCCCGATATGACGCCATGCTGCTGGACATCACCCTTCCGGATGGTGATGGCCGCGATTTCTGTGCTGAGCTGCGACGCGAAGGCGTCCGCATGCCGATCATCATCCTGACCGGATCCGATGACGAGCATGATGTCGTGCGCGGTCTGGACGCCGGCGCGAATGACTATGTCGCCAAGCCGTTCCGCATTGGTGAGCTTCTGGCCCGTCTGCGCGCCCAGCTTCGGATTTTCGAGAACAGCGAAGATGCTGTGTTCGAAATCGGTCCATATGCATTCCGCCCGTCCGCCAAGCTTCTGGTCGAAACCGCCCGCAACCGCCGGATCCGTTTGACGGAGAAGGAAGCGGCGATCCTGAAGTATCTTTACCGTGCAGGTCAGCGGCCGGTGGCGCGTCAGGTTCTCCTGAATGAGGTCTGGGGCTACAACGCCGCTGTGACCACCCATACGCTCGAGACACATATCTATCGTCTGCGCCAGAAGATCGAGCCCGATCCGGCCCGCACATCGCTGCTGATTACGGAAGGAGGCGGTTATCGTCTCGATCCGGAAGGACGTGGCGTCATCGGGTCCGACAGCCTGTCAGCCTGAAAGCTGACAGGGCAGGTTCCGGTTCAGGCTGGATCAAAATCCAGCACGACCGGGACGTGATCGGACGGGCTTTCCCAGTCGCGCACGTCCCGCAGGATCCGGACATCACGCAGACCCGGCATAAGGTCGGGCGTCATCCAGACATGATCCAACCGCCGTCCGCGGTTGGACTTCTTCCAGTCCCTGTTGCGATATGACCACCATGTATAGAGCTTTTCGGGCTCTGGTGTGATCGTCCGCATGGCATCCTGAAATCCCGTTGCCATCCATGCTTTGAAACGCTCGATCTCGGGTGGGGTGTGGCTAATGATTTTCAGAAGCTGCTTGTGACTCCAGACGTCATGCTCCAGAGGCGCGATATTGAGGTCGCCCACCAGGATACTGCGGGCAGGCGGGGTGCCGGTGAACCAGCCAGTCGCCTCGTCCACGAAGGCGAGCTTGTGGGCAAATTTTTCGTTTTCTTCAGGGTCGGGAATATCACCCCCGGCTGGCACATAAAAATCATGCAGCAGGATCGGACCAGCCGGCGTGGCAATACGGGCCGCCACATGGCGACAGTCGGAACGGCTGCACCAGTCCGGCATGTCAGCGACACTCTCTAGCGGATGCCGCGACAGGATTGCCACGCCGTTATAACCCTTCATGCCTTTATAGACCTGATGGGGCAGACCCATTCCCGTCAGGGCCTGGGCCGGGAAGAGGGGATCCGGGACTTTCGTTTCCTGCAGACAGACGATGTCCGGGTTTTCCTGTTCGACGATCTGCTTCAGCAGAGGCAGCCTGAGTCGGAGGGAATTGATATTCCATGTAATAAGACGCATGAAAAAAGGGATCGACCGGATCGGTCGTTTTGACAAGCGCCCTCTTGCGCATGACGCGTTCCCGTCCGATCTAGAACAAACCATGACTGATCTTCACGACACGCTCCTGACCCTTGATTCCCATATCGATATCCCCTGGCCAGACCGGCAGGATGCTTGGGCAGAGGAAACCTCCCGGCAGGTAAACGTCCCCAAGACGCGCAAAGGCGGACTGCGGGCTGTGTGCCTGGCTGCGTATATTCCGCAAGGCCCGCGTGACGACGACGGGCATGCCGAAGGCTGGTTCCGGGTTCAGGCTATGCTGAATGTCATTTCCGGCCTCGAAGGCGGTCAGGGCGTTCGCGTGTGCCGGACTGCTGCAGACGTGCGGGCCGCTTATGAAGCAGATGATCTGGCTGTCATTCCCGCGATCGAGAACGGGCACGCTCTTGGCGGCCAGCCCGAGCGGATTACTGAACTCGCCCGCAAATATGGTGTGCGATACATGACGCTCACCCATAACGGGCATAACGCGCTGGCCGATGCCGCCATTCCCCGCAAGGATCTGGAAGATAGCGAAACCCTTCACGAGGGTCTGTCGGATCTGGGCCGTGAGGCCATCGCTAAGATGAACCGTTCCGGCGTTCTAGTGGATGTGTCCCACGCGGCCAAGTCAACCATGATGCAGGCCACCGAAGTCTCGACCACGCCGGTTTTCGCCAGCCATTCCTGCGCGCGCGCCCTGTGTGACCATCCGCGCAATCTGGATGACGAACAGCTTGATCGCCTGAAAGAGACAGGCGGCCTGATTCAGGTCACGGCCATGGGCTCGTTTCTAAAAAAAGGCGGGGGCGGAACCGTCGAAGATCTGGTCCGCCATGTCTCGTACATTGCAGACAGGATCGGTGTGGAGCATGTCGGTATTTCTTCCGATTTCGACGGTGGCGGCGGGATCCCGGGTTGGAAAGACGCGACTGAAACCGCAAACGTGACACGCGCGCTTCAGGCCGCCGGATTCAGTGACAAGGATATTGCTGCCATCTGGGGTGGTAACATGCTGCGCCTGCTAGAAACTGCCGAGAAGGCTGCGACACAGGCCTAATCGGGGGCGGGATGGAGTATTCCTTCTGCCTTCCGAAAGAACAGAACATGATCATGGCGGAGGAAAGAGGAGCCGGTTCGTCCACCATGATCCGCTGACATGTTCTACGACCACCTTGCGGTCGATCTTTGTCTCTAGAGTGAAGTTAACTCTCCGGGAACGAAAGCAAGATGCAAGCGTTTTCAATGACTTGCAAAACATGATTAAAAATTGGGCAATCTGATGGCAGGTCTGGCAAACCGGGGGTTTCATGATTCTGTCACGGAGCAGCCCACAGACTTTTCCACAGGTTCAGTGGATGACTGAAGAAGCCGAATGACCGACCTTCCTCCACACGACATCGACCCTGCGAGCGATCATGGCGAACCCGTTGTTCCTGCACAAAAAAAGCAGGGCGTGGAAGCCATCCGGGAAGCGCTGAAGACCATCCCCTACAGCCCTGGCGTGTATCGCATGCTGAGTGCCAAGGGTGAGGTTCTCTATGTTGGCAAGGCGTTGAGCCTGAAGAAGCGCGTGTCGTCCTATACCCGCCTCAACCAGCTGCCGGAGCGGCTGCGGCGCATGGTGTCGATGACAGTGTCGATGGAGATCGTGATTACGCGGACGGAAGCGGAAGCCCTGCTTCTGGAAGCCAACTACATCAAGCGGATGAAGCCGCGCTTCAACATCCTGCTGCGCGACGACAAGAGCTATCCATGGCTGATGCTGACGGAGAGCCATGAGTTTCCGCAGATCACCAAGCAGCGTGGCAAACCGGTCAAAGGCGCGACATACTGGGGCCCGTTCGCGAATGCCTGGGCCGTCAATCAGACCCTGAATCTTGTGCAGCGCAGCTTTCTGCTGCGGTCCTGCTCGGACGCGGTCCTGAACAGCAGGACGCGGCCGTGCCTGCTGTACCAGATCAAGCGCTGCTCCGCGCCGTGTGTGGACCGGATTTCCAAGACGGATTACGCCGAACTGGTCAGCGAGACGCGGCAGTTCCTGTCGGGCCATAGCACCGAACTACAGCAGCGTCTGGCGGCAGAAATGGAGCAGGCCTCGCAGGACATGAACTACGAGCGCGCCGCTGCAATTCGTGACAGGATCCGCGGATTTGCCAGCATTCAGGGCTCCAGCACAATCAATCCGTCCACGATCAATGATGCCGACATCATGACGATCTGGCAGGAAGCCGGCCAGAGCTGCATTCAGATCTTCTTCATCCGTGGCGGCCGAAATAACGGCAACCGGGCGTTTTATCCAGCACATCTGGAGGAAGAGAGCGCAGCAGACGTGCTGTCAGCCTTCATGATCCAGTTTTACGACAACAAACCGCCGCCACCGACCATCCTCGTGAACTGCGAGATCCCGGAACTGAAACTTGTCGAGGAAGCCCTCAGCATCCGGCGGGGACAGAAGGTCGAAATCCTGAGGCCCCAGCGCGGCGAAAAGAAAGACGTCGTCGAGCACGCAGCGCTCAATGCCCGCGAAGCGCTGGAGCGGAAGCTGGCGGAGAACACCGGACAGCGCAAACTGCTCGAAGGTGTGGCCGAAGTCTTTGGCCTGCCGCAAACGCCCCAGCGGATCGAAACCTACGACAACTCCCATATCATGGGACAGGCGCCCTATGGTGTCATGGTCGTGGGTGGACCGGAAGGCTTCAACAAGCGCGCCTACCGCAAATACAGTATCAAGGGCCCGGTCACGCCGGGCGACGATTTCGGCATGATGCGAGAAGTGATGGAGCGCCGGTTTGGACGTCGTCCCGAAAATGGGGAACGACCAGAAGACTGGCCGGATCTGCTTCTCATTGATGGTGGCCTCGGGCAGTTCAACGCCGTGCGGGCCGTTCTCGCCGATATGGGCGTGACCGGAATCCCGATTGTCGCCATCGCCAAGGGGCCGGACCGAGACGCAGGACGGGAATGGTTCTTTACGGAAACAAAGCCGCCATTCCAGCTGCCGCCGCGTGATCCCGTGCTTTACTATCTGCAGCGTCTACGCGACGAGGCCCACAGATTCGCAATCACGACGCACAGGGCAGGGCGGTCCAAGGGGCTACGGAGTTCGGAACTGGACGACGTCCCGGGAATCGGAGCCGCACGGAAAAAAGCACTGCTCAATCATTTCGGCTCGGCGAAGTCGGTGAGGCAGGCCAGTCTGGAGGAACTGGAAAATGCGCCGGGCATCAGTTCCGGCACGGCGACCGCGATCTACGGGCATTTTCACCCGGAATGGGTCCAGAAGGCTTCGGTTGACGATCGCAGCCATTAGAACGTCTGTCAGAATTTACACGAAAAATACATCTTTTGCGGACACATTGGCGCATACCGGAGAGAAGGAAACTGTTCTAGACTGGTCGCAATGCTGACAGATCTGCCAAACATTCTGACACTGCTACGTATCGCGTCCATTCCCGTGCTGGTCGCGCTGCTCTCCGTGCATTCGCCAACCGCGAACGTGATTGCCTGCGTGGTCTACACGGCCGCGTGCATCACAGATTATCTGGACGGGGCTCTGGCACGCCGCTGGCATCAGCTATCTGAACTAGGCCGGATGATGGACCCCATCGCCGACAAACTGCTGGTGGGTTCACTTCTGCTGGCCCTGGCAGGCCTGACGCAGCTTCCTGTCTTCTCGCTTTACGCGGGCATCATCATCATGGTCCGGGAAATCCTGGTCAGCGGTCTGCGGGAATATATGGCGTCCCAGCGGGAGACGCTGCCATCGACGCGGCTTGCGAAATGGAAGACCGGCATCCAGATGGTCGCCATCGGCTTCCTGATTGGTGGCGATGGCGCGGCCAGAATACTGGGCCTCTCCTTCCTGCCTGCAACCCTGATTGGTGGGATTTTGCTCTGGTTCTCGGTCATCCCGACCGTGATCAGCGGCTGGGGTTATCTGACTGCGGGTCTGGCACGCATCATGGCAGGGCAGTCACGTAAATCGTCCAAGATCAGCTTCTGATGCCGTTCGGCGAAAGAATTGTAGCTGTATCTGAGTGTCTTCATCTGGCGTTCTGTGACAAGGACCGCTAAAGGTCATTTATTGATCTTGTGGGAGTAAGAAATGCGGAAGGCCGCTCTGCTGGCACTACCTCTCGCTCTGAGCGGCTGTTCGGGCATGGGCAAGTATATCCAGGATACGATGGTATGGACCGCGCTCGATAATCCCAATGGTCCCCACGGCGACAGTGAAAATATTCACCGTGCACGTGGTGAGAAGTTCGCTGAAACTCCGATTTTCCCCGAAAACGGCAATATCTGGCCGGGTCCTCCACAACCGCTTCCGACTCTCAAGGATGTGGAAAACCCAAACAGCACATTCAGTCATGCCCTGGGCGATCCGGCGACTTATTTCGGTGGCGCCGCCATTGATGAAACCTTCATGGGCGGTATTGGTAGCAAAGGTGCCCTGGGCGCATCAGGCTCGCAGCTTATGCAGGGACAGAGCATATCAGTCGGCGAGAGCACTGATACCCATCAGGGCGTGAGTCACGACCATAGCCACGTCATTCCGACACTCCCGTCCTCTGTCCCAGATAGTGCTGGCCATTTCCTGAACAAGAACCCAAGCAAGACCATTGTCATCCCGAACGGGGACGGCACGAGCACGCTGATTGCTCCGGACGGCAGCGTAAAAGTGGTTCACGGCATACCCGCAGTCCCAAAGTAACCTAAAAAATGGCGGCTTTTATAGCCGCCATTTTACTCGGATCGGCACTTAGTACTGCCGAAAAAGTGCAACCAGACGCCCCTGAATATGCACACGCTCCGCCGGGAAAATGCGAGTTTCATACTCCCGGTTGGCCGCCTCCAGCGCGATCATCGAACCGCGCCGACGTAGCTTCTTAAGCGTCACTTCCTGTCCGTCGATCAGGGCAACGATGATCTGTCCGTTCTCGGCCGTCTCACGCCGGCGGATGATCGCGATATCTCCATCCAGAATTCCTGCCTCGATCATGGAATCGCCCGCAACCGTCAGGGCGTAATGCTCGCCGGTCCCGAGCAGGGAAATCGGAACCTCGATGCGGTCACTGTCATCCTGCATGGCCTCGATCGGAAGACCGGCTGCAATGCGCCCATAAAGAGGAATGGTGACGGTCTGACGGTCATTGGCCACACTGGCCTCGGAGAAAGCCCCTTCGAGCTCTGTCTGGTGCTGGCTGATAACAGCCGGAACAAATCCCGCTCCAGCAGACGAGGCGGCAGGCGCTTCGGTTCCCATATGAGGCAGACGCAGCACTTCAAGGGCACGGGCGCGATGATGGTGCCGGCGCAGGAAGCCACGCTCTTCCAGAGCGGAAATCAGGCGATGGATGCCGGACTTCGAACGCAGTTCAAGGGCGTCCTTCATTTCGTCGAATGAGGGGGAATATCCCGTCCGGCGAAGATGATCATCGATATATAGCAAAAGCTGGTGCTGCTTGCGGGTCAGCATACAGGCGCTCCCATGCGCCTCGGCGGAGGCAGGTCGTAAAAACTGCAGAATGAGACGCATCCTGCATTTGTTCCTTATAGGTTCCTCTCTGTTGCCTCACAAGCAAAAGAGCAGGGGACACACGGATGACTGATAAGATTTCCTGGCAGCGAAAGCCTTTGAAAACAGAGCAAAACTGCGAAATCGTGCGGGAAGCTCTTGACCTTTGAGGCACAAATCAGCATGGTGCGCCCAATCTAGAGATCAACATGCTGCATCGACACCTTCGAGCGGCATCAGTATGGCGAAAGCCCGAGGGTATCATGGGAAAGAGCAACGTTATTCAGATCCGGCTCGTTTCGTCAGCCGAAACCGGCTACTTCTACGTCACGAAGAAGAATGCCCGTTCCGCTACGGGAAAGATGGAAGTGCGCAAGTACGACCCGGTTGCACGCAAGCACGTCGTGTTCCGCGAAGCCAAGATCAAGTAAGACTGTTCAGACAGTCTTCACAAAAAAAGCGGCCTTTGGCCGCTTTTTTTGTATCTAAAGAAACAGATTTCCTGATCGCTGCTCAGAACAGTTTGTCATGCGGGCCGTAGGGGACAACCAGATCACCACTGCGCGTCAGGTTCATCGTAGCGCGGGCCCGTTCGTCCAGCATATCAGCGTCCAGCGCCTTTTCCTTGAGAGCAACGACACGGCGGCGCCAGACATTCTGCTCGTCTTCGGCATCCTGTCTGGCCTGAACGGCGTCTTTCTCAAGCTGCGTCTGTTCCTGATAGGCATGAATGCCATGCGCACCGTGAAGCGCATTCCAACCGAAATAAACGGTCAGGGACAGGAAGAAAGCCGGAGGAGCAACGGCGCGGACACCACGCTTGATGAGTCGGACCAGTGTCACGTCGTGCAAACTCCGTTTTGAATGACTGCGTCAATCTATATCAGTCATCTGTGACCAGACAATGAATGATACGGATATCTTTCATATCCGGGATAAGAAGACGGCCCAGTCTCACAGGAAAACAGGACCGTCTGGCAGAACTCAGGAGTTCTTGAGAATGCCGCGACCAGCGTAACGGGCTGCGCTGCCGAGCTGCTGCTCGATCCGGATCAGCTGGTTGTACTTTGCCGTACGATCGGAGCGGGAGAGGGAGCCCGTCTTGATCTGACCGCAATTCGTAGCAACAGCAAGATCGGCAATGACGGAGTCTTCCGTCTCACCTGAACGATGGCTCATGACGCAGGCGTAACCGGCCTTGTGTGCGGTTTCGACAGCTTCAAGCGTCTCGGTCAGCGTTCCGATCTGGTTAACCTTCACAAGAAGGGCATTACCCGTCCCAGCCTTGATGCCACGGCGCAGACGGTCAGGGTTGGTTACGAACAGATCGTCACCAACAAGCTGAAGCTTCTTGCCCAGACGGGTGGTGAGCTCTGCCCAGCCTTCCCAGTCGTCTTCCGCAAGACCATCCTCAATGGAGACGATCGGGTAACGGTTGGCCAGATCCTCGAGGTAAGAAATCATGCCCGAAGCATCGAATTCCTTGCCTTCACCTTTCAGGTTATAGCGGCCATCCGCATAGAATTCGGTGGCAGCGCAATCGAGCGCGAAGGTTACGTCCTCGCCGAGTTTGTAACCGGCAGCCTCAACGGATTTAGCAATAAATCCAAGAGCTTCGTCAGCAGACTTCAGGTTCGGTGCGAAGCCACCCTCATCGCCGACATTGGTGTTGTACCCGGCTTCGGAAAGACCTTTCTTCAGCCGTGCGAAGATTTCTGAACCCATGCGGATCGCGTCAGCAACCGTCGGCGCGCCAACGGGCTGGATCATGAATTCCTGAATGTCGATCGGATTGTCGGCATGCTCACCGCCATTGACGATGTTCATCATCGGAACCGGCAGAAGATGGGAGTAGGCGCCTCCGACATAACGGTACAGCGGCAGTTCCAGCTCCTCGGCTGTAGCCTTGGCGACAGCGAGAGAAACACCGAGGATGGCGTTCGCACCCAGACGGGATTTGTTCGGCGTTCCGTCCAGATCGATCATCGCATTGTCGATAGCGATCTGGTCTTCCGATTCGGCACCCTGAAGAACTTCGAGAATGTCGTTTTCAACGTGGCTGCAGGCCTTCAGGACGCCCTTGCCGCCGTAGCGGGACTTGTCACCATCACGCAGCTCCACGGCTTCGTGAGCGCCTGTGGATGCGCCAGAAGGGACAGCGGCGCGGCCGCGGGCACCGGAGGACAGCTCGACTTCGACCTCGACGGTAGGATTGCCGCGGCTGTCCAGGATTTCGCGGGAGGTGATATCAACGATGGCGCTCAATGGAAGCTCTCCTGGATATGCGTGAACCGGGGTGGCTCGTGACCGTTCGGAATGGAACAGCTATTTCAAGTCTCAAAATCACGCCGTGAGGTCAACGACGACATGCGCCTTCCTTTTCCCGTTTTCGTGCTCGGCATCGCCGGACTGATCCCGTTTGTGACGCTCGGCGGCTGGATCTTCCTGGCCGGGCTGTTTACGCCGCTACCACATCTGAAGATCATTCTGCTGGCGTACGGGGCCTGCATCCTGTCGTTTCTGGGAGCCGTGCACTGGGGGCTGGCCATGGAGCGGCCGGACATCATCACGGTAGGCGGGACGTCACAGCGGGACCGTCAGCGCCTCGTGCTGGGCGTCTGCCCTGCGCTCTGGGCATGGCTCGCGCTCTGTGTGGGTGTGCTGGGACATGTCCGTGCCGGTTTCGGACTGGAAATCATCGGTTTTGTCGGAACATTTCTTGTGGAGCGGGAAGCCTGGAGGAAAGGCGCTCTTCCCCCAGGCTATCTGCCGCTTCGGACTGGCCTTACGGCTATCGTAGTCCTGAGCCTGTTTCTGGCGGCTCTGGCACCATCCGGCACCTAGGACAGGAAGGACTTCGCCAGAGCGTCAAAGGCTTTCAGGCGCGTCAGGAGACCGTGCATTTCACTGAGCGGCACCATGGTCGGGCCATCGCTCGGAGCGTGGTCCGGGTCCTGATGCGTCTCAATGAAGACGGCAGCCACGCCGATGGACAGGGCAGCGCGGGCGAGTGGCTCGACGAACTCACGCTGTCCACCCGTTGATGCACCAAGACCGCCCGGCTGCTGAACCGAGTGCGTGGCGTCGAACACGACCGGATAACCGGTCTGCGCCATGATCGGCAGACCACGCATGTCGCTCACAAGCGTGTTGTAGCCAAAGCTCGTGCCACGGTCGCAAAGCATGATGCGCTCATTGCCCGTGGACGCGATCTTCGCCGCGACATTGGCCATGTCCCACGGGGCAAGGAACTGGCCCTTTTTGATGTTGATAGCACGGCCCGTTTCGCCAGCCGCCAGCAGCAGATCCGTCTGGCGGCACAGGAAGGCCGGGATCTGAAGCACATCCACGGCCTGGGCCGCAGGCGCGCACTGTTCGGCCGTGTGGACATCGGTCAGGACAGGAACACCAAAGCGCTCGCGGATGCCAGCGAGAATGTCCAGACCGGCATCCATGCCAACACCGCGCGCGGCATTGACCGAACTGCGGTTCGCCTTGTCGAAGCTGCTTTTGTAGATCAGCCCGATGCCAAGCTCGCGACAAATGCCGGAGATGGCATCAGCCAGCTCCGTTGCGTGCTCGCGGGATTCGATCTGGCAGGGACCAGCGATCAGCGTGAACGGCTGATCCTGGCCGACCGTAAGGTCTCCGATCCGGAAGCTCACTTGCTGTGAGCCTCCTTAACGGCCGCGGCGATGAAGCCTGCGAACAGCGGATGCGGGTCGAAAGGCTTGGAAAGCAGTTCCGGATGGTACTGCACAGCCACGAACCAGGCGTGATCCGGGTACTCAATCACTTCCGGCAGCACACCATCAGGCGACAGGCCGGAGAACCGCAGACCGGTCTTTTCAAGGCGGTCCTTGTAATGAGCATTGACTTCCCAGCGGTGACGATGGCGCTCACGGATTTCCGTGCGGCCATAGATTTCCGCCACGCGAGAGCCCGGAACCAGCTTGGCCGGATAAGCACCCAGACGCATCGTACCGCCCAGATCGCCACCTTCACGACGGCGGAGCATTTCGCTGCCACGAGCCCATTCGGTCATCAGACCGACCAGAGGCTCGTCCGTGGGACCGAACTCGGTGGAAGAGGCCTTGGGCAGACCTGCCAGTGAACGGGCACATTCGATCACGGCCATCTGCATGCCGAAGCAGATGCCCAGGAACGGGATATTGTGCTCACGGGCATAGCGGACAGCCTGAATCTTGCCTTCCGCACCACGCTCACCAAAGCCGCCCGGAACAAGGATAGCGTCCGCATCCTTCAGGCGCTCGGCAATGTTGCCGTTCTTCTCGAACTCTTCCGATTCGATCCAGTCGAGCTTCACCTTCACATGGTTGGCGATGCCACCATGCAGCAGGGCCTCGGCCAGCGACTTGTAACTGTCAAGCAGGGCCGTGTACTTGCCGACGATGGCCACCCGGACTTCCCCCTCGGGTTCGCGAATCGCATGGACGATCTTTTCCCAGCGTGAGAGGTCCGGCTTGCTGTCATAGGGCAGACCGAAATAGCGCAGGACTTCCTGATCCATTCCCTCGTTGTGATAGGAAATGGGGCAGGCATAGATCGTGTCCACGTCGAGCGCCGCGATAACGGCTTCCGGACGGACGTTGCAGAAATTGGCAATCTTGCGACGCTCGTTGTCCGGAATGGGACGGTCCGAGCGGCACAGCAGCATCTGCGGCTGGATACCGACATTCTGCAGCTCCTTGACGGAATGCTGCGTCGGCTTGGTCTTGAGCTCGCCGGCTGCCGGAATATAGGGCAGGAGGGTCAGGTGCACGCACATGGTCTGGGCATGGCCGAGATCATTGCGCAGCTGACGGATGGCTTCGAGGAAAGGCAGGCTCTCGATGTCGCCGACCGTACCGCCGATTTCCACGAGGACGAAATCATAGTCGTCGGTGCCCGTGACCACGACGTCCTTGATGGCGTCCGTGATGTGCGGGATGACCTGCACGGTTCCACCCAAATAGTCGCCGCGGCGTTCGCGCGCGATCACATCCGAATAGATCCGTCCCGTCGTGGTGTTGTCAGCACGTGACGCATGGACACCCGTGAAGCGTTCATAATGACCGAGATCGAGGTCGGTTTCGGCCCCGTCATCGGTAATGAACACCTCACCGTGCTGGTACGGGCTCATGGTGCCCGGATCCACGTTGAGATAGGGGTCCAGTTTGCGCATGCGGACCTTGTATCCGCGCGCCTGGAGGAGAGCAGCGAGGGCCGCTGAAGCGATGCCCTTGCCGAGAGAAGATACCACACCGCCGGTGATGAATACGAAACGCGTCATGGGCGGTCTTCATACACTGCCGACATGGGGCAGGGGAAGCGGAGAGACGCGTCTGTAAGAAAGATCCCCGTTAAAAAGTTTGAACGGGGATTTTCAGGCCCGGTCAGTGAGCGGGTGCGGGAGCCGGAGCGGCAGGTGCCGCCGGGGTTGTGGTGGTAGTCGTCTGGGTGGTGGCAGGCGGCTCAGCCAGAATGTCATGCGAGCCGACGCCGGAAGAGGCGCCACGGTTCATGACGGCCAGCACCAGGCACAGCAGCATAAAGATACCGGCGAGGACGGATGTGGCACGCGTCAGCAGCGTTGCCGTTCCGCGGCCACTCATGAAGGAGCCCATGCCCTGGCCGCTGCCAATGCCGAGGCCGCCGCCTTCGCTGCGCTGGATGAGGATCACCCCGATCAGCGCCAGTGTGACCAGCAGATTGAGAGCAAGCAGAAGAGTGGTCATGAACGATAGGGTCCGGACAATGGTTGGGACGTCAGGCGGAAAGACGCTGCTTCGGCGATGCGCAGGAAGCGCTCTGCTTCCAGACTGGCACTGCCGACCAGCACCCCTCCGAGCGACCCGATGGAAAAGATGGTCGGCGCCTGAGCCGGTGTTACGGAGCCGCCATACAGGATCGGGACACGAATGTCATCCGTCTTGAGACGGGACTGCAACAGTCCATGCAGCAAAGAAAGGGTCCGCTCAAGCTCGTCGATCGGCGGAACGGTGCCACTTCCGATCGCCCAGACGGGTTCGTAAGCCAGCACGCCGCTGAAGCCATCCGTCAGGGAACCCTCGACCTGCGTGGCCAGAACGGTGGTCGTCCGGCCTTCAAGCCGCTCCTGCATGGTCTCGCCAATGCACACGATGGGAACAAGACCCGCAGCCTCGGCAGTCTCGACCTTCTGGCGAATCAGCGCATCAGTCTCGCCATGGGCCTGACGGCGTTCGGAATGACCGAGAATGACATAGCGGACACCAAGGTCGGCCAGCATTTCAGCCGAAATGTCTCCGGTATGAGCGCCGGAGGACGTCATGTGACAGTCCTGCGCCCCGAGACAGACAGGCGTTTGCGGTCCCGCAGCACTGATGATGCCGTGAACGCTGGAGAGCTGCGTAAAGGGAGGGCACAGGACGAGCCGGACATCATCGGGAAGGGACTGCGCGCCCTCAGCGACGGCACGCGCCAATCTCGTGGACTGCTCGCGCAGGCCGTGCATCTTCCAGTTCCCTACGACAAGCCTGGGTAATGGGGGCACTTTTCCTCCTTGCATCGTCCCGGGGACGGACTGCGAAATGGCTGCGGTATCGCAGGCTCCGAACCAACAGAACACTCAACGACAGATCTCGTTCCGGTCTGCTTCTGGTCAAGCCGTTCTCACGACATTATGGTGCCGCAAGTTCTAGCGGGCCTTCCGTGCCCGCACCATCCCGTCATCCGGATCTGCCCTGACCCTATGATTACCACGCTCCGCCACCTCTTCGTTGACTCCTGGGCCGGCCGTGCCGCCGCGCTGCTGATCTTTCTGGCTTTCATCGGCTGGGGCGTCGGGGACGTGTATTCCAACATGGGGACGGCAAGCTCCAATGAAGTGGTGCGCGTGGGTGAGCGCAGCATCACGCCGGATGATTTCAGCCGTGCACTCTCGGCCCAGCTTCCGGTCGTTGCCAAACAGATCGGTCTCGCCGATCCATCCAAGCTGCCGAAAGGCGAGGTGGAACAGGTCGCCCGCCAGACGCTTCAAAATCTCGTGATCCAGAACGAGACCCAACTTGCAGCAGGCCGTGCCGGCATGGTGGTGCCTGACGAACTGGTCCGCCAGGAAATCTTTGCCATTCCTGCTTTCCACAATGCCGCCGGAAAATTCGACCGCAGCGTCTTCAATGACCGCCTGGCCCGGATCGGGCTCTCCGAAGGCAAGCTGCTTCAGGCCATCCGCGAAGATATTGCTTCCCGCGGGCTTCTGCAGGGCATGGGCCAGTCCGTTGTCGCGCCGTCGTCCCTGACGGAGCGGATGCTGTCTTTCGACGCCAGCCAGCGCGTGTTTGATCTGGTGCAGATCCCGTTCGCCAGCGGCACTGTCCCGGCCGCACCGACGGATGACCAACTGCACCGTTTCTATGACAACCATCCGCAGATGTTCCGCACGACGGAATACCGACACGCGAAAATGGTTGTCATGACGCCGGAAAGCGTCGCAAAGACGATCGAGGTTCCCGACGACGTCCTGCACCGCCTCTATGATTTCCAGGCACGGACCTATGATGTCCCCGAGACGCGGACGCTTCAGGTGCTGACCTTCACGGATCAGGCGAAAGCCGAGGCCGCCGCAAACGCCTGGAAGGGCGGAATATCTTGGGACGACATCCAGAAGAAGTTCCCTGAAGCCGCCGCTGTCTCGCTGCCATCCGTCCGTCAGAGCGACATCCCGAACCCCGAGCTCGCCAAGGTCGCGTTTGCCGCTCCGGCAGACCGGATTTCCGGTCCGGAAAAGACCGGCATGGGCTGGGTCGTCTTCAACATCTCCGCTGTCATCGCGCCTCACAAGACCACGTTCGAGCAGGCAAAGAATGATCTGAAAACCCAGGTCCAGAATCAGGAAGCCGGGGAAGCCCTTCAGGCCCGCCAGAAGCAGTTTCAGGACGCCGTCGCCGGCTCCTCGACGCTGGAGCAGATCCCCAGCGATCTCGGCGCCATCCCGGCCGCTGGCACGCTGGATTCCAACGGCATGACGCAGGATGGCCTGCCCGCGCCGATCCCCGGAGATGCCGCACTGCGTCAGGCGATCGTCCATCAGATCTTCACGCAGGCCAAGGGGGCCCAGCCGGCCGTCGTCAACGGCCCGAATGGCACTGCATTCTCGCTGCTCGTCGATGAAGTGCATCCGGGCACACTCAAGCCGTTCGACAGCGTGCGCGATCAGGTAGTGCAGGCCTGGACGGCAGAGCAGAAGCACCATGCCGCTGATCTGCGCGCCACTGCACTGTTCAACGCCGCCAAGGCTGGCACGCTGCGCAAGGCGCTTGAAGGCCAGCCTGAAGCGTCAGCCCTGCGTCAGGACGTCATGGTATCGCGGGTTCATCCGGATCAGAGCCTGCCACAGAACGTCCTGCGCGGCGTCTTTGGCCTCAAGCCGGGCACGAGCGGCATGTTCGAGACGCCGGACGCGTTCTGGCTGGTCAATGTAACGGCAGACAAGCCAGCTTCGGCAGAGGACATGAAAACTTTGGGCGGGCAGCTCTCAGGCGAGTATGTCCAGTCCATGCGCTCCGACATTCCGGTCGCCCTGAATGCGGCCATGGAAAAGGCAGTTCCGCCGTCGCATATCAACATGGCGCTCTATAATCAGGTCGTGACGGCGGCCGCGCCGGCAGCAGGAAACGGGGCGCAGTAATGGGTATTGTCTATAGCATCGAGGCCGCCGATCTTCTCACGCCAGTCTCGGCCTTTCTGCGGCTTTCGAAACTCTCGGACGATCCGTACCGGCTGCTGTTCGAAAGCGTCGAGGGCGGTGCGGCCCGCGGGCGTTATTCCGTAATCGCGCTTCTGCCGGATCTGGTCTGGAAGTGCCGGGACGGGAAGGTCACACTGGACGGCAAGCCTGTCGATGGCGTGCCGCTTGAGACGCTGAAGACCATCGTGGACGAAAGCCAGATGGATCTACCGGCTGGAATGCCGCCGATGATCGGCGGTGTGTTCGGTGTGCTGGGTTATGACATGGTGCGCCAGATGGAGCGCCTGCCGAACGCGCCGGTTAACGATCTGGGACTGCCGGAAGGCATCATGATCCGTCCGCGCCTGTTCGCCGTCTTCGATTCTGTGCGGGACGAACTCACGCTGGCCGTGCCGGTGCGGGGCAAGACGACGGATGCGGAGGCCCACGCGCTTCTGGATCAAGCAAGAGCCGCTCTGGCAGCGCCGCTGGGGGATACGCGCGAGACGCTGCTAGCCGGCACGGAACTGGCGCCACCAGTTTCGAACATGACGCAGCAGCAGTTCGAGGACCATGTCCGCAAGGCGCAGGACTATATCGCCGCGGGCGATGCATTCCAGATCGTGCCGAGCCAGCGCTTCACGACGCCGTTCCCGCTATCGCCGCTATCGCTCTATCGCAGCCTGCGCCGCGTCAATCCGGCACCGTTCCTGTTCGTGATGGAGCTTGAGGACTACGCTCTGGTCGGTTCCTCGCCGGAAATCCTCGTGCGGTTGCGCGACGGCGAAGTCACGGTACGTCCGCTGGCGGGCACACGTCCGCGCGGAGCGGACCGCGACGAGGATCTGGCTCTGGAAAAAGAGCTTCTCGCCGACCGCAAGGAACTGGCCGAGCATCTGATGCTGATCGATCTGGGGCGTAATGATGTGGGGCGTGTCTCACAGCTCGGGACCGTCGAGGTTCCGGAGAAATTCGTCGTCGAGCGCTACAGCCACGTCATGCATATTTCCTCAACCGTGACCGGCCGCATCAAGGACGGCAAAACGGCGATGGATGCACTTATCGCAGCCTTCCCGGCAGGGACACTGACAGGCGCCCCCAAGATCCGCGCCATGGAAATCATTGACGAACTGGAACCGACACGGCGCGGGCCGTATTCCGGCTGCGTTGGATATTTCGGTGCCGACGGGGAAATGGACACCTGCATCGGGCTGCGCATGGCCGTTCTCAAGGACGGGAACATGTATGTGCAGGCCGGCTGTGGTGTGGTCGCAGACAGCGATCCGAACGCCGAGTTCCGCGAGACACAGGCAAAAGCCCGCGCGCTGTTCCGGGCAGCGGAAATCGCGGTCACCACGGCTTCAAAAGCCTGAAGGCGCCCGGAGCACTGCGATGTATTTGACGAAAACAGACGCGAAGGTCATTCTGCTGCCATGATCCTTCTCATCGACAATTACGACAGCTTCACCTTCAACATCGTTCACCATCTGGGTGCACTTGGTGTGGAATGTGACGTGCGGCGCAATGACGCGCTGAGTGTCGAGGAGGCGCTGGCGCTCAAGCCGTCCGCAATCGTGATCTCGCCTGGCCCCTGTGCGCCGGATGGTGCCGGGATCTGCTGCGACCTGATCCGCGCTGCCGCAGGAAAGGTGCCGGTCTTTGGTGTCTGTCTGGGACATCAGGCCATCGGGCAGGTCTTTGGTGCCAAGGTCGTGCGCGCGCCCGTACCGATGCATGGCAAGATCAGCGCAGTGCAACATGACGGCACAGGGGTCTTCGCCGGACTGCCCAATCCCGTGGATGTTGTGCGTTATCACAGCCTGACGCTGGCACCGGACAGCATTCCCGAAACCCTCGTGATCAATGCCCGGACTGAAGATGGCATCATCATGGGCATACGCCACCGCGATTATCCCGTGCATGGCGTACAGTTCCATCCGGAAAGCATTGCCTCTGTGGCGGGACGGGATCTTCTGGCCAATTTCCTGAAAATTGCAGGAATCCCGGTTTCCACCTCACAGGCCGCATGACAATGAGTGTGGATTTTACGGTCCCTCTGCACAAGGTGGCCTCCGGACAGCCGCTCGATAGCCATGAGACGGAAGGGGCTTTCCATGCCATCATGGCGGGAGAGGTCGACCCGGTTCATCTCTCCGCTTTCCTGACAGCATTAAAACTGCGCGGCGAGACGTTTGCCGAACTGACTGGAGCCGTACAGGCAGTCCGTCACCACATGACGGTTCTTCCGGATGTTCCGGAAGGCACGATCGATGTTTGTGGAACGGGTGGAGACGGGCTGAAAACGCTCAATGTCTCGACCGCCGTGGCTTTCGTGCTGGCGGGGCTTGGTGTTCCGGTGGCCAAGCATGGCAACCGCGCCCTGTCCTCGGCGACGGGGGCCACAGACGTTCTCGAAGTTCTGGGTATCCCGCCCACTGATGATCTAGAACTTCAGGGCAGGCGCCTGCGGGAAGACAAGCTGGTCTTTCTCGCAGCGCCGCAGCATCACCCAGCCATGCGACATGCAGCTCCAGTGCGCAAAGCACTAGGCTTTCGTACGTTGTTCAATCTGCTCGGACCGTTATGCAATCCCGCTCAGGTGCGCCACCAGCTGATCGGTGTGTTTGATGGTCGCTGGTGCGAACCCGTAGCCCGTGCGCTTGGCGCACTGGGCAGTCTTTCGGTCTGGGTCGTGCATGGCTCAACCGAAGAAGGCGGCAGCGATGAACTCACGCTGGCTGGCCCGTCTCAGGTTTCGGCCTGGCAGAATGATGCGCTTTTTTCATTCGGGATCGAACCGGAAATGGCCGGATTTCAGGCCGCTCCGATCTCCGCCATCCGGGGCGGAGATGCCCGGACAAATGCTTCCGCGCTGATTTCCCTGCTCGATGGTGCCGGTGGTGCCTATCGGGATACGGTTCTTCTCAACGCTGCCGCAGCCCTGCATGTGGCAGGACGCGGCGATATCGTGAAGGACGGTGCAATTGACGCGCCGGCTTTCCGTCGCAATGTAGGACTGGCGGCAGACTCCATCGACCGGGGCCTTGCCCGTGCCGCGCTCGAACGTGCGCGCATGTCAGCTCCCTCCATTGCTTCCACAGACGCAGGACGATCATGACATTCATGTACCATCGACCGGCGATGACATATTCGCCTGAAGGAACGGAACAGTTCCCGGACCCGGAAGTTCCGGAAACGACGACCCCTCCCATCAAGAATCCGGAAGCGGAAACTGCTGCTGACCGCAGTGACGTTCTGGCACGGATCTGTGCCCGGACACGGGTGGACATCGAGCAGCGCTCGCAGATCATGTCCCTCAAGGAAATCACCGCACGGGCGCGGGAGGTCACGACACCGACGCGGGGTTTCGGACAGGCACTGCAGCATCTTACGGCAGATCGTCAGGTCGGGCTGATTGCCGAAATCAAGAAGGCTTCGCCGTCCGCAGGTATCCTGCGCCCTGACTACAAGCCGGTGGAAATTGCACAGGAATATCAGGCTGCTGGTGCGACCTGCTTGTCCGTTCTGACGGAAAGCTCCTGCTTCCACGGCAACACGGACGATATCCGCGCTGTACGCGAGGCGTGCAGCCTGCCGATCCTGCGCAAGGACTTCATCCTTGATCCCTGGCAGGTCCATGAAAGCCGTCTGATCGGGGCAGACTGCATCCTGCTGATCATGGCCGTCCTGACGGAGACGCAGGCTGCCGAGCTGATTGCGATTGCGCGCGGTCTGGACATGGATGTGCTGCTCGAAGTCCATGACGAGGCGGAACTGAACCGGGCGCTGGCTCTGGACACATTCCTGATCGGCATCAACAATCGCAACCTGCGCACGCTGAAGACCGACATTCAGACAACGATCGATCTGGCGCCGCTGGTGCCGCCCGATCGTCTGGTTGTGTCAGAAAGTGGTATCCGTACCCAGGACGACATGATGAAAGTCGGTGCGGTCGGAGCCAGCGCAGTTCTGGTCGGTGAAAGTCTGCTGCGTGAGCCCGATCCGGGTGTGGCTGCGCGCCGTCTGCTGGGTTTCGTCTGAGATCAGGCCGCCCGCTGTGGCGGTCTGACACGTTTTTTCACGTCACATCCTGTGGGCCAGCGCCTTTGCAAGTGCAGGGGCATGGTCTGGCTTTTGAAGGCTTCTGCCGTTAAGAGCTTGCAGGATTTTGTGCATTTCCATCAGGAGACCGCCATGGACGACAGTTCGTCCGCTTCAAGCCGGAGCAACGGTCCGGCCCTTTCGCCGGAGACCATGAAGCGCGCTTACAGGGATATGCTTCTCGTTCGCCGTTTCGAGGAAAAGGCAGGCCAGCTTTACGGTATGGGTCTGATCGGCGGCTTCTGCCATCTGTATATCGGGCAGGAAGCCGTTGTGGTCGGGATCGGCCTCAACATGAAGCAGGGCGACAAGTCCATCACGTCCTATCGCGACCATGGGCAAATGCTCGTGGCGGGCATGACACCGCGCGGTGTCATGGCGGAACTGACGGGCCGCTCCGGTGGATATTCGCACGGCAAGGGCGGTTCCATGCACATGTTCTCCCGTGAAAAGGAGTTCTATGGCGGTCATGGTATCGTCGGTGCACAGGTGGCACTTGGCACGGGTCTGGCTTTTGCGAACAAGTATCGTGGTACGGATGAGGTCTCGATCGTGTATTTTGGCGAGGGCGCATCCGCTCAGGGACAGGTCTATGAGAGCTTCAATCTCGCTGCCCTGCACAAGCTGCCCTGCATCTATGTGATCGAAAACAACCGCTACGGCATGGGCACATCCATCGAGCGCGCTTCGGCCTCCAAGGATCTGTCGCGTAATGGCGAGCCCTGGGGCATTGCCAGCCGCAAGGTGGACGGCATGGACATTTTTGCCGTGCATGAAGCCGCGCAGGAAGCCATGGAATACTGCCGCTCGGGCAAGGGGCCGTTCCTGCTTGAGATGGAAACCTATCGCTATCGCGGGCACTCCATGTCCGATCCGGCAAAATACCGTCAGCGCGCGGAAGTCGAGGAAATGCGCCGCACGCGCGATCCGATCGAGACGCTGAAGGCCGAAATGCTGCGCAGCGGCATCGAAGAGAGTGTCTTCAAGGACATTGAAACGGACGTGAAAGCCATCGTGGCGGACGCGACCGAATTTGCGCAGACAAGTCCGGAGCCGGACGTGTCCGAACTTTGGACCGATATTCTGGTGGAGGCCTGATCCATGGCATCTCTGATTCTGATGCCGGCCCTCTCGCCGACCATGACCGAAGGGACGCTGGCCCGCTGGGTCAAGAAGGCCGGTGATACCGTTGCGGCCGGTGACGTGATTGCCGAGATCGAGACCGACAAGGCGACGATGGAAGTCGAAGCCGTGGACGAAGGCGTGATCGGCAAGACGCTGGTGGATGAGGGCACGCAGAACATCGCGGTCAATACGCCGATTGCCGTGCTTCTGGCGGACGGCGAGGATGCTTCTGCTGCCGATGATGTTGTGCGGTCTTCCGATCCGGCAGTCGGTGCGCCTGTCGCTATCGAGACACCGTCCGACCCGGCCATCACCGAAGCGCCGGAAGTGGCACAGGCCGAGGATGATCGCGACTGGGGCGAAACCAGCGAAATCACCGTTCGTCAGGCGCTGCGTGATGCCATGGCGGCCGAACTGCGTCGTGACGAGGACGTATTCCTGATCGGCGAGGAAGTGGCGCAGTATCAGGGCGCCTACAAAATCAGCCAGGGTCTGCTGGAAGAGTTTGGCGAAAAGCGCGTCATCGATACGCCGATCACCGAGCATGGCTTTACGGGCATGGCCGTTGGTGCGGCTCTCACGGGTCTGAAGCCGATCGTCGAGTTCATGACCATGAACTTCTCGCTTCAGGCCGTTGATCACATCATCAATTCCGCAGCCAAGACGCTGTACATGTCCGGCGGTCAGATGGGCTGCCCCATCGTGTTCCGTGGACCCAATGGTGCGGCGGCCCGCGTGGGCGCGCAGCATTCACAGTGCTTTGCGAGCTGGTATGCTCATATTCCGGGCCTGAAAGTCGTCGCCCCCTGGTCGGCCGCGGATGCGAAGGGGCTGCTTCGGGCGGCCATCCGTGATCCGAACCCGGTCATCGTTCTGGAAAACGAGATCCTGTACGGTCAGAAATTCCCGTGCCCGGTGGATGAAGATTTCATTCTGCCGATCGGTCGCGCAAAGATCGAGCGGGAAGGGACGGATGTAACGCTGGTGGCGTTTTCCATCATGGTCGGCGTGGCGCTGGAAGCCGCGGAAATCCTGGCGGATGAAGGCATCTCGGCCGAAGTCATTAACCTGCGCTCAATCCGTCCGCTGGACACCGAGACGATCGTGCGCAGCGTAAAGAAGACGAACCGGATCGTCTCCGTTGAGGAAGGCTGGCCGGTAGCGGGCATCGGTGCGGAAATCTGCACCGTGGCCGTCGAGCAGGCCTTTGACTGGCTCGATGCACCGCCAGCGCGTGTCTGCGGGCTCGACCTGCCGATGCCCTATGCGGCCAATCTCGAAAAACTGGCGCTTCCGAAACCTGAATGGGTTGTGGATGCCGTTCGCAAGCAGCTGCGGGACTGACAACGATGGCTACCGATATCCTGATGCCGGCGCTGTCGCCGACCATGACCGAGGGCAAACTGGCCCGCTGGCTCAAAGCCGAGGGCGATACCGTCTCCGCTGGTGACGTGATCGCCGAGATTGAGACCGACAAGGCGACCATGGAAGTGGAAGCCGTGGACGAGGGCATTCTTGGCCGCATCCTGATTCAGGAAGGCGCCGAGGGCATTCTGGTCAACACGCCGATCGCTGTCCTGGTGGAAGAGGGCGAGGCCGTTCCCGAAGCCTCTTCCACGCAGACAACAGCGGCTCCAAAGGCCGAGGCGGCGCCTGCGGAGGCGAAACCTGCTTCCGCGACGGCGAAGGCTCCGGGCGAGGACAAGGGCGAGCGAATTTTTGTCTCTCCGCTGGCCAAGCGCATGGCGCGTGAGCGGGGCATTGCCCTGGGCGCGCTGACGGGGAGCGGCCCGAATGGCCGTATTCTCAAGCGCGATGTTGAAAAAGGTCCGAACGCCCCCAAGACGGCCCCGAAAACGGCTCCTGCGGCTACTCCCGTCACGACTTCGGAAGAGACGGTCCGCCGCGTTCCGAACTCGACGATGCGCAAGGTCATCGCGCGCCGCCTGACGGAGTCCAAGACGCAGGTTCCGCATTTCTACGTCTCGGTCGATATCGAGTTGGATGCGCTGCTGGAACTGCGCTCGAAGCTGAACGCCACGGCGCAGGAAAACAGCTTCAAGATCTCCGTCAATGACATGATGATCAAGGCCGTCGCTCTGGCTCTGAAAAAGGTGCCGGGCGTGAACGTCCAGTTCACGGATGCCGAGACGCTGCATTTCGAGAACGTGGACATCTCGATGGCCGTGTCGATCCCGGATGGGCTGATTACGCCGATCATCCGCGATGCCGATCGCAAGTCCCTGCGGGAAATCAGCGTTGAAGCCAAGGATCTGGCCAAGCGCGCACGTGCCGGAAAGCTCAAGCCTGAAGAATTCCAGGGCGGGACGTTCTCCATTTCCAACATGGGCATGTTCGGCGTTCGTGAATTCGCGGCGATCATCAATCCGCCGCAGGCTGGTATCCTAGCGATTGCATCCGGCGAAAAGCGTGCCGTTGTGCGCGGTTCGGAAATCGCGGTTGCGACCGTGATGACGGCGACGCTGTCGGTCGATCATCGTGCGGTCGATGGCGCCCTTGGGGCCGAATGGCTGAATGCGTTGCGCGATATCGTGCAGAACCCTTACACTCTGGTGGTCTGAACCATGTCCGATACTTTCGATCTGATTGTTGTTGGCGGCGGCCCCGGCGGCTATGTGGCGGCCCTTCGCGCCAGCCAGCTCGGCATGAGCGTGGCACTCGTGGAAAGCACGCATTTCGGCGGTGTCTGCCTCAACTGGGGCTGCATTCCGACCAAGGCACTTCTGCGGTCTTCGGAAATCCACCATCTGCTGCATGAACTGGGCACGTTCGGACTTTCCGCGGACAACATCTCATTTGACCTGTCCAAGATCGTTGGCCGCTCGCGCAGCATCGCGCGCCGGATGGGCGGCGGCATTGCGCATCTGTTGAAGAAGGCCAAGGTCACGACGTTTGACGGTCGTGCAAAGCTGGCTGGTCGTTCTGGCGAGGCGCATCAGGTCGCCATCACCAAGGATGGCGCTGCGGTTGCCACCATCAAGGCGCCGCATGTCATCCTTGCAACGGGTGCGCGCGGCCGTCAGCTTCCGGGTCTGGAGACGGATGGCACCCTGATCTGGGGCGCACGCGAGGCCATGACGCCGAAGGAACTGCCCAAGCGGCTCCTCGTCATCGGCTCGGGCGCTATCGGCATCGAGTTCGCATCCTTCTACCGGAACATGGGCAGTGAGGTCACGATTGCCGAAGTCGCAGACCGGATCCTGATCGCCGAAGATCCGGAAATCAGTGCTGCTGCCCGCAAGGCTTTCGAGAAGCAGGGGATGAAGATCATCACCAGCGCGAAGGTCGGGCCGCTGAACAAGGGTGAAAACGAGGTCTCCACGACGATCGAAAGCCCGACGGGCAAGATCGATCTGACGGTGGATCGCGTGATCTGCGCGGTCGGTATCGTCGGCAATGTCGAGGATCTGGGGCTTGAGGGCACCAAGGTTAAGGTCGAGCGGACCCATATCGTGACGGACGGCTTCTGCCGCACCGGCGAACCGGGCATCTATGCGATCGGCGACGTCGCGGGAGCTCCGTGGCTGGCTCACAAGGCGAGCCATGAGGGTATTCTGTGCGTGGAAAAGATTGCGGGTCGTTCGCCGCAGCCGCTCCATCCGCTGAATATTCCGGGCTGCACCTATTCGCGTCCACAGATCGCCTCTGTGGGGCTCAGCGAAGAGAAGGCCATGACTGCCGGCCACAAGGTGAAGGTCGGCCGTTTCCCGTTCATTGCCAACGGCAAAGCCGTCGCAATGGGCGAGACGGATGGCATGGTCAAGACCGTGTTTGATGCAACGACCGGAGAGCTTCTGGGCGCCCACATGATCGGTGCCGAGGTTACGGAAATGATCCAGGGCTACGTCATCACCCGCACGGGCGAACTGACGGAGGCGGAACTGATCGAAACAGTCTTCCCGCATCCGACCATATCCGAGACCATGCACGAGGCAACCCTGGCGGCCTTCGACGGCCCGCTCCATATCTGAGCACTATGTCCCAGCGCATCACCATCGATCATCGCGAGGCACCTGTCCGGCATCCGGAGAAGGCGCACCGGCCTGACAACCCGATCCA
Source organism: Gluconobacter roseus NBRC 3990 (assembly GCF_006538885.1). Classification (GTDB taxonomy): domain Bacteria; phylum Pseudomonadota; class Alphaproteobacteria; order Acetobacterales; family Acetobacteraceae; genus Gluconobacter; species Gluconobacter roseus. The sequence goes on from NZ_BJLY01000002.1 coordinate 388,126, forward strand.
GCGCAAACCGTCCTGGATCCGGGTCAAGGCGCCGAACCATCCCGTCTATCACGAGACCCGCGCGCTCATGCGGGATGCAGGGCTGGTGACAGTGTGCGAGGAAGCGGCGTGTCCCAATATCGGGGAATGCTGGTCGCAGCGTCATGCGACGATGATGATCATGGGCGAGATCTGCACCCGGGCCTGCGCATTCTGCAATGTCACGACCGGTCTGCCGAAGCATCTTGATGCGGATGAATCGCGACGTGTCGGAGAGGCCGTGGCAAAGCTTGGCCTCAGGCATGTCGTCATCACCTCCGTAGACCGCGATGATCTGGAAGATGGGGGGGCGGAGCATTTCGCACGGGTCATCCATGCGATCCGCGAGACCTCTCCGCAGACCACGATCGAGATCCTGACGCCTGATTTTCTTCGCAAGGAGGGCGCCCTGGAGGTCGTGGTGGCGGCTCGGCCGGACGTTTTCAATCACAATATCGAGACCGTACCCCGCCTTTACCCCACCATTCGACCCGGTGCGCGTTACTACCAGTCGGTCCGTCTTCTGGACGGGGTAAAGAAACTGGATCCTTCCATTTTCACCAAGTCTGGCCTGATGCTTGGGCTTGGCGAGGAGCGGATGGAGGTGTCTCAGGTCATGGATGATTTCAGGATCGCGGACGTCGATTTCCTGACTCTGGGGCAGTATCTCCAGCCTTCCGTGAAGCATGCCGCTGTCGAAAAGTTTGTTACGCCCGAAGAGTTTGACGGCTATGCTTCTGCTGCCCGTTCAAAAGGATTTCTTCAGGTCAGTGCCAGTCCGCTGACCAGGTCCTCCTACCATGCGGACAGCGACTTCGCGAAGCTTCAGGCTGCGCGGAACAGCCGTCTGAAAGAAAGTCTCTGATGCCGACACATGCCGAGCAACGGTTGATCGCCTACACGCCGGACCAGCTTTTTGATCTCGTGGCGGATGTGGAGAAGTATCCGCAGTTCCTGCCGTGGTGCGTGAAGGCCAACATCCGCACCCAGACGGAACAGGAACTGGTGGCGGATCTGACGATCGGATTTGGTCCGTTTCGTGAAACCTTTACCAGCCGCGTAACGCTGGAACGGCCATCGCGCATCCGCGTGCGCTATGAGAAGGGCCCTTTCCGTTACCTGAACAACGTCTGGACGTTCACACCCGATCCACGAGGCTGTCTGGTCGATTTCTTCGTGGATTTCGAATTCCGCTCACGGCTTCTGCAGAATGCGATGGGCGTCGTATTCAATGAAGGCGTACGCCTGATGGTCTCCGCCTTCATCAAGCGGGCACGGGACATTTACGGGACGCAGGGCACGAAGAATTCCCCTTCGACACCAAGCCTTTCCCAAAGGACGTAAAATTTCGTAGTGTTTCAAGAACCATCCGGTGCGTGAACCGTTTCAGGTCTCAAGCACCGTCATGGTGATATGAAAAGGATTACGTTATGAAAAAGATTTCTTTCGGCGCTTTCGCCCTGACTGCTCTGGTTGCAGCAGCTTCTCCCGCCATCGCGGCTGAGCACCATCACCACCACGGCAAGCATCACGACAAGATGGGTCAGCAGCACAAGACCGACGGCGAGTCCGCAACGGACGCCCTGAACGCCCGTTCGCTGCAGCAGGCCCAGACGCCGGTTTCCCCGATGGCACCGACCGCCGCCGTTCCCCCGGCAGCCCCGACGGCTGTTCCGACCGCACCGAGCCTCCAGGCTGCTCCGCCGGCTCCTCCTGCATCCACGATGCCGGCTCCGACGCAGGGCAACTGAAGCAACAGGCAGACTTCAGGTCTGTCCGAGTTTCTACGAATACGGCTTCCGTCTTTTCGGAAGCCGTTTTTTTATATCAGCTGTTCAGGACCATCCGGAGAGCCTGCTGGACGGACTGGGTGCGGATGCTGCTACGAGCACCCGTGAAATGGCATTGCGCCGTTATGACTGGTCCTGAACGGAGCGCCAGTCCGAAGCATACGGTTCCAACTGGCTTGAGATCGGTCCCGCCACCTGGGCCCGCTATGCCTGTCACTGAGACGGCGAGATCCGCATCCATCGCATGCTCAAGCGCGCCTGTCGCCATCGCCTCGGCAGTCTGGACACTGACAGCGCCGTATTGAGCCAGAATGGCCTCGGGAACACCGACTGCACTCATTTTCAGCGCATTGGAGTAGGTCACGAAACCACCTTCCAGTACGTCGGATGAGCCCGGAATGTCGCTCAGGGCAGCGCTGATCAATCCACCCGTGCAGCTTTCCACGGTCACCAGTCTGCGGCCGGACTGACGCAGATGATCCAGAACCTGCTCGGCGAGTATGCGGATCCCGTTATCCGGCACGGGTATTCCTGACACGGTAGATCATCATGCCTGCCTCGATATTTTCGATGTAAAGACGCGTCTCGCGATAAGGCAGACGCTCGATCCAGTCGAGCAGACCGTCTTCGGAGAGCGGATCTGACGGCGGGTCAGCTTTCAGCCAGAGGTCCACCCTGTGCGGACCGGCATTATACGCCGCCAGCGCATAGGGGATGACGTTCCCGAAACGCTGCAGAAGCTGTGAGACATAAGCGTTGCCCACCTTCAGGTTCGTCTGGGGATCGGTCAGGGCCGCTGCGGACACATTGATTGGCCCCATATGGGCCTTGCGCACCACATCCTTCGCCGCAGCCGGGAGAAGCTGTAACAGTCCGACCGCATGCGCTCCGCTGAGCGCATCCGGATCAAAACCGCTTTCCTGCCGGATGATAGCGGGCAGGAGGCCTTCCGGCACGGTCGAGGCGGAAGGGTAAGGATCAGGGAAGCCCTGCGGATACAGGGCAATTCCCTTGCGGGCCAAAGCGTAGGACGCAAACACTTCCGGTGCTGCCACCCCGAGACTGGCAGCGGCGTCGGCGACAGCTTTCTGCCCCTCGGGCGACGGATTGACCACTTCCAGCATCATGAGGAAATCCCGGGCATGATCGGGATCGCCCGCCTGAACAAGATCAGTGGCCGCCTCAAGCAGGTCCGGGCGATTGAGTGTTCCGGCCTGCGGTGCGGGAAGGGACTGAAGGGCCTGTAGCAGTGCATTATCGAAGGCCGGGGATGACTGCCCGCTTGTCAGAATCCCGTTATCCCCTGTCATGGCGGCAAGAGCGAGCTGTCCGGGGAAGGTTGTGGGAAACGCGGCGGCCTTGCGGAATGATGCTTCAGCCCGTTGCTGTTGGCTGGCAGCCTGCAGGGCGCGGCCTGTCCAGTAATAGCCGCGGGCCTGCATCTGGAGCGAGGTCGCGTTTTGCAGAGGCTCAAAGAATTTCTGCGCGCGGGCCGGGGCCTGAAGCTCCCTCAGGGCGATGATCCCGCTCAGCAGCGCGGCTTCCTGACGGTCCGTCGTGTCGGGAGCAAGCGTAGTATCGTCTGCGAGCTCCGCAGCTTCTTTTGGGCGTCCCGCCAGCAACAGGGCCCGGGCGAGACTGATGCGTTCGGACGACCAGTCATGCGAAGGATTGGCCTGCTGGAGGGATGCGCCCTGTGCAGACCACAGGGCAAATGCTTCATCCAGTCGGTCTCCGCGGCGAAGGGCACGCAGGCGGTAACGAATCAGGGTCGGGTCGGATTGCAGATTGGCGGGCAGGGACGCAAAGCGCGAATCGGCATCGGGCGAAGCCAGACGTTCGGCCAGACGCGCCTGGGCCAGAGGCAGCTGATCCGCAGGCAGACGCTCAATCTGGCGGGATGCGGCAGAGAACTGCCCCCGCAGTTCCAGCGCTTCATAGCGGGTCCACTGATCAGCATCCGTGAAAACCTGACCGAAACGCTGGAGCAGAACCTGTTCTTCCGCAGCGGTCAGGGCATTGCCCGACAGCCAGAGACGGCGCGCGATTGAGGCGGCGTCCGGCAGATGGTCCATGCAGGTACTGAACGCCGCAGGCAGCGTGAGAGGATATAACGGACAAAGTGTGTTCAGGATCTGCGGATCGGATGTGCGGGATAGCACGTTTTGATACCGCCACAGCATCCGGGCTCTCTGCGGCCATTGGGGTGTCTGGCGAAGAAAATCCGCATAGCGCTGTGCCGTAAGGCCCGTACCACCCGGCCCGACTAGGACCAGCCATTCCGCCAGCCGATCCCGCACGGGTGGGGCAGGCGGGGCTGACGGTGTAGCGGCGAGGCCTGAGGACGCCGCAAGAAGCGCCGTCAGGCCGGTCAGGAGGGCTTTCTTATGTCGGAAGAACATGATGCCAGACCTCTCCGCCACCGCGGATGATAAGTTCGATTGCGACCCCCAGAACCACCAGCAGACCGATCCATGCGATCCAGCTGTAACGGGCCAGAAGATTGGCGATGACAGATGCCGCAAGCCCCATCAGCAGGACCGAGAGCACAAGCCCCGAAACAAGAATCCACGGATGCCCGACTGCGGCACCGGCAACAGCCAGCACATTATCAAGGCTCATGGACAGATCGGCCACCACAATCCGGAGCACGGCGGGGCCAAGGCGCGGCGGAGCGGGTTCGACGTCCTCGTGGTGCTCGCCAACACGAAGTTCACGGTACATTTTCCAGCAGACCCACAGCAGCAGAAAACCACCGGCCAGCGTCAGCCCCACCACGGAAAGGAGCGTTGTTGCCAGCAGGGCCAGGCCAACACGCAGGATGGCTGCAAAACCCGTTCCGAACAGGATGGCCAGACGGCGCTGCCGCCCTTCGAGATTGCGGACGGCCATCCCGATCACGACGGCATTGTCGCCGGCGAGGGTGATGTCGATCAGGGTGATCTGGCCGAGGGCGATCAGGGCATGAAGCAGAGAGTCAGGGGCCAAGGTGTCATTCTTCCGAAAAGGGGTCCGTGCAATATCTTCGTATTTGGTCTAAGCAGCCTCCGTAAAGACCCACCCCGCATCCGGAGTTCCCATGGTACCCCGTTACAGCCGTCCGCAGATGACTGCCATCTGGTCTCCCGCCAACCGTTTTCGCATCTGGTTCGAGATCGAAGCCCTTGCCTGCGAAGCCATGGCGAAACGGGGTGACATTCCCGCCGAATCAGCAAAGACCATCCGCGAGAAGGGCGACGCCGCCATGGCCGCGTTCTCCGATGCGGATCTGGCCCGCATCGACGAGATCGAAGCCGAAACGCGCCATGACGTCATCGCGTTCCTGACCTGGCTTGCGGAAAAGGTCGGTCCCGACAGCCGTTTCGTCCATCTGGGCATGACGTCTTCGGACGTGCTGGATACCTGCCTGTCCGTCCAGATGACGCAGGCCGCCGATCTGCTGCTGGAAGATCTGGATCGCGTTCTCGCTGCGCTGAAGGCTCGCGCCTACGAGCACCGCAACACGGTCACGATCGGCCGCAGCCATGCCATCCATGCCGAGCCGACCAGCTTTGGCCTGAAGATCGCCGGACACTACGCCGAATTCGCCCGCAACCGCGAGCGCCTCATTCAGGCTCGCAAGGAAATCGCGGTCTGTGCCATCTCCGGCGCTGTCGGCACCTATGCCCATATCGATCCGGAGATCGAGGAATATGTGGCGGACAAGCTGGGTCTGGCTGTCGAGAGCGTGTCCACGCAGGTCATTCCGCGTGACCGTCATGCCGCGTTCTTCTGCACGCTCGGCGTGATCGCCAGCGGCATCGAGCGTCTGGCCGTCGAAGTCCGTCATCTGCAGCGTTCGGAAGTCCGGGAAGCGGAAGAGTTCTTCCACAAGGGACAGAAGGGCAGCTCGGCAATGCCGCACAAGCGCAACCCTGTCCTGTCGGAGAACCTGACGGGTCTGGCGCGCCTGATCCGCTCGCATGTCATTCCGGCGCTGGAAAACGTCGCGCTGTGGCATGAGCGGGACATCAGCCACTCCGCCGTCGAGCGCAACATCTGCCCCGATGCGACGATCGGTCTGGATTTTGCGCTGATCCGTCTGGCCGGAATGATGGAAAAGCTGGTCGTCTATCCCGAGCAGATGATCGCCAACATGGAGAGCCTCGGCGGCGTCGTCCATTCCGGCGAAGTACTGCTGACACTGGCCCGTGCGGGCATTTCGCGCGAGGACGCCTACCGTATCGTGCAGCGTAATGCCATGGAAACATGGACGAAGCTGGGCAAGCTGGGCTTCAAAACCTTCCGCGAAAACCTTGAGGCCGATCCGGAAGTCTCCGGTCGTGTCAGCAAGGATATTCTCGATCAGGCGTTCGATCCGGCTCAGCATCTGCGCGCCGTGGATCGTATCTTCGCCCGTATCTTTGACTGAGAGGTCTGCGGGGCGTGGATTTCCTGCGCCCCGCACACTCGCAGTTCCGGTTCCGCAATGCTATGGAACCACAATTCGTCGCTGCTCCAGCCGTCCGCATTTCCTGTCAGGACGGCGCAACGCTAAGGATTGCTCATGGCTCGCCGCCGCCAGCTCTATGAGGGCAAAGCCAAGGTTCTTTTTGAAGGCCCAGAACCCGGCACACTCGTTCAGTACTTCAAGGATGACGCCACCGCCGGAAACGGCGCGAAGAGCGGCATCATCACCGGGAAGGGCGTGCTGAACAACCGCATCAGTGAATACCTGATGCTCAAGCTGCACGAGATCAACATCCCGACCCACTTCATCCGCCGACTGAACATGCGCGAGCAGCTCATCCGCGAAGTGGAGATCATTCCGCTTGAAGTCGTGGTACGCAATGTGGCGGCGGGCTCTCTGGCCAAGCGGCTTGGCATCCCCGAGGGGACGCGCCTGCCGCGCACGATCATCGAGTACTATTACAAGAACGATGCGCTCGGCGATCCGATGGTCTCTGAAGAGCACATCGCCGCCTTCAACTGGGCCGCGCCGCAGGACATGGACGACATGAACCAGCTGGCGCTCCGGACGAACGATTTCCTGATGGGAATGTTCACGGCCGTTGGCATCACGCTTGTCGATTTCAAGCTGGAATTTGGGCGGATCTGGGAAGGCGAGGAGATGCGCATCCTTCTGGCGGACGAGATTTCGCCGGATAACTGTCGTCTGTGGGATTCCAAGACGAACGAAAAAATGGACAAGGATCGCTTCCGCCGTGACATGGGTCGCGTCGAGGAAGCATATCAGGAAGTGGCAAAGCGTCTCGGGATCCTGCCCGAGTCCGGGAATGGTGACCTCAAGGGTCCGGAGGCAGTTCAGTGAAAATCCGTGTTTTTGTTTCCCTGAAAGACGGCGTTCTCGATCCGCAGGGCAAGGCCGTGGGCCATGCTCTCGAAACCCTCGGCTTCAAGGGCCTGGGCGAAGTCCGCATCAACCGCGTCGTCGAGCTTGAAGTTCCAGCCGACAATGCCGCCGATGCACTGGCGCAGGGTGAAGCCATGGCGCGCGCTCTGCTGGCCAATGAAGTCATTGAAGATTTCAGCGTCGAGGTGGCAGCATGACCCGGCTTTCCACGATGTTCCTGCTGGCCGGTCTCGTGGCCGCGCCGGCTCTCGTTGCAGCCCCGGCTCACGCGCAGCGTGTCTCCAAGGTTTCGGGCAAGGCTCTGGGCCAGATGTGCTCCAGCAAGTCGTCCATCGGCATGTGTGATGCCTATCTGTCCGGTCTGATGGACGGTGAGGCCTGGGCCAAGAAGTACGACAGCTTCGCGCATGATGAATCCGCTCCGGTAGCGTTCTGCGTTCCGGCCCAGCAGACTGCACCGCAGGTGCGTGGTCTGGTCGTGGCCTGGCTGCATGCGCATAACGATGCCCTGACGGAACCGGCAGGCAAGGCCGTCTATCGCGCCCTGCATGACACCTATCCGTGCCATGCCTCCGCTCCCGCGGAGGGCCAGAAATGAAGGCAGGTATCGTCGTATTTCCCGGCACGAACCGGGAGCGCGACATGGTCCATGCCCTGAAGCTGGTTACGGGGCAGGCGCCGCGTCTGATCTGGCACGGGGAGGCCTCTCTGGGGGATCTGGACCTCGTGGTGCTGCCGGGTGGGTTCAGCTTCGGGGATTATCTGCGCAGTGGTGCCATGGCCGCCCACTCGCCGATCATGCGTGACGTCAAGGCGTTCGCAGGCAAGGGCGGTCATGTTCTGGGCGTCTGCAACGGCTTCCAGATCCTGACGGAATCCCATCTGCTGCCGGGTGCGCTTCTGCGTAATGCGGGTCTGCGCTTCCTGTCGCAGGACTGCCACCTGAAGGTCGAGAACGCGTCTTCGCCCTATACGCAGGGCTGGACGCGCGGCGACGTGTTCCGTGCGCCACTCGCCCATGGTGACGGCAACTACACAGCCTCGCCCGAGACGCTGAAGCGCCTTGAAGGCGAGGGCCGCGTGGCGTTCCGCTATTGCGGTGCGGACGGCACGGTTTCGGACGATGACCGGACGACCAACCCCAACGGGAGCACGCGCTCCATCGCCGGTATCCTGAGCGAGAATGGCCGTGTCTGTGGCCTGATGCCGCACCCGGAGAACCTGACTGACCCCGAAATTGGCGCAACCGACGGCGTGCCGCTTTTCAAAGGCCTTGTGGAGGCTCTTGTCGGATGAGTGTGACGATTGATGCCCAGCTTGCCCAGTCTTTCGGACTGACCGGCGAGGAATACGACAAGCTTGTCACGATCATGGGACGGACGCCGAGCTTTACGGAGCTCGGGATTTTCTCCGTCATGTGGTCCGAGCACTGCTCCTACAAATCGTCCCGCATCCATCTCAAGACGCTGCCGACCAAGGCGCCGTGGGTCATCCATGGTCCGGGCGAAAACGCAGGTGTCGTGGATATCGGCGAGGGTCTGGCCGCCGTCTTCAAGATGGAGAGCCACAACCACCCGTCCTTCATCGAGCCTTATCAGGGGGCGGCGACGGGCGTGGGCGGCATCCTGCGTGACGTGTTCACGATGGGCGCGCGTCCGGTTGCGAACCTCAATGCCCTGCGTTTCGGCGATCCGAAACATGCGGGAACGCGTCGCATCGTCGATGGCGTTGTCCGTGGCGTGGGCGGTTATGGCAACTGCGTTGGTGTTCCGACCGTGGGGGGTGAGGTCAACTTCCACAAGGCGTATGACGGCAATCCGCTCGTCAATGCCATGACGGTGGGTGTGGCCAAGCAGGACAAGATCTTCCTGTCCGCTGCGGCTGGCGTGGGCAATCCGGTCGTGTATGTCGGCTCCAAGACGGGGCGTGACGGCATTCATGGCGCGACCATGTCTTCGGCGGAGTTCGACGAGGAAGCCGCATCCAAGCGTCCGACCGTTCAGGTTGGCGATCCGTTCATCGAGAAGCTGCTGATCGAAGCCTGCCTTGAACTGATGGCAACGGATGCGATCGTCGCCATTCAGGATATGGGTGCTGCGGGTCTGACGTCTTCTGCCGTTGAAATGGCGGGCAAGGGGGGCGTGGGTATCGAGCTCAATCTCGATGCCGTTCCACAGCGCGAGCCGAACATGTCGGCTTACGAGATGATGCTGTCCGAGAGCCAGGAGCGCATGCTCATGGTCCTCAAGCCCGAGCGGACCGAAGTCGCCCGCGCGATCTTCGCGAAGTGGGAGCTGGATTTTGCCGTCATTGGTGAACTGACCGATACGGGGCGCATCACGATCCGCCACAAGGGCGAAGTCGAGGCTGATATTCCGCTGACCCCGCTGGCAGATGAGGCTCCGGTCTATAACCGTCCGACTGTGCCTCTGACAGCACCGGCGCGGATCGAGACCCCCGCTGATCCGGAAGGGATCGAGAAGGCGCTTCTGACGCTGATCGGTTGCCCGGATCTGGCGTCCCGCGCCTGGGTCTGGAACCAGTATGACGGTTCGGTTGGTGGCAATACGGCCCGTCGTCCGGGTGCGGCCGATGCGGCTGTTGTGCGCGTTGAAGGCACGCGTCTGGGCCTGGCCCTGACGACGGACTGCACGCCGCGCTACTGCCAGGCTGATCCGAAGACGGGTGGTGCACAGGCTGTAGCCGAAGCATGGCGCAACATCACGGCAACGGGCGCAACCCCGCTGGCCGTGACGGACAACCTGAACTTCGGTAATCCGGAACGTCCGGAAATCATGGCGCAGTTTGCCGATGCCATCAAAGGCATGGGCGATGCCTGCCGTGCGCTCGACTTCCCGGTCGTGAGCGGCAACGTCTCGCTGTATAACGAGACGCGCTCACCGTCTGGCGAGGCACAGGCGATCCTGCCGACACCGGCCATCGGTGCACTTGGTGTGCTGGCCGATGCGTCCAAGTCCATCGGGCTTGCGATGCCGGATGCCCATGATCTGGTGCTGGTTGGCTCCATCCGCGGCGAACTCGGGCAGTCGCTGTGGCTACGCGAAATCTGCCAGCGTGAAGACGGTGCGCCGCCGGTGGTCGATCTTGCGGTCGAGCGTCGCAATGGTGACTTCGTGCGCAGCCAGATCACAGCGGGTACGGTTGCGGCCTGTCATGACATTGCCGATGGTGGTCTGCTGGTGACGGTGGCGGAAATGGTGATGGCGAGCGGCGTTGGCTGCACGCTGGAAGCCGCTCCCGCAGGTGTTGCGGCGCATGCTTTCTGGTTCGGTGAGGACCAGGGCTGCTACGTTATTGCAACTTCCGATGGCGCAGCCCTTGTCGCAGCGGCGGAGAAGGCCAACGTTCCGGCAATGCGCCTGGGACGTTCGGGTGGCACCGATTTGGAGCTTCCGGGCACTGTCCGCGTCAGTGCCGAGCGTCTCCGGGAGATCAATGCCGCATTCTTCCCGCGGTTCATGGGTGAGGGGGCCTGATTTTCATGCCGATGGCAGCTTCTGAAATCGAACGCACGATCCTTGCCGCCATTCCCGATGCCCGGATCGAGATCGAGGATCTCGCCGGAGATGGGGATCACTATGCCTGCACGGTCACGAGTGAGGCCTTCCGTGGTCTTTCTCGTGTGCGGCAGCACAAACTGGTCTATGATGCTTTCGGAACCCGCATGGGCACTGAACTGCATGCGATGGCCCTCAAGACGCTCACCCCTTAAGAGCCGGGGCTGACGTCCTTTTTTCCAGACGAGCACTGAGACAGCAGGCGCGGATTTTTCGTCCGCCCTGCCGAAACAAGGAAAATCCAATGTCCGAAACCGTGTTCCAGCATATCCAGAACCTGATCGACGCCAATCCGGTCATGCTGTTCATGAAGGGTGACAAGCTCTTCCCGCAGTGCGGCTTTTCTGCCCGCGTAGTGCAGATCCTCACGCATCTCGGCGTTCCGTTCGAGACCTGCAACATCCTTGAGAGCGCCGAACTGCGTCAGGGCATCAAGGATTTCTCCCAGTGGCCGACCGTGCCGCAGCTCTACATCAAGGGCGAGTTCGTCGGCGGCTGCGATATCGTGACCGACATGTACCAGAGCGGCGAGCTTGAGACTCTTCTGGCCGACAAGGGTATCACGACGGCCAACGCCTGATTTGGGCATTGTCATGACGAGAAGCGCTGAATTCAGCGTTTTTTAAGCATTACTCCTGCCACATTTCAGCCATGAAGCGGCGAAAAGTGGCAGGACCTTGATTTTTTCGGAAACTTTCCCAACAGGGGTTGTCGAACCCCGAGTTCAGCGCATAGGCTGGTTCCATCAGAACGGGATGGGACGAACGTCAATGGCGCGTAACTGGGTCGGCAGAATTGCTCTTGGGATCATGGGTGTCGGTATCTGCATGGGAGCTGGCAAGGCTCATGCCCGTCCGGCCATTACCGATTACGAAGCCAGCAAGCTGACCTTCGACGCACTGACCGCAACGCCGGTTTATCACCGCGTTGTTTTTCATCACGCTCTCGCACATCGCACGACGACGCATCATACGGCTCTTGCCTGGAATAACTCCCACGCTGTTGTCCGTAACGTCGCCTATCGTCCGCATGCTGTCGCTCATGCGCGCGTTGCAGTCGCATCCGCGCACCGTCACGCCCGCGTTCGCCGGACCTGATCCTTCAGAACTGGCGTAGCGCATCCTGAATGCGTCGCGCCTGACCTGACGGGTCAACAACGATCAGATCAAACCGGGTGCTGGGCCTGTTCCACTCCGGTTTTGTCAGCAGGATATAGTTGAAGGCTTCCATCAGCCTTTGAGACTGTCTGGCTGTCAGGCATGACGCACTTTCCCGCAGGCTGCGTCTCTGCTTGACCTCAACGGCAATCAGCCATTCAGAATCTGCCGCCAGAAGATCGAGTTCGCCATAAGGCGTTCGTAGTCTCTGTGCGAGAATTGTCAGCCCGCGCTCCTCAAGGAGGCGGGCTGCAATGTTTTCAGCATTCAGTCCCGTGTAATAGGACTGAACGCCGCGTATCTGCCGGTTTTTCAGCGTTCGTCCCGCAGGAGACGGGCTGCATCCAGAGCGAAATAGGTAAGGATGCCGTTACAGCCTGCGCGCTTGAAGGCGATCAGGCTCTCCATGATCGTGCGGTCCCGATCAAGCCAGCCGTTCTGGATGGCCCCCATCAGCATCGCGTATTCACCCGACACCTGATAGGCGAAGGTTGGCACTTCGAAGCGCTCACGGACACGGCGGATGATATCGAGATACGGCATGCCCGGCTTGACCATGATCATGTCCGCACCTTCACGCAGATCCTGCTCGACTTCGCGCATGGCTTCGTCGGAATTGGCAGGGTCCATCTGGTAGGTCTTCTTGTCTCCGCTGAGGAGATCGCCGGACCCCAGCGCATCACGGAACGGACCGTAAAATGCGGAGGCATACTTGGCCGTGTAGGCCATGATGCGCGTCGTATCGTAACCGTTGCCGTCGAGCGTTTCGCGGATGGCCTTGACGCGGCCGTCCATCATATCGGACGGGGCAATGATATCGTTGCCGGCACGGGCCTGATTGAGGGCCTGCTGGCGCAGGATCTCGACGGAGGCGTCGTTGAGGATACGGCCGTTCTCGATCACGCCGTCATGACCATGATCGGTATACGGGTCCAGCGCCACATCGCCGATAATACCCAGATCAGGGAAGGCATCCTTGATGGTGCGCGAGGCACGGCACATCAGGTTGTCCGGATTGAGGGCTTCGCTGCCTGTGGCATCGCGGACGCTCATGGGCGTCACCGGGAAAATGGCAACGGCCGGGACACCAAGGTCCACGGCCTGCCGGACGTGTTCAACGACATTGTCCACGCTGACACGTTCGGCGCCTGGCATGGAGTCAACCTTCTGGCGCTGGTTTTCGCCTTCGCAGACAAAGATCGGCCAGATCAGGTTGTCGACATGCAGGCGATGTTCCTGCACCAGACGGCGGGTGAAAGCATCGTGGCGATTACGCCGCGGACGGGAGAGGGGGTATGCTGCATTGCTCATACCCCCGATCATGCTCCTAACTTTCGCGTCTGCAAAGTCGACTGTTGCGGATGCCGTAAGCAAAATAAACGGCAAGTCCAATGGCAAGCCAGACAACAAGCCGGATCCAGGTCAGCCTGTCGAGCGATACCATTACCGCACCGCAGGACAGAATGCCGAGTACAGGAACAAGCAGACCACCCGGAACGCGGAACTGTCGCGGCGCATCAGGATATCTGGCGCGCAGCACAGGGACACCGATGCAAACGATAATGAAGGCAAGCAGGGTGCCGATGGACGTCATGTTGCCGAGCTGACCAATCGGAAGCACCGCGGCAAGCCCGCTGGTCAGCGCTGCGAACATCAGATGGGACGTCCAGGGCGTGTGGGTGCGGGCATTGAGCTTCGAGAAGACGGGCGGCAGCAGACCATCATGGGACATGATGAGGAAGACGCGTGCCTGCCCCATCAGCAGCCCGAACAGGACGGAGATGTAACCAGCCGTGATGCCGAGTTTTACTAGACTGGCCAGCCAGGGCATGCCGGCGACATCGATGGCCGTGGCAACCGGGCTCGGGTCATTGGCCATGGCGCGGTAATCGACCACGCCCGTCAGGACCATCGAGAACACGGCATAGACCACGGAGCAGACGAGCAGGCTTCCCAGAATACCAATCGGGATGTCGCGCGCCGGGTTGCGACTGTCCTGTGCCGTGGTGGAGACGATGTCGAAGCCCAGATAGGCGAAGAATGCCATTCCAGCAGCCCGCATGACGCCGGATATGCCGAACTGTCCGAATGTGCCGGTATTCTGCGGGATGAAGGGATGGTAGTGCTCAAAGCTGATATGGGGCGCGCAGGCCGCGATCACGGCGACGATGACGGCGAGTTTGATACAGACGACGATCGTATTGATGGTCGTGGATTCACTCACGCCCCGCATGAGCAGGGCCGTGACACCCCAAAGCGCGCAGACAGCCGGAAGGTTGAACCAGGCCGAGGCCATGCTTCCATCCGGCATCGTGACAGGCGTCATTGGCGTTGCCAGCAGGCGCGGATCAATATGGAGGCCCCAGCCCCCGAGAAGAGACGCAAGATAGCCCGACCAGCTGGACGCAACGGCAGCGGCACCCACGGTATATTCCAGCACGAGGTCCCAGCCGATGATCCACGCGATCAGCTCGCCCATCGAGGCATAGGCGTAGGAATAGGCTGAACCGCCTGAGGGGATCATGCTGGCGAGCTCGCCGTAACACAGTCCCGCAAAGCCGCAGGCCACCGCTGCGATGACGAAAGAGAGGGTCACGGCCGGGCCGGCATTCTGGCCGGCGGCGACGCCCGTGAGAGAAAAAAGGCCAGCACCGATCGTCACACCGACGCCCAAGGCAACGAGCTGCCACGGGCCGAGGACACGCTTGAGGCCAGTCTGGCTGTCAGCTGCGGAAGATACGGGTTTGGTCCGCCAGAGCGGAGTGGTCATGAAGGATCCTCGTTTGATAGGCGGATTGTTTTTGCCGAGGCAGGCAATCTGGGCTAGTCACATGCCGAACTCACCCTGGAGAATGGACCACGATGTCGGAACACGCCAGCCAGTCCACGCTGAATCGTTTCTTTCATGCCCCCCTCAAGGAGGTTGATGCCGAAGTTGCCACCATCCTGAACGAGGAGCTGACGCGCCAGCAGGATGGCATCGAGCTCATCGCTTCGGAGAACATGGCCTCCTTTGCCGTCATGGAAGCACAGGGTTCAGTGCTGACGAACAAGTATGCGGAAGGCCTTCCGGGCAAGCGCTATTATGGCGGTTGCGTGGATGTAGACCGCGTTGAGAATCTTGCCATTGATCGTCTGAAGAAGATGTTTGGTGCGGAGTTCGCAAACGTGCAGCCGCATTCCGGCGCCAATGCCAACCAGGCCGCCTTCATGGCACTGGCCAAGCCGGGCGACACGATTCTGGGCCTAAGCCTCGCCGCTGGTGGACATCTGACGCATGGCGCTGCTCCGAACTATTCGGGCAAGTGGTTCAACTCCGTGCAGTATGGCGTGCGCGCCGAGGACGGGCTGATCGACTACGACCAGATGGAAGCACTGGCCCGCGAGCACAAGCCGAAGATCATTGTGGCTGGCAGCTCCGCCTATCCGCGCGTCATCGACTTCGCCCGTTTCCGCAAGATCGCCGATGAAGTCGGTGCGTATCTAATGGTGGACATGGCGCACTTCGCCGGTCTGGTTGCGGCTGGCCTGTATCCGAACCCGGTTCCGGTTGCCGACATCACGACATCCACGACGCACAAGACGCTGCGTGGCCCGCGCGGTGGCGTCATCATGACGAACAACCCTGATCTGGCGAAGAAGGTGAACTCCGCCGTATTCCCGGGCCTGCAGGGCGGTCCGCTCATGCATGTGATCGCGGGCAAGGCCGTTGCTTTCGGTGAAGCACTTTCGGATGAGTTCAAGGCTTACCAGAAGCGCGTTCTTGCCAACGCCCGCGCTCTGGCGGACGAGCTTCAGAACCGTGGCTTCGACATCGTCACGGGTGGCACGGACAGCCATCTGATCCTCGTGGACCTGCGTCCGAAAAAGGTGACGGGCAAGCTGGCCGAAGCCATCCTCGAGCGCGCCGGCATTACGGCGAACAAGAACGCCATTCCGTTCGATCCGGAAAAGCCGTTCGTAACCTCCGGCATCCGTCTGGGCAGCCCGGCGGCGACGGCGCGTGGTTTCGGGGAAGCCGAGTTCCGCGAAGTCGGTCGCATGATCGACGAAGTGCTGACGGCAGCCCTTGAAGAGCATAATGCCGAGGCCGTGACGGCCCGCGTGCATGAGGAAGTGAAGGCCCTGTGCCGCCGCTTCCCGATCTATGACCGCGCGTCTGCCTAAGACCTGAGCGGTGCTGCGGTCCGTCTGGCCAGGCGGACCGCAAGCTGCCCCCGGCGGGGGCGAAGATTGGGCATGATCAACATACACTCGTCATAGGGTGTGTAGATCAGATCATGCCCGTCATGGGCGAGGGGCGTTCCGGCTTCCGGGATCGTAACCCCGCCCTCCCATGGCCTGATAAAACTGAAATCCGCATTCCGGGCGATGATATTGTCCGTCACGACCGCCATTTCAGGCTCGCAGGACTCCTGTGTGGCCTGTCCGCAAAGATGGATGGTCTCGGCTTGCGCCAGAAGGCGCTCGATGGCGCTTTCCATGACCGTAACGGTGGCCGCCTCCCAGTGAGGGCCTGCTTCCAGCAGACAGCTGCGTCCCGTGCCGCCCGGCGACATGAAATGTGCATGCTCGATCAGGCGTGAGCCCCCGTGATGGCCGAGATCCGTCAGGACGGTCCGGGGAAGGCCTTCGCCCGCCGCCAGGGCACAGGCAAATTCGGCAGACCGCTGGCGGGGAGGCGCGATGAACAGCGGCTCGGACGGCCAGAGCGTGGAATGCAGGTCCAGCAGAAGATCGGCGCGCGCAATGAAGGGCTGAAGCTGACGTGCGCGGTCAAGTTCGCTGGAGTGATCCCGTCCGTTCAGCCGCATGTTGTGCCACAGACGGTTCAGATCCTCGTCGACATGACGGGCCATCACCGGATTTGTGGCATCGAAACGCTCGAAAGCCTCCAGATTGGCCAGGATCAGGGTCAGACGTCCTGAAGACGGAACCGGCGCCTGCCTGCGCAGGTTTTCCAGCGCCCAGCCACCGGCATATTCATTTCCATGCACCAGAGCCGTAATGACGGTTTCCGGCCCCGGACGGCCCGAGTCGAAAATCCAGACACCGGGGACACCCGAAGGCGGTGCGCGCCAGGCCGACAGATCCGGAGGTGTAAGGGCAACCTTGAAGACGGGAGGCGGGCGACCGATCCCGGGCAGTGTTTCCGACAGGCGGGGCTGACGGATCCGGAGCGGATGGTGCCGCTGTCCCGCCTTGCAGCTCATGGGCTCTGACGATCCATTGACTGATATCTGGGCCTTACGGAACAAGTCCTTCCATTCCCCATCCGGTCACCCGGCGGAGCCATTCCTGCATCGCTGAGGATAGGACATGGATCGGTCATGGGTTGTAGTGTAAGCACGTTAAGGACAGGTCGCCAGAGAGGGAATGACGCCTTTTTCTTTGTCCGTGCCTGACGAAAGTCACTTTTCGCCGAGGTTGGTTTGGCGCGTCCATGTTCCGTTATCCGCAGGATTTTTCGCAGGTTACGGCGCATGCCAGCAGTAACACCTGAAGCGGAAACGGGCACCTGAACGGACGATGAAACAGTCTCTCTCCATTTTTCACAAAGTGTGGCAACGGCTTCCTGCTGAATCCCGGCGACGTTTTTTTGCCTGGGCCACCGCTCTGGCTGTCCCTCCCGTCAGGCCCGTGAAAGCCGTATCCGCACACGGGATCATTGTGGCCGGGGAATTCAGTCGCAGTTCCGGCCTAGGCGAGGGGGCGCGGCTGATGGTCCGGGCGTTGCGGGACATGAACATTCCCTGCGCAACCTGGGACATCGACCGGCGGGTCCTTGAAGGCGATGCGACCGGGCCGGGCGCTCCGCTGGTCATGCATGTGAATGCGCCGATGCTGCCTTATGCCCAGCTCTTCATGCCACGGACGCTGCGTACCGGACGGCGCGTCATCGGCTACTGGGCCTGGGAACTGCCAGTCGTGCCCGAAACATGGCGTCATGCCCGGCGCCATGTGCATGAGATCTGGGCGCCATCGCGCTTTACGGCGAATGCCCTGCGCCCGCTGGGGCGACCGGTCAGGGTTGTCGAGCATCCGGTCGGACTGGCGGAACAGAAACCGTCAGATCGCAACCGTGCCTCGTTCGGGCTGCCGGAAGACTGTGTTGTTGTTCTTGTTTCGTTCAGCCTTGCCTCCAGCATGGTCCGCAAAAGCCCGATTGAAACCATCCGCGCCTTTCGGGAGGCCTTTGGTGACAGGCCGGACAGGCTCCTGGTCATGAAAATCGGCCATACCGAGCATTATCCCGACGATCTGGCAGCGATCCGTGCGGCTATCGCAGGCGCGCCCAATATCCGGATCGAAACCGGACAGCTCAGCGGGCCTGACAGACTCGCCCTGACGGCCTGTGCAGACATCGTCCTGTCCCTGCATCGCAGCGAAGGATTCGGACTGGTCGTGGCGGAAGCCATGGCGCTCGGCCGGTGCGTCATTGCGACGGACTGGTCCGCAACCACCGAATTTCTGGATAAAACCTGTGGCCTGCCGGTCGCCTATACACTGGTTCCGGCTCAGGACCCTCGCGGGATCTGGGATATGCCTGCCACCAAATGGGCGCTTCCGGATATGGCATCCGCCGTGCATGCCCTGCAGACCGCGGCGGATGATCCGGATCTGCGGGCGCGGCTTGCCTCCAATGCTACGGATCGGATTGCCAGCCGCCTGAATGGCGCATCGCTCCTGAACGCGGCCCGAGCCATCGGGGTCGGGACGTGACAAAGCCGTCCGAACGCGTTCTGGTCTGGCAATGGGGACGGCGGGGAGCCGGGCCGCGAATTGCGGTAGATCTGGCCGACGGACTGAGACGGCTGCCGGAAACAGAGGTTATGCTCTGCCTGTCGGACCGCGCCGAAATCCTGCACAGCCGCAATGCTCCGACAGCCGTGCTCAAGATCACGACCTACAATTCGATCTGGGGGCTGATAGGGCGTCTGTTCAGCGCACCAAGGCTTCTGAAACAGCTCACAGGCATCGTCAGGAACTTCCGGCCGACTGTGGCAGTCTGCGCCATGCCGGGGCCGCTTGACCTACTGATGGTGCATGTCCTGCACCTAGCGGCCATCAGGATCATAGTGGTCATTCATGACGCACAGCCTCATCCTGGCGATGGATATCCTTTTCAGGCGACCTTACAACGCCACCTGATCCGCTATGCCGATCAGATCGTTACTTTCAGTCGTCATGTCGCAAACAGCCTGACATCCGGGCCCGATGCAGTGCGCTGCCCTGTCGTCTCTCTTACACATCCCCCGTTCATTGGCGGAGCAACTACGGCACCGTTCGCCCATGAAGGAGCGCCACGGATCCTGATGTTCGGGCGTCTGCTACCATACAAGGGACTGGACCTGCTGGCCGCAGCTCTTCCGCAGGTTGGGCGGACGATCGAATGCTGTGTCGTCGGGCAGGGACCGGACAGCCCGGAACTTCGGGCACTTTCGGGGTTGCCGCATGTCAGTGTCGAAAACCGTTGGGTGCCCGAAGACGAACTGCCACAGCTTGTGGCTTGGGCGGATATCGTAGTGTTGCCCTATCGCGAGGCGTCCCAGAGTGGCGTGGGTGCCTTGGCAATTGCCAGCGGACGCTATGTCGTCGCTACCCGGGTTGGCGGCCTGATTGAACAGTTTGCCGACGATACACAGGCTATACTATGCGAGCCCGATCCGGCAGCGATTGCCAAGGCGCTGGACCATATTCTCCAAGATCCGCCACCCATCCGACCCCACGTCGATAGCGGGCAGGAATGGGAAAATCTGGCAAGGAATATCCTCGCCAGCGGCAACGCGTCCTAGCGGTCGAGCGAATCTTCCGTTGCGATCCGGACCCGATAGCCGATGTGCTTTTCGACATCACGCAGGAAGGTGCGTTCATCGATATTGATAAGCGAGAACGCAACACCCTTGCGCCCTGCACGCGCCGTCCGGCCGATCCTGTGGACATAGGCCTCAGGCGTCTCGGGCATGTCCATGTTGATCACGAGATCCACATCCGGGATATCGAGCCCGCGCGAGGCAATGTCGGTCGTGACCAGAACCGGAACGCGTCCCTGACGGAACAGGTCGAGCGCCTTGTTGCGGGCGCCCTGCGTACGGTCACCATGCAGCGTTTCAACCCGAAGGCCCTGCCGACGCAGAACCTTGGCAAGCGCATCCACCGTGTTCTTCGTGCGCGCGAAAACGATACTGCGCCCCTCGAAATGCTTCAGAAGACGCACAACGGTCTCGGGCTTGTCATCTTTTTCAACGAAAATGGCCCGCTGGCGGATATTCTTCGGCGTGAAGGACTCGGCCGTGATTTCCACGCGAACAGGATCTCGCGTCACACGCTTGGCGAGATCCATGACCGGTTCCGGCAGGGTCGCCGAACAGAAGACGGTCTGGGGAGGCTGGTCTGGAAAGTACGGAATGAGCGCGGTCATGCTAGCAGAAAAATCCTCGTCCAGCAGACGATCGGCTTCATCAAGAACCAGATAGGTCAGATGCTCCAGCACGAGATCGGCCTGCGTGACCAGATCCAGCAACCGCCCATGCGTCGCAACCACAATATCCACGCCATCGCTGACGGACTGGACCTGCTGCTCGCGCGACGTCCCGCCACAGATGACCCGTGTCTTGAGCGAAAGCCTGCGTCCAAGCTGCCGACAGACGGACGCAGTCTGGGCGGCGAGCTCACGGGTGGGTTCCAGAATGAGCGCACGCGGGCCGGGTGCCGCACCTTCTTCATGAAGCTTCTGGAGGATCGGCAGTACGAAAGCAGCCGTCTTGCCGCTTCCCGTCTGGGAGCCGACCAGAACATCTCTTCCCTTGAGCAGCGGAGGAATAGCCTGCGCCTGAATCAGGCTCGGGCGTTTGTGTCCAGCCTGGGCAAGAGTTGCCAGCAGGGGGGCAATCAGCCCAAGCTCTTCAAATCCCGGGGCAGGGGTGGTCGGCGTTTCGGTCGGCGTCTGTGGCGTTGTCATGAGCGCTTCTTGCCAAATTTCTCGCAGTTCGGGAAATACCTTCCTTTTTGCGGAGTTCCTTCATGAAAGCCACCATCATCGCGGAGGACTTCGCCGGCATGCGTGCCCAGGGGGCAGGACTGGCGGAAAAGGCCGATCTTGAATGGGATTTCTGTCCCGTGCGCATCAAACCGTTCTGGTCCCGTTTTCCTGCACGTTACTGGCCATCTCCCCTACGGAGGGTCGATCCGATCAGGATTCCCGAAGATACCGGCCTCATCATCTGTATCGGCGGCACAGGTGGCGTGATTGGCAGGGCAGTGGCACAGCGCGAAGGCTTGCCAGTCGTGCAGATCCAGAACCCCCGGATGCCGGTCGGAAAATTCGATCTGGTGATCGCCAACACACATGATGGCATTAGCGGGGACAATGTTTTGATCTCCCGCAATGCGCTTCATCCCGTTACGCCGCAGAAGCTCGACCTGGCTCGTAGCAAGTGGGAAGGGCGGCTGAAACAGGATGAACGTCCGTTGCTATCCGTTCTGATCGGTGGAGCGAATGGTCGCTTTACGCTGGGACCGGCCGAAGCGGAAAAAATTGCAGAAGGGATCATCGCCTTTACGATGCGCAACGCCATGCAGGCAGTCCTCACGCCATCCCGCCGCACGGACCCGGAAGCTGTCGCCATTTTTCGCGAGCGACTGGAGCCTCACGGGATCGCTGTCCTGACAGGAAGTGGCGACGACAATCCCTATATGGGCATGCTGGCCTGCGCGGATATGATTGCCGTCACGACCGATAGTGTCTCGATGATTTCCGAAGCGGCGGCAACATCCGCATCCGTGATGATCCTTCCGCTGCCCGGGCGCTCCAGTCGCATCTCCCGTTTCGTTAAAACACTGGAAAGCGCAGGGCGTGTGAAGTGGTTCGATCCGGACCAGCCCCCTTGGGAAACCGCCCCGCTTGACGATACCCCCCTCGTGGCGAGAGAAATGCGCCGACGTCTGAAGCTCTGAAAGGGCCCCTGTATGCTCGATATCCGCACCTTTGGTCCGCAGGGTGGCAATGTTCTCTACAAGGCGCTGGCGCATCCGCTGGCTGCGGAAGCCCTTGTCCGGATAGAAGCCGAATTCGCCGGGCGGACGATCGCCCTCTACGACCCCGATGATGCTGCCCGCACACTGGCCGCACTGTATCCGGGGCTGAAACCCACCTGCGTCTATGTCCATGACACCGAGCAGGTCGGCAAGCCGGACGGCTTCGGCGGAACACTGCGCGCCCTTGTCGATCTTCCTGCAACAGAAGCCGATGCCATTCTTGCCCTGTCTTTCGAAGATGCGAAGATGCGGACGCGCCTGAAGGGCCTGATGAATGGCCGGGACCTTTACACCCTTGCTCCGGCGCGCCTGCCGGGTGACATGCTGGTCAAGGGGCGCCCCTATCTGGACAAGCTGAACTTCGCGACCAATTTCGCCTTCTTCCGCGAGACGACACAGTTTTCCTGCCGGATTGTGACTGCCAATTACTGGTCAAACTATGCCGCCGAGAACCTGCGCTACTGGATGCGGCTCTACGATGGGGCGGGTAAGGTGCTGGCCCAATGGGAACAGCCTGTCACGGAAGCTGGCGCCGGGATCACGATCGACAGCGCCGAGGTGCGACACAGGTTTGATCTGCCGGAGTTCACGGGACAGCTTTTCATCCATGTTCTGGGTGCGCGCGGCCATGACGTCGTCAAATATGCTCTCGACAGCTGGGGCAAAAATGGTGATCCGAGCCTGTCCGTCACGCATGACGCCAATGCCTGGCCCTCCGTGCGATACGCAACACTTCCGGCTCCCGAGCAGGACGAGACGCTGACCGTCTGGGTACAGAACAGCCATGCAACGACGATCCCGGCTGGCGGCATTACCTTCAACCGCATGGGTGAAGACACGCCGCATCCGCTCGACCGACCGGTCGGATCGTTCGAAACTGTCGCCGTTGATGTCGGTGCGCTTTTCCCCGGTTTGCACTGGCCAGCACAGCTTGAAATGCGCTCCGGTCGGCATCTTGTCCGCCCACGCTATGAAATCACCCAGCGCGGTCGCACCCGCATCGCCCATCTGAACGTGGAGCGGGACAATCTGCGACCTGACCCCGCCATCCGTCAGTTCCCACCGTCGCTGGGCCGTGGCTTCCTGCTGCCATTCCCGATCCTCGACCCCAGCCATTTTGAGACGTTCCTCCAGCCCAATCCCATGTCCGAAGCACTCCAGTCTCTTCCCGTGCGGCTGGACCTGTTTGACGAGGCAGGCGAAAAAATCGGGTCTCACTTCTTGGGCAATCTGCCGCGCAACCATGACACCGCAGTCGCCCTGCATACCCTGACGGATCGACCGGGTCATGCGGATCTGGTTTACGATTTTCGCGATGGTGGCGAAGCCGATGGCTGGCTCCATGCCCTGATGCGCTATCGGAACCGGGAAAGCGACCACGCCGCTGAAACCAGCTTCGGCGCCCATATCTTCAACACGCTGATGACTTGGCGCTCGGAGCCGCAGTCCTATTCCGGTCCCCCGCCGGGCCTGACCACGCGCCTGTTCCTGAAACTGGGCCAGAAGACGGATAATGACACACTGCGCAGCTTCTGCTGCCTGATCCACCCGGCCTCCGTCGAAGGAACGGAAGCATCCGAGACGGTCCTCCTGCTGCATGGTGCAAACGGAGCACTCCTTGCACAGACAACCATCCGGATCGCCCCCAACGGCTCCTTCATGGTGCGCCCCCATGAACTGTTCGAAGCCGCCCAGATCGATCATGCAGGGGAGGGCGGCTACATTCTCATCCGTGACCTGACCTGCCGTCTGTTCGGTTATCACGGGCTTGAAAATGGGAAAGGCGCTTTCTCGCTGGATCACATGTTCGGCTTCTGAACGCT
This sequence comes from Gluconobacter roseus NBRC 3990, assembly GCF_006538885.1. Lineage (GTDB taxonomy): Bacteria > Pseudomonadota > Alphaproteobacteria > Acetobacterales > Acetobacteraceae > Gluconobacter > Gluconobacter roseus. The sequence continues at coordinate 411,883 of NZ_BJLY01000002.1, forward strand.
TCACCAGGGGAAGTCGCAACAGACCTGCGGCTTCCCAAGAAAAGGTCTTGTCAGCCCAACATCCCCTTGCTAGAAGCCGGTCCAGCGGATGGGCGCGTAGCTCAGCGGTAGAGCACTGCCTTCACACGGCAGGGGTCACAGGTTCAATCCCTGTCGCGCCCACCATCCTAAATCTCTGAAAATTTATATTTACTACCTCTCATTGTATTTTCTAGAGAGGATTTTTGCCCATTTCGGATCGACTTCCCTCAGGAAAAAGAGGTCAAATTCCGGACACATCCCGAATCTATACCCAATATAAAAGGGTTTCTCGTATTGGAAATGAAACTCTCCTAATGAACAGCTTTTTTGCGATTAGTGACAAAGAATAACAATATCGAATTGTCGAAAATTCTGACTGTGCTACCGTTCCTAAAATAAACATATAACTTTTATGGAATTAATCATGTCAGACGATTTCCGGCAGAAATTTAAGTCATTTGCTAGCCGTATGGTCGGAATAGCTCCTAGATGCACGAATGAAGAAGGAACAAAAATGTTTCTTGTTCTGCCACTACTAAGCTTTTTGGGTTACGATATCATGAACCCTGACGAAGTGTGTCCTGAACATAATGCAGATTTTTCTGATAAGTATAAAAATCGCGTCGATTTTGCAATAATGAAGTCTGGAAATCCAGTTATAGCAATTGAATGCAAGACGCGAGGAGCGGCCTTAAAAGATGATCGCGGACAACTTCGGTCTTATTTCAATGCTGCTCCCACGGTTAAGATGGGAGTAATCACTGACGGCCTCGTTTACGAATTCTATGCTGATTCAGATGAACCCAATATGATGGATGCAAACGCATTTCTGACTTTCGATTTAAACGAAATTTCCAAAGGGAAAATCGAAGATTCTGTCATAGGGGGACTGAATAGCCTTCATAAAGATAGCTTTGATCCCGAAAATATCGGAGCAGAAGCAAAAAGAAAATTAGTTTTCCAGAATCTGGTTCAACAAATAGAAGAGCTATCTACTACACCAAGCGAGCCTTTCGTAAGATTGCTATTGCAAAACATTGGAATGAGCCATGTCAGAGCTAAGGCAATGACTGAATATATCTCTTTAACCCAAAGCGCATTTGGTGAATTTATTAATAACCGTATACTTAAAAGACTTGATCTTCCATCTAAAGAAAAAGAAGTCGAGAAGCCCATACCGCTTCTCGATAACCAAAAGATAGAACCTGAAGCAAAACTGGACAATGGCATCATCACAACTGAATTAGAGCTATCCGTATACGAGCATACAAAACGCAGGCTTGCATATTTATGCAAATCGGACGAGCTATATGATTCGATAGATGGTATTGATTATAGGGACTATAAGGGAAAATTTGTTGTTTTCTTTAAAAAAGAGCGCGCAGGAAGATTATTTGATTTTTACGAAGATAAAGAAGCCAAATATACTTTTGATTTTGGGGAAGATTTTGGTGGAATAGTATCTACCAATAATATAAATGATATTGATAATATATTAACTGAAGTTTTCTCGATCAGAGTATCTTCTATGGCAGGAAAATCAAAGAAAAATAGTAAATAATCTTATACTAACTTGCTTATTCAATAATATTATATTGCCTTTTTATTTAGATACACCTTCTTCGTATACCGCGCCACTATATTGATCGTGCTCCAATCTCCTTCGTCTTTCAGGCGGAGGAGGTCTTTGTGTAGGCAGTAGTGCCAGGTGGCCCAAGTATGGCGGAGATCGTGTGGCGTGATGTCTGGGACGAATACGCGGCGTTCTGTGGTTTCGCCTTTGGGGATCCAGACACGGAATTTGCCGGCAGCTTGGCTTTGCGACATGCGGCCGCCCAGCCTGATTTGATCTGACCGCCGCTAGTTCGGCCGTTGTTATGGTAGCGGTCGCCAGTGATCCTTTCCGGATCGGCACCTTTGAATCGCCTACGGATCTGGACTGGCCGGAAAACATGGCCGTGGCGGTGGGGCAGGGCTTCGAGCGCTTCCATCACTACCGGCACAAGATCCAGTCTGCGTTCATTTCCTTGCTTCTGCCAGACGACTGCCTGTTTCCCACGGAGATCCACGTCCTTCCATTCAAGGTCCAACGCTTCGGACATCCTGACGCCTGTTCCGACCAGGAACGTCAGCAGCGGCTTCAGGTGAGGAGCGGCTGCATCGATCAGGCGCCTGACCTTGGGCTCATTTTCGGGCGACTACGCAGCGACGCAGCGCAACATATGGCTCAACCCGATATCTTTTCTCGGGAACCCGGATGAGGGCTGGTCTTTACAATATTTCACAACCTCGATGGGAGCCGACCATGACCGTGATCCATGCTAGCGAGTTGCCCAATCCCTATCCGCCGCCCGGAGAAAACCCTCCTCCCATGCAGGAGCCGCCCAATCTGACGCGGTGATACAGAAAACCCGGCACAGGCCGGGTTTTTGTTGAAACCTCAATATGCCGTTTCAGACCCGTTTATTGCGGTCATTCGTCCAGAGCATCGCCTGCGGTGCTGCATGCTCCGTATGATTTGTCGCAGGAGTAACAGGGTCCGGGCGCCTCACCAACAGCATCATCATCAGAGTTGCCGCAATCGCCACGGCTACGAGCAAAATAATCCAACGATTTGTCATGACACTTCTCCCTCGGCTGAAGGGATAGACCGCGCAAGGCAGGGGAGTTGCATGACGTCTCCGATGACATTTGCGGGAAGATACGTCGGAATACTGGATCGAAATCTGTAATTGAGAGGAGAAGCATTCGTAACATTGGAGAAATCGTTCACTCACAACTCCGAGACCTGCATCAAGTTTTGTTGGGAGGAACCCTCCAAACTATCAACCTTACCGGGCGTCTCTCCTGTATCTCTCAAGAACAGGACGACCTCTCATGAAAGCTTTGACCTGGCAGAAAAAGGGCAAGATTACCTGTGAAAGCGTTCCTGACCCCGAAATTATCGAGGGCCGTGACGTCATCATCAAGGTAACGGCCTGCGCCATCTGTGGCTCTGACCTGCACCTGATGGACGGTCTCATGCCGACCATGAAATGTGGAGACATTCTCGGGCATGAAACAATGGGAGAGGTCGTCGAGGTTGGAAAAGACAATAAACGCCTCTCGGTCGGCGACCGTATCGTCGTTCCGTTCACGATTTCCTGCGGTGAATGCAGACAATGCAAATGGGGCAACTGGAGTTGTTGCGAGCGCACAAATCCTAACGGGCGTCAGCAGGCCGAAACATTCGGCTATCCTCTTGCCGGCCTGTTCGGATATTCACATATCACTGGCGGCTTTTCAGGCGGCCAGGCTGAATATCTGCGTGTTCCCTACGCGGATGTCGGGCCCATCATTGTCCCCGAAGGCCTTGAAGACGAGCAGGTCCTTTTCCTGTCCGATATTTTTCCCACTGGTTATCAGGCCGCAGAAAACTGCGAGATCACTCCGGAAGCCGAAAAGACCATTGCAGTCTGGGGATGTGGGCCGGTTGGGCAAATGGCAATACGTTCGTGCTTTCTTCTTGGTGCAAAGCGCGTCATTGCCATCGACGAGGTTCCGGAGAGGCTGGCCATGGCACGGGCTGCAGGTGCCGAAACCATAGATTTTCGGACCCAGAACATTCAGGAAGCTCTTGTCGAAATGACAGACGGTCTCGGACCTGATGCTGTCATCGAAGCTGTCGGTATGGAAGCACATGGCGCAGATACCATGATGCAGAAAGTCGGGTCAGCACTGCTCTCCGCCACGACGCTGGAAAGGCCATTCGCCCTCAATCAGGCTATTCTCGGATGCCGCCCGGGCGGAATTCTTTCCATGCCAGGCGTGTATGCCGGAGCCCTCGGGCCAGTCATGATCGGTATTCTCATGAACAAGGGTCTGACTTTGCGGACAGGCCAGACAAACACACAGAAATATCTCAAGCCTTTGCTGGAACGTATCCAGAAAGGGGAAATTGATCCGTCCTTTGTCATCAGCCATCGGTCTTCCAATCTGGAGGACGGGCCAGCGCTGTATGAAAAATTCCGGGACAAGACCGACCGCTGCACCAAGGTCGTTTTTCGCCCTCATGGCTAAATATATCAAAGATTTATAAGAAATATTTGAGTGTGATTCATGATCACACTCAAATATCCTAAAATTTTTATGAAAATGTCATTGCCGCATGGTGAGTCTAAAATTTAGAAGTGAATTATTCTGGAAAAATAAATCAAAATTTTTTGAGTGAAATTCATCCCCTAGATTTCTGTCAGCAACCATTCTTTTGAATTGGACTTTATGTCTCTAGACATAAAGGAATCCTATTCATGCCTCTTCAGGGTTTATCACGATTTAAGGGTCGAAAAGTTCTGGTAACAGGCGCTGCTTCCGGAATCGGACGTGCAACTGCGCTTCGTTTTCTGGCAGAGGGCGCGGAGGTCATCCTCGTTGATCGGGACAAACAAAAACTCGACGACGTCATGAAGACATTGGACTCACAGCAGGCTTTTGCGTCCCTGACGGACATCTCATCTCCTGAGCAGGTCCAGGCCCTGTATGCTTTTGTTAAAACGCAGTTCGGGACGTTGGATATCCTTGTTAACAATGCTGGCGTGACTGCCATGGGCACAGTGCTGGACTGTGATCTGGCAACATGGGGCACTGTCTGCGCCACGACGCTGACCGGCCCACTTAATGTCAGTCGCACTTTCCTGCCTCTGCTGATTGAGACCAAAGGGAATATCGTCAACACAGCATCTGTCTCAGGGATGAGAGGAGACTGGAATACGGCCTATTATGACGTCGCTAAGGGTGGTGTCGTAAACCTGACCCGGGCCATGGCCATGGATCACGGCAAGGATGGGGTCCGCGTCAATGCGATCTGCCCCTCGGTCACGCGTTCAGCCATGACTGCTGATGCACTTGAGAACAAGGAGTTCGTTACCAGCGTTCAGGCACGCGTCCCACTACAGCGTTTGGGAGAACCTGATGACATGGCTGCGGCCATCACCTTCCTTGCCAGTGATGACGCCGCCTACATTACAGGTCTTATCATGCCGGTAGATGGTGGAGTTACTGCCTCCAATGGCCAGCCACCATTCCCAATGTCGTAAATGATCCACGGGATAGACATAATCTGATCGGGGAACACTCCTGAACCCGGTCAGCCGTAATGACGTGGCACTGATACTTTCGGATATGGAGATCAAAAACATAGGATATACAAAGCGGTGGCGTTATGAAGATGCAGCCATTCTCTTGAGAAAGTCGACCATGCACTTCACGATGCCATCAGTTCAGACCGGTCTGCGTAATACATGAGTCTTTTTTCCGCCAAAAAGAGCGCAATGTCATCGTCACTCGCCGTCATGACAGGTGGAACAGGTGGCATTGGATGTGAAATTGCCGCCCTTCTTCTGGAGCAGGGATGGGAGGTCATCCTTCTGACACGCCAGCCTGAGAGAGCAAGGGAACAGTTTTCCGGAAGCAACGGGCGCTTTGAAGCTGTTTTCTGTGATCTGGCAAAGCCTGAAAGTCTTCAGTCGATCAGCGCCGAAATCCTGCGTCGAAACAAACCTATAGGGCTTCTGATTCACTGTGCCGGGAAAATCCAGCCTGAGCTGACCAAGGACATCACGTCTTTTAGTCTCGACGCACAGATGACAATCAATCTGACGTCGCCCATTCTCATGACCAGTCAGTTGCTCTCTGCGCTATCTTCCAACGGTCATATTATTTTCGTCAATTCCATTGCCGGCGTTATGCCGCTGCAGGGAAGTGCGGTTTACAGTGCCACAAAGTTCGGCCTCAGAGGCTTTGCCCGATCGCTCGCACTGGAGTTCAAGCCCGGAATACTACGGATTTCCTCCATCTTTCTTGCAGCGGTCGACACACAGATGCTGCAGCAGGAGACACAGGATGGTGGATCTGTCCTGAATTTCGTAAGTCAGCCCCTGTCTGCCCGTAATGTTGCCAGAACGATCGTCCAGATCAGTAAAGGGGCGGGGCGTGAGGTTTTCCTACCAAAAATAGACGGGATTTTTGGACATGCCTGCCTGATGATGCCCTGGCTTCTGCGGCTCAGTACTCCGATCCTCGAAAAAATTGGAAAAAACGGCTTGCGCCGCTTTTTGAAACGCAAAGCTGTTTCTAAATCTACTACTGCCCAAGACTAAGCATCATACAAACAATACAGTTGTTACTGTCTGAAATACATCAAAGCTCCATGTCGCAATGTTTGCCATTTGAAAACATTGTTACTTTATTTTATCAACGTCACTTTAATGATTTATTGACGATAAAACAGAAGCTCGTTAGAGGAGACTTCTGTTTTACACTTTCGGAAGGCTGTAACGTGCCTGGCGTGACGTTGACTGATTTTCTGCAAGTGACCCAATGGTCTCCCGACCAGCTTGCGCAACAGATTGGGCGTACAACCGATGATATCCTGCGCTGGTCTCATCACGATGACGAACTTCCACAACAACTCCAGAGCTGGATGACGCGGATCGTTACTGCATTCCAGACTGAGCCCCCGCCACAGGGCTATGCCATGGAACGTCCGGCATCCTGTGCATTCAACGACGATCCCTCAATGACCGTTGTCTGCAATGTCTGTGGCTTGGCCCCCCGCTGTCGGCAGGGCCTTTACGCAAAAAACTGACGCCAGAAACGTCAGTTTTTTTTGCGAAGTCGTCCCGAAAGACGCTCGGCAGCTCTCCGAAAGGCCTGGAAAAAATCCGGGTCAATGGAGACGCTGCCGCCAGTCATGCCGACAAAGCCTTCAACCATGCCATTCTGAAGCAGCCCCTCGGAATGAACCAGCATTTTGTCCGGATCTTCCAGACTGCCTGAAGACGGTGCGTCACTCTCCGGCCGTTCCTGCAAAGTTTCATGCCAGGCCTCGCGCCAGTACGCCTCAACCTTTTCGGAATAAAGCCGGCCATCAACGGTATAGGCTTCCATTGGCTTGCCCAGCCCCATCATGTAACCGATCTCAACCGCCGTTCCCGGATCCATTTCAGGCGAACGACGAAATGGATCAATACAGAACAATCCGGCCGCACACTGATCCATCAGATCCCGATCAGCGCGCACGAAAGCAAGGATGGTTTCCCGGCCCGGAGGGAGAAGACGCGCCTCGGCCTGGCCATCAAAAGGCGCCACGCCCTCAAGACCGTATTCTGCACAGATCGACTTCAGCCGCACGAAAAGGGAGAGGGCTTCCGGACGGAAAACCAGATCCCCCGCCAGATAAACTGGGATGGAATGTCCTGACATGGGGCATAGCCTCTACACGCTTGGCGTTAGGGACAAAAGCCTTACGGACTGTATAAGTCGTAAGATTGCCTGCATTAAAGCCTTCGCCCTACAGGTCCATACCAGCGGGACATTACCCTTTAGAAGATACAGCTGGCTTGTCAGGTGCAGGCTTTCGCGCGAAACGCTGATAAATTGGGCGCTCGAAAAAGTGCCATGAGAGAGCGGCAAGAATCATGGACGCTATCAGCACGATCCAGACACACCGTGGACCCGTCATCCAGTCAAGATTATGCAGCGGCAGAATGACTGAAAGATGCCAAAGGTAAATCCCGTATGAAATCGTGCCAATATAGGTAAGCGGGCGCATAAACTTGCAAAATGCGTCACTCCGACCAATGCTGCAGACCAGCAGAATGACAGCGACACATGCCGTAGCCAGCAGGGTACGGAAACAAATAACCATCGGAGCAGACTGCCAGTAATCTGCCTGCCGCCAGAACACAAATTTTGCGAGCAGAACTAACCCGACTGCGACTGCGGGCAAGAAGAGGCTGGAGAAAAACCTGTTGTCCATGATGCGCCCACCCAGATCACTCGTCACGAAACGGGCAGCAAGAATACCAAAGCCGAATTCATCCAACATGGCCGGCATCTGCGTCGCATAAACAAATTCATGATAGACGTCTGGCGCACCATGTGCCGTAGCAAAATGAAAAACCACAGCGCGCCAGCACCAGGAAATCGCAACCGTCAAAAGCGCGATCAGCCAACAGGGTACTTTTGCAAGCCAAGGCGCGACCAGCATCATCAGAAGATAAAACTGCATCTCAGCGCCCAACGACCAGTTCACACCATTGATCGCACCTTGGTCTGTAATAAACCAGTTATGGATAAAAAGCAGGTCAGGTAATAAAGTGGAATGATACGGGCGAAGCGATGGGTCAGGAACGTTTTGCAGAACTGGGAATAGCTTGGACTTCTATCATATGTCCGCATTGTTGTCAGAGCAATGACAAAACCGGAAATCACAAAGAAAAGGTCGACCCCCATCCATCCAATCCGGAACCAGCACAATGGTCCACTGGTCGGGAAATCATTCCAGTTAAAATGATTAATAACGTGATAAACGACAACGCTAAGCGCAGCAAAAGCACGTAACAGATCAATAAGTGGAAAATACTGGCGCTTCACTTATCTATCCTTTTGCAAGCCGCGGCGCTGCTCGGTAGCATTATCAGCAGAAGCAGGCAACGGCATTACCAAAGGCCAACAAAATTACCCCATGAATGCAAACGACAATGAAGTCTCGGATGCGTCTGTTTCAGAACGCAGGTTGAGCGCCTTGAAACAAAGATCTTCGATTTCAAATAGGAAATTTAGATTTTCTTGGATCGCGCTGGCGGAGGGGATGGGATTCGAACCCACGATACGACTTGCATCGTATAACGGATTAGCAATCCGCCGCCTTCAGCCTCTCGGCCACCCCTCCGCTCTTTTACGCGGTTCGCACGGCGTATGCAGGAGTGTTCTTAGGGGGTAACCGCGCTGTGGTCAAACCCCCAAGAACATTTTTTTTGTCTTACTCTGAAAGAAGTTTCTTCAGGGTTTCGTTGACGAGGGCAGGGTTACCTTTGCCCTTCATGGCCTTCATCGTCTGACCGACAAAGAAGCCGAAAAGCTTGTCCTTGCCGCCCTTGTATTCCTCGACCTTATCGCTGTTTGCGGCCAGGATTTCACGGATGGCGCTTTCAATCGCTCCCGTATCAGTCACCTGACGCAGGCCCTTGCGCTCGACGATGGCAGAGGCGGAATCACCCGTCTCGACCATATCTTCGAGAACTTCCTTGGCGATCTTGCCATTGATCGTGGAATTGGAAATCAGACCCAGCAGTTCCCGCAGACCTTCCGCACTGACCGGGCTGTTCTCGATCGAACGCCCCGTGCGGTTCAGCGCTGCGAAAAAGTCTCCCAGCATCCAGTTGGCTGCCAGACGGGCATCCGCACCACGCGCCACAGTCTCATAGAAATCCGCGATCGCCTGTTCCACGCAAAGCACGGAAGACTCATAACGGCTGACGCCGTATTCCTGCTCCAGACGGGCGCGCTTGGCTTCCGGCAGTTCCGGCAGAGCCGCCTTGAGTTCATCAACCCAAGCCTGCTCGATCACCAGCGGCAGCAGGTCCGGATCGGGGAAGTAGCGATAGTCATGCGCATCTTCCTTGCTCCGCAGGGAGCGGGTTTCGCCACGCACATGGTCGAACAGGCGCGTTTCCTGATCGACGGTTCCACCAGCTTCCCAGACCTCGATCTGACGCTGTGCCTCGACCTCGATCGCCATCATCACGAAACGGATGGAGTTGACGTTCTTGATCTCGCAACGCGTGCGATACTCGGTCTCACCCGGCTTGCGGACCGACACGTTCACATCGGCACGCATGGAACCTTCTTCCATGTTGCCATCGCAGGTGCCGATATAACGCAGGATCTGGCGCAGCTTGCGCAGATAGGCACCAGCTTCCTCAGGCGAACGGATATCCGGTTCACTGACGATTTCCATCAGAGCAACACCGGCTCGGTTCAAATCAATGAAGGAGCGCGTCGGATCCTGATCATGGATCGACTTACCCGCATCCTGTTCCAGATGCAGACGCGTCACACCGATTTCGCGCGTGCTGCCATCTGCCAGATCAACCAGAACCTTGCCCTTGCCGATGATCGGATGGGCGAACTGGCTGATCTGATATCCGGTGGGCAGATCGGCATAGAAGTAGTTCTTGCGATCGAAGCGGCTGAACAGATTGATCTCGGCTTCAAGCCCCAGACCTGTCCGGACGGCCTGCGCCACGCATTCCCGGTTCAGAACCGGAAGCATGCCTGGAAAACCAGCATCGACGAGACTGACATGCGTATTCGGCTCGCCGCCATATTCCGCTGAAGCGCCGGAGAAAAGCTTGGCCTCACTGACGACCTGGGCATGCACTTCAAGACCGACAACGATTTCCCATTCGCCGGTGCTGCCGGTGATACGATAGCTCATGCCGACACTCCTGCATGAATGGTGGGTCTGTGATGGAATGCCGCAGCCTGCTCAATGGCATGACCAGCCGCAATCAGCGTCTCTTCATCGAAGAACTTACCGATAAGCTGCAAGCCAAGCGGCACGCCACGCGCATCCAGACCAGCCGGGACGGACAGGGCAGGGACACCCGCCATACTGGCAGGAACCGTGAAGACGTCATTGAGATACATCTGCACCGGATCGCTCGGCTTTTCGTCCTGCGCAAAAGCACTGGAAGGAGCCGTCGGCGTCAGAAGCACATCGACATTCTCAAACGCCTTGAGGAAGTCCTGCTGAATCAGCGTCCGAACCTTCTGCGCGCGCAGGTAATAGGCGTCGTAATAGCCCGACGACAGCACATGCGTCCCGATCAGGATGCGGCGCTTAACCTCGTCCCCGAAGCCGGCGGCACGACTGGCTTCATACAGACCATCCAGCGTCGGGGCACTGACGCGCTCACCGAACCGGACACCATCGTAACGGGCAAGGTTGGACGACGCCTCGGCCAGAGCCGCAATATAATAGGTCGGCAAACCGTACTTCGTATGCGGCAGAGAAACCTCGACGATTTCCGCACCAGCATCGCGCAGCCAGGTCATGCCCTGCTGCCAGAGTGCCTCGATCTCAGCCGGCATGCCTTCAACGTGATATTCCTTGGGAATACCAACGCGCAGACCCTTCACACCGCGCTTGAGCGCCGCTTCATAATGCGGAACAGGGGTATCAACGCTCGTTGAATCGCGCGGATCGAACCCTGCCATCGACTCAAGCAGAATGGCGCAGTCCTGAAGATTACGCGCCATTGGACCGGCCTGATCCAGCGAGCTTGCGAAGGCGATCGTTCCAAAACGTGAGCAGCGACCATAAGTCGGCTTGATCCCGGCAATACCCGTGAAGGCCGCCGGCTGACGGATGGAGCCACCCGTATCCGTACCCGTGGCACCCAGAACAAGCCCGGCCGCTACAGCAGCCGCGGAACCGCCAGAAGAGCCACCCGGAACCAGCTTCGCGTCAGAGTCTTTGCGCTTCCAGGGATTTTCCACCGGCCCGAACGCAGAAGTCAGGTTCGCAGACCCCATGGCGAATTCGTCAAGGTTCAGCTTACCCAGAAAGACCGCGCCATCCTTGAGCAGATTGGCCGTTACCGTGCTTTCGTAAGGTGGCACGAAATTGCCGAGGATCTTGCTGGCAGCTGTGGTGCGGACACCATTCGTGCAGAACAGATCCTTGATGCCAAGCGGAATACCGCAAAGGCTGCCGCCTTCACCCTTCGCCAGAGCCTCGTCGGAAGCCTTGGCAGCCTTGCGAGCCTGATCGGGTGTGCGGGTAATGAAGCTATTGAGCTGTCCGTCCAGACGCTCGATCGCGTCAATATGGGCGTTCGTCAGTTCGACTGCAGAAATTTTGCGCGCCTTGAGCGCGTCCCGGGCCGAAGCCAGCGTAAAATCGTGAATGCCGGACATTATTCGACCACCTTCGGAACTGTATAGAACGGGCCTTCCCGCTCGGGAGCGTTGGAAAGAACCTTGTCACGGCAGTTGCCATCCGTAACGCGGTCTTCGCGCAGGCGGGGCTTTGCGAGACCCGTGCCGATCATGGGGTCGACGCCCGTGACGTCCACTTCCTTGAGCTGCTCCACCCAATCAATGATGGAGCCCATGTCCTTCCCGAGAGTTTCAACCTCTCCGGGCTGGAGACCAATCCTCGCCAGTCTGGCGATGCGCGTAACCGTTTTCGCGTCGAGCGACATGAATATTCCTGAACAAGAGGAAATTTTATGGTGGCTTTTCAGCCGTCAGGGGGATCATAACGCCGTGCTATGCCCCTGTTCAATCCACATGATCTCCGTAATCTTCTTCAGTCCGGTCAGCGCGTCCTCGGTCTCGACCCCGGATCGAAGACCATCGGCGTCGCCCTGACGGATGTCTCGCTCATGCTGGCATCCCCCCTGATCGGCCTCAAACGCCGGAAACTGGGCGAAAATGCGCAGGAACTGGCCAAGATCGTCCGCGCACAGGATATCGGCGCTCTGGTCGTCGGATTACCTTTGTCTCTGGATGGATCTTTTGGGCCGGCGGCACGCGCCGCATCGGACTGGACACAGGCCCTGTCGGAAAAGCTCGGGATTCCCGCAGGTCTGTGGGACGAGCGTTTGTCATCAAGCGCCGTCAACCGTTTCCTGATCAAGGATGCCGACATGACGCGAGGACGTCGCGCCGAAGTTGTGGACAAGATGGCCGCAGCCTACATGCTCCAGGGCTGGCTCGACGCCTCCAGCCCTGACAGGTCAGACCTGTTCTGACTTGATGTTAGGCACTCACGCACTGCGGCTTCCAATAAGCGAAGGGCGTGAATAGGTATTGGCCAGAACGCGAAACCACACGCGGGCGGTCATGGCGCCCAGGATCAGGCAGAACAGGAACTTCATGATATTTCTCCGGTCATGAAGCTCGAAAACGAACCAGAATGGTACGGGTTGCCGCAAGCGCCGGTTTCAAAGTGTAAAGGCAGGTTTGATATGAATTTTCGGATAGTGGCTCTGGCCCTGCTTCTTGGAATTGCCGCATGCGCCCGAACATCCAATGACGGCAGCGCGCCCATTTCTCGGCATCATGCGTCTCCTCGCGGAGCTTATGCCGGAGCGGGAAGTGGCTGGTCCGGATACTGATTAGCGCTGACGCCAGGCCAGCCGGACCGGCATAGCCCGATAGGACGCCAGACTACGACCCATCTGCTGCGGCATACCCCCACCTGCTGCACTGATCGGGTGATGGATGATGCGAGGCGGCGGTGCGTAAGACACCATGTGAACGGATGGTAGATTGCCCGTACGCGGCGCAGAGGGCGGAGAAAATCCGGACTGTCTGCCAGCAGCAAAATAGGAAGGCGGTCTGGATTCTGGAAGCATGGCCTGCAGACCGTTTGCCGTCATCACGACCTGCGGCAGAAAGTCTGGCGGCCGGTAGCTGTCCGGCTGACCGTTCCAGATCGCCAGCACATGCCGGGCATATTCGGCGCCCAGAGCAGGGGTCAGGGAATGATAGGCCGCCGTCGCAGCAGGCCAGCCCTGAAGCTGATTGTGCAGTCCGGACAGGAAACGGGCGCCATAACGGGCATTGCTGAACGGATCAAAGGCATCGTCCAGCGAGAAGAAGGCGTCCGGGTGATGATGAAGGTTGATCTGCATGCAACCCACATCAATCGAAACGATTCCGCGCGCCTGAAAATCCCGCACGGCCGCAATGGCTTCGTCCTTGCTTTCGTAAAAATAGCCTTTCCCAGCCGCATTGACAGTCCAGGGCCAAGCGACATTCGCCGATCCATTGGGATCGCGGCGCCCACTTTCCACACGGCTGATGGCGTCAAGCAGACGCGCCGGAATCCCGGCCTGCTGCTCCGCAGCCTGTGCCGCCACACGACAGACCGAAGACGCATCATAGGCGAACGCCGTAGGCATGCCCGAAAGCGTCGTGACAGCAGCAGAGAAGAGAACTTTCCCGATCATCGTCCTGTATATGATCGGGAAAGGTAAAAATTAGGTTATGCGTGCAACTTTATCGCACGAGCGGTTTGCAGACTTCCACCAGCCAGTTTGCAAGCTCTGGCTCGACCTGCGGTGAGACCCGCGCCTGAACCTCGGCGTGATATGCATTCAGCCAGTTCAGCTCGGCATCATTGAGCAGCGAGACGTCGATGAGGCGATGGTCGATCGGCGTATAGCTGAGGATCTCGAACTCAAGGAACGTCCCCTTGCTTCCCTTGAAAGAAGACGGCCGCACCAGCATCAGGTTCTCGATCCGGATTCCATACTGTCCGGGCTCATAATAGCCAGGTTCGTTGGAAACAATCATGCCAGCTTCAAGCGCAACCGGACGGGGAGCAGGCGAGATATTCTGCGGACCTTCATGGACCGACAGATAGCTCCCGATCCCATGTCCAGTGCCATGATCGTAGTCCATGCCGACCTGCCACAACGCCGCACGCGCGAGCACGTCCAGACGATGACCGGTCGTGCCGGGCGGGAAGCGGATGCGGGAGAGGGCGATATTACCCTTCAGAACCCGCGTGAACGCCTCGCGGATATGAGCCGGCGGCTCCTGATCCCCCACCCAGAGCGTCCGCGTGATGTCAGTCGTGCCAAACGGATACTGTCCGCCACTGTCGATCAGGTAGACGCTGCCCGTTTCCAGAACGCGATCCTTGCCCACCTGCGCCCTGTAATGCGGGAAAGCACCATTTGGCCCAACGGCAGAAATGGCATCAAAGCTCTGTTCCCGATAATCGCCGGAACGGGCACGAAAACCATCCAGCCGGGTCACAAGATCCGTCTCGTGCTGCCCGATTCCCGAGACTTTTAGTGAATACAGGAAGCGGGCCATGGCCACGCCATCAAGGGCATGAGCCTTCCGCGAACCTTCCTGCTCGGTCCCGTTTTTGATGGCCTTTGGAAGCGTGCAGGGATCGGTTCCATCCACGACCGTTGCACCAGCCGCCGCAAGCGTCGTGTCGAACCACACAGCCGTTGTCACCGGATCCACACGCACTGTCCGGCCCCTGAGCGCCGTCAGACGGGCTGCCAGTTCCGAAGGAGCATGGACCGTGACGCCATCACCACAGACCTCCGTCACGCCATCTGTCAGACGATCCGAGGAAACGAACCACTCTGCCGAGCCATTTGCATGCAGAATCGCATAACCATGCGCCACCGGCGTAAGAGGCACATCACTCCCCCGGATATTCAGCAGCCAGGCAAGGGACGTGCAATCCGCAATCACCGCCGCATCCTGTCCGGCTGCCTGCAGCGCCTGTCCCAGACGCCGGCGCTTGTCCGCACTGCTTTCGCCCGAGAATTCAAGCGGCTGCGGCACGACCGGGCCGGCTGGAGCCGCAGGACGATCCGTCCAGGCCTGATCAATAGGATTGCGCGGCAGCGGGACAAGCTCCACGCCAGCCGTCTGCCACGAGGCCAGCATGGACCGGCTGACCAGACGCGGATCATAGCCGATTTTCAGCCCCTTCGCGTGTTCCGCCAGCCAGTCGGAAAGCGGTTCCAGCGCGACATGGCGACGCTCCCACAGGTCATGGGGAACCTGCTCTTCCATCTGCACCGTATAACGCCCGTCGGAGAACACGGCGGCTGTTTCCGGCAGAATCGCCGCAAGTCCTGCACTTCCCGTAAAACCCGTCAGCCAGGCCAGACGCTCGGCACAGGGGGCAACATATTCGCCCAGATATTCGTCACCGCGCGGGATGATGAAACCGTCAGCGCCCAGTGTCTTGCAGGCTTTGCGGACGAGGGCAGGGCGCTCGTTGAGCGGGATGGAGGACAGGGTCATGAAAAGTCCTTTTCCACAGTATGAATATCGTCAAGGCAGAGCGTCATGAACAGCAGATCAAGCCATCGCCCATGCTTGCGTCCAACCTGAGGCGGTGTGCCACAGTTCCGGAAACCAAGTTCGCGATGCATGGCGACGGACGCCGCGTTGTCCGCCGTAATCCCGGCCACCATCACATGAAAATCTGCCGCCTTTGCACGCTCGACCAGCGCGCGCAGAAGCAGTCGGCCAATGCCCCGGCGCTGATAGTTAGGTGCCACATACACCGAATGCTCGACAGTCCGCGCATATCCCTCGTAGGCCCGGAAAGACCCATAGGAACCGTATCCCGCAATCACGCCAGCCGCATCGACAGCAACAAGCACCGGATAGCCTTGCGCCAGCCTGTCCTCGAACCACTGACGCCGCTGCTCCAGCGTAAAAGGCGTCGTGATCCAGAGCGCATCGGTGTTCTCGATGGCATCATTAGTGATCCGCAGAATAGCCGGCAGATCATCAGGTACGGCGTCCCGGATCAACGGCAATGATCCCGGCACACCCATCAGCCGCGACGGCGCAGGATCAACGTGGCCCAGTCGCCTTCACGCAGGATACGCTCCAGCACAAGACCCTGACGCTGATGTGCTGCCAGCACCATCCGCGCTTGACTGTAAAGCAGACCAGCCAGAATGGCCGTCCCGTTCGGCGCAAGGTTCAGCGCCAGGGACTGCGCCATCCGGCATAGCGGGCGTGCGAGAATGTTGGCGAAGACCAGATCATATGGCGCCTTGGCGCGCACGGCCTCGGTCTGCCAGCCATTGCCAAAACGGCAGTCCAGCAGATTGCCCTGACCATTCAGCCGCGCGTTGAGCTTGGCCGTCCGCACGGACCAGGGCTCGATATCGACGGCCAGAACCGGACGGTGCAGCAGCTTCGCCGCAGCCATCGCCAGAATACCGGACCCGCAGCCCATATCCAGAATACGCTGCGGCTTGCGATACGCCACCATTTCCAGCGCCCGCAGACACCCGCGCGTGGAGCCATGCTCGCCCGAACCGAACGCAATTCCTGCATCCAGCGTGATCGTCAGACGCGACTGGTCCGGCGCGCCATGCAGATGGGTGCCGCGAATGGCAAAACGCTTGCCGACATTCTGCTGCGGGAAGGATTCGTATGTCCGAGCCAGCCAGCCCTCGGATTCTGTCGGAACACGTTCAAGCTCCGCCTCACAGCCGGTCAGCATCCGCGCCACCGTCAGAGCATTTTCGAGCTCGTCTTCCTTGAAGCCCGTGTCCTTTACGCCTTCCACACGCCAGTATTTCTGCGCGTCATCGGCCTCGAAAATACCAACAGTCTCGCAGGCACACATCAGGGCCTGCTCGAACAGGGGAACAAAGGGCTCTTCCACCGTGATGGACAGGGTTTCGAGCGCACTGGCATGGCGACGGCCAATGCTGCGGGGTGCCATCACGATCTGATCTCCACGAAGTTTGACATGACGCGCTTGACGCCACCGTTTTCAAAATTGATGTGCAATTGCGGCCCATCGGCCCCGATTACCGTGCCCTCACCAAACCGGTGATGAAACACCGTGGTCCCGATGGCGACCGTCGGCGCTGGCTTCACATCATGAATTTTTGGGCGCGGCGCCCGAAAGCTCGGTGGCCGCGTACTGGTCAGCGGTCCGGACGCAAACATGGACGGCGCCGCTGCGGCCTGCCGGCGTGTCTCAAACGCCTGTCCTGTCAGTTGCACATATTCGGACGGGATTTCCTCGATAAAGCGGCTCGGCATCGAGGACTGCCAGTTTGCATAGATCCGTCGACTCGCCGCATGTAGCACGATCGCCCGACGCCGCGCGCGTGTCAGCCCCACATAGGCCAGCCGCCGCTCTTCCTCGAGTGCCCGGTTCCCGCCCTCGTCAAGCGAACGCTGGGATGGGAACACGCCTTCCTCCCAGCCCGGGAGGAATACTGTGTCGAACTCCAGTCCCTTGGCGCCATGCAGCGTCATGAGACTGACCTTGTCATCGGACGTCTCGCTCTCGGTATCCATGACGAGTGCGACATGCTCCAGAAAGCCCTGAAGCGTCCCGAACTCCCCGAGAGCCCGCAGAAGCTCGCGGATATTGTCCAGACGCCCCGGCGCCTCGACGGAGCGGTCATCCCGCCACATCTGAAGATAGCCACTGTCCTCGAGAAGCTGCTCGGCGGCCACCACATGGCCTTCAGTCTCAAGCGTTGCCTTGGCCCGCTGGAACGCAGCCATCAGACCGTCCAGAGCGTCCTTCGACTTGCCCTTGAGCAGCCCTTCCTGAAGTTGCCACATCACCGCCGCCGTCAGCGGGCCGGGCAGTGCACGCGCCTGAGCATGCAGCTTCTGCACCGCCACGGCACCCACACCACGTTTGGGAACATTGATGATCCGCTCGAACGCCAGATCGTCCGCGGGCTGTGACAGCACGCGCAGATACGCGAGACAGTCCCGGATCTCGGAGCGCTCGTAGAATCGCAGTCCACCCACGACGCGATACGGGATGCCGATCATCATCAGCCGCTCTTCAAACGGCCGCGTCTGGAAGCCAGCGCGCATCAGGATGGCGATTTCCGACAGCGGATGCCCGTCACCGCGCAGACGCTCGATGGCGCCGCTTACGATCCGCGCTTCTTCGTCCGAATCGCGTACCCCGATGATCTGGACCTTCTCGCCCTGCGCATCATCGCGTCCGGGCCGCAGCGTCTTGCCTAGCCGTCCTTCGTTATGAGCGATCAGTCCGGCAGCAGCGGCGAGGATCTGTGCCGTCGAGCGGTAATTCCGCTCCAGACGCACGACTTCCGCTCCCGGAAAGTCCTTCTCGAAACGCAGGATGTTTTCAACTTCGGCCCCGCGCCAGGAATAGATGGACTGATCGTCATCACCTACACAGGCAATGTTGGACGGTCCATGCTCACGCTTGGCCAGCAGACGCAGCCACAGATACTGAACCGTATTCGTGTCCTGATACTCGTCCACGAGAATATAGCGGAAAATCCGGTGATACTGCGCCAGCACATTGGGCTGGTTGCGCAGGATCTCCGTCATGTGCAGCATTAGATCGCCGAAATCGCATGTATTGAGCGCAATAAGACGCTCCTGATACGCCCGGTAAATCGCCAGCGCATGACCATTCGCGAAATCGGAATCTTCGGCCGGCGTTACCCGGTCAGGCGTCAGCCCGCGATCCTTCCAGCGCTGGATGATCCCCATGAGCTGGTTCGGCGGCCAGCGTTTGGTGTCGATCTTCCACGGTTCCATGACCTGCTTGAGCAGCCGGATCTGGTCATCCGTATCGAGAATATTGAAGCTACTCGTCAGCCCGACATATTCCGCGTGACGTCGCAGCATTCGTGCGCAGATCGAATGGAACGTTCCCAGCCACAGTCCTTCGGCCGGCTCGCCCAGAATCGCACTGACACGCTCGCGCATTTCTCGCGCAGCCTTGTTCGTGAACGTCACGGCCAGAATCTGGCTCGGATAGGCGCGGCCTGTCAGAAGGATATGGGCAAACCGCGTCGTCAGGACGCGCGTCTTGCCCGTTCCCGCACCTGCGAGAATGAGGAGCGGTCCTTCGGTTGTCTCGATGGCACGTCTCTGCTCCGGATTGAGGCGGGAGAGATACTCGGGAGTGGGGGAGGGTAGGTCTTGCGGCACCCTCCCGATATAGAGTGAGATACCGTCATGGCCAACACATATCCCCGGATCGATCTCACGCGCGGCACAGGACCTCAGGGACACCGCGCCAGAATGCGCGCCCGCGTGCTGGCCAACGGCGCCAACACACTCGCCGATTATGAAATCCTCGAAATGCTGCTCTTCGCAGGTGTTCCACGCAAAGACACGAAACCGCTTGCCAAGGGACTGATCGGCCATTTCGGTAGTCTGGTGGATGTTTTCCGCGCCCCCACACAAGCCCTGCGCGCCGCAGGACTGAAAGATGACGCCATCAGGGTCCTGCGCCTTCCCGGCGTTGCAGCCGAACGGCTGGCCTCTTCCGAACAGCGCGAACGTCCGACACTGAGCAACTGGGAACAGCTCATGGCCTATCTTGATCAGGCGCTTGAAGGCGGCATCCCGGGACAGTTCCGGCTGCTCTATCTTGATAACCGCAACCGACTGCTGGCAGATGAAGCCACGCCCGAAGCTGAAACTCTTGCGGACCGCAACCGCGCCATCGCCATCCGAGCCCTCGCACTACACGCCACGGCCCTGATCGGTTTTCACATTCGTCCTAAAGACCGTTCTGCAGATCTGTCACAATCAGCCCGGCAACTGGACTTCGCGATGCGTCCCCTGTCCATCACGCTTCACGACGTACTCATTGCAGGGGACGGGCGCCCGTCAAGCCTGCGTCAGGAAGGGCTGCTGTAAGATGGACGACAGGGGCACTGAAAAAACCGGATTTTCGGACGGCATGATAGGCCTGTCGTCAGCCGATCTGCGACAGATCACGGCACTGACGGATACTCTTCCAGAAATGGAGCCGCCGCTTGCCCTGCTGACGGGACGGGGGCGACATCTGGACGATACAGCCCTGCTACACCTCCTGACCGTGCTGTTTACCGGACGGGAAACGGGCAGCGTCGCGCTGTCTCACAACCTCTTTGCGCGTTTCGGCTCTCTGGCCGCCGTCCTGTCCGCTACGGACCGGGAACTCGAAAGCATCTCGGATATGGGCATGCATATGCTCCCCATGATCCGTGTGCTTCAGGAAGCAGCACTTCGCTACAACCGCGCGCGTCTGCCACCGGAAGATGTCCTCGACAACGAACAGAAACTGCTCGACTACCTCACGGCCCGTCTGGCGCGGGAGAATATCGAGCAGTTCCGTATCCTGTTTCTCAACGAAAAGAATAGCCTGATCGCCGACGAGGCTCAGGCCAGAGGCACGGTCAATCACACACCCGTCTATCCGCGGGAAGTCGCAAGACGCGCGGTGGAAATTGGCGCCACCGCACTCGTTCTGGTCCATAACCACCCGAGCGGCGATCCTACGCCCTCGGAAGCCGATCTTCAGATGACCATGCAGGTTCAGGCGGCGCTCGAAGTGGTCGGCGTTACGATCGCGGATCACTTCATCATCGGCAATGGCCGACACACCAGCTTTCGTCGTAGCAACCTGCTCTGAGGCTTCAGCCGCGCGGCGGCAGAAGTCCTTCGAGCGCCAGTTCGCCCGGGAGGGCACCGTGCGGGAAAATGGTGTTCACATGCCCCATCTTGCGTCCCGGGCGCGCTTCCGCCTTGCCGTACAGATGCAGTGATGCCCCATCCGTTGCAAGAATGGCCGGAACACGCGCCATGTCCTCGGGACCAATCAGATTGTGCATGACCGCATCGGAGTGCCGACGTGCAGGCGGCAGCGGCAGACCTGTCACCGCCCGCACATGCATCTCAAACTGATCCACCAGACACGCATCCATGGTCCAGTGCCCGGAATTATGCGGGCGAGGGGCGATCTCGTTCACCATGAGGCTGCCATCAGCAGCGTGGAACATCTCCACCCCCATGATCCCGACCAGACCCAGCGCTTCAGCAATGCAGGCCGCCATATCCTGAGCCTGCAGAGCCAGATCCGGCATCACGCGGGCCGGGGCCAGCGTCACGTCCAGAATACCGTTGCGGTGCCGGTTCTCGACCGTATCGAAACACCGCACGGTCCCGTCCAGACCACGGACCACCATCACGCTGAGCTCACGCTCGAAATCGATCATCTTCTCCGCAACGAGCGGGTAGGGAAGATCCTTCAGGGCTGCGAGGGCCTCGGCATCCGGCACCCGGAACTGCCCCTTTCCGTCGTAACCAAAGCGGGTCGTCTTGAGAATGAGCGGAAAACCAAGCGTCTCAAGCCCTGCCAGATCCTCGGGCCCGTTGACCGCCCGCCAAGGAGCCAGATTGACGCCAATCTCGAATAGGCGCGTCTTTTCCGTAATCCGGTCCTGACTGATCCGCAGGATTTCCCCCGCAGGTCGCACCGGCCGGTGCTTCTCCAGCAGGGCCAGCCCCTCGGCACTGATATTCTCGAACTCGAACGTCACAACATCACAGCGCGAGGCAAAATCCTCAAGCGCCGCCGGATCGTCATAGGCTCCGACAGTTACAGACGCTGCAACTTCCGTGGCCGGGCTTGGCGTTTCAGTGCTCAATAAATGGACATGAAAGCCAAGCTTCGACGCTGCCACAGCCGACATGCGACCGAGTTGTCCGCCGCCAATGATCCCGATCGTGCTGCCGGGAGCAAAAACCTGCGTCTTCATTCGACCGGAACATCCGCAACAGCCGCAGTCTGCGTCGCCCGCCAGGCATCCAGACGCGCCATGACCTCGCCATCCGAAACCGAAAGAATTGATGCTGCCAGAAGCCCCGCATTGATCGCACCGGCCTTGCCGATCGCCAGGGTCCCGACCGGCACGCCGCCCGGCATCTGCACGATCGAAAGCAGGCTGTCCTGCCCGTTCAAGGCACGGCTCTGCACGGGGACGCCAAGAACGGGAATGCTTGTCCAGGCGGAACACATTCCCGGAAGATGTGCCGCACCACCGGCACCGGCGATAATGACATGAAGGCCGCGCTGACGGGCCGTCTTTGCATAGTCCACCAGACGGTCAGGCGTGCGGTGAGCCGAGACGATCCGCTTCTCATGGGCAATTCCAAGATCGTCGAGGATATCACAGGCGTGCCGCATGGTATCCCAGTCGGACTGGCTTCCCATGATCACACCAACACGGATCGGCATGTCGTCCTGAAGGGTTTCGTCGGCGGAGAGGATCTGGCTCATTCAGGCAATATTATCCGGGATGAGACGGGTCTCGATCCACGAAATCTCATCTTTGAGCTGGAGCTTGCGCTTCTTGAGACGCTGAAGCTGCAGCTGGTTAAGGGGATGATGGACGAGACGCTCGATGACGGTATCAAGGTCGCGATGCTCGCTGCGCAGTTCGTGCAGACGTTTCAGCATGGCATTGTCGTCAGTCATCATGGCATCCGGTCCCGGAGAACGGTCAGGCGTTGTGGAGAGACTGATTCTTTCCACTCTTTTCATTGCAGTATCATGCCTGACGGGCAGCGGACCAGTGCCCGTCAGGCATTCATCCGGACCAGCCCTTCACAAGGCCGTCCGGATGCCGCAATCAGGCATGACTGTCGCTGTCTGGCACATAGGCGTCCACAACCGGAAGTGCATGACCTTCACGAGCCAGACGGTCATTGGCGGCTGTCACAGCAGCATGCAGATCGGTCTGGGTACACAGGCCGAGAATCACGGGATCGCGCGGCTTGATGTTCGCGCTGTTCCAGTGCTGGCGGTCACGAACCTTCGTAATGGTGTCCTTGGTCGTACCGAGCAGCTTGACGATCTGGGCTTCGGACAGCTGCGGGAACTGACGCAGGACGAATGCAATGGCGTCCGGGCGGTCATTACGCTTGGCAACCGGGGTATAGCGCGCACCCTTGGCACGACGCTTCACGGGGCTGGCCGTCGGCATGATCTTCAGGCGTGCGTTGGTATCTGCCTCGCAGCGCTTGATTTCGGCTTCTGCAAGCTGATGGTTCTTGATCGGATCATAGCCGTTGATCCCGGCAGCAACTTCGCCATCTGCAATCGCCTGAACTTCAAGCGGATGCATGCCGCAGAATTCTGCGATCTGGGTAAAGGTAAGACCGGTTTTCTCAATCAGCCAGACGGCCGTGGCCTTGGGCATCAAAGGCAGGGTCATGTCGGTGCGTTCCTTGCTGGGACACGGATGGAGCCGGCTTCCGCAGGCACCGATCGGGCGTATCCGGCGAGGAACCAATCCCGCCCGGGATATGATCGCGGCACCTGCTGGATGCTCTGCGATAATGCAGACGGGTATGGGCCACCGACGCCGCAGTGGTCAAGCACCAAAAAGAAAGGGAGCGCTTTTAGGATGCTCCCTTTCTGAAGTTCAGGCTGCCTGCACAGTTTCTGCCGGTGCAATGTTCTCCGATCCTGTCCGGACAGGAATACGGCGTGGTCTGGCAGCTTCCGGCACGACCTGACGAACGGCAATGGACAGCAGTCCATTCACCAGATCTGCCTGATCGATTTCCGTATGGTCGGCCAGAACAAAACGGCGCTCGAATGCCCGCGTGGCGATGCCACGATGGAGCCAGTCCCGGTCACGGCTGTTCTCGGGGACGCTGCCGCGCACGACAAGCGTGTTTTCTTCCTGAAGAACTTCCACATCTTCTGGCCGGAAGCCCGCAAGAGCCATCGTCAGGACGTAGTTCGTCTCGCCGGTTTTTTCGATATTGTAAGGGGGATAGCTTGGAATTGCCTGGGCGTTGGCAACATTGCCGGCCATTCTGGCAAGACGGTCAAAACCAATCGCGCTGCGAAACAGCGGGGTAAAATCGTAGGTCACTGAAACCTCCTTCTGGCAGGAATCATCTGGCGCATTTCCCGGTATGGCAAAATGCTATGGTCAAACCAGCCGCGACCCGAACGGCATCGCGACTGGTTTTCCAGATAGGTTCCGACCTGGCCGCCTTCAAGAGGAGACGGGAGGAGGGGCGACGAATTACTTCGTGCGCGTACCGATGCCAGCAAAGCGCTTGTTGAACTTTGCGACCTGGCCTCCGGTATCCAGCATGCGCTGGACGCCAGTCCAGGCGGGATGAGACTTCGGATCAACGTCGAGACGCAGCGTTGCGCCCGGTTCGCCGTAGCAGGAATGCGTCTTGTACTCAGTCCCGTCGGTCATGATGACGGTGATCTCGTGGTAGTCGGGATGGATGCCGGATTTCATGAATTTCTACTCCATAAAGAAAGCTCCGATGCCGACCGGAGCGAATCATCAGGCGCGTATAACGGAAACCGCTCCCGGATGAAAGTGGCCTTTACTGGATCATATGAGTCCGTTTATCCCTTGAAATGAGTGCAGGCTCGAATGTCAGGCCTGCGACCGTGGTTTCACGGATACCGAGAAAGGTTTGATATGAGCGAAACCAAACATACACTTCACACCCCGGGCTGGGTTGGCGATTTCCAGAAATTCATCATGCGCGGCAACGTGCTTGATCTTGCCGTCGGTGTCGTGATCGGTGCTGCGTTCAGCGCAATCGTCAGCAGTGCCGTCAAGGATATCCTGACACCATTCATCGGCCTGCTGACGGGAGGTGTCGATTTCTCGAACCTCTTCATCACCCTCAAAGGCCCGGTCAAGGATACTCTGGCCGAAGCCCAGAAGGCGGGTGCTGTCACCGTTAATATCGGCGTCTTCCTGAATGCCGTGATCCAGTTCCTGATCGTCGCCTTCTTCATTTTCTGGCTGACGCGCATCCTCAGCAAGCTGCACCGCAAGGAAGAAGCTACACCGGCAGCTCCGCCAGCTCCGACCAAGGAAGAAGTTCTGCTGACGGAAATCCGCGATCTTCTGGCAAAAAAGAGCGTCTGATGAACAACCTGAAGGCTTCCTCTGCCGCAGTCTGGCGCTCTACGGCCGCATTGCTGGTAGCAGGGAGCCTTCTGGCCGGATGTGTGGCACGCCCTGTCATGACAGGGCTGCCGCCATCGCTGAACTCACGTCTTTATGCCTATCTGATTGCACATGGCATGGCACGGGGTGCGGTTATGACCGGCCAGATTGGCCCCGAGGGACTGGTTCGGCTCGTCACTCTGGACAAGGCCGCACAGCAGGCCACCGTGAACGCCCTGAAGCTGCAAAGCTCGTCAGCCAACCGGCAGGCCGATCAGGCGCTGTCCAACCTGCTGGCAGATCTTCCGCAGAAGACACCGCCGCTCCCACGAAATCCGGCAGAACAGACACAAAAAAAACCGGCTCCCCTAAGGGACGCCGGCTTTTTTGTGCTTGGAGCAGACGTAATCAGCCTGCGTCAGTTTCCTTGCGCAACCGCTTCTCACCCATAAGGAGAAGCAGGGGCGCTGCAATGAAGATCGAGGAAGACGTTCCGACTACAATGCCGAACAGCATGACCGTTGCAAAACCGGTCAGCGTGCTGCCACCGAACAGGGCAAGCGGCAGAGCGGCCAGAAAGACCGTCATGGACGTGCCGAGTGTCCGGTTCAGGGTCTCGTTGATGGACAGATCCAGCAGTTCCCGCAGCGGCATCGTGCGGTATTTGCGAAGGTTCTCGCGGATCCGGTCATAGACCACCACCTTGTCGTTCGTGGAGTAGCCCAGGATCGTGAGCAGGGCTGCGACCATCACAAGATCGAATTCGAAGCGCGTAATGGCCAGAAAACCGACCGTCTTGGTCAGATCGAGAATGAGCGTTACCACGGCACTGATGGCGAACTCGCGCTCGAAGCGGACCCAGATATAGATCAGGATCATCGCAAGGCTGAAGCCAAGCGCCAGCAGACCATCGCGGAACAGTTCGGACGAAACCGAGGCGCCTACGGCGTCGGCACGAAGAACCTGCGTCCCGGGTTCGGCAGCCGAAATGGCGCTCTTGACGCCATCAACCAGCTTCTGGGTCTGTGCCTCGCGATCCGCACCTTCCGGAGCATTGATCGAGATACGCACATCCCGCGGCGATCCAAACGCCTGCACGGCATCCGGATGAATGCCGGCATGATCGAGAGCTGCGCGCAGCTTGCCGAAATCGGCAGGGCCAGGAGTCTGGGCTTCGACGATGATGCCACCGCGGAAATCCAGTCCGAGCTTCAGGCCGGGCTGGAAGAACAGGATGACGGAAGCAATGGAGAGGACCGCCGAAACGATCAGCCCCATGTGACGGCCGCGCATGAAGTTGATGCGCCGATCGTCACGGACAAAACGGAAAAGGGGACGTGACAGCATGACGATCAGACCGGAAGTTCTTTGGGACGGGCGAGGGCGTACCACCGCACGACCAGAAGGCGTGACAGCAGGAGAGTCGTGAAGAGTGTCGTAACGATACCGATGGTGATCGTCAGGGCGAAGTTACGGACAGGGCCCGTTCCGAACACGAACAGCATGACATGCGCCAGGAATGCCGTGGCGTTACTGTCGATGATCGTACCAGTCGCGCGGTCGAAACCGGCCTGCAGGGCCTGAAGCGGACCACGGCCACGCTTTACTTCTTCACGGATGCGCTCGTTGATCAGAATGTTGGCATCGACAGCCATGCCCAGGGTCAGCAGCATACCCGCCATGCCCGGCAGGGTCAGCGTCGCCTGGAACAGCGAGAGGATCGCCACCATCAGGATCAGGTTCGCAAAAAGGGCGACGTCTGCATACAGGCCAAACCGCCCGTAGAACAGCACCATGAACACGATAACCAGAAGCAGCCCGGTCAGAAGGCTGATGATACCGGCATGGATGGACGCTGCGCCAAGGCTCGGACCGATCGTCCGCTGCTCTACGACTGAAAGCGGAGCAGGAAGAGCACCGGCACGCAGAAGAAGCGCAAGGTCAGACGCACTGCGGGCATCGAAGCCACCCGTGATCTGGCCGTTTCCAGCCGTGATCGGGCTGATGATGTTCGGAGCCTCGATGACCTTGTTATCCAGCACGATTGCAAAGCGCTTGCCGACATTGGCGCGCGTCACGTTCCCGAACGCCGTCGCACCCGCGCTGTTGAGCTGGAACGTCACAGCCCAGCCACCGCTCTGCTGATCGATCACGGCGCCCGCATTGGTCAGGTCCGTACCATCCACATCGACATGATCCTGAACTGCGACCTGCGTATGCACGCTCTCGTCCTCGAGCATCGTCGAGCCGGGGCTTGCAACGCTCGGGTTCGGGGCCAGCAGACGGAAGGTCAGACGGGCAGTCGTTCCCAGCAGGCTCTTGATCCGCTCCGGATCACTGACGCCCGGCAGCTCCACGACAATCCGGTCGTCACCTTCACGCGCAATGCTCGGATCAATCGCACCCGTTGCGTCAATACGGCGACGGACGATCTCGATCGACTGCGCCACAGCTTCACGGGCACGAGCCAGCATCGCGTCGTGCTGAAGCGTCAGGACGATGCGTCCGTCCTTTTCAGACGTTGTGAACTCGTTCGGTACCACCGGGGGCAGGGACTGCATGGCCTTGAGCGCGGAATCACGTTCGGCATCCGAACGTGGCATGAAGCTCAGGCTGGCGGTTGCATCGTCGCGGGCAAAATCGCGATAGCCCAGAGAGCGGTCCAGAAGCGTCTGGCGCGCCTGATCCTGAAGGGACTGAAGGCGGTCATGCTCAAGGGATTTCAGATCGAGCTGAAGGAGAAGGTAGGACCCGCCCCGCAGATCGAGCCCCAGATGGATCTGCCGCCAGGGCAGGGACGGTGAGGGAGAACGCAGAAAATTGGGCAGACACAGGAGCACGCCAATCAGGCAGATGCCCGCGACGCCCAGCAGTCTGAGCCGGCTGTAATACATCATATCAGGTCGAGACGTCCTCGGCGGATTTGGACAGATCGTTTTTCAGATCATTTTCAGGGCGGGACCATGCCGTTTCCGCCATGCCGATGCAACCTTTTGCCTCTTTGAGGGCACACTGTCTTTGCGAGGATCGCCGTGGCTGATAAGCCTGTTAGCATGAATACAGCGCAACAGCTTCGGGTCGGCATCGTCGGGGCCGGCCATTTCGGACGGTTTCATGCCCTCAAGTCCGCCGCAAACCCGGCCGAACAGCTTGTCGCGCTTTACGATCCCGATCCGGCCCGCGCGGCGGTCGTGGCACGGGAAGTTCGTTGCGGAATTGCCACAAGCTATGAAAATCTTCTGGAGCAGGTGGATGCCGTCATCATCGCTGCACCAGCCGAGTATCACTTTGCCCTGACAAGTCAGGCTCTCAAGGCCGGACGGCATGTTCTAGTCGAAAAACCCATCGCGGCCACGCTGGACGAAGCGCATGCCCTTGCCGATCTTGCCCGGGACACCGGCAAGGTCCTTCAGGTCGGCCACCTGCTGCGTTATTCGGCAGAACACCGGGCTATTACGGAGCGGATCAAGGCGCCGCTTTACATAGAAGCCACCCGCATTGCGCCTTATAAGCCGCGGGGAACGGACGTATCGGTCATTCTGGATCTCATGATCCATGATCTTGATCTCGTTCTGGCAATCGTAGACAGCCCGATTGCGGAAATCGATGCTCTGGGAGCGGCTGTTTCCAGTGCGCATGAAGATATCGCCAATGCCCGCGTCCGCTTCGAGAACGGCTGCGTAGCCACGATTACCGCCAGCCGGATTTCCCTGAAAACAGAACGGCGTATGCGGCTTTTCTCACAAGACGGTTATCTGTCCGCCGATTTCATGGAGCGCAAATTGAGCTTCATTGGGCGTGAGCGCGGCGTACCGCTTCCCGGCACAGGTGGCTTCCGGCGCGAAGCCATAAGCTGGAAGGATCACGATAACCTTGCAGTCGAACATGAAGCCTTTGCAGCGTCATGTCTTCATGGTGCGCCCGTACTGGTGGACGCCCAGGCGGGGATCAGGGCACTGGATGCCGCCATCCGGGTGACGGACAGCATCCGGCAGTCCCGGCAGATCATGGAGCTTTCGGGCCTGATCCCTTCCTGAAAGCCTAAATGATTTTATCCTGTCAAATTATTGATTTTCGAGGATTTCTTTTTTCATTTCCAGCTCGAGCCACTCTTCCTCGGATCGGGTCAGATCCTGTTCGGCAGCCTCCAGAAGCTGCGTGGTCTTCTGAAATTTTGCAGCATCCCGGCTATAGAGACCGGGGTCAGCCAGAACGTCACGGTATGTCTGGATCTTCTTTTCCAGTTCCGCCATTTTCTGCGGAAGAAGATCCAGGGCCCGCTTGTCATTATAGCTAAGCTTTTTCGGCTTCTTTTCTGTTTTCAAAGCAGATTTTGGCGCAATTTCTTCCGCCTCCGACTGCGAAGTTTCACGTCCGGCCGGAACATCCCCACGCTGGATCAGCATGTCGGAGTAGCCGCCTGCATATTCGATCCAGTCTCCACCACCGTCGGAAACCAGCACCGAGCTTGCGACCCGGTCGAGGAAATCACGATCATGGCTGACCAGCAGAACCGTGCCCGCATAATCGGCCAGCATATCCTGTAGAAGATCCAGTGTCTCAAGGTCGAGATCGTTGGTCGGCTCGTCCAGCACCATAAGACTGGACGGCTTGGCCAAAGCACAGGCCAGTGCAAGCCGTCCGCGCTCACCGCCCGAGAGCTTTCCTACGGGAGTGCGGGCCTGCTCCGGCCGAAAGAGAAAGTCCTTCATATAGCCAACGACATGACGCTTCTCATCGCCAACCTGCACCATGTCTCCGCTGCCGCCCGCAAGGGTTTCAGCTAGGGTCTTTGCAGGATCAAGGCTTTCCCGCTGCTGATCCAGTGTGACCATGGCTACGGACGGCCCCATCTTCACGGTTCCGGACTGCGGCTCCATCTTGCCGGTCAGCAGACGCAGGAGCGTTGTCTTTCCGGCGCCATTGGCACCGACCAGACCGAGCCGGTCTCCACGCAGGACCCGCAGATCGAGATTCCGGACAATGGCGCGGTCATCATAGGCCCAGTTCACACCCTCGGCTGCAATGGTGATCTTGCCTGCGCTCTCGGCTTCCGTAGCTGCCATACGCAGCGTCCCCTTGCCACGGGACGCCAGTTCCCGGCGCTGCGCCCGGAGTGCTGCCAGTTCTCCGACGCGACGGACATTCCGCTTCCGGCGTGCGGTCACGCCGTAAATCATCCAGTCTTCTTCGCGCGCAATCTGGCGGTCCAGCTTGTGCGCATCACGCTCCTGCTGTTCCAGAACCTCATCCCGCCAGCTCTCGTAACGGGCAAATCCCTGATCCAGCCGGCGCGTGACACCATTCTCAAGCCAGACCACGCTGCGAGACAGCGTCTCCAGCAGACGTCTGTCATGGCTGATGACAATCATGGCGCAGCGGGTGGCAGCGAGCTCTTTTTCCAGCCAGGTAATGGATGGAAGGTCCAGATGGTTCGTCGGCTCATCAAGCAGCAGGAGATCCGGCTCGGCTGCAAGGGCGCGGGCGAGGGCACAGCGACGGACTTCGCCCCCCGAAAGGTTCTGACAGCTTTCTTCACCCGTCATGCCGAGTTCGGCCAACATCGAGCGCGCCCGATAGGTCTCGGTCTCATCAAGGCCTTCAGACGCATAATCGAACGTAGTGGGATAGGCGGAGAGATCCGGCTCCTGCGCCAGATAGTGAACTTTCGTTCCGGGCTGGACGAACCGCTCGCCAGAGTCTGCAATGGTATCACCAGAGGCGATTTTCAGCAGCGTGGATTTTCCCGAGCCGTTTCGCCCGACCAGACAGATCCGCTCACCGGGCAGAACGCCTAGCTCTGCTCCATCGAGGAGCGGGCGTCCACCAAGAGTGTAGGTAATGTTCTGAAGAGAAAGAATGGGTGCCGACATGGCATCCTATGTGTCGCAGCCTGACGTCTGCCGCAAGACGCCTCTGCCCGAATAAAACTCTCAGACGGGCGTTACACCGCCTGTCACGGCCTGATAGGTCGCAACGGCCAGCGTCATCGGCTCGAACGGCTTGGTGATGACGAAGGAGGGCTCCTGCGTCTCACCGGTCAGCAGACGCTCTGGATAGGCAGTCACAAAAATGACCGGGGCTTCATGGGTGCGCAGGATACGTCCCACGGCTTGCATGCCATCACCGCCACCGCCAAGATTGATATCTGCAAGGATAAGGCCGGGTTTCGTCTTTGCAGCAAGCGCAACGGCGTCTGCCTCAGTATGGGCTACACCGGCGATTTTGTGACCACAGCGTTCGACCAGATCCTGAATATCCATGGCGATGATCGGCTCATCTTCAATGATGAGGACGTTGGTCTGCGCAATTCCCTGAAGCCCCTGGCGGGCCTTGTTCAGCTCGGCCGCGGCTTCTTCATCACTGATACCCAGAGCCTGTGCACTGGATGCAAGTGACTGTTCTTCCAGCGAGGTCAGCAGCAGAAGTGCACGCTGACGCAACGGCATACCTGCCGTAGCATCCGCTCCGTGCTGTCGCATGAATACGTTCACGAGCAGTCCATAAAGGGCCTGACGTGCTGAGAGACCACTTCGGGGCGGTTTTTCCATCAGCTCTTTCAGGGCCGCGGCCACAAGCTGATCGCCCGTTTCCTGATCACCAACCAGCGCGCGGGCAAAGCGACGTGCATATGGAAGTGCCTTGACGAGCTCCTGACGTGCCAGATCAGTCATGTGTCCGTGGCCTCCTGAAAAGATAGCTGCCGACCCATCCCGAGTGGGATGCATCTTGTTATGAAGGTTGAATAATCATGACACGATGCCCAATGTTCGTATAGTCTTCCTGGCCACCCCGGTCGCCTGCAATGTCGCGTGAAGGATCTTCTTCTGAGCACACCAGCGCCCGAGGGCCACCCATCCAGCCCTGTTACGAAAAAAGGTAATTTCCATCGGGGCCTGCTCCAGACCCTGCCGGATCTGCGAGGCTTTGCACGTTTTCTGACGCGGGACACGGCCGCCGCCGACGATCTTGTTCAGGATACGATTGTTCGCGCTCTGGCGGCACAGGACCAGTTTCAGGAAGGCACAGCGCTGAAAGCCTGGCTGTTCACAATTCAGCGAAATGCATTTTATGAACAGAACCGTCGACGCAGCCGCGAACAGGAAATCATGCAGGATATCGAATTCGATATGCGGCCTTCCACTGCGGCACCATCACGACAGCACGCACGTGATGCGGTTCAGGATCTGGGCGAACTGCTCTGGAAGCTACCTGACCTTCTGCGTGAAGCCCTCATCCTCGTAGGAGCACAGGAGCTGTCCTATGAGGATGCAGCCCGTGTCTGCAACGTTCCGGCGGGAACAATGAGAGCCCGCGTTTCCCGGGCCAGAGCACAGCTTGCTGATCTGGCGGCAGAAAACAGCGCTGATCCGCAACCTGAATCTGAAAAAAATATCGTCTGATTTTTGGCAGTTTTCTGCATAATCTGATCAACCGGCTTCGTCCTTCAGAAGATTTTCTCCGGTCTGATGCAACGTTTTCTTTCGGCCGTTCATTGATCCCATGAAAACAGAACGAAATCAGGAGTCAGTTCCATGACGTTCCACGATCAGGTCATTGCCATTCTTCCGAAGCTGCGTGTTCAGGCCCTTTCCCTGACCCGCAATCGTGCCGCTGCGGAGGATCTCGTACAGGACGCCGTGTGCAACGCTCTGGCTGCCCAGAACAGCTTCATCCCGGGAACAAACTTTTCGGCCTGGATGCATCGCATTCTGCGTAACCGCTTCATTTCCGATCTCCGCAAGCGTCGTGAGACAACTGACATTGACGATGTGCCCGCATCTTCCTTTGCCAGCCCGGCAACGCATGAAGACAGCCTTGCTCTCAAGGATCTGTCCATGGCTCTGTCCCGTCTCCCGGCCGATCAGCGTGAAGCGCTTGTCATGGTCGTGATTCAGGGAATGAGCTATGAGGCTCTGGCTGAAGCAACAGATTGCGCCGTTGGCACAGCGAAAAGCCGCGTGTTCCGCGCCCGTCGTCAACTGGAAGCCTGGATGAGCGGCGAGCTGCCTACCAACGACAAGCTGCGCGTGAAGGTCAAGGCTCTGCGTGACGCCATGGACGCCCGTCATCGTGCTGGCCAGTCCTCTGATGACCTGATGCTTTCCTGAACTTATCGCTCACAACCAGTGGAATCTGCGTCCATTGCGCTTTGGCAGCGATTGCAGAAAACGACTTGTTTTCGTAAGACTGGATTGGCAGTTCATCTCATAGCGGCTTCTCCAGAAGGAAAACCGGAGTTCGCGCCATAGTCAGTATCAGGGGTGCAGGATTTGCATCTTCTGACGTCACAGGAAGGTTCAGGACCAGCCAATGACCGCAGGAGACAAGCGGAAGTCCTCAGTCAGCGATACCAGAGAAGAGGAGAAGGACTCGCCTTTTGGTATCTGGCTGAGCCGGGGCCTGCATCAGCTTTTTGATGATGTTGCAAACGAGCCGATTCCCGATGAGCTTCTCCGACTGATCGAGGAAGACCGAAACAAGTGACTGTTACCCGGTCTGGTTTGCCAGACCTGAGTCCGCGGCGCTGGCGTCGTCTGTGGTACAGACGGAACGCCCTTCGCCATATCCGGATGCTGGATACTGTCGGCGCCCGGGTTATGGCGCTGATCGTCGCGACGACTCTTCCGCTTGCCATTATCGCTGCTTTTCTCGCTTGGCATAGTTATCAGCAGAATGTCGGTAACGGGGCCCTGCGCACCGAACGTGATACCCAACTCGCGATTTCGGAAATTACGACCGATCTCGATCAGACCCATACACTTCTGGACATGCTCGCCGATGGCGATATTTCCTCGGGTAATGCTCTGCGGGAGTTCGCGCTCGTCCAGACGGTTTCGCAGCACCATTACTGCCTGTTGATGCTGACAGATGTTGCAGGACGTCCATCGGTCGTGCTGCCACCTGCTTCAACACAGGAGGCAGCAATATGCCGTTCTCCCGAACTGGCTGATCCTTCTTTAACATCGACGCCTGCAAAGCTTCCTGTTGTCGGGGTTGATGTTCTGAAGGGGGATCGCGGTCCACTTCTGAAATTTGTTGTTCCCATTCTCAGCAACAATTCCGTTTCCGGTTACATTATTGCCGTGCGGACGCTTGGCTGGCAGCGCAGTCATCTCCCGAAAGGGGACAGCCGTCTTCTTCTTGGGACAGCAGACAATGCCCAGCATTTTCTGGCGATGCCAGATGGTTCTCTTTACTCGCTGTTTCCCGATCGCCCAATAGATGCGACATTACCGCCTAAAGCATTGGCACGCCTAAAGCGCGATATGTCGTCGCTTAACCTGCATGATGTCTTTACAAGCCGGGGCATCACCTATGCCTTTCAGAATGCCTATGGCCCTGTAAGCCTGATTGTTGCGACCGAGCGCACGGCAGAAGAGAGCCACGCGCTTAATATCTTCCTGATCCGGGTCAGTCTTATTGTCGGATTGCTGGTTCTTGAGCTGTTGGGTGTTGCCCTGGGCGCAAGGCTCTTTCTGGTCGACCCGCTGGAGAGGCTGGCGCAAGCCGTCGCAGACTGGCGGCGGGGAGCGCCATTCGCACCAAGGATCAGCCATTCCATACCGCTGGAAATCCGGCATCTGGAGAAAGCGTTCCTTCGGGCAACGCGGCGACTGAGCCAACACGAACAGGATCTGGAACAGTCGGCACGCAACCAGGACATGCTGATTCGCGAAATCCATCACCGCGTCAAAAACAACCTGCAGGTTGTCGCGTCCCTGCTGAACCTTCAGGCGAGCCGCATTCGCTCTCATGAAGCCCGTGAAGAGTTCCGTCTCGTCCGCGATCGTGTCAGGGCGCTCGCAACCCTGCACCGTTACCTTTATTCCGAGAGCGGCCTCTCTGCGCTGGACGTCCAGAGCTTTCTGGAAGAGCTCTGCAGTATTCTACTGTCTGCGAACGGGATGAACACCCAGACGCGCATCCGTCTGCAACTCGACATCGAGCATGTCCTGATCTCACCCGATCAGGCCGTGCCAATCGCCCTGATCGTCACCGAGGTCGTGAGCAATGCCCTCCGGTATGCCTTCCCGAAGGACAGGGCAGGGCACATCGTCATCGCCTTGCACAAGGTCATACCGGCGCCTCCTGAACAGGAGGGGCTGGTCGAACTGAAGCTCGGAGACGACGGCATCGGTATCAATGCTGGCCAGGCCACCGAGTCCCGCACACGTCGGGAAGGCATCGGGATGCAGCTCATCCGTGGGTTCGCACGGCAGATCAACGCCGAGATGATAGTCAGCAATGAAAACGGGACTTGGTATACCCTGCGTTTTGTTCCGGAACAGCCGTCGCTTACGGCCTTGGCGATGGCCCGCAAAGCGATCAGTCACGGAAAAGACTCGGGCCTGTAAAGGTCGGTCACCTTCAAGGTTCTGCCCGAAAATCCACGAAAAAATCTAAATAAGCGGCAAGAATTGTGTGAAGCACTGTCTTGTAGAGCTTTTGCGACCTATATGCAGGGATCATGAAGGCCGACAAGACAATCGCAAAAGCGTGGGTAAAGGCACAGGGACGAGCAAGCCGCTCCCGGACCTCTGTCGTCGTATTTTTAGGACTGCTCTCGACCCTGCTGGGACTGCTGCAGGCTTGGGCACTGGCACGAACGCTGGCGTCTGTCCTGACGCGGGATACGGACAGTACCGGGCCAGCCATCGCCGTTTTCCTGTTGGCCTGTGTGCTGAGGGTCATCCTTTCCACCGTGCAGGATATGACGGCTGCGGCAGCGGGAATCCATGCCCGGCGCCGTCTGCGCCGTGAGGTGCTGGATCGCATCATTGGCGAGGGGCCGGCCTTGCTGCGCCGCCACCATAGTGCGGCCATCGCAGCGACTCTGGTTGATCGGATCGAGGCGCTGGACGGCTATTTTGCCCGCTGGCTGCCGGCCGCATCGCTGTGGCTGGTGTCACAATGGCTGGTTGTCATTGCGCTGTATCTGGAAAATCACAAGGCAGGCCTGATCCTCGCCGCCTGCTGTGCGTCACTTCCCATCTTCCAAGCTGTTTTCGGAATCGCCACCGCTGTTGCGTCCCGCCGGCAGTTTCTGGCCATGACGCGGCTTCAGACGCGCTTCCTTGACCGGGTGAAAGGCATTGCGACCATCGTCCTGTCCGGCGGCACCGATCGTGAGACACAGGCTCTGGCCCAGAGCGCCGATGACCTCCGCCAGCGCACCATGAAGGTTCTGCGGATCGCTTTTGTGGCGTCGGCCACGACTGATGTCGCCATGGTGGTGGCGCTTGTGCTGATTGTCGTGACACAGGCCAATACGCTGATGGGACACCCTTCGGACGCTGTTCTGACCCGTGCCCTTTATGCCGTTCTGCTGGTACCGGAAGCGTTTGCATCCTTCCGTGCCCTGTCTGCCGCCTATCAGGACCGGGCCCATGCCACGGCTGCCGCAGAAGCCATGCATGAACTCGCACCGCTGACCGAGCGGACATCTGCTGGTCCGGATATCGTTCATGCGGATGGCGGAATTTCAGTGACTGCAGAGCATGTCTCCTTTGCCTGGGACGAGCAGCGCGGCACAGTTATTCATGATGTCAGCTTTGCTCTTCCGGCTGGATCGACCCTGATCCTTGAAGGAGCCTCTGGCGCAGGTAAATCCACGCTTCTGGAATTGCTGCTCGGCTTCGTTGCCCCCTCACAGGGTCGTATCCTGTTCGACGGACAGGACATGCAGACCCTGTCTCCACGCCAGATTTCGTCACGGATCAGCTGGATCGGACAGAAGCCTGTTCTGTTTGCCGGTACGATCCGGGAAAACATTCTCTTTGCACGCCCGGATGCCTCGGCCGAAGATCTGAAACATGCCGTCGCAGCTGCGGCCGTCGATCAGTATCTGTCGTCCCTACCGGATGGTCTGGAAACGCGGATCGGCGAGGGGGGCTTTGGACTTTCCGGTGGACAGGCACAGCGTATTGCCATTGCACGTGCCTATCTCAAGGACGCGCCGCTTCTGCTTCTGGATGAGCCAACATCCCATCTCGATCCGAAAACAGAGGCGGAAATCCTCATCAGCCTGAAAGAACTGGCCAGGGGCCGGACTGTCATCCTGTGCAGCCATTCCGCTCAGGCCCGCCAGTTCCACGGCCGTCATCTTGTCCTTGATGGCGGTCGCGCTGTCGCCTTTACGGGAGAAGCTGCATGAGCACCCCGCTGCCAACCAGTCCGGTTTCAAACCCGAACAGCGAGACGGCGCTCTCCCGCATTCTGCAGGTCTGGCGCCCCCAGTATACGCGTCTTATTACCGGCATTGTCATAGCTGAACTGGCTGTCTGTGCCGGGCTGGCCCTGATGGGGCAGGCAGGTGGTCGAGTCGCCGGTGCCGCGATCGGAGCAGGGGCTGCCTATCTTCTGCTGCGTCTTTCAGGCCTGGCACAGATCGTCCTGCGCTATTGCGAACGCCTCTACACCCATAACGCCATGTTCCGCGCGCTGGCGGACCTGCGGGTCTGGTTCTACCGCAAGCTTGCGGGTGGCGCTGCGGCGGGCTTAGGTTTCCAGCGTTCAGGGGACCTCCTGTCGCGTCTGGTGTCCGACGTCCAGACGCTGGACAACCTGTATCTGCGCATTCTTGTTCCGCTGATTTCAGCCCTGCTGACACTTCCGATCGCAACACTCGTCTGGATGCGGGCCGGGGTGGAAGCAGGCCTTCTGACCGGCGCGCTGTTTGCTGTCCTCGCATTCATATTGCCTCTGATGGGCGCGCGTCTGTCCCGTCGTTTCGGTCCGGACATCCTTCGTGCGGAGTCCGACCTCCGGGTTGCCGCTCTTGATCTCACATCCGGCCTCCGCGAAGCCCGGGCTTTCGGCGCTGAGGACGTTCTCGCCGCCGCAGTGACGGACCGTCAGGAAACCCTGTTCAGGGCCCAGCGCCGTCAGCAGACCCGTATGGCACTCATGCACGGTTTCGCGGGCCTGATCGCCAAGGCCGGGATTGCAGTTATCCTGTGTGCGGTCGCTGGCATCCTGTTTCCACAGGCTCCAGCCATTGCTGGCATCACGGCGCTGTTCGTCGCCATTACGGCTCTTGAAGGCGTGACAGGGTTGGCCCGGGCAGGACTGCTCACCGGGCAGGTCAGTCACGCGGCACAACGCATTGTCGAGATTGCCGACCGCGCTCCCCCGGCTCCGGAAGGCAACGCGCCACTTCCGGCTGGACGGGATCTGCGACTGGAGAATGTGACGTTCCGCTGGACAGCGGAACGTGCACCGATCTTTCGTGACCTGAACCTCACACTCCGGCAGGGCGAGCGCGCAGCCCTGATCGGGCCTTCCGGCGCAGGAAAGTCCAGTCTGGCCGCGCTGATCCTCAAGGCAGCGTCCCCGGAACAGGGACGGATCCTGCTGGGAGGAACGGACATCACCACACTGCGTGACAGCGATCTGCGCTCGCAGATCGCGTGGCTGTCACAGGCCAGTCACCTATTTGATGATACCATTCGGGGCAATCTGCTTCTCGGACGGACCGACGTCTCCGACACCGCACTCTGGGCTGCGCTTGAGCAAGCGAGGATCGCTGATGTTGTCCGCGAGCTTCCGGATGGTCTGGACACGTGGATCGGTGAGGGCGGCTCGAAACTTTCGGGCGGGCAGGGACGGCGCATCGCTCTGGCCCGTGTCCTGCTGTCCGATGCTCCTATCCTTGTTCTCGACGAGCCGGCAACCGGACTGGACGCTGATACCGAGCGGGCCTTCCTCGAAACGCTGAACAATGCGACCGAGGGACGAAGCGTCCTGCTGATTGCGCATCGTCTGACCGGTATGGAAAAACTTGACCGCATCTGGCGCCTCGAGGACGGACAGGTTATTTCCAGTGCGTGCTGACCGGCCCGCGCCGATCCAGCTTCACGCTTACTTACCCTGACAGGACGCTACGCCATGGCACGTTTCCTCTCCTTCGTCCGCATCGCGGCCCCGGTTTTCGTTCTGTCAGCTGCGCTGGCTGGATGCGCCCAGCAGCCGTCGCGTGACAGCTACGTCGTTTTCTTCGACCGTGAATCCGTAACGCTCAGCCCTGTCGCACAGGCTGTTGTCACCAAGGCTGCCACAGCCGCCCGCGCTGAACATGCCTCCGTCGTCCGCGTCTCGGGTTCGGCCGGTGCAAACGGTGACGCCGCGGTTCTGAAGGAACTGGCCACGAGCCGCGCCCAGACCGTCGCCACCCAGCTCAGCAATGACGGGATCAACGGCGCCAAGATCGAAATGACGCCGTACACGCCGAGCGAGCTTGAGGATTCCCACGTCGCCCTGCGTCGCGTCTCCATCACCATCGTTCCGGGCCACTGATCCGGCGCCCGGGATGACGCAGGCGCAGAACAGCCCTCCCGTCGCCCCGGGATCACATCCGCCTTCCACGCCTGAAAGTGTGCTCGCGGAAGTTTTCGGTTTTCCCGGTTTCCGCGGCCTCCAGCAGGAGGCTGTAGAGACGGTTATGCGGGGGGAGGACGTACTTGTTCTCATGCCGACCGGTGGTGGCAAGAGCCTGTGCTATCAGGTGCCAGCTCTTTGCCGCGATGGCATGGGCTTGGTTATTTCCCCGCTGATTGCCCTGATGGACGATCAGGTTGCTGGCCTGAGACAGTTGGGAGTTCGTGCAGCAGCCCTGCATTCCGGACTTGAACCGGACGAGCGTGATGCACTGCAAAGCGATCTTCGCGGTGGCAGGATCGACATTCTCTACATTTCGCCAGAGCGTCTCCTTCAGCCCTCAACCGCGAATTTCCTGTCAAAGCGCCAGATCTCGCTGATTGCGATCGACGAAGCGCACTGCATTTCGGCCTGGGGGCATGAATTCCGACCGGAATATCGTGCACTTGCCAGCCTGCCGGAGATGTTTCCGGGTGTGCCGCGCATTGCCCTGACGGCCACGGCCGATCCCCGGACGCGGGATGATATTCTGAACGCGCTTGGCATGCCCGACGCGCGTGTTCTGATGGCGAGCTTTCACCGCCCCAACCTGATTGTGGAAGCCAGAGCCAAGGCCAGCGAAAGCCGGCAGCTTCTCGAGACCTTGCAGAGCCATCGTGAGGGGGCCTCCATCGTCTATTGCGGCAGCCGCAACAAAACGGAACGTGTCGCGACAATGCTGCGGGACAAAGGCCTCACTGCTCTTCCGTTCCACGCAGGTCTGTCCTCGGTCGAGAAACGGGCGACCCTGCTGCGCTTCCGTTCAGGCGAGGAAATGGTGATCGTCGCGACAATTGCGTTTGGCATGGGAATAGACCGGCCCGACGTGCGCTGCGTGGTCCATCTGGACATGCCCTCGTCGCCGGAAGCCTATTACCAGCAGATCGGACGGGCAGGGCGCGATGGTGAACCTTCCGATACGCTCCTGCTCTATGGCGGCGAGGACATGGCCCGGGCCCGTTACTGGCTCGAACAGTCCAGCGCGCCAGATCATGAAAAGCGCGTCATGCAGGCGCGGCTTGAAAGCATGATCGCGCTCACGGAAACCACGGGCTGCCGCACGCAGGCATTGCTGGCGTGCTTTGGAGAAAACCTTCCTCAGCCCTGCGGCCACTGCGACAACTGCATCAGCCCGGTCTCGACCTTCGATGGCACACAGGCGGCCCAGAAGGTTCTCTCGGCGATCTATCGCACCGGGCAGCGTCTTGGAGCAGTCCAGCTCTCCAATGTCCTGCGCGGAAAGCTCAACGAAACCATCGAGCGCAATGCCTATCAGCACCTTTCGGTGTTCGGGATCGGTAAGGATCATAGTGAGCAGTGGTGGCGCGCTGTCATTCGTCAGCTGATCGCACGTGGTGCCATCCGGATGCACGGCGAATACGGCAGCCTGGCATTGCAGAGCGAGATCGCCCGCCCGATCCTGCGCGGTGAGGAACGCGTAGCCCTCAGGCTTGAAGCCAAAGCAGCCCTGACTGCCAGCGCGGGCTCGGATGGCCATACGGAAAATGATCGCCTGTCAGCAGACGAAAAATCGTATTTCGATGCGCTGCGTCAGTGGCGCCTGTCAGAGGCACGGGAGCAGGAAATTCCGCCCTATGTCATTTTTCATGATTCTGTCCTGCGTGACATTGCCCGAGAGCAGCCTGTCAGCCGCGAAGAACTGGGAACCATCAAAGGTGTGGGCGCATCAAAGCTGGACCGCTACGGCGCCGCAGTGCTGA
The DNA here is from genome assembly GCF_006538885.1 of Gluconobacter roseus NBRC 3990. Taxonomy (GTDB): domain Bacteria; phylum Pseudomonadota; class Alphaproteobacteria; order Acetobacterales; family Acetobacteraceae; genus Gluconobacter; species Gluconobacter roseus. Next base: position 453,110 of record NZ_BJLY01000002.1, read on the forward strand.
CCGTACTCCGCGAGATCCGTGAGCCTGCGACGGCTCACTGAACGCCCACCAAAGAAAAGTCAGTCGTGGGTCAGTTCGTCAGGCTCGGTCACGGTGAAACTGACGGTGATGCTGCCACCATTGAGAATATCAAACGTGAAAGGCACCTTGTCTCCCTTCGCTGGCATCTGCCGGATCCCCATGCACATCATGTGGTAGCCAGACCGCGGAAAGATCATCGTCGAATTGTGCGGCAGGGCCAGATGCGTGAAAAGGTCATTCGCGCCATCGGTCTGCTGCTGGTTCGTATGATGGGCAACGACGTTCTGACAGAGCGGAGACGAAATGCCCTTCAGCAGGTGATCGACACTGTCATCATTGCGAATCGTGAAATAGCCGGCGCCTCGGTTCGGAAAATACGCTGAAGGACGGAACGTCCCGTCCATGACCACGACCCGCTGTGCATTATGATCGGCATCCGGTGCCGCAGCCGCTGGAACCTGCTGGGCCATGGCAGAGGCAGTGGAAAGAGCAAAGAGGGCGGTCAGGACAGATACCCGTTTCAACGACAGTCTCCCGGTGTTGCGCGCGATCTCACGAAGCCCGTTTGGGCCGGAACGCATCATCCGGTAAAGTGCTCCCATTTCCCCGGCCACGACAAGGCCCGAACACTCAGGATCGCGAATGCGTTGCCCTTTTTGCGGACATGACGATACCCAGGTCAAGGACAGCCGCTCCACGGAAGACGGCGTTGCCATCCGTCGCCGGCGCGTCTGTTCGGCATGTACGCAACGTTTTACCACCGTGGAGCGGGTGCAGCTCCGCGAACTCTCCGTCACCAAGGCGGACGGACGGCGCGTGCCTTTCGACCGGGACAAGCTTGCCCGTTCCATCCGCGTTGCCCTGCGCAAGCGCCCGGTTCCCGAAGAACGTCAGGAGCGTCTGGTCAACGGACTGGTCCGACAGCTTGAGGCTTCCGGGGAACACGAGATTTCTTCCCATCGCATCGGCCAGCTTGCGATGGACGCATTGCGCGAAGTGGATGGTGTGGCCTATGTCCGCTTCACCAGCGTCTACCGCGACTTCCGCGAGGTCGAGGCGTTCTCGAAAATCCTCGCCGACATGAAACCCATTCCCGGGGATGCGGACACACCATCCCCCGACGACTCCCAGGAGACACCATGACCGCCACCGACGCCCCCGCCACGAACCCGACGCGCCGCAGCCGGACCATTGCCCGCGTTGCGGCCGTCCAGGGACTGTTCCAATGCGAACAGTCCGGCGACACGGCGGAAACCGTCATCAGCCAGTTCATCCGTCACCGCCGCGTCAGTTCCACCGCTTCGTTCGACGATGGACATATCCCCGATGCCGATCTGAAGCTGTTTCAGGAAATCGTCCTCGGTGTTACGCGCCGTCAGGACGATATTGATGCGAAGCTGAGCGACGTCCTACCCGAGCAGTGGCCGCTTCCGCGTCTGGACCCCGTCCTTCGGGCGCTTCTGCGCGCTGCCGTCTTTGAACTGATCGCCACGGATACGCCCGACCGGATCATCATCAACGAATATCTGGATGTCGCTCACGGCTTCTTCTCGGGAGACGAGCCCAAGATGGTCAACGGTATCCTCGATACGCTCAGCCGCCGCGGCAGCGACGGCAACGTCTGATCCATGACGGGCACGTCAGGGGCCGAAGCGACGAAAGCAGGCGAGTTCGGCTTCATCGCCCGTCATTTCCGGCCCCTGGCCGGGCCAGAGAGCCTCGACCTGCGGGATGACTGCGCCCTGATGCGCTGTCCCGCAGGCGAGGAATTCGCCATTTCGACCGACACCATGGTCGAGAACGTCCATTTCCTTCCTGACGATCCACCCGAAACACTCGGGCGCAAGCTGTTGCGCTGCAATCTTTCGGATCTGGCCGCCATGGGGGCACGGCCTCATGCCTATACGCTGAACGTCACGGTTCCACGTGGCGGACGGCATGATGAAAGCTGGTTTGCCGCCTTCTCACGTGGACTGTCCGAAGACCAGAAGGTCTATGGCATTCAACTGATTGGTGGCGATACCACGTCCATTTCCGGACCGTTGGTCCTTTCCGCCACCGTATTTGGACTGCTTCGGCACAATACGGCGCTCCGTCGCAACACCGCCCGTCCCGGAGACGATGTCTGGGTCACAGGCACGATCGGGGATGCCGCTCTGGGGCTGCTTGTCCTGCAGGGCAAGTTGCGGGATCCATCGGGCTTCCTGGCAGAGCGGTATCATCTACCCCGGCCCAGAACAGGACTTCACCTGCATGGTATCGTCAGCGCTGCGATGGATATTTCGGACGGACTGATTCAGGACTGCGGCCATATCGCCGAGGAATCAGGCGTTCAGCTTGTTATTGAAGCGAACGCCGTTCCGGTTTCTTCTGCTGCGGCCTCACTGGGACATGACTGGCTCATGCGACGCCTGTGCGGCGGCGACGATTACGAACTGCTTCTCACATGCGCGCCTGAATGCTCAGAAGCCCTTCAGGCCGCGTGTCAGGCTGCCAACATCCCGGTCCATCGCATTGGAACGGTACGTTCTGGTACAGGCGTGCGTGTTCTGGACGCAAAGGGACGGGACATTATCCCGGAACAGGGCGGCTGGCAGCATTTCTGACAGCCACCCTGTGAGTAGAGAGCCTCAGGCGGGATCTTCGATAGCCCGCTCATAGAGCCGGTAACGCTTGTACGGCTCTGGCACGATACTCTCGGCCAGATTGCGCATGTTGGAGTCAGATGCCTGGATCCAGCCCAGTTCCACCCAGGAATAGGGCAGGGACTTCCTCCGACGCATCAGTTCGGCAATGGCCAGTGACGGAAGAAGCGCTCCCAGAACCGTTCCACGCAGCCGCTGCGTCACGCCAAGCAGAATGACACGGGCTGAATGGAAGCGATGCGTTGCCAGACGCGCGGCGAGCTTCACCCAGCCGAGAGGCGAGGGAGCACCACCAAGATCGCCTGCGATATCATAGAGATTGGGCACGACCAGAGCCATGGCGACAGGCTCACCATTCTGGTCGATCTGGACGTAATGTTCCGGGCGAAGGACCGGGCCAAGCTGCTTGATCATGGCCTTCATTTCGTAATCCTGAAGCGGAACGAAATTGAACTTGTCACTCCAGGCATCATTGTAAAGCTGGCGCAGGATCTCGCCCTGCTGGGCAATCTGTTTCTTTGACAGACGCCGGATGGCGATGGCGCCCAGCCGGCCTTCACCGATTTTCAGATCGCCCGGAACCTTGAAGCGCGACTCCGTCTGGTCATCCAGATCGAGCTTGTAGCTGAGCAGATCCTCAACAGGAGTATAGCCCGCTTCTTCAACCAGTTTGCCCAGCAGAGGCGGATGCCAGGGCATGGCAACCATCAGGGGCTGGTCCTGTCCTTCGATCATCAGGCCGGATTCGCCGTTACCGCTCAGTGTGACAGGGCCGCGCATCGTCTGCATGCCCTGCAGCCGCAGCCAGTTCCGTGCCATGTCCAGAAGGGCGCTGACGATGCTTCCTTCCGGAATGGCATCCAGGGCCCCAAAGCAGCCGATCTTCATGCCCCAGTGCTTAATGGCACGATGATCCACGATCGCGGCAATGCGCCCTACGGCCGTGTTGCCGCGCCAGGCCAGAAAATACCGGATGCTTGCATGACGGAAAATCGGTGCTTTTTTCGGGTTGAGCAGGTCGTCCTGCTCCATGTCGAAAGCTGGAACAAAGCCAGCCATGCCAGCATAGATGCGACGCGGCAGGGTCATGAACAGCTTGAGGTCCGCCCGCGTGGTCACTGGCCGGACCACAAGATCATCATGTGGCGCAGGGATGTCAGTCCTGTCGGGCAGTGTCATAATGGCAGGTGAACCTCTGATCGAAAAAAACATCCCGTCAGACGGGGTGATGTGCCAGTACGGCACGGGGTCGCATCTTGTTGCATGGGAGGGCTATACCCTTCCAGCCCCGATCCGACCACGAATAAAGCGGTTTCCCATGTCAGATGCTTCTGTTTCTCCCTCCAGCGCCCCGTTTCACGTTCTTATTACCGGAGGATCGAGCGGCATCGGTGCCGCCCTGGCCCTCCAGTATGCCCGCCCGGGAACACATCTGACGCTCTGGGGGCGCAACCCCGAACGTCTCACCGAAGTTGCGGCACAGGTTGTGCGCAAGGGAGCAACGGCCGATACCCTTTCGCTCGATCTGTGCCAGACGGACGATGCCCTGGCAGAACTCCGAAAGACGGATGATGCGCGGCAAATTGATATCCTGATCTTGGGAGCAGGCCTCGGAGATATCCGCCCTGAAGGCGCGCTCACGGAAAAGGCCGAGGAAGTCCGCAACATTTCCCTGGTTAATTTCACGACCCCCGCAACGCTTGCGACCGAGATGGCTTCGCGCATGGCCGCTCGCAAAGGTGGACGTATCGCACTCGTGGGCTCGGTCGCAGCATTCCACGACCTGCCGATCGCCACAGCCTATAGTGGCTCAAAAGCCGGTCTGGCCCGGTTCAGCACGGCGCTTCACGCGGCCATGACCCCGCATCATGTCTCTGTCACCCTGATTTCCCCCGGCTATGTCGATACGCCCATGAGTCAGCGTCTTGAAGGAGCCAGACCGTTTCTGGTGTCGTCTCGCCGTGCCGCGCAGATGATTGCCCGCGCCATCGGGCAGGGACGGGCCCATTTGCTCTTCCCATGGCCCTTCGCGATCGCCAGGTTTGTCGAGATGATTGTGCCACGCGCCATCGTCCACCGACTGCTCAGAACTGCGGAAGTGCGGCAGCGTCCTGCGCGTTGAAGAAAATCTTAAAAATATCCTGAACTTGACGCAGCCGGAACGGTAGGCAACTGCTGCGAATGAGAAAAAGCGCGGGCCATCGGTCAGCATCACCAGAGGATTTGAGGTGCCATGAGGGAAATCGTAGCCGTCGATATCGGTGGAACGCACGCAAGGTTTGCAATTGCGACCATTGAGGACGGCAAGGTCGTCACACTGGGTGAGGCCACGACGCTGAAATGTGCAGACCATGGCAGCCTCGCCCTTGCATGGGAGACATTCGGTCGCTCCCTGAACCGTACACTCCCGCGCGAAGCCGGAATTGCGGTGGCGTGTCCGGTGAGTGGTGAAATCCTCAAGCTCACCAACAATCCTTGGATCATCCAGCCCAGCCAGCTGGCATCACGGCTGCATCTCGATAATTTCGTGCTCGTCAATGATTTCGGCGCGGTGGCTCACGCCGTAGCACAGGTCGATTCGTCGCATATGCGGCATCTGTGTGGGCCAGACATCGATCTCCCGACCGAAGGCGCCATTACGATTGTCGGTCCTGGCACAGGGCTGGGAGCCGCCTGCCTGCTGCGTCGCAAGGACCAGTATTTTGTTATGGAGACCGAAGGCGGCCATCTGGATTACCCGCCGCTCGATGAACTGGAAGACAAAATTCTCAGTGCCCTGCGCCTGCGCTTCCGCCGCGTTTCCGCCGAGCGGATCGTGTCAGGTCCCGGCCTGACCAATCTGTACGAAGTCATTGCAGAAATGCAGGGCTGGCCCATTACCCTGCGGGACAACCGGACATTGTGGAAAAATGCACTTGAAGGCTCCGACACTGTCGCAGCAGCTGCACTGGAACGCTTCTGCCTCAGTCTAGGGGCCATTTCCGGCGATCTGGCCTTGGCGCATGGTGCACGGGGCGTGGTCATTGGGGGAGGGCTGGGACTGCGGCTTGCCGACAGCCTCGGTCATTCCGGATTCGCCGAACGCTTCGTGGCAAAGGGCCGCTTTGAAGCCATGATGACCGAAATGCCGGTCAAGATCATCACGCACCCGCAGCCCGGCCTGTTTGGTGCAGCGGCTGCATATGCAGAAGCTCATCCGTAAAATAGAAGCAAACCTGGATTTCTGGAGGATATCTCTGGAGGTCCGGGCGGGAATCGAACCCACATACGCGGATTTGCAGTCCGCTACATCACCATTCTGCCACCGGACCTCGATGGAGACAGGCGCTATATCCCCTCTGGAGCCCGTTGGGTCAAGACCGATAATTGATCTGCAGAAGGATTTTTCTTCTGCCCTTCAACAGGCTATTAAGGACTGATTCACATAATGCTGTGATATGATGCATACTTAAAGAGCAGGAAAACTCATGACTTCAGGATGCAACGGCGCGATGAAACTGACGGCTCCACTCGGGCTTGGTCTTCTATCGCTTCTCCTGAGCGGAACTGCTCTTGCCCAGAAATATGACGGCAGCGGTTCACCGAACTTTGTCCCGCATACGCTTCAAGAAGCGCTAGCGACGGCCTATCTGACCAACCCAACGCTTCGTGAAGAGCGGGCACATCTAAGGGCAACAGACGAACAGCTGCCAACCGCGCTTGCCGGCTGGCGTCCGACTGTCCAGACCGGCATGAATCTGACCTACTATGATGGTAGTACCAATTATGCCTCAACAGGCGGATATCTCGGCAGTTCGCGCCGCTATCAGACGCCTGGGTATCTGGGAACCGTTGGCATCACCCAGCCGCTCTATCAAGGTGGAAAAACCGTTGCCAGCGTTCATGCCGCCACTAATCAGATTATGGCTGAACGTGCCCACCTGATCCAAACTGAACAGGATGTTTTCACCAACGTCGTCAATGCCTATGTCGGGATTATTGAAGACGAACAGCTACTGCAAATCGCTATTAACAATGAGCACGTACTGCAGCAACAGGTTGAGGCAACACAAGAACGTTTCCATGCCGGGGAAATCACCCGGACTGACGTTGCCCAGGCACAGGCTGCTTTAGCAAGCGCTACTGCTGAGCGACAGCAGGCTGAAGGAACACTTCAAAGCGCACAGGCGACCTATCTTCAGGTTATAGGAATTGCTGCAGCACCCAATCTGGAAGCACCTCAGCCTCTTAACCTTCCAGTGCACAGCGAACAGGAAGCTGTTGGCGTCGCAGTCCAGAATAATCCTCAGGTTGTCAATGCGCTCTTCACCGAAGCCCAACGCAAAGACAATATCTCTGTTCAAATTTCCCAGATCATGCCGAAAGTTTCTGCCAGCCTGAACTACCAGCGTTCGGTCAATCAGGCTTACGGAGATTCGCTGCAGGATAACAAGTATGGAGAAATCCAGTTTTCCGTACCTCTGTATCAGGGTGGATCAGAATACGCGTCAATCCGGGGAGCGCGGCAGGATGCTCAGGCAGCGCATCGTGAAGTTGATGTCCAGCGCAGGACAGCTCTCCAGAAAGCCGCCTCAAACTGGCAGCAGATGGTGGCTTACAAGCAGTCCATTTCCAGCGACCGTATGGCCATTTCCGCAAACGTAATCGCACTGGATGGTGTCGAACGGCAGGCCCTGGTGGGAACGAGTACGACCCTTGCAGTTCTTCAGCAACAGCAGACCCTTCTACAGTCCCAGCGGATGCTCGTTCAGCATCTTTCGAATCTTGTCACTTCTTCCTATGCCGTTGCGGCAGCGATCGGACGTCTTACGGCAGTCGACCTGAAACTTGGTGTGCCGCTTTATGACGAAAAAGCCTATTACAACGCAGTCAAGAACAAGCTCTGGGGTCTGAGCGATTACGCAATCAATCAGCCTGGTCGATAAATTTTTCAGTAAAACGGAATACTCACAGTCCATGACATCTTCTGACTCGGTCCAGCATGATCACCAAGACGATACAACAGTGACAGATGCCTTGAGCTCAATCAGGCGCATTCTTCACGATGACCCTGCCGCAGCCCAGCATCCAGCAGCCGAGGACGCACCCGACATGCCATCCCAGGAAGACGAACTGACATTGGATAGCTCCATGATGGTCACACCTCCTGCACAGTCCAAAGAGGCTGAAACGACGATGACATCGTCTGTTGCCTCTGCTCCGCCTGAGACCGAAACTCAACAGAGCAAAGATGATCTCATGAATGCTCAGACTGTGGCAGCAGCAGAACGCTCTCTGGACGAACTGCACGCAGCTTTCAGTGGAACAAAGCCGCTTGCGTCCGATACCGTCATCAGCCGCAGTAGTGGCCTGACCATTGAAGATATGGTCCGTGGAGAAGTCCGGAGCATGGTGCGCACATGGCTGGATGCTCATCTGCCGTCACTGGTTGAAATTCTTGTGCGCGCGGAAATTGCCCGTCTGCGTCCGCGAGAGTAAGAAGGGCGGTGGAAGCACGTTCTTCCGCCTGCTGTTCTGACTATCCTGGATAACCATGCTCGAAAAAAGCTTCGTCCCCGTCGATCACGAAAATGCCCTCTACGATGCGTGGGAGAAAAGCGGCGCTTTCCAGGCTCATCCTGACCAGCCGGGTGAGCCTTTTTCGATCATGTTCCCGCCGCCGAACGTCACGGGCACGCTGCATCTTGGCCATTCCCTGAATTTTGTCCTTCAGGACATGCTGATTCGCTGGAAACGTCAGGAGGGATACAATGTCCTTTGGCAGCCCGGAACGGATCACGCGGGCATCGCCACGCAGATGGTCGTCGAGCGTGCTCTCGATAAAGAAGGCACCAGCAGAACCGCTCTGGGGCGCGAAGGTTTTCTCGAACGCGTCTGGGACTGGAAGCAGGAATACGGCGGCACGATCGTCAAACAGCTCCGCAAGCTCGGTGCTTCGGCGGACTGGGAGCGTGAGCGCTTTACGATGGACGACGGATTGTCCCGTGCTGTCCGAAAGGTTTTCGTTACCCTTTACAATGAAGGCCTGATTTACCGCGACCGGCGTCTGGTGAACTGGGATCCGAAGTTCCGTTCGGCCATTTCGGACCTGGAGGTGGAAAACCACGAGACCAAGGGGTCCATGTGGTACATCCGCTATCCGCTGGAAGATGGCCGGACCATCACGGTGGCCACAACACGCCCGGAAACTATGCTGGGCGATGTCGCGGTGGCCGTGCATCCCGAGGATGAGCGTTATGCCGACATGATCGGCAAGACCGTGATCCTGCCGCTTACGGGACGTCGAATTCCTGTTGTCGCCGATCTGCATTCCGATCCGGAAAAGGGCACAGGCGCCGTCAAGATCACGCCGGCACATGATTTCAATGACTTTGAAGTCGGCAAACGTCATGACCTGCCGGCTCCGACTGTTCTTGATGAAACAGCCTGCCTGTGGATCGAGGAAATCCGTCCTGAACTGCGCGATGTTAAAGGACTGGCTTCGGTTGCGTTCGTCGAATCCCTGAATGGACTGAGCCGCGAAGAGGGGCGCAAGCAGGTTGTTGCCGAGCTTGAGCGTCTGGAATGGCTGGAGAAGATCGAGCCGCACAAGCTTCAGGTGCCGCATGCGGAGCGTGGCGGTGCAATCGTTGAGCCGCGCCTAACGCTTCAGTGGTACTGCGATGCCAAGACCCTGTCCGGCCCCGCTGTGGAAGCGGTCGAAAGCGGAAAGATCGCTTTTGAACCGCGACAGTGGGAAAACACGTTCCATGCCTGGATGCGCGATATCCAGCCCTGGTGCATCAGCCGGCAGCTCTGGTGGGGACACCGGATTCCGGCCTGGTATGGCGCGGACGGCAAGGTCTATGTCGCTGAGAATGAACAGGATGCGCAGGCACAGGCCGGCGAGGGCGTAAGCCTTACGCAGGATGAAGACGTTCTGGATACCTGGTTCAGCTCGGCGCTGTGGCCCTTCACGACGCTTGGCTGGCCTGACAGGACGGAGGAGCTTGCCCGTTACTATCCGACCAGCGTGCTGGTTACGGGCTTTGACATCATTTTCTTCTGGGTTGCCCGGATGATGATGATGGGCCTGCACTTCATGGATGATGTTCCGTTCCGGACTGTCCTGATTCACGGGCTGGTCCGGGACGAGAAGGGGCAGAAAATGTCCAAGTCCAAGGGCAACGGTCTTGATCCGCTGGATCTTGTGGCCGAGTTCGGGGCGGATGCGACGCGTCTGGCGATTTGTGCAGGCACGGGGCCGGGACGGGATATCAAGCTTGGGCGCAAGCGTGTTGAAGAACACCGGGCTTTCGTCACGAAGCTGTGGAATGCCGCGCGTTTCCTTGAAATGAACGGTGCCAAACCGACGGAAGGCTTCGACCCCGCGAGCGTCAAGAGCGCGCTTGGGCGGTGGATCCTGACGGAAGCGAACGATGCCATTACCGAAGCGGGGCGGGCTCTCTCGGTCTATCGTTTCGATGAATATGCCAATTGCTGCTACCGGTTCGTCTGGAGCCGTTTCTGTGACTGGTTTGTGGAGTTCTCCAAGCCCGTCTTTGCGGCGGAAAACGAGGAAACTGCGGAATTGCGGGCTGTCAGCGCGCATGTGCTGGGGCTGATCCTGCGTCTGATGCAGCCGGTTATTCCGTTCGTGACGGCGACTCTGTGGCAGGAGCTTGGCTATCCGGGCAAATTCGAAGAGATCCGCTGGCCGGAAATAATGACGGTTCCTGCCGCGGATGAAGCCCGTTCGGAGCTGGACTGGGTGATCCGTCTGATTGGCGAGGTTCGGACGGTGCGGTCGGAAATGAACATTCCGCCGTCACAGAAGGCGCCGCTTCTGCTGCGTGATGCCGCACCGGAAAATCTGGAACGTGCAAAGACCTGGGCTGAAGCCATTGGTCGCATGGCGCGGGTTTCCGAAGTTGGTGTTGTTGGCGAGGATACGCCGCGCAATGCCGCCCAGATCGTTCTGGATGAAGCGACCATTTTCATCCCGCTGGAAGGTCTGATCGACCTTGATGCGGAACGGGCGCGCCTTGCCAAGGAAACCTCCCGGATTGAAGGGGAGATCCTCAAGGTGACGCGCAAGCTGGACAATGCGGATTTCGTTGCCCGGGCCAAGCCGGAAGTCGTGGAAGAAAATCGTGAACGTCTCGTGGCTTTCCAGAGCGATCTGGCCCGTCTCAAGGCAGCCCTGGGGCGTCTTGCCTGATTTGAAGGCTGCCTGCCTCGGCGCCGCCGTTCTTGCTCTCATGGCAGGGACGGCTGAAGCCGGGATTTTGCCCGAAGGCCGCAGCCTTGAAAATGTGACCGTTGCCGGTGAGCATTTCGATGTTGCGGTTTTCAGGCCCGCATCCTGTCAGATCCGGGCCATCCTGATCGTGCTTGCCGGAAAAAACCGTGACAGCGCGACCTATCGCGACGACGCAATTCCGCTTGCCAGACATGAATGCAGTCTGGTGTTCGCTCCCGATTTTCCCATGTCGCGTTTTCCGGTCCAGCAGTATCAGCGTGGGGGGTATCCCGTCTCACGGCAGACTGTGCCGGCAGCATCCTACATGAAGCCGCTGGAGCACTGGACGCGCAGCGTTTCGGACGAGCCGCGGGTTCCGATCATCCTGGTGGGACATTCTGCCGGGGCGCAGTATCTGGAGCGTGTCGCAGCCTATGCTCCGGGGGAGGAGAGCATGACCGTGATCATGAATCCTTCCACCTATGTCGAGCCCGAGACGGATACGGCCGTTCCTTACGGCTTTCGCAACTGGCCGGAGCCGGCCAGTCTTCCAGACCTCAGACGTTATCTTGCAAGAAATATCGCGGTGATTCTGGGCGCGGATGATACTGAAACGACATCAGCCACATATCACAGTCCTGCAGCCGCAGAGCAGGGTCGCAACCGTCTTGAACGGGGGCAGTGGGCGTATGCGCAGGCGCGGGAACAGGCTGAAAAGCTGAATGTTCCCTTTGGCTGGACGATTACGCTCGTCCCGGCAACCGGCCATGAGGCGTCAAAAATGCTGGCGTCCGCCGAATTGCAGGACGCCATTGAGACTGCGATCAGATCCGCGTCTTCACGATGATCTGCGACAGATCGCGGACGGCACCATGGGCTGCGCTCGTGGTCATCACGGCATAGGCCTGAAGAGCTTTTGAAACCACGCGCTCACGGTTCGGCTTCCAGGCGCTGGCGCCACGCTCATTCATGCGTTCGCGGCGGTCGGCAATGTCGGAATCTGACACGGCGAGGTGCAGAGTACGGTTCGGGATGTCGATCTCGATGCGATCGCCGTCCTCGACCAGACCGATCAGGCCGCCTTCGGCCGCCTCGGGGGACATGTGGCCGATGGACAGGCCCGAGCTTCCGCCTGAGAAGCGGCCATCCGTGATCAGGGCGCAGACCTTGCCCAGACCTTTCGATTTCAGATAGCTCGTCGGATAGAGCATTTCCTGCATGCCGGGGCCGCCCTTGGGGCCTTCATAGCGGATGACCACGACGTCTCCGGCCACGATGCGATTGCCCAAGATGGCTGCCACGGCATCGTCCTGGCTCTCGAACACGCGTGCCGTTCCCGTGAAGGTCAGGATGCTGGCTTCGACGCCTGCTGTTTTGACGATGGCACCGTCCTCAGCGAGATTTCCGTACAGTACGGCCAGACCGCCATCCTGCGAGAACGCATTCGCTTTGTCGCGCAGCACGCCGGCTTCACGGTCCTGATCCAGTTCGTGGTAGCGGCTAGACTGCGAGAAGGCGTGAACGGTCCGGACGTTTCCGGGAGCGGCCTTGAACAGATGGGCAGCTTCTTCGTCGCCGTTGAGGATGTCCCACTTCTTCAGGGCATCGCCCAGCGTCGGCGTGTGAACGGTTGAAACGCTCGTATCAAGCAGGCCGGCGCGATCCAGTTCACCCAGAATGGCGGGGATGCCGCCTGCGCGATGGACGTCTTCCATATGCACGTCATTCTTGGCCGGTGCGACCTTGCACAGGTTCGGCACACGGCGCGACAGGCGGTCGATGTCGTGCATGTGGAAATCGACTTCACCTTCGCGGGCTGCCGCCAGAAGATGCAGGACCGTGTTGGTCGAACCGCCCATGGCGATGTCGAGCGTCATGGCGTTCTCGAAGGCCGCGCGCGTGGCGATGTTGCGGGGCAGGACAGACGCATCGTCCTGTTCGTACCAGCGGCGTGCCAGATCCACGATCCGGCGGCCTGCGCTCAGGAACAGTTCGCGGCGATCGCTGTGGGTAGCGAGCAGGGAGCCGTTGCCGGGCAGGGACAGGCCCAGAGCTTCGGTCAGGCAGTTCATGGAATTGGCGGTGAACATGCCCGAGCAGGAGCCGCAGGTCGGGCAGGCGGAGCGCTCGATCTGTTCGGACTCGCTGTCGGACACATCCGGGTTGGCGGCCGCGACCATGGAATCAATCAGGTCCAGCTTGCGCGTCACACCCGGACCGTTGACCTTGCCGGCTTCCATCGGGCCTCCGGAGACGAACACGACGGGGATGTTCAGGCGCATGGAGGCCATCAGCATGCCCGGCGTGATTTTGTCGCAGTTGCTGATGCAGACGATGGCGTCAGCGCAGTGCGCATTGACCATGTATTCCACGGAATCCGCGATCAACTCGCGCGAGGGCAGGGAATATAGCATTCCACCGTGGCCCATCGCGATGCCGTCATCCACTGCGATCGTATTGAATTCCTTGGCAATTCCGCCGACTTCCTCGATCGCGGAAGCCACCAGACTGCCCATGTTCTTCAGATGGACGTGGCCAGGCACGAACTGCGTGAAGGAATTGGCAATGGCGATAATGGGCTTGCCGAAATCGCCGTCTTTCATGCCCGTCGCCCGCCAGAGCGCACGTGCGCCAGCCATGTTGCGGCCATGTGTGGTGGTGCGGGAGCGATAGGCAGGCATGGAAAGATACTTTCATGACAGGGGAAGGCCCTGATCCATAGCGAATCAGACGCGCAGAAGCCAGTGCGGGAAAGATGTGAAAAGCCGCACCGGCTCCCCTTGCCCCGAAGACTCCGTTCGGTCCAAACTCGCAACAAAGATCAGGAGCTTTTTGTGAGACGTCATTTTCTGAGCCTCGGTACCGCTCTGGCCGTGACCTGCCTGTGTGCAGCCCAGGCCGCCGAACCTGCTGCATTCAGCCCTGCGGTCACACCTGACATGATCCAGACGGGCAGTGACATTCCCGCCCATGTCAACATGCCGATCGACCAGCGCGACTATATCAAGCGCGACGTGATGATCCCGATGCGTGACGGGATCAAGCTGCATACCGTCATCGTGATCCCCAAGGGCGCGAAGAACGCCCCGATCCTTCTGACCCGCACACCGTATCATGCGAGCGAGCGCGCCAACCGGGTTCCCAATGCCTCGACCATGCGCGCCATCCTGCCGCAGGGTGACGGTGTGTTCGTGGATGAAGGCTATATCCGCGTCTTTCAGGACGTTCGCGGCAAGTATGGTTCACAGGGCGACTATGTCATGACGCGGCCGCCGATCGGTCCGCTGAACCCGACCAAGACGGACGATACAACCGATGCCTGGGACACGATCGACTGGCTGGTGAAGAACCTGCCCGAGAGCAACGGCAAGGTCGGCATGACGGGATCGTCCTATGAGGGCTGGACCGTGGTCATGGCGCTGCTTGATCCGCATCCGGCCCTGAAGGTGGCCTCTCCGGAGAGCCCGATGGTTGATGGCTGGATGGGCGATGACTGGTTCCATTATGGCGCGTTCCGCCAGCCGGGTCTGGATTACTTCACCGCCCAGATGACGCAGGCCGGCTCCGGTGCGTCCATTCCCCGCCCGGATGCGGATGATTACACGACGTTCCTTGCCGATGTCTCAACCGGCAATTTCGCAACGAAAGCCGGTCTGGACCAGTTCCCCTGGTGGCGCCGCATGAAGGCCCATCCGGCCTATGATGCCTTCTGGCAGGATCAGGCGCTCGACCAGCTGATCGTGAAGAAGCCGCTCAAGGTTCCGACCATGTGGGAGCAGGGGCTGTGGGATCAGGAGGACATGTGGGGTGCGATCCATTCCTGGATGAATCTGAAGGCGCATCACACGCAGGTTCCGAACATCCTCGTCATGGGGCCGTGGCGTCATAGCGGCGTGAATTATGATGGCTCCACGCTTGGCCCACTGCATTTCAACGGTGACACCGCCCTGTGGTACCGCGCCAATGTCATGCGTCCGTTCTTCGATCATTATCTGAAGAACGCGCCCGATCCCCATTTTGATGAAGCCATCATCTATAATACGGGTGAGAACCACTGGGATCACTTCCGTAACTGGCTGAGTGACTGCACCACGACCTGCATGCAGAAGGGTGAGCGCCTGTATCTGCAGCCGGATCATGGTCTGGCCTTCAAGCGTACGCTGCCTGGCACCGACAGCTATGTCTCCGACCCGGCCCATCCGGTGCCTTTCGTCCAGCGTCCGTACATGATGGGCGAGGATCCGCGCTGGAAGGCCTGGCTTGTGACCGACCAGCGTTTCGCGGAAAGCCGCCCGGATGTGCTGACCTATGAAACGCCCGTGCTTGATGCTCCGGTTACGGTTTCCGGTGTTCCGACGGCGGATCTGTTCGCCGCGACCACGGGGACGGATGCGGACTGGGTCGTCAAGATCATTGACGTCCAGCCTGGTCTGACGCCGGATAATCCGCAGATGGGCGGGTATGAACTGCCGATGTCGATGGATATTTTCCGCGGACGTTACCGGCAGAGCTTTACGCATCCGTCCGCCATTCCGGCAGGGCAGGTGCAGGAATACCGCTTCACGCTTCCGGCCATGAACCATGTGTTCCAGAAGGGCCACCGGATCATGATCCAGATCCAGTCGAGCTGGTTCCCGCTCTATGACCGTAACCCGCAGACCTTCGTGCCGAACATCTTCGACGCCAAGGCTTCGGACTATCACGTCGCGACCCAGACCATCCATCGTGGTGGCGACCATGCCAGTGCCATCTGGCTGCCGACAGTAACGCCGGCGCCGTAATTCCGGCCGGCAACTCGTCAAACTGGATCAGCCTTCCCATATGGGGAGGCTGTCCTTTTAACGGAGCATCATCATGACGACCCAGTCCTCCAATCTGTCGTCCATTCTCCTTGGCGGCGGCTGCTTCTGGTGCGTGGAAGCCGTCTTTACCGGTCTGCGTGGCATTATCTCGGCGGAACCGGGCTATGCCGGTGGCTCCGTTGAGAACCCGAGTTATGAACAGGTCTGCACCGGCCGGACGGGCCATGCCGAAGTCGTGAAAGTCGTGTTCGATCCGGCCGAGATCGGACTGGAAGACGTGCTGCGCGTGTTTTTTACGACGCATGATCCGACGCAGTTCAACCGTCAGGGCAACGATGTTGGCACGCAGTACCGGTCGATCATTTTCGCGGATGCCGCACAGCAGGAAACGGCCCGCAAGGTCCGTGACGAAATCGCAGCGGAAGGCATCTGGCCTGATCCGATCGTGACCTCGATTGAAGGGCCGGCCCATTTCTGGCCAGCCGAGGAAAAGCACCACGACTACTTCGCCCGCAATCCGCAGACGGCCTATTGTGCCGCGGTTGTTGCCCCGAAGGTCGCCAAGGCACGGAAGCTCTACCGGGACCGCCTGAAGAATCCGGGCTAAGGCGCGCACTGGAGCGGGAAACTTTGTCGCGGCAGCGTTCTCCGCTATCGTGACAAATTATGACCCAAGCCAGAACATTTTCCCCCCTTCGTACCCGTCAGGATCGCTATGAGGCGGGTGTGGCCCTGCGCAAGACCATCAAACGCAGCAGCCATGCCCTCTGGCTGCCTCCCGCCAACCGGCGCGACCCGGTCGAAATCCTGCTCGAACAGGGGAAAAGCCGGATTGCGGACCTTCTGCCTATCCGGCACCAACGCATGAAAGCGTCCCCGTTCGCGTTTCTGCGAGGCGCAGCGGCCGTGATGGCTTCGGACCTGTCCTTCACGCCGCAGACCGGGCTTAAGGTTCAGTCCTGCGGGGACTGCCATCTGGCCAATTTCGGCTGCTATCCGTCGCCTGAAGGCATTCCTGTTTTTGATATCAACGATTTCGACGAGACCGCACCGGCCACTTTTGAATGGGATCTCAAGCGTCTGGCTACAAGCCTCGTGCTGGCTGGCCGTGAAGCATCCATGTCGGACAAGGCGTGTCAGGGCCTCGTGACCTCTGCTGTTGGCAGTTATGTTGGTGAAATTGCGCGTCTTGCGGCACTTCCGCCACTGCGGGCCTGGAATGAGCGGCTGGATGTGCGGGACGTCATCAGCCGGATCGAGGATGACGACATCCGGACAGGCATGACGGAAAAGCTCCAGTCCCAGCTTCGGGCGATTTCCAGTCATTTCGGGATGATTGATCCGAAATCCGCCCGGCGCCTGAAAGAACGGCCGCCCTTTGTCACGCGTCTGCCGCAGCAGAACGATCTCGTCCGCGCGGCCTTCGCCCGTTATGTCAGCCAGCTTCCTCCGGAACGCAGGATCGTGCTCGACCGCTATGCCCTTCAGGACGTTCTGTTCAAGGTGGTGGGCATCGGCAGCGTGGGAACATTCTGTGCCCTCGGGCTTTTCACCACGGCTGACAACGAACCGCTGATCCTGCAGATCAAGGAAGCCCAGTCCTCGGTGCTGGAGCCCTATCAAGGCGCGGTGGACATGCCCAATCATGGTGAGCGGGTTGTAACAGGGCAGCGCATCATGCAGGCAGCCTCGGACCCGTTCCTGGGCTGGACGCATACTACGGGCAAGCGAACCGCCGCACAGACGGGACGCAAGGCCGGAGGCGGACGGGACTTCTACGTTCGCCAGACCAAGGACGTTCGTCTTGCCGCTATTGGTGAGAAAATCCAGGACAATCTTCTGCCGGACTACGCTGCCCTGTGTGGGCGGACGCTTGGGCGTGCGCATGGACGCTCTGCGGATCTGGCGATGCTGGCCGGGTATCTTGGGAAAGGCCATTCCTTTGCCCGAGCCATTACCGAGTTTGCCGTGCTCTACGCCAAGCAGAGCGAGGCGGACTGGAAGGCCTTCACGCAGGCCATTGCGGAGAAGCGCGTCTCCTGCGCCTGAGGCCGGTGAGCTGGCTTATTCCTCGTTTTCCAGATGGAAGCGGTCGGATTCCTCATCATAGTCAAACAGCTCGGCATAACGTGCCCAGCTGATGGCAGTGGTGAGGGTCTGGCGCGCGTAGTCCGGAGACATGTTTTCTTCCATGGCCTTGCGGAACCGCGCCGCATCAACGACATGGCTGGACCGCTCATCCAGCGTACTGCGGATGGAGCGGAGCAGGGGAAGATGATGCAGCAGGGCCGTGCGCATCAGATCCTTGCGGGTATCGGAATCGCCCTCGACGAAAGCCTTGCCATCGGGTGTGAGCAGGATGTCGCCATCTTCCAGTTCAGCCAGATCAAGCAGCTGGAGCGATTCACCCAAAGGCAGCAGATCGTCCAGCGTCATTTGAAGCCGCTGCGCCAGTTCGGGGAGATCCGCGCGGCCGGAAAGCGGTTCGCTTCCCAGCACTTCCATCAATCCGACCAGAACCTCGACCGCTAGGTCAGGCAGAACGATGGAGAAGGGCGGAAGTGTCGTGCCTGAGGCCGAGGAGGGCTGCACCGGATCTGCCTCGGACACGATTGGCGCGCGGCGCGTCATGAGGGTGTAGATTTGGTCCACGAACCGGCGGAAATCTTCGTCCTCACGGTTACGCGGATGGGGAAAGGGGACGGCGATCTCGTGTGTTACGCGGCCGGGGCTGGAGGAAAAAATGAGGATGCGGTCGCACATCAGGACTGCTTCCTCGATCCCGTGCGTTGCAAGCAGCATGGCCTTGAGGGGCAGGCGCTTTTCATCCCACAGTTCGATCAGATCGGTGCGCAGGTTTTCGGCACTTAGGACATCCAGCGCCGAGAATGGCTCATCCAGCAGAAGCAGGGACGGCTGAAGCGCAAGGGCACGGGCGAAGGAGACACGCTGGCTGAGCGCTTCGGACAGTTCCTTTGGGTAGGCGTTCTCGTAGCCTTCAAGCCCCATGACCTCAATGGCGGCGTCGGTCATGGCCTCGCGCTCGGCACGGGGCAGGCGGCGCATTTCCAGACCCAGCGCCACATTCTGCCGCAGGGTCAGCCAGGGGAAGAGTGCTCCGGACTGAAAAACCGTCGCCACACCGTCCAGAGGCCCTGTCACGGGAGCGCCCTGCCAGAAGACCTGTCCTGACATCGGCGGCGTCAGTCCGGCCATGATCCGCAGCAGGGAGGATTTTCCCGAACCGGAGCGCCCGAGAAGGCCAAGGATTTCTCCCGTCCGCACATCGAAGCTGACATGGTCGAGCACGACCAGATCCGTGCTGCTCTCCTTGAGATAGGTCTGGCGACATTCGCGAAGGGACAGAAGGGATTTCATGGGTCTGTGAATTTCAGCCTGGGGTTCAGATCGTGTATTTCTGGGCCGCGTTCACGGCAAGGGGTTGCAGGACCAGCCGGTCCAGCATCATGGACAGAAGCGTCAGCAGCATCAGGGCAAGGATCTGGGCGCTCACAGCACCACTCAGCACTTCGGACAGCAGACGCGCGCCCAGCCCGCTATCGGCAGGCACGAAGGCCTCCGCCACCATCACGGCATTCCAGACCGGCACGACGGCCGTCAGAAGGCCACCGCACAGTTCAGGCGCAATGGCCGGCAGCAGAAGGCGGCGCCAGAGCAGGACACCGCGCAGCCGAAGCCCTGTCGCGACCTGTCTCAGGCCCGAAGGAATGGCTTTTGCCGCGTCCAGAACGACGATCCCGATCAGCCAGTGCGCGCCGAGGAACAGCAGCACGACAGCAGAATTAAGCCCGAGTTCCCGGCAGAGCGGATAAAGCAGGACGGCCGGGAACAGCCCGCAGGCCGCAACAGCCGCGCGGCACAGGTTGCGCAGGGACGACCTGCTCTCGCTGATCAGAAGGCCCAAGGGAATCCAGACCAGCACGCACAGGACCAGCGTTCCGCAGACATGCAGGAGCGTCAGCATAGCTTCGGCAAGGTCCGAGGGAAGCAGCCGCAGAAGACCGGCATGATAGATCGCATAGACGAGCAGAAGCAGCGAAACGACAGGCAGGACCGCTTCGGGAAGCTGCCGAATTGCCATGGTGCGTTCGGGAAGAATGATCCGGGGGCGCCCGATCCGCCAGTTGCCGATCCATGTAAGCGCGCGGCCTATGGTGCCACTGATCCAGAGCATGGGTTTTGTCCGTCGCCAGATCATCAGCAGCCATGACTGCGGACGTGAGCGCTCCTCGAACGGGCCTTCGGGACGATAGCGCTGTGCCCAGCCGACCATCGGACGCATGACGGCCTGATCGAGCAGGAGGATCAGCAGAAGGATGACTACGGAGACTTCGATGATCCGGACGGGATGATGCTCCAGCGTCGCCCGCAGGACTTCCGCGCCGCATCCGCCTGTCGTCTGGTGGCTCATCGGCATCATCACGCCTTCCGCAGACAGCAGTCGGACCCAGAAGGCCGGCATTGCCTGCATGGCCCTGAATGTTGTCAGGGGTACGGCGATTGGCATCTGCAGGCGCCAGAAGCGCTGCCAGCCCGTCATGCGCAGGCCCGTTGCCACCTCATCCAGCGCGGCAGGAAGTGTGTCCTCAGCATCCAGAACAGCGGTTACGATCCGCCAGATCATGCTTGAGGCCGCAACCAGCATGATTGTCAGGTCAGGGGGGAAGATGGCGGCCAGTATCCCGATCAGCCCAAGACCCGGAATGGCACGGGCCACAGAAAGAGCAGGGACCAGAAAGGCCCGGAAGCGTGGCCACTGACAGGCCGCACCCGACAGGAGCAGGGACGTTCCCACAACGATCACCAGCGACAGGGCAATGTGCAGAAGCGTCAGACCGGCCACCTCCCACAGGGGCGGCGTCAGGCCCGGCGGAACGGCGGCAAGGACGGACATGGCCGGGCCGCGATGCGCTACAAGAAGTGCCAGCGCCGTCGCGCAGAACAGGATCGAAAGCTCGATGCCGCTCATGCGCTGTCGCCAGCGATGCATGATCCGCATGGGCATGGCCATCGGGCTGCCCGTCATGATGCGCGCGATCCTTCCTCGTGATGGGAGTCAGAGGTTAGAAAGAGAAATCTGGAAGGCTCAAGTGTTTTCTGCATGTCACCGGTCGGATCAGTGGCCGGTGCTGCCAAAGCCGCCCTCGCCACGCGCCGTCTCGTCCAGCGTCTCGACTTCCGTCCAGCGCAGGCGGGAGACAGGGGCCAGTACGCCCTGCGCGATCCGGGTGCCACGCTCGACGGTGAAGGGTTCGGTGCCCGCATTCATGACGATGATGCGGAGTTCGCCGCGATAGTCTTCGTCGATGGTGCCAGGTGAGTTCGGCAGCGTGATGCCATGCTTGAGGGCCAGACCCGAGCGGGGACGCACCTGAAGCTCGTAGGCGGGCGGCAGGGCGATGCACAGCCCGGTCGGCACCAGAACGCGCTCACCCGGAGCGATCGTCATGGGAGCGTCTACCGCGGCCAGAAAATCGAATCCTGCAGCACCGGAAGTGGCATAGGCGGGAAGGGGAAGGCCTTCGGAATGAGGCAGGCGCGTGATGCGCACATCAATCAGGTCTGTCGTCATGCCTCTGTCTTATCCCGGATCGCGATGCCTATGAAGACGGATCGGCAAAGAAGGCCGCAATCCTCTGCACGAGCTGTTCCGCGACGTCGGTTTTGTCCATTTCCGGCCAGCTCTGAACGCCATTGTCGTCGATCAGGCTAACGGTGTTGCGCATGGCGCCGAACACGCCCTGACGCACATCATTGGCCACCAGCCAGTCACACCCCTTACGCAGACGCTTGGCCTGGGCGTTGTCCAGAACATCATCCGTCTCAGCCGCAAATCCCACGACAAGACACGGGCGTTGGGCGGAACGACAGAGCGTCGCCAGAATGTCGGGGTTTTCCACGAGTTCGAGTCTGGGCGGTCCGTCACCGGTCTTCTTGATCTTGCCCGGCGCCAGTTCCTTTGCGCGCCAGTCGCTAACGGCGGCGGTGCAGACGGCAGCATCGACCGGCAACGCAGCTTCACAGGCCGCCAGCATCTCGCGGGCGGTCTGAACGGAGATGCGGTGGACGCCCTCAGGCACAGGGATCGAAACCGGCCCGCTGACCAGTGTGACGTCCGCGCCCCGTGCTGCCAGAGCCGCGGCGATGGCGTAACCCTGTCGTCCGGAAGAATGGTTGGACAGGAACCGCACGGGATCAAGCGGCTCGACGGTCGGGCCAGCCGTCACGAGAATACGACGTCCAGCCAAAGAGCGGTCCGGCGTCAGGATATGCAGGATGGCGTCGCGGATTGCCGGCGGTTCGCTGAGACGGCCCGCGCCGACTTCTCCGCAGGCCATGCTTCCCACATCCGGCCCGACAACAGAAACGCCGCGTGCTTCGAGAACTTTCAGATTGCCCTGCGTGGCTGGGTGTTCCCACATCTGCACATTCATGGCCGGAGCCAGAAGGATGGGGGATGTGGTTGCGAGCAGAAGCGTGGTCGCCAGATCATCCGCAAAACCATGGGCCATGCGCGCCATGATGTTGGCGGTGGCGGGACAGACGACCACAAGATCCGCACTTCGGGCGAGGGCGATATGGCCGATCTCGCTTTCCTGCGTAGGCTCAAACAGCGCATCATGCACGCGCTCGCCCGCCAGTGTCTCAAGGCTGAGCGGGGTGACGAAGGCTTTTGCGGCCCCGGTCATGACGGGTGTGACAGCAATGCCCTCAGCCCGCAACAGCCGCACCAGCTCAAGCGCCCGGAACGCCGCAATGCCGCCCGAGACGATCAGCAGGACGCGGCGCATGGACTTACAGACGCCAGCCTGAATGGATGGCGGCAATGCCACCCGACAGGTTGCGGTACTGGACCTGCTCAAGCCCGGCATCGCGCATCATCTGCGCCAGCGTTTCCTGATCTGGGAACATGCGGATGCTCTCGGCGAGATACTGGTAGCTCTCGGAGTCCTTGGCGATGATCTGGCCCATCTTGGGCAGAACCTGGAAAGACCACATGTCATAGATCGGCGCGAGGGCTGCCACTTCGACCTGCGAGAACTCCAGGCAGAAGAAGCGCCCGCCTGGCTTGAGCACACGACGCGCCTCACGCAGCACGGCGTCCTTGTCCGTGCAGTTACGCAGGCCAAAGGCGATCGTCACGCGATCGACGGAGCAGTCGGGCAGGGGGATGGCTTCCGCGTCCACCACGCAGACTTCGATCTTGCCGATCAGTCCCGCCTTGATGGCGCGGTCACGTCCCACGGAGAGCATGGCAGCGTTGATGTCGGACAGGATGGTGGGGCCACCGCCGGCACGGAGCCAGCCAAAGGTGATGTCACCCGTACCACCAGCCAGATCCAGCAGCTTCATGTTCGGGCGCGGATTGAGCATGCCCACGAAAATGCGCTTCCAGACGCGGTGAATGCCCAGCGACATCACGTCATTCATGATGTCGTATTTCCCGGCGACGCTCTCGAACACCTCCCGGACCATCGTCTTCTTCTGGCCGCGCGGAACACTCCGGTAGCCGAAATCGGTGGTGTCCTCGGCGTGTGCGGAGGACTGGAAGGGCGAGGCGTTGTGTTCTGCGCTATCGGTCATGGGGCAATCGATATATCGTTGAGGCCAGCCATGCCAGAGCTTCCAGAAGTCGAAACCGTCATGCGCGGATTTCGTGATGCCTTTGAAGGGCACCGAATCAGCCATGTTTCCGTTAATCGCCCCGACCTTCGTTGGCCGTTTCCCGCTGATCTGCGGGAAAAGCTGGAAGGCCATCACGTTCTCTCGTTCCGCAGGCGCGCGAAGTATATTCTCATGCGTCTTGAAGGCGGGTGGAGCATGCTGCTGCACCTGGGCATGTCAGGCCGACTCACGATTGGCCAGGCGGGAACAAACGCGACTCCGCCGGCACACGAGCATCTGGTTCTTGAAACGGACAGCGGCGCGCGGGCAGGGCTGGTTGATCCCCGACGCTTTGGCATGGTCGATCTGGTTCGGACGTCTGAAGAGGACAGTCACCGCTTGCTTGCGCATCTGGGAATGGAGCCGCTTTCGGACGCCATGACCGGTCCGGCATTGGCAGACCTGTTCCAGGGCAGGCGTACACCGATCAAATCCGCGCTGCTGGATCAGAAGCTGATTGCAGGTCTTGGCAATATCTATGTGTGCGAGGCGCTGTTCCGCTGTGGCATTCATCCCGAGCGGCAGGCCTGTACCCTGACAGGAGAAGAGACCGCCGCTCTTGCGGAAGCCATTCCGCAGATCCTGGAGCAGGCCATCGCGTCCGGAGGGTCGTCTCTGCGCGACTATGTGCAGGCTGACGGCACGAAAGGCGGGTTTCAGGATCTGCACCTCGTCTACGGACGCGAAGGGGCTCCATGCCCGAACTGTGGGGCAGAACATCTGATCCAGCGTATAACGCAGTCGGGCCGTTCGACGTTCTTCTGTCCGACCTGCCAGAAATAGGCAGCGTGACAGGAAGATGCCCCCATCCTGTGTAAAATGTGCAAAACGCTTGACGGGACCCGTCCGGACAGAGTAGACGGCGCCAACCATTTACGCGACCAAAACGCAAACTGAACCGAAAGATCCATGGCAAACACAGCTTCTGCCCGCAAGCGTATCCGTCAGAACGAACGTCGCCGTGAGCGCAACGTTGCCCGCATGTCCCGCATGCGTACGTTCATCAAGAAGGTTGAACTCGCCATTCAGGCTGGCGACAAATCCGCTGCTTCCGAGGCTTTCAAGGTTGCACAGCCGGAAATGCAGCGCGCAGCAGGCAAGGGCGTGATTGCCAAGAACACGGTCAGCCGCAAGCTGTCCCGTCTGTCCGCCCGCGTGAAGGCTCTGGCAACCGCCTGAGCTTTCCCTTCGGGTCGGAACTGAAGAACGCGCTCCCCTCCAGGAGCGCGTTCTTTTTTGACTGCATTCCCGATATTTTTTCCCGGGCTCCTGTTGCCGGGTTGCTCATTGGGAACACTCCCGCGACATCCCGCTGAACCCTTCGTGTTCCAGCTTGCTTCGGGCCGAACGGACGCCTATTCTGGACGTTCGACAAAAAAGTATCGGATGCTCTGGCTTCTCCGGAAATTCGTCGGCTTTTCTGCTGCAGTTTTTCTGTCGAGAGCACAATTGCCCTGCGTGCAGGGAACCACAACTGATGCCCGCGGATGCGGGAATGGACATGAAAGGGGGTACAATGGTGGAAAACGCTCAGTATCTGGACGCCAGCGCCTCCGCCCCCGGTTCGACGACATCGCTGGAGACCGCCTGGGTCCGCGTTCGTGAGAAACTGAAGAGTGAGGTCGGCGAGGTCGAATACCGGACATGGCTCCGGCAGATCGTTCTGGGGCCGCTCGACGAAGATGAACTGACCCTTTACCTGCCCACACGCTTCCTCCGCGACTGGGTCCGCAGCCAGTATGAAGAGCGCCTGCAGACGCTCTGGCGTACCGAGCGCGAAGACATCAAGGGCGTTGAACTTCAGGTCAAGCGTGGTCTGCCGGAAGTGCCGGTGGATGATCTGGATGAGGGCAGCGAGAGCACGGGCGAGATCAGCGAAAGCCTACCTCAGGCTGCCGCGCCTGAAAGCCGCAGCGATCTGGCCGTGCCGCTTGATCCGCGCTTTACGTTTGATACCTTTATCGTCGGCAAGCCGAACGAGTTTGCCTATGCCTGCGCTCGCCGCGTGGCGGAAAAGCCGTCGAGCCCCGGCTTCAATCCGCTTTTCCTGTATGGCGGCGTTGGTCTCGGTAAAACGCATCTGATGCACGCTATCGGGACGGAACTGACCCGGACAGGCAAGGTCTCCGTGGCTTATATGTCCGCGGAAAAGTTCATGTACCGCTTCATCGCGGCGATCCGTTCGCAGTCCACGATGGAGTTCAAGGAACAACTCCGTTCCGTTGATGTGCTGATGATTGACGATCTCCAGTTCCTGATCGGCAAGGACAACACGCAGGAAGAGTTCTTCCATACGTTCAACGCCCTCGTCGATGCCGGTCGCCAGATCATTGTCAGCGCTGACAAGAGCCCGTCTGATCTGTCAGGCCTGGAAGACCGTCTGCGGACCCGTCTGGGCTGCGGCATGGTCGCTGACATCCATGCTACGACCTTCGAGCTGCGCATTTCCATTCTGGAAGCCAAGGCCAAGGCATCGGGCACGCATGTTCCGTCCAAGGTTCTGGAATATCTCGCCCACAAGATCACGACCAATGTCCGTGAACTTGAAGGCGCGCTCAACCGTCTGATCGCCCATGCAGACCTCGTGGGACGTCCGGTTACGCTCGATACGACGCAGGATGTTCTCAAGGACATGCTGAAGGCCCATGACCGCCGCGTGACCATCGAGGAAATCCAGCGCAAGGTTTCCGAGCACTGGAACATCCGCCTGACAGACATGTCCTCCGCCCGCCGTGCCCGTGCCGTGGCACGTCCGCGTCAGGTTGCCATGTATCTGGCCAAGCAGCTGACGAGCCGGTCTCTTCCGGAAATCGGACGCAAGTTTGGCAACCGCGATCACACGACCGTCATGCACGCCGTCAACCGCGTGACCGAGCTGATGGACCAGGACACATCCTTTGCCGAAGACGTGGAACTGCTGCGCCGGATGCTGGAAGGCTGACCTTTGCGACCTCCGATCCCTCTCTTTCCCGAGGGGCGGGGGTCTGCTAGGTTCTCTCAATTAATTCAAGATCTTCGCCGAGGCTCGGAATGAAATTCAAGGTTGACCGTACCCTGCTGCAACGGGCTCTGGCGCATATTCACGGCGTTGCGGAAAAGCGGAATACCATTCCCATCCTAGCCAACGTTCTGATGAGCTATCAGGATGATATTCTGCGCCTGACGGCGACAGATATGGAAATCGCCGTCGTAGAAGATGTTCCTGCGAGCGGCGAGCGTTCGGGGTCTACGACTGTTCCGGCGGCAGTGCTTTTCGAAATCGTTCGTAAGCTGCCTGATGGCGTGGCTCTGGAGTTCGACCATCAGGACAGCGAGGCTCCTCTTGCCCTGCGGGCCGGTCGTTATGCCACCAGCCTGAATGTACTGCCGGTTGATGATTTCCCGGCCATGGTTGCTGGTGATCTGCCGCATCGTTTTTCGATCCCGGCTGCAACGCTTCGTGGTCTGATCGACCGTACCAAGTTCGCCATTTCCAACGAAGAAACCCGTTATTACCTGAACGGTATTTACCTGCACGTTGCAGAAAACGGGTCCATCCCGATGCTGCGGGCCGTGGCCACGGATGGCCATCGTCTCGCCCGCGTCGAGACGGAACTTCCGGAAGGCGCACGCGGCATGCCGGGCGTCATCATTCCGCGTAAGACCATCAACGAACTGCGCAAGCTGCTCGATGAAGGGGCGGCCGATCTGGAAGTGTCCCTGTCCGATACCCGCATCCAGTTCCAGGCTGGCCCGGTTCTGCTGACCTCCAAGCTGATCGACGGCACTTTCCCGGAATATGAGCGTGTCATTCCCAAGGGCAATGATCGCATCCTGCGGGTCGGCAAGCGCGATTTCGCAGCCGCCGTTGGTCGTGTTGCGGCCATCAGCCAGGAGCGTTCGCGCCCGGTCAAGCTGTCTGTCACGCAGAACATGCTGAACCTGTCCGCCACCAGCCCCGATCAGGGCGTAGCGCATGAGGAACTGGATGAAAACGCCGTTTCCTACGACGCGGCGCCGATTGAGATCGGCTTCCAGGCCCGTTACCTGACGGACATCACCGATCAGATCGACGTGGAAGTGGAATTCGCATTCTCTGACAGCTCTGCTCCCACCATCGTCCGTGACACGGCGTCCCCTTCGGCGCTGTACGTCCTGATGCCCATGCGGGTCTGAGCACGAGCCACGATTGAAACTGACCCGGCTCGCGCTGACGGATTTCCGGAACTACACCCATACCGTCTGGACCCCGGATGCCTCCATTCTGGTTCTGACGGGAGAGAACGGTTCCGGGAAAACCAATCTGCTCGAAGCCGTTTCCCTGCTGGCACCCGGTCGGGGTCTTCGGGCAGCGCCCCTTCCGGCTCTCTGTCGCAATGGGGCGGACCACTGGGGCGTTGCAGCGACACTTCAGTCCGGTCTGGATGAATTCCGGATCGGCACCGGCAGCGATCTGACCGAGAAACAGCGCCGGACATTCCGCCTTGATGGGGAAAATATCCGCTCTCAGGCTGTAATTGGGCAAAAATTTTCCTGTGTGTGGCTGACCCCGCAGATGGACCGGCTTTTCCAGGAAAGCTCCAGCGGGCGACGCCGGTTTCTGGACCGACTGGTCATGGCCTTGTCACCCGATCATGGACGGCAGATTGCGGCCCATGATCGGTCAGTTGCCAGCCGCAACCGGCTCCTTTCCGAACGCCCCAACGAGACCGCTTGGCTGTCCTCCATTGAGGACTCCATTGCCCGGCATGCTGTTGCTGCTTCTGCTGCGCGGCTCGCACTCGTTGAGAGCATGAACGCCCATCCGTTTGAAAATGATGGATTTTCTGCCAGCACGCTTCATCTGGACTGTGCCATCTCCGCTCGCCTTGGCAGTCAGCCCGCACTGGAGGTGGAGGATTGGATCAGGAGCAGCCTTCAGCAGTCCCGCGATGAGGACCGGCTGCGTTCCGGCACCTCTGTCGGTGCCCATCGCGCCGATTTTACTCTGTCCGACACCGCAACAGGCCGTCCCGCCGAGCTTTCGAGCAGCGGGCAGCAAAAAGTCATGCTGACGGGTACGATCCTGACCCATGCACGGTTGATGCGGCAGGAGCGGGGCCATGCGCCGGCGATCCTTCTGGACGAGCCTCTGCTTCATCTGGATGAAGTGCGACGGCGCGCACTGCTCGAAAGCCTTGAAGGATTGCAGGCTCCTGTCCTGATTACTGGTACCGATATCGAACCATTTGCGCCAATTGCAGGCCGGGCCCAGTTTTTTTCCGTCAGGAACGGCACCATATCTCCCTCCTGACATAGCTGCGCCGCTGGCCTAATTGGGCGGCGCAGGCTATACTGATCCAACAGATTTTCAGAGTACCATGGAGACCGTCACGCGCATGTCAGAGACCCAGAACCAGCCCGAGATTCCTGGCGCCGACGGTGAAGATTACGGCGCTTCCTCCATCTCGGTACTGAAGGGACTGGATGCCGTCCGCAAACGTCCGGGCATGTATATCGGTGACACGGATGACGGCTCCGGCCTGCATCACATGGTCTTCGAAATCATCGACAATGCCGTGGACGAGGCCCAGGCCGGACACGCGACTTACTGCATCCTGACGCTCAATGGCGACGGATCGGTGTCCGTGCGCGACAATGGACGTGGCATTCCGACGGACCTCCATCCCGAAGAGGGCATCAGTGCCGCCGAAGTGGTACTGACCAAGCTTCATGCCGGTGGCAAGTTCAACCAGAACTCCTACAAGGTTTCCGGTGGTCTGCACGGCGTGGGTGCCGCTGTGGTGAACGCGCTGTCCGAATGGATGGAAGTGCGCATCTGGCGCAACGGGCTGGAGCACAAGATCCGCTTCCAGCATGGCGAGCGTAATGAAGCGCTTCATGTCATCGGACCGTCCACGGAAGACCGCGGTACACTGGTTACGTTCAAGCCCAGCAAACAGACCTTCACGAAGGTCGATTTCGATCTATCCATTCTGGAACGGCGCGTCCGCGAACTGGCGTTCCTGAACTCGGGCATGCTGATCATCCTGCGCGACGAGCGTCATGCCGAGCCGAAGGAGCTGCGCTTCCACTATGACGGTGGTCTGAGCGCGTTCGCGGAATGGCTTGATTCTTCAAAAACTTCCATCGTCACTCCGCCGATTACGGGTGAGATCGACAATCCCGAAAGCGGCATCCGCGTCGAGTTCGCGCTGACCTGGAACGACAGCTATCACGAGACGATGCTGTGCTTCACCAACAACATCCCGCAGCGCGATGGCGGTACGCATCTGGCCGGTTTCCGTCAGGCCCTAACGCGCGTTGTTGGCAAGTATGCTGAAGGTGTGGCCAAGCGTGAGGCAGGATCTCTGACCGGTGAGGACATGCGCGAAGGCATGACCGCCGTGCTGTCCGTGAAGGTGCCTGACCCCAAATTCTCCTCGCAGACAAAGGACAAGCTCGTCTCGTCCGAAGTCCAGCCTGTCGTCCATGCTGCTGCCTCCGATGCGATCTCCCACTGGTTCGAGACGCATCCGAAAGAAGCGAAGGCCATTGTCGCCAAGATCATCGACGCTGCCAGCGCGCGTGAAGCTGCGCGTCGTGCGCGCGAGCTGACGCGGCGCAAGGGCGTGCTGGATGTGTCCTCGCTTCCGGGCAAGCTTGCGGACTGTCAGGAGCGTGACGCTTCCAAGGCTGAAATCTTTATCGTTGAGGGTGACTCCGCAGGTGGCACGGCCAAGCAGGGGCGGGATCGTCGCTTCCAGGCTATCCTGCCGCTGCGCGGCAAGATCCTGAACGTCGAGCGGGCTCGCTTTGACAGGATGCTGGGCTCGGCGGAAATTGGAACGCTGATCACCGCCCTTGGCACTGGCATCGGTCGGGGCGATGTCGATCAGGGTGGTTTCTCTGCTGAAAAGCTGCGCTACCACAAAATCGTCATCATGACCGATGCTGACGTCGACGGTTCGCATATTCGCACGCTGCTTCTGACGTTCTTCTTCCGTCAGATGCCGGAGCTGATCGAGCAGGGCTATCTCTATATCGCCCAGCCGCCGCTGTATCGTGCCAAGCGTGGTCAGGAAGAGCGCTATCTCAAGGATGATGCCGCTCTTGAGCAGTATCTGCTGGACAAGGCCCTGGCGAATGCCTCCCTGCGCTTTGCGGATGGCCGGGAACTGACAGGAGAGCCCTTGGCCGAGGAAGTCGCGTTCCTTTCGGCTGCCGCCCGTCGCCTTCAGAGCATTGCTTCCAAGGTTCCCGTCTGGGTCATGGAGCAGGCCGCCATCTCGGGTGTGCTCGACAGCGATATCGCTGTCGCAACCTCGCGGATGGCCGAGTTCCAGCAGCGCCTGGATGGGGCATCGCTGCCCAATGAGCGTGGCTGGAAGGTCTCCATTTCGGAAACCGGCCTGGAATGTGCCCGCTCCGTTCGTGGTGTGGGTGAGGTCTACCGGATCGAACCGTCGCTGCTCCGCTCGGCGGAAGCCCGCTGGCTGGTGTCGGAGTGGGAGCGTCTGGCCCGCGACTTCGCAAAGCCCGTCACGCTTACGCTCGACCCCACAGCTTATGAACTGTTCGGTCCCGCAGCCGTCATGGAGCGCATCCTGCTTCAGGGTCGTCGCGGTCTGACCATCAACCGGTTCAAGGGATTGGGCGAGATGAATGACGAGCAGCTGTGGCACACCACGCTCGATCCTTCGACCCGCACCCTGCTGCAGGTCCGGGTCGGCGATGTGGAAGATGCCGGGCAGGTGTTCTCGACGCTGATGGGCGACGTTGTGGAGCCGCGCAGGGACTTCATTGTCGGCAATGCCCTGAAGGTCGCCAATCTTGACGTTTAAGGCTCTTGTCGCAGGGACCGCACTTGCCCTGATGACCGGACTGGGCTGTAGCCCGGCCCGGGCTGAGGGGCAGGTCAATGCTGCCTATGCCGTTTATCTCAAGGGCTTTCACGTTCTGAATGCGCAGGCCTCCTATCAGCTCCAGCCCTGGGGCTATGGAGGCAGCACCCAGATCAAACCGGCGGGTCTGATCAGCTGGTTCGTGACCATGGACGTGACATCCCGCGTTGAGGGAAAGTTCACGCCCGACGGCAGCGTGCAGCCGGTGCTGTTTGACAGCGGAGGCATTTCCCGCGGCAAGCACCGGCATGTCCGGCTGGAATTCTCGAACGACACTCCAAAAGTAACGGATCTCCAGCCGCCGGAAACTGACCGCGAACCGATCCCCGACAGTTCGCTACCCCATACGGTCGATACACTGAGCGGTATGGCGCGGCTGCTGCATTCCCTTGTGACAACCGGGAAATGTGACGGCTCGCAGATCGTTTTTGACGGGATCCGCCTGAGCGAAATGGTAGTGTATGGCCCCACCGTGGCAGATATTCCGCAAGGGCAGGATGAAGCCTATTCGGGGCAGGCCCTGCGGTGTGACTTTATTGGTCGGCAGCTCGCAGGGTTCGTCAAGGACTCTCCGAACCGGGCAAAACTGGCTGCACCACAGCCGGGAGCAGTCTGGTTTAAAAAGATCGATGGTCTGGGCGCAGTCCCGGTCCGGATCGAGTTCAACCACCCCAAACTCGGGCGTGTCATGGTTGTCATGCAGCACGCCGTAGCTCCCTGAACGGAGCACTCGAACGTCTTGCAATAATCGGCAATTCGAAGTGATGACACAGTCTGCGGGCTCCGTTTGACGCGGGCCCGTGGTTTGGATACCCCGGGCGGGACATGACCGACAGCACCCATCGCACCACTGCCATTATCCTTGCTGCGGGCCTCGGCACGCGCATGAAATCCCGTCTGCCTAAGGCGCTGCATCGTCTGGGCAACCAGCCGATGATCAACCATCTCATCACAACTGCCCGGCAGGTTTTTGATGATGTGGTCGTCGTCACGGGACCGGACATGCCGGACCTTGAAAAGGCCGTCCATCCTTTCAAAACCGTCACGCAGATCGAGCGTCTTGGCACGGCACATGCCGCCAACACGGCGCGGGACCTGTTCGGTACTGGCGATGTGGCCATTCTCTATGCCGATAATCCGCTGATTACAGCAGAGACGATGCAACGCCTGCTGGCGGCCCGCAGGGAAGGCGCCAGTATGGCACTTCTCGGAATGCGGCCTGCGGAACCGGGGCGTTATGGCCGGATTGTCGAGGATCACGGCAGGGTCGTGAAGATCGTCGAATTCAAGGATGCCACGGAAGATGAACGCCGCATCACGCTGTGCAATGCGGGTGTCATGTGTGCCGGAGCCGACGATTTCCGGACCTGGCTTGCGGATGTCGGCAACGACAATGCCCAGGGCGAGTATTACCTGACAGACGTGGTTGAAATGGCCGCCAAAGCTGGACCGGTCGTTTGCGTGGAAGCATCGGAAGCCGAACTGGCGGGCGTCAATTCCCGCTCGGAACTGGCCTGTGCCGAGGCGACACTTCAGACCCGGATGCGAAATGCAGCCATGGATGCGGGCGTTACGCTTGTTGCTCCTGAAACCGTGTTCTTCAGCACCGACACCGTCATCGAAGCGGATGTAACGGTTGAGCCGAACGTTTTCTTTGGCCCCGGCGTCAGAGTCCGTTCCGGTGCTCTCATTCGTGCCTTTTCCCATCTGGAAGGCTGCGAGGTCGGAGAAAATGCGATGATCGGTCCCTATGCCCGGCTGCGTCCCGGCACGCTCTGCGCCGCACAGACGCATGTCGGCAATTTCGTCGAACTCAAGAATGTGGAACTGGGTGAGGGCGCGAAGGCCAATCATCTGACCTATCTGGGCGATGCCTCGATCGGGAGCGGCACGAATGTCGGAGCAGGGACCATTACCTGCAACTACGATGGCGTATTCAAACACCGGACCACGATCGGCGAGCGCGTGTTCGTCGGCTCGGATTCCATCCTCATCGCGCCCGTGACCGTCGGAAACGATGCCCTTATTGCGGCTGGCAGCGTCATCACCAGTGATGTCCCTCCCGGCGATCTCGCTCTGGGCCGGGCCCGGCAGACGCTGAAAAGCGGGCAGGGCCTTCAGATCAAACAGTCTCTCAAAGCTCGGAAGGAACAGGGCTGATGTGCGGTATCTGCGGAATTGTTGGACACCAGCCTGCCAGTCCGATCGCGTTCGAGGCACTCCGTCGTCTTGAATATCGCGGATATGATTCCGCAGGCATTGCTACGCTGACGGCGTCCGGAGACATTGAGCGCCGTCGTGCGGCTGGCAAGCTCGACAATCTGGAGCATGTCCTGAAGGAACATCCGCTGCCCGGCACGACCGGGATCGGGCACACGCGTTGGGCCACGCATGGCGCGCCTACGGAAAACAATGCCCATCCCCATGAAGCCGGCCGCGTGGCGATCGTCCATAACGGCATCATCGAGAACTTTGCCGAGCTCAAGAAAGAGCTTGAGGCGAAGGGACGCGTGTTCCGGACCGAGACGGATTCAGAGACGGTCGCCCATCTGGTCGATGACTATCTGGGGCAGGGACTGGAACCTCGCGATGCAGCCTTTGCTGCAATCAAGCGGCTGGAAGGCGCCTATGCCATTGCCATGATCTTCAAGGATCATGAGGGTCTGCTGATTGGTGCACGTCATGGTGCTCCGCTGGCGGTAGGCTATGGCAACGGTGAGATGTTCCTCGGGTCCGACAGCATTGCGCTGGCCCCGATGGCCCGGAAAATGACC
Organism: Gluconobacter roseus NBRC 3990; assembly: GCF_006538885.1. Taxonomy (GTDB): domain Bacteria; phylum Pseudomonadota; class Alphaproteobacteria; order Acetobacterales; family Acetobacteraceae; genus Gluconobacter; species Gluconobacter roseus. The sequence goes on from NZ_BJLY01000002.1 coordinate 487,121, forward strand.
TATCTGGAAGATGGCGACTGGTGCGAACTGACCCCCGGTCATGTCAGAATTTTCGACATGACCGGCGCGGAAGTTAGTCGTCCGGTTCAGGATCTGACTTTCATGGCCGGACAAGTCGGCAAGGATGGTTACCGGCATTACATGGAAAAGGAACTCCATGAGCATCCGGTGGCCATCGGGCAGACGCTGAAGCGGATCACGGATCCGGTTTCAAAGCGCATTGCCCTGCCGGAAATGCCGTTCGATCCGGCGCAGGTTCCGCGCATTACCATCACGGCCTGTGGGTCCGCTTATTATGCCGGTATGGTCGGGCGGTACTGGCTGGAATCCCTTGCGCGCATCCCGGTGGAAATCGATGTTGCGTCCGAAATGCGCTACCGCGAGCCGCCGCAGCCGGACAAGGGCGTGGCGCTGCTGATTTCCCAGTCTGGCGAAACCGCTGACACGTTGGGGGTTCTGCGGAGCCTCAAAAAGGCTGGGCAGAGCATTGTTTCCGTGCTGAATGTCGAGCACTCGACCATGGGACGTGAAAGCGATCTCGTGCTGGGTATGGATGCTGGGCCGGAAATCTCCGTAGCCTCCACCAAGGCTTTTACGGCACAGCTCTCTGTTCTGGCGGCTCTGGCAATCGACTTTGCGCGGGCTCGCGGCACCATGGATCAGGCCCGTGAAGAACGTCTGACGGCGAGCCTGCTGGATCTGCCGTCCCGTGCGGCCGAAGTCTTTACCCGTACAAAGGACATCCAGGCCATGGCGGCCATCGTGGCTCAGGCCCGCGATGTCCTGTATCTGGGACGCGGCATCTGCACGCCTATCGCGTTTGAAGGTGCCTTAAAATTAAAGGAAATCAGTTACATCCATGCGGAAGCTTATGCGGCGGGTGAACTGAAGCACGGCCCCATCAGCCTGATCGACCAGACCGTTCCGGTCGTTGCTATAGCCCCATCGACGATCCTGTTCGACAAGACCCTGTCCAACCTTCAGGAAGCGAAGGCTCGGGGAGGTCGCATTCTTGCCTTCACTGATGCGGAAGGTGCGAAGCGGCTGAAAGACGTGGCTGAGCAGGTTGTCATCATGCCGGATGTGGACGCGTTTGTAGCCCCGATCCTGTATACCATTCCCGTCCAGATGCTGGCCTATGAAGTGGCGCTGCTCAAAGGAACGGACGTGGACCAGCCCCGCAACCTTGCGAAATCCGTTACGGTGGAATGAAGGATTTTTCTATCGGGGGAAAGTTTTCAGCATAGGTTATAGTGACGCGGACAACGAGACGGTGAAGGAAACGTACAGATGGGTGGAGACGCAGTATCCGGGACTTTGACCGGAAATTCAGGCCTGTCTCCTAGTGCATCTGAAATCGCCGTTCGCGAAGCCTTTGTCAGACGACTGGATGAGCAGGGATTTAAAGGCGACATCCATCTTCAGGTCTCCTCCCGTCTGGTGTCTTCTGCCGATAACAGCATCTACCAGCGTCTTCCTGCGGCCGTCATTCATCCGCGGACAGGCGAAGACATCAACCGGGCCGTACGCGCCGCTGTCGATGGTGAACTGACCCTTGCAATCCGTGGTGGCGGAACGGGAACCAACGGCCAGTCGCTGACGGATGGCATTGTGCTTGATGTCTCGAGGCATCTGGACCGGATCCTCGATTTCGATGCTGAAGCAGGGACGGTTACGGTTGAGCCGGGTGTTATTCTGGCACGGCTTAATGCGTTTCTGAAACCCCACGGTTTTTTCTTCCCGCCAACGGTCTCGACGGCCACCAGGGCCACAATTGGCGGTATGATTGCGACTGATGCGTCCGGCAAAGGATCGCGCATCTACGGCCGGACGTCCGACTATATAGACGCCATGGATGTCGTTCTGTCGGACGGGACCGATCTCCATGTGGGCGCGCTGACATCCGAGCAACTGAAAGACCGCGTGAACGGAGGAGGGCTTGCGGCCCGCGCCTATCGCGAAGTTCAGCGGGTTGTCACGGAACAGGCAGACGAAATCCGGCGTGTCTTTCCGGACATGAACCGCGGGCTGACCGGGTACAACCTTCAGAACGTTCTTCTTGAGGATGGAAGCTTTCATCTCGCGCGGCTGCTGGCAGGATCAGAAGGCACGCTTGCCCTGACCAAGAAAGTCATGCTGCGCGTGAAACGGCTGCCGAAATACCGGCAGCTCATCGTCGTCCGCTATGCCAGCTTTAACGACACCCTGCGCGACGTGCAGACCCTTCTTCCAGCCAATCCGTCTGCGGTGGAAGTGCTGGATGATCGCGTTCTGGCCAAGGCCCAGCAGGACGTGATCTGGCATGTGCTTGAGAACGTTCTGGGCAACAAATCTGCACTTCCGGTCAAAGGTATGAGCTTCGTCGAGTTCGTTGGAGATGATCTGGAAGTCCTGCAGGAGCAGATGGCTCATGCCGTCACCCTGCTTGAGAACTCTCCCCACAAACCCGTTGATCATAAAGCAGTTTCAGATCCAGACATCATTGCGAATCTTTGGACTCTGCGGGAAAAATCGGTTGGTCTGCTCGGGCGCCCCGATGGTCACCGGCAGGGTGTTCCTTTCGTTGAGGACACTGCCGTTCCTCCGGATGTGCTGCCTGAATATGTGAGCGAGTTCCGGGACATTCTGGACGGGTACGGGCTGTCTTACGGCATGTTCGGACATGCAGATGTGGGCTGCCTGCATGTCCGGCCGTTCCTAGATATGCTGACCGCAGAGGATCGCGCGCTGATCCGACCGATTTCCGATGCTGTGGCCAATCTGACGAAACGGCACGGTGGTCTGCTCTGGGGCGAACATGGGCGCGGCTTCCGTGGTGAGTTCTCACCATTGTTTTTCGGCGACACGCTGTTCGCGGAACTCTGCCAGATCAAGGATGTCTTTGATCCCAAAGATATTTTCAACCGCGGCAAACTGGCACCCGGCGGTGCGGGCTATCCTGTGGACCGGATCGACGGCATCCCGTTCAAGGGACGTTTTGACGAGGACATTGCTCCCGCACTTCGCGAACCCTACGCGCTTTCCATAAGCTGTAACGGTAATGGTGCCTGTTTTAACCGTGAGCCGGACATGGCCATGTGCCCATCCTACAAGGCCACGAAAGACCGCTCCCAGTCCCCGAAAGGGCGTGCGCTTCTGATCCGGAGCTGGGCCAGATTACGCTCGCTACCGCAGGATGCTGCGGATCGCAGCATGCTTTCGGCCCTGACGGACGAACTTAAGAATGCGCTGGATACCTGCCTGTCGTGCAAGGCCTGTGCGACACAGTGCCCGATCCGTGTGGACATTCCCTCCATGCGTTCGAAGTTCCTTGCCAGCTATTTCCGGGACCGTCGCAGGCCGGTCCGCGATTATCTTGTCTACTGGCTGGAGCCGCTTCTGGCTGTAGGACGGACGATCCCGACGCTGACTAACCTCCTGATGCATAATCCGCTCTCGCGGGCCGTTCTGTCCCGGTTCGGGCTAGTGGATCTTCCGCACCTGCGTCCGGCGCGACTGGATGCGGACAGCCGGATCAGCCGTTCATGGTTAAGGCGCAACCGTGGCAATCCGCGTGCGGTCGTGCTGATGCAGGATTCATTCACCGGCAGCTTTGATGGTGGGCTTGTCGAGAACGTCCATACGCTTCTGACGGCTCTCGGGCTGGATGTGAAGGTCACGCCTGTCTGGGACAACGGCAAGGCCCGTCATGTTCTGGGATTTCGCAGAGGCTTTGGCGTTACGGCCCGCCAGACGCTTCGAAACCTGCGCAAACTCGCTGCATTCGAGATCCCGGTCGTTTCGCTGGATGCCGCAACGGGGCTCATGTTCACCCAGGAATATAAGGACGTTGCAGGCGAGACCCCGATACCGGCCGTTATCCCGCTGGAAACGTTCCTGCGCCAGAAGATAGAGCAGGGGGCATTGCCGTCGGCGCAGATCGAGAGCCTGACGGCACCCATGACTGTGATCTCCCATTGTACGGAACAGGCTGCACGACCGGAAAGTGCCGGGGACTGGGCCTTTATCCTCGGTCATTTCGGCGTACCGGTACAGGCAGGGAAAGCGGGATGTTGTGGGATGGCCGGGCTGTTCGGGCATCAGAAGGAACATGTCGACCTGTCGCGGAAGATCTTCGATCAGAACTGGCGGACCAAAGTCGAAAAGCCAGTCCTCGCGACCGGATTTTCATGCCGCTGCCAGACGGAGCGCATGGCCGGTCATCGCCCACCCCATCCGGTAGAGGCTCTGCTCGCCGCTTTGCAGGAACGGTCCTGAAAACAGGACGTTAATAAAGATATGGTATCTCTGGACGCATCCAGTCCGAACTGTAACAGTGTGGTCCAGTCTGATGATGCGCCACCTTGTATGCAGGCCTGTGGAGTACGAACGTGATGTCTTCCCTTCCATCAAGGATCTATGCCGTCGTTGACCATCCCCGCTGGGTGGAACGGCTTGGTGGTGCAGGCCTGCGCTTTATCGAGCTTTATCTCCGGGATCTTCCGGAAGAGGAAATCAGGGCACAGGCTCTGCTTGCACAGGAACTTGCCGCACGTTTCAATGTGTCTCTGGCCCTGAACCGCTACTGGCAGACTGCCATCGAACTGGGCTATGAGTGGCTGCATCTTGGTCCGGAAGATCTGGAAACGGCCGATCTCGACGCGATCCGGACGGCTGGCATCAGGTTCGGGATTTCCACTCATACCCGTGAAGAACTGGAAACGGCGCTGGCCTGCAAGCCGGATTACATTTCCTTTGGTCCGGTCTGGTCCACGCAGCTTCGGGGTGTATCGCTTGAGGGACGCGGGCTGAAGCAGCTGGCGGAATGGCGGAAGCTGTGCGGGACTGTTCCGCTTGTTGCGATTGGCGGAATTAACGTGTCCCGTCTGGAAGACTGTCTCAAAGCCGGGGCCGATACGGTGGCCGTCATGAGCGACTTCATCGGCCATCAGGATCCGGAAGGACAGGTACGGCGCTGGCTCGATGCCGTCTCCCGGGAGACCATATCAACTTGAAACACGATAAGTCGTCTGCGGACGATCTCATGAAGGGACAGAACCAACGATGATGGTGACAGGACTGGCGGCCGTACTCCTAGCGCTTGCGTTCCTGCTCACGCTTGTCAGCATCATTCAGCCTCTCGCGAAACGTCTTGAGATTTCCGAGGCGGTTCTGCTAGCGCTGACCGGGATCGGGCTTGGGCTTGTTGCGTCTCTGATCGTTCGCTCTTCTGCGACCGATCTGCTGGACGGGGCTGCCGAGGCGCTGATCTATTTCCCGGTCAACAGTGAAGCCTTCCTGCTGATCTTCCTGCCAATCCTGGTGTTCCAAGGCGCGATGGCCATTGACGTCCGGCGTCTGGCGCATGAGACGGCGACGGTGCTTCTGCTGGCTGTGGTGGCAGTCATCGTCTCGACCGCGACGATCGGTTTTGCGCTCTATCCCTTTGCCAAACAGAGCCTCGTTGTCTGTCTGCTCCTCGGCTCCATCGTTGCCACGACCGATCCTTCTGCCGTGGCGGGAATCTTCCGGGAAATCGGCGCGGCCTCGCGCCTGACGCGGCTTGTTGAGGGTGAGGCGCTTCTCAATGACGCTGCGGCCATTTCCATCTTCTCGATCCTTCTGGCGGCCGTAACATCGCATCATCAGATCCATCTGGCCGATGCGCTGATGGACTTCCTGACCGCCTTTATCGGAGCAATCGTGGTTGGCGTCTGTCTGGCGCGTCTCACGCTGCTGTTGATTGCAGGGCTGGGGGGATCGGCAGCGTCCGAGGTGACGCTGACGCTGGCCTTGCCCTATGCAGTCTATATCCTGTGCGATGAAATGCTCGGCTTTTCGGGGGTTGTGGCGACGGCAGCAGCGGGTCTGACGGTCTCTGCTTACGGGCCGTCCACTTTCCGGCCGCAGGTCTGGCGATTCCTGAACGAAATGTGGGAGCAGCTCGTCTTCTGGGCTGGCTCGCTCGTCTTCCTTCTAGCGGCCATGCTCGTGCCCCGATTGCTGATCGGCATGACGAAATGGGACTTCGTGCTGATCGTTATTGCGAGCCTTGCGGGTCTGATTGCACGTGCGGCGGTGATCTTCGGGATGTTGCCGCTGCTGGCCGTCACCAAGCTGTCTCCGCCTGTGCCGAACCCCTTCAAGGCGACGATGGCGTGGGGTGGCATCCGTGGCGCTATCACACTCGCATTGGCTCTGGCCGTGACCGAAAACCAGAGTGTGTCGAGCCCGGTTGCGCATTTCGTCGGTATTATTGCGACCGGTTTCGTGCTCATCACCCTTCTGGTCAACGGCACCACGCTTCGGGCTCTCGTCCTGTTCTTCAAGCTGGACCAGCTTTCACCGATTGATCAGGCCATCCGCCAGCAGATCGTGGGGATCGGACTAGGCGAGGTTGCTGAGCGGACACGTGAGCTTTCAGAAGAACTTGGCTTCAGCGAGCAAACGCGTGCGGGCGTCATCAGCCGTCTTGAGCGGCGTGCCGAGAAGGAGAGGGCGGCCAATAATTTTGAGTCCGCCCTGAGTGACCGCAACCGCGTCAATATTGCTCTGATCACGATCGCCAATCAGGAGCGCTCTCTGCTGCTGGATCTGTTCCGCATACAGGGACTGTCGCGCCGTGTGATGGAGACGCTACTGCGAACGGCTGAGGCGATGGCGGATGGCGCCCGTCTGGAAGGGCGGTATGGTTATGTCCGTGCGCTCAAGCGGCGTCTTCAGCCGTCCTGGCGTTTCCGGATTGCGCAGGAACTGCACAGTCGCCTGCATATCGACGAGCCATTGACGAACTGCATGATGGAGCGTTTTGAGATGCTCATCATCGCGCATCTCGTCTCACTTTCCCTCCAGCGTTTTATCCGCCAGCGTATGGAGCCAACGCTCGGTCCTCGTATTACGGAAATCGTTTCCGAGGTTCTGGGACGGCAGCGCAAACTTCTGGACGATGCGCTTGAGACGTTGCGTCTGCATTATTCCGGTTATTCGGAGGCCTTGGAGAGCCGTATTCTGCGCCAGATCGCACTGCGTCTGGAGGACGAGGAATATGATGCGCTCGAAGCCGACAATCTGATTTCGGAGGAACTGCACCGCGAATTGCATCGCGAGATCGAACGTCAGCGTGCGCGGCTCGACGCACCTCTGCGCTTTAATCTCAAGAGCGGTATCGAGCAGCGTCTCAGGGCGTTTCCTGCCTTTAATGGTGTGCCTGACAATGTGCTGCAAAAGCTCGCAGGCAAGGTCTCGATGCATTTCGTCTCGCCTGGCGAGGTCCTGTTCAAGCGTGGGCAGCGCGTGCGCTTCGTCTACGCACAGGTGGCTGGACTGGCAGAGGTCAATCTTGCCGAACGGGATCTGCTTTTCGGGAGCGGGGATCTGATCGGGGCGGCGTCCGTTATCCGGAACGATGTTATGCCGGGGACAGTCCGCTCGCTGCAGTTCAGCCATCTTCTGGCCATTCCACGTCCCGTGTTTGAAAGGCTGCTGAAGGACTATCCGATCGTTCAGCGGCTCATCATCCAGCGGAGCCAGAAGAGGGCGGATGGGCTGCTCACACCTGTCACGGTTCGGACGCTGGATGGCGATGCGGTCTCGACAGCCTCCGCCACCGAGATGCGTCGTCTGGTCGCGCCGCCTTAAGAAACGGGCGGCGCGGTCTCTTTTCCGGGCGCAAGCAGATCGCGGAAGCGCACGGCGCAGAAGCCGAGGGTCGCCGCTGCCAGTAATGCGGCTCCTGAATGCAGCAGCCAGAACGAGACGTCCGAAATACGGCCCAGCAGCGTTGCCAGCTTTCCGATCAGCAGGTTGGACAGGAAGAGATGGAGCGAAAAGCAGGCGACGAGAATGGTATTCAGGCTGACAGGTGCGGCCCGTGAGAAAAGCGCCATGCCGATCGCGTAATTCATCGAAAACCCGATATCGTTGATGATATGGAAAGCCAGCCCCCAGAACAGGCTGACTTCATGCGGCCCAGGGCTCAGCCATGCTCCGAGAGCCAGCATCAGGGGCGCGAAAGCTGCGATGAAAGCTCCCAGCGCCACCTTGGCGATTTCCGGCAGGTCCTGACGTCGGCGCGCATAGGCTTTCCAGAACCAGAGGACGAGCACGGCGCACAGGGTACTGATGAATCCGTCGAGGGATATGAGATCGCTGACCGGCATTTCATATCCAAGAAGGTGAAGCTGGAAATGTTCACGCCCCCAGAGCAGATAGCCATCGAAAATCTCGGAATTCGGAATAGCCCCCACGGCCATGACAGGAACGAGCGCAAGAAGCAGGATCGTTGTTTTCTTTTCCTGTAAGGTCAGGGCAGGGCGCGGCTTTTTTCCATTCCCGATCGCGTCAGGGGTAGTCCGCCCCAACAGAGACGGGGCGGGGAGCCAGCGCCGCCCGACAAGATAGACGACCAGCCCGATCAGCATGCCCAGACCCGCGGCCAGAAATCCCCAGTGCCATTCGATCTGCGCCAGGCTCGCACAGAGGACCGGGGAGACGATGACTGCAACCTGAAGCCCCATCGTGTAGATCTGATAGGCATCCGAGCGTCGTCGGTCTGTCAGGGCATATAATGCGCCTACCTGCGCCCGCAGACCACCTGCCATACCCAGACCCAGAAGCAGCAGGCCGAGCGCCAGCACGAAGCTCCAGTCGAACGACATCAGGAAATGTCCCGCTGTCATCAGGATCGCGCCCAGCAGAATGGTCCTTGTCTGGCCGAGCACGCGGTCTGCAAGAAAACCGCCAAGGAGAGGGGTCGCGTAAATCAGGGCCAGGAACAGGCCCGTAATGGCGCCAGCCAAGGCTTGGGTTCCAACAGGTGCATAAATTGCCGAAACGAGAGCCTCAAGCGGCTCCAGAGCCAGCACATGTTCCGCATGGTCCGGTTGCAGCAGATGATCCGTCAGATACAGCGCCAGAATGGCCTGCATTCCATAAAGCGAAAAACCAACCCAGCCTTCGGTGAGCGTCAGCACCCACAGACCGATTGGATGGCCCCAGAGTTCCTGTTGCGTGCTTGAGACCGCAGACCGATCGACGGCTGGGGATTGAGGAATGATCTCGGTCATGCGGCCTCATATGCGCAGGGGAAGAAGATCCTGCGTAGAGGCAGAAAGTCGGTGAGGTAAAGAGGCAGAGAATAGGGGATGGCAAAATGCCATAGGTGTCATTTGATGGCATTTTGCCATCATGCCACAGGCACATGTCCTGGCTGTGGCATTTTGTCCTGAGTTTCGATCTGTGGCTTTTTGCCATAGATGTGTTGCTCAGCAGCATCCTGAAGCGTGAATGTCCGTGCGTTATGCGGACCGATTCAAAGCTGGCTTAGGGAAAGACAGGCTTATGGCTTATGGCTTATGGCTTATGGCTTATTACCATAATCAGAACGGCTGAAAACTGCGGATTTTGCGCGTTCAGGAATCATGCTGAACAAAATGGATGAACCGCGAGCCTCAGGCAGGGCCTTTCTCACATGCATGTCGCATAAGATATATTATGCCAACTAACATATCTGAAAGCTACGAATTTCTGACGTTTTTGTGAGAACACATCCTATTGTTGCGAAGAATGTCTCCTTTCGCGCTAGGAAAAGCAGTGTAGTCCATTCTACCGGTGAGCGCCCGCATTGCGGTTGCCGGTGTATCCGCGGGAGCGGCTGTTCATATGCCATCTATGTCCCTGTGCCGCCTGAGTCTTCTGGGAAGCACATTCTGCATTGCTGCACTCTCCGTCCTCCCGAACGCTGCACGGGCTGATGATTATACGGAACTGCTCGACATTCTCCGGGCCAAGGGCAGTCTGACCCGCTCGGAATATAATGTGCTGCTGGCCCATCACCAGCATCACTCGCACCCTTCGCTGCAGCGCGATGACGACAGCACACCTGCCGCCCCCTCACGACACCGCAACCGCTACATGCGCTATGGGCCCCAGAACGAAGGCAGCAGCCTAGAGGCTCCCCCGGATGTGACGACCATCGCGGCCGTTTCCGCAGCGCGCCGTGCCGCCATGGATGCCTCGGCCAGTGCACAGGATGCCCGCAATTCGCTTCTGGAAGCACGCCGGACCTACAACCCGGACAGCATCGTGCGCGTGAAGCCCTATGTCGCGGGCAAAGGTGTCACGATCCAAGCCGGCCAGATCGACATCAATATCTCGGGCTTCGTCAACGCCTACTACACCTATAATAGCCCCGGCGGTGGTCGCCCGGTCGCAGGTGGCGTTTCGACCGGCAGCAGCGGCTTTGATTCTTCGTCCGTGCGTAACGGCCTCCTGCCCGGTGGTCTGATCCTCAAGCTGAATACGGTTCAGGACGGAATCAAGCTTGGTGCCGTCTTCGGCATGTATCCCGGCATCAACAACAACAACCCCAGCACCTTCAATGCCAACTCGGGCGGCAGCCCGGTCGGCCTTGGAACGGCCGGCCTCGATTTTCGTCAGGTCTACATGACCGCTGGCACCGACAGGTTCGGTACGGTCAAGCTGGGTCGCGACATTGCGCTGTTCGCGTCTGACGCCATCCTGAACGACGCCACACTTCTCAGCGTTGGCAGTACTGGCAGTAACGCCAATCCCGCCAACACGTCTCTGGGCCGTATCGGCGTCGGTTACGTCTATACCGACTGGCTGCCGCAGATCACCTATATCTCGCCGAAATGGAAAGGCTTTCAGGCCTCCGTTGGCATCATGACGCCACTCGACGAGTTCAACTTTGCCGGCGGCGGCATTTCCGCAACCACGACCCAGCACAGCTCTCCCATGCTTCAGGGCAAGGTCACCTATGATGGCAATATTGCAGGCTTTACGACCCGCTTCTGGAGCAGCTTCCTCGTTCAGCACCAGCAGAACCTGACCAGCTCGACGTTGGGCAGCAGCAGCCGGAAAGGCACGACGGTCGAGGCCGGCGACGTTGGCGTAAAAGTCTCGCGCGGTCCGTTCGAAGGTGTAGCCTATTACTACTATGGCAGTGGTCTTGCTATAAGATTCTGCCCAAGCTCAAGCTAGTTGGCAGCTATGGCGTCAGCAACCTCTATCAGGCTCCGGGCGAAGACAATCCGTCCATGGTTCGGCGCAACCAGTCGGAAGTCGGAGCAATCTATTACAATCTGACGGACTGGTTCACGATCGTGGGCGAATATGCCCATACGGAATCGGACTCCCACAGCATTGCTCACGAAAGCGATCACACGATGTCCGCCGGTGCGATGATGACGTTCTGAGCCTGAAAGACCGGGCATTCCCCTGCCCGGTCTTTCAAAAGGAAAATGGTCATGAAAATGCCTCTTCCCTTTGTCCTGTGCGCCCTGTTTGCGCTCCATGAACAGGCGGGAGCCGCATCTGCCGCCACAATACAGGACTTCGTAAGGTCAAAGCTTGGGCTGTCCCGCTATCAGGAAGCGGATGTCGTGCTGAACGGGAGCGGTACGACAGGGCAGTATCTTGTCTATGCTCGAGACAGCACATGGTGCGGGGCAACCGGTGGCTGCACGCTCTTCATTCTCACGAGCAGTGGCGGTAACTGGCATGTCCTGTCACGTATGACGCTGGTTCACCTGCCCGTGCGTGTCCTGCCGCATCTGTCGAAGGGCTGGCATGATCTCGAAGTGTCCTATTCCGGAAAACTGCCGGATGGGCGCCCTGCCCTTGTCACTAGTCACATACGGTTTGACGGTGCGCGGTATCCGCTCAATCCATCAGTCCCGCCTGCCGAACCGGTCGAGCGGCCGGAAGGACAGATCGTTCTCGCACCGGACAGCCCGATACAGACCAGCGCCCCACAACATTAAGCCTGAAGGTCGAGCACCATTCCGTCATAGGCAGGCTCAACACCTGCCGGCAAAGTCTGGCGCAGGGTCTGGTAATCCATCTCCGGCCCCATATGGGTCAGAATGACGTGCCCTATGCCGAGGCGCTCACGCCACTCCAGCACGCGTTCGAGCCAGGCATGGGCCGGATGCGGCTCATACTGGAAGCAGTCCACGATCCAAGTCTGCACGCCTTCAAGCAGCGACAGGGACTCATCCGAAAGCGTCTCGACATCCGTACTGTAGGCAAAGTTTCCGCAGCGCACGCCAAGGGACGTGATCCGACCGTGTCGCTGCTCGAAAATCCGAGCGGTCAGTCCGGGGAACGTGACTGTCTCTCCGGGCTGCACGACATGCTCATTAAAAACCGGTCGGTAGAATTCTGGGCCTTTCCAAGGCGCGAACGCATAGGCGTAGCGCAGGCGCAGTTCTTCCAGAACATCAGGCGTGGCCAGCAGCGGCAGAGGCGTTTCGATCACGCGGTTGATGGCCCGCAATTCGTCGAGGCCACCGATATGATCGCTATGCGGATGCGTGTAGAGAACCGCATGCACGTGGCTTAGGCCGCAGTTCAGCATCTGATCGCGGAAATCAGGCCCGGAATCCACCAGAAGCCGGAAACCGCCCTCACCTTCAATCACGACTGAGGAGCGTGTGCGCCGGTTACGCAGCTCAGTTGGGTCGCACGCGCCCCAGATCCCCGTCCGTGGTCCCTCCTCGCCCCCGATCATGGGAACGCCGGCGGAGCCGCCACATCCAAGGATTGTCACTTTCACGCAGCGATCCTCGTGAACAGACGACGGGCGTTTTCAGATGTGATCCGCGTGATTTCATCCAGCGACACGTCCCGCTCTTCGGCCAGTCGGGCAGCCGTATAGGCGACATAACCCGGCGTGTTGGGTTTCCCACGTTTCGGGACAGGTGCCAGAAACGGACTGTCCGTCTCGACCAGAATGCGGTCTTCCGGAACCATCCGCGCCACTTGGCGGATTTCCTCGCACTTCGGGAAGGTCAGCAGGCCGGAGAAGCTGATATAGCCCCCGAGTTCCAGAGCTGCCTTTGCCAGTTTCGGGCCCGACGCGAAGCAGTGGATCAGGAACGGAAACGCGCCCTTCGCGTGTTCGTCGCGCAGGATGGCGATCATGTCGTCATCGGCGTTGCGGGTATGGATGACGACCGGCAGTCCCGTCTGACGTGCGGCCGCGATATGGGTACGGAAGGCAGCGTGCTGGGCGGGTTTGGCTTCGTCTCCGCTGTGGAAATAATCCAGCCCCGTCTCTCCGATTGCCACAACGGAAGGCGCTTCGGTCTTGGCGACGAGTTCCTCGACGGAAGGCAGACGCTCCTCACCCGCATAATCCGGATGGATGCCGATCGCGCACCAGATCCGCAGATCCGGCGTGTCATGCTGCGTCAGGGCAATCTGCGTATCCGCCTGCGAAAAACGCGTGCCGATCGTGATCATGCCGGACAGGCCCGACGCCCGCGCAAGCTCGAAAGCAGGCGCGAAATCGTCGAGCTTGTCCAGATGACAGTGGGTGTCGATCAGTCCCGTCATGCCTCTTCCTCGACAAAACGCGGGAACAGACCTTCCGGCTTGGGAAGCGTGCGACCCGCCGGCAGCGGCGTTTCGAGGGCCGCGAATGTCCGTTCGTCTTCCTGCACACCGAGCTGTGTCAGCATCCGGTCCATCGTGTTCGGCATGTAGGGCTGAAGCATGGTTGCGATGCCGCGGATCATGTCAACGAGAACCCGCAGCACGTCCGCCATACGCTCCGGATCGGTCTTTTTCAGAGCCCAGGGCGCCTGACGGTCGATATAGGAATTGGCAGCGCGGATGACCTTCCAGACTTCTTCCAGCGCATCAGTGATCACCTTGCGCTCGATCTGTTCGGACATGATCGTCGGCAGCAGCGTCACCATCGCAAGCATGGCCTGATCGTCTTCAGTCAGAGTGCCGCGCTCGGGCAGAACGCCGCCCAGATTGCGGGCCACCTGGCTCAGCGTGCGCTGGCACAGATTGCCGAGATCATTCGCCAGTTCGACATTCGTGCGGGTGATCATGGAGCGGCGGCTAAAATTGGAATCGCCGCCAAACGGCACTTCGCGCATCAGGAAGAAGCGCAGCGCATCCAGCCCGAACTCGTCGGCCAGCGCCTTCGGGTCGAGGACGTTGCCGAGAGACTTGCTCATCTTCTCGCCTTCGACCGTCCACCAGCCATGAGCGAAGACGCTCTTCGGCAGATCGATGCCAGCCGCCATCAGGAAGGCCGGCCAGTACACGCAATGGAAGCGAGCAATTTCCTTGCCCACGATATGGACATCCGCCGGCCAAAACTTTGCCCGCGGGTCATTGAGATCGGGATAGCCAACGGCCGTAAGGTAGTTCGCCAGCGCGTCGAACCAGACATACATGACATGATCCGGATCGTTCGGAACCGGAACGCCCCATTTGAAGCTCGTGCGGCTGACGGACAGGTCGCGCAGGCCCTGCCGGACAAAGCTCTCGATTTCACGACGCGGGCCGACGGGTCCAATGAAGTCGGGATTGTCTTCGTAGAGCTTCAGAAGCCGGTCCTGAAAATCGGACAGACGGAAGAAATAGGACGGCTCCTTGACGCGCTCGACCGGCGCGCCGGACGGCGCCACGAATGTTCCGTCGGGCTTCTTGACCAGTTCGTCCTCGCCGATGAACGCTTCATCGCGCGTGGAATACCAGCCCTCATAGGCGCCCAGATAGATATGTCCGTTCGCGGCAACCTTTTCCCACAGCGCCTTGGCTGCGCCCTTGTGGCGCTCTTCGGTGGTGCGGATGAACTCGTCGGTCGAGATCGCCATGTCCTTCTGCATCTGGCGGAAGGATGCCGAAACCTCGTCAGCATAGGCCTGCGGGTCCATGCCCTTGGCGACGGCCGTCTGCTCGACTTTTTGTCCGTGTTCGTCGGTGCCGCTGACGAACAGGACTTCTTCGCCATTCAGGCGATGGAAGCGGGCCAGAACGTCGGCCGCAATAGAGGTATAGGCATGCCCGATATGCGGAGCGCCGTTCACATAGAAGATCGGGGTCGTGATGGTGAAGCGCCGCGTCATGTCCACTCGTTTCATAACGCCCGGACCATCTCAACTGCCGGAAGCGAATTCCGCTGCCTGACGGATGGCCTGGGCCTTGTCCAGATTGAAGCCTTCGGTCTGGCGCCTCAGCGTGTCCAGTTCAGAACACTGCCGCGCCGCCAGATCGGCTTTTGCAAGATCCCCGCGCCGCGCTGCCGAGCGCGCACGGTCTGCCAGTCCCTCGCCTAGCAAATCGCAGAGCAATGCGAAACCTTCAGCCTCTCTCGCAATACGCTCGCTCAGGGCCATGGTTTCCGATCCACGCACCTGTCCGGCAAGGATTTCCGCCACAAATGAGGCAATCGCCCCGTCCCGGTCGTGCGAGAGAAAGAGTGCCCGCCCAGGCGATCCATGCGCCCGCACCAGCACATCCGCAGAGATGCCAGGCAATGCGGCCCGCATATCCGCGTCCGACAGCGCGGACAGTGTGAGCATCCGGCAGCGGCTGCGGATCGTGGGCAGAAGCGCCCCCGGAGAGGACGTGGTCAGCAGCAGAATGCAGCGCGGGGGTGGCTCTTCGAGGATCTTGAGCAGCGCATTGGCCGCAAACCGGTTCAGATATTCCGCCCCGTCCACGATCACCACGCGCCATCCACCTTCGGTCGCCGTGTGATGCAAAAATGTCTGCACCGGGCGCACATCCGCGGCGGTAATTTCACCGCGCAGACGGCCTTTTTTCTCGTCCACGGCCCGCGAAATTTCCAGCAGGTCTCCGTGCGTGCCAGCCGCGATACGCCGTGCCTGCGACGAGTCCGGATTTTCTGCGTTCAGAAGCAGTCGGGCCAGACGGAAGGCCAGCGTTGCCTTGCCGATCCCTGCCGGACCACAGATCAGCCAGGCATGATGCAGCTTGCCACTGGCCAGAGTCTGCCGGAACGTCGCTTCCGCCTCGGCGTGGCCATACAGGTTCAGAGTGTGCCGCGGATCGCTCACACGCCCTGAACCGTCAGGCTTTCATGCACGGCCTGCAGGAGTGCTGCACTGACGGCCTCCGGCGTCTGACCAGCATCCACACGTTTCACCCGCGCCGGATCAGCAGACGCAATCGCATCGAACCCGGCCAGAACGCGCTCGTGGAATGCTTCCGCCTGAGCCTCGTAACGGTCCGTCTGGCCGCCTCGCGCTTTCAGACGCGCGAGCGCCTGCGTCCGGGGAAGTTCGAGCATCAGCGTCAGATCCGGCTCGAAATCCACAAGTTTGCGGGCGCCATTCAGGAACGCCAGAACTTCGGACGCCCCCTGCCCGATGCCATAGCCCTGATAGGCCAGCGTCGAATCATGGAAGCGGTCACAGACCACGATTTCGCCTCGCTCAAGCGCCGGCAGAATGGCGTTGTCGAGATGGTCCGACCGGGCGGCCATGTGCATCAGGATTTCTGCCCGCCAGGAGAGATCGACCTTACCGAACAGCAGCAGATTGCGGATTTCCTCCGCGCCCGGCGTCCCACCGGGCTCCCGCGTCAGAAGAACCTTATGCCCTTCCGCGCTCAGGGCCTCGGCCAGAAGGCGGGCCTGGGTGGATTTCCCGGCGCCCTCGCCGCCTTCGAGCGTAATGAACAGTCCTTTTCCAGCCATGCCCTTACTGCGCGGGACCATGGCCCAGACGCGTCATGGCGCGGGCGACCAGTCCGAGCTTCGCCACCGATTCGCCAGCCTCAAGCGGCACGCGGATGTCAGCCATGTTGGGCGCGGAAATCACCAGCGCACCGCAGACCTGACCCTTTGCCACCGGTGCGATCACCGGAGAGGCATAGTCCACCCCGATATGGGAGCGCTGCTGCCAGCCCACCGGGAGGGTCATGACGATATCGGCCCCTGCGACCAGCGGGACCTGACGGTGTTCGCCCATCCAGACCGGCGCGGAATCCACGACCTGCCCGCGACGGAACAGCGTGGCGTTCTCGAAATTCGCAAAGGCCCAGGACATCAGGCGCTCACCCTCATGGGCGCGCTCGTTGCTCGACGACGTGCCGTTGATGACGACGATGACGCGGTTGCCGTTGCGCTGAGAACTTGCACAGAGGCCGAAACCGCCCGCATCCGTATGACCGGTCTTCAGCCCATCAGCGAGGCCCTTGTCGACCAGCACATTCCGGTTGCCCTGACGGATGTGATTGTAGGTGAACTCGAGTTCACCGAAATAATGGTAGTACTGCGGGAAATCGCGGATCAGATGCGAGGCGATCGTCGCGACATCGCGCGCCGTCATGTAATGGCCGTCCGCCGGCAGGCCCGTCACGTTGAGGAAGTGCGAGTTCATCATGCCGAGCTTCGGCGCTTCCTCGTTCATCATCGCGACAAAGCGCTCTTCCGAACCGGCGATGCCTTCAGCCAGAACGATACAGGCGTCATTGCCGGACTGGATCAGCATGCCCTGGATCAGATCGGATACCAGAACGCTCTGGCCCAGCGGCACGAACATCTTGGAACCCTGCGTGCGCCAGGCTTTCTCGCTCACAGGCAGGCTCTGCTCCAGACGGATACGCCCCGTGGCCAGCATCCCGAACACGATATAGGCCGTCATCATCTTCGTCAGCGAAGACGGGGCCATGCGCTCGTCGGAGGCCTTGTCCAGCAGAACCGCGCCCGTGTCGTAATCAACGACATAGGCCCAGCGCGCCACGGTATCGAACGGACCGATGGGCGTATTCGCAGGCGTGCCGACCGGAGCGTCTGCCGCAGCGGCCGCAGCAGCTTTTGCAGCATGGGCCGTATGGCGGTGCGGGCGGGCAAACGCCTTCAGGGGTCCCGCAAAAGAAGCACAGGCCGCAATACCTGCCACCCCACCGAAAAGAGAGCGTCTAGTCCGCACGTTCGTCCCCAGTTCCACGGCCTTCACACGACTGGCCGTCATTCCACAATGATCCGCGCGCCCTCTACCCCGCACAGGCGGGTGTGGTCCAGTGCCGCATCAGCCTGTGCGATGTCGGAATAGGGTCCACCAAGAACGCGCCACTCAAGTCCTACGGCCTCCCGGGCATGCAGGACAGTGCCCCCACAGCGCGCCGCGACACCTGCTGCCGTCCCCCGGCCAGAAAATATTCCCATCAGGATATACAGCCCCGATGGCCCCGGACTGCCCTGCGTCCAAGTCGCTGGCAATGGCCCGACAGCAACGGATGTTGTGGCTGCAGACGAGTCGTTGCCATAAACCTGCGAGGAGCCGTCGCTCAGCGATGTCGCCCGGACTTCGCCGACCGGCGCTGCCGAGATGTTCTGGACCGGTGCCTTCACAAGCCCTTCCGCCAGCGAACGGCTGGCCGCTTCGTCTTCCGTGACCTCGACAGGCGTATCCGCCTGCATGCCGAGCAGGTCTGCCGCCTTCGGCGAGAGTGCAATGATGCGTCCGGGATCAGCCGGTCCACGATCCGTCAGCCGGATGCGCACGATCCGGCCGTTCACGAGATTTCGGACACTGACGATCGCCGAGAGCTGAAGCGTCTGATGCGCCCCTGTCATCCCATCCGCAGACCAGGCTTCGCCATCAGCCGTCAGACTGGAGGCAGGCGCGTGTTCGCGCGTCGCCAGTCCTGTCGCGTGATAGTCGAACTGCTCGTTCGGATAGAACCATCCATGCGTACCATGCCACGCGTCACCCAGTTCGTAATGCGGATGGACGACAGGCGCAGGCTCATCACGATGGCAGGATGCGAGCAGCGGCAGAAGGGCCAGAACGGCCCCGTATTTACGCAGAGACAATTCCGGTCCCCAGAAGCCCGACGCCGAGCGCATAATAGTCCGACGGGTTGTACCGTCGGATCACGTTGAAGTTGTGATAGACCATGAAGGCCTGCGTGTTCGGACCATCAGGCTGCACGACAGCACCCTGTGCATCGGACCGCGAGAATGCCGTCCCGTCAGCCCGGCGCACGCCCAGCGCCATCCACTCACCCAGCGTCCGCTGACGGGTCCGGCCGATTTCCGCCTTGTCGAGCACCTTGGTCAGGGTGACTTCCTGCCCCCAGGGCTCGTTGACCTGCCAGCCGCATTTGCCGAGGTAATTGGCGATGGAGGCGAACACATCCGCTTCCGAGGTCCAGATATTGCGCTTGCCGTCCCCGTCCCCATCCGCCGCGTAGCGCAGATAGGCGCTGGGCATGAACTGTGCCTGTCCCATGGCGCCGGCGTAGCTTCCGATCATGGCCGCAGGTGCGATATCGCCGTCATTGAGGATCTGAAGCGCCTTCATGAGTTCGTTACGGAAGAAGGCAGAACGCCGTCCGTCAAAGGCCAGCGTCGCCAGCGCATCGATGACGGAATATGTCCCGTCATGAACGCCAAATCCCGACTCGAGCCCCCAGATCCCCATGACAGCGCGGTCGTCGCATCCGAAACGTGCGCTCACGGGTGACATCACGGACTGCTGGGCAGCGTAAACGCTCCGCCCCTTTGCAAAACGCGACTCCGGCAGGACGCGATCACGATACTGCGCCCAGGTCAGGGTGAATTCCGGCTGATGACGGTCGAGTTTGAGGACGGAGGCGTTGGGCTGCGTCGTCAGGCTGAGCGCCTGCGAGACGATCGAGGGGGACAGTCCCTGCGCCACGGCCTGTGCCCGGACACTGGCAAGAAAAGCGCTGTAATCCTGTGCGCGGGCGGACGAAAACCCGACTGCCGCCGAGCCGGCAACGGAGGTCAGGGCGGCAAGCAGATGGCGTCGTTGAAGCACGGTCAGGAATGATCCCTTACGGGTAGAAATGATAGGATATACGCTAGCAATCCGCAGCACGGACCGCCAGCCTCCCAAGGAGTGTCGCAGGTCATTCGCACCGAAATATGGCAGGGCAAGATTGTCGTTGGCGCGCTGGCGTGCGAAACCGGCGCCTCAATGTTCATGGAACCTTCCCAATCGTGATTGCCATCGGCCCTGCCATGGCCTCCCAGCCAGCCTGGCTGAAGGCAGCCACCATCATTGTTGGCACCTTCATTCTTGAAGACGTGGCAACGGTGCTTTCCGCGATTGCAGCCCGTGCCGGCGAAGTCAGCATCCCCCTCGCCCTGGGGGCACTGTATTTCGGCGTGGCTGTCGGGGATATGGGCCTGTACGGCCTTGGCGCCGCCGGTGCCCGCTGGCCTTACCTCAAGCGGTTCCTGACCCTTCCTAAACGCGAACGTACACAGGACTGGTTCAGTACGAACGTCATCCGCGTCGTGGCCATTTCCCGCTTCGTGCCCGGCGCCAGACTGCCGCTCTATACCGCCTGCGGTTTTTTCCGCGCGCCGTTCCTTCCCTTTGCCATGACCGCAGTTCTGGCTACGCTGGTCTGGACGACGTGTCTTTTCCTGCTCGCCATGAGAGTCGGAGGCTGGCTGCTCGCCCATCAGGGCGGCTGGCGCTGGGCCGGACTGGCGGGGTTTGTCCTGTGTATCGTTGTCGTCGGGCGCCTGATCGCCCGTCTCCAGACCGTGAGCCAGTAACAGCAATGTCCAAGTCAGAAGCCGACCAGAACCCGCTCTCCCTTTTCGAATTCTGGCCCGGATCCATCTTCTACACCCCCATCGTCCTGTACTGGATCGCCATGGGGATCAAATACCGCGACCTCAGCATCTCCACCGCCGCCAATCCGCGCATTGAAACCGGTGGCCTGTGCGGGGAGAGCAAGTCCTCCATTCTCGACATGGGTGGCTCCACGGCACAGTCCTATATTGCCCCCTACGTCGTCTTCCGCAGCGGTAGGGGCTCGGAGCGCCGGGCGCTGGACGCCATGGAACGCAAGGGCCTGTCCTTCCCCGTCGTCATCAAGCCCGATATCGGCTGCAATGGCACGGGTGTGAAACTCGTCCAGTCCCGCGAACAGCTTGAAGCCGTCCTGCCGCAGTTCCCCTATGATGTGGACATGCTGGTTCAGGAACTCATCACCTATCCGGTCGAAGCAGGGCTGTTCTACATCCGTCACCCTGACGAACCCCGTGGCCGCATCACGTCCATCACCTACAAGGAAGCGCCGATCCTGACGGGCGATGGCGTGTCTACGGTCGAGGAACTGATCCTGCGTGATCCGCGCATGGGCCTCGTTCCGCAGATCTATCTGCCGCGTCTGGCTGGCAAGGAAAAGAACGTCCTCGCCAAAGGTGAGGAAATGCCGCTGGTGTTTGCCGGAAACCACTGCAAGGGTTCCGTCTTCCGCGATGGTCGCGCCGATACGACGGAGGCTCTGACCACACGGCTGGATGCCATCATGAAGGACATCCCGGATTTCCATTTCGGGCGGGTGGATGTGAAAGCCGCGTCCATTGAAGATCTGCGCCGGGGTGAGAACTTCCGGATCATCGAAATCAACGGTGTTGGTTCCGAAGCCACGCATATCTGGGACCGTCGCACGACGCTCTGGGAAGCCTATCGCGCCCAGTTCTCACATTACCGTCAGACGTTCCTGATCGGGGCTGCCAACAGGGCGCGGGGCTGGAAGACGTCGGGCGCGTTCTCGATGCTGCATTCCTGGCGCAAGCAGCGTCGTTTGCTGGCGTCCTATCCGCTGAACGACTGAACCCGGCGCGGCAGGCTGGCCTTACTGGCCCAGCTTGCCGCCACCAAAGATGTAATTGCTGACCTGCTGCTCCAGGGAAAGCTGATCCCGTGTATCGGTGATCTTGCCTTCGCTGGACAGTGTTGTGCGGGAATGACCGGGCTGGATCTGCAGGGCATTATCCGCCGTCATGGTCGGCGCGCCGATGCCCACGGCCGTATCCACAGGAAGATGCAGGCGCTGGTCCACCGTAAAGGCCACGTCGGCCATCTGCGTCCGGGGATCGAGCGTGATGGACACGACACGCCCCACCGGCACGCCTGCGAGATCGACATTCGCGCCCGTATGGAGGCCATTCGCGGAATTAAAGGCTGCGTGCAGGACTTCGCCCTGAAAGTCAGGTCCCTTGCGCAGCGCATTGCCATAGACGAGGAATGTTCCGGCAATCGCCAGCACAAGACCACTGGCCAGGATGGCGCCCCCGCGGCCGCTCAATGTTGACTGCATGCCAGCCTCGCCTTCCGGAAAATCTTGAACAGAACGGGAGTTAGTCCTCCCATGACTGCCCGGTCAAGGTTGCGTCGTCTGCCACCATGGGGCAAGTGATCTGCTTTTCCCGCCTTTGTGACAAAGGCCTCTACCCGAAACAGGCTCCATGACGCTTCTTCAGGCCCTCATTCTCGCCGTTGTCCAGGGAATTACCGAACCATTTCCGGTCAGTAGCCTTGGTCATGCCGTTCTCCTGCCCGCGCTCCTGCACTGGGATCTGGATGAACACGCACCAACATTCCTGCCATTTCTGACCATGCTCCATGTTGGAACACTGGTTGCGCTGGCCGGTGTTTTCTGGCGGGACTGGATGGCCATTCTGGGCGGCATGTTCGGCCGGTACGGACGCTATGCGCAGACAGAAGCGATTCGGATCTTCGGGCTGCTCGTCATTGCGACCATTCCCGCCGTGCTGGTTGGCTGGCTTCTGGAACACCGTCTGCGCGCCGTGTTCGGTACCCCTCTCGCCGTTGCCGGGTTCCTGATCCTCAACGGCTTTCTGCTCATGGCGACGGAATGGCTCCGGCGTCAGAAAGGCCATCGCGATCACAAGCCCATCGCCACGCTTGCCCCGAAGGACGCCGTAATCATCGGCATCTGGCAGTGTCTTGCCCTGTTGCCGGGCCTGTCGCGTTCGGGAGCGACCATGAACGGCGGTCTGCTGCGCGGCCTTGATCATGAAACGGCTGCGCGTTTCTCCCTGCTGATGGCCCAGCCCATCGTTCTGGCCGCAACCGTGCGCGAAGCCTGGCAGATGCGTCACATGACGATTTCGCATGACGTCATGGTGCAGTGCGTTGCCGGTGCCGTCGTCGCGGGACTGACCGCGCTGATCTGTTCGCTGCTGATGCTGCGCTTCTTTCGCAACCATGATGGCTGGGCGCTGACACCCTTTGGAATCTACTGCGTTGTGGCGGGCCTTTTTGCCGGTTCCGTCATTCTTCTCTGACCTTTCCAGCCGCCGTTTTTCGCGGCACATTGCGGATCATGCCAGCTTCGATACAATCTTCTCCTGATGCTCCCGGCCCCAGTCGTCGCAAGACGCTTGAACAGGTCCTGTTCGAGAATGACACGAACGGCCTCAAACGAAGCCTGACGGCAACGCAGCTGGTTATCCTGGGCGTCGGCTCGACAATCGGGGCTGGCATTTACGTCATGACGGGTACGGCCGCTGCCGAATATGCCGGCCCTTCCGTCCTGATCTCATTCGTTATTGCCGCCCTCGCCTGCCTGTTCACGGCATTCTCCTACGGCGAACTGTCCTCGACCCTGCCTGTGTCGGGTTCAGCCTATTCCTACGCCTATATCTCGATGGGCGAAAAGGCCGCCTGGATGGTCGGCTGGCTGCTGCTTCTTGAATACGGGATTTCCTGTTCTGCTGTCGCGGCAGGCCTTTCAGGCTATGCCAGTTCGCTGCTTGGCGTCACTGGCATCCATATGCCCGCGTCGTTAACGCAGGCGACGCTGCAACCCATTGCCGGCACGGCGGGTGCCCGGATCGGTGCGGGATGGCGGTTTGATCTGATCGGCTTCACCGCAACACTTCTCGTTACGGCCCTGCTGGTCCGAGGCGTTGAGGAATCAGCCCGGATCAATACCATGATCGTGGCGCTCAAGGTCGGTGTGCTGTTCGTGTTCGTGGCGCTGGGCATTGGTGCCGTCAATCCGGCAAACTGGCATCCGTTCATTCCCGCCAGTGAAGGCGGCTTCCATTACGGCGTGCGCGGCATTTTCCGTGCGGCTTCAGTCATTTTCTTCGCCTATGTCGGGTTCGAGGCCGTATCCACAGCCTCCGCCGAAGCTCGCAATCCCACCCGCGATGTCCCGATCGGCATTATCGGCAGCCTGCTGATCTGCACTATCGTCTATATGATCGTCGCGACCGTGCTGCTCGGCATCGTGCCTTATCGTGAGCTGGACGTCCCTGACCCGCTCGCCATTGCCGTAAAGATCATGCACACGCCTTGGCTGTCCCTGCTGGTCAATGTCGGCGCCACGATCGGCCTGTGCTCGGTTCTGATGGGCCTGATGTATGCCCAGTCCCGTGTTCTGCTCACCATCAGCCGTGATGGTCTGATCCCAGGCATTTTCTGCCTGATCCATCCAAAGTTCCGGACCCCGTGGATCGGAACGATTGTCCTTGGTCTGGTCGTGGCCCTCATCACCGCAACGCTACCGATCGACATCATCAGCGATCTCGTTTCCATCGGAACGGCCGCAGCGTTCGGAATTGTCTGTTTTACGGTCATCTGGCAGCGCAACACACGGCCTGACATCGTGCGTCCTTTCAGCGTCCCGCTCGGCGGTATCCGCATCCGCGGGATCTGGATCGGCACGACACCTGCACTTGGCATCCTGTTCTGTCTGGTTATGACCATTCCGCTGGTCTCGGACATGGTTCACGCCGTCACCAGCGGCAACCCGGTGCCACTGATCCTTCTGGTGACCTATCTGGCGCTGGGCATTGCAACTTACGTCTTCTACGGGCGGCGCCATTCAAAAATGCGCCCTGAGCATCCCTCAGTCTGACGACATCGAGGAACTGCCCGGCCCCATACCCGGGCCCATATAGCTTCCCGGTGGTGGCCGGCTGATCGGGGGCGCCATCCGCTCCCAAGGCTCCTGCGCCCCAGTTGCGGGCGGCATCATGGAGAAGCGCGACCGGGGCAGCGCCTCGGGACATTCATCGCGGATGCGGGCGATGATCTTCTCGCGGATATCGCACCGCAAATCCCAGCTCTGAAGCGCCGTGCGCGCACTGGCGATAATGCGGATGGACATGACATGCGCATCGCAATCCGCCACCTGCACGTCGAACACGCGGCCGTCCCAGAGCGGGCATCCCCGTACGATTTCGTTCAGCATCTCGCGGATCTTGTCCATCGGCGCCTGATAATCGACCCACAGGAACACGACACCGATGATGGCCGCTGAATTATGCGTCCAGTTCTCGAACTGGTTTTCCAGAAAATACGAGATCGGCACGATATGCCGCCGCCAGTCCCAGACCCGCAGCACCACATAGGTCGCGTTGATTTCCTCAACCCAGCACCAGTCGCCATTGATGATGATCAGGTCTTCCATCCGGATCGGCTGGGTCAGTGCGATCTGCACACCCGCGATCAGGTTCGTCAGCAATCCGCGCGCTGACAGACCCACGATCAGGGACGCCGCGCCTGCGGACGCAAACAGGGATAACCCATACTGCTTGACAGACGGAAACAGCATGAGCGCCGAGGCCACGGTCACGATACCCACCAGGATTTCAGTCAACCGGCGCAGGACGCGGATCTGCGTCTGGTGCGAGCGGATCATGATGTCGTCAGTCTCTTCGCGCGCTGCGAGGCGGTTGAGATAGACTTCCGTCATGATCCGGAAGACCATAATCGCCGAGAACCCGAAGGTCAGGATCAGCAGGAACAGGAAGAAAAGCTGAAGATCGTCTTCCTGCGCTGCCGTGAAGCCGGTTGCGGCCGGCAGCGCGGACAGCATGGCCAGAAGCGCCACCATCAGCCGTGTCGGCCTGCGCAGGGATGAGACAATGCGACGGATCAGCGCGGCCTTGCGCGATCCCGGAATCCGCAGAAGCTGCGTCGTGACCAGATTGCCGCAATAGAACGCCAGCACCCCTACCACCACTAGCATCAGCACCGACACAACGGGAGCAGGCAGCCAGGTGAAGTAGGACCTTATGGCAAACAGGGTGCTGACGAAGTGTTGCGTCACCAGACGGAGGACTCCTTGCAACGGGGAAACAGAACGCGCCGCAGGGAGCCGCGCAGAATGGAAAACAGTGATACTTCAAATGCCACGGGCACCCACGCCATTGCGACCCGAAAAAACATCTTATTTTCCCGGGACTAACGTGTTGACACCCTGAAAGATCCCCCTTAAAACCCCGCGTCAACGCCGGTTCGACCGGCGGGATGGCGGTGTAGCTCAGTGGTAGAGCAGGGGAATCATAATCCCTTGGTCGGCGGTTCAAATCCGTCCACCGCTACCATCCCTTTTCCCAGAAACAGAAAATAGACAGCGGCAGCGTCCTGTTTTGCCGGGCAGTTTCCTGTATCCTGCCGTGCATGATCAAGAAGCCCCTCGCCGTCATGACGATGGTTTACAACGAGCCGGAACACCTGCAGGTGTGGCGCCGTCACTATGGCGCACAGGTTGGAGAAACCGCCTGTTATGTCATCGATCACGGTTCTGACGACGACTCAACCGCACATCTTGGGCAGGTCAATGTCGTCCGCATTCCGCGCTCCCCGCAGGATGACGAACGCCGGACCCGCGCCATCGGCAAGTTCTGCGACAGTCTGCTCGAATGGTATGACAGCGTTATCTACACGGATATAGACGAAATCCTTCTTGCCGATCCGGCGCTTGTCTCTTCCCTGACAGAATTCGCACTTCTGAACCGAAATCCGGTCATCACCGCTACGGGCTTTGACGTTATTCATGTTCCGGACGAAGAAGCGCCGTTCGATTACAGTCGCCCCTTCTCCCTCCAACGTCGGCATCTCCGCTTTTCCAGCGCAATGTGCAAACCGGTTCTGACCCGTATTCCCATTACATGGGCACCGGGCTTTCACAGCTGCGAAGAAGCCGTGCCCAGTCTTGCGGCTCCGCTCTTCCTGTTCCACCTGCGCTATGCCGACCTGTCCTCAGGGTTGGCACGACTGGAACGCACACGCAGGCAGCCCTGGGTCTCGGACGAGGTCGGGCGTCACCAGCGCCTTGAGAACACAGACTGGGAAAACATGCTGCGTGCCATGGCCGGACTTCCCCGAAGCGACAGTACACTCGACAGCCGCGATGAACGCTTAACTCAGTGGCGTCAGCAGGTGGAAGACAGCGCCCAGTCGCGCCTGCATGACCGCTATCGCCTTGATCTACATCTGAGTGGAACCGAACTCTGGCGCCTGCCCGACCGCTTCGTGGGGCGTGTCTGAGACATAAAAAAAACCGGCTCCTTGCAGAGCCAGTTTTCTTTGTTTCAGAGCTTTCGCTTCAGTCCGCTTCGGCTTCAGCCGTCCGACGATCCTGATCTTCATCCGAAGACCGTTCGGAGCCGTGTTCCGCGTCCTGGTCCTGTGAAGGCTGATCGTCCTCGTTCCGCTCGCCACGTGGCTCCCTGCGGTCTTCATAGGCGCGCTGACGCTGCTGCTGGCGTTCGTTACGTTCCTGCTGGCTCTTCTCGGCAGCCTGGTTCATGGCGTTGAGAATGCGGAAGTAATGCTCCGCATGCTGGAAATACGCTTCTGCAAGAATGCGGTCGCCAGTTCCGGTCGCGTCGCGGCCGAGCTGGAGATACTTCTCGAACAGCTGCTGCGCCGTACCGCGGACCCGCAGATCGGGTCCGTTACTGTCAAACACATGGTTGCGGTTCAGAGGTGTCTGGGCATTGCTGCTGCGTGATGGCCCACTGCCCGCACGATGATGCCGGCCTCTTATGCGCTTCATATTCATCGACCCGTGATGCACTTTCATGATGACGTGGACCGTTCTGCAAGCGCAGAAAGTTCCGACCGCCGCTGTCGAAAAAGACGTCTGTCTGTTCCGCTATGGCTGAACCCGGCTCAGCCAGTCTTCCATCGTCAGTGCATGATGACATGAACGATGGGCAAAGATACGCCTGACAGTGCTGATAAAACACCCTCAAATCGCATGCATTGGCTTTAGCAATACCAAGTTCCGTCAGTCAAGCCAACGGTTTTTCGCCACGATCCGCCCTTACCCGTCCGATTGCAGGACCAGGGCCCTGTCCACTCCGCCCAGATCTGCCCTGCGAGCAACTTCCCGCAAGCCATTTTCCGTCCCAAGCGTGGACACCGCATCGATCTGGCCAATGCCCATTTCCAGGATCGCGTGACCACCTAGCACCAGAAGATCTGGCAGTGCCCTGCACAGGATACGGTAGGCTTCCAGCCCGTCCGCTCCACCATCCAGAGCCCGGGCTGGCTCATACTGCACGACTTCCGGCATCAGTCCGGCCAGATCTCCGGTCTCGATGTAAGGCGGATTGGACAGAACGACATCAAAGCGGGCGTTCAGCGCATCCGCCCAGCTTCCAGCCAGAAAGACACTGCGTTTCTCCAGCCCGGTGCGAACGGAATTGCGTCGTGCCAATGCCGCTGCCTGCGGAGACAGATCCACGCCGACACCCCTCGCCTGCGGATATTCGGACAGGGCCGCCAGCAGCAGGCAGCCTGTTCCGGTTCCAAGATCGAGAATGGAGAGCGGCGCGTTGCGATCCGGACAGACATCCAGCAGGGCTTCGATCAGGGCTTCACTGTCGGCACGGGGGATCAGCGTGTCACGTCCCGTCTCCAGATCCAGCGTCCAGAAACCCGTCTCTCCGGTAATGAATGCCAAGGGCTCCCGGTTCAAACGCCGCTTCAGAGCCTCTGCGAATCGCGATTTCTGCGCAGGCTCTACACCATCCAGAGACAGCAGACCGCCCAGATCCCGCCCTGTCGCCCAGCACAGCAGGAGCCGGGCTTCACGGCGCGCATCCTCGATCCCGGCCTGTTCCAGCGCCTGTGAGGCCTCGCGCAAAAGATCATCTTTGGCCATCATCATCGAAGCGAACCTGTTATAGTTGGTGTCATGAAGTCCAAACGCGCCTTCCTCTATTCCGCCCTGCTGCTTGGCTGCACGCTCAATCCTGTTCACGCCCAGTCGGAACTGTCCACGGAGCTGCCCCCGTCCTTTACCGTGACGGACGAGCGCGCGCCCGAAGAAATTTCGGAAGTCTCACGCCTCTATCTGGACGGCAATCTGGTTGCGACCTTCAGGCTGGGCCTGTCCAAGGCCCACGAGACGCAGACGATCCCGCTTCCAGTCGGCCGCTTCGATGTCGATTATGCCCTGTGTGGCGAAATCACCATCGTCCATAACGGCCATCAGGAAACCCATCAGGTCAGCAGCGAAGGCCAGCTCCACCATCCCGAAGGGCATTCGCTCGACGCCGTGGGCACCAACAACTTCACCGATTTCTTTCTGGTCGATTACGATGACGCGGCTGTTGCCACGCACCGGCATGGCCGTGCCGCCGTCTGCGCGACACCGAATACCTGAGGCTCAAAACCCTTCGGCGGCGAGCAGTTCCGTCTGCTCTTCGCGGGTCAGCGCATCAATGATCTCGTCGAACTCGCCCCCCATGATCCGGTCGATCTTGTAGAGCGTCAGATTGATCCGATGGTCCGTCACGCGTCCCTGCGGGAAATTATACGTTCGGATACGCTCTGAACGGTCACCCGTCCCGACCTGTGATTTCCGGTCTGCTGCCCGGGTGGCATGAAGCTGCGCACGCTCCCGCTCATAGAGCCGGGCACGCAGGATCTTCATGGCCTTGGCCTTGTTCTTGTGCTGGCTTTTCTCTTCCTGCATCGCCACGACAATGCCACTGGGCATATGCGTGATGCGGACCGCACTCTCCGTTTTGTTGACGTGCTGGCCGCCCGCCCCCGAAGCGCGGTAGACGTCGATCCGCAAATCATCGTCATTGACCGTCACATCGACTTCCTCGGCTTCGGGCAGTACGGCCACGGTCACGGTCGAGGTGTGGATCCGCCCCTGACTTTCCGTGGCCGGAACACGCTGCACCCGGTGCACACCGGATTCGTATTTCAGCCGCGCAAAAACAGACCGGCCGGAAATGGTCGCCATGCCTTCCTTGAGGCCGGCTACCTCGTTCTCGGCATATTCCATGACTTCAAAACGCCAGCCATTCTGTTCGGAAAAGCGGCGGTAAGCATCAAACAGTTCCGCTGCGAACAGTCCCGCTTCGTCGCCACCCGCCGCCGGCCGGATTTCAAGGATGGCACTGCGTTCATCCGCCGCATCCTTCGGCAGAAGCGCCAGACGCAGGGCATGCTGAAGATCGGGTAATGTCGCTTCGATCTCCGCAAGCTCCATCTGGGCCAGCTCACGCATTTCCGGATCATCAAGCAGGGCCTGCGCCCCGGCTTTCTGTTCCTCAGCACTTTTCCAGGCCTGAATGGATGCGACCACCGGCTCCAGCTCGGCATATTCCTGCGACAGACGGGTGAAATTCTCACCCGTCAGCTCGCCGGAAGACATCAGGGCCTGGACTTCCTCCGAACGCGCGACAATCCGCTCAAGCCTGTCGTCAAAAGCCATCTGTTCAGGCGCGTCCTGCGCTCAGGACCCGCACCAGATCCGCAACCGGCACTTCCTGCTGCTCACGGCTGGACAGGTCCCGAAGCTGCACAACATTCTTGGCGATTTCCTCATCGCCCAGAACAATCGCATGGGATGCGCCGGACTTCACCACACGCTCCATCCGCTTCTTCATGTTGCCACGGGTCTCGATCTCGGCCCGCAGACCAGCAGAGCGCAGAGCACGGGCAATGGACGCAGCCTTGAGGACGGCTTCATCTCCCATCGGTACCAGCGCAATACCAGCCGGAAGTTCGGGCACGCTATCCAGCAGCATCGCCAGACGCTCGATCCCGCCAGCCCAGCCAATCGCCGGAATAGCCGGACCACCCATCTGCTCCACAAGCCCTTCATACCGGCCACCGGCCAGCACCGTGCCCTGAGCGCCAAGCTTCGAGGTCACGAATTCGAACGCCGTGTGGCTGTAGTAATCGAGGCCACGGACAATGCGTGGGTTTTCAACGAAATCGACGCCGAACGCCTGAAGGCTGGAACGCAATCCGTCCCAGAACTGCCGGGAGTCGTCGTTCAAATAATCCGCGAATGCCGGAGCATTGTCGAGCATCTTGCGGTCCTGCTCGGACTTGCTGTCCAGAATTCGCAGCGGATTGGCTTCAAGCCGGACGCGGCTTTCTTCCGACAGTGCATCCGCGTGGTCGCGGAAATACGCCACCAGAGCCTCCCGCCAGGCCTGACGGCTGGCGAGATCGCCAAGCGTGTTGAGTTCCAGCGTGACGTGATCGCCCAGACCCAGTTCACGCAGGATGTCCTGCGCCATGGCAATTGTCTCGGCGTCCCGAAGCGGGCTTTCCGCGCCGATCAGTTCCGCGCCGATCTGGTGGAACTGCCGGTAACGCCCCTTCTGCGGGCGCTCATAACGGAACATCGGTCCGTGATAGAACACCTTCTGCGGCAGGGACTGCGTCAGACCATTCGTGACCAGTGCCCGGCAGATCGCTGCCGTGCCTTCGGGGCGCAGGGTGATGCTCTCACCGCCGCGATCCTCGAACGTGTACATCTCCTTGGACACGACATCGGATGTCTCGCCGAGCGTGCGCGAAAAGACGCGCGTGTCCTCGAAGATGGGTGTGCTCCATTCCTCGAAACCATAGGTCCGCAGCACCCTGCGGGCCGTCTCCACAACATGGTGGTGACGGCGCATGGTCTCGCCAATGAGGTCATGGGTACCGCGTGGGGGCTGAAGTCCTGACATCAGCTGGCTGCCGGGTCCATCTGCTTGGCCGTGGAAGCCTCGACCTTGCCGGCTTCGATATCCGAAACCTTCTTTTCCACCAGTTCGACGATATGCTCGATCATGTCGCCAGCCGGCATCGTGTGATCCTGACGGCCTGCGGCATAGACCATGTGACGGCCATTGCCACCGCCGGTCACGCCGATATCGGTCATCAGGGCCTCACCCGGTCCGTTCACCACGCAGCCGATGATGGACAGCGTCAGCGGCGTCTTGATGTGCTGCAGACGGTCTTCCAGCGTCTGCACCGTCTCGACGACGTTGAAGCCCTGACGCGCACAGGACGGGCAGGAAATGATCTTCACGCCGCGATGACGCAGACCGAGGGACTTCAGGATATCCCAGCCAACCAGCACTTCCTCTTCCGGAGCGGCGGAAAGCGAAACACGCATCGTGTCGCCCACGCCAGCCCAGAGCAGGTTGCCCAGGCCGATGGAGGACTTCACTGTGCCGGCACGCTTGGAGCCGGCTTCGGTGATGCCGATATGCAGCGGGTGGTCACAGCAATCCGCAAGCTGCTGATAGGCTGCGACGGCCATGAACACGTCAGAGGCCTTCACGCTGATCTTGAACTCATGGAAGTCGTGATCTTCAAGGATCTTCGCGTGTTCCAGAGCGCTCTCGACCAGAGCTTCCGGGTTAGGCTCACCATATTTTTCGAGCAGATGCTTCTCGAGCGAACCGGCATTTACGCCGATCCGGATGGAACAGCCATAATCCTTGGCGGCGTTGACGACTTCACGCACACGCTCGGCACTGCCGATATTGCCCGGATTGATTCGCAGGCAGGCCGCACCGGCCTTGGCGGCTTCGATGGCGCGCTTGTAGTGGAAGTGGATGTCCGCGACGATGGGAACGTTCACTTCATGCACGATTTCGGCCAGCGCAGCCGTGCTGGCTTCATCCGGGCAGGAGACGCGCACGATGTCCACACCAGCCAGCTCGGCCAGACGGATCTGTTCGATTGTGGCCTGCGCGTCGGAGGTCAGGGTGTTGGTCATGGTCTGCACGGAGATCGGGGCATCACCACCGACCGCAACCTTGCCGACATGGATCTGGCGCGACTTGCGACGCTCGATGTGCTGATAGGGACGGTAGCTGCTCATGATTTACCTCTTCGTGCCCGGAAAGGACCGGGAGCTCTGACCCAGTGGGCTGTATTCAGGGGCATTGAGCCCCCCTGACTGATATAAGGGTTTAATGCGATGGCGACGATTGTTCCAGCGGCTGATGTTCAAGCTGCCGGGCATTCAGGTCATCAGCCGAAACATCATGTGACGGCTGCGATATTTTCCGCGGAGCCGGAGGCGGTTTCACAGTCACAGGGGCCGGCGGTCCGGCCTGTGGTGCAGGGCCAGCCGGTGCGGGAGCCGGCGCGCTGGGCTGAACCGGCAGAGCGACCCCCGATCCGAACATACCAGACCGGATGGCGTCCGCCGTCACCTCGACATTACGGCGGACCTGCCCTTCCCGGCCGAGCGGCGCACTGGTCGCTCCGGCCGTGGTAAGGACAACACCGCCAGCATTGCCGAACGACATTTTGAACGGTGCGCCAGCAGGATCGCCCTGCCAGCTCTCACCTGGCTGCATCACACGCGACATCAGGACGTGGCCATCCCGGTCCCGGATCTGCGTCCAGACGGGGGACAGCGTCCTGACTACGACAGCTCCCTCCGGAACCGCAGGCGGCAGATCCGTTGCAGGCTCGCCATTTGGCGTGTTCTGCGCAGGCGGCGCCGTATCCGCTGGAGGCGCTTCCGCGTTGTCATCTGTCCCGGATGCAGGAGGCGGAGACGCCGGAGCCTGATTCGGAACCGGGGCGGATGGCGACGTCTGGATCGTTTCCGGCGCAGGCGATGTTGGTGCTGGAACCGGCACGACTGTAGGGGCAGCCGGAGCTGGTGTCACGACTGCGGGAGCATGAGGCTCTGGTGTCGGCGCACGCCCCGGCATGACGGAGGCAACCTGCGGTGATGTTGTGGCCGGTGTTGCCGCACCCGGCATCAGTTCCGCTACGGCTGGCACCTGTCGCTGTGCCGGCGTATCGTGGTCCGTAAAGCGGTACCAGCCTACATAGGCTGCCACCACTACCACGAGCCCTGCCCCGACCAGAACACCGATCGGCAGCCCCCGGTCGCCTTCCGGCTGCGGAAACACCAGATCCGGCTTGCGGGTAACCGCACCGCGCGTATCGCGGCGGAAACGCTCGACCAGCGCATCGGCATCGAGCTGCATGGCATGCGCATAGGTCCGCAGAAAGCCTACTGCGTAAGCCACGCCCGGAAGCCGCGCCAGATCATCGGCTTCAAGTGCGGCCAGAAGCTTCGGCCGGATCCGCAGCCATTCCGCCACATCTTCAAGCCTCCAGCCCAGTTCCTCGCGGCGCTCACGCAGCACCATTCCGACACTTGGCTGGTCGGAAGGCTGCGAAAACGGGCGATTTGAGGATGGAGGAGACATGACCGAAATCCGTTAGCCTGGAGCGTGGATACGGGTTTCGCGCTGTTTGATGGCATCCACAGCCTGCTCAACCAGCGTTGCAATGATTTCTGCGACCGGACGGACTTCCTTGACCATGCCCACGGACTGCCCGGCCATAACCGAACCTGTTTCCACGTCACCCTCGATGACAGCGCGACGCAGGGCACCGGCCCAGTAATGTTCGATCGAAAGCTGGGCTTCTTCCTTCGTCAGCTCGCCGCTCTGAAACTTCTGGAGCGCCTCTCCCTGAAGCCGCGCATAACGGCGGCCGCCTTCGTTCGAAAGACCCCGCACCGGAATGACCGGGAACAGCTCGTCGAGCTGCACGGTCGTCACGGCATCGCGGGCATTGGCGCGCAGGAAGGCCTTCTTGAAGTTTTCATGCGCGATGCTCTCTTCGGAGGCAGCAAACAGCGTTCCAAGCTGCGCACCGGCCGCCCCCTGTTCCAGATAGGACAGGATCGCGTCACCACGACCCAGACCACCCGCAACAAACACCGGTACATCACGGATGTGGGGCAGGATTTCCTGCGCAAGAACCGTCAGGGAAACCGGGCCGACATGGCCGCCCGCTTCCGAGCCTTCAATGATCAGGGCCTCGATCCCCATCCGCACCAGACGCTTGCCCAGAGCCAGCGCCGGCGCAAAACCGATCGCCCGCGCCCCGCCATCGCGCACCTTGCGGATCGTGGCACTGTTCGGAACGCCGCCCGCCAGCACGATATGCGAGACATTATGCGCCAGACAGACATCCACGAGCCGGTCCAGCTCGGGATGCATGGTGATGAGGTTCACACCGAACGGGCGCTTCGTCATTGCCTGCGTGGCAACAATTTCCTCTTCCAGACGCTCGGGCGACATCGCACCGCAGGCGATGACGCCGAATCCGCCGGCATTGGAAATCGCGGAAACCAGATGCCGCTCGCTGACCCAGGACATGGCACCGCCGAGGATCGCGACTTCGCTCCCGAGGAAGTCACAGCCCGGCTTCCACAGCCGGTCCAGCGTCGCGCGGGCGTTCAGGGTTTCGCTCACGCGTCGGCTCCTTCTTTGGCATCAAGGCCATAAGCCGTGTGCAGAGCACGCATGGCCAGTTCGGTATATTCGGAATCGATCAGCACGGAGATCTTGATCTCGCTCGTGGAGATGACCTGCACGTTGATGCCACGATCCGCCAGCGTGCGGAACATCCGCGCGGCCAGACCGGCATTCGAGCGCATGCCAATGCCCACGACACTGATCTTCACCACATTGTGGGATGTGATCAGCTCACCGTACTGAACATACTCGCGGGCCTTCTCCAGCACAGCGCGGGCACCAGCCTCATCGGCCTTGCTGACTGTAAAGGTCATGTTCGTCATGTTGTCCACGCCGACGCTCTGGACGATCATGTCAACATTGATGTTCGCGGCTGCCAGCGGATCGAAAATCGCGGCAGCAATGCCCGGACGGTCCGGAATGTTCCGCACGGAGATTTTCGCTTCGTCATGCGAGTTGGCAATCCCCGCAACCAGTTCCTTCTCCATGATCTCGTCCTCATCAACCACAATCGAACCGCTGTCGTCATCCGTCTCGGCGAACGAAGACAGCACCCGCACCCGGACGCCCTCGCGCATGGCGAGACCGACGCTACGGGTCTGAAGTACCTTGGCGCCTACGGAAGCCAGTTCAAGCATCTCTTCGTAAGTGATGCGATCCAGCTTCTTGGCGCGTTTCACGATGCGCGGATCGGTCGTATAGATCCCGTCCACATCGGTATAGATATCACACTGATCGGCATTGATGGCAGCCGCGACGGCGACAGCGGACGTATCCGATCCGCCGCGTCCCAGCGTCGCAATGCGGCCATCGGGGCCAACGCCCTGGAAGCCGGCCACAACGGGCACCACGTCATCATCCAGACAGGCCAGCAGCGCCGTGCCGTCCACGCTCTCGATGGCGGCCTTGCCATGTGCATCGTCCGTCACAAGCGGGATCTGCCAGCCCTGGAACGACCGAGCCTTCACGCCAAGCGCCTGAAGCGCGATGGATACAAGTCCGCTCGTCACCTGCTCACCGGCCGCGACAACAGCATCGTATTCCTTCGGATCGGCCAGCGGATCCAGCTCGGCGCAGTAGCCGACCATCCGGTTTGTCACGCCCGCCATCGCGGAAACTACGACAGCTACACGACGGCCACGGTCATGTTCGGCTTTCACGCGTTTCGCAACATTCCGGATACGCTCGATATTCCCGACGGACGTACCGCCGAATTTCATGACAACCGTCTTCCGTTTCCCTTTTTCGCCACGGGCGGCGGCATGGGGATCGGCACGACCGGCAAGCTGGTCGCGGACGGGAGTATCGGGCATGGACATCGCGGATTGGGCTCCAGTACGTGTCTGGCGTTGCGCGCTCGGGTCTGGCATCGGATAGGGCAACGACATGCAACCCGCCCGGCACCTGAACAGACTCTGCCGGTCCACATACTCGTCTCGCTCCGTCACGTCCAGATGACGCAGGGCAGACAGGCACACAGAAGGACAGTTCCGATGCCTACAGACACCTCTCCGGGACAGAATTCCAGACGCTCATCCGTCTCTGAATCCGAAATTGCCCATTTCAGCGCTCTGGCCAAAGACTGGTGGAATCCCCGTGGCCCTATGGCCCCGCTGCATGCCATGAATCCCCTGCGCACCGAGTGGGTCAGCCGCCATGTGGCTCCACTGCGCAAAACATCCGAGCATCCCCTGACCCTGCTCGATATCGGCTGCGGCGCCGGTTTGGCCAGCGAGGCTTACGCCAAGCTTGGCTTCGACACGATTGGAATCGACGCTAGCGCTGCGGGCATCCTTGCAGCGGAAACTCATCTGGCCGAGCATCCCCTCCCATCAGAGGCGGCTTCCCTGTCCTACCGCAATGGCAGCGCTGAAGACCTTGTGGCGGAGGGTGCGCAGTTTGATGTCGTCAACGCCCTAGAGGTCATCGAGCACGTCAACGATCCGCAGGACTTCCTGATCATGCTGGCCACGCTGACGAAACCGGGCGGCATGGTCGCCGTATCCACCCTGAACCGGACCCCGCGCTCCTTTGCCGTCGCCAAGCTTGGTGCGGAATACCTGCTGCGGATGCTGCCCGTGGGCACGCATGACTGGAAGAAGTTCATCAAGCCCGACGAACTGGCTGCCATGGCCCGTCGTGCAGGCCTGCGCATGCTGGATATCGCCGGGATGAGCTACATCCCGTTCGAATGGCGCGAAAGCCGCGATACCGGCATCAATTACATCGCGATTTTCCGCAAGGACTGAACAAAAAAGGGCGGTTGCAGCGCAATAATTCGCCGCAACCGCCCTTGTTTGAAAAACAGTCGATCAGACCTGCGTATTCATGAACGCAAAGGTCGTCGGGCTGCCAACGGGGGTGAAATTATTCGTAAACGCAATTTCGCCCGTCTTCTTGTCCACCTTGAAAGACGTGACCGCATCCGAGCGCTGGTTGGCGCAGAACAGGAACGCGCCTGACGGATCGAACATCAGCGCGCGGCCGTAATCCGCATGCATCCAAACCTCGTCCTGAAGGGTCAGCGTCCCGTCGGCGCCGATGGCGAACACGGCCAGCGAATCACCCAGACGGTTGGAGACATAGACGAACTTGCCACTGGCCGAGATCAGGATTTCTGCTGCCAGCGTCGAGCCCCGGAAATGCGACGTCACAGTGCTGACGGTCTGAATGTCGCTGATCGCGCCCGTTGCCGGATCGAAATTGGAAACGACAACCTTCGAATCCTGCTCACACAGATTGTACAGGATGCGGCCGGAATGATTGAACTGGAAGTGGCGTGGTGCCGAACCCGGTTCCATGTCGTAGTACGGCGTCTTGGCCGGGATCAGTTTGCCGGTGTCGATGTTCAGCGTCCAGACATAGACCCGGTCCAGCCCTGCATCATCCGCCAGCACGAACTTGCCGCTCGGATCTGAGTGGATCATATGCGGATGGGAACCCGAGTGATCGGACACCGCAAAATTGCCCTGCGGATTGTCAGACGCCCGCTCCGGCTGACGCGGACCCGTATTGTGAACGACGTCCGATGCCTCACCCAGCGATCCGTCGGAACGGATTGGCAGAACGGCAACGCAGCCACCGACATAGTTGGCAACCAGCACGTAGCGACCCGAATGGTGAATGCTCAGATGGGCCGGAACGGCACCTTTCGAGCTGACAACGTTCAGTTTGCGCAGCGAACCGGTCTTGGGATCGATTGCAAACGCCGTGACAGACCCGTCACCATCCTTGTTGAAATCGTCAATCTCGCTCAGCGCATACAGAAAGCGCTGATCTTTCGAAATCGCAAGGAAAGACGGGCTGGCGATATCCGTGAATGTCGTGATCGGTGTCAGAACGCCCGTATCACGGTCCATATCGAAGACGGAAATACCCTGCCCGTTTCCGGTCCCACCACCTGGCGGTCCATGTTTCGTATATCCGCCAACAAAGCAGATCGTCTTGGACACAGGCTTCGGCGGAGGCGGAGGCGTCGGGACGGTCTTTTCAGGGTCAGCGGCGCCGGCAACGCCGGTACCGGCGGCAGCAACGCCTGCAACCAGCCCGACCGCAAAGCTGCGACGGGAAACAGGGTGGGACATGATGGGTCTGCATTCCTTTCGGTGTGGCGGAGTTAAAACGCCGCTGCCAGGATAAAGGCGCATTCCCGACCCTGACGCCGGCTTGTCACCCGGCGACGGACTCAGTGAGCGTCCTTCGGCAGTTTGCATTGTGGCCCAACGGGCGGGCCAGTATAGCGGCTCCAGGTCTGGGTTTCACCCAGAAGAGGCATTCCCAGAACGAATCCGCGCAGTTTCAGAACATTGGGCTCGGATACCCAGATGCGCGCCTGATAGACTCGTCCGGTCCGCGGATCAAGAATATGACCCTGCCACTTGCGGTCCTCAATTGGGACAAAGTCTGTCAGCATGCGGATCCCGCACTGTGATCGCCCCCAGACGTCCTTTGGAACCGCCCCGTCATAGGCCATACCGATCAGCTGCCCGCAGAGCATGTGACCACAGGGCTCAATGGAAAACAGACCGTCATGCTCCTCGGACAGCCACAGACCTTCTTCAGGAATATCCGAAGGAGCCGCGCCTGCTGGCGTAGATGTCTGCGCCTGTGCCGAGACAGAGAAAAGTGATGACACAGCCAGCAGGACAGCTGCGAAAAAACCTGCTCCCCGCATTCAGACCTTGCCCAGCAGGGCGTCAAGGCGCCCCGCACGATCAAGCGCCATAAGGTCATCGCAGCCCCCTAAGCCCTTACCGTCCACAAAGGTCTGCGGCACGGTCCGGCTGCCGGAGCGACGGATGGCTTCCCCTCGCTCGGCAGATCCATGCGGTGCATTGATTTCCTGAAACGCCACGCCCTTGGAGCGGAGCAGGCTCACGGCATGCACACAATACGGACATCCAGGCTGGGTAAAAATCTCGATTTTCGGCATAGGATCCTCATTCCTGGACAAAGCGCGGGTTCTGTTCATCCACTCTCCCGGTCCGCGCTGCAACCAAAATATCCACGCTCGCTGCACCAGCCTTCATCAGGGCCGCCGTGCAGGCCGTCGCAGTAGAGCCTGTCGTCAGCACATCATCGACCAGCAGAACGGCCTGCCCCTGTATCCGTGCCTCACGGCCTTTCCGCACCTGGACCGCCTGCTCCATCTCCTGCTCACGTTCGCTGGCAGACAGTCGGGCCAGAGCCTTTGTGGGACGGACACGCTGAAGAGCATCCACCACACAGGGCAGACCCGCAAGCCGGGAAATGGTCTGCGCCATCAATGCAGCCTGATTGTAACGACGCTTCCACAGACGGGTACGATACAGGGGGACGGGCACGATGACCGTGGCGTTTTTCAGCAGCTCTTCGCCCGAAGCAGCCATCTGACGGGCCAGCACTACGGCATTTTCGGTATGATCGGAATATTTCAGTGGCAGGATCAGGCGGCGTGACCATGCATCATAGACAAAAGCTGCTCTCGCAGATCGCCACAATGGGGGATGGGCCTGACAGGCCGCGCAGCAGTTCTGCGCCCCTCCCAGTCCCTCGTTTTCCAGCGGAACACCACATCGGTGACAGCATGGATCGATAATTCGCTGAGCTGTCTGAAAACACGTCCCGCAGAACGCCCCTTCTGTCATGACTTCCGTACCACAGGCCGCACAGGTCGGCGGCAGAAGCGTATTCAGAACAAGACGTGCGCCGCGAGTAAGAAACTCTGGCATCTTAACGCGGCAGCAGCCTGAGCGCGATGAGCGACGCGTCAATCAGAACCTTGCCCTGGTGCTGAAAATTGACGGTAACCCGTTCTCCCACGGCAGACTGCACCTGCCCCCAGCCCCATTCGGGATGATCGGGATGTTCAACAAGCTGGCCAGGTTCAAGGAAGGACTGGAACGGCCCGGTCACTGGAAGACCTGCCAGCTGACCGGGACCAATCCTGCTTTAGTATTCTTCATTGTCTTTCCGACGATCCCGCGGATAACGTATTTCCGCAGGCCCGTCGGATCGAAATCATGCCGAAATGGCATTAAGCGGCGTCGACATACTGCTTGTACTTCTTGAGGAAGGACTTCACCGAAGCACCCAGATCCTCGCGGTCGATCGAGAACGCGATCTGAGCTTCCAGGAAGCCTGCCTTGTCACCACAGTCATAGCGCGTGCCTTCATAACGCAGACCATGAAACGGTACTTCACCGATTGTCTTGGCCATGGCGTCAGTCAGCTGGACTTCATTGCCAGCACCGCGCTCCAGCTTCGCCAGATACTTCATGACATCCGCCGTCAGCACATAGCGACCAATGATGGACAGGTTGGACGGTGCATCTTCCGGATCTGGCTTCTCGACCAGTCCCTTGACCTCGACCAGCTTGCCATCATCGCTGCCGACATCGAGAATACCATAACGGTTGGTATGTTCGGGCGGAACTTCCGTTACGGCTACGACATTGCCGCCGGTCTTGTTGTATGCCTCGACCAGCTGACCAATACAGCTGCGTCCCTTGACGATGTCATCCGGCAGCAGAATAGCGAACGGATCATCCCCGATGAACGAGCGCGCACACCAGATGGCATGACCCAGGCCCAGCGGTTCCTGCTGACGCACGGCGACGAGCGAACCGGCCTGCACACCACTGGGAGCCAGCGCCTCAAGCGCGCTCTTCTTGCCGCGTTCCCTGAGGGTTGCTTCAAGCTCATAGGCAATATCGAAGTAATCGATCAGGCTGTCTTTGCCGCGCCCGGTCACCAGACAGAATTCTTCGATCCCGGCTTCGCGGGCTTCATCGATCGCGTACTGGATCAGCGGCTTGTCGACGACAGGAAGCATTTCCTTCGGCATGGCCTTGGTTGCGGGCAGAAACCGCGTCCCAAGACCGGCAACAGGAAGGACAGCTTTTTTCAGTGGCTTGATCACAAAACCTCACACATCAGCCGAAATGACGCCCGACCGCCGAACCACAAGTCCAGACGCTCTCAGGGACGCAGAATGAATAACCCTGTCTCAGTAGTCTGGCAACAAGATGGCACAAACCAGAGAGCTAAAGAGAAACGCTTCATTCCCCTGAGGGGTTTATTTTCATGATATGTGAATTTTTACTGGGATACACCGACATCAGAATGTCAGTGGTGCGGCCGAGAAGACTCGAACTTCCACGGGGTTGCCCCCACAAGCACCTCAAGCTTGCGCGTCTACCATTCCGCCACGGCCGCCCCGTGACAAACGGTCCTGCGTGGTGCATGACCGTCTGGTGTGGGAGGGGCTATAGCCGATGCCAGAAACGAGGGCAATGACCCGAAATGAGATTTGTGAAGAAATTTTGTGGAAATCCACGCCGGGACTGACTTCCTATCCCGAAGCGCTGGCTTTCATGGAAGCGCGTGCAAAGGAAATCCATCAGGGAACATCAGCGCCTCTTGTGTGGCTGGTCGAGCATCCGCCGGTTTTTACGGCCGGCACATCGGCAAAAGACGCCGATCTTTACAACCCGCATGGATATCCGACCTATGCGGCCGGGCGTGGAGGCCAGTGGACCTATCACGGTCCGGGACAGCGTCTTGGTTATGTGATGCTGGATCTGACACGACAGAATGGTACCGTCCCTCCCCGCGATTTGCGCGCCTTTGTGGCAGGACTGGAGGGCTGGGTGATCGACTCTCTTGCCCGGCTGGGGATTGAGGCCTTCACACGGGAAGGACGGATCGGTGTGTGGACGGTTGATCCTCTGACCGGTCTGGAGGCCAAGATCGGCGCACTGGGCATCCGTGTCAGCCGCTGGGTGAGCTGGCATGGCGTTTCGATCAATGTCAGTCCGGACCTGAACGACTTTGACGGCATCGTTCCCTGCGGCATCCGCGAATTCGGCGTCACCAGCCTCCAGCGATTCGACAGCAGTCTGACGATGAAGGATCTCGATGACGCCCTTGCCGCGTCATGGCCAGGACGTTTTGGCTCTATCCCGCGGGCGGCGTGAAAACGGAGGGGACGATCATCACCCCCTGCCGCACATCGGAGAGCAGGACACCAAAATGATGCTGCCGGGCATCCACGCCCTGTAATCCGATCAGGCTGAGTTGCCCGTTCACGTCCGAAAACTGGATCGTCAGCAGTCCCTGGGACGGATTATCCGCCTGCGCCACGGAAACCTGAAGCGATCCGTTTCCGTGGCGGACATCCGTCACCTGAACGTCGCCATCAAACCGGATCGGGTATTTCAGCAGCAGCCCGAGCGGATTGTGCTTCAGAGACAGATGCGTCACAGCGCCTGTTCCCTGATCAGCAAGCACGAGATGTCCCTCTCCGGCCACCAGTTCCATCGGATGTGGCACGATGTAATCCAACCTCAGATGTCCTGGAATATACGAAAACCGTCCTTCGCTCTGCCCGGCGTCGGGTCCGCGCTGCACGAAAGCGGCCTGTAGCCCCCGGATGCCGTTCAGATAAGCCTCGATGCGGCGGACATCGCTTTGTTCTGACTGAGGCAGATTGCCATAACCGCTCGTTGCACAACCAGAGAGCAGCAGAAGAGTCAGAAGGGCAGGTTTCATGGTGTTTTCTCTCCGTGCAGGACCAGTGACAGGGCATGGAGCCCGGAACTGAACTCCCCGGCCAGAAGGCCATTCACCAAACGATGACGCGCCACCCGGTTCAGACCATCAAAACGGGCGCTCGTGATGGCAACATTGAAATGCGTCTCTCCGCCACCGCCAAGCGCTTTTGCACCGGCATGATGGGCGTGCCGTGCACTGTCATCATGGATTTCAAGCTTGCTTGGTGAGAGTTCACGCTGAAGAATTTCCGTGATCCGGTCCCGTCGGCTGCCCGGCTGGGTAGAGGAATGTGAAGCTGTTTCAGACATTGTAAAATCGTCCGGCTTGAGGAATGCCCGCTTGCATCAGGCCACTGTGATTGCCCATATCAGACACCATGCAGCGCAAATCCACCAGACACCGGGCTTTCGATCCCGATCCTGACGCGCCGGAACAGGTCTGTGACCATCCGGGCTGCAATGAACCTGCCGGCTATCGTGCGCCGCGCGGGCGCGACGCCCTGCGCTCTTATTTCTGACTCTGCCTCGACCATGTCCGCGAATACAATTCCCGCTGGGATTTCTATCGCGGCATGACACCAGGGCAGATCGAGGCGCATCTGCGGGCGGATGTGTCATGGCAACGCCCGTCATGGAAGCTGGGCACCGGAACAGCCAACAAGGCGGAATTCAACGAGGAGGACATCCTTGATCCGCTGGACATTCTCGGTGCTACCCGTCACAGCCGCGCCGAACGTGCAAAGGATGCCGCGCGCCAGCGTGCATCCGCCCAGACCGCCGGGATCCCCGAGCCTCTACGCCAGCCGCTGGCAACGCTGGACCTGACATGGCCGGTCTCGTTTGATGAGGTAAAGAGCCGTTACCGCGCCCTCGCCCGTCAGCATCATCCGGATGCCAATATCGGCGATGCGAAATCCGAGGAACGGTTCAAGGCCATCGGATCGGCCTATGCCGCACTTAGAGTCCATTTCACGCGTCAGGACGATTTCG
The DNA here is from genome assembly GCF_006538885.1 of Gluconobacter roseus NBRC 3990. Taxonomy (GTDB): domain Bacteria; phylum Pseudomonadota; class Alphaproteobacteria; order Acetobacterales; family Acetobacteraceae; genus Gluconobacter; species Gluconobacter roseus. The sequence continues at coordinate 531,002 of NZ_BJLY01000002.1, forward strand.
TTTCCTGAATTTTTAGACTGGAACAGAGACCGCCAAGGCTTCATCTTCTCCAGAACGTCCTGATCCAAAGCCAGAGAAAGCCCAAGAACACCATGAGCGATTTCGCAACGATCGAAACCCCGGAAGCCGTGACCACCGCTGAAAACGCCGCCGTCCCGACCAGCGTTCTTGGGGCTCCGGACCGCATGGTGTCGTCGGCCGAGGTCTTCGGTATCCGCACGGACATGCAGGTCCCGGCCTATTCGGTCCGCACCGAGCATGTCCCCGACATCGACCCGTCCTACAAATTCGACGAAGACACGACCCGCGCGATCCTCGCAGGCTTTGCCTTCAACCGTCGCGTCATGGTCCAGGGCTTTCACGGCACCGGCAAGTCGTCCCATATCGAGCAGATTGCTGCCCGCCTGAACTGGCCGTGTGTGCGTATCAACCTCGACAGCCATGTCTCGCGGATCGATCTGATCGGCAAGGATGCGATCGTGCTCAAGGACGGCAAGCAGGTCACTGAATTCCGTGAAGGCCTGCTGCCATGGTGCCTCCAGCATCCCTGCGCCCTGATCTTTGATGAATATGACGCGGGACGCCCGGATGTGATGTTCGTTATCCAGCGTGTGCTCGAAGCCGAGGGCCACCTGACGCTTCTGGACCAGAACCGCGTGATCCGGCCCAACCCCGCTTTCCGTCTCTTTGCGACCGCCAACACGGTTGGTCTGGGTGACACGACCGGTCTGTATCATGGCACCCAGCAGATCAATCAGGGCCAGATGGATCGCTGGAACATCGTCGCCACCCTGAATTATCTGCCGCTGGAACAGGAAGTCAGCATCGTGACGTCCAAGCTGAAGATCCCCGCAGAGGACAAGGATGCCACGACACTGGTCGAGCGTATGGTTGCTCTGGCGAATTTGACACGCGCGGGCTTCATGGCCGGAGACATCTCCACCGTCATGTCCCCGCGTTCCGTCATCGCCTGGGCCGAGAACAACCGCATTTTCAATGACGTGGCGTTCTCCTTCCGCCTGACCTTCCTCAATAAGTGCGATGAAGCCGAGCGTGGCATCGTGGCTGAGTACTATCAGCGCTGCTTCAACGCCTCGCCGCTGGCCTGATCCCTTGTCCGCTCCCAAGAATCCCCTGACTGACGAACAGCGGCAGGAACGCTTCCGGCAGGCGACTGTCGCCACCCTGCGCGCCATAGGTGGTGCGCCGGAAAAGGGTGTGGATTTCCAGGGCGCCGTCAAAGGAAGCCCGCAGAACCAGTCCGGCGCCGACAGCGTGGAACTTCCGCATCTGTCGCGCCATATGCATGACTGGGAAATCCGCAAGATCCGTGGGGCTGCGGATGCTGCTGCGCTGCGGATGCGGTACCACGCTGAAAAAACTGCCAGCGCGCCATCAGAGCCTCTGGCCCGACAGGCTTTCGATACGCTCGAACAGGCCCGCTGCGAGGTCTATGGGTCACGCCACATGGCCGGTGTCCGCGCCAATCTGGAACAGCGTGTCGCCCAGCACTGTGCCGAGATGGGCTGCAACCGCATGAAAACGCGCGAGGACATGCCGGCTCCCGTCGCGCTTGATCTCCTTGCCCGCGAGGCCATGAGCGGCCATCCCATGCCGGTGCAGGCCGGTCCGGCTCTGGATGAATGGCGCGCTTCCCTGACCCCGGCCGCCAAAGCCGCTCTGGAAGACATGGCCCATACCCAGAGCGATCAGGCCGCGTTTGCCCGCGCCACAACCCGTTTCCTCGGTGCCTGCCATCTGACCAGCGTGCCGGACGAGGACGAGGAGCAGATGGCACCGTCCGATCTGCCGTCTGACGAAGAGGAAACGACGGACAGCGACGCTCCCGAAGCGGATGGTCAGGACCAGCAGGCTCCTGCCGCTACGGAAGAGGAAGAAGAAGGCTATCAGCCTGAGAGTGGTGAAACCGGTCTGTCGGGCGAAAGCGATGCCAGCGAAGCCGCCGAGATGTCTGAAGATGGCACCGAGGAAGCGGCAGGCCCTTCGGATCAGCTGGCCGATGCTGGTCCGTCCGAAGTCCCCAACACCTACAAAGCCTATACGACTGATTTTGACGAGGAAGTCAGCGCCTCGGATCTGTGTGATCCGGACGAACTGGATCGTCTGCGCCAGAAGCTTGACCAGCAGATGTCCCAGCTGCACGGTCTCGTTTCCCGTCTGGCGCACCGGTTGCAGCGCCGCCTCATGGCCCAGCAGCAGCGTCGCTGGGAGTTCGATCAGGAAGAAGGCATTATAGACGCCGGGCGCCTGTCCCGCGTCGTGACCAACCCGACGATGCCGCTGTCCTGCAAGCATGAATGCGAGACGGAATTCCGCGATACGGTCGTCACTCTTCTGATCGACAATTCCGGTTCCATGCGAGGCCGGCCGATCGGCACGGCCGCCATCTGCGGCGACATTCTGGCCCGCACGCTGGAGCGCTGCGGCGTGAAGGTCGAAGTTCTGGGCTTCACGACCCGCCAGTGGAAAGGCGGCCAGAGCCGTGAGCGCTGGCTGAAAGCCGGTCGCCCTGCTGAGCCGGGACGCCTGAACGATCTGCGCCATATCATCTACAAGGATGCGGATACGCCCTTACGGCGCGCCCGGCGTAATCTGGGCCTGATGCTGCGTGATGGCCTGCTCAAGGAAAACATCGACGGCGAGGCCCTGCTCTGGGCCTGGAAACGCCTGCGCCGCCGTTCGGAGCATCGCCATATCCTGATGGTGATTTCCGATGGCGCACCTGTGGATGACAGTACGTTCTCCGCCAATCCGCATAACTATCTGGAAGATCATCTCCGGCAGGTGATCGCCCGGATCGAAGCGGACCGGAGCACGGAACTGCTGGCCATCGGCATTGGTCATGACGTGACGCGCTATTACCGCAACAGCGTCACCATCAGTTCCGCCGAAGATCTCGGCGGAACCATGATGTCCCAGCTCAGCGCGCTGTTCGCGCCCGCAGGAGCTCGTCACGCAGCGCGATAACCGCATCCAGCATCCGGTTGGTATGGGCGGTTGTGGTCCGGTGATTGACAATCGCCGCCCGCACCGCCAGCCGACCGTTGATTCGTGTCGTGGACGGTGCAGCGATCCCACTTTCATGCAGATCCTGCACCAGTTCCGAGACCTCGGCGTCATCCAGCCCATCAAGCCCGAAGCAGACGATATTCAGCGTGACAGGCGCCAGCAGGACTAGTCCTTCCGTCCGCTCAACGCGCTCGGCCAGATCCGCCGCGACATCGCAGCATGTCTCGACCATCTGCCCCATGCGCTCCGATCCATAGTGCCCGAGCGTCATCCAGACCTTGAGGGCCCGAAACCCGCGGGACAGATCCGGCCCAAAATCACAGAACCACGGCGCGCCGGCGGCCAGTCCGCGCTCTTCACGCGTCAGATAATCCAGGGACTGCGCAAAAGCCGCCGCGTGTTTGTGGCTGTCACGTACAAGCACACAGCCCGCGTCATAAGGAACCTGTGCCCATTTGTGGAAGTCGAACGCCAGACTATCCGCCTTCTCGATTCCGGAAAGCCGAGGCTGAAACCGGTCTGACAGGCAGGCCAGCGCACCGAAAGCCGCATCAACATGGAACCAGAGTCCAGCCTCGCGGGCGATGGCCTCGATCGCCGCCAGATGATCAATCGCGCCGCAATCAACCGTCCCGGCTGTCCCGGCCACCATGAACGGCACCAGACCGGCTTCTCGATCGGCAGCAATCATATCCCGCAGCGCCGAGACATCCATGCGATGATCCGCCAGAACCGGAACGCGGCGAAGCGCGTCGCTGCCCAGCCCTGCCAGATCAAAGGCCCGCGGCAGGCATCCATGAGCGGTTGTCGCGGCATAGCCCACAAGGCCCCGGCCACCAATGCCTTCCTTCCGAATGGACAGGTTCTGCGCCCGGCTGGCCGTAATCACACTGATGAAATTGGCCATGGATGAGCCCGTTACCAGACAGCCAGATCCATCCTGCGGCATTCCGACCATCTGGAGCGCCCAGCGGATCACCTCACGCTCAACCTCAATCGGTGCGTGATCCCGACCGCCGCAATTGGCGTTCAGTCCGCCCGCCAGCATTTCAGCCAGCATTCCAACCGGCGTTCCGGCCCCGTGCACCCATCCCATGAAGCCGGGATGCGTATTTCCCACTCCATAAGGCACGACCAGATCACGGTAGCGTTCGTACAGATCGTCCAGGGAATGCCCCGTTTCGGGCAGCCCTTCCTTCAGGGCCTGGCGGGCCGAAGGCGGCATAGGTCGCCAGATCGGCCCCTCGCCCACATGCTCCATGCGGTCGAAAACCTCGTCCAGCATCCGGTGCCCGATCTCCCGGATACCGCGCCAGTCGGTGGGGTCCAGTCCGGCCATGATTATCCCTTCACCTGAAATCCATCAGGTGCCTGCGATACAGGGCCGGTCTTGCAATGTCACGTCGCGAAGAATCTTAGAACAGGGCGGAATACAGCGACGAGCTGCTATCGCTGCTTGAACTTCCGGTAAAGAGCGAGAGGATACCGTTCGTTGATCCATCGCCACCATACAGGGTCAGCATGCTTGCTGGCGTCGTCGTCTTTGTCGGATGGATCTGCAGCATGGCCAGATACTGCTGTGCAAACTGCTGGATCCCCTTGGTGGTGCTGAGTTTGGACATATCGAGCTTGGAGCCGAGCAGACGGACCTGCTGGTCGTAATCCAGTGCGCCGAACTGCGTTGTATCAAAGCCGGAGACGACTTCGGCAACTTTCAGGAGCTTTGGATCTGACATCACGTTGGCGAGAGTCATGTCCGTTGTCGCCGTACGGGTAAAATACAAAGCATCTCCCAGCCCCGGCGTCTCTGTCTGGAGGCTGTCTTCATAGCTGTTGGTCAGATAGCTCTGGGTGATGCTCTGCACCGTGTCGGCGGAGGATAGCGGGGAAGTCGACCAGTCGGAAAAAGCATTCGCAAATGCCTTCCAGGACGAATTTCCGCTGGTCTGCGCAAGGGATTTCGAGGACGTCGGGTCCTGCGTCATCAGCTTCTGGAGTACTGCAGTTTCATTGATTGCCGAGGACATTCCATATGCCCCGAGCACAACCTTGAGTGCCTTGTAGTTCTTCAGAAGCTGCTCCGGCGTCTTGATTGACGACGCATCCTCCTTGAACGCAGCGACGGCCTGCTGGGTGGAGACGCTTGTTTTTTCCCACTTGTTCGCTGAAGAGTCTTCATTCTTGATGATGGAGACATACTGCGGAATTGCGGGCATGGCGGAAATGGAAGAAGACACGCGCATTTCTCCGAAACAGGGAGCGGGTACGTCACTCTATCTCCTCATTCCCTAATACAGTCTTAACGTCTCTTTTCCCTCTCCAGCCCCCGGAGATCTTTCATGTTCACTCGACTTACGATGCTTGCTGCGACCGCCGCACTCCTGATACCGGCTGTTGCCAGCGCATCCACGCTGCCCGACATGCCCGCATCCTGCTTTACCTACGAGCTTGCGGGAACCCAGAGCGGCGCTCATGGCCTGACGGCGAAAACACTTCACGCCACACTGACCGGAACCGACATCACGCTTGATATCCGTGGCATCAGCCTTTCCGATCCGTCCGGTCACGTGCAGGCCACGACCCTGGAGCGCTTCAATGCCGTGGCAGCCTATGCCGCGCTCAGTGCTTTCAAGGGCGGCATCAGCGATGCCTGCAAGGATCAGGGTCTCGGGATCAACAGCAGCGATCTCCGGCCTGGAACACCGCAGGCCGCATGGACGGACGTCAAGTTGGCCCGTCCCGGTCATGACATGACGATCCGCAAAGCCTCGATCCAGGCCGTCCAGACGACACCGGACCTGCATCTGAAAGTCGAGGGCACCGGTATCCACGATACCAAGCAGCCCCTCATGCCGACACAGCTTTCAGCCGATCTGACGGTCCAGGGCCTTGATACGGCGCGCCAGCAGATCACGATCAACGCGCTGCACGCTGTCTCCGGTACCAGCACCATTGACGGCAAAGGCACCATTGAGCCCGGCGCCACCGCATCGACATCGGCAGCAGACCTGCATGTCGGTGTCACGAATGTTGAGACCCTGATCGGACAGATCCGCGACACGGCTCCAAAGAAGGTCGTGGCCGCCCTGACGATCGCCCGGCTGATGGGCCGTCAGAGCGGTGATGCGACCCTATGGGACATCGGGCTGAGCGGCGGTGTCGTGACCGTCAACCGCATCCCACTGCCGTTCTCAGTCCCCTGATTTCGACGCCTCAAGCTTGCGGATCATCTTGCATAGGACGGTCGTGACCTTCTTGGCATAGCCAATACGGGTCGCGTTCGTCATTTCGCGGATGACCGCAAGCTTGTGATCGGGACGGATCTTCACGCCCGATTCCTTCTTGCGCGTTACCCAGTCGATCAGCGCCGCCGGATTGCGGAAACGGTTCCGGCGGAACTGGATCACCATGCCCTTCGGTCCGGTCTCCAGACGTTCCACCCCGGCTTCACGGCACAGGCGCTTGATCAGGACCACATCGAGCAGATTGCCCACTTCCGGCGGAAGTGATCCGAAGCGGTCCACGAGCTCGGCGCGCATGGCCTCGACCTCGGCCTCGTTCGTCAGCGATGCAATGCGCCGGTACAGCCCCAGACGCACCGGCAGATCCGGCACATAGGCTTCGGGAATCAGGACCGGCAGACCGAGGATGATGGTCGGGGTCCAGCTGTCCTCGTCGTCCTGACGCTTGCCGCGCTCACGGCGCATATCGATCACGGCGTCTTCGAGCATCTGCTGGTAGAGCTCGATCCCGACTTCCTTGATATGCCCGGACTGCTCGTCGCCCAGCAGGTTGCCAGCACCACGCAGGTCAAGGTCATGGGAGGCCAGCGTGAAGCCAGCGCCCAGTGAATCCAGCGTCTGCATGACCTCGAGCCGCTTTTCCGATGACGGAGACAGCGGACGTGTCTGCGGCCAGGTCAGATAGGCGTAACCGCGCTGCTTGCCGCGTCCGACACGTCCACGAAGCTGATAGAGCTGCCCCAGACCGAACATGTCCGCGCGGTGGATGATAATCGTGTTCACGCTGGGCATGTCCAGCCCGCTTTCCACGATGTTTGTGGAGAGCAGGATGTCGTATTTTCCGTCTGCGAACTCCGTCATAACGCGTTCGAGTTCGGTGGGCGTCAGACGTCCATGGGCCTGCACGGTCTTGGCGTCCGGCACGATTTCCGTCAGGCGCTCGGCCATCCGGTCCATATCCGCCAGACGTGGCACGACACAGAAAATCTGGCCGCCGCGGAACCGTTCGCGCTGGATCGCCTCGCGGATCATGACGCTGTCGAACGGCGTGATGAATGTGCGCACCGCCAGACGGTCTGTCGGCGGGGTCGCGATCAGGCTCATTTCGCGGACGCCGGACAGCGAAAGCTGAAGTGTTCTGGGCAGCGGCGTGGCCGACAGGGTCAGGACATGCACGTCCTCACGCAGCGCCTTCAGACGTTCCTTATGCGCCACACCGAAATGCTGCTCCTCGTCGATGATCAGCAGGCCCAGACGTTCAAAAGACACGGTCTTGGCCAGCAGCGCATGGGTGCCGACCACGATATCCACCGTGCCATCCGCCATGCCCTCGCGGACCTTCGTAGCTTCCTTGGGCGTGATCAGGCGTGAGAGCTGCGCTACGTTGACCGGAAAGCCCTCGAAGCGCGTCGAGAAGCTGCGGTAATGCTGGCGGGCCAGCAGCGTCGTGGGCACCACAACCGCGACCTGCATCCCCGAAAGTGCGGCCACGAACGCCGCCCGCAGCGCCACTTCCGTCTTGCCGAAGCCCACATCGCCACAAACCAGACGATCCATCGGCCGCCCGGCGCTCATGTCTTCCAGCACATCCGCAATCGCGCGAGACTGGTCCTCCGTCTCCACGAACGGGAAGCGCGCGCAGAACTCGTCCCACAGTCCTTCAGCCGGCGCGAGCGTCGGCGCATCCTTGAGCGCACGGGCCGCGGCTGTCTTGATCAGCTCACCCGCCATGACGCGGATGCGGGACTTCATCTTGGCCTTGCGCGCCTGCCAGGCCGTGCCACCCAGCTTGTCGAGCTGAACGCCGGCCTGCTCGGAGCCAAAACGGCTCAGAAGCTCGATATTCTCGACCGGCAGGAGAAGCCGCTGTTCCCCATCATAGAGGATCGACAGGTAGTCATGCGCGACGCGGCCTTCGACGACCGTCTCAAGCCCGACATAGCGCCCGATTCCGTAATCGGAATGAACAACCAGATCCCCTTCCGCGATCTCGCCGACCTGAGAGATGAACTGCTCACCACGCTTGCGGCGACGCGGCGGCCGGGAAATCCGCTCGCCCAGCAGATCCTGCTCGGAGACGAAACACAGACGGTCCGAAACGAATCCGCGCTCCAGCCCCAGCGTCAGCAGGCCGGTCGTGCCCTTCGGCATGCCCGCCGCATCCGGCCAGTCTTCATAGGACGTCGTCGTGACACCATGCTCGGCCAGAAGATGCGAGATTCGTTCCCGTGATCCGCGGCTCCAGGCCGTGACATAGGTCCTGCGTCCTGCCTCGGCCCAGGTTTTCACCTGCTGCCCGAAGGCTTCGAACATCCCGGCCCGGCTTCCGTCCTTGGCGCGGGCAAACAGCGGTCCGGGGCGATAGCCTGCATCCACGCCCTGAGCCGTATCCGGCATGGCAAACGCATTGAGAATGACGGAGGGGACATCTGCCAGCATCGCCTCCCAGCCGTGAGCATCCAGATACAGCCTGTGCGGCGGCAGCGGGCGGTACGGGATTTCGCCCTCGCGGGTCGGCACACGGCGGGCCTGATAATGATCGGCGATCATGCCCAGCCGGGCCTTGAGGATTTCCGGCGCATGTTGATCGAAGCTGACTGCCCCACCCGGCAAGTAATCCAGCAGCGTTTCCATCTGGTGTCCGTCACCGTCATGGAACAGCGGCAGGTAATGCTCCAGCCCCGGATAACGCCGGCCGTCGGAGACGTTCTCGTAAATCGTATCGGATGTTGCAGCTGGGCCGAACGAATCGCGCCAGCCTGTGCGGAAACGGCTGATGCTGTCCGGGCCCAGCGAAAACTCGGAGACCGGGCGGAGTTCAAAGCGCTTCAGCGTCTCGGTGGAACGCTGCGTTCCAACGTCAAACGCACGGATGTTCTCAACTTCGTCTCCGAACAGATCCAACCGGATCGGATCGCTCTCGCCGGCCGGAAACAGATCAAAGATTCCGCCCCGTGTCGCGAACTCGCCCGCTTCCATGACCGTATCGGTCCGGGTATAGCCGTTGGCGATCAGCAGTTCGATCAGCATGGCCTGATCGAGGCTCTCACCCGTCTTCACGCTGATGGACTGCCCCCGGAACGCCGAGCGCGGAGGAACGCGCTGGATCAGACTATGCACGGTCGTCAGCACAATCCGCCGCGCCTTGGTGGGCTCCAGCAGACGGCACAGCGTCCCGGCCCGTTCGGCAATCAGAACCGGATTGGGCGAGACGCGGTCGTAAGGCAGGCAGTCCCAGGCCGGCAGACGCAGAACTTCCACTTCCGGCATGAGCCAGGCCAGCATGTCGGCCAGCGCGGCCACGGCAGCGTCATCGCGCGCAACATGGAGCAGAGGTCCGTCATGCTCGGCGAGACGCTGGCGGAGAAGAAAGGCCACACTGCCATCCGGCACGCCCCAGACGGTTGGTCCGAAAGACCTGCCGAAGGACGCTGTGGACATTTCACGGGTCATGGTTTCGTTTTGTTCCATCCTGCTAATGCCCTATACCTGCCGTTCCATCGCCTGTCAGCCCGAGGAGCACGGGAAGCGCCCGTTGTCACGATGCCGTCCGAACAGTTCCCGCAATCTTTTCCATCCCATTCCGACAAAGAACAGCGCAACGAAGCCTGGGATGACCGTCTCGCTCCCCTCTTCGCACCGCTGACGAGCCTGTCCGGCATCGGCCCCCGGCACGCTACCCTGCTGGAGAAGATCGCAGGCGGCCGACGCGTGCTGGACCTGCTGTTCACCCTGCCCGAACGGGTTGTTGACCGGCGCATTCTGCGCACAGTCGCAGACGGACACAATCTCGCGCCCGGCGAAATCCTGACAGCCCATGTCCGCGTCCTTTCCCTGCGCAAGGCCGGACGCCCCGGACAGCCCTCCATCATCCGCACGGAGGACGATACCGGAAAGCTCGATCTGGTCTTCTTCCAGACGCGCAACATGCCCAGCCCCACGATCGGCGCCGAACTCCTCGTCTCCGGCAAGACCGGCACGTTTCAAGGCGAGCTGACGATGCCCCAGCCCGATCATGTCGTGAGCTGGGCCAAACGTGACAGCTTCCCCTCGCTCGAACCCGTGTGGCCCCTGACCGCGGGTCTCTTTCCCTATACGGTGCGCAAAGCCATGCGTGCCGCTCTGGCCCTCCTGCCCGATCTCCCGGAATGGCTGGACCCGGCTCTCGTTACCCAGCGCAAGTGGCCATCCTTCGCGCAGGCGCTGCGCCTGATGCAGTCTCCCGAGATCATTCCGCCGGAAATCGCCTGGGAGCCGGTCCGCAACCGCGCCCTCTCCCGCCTCGCTGCCGACGAATTGCTGGCCGATCAGCTCTGCTTCGGCCTCGCCCGCCTCAAGGCCCGTGAGCGGCACGGACGCAGCTTTCCCGGCACTGGCGAACTCCAGGCCGAAATGCTGTGCCGCTTCGGGCATAAGCCCACCCACGCCCAGACACTGGCCATTGCCGAAATCGCTGCCGATCTTTCGGCTGCAACGCCCATGATGCGCCTGCTGCAGGGCGATGTCGGTGCGGGCAAAACCTTCGTCGCCATGAACGCCATGCTCCAGACCGTCGAGTCTGGCGCACAGGCCGCCCTGATGGCGCCCACAGAAATCCTTGCCCGCCAGCATTTTGAAACGCTTTCCCGTCTCTGCCCGACCGAATGCGTCTATCTGAGCGGCACCATCAAGGGCGCGGCACGGCGCAAAACCCTCGCTGCCATCGCAGATGGGACTGCAAAGATCGTTGTCGGCACCCATGCCCTGTTTCAGGATGGCGTGACCTTTCACGACCTTGGCCTTGCCGTCATCGACGAGCAGCACCGATTCGGTGTCCGCCAGCGCATGAATCTGAGTGCCAAAGGGGAAGCGACCGACATTCTCGTCATGACGGCGACCCCCATCCCCCGTACGCTCCAGCTTATGGAATGGGGTGAAATGAGCGTCAGCCGTCTGGACTCAAAACCGCCGGGACGCCAGCCGATCCGCACGACCCTGCACAGCATGGACTCGCTCGACAGCGTACTCGCCGGCATCAGTCGTGCCCTGCGCGATGGGGTGCAGGTTTTCTGGGTCTGCCCGCTCATCGAAAACAGCGAAACACAGGCCGCAGCAGCGGCAGAAGAACGCTGGGCCTCTCTGGAACAGCGCTTCGAAGGCCTCGTCGGCCTTGCTCATGGCAAGCAGGACATTACCGTCCGTCAGGACGCGCTGGACACGTTCCGTCTGGGTAAAACGCGCCTTCTTGTCGCCACCACGGTCATTGAGGTGGGCGTGGATATTCCCGCGGCTTCGGTCATGGTCATCGAGCAGGCTGAACGATTCGGCTTGGCCCAGCTCCACCAGCTTCGCGGTCGTGTTGGACGAGGCTCGAAACAGTCTTTCTGTCTTCTACTTCATGACAAAGCAGCAACGCCTACTGCCGTTCGGCGCCTGAGCCTTCTGCGCGACACGAATGACGGCTTTCTGATTGCCGACGAAGATTACCGGATCCGTGGCGGCGGTGACATTGCCGGTGACCGCCAGTCCGGCCTGCCCGGTTTCCGATTGGCTCAGGGTGCCCGTCTGAGCCTGCTGCTGACCGCCATGCAACAGGACAGCGAACGCGAGATTACCCGCAATCCACATCTAAAAGGCAGCAGAGGTCATGCACTCCGAATTCTTCTGGAAATATTTGACCGCAATGATACCGACAGGCTCCTGATTTCCGGTTAGACAGAAAAATTCACGCATATATAATGATGCAAATTGAAATAACGCATTCATCTGAATTTCATGGAGTATCGATGTGATGAGCAGTCCTGCCAGAGGCGCTCAGAAAGGGACTACACACGAATACTCTGGCACCTTTTCGGATAGCCGATGCGTTCTCTTTCGCCTGCTCCTGCCCGCAACAGGTGCTTCCGCTGTTATCCTGCTGCATATCGCCAAAACCGGCACAGCCAGTGTTCTCCAATCTACAGGCGATCTGCCAGCATCACTGCGCAAGACAATTGCCGGGGAAACCATTCTTGCCGCAGATCATGCCCAGAGTGGCAGTGGCTCTTTTCGAGGGAAGTTTTCCACAGACTGGTCATTTCTCGGATGTCCTGTTCCTCCCCATCATGACAGTCGGACGAACCAGTTCCTGATCGCCTGCTATCCGGCAGGAACATGTCTTTACCCTGCCGCTCAGGGTGCACTGCATGACGTCGCAGGTCAGATTGCAGCCGAACCGGGAGATCTTGGAAAATCGTCCCTGCCTGATCGCGAGGAAAGCCTCCACGTTCTGCATCAGTTCATCGAGAAGACAGGCCAACTTTCCCGGCGTGCCGTCTTCAGCCTGATTCATCTTAATCTGGATCATCTCTCACTCATCAATGAACGTTACGGATGGGATACAGCCGATCTGATCCTTGCGGAGATGATTCGACGCCTCAAAGCAGTCCTCCCGGAAGGCTGTTTTCTGAGTTCCGTAGGCGGCGGCCACTTCATGGTTCTCACCCCGCCCGGCACGACAGCCGTGACCACACGCTCCCTCGTCAATGCGATCCTGAAAATCTCCAGCACGCCCGTCTCTCTGGATATGGGTGCCATTCCTTTCTCGATTTCCGCGGGGTGGAGCGTCTATCCGCAGGATGCGGCAGACGCGAATCAGCTGATTCTTGCTGCCCGGGCTGCGCTAACGGAGGCCAATCGCACCGGTGGCGGACATGAACGTCGTGCCAGTGCGGAACTCACCAACGCCTACGCTGTCACATCCAATCTGGAACAGGATCTTCTCAAGGCGGTTGAGGATGATGCTCTTTTCCTGAAATGGATGCCCATCGTCGACACGGCGTCCCAGAAAATCGTCGGACATGAGGCTCTTCTGCGCTGGACGCGTCCCGGACATGGCGAGGTCGCACCGAACCTGTTCATCCGCTATGCCGAGGAAGTCGGCATGATCGAAGCGCTGGACAGCTGGAGTCTGCGCAACGCCTGCCAGGCAGCCCTGCACTGGCCCACGCCTTTGCGGGTCTGTGTGAATGTCTCGCCCGTATGGCTTGTGAACGAACGGCTCGCACCTCTTGTGGAAGCCGTTCTGACGGAAACCGGCCTTCCTCCCGGACGCCTGCAGATCGAGCTGTCAGAGTGCAGGCCATTCGGTCCATCAGACATCGCTTTCCGCGAACTTTCCCGTGTCCGCGCACTCGGTGTGAGGCTCGCTATCGACGATTTCGGAGCGGGGTATTCCTCGCTGGAGCGGCTTCGGATTTACCCGCTGGACCAGATCAAACTCGACCGCGCCTTCGTTCAGTATCTTGGCGAAGACATGCGTGCCGACGAGATCATGTATGCCATTCTTTCACTGGCACGGTCCCTGAACATCACCTGCTGTGCGAAAGGTGTGGAAACAGAACACCAGATGGCCCTGCTTGATGCCAATGGATGCGAGGAGGTCCAGGGGTATCTGCTTGGTGCGCCAATCCGCGACAGTCACGTTCCCCATCTCGCGCAAACATAAAAAAGCCGCCTCCCAGCTGGGAGGCGGCTTTTTTATGTCATTGCCTGCGAACAGATCAGAATTTGACTGAAAGCTTGAGCGATCCGTAATTGAACAGACCAGCCTTCTGGGTCTGGAACTGCGCCGTCTGCCAGTTCTGACTGTAGGACAGGCGAACACCATGCCACATGACCGCCACACCAGCATGGATTTCACCCACATCCCAGACCTTGTCGACATGCGGCGCATTGGGACGGACCGTGCTGCCCTGCAGCGTCACGTCATAACCCACCGCCTGTCCTTCGACGCCGCCGTAGAAGTACCAGGCAAAAGGACGAGTCGCGCGGAACGCGTCTGTGCCATCCAGCCCCGGTCCGATCGTCGCATTACCGAAATCGCTATCCAGCCCCTGCCCGATGCGAAACGTCGTCGCCACATCAGCATAAGTCCGGTAGTCACCGGCCGCGCCTGAAATCGCTGGCAGAACATCCGCATGGATGCCGTAAACGTTCAGAACCGGCAGACGCCAGATCCGTCCGGCCTGAACCTGAAAGATTGGCTGATTCGCAAGCTGATGGCCCCAGCCCGTGCTCGGCGTATCACTGATGGCCTTATGGAATCCGTTCTGGACCTGACGCCCCAGTCCTGACGGACCAAGCATGCCGAACTGGATTCCCATTACGGTCCGGGAAAGGTCGGTATCGTTGATGAGGTTCACCGTTCCCAGCAGCAGACCGGCATAGGGACGATCGCCCTGCGGCGGATTATCAGCCTGCGTATCACGCGGCGTATCAATGATCTGCTGCAGACCAATGCTGATGCGCTGCACGCCGTCGCCCATCAGCGTGCGGTTCAGCTTCGCGATCGGACGGGGAAGATTGTCCGTTCCTGAAGTCCAGTTGATGCGCAGACCAGACGTATAATACTGATCCGACGTCCCTTTCAGAGTGGAAATGGCGTCGTTCTCGCCTTGGACGGTCCAGGTTCCGTACGGGTCCTGTAACGGTGTGGCCATGGCAGAAGAAGACAGCGCCAGCACGGCAGTGGCTCCAATGGAAAAAGTCAGTCGGCTTCGCATGGGCACCTCTGTTACGCGCGGGGTCCGGAACCACCAAGTACTGGGAACCGTGTGTATGTCATTTCCACGCGCCGAATCAAAGTCTCCACGAGACTCATCACAATCTTAAAATTAGCGCGAGTTATGTTTCAGCCCCATATTCCCTGTGGCAGAGGAGGAAAAAAGCGTGCTAGAGATTGCTGCAGGAGAGAAACAGCATTGTTTTTTTCCAAATTTTTGAAATTACGTCACGGCAGGCCCCGCCCTACCATGGCACCCCAGTCTCGGGATTAGACCGTTGAGAAACAACAGAACCGACCGCAGCAGCTTCAACTCACCTCGCCGCGGCGGGTTTGACGACACATACTCGTCCCAGCCGTCCTATGGCGACCGTGGAGGCTTTGGTGGTGGAAATGGTGGTGGTGGCTACGGCGCCCCCCGCCGCAACAGCTTCGTCGCTGCTTCAGGCCCGGAAATCAGCTCCCGCGTGAAGTGGTTCAACACCGAAAAGGGTTTCGGTTTCGTTGAACTGTCCGACGGCTCGGGCGACATCTTCCTGCATGCCAACGCCCTGACGAACGCTGGTGTCAGCAACGTCAATCCGGGTGCAACCGTTGTGGTCCGCATCGGCCAGGGTCCCAAGGGCCGTCAGGTTGCTGAAGTCCTCTCCGTTGACGAGAGCACGGCAGAAGCACCGCGTCCCCGCGCTGCTTTCGGTGACCAGCCGCGCTTCGGTGGTGCACGTCCGGGCCGTCCGGCTCCGGACCTGTCCCGCGCTGAAGACATGCGTGGCACGGTCAAGTGGTACAACGCCACGAAGGGCTTCGGCTTCATTACGCCGGAATCCGGTGGCAAGGACATCTTTGTCCACGCCTCCGCTCTCGAGCGTTCGGGCCTGCCCACGCTTGACGAAGGCCAGACGATCAACGTCAAGGTTGTTCAGGGCCAGAAGGGTCCGGAAGCTGCTGAAATCAGCGCTGACTGAATGATCCAGACTTCGGTCTGAATAAAAAAGCCGCTGCCAGCTTCTGCTGCGGCGGCTTTTTTCATGCGCCGATCCTCAGGTATCAGGCAAATAAAAAGGCCGGAAAACTCCGGCCTTTTTATGATGACCCATAAGGATTTATGCGTCAGTAATCTTTGCCGCTGCTGCGTACCAGACGGGCCTTGTCACGCTTCCAGTCACGTTCAGCAATCGCGTGGCGCTTGTCTTCCTTACGCCGCCCCTGTCCCAGACCAAGCGTGACTTTCGCAATGCCACGGGCATTAAAGTGAATGTCCAGCGGTACAAGACTGGCACCTGCCCGACTGACCGCTCCCAGAAAATGGGCGATCTGTTTGCGATGCATCAGCAGTTTGCGCGGTGCGCGTGGCTCAAAGCGGGAAAGCACGCCCCCCTGATATTCGGGGATGTAGGAATTGAAGAGCCAGATCTCGCCATCACGCTCGGCTGCATAGGCTTCCGTGATGGTCGCCCGACCGAGGCGAAGGCTTTTGACTTCCGGCCCTTTCAGGACAATCCCGGCTTCCGTTGTTTCCAGAATGGTGTAATCGAACCGACCTTTGCGGTTCTGTGCGGCCATTCCGTGAGAAATCATGCCGCTCTTGGTTTTCTTTCCTGCCATACCCGCAATCAGTCCAGAAGCTCGAGAGAACGCAGAGCCTCATCAATGGCCAGACGCGTTGCCTCCCGCGGCTCCGCGAGAGGCAGGCGCAGCGTCGCATTGCACAGACCCAGTCTGGACAGAGCGTATTTCACCGGCCCAGGGTTGCTTTCCATGAACATGGCGTCATGCAGCGGCGTCAGATGATCCTGAATGGCGATCGCATCCTCGATCCGCCCTTCCTGCCAGGCCAGATGCATGTCGGCGCACAGATGCGGTACGACATTGGACGTCACGCCAATGCATCCGTCACCACCCGCAGCAAGGAATGAGAGAGCAGTATTATCGTCGCCAGAGAGCTGGTTGAACTCTTTGCCCACGGCACGACGTACCGCAATTGGCCGGGCCATATTGGCGGTCGCATCCTTGGTTCCAACAATATTCGGGTGCTCACCAAGACGCGCCATCGTTGCCACCGAGATGTCCACGACTGACCGGCCGGGGATGCAGTACAGGAACATCGGTAGCGCCGTTGCATCGGCAATCGTCATGAAATGACGGTACAGGCCTTCCTGCGACGGCTTGTTATAATAAGGCACGACGACCAGAAGACTGTCCGCTCCGACGGAATGGGCGTGCTTTGCCATGAGAACGGCTTCGGAAGTGCTGTTGGAACCAGCACCTGCCATCACACGGACGCGACCATTCGCCGTCTCCACACAATGCGCCACAACGCGTCCATGCTCGTCATGGGACAGCGTCGGGCTTTCGCCTGTGGTGCCGGCCGGGATCAGTGCCGTTGTCCCGGCTTCGATCTGACGCTCGATCAGTCTGGTCGAAACGTCGAAATCAATCCGTCCGTCGGGATGCATCGGAGTAACCAGAGCCGTCAGCGACCCCTGATACATGCTCGTGTCCGTCATTGTTCCGCCTTCTGTCATGGGCTCTGCCTGTTCTGCCGTCACGCTGCGCGGCGCGAAAGGCTGCTTGGGTAAACACCCAGAATTCTGAGATCATCGCTGACCTGCTCAAGTTCTGCGAGCGCCGCCGCCAGCGGGGCCTGTTCCGGATGCCCCTCGACATCCATCAGGAACTGCGTCGCTGCGAACGAGCCGTCCAGCATGTAGCTTTCGATCCGCGTCATGTTGATACCATGTCGGGAAAATCCACCCAATGCCGCATAAAGCGCACCCGGGCAGTTTCCGACGCGCATCAGCAGTGTTGTGAGCACATCTTTGCGTTCAGACGAAGGAATACAAGGTTTGCGTGCCACACGATAGAAACGCGTCGTGTTGTGCGAAGCATCCTCGACATTGCTACGCAGCACCGTCAGGCCGTTCAGTTCGGCCGCCAGAGAAGACGCGATCGCCGCATCTTCCCTGCGTCCCCACTGTGCGACCATCTCAGCCGCACCGGCCGTATCGAACTGCACCACCGGCTCCACACCCAGTTCGCTGATCAGCTTGCGGACCTGGCCCAGCGCGACCGGATGCGTGTGAATCCGGCGCACGTCTTCGATCTTCGCGCCCGGTATGCCCAGAAGGCAGTGCTCGACCCGCTGGAAATATTCTCCGACAATGTGAAGCCCGGCGTCTGGCAGAAGTGAATGAATGTCCGGCACACGCCCGGCCAGCGTGTTCTCACAGGCCAGAAGAGCCTCATCGGCCCGTCCGTCATGCACGGCGTCAATCGCATCGGAAAATGTCGGACACGGCAACGTGGTCCAGCCGGGACGCGCCTGACGGCACGCCAGATCGGAATAGGCGCCGGGACGGCCCTGAAATGCAATGACCGGCATCAGACCAACCCTCTCACATGTTCCAGATCAGCAGGCGTATCCACCCCCTGCGGCGCATGGTCAATCCTTGCACAGCCAATCGTCATGCCTGCCTCGAGCGCACGAAGCTGCTCCAGACTTTCCCGCCGCTCCAGCGCAGATGGGGCGAGAGACACGAAACGCTCCAGCGCATGCCGACGCCAGGCATAGACGCCCACATGATGCCAGTGTGGCCCTTCACCCCATGGAATGGGCAGTCGCGAGAAATATAGTGCCCGGGTGACAGCATCTTCACCGAAGGCACAGGCAATCTTCACAACCTGCGAGGCGTCGCGTTCAGCCTCACTCGTCACCGGAGCCGCCAGCGTGCCGATATCGAACGCCGGATCTTCCAGAGGTTTCAGA
Organism: Gluconobacter roseus NBRC 3990; assembly: GCF_006538885.1. Lineage (GTDB taxonomy): Bacteria > Pseudomonadota > Alphaproteobacteria > Acetobacterales > Acetobacteraceae > Gluconobacter > Gluconobacter roseus. The sequence goes on from NZ_BJLY01000002.1 coordinate 549,561, forward strand.
ACAGCGGTCAGGCTGGAGGGCTCAATCAGGGGCAGATCGCCCTGAAGATTAATGACCACATCATGTGCGCCATTCGGATCCACTTCCGCCAGTGCCGCATGAACCCGGTCCGAGCCGCTCGCCAGCGCCGAGTCGGTCAGCACGCCGCGAACGCCAGGAATATCCCTGATGATATCGAGGATCTCCGCATCTCCTGCCGCTACGACTACAGGTCCGATCTCTGCTGCCAGCGCCCGGCGGACAACCCGGACGATCATTGGGACGCCCCCAATATCAGCGAGGGGCTTGCGCGGCAGGCGGGTCGAAGCAAGTCTGGTCGGAATGACGATGATCGGATGCATGGCCCCTCTGATGCCGCCCGCCACAACGGGCGTCAATCTCAGGTCATGCTCAAGCGACGGGAATAGACGAAAATCATGAGTGAAACGGTTCTGCAGACTGCCATCGACGCTGCGACAGCCTGCGCAGATATCGCCCGCCAGACCGTCCTGCCCCATTTCCGGACCTCCCTTCGCGCCGACGCCAAATCCGATGACAGCCCCGTCACTATCGCGGACCGTCAGGCCGAACAGGCCATGCGCGCCATTCTCGAAGAACGCCTGCCGGAGCACGCCATCCTCGGCGAGGAAAACGGCATGAGCGGCGCCAGCAGTGACTGGCTCTGGGTGCTGGATCCCATTGATGGCACACGTGCGTTCCTGACCGGGCGTCCCACTTTCGGCACGCTTATTGCCCTGTTCCACAAGGGCCGTCCCGTTCTCGGACTGATCGACCAGCCTGTCACCGGCGAGCGCTGGCTGGGCGTTTCCGGCCGCCCGACCCGCTTCGTGTCCGATCGCCTGCCCGGCACTGTCGGGACGCGTCCCTGCCCGCAGGCAGCCGAGGCCGAACTTTCCTGTACGGCGCCCGAAATCATGACCGCCGCGCATGCCCCGCGCTTTGCCAATCTGCAAAAACATACCCGCCGCACATCCTGGGGCGGAGACTGCTATGCCTATGGCCTCCTTGCCCTCGGCCAGATCGACGTCATTGCCGAATGCACGATGAAGCCCTGGGACTGGGGGGCGCTTGTTCCGGTTGTTGAAGGCGCAGGCGGCCGGATCACGGACTGGCAGGGACAGCCTCTGACACTTGAGAGCGATGGCACTGTTCTGGCCTGCGGAGACGCAACCTTGTTACCCGAAATCGTCCGCCACCTTTCCTGAATCCCGCCAATCGGCTAGGGAGAGGGCCCCGGCGGACGTGGCGGCAGGCATGAGCCGGGACTGGTCTGGCCACGGCCAGGTCTCTGATGGAACCAGTTTGAATTGAAACCGGAGCCTTCCGGTTCATGACCGGGACGGATTTATGGAAACGCAGTTCTCTCTCCCCAAGAACAAGATCCGCATTCTTCTTCTGGAAGGCATTCACGAAAGTGCCGTGGCCCATTTCGCCGCACAGGGCTACACCGAGGTCACACGCGTCAAAGGCGCGCTCGAGGGTGATGCTCTCAAGGAAGCGCTTCAGGGCGTGCACATGGTCGGCATCCGCAGCCGCACACAGCTGACCCGCGAAGTTCTCGAAGGCGCAGACCGCCTCATGGCCATCGGCTGCTTCTGCATCGGCACCAACCAGGTCGATCTGAACGCCGCACGCATGCTCGGAATACCTGTGTTCAACGCACCGTTCAGCAACACGCGCTCCGTAGCCGAACTGGTCATGGGCGAAGTGGTCATGCTGCTCCGTCGCATCCCGTCGCGCTCGGAAGCCTGCCACAAGGGCGGCTGGGACAAGTCCGCCACCAATGCCTGGGAAGTCCGCGGCAAAACGCTCGGCATCGTGGGTTACGGCTCCATCGGCTCGCAGCTTTCGGTCCTGGCCGAGGCTTTTGGCATGCGCGTCGTATATTTCGACGTGATGCCCCGCCTGCCGCATGGTAACGCCGTTGCCGTCTCCAGCCTGAACGAACTGCTGGCCCAGTCCGACATCGTCAGCCTGCATGTCCCGCAGACTCCGGAAACCGATCTGCTGATCGGCGAAGCGGAAATCCGGGCCATGAAGCCCAATTCCATTCTGCTCAACAACGCCCGCGGCAATGTCGTGGACCTTGACGCCCTCGCTGCTGCCCTGAAGGACGGCCATCTCATGGGTGCAGGTGTGGACGTGTTCCCGGTCGAACCCAAGAAGGCTGGCGAAGAGTTCAAGACGCCGCTTCAGGGGCTCGAAAACGTCATCCTCACACCGCATATCGGCGGTTCCACCATGGAAGCGCAGGAGCGTATTGGCGTCGAAGTTGCCCGCAAGCTGGTGGATTATTCCGACGTGGGGTCTACGATCGGGGCCGTCAACTTTCCCAGTGTCCAGCTCCCCGAGCGTCCCCGCGGCACACGCTTCATGCACGTCCATGCCAACCGCCCCGGCATCATGCGCCAGATTAATGACCTGTTCGCATCGCAGAACTGCAACGTGACCGCCCAGTATCTCCAGACAGATGGTGAAGTCGGTTACGTCGTGGTGGAAGCCGAGTCGGAAAGCTCTGACATGGATATGAAGCTTCTGGACGGTCTCAAGGCTCTCGACGGCACCCTTCGTGCCCGCCTGCTGTACCAGCGTTCCTGACACCCTATCCGTTAACCAACTGGAAATAATTTCGGGCTAGGATTTGTCTTATGACGAGTCCCAGCCCGCACACACCTGCCCTCGCCCGCATCCAGAGCTTCGCCTTCTCCGGAATCGAAGCTGTTCCGGTCAAAGTCGAGGTGCAGGTCTCCAGCGGCCTCCCGGCGTTTCTTGTGGTGGGATTGGCGGATAAATCCGTCGGCGAAGCCCGCGAACGCGTCCGCGCTGCCCTCACAGCCATGGGGCTGGCGCTTCCGCCCAAACGCATCCTCGTCAATCTCGTGCCAGCCGATCTTCTCAAGGAAGGCGCGCATTTTGACCTTCCCATTGCGCTCGGCTTGCTCTGCGCCATGGGGATTCTGTCGTTTGAGGCCGTTTCGGCCTATGCCGCTGTCGGCGAACTCTCACTGGATGGACGCATCAATCCCGTCGCAGGCGTTCTGTCCGCTGCCATCGGTGCCGTCGAAGATAAGCTTGGACTGATCTGTCCGGCAGCACAGGCGATTGAAGCACGTTGGGGCAATGGCAGCACAGACGTTCTTGGCGCTCCCACACTTGCGGCTCTCGTCTCCCATTTTCAGGGACAACAGATCCTGTCCCCGACGCCGCTCCCGACCGAACATTTTATCGAATACGGCCCCGATCTCGCGGACGTCAAAGGCATGGCAATCGGGCGACGGGCTCTAGAAATTGCCGCTGCCGGCGCTCACTCCATGCTCATGAGCGGTCCGCCAGGTGCCGGAAAATCCATGCTCGCCAGCCGCCTGCCCGGCATTCTGCCCAACCTGACACGGGAAGAAGCTCTCGAGACAAGCCGCATTCACAGCGTTTCAGGCATTCTGCAAAACGGAAGACTGGTTGTCCGACCGCCCTATCGTGCGCCACATCATAGCGCGAGCTTTCCTGCCATTGTGGGTGGCGGTGCAAAAGCCCGGCCCGGCGAAGTCAGCCTTGCCAATAACGGCGTGCTGTTCCTCGATGAGCTGCCTGAATTTTCGCGATCCTGTCTGGAATCCCTGCGCCAGCCGATTGAAACCGGCAGCATTTCCATCGCCCGTGCGGCCCACCACACGACCTATCCTGCACGTTTCCAGTTTATTGCAGCCATGAATCCCTGCCGTTGTGGCTACTTAGGTGATCTGGAACGGAGCTGTCGGAAGGCTCCCCGCTGCGGCGAGGATTACACGGCCAAGATTTCCGGCCCGATGCTCGATCGCATGGATCTGTGTGTGCAGATCGAGCCGTTATCTCCCATCGAAATCAGCCGTGCACCGAAAGGCGAGAGCAGCGCCGCAGTTCGGGCACGCGTGGAAATTGCCCGCCAACGCCAGATCGAGCGTCAGGGTGTTCCCAATTCGCAGGTTTCCCCCGATGCCTTTGAAATGGACGACGACGCCCGCTCTCTCGCCGAACAGGCCGCCGAAAGACTGCGCCTCTCCAATCGCGGCATCACACGCCTGATCCGGGTCTCCCGTACTATCGCCGATCTGGAAGGCACCCAGAACATCCAGCGCCATCACGTCGCTGAAGCTCTGACTTTTCGCCGCCGCTAAAGCTTCAGAACTGGAGGCTGTCCAGCCCACGAGCCAGATCCGTCTTCAGATCCTCAACGTCTTCCAGTCCGATATGAAGGCGGAACGTCGCGGATGTCGGGCCACCTTCACCCGTTACGCGCCGGATATGCCCCGTGGTCGGCAGGACCAGACTTTCGTAGCCGCCCCAGGATGCGCCAATCCCGAACATCCCAAGCCCGTCGATCATACGCTCGGCGGCCTCAGCGGAGATTTCCGGCTGAAGCTCCACCCCGAACAGGCCGCACGCTCCGGTAAAGTCGCGCTTCCAGAACTCATGTCCCGGACAGTCTTCCAGCGCCGGATGCAGGACCCGCGCCACTTCAGGCCGCGTCTTGAGCCACTGGGCGATTTCCAGCGCGGAACGGGACTGATGCGCCAGCCGCACACCCATCGTCCGCAGTCCCCGCAGAGTCAGCCAGCAGTCATCCGGCCCGGCGCATAGTCCAAGCTGGATTGCGGCATCCCGCAGCGTTTTCCAGTGCGCCTCATTATTGACCGTGACCGATCCCATGATGACGTCCGAATGCCCGGCGGGATATTTCGACAGCGCCTGGATCGACACGTCTGCACCATGGGTGAAGGGCTGAAACACACCGATCCCCCAGGTGTTGTCCAGCATCAGGAGCGCTCCGGCCTCATGAGCGATTCCGGCCAGCATCGAGACGTCCTGCACCTCAAAGGTGTGGCTGCCCGGACTTTCCGCAAACAGCACCTTCGTCTCCGGTCGCATAAGCGCCAGAACTTCGTCTCGGGATGCCATGGGCGGATAATAGGTCGTCGTCACGCCCATGCGCTGGAGCATGGTCCCCGCGAACCGCCGCGTCGGTCCGTAAACCGAATCGGGCAGCAGCAGATGATCTCCACAGCCCAGAAACGCCAGAAGCGGCAATGCGCAGGCGGCGAGCCCTGAGCCGACGACCTGTGTATGGGTCCCCCCCTCGATCCGACTGAGCATTTCCTCCAGCTGGTGCTGGATCGGTGAGCCCATCGCTCCGTAGACGAGCTTGTGCGCATGACTGCGACCATCCGTTCGGTTCATGGCCTCCAGCGACGGAAAAAGCACGGTCGAGCCACGGCTTGCCGGGGCATTCACGAATGTTCCCGACTCCGGCAGGTCATGTGGCCGTCCCTCTCGCACCAGCATGGAACCCATCCGGCTCCACCCCTCACTGACCTGCTTTTCCAGATCGCTCATGCTTCCGCTTCTCCCGTTACAACTGGTGCGTCGGGGTCACTGCCCCATTCCGCCCATGATCCATCATACAAGGCCGCATCGCCATATCCCGTGATTGCTACCGCCGCCACGATTGTCGCGGCTGTCAGCCCGGAGCCGCAGGTTGCGATCACCGATCGCCCCGCCGCAGCACCCAGAATTTGCTTCAGTTCTGGTGCAGGCAGAAAACAGCCGCTTTCATCCACAAGACGCGTCCAGTCCATACTCTGCGCGCCAGGCATGTGGCCGCTCCGCACACCCGGACGAGGTTCAGGGACTGTCGCGGCAAACCGGCCCGCGCTTCTGGCATCAAGGACAAGGCTGTCCTCACGCCCCAGCGCAAGCCGAACATCGCTGGCACCTGCCAGAAGCCCGTAGCGGGGACGAGGACGGAACACTGCCGGTTCAGTTCCAGCAGGAGCATTGTTTTCAACCGGGCCACCCGCTTTCACCCAGGCCTCAAGCCCACCGTCCAGAATCCGTGCATTCCGGTGCCCGAACAGTCGCGCGAGCCACCAGCCTCGGCACGCGCCCACACTTCCACGCCCATCATAAAACACGACCGGCGTATTCTCACTCACACCCAGCGCGCCCATCAGCCTCGCAAACCGCGCAGCACCCGGCACTGTATGTGGAAGCGGGCTATCCGGGTCTGCAAACACATCGATATCGAATCGCTGTGCGTCAGGCAGATGGCGTTCAGTGAACGCAACATCGGGGTCGCCCTTCTGCCCGGGCAAAAGCACGCTGGCATCAAGGGGAATGAACCGGCCGACCTCGGAGATCAGGGTCGCGGCATCAACAAGTGGCGAGATCGTCATATCCTTACCATAGGTCGAGGGATGCGCCGGACGCCAGAGCGTGCCAAAGTAGCACTCCATGAACACGCAGCGCACAGAGTCATGCGAGCCGGGGCACGTCTCTGGCCCCCGTCAGGACCATGCTCCCGCATGACGACCGAGCGGATCCTTCTCGGCCTGATTCTGGCCGGAATCGCCTATGGCTGCGGCATCATCCTCTGGCCGTTCCTTTCGGCTATTCTGTGGGCCGCGATCCTAGCCTTCACGACCTGGCCAATCTACCGCCGTATGCGCCGCCATGTCCGTCCTGTACTGGCGGCCCTCGCCATGATGGCGTTGAGCGCGCTGTTCATCGTTGTCCCGCTGGCTGTCCTGACTAGCGCGGGGATCAGCGATATTCCCGGCACGATCTCGGAAATCGACACCCTGATCGTGCATGTCACCAGCGCGAACCCGCCTCCCGCCTGGCTGAACCGTATCCCGATGGCCGGTCCCCATCTCGTAAATGCCTGGCATCATTTCAGCCATGATGTCGGCGCTTTCGCGACCGAGGTGCTGCGCCCCTATGCGGGACAGATTGCCCATCTGACGCTAACGGTCCTGCTCCGCCTCGCTGGAGGCCTTGCCGAGCTGATCATGGCGCTGTTTGTGGCTTTCTTCCTGTGGCTCAACGGCGACACACTGGGGAACACCATCACGGCCCTGATCGACCGTATCGCCGGGCCGCGCACAACACCCCGTCTTATCAACATCATCGGCCGTACCGTCCGTGGCACGGTTTATGGCATCCTCGGGACGGCCCTGATCCAGGGCGTTCTGACCGGCATCGGCCTTATGCTGGCGGGCGTTCCGTCTCCCGTTCTGCTGGCGGGCATTACCGCTTTCGTGGCCGTGTTTCCGATCGGCGCCCCGCTGGTCTGGGTTCCAGCCGCCATCTGGCTGGGCATGACCCACCATTTCGGACACGGGCTGTTCCTGGCCATCTACGGCATCCTCATCATCTCGGGCGCCGATCACGTCATCCGCCCGGCCTTCATCGCCCGCGGTGCCCAGCTTCCTTACCTGCTGACCGTCCTTGGTGTGCTTGGCGGCATCGTGACCTTTGGTGGCGTGGGGATCTTCCTCGGCCCCGTCCTGCTGGCTGTCGGCTATACCCTGACCAGCGAATTTGCCGCCGGCCCCCATCACCGCGAACGCAATCCCCTTTACCTGCCGGAGCCTCCGAAATGACGACGTCCCTTCTGTCCGGAGCCTCTTTCAAGATCCTGAGCTGGAATCTCTACCGCTGGGAAGGCGCCTCGCTGGAAGACGTCCTGACGGTCATCCGCGCGGAAGATCCCGATATCGTCGTCATGCAGGAAGCGCAGACAGCGGTGGACGAACTTCCCGAGATTCTCGGCGGCTATTACGACCGCATTCCGCTTCCCGGCCGTCCACATGGAACAGCCTGCTGGAGCCGCCTTCCGTTTACACGTCCGCCCTCATTTTGCCGCCTGCCGCGCGGCCTGCTGGTCAAGCGTACGGCCCAGCTGATTGATTTCGGCAGCTTCTCGCTCGCCAACGTCCATCTGTCGCATGGCCAGATCCTCAACCGGCGCCAGCTTCGCAGCATCAGCGCCAATATGCGCCACCGCGCCGTCATCATGGGTGACTTCAATCTTGTCGGCCCTGTTCTGCTCCCAGGCTTTCTGGATGTCGGACCCAAGGAAAAGACCCACCGGATGCTGAACCATGTCCCCCTGAGACTGGACCGCTGCCTCGTGCGTGGCCTGTCCCGTCTGGAGGCCCGTGCTCTGCCGCGCTTCGGCTCCGATCACCGTCCGATCTCCGTCACCCTCAGACTGGGCGCGTAACAGCCTTACAGATACGGCAGCAGGAGCCTGATTGCGGAATTCCTCATCCGGATCGGGAACGGCATGCTGTCCAGATCATGGTGCGTCAGCCGGTTGCGCCGATGGGTTTCCATGAACGTGGACAGGTCTTTGGCCACGCCACGGTCATAGATTTCCAGATTGATTTCGAAGTTCAGCCGCAGGGAGCGCATGTCGATATTTGCACTTCCCACGAAGCTCCATTCATCATCCACAACCATCAGCTTGGAATGATTGAACGGCGGATCGGCCATCCATACCCGGCACCCCGCATCCAGAAACGGCCGCAGATTGGCATCCCGCGCATGATCGATCAGCGCATGGTTGCTGCTCTTGGGCACGACAATATCAATCGTCACCCCCCGCAATGCCGCAAGAATAAGTTCTGTTGAGAAACGGTCATCCGGCAGGAAGTACGGCGTCATGACCCAGATATGCGAGCGGGCCAGCGAAAAGGCCTGCAGCATCCCGTATTCGATCTTTTCCAGATCCGTATCCGGGCCTGACGTCACGATCCGCATCGGTACGCCACCAACGGGGGAAGGTTCGGGCAGATAACGCTCGCCTTCGAGTTCCTCTCCCGTCGTGAATGACCAGTCCCAGGCAAAAGACACGGCGAGCTGATGCACGATCGGCCCCTGAAGACGGAAATGCGTATCCGCGACCGGCAGCTTCGTCCGCAGCCGGAGCATGTTCTCCTCGCCGATGTTCAAGCCGCCCATGAAACCGACTGTCCCATCGACCACCAGGATCTTGCGATGATTGCGCAAATTGATGAACGGCATGCGCCAGGGCCAGACCGAGTGCATGAACCGCGCGCAGGCTACGCCCTCGCGCCGCAGCCGGCGCTCGATCCCACAGCGGAAATACCCGCTCCCGATTCCGTCCACCAGAACCCGTACTGCGACCCCGCGCCGCTTTGCTGCCACCAGAGCCTCGGCAAAACGCTGGCCGACCTCATCGTCCCTGAAAATATAGGAACACAGGATGATCGATTTTTTGGCCTGCCCGATCGCCTCCAGCATTACCGGATAGGCATTGTCCCCGTCATGCAGGCAGGTGACCGAATTGCCCCGCATCAGCGGCCGTTCCGTCAGCCGTCCCAGCATTTTCGACAGCGGTGCCAGATTGCCTTCCACCGTCTGCCGGTACTGGGCCAGCGGATCGCGTCCCTCCCATAGATGCTGGTTGACCATCTTCTGGGCCCGGCGCCGGACACGATTGATGCCGAACATCAGATACAGCACCGTCCCCAGCAGTGGTGCGATCCAGCAGATGCCGATCCATCCTGTGCAGGATGCCGTGTCACGTTTGTGAATGAGAGCATGGACCGTCACGGAAACAGGAAGGATCCAGCGCAAAATCTGCGTGAGGATATGGAAAACGGTCCAGTGCGTCATAAATCTCCCTGTAGCGAACACCCCGGGCCTGAAAACAGCACACAGGCCTCCGGACGTTCACGCTTCATCCTTTCGCAAAGATGAAGGATGCGCCACCCCCCGTCATTGCGATAAGATCATCGACCGGTCCGGTTTTTTAAAAAGGAGAGCGTTCCATGCAGCATCGCCCACAGCTCTTCTACACGACGGCCCCGGCCCCATGCCCCTATCTGCCGGACCGCACCGAACGCAAGGTCCTGACCGAGCTTACCGGTCCTGAAGCGGTCGCCCTTCACAATCGTCTTTCCCAGGCCGGCTTCCGCCGCAGTCATACCATAGCCTACGCACCGGTCTGTGTCGGCTGCCGTGCCTGCACGCCCATGCGCATCCCGGCCACGACCTTTGCGCCGACCCGGACTCAGAGAAAGATACGTAATCGCCATGCGGACCTTGTCGTCAGCATGGTGCCACCCGTTCCAACGGACGAGCAGTTCCGACTGTTCGAAATGTATCAGGCCGTCCGCCATGCCGATGGCGACATGGCCCATATGTGCTGGCGCGACTATGTGGATCTGATTGCCAATACCCCGGTTGAGACCTTCCTGGCCGAGTTCCGGCGCCCAGACGGGACGCTCGTCTGCGTCAGTCTGGTGGACCGCCTTTCAGATGGTCTGTCTGCCGTTTACACGTTCTATGACGTCAACGACCTGACGGCCTCATGGGGTACGTTTTCGATCCTGTGGCTGATCGAGGAAACCGCCCGGATGGGGCTGGATCATCTGTATCTGGGCTATTACGTCCCCGGCAGCCCCAAGATGGCTTACAAAGCCGCCTTTGGACCCGCCGAGATTTTCCGCGATGGTCACTGGGGCCTGCTGCCAAGCCTTCTCCCTGCCTGAACGCGGCAGGGAGAGCTCGGTCTCAGCTTTTACGCAACATCCATTGCGGCGCAGCACGTCCCATGGCTCCACGCCGCGCCTCCAGCGGTGCCAGGTCCGCAGCCTGACGAACGCGCTGTCCTTCCTGCCACAACAGCCCTTCGGACAAGGTCAGCGTTCGGATATCCCGCAGCGTGCTATCACCCAGTTTCTGGAACGCCACGCCAGCCCCACGCGTCATTTCCGGCACCTGCTCCAGCGGGAAAATCAGGGCGCGTTTGTTCTGTCCCAGCGTCAGCACATGCGTGCCGCCAACCGGAATGCAGGCAAAGACCTCGTCACCGTCCTTGATGTTGAAAACCTGCTTTCCCGTCCGCTTCTCGGCCACCAGCCCCGCTTCCGACACGATCATGCCACGTCCGGCCGCCGAAGCGATCAGGCGGCGTCCCTCATCCGAAACCGGGAACAGCGTCACCACGCGGTCTTCCTGCGGCACCTCTACCACGGTCCGGAACGGCTGGCCGAAACCACGTCCACGAGGCAGATCCGCCGCCTTGATCGTATAGGCCTTGCCGCTGCTGGAAATCAGGCAGAGACGATCCGTGCTCTGGCACTCTACGGAGAGCCAGCCTTCGTCGCCTTCCTTGAAGCGATGTCCCTGAGGATCGAGCCCATGACCCTTCATGGCACGGATCCAGCCCTCGCGGGACAGAAGAACCGTCAGTGGCTCACGGTCGATTTCCAGTGCTGCCGAAATATCAACCGGCTCCGGCGCAGCAGCGATCAGCGTACGGCGGTCTCCCAGCGGGCCAGAGCCGTATTTCTTGATCGTACCATCCAGATCCTTGCCAATCCGGGTCCAGCGGCGGCGCTCCGAGCCGAGCAGCGTCTCGAGAGACTTCTGCTCGTCCGCAAGCTTATCCCGCTCGCGCCGGATTTCCATTTCTTCAAGCCGACGCAGCGAGCGCAGCCGCATGTTCAGCACCGCTTCGGCCTGAACGTCTGTCAGACTGAACGTCGCCATCAGGCTGACCTTGGGTTCGTCCTCTTCACGGATGATCCGGATTACCTCATCGAGGTTCAGATAGACCGCAAGGAAGCCTTCCAGGATCTCCAGCCGCCGCAGCACTGCCGCCAGACGGTGGTTCGAGCGGCGCACCAGCACTTCATGCACGTGATCCAGCCAGGCCCGCAGAACCTGCTTCAGCGACAACACACCCGGAACACGGTCTCCGCCCAGAACATTCATGTTCAGGCTGAACCGGTTTTCAAGCGCCGTGTTGCGGAACAGCGTCTCCATCAAGACTTCGGGTTCGACGCCCTTGGTCTTGGGCTCCAGCACAAGGCGGATATCAGTCGTACTCTCGTCGCGGACATCACCCAGAAGCGGCAGCTTGCGCTGCTCCATCAGGTCCGCAATCTGCTCGATCAGACGGGATTTCTGCACCTGATACGGAATCTCGGTGACGATAATCACCCAGGTGCCAAACCGTCCCTGCTCGACCTCCCAGCGTGCGCGCGTCCGGAAACTGCCACGGCCGGTTTCATAGGAACGGATGATGGAGTCGCGCTCTTCCACCAGAATGCCGCCCGTCGGAAAATCCGGCCCGGGCATCAGATCCACCAGTTCGGCGATCGTCACATCCGGCTTTTCGATCAGAAGCTTCGCGGCCCGGCAGATCTCGGCAGCATTATGCGGCGGAATGCTCGTCGCCATACCCACGGCAATGCCTGCCGCGCCATTGGCCAGAAGATTCGGAAACGTGCCCGGCAGCACAATCGGCTCGTGATCTTCATTGTCGTAGGTCGCGCGGAAATCGACCGCATCGTCCTGAATCCCGTCCAGCAGCGCCTGTGCTACTTCCGTCAGGCGGCTTTCGGTATAACGCATGGCGGCCGCGCCATCGCCGTCGATGGAGCCGAAATTGCCCTGTCCCTCGACCAGCGGATAGCGGACCGCAAAATCCTGTGCCAGACGCACCAGCGCCTCGTACACAGAGGCATCGCCATGCGGATGGAACTTACCGATCACATCACCGACGACACGTGCACACTTTTTAAACCCTGATGTGGGATCAAGGCGGAGCTGCTGCATCGCATAAAGGAGGCGGCGGTGTACCGGCTTCAGGCCATCACGCACGTCCGGAAGGGACCGCGACATGATTGTCGACATCGCATACGCAATATATCGCTCGCTCAGAGCCTCAGCGAGCTTGGTATCCTCGATATGACCAGCCAGATCCGTTCCCATGCATCTCCCCTCTTTCGTGCAGGACTTAGACACTGGCGTGCCCTTCTGTCCAGCGCTCTCCTTATTCTGCCAGCGGCCTGTTCACCCTACCGCCCGGTCCAGAAGGCGGAAGTGTCCTTCGCGCTGGCCGGGTTCAGGGCGCACCCTGCCGATACGACCGCACGCTGGGCGATGATGAACCTCCTGCCCCCCAACACCCTGACCTATCGTATGCAGAACGGGCAGCCGGTTCTGCTCTATGCCGATCCCATCGCCTGCGGCTGCGTCTATATGGGCGACAAAACGGCCTATGCTGCCTACAAGGCCAGTCATCCGATCGATGTCGCGCAGGAGCAGCGCATGACGGCCGAGATTAACCAGCATCCCGGCTGGGACTGGTCCGTCTGGGACAGCACGGCCGATGTAGACGTCGTCAACGGCCTGCGTCCGGGGCCCAGCCACGTTTTTTACTGATCGGACTCCGTCGCAGCGTCCGGTACAGGCTGAAGCCGCTGTACATACTCCACCAGCCGCTCCCGTGCCGCGGGCAGTGGCTGGTGCCGCACGCCAAAGACCCAGCGCGACAGGAAATGTCCCGTCAGCGCCAGACCATCTTTCCAGTCTTCGGGTGTTCCGTCCTGTGTTTCATCCGTCATCAGCGCGGGTAACGGAAGGAGCCTGTCCCGCCATTCGCCAGCCCCTTCCCGGCTTACCGCCCGTCCCGACCGTGGCGACACGTAGACCAGATCTTCCCGCGCGCCCGTCACTGCACATTCCGACAGGTCCAGCCCATAGCCGAGCCCTGCCAGAAGCTGGGCTTCCCAGCGCAGATAGGCGCCCATCGGCGCAGGCTCGGGCGCCACACTGATCAGCGTCAGAAGGCGGACCAGCCGCATGAAAAGCTCCGGATGCGGTTCCCCCTGCGGTAAGGCCCCGTCGACCAGCGCGCAGGCACTGCTCACCATCTCAAGCTGCAGCGGAGCATCCAGAATGCGCCCCGCCACGCACTGAACCGGCTCGGCCGTCAGCGTCCCGAGCTGATCCGCAAGTCGCGCCCGCCAGCGCGCCATGACCAGATTGCCGGTCTGCCACAAAGAAGCCTGACGACGAGAAGCCCCTCCGCGCGCCATGCCATGTGAAACCCCGTGCTCCTCGCTGAATAGATGGACGAGCGCACTTCCCTCACCATAAGGCCGGACTGACAGAACCAGCGCCGCCGCTTCCCATTCCATCGTCCATCCTCCTGATCCGTACGCCAAAACGCAGAAAGCCCCCGCACGCCGGAGCGCACAGAGGCCTTTCTACAGACTTTCGAGCCCGACCTGAACCGGGCAGACCCGGCTCAGGACAGGAACGGAAAATCTTACTTGGTGCCGGCAGCAGCAGCGACTTCAGCAGCGAAGTCGTTCTCTTCCTTTTCGATGCCTTCACCGAGCTGGAAGCGCTCGAAACCGACCAGCTTTGCACCAGCCTTGTCGACGATCTTGGACACGCGGCTCTCGCCGTCCAGAACCCACACCTGCTCCAGAAGAACGACTTCTTCATAGAACTTGCGGATACGGCCTTCGACCATCTTCTCGATGATGGCTTCCGGCTTGCCGGACTCACGGGCCTGCTCGATCAGGACGGCACGCTCGCGCTCCAGGGACTCCGGATCGACGCTGGCAACGTCCAGAGCAGCCGGACGGGTTGCAGCAACATGCATGCCGATCTGGCGACCCAGCGTCAGCAGGGCGTCGGACTCGGACGGAGCTTCCAGAGCGGCCAGAACGCCGATCTTGCCAATACCCGGACGCAGGGCGCTGTGGACGTAGCTGGCAACAACGCCGGACTCGACCGACAGGACCTTGGCGCGACGGATGGCCATGTTCTCGCCGATCGTGGCGATCAGGTGCGTCAGCTCGTCAGCAACCGTACGGCCCGACGGAACCTTGCCAGCCTTGATGGCGTCCAGATCGTCGCCGACTTCCAGAGCAACGTGAGCGACCTGCTCGACGAATGCCTGGAATGCCTCGTTACGACCCACGAAGTCCGTCTCGGCGTTCACTTCGACCATGGCAGCGCGGTTCTTGGCGGACACAACACCGACCAGACCTTCAGCCGTCGTACGGCCGGACTTCTTCGCAGCCTGGGACAGACCCTTCGTGCGCAGCCAGTCGATGGCGGCTTCCATGTCGCCGGCAGCTTCCGTCAGGGCCTTCTTGCAATCCATCATGCCCGCGCCGGTCTTCTCGCGCAGTTCGCGGACCAGGGCTGCTGTGATTTCTGCCATTTATCTCATCCCTCAAAAAAGATCATGCGGCCGGACGATTTCGCCCGGCCGCATGCCGTGTTTCAGTTGCCGTTTTCCATGACCGGACCCCGGCAGTCTGTTCAGCCAGCGGAAGCGGGAGCTTCTGCACCTTCAGCAGCGGCGGCTTCCAGAACAGCCGTCTCAGCCGGCAGTTCTTCAGCTGCACCGATGTCCTGACCCGAAGCAGCCAGCTCGGCGGAAATACCGTCGAGAACCGCACCGGAGACCAGATCGCAATACAGGGTGATGGCGCGGATAGCGTCATCGTTGCCCGGGATCGGATAGGTCACGCCAGCAGGATTGGAGTTGCTGTCGAGGACGCCGATGACCGGAATGCCAAGCTTCGTGGCTTCTTCGATCGCCAGCTTTTCCTTGTTCGTGTCGATCACGAACAGCAGGTCGGGCAGGCCGCCCATTTCCTTGATGCCGCCGAGGGAACGCTCGAGCTTCTCGCGGTCACGCGTGATGTCGAGAACTTCCTTCTTCGTCAGGCCAGCCGTGTCACCGGACAGCATGTCGTCGATCTGGCGCAGACGCTTGATGGAACCCGTGATGGTCTTCCAGTTGGTCAGCATGCCGCCGAGCCAGCGGTGGTTGACGTAGTACTGGCCGCAACGCTGCGCAGCTTCAGCAACATGGTCAGCCGCGGCGCGCTTGGTGCCAACGAACAGGACGCGACCACCGTTGGCGACCGTATCACGGACAACCTTCAGGGCGCGGTCCAGCATCGGAACCGTCTGCTGCAGGTCGATGATGTGAACCTGGTTACGCACACCGAACAGGTACGGCGCCATGGCCGGGTTCCAGCGACGGGTGTGGTGACCGAAATGAACGCCGGCTTCAAGGAGCTGGCGCATGGTGAAATCAGGCATTGCCATGATTCGAAAATTCCTTGCGTCTGGTTGAACCTCCGCATGGCAACGTCCCCGGAAGGACACCAGAAAACCCTAGAGCCATGCGTGCGGATTGCCCTTATCCGGAGGAAACTCCGTAGAAGAACGGTCGCGATATGGCGGAAAAGACCTGCAGATGCAAGACCTGTCAGCAGAGTTTCATACTGTCATGCTGCCTCAGACCTGTTCAGCCCGTTCGACACCCTTCAATGTTCGCAGACGCTCGGCAAGACGCGGCGTCACCCGGTAAGCGCCTGGTATGGAGATTTCTACGTCCCGCGTTTCTTCCACTAATGGCAGCAGCTTCACGCGTCCGACACCTCCCTGAACCTCCTCCAGCAGGGCCGCCAGATCCGGCAGTATCGCGTTTTCTTTCAGCCAGACGCGAATTTCTGATCGCTCGGCTGCAGCGGCAACTTCAAGGTCCATGACGCTCTGCGCCGTAATCCTCAGGGCATCTCCGTCCACCTTGAGCTCGGCATTCACGAGAATAGCCTGCCCTGCAACCAGCAGATCCCGGCATGAAATCAGTGTTTCGGAGAACAGCGTGACCTCACACCCACCACCGCTGTCCGACAGATTGACCCACGCCATTTTCTTTCCAGTGCGTGTCGGTCGTTCCTTGCGATCGACCACACAGCCCGCGATCTTGACACGCGTAGTGCCTGTTTTTGCAGCATTTTCCAGTGCGTTGGATGGCGTAACCCCGAGGCGCCGCAGCACACTTCGATAGGCGTCGAGCGGATGGGCACTCATATGGAAACCAATAGCCGAAGCTTCCAGTGAAAGCCGCTCGAAGTCGGGCCAAGGGCGCCCTTCGTTCAAACGCAGGATCTCGCGTTCCTGACCCGCCCCTCCAAACAATCCAGCCTGTCCCATCTGCTGTTCCTGAGCCCGGGCCTGAGCCCGGCGCAGCAAAATATCAGCACTTGAGAAAACGATGTGCCGTTCTTTGAGAAGACTGTCGAAAGCTCCTGCTTTTGCAAGACTTTCCAGCTGGATCTTGTTCAGGCTTTTAGGATCACAACGCTCGGCAAAATCCGTCAGATCCTGAAATGGCTTATTCCCGCGGCAGGCGACAACGCTCTCCATCGCAGCCGCACCCACACGCTTGATGGCAGAAAGTGCATAGCGGATTCCCTGACGTCCATCCTCCAGCATCTCAATCGAGAAATCTGCCATAGATTTATTAATATCAACGGGTAACACGGGAATTTTCATCCGCCGCGCTTCCTGACACAGAGCCGCCAGCTTGTCCGTTTTTTCCCGTGCCAGAGACATACAACCCGCGAGGAACGCAACCGGATGGTTCGCCTTCATCCAAGCCGTCTGATAGGACACCAGCGCATAGGCTGCGGCATGCGACTTGTTAAAGCCGTAATCCGCAAAACGAGCCATAAGATCAAAGACTTCGACTGCTTTTTCCTGAGGAATGCCACGCGCCGTCGCACCCTCAGTGAAGATCGCGCGCTGCTTCTCCATTTCCGCAGCGATCTTCTTGCCCATTGCACGCCGCAGCAGATCCGCGCCACCCAGACTGTAGCCCGCCATCTTCTGGGCGATCTGCATGACCTGCTCCTGATAGACCATGATCCCATAGGTCTCTTCAAGAATATCGCGGATTTCCTCATGCGGCGGCTCCCAAGGCTCGCCATGCTTGCGGCGGCAGTAATCCGGGATGTTGGCCATCGGCCCCGGACGATACAGCGACACGCCCGCAATCAGATCTTCCAGTCGGCTGGCTGCCATCTGCTTAAGCATGTCCCGCATGCCCGCGCCTTCGAACTGGAACACGCCGGCCGTATCGCCCTTGGCCAGCATCTCGAACGTCTTCGTGTCATCCAGCGGAATACGTGAGAGATCGACCGTAATCCCCTGTTCTTTAAGGAAATCCAGACCACGCTTAAGGATGGTGAGCGTTGTCAGGCCGAGAAAGTCGAACTTCACCAGCCCGGCCTGCTCAACATATTTCATGTTGTACTGCGTCACGAGCATGTCGCTCTTCGGATCGCGATACAGCGGCACCAGTTCCACCAGTTCGCGATCACCGATCACCACACCCGCAGCATGGGTGGAGGCATGACGGTACAGGCCCTCGAGCTGCAACGCGATTTCCATGAGACGCTTAAGCGACTCATCGCTGTCGCGCATTTCCTGAAGCCGGGGCTCACCATCAATCGCATCGGACAGCGAAACAGGCTTGGCCGGATTGTTCGGGATCAGTTCGGCAACGCGGTTGACCATACCATAAGGCAGCCCAAGCACACGCCCGACATCACGTACAGCCGCTTTAGCCTGAAGCTTTCCGAACGTGATGATCTGCGCCACACGGCTCCCGCCATATTCTTCGCGCACATACCGGATCACTTCATCGCGGCGGTCCTGACAGAAATCAATATCGAAATCCGGCATGGAGACACGCTCGGGGTTCAGGAAGCGCTCGAACAGCAGTCCGAACGGAATGGGATCAATATCCGTAATCGTCAGCGCATACGCCACCAGCGAACCTGCACCCGATCCACGCCCCGGGCCGACCGGAATATCATGCGCTTTGGCCCACTGGATAAAGTCGGCAACGATCAGGAAGTAGCCCGGGAAGCCCATCCGCGCGATGATATCGAGCTCCACCTGAAGACGTTCAGAGTAAAGCTTGCGCTTTTCCTCATCCGCATTAATCGCTTCAAGGCGCTTTTCCAGCCCTTCCCAGGCCATGGCCCGCAGCGTTTCCTCTTCCGTCGAACCTTCGCGGACCTTGGGGCAGATCGGCAGAAGCGGCTTGCGCGTGCAGGCCGCCACCGCGCATTTCCGGGCAATAATCAGTGTGTTGTCACAGGCTTCAGGAAGATCATGAAAGACGGCCCGCATTTCGGCAGGCGTCTTGAACCAGGCCTGCGGAGACACATGCCAGCGGTCTTCTTCCGCAATCGTCCGACCCTGCGCGATACACAGCAGCGCATCATGGGCCTCATGCATTTCGGGCTTGGGAAAGAAGCATTCATTGGTGGCGACCAGCGGAATGTCCATCTGGTCCGCCATCGGGATCAGAACACTTTCGACTTCCTGCTCCCCCGCTTCTCCCAGCCGGTTCAGCTCGACCGCGATATTTCCCCGGAAAGCTTCTTCCAGACGGCTCAGAAGCGCCTGCGCCTCAGATTTCTGTTCCTCAAGGATCAGCTTGTTGATCGGCCCGCGATTGCCGCCTGTCAGCAGAAACAGCCCCGCCGCGTGCTGACAGAGAAAGTCAATCGCAACAGAAGGATCAGCAGGATCGCCGTTCAGAAAACCTTCGGAGGACAAAATCTGGAGATTTGCCAGCCCTTCCTCATTCCGCGCCAGAACCACCAGTGGCTCGGACATCGCTCCGGGTTTTGTACTGCGGGGGGGAAGTGAAATCTGGCAGCCGACAATCGGCTGGACACCATTGCTGCGACAGTACAGCGAGAACTCAAGCGCACCGAACAGATTGCCGCTATCTGTCAGGGCGACGGCCGGCATGCCATTTTTGGCTGCCAGGCTCACAAGCTCCGGAATCCGGATTGCGCCCTGACTCAGGGAGTAGGCGGAATGATTTCTGAGATGAACAAAATCGGCATGAGACATGCCCTTACTCTATCAGGAGCGCCTTCCGGATGCAGCGGATTTCGAAATCTGCTCTCCGGAATTCAGCTCTTCAGAACGGGACCAGCTTTCCGTCCCGAAGCGTCACGGTCCGATCCATGCGCGAGGCCAGTTCGTCATTATGCGTGGCGATCAGAGCTGCCGCGCCCTCTTCCCGCACGACACGCAGAAGCTCGCCAAACACATGATCGGCCGTGCCGATATCAAGATTTCCAGTTGGTTCGTCCGCGAGAAGCAGCTTTGGCTGATTGGCCAGTGCACGGGCGATTGCCGTGCGCTGCTGCTCGCCGCCCGATAGCCGCCCCGGGAGCGAATCAAGACGGTGCGACAGCCCGAACCGGCCCAGAAGATCCCGTGCCCGTTCCCGTGCCTTGCGTGGGGACACTCCTGCGATCAACTGCGGCAGCATGACATTCTCGCACGCCGTGAACTCGCCCAGCAGATGATGGAACTGGTATACAAAGCCGATCTGATCACGCCGGATTGCCGTCCGAACGGTGTCGCTCAGCCCACTGGCCGGACGATCTACCACGAAGACCGTGCCTTCCGAAGGCGCTTCCAGCAACCCCGCAAGATGCAGAAGTGTGGACTTCCCGGTCCCGCTTGGCGCTACGAGGGCAACGATCTCCCCGGCCCGAAGTTCGAACTCCGCACCACTGAGGATCTCGAGCGTCTCTTCACCCGAGCGGAAACGGCGCGTCAGCCCCTCAAGACGCAGGGCGCTCGCCCCCGTTGCAACTTCATTCATGACGCAGCGCCTCGATCGGATCGGTTCTCGCCGCCCGCCAGGACGGATACAGCGTTGCCAGCAGCGACAGGATCAGCGACATCCCAATCACTTCCCAGACCTGCGACCACACAAGCTTCGCTGGCAGGCGCTCCAGAAAATAGACTTCCGGATTGAACAGGTTGGTCCCCGTGAGCGACTGGAGCCACTGGCGGATCCGCTCGATGTTCAGCGCAAACGCAATTCCGAGCGCCGAACCCGCCACAGTCCCGACAATCCCGACAGACGCACCGCACATGAGGAAAATCCGCATGATTGCGCCCCGGCTCGCACCAAGCGTTCGCAGCACGGCGATGTCACGCGTTTTGTCCTTGACCATCATGATGAGTGACGAAATGACATTAAACGCCGCCACAAGGATAATCAGGGTCAGGATCAGGAACATCACGTTCTGCTCGACCGTCACGGCGTCCAGAAAGCCATTCGCGCTCTGCGTCCAGTCCAGAACGCGCAGGCGCGGATCTTCCAGACGTGCGGCAATGGCCTTGCGCGTCGGCTGCACATTCGACGGATCAGCCGTCGAGACCTGAATAAGCGAAACGGCGGACGAACCCAGCATCAGGAACTTCTGCGCTGCAGGCAGCGGCATCAGAACAATGCTGGAATTATAGTCGTTCCAGTTGGCGTCAAAAATAACCGCAACATGGTAGGTCTTGACCCGCGGCATCGTCCCGAACGGCGTCGCCTGCCCATCCGGAGACAGCAGCGTGATCGGAGATCCGATTGTCAGCCCGGCCCGGTCTGCCATTGTCGTACCGATCGCAACCGCATTATCGCCGGTAAAGTCGTTCAGACTTCCCGCGATGATCCCGCTGCTCAGCGCCGTCCAGTCCCGGAGCGACTGCTGGGACACGCCCTGCATTTCCGCCCCCGAAGAGAAGCGTCCCGCCTCCACCAGCACAGTGCCCTGCGCCATGGGGATGACGGATTTTACACCCGGAACCTGCCGGATTGCCGCAACATCGTTTTCGTAAGCCTCGATGGGACGCCCATAGCCATACACGGTTAGATCGCCGTGCAGCCCCAGAATCCGCCCCATCAGATCGGCCTTGAACCCGTTCATCACCGACATGACGATGATGAGCGTTGCCACTCCAAGCGCAATCCCGATCAGGGAAAAGACAGCAATGATCGAGGCGAAACGTTCGCCACGGCGGGCGCGGAGATACCGCCCCGCCACCATGCGCTCAAAGCGGCCGAACATCAGGCGGCTCCGATTTTCGCCAGAGCGTCCTCGACCGACAGCTCGAACCGCTCGCCCGTAGCGCGCTGCTTGAGCTCGACTTTGCCTTCCTTGGCACCGCGCGGTCCGACGATGATCTGCCAGGGATGCCCCATCAGATCCGCATCGTTGAACTTCACGCCCGCACGCTCGGAACGGTCGTCATACAGCATGTTCTCCGGGTCAGTCCCGTAAATGCGGTCGCAGATCGCATCGCACGCCTCGTCACCCTGACGCAGGTTCAGGATCGCGGCGCGATAAGGTGCCACGGAAGCCGGCCAGATGATGCCCGCATCGTCATGCGACGCTTCGATGATCGCACCGACGAGACGCGACACGCCCACCCCATAAGAGCCCATATGCGGATGGAACGGCGCACCGTCCGGACCACTCACTTCGATCCCCATGGATGCCGTATATTTGGTGCCGAAATAGAAGATGTGGCCGACTTCGATGCCACGGCCTTCACGCTTGCGCTCGTCCGGCACCTTGGCCCATTCGGCCTCGTCGTGCTTTTCGTCCGTCGCCGCATAATGATCGGTTACGGTTGAGAAGAACGTCGCGAGGCTTTGGGCGTCGTCACAATCGACCGGACGGCTCAGCCAGTCCTGTTCCTCAAGCGCTGCATCAAAGAACACGGCGCTTTCACCCGTGGGCGCCAGCACCAGAAACTCGTGGCTCAGATCGCCGCCGATCGGACCGGTATCGGCCACCATCGGCACAGCCCGCACACCCAGACGCTGGAAAATGCGCAGATAGGACAGCATCATCCGGCGATAGCTGGCGACCGCACCTTCGTAGGACGCGTCAAAGGAATACGCATCCTTCATCAGGAACTCACGTCCACGCATCACACCGAAACGCGGACGAACCTCGTCGCGGAACTTCCACTGGATGTGATAAAGCGCCTTGGGCAGTTCTTTGTAGGACTTTACGGACGATCCGAAGATGTCCGTGATCATTTCCTCGTTCGTCGGTCCGTAAAGCAGATCACGGCCATGACGGTCCTGGATCCGGAGCATTTCCGGACCATAAGCGTCATAGCGTCCCGACCGGCGCCACAGTTCGGCCGACTGCAGCGTCGGCATCAGGACTTCCTGTGCCCCGATGGCGTCCTGCTCTTCACGGATGATCTGCTCGATATTGCGCAGAACCCGCAGCCCGGCCGGCAACCAGGCATAGATGCCCGAAGCGGTCTGGCGCACAAGGCCAGCCCGCAGCATCAGACGGTGAGACGCAATCTGCGCCTCGGCCGGAACTTCCTTCAGCGTCGGCTGGAAGGCTTTCGTCAAACGCATGTGTATTTCTCTCAGACGCGCAGCAGATGGACATCAACAAGCGGACGCTTCTGGAGCTTGCGCCCCAGAGCACGGCGCAGGGCCGTCTTGGCCGCATCCCGGAAGGCCGCATCGTCCTGACGCAGTTCGTCGGGGATCTGGTCGATGGCATCGGCGAATTCTTCCTGAATCCGCACGCTTTCCGGATCATCCGATTCCAGCAGACCCGGCGCACTGATCTTCGGATCGCCGATGACATAGCCTTCGTCATCAACGGCAAAGCTTGCCAGCACGATACCGTTGAACAGCATCTTGCGACGGGCTGCGAGAACGCCACCCGTCATCGGCAGCAGACGGCCACCATCCAGAGCCAGACGGCCCGTCGGCGCCGTATCGACAACCTTCACCTCACCCGGAGACAGGTTCAGGATATCGCCATCTTCCAGCAGGATCGGCTCGGCACCCATTTCGTGCGCCAGCGCGGCATGCGCCGTCAGATGACGCCATTCACCATGGGTCGGGATGCTGTATTTCGGACGGACGATCCGGTACAGCGTCCGAATGTCCTCGCTGGTCGCATGACCGGAGGTGTGGACCTTCGCATCCTTGTCCGTCAGAACCGTCACGCCACGACGCGACAGGTTGTCCTGCACGGCCATGACGGCCTGTTCGTTACCCGGGATCATCCGCGAGCTGTAAATCACCGTATCGCCTTCACCGAGGGCAATATTCGGATGCGTATCGGACGCAATGCGCGACAGGGCCGAGCGCGGTTCGCCCTGACTGCCGGTGATGATCATCAGCAGGTTGTCATCTTCGACGTCCCGGGCATCCTGCTCGGTCAGGAACGGCGGCAGGTCCTGGAAATAGCCGCACTCACGTGCCGCCGTCTCGAGATTGCGCAACGAACGGCCGACGATCATGACCACACGACCAGAGGCCTGGGCCGCCTTCGCGATGCTCTCAACGCGCGCCACGTTACTGGCAAAACACGTCACGGCAATCCGGCCTTCCAGACCCGCGATCAGCTCCGTCAGGCCCGTGCGCACATCGGCTTCGGATTCCGACTTGCCCGGCTTGAGCACGTTCGTGCTGTCGCCGACCATGGCAAGCACGCCTTCGTCGCCAAGCTTGCCGAACGTCTCCAGATCCGTGACCGGACCGACCAGCGGGTTCTCGTCGAGCTTCCAGTCGCCCGTATGGACAATCAGACCATGCGGCGTCCGCAGAGCCACAGCCTGCGCCTCAGCGACGGAATGCGTCACGGATACGAACTGCAGATCGAACGGCCCCACCTCAAAGCGCGAAGCCGGGCGGATCACGTGGATCTTCACCTGGTTGTTCAGATGCGCTTCCTGCAGCTTGCGTCGCAGCACGGCGGCGGCAAACGGCGTCGCATAGACAGGGCAGCGCAGATACGGCCACAGATGTGCCACCGCTCCCAGATGATCTTCATGCGCATGCGTGATCACCAGACCACACAGGTCCCGCGCACGATCCGCAATGAAAGTCGGGTCCGGCATGAGCACTTCGGCTTCAGGCGTATCGTTGCCCGAGAAGCCAATGCCGCAGTCGATGGCAAGCCAGGTATCGTGACCGTTCTTCGTCAGGCAGTAGAGATTGAAATTCATGCCGATCTCGCCCGTCCCGCCCAAAGGCAGGAAAGACAGACCGTCCGGTTTTTCTGTCATGATGGTTCCTTGCAGTTATGACATATAATCAGAGTGATATTCATTGCCCGATGCCCTGTGAGCGTTCGGGGGAATAGGAAAGCGGCGGTCCCGTATTGCGGTCCGCCAGAAGACGCAGGCCATCCAGTGTCAGATCAGGCGCCAGCACATCAAAAAGCGGCGTTCCTTCAGAGAACAGCGGGGCCAGACCGCCTGTGGCAATCACGGTGGGCTTTGCATCCATTTCATCAGAAATACGGCGGATCAGTCCTTCGACGAGCCCGACATACCCCCAGAACAGTCCTGAACGCATTGCCACGCTCGTATTACGGCCAATCGCCGTGGTGGGGCGGCCAATGCTCATGCGTGGCAGGCGCGCGGCGGCACGATGCAATGCATCAATCGACAGGTTCACACCCGGAGCAATGGCGCCGCCACTGAATTGCCCGGCACTGTTCACAACATCGAAAGTCGTCGCGGTACCGAAATCAACAACGATCAGCGGCGCCCCATAAAGTTCACGGCCCGCCAGACCATTCAGGCGCCTGTCAGCCCCAAGCTCGTTCGGATTGTCGACCAGAACATCAATACCCCAGTCCAGCCTTGCATTGGCGACAAGAGGCACGACATCCAGCCACTCGCGACAGAAGCGGCGTAGTTCATACAGCGCTACAGGGACGACAGTGCCGATAATGGCTCGGGTAATGCCCGTCGCATCCAGCCCCAAACGATCGAAAAGTGTCAGAAGCCAGGCCGCATATTCATCCGCTGTTCGTGCCTCACTCGTTGAGATGCGCCATTGCCCCAGCCACGACTCTCCATCGTGTACAGCGAACACGATGTTGGTGTTTCCGGCATCAATGACGAGAAGCACGTTGCGGTCCGGTCCTTCAGTCCAGCAGGATATCGCCGGTTACAACCGGAATGGTCTCACCGTTGGGCAGGGCAAGCAGCAGGCGTCCCTGCGCATCAAGCCCTGAAAATGAACCTGTAATATAGGTTTCACATCCCTGAACCGCAAGCGGGGTGCCGACCGGATGCGCCCGCGCAAGCCAGGCAGCCCTGACAGGCGCAAATCCTTCCTGCTCCCGGAGGGCGTTCCACCGCTCAATCTGGGCTACCAGTGCTTTCCCGAAAGCCTTCGCAGAGGGCGGATTGGTTTTCTCGGAAAGTGCCGCAAGCTGACGCCCCGGGATCTCCGGCGCCTGCCTCAAATTGGCACCGATTCCAACGACAACCCACGGCCTTTCCTGCGGACCGCCCGTCTCAATCAATACGCCTGCCATCTTCCGGCCATCCAGCAAAAGATCGTTCGGCCATTTCACCATAAAAGGTGATGGCCCCGTTGCCGTCGGGCAGAAATGGATCGCGGTTTCAAACAGGGAAATTGCCACAACAAATGGTAGTGCGGCAATAAACGCGGCCGGATCAGTTGGACGAAACAGAAGTGAGATTGCGAGGTTGCCCCCCGGATCGCTCCAGGTCCGCCCGCGCGTGCCGCGTCCTGATGTCTGGGAAAAGGCCTGAACGGCCAGATGATCGGGTTCACCTGCTTCGGCTCTGGTTTTGCACAGATCGGAAGTGGACCCGAGCGTTTCATGGTATTCGAAACGCCAGCTCATGGCTGCATAGTATTCTTTATGGTGGGCGATGACGGGATTGAACCGCCGACCCTCTCGGTGTAAACGAGACGCTCTACCGCTGAGCTAATCGCCCTCAGACTGTGTATGCGGTCTATATACACGGTTTCGGATAGCGGTAAAGCCACCCGAAACCGTTTTGTGAGCTTTTTCAGCTCACGGCGTCCTTCAGACCCTTGCCTGGCTTGAAGCGGACAGAGGTGGAAGCCGGAATGTCGATCTCTTCGCCCGTACGCGGGTTGCGGCCCTTGGCGGCCTTACGCGTTGCAGTCACGAAGCTGCCGAAACCGACGAGACGGACTTCCTGCTTCTTGGCAAGCGTCGTCTCGATCGTGCTGAACACCGCATCGACAACTTCGCTGGCCTTGGCCTTCGGAAGATCGGCAGCGTCTGCAACGGCGGCGATCAGTTCCTGCTTGTTGAGGGGCTTCTCCATGATGTGCCTTTCTGGTGTTAGAGCGCCTGAGCCGGGCTCTGGTGAGTCCCTTCTGGCTCAGGCGCCTTGTTCGATCTGCGGCCGCACTATGAAGCGGATTTTGCCCGCGTCAACTGCTAGAATCGCAGAAGCGTGTCCGTGTCAGTGTGGAAGTGCCTGCGGAGCCGCCTTATCCACCGTTATTTCGCCCATCGGGTCGACATTTTCGTCCCATTCAATGGCCTCGGGCATACGAGTCAGAGCGATCTTGAGCACTTCATCCACATGGCTCACAGGAATGATCTTGAGCGCGTGACGGACGTTATCCGGCACTTCTGCAAGATCCTTCTCATTGTCCTTGGGAATCAGAACCGTCTTGATGCCAGCCCGCAGAGCTGCCAGCAGCTTTTCCTTAAGGCCTCCGATCTCCAGAACGCGACCACGCAGGGTGATCTCACCCGTCATGGCCACATCCTTGCGGATGGGGATCTGGGTCATGATGCTGACCAGAGACGTCGTAAGCGCAATACCGGCTGATGGACCATCCTTAGGCGTCGCACCTTCGGGAAGATGGATATGGATGTCCCGCTTTTCGAACAGTGGCGGCCGGATCCCGAAGTCCTGGGCCCGCGAGCGGACATAGGACAGCGCAGCCGAAATGCTTTCCTGCATGACTTCACCGAGCTTGCCGGTCTGCTTGACCTGCCCCTTACCCGGAACCATCACGCTCTCGATCGTCAGGATCTCACCGCCAACCGAAGTCCAGGCAAGCCCTGTCACTACGCCAACCATGTCCTCCGTCTCAGTTTCACCATGACGGAAGCGACGGACACCGGCATATTTTTCAAGGTTCTTGGGCGTGATCTCGACATGCTTGACGCCTGTCGTGATGATCTCCTTGACGGCCTTGCGCGCAAGCTTCGCCAGTTCGCGTTCAAGGTTACGTACGCCAGCTTCGCGGGTATAGGACCGGATCAGTTCGCGGATCGTGTCATCCGTCACCGTCCATTCATCCGGCTTGAGGTTATGAGCCTCGGCCTGCTTGCCTAGAAGATGACGGCGCGCGATCTGCACCTTCTCGTCTTCCGTGTAGCCGGACAGATTGATGATCTCCATGCGATCCAGCAGCGGCTGGGGCATGTTCAGGCTGTTGGCCGTCGTGACGAACATCACATCCGACAGATCATAATCCACTTCCAGATAATGATCTGCAAAGGTGGAGTTCTGCTCCGGATCCAGCACTTCGAGCAGCGCAGACGACGGATCGCCCCGCCAGTCAGCACCCAGCTTGTCGATCTCATCGAGCAGGAACAGCGGGTTGGATGTCCGCGCCTTCTTCATGCCCTGGATGATCTTACCCGGCATGGAGCCGATATAGGTCCGGCGATGGCCACGGATCTCGGATTCATCGCGCACACCACCCAGCGACATACGGATGTAGTTCCGTCCCGTCGCCTTGGCGATGGACCGCGCCAGAGAGGTTTTACCGACGCCTGGTGGTCCGACAAGGCACAGGATCGGTCCCTTGAGCTTCTGCGAGCGCGTCTGCACCGCCAGATACTCAAGGATCCCCTCCTTGACCTTCTCCAGACCATAATGCTCGGCCTCGAGAACGTCTTCGGCATGCTGGAACTCACGCGTGATCTTGGAGCGCTTCTTCCAGGGGATCCCCAGCAGCCAGTCGAGATAGTTGCGCACAACCGTGCTCTCGGCTGACATCGGGCTCATGCCACGCAGTTTCTTCAGCTCGGCATGGGCCTTTTCCTTGGCCTCACGGCTCAGACGGGTCTTGTTGATCTTCTCTTCAAGCTCGGAATTTTCGTCCTTGCCGTCTTCGCCCTCGCCGAGTTCCTTCTGGATTGCCTTGAGCTGTTCGTTCAGATAGTACTCGCGCTGGGTCTTCTCCATCTGCCGCTTCACGCGGTTGCGGATGCGCTTTTCAACCTGCAGAACGCCGATTTCCGTCTCGATATGAGCGAAAACCTGCTCCAGACGACGCGCGGCCGAGGCCGTTTCAAGAATTTCCTGCTTTTCGGAAATCTTGAGGTTCAGATGACTTGCGATCGTGTCAGCCAGCTTGGAAATGTCCTCGATCTGGTTGATCGAGACCATCACTTCCGGCGGGATCTTCTTGTTGAGCTTGATGTACTGCTCAAACTGGGAAACCGTGGAACGGCTCAGAGCCTCGATCTCGCTTCCCGGTGCCGCATTGACGGCTTCCTCAGGAATTTCCTCGATCTCGGCTTCGAAATGGCCATCCACGTCGAACAGACGGGTGATATGAACACGCCGCGTCCCTTCGACCAGAACCTTCACGGTCCCGTCAGGCAGCTTCAGCAGCTGCAGGATCGTCGAAACCGTACCATAGCGGTAGATGTCATCGACCGAAGGATCATCCAGTGAGACATCTTTCTGCGCCACAAGCAGAATCTGCTTACTCTCGCGGGTTACAGTCTCCAGCGCCTTTACCGACTTCTCGCGCCCGACAAACAGCGGCACGATCATGTGCGGGAAGACGACAATGTTCCGAAGCGGCAGAACCGCCATCACATCATGACGCACAGGCTCCTGAACCACCGGTGCGGCAGCTTCTATTTCTGCTTTACGCGCTGCGGCACGCGGCTTGCGTGTCACTTTCTTCGGGGCAGCCGCAGTTTTTTCGGAAGCGGTTACATCGTCCGTCTTCTTGGTACGGCGACGGGTTTTCGGCTTGGTATCGTCAGTCATTCACTTGATCTCCAGAGGGACGATCTTGCGATACCGGCCTGCCTTGCAGCGCCGGTATCGCATCTCTTTCATGCTTGAACCGCATGAATTCGGACAACCTCAGTCAGTTATGTCGAAACCCGACGGGTCCGGCGCAAGAGCCAGCCCGCTTTTTCACGCAGACTGCTCCGCGGGTTCGGTTTTCCCCTTCCCGTAGACATAGACCGGCTGGGCCTTGTTTTCGGCCACGTCCTTGTTGATGACGACTTCCTCGACACCTTCAAGTCCCGGCAGGTCGAACATCGTTCCCAGCAGAATGTTTTCCATGATCGAACGCAGGCCACGGGCACCGGTCTTGCGTTCGATGGCACGCTTGGCAATGGCCGCAAGGGCATCTTCCGTAAAGGTCAGCTTAACGCCTTCCATTTCGAACAGACGGCCATACTGCTTGATCAGCGCGTTCTTTGGCTTGCTGAGAATCTGGATCAGCGCGGCTTCATCCAGATCATTCAGCGCTGCGATGACGGGCAGACGTCCAATGAACTCGGGGATAAGACCGAATTTCAGCAAATCTTCCGGCTCAACGCTCTGGAGGATCGCACCCAGCCGGCGCTCGTCATCGGAACGGACATCAGCTCCGAAGCCAATACCAGATCCCTTACCGCGCGCTGCAATGATCTTGTCCAGTCCAGCGAACGCACCGCCGCAGATGAAGAGCATGTTGGTCGTATCGACCTGCAGAAACTCCTGCTGCGGATGCTTGCGGCCACCCTGAGGCGGCACGGAGGCCACAGTGCCTTCCATGAGTTTCAGCAGAGCCTGCTGCACGCCTTCACCCGAGACATCACGCGTGATGGATGGGTTGTCAGACTTGCGGGAAATCTTGTCGATCTCGTCGATATAAACAATGCCGCGCTGGGCCCGGTCCACGTTGTAATCAGCAGACTGAAGCAACTTGAGGATGATGTTTTCCACATCCTCACCGACATAACCGGCTTCGGTCAGGGTTGTGGCATCCGCCATCGTGAATGGAACATCCAGGATACGGGCCAGCGTCTGGGCAAGCAGTGTCTTACCCGAACCCGTCGGACCAATCAGCAGGATGTTGGACTTCGCAATCTCGATGTCGCTGCTTTTCGCCACATGGGCAAGACGCTTGTAGTGATTGTGAACCGCCACGGAAAGTGCGCGCTTGGCCTCGAACTGACCGATCACATAATCGTCAAGGACCTTGCAGATTTCCTTGGGAGTCGGAACGCCGTCACGGGACTTCACGAGATGGGTCTTGTGCTCTTCACGGATAATATCCATGCAAAGCTCGACGCATTCATCACAGATGAAGACCGTGGGGCCAGCGATCAGTTTACGGACTTCGTGCTGGGATTTCCCACAGAACGAGCAATACAGGGTGTTTTTGGAATCGCCGGATTTGTTGCTCATCGCTGTTCCCTTTCCCTTGCGCACGACCTGACCACATTCACGCAGCAGACATGCGAAAGAACTTTAACTGTAGGCCGAGGTCAAAAGCCT
Organism: Gluconobacter roseus NBRC 3990; assembly: GCF_006538885.1. Taxonomy (GTDB): domain Bacteria; phylum Pseudomonadota; class Alphaproteobacteria; order Acetobacterales; family Acetobacteraceae; genus Gluconobacter; species Gluconobacter roseus. The sequence goes on from NZ_BJLY01000002.1 coordinate 580,155, forward strand.
TCGGCAACCCCGGAGCCGGAATGCCCCAAGACACGAAAAGCGGCATATCGGGATGCCGCTTTTCCGTTCCAAGGGGAGCGTCACTCTCCCCCTGCTTCAAAGACGTCTCAACTCGGGTCGGCGTGGTCTCATGCGGATTACGTTCGACGACTTTGTCGATCAGGCCGAACTCGCGGGCTTCGTTGGCCGACAGATAGCTGTCACGCTCGAGCTTCTGCTCGATCTGCTCCAGCGTCTGGCCGGTATGTTCGCGATAGATCTCGTTCAGCCGCTGACGGATAATCAGGATTTCACGGGCCTGGATCTCGATGTCCGAAGCCTGACCCTGTGCACCGCCGGAAGGCTGGTGAACCATCACGCGGGCATTCGGAAGAGCGTAACGGTGGCCCTTCTCGCCGCCTGCCAGCAGCAGGGATCCCATGGACGCAGCCTGACCAATACAGACAGTGCTGACGGGGCAGCGGATGTACTGCATGGTGTCATAGATCGCGAGGCCGGCGGAGACGACACCGCCCGGGCTGTTGATGTAGAACGAGATTTCCTTGGTGGGATTCACGCTCTCCAGATAGAGAAGCTGTGCGCAGATCAGGGACGAGACCTGATCATAGACAGGCCCGGTCAGGAAAATGATGCGCTCCTGAAGGAGACGCGAAAAGATGTCGAAAGAGCGCTCTCCGCGGGCAGTCTGCTCGACCACCATCGGCACCAGAGAGTTGCTAAACACCTCGAGGGGATCACGATCCCGAATGGTCATGCTGTCTGTTCCTCAATGCCCGATGGGCTTTCTTCTACCCCCTAACATGGACCCGACATGGCGTTCCGTCAAAGGGAGCAGGCAGGAAAAAACGGGCACCCCGAAGAGTGCCCGCTGGTTCCCGCGCCGAAAGATCAGAGTTCGGCGGGCGGAATTTCGGCCAGTTCTTCCGGCGTCACTTCCTTGTCGGTGACGTCGGCCAGCTCGATCAGGTAATCGACGACCTTGTTTTCCAGGATCGGGCCACGGAGCCCTTCGACAGCCTGCGGGTTCTTGGAAAAGAACTCGAAAACCATCTGTTCCTGACCCGGATAACGCTGGGCTTCCTGCTGCATCGCACCAAGAAGTTCCTCGCGGGACACCTGGATTTCCTGCTTGCGGCCGATTTCAGCCAGCAGCAGACCCAGCTTTACGCGACGCTCTGCAATGCGACGGTAGTCAGCCTTGAGGGTCTCTTCGTCCTTGTCAGCATCTTCCTCGTCCAGACGACCAGCCTTGCGGTCTTCCTCGACGCGGGCCCAGATCTGGTTGAACTCGGCGTCAACCATGCTGGACGGGGCTTCGAAATCCGTCTTCTCGGACAGGGCGTCCAGAAGGTCACGCTTGATGCGCAGACGCGACAGCTGCTGGTATTCACCTTCAGCCTGCTCGGTGATGATCTTGCGGATCTGCTCGAGGTTCTCGAAACCGATCGTCTTGGCCAGTTCGTCGTCGATGGCCGGATCAACAGCCTTCTTCAGGGACTTCGCCTTGACGTCGAAGGTCACGGCCTTGCCGGCCAGTTCAGCAGCCTGGTAGTCGGCCGGGAACGTCACGTTGATAACGCGCTCTTCGCCAGCCTTCATGCCTTCCATCTGCTCGGCGAAGCCGGGGATGAAGCCTTCGCCACCGATTTCGACGTTCACGTCATCAGCCGTACCACCGTCGAACGGCGTGCCGTCCAGCTTGCCCACGAAATCAACGCACAGGACATCACCCTTGGCGGCCGGACGGTCTTCTTCGATCGTCTCGAACTTGCGGCTGCGACGGGCAATATCGTTCAGGGCCTTGTCGACGGTCTCTTCGCTGACCTTGGCACCAAGGCGCGTCAGTTTCAGGCCGGACAGGTCGGGAACTTCGATTTCCGGGAGAACTTCGGTCTCAACCTTGAATTCGAGATCCTTGCCGTCTTCGATGGCGGAGACCACTTCGACCTTCGGCTGCATGGCCGGACGGATCTTCTGCTCTTCGAACAGCTTGGCCGTGGCGTCGTTGACGGCTTCTTCAAGCAGTTCCGCATTTACGGATGCGCCATAGCGCTGCTTGACGAGGGAGGCTGGCACCTTGCCCGGACGGAAGCCCGGAAGCTTGATCGTCTTGGCGACTTCAGCGAGTCGCGCATCGCGGCGGGCCTGCAGGTCGGCAGACGGGACAACGACGGTGAAGGCGCGCTTAAGTCCTTCGTTGAGCGTGGGCGTAACCTGCATGAGCCAGGCGATCCTCTCGGTCGGTAGGTTGGTCAAATCTCTTTCTCGGGAAGCCGGGTTGGTGCGGGCGGAGGGACTTGAACCCCCACGACTTGCGCCACCAGAACCTAAATCTGGCGTGTCTACCAATTTCACCACGCCCGCAGCGCTCGGCTTCCAGGTTCGTGTTACCGAACCTCGGAAGCGCGGCCTTTAGCGCATGAAACGCGACTTCACAACAGGGAGACGCCCGGCTTTTTGTTCAAAGCCTCATGCGCAAGACGCGTGGCAACTGCACGCGCAGGGCCCAGAGGCAGGTCCAGATCCTCGGCAACAGGCCATCCGCCATGGGCCTTTCCGGCCTGGATCCCGGCTTCTCCATGCAGCCAGACACCCGCACAGCAGCCTTCCCAGACATCCATTCCCGCAGCAAGCAGCGTCCCGATTACGCCCGTTAGGGTGTCGCCGGAGCCTGCGGTCGCCAGAGCCGAAGAGGCATGGGTATTGATGGCCAGACGGCCATCGGGCGCTGCAATAATCGTGTCCGGCCCTTTCATGACCACAACCGCATTGATGCGTTTTGCGGCCGACAGAGCTGCATCAAGCCGGCTGCCTTCGACCGGACCAAAGAGTTTGCGGAACTCCCCGATATGAGGCGTGATGGCTGCAACACCTTTCAGGCGGGACAGATCCTGCGCCCCCCATGACAGGGCACCGGCATCCGCAAGGACAGTGCGCTCCGCCTTCAGAAGCTGCGGAAGCGTGTCTGCAACTTCGTCCTCGGTGAGACCCGGACCACAGATCCAGACCTTGCGGCGGGCATCTTCAAGGAGTTTCGACAATGGCGCATCGTCCACGATCAGGCCGGGATCGCCGAGTCGATAGGCCGGAGCCCCCTCACCTGCGGAAATCCGGATGAGCCCTGCCCCGCTGCGACGGGCGCCACGCGCCGAAAGACGGGTCGCTCCGGGCATTTCAGCTCCACCGCACAGACTGACGACACCACGGCGGTATTTATAATCGCCATCGCCAGAGACAGGCGGGGTCCACAGGCCAGGCTGATTGTGCTGCACGACAGGCGTAATGCCTTCCCAGGCCTGTTCAGGCATGCCGATATCCGCGCAGATCACCTGCCCACACAGATCGGAGCCGGGTTGCAGGACATGGCCCGGGCGCGGACGGACGAACGTAACCGTCAGAACGCAGTCACGCGCCTTGCCCAGAATTTCCCCCGAAGCGCCGGCAACACCGCTCGGCATGTCGATTGCGACAACCTGACGGGCCGCGGCCAGAACCGATGCGACATCGTCGCTGACGGGCCGCTTCAGTCCGGAACCGAACACCGCATCCACCACCAGATCGGCGCTGGCCAGCTCTTCTGCGGCAAACGGCACAGTCGGGCCTGTCCAGCGGGCGGCCATTGTGGCAGCGGGCGTACCGGGTTTCGGGCTCGCAAGAGCCGCCACACGCACCGACCATCCCCAACGCGCCAGATTGCAGGCCACGACATAGCCGTCTCCGCCATTGTTCCCCGGACCACACGCGACCGTCACGCGGCAGGGTGAAAAGCGGTTGCGGATGACGCGTGCGACGGCCCATCCGGCATTTTCCATAAGCCGCGTGGACGGGAGAATGGCCGCGGCTGCGCGATCCATGCGGTCGCTTTCCTCGGGGAGCAGCAATGCGAAGGGATGACGGGACATGACGGGGCGTTCTCCTGCTGTGTCTCATGACAGAAAGCATGACCGGCTTCTGCGTTGCTTTATCGTGATGGCCAGCCGCAATGTGCCTGACGCGTTCCCTCTGGCGCTCATGGGGCCGCGTCGGGTATTCAGGGAAATGCTTCGGGAATGTTTTCCCCTCTTTTCCAATTTTCAACCATGACGAGGATCAATGACAGGATCGATCATCTGGAGCCTCGTGCTCGCAATTCATGTGCTGTGCATGACTTACTGGGTTGGCGGGTCGGTCTATTCGACGCTCGTCGTCCGCTCCACCGTCGGGCTGCTTGATCCGGGGCCACGGAACTCCGTCCTGCTTCAGGGCTATACGCGGTTTTTCCGTGGGCTCTATCAGGTCGTACCGTTCTCGCTGCTGAGCGGCTGGGCCCTGATTTTCCATGAAGGCGGTTTTGCGGCCGTGCCCTGGACCGTCAATGCGATGCAGCTTCTCGGCCTGATCATGGCGGTGATCTTCATCCTGACCGTTCAGGGCCCGTTCCGTCGTGCACGGCGCGCCATGCGTCCCCAGCCTGCCCTGTTCGACACCCTGCGCAGCCGGACGGCCATGATGGCAGGGTTGGGTGTGCTGACCATTCTTGTCGCAGCAATGGCACGCGGCATCTGAAATCGTATGCGATACGGCGCTTTTCGGGCCGTATCGCTTGCCATTCCTGCCATTTACCGATAACGCACCAGTTATAGCTGCGGGTAATTATCCCGCCCTCAACTCCGGCCCACGCCCGTCCGGGTGTGCACCGTCAACGAGAGTCTCGAGAGTCATTTGAGCGCGAAAACGACCTCCGGTCCTTCCAAGCCCCGTACGACTGCCCCCTCCAGACGCGGACGCACTTCTGCTTCGCGGACCGCTGCAGCCGAAACTTCCCCGAATATTGCAGAGACAGGCGAGACGCCTCCGGCCGCTGAAACTCCGGTCGCCCAGGCTCCGCGCACGCGCCGCTCGAAGACCGCAACACCGGTCGCCGAAGAAGCCGGGGCAGCGAAGGCCACCACACGTCGTCCGCGCAAGACGGCTTCGCCTGCGGTCGAGCCTGCTGCTGAAGACGCGGCTCCCGTTGCAAAGACCGCTGGACGTCGCCGGAAGGCTGCGTCAGCACCGGAAGTGACCGAAGATACTGCTCCGGCCAAACCGGCTCCTCGTCGCCGTACCGCGAAGAAGGCAGAGGAGGTAGCCGAGGTTACGGAAACCGCCGCTCCCAAACGTCGTGGCCGTCCGCGCAAGACGCCCGTTGTGGAAGAGCGGCCTGTCGCAGAAGCGGTGATTGACGAGGTTGCCGAGGCCCCTGTGGCGCCGCGTCGGCGTGGTCGTCCCCGCAAGGTGGATATCGCCGCTGCTGCTGCAACTCCTGTGGAAGCACCGGCAGAGAAGAAAGCACGCTCGCCGCGTCGTAAGACGGCTGTTCCGGTCGAAGAACCTGCCGCCCCTGTCGCGGAAGAAACGCCTGTCGTTCAGGCTGAGCCAGCCAAAAAAGAAAAGGCTCCTTCACGTCGCCGCCGCGCCAAACCAGCCGCAGAAGAACCTGTTGCAATCGTTGAAGAGACGGTTGAGACACCAGCCGTGGTCGAAACCGTGGCCGTTGTTGAAGCCGAAGACGCTTCCGACAAGCCGCGTTTTGCCGATCTTGGGTTGGGCGAGCCGATCATGCGCGCCATCGAGGAGCTGGGTTACGAACACCCCACTCCCATTCAGGCCCAGGCCATTCCCGAAGTCCTGAAGGGCCATGACGTTCTGGGCGTCGCCCAGACCGGAACCGGCAAGACGGCATCCTTCACGCTGCCAATGCTCCAGAAGCTGGCCGGCTCCCGCGCCCGCGCACGGATGCCGCGCTCGCTGATCCTGGAGCCGACGCGCGAACTGGCGCTGCAGGTTGCCGAGAACTTCAAGCTTTACGGCAAATATCTGCGTCTGACCCATGCGCTGCTGATCGGTGGCGAGAGCATGGCCGAACAGCGCGACGTGCTGAACCGTGGCGTGGATGTCCTGATTGCGACTCCGGGCCGCCTGTTGGATCTGTTCGGACGTGGTGGCCTGCTGCTCACGCAGACCAGTACGCTCGTGATCGACGAAGCCGACCGCATGCTGGACATGGGCTTCATTCCGGATATCGAAAAGATCGTGGGCCTCCTGCCCGCCCATCGTCAGACGCTGTTTTTCTCCGCCACGATGGCGCCGGAAATCCGCCGTCTGGCTGATGCCTTCCTCAGGCATCCGGTTGAAATCACGGTCTCCCGTCAGTCCTCAGTGGCAACGACGATTGAAGAAGCACTCGTCATCGTGCCGGAAGACGAAAAGCGTCGCACTCTCAAGAAGCTGCTGCGTCGCGAGAACGTCCAGAGCGCGATCATATTCTGCAATCGCAAGCGCGATGTGGACATGATCCAGCAGTATCTGACGAAGCACGGAATCGAGGCTGGCCATCTTCACGGGGATCTGGCGCAGTCGCTTCGCTTCTCGACGCTGGAGCGTTTCCGGTCCGGGGAACTCAAATTCCTCGTATGCTCGGACGTGGCAGCACGCGGAATCGATATCGGCGGCCTGTCGCATGTCTTCAATTACGATCTGCCGTTCAACGCCGAGGACTACGTCCATCGCATCGGACGCACCGGCCGCGCGGGCAAGGAAGGTCATGCCTTCAGTCTGGCCACGCCACGTGACCGCAAGCTGCTCGAAGCCATTGAAGCCCTGACAGGCAAGGTCATTGCACGTCCGGCCCTTGAAGGCATCACGACCGTGGACTGGGCTCCGGAAGAAGGTGAGCGCCGTCCGACGGAAGCTGCTCCTGCTGCATCGCAGGAGCCCGCGGAAGACGGAGAGCAGCGGGGACGCAAGCGTCGCCGTGGTGGCCGCAAGCGCAACCGTGGAGATCGCGAGGAGCATGAGACCGTGCAGGTGGCTTCGGTTGCCGTAGTCGAGGCACCTGTCAGCCACCGTTCGGTTGAACTGGCCCCCGCTTTCGAGAACGATGGACCGAAGACCGGCTTTGGCGGTGACACGCCTGCGTTCATGCTGGTCCCACGCCGCAGGAAAGTGACGGTTTCCGCCAGCACCGATCCTGCCGCTCCTGTTCAGCATGATGGGCGCCATTACGGTAATGAATGAGACCCTGACCGGAGTTGCAGAACTCCGGATTGAAGGACTGGGTGCAGCAGGCGACGGCGTTGCGCATGTTGATGGTCAGAGCGTTTTCATTCCGGGTGCATTGCCCGGTGAAGACGTTCGGGTCCGCCTTGTTCCCGGCCATCCTGAACTGATCGAAATCGTTCACCCTTCCCCTGAGCGTGTGACGCCTCCGTGCAGCCTGTTTGGTGAGTGCGGAGGCTGTGCATTGCAGCATCTTTCCCTTCCGGCTCTGCTGGACTGGAAGGCCCAGCGCGTCATGCGCGCCCTGACGGCGGCCGGATTTACGGATCTTCCGCCTGCTACGCTGTACCAGACGAAGCCACTGACGCGGCGACGCATGGACTTTGCAGTCCAGCGCGTTCCGGGCGGTGTGGTGATCGGACTGCATCGCCGGAATGGTGATCCGGTGGACATGACGGAATGTCACGTCCTGCATCCCGATCTTTTTGCGCTTCTGCAGCCTCTGCGTGAGGTTCTGGGAAGCCTTGGCGCACTGACGGGGCGTGGAAGCCTGATGGTCAACCTGCTCGACAGCGGACCTGATCTGACGCTTCAGACCCCGGCTCCCCTGACGAGTGCCGACCGCCTCAAGCTGGCAGCGTTTGCCCGCGAGCATAACCTGTCGCGGATTTCCTGGCAGGATCCGAAGGATCTGGGCATTGAAACGGTCGCCCAGTCCGGAGCTGTCCGGGAGGATTTCGGTGGCGTGACCGTCTCCCCGCCCCCTTCCGCCTTTCTTCAGGCGACGGCAGATGCCGAGAAGGCCATTGTCACCGCTGTTGTGGACGGATTGCCGTCACTCAACAAAAAGGACGTGACGGTCGAACTGTTTGCCGGATGTGGCACGCTGACCTTTCCGATGTCCGAAAAAGGCCGGGTTATGGCCTATGAAGGCAATCTGGCGGCCGCGAACTGCCTGAAGGCTGCCTCCGGTGGACGCCGCGTTGATGGATTTCATCGGGATCTGGGGCGCCAGCCGCTTCTGCCGCATGATCTGAAATCAACACGCGCCGTGGTTCTCGATCCACCTTATGCGGGTGCCGGCGCGCAGACGATGCCTCTGGCCAAATCGGCCGTGCCGGACATCGTTTATGTAAGCTGTAATCCAGCCGCGCTTGAAAAAGACGGCAAGGCTCTGTGGAACGCAGGCTTTTCTGTCATCGGCCTGACGATCGTGGACCAGTTTCTGTGGTCCACGGAAGTCGAGGCCGTGGTTGTGCTGTCACGGGACGTGAAGCGGATCAGACGTGAAAACTCTCGCCGCAGCCGCAGCGACCTTTCTCGTTCGGATTCCTGAACGTAAAACCAGATTCGAGGTCCTTGACCTCGTAATCCATAACAGTCCCGGTCAGGAACAGGGTGGCCTTGCGATCCACCAGCAGGGTCACATCCTGATCCTCGACCCGTTCATCTGTCGGCTGCGGAGCCGTCACGAAGTTCATTTCGTAGGACAGTCCCGAGCACCCGCGTGTTCCCACGCTGATGCGCAGGAGCTGGCCCTGATGGGAGCCGGCGTAAAGAGCTTTCAGGCGCTTGGCTGCCTGATCGGACAGGGTCATGAGGGCGGGCAGCGGGCGGCGCGTTGCGACGTCGGACATGAAGGTTTTTTCCGGATCAGAACATGTTGAGGGCAAGACGGGCATCGTCGCTCATGCGGCTCATGTCCCAAGGCGGATCCCAGACGATCTCCACCGTCGCCTGGGTAACACCCGGAACATGCGAAACAGCATCGCGCACCATCTCCGGCAGTTCCTGCGCACTGGGGCAGTTAGGTGCCGTCAGCGTCATCTCGATATGCACGCGACCGTCATCATGCAGGTCGATCGCGTAGATCAGGCCAAGCTCATAGATATTGACCGGGATTTCCGGGTCATACACCGTCGCAATGGCCGCGATGACCGCTTCCTGATCGGGCGCCGTCCCTGTTGCAGGGACAGCAGCTGTGTCTTCACTGGTTGTGATATCGGTCATGGCTTCACTCATGTGAGCATCATCCGGGCCCGTTCAAGGCCTTCGATCAGCGCATCGATCTCTTCAGTCGTGGTGTAAATGCCAAAACTGGCACGCGCGGTGGCATGAACGCCAAGACGACGCACCAGAGGTTCGGCACAATGCTGCCCGGCGCGGATGGCAATTCCAAGCTGATCCAGCAGCGTGGACAGATCGTGCGGATGCGCACCATCCATAACGAAGGAGATCACGCCCCCGCGCTCTTCCGGCTCGCCCAGAATGCGCAGGCTATTAATCCCGCGCATCTTTTCCAGAGCATAAGCGGTCAGCTCAGCTTCATGGCGCGAGATGGCGTCATAGCCGATCTCTTCCACAAAGCGGACAGCCGCCCCAAGACCGATCGTCTCCAGAATGGCGGGCGTACCGGCCTCGAACTTGTGCGGAACATGGGCCCAGGTGGCACGCTCGAAGGACACGTTCTGGATCATGTCCCCACCGCCCATGAAAGGCGGCATGATGTCCAGAAGCTCCATCTTCCCCCAGAGCGCCCCAATCCCTGTGGGACCGTAGAGCTTGTGACCGGTGAAAGTGAAGAAATCCGCTCCGATGGCCTGCACGTCAATCTTGCGGTGAACCACCGACTGAGACCCATCCAGCAGGATGCGCGCACCGTAAGCGTGGGCGATTTCCGTCAGTTTCCGGGCCGGCGTGATCGTTCCCAGCACATTGGACATGTGCGTGACGGCAACAAGCGCCACCTTGCCATCGGACAGAAGCGCTTCATAAGCGTCCAGATCGATATCGCCGGCGTCATTGATGGGAGCGACACGAAGTTCGATCCCGGCACGATCCCGCAGCATGAGCCAGGGCACGATATTGGCATGATGCTCAAGTTCGGAAATCAGAACTGCCTGCCCCGGCTTCAGCATGCTGCCAAAGCTATGGGCCACCAAGTTGATGGCCTCGGTGCTGTTACGGGTGAAGACAATTTCCCGATGACCGGGCGCATTCAGAAGACGGGCCACGTCATGACGGGCGCGCTCATAGGCTTCCGTCGTGCGCTCGCTCATCCAGTGCAGGCCACGATGGATATTGGCATACTGGTGATACGCCGCATCCCGCATGGCCTCGATCACGACATCCGGCTTCTGGGACGAGGCCGCGCTGTCGAGAAAGACCAAAGGCCGACCATGAACGGTTTCGTTCAGGATCGGAAAATGGGCGCGGATTTCCGACAGATCCATCCCGGTACGGCTGTCAGCGACGGTCATGACGTCATGCTCCGCAACAGCAGATCACGCAGACCTTCATCGGCAACGAGATCCAGCGCATCGATCAGGAAGGCACGAACCAGTATGTCCCGCGCCTCTGCTTCCGGAATACCGCGGGAACGCAGATAGAAGAGCTGCTCGTCATCAAGCGCGCCGACAGTGGCGCCATGACTGCACTTGACGTCATCCGCGTAGATCTCCAGCTCAGGCTTGCTGTTGATCTGCGCCCGCTCGGACAGCAGCAGCGCCTGATTCATCTGGTAGCCGTCAGTTTTCTGGGCCACGCGATCAACGAGGATCTTGCCCTGGAAAACACCCTGCCCGGCGTCGGACAGAACCGTTTTGACGGTCTGGCGCGAGCTGCCGTCGGGGGCAGCATGATGGATCATGGACGTCAGGTCGTTCAGGCGCTGCCCATCGACGATCTGCACACCATTCACATGTGCCATGGCATGAGGGGCGCCCAGTGTCACGACAGCTTCGTGACGCGCAAGGCTGCTGCCCTGGTTCAGGGTAAAGCTGTCATATTCGCCCCTCTCCGCCACATCGGCCGAAACGATGGCGAGGTGTGTACCGGTCAGGCTCTCGCGCTGCACCTTGACGTGACGCAGGGTCGCCCCCTTACCCACGACGATATCAAAACGCGGATTGGCGATATAACGTCCCTCACCTGCGCTGACATCATACAGTGTCAGGGACGCGCCGTCTTCCAGCACGATGCGGTGCTGAAGATGCGTCGAAACGTCTTGCCCGTCGGACAGGCTGACGAGCGTCAGCAGACCCGCATCCGTTCCAGCGGGAACACAAATGTCGAGACCTCTTTCACCAAGCGCCGTATTCAGCGTCGCGGAAAACAGTCCCTTGAGCGGAGAGACATTTTCCAAAGCCTGCCGAACTGCTTCCGGAAGAGCCGACAACGCGTCCATAAGCTGGCCGTTGCCATAAACCACGCGGGCGCCCGTTTCTGGCAGAACCAGACGGGCCAGCAGCGCAGTGACGGTTTCGGTCGTCAGGGGTGCAGCCTTCTGCCACGCCGTATCCGCGATTGAACGCAGCGGCGTATAACGCCAGGCTTCAACGCGGCGCGTCGGCAGACCCGTCTCAGCCAGCACGGCGCCCTGACCAGCGGAACGCGCAATGAACGCCTCCAGAGCCGGAGCAGCGTTCTGCGTCACGGTTGGGGCTCCGCTCACGCTGCCGCCTCGAGGAACTGGGTATAACCCTGCTTCTCAAGCGTCTTGGCAATATCGGGGCCGCCGCTGTGGATGATGCGACCATGCGCCATGACATGCACGCGATCCGGCACGATGTAATCGAGCAGACGCTGGTGATGAGTGATGACCAGAGCCGAGAAATCCGGGCTGCGCAGGGAGTTCACGCCTTCAGCCACGATACGCAGGGCATCGATGTCCAGACCGCTATCCGTTTCGTCAAGAATGGCAAAAGACGGCTGGAGCAGACGCATCTGGAGCACTTCGTTGCGCTTCTTCTCACCGCCCGAGAAGCCAACGTTGACCGCACGTTTGAGCATATCGTCGGACATGGACAGATGCTTGGTCTCGGCACGGACAGCCTTGAGGAAGGCCACGGCATCCAGTTCGGCTTCACCGCGCGCCCGGCGAACGGCGTTGACGGCCGTGCGCAGGAAGTTCGCGTTGTTCACACCTGGCAGTTCGACCGGAGACTGGAACGCCAGGAACAGACCAAGCGCAGCACGCTCTTCAGGCTCAAGCGCCAGCAGGTCCTGCCCCTTGAACGTGGCGGAACCGCCCGTAACTTCGTAGTCGTCACGACCGGCGAGCACGTAGGACAGCGTGGATTTACCCGAACCGTTCGGTCCCATGATGGCATGGATTTCGCCCTTGGGGACCTCGAGATCGAGCCCCTTTAGGATGTCCTTGGGCGTACCGTCGGCGTCGATGCGGGCCTGAAGACCCTGAATTTTCAGAAAATCGCTCATATTAACCCACACTTCCTTCGAGGCTGATCTGCAGAAGCTTCTGCGCCTCGACCGCGAATTCCATCGGGAGCTCCTTGAGCACCTCGCGGCAGAAACCATTGACGATCAGACCGACTGCATCTTCTTCCGAAAGCCCACGCGAACGGCAGTAGAAGAGCTGGTCTTCGGAGATTTTGGACGTAGTCGCTTCATGCTCCACGCGCGCCGTCATGTTGCGGCTTTCGATGTAAGGCACCGTATGCGCACCACACTGATCGCCGATCAGGAGACTGTCGCACTGCGTGAAATTGCGTGCATTACGCGCCTTTGGCTGCATGCGGACCAGACCGCGATAGGTGCTGTCGGAATGCCCGGCGGAGATGGTCTTGGCGATGATCGTCGAGCGCGTGTTCGGCGCCAGATGGATCATCTTCGTGCCCGTATCAGCCTGCTGGTGATTATTGGTCACTGCAACCGAATAGAACTCACCAACCGATCCCTCACCGGCCAGCACGCAGGACGGATATTTCCAGGTAATGGCAGACCCGGTTTCGACCTGCGTCCAGGAAATCTTGGAGCGCGCCCCCCGGCAGATGCCACGCTTGGTGACGAAATTGTAGATGCCGCCACGGCCTTCATCATCGCCCGGATACCAGTTCTGGACGGTAGAATACTTGATCGAGGCGTCTTCCATCGCGATCAGCTCGACCACGGCCGCATGAAGCTGGTTTTCATCACGCTGTGGCGCCGTGCAGCCTTCCAGATAAGAGACGGTGGCGCGGTCCTCCGCAATGATGAGCGTACGCTCGAACTGTCCCGTATTGCGCGCATTGATGCGGAAATAGGTGGACAGTTCCATCGGGCAACGCACACCTTCAGGGATGTAGACGAACGAGCCATCGGTAAAGACGGCAGAATTCAGCGCCGCAAAGAAATTGTCTCCGGCCGGGACGACAGTGCCCAGATACTTCCGGACCAGCTCGGGATATTCACGAATGGCATCGGAAATCGGGCAGAAGATCACACCGGCTTCGGCAAGCGTCTTGCGGAATGTCGTCGCGACGGACACGCTGTCAAAAACGGCATCCACGGCGACGGGGAGACGCTCCTCGGCACCTTCGACACCCGCAAGCAAAGCCTGCTCATGCAGGGGAATACCCAGCTTGGCATAGGTTTTAAGCAGCTCGGGATCGACTTCGTCGAGGCTTTTTGGGCCGGGCTTTTTCTTGGGCTGCGCGAAGTAATGCGCGTCCTGATAATCAATCGGCGGATGATGGAGATGGGCCCAGGTCGGCTCTTCCATTTCCAGCCATGCGCGGAAAGCCTTCAGACGCCAGTCCAGCATCCACTGCGGCTCGCCCTTGCGCTCGGAGATCAGGCGCACCGTCTCTTCGTTGAGGCCCTTGGGCGCGATATCCATCTCGATATCGGTTTCAAAACCCCATTCGTAGCTGGATTTCGCGAGTTTTTCGACTGTCTCGCGCGTTTCCGTCACGGCTGGCATGGTATGTGTCCTTAACTGACCGCGTCGGTCACGGAGGAGGTCTCCGCTCCAACGGGGGCGACAGGTGCGGTTGCGGGGCCACGCTTTGGCAGGCGCTCCGCATGACGGCCCATATCCGCCAGTGTGATGCTGTTAAGTGTGTTGAGAATGGCGTCATTCACGACGTCCCACTGCCCGGACAGGCCACAGAGCGAGCTATGCTCGCACTCGCGTCCGTCACAACAGGCGGTGATGGCAATCGGCCCGTCCACAGCAGCGATAACGGCCGCCACGGTAACTTTTTCAAGCTCGCCGGCAAGACGGTATCCACCTCTTGCACCACGGTGGGACAGAACCAGACCATTGGAGGCCAGTCCCTTGAGGAGCTTGGCAACTGTGGGTTCGGGAACGCCGGTTTCTACCGCAAGGGCTGCTGCTGTTGCCAGTCCTTCATGACGACCGAGATGGACCAGAAGGACGGTGGCGTAATCGGCCAGTTTTGACAGCCTCAGCATCGCTTGCACACTCACATCTTGTTCTAATTCAAGACTTGCTAAGTCCTGATTTGTTCCAAATGGCCCATACCAGAGCAAAGGTCAAGACTTCTGTGTCTGACCCATCGTCAGACATGGAATGTTACACACCAAAAAACAGCCGGGAAACGCCGTCGAGCGCCGCTCCGGCAAGAAATCCGACGACTGTGCCATTTATGCGGATATAGGCGAGGTCACGCCCGACACGCGACTCCAAGCGGTTGGCCAGGTCAGTTCCGTCCCAGCCCGCCATAACGGCCGCAATGAAGCCTGAAAGCTTCTCGCGCAGGCCCGGCAGGATCCGCTGGACAGTGCTTTCAACAGCCTGATTGACCTTCAGACGCAGGGACGCATTGGAACGCAGGGCACTGGCAAGCTGGACAATGGCCGCATCAATGACGGTGGCGCTCCACCCATCTTCGCGTCCGCTGTCCTCTTCCACCATACGGCGCAGACGGTCCCACAGCTCCGAACTCCAGCCCTTGAGGCTGGTATGGGTCAGCACGGAGGTGATCGTATCGGCCATGTCCTTGCGACGCGCGGGATCGTTTTCGATGCGGTCGATCTCACCACGGACCCAGGTGGTAAAACCGTGTCGCAGATCCGAGTCCATCGGATCGACCCGCTCGAACTCGGCATGAAGCGCCATGAGGACGCGGCTGGCGACGGAACCACCAATAGCCCAACCCAAGAAGCGCCCGCCCTGCTCTCGGACGCGCTCTTCCACGAAATGACGCAGATCGGACTCCCGGGAGGTCACGGTCGTCTTGATGCGCTCGAGCAGGAAGGACAGGACTTCCTGATGCATCTCGCTGTCCACCATGGCGCGCATGCCACGCGAGACGAGTGGCGCCATTTCCTCGCCATTCAGCAGAACCGGAATAGCACGCGAAATGGCAGCCTTGGCGCGCCCGTCTTCCATGCGATCGAACATCAGGGGAATGGCGGAGCGCATGCTGGTGACGAGCGTCTGGCGCGTGGCCGGCTCACTCAGCATATCGGCAATCAGCCCGGAAAGATCGATTTTCGACAGCGCCCGTCGCACATCCTCTTCGGTAAAGAACTGCCCCGAAATGAAGCGGCCCAGCGCCTGCCCAAGGCGTTCCTTCTGGCGCGGCAGGATGGCAGTATGAGGAATGGGAAGCCCCATGGGATGGCGAAACAGCGCCGTGACAGCGAACCAGTCGGCCAGACCACCGACCACCCCTGCCCGCGACCCGGCGCGCAGCAGACCAAACGCCAGACTGCCATCGCCGATATGACGGGCTGCCGCCAGCGTCGTACCCGCAGCAAGCACGCCCATGCCGACAAGCAGACCGCCCGCCATGAATCGGGGGGACAGACCTGCAAGGCCGGATTTTCGGGAAACGGGAGAGGACGTGTCCGCGTGCATGATCGCACCGATAGCATTATCCTGACGGGCTGTCGCGCCCAGAGCATGGTTGCGCTCTCCGGCTGGGCGTGAAAAGTATTGCGGCCCGTTTTCGTTCCACTTTCTTTTTTCGCAGAAAGCGAGACTGCTCCCGATGTCTGACTGCGCCTCCCGGCTCGATCCGTCCCTCCATGACCGTATTGACGCCATGACGTCACGGCTTCTCCATGAGCGCGATGGCCTCGCAGACCTGATTGCATCCATCGGACAGGGTTTGTCTGCCGATGATGCAAGTGAAGACAGGACGCAGCTGACCGAGATCGAGAATGTCGTCCGCGCCCTGCGTGACGAACATTTCGTAGAGCGGGCCGCGCATCTGCGCTCTTATGTCGGGCTTGATACGACTGATCCGCAGAGCCGTCTGGAAGCCGTGGCGAAACGCCTTGTCGAGCAGGCCCCGGATGCGACGTCGCTGACCGTCCCCAAAATTGCGGCGGTTTTTACAGCCCACCCCACTTTTGCACTCGCCGATGGTGTCTACGACATTCTCACGCATCGTGCCGAAAATCCGGAACTGCCGGTACCGTGCCTGAAGACGCATCGCCGTCCTGCACCGCCGACTCTGGCGCAGGAGCAGGCTCTGGCACTGGCGGCTATCCTGCGGGGACGGGACGCTCTGGATGATCTGACGCAGGCGCTGCTCGGCGAGATGGCTGAGCGCTGGTCCGGTGAAGCTGGTCAGGTCGATCCCTCTCCCGTCATTCTGGCAAGCTGGGTCGGGTTTGATACTGACGGGCGTAATGACATCGGGTGGTGGGATACGCTGCGCATCCGGCTTGAGCTGAAATTCTCGCAACTCCATCGCCTGACGGACGGACTGGAACAGCTGGGCCTGCAGGACAGTGCGCTCGCCATGCGCGCACGCCGGGCGATCGAGGCGGTCAAGACGCAGCATGCCGCCTGCCCGACCGGCAAGGATGCAGCTCCGGAAATCATCAAGGATTTCGCGCAGACGCTGATCGCTTTCCGCGAGAAGGCCCTGCTCGACGCTTCCGAACTTCTGCCGCTGTTCCAGGATGCCGCGGTCAGGCTCAATGATGAGGCCAAACTGCAGCTGCGGACCATCCGTGCCGGGTTCATGAACCATGGCCTCGGGATTGCGCGCATCCATACGCGGCTGAATGCCGCACAGATCTACAACGTTGCCCGCACCCGTCTGGGCCTGACCGATGATCCTGCTCTGCCTTCACGGCGGCGCGTTCTGCTGGCCAAGATCGACGAGGCGCTGTCAAACCTGAAGCCGCGGGCCGTGGATTTCGGCTCCCTGCTGGTCGAGCCTGCCTCTGCCGCACGGCTGATGATGACGATGGCGCAGATCCTCAAGCACATCGACACAGGATCGCCCATCCGCTTCCTCATTGCCGAGACAGAAAGCGGCTATACGCTGCTGGCCACCCTTTGGCTGGCGCGTCTGTTCGGGATCGAGGACCATCAGATCGAGATTTCGCCGCTCTTTGAGACCGAAAGCGCGCTCGAAAACGGCGAGACCATTCTTGAAGAGGCCTTTCGCTCCAACCACTGGCGTGACTACCTGCGGGCGAACGGACGACTGTCGCTCCAGTTCGGTTATTCCGACTCGGGACGTTATGTCGGCCAGCTCGCAGCGACCAATCTGGTCGAGCGCCTGCGGATGCGGACCCTGTCCCTGCTGGCCGAGCATGGCCTCGAGGACGTCTCCCTGACCCTGTTCGACACGCATGGCGAAAGCATCGGACGCGGCGCACATCCGTTCAGCCTGCGTCAGCGTCTGGATTATTTCTCTCCTGCCCGTACACGTCTTGCCATGCGGGACGCCGGGATCGGCTGCCGCGTTGAAACAGCGTTTCAGGGTGGCGACGGCTACACGCTGTTCGGTACCAAGGCGCTTGCGGCTTCCACGATCGCAACCCTGGCGGAACATACAGCCGAAATCCCGCAGGACACACAGGACCCGGTCTATGAGCGGCCTGACTTCGCGTCGGATTTCTTCTCCACCATCGCGCTCGACATGGGTGCGCTTGTGGATGATCCGGGCTATGCGGCGCTGCTAAGCGCATTTGGCCCCGCCCTGATCGACAAGACGGGCTCGCGCCCCTCTGCCCGCCAGTCCGATGCGGCGACCGTCACACGAATCACGCATCCGGGGCAGCTCCGAGCTATTCCCAATAACGCAATTCTCCAGCAGCTCGGCTGGTGGGCGAATGTGCTGCACGGCCTCGGAAATGCGGCACAACGGCATCCCGAGACGTTCGAACACTTCGCCACGGACTCCTCGCGCTTCCGCGAAGCCATGGATTTCGCCCGTCAGGCGCTGGCCCATTCCGATCTGGATGTCCTTCGGACCACCATCCACCAGCTTGATCCGGGAACCTGGCTGGATCGTGCCGCAAAGGCGCAGAGCGATGAAGAACGTCAGAGCCTGCTGTGCATTTCGCACGGTCTGGAGCTGCTGCGGTTCTGGGCCAGCGGTCCGGCGATGTTCCGTCGCATCCAGGCCGACCACATCGCCCTACGTGCAGCATGGCCGGATGCACCCCGGATGGAAGTGCGCGAGAAGCTTCTCCATGCTATCCGCTTTGCCCTGATCGACCGGCTGTGGGAGCTGTCGACGCGCATCCCCTATTTCGGTCCCCGCAACAGCCTGACGCGGGAAGCGATCACGAACCTGATCCTGTGTCTGGATGTGCCACGTGCACTGCATCTGCTGGAAGATCTGTTCCCGATCACGGCTCCCAGCGTTGCAAATCTCGATTTCGGAGAGCCGGGGGACGCTGCCGAAGCCGCAGGTTTCGCACGTGAGCATGAGGAAATCTTCGAGCCCCTGTCGCGCTGTTTTGCCCTGCTGCGCGAGGTCGGCGTTGCCATCATGCATGCCAACCGGGCATTCGGCTGAGGAATGATACGCGGCTGGAACTCTTGTTTGGGATCGTCGCGTGCGTTTAGAAAGCACACGTAACAAACCCTAACGAAAGTTCCTCTGCATGCTTCGCAAGGCCCTTCTTCTGGGTGCAGCCATGATGGCTGTGCCTGCTCTGGCGGCAGGTCCTGCCACACCGGCGCCCGATGCTGACAGCGTGACAAACGGAACAGTAACAGTAAATGGTGCCACCATTCCCTATCGGGCCGTGGCGGGCACCATTCTGGTTCACGGCGCCGACTATAATGATTCCGGTGATGTTCTGGCCAAACGCGGTACCAGGCTTGATGCCGGCAAGGATGACGACAGCAAGACTGCACCGGTCGCCTCCATGTTCTACACTGCCTATTTCAAGGAAGGCGTTCCTGCCGAAAAGCGCCCGATCACTTTCCTCTATAACGGTGGACCGGGATCGGCTTCTGTCTGGGTGCACATGGGCACGTTCGGCCCCCGTCGCGTAAACACACCAGGGGACACGCATCTGCCAGCGGCCCCTTACGCGCTCATCAACAACCCGCAGTCCCTGCTGGACGTCTCGGACGTCGTCTTCATCGATGCGCCAGGCACGGGCTTCTCGCGGATCGCCGGCAAGGATGCGGCAAAGGAGTTTCTGGGCGTCGATGGTGACGGCGAGGCCTTCACGCACTTCATCTCGAAGTTCCTGGCCAAGTATCACCGCTACAATTCGCCGAAATACCTGTTCGGCGAGAGCTACGGCACGATGCGCTCGGCCGTGGTCATCAACGATCTCGAACAAGACGAGAACATCGACTTCAACGGCGTGATCCTGCTGTCGCAGATCCTGAATTACGACAACAGCGATGACAGCCCGCAATTCAATGCAGGCGTGGACGATCCGTATGTGCTGGCCCTGCCGACCTATGCTGCAACGGCTTGGTATCATCACTGCCTGCCGGCAGAGCATCCAGACCTGAAAGCCTTCCTGCATGAAGTCGAGCATTTTGCGATGACCGACTACACGCTGGCCCTGCGTCAGGGTGCGGACCTGCCGAACGACCAGCGTCAGACCATTGCGGCAAAACTGCATGATTATACGGGTCTGCCGGTCGATTACATCCTGCGCGCTGATCTGCGCGTCAACGGCGGCGAGTTCGAACAACAACTCCAGGCAAAGACCGGCATGGCAACGGGCCGTCTGGACACGCGCTATTCAAGCCCGACAATCGACCCGATGAGCCAGGAAGTGGATTACGATCCGCAGTCCAGCGCCATCAGCTCGGCCTATGTCACAGTCTTCAACGACTATGTCCGTAACACACTCAAATACGGCACGGACGAGGATTATCGCCTCTATAACAGCCAGGGGCACTGGAACAGCCACCATCATCAGCCCGGTCACGGATATCAGCCTGAAGGCGAACCGAACGTCATGACCGATCTGGCTATGGCGATGAAGACCAACCCGAACCTGCATGTCATGCTCAATGCCGGCTATTACGATCTGGCAACACCCTATTTCGAGGGTGTGTATGAAATGAAGCATCTGCCAATGGCAAAGAGCCTGCAGAAAAACATCGAATATGCGCAGTACACGTCCGGTCACATGGTCTATGTGGACCCGAACACGCTGCAGCAGTTGCACGATAATGTCGCGGCTTTCATCCGCCGAACAGATAACCTGCACTGATCCGTAGCGCGATCAGAACAGACATCATGAAAGGCGGAGGAAGAGAAATCTTCCGCCGCTTTTTTCATTTCCGGTGTTACGCCCGAGCTGGCCAGCCAATCCGGACAAGCACGCCGTCGGGTCCGTTGACCGCGAACTCATACATCCCCCAAGGCTTGAGGGATGGTCCTTCCTTTTCGATAATCTGACCCGCAAAGACGTGAGCCAGTGCATCCACATCAGGTCGGCGGAAGTAAAGCCCGAACGGATTGCGCCCCGCTTCAACCCACCCCGGGACGGCCTGTGTCAGATGAAGCTCTGCACCGTCCTGACTGTGCAAAATCCGGTATTCGGCAACACCCTTATTTTGGGCGAAAAAGCCCAGGAGAGCGAAAAACTGCTCCGCCTGCGGGATATCGTTTACGGGCAGGATGGCAATGGCTGATGTCTGCGTCTCGGGCATAAGTTCTCCCGTCGCAAAGTAGAACACAAAAAACCCCGCCAGATCGCTCTGGCGGGGTCTGATGTTTCACCGGAGTGAAGAAATCAGGCGGACTTCGCGATGATTTCGTCGGCCACGTTACGCGGCACCGGATCGTAGTGGTGGAACTGCATGGTGAAGGATGCACGACCCTTCGTTGCAGAACGCAGGTGCGAGATGTAGCCGAACATTTCCTTCAGCGGCACCTGTGCACGGATCATGACGGTCGAGCCGGAAGTCTCCTGGCTCTGGATGATGCCGCGGCGACGGTTAAGATCGCCCACGACGTCACCGACGTGATCGTTCGGCGTCGTGATTTCCACGTCCATGATCGGCTCGAGGATCACCGGACCGGCGTTCTTCATGCCTTCACGGAAGCAGGCCTTGGCGGCGATTTCGAAGGCCAGAGCCGACGAGTCAACGTCATGGTACTTACCGTCAAGCAGCGTGAACTGGAAGTCCACGGTCGGGAAGCCGGCGAGAACACCCGTGGTGCTCTGCATGCGGATGCCCTTTTCGACTGCCGGGATGTATTCCTTCGGAACCGTACCGCCGACGACCTTGTTCGTGAAGATGATCTCGTCCGGCTTGTCAGACGGAGCGAACTCGATCTTGACTTCAGCGAACTGACCCGAACCACCCGACTGCTTCTTGTGGGTGTAGGTCTCGACATGCGGCTTCGTGATCGTCTCACGATAGGCCACCTGCGGCGCACCGATGTTGGCATCGACGCCATATTCACGACGCAGACGGTCAACAATGATGTCCAGGTGAAGCTCGCCCATGCCGGACAGGATGGTCTGACCCGTTTCCTGATCGGTCTTCAGATGCAGGGACGGATCTTCAGCCGTCAGCTTCTGCAGAGCCAGCGTCATCTTCTCGACGGCGTCCTTGGTCTTCGGCTCGACGGAGATGTCGATGACCGGGACCGGGAACTGCATGCGCTCCAGAACCACCGGATCGGAAGCATCGGCAAGCGTGTCACCCGTGACGGTGTCCTTGAGGCCCACGAATGCGGCGATGTCACCGGCACCAACGGACTTCACTTCCTGACGCTTGTCGGCATGCATCTGGAACATGCGGCCAACGCGTTCCTTGTGACCCTTCGTCGTGTTCAGGATGGTGTCACCGGAGTTCAGGACGCCACGATAGACGCGAACGAAGGTCAGCGTGCCGTACTTGTCGGAGATGATCTTGAACGCAAGGCCAGCGAACTTGCCGTCCGGATCAACCGGAACGATCGGCAGGAAGTTTTCGTCAACTTCTTCGTCTTCCGGCGGAGCGATACGGATGCCTTCGACTTCGTCAGGAGCCGGCAGGTAGTCGATGACGGCGTCGAGCAGGGGCTGCACACCCTTGTTCTTGAAGGCCGTACCGCACATGACGGGACGGAATTCGCCGGAGATCGCACCCTTCTTGATGCACTTCTTGAGAGTTGCGACGTCGACATCACCCTTCTCGAAGTACTCTTCCATGGCAGCGTCGTCCATGGCGAGAGCCGTGTCGAGCAGCGTCTGGCGGGCTTCCTCGGCCTTTTCTTTCAGGTCGGCCGGGATCTCTTCGTAGTGGAACTTGGCGCCGAGTTCGCCGCCTTCCCACACAATGGCGCGCATTTCGATCAGATCGACCACACCAACGAAGTTTTCTTCAGCGCCGATCGGGAGCTGCAGCGGCACTGCAACGATGTCGAGCTTCTCCTTCAGCGTGCTGAAGGCGTAGTAGAAGTCCGCACCGGTACGGTCGAGCTTGTTGATGAAGATGATGCGCGGAACGTTATAACGGTCAGCGAGGCGCCAGTTCGTTTCGGACTGCGGCTGCACGCCGGCCACGCCTTCGATCACGAAGATCGCGCCATCGAGCACGCGGAGCGAACGGTTGACTTCGATGTTGAAGTCGATGTGGCCCGGGGTGTCGATGATGTTGATGCGGTGGTCGTTCCACTCACACGTCACGGCAGCCGAGGTGATCGTGATGCCACGCTCACGCTCCTGCGCCATGTAGTCGGTCGTGGTGTTGCCTTCGTGGACCTCACCGATCTTGTGAGAGACACCCGTGTAATACAGGATACGCTCGGTCGTCGTGGTCTTACCGGCATCGATATGCGCGGTAATACCGATGTTGCGAATCTTCGAGAGAGCCGATTTGGCTTCCTGAACGCTTTCGGACACGGAGAACCTCCAAAATACAATGAAAGGTGTTTCAGCCTGAACCGAAACACCTCCGCTGCGGCCCTGCAAAAGGGCCGAACCTGATTTATCCCAGTGGCGGCTGAATGACGCAGACCGCCATGGTTTTCAAGAGCAATCTTGTGACCAAACCTAAAGTTCGGCAAAAATTCCTCAGGCGGTCTGGGCAGCCTTGCGTTCCTGAGCGCGCAGGATACGGCGCTTGATGACCTGGGCTTCCGTCGGAAGCTTGCGGTTCGGCGTACCCAGCAGGAACGAATCCAGCCCACCGTTGTGCTCGACCGTGCGGATACCGTTGGTGGACAGGCGCATACGCACCGAAGCACCGAGAATATCGGAGATCAGCGTGGTCTCCTGCAGGTTCGGGAGAAAACGACGGCGGGACTTGTTATTGGCGTGGCTGACGTTGTTGCCCGTCAGCACGCCCTTGCCCGTGATCTGGCAACGGCGAGACATGGTGGTACTTTCCTCGATGCTGGATGACGCAGGACAGCGAGGTCCGGCGTGTTCCGTAAATCAGGCGCGGCTTATGACGTAAGGTGGGGGCCTTCGTCAACCCCTGACTACGCTTTCTCCGGCCTGTGCAGCCCACATTGCGGCATAATGGCCACCTGCGGACAGCAGTTCCATGTGGCTTCCCTGCTCTACCACGCGTCCCGCGTCAAGCGCCACGATGCGGTCGGCATCCTGAACGGTGGAAAGACGATGGGCCACGATGATCGTTGTGCGCGCCTGCGAAAGCACCGCCAGCTCTTTCTGGATGGCGACTTCCGTGCGGGTATCGAGCGCGCTTGTGGCTTCGTCCAGAAGCAGAATGCGTGGGTCCTTGAGGATGACACGGGCAATCGCCACGCGCTGCTTCTCGCCACCGGAGAGCTTGAGCCCCCGCTCCCCCACAACAGTCTCGTAGCCATCCGGAAGCTCCCGAATGAAGGCATCAATCTGGGCGCTGCGGGCCGCTTTTTCAATATCCTCGGGTGACGCAGACAGATCTCCATAGGCAATATTCTCGCCGATGCTGGAATTGAAGAGCACCGTATCCTGCGGAACCGTGCCGATGATGTTTTGGATATCAGTCGGCGCAATGTCGCGCAGATCATGGCCGTCAATGCAGACCGCACCTTCCGTCGGATCATAGGCACGGGTCAGCAGGCGGCCCAGAGTGGATTTACCCGAGCCCGTATGCCCGACGATGGCCAGAGAGGTTCCTGCAGGGACGTTTATGGAGACATCGTACAGGATCTGCCGGGCCGGGCTGTAGCCGAAGGAAACATGCCTGAACTCGACAGCTGCCGCACCCGCTTCCGACAGCTTGCCTGGCAGATGCAGCGGCTGGGGGGCATGGGTGATTTCGGAGCGGACGGCGAGCAGTTCGAGATAATTTTCCAGATCGACGCGCGCATTGCGCCAGCCTGCACTCACATAGTTCAGGGCGCCCACGGATGAATAAAGGCCGCTCAGATAGCTGCCGATCAGGACGAACTGCGCAACGGCCAGACGATGCGCCACGATGTCATGGGCAGCCATCGCGAGAAGGGTTGTTGTCGTGGCGGCAATCAGGATGCCACGGCTGACCTGGGACAGGCTGACATAACGCTGGAGGCTGATCTCAGCCTGACGGAGATCTCTGCGGGCCGCATCATAACGGGCGATTTCATGCGGTTCGTTGGCGAAGCTGCGAACCGTTTCGAAATTCAGGATGCTGTCCACAAGCTGGTGCTGGGCCTCGTTGCTGGCACGGTTGCGTGCACGTCTCGCCGTCATCCGCAGGCGGGTAAAGACATAGGAGACGGCAGAATACAGTCCCAGCGCGACCAGAAGCAGGCAGACATAACGCCAGTCAAAGATCTTCAGAATGACGGTCAGCGTCATGATGAGTTCGATGACGTTGGGCAGGACGTTGAACAGCGCCAGGGACAGCAGCGTTCCAACAGCATCGGCGCCACGGTCAAGCGTGCGCGTCAGCGAACCCGTCTGACGATCCAAATGAAAGCGGACGCTTAGGTCGTGCAGATGACGCAGGCCGAGAACGGCGACACGACGCTGGAGATCCGTTTCAACGGGTTTGACGAGCAGTTCCCGCAGCGGGGTCGCCAGCCCGGAAATGATGCGGATGACGGCATACTGGGCGATCAGCCAGACCGGGACGACCAGAAGCGTCTCCGGACGTGACAGGCTGCTGACCATGCGGCTGAAGAGCCAGGGCGTGGCGACAGCCGTGCCGCTCTCCACCAGAAGAATGATGAGTGCAAAACCGATGCGTGTGGCGTCGGGCCAGAGCTTTTCGGGGCGGATCATGGGCCACAGAACCCGCAGGGAAAGCGCTTCAGAGGTCGAATCGGTTTTCTTGAACATGTGCAGACTATGGGAAGTGCAGGCGATGCTTTGCAAATGACTGCCTGCATGCGACATATTGGTCTGTGTCTGACAAATCCTTATCCCCTGCCCTCGAACCCTTTCTCCGCCATATCGCGGCCTGCAACAGCGCGGTCCTGCCGGGCGGTCGTCTCCCGTTTTTCTGTGGGACAGAGCAGATCGGCTGGATCAGCCCTGCAACAGCGCAGGCGCTTGAAACGCTCGGCCTTCAGCGGAGTCAGGGTTTCGGAGTAAAAGTCGGTGCGGAGCTGTTCCCGCTCTCCCGGACACTCTGCGAGATGGGGCTCTATGCCTCCCATGACGAGGCTTTCGACGTTCGTAATGACAATGGCCTTGTGCTGGGACAGGTGGACCGCGGCGCCATTCCCGTTCTGGGACTGGCAGCCGAGGGTGTACATCTGAACGGGCTGGTCGAACGCGCGGACGGGCTTCTTTTCCTGTGGGTGGCCCGACGCAGCATGAGCAAGCGACTGGACCCGGGAAAGCTGGATCATCTGGTGGCGGGTGGTATGAGCGCGGGCCTTGATCCGCAGACGACAGTCGTCAAGGAAGCACAGGAAGAGGCTGGCATCCCCGCCGAACTGGCCGCAACTGCCCGGCCTGTCAGCCGGATCGAATATGCGCTGGAGCGTCCTGAGGGACTGCGGCGTGATGTGCTGCACTGTTACGATCTGCTTCTGCCAGAGGGGTTCGTACCGGTCGCGGAAGACGGCGAAGTGGAAAGCTTTCACCTCATGCCAATTCAGAACGTCATGACGCTGGTGCAGGATACCGATTCATTCAAGTTCAACGTCAATCTTGTCCTGATCGATCTCTTCATTCGCCGGGGTCTGTTCGTGCCTGCCGAGGCTGATGTTCTTCGGAATGCTTTGGCAGGACAGCCTCGGTGAAAAAGGGACTGCCTCTGCTGGCCTTCACGGCTCCGCTGCTCGGCGGTTGCATCGTGCCGGTCAGTGTCACACCCAATCTGTGCCGGGAAATCCAGACCCATGACGACGTGCAGATCCGGCTGATGTTCGGCCTGACGCGGCCGGATGGCAGCATCATTGATGGTGACGACTGGCATGCTTTCGTGGGCAGCGAGATTACACCGCGCTTTCCGGCAGGATTTACCGTCTTTGATGCTCAGGGACAGTGGTATGATGCAGCCGGGCACAGGGTAATCCGTGAGTCATCCCGAATCGTGTGGATCGTGGCCCCCTCCTCAGACCGTAATCTGCAGCCTTATTTGAAAGCCATCCGCCAGGCTTATCAGAAACGTTTCAGCCAGCAGGCCGTTGGACTGGCCATCCAGTCTGGCTGCTCTTCATTCGAAAGCGTTCCCGTGGAATAGTTCCCGTATACGGAACAGTGTTTCCCAGGGTTTGCGTCTCTTTTCATCCGGACTTCTCTCGTCGGGGCAGGTCTCCCTGCACAGGACGACAGTTCAGGCATGTTTTCATTCCGGAATTCTCATGACCGATCTTTCTCCGCCTCCTTCCCCCGACACCATTACGGTTGAGGCCTCAGCCTCCACAGGAACCATCCAGCGGCGCGCAAGGGGCTTTCTGGCCCTCTTCTTCGTGGCGATAGGCCTTTACACACTCAAGGGCTTCCTACCGGCCCTGCTGTGGGGCTGTGTGTTCGCTATTTCGATCTGGCCGCTTTATCGTCGGGCGGAACTGCGTTTCGGACGCAATGACTGGCTTCCGCTGCTCTTTACACTGGCCGTCGCGCTGATCTTTCTGGTTCCGGTCTCACTGGTCGGTGTGAAGGTCGCGGATGAAGCACGCAGTGCGCTCGAATGGATTGATGACGTGCGAAACAATGGCATTCCGATGCCGGAATGGGTGCCGCATCTGCCCTTCCTGTCCGCACAGGCCACCAACTGGTGGCAGAACCACATGACAAGTCCGCAGCGCCTGTCTCATCTGCTTCATTCAGTGGATGTCGGACATGGCATGCAGATGACGAAGCAGGTTGGCTCACAGCTTGCCCGCCGGGGAACGCTGTTCGCGTTCTCACTTCTGACGCTGTTCTTCCTGCTCAAGGACGGAGACAGCGTGATCCGCAAATGCCTGCTCGGATCGCAGCGCCTGTTCGGTGAACAGGGCGAGAGTCTAGCCAAGCAAATGATTTCGTCCGTGCACGGCACGCTGGCCGGACTTGTTCTGGTAGGTCTGGGCGAAGGCGCCATCATGGGTATCGTCTACATGGCCACAGGCGCACCACAGCCCCTGCTGTTTGCAATGGTGACGGCAGTAGCCGCGATGATCCCGTTCCTCGCCTGGCCAACAGTCGGACTGGTGGCCCTGCTTCTGCTGGCCAAGAGCAGCATGATCGGCGCAATCGTCGTCATGGCGATCGGGTCGGTTGTAATTTTCATCGCAGACCACTTCATCCGCCCTGCCCTGATTGGCGGGAGCACGAAAATGCCGTTTCTCTGGGTTCTGCTGGGAATTCTGGGAGGGGCCGAGACCTGGGGTCTGCTGGGCCTGTTCCTTGGTCCGGCCATCATGGCCGCACTGCACCTGCTGTGGACCATCTGGACAGAGGTCAATCCGCGCAAAGGGATCTATGCACCGGATACAGGATCTTAAAGGAAGGGATTTTACCGCAGGACTGGTCGGGCAGGCGGGATTCGAACCCACGACCCCCAGTCCCCCAGACTGGTGCGCTACCAGGCTGCGCTACTGCCCGTCGTCCTGCGGTGGCGGTGGTTTAGCAGTGTCCCGCCATCACCGCAATGGGGCATTGTGACTAGACGGGCAGAAGATTTCGCAAATTCTGCAGCTCTTCGAGAATTTCGCGAAGTTCCGAGCGCAGAAGACCGTTCTCGGCCTCGGTCTTTTCCAGCGTATTGAAAAGCTGTTCGTTTTCGTCACGCAGCATCATCAGGAGATCAGAATCGAGAGCTTCGGCTTCAGCTTCGGCTTCGGCTTCGGCTTCGGCTTCGGCTTCGGGGGTCTCATTTTCTGCCGTGACGTCAACTGTTTCCGTCACGGTGACGTCATGAGCCGAGGGAGGCAGTTCCGGAAAAACAATGTCGTCCACAGAATCCACGACGGGAGCGGCAACGGTTTCTTCATCCTCCACAGTCACGACAGCCGGTATCGTTTCTTCGGTAACAAGCACCGCATGCTCTTCGGACGCCTCGACAACAGCAACATGAGCAGGTTCCACAGGCTCGACTGCCGTTTCGGGCATTGTTTCAGACGTAATTTCCGGAACAGCTTTCTGACCCGCACGCGCCTTCTGGGCACGACGTTCACGCAGAACGCGCAGAACACCCTGCCCCTTGTAACCCTGCACATAAAGCAGGTCCGAAATCAGCCGGAGGGTTTCGATATGCTCGGGACTATAGTAACGACGTCCGCTTTCGCCACGGAACGGCTTTACGCCCGGATAGATCGTTTCCCATGAACGCAGGCGATGCTGCGGAATGTGCAGTTCTTCGGCCACTTCGCTGATGGTCCGATAGGCCTCGGGTGCCTTTTTGACCTTCTCGGGACCGGTTGAAAGCTCGTCGCCTGACGAAACCATGACGGCGTTGGTGGCGGAATTATCTGTCATGGGAGGAAGTCTCGGCCGCTGCGGCATTTTCAGAACCGTTCATGCGGTCCCTCAGCAGTTGGGAAGGTCTGAACACCAGCACGGCCCGTGGCAGAATAGGGACTTCGACGCCCGTCTTGGGATTGCGTCCGATACGCTCTCCCTTCTGACGAACAGAAAATGTCCCGAATCCACTGAGCTTCACGGATTCACCCGCTTCCAGCCTGTCCGAGATCACACCCAGAAGGCTTTCGAGAATCATGGAGGAGTCGTGCCGGGAAAGACCGACACGGCTGTAGAGATGCTCAACAAGATTCGCGCGCGTGACTGTGCTCATGACACTTGCGTATCATGACGTTCAGAACAGTCAAAGGAATCAATCATTAACCTGCTCTCTGGCAAAGAGCAGACTTACATCCGGATCAGCGCGGAGCCCCAGGTCAGGCCACCACCAAGGGCTTCCATCAGCACGAGGTCACCCTTCTGGATGCGACCGTCGCGGACAGCTTCGTTCAGGGCCAGCGGAATCGAAGCAGCCGACGTGTTGGCATGACGATCCACGGTCACAACCACCCGATCCGATGGCAGTGCAAGTTTCTTGGCCATCCCGTCAATGATCCGCAGATTGGCCTGATGCGGCACCATCCACTGGATGTCCTGCCCGGTCAGACCATTGGCTTCCAGTGCTTCATCCACAGCCTGAGACAGCTTAACGACGGCATGACGGAAGACTTCCCGCCCCTGCATGCGCAGATGCTTTGTCGTGGACGCGCAGCCGACGGCGCCATCCACATAAAGAATGTCGCCTGTGCGACCATCCGAGTGCAGATGGGTGGAGAGAATGCCCTCGCCTTCCGCGCCACCAGCTTCCAGCAGCACTGCACCCGCGCCATCTCCAAAGAGAACGCAGGTGGCGCGGTCATTCCAGTCCAGCAGACGGGAGAAGACCTCGCTCCCGATCACCAGAACCTTTCCGGCCTGACCGGACTGCACAAGGGCACGCGCCGTCGCCAGAGCATAAACGAAGCCCGAGCAGGCTGCGCTGATATCGAAGCCAAACCCTGCCGTCATGCCCAGCAGGGCCTGGACCTGCACGGCAACAGCAGGGAAAACCTGATCCGGGGTAGAAGTCGCAACCAGAACGGCATCCACGTCCGACGCATCCACGCCGGCATACTCAAGAGCCTGCCGCGCAGCTTCCGCCGCCATGCTAGCCGTTGTTTCGTCACCGGAAACGATATGCCGCTGGGTGATACCGGTGCGAGTCCTGATCCATTCGTCCGAAGTCTCGATACCATACTTGCTGGCGAGATCGTCATTGGAGATGACGTCGCGCGGCAGATAGCCCCCGACACCTGTCAGGCGGACACGAATGGGATCGGACATTTCTTTTCAGCTCACAGGTTCAGGGGCGGCCTTGGCAGATACGGGAACAGCCGGTTCGGCAGCCCCCATTCCCAGCTGCTCCAGACGGGCACGGATCTTGTCGTTCAAATGGTGCGTGACAGCATCCATGGCAACATCAACAGCAGCGGCAAAGCTCTCACCGTCCGCGCCACCATGTGATTTCACGACGATGCCGTTCAGACCGACAAACAGTGCTCCGTTATAGCGTCGGGGATCGATCCATTCCCGCATGCGTTCGAGGCCGGGCTTGACCAGAAGATAACCCAGGCGGGTCAGCACATTGGTCTGGAACACGCGCTTAAGAAGGCTGAAGGCCAGCTTGAGAGCACCTTCACCGGTTTTCAGCGCAATATTCCCCGTAAAACCGTCCGTCACGACCACGTCCGTGGTTCCTGCCGTGATGTCGTGACCTTCGACGAAGCCATGGAACTGGGCGCCCAGCGGACTGGCACGCAGCCGTTCGGAGGCCTGACGCAGGCGCTCATCACCCTTCAGTTCTTCCGAACCGACATTGAGAAGACCAATTGTGGGGGACGGAAGACCAAGAGCTGCCTGCGCGAAAGCCTCGCCCATGATGGCAAACTCAACCAGGTTCCGGGCATCGCAGGCGATGTTCGCCCCGAGATCCAGCATCACGATATCGCCGCGAGCAGAAGGCTCAACGGCTACCATGGCAGGGCGGGAAATTCCCGGAAGGGCTTTGACGATGATCTTGGCCAGCGCCAGCATCGCTCCACTGTTGCCTGCAGAAACGACGCCACGGGCTTCACCGGCGGCGACAGATTCCATGGCCATACGCATGGACGATCCCCGGACGCGCAGCGCCGAAGTCGGTTTCATGTCCATGGGGATACTTGCCGCAGAATGGCGAATATCACACAGACGGGCAGCTTTGGGATATTTTGCCAGAGCCGGCTTAAGAAGGGCTTCGTCTCCGATAAGAAGAATACGGGCCTTCGGGTGCCGGTCGGCGGCCAGATCAAGTCCGGCGAGGACAATATCCGGAGCCCTGTCACCACCCATTGCATCGACGGCGAGGGCGTAAGGCCCGGAGGCCGCGATGTCACGTTCGGGCGTGACAGGCGCTTTGGTCATTGAGACAGTTTCCCGGACAGCATCACAGATGCGGGCCGCGCTCTCTAAAAGCTACGGACCCGCAGGTAGGGATCAGGCGCGGACGGCGGTCTTCAGGCCCTTGCCGCTGTTTCCAGCAGCGACCACTTCGCGGCCGTCATAATGACCACAGTGGCTGCAAACATGGTGCGGACGCTTCATTTCGCCGCAGTTCGAGCACTCTGCATGAGCTTCAACACCCAGGGCGTGGTGGCTGCGACGCATGCCACGACGGGACGGCGTAGTCTTTCTTTTAGGGACGGCCATGGCTTTTATGCCTCTTTCTGCTTCAGTGTCGGCACCCCTGCTCCGCTCCCCGCGGCATCCGGTGCCCTGTTGTTCGTCGTCTCGTAATTACGTCGAGTTCAGGCGGGGGGCTCTAGCAGAGCCAGGGGCAACCCGCAAGTCAGACGTGGGATTTTTATTCTTTCCTGCCCCCGTTTTTCAGCGCTGAAAGCGCCGAAAACGGATTGGGACGGCGTGGGCCATCCGGCCCCTCGCCAGACAACTGTGCCCCTTCTTCCCCTTCTGCAGGCGCCACGTCAACTGCATTTTCCAGACCGGCGCCGGGTTTGCGCGGATAGGGGTCCAGCATCAGGGCCAGCTGCTCGGCCGCCGCCTCACCGATATCGACGGCCTTGCCATCATGCGGAACCTCGTCCGGACCATCCAGATCAATGGAATCGATGTCGAATTCGTCTTCCGGCATATCGGCCGCAGGGATGAATTTCAGGAAGAAGGTCTCAGCCAGCACATCGTCGAAAGCTTCGGACGTGATGACACAGACCTGTGTGACCCTGGCAGAGAGGTGCCCTTCCGCAAGAACACTCCGGTTCTCGGACGGTGTCAGGCGGAAACGGCAGATCAGGGATTCAATCGCGGGAATTCCAAAGCGCGCCGCCAGCGCCTTGCATTCGGTCGGCGAAGCCTCGATCGTCTCTTCCAGTCCCGATCCCAGCCGATTGAAGGGGATGCGTCGGGAAAATTCGGGTGAATGGGACATTCAGGCACTCCAGCCCCCGGAATATGGGGGAAATCGTTGACATGCAGGCGCCGTTCGGGCACGCGCTCATTTGAGCGGTTCTCTTGCACAGGATAGTTTCCAGATCCATGAATAACGCATCTTCCCCGACGCCCCAAAGCAGAACACGCCTCCTTCGCCGTTTCGCACAGGCCGGCGTGGCATGTGTTCCGCTGCTGCTCGGCGGATGCTCGTTCTTCTCCCCGATTCCCGAACCGCGTGGTTCCCTGATCGAGAAGACCGATTACGCGCAGCTCGTTCCCGGAACCAGCACCCGCTCGGATGTGCTTGATCTGCTCGGTTCGCCAACCGCACATGCGACTTTCGATGACAACACATGGATCTACGTTTCCATGATCACGTCCCCGACGCCGCTGACCTTCCCGAGCGTGAAGAAGCAGCAGGTCGTGGTTCTGAACTTTGATAACGGTGGCGTCCTGCGCAAGATGGACACGCTGAGCAAAAAGAATGCGATGTATGTCGGCATGGTCGGTGCAAAGACCCCGACGCCGGGTACCAGCTCGTCGATCCTGCAGGAACTGCTGGGCAATGTCGGCCGCTACAACCCGATGAGCGGCATGAGCAGCCAGTTTGGTGGCAGCACGGGCCCGATGGGCGGTCAGGGTACCGGCAATGGCGGCGCCGGCAACTCGCTGCCCTAAGCTTCCGGACGCATGATCATTTCGGGAGGCTGAGCAGAACGCCCAGACCTCCCAGCGGGCTGTCCATCAGCCGGATGGACCCGCCATGGGCGTGAATGATGTCACGGACGATCGTCAGCCCCAGACCCCCCTTGCCATCCTGACTGCCGCTTGCGGCATTGAGCTCCGAAATGGCGGCGCGCCGGCTTGCAGACAGGCCAGGCCCGTTATCTTCAACCGCAATCTCGATATTCCGTTCACCCTCACGCAGGGAAAAACGCATGGCCCCTCCGTGCCGCCGGGCGTTTTCCGCAAGATTCGTCAGAACACGGCGCAAGGCATCCGGCCGGACGACGGCCTCCACACCCTCGCGCCCCTCAACACCGAGAACCTGTCCCCCTGCCCGCACAGTGGCAGCAGCAACATCATCCAGCATTCCCCTGAGATCAATCGCAACCGGCTCCTCCGCCCCCTCTCCACGGGCAAATGACAGATAGCTTCCAATGAGGCGTTCCATGTCCTCAATGTCCGTCACCATGTCGGACAGGTCCGGCCTGAGTGCCTCGGCGCGAATCAGACCCGTGGTCGGGATCATGGCAACTGTCAGGCGCAGCCGGGTTAGAGGTGTGCGCAGATCATGCGAAACACCTGCCAGAACAGCGGTTCTTTGCGCGACAAAGCGGTTGACCCGCGCCTGCATGCGATTGAAGGCAATGGCCGCCTGACGGACTTCACGGGCGCCCTGTGGACGGATGGGCCCCTGATCCCGCCCCATTCCAAAAAGTTCGGCGGCGTGACCGAGACGACGAATGGCGCGGACCTGGTTGCGCATGAACAGGCCGGCAATCAGAAACAGCAGGATGGAACTGCTCACCGCCCAGACGACAAACAGCCAGATCGGCCCAATATTCAGGCGCTTGACCGGCACCATGACAACCAGCACACCATCGGGAAGCTGGATGGAAGCGCGCACGGTCTGGGGATCTTCAGACCAGTCCACATCATAGGGACGACCAAGGTTCTGCCGGATGGAACGGGCGAAGTCATCGTCCATCGGTCCCAGCACATGATTGGTGCCCTGCCGGGTCAGCCTTTCACCAGCGTGAAATGAAAAGCCCAGCTGCGTGCGGGATGCCGCGTCCTGAAGGGTAAGTGCACGTTCAGCCTCGGACGGCGTATGCTCGATCATGGCCATGACCAGCGAGACTTCACCCGTAACGCCGTCCGAAAGGCGTCGGGACACCACGTTCAGATAGGTGCCGTAGAACAGGCCCAGCGCAATGGCCTGTGTCACGAGCAGCGGAATGAGAACGATCAGCATGGACCGCCCCATCAGGGAGCGCGGCAGAATACGCCTCAGGGGGCGATCCAGCTTCTGCCAGGTGTCGTCCCGCTCGATCGCCGGATCAGCGTCCCGGTTTGAGAACATAACCCTTCCCGCGCACGGTATGGAGAAAACGGGGCTCCTTGGGATCAGGCTCGATACGACGGCGCAGGCGGGTGACCTGAACGTCAACCGCCCGCTCGCCGATCTCATCCATTTCAAGAGCTCTGGCGATGGCTTCGCGGGAGAGAACCGTCCCGGGCTGGGCCGTCAGAACACCCAGCAGGGCCGCCTCGCCCCCCGTCAGATGTACCGGACCATGAGGACCGCTGAGCAGCCCACGCTTGACGTCAAATTCCAGCTCTCCCAGCCGCAGCATATCGGGCACTTCATCAACGACCGGCAAAGCAGGCACGACACGACGCAAATGGGCACGCAGACGAAGCAGCAGTTCGCGCGGCTCGAAGGGTTTGCCCAGATAGTCATCCGCACCGGCTTCCAATCCGCCGATCCGGTCCGCAGGTTCCCCCCGTGCCGTCAGAAGCAGGATCGGAAGCGACAGGCCGTCTTTCCGAAGACTGTTCGTCAGAGACAGACCATCTTCGCCGGGCATCGTGACGTCCAGAACAAGAGCATCGGGCTGGATGCGCTCGAGAACCTGACGTGCCGCCAGGGCATCAAGGGCCGTGCTGACACGATAGCCGTTCTCAGACAGATAGCGTTGCAGCAGCCGCAGGAGGCGCGGATCATCATCGACGACAAGAATATGTTCGTCGCTCATCGTGCAGGGCTTTCAGTTGAAACCTGAAGGGGCGCAAGGACACGGCGGAAACCTTCAACAGCTGTCATTCCGGCTTCACGATAGGCCCGGGTCATGACCTCGCGGATCATGAGGAACAGTTCACGCTCAAGCGCTTCTCCAGTCTCCGTCAGCCGCAGGGGACGTCTGCGCCGGTCGTGACGGTCCTCTTCCTGTACGAGCAGTCTGCGCTCCCGCAGATCGCCCAGAGCGCGCCCGAGTGACTGCTTGGTAATGCCAAGACTGTTCAGGAGTGCACCAGGCGTAATTCCCGGATGGGCGGCTGTCAGGAACAGAATGCGATGATGGGCCGGTCCCAGCCCCTTCTCGCGCAGCAGCGTCTCGCAGTCGGCATTCAGCGTCCGCCAGGCCAGCATCATGGCCTCATAGGACTGCCGGATCCGGTCTTCGCGCAGGTAAAGATGCGCCGTCGCGGAGGATGGCGCTTCCATAAGTCGGGAGGTCACCGGAGAATTTCCTCCACATATCCGAAGCGGTTAAAATCGGTGATGCGCTGCGGATAGAGAATGCCGTTCAGATGATCGTTTTCGTGCTGGAGGACATTGGCATGAAAACCCGTAGCTTCGCCTTCAACCACATCACCGTTTTCGTCCAGTCCCGAGTAATGCACATGAGCATATCGCGGCACATCAGCGCGCAGACCCGGAATCGACAGGCACCCCTCGCTGCAGATGATCATCTCGTCACCGACAGGCGTGATTTCCGGATTGATGAGAACGCGGGGCAGCAATGCATCTTCGGGATTCGCCACACGGTTCGTCGGAACGTGATAAACGAAGAGCCTCAGAAGCTGATGAACCTGCGGAGCCGCCAGTCCAGCACCGCGCGCATCCGCCATTGTTTCCATCATGTCCGCGATGAGAGACTGGATTTCCGGGGCTTTCGGGTCAGAAACGGCCTGTGCCACCTGATGCAGGACGGGGTTACCCATGCGGGCGATCTTGAGCAGGGCCATGAAATTGTCTGTCCTTCGAAAGAGGGTGGCATCCGGTCAGCCCAGAGTGCGCGTTGGGAAGAATCCATTCAAGCGCGGCTGAATGAATTGCGTTCCCGGCGGAAGGTGTGTTAAGGGCACCATCCTTAGTTGGAATGCCATATCACGGGTGGCGCTGAAGAGCGGGCCCATAAGGAGTTGACGGCACCGTGCAGGTTCTCGTTCGTGACAACAATGTTGACCAGGCGCTTAAGGCGCTCAAGAAGAAGATGCAGCGCGAAGGCGTGTTTCGTGAGATGAAGCTGCGTCGCCACTTCGAAAAGCCCTCCGAGAAGCGCGCCCGCGAAGCAGCTGAAGCTGTTCGCCGCGCCCGCAAGATGGAGCGTAAGCGTCTGGAGCGTGAAGGCTTCTAAGTCTTCCCGTCATCCGAACGGAAAAAAGGCCGCATCCTCAGGGATAGCGGCTTTTTTTATGCCTTGATTTCGCAATATCCCCTGCCCGCATCAAGCAGACAGGGAATGAATGGATAGCCTCAAGGCGCATCCATCAGTTTGCGGCTGAGATAGATTGCCTCAAGAGCACGCTCATGTGCGACTTCGGCGGCATTGACCGTGCCGGCATGACCACCCTCTACATCTTCATAATACAGGAAAGGCAGCTTCAGGCTCTCCAGCCGCGCTGCGAACCGCCGGGCATGGATCGGGCCAACCCGGTCATCCCGTGTTGACGTGAAGATGAACGGCTCCGGATAGGACACTCCGGCTTTCAGGTTCTGCAGAGGCGACATCTTTTCCCAGAAAGCGCGCGGCCCCGGTTCCGAGGTGCTGCCATATTCTGCGGCCCATGAGGCACCGGCTGCCATCTGCTCGTAATTCATCATGTCCAGAAGCGGCACACCAATGATCACTGCATTCCACAGATCCGGATGCTGGGTGAACTCTACGCCCGCCAACAGCCCACCATTGGACCGCCCACGCAGCCCAAGATGCTTGGGAGATGTAATATGCCGCGCCGTCAGATCACGCGCCACGGCGGCAAAGTCGTCATATGCCTTCTGGCGCCCTTCCCGACGCGCAACTTCGTGCCATGCAGGACCAAACTCGCCGCCACCGCGGATATTGGCCATGACATACACACCACCCCGATCGAACCAGGTAATCCCGAGATCAGGGTGATAGACAGGCAGATAGGACAGTCCGAAACCACCATAGGCTGTCATCAGCGTGGGACGGGCGCCATCCTTCTGCCAGCCCTTCGCATGAACGATGAAATATGGAATGGCCGTACCATCCGGGCTGGTCGCAGACATCTGCTCTACAACCAGACCAGACGCATCAAACAGATCCGGCTGACGATATAAAAGTTTTGTGGTCTGCGATGCCGTATCCAGCCCCCATAGCTGGGGCGGCTGAGTGAACCCTTCGAGCTGCAGGTAAGCCTTCGAGAGATTCGGATCAGACGAAACGATTTCTGCTGCCATATTGCGCGGCAACGCAATGGAATGCGAGGTCCAGCCGTTCTTTGCCTCATGGCGGAAAAGCTTCAGAACAGGCTGGACGTTATCGTACAGAACAACAACCAGACCGTCCTTGGTGACGGCCAGAGCGTCTCCCATTCCGTCTCCAATGGTCTGACGGGACGTAGGTGACAGGATAAGCTCCGGGGCCGCCGATCTTTTCAGGTCCAGAGCAACAATACTGTCCGCGTGAAACGTTTGACTGGGCAGTACCCAATCCTGCAGCAGATGAAAAACCAGCTGGCCATTCAGATAGGACAGGCTGTCATATTTTTCAGGAAGCGGCAGCCTGGTCAGCTGGTGAGTCTTCGGACTGAAAATACTGAGTTCCGTGTGAAAGAAATCCCGGTGACGGCTGATGAGAAAAAGCTGATGCCCTTTTTCATCACGCAGAGTTTCCGGCGACACATCCATATCCGAAATCTGCCCACGATAGACTTCGGTAGCCTGAGCCAGCGATTGTTCTCGGCGCAGCAATCGGACGGAATACGGATAGCCTGACTTGGTAAGCCCTGCGTCACCAGCCCCCCAGTCACGG
This sequence comes from Gluconobacter roseus NBRC 3990, assembly GCF_006538885.1. Taxonomy (GTDB): domain Bacteria; phylum Pseudomonadota; class Alphaproteobacteria; order Acetobacterales; family Acetobacteraceae; genus Gluconobacter; species Gluconobacter roseus. The sequence goes on from NZ_BJLY01000002.1 coordinate 618,233, forward strand.
GAAACGAGAAGCGTGTTGGCATCAACCCATGTGACGGTCTGTTTGCCAGAAGGCAGAACAAAACCATCCTTTACGAAAGCACCCTTCTGCGTGTCGTATTCCCGGACCACATGCGCGTCTTCACCCGCCCGGGACAGGGCCATGAGACAGAAACGTTCCTCCGGAACAAGACAGTCCAGACCTTCCATGACCCAGTTTTCATGCTCTGATCGAGCTAGGGCATCGAGATCAAAACGCGTTTTCCAATCCGGGTGACCGAAGCTAAAGGAAGTAGTCGAAGCACTACGCCATATCCCGCGGATATGGACATCATCCTGCCAAAAGTTCCAGATCTCCCCTCCCTGCTGGTGCGGCACGGCAAGACGCGTCGGGGACTGCTCTGCGGTCAGGATTTTCTGGTAGAGAGGCCTGTAGCGCGGGTCTGACGCAAGCGTTGCTTCAGTATGAGCATTCTGTGCCCTGACCCATTGCAGGGCTTTGGCACCGTCCGTCTGGCTTAACTCGGCTGGAGACGGCAGAGAAGATGTGCCCGCATAAGCCGCCAAAGGCAGAATGGAGAGAGACAGGCACAGCGCTCTCGCAAGAACAGGAAACATGAAGACCCTTTACGATACCGACGATATCGGCATCGTAAAGAAAGCTGGTAGATCAGGCCACAGCTGCTGCACTGACAGCTTCTTCAACCTCCTGGAAACTCGGCATCAGGTCGGAAGGAATGCTCTTCCGACCGATTTCTACGCTGACCTGCGGTGCGTTGCCCTGCAGATGCGCGACGATCACAGAGCGTACCAGATCAAGATAAGAGGCCTCTTCTTCAACCACACCACCCAGCCGACTGGCGATTGGTGCCACAATTCCATATGCCAGCAGGATACCAAGGAGCGTTCCGACAAGAGCGCCTGCAATCATCTCGCCCAGAATGATCGGGGGCTTGCTGATGGAAGCCATGGTCTTGATCACGCCCAGCACCGCAGCCACGATCCCCAGAGCCGGCAGCGCATCGGAAACAGACTGAAGCGCATGAGGGAGATGCATTTCCTCACGCATGTTCTTCTTGAGTTCATTCCCCATCACTTCATCCATCTGATACGGATCAGTAGCATTCATGCCCGCCATACGCAGATAGTCGCAGATGAAGGAGCAGACGTGTGGGTTGTCCCGGATTTTTGGAAAGGCCCCAAACACCGTGCTGCCCTGCGGATCCTCGATATGGGATTCCAAGGCCATGAAGCCCTTGGAAGATGCCAGTTTCGAGATATGAAACAGCAGGCTCAGGAGATCAACATAATCAGACCGGCTGTACTGGGACCCCTTCATGGCTTTCTTGACCCCGGCCGGAACATGCTTCACGGCCGCAATCGAATTGGCCATCAGAAAGGTTCCGACCGCAGCGCCCAGAATGGTCAGGAGTTCGAAGGGCATTGAAGAGACGAGAGGGCCGATAGCTCCTCCCGATGCCACGAACGATCCGAAAACACAGCCCAGAACAACAACCAGACCGATAATAATGAACATCCGAAAATTTCCTGACTGACTTGAATTTATTGAGAAATATCGGGCGACAGCACCAGAACGATGCGGCGGTTCCGGGGACTGAGAGGCTGGGCAGGATCAAACAGGTTTCTGTCAGCATAACCGCTGACGGATTTCAGGCGCCCGTCGGGAAAACCGCTCTGCACAACAAGGTCCCGCACTGCGACCGCACGGGCACTCGACAGGCTCCAGTTACTGAGCTGTCCGGGGCGATAGGGCGCGGCATCGGTATAACCAGCGATACTCAGTTTGCCAGGCAGTTTTTCCAGATAGGGCACAATGGCTTTGAGCAGTTTCACTGCATGCGGGTCCGGAGAAGACTGCCCCATCGCAAACATTGGGAGATGGTCTGAATCCGCAATCTGGATGTGCAATCCATCATCGCCGACCGTGACAGAAACCTGCGACCGTATATCCGCAAGTTCAGGCATATTACTGACGAGCGTCTGAATCTTCTTCGCAGCGGCAACCCGAGCCTCCTGCTCGGCTTTTGCGGAAGCGGGAGCAACGGGAGGTTCACCCGGCTGAATCTGGTTGTCGTGCAGCACGACAATCTGTGCCGTATGGACACTGGGAGCTTTTGCCGGATCTGTCTTTTGCTGGGTGCTGGCACCCTGGGACGGCTTTCCGTACTGATCCTTCCCCGGTTTCAGGGCAATAGGCTTTGTTTCCAGCGACACGGGTTCCGGTGCCGCAGGCAGCACATTCTGCATCGGCGGCGGCATATCTTTCCAGACGGCCATCGGATTGAAGAAATTGGCGATGCCCTTGCGCTGTTCTTCCGTTGTGGCGTTGATGAGCCACATGACCAGAAAAAACGCCATCATGGCCGTTACGAAATCGGCATAGGCGATTTTCCACGCACCGCCATGATGACCGCCTTCGACCACATCAAAACGCTTGATGATGATCTTTCGAGCTTCTTTGCCGTTCTGGTTGGACATCCCGCCTCCTGAATGATTTCAGTATGGCAGGGGAGTCTTAAGGAGAGGTTTAAGAACGGCCCGGAAGCGGCACACCTGAAACGAAATCCGGTGGGCTGACGGTGTAGCAGCGGATGGCCTGCCCACGGACTTCCCGACAAAGCATGGTGGTTTTCTCGGGCTGTAAACCGTGCCGCTGTTCCTCAATCTTTACCGCTTTTACAGAAACTGCAGCAGGAAGATGGAAAAGGTGCCAGCGCGGATCGGTCCCCAGGACCGGCAGGATATCCTGCGTAAATGACAGTCTCGCGGCCAGACCATAATCCTCAGCCGCCAAGGCAGTCGCACCCTCTGCCCTGGCCCTCAAGGCAAGCTGACGGGAGAAATCATCCCACCCCCCCGTCAGACGGAGCACGGGATCCCGATGCGGGATCAAATGCAGGGGAGAAAAAACAGCCTGAATGCAAACAATAAACGTTAGAACCACTCCGCTGACGACAGGCCAGCGGACACGCCAGTTCGCCTCAAGAGCAGCAAGGGCGAGAACCGGATAGATCACAGCGGGCCAGTTAGGCTGAACCCTGTCCCCGAATGCATGCGTAACAAACACAACCGCTGGTACCAGAGCCAACCATACCAGCAGTCGGTTACGCTTCAGACAGCCCCATATCCCGGCGCCGAACAGAACAAAAATGAAAGGCGTGGCCAAGCCGATCTGGCCACCCAGCAGTTCGCCCATAAACTGGACAGCACGTGCCGGATGCCAGTCCCCTGCCCGTCCACCCTGCCGCATGAAGCTGGCCCAGTGATGACTGGCGTTCCATAAAATGACTGGAGACATCGCCACAACGAGTGCCGGCACTGCAATCCATGGACCGGATTGTCGCCGCAGAGAGCGCGTTGTGAGAACAGCCCCTCCCAATCCAAGACCGATCAGGACAGCGGTGTATTTCGAATCAAAGGCAAGTCCCAGCAGAACGCCTGTTCCGATCCACCATGGCAGAGCCTCACGTGACGTCAGGTTCGGGTCGATCGCACGGCTCAGCGTGTAGAGAAACAGCGTGATGAAAAACAGCAGCGGCGTATCGGGCGTCATGGTGGCCGAACCAAGACCCAGCATAAGCGTCGCGTTCAGTACGAGCGCTGCTTTAAAACCGGATTGCGGCCATGGATGTGTCGGCAGCATTCGGCGGGCCGCATGATACAGCGCCCAGCTTCCCGGCAGAACAGAAAGCGGCCCGAGCAGACGCACACCCAATGGCGTATTCCCGGCAAACCACGTGCCAACATGGATCCACAGCGCCACCATGAACGGGTGATCCAGATAGCCCGGCTGAAGATTGCGGGACCAGACCCAGTAATAAGCCTCGTCCGGCGTCAGTGGAACACTCGCGGCAAGGGCAAGACGGATAACCGTCAGGACTCCCAGAAGCCCCCAGAACAGGCGGATCTGACGCGTCGTCTCAACCTCGCTCACCATTTCAGCGCCAGACAAGCGTGGAGGACACCGCATAATTCCAGACAACCCCGACAACGGCACCCGCGGCGGACGAGCGGTCCCAGTGCCCATGACCGGCACTATCCAGCATCATGCGCGCAATGCCGATATTGGCGACCGCACCCAGTGAGCAGACGGTCACGAAAATGATCAGGCCTCTCCAGAGTTTCGGTCCCTTGAGACGCCGGTCATGATAGGTGAAGCGGTTGTTGAGCAGAAAATTCGTCAGGATCGCAACAGCGGTGCCGACTAGCTGGGCCCAGGAAAAACTCAGCCCACAGACGCCCGCAAGATTTAGGACGGCCACATTGACGACGACGCCAATCAGCCCGACCAGCGCAAAAGCCATAAAACGCGTCGGCAGCCAGCCGCAGGTCAGCTTGTCGAACAGCATTGTCGCAAACTGGAGCAGAACCACCACATCAAGCTTGCTCTCGCCCGCCAGCCGCGGACGAAACACAAACGGCACTTCGACAATACGCACACTCTTTGGTGCAGACATCACCAGATCAAGCAGGATCTTGAATCCGGTTCCCGACAGACGGGGCAGCAGGGTTTCAAAGAGATCCCGACGCATGGCGAAAAAGCCGCTCATCGGATCACTCAGCGAATGTGGCATAACGGTTTGAGCCGCCCTGATCCCCACATCAGACAACAGGTGCCGCCATTTCCCCGCCAGACCGGCATTGTCCCCGCCCTCGACATGACGGCTCGCTACGACAATATCAGCGCCGCTCCGCAACTCCGAAAGCATGGTCCGCAGGACGGATTCATCATGTTGCAGATCCCCATCCATCACTGCCACCCAGGGCGCACTGGAAGACAGGATGCCTTCGATTACGGCAGAAGACAGGCCCCTGCGACCAACACGGCACAGCACCCGAACGCGTGGATCCTCGCGCGCCAGACGACACACCTCAGCGGCCGTACCATCCGGGGAATTATCATCAACGAAAATAACTTCCCATCTGCGCCCCTCAAGCGCGCTGTCCAGTGCGGCAACCATGGGTGCCACATTCGAGACCTCATTGTAGCACGGAACGATGACGCTCAGTTCGGCCGGAAGGGGCATCAGCCGGGAAGCCGTCATGGGATCAGCCGTCAGATCGGAACGCCGGCAAGATCACGGCTCGTATGAATGGTCTGAAGTGTCTGGACGCGGACAACATGCGGACTGTCGGTCAACAGGCGTGTCAGGGCGTTCTGGTGGGCAGCATCACGTGCGACGAGACGGACGAGGAAATCACCACCGCCACGGATCATGTGACATTCACGCGTTTCGGGCCACGCCCCAACCTGAGCTTCAAAAGCTTCAAGGACGCTCCCTTTCTGGCTCTCAAGACCAATCAGGGCATAGAAATTCAGCGACCATCCCAGAAGAGCTGCGTCCACCTCAGCGTGATAGCCCTTGATGATCCCCAGCTCTTCAAGCCGCCGGACACGCCGCAGGCAGGGTGGCGCGGAAATGCCGGTACGACGGGCAAGTTCCACATTGGTCATGCGTCCATCGGCCTGAAGTTCGGCAATGATCTGCCGGTCGATGGCATCCAGTTCAATCGGTGCGGGGTGCGAAGAAGCGTTCATTTCAATCCGACGTATATGGCAGGCGGCATGATCCGCAAAGATGGCACATGCGTCCGAAGTCTCTATATGAGGGGGTCAGATACCTACCGAGGACCTATCATGCCCGAAATCCATCACACAGATCTGCTGGTCGTTGGCGCCGGCCCCGCTGGCTATACGGCAGCAATCTATGCAGCCCGCGCAAGTCTGAAGCCGATTCTCGTCACCGGAATGCAGCCTGGTGGCCAGCTCACCATCACAACCGATGTTGAAAACTATCCCGGTTTTGCGACTCCCGTGCAGGGTCCATGGCTGATGGAACAGATGCGTGCACAGGCCGAGCATGTGGGAACACGCCTGATCTATGATCTGGTTACGCAGGCCGATCTGAAGAACGGGCCGGGCCCGGACGGGTATTTCCGGCTGATCGGAGATTCGGGCGATGAGTTCCGTGCCAGAACGGTTGTGATCGCAACAGGCGCACAGGCCAAATGGCTTGGCCTCGAATCGGAAAAGCGTCTCCAGCGTGGCGGCGTCTCGGCCTGTGCGACATGTGACGGGTTTTTCTATCGCGGCAAGACGGTTGCAGTGATTGGCGGAGGCAACACGGCCGTCGAGGAAGCGCTGTACCTGACGCATCATGCAAACAAGGTGCATCTGATCCATCGTCGGGACAGCCTGCGGGCAGAGCGTATCCTGCAGGAGCGTCTTTTCTCCAATCCGAAGATCGAAGTCCACTGGAACCGTGCCGTCGAGGAAGTCCTCGGAGCCGGAGAGCCGGAAGTCGTCTGTGGGCTCAAGCTGAAAGACACCCAGACGGGCGCGCTCTCAAAGCTCGATGTGGATGGTGTTTTCGTCGCCATCGGCCATACGCCGAATGCCGGTCCGTTCCGCCATGAAGTTGCCTGTGACGAAGACGGTTATATTCTGACCGAAAGCGGTGGAACGGAGACGTCGGTCAAGGGCGTATTTGCTGCTGGCGACATTCAGGACCGCATTTTCCGTCAGGCTGTGACAGCTGCTGGTACGGGCTGCATGGCCGCGCTGGAAGCTGAACGATATCTTTCTGGCATACCTGCCATGACAAAAACTTGACCCTCGCCTGTGCTTCAGACAGTTTCGTCCATTCAACGACATATCTTGACGGATAACGCCGGGACATATGGGTAAGAAGGACGAAGACCGTCGCATCGGCGAACGGGGAGAAAACCAGATGGACTGGGACAAGCTGCGGATTTTTCACGCCGTGGCGGAAGCCGGGTCCTTTACCCATGCCGGTGACCGGCTGGGACTGAGCCAGTCAGCGGTCTCGCGTCAGATTTCCGCACTTGAAGACGTCCTGCGCGTGCCGCTGTTTCACCGGCATGCGCGTGGACTGATCCTGACGGAACAGGGCGATGTCCTGAACCGTACGGTCCGGGAAGTCTTCTCGAAGCTGGCGCTGACCCAGGCCTTCCTGAGCGAAAGCAAGGAACGCGCGGCTGGAAAGATCAAAATCACCACGACAACCGGTTTTGGCCTGTCCTGGCTATCTCCACGACTGAACCGGTTTCTGGAACTGCATCCCGATATCGAAGTCACGCTTCTGCTCGAAGATGCGGATCTGGATCTCGGAATGCGCGAGGCGGATGTCGCGATCAGGCTTCACCCGCCTACTCAGCCCGATCTAGTCCAGCAGCATCTCGCCAATTTTCCCATGCCGATCTATGCGAGCGCCGATTACCTTGCGCGTCACGGCACACCACAGTCCCTCGCAGATCTGGCCAATCACCAGATCATCACCTTTGCAGGCTGGCATCTGCCGCTGCCAAATGTGAACTGGCTGCTGGATCTGCTGCGACAGGAAGGCGTGGCCCGACAGGGCAGCCGCCGACTGGCGATCAACAATATTTCGGCTGTTGCGAACGCCATTGCTGCTGGCACAGGCATCGGGTCCCTGCCCCTTTATGCAGCAACCGGTTACCCTGATTTAGTGAGAATCCTACCCAATCAGCAGGTGCCGCTGGTGGAAGCGTACTTCGTCTATCCAGAAGAGCTTCGCACCTCAAAGCGGATCGCGGTATTCCGGGATTTTCTTCTTTCCGAAATCAGCAATCTCAAGGGCCACGACTAGGACTGGAGGCTGAACCGCCTCCTACCCTCGCCGTCCGTGAATTGATGAACAGGCATGTACCCGATTGTTGGAGCGAAAAACCGCTTCTCCAATCGGAGCAAATCCACTTCCGTGTCCCAAATGCTTGGCATTATTAGGCATCTGCTCAAGTACAATGACACCTGATGCAAGGCGGTAACAAACTTTCGCCTGCGTCACAGACTGCGCTCTCGCAACATGCCGAAGCGCGCTTTTGCCCTGACTTTTGGCCAGTGCCGCTGTCGGAGCCATCACAGACACTCCGGACAAGGCCAGACTGGTAGCCCAGACAACAACAGCCAAGGAACGGGAAACAGAGTTCATGGCTGCAAGATATCGCACAACCAGCATCCTGAACCAGTCCTAACGGCCATGCATGATATTCTCATCGACATCTGATGCCGCGCGGACACAACCCGCTCAACTGCCGGATTTCTGGTCAGACAGACGCTGATTGACACGTTCCCTCAGTTCTTTGCCCACCTTGAAGAACGGAACGCTTTTCTCTTCGACCGGCACGACGTCCCCGGTCCGGGGATTGCGTCCCGTTCGCGCAGCGCGCTCACGGGGAAGGAAAGCTCCGAAGCCCCGCAGTTCAACGCGGTCCCCACGGGCCAGCGCCGCGCCAATCTCATCAAAAACCGCATGAACAATGCGCTCGATGTCACGGGTAAGAAGATGCGGATAAGCGGCCGCCAGTTCCGCAATAAGTTCGGATCGGGTCATGACAGTTCTTCCACCTGACTCCGCCTTCTGAAACAGACCATCAGAGTTGCAAAATCGCAACGGCTCCGTCAAGGCCTTCGCGATCAATCGCACTGGAGAAAGCACCGCCCAGAAGGCCTTTAAGCAGCGCTTTCCTGCCGGGCCATAGATACCAGGATCTGGTACGGTCCGAGATCAACGGCAGAACGGGATAGGATGCATTGCCGATATTCAGGCGCTTTCTGAGCCAGAGCCGTGCCACGTCTTCATCGCCCAGTTCATCCACCAGACCGAGGGCAACAGCCTGCTTTCCGGTATAGGCGCGCCCGTCAGCCAATGAGCGGACTTTTTCTTCACTCATATGACGACCGCTGGCCACCATGGAAACAAACTGCCCGAACAGGTCATTGACCAACCCCTGCAGCATCTGGCGCCCTTCCGGCGTCAGGGTACTTGTCGGATCCGTCTGGTCTTTCATGGCGCCTGACGTGATGGCGTCCACCCCGATGCCCAGACGACCAAGCCCAACCGAGACATCTGGCCGCTGGAAGATCACTCCGATTGAGCCTGTCAGCGTCGAAGGGAGCGCCACAATATGCTGGGCAGGCACAGAGAGCATATACGCCGCAGATGCTCCCATATCACCCATCGAGACAACAACGGGCTTGACTGCGGCAAAGCGGCTTACAGCTTCATGCAGACGCTCGCCCCCGGTAACACCCCCACCCGGACTATCGACAACGAGCAGCAGTCCAGTCACGTCCGGGGATGTCTGGGCCTGTTTCAACGCCTTTACCGTAGCTGAAACGTCATTTCTGATAATACCGTTAATGACGAGCCGGACGATATGCGGTCTGTGCCCGAAATTTGCTGCAGAAGGTCTTCCATGCCCTGCAAGACAGACAGAAACGGCAGTACAGAAGGCGACAAGCGCACCAATACGCCAGAACAGCAGTTGCCTGTGTTTTAAATAGCCCGCCAGAAAGGCATTGAATTCATTATTGATGGAACCGCTCCCGTTCCTGCCATCCGGGCTGGGTCAACTGACGATAACCCGCATTGAAGGAGTATCGTCAGCGGAACCCGGCAACCTTTAGTCTTCCTTCTTGGTCCGGCGACCGCGGGCACTTTCCTTCTTGCCCTCCCCGGCAGCGGCGCTGATCTTACGTCCCAGACCGATTTCACGGGCCAGAGCCGAACGACGCTGGGCATAGTTCGGTGCAACCAGCGGGTAATCAGAAGGCAGACCCCAGCGCTCACGATACTGTTCCGGCGTCATGTCATAGGCGCTCTGAAGATGGCGCTTCAGCATCTTCAGCTTTTTACCGTCCTCAAGGCAGATGATGTAATCGGGAAAAACCGAGCGCTTGATGGGAACCGCCGGCTGCGGACGTTCGGACTGCGGCTCTTCTTCCGGAACTCCAGCCTTGGCCAGAGCGTCATAGACCTGACGGATTAGAGCTGGCAGAGCCTCGGCTTCAAGAGCGCCACGCGATGCCTGCGCAGCAACGATCTTGGCCGTGAGTTCCAGGAGACCGGTATTGGAAGTGTTTTCGGACATGATATTTCATCCCTCTGCTCGAATGAATTTTTGCAGTTCTATAACGCCTGTAAACGATCAGGTAAATGCATTACGGAAATATTTGGCTTATGCCTTTTCCGACTCATTGATTATCACCATACCAAAATAACCCGCAAACAAAAATAGGTTAGCACAATTTCAGTAATATTCAGTCATACAACAGAAAACCGGGATAATGACATGAACGGCAAGATAGTGGTCCTTTCAACCACAAGTGATTTTTCCGGCTGGCGCGCATGGTCGAGAAAACTGCTTCATGACAGAGTAGCCGCAGACGAAATACGCTGGATAACAGAGGCTCCGGCCGACCTGTACGCTCCCTCTGCTACGCGAGTCCTTCCGGACGCACCCTCGACAACCAGCGTTCCGCGATCTTTAGCAGCCCTTTTCCCTGCAGTGTTTGCTTCTGAAGCTCCAGAGCGGTTTCAGTTACTTTATTTTACGCTTCAGGCTCTGCGTGATGGCGTGCCGATATCCGATGAACTCACTACACAGCTACAGGATCTCGCTGCGCAGACGCGGGACCGGGTCCTTGATCTTCGGTGCCAGATGCCAGATGCGCGCAATCCTGACTGGCAGATCATCCGCACATCTCATGCCTCCGCCTTGATCGACAGTCAGGCTCCAATTCTCTCAAACCTGAGACCTGCTCCATGGGTTATAACGGCTCCCGACCGGACCCTGTGTTGGGACGGTCAGGAATACCGTTTCGGTCCGGGGCTGGAAAAGAATATCGACGATCCGGCCGAACTCATTGCAACCGCACGTGAAATCGCTACAGCCGGGAGCCGCAATGCCTGGTGGGACGGAATTGCACCGGTGCGCCTGCATCCCGTAGCGTCCGAAATTGGCTCATCCGCTTCACTGGCCAGTCTCCGCGGCCAAGCTATCGATTGCCAGATGTGCGACCTCTGCGGCCCGGCCACCCGGACCGTTTCAGGAGAAGGCAATCCCGAAGCCAGTATTATCTTCGTTGGAGAACAGCCGGGGGATCAGGAGGATCTTCAGGGACGACCATTTGTTGGTCCCGCTGGACAACTGTTCGACCGGGCCTTGAAAGAAGCAGGTGGGAACCGGGCTGAAGCGTGGATCACCAATGCCGTCAAACATTTCAAGTTTGTTCCCAGAGGGAAACGTCGTATTCACCAGAAACCGGACTCGACGGAGATGGCCGCCTGCGCACCGTGGCTGGCGGCCGAACGCAAGGTTCTGTCCCCAAAGGTGACCGTGATGCTCGGCGTTACAGGCGCCAGCGCTGTTCTGGGACGGCACGTCACAGTGTCGCGTGAGCGTTCAAGGCATATTCCTCTGGAAGATGGAAGTATCGGACTGGTAACCGTTCATCCGTCTTATCTGCTCCGCCTTCCCGATGAGGAATCGAAGACACGCGAATATACAAAATTTGTAACCGATCTCAGAATGGCAATTTCCACTCTCGCCGGATAATGCTGTTAGGGCTAAGAAACTCCCGCAATGAGTGGCAGCACCATCTCCTCGGGACAACCGACTCCGGATAATACGACCTCACGGCCTGCACCTCTGCGGCCGCGCGCGCGTCCCTTTCTCGCATGGCTGTACGCACCCAGTGCCTCATCCGTCACCTTCGCCCTGCGCAATACCATTGCGGCCTGTCTGGCGGTGGGGATTGCGTTCTGGATGGAGCTGGATGATCCAGCCTGGGCTGCCATGACCGTCTGGGCTGTTGCCCAGACCAGCCGTGGCGAAAGTCAGTCCAAAGCGAAATGGCGTATCGTCGGGACCGTAAGTGGCGCGATTGCTGCCATCACCATCATGGCTGCCGCACCCCAGGCACCATGGATGTTCTTTCCCATGATCGCGGTATGGATCGGCCTGTGCAGCGGATTTGCGACATTCGTCAGCAACTTCCGCTCCTATGCCCTTGTTCTTGCAGGATATACCTGTTCGATCATCTGCATGGGCGCAGCCTCCAACCCTGACAATGTCTTCATGGTCGCAATGTCGCGCGGAAGCTACATTGTTCTTGGCGTGCTCTGTGAAGCTTTCATGGGGCTGATTTTTGCCACAAGTCAGGAAAGGCACGCCCGGGCACAGCTTCGGCAGAAACTTGAATCAGCGCTGGTCCTCGTCACGACGACACTATGCAGCCTTCTGGGTGAGGAGCGTGGCGCCCTCAATACTGCCCGTCGTCAGTTCGGCACGATCCTGACAATCAACGACCAGATCGAATTTGCTGAAGTCGAGATGGGTCCCCACGGCCATGAAGGTGATCATGCACGCGCCGCACTTGCCGCAGTCTCTGCGCTTCTGTCGCGCGGCTTCGGCATGGCGATGCGCCTTCAGGTGCTCAATCATGATCATCCGGCATTCACAAAAACCGCTGACGAGATCCTCGCCTTCCTGAAGCAGTTTCCGCAGCGCCTGCCCGATCAGAACGCCGTCCCTGCCCTGCTGGCCGATCTTCAGCACTTCCGTGATGTCTGCCGCCTTTATGCTGCGCCACATCGTGAGGGCGACGTCCGGACGGATCTTGAACCCATTCCCGGGCAGGAGCCATTCGATCAGACTGCCGAAGGCCAGGAAATGCAGCAGGGTCGGCTGGATGAGCGCATCCTGTTCGTCTCTTTGGGAGAACTGCTGGGCGATCTCGAACAAGCCATCAAGGAATATGAGGCCAGCACCCATCGCATCAAAGGCGATCATTTCCATTTCCAGCTTGAAACCCATCGCGATACGCGTGAAGCTGTCCATAACGGCCTGCGCGGAGCCTGCGCAGTCCTGATTACAGCCTATATTTACGAAGTAACGGCTTGGCCAAACGGCCTTGGTTTCATTGCAATCACGACGCTGGTCTGCGGCCTCTTCGCTACCAAGGAAAATCCCGTCCTTGGCACAACCGAGTTTCTGAAGGGCGCGGTCGCTGCCTATTTCATGGCATGGATCCTCGTTTTCGTGCTCATGCCGAAAGTCACGACATTCGAAACACTGGCACTCTTTCTCGGGCCCGCAATGTTCCTGGGCGGGCTGGCCAAAGGTAACCCATCCACGGCTGGCGGTTCAGCGGCGTATGGTCTGCTGCTTCCGGCCATGCTGGGGCTTGAGAACCATCACGTCATGAACGAAATTGCGTTCTATAATGGCAACATGGCAACCGTTCTGGCCGTGGCCGTCAGTGTCATCGTGTTCCGGAGCGTCCTGCCCTTCAGCAGCGACGCCGAGCGTTTCCGTCTGCGGCGCATCATGCTCGGAGAATTGCAGCATCTCGCCCATCCGGGCTTTACACCCCGTATCAGCGTCTGGATCGGCCGCAATACTGACCGCTTTGCCCGCCTGATCCGCCATGCTGGACCAACCCCTGCCCCGCTGATCGAGGCCTGTATTCTTGGAACGCTTGCAACGCTGACACTCGGCCTGAACGTTATCCGACTCCGCGCCCTGCTGGACCGTGAATACCTGCCCGAAAGTGCGCGACGCCCGATCCTGCTGGTTCTGCATTATGTGGAACAATCCACGAAGCGGCATGACAAGGCAGCCCGCATTGCAGAAGCCGCCGTCCGGAGATTGCGCGTTCTTGATGCACAGGAAACGGATCTGGTGACGCGCCTCGAACTGACACGCGCCATCACCTACCTCGTCGTCATTGCCTACACGATGCGGACAAACGAAGACTTCCTCGACGCCAGCAAGCCATTCCGGGGTGAGCGAAACAGCCGTCTGCTTAACTCGGGCCAAGGCTGATTGTTTTTGATGATTTAAAGTCGGATGGCGGAGAGGGTGGGATTCGAACCCACGGTACCCGCGAAGGCACAACGGTTTTCGAGACCGCCCCAATCGACCACTCTGGCACCTCTCCGTACGGCTCTGCTTTTGCGCGGAACCTGATCGACGGAGGGGCTTATGACGGGGTTTGCCCGACATTGCAAGAGGGTCCGAATACGTTCATGATAGAAACCTGTCTGCGAACGCGTTTTTTCGCCGTTTCTGATTGACTGGAACGTCTCAAATCTGTATCGACCGCGGCTGTTCCATGTCATTGCACTCGCTGGAGTGCATGGAGCCAACGACAAAAAGCGACTGGGCCGCGCCAGATCGGGTCAACCCGGCAGAAGCGGCCACGAGATCGGAACAGAGAGAGTTTCCAGAATGTACGCAGTCATCCGCACCGGCGGCAAGCAGTATCGCGTTGCTCCCGAGAGCATCCTCAAGGTCGAGAAGCTCGAAGCTGAAGCCGGCAGCACCATCACCTTCACCGACGTCCTGATGGTTGGCGGCGAAGGCACCCTGACCGTTGGCGCACCGCTGGTCGCTGGCGCAACCGTGACGGCAACCGTGGTTGCTCAGGATCGTCTGCCGAAGGTGATCATCTTCAAGAAGCGTCGCCGTCAGAACAGCCGCCGCAAGAACGGCCACCGCCAGCCGGTGACCGTCCTACGCATCAACGCGATCAACGCGGCCTGATCGGCCCGACACTCCAGGTAAGGATAAACAGCCATGGCACAAAAAAAGGCAGGCGGTTCGAGCCGTAACGGACGCGACAGTGCAGGTCGTCGTCTGGGCGTGAAGAAGTTCGGTGGCGAAAGCGTCATCGCAGGCAACATCATCGTCCGTCAGCGCGGCACGAAGATGAAGGCTGGCGCCAATGTCGGTATCGGCCGCGACCACACGCTGTTCGCTCTCGTGGACGGTCATGTGAAGTTCCAGCGCCGCGCAGAAGGCCGTGTCCACGTTTCCGTGGCACTGCCGGAAGCTGCTGAATAAGCAGCCCGCGTTTTCCAGCGCGAGCGGAAGGGGCCGGTCCTGTTCGGGACCGGCCTTTTTGCGTATAAAGCGCCCCTCACCTTTTCTTGCGGACAATACGATGAAGTTTCTCGACCAGGCCAAGATCTATGTACGTTCCGGTGACGGTGGGGACGGCGTGATCGCATTCCGGCGCGAGAAATACATCGAGTTCGGTGGTCCGGATGGCGGTGATGGCGGCCGTGGTGGCGATATCATTTTCCGCGCGGTTCCCGGCCTGAACACGCTGATCGATTTCCGCTACACGCAGCATTTCAAGGCCCGCAAGGGCGGCAATGGCGCAGGTTCCAACCGGACCGGTGCGGCTGCGGCCAATGTCACCATCAATGTGCCGGTCGGTACGCAGATCTTTGATGAGGACCGCGAGACCCTGCTTGCCGATCTCGATGCCGAGGGCAAGGAAGTCCTGCTGTGCCGCGGCGGCGATGGCGGCCTTGGCAATACCCATTTCAAGAGCAGCACCAACCGTGCGCCACGCCGGGCCGACAAGGGTTGGCCAGGCGAAGAGCGCTGGGTGTGGCTGCGTCTGAAGCTGATCGCCGATATCGGCCTCGTTGGTCTGCCCAATGCAGGCAAGTCCACTCTTCTGTCCGTCGCTTCCCGGGCCCGCCCCAAGATTGCCGATTATCCGTTCACGACGCTTCATCCGCAGCTCGGCGTCGTTCGGCTGAATAATACGGAAGAGTTCGTGATCGCCGATATTCCCGGCCTGATCGAAGGCGCCAGCGAAGGTGCCGGGCTTGGGGACCGCTTCCTCGGGCATGTGGAGCGTTGCGCAACACTACTACATCTGATCGACGGCACCGAAAGCCAGGTGGTCAAGCACTGGCGCCTGATCCGTAAGGAACTGGAAGCCTATGATCCTGTGCTTGCCGCCAAGCCGGAAATCATCGTTCTGAACAAGTGCGATTCCCTGACGCCTACCCAACGCTCCGCCAAGAAACGTGCATTGGCAAAGGCTTCTGGCGCGGAAGTGATGATGCTGTCCGGTGCCACGCAGGAAGGTCTGCCCGAACTGCTCCGGCTGCTTCAGGATCGCGTGACCGCTGCCAAAAAGGACCGGCAGGGATGACCGCTCCGGCTTCTGCTCCTCGTCTAGCGCAGGCCCGCCGGATCGTCATCAAGATCGGAAGTGCACTTCTGGTCGACTCCGCGAATGCAAGCCTTCGTCTTGAATGGCTGCAGAGCGTTTGCGCGGATATTGCTGACCTGCGCGCCCAAGGCGCGGAAGTCATTGTCGTGTCCTCTGGCGCGATTTCCCTGGCGCGACACCGCCTCGGCCTGACATCCCGCCGCCTGCGGCTGGACGAAAAACAGGCCATGGCCAGTGTCGGCCAGATCGGACTGGCACAGGGCTGGAGCGCGGCCCTCGCCGACCATGATCTGGTCGCGGCCCAGCTTCTGCTGACCCCGGACGATACGGAAAACCGCGAGCGTCACCTCAACGCGCGCGCCACGCTTCAGACCCTGCTTGACCTGGGCTGCGTTCCCGTCATCAACGAAAACGATGCCATCGCGACCGGCGAAATCCGCTTCGGCGACAATGACCGTCTTGGTGCACGTGTCGCCCAGATGACGGCTGCCGACTGTCTCGTGCTGCTATCCGATATTGACGGACTTTACACAGCAGACCCACGACAGGATCCATCGGCCCGGCATATCCCCGTTGTCGAACAGATGACGGATGAGATCATGGCCATGGGCGGCGAACCGCCACCGGGCTATTCATCCGGCGGAATGCGCACGAAACTTCTGGCCGCGCGAATTGCAACACGTGCTGGTGCAAACATGGTCATCGCTGCCGGACAGGAACATCATCCGCTGCGCAGGCTGCAGAATGGCGGTCCATGCACATGGTTTCTCGCCCAGACCGATGCTGGCTCAGCCCGCAAACGCTGGATCGGTGGAAGCCTCCAGCCCAGAGGCAGCCTCACGATTGACGCCGGAGCCAACCGCGCCCTTCAGGATGGAGCCTCACTGCTGCCAGCAGGCGTAACAGCGCTTGAAGGCACGTTTGGACGCGGCGACCTTGTCGTCATCCGTGACCCTGCTGGAGCCATCGTTGGACGCGGTCTGATTGCCTATGATTCTGAAGAAAGCCAGAAGCTGATCGGCCATCGTTCTGAAGAAATGGAGCAGCTTCTGGGATATCGCGGACGGGACGCCCTGATCCACCGGGATGATCTCGCGCTCGATCATCCCTAAATATCTCCGTTACCCTCTCGGAGGCCAGCGCAGCTTGGGCTCCGAGCGGAACCGGTAAGCATCCCCGTCATCCATCGCCCTACCCGAAGACCGCCGCTCCGTACCATGACCCAGAGGCTGGCGTCCGGCCTCTGATCCTCCCTGCTCCCAAGGAGCACGAGACCAGATGCGCTCGGAAGCGTTGGAGCCCCCGTTCCGCTCGACTGACGCCGATACACGGCCCCGGCGCGGCAATGTGTCAGGATCGTCCTGTCCCGGCCCGTCTTCGTAAGATGGCAGATCGGGACGCAGGCTTTGCGCCGGCATCAGATAATCTTCATCCGGCCGCGCGGTCAGCGGCTGAACCACGCGCGTTTCCGACATGGGATCCATCCGGGCAACAGACGCGGTCACGCCTCGTTCTCCCGGATCGACAGTGACACTTTCCGGGCGCGTGGAAACCGCCAGACGCATATTCAGCGCCCGAAGCTCTGCCCGCAGTTCCGCGATCTGGAACTCCAGTTCCTGCAACCGGGGTTTGGTGCCGAAAACGGCAAAGGGCATGCACAGAAGCGCCAGCGCAAACAGGGCGGCTACAACGGCCAGGCACCCGAAAGCCCAGCCCGGCAGCCATGAAAAATCAGACATCATGAGGAGGCTTGGTCCAGTCTGAAAGTGGCGCGTTCAGGGTCCCGGAGACCGCAATTACATACCAAGGGCACGACGATAGATATCAAGCAGCGTTTCCTGCTCTTCAACTTCGGCCGGCTCCTGCTTGCGCAGACGGATGATCTGCTTGATCACCTTCACGTCAAAGCCGGCGGACTTGGCTTCCGAAAAAATATCCTTGATATCGCCGGCCAGAGCCTTGCGCTCTTCTTCCAGGCGCTCGACACGCTCGATGATGGAGCGCAGACGGTCCGCAGCGATCCCGCCCGTTGCGGCGCCTTCGCTTTTGCTTTCTGCATCCATGTCCGGTTTCCTTCCTGAGACGTAAGTCTGGGCTGTATTTTCCGACGCTGCACGAACACAGCATCCGCCGCGCGGCTTATCGTGCTGAGGGCCGGACGGTCAACGGAATTATGCGCACATTTCATGAACGCGTGAACATGACGAAGCTTTTCTCCCGAGGTCGTGCAAGGCCAATCCCTTGACAGGAAGGTCTCTGACGGGGAACTAGACGGTGCCTGAAAGGGCCTGAACCCTAACCCTTTTTTCCCCGGTCTGCGGGTTCGAGAGGTCAGAGAGTCTTCCATGGAACATTTCCAGCAGGTCGAGCCTTTCGACTATGTCATCTTCGGCGCCACTGGCGATCTCACGATGCGCAAGCTGCTGCCCGCGCTCTACAACCGTCTCCGGATGGACCAGATTCCAGATGATGCGTGCATCATCGGAGCCGCCCGTACTGAGCTGGACCGGGAGGCCTATGTTGCGCGGGCCCGAGATGCCCTTGAGCGTTTCCTTCCCTCAGACATCCTGAGCCCGGGGCTGGTCGAGCGTTTCCTCGCCCGCCTCGATTACGTGACGCTGGACAGCAGCCGCGAGGGTCCCCAGTGGGAAAACCTGAAGGCCCTGCTCGCCAAGACGCAGCCTGACCGCGTGCGGGTCTATTATTTCGCGACCGCACCGCAGCTCTATGGTGGCATCAGCGAAAACCTGCACCGCTACGGACTGATCACCCCCACATCCCGGGTTGTGCTCGAAAAGCCGATCGGCACCGACATGGCCACCGCGACCGCCATCAATGACGGCGTCGGCCAGTATTTTCCGGAAAAGCAGATCTACCGGATTGACCACTATCTCGGGAAAGAGACGGTCCAGAACGTTCTCGCCCTGCGCTTTGCCAATCCGCTGATGAATGCAGCCTGGTCCGCAGAGCATATCGAGAGCGTGCAGATCACGGCTGCAGAAACCGTAGGTGTCGAAGGCCGCGCCGCCTATTACGACACGTCCGGCGCCCTGCGTGACATGATCCAGAACCATCTGCTTCAGGTCCTGTGCCTCGTGGCGATGGAAGCACCGGACTCCCTTGAGGCCGACGCCGTCCGCAATGCCAAGCTGGCTGTCCTGAATGCCCTGCGCCCCATCACCGATGCGACTGCTGCCACCGAGACCGTGCGTGCGCAGTACACCGCTGGCGTCGTCGATGGCGAAAACGTTCCGGGCTATCTGGAAGAACTGGGCAAGCCGAGCGCGACAGAGACCTATGCCGCAATCCGTGCCTGGGTCGATACACCGCGCTGGAAGGGCGTGCCGTTCTATATCCGTACGGCCAAGCGTTCAGGCCGGAAGGTCAGCGAGATCGTCATCACGTTCCGCCCGGCCGCAACCACGATGTTCGGTGCTACACCCGCCAGCAACAGGCTGGTCCTGCGCGTACAGCCCAATGAGGGCGTGGAACTGCGGCTGAACGTCAAGAACCCTGCACTGGATGTGTACAACCTCCACACAGCAGATCTCGACGCCAAAATCCGCATGGAAGGCGGCATGCCCTTCCCGGATTCCTACGAGCGGCTCCTGCTCGATGCCGTACGTGGTGATCCGGTGCTGTTCATCCGCCGTGACGAGGTCGAAGCCGCATGGCGCTGGGCCGAACCCATCCTCGATGCCTGGAAGCATGACAAGGTCCCCATGCAGACCTACAGTGCAGGCTCTTACGGACCGGAACAGGCAACCCGCCTGCTCGCCGGACATGGCGACACCTGGCACGAAGCCGCGGAGTAACACCATTTGAGTGATGATAAGAGCGCAACGCCCCGTCTCGGCCGCAATCCGGGTCGGGGTCCGCGCCGGCAGCCCCGCAGTTTCAAACAACTTCTGCTGCGGCGAATGCTGGTCGTCATTCCGGCTTTCCTGCTGATGTTCATCGCGGTCCGGACCGGATTGCTGGACATGTCGTACGACAAGATCACGTTCAGCAAACTGAGCTGGTTCGACAACACGGCTCTGGTGGAGCATCTCCGCCTGGCCGTGGTGAAAGACAACCTGACGGACCTGCCCCGTCACTGCCTGGTTTTCGTGGTGAACGGGAACGCGGCCGATAACACGCCCACGATGGATGTTCTGGGTCGCCACGGAAATGGCTGCCCCGGCACGACACCTTCGGCCGACAAGCTGTTCAGCCTGAAGATCAACCGCTCCGAGCGCACGGTACAGACAGACGCGGGAACGCCCGGCGCCTTCCACGATCTGCCCCTTTAAGACACTCCCGGAAGGCGCGGCCTGCTAGCGGGCTTCGCCTTCTTTCTGCGCGAACGCCTCGCGCAGAAACAGCCCCCCTTCCCTGAGCGCCCGACGGCCGTCCCGGAACAGCGCATAACCATTCAGGAAGCCGTGGATCATCCGCGGAAAGTTTTTTAGCCTGACGGACACTCCAGCTTCATCGAGGCGTCGCGCATAAAGCTCCCCTTCGCCGCGAAGCGGATCAAATCCCGCCGTCACGATCATGGCAGGCGGAAGATCCTTCAGGCTCTCCGCCAGCAGAGGCGAGAACGCCGGATCAAAAAGCTGCTCGGGCGAACTGAGGGTCTGGCTACAATACCAGTACAGAAGCTCCGTGCTCAGCATGTAGCCCTCCGCGTATGTCTCACGCGACGGTGGCGCGAACGGACCGCTCAGCGCCGGATAATAAAGAAGCTGGGCGCTGAGCGCGCGCATCCCCTGCGAATGCACCCATTGCGTCAGCGCAGCGGAAAGATTACCGCCCGCACTGTCCCCGGCGACCGCAACAGGCATGTCAGCCGGAACAGTCCTAAAAATCCAGTCCAGTGCCGATTTGGCATCCTTCAGACCGGCCGGGAAACGGTGTTCAGGCGCAAGGCGATAATCTAGCGAAACCACCACCGCCCCCGATGCCGCAGCAAGACGGCAGCAGATCCCGTGATGGGACACGAGATCGCAATGCACGAATCCACCACCGTGCAGAAAGAGCACGACGCCCCGGACCTTTCCACGCGGCCGGTACAGGCGCGCCGTTCTCGGACCTTCCGCCCCCCGGAACCCGGACGTCACGCCAACTGCGGATCCGCAGCGATGACAGCCAGACCGGAAAACTCGGGCGACCTGTGACTCGCCGGATCTGCCGCAGAGCGTCCACGGATGGGGGTACGGCCGGGATCGGCGGGATCCCGTCCAAAGCAACACGCCGCGGCGTAACACCCCTCTTGCGGGCCTGCCGGGCAAGCCAGAAAAGGAAAATCCGCAGGGTCAGGGTTGGACGCATTTCGTCATTATGCCGTGATTTTACTGAAAAGTCTGCCCTTGACCCCGCAGGCGTCCCGGAGCAGTGTCTGCGCCGCCAGACGGCTGGACGATCGCTGTGTGTGCGATGAGGATCGCATACAGGGAGGAAAGTCCGGGCTCCATGGGAAGACGGTACCGGTTAATTGCCGGCGGGGGCGACCCCAGGGACAGTGCCACAGAAAACAGACCGCCCGCCGGACTGTGCCCCACGCGTTCGTTCGCCGGGGAACATGTTGCGGGTAAGGGCGAAACGGTGCGGCAAGAGCGCACCGCATCTCCGGCAACGGCGATGGTCATGGTAAACCCTACCGGGAGCAAGACCGAATAGGAACGGCAAGTCTCCGCAAGGAGACCGGGGGTTTCTCGCCCCGTCGTTCGGGTTGGTTGCGTGAGGCCTGCAGCAATGCAGGTCCCAGAGGAATGATCGTCCCGCTTTCGGGCGGACAGAACCCGGCTTACAGGCCGTCTGGCACCCTCTGGAAAAATCTGTTCTTCCAGTAATTGTTCCCCTCACCAAAGAAGAACAAAAACAGAACAAATAACGGCAGGTATAGTTCCGCCAGAGCGATTATCCCTGATAAACCCTAACAAACCGCAAAAATTTCCGTCACATTTCCAGCTTTGAAAATGTCGCAGTTTTCTGCGGTTTTCTGACGATATCTGTTTGACGTCCCATGAAATCCCATGATATCCCAGTTAAGACCAAGCCAAATAACCAGAAGCCGCATTACCGGTTCTGAGCGCAGGAAGGAGGCACATCATCCATGAGCATGTTCCTCGGCACGCATCAGAACCGTTTCGATGCCAAGGGACGTGTTTCCATTCCTGCATCTTTCCGCGCCGCCCTGAAATCACAGGCCCAGCCGGGAGATCCACTGGTCATCCTGCGCCCGTCCCATCTCCATCCCTGCATCGAGGGCTGGACGGCCGGCGCATTTGCCGCCCTCGCCACACCGCTCGACGAATACGATCCGTTTTCGGAAGATCATGAAGATCTGGCCGCCAGTCTCTATGCGGATGCCTATCCGCTGGACAGCGACAAGGAAGGCCGCATCATCCTTCCCGAAACCCTGCGCACCCATGCGGTTCTGACCGACGATGTCGCTTTCATGGGGCTTGGCCGGACATTCCAGATCTGGAACCCGACCGCTGCCGCAGAACGTCGTCAGGCCGCACGCAGCCGCGCAAAGACGCTTGCCACCAGCCGCCGTCCCGCCAGCAACCCTGCGGGAGCAGCAGAATGAACGCGATCACCCTGGTCCATTCCGGCCACGTCCCGGTCATGCTGCACGAGGTTCTTGAAGCGCTCTCTCCCCATGCTGGTGGACGTTATCTGGACGGAACATTTGGTGGCGGCGGCTATGCCCGCGCCATCCTGAATTCAGCCAACTGCACGCTGGATGCGATCGACCGCGACCCCGCCGCCATTGAGCGCGGAAACGCCATGGCCATTCAGGCCAACGGGCGCCTGCGGATGCATCAGGGGACGTTCGGCGACATGGAAGCTCTGGTCGGAGCAGAAGGACCGTTCGACGGCATCGTGCTGGATCTGGGCGTTTCGTCCTTCCAGATTGATCAGGCCGAGCGCGGCTTTTCCTTCCGCAATGACGGTCCGCTGGACATGCGGATGGGCTCCGATGGTCCTTCCGCTGCGGATCTGGTGAATACCTGCAAGGAAGCAGAGCTCGCGGACATCCTGTACC
The DNA here is from genome assembly GCF_006538885.1 of Gluconobacter roseus NBRC 3990. GTDB lineage: Bacteria > Pseudomonadota > Alphaproteobacteria > Acetobacterales > Acetobacteraceae > Gluconobacter > Gluconobacter roseus. The sequence goes on from NZ_BJLY01000002.1 coordinate 641,073, forward strand.
GCTACGGCGAAGAAAAGCTCTCCCGCCGTATTGCCCGCGCCATCGTTGCCGCACGCGCCGAAGCCCCCATCACCACGACCGGCCAGCTGGCACACATCATCCGCTGCTGCGTCCCCCGCGATCGCGCCAATATCGACCCCGCCACCCGCAGCTTCCAAGGGCTGCGCATCGCGGTGAATGATGAGCTTGGCGAACTCGAACGCGCTCTCGAAGCCGCACCGCGCCTGCTGGCCCCGGGTGGCATCTTTGTGGTCGTGACCTTCCATTCCCTCGAGGACCGTCTGGCCAAACGCGCCATGGCAGTGCTCGCAGGCAGGACGGGAAACCCGTCCCGTTACGAACCGGCCCCGCTCCGTCAGGAAGCGCCGGCCTTTTCCCTTCTTCATTCCCGCCCCCTCTCCGCCACGGATGAGGAATCCCGGGAAAATCCGCGCGCCCGCAGCGCCCGTCTGCGCGCACTGGTCCGTAATCCCGTCTCCAAGATGCCCGTCTCAGGAATGCCCTCATGATCCGGCCCTTCACCGTCGCCTGCGCTGTCCTCGCCGCAGGATCTGGCCTGTTTCTCTATACCAAGAAGCACGAGACCACGGTTCTGGACCAGGAGATCACGAAGATCGTTCAGGAAACCCAGCGCGTGCGAGGCCAGACCGCCATGCTCCGGACGGAATGGGCCCTGCTGAACCAGCCGGACCGTCTGAACACCCTGGCAGCCCGCTTCGTGCCTGCCCTGCACCCGATGGAGCCGGACCAGTTCATCCGCATGGCCTCGCTTGAAGCCCGTCTGCCAGCGCCCGGTTCGAAGGCGCAGCCCGCCGATCCGCGTGAAGGACTGCACGAGGTTGTCAATCGCGCTGCTGAAGCGGCCCATCTGCCGTTGCCTGCGCCGCAGACTGTCACCCATACACCCGCCCAGCCCACATCCGCACCGCACCCGATGGTCGTCGCCGTGGCAACGCACCCCACTCCAGCATCAAAGCCTGTGCCGGTCCAGTCGCATGTTTCCCATGCGCATAATGCCGATACGCAGCTGGCCTCAGCAGCGCCACGCACCATTACGGCCTCTGCCCGCAGCCATGCGGACAGCGCGCCCAGCGTTCATCTCGTAAGCTATCGTGAGAGCCATCCTGCCCCGCTGATGGTCGCAGCCTGGCACCCGCAGACCGTGCGCGTGAGTCACGCCGCAGCGCCGACCCGTCTGGCTGAAGAGCGTCCGCACCCGCATCACGCACAACTTTCCGCTCTGGGAAATGCGAATGACGCATTGCCCGCTCCTGTGCCGTTGGCTAACTGAGAGCTCTTTTATCGTTAACCGCTCGTTCAGCATTCTCGGATAGCTTAGGGCGAGCCCTTCAACAGGACGCACCCCCGCACGATGCCTCAGGACGTGCCACCTTCCTCCGGTTCGCAGCGCCCCGAGCGCCCGAATGTGCCGTCAGGGCGTTCCCGCAAGACCGCGCAGCCACGGGGACTGCGCCGACTGAACCTTGACCAGATGCACGGGCGCCTGCTCGGCGTCGGAATGGGCTTTCTTGCGATCTATGGCGCCGTGGCGCTCAAGGCGACCGTGGCGACTGTCCTGATGCCGATGGAACCTGAAAAGCGCCAGATTGCGCCCCAGGTCCCGGAAATCCCAAAGAGTGATCCGCGAGGAGAAATGGCTGGCGATTTCGTTCTGCCAACCGTCAAACGCGCCACCATTACCGACCGTACAGGTCAGGCCCTCGCCCTCTCGCTCCCCGTCGCGCAGGTCTATGCCAATCCGATGGAAATGATCGACCCGGCCGATGCTGCGGATAAACTCCGGAAAGTTCTGCCGCAGCTCGACCGTGACGAGACGATCCGCCGCCTGTCGCTGAAAAAACAGTTCGTCTATCTGGCCCGTGACATTTCGCCCGTTCAGGAAATCGCCATCAATAATCTTGGCATTCCGGGCATCTATTTCGAAGCAGGCGAACGCCGTCACTACCCGCTGGGCCGGACGGCCGCGCAGATCATGGGCAGTGTCGATATCGACGATCATGGCATTGCGGGCGTGGAGCGGTATTTCGACAAGCGCCTGAATTCGGACAAATCCCCGCTGCGCCTGTCGCTGGACGTGCGCGTGCAGACCGTCGCGCATGACGAACTTCAGGCTGCCAAAGATGAGTTCTCGGCCATCGGCGCCAGCGCGATCGTCATGGACGTCCGCACGGGCGAAATCCTGGCCATGGTCAGTCTGCCCGATTACGATGCCAACGATTTCGGCCATGCCCCCAACGACGCCCGCTTCAACCGGGCCGTCACCGGTATGTATGAGCCCGGCTCGACATTCAAGCTGCAGACGGCCGCAATGGGTCTGCAGCTTGGGGTCGTCCATCTGTGGGACCGTTTCTCGACCATTCCCATCAAGGTCGGCCGCTTCACCATCCGTGACATGAAAACGGACCACTTCGCGCCTTGGCTCTCCCTGCCCGGCGTGCTGGCCTATTCGTCCAACCCGGCAGCGGCGCATATCGCGCTCGATGTCGGCGCAACCCGCCAGCAGGACTGGCTGCGGAACATGGGCTTCTTCAACCGTGTTCCGGTCGAGCTCCCCGAAGCCGGACGCCCGCTCGTTCCCGCCTCGCGCAACTGGGGCATTTCCACGGTCATGACGGTCGGGTTCGGTCATGGTGTGGCTGAACCGCCGCTGGCCATCGTGCGCGGTACAGCGGCAACCGTGAACGGCGGTATCCTGCTCAAGCCAACCCTCGTAGCACGCGATACTGAGGACGACAGCAAGCCAACACCGGATGCCGACGCGGCTCAGCTCCGCCCCGTAGCCTATCGGCCGGGTACGGACAGTGACGAGATCGGAGCCGAAACACCCGTAGGCACGCGCGTCCTGTCCGAGCAGACCTCAGCGCTCCTGCGCAAACTGCTGCGTCTGGACGTCACACTGGGGAGCGGCAAGTCTGCCGAAGTCCCGGGCTATTATGTCGGCGGCAAGACAGGAACAGCAGAAAAGATCGGCGCACATGGCGGGTATCTGAAACACGTGAACGTCTCGGCCTTCACCAGCGTGTTCCCGATGAACAATCCACATTACGCCGTCTATGTGATGCTCGACAGTCCGCAGGGCACAGCCGCAACGCATGGCTGGACCACGGCTGCCTGGAACGCCGCACCTACGGTCAAGAAGATCATCTCGCGTGTCGGCCCGATCCTGAACCAGTTCCCCGATCTGGCAAACAAGGATGCAATCGACGCCTCGCTGGCCATTCCGATGAACCCGCCCGTTCCTGCCGGATACCGCGCCCTTGGTCCCGGAAATGATCCGGGCGACCCGCGCAATCAGACCCACGCCGCCAAGACCCAGCCCTCAAAGACACAGCACTGAACCGTTTGATGCGCCTCTCCCAGCTTTTTGCCCTCTGCGGTACGTCCCAGCCTCTGACGGACGATCCAGACATCCTGTCCGTAACAGCCGATAGCCGCAGAGCCGGTCCGGCTACGCTCTTCTTCGCCCTGCGCGGGGTAAAGCAGGATGGCAGTGCTTTCATCGCACAGGCCCTGTCACAAGGTGCTGCGGCGGTCATCGTGGATCATGAGACTGCCGAGCTGGATGCCGCAACCCCTGTGATCGTGTGTCCGGATGCCAAGCATCTTCTGGCCTGCATGGCCTCCGCCCTTGCCGGTCCGCAGCCCTCCTGCATCGCGGCGATCACCGGCACGAACGGCAAAAGCAGCACAGCCGATTTACTGCGCCAGCTCTGGGTCCTTCAGGGACACCGCGCCGCCAGTCTGGGAACGCTGGGCCTGATTTCCGACACGGACGTCCCGCCACCGCCCAGCCTGACAACACCCGATCCCGTTTCGCTTTCCAGCACACTCGCCGCTCTGGCCGACAAAGGCGTTGAACATGTCGCGCTCGAGGCGTCTTCGCACGGGCTGGAACAACACCGTCTGGACGGCATCACGCTGACAGCGGCCGGATTCTCCAACCTGACACGCGACCATCTCGATTATCACCTGACTCTCGAAGCCTACCGAACAGCAAAGCTGCGCCTGTTTGAAGACGTTCTCCCGGCAGGTGGCATTGCAGCCGTCAACGCCGATATGGATACCGAGACGTCTGCGGCCCTGAAAGCCATTGCGGACCGACGTGGCCTGAAGCTGCGCAGTGTCGGACAGAACGGAACAACCCTCCGGCTGATCGAAGCTCGTCCCACACCATCAGGGCAGATCCTACGTCTGGCACTGCACGGCAAAGAACTGTCCGAAATCACTCTCGCCCTTCCCGGCCGCTTTCAGGCTGACAATGTCATGCTCGCAGCGGCCATGTGCTGGAACGACGATGCCGAAGCGCTGGAAGTTCTCAGCCTTCTGCCACATCTGACAGGCGTTCACGGCCGATGCGAACGGGCCGTTGCGCTCCCCAACGGCGCCGCAGCCTATGTCGATTACGCCCACACCCCTGATGCGCTCGACTGCGTTCTGTCCAGCCTGCGCCCGCATACGGCAGGGCGTCTGGTCGTGGTCTTCGGCGCAGGCGGCGACCGCGACCGCGGCAAGCGCCCGCTCATGGGTGCAGTCGCCGCGCGGATGGCGGATCTGGCAATCGTAACGGACGACAACCCCCGCACGGAAGAACCCGCTTCCATCCGCTCCGAAATCCTGGCGGCATGCCCGGACGCACTCGAAATCGCGGACCGTCGCAGCGCCATCGCAGCAGGACTTGAGGCTCTGAAGCCCGGCGATATCCTTGTCGTGGCCGGCAAGGGACATGAGCAGGGTCAGATCGTCGGCACGGAAATCCTGCCCTTCGATGACCGTCTCGTCATTCGTGAACTGGCAGGTGCAGCATGAGCGTTCTGTGGAACAGTGCGGACCTTCGGGCCGCGACAGGCGGAACACTGAACGCCGACGTCCAGGTCACAGGCATCTCGATCGACACCCGAACACTGACACCCGGTGACCTGTTCATCGCCCTGCGTGGCGAGACGAGCGACGGCCATGCTCATGTCCAGCAGGCTCTGGAGAAAGGTGCCGCCTGCGCGCTTGTGCATGACACGGCCGGTCTGGACGATCCGCGCCTTCTGATCGTTCCTGACACCATGACTGCCCTTGTGGATCTGGGCCGCTATGCGCGCGCGCGTTTTCGCGGAAAAGTCTTCGCCATCACCGGAAGTGTCGGCAAGACGACGACCAAGGACATGCTGAAAGTCGCCCTGTCCGCCATCGGCCCGACGCATGCCGCCGTCGCTTCCTACAACAATCACTGGGGCGTGCCTCTGACGCTGGCCCGCCTGCCGCAGGACGCCCGGTTCTGCATCAGCGAAATCGGCATGAACCATGTCGGGGAAATTGCCCCCCTCGCTGCTCAGGTCCGGCCCGATGTGGCCATCATCACCACGATCGGCACAGCACATCTCGGCCATATGGGCAGCATCGAGGCGATTGCGCAGGAAAAATCCGACCTGTTCGGCGCGCTTTCGGACAAGGGAATTGCCATCGTCCCTGACGACGCAGCCGGTCAGGAGCATTTCCAGACAGCCCTACCCGCAGGATGTACCCTGTGGCGTTCGGGCTTCTCCGAGACGGCACAGCTCCGCATCGAAAATCTGCACTGCTCGGCAGGCGGCAGCCATTTTACGCTGCATCTGCCATCTGGCATCCAGAACGTGACGCTGACGGCACCGGGAGAGCATCTCGTCCGCAATGCCGCTCTGGCCCTTGGCGCGGTTGCAGCTCTGGATGAAGACGTCTCCGTTGCCGCCAGCGCGCTGCAGAACTTCGTGCCGGGTGCCGGACGCGGACAGATGCGCACAATCCTGAACGACGTGCGCCTTCTGGACGAAAGCTATAATGCGTCCACGCCCAGCGTGCGTGCGGCACTGGCGACCCTCGCGCTGCTTCCGGCCCAGCGGCACATCGCGGCCCTGGGGGACATCCGCGAACTCGGCACCTTTGCCGATGCCGAACACCGTTCGCTGGCAGACGCCGTTCAGAACGCCAGAGCCATCGCCTTCTGCTGCGGCCCTCATATGCGCGCGCTCTATGACGCGCTTCCCTCCGAGCTTCAGGGCGGATACGCCGCTGACGCCGCCTCTCTGGCGCCCCTTCTGCTCAACGCCCTTCGCCCCGGTGATCTCCTGCTCGTGAAAGGCAGCTTCGGCAGCCGGATGCGTGACGTGATCTCAGTCCTCGACAACGCTTCCAGCCCGGTTTCTGCCTGATGCTTTTCAATCTCATCGCCGCCCATGACACGTCCCATGGCGGGTTCTTCAACCTGTTCCATTACCTGACGTTCCGTTCGGGCTGCGCCTGCCTGACGGCACTGGTCATCTCGCTGGCACTGGGCAATCCCTTCATCGCACAGCTCAAACGGATCCAGCGCGAAGGCCAGCCAATCCGCACCGTGGGCCCCGAGCGGCACATTCTGGAAAAGGCCGGCACGCCCACAATGGGCGGCATGCTGATCCTGATCGCGCCGTTCTCGGCAACGCTGCTCTGGGCCGATCTGACGAACGGGTTTGTCTGGGCGGTCATGCTGACGACGGCAGTCTTTGGGGCGGTCGGCTTTGCCGATGACTACCTGAAGCTCTCCAAACGCAATACGACCGGCGTGTCCAAGCGCACCCGGCTGGGCTGCGAGTTTCTGGCGTCGCTGATCGCCGGGATCTGGCTCCAGTCCCTGACGCCGCCGGAACTGCGCAACATGGTCGCCTTTCCGTTCGTCAAGGACGTGCTGCTTCCGCTGGGCTACGCTTTCCCGATCTTTGCGATGATCACCATCACCGGCTTCGGTAACGCCGTGAACTTCACGGACGGTCTGGACGGTCTGGCCATCGTCCCGGTCGTGATCGCAGCTTTGGTCTTCGCCCTGATCTCCTATCTGGTCGGCAACCACGTCTTCGCCGACTACCTGCAGCTCCATCCGGTTCCGGGTACGGGCGAACTCGCGGTCTTCTGCGCGGCCCTGATCGGCGCAGGCCTCGGATTCCTGTGGTTCAACGCTCCGCCAGCCGCCGTCTTCATGGGCGATACCGGCTCCCTGTCCCTCGGCGGGGCTCTCGGAGCCGTGGCCGTCGCCACCAAGCATGAACTCGTCCTGTGCATCGTGGGCGGCGTTTTCGTTGCCGAAACCCTGTCGGTCGTGATCCAGATCTTCTGGTTCAAGCGGACGGGCCGGCGCGTGTTCCTGATGGCGCCGCTGCACCACCATTTTGAGAAAAAGGGCTGGCAGGAGCCAAAAATCGTGATCCGGTTCTGGATCGTCTCCATCGTGCTGGGCCTGTGCGGTCTGGCGACGCTGAAACTGCGATGAGCGGCTTTCCGTCCGACCTCCTCGCAGGCGAGCGTTATGCCGTCTGCGGTCTGGGGCGCAATGGCACAGCCGTTGTGCAGGCGCTGCTCGGGATGGGCGCAGAGGTTCAGGCCTGGGATGACCGCAATGCCGATCTTCCCGCGCAGCCGAACCTGACAGTCGCCCCCCTGACCGACCTGTCCGGCATGACGGCCCTCATCCTGTCCCCCGGCATTCCCCATCTGCTGCCCAAAGCCCATCCCGTCGCGGACCTCGCCCGGGTCCAGAGAATCCAGATCCTGTCCGATGCCGAGATCCTGTATCGCGCCATCCGCAAATCCGGCTCAAAGGCTGCGTTCGTCGCAGTCACAGGAACGAACGGGAAATCGACGACAACGGCGCTGATCGCCCATCTTTTTACGACGGCCGGGCGTCCCTGCGCGGCAGGTGGCAATCTGGGCACGGCATCGCTGGCATTACCGCTCCTGCCCGATGACGGCGTCTACGTCATCGAAATGTCGTCCTACATGCTCGAACGGCTGGACCGTTTCCACGCGAACGCCGCCTGCCTGCTGAACCTGACCCCCGACCATCTGGACCGTCACGGCGATATGGCAGGCTATGCCGCCGCCAAGGCTCATGTTTTCGACAATATGGGCCCGGACGATCTGGCCGTGATCGGCATGGATGATGACTGGTGCTGCGCCATCGCCTCACAGGTTGCATCACGCGGTGTACAGGTCGTTGAACTGGACGCAGACGCCCTGCCTCCTTACGACGGCCCCGCCCTTCCTGGGCGGCATAATGCCCAGAATGTCGGCGCGGCCCTGGCCATTGCGCGCCATCTCGGCCTTGATGATGCGGCAATCCGGACGGGTCTGAAATCCTTTCCCGGTCTGGAACATCGCCTGCAGAAAGTCGCGGAATGCGATGGCGTCTCTTTCATCAACGACAGCAAGGCCACGAACGCTGAGGCCGTGTCCAAGGCTCTCGCCGCCTATGACAAAGTCATGTGGATTGCGGGCGGCGTTGCAAAAGCCGGTGGCATCGAAAGTCTTGCGCCCTTTTTCGATCACATCGCGCAGGCTTTTCTGATCGGACAGGATGCGGACGTTCTGGCCGCGACGCTGGAAACGCATGGCGTTCCCTTTCAGCAGTGCGGAACGCTGGAAAAGGCTGTTCCGGAAGCGTTCGAAGCCGCTCGCCACGAAAATATTCCCGTCGTCCTGCTCTCACCCGCCTGTGCAAGTTTCGATCAATTTCGCAGTTTCGAGCATCGAGGGTCACACTTCCTTCAGATTTGCGATAATATTGTGAAATCAGGCCATTCGGGCGCCACGCTCACGCAAAAGCAGGAGGATTGACACCATGTCGGGACTGTCCCGTGTCGAGACTTCTGCCGTTGCCCGCTGGTGGCGTAATCTGGACCGTGTGACGCTTGCCTGCGTTGGCCTGCTGATCGGGCTCGGCTACGTCCTGATGCTTGCGGCCAGTCCGGCCGTGGCATCCCGCATCGGTGCCTCGCGCAACATGTTCATTCTCAAGCAGGTGATCTTTCTGGCGCTGGCCGGAGCGATCGTGCTTGGAACGTCCTATCTGTCCCGGCAGGCCATCAAGAAACTCGCGATCATCGGCGGCATCATAGCGCTCGGCGCCACGGCCATGACGCTGGTGCACGGCATGGAAATCAAAGGCGCGCGCCGCTGGATTGCGCTGCCGATGATGTCGGTCCAGCCTTCCGAGTTCCTCAAGCCTTGCTTTGCGGTTGTAACCGGCTGGCTGCTTTCCGCGCGCCGTTCCGTCGTGATGTGGGGCAATATCGCTTTCCCCGGCATGCTGGTGGCCTTCCTGTGCTTCGGGTTCATTCTGGTTCTGCTGAAATCCCAGCCAGATATCGGAATGCTGTCCGTCATCACGATGGTCTTCATGACCCAGCTTTTCGTGGATGGCCTCAAGCTCTACTGGGTCGGACTGTGCGTGGCCGGCATGGCGGGCGCCTTTGCAATCGCCTACATCGTCTTTCCGCATGTGCAGTCCCGCGTGCAGCGCTTCCTGCATCCCGATGTGGGTGACCACTACCAGATCGACACCGCTCTTCGCGCTTTCGGAAATGGCGGCCTGCTCGGCAGGGGACCCGGTGAAGGCCGCGTGAAAGATCTGCTGCCTGATGCCCATGCCGACTTCGTCTTTGCGGTTGCAGGTGAAGAATACGGCCTGATCCTGTGCATCGGCATCATCCTGCTTTTCGGTGTCATCGTTCTGCGCACCCTCCTCAAGCTGATGCATGAGGACGACCCGTTCGTCATCGTCTCCACTGCCGGTCTGGTGACAGGCTTTGGCCTTCAGGCTTTCGTCAACATGGGTTCGACATTGCATCTGATCCCGACAAAGGGCATGACCCTGCCTTTCATCTCCTATGGCGGCAGTTCGGCAATGTCGGTGGCCCTGACCATGGGTATGGTTCTGGCCCTGACACGCCATCATGTCGGCCAGAGCAGGATCGGTCAGAGAGCCTCCGCCCCATACGGACAGGCCCCATTGTTTGAGAGGAACGCGCCGTGAGCCGCCCCATCGTTATCGCCGCCGGTGGCACGGGCGGACATTTCTTCCCGGCCGAAGCCGTCGCAACCGTGCTTGCGAAACGGGGTCACGACCTTGTCCTGATGACGGACGCCCGGCATGGACGCCGTGAGACCGGTCTTTTCAAAGACCGTCCGCAATATGTGCTGGATGGCGCGGGCGTGGCTGGCAAAGGTCTTGGCGCAAAAATCCGCGGCGTAACGGCCCTGCTGCGCGGCATGATGGAAGCACGACGGATCCTGAACACGCTTGATGCCGCCGCTGTTGTGGGTTTCGGTGGCTATCCGTCCATCCCGCCTCTGACCGCATCGCGCCTTCTGCCATCGGCAAAGCGTCCGCAGATGGTCATCCATGAAGGCAATGCCGTGCTCGGGCAGGCCAATGCCTTCCTATCCCGCTTTTCTCCGCTGATCGCCACATCCTATGCGAAGATCGCCCGACTTCCCAAAAACGCGCAGACGACACTGACCGGCATGCCTGTCCGCGCGGGCATCGAGGCGCTGTTCGGTCATGTCTATGTCCCGCCCGAAGACAGGATCAATCTTCTGGTCTGGGGTGGCTCCCTAGGCGCACGCGTGTTCTCCGAAATCGTGCCGCGGGCGCTGGCTGCCCTTCCTGAAGAATTCCGCAAACGCCTGAAAGTCACACAGCAGATCAAGGCAGATGATCTGGTCCCTGTCCGCGCCATCTACGAAAACGCGGGGATCGAAGTTGAAGCCGCCCCCTTCTTCACGGATGTTCCGGCCTGTCTGAAAAACGCCCACCTCGTGATCGGACGCGCAGGCGGTTCTTCGGTTGCGGAACTGGCCATGGCCGGTCTGCCATCCATTCTGGTGCCACTGCCCATCGCAGCATCTGATGAACAGGGCGCGAATGGTCAGGCGCTCGTCGATGCCGGTGCGGCCTGGATGATCCGACAGCCCGATTTCACGCCCCCAGCCCTGACGGCTCTGCTGACAGACATGTTTTCCCATCCCGAAAAGCTCGAAAACGCAGCAAAAGCCGCTCATCTGTGCGCGCGCCCTCATGCTGCCGCAAAAGTCGCTGATCTGATTGAATCCGCCCTGCGGTCCTGATCCCTGTTTTTTCGTTCCTGCCCAAGAGTACCTGCCCCATGCGCGCCCTGCCCCTGAACATCGGAACCATTCACTTCGTCGGTATCGGCGGCATCGGCATGTCCGGCATTGCCGAAGTCCTGCACATGCTGGGCTACAAGGTGCAGGGTTCCGATATCGCCGAGGGCGCCAATGTACAGCGCCTGCGCCAGGCCGGAATTGTCGTGCATATCGGCCATGATGCCGCCAATCTGGGCGACGCGCAGGTTGTCGTGACCTCGACAGCCGTGAAAAAGGACAATCCGGAAGTCGTAGCCGCCCGCGCCAAGCTCATCCCGGTCGTGCGACGTGCGGAAATGCTGGCCGAACTGATGCGCCTGCGCTGGTCCGTCGCCATCGGCGGCACACACGGCAAAACGACCACGACCAGCCTCGTGGCCTGCGTGCTTGAGCATGCCCGTCTGGACCCGACCGTCATCAATGGCGGCATTATCGAGGCCTACGGCACCAACACACGCATGGGTTCGGGCGACTGGATGGTCGTCGAGGCTGATGAGAGCGATGGCTCCTTCCTCCGTCTGCCTGCCGTGATCGCCGTCGTGACAAACATGGATCCGGAACATCTGGATCACTGGGGCACGGAAGAGGCCATGCAGGCCGGTTACGACCAGTTCGTCTCGAACATTCCGTTCTACGGCTTTGCGGTCCTGTGTGTGGATCACCCGCAGGTGCAGCAAATGATTCCGCGCCTGTCCGATCATCGCGTCATCACCTACGGCTTCAGCCCGCAGGCCGATATCCGCGCCGAGAAGGTCGTCATGGACAAGCGCGGCGCGACATTCGAGGTCGTGGTCACCAACCGCCAGCGCAACCGCTCGCGCCGCGCCGGTCCGTTCCGCCTGCCGATGCTCGGACACCACAACGTCCTGAACTCGCTCGCGGCCATCGCCGTCGCACTTGAAATGGAAATCAGCGATTCCGTGATCGCGTCCGCCCTGACGACGTTCAAGGGCGTCAAGCGCCGCTTCACGCGCACGGGCGAATATAACGGCATTTCCATCATCGACGATTATGGCCATCACCCGGTTGAAATCGCCGCCGTGCTTAAAGCCGCTCGTCAGGCCGGTGCGCGTAACGTGATCGCCGTCATGCAGCCGCACCGCTATTCACGCCTGAAAGTTCTGTTCAACGAGTTCTGCACCTGCATGAACGATGCCGACACGGTCATTGTGGCCGACGTCTATGCCGCGGGCGAAACGCCGATCGAAGGCGCGGGCCGCGATGCGCTCGTCGAAGGCCTGCGCGACCGCGGCCACCGCTCCGTCGTGCCGCTCCCCGATCCGGCCCATCTGGCAGAAATGATCAACGCCATCGCCAAGCCGGGCGATTACGTTGTCTGCCTTGGCGCCGGCACCATTACCCAGTGGGCGCAGGCCCTTCCCGCCCAGCTCGAAGCCCTGAACCGCCAGCCCGCAACCGAAGGCGCAGCATGACGGGTAGCAGCGACTTTCCCATCAAAGGCCTGCGCGGCAGACTGACCCCGAACGCCCCGCTCGGCCCCCGTGCCTGGTTCCGCGTGGGCGGCCCGGCGGACTGGCTGTTCGTCCCCGAAGACCAGGATGATCTGGCCCTTTTCCTGCGCGAAAATCCGGCCACTATACCGGTTACGGTTCTGGGTGCGTGCTCGAACGTCATCATCCGCGACGGCGGCATTGCCGGTACGGTCATCCGTCTGGCGCGCGGCTTTGCAGACATCACCGTTCAGGACAACAGCCTGATCGTGGGCGCAGCAGCCCTCGACATCACCGTGGCCGAACATGCCGCCGCTGCCGGTCTGGCGGGGCTGGAGTTTCTGGCCGGCATTCCGGGCTCGATCGGCGGCGCCGTCCGCATGAACGCAGGCGCCTACGGATCAGATATCAACGTCGTTCTCGAATGGGCAGACATCCTGACGGCTAAAGGCGAACTCCGTCGCCTGTCTCATGACGACCTCGGCTTTGCCTATCGTCATTCAGAGCTTCCCGAAGGCAGCGTGGTCATCCGCGCCAGCCTGCGCGGCACACCGGACAACGCAGAGGCCATCCGCAGCCGCATCGCGGAGATCCGGGCCTCGCGTGAGGCCTCGCAGCCCGTGCGGGCACGAACCGGCGGTTCCACCTTCCGTAACCCCGACGGCCACAAGGCCTGGCAGCTCATTGATGAAGCCGGCTGCCGTGGTCTTCAGATCGGGGATGCGCAGGTCAGCGAGAAACACTGCAATTTCCTGCTCAATCTGGGACAGGCCAGCAGCGCGGATCTGGAAACGCTGGGCGAGACCGTGCGCGAAAAAGTGCTGGCACAGAGCGGCGTGGACCTGCATTGGGAAATCAAACGTATCGGGCGCAAATCCGAAGGAGAACAGACGGTATGAAGGTCGCAGTCCTGTTGGGGGGAACATCCAGTGAGCGGCCTGTCAGTCTCGTCAGCGGCGAAGCCGCAATCGAGGCGCTGCGCGAAAAAGGGCACGATGTCACCCCGATCGATGTCGGACCGGATATCGCAACGACCATCGCCAGCCTGAAAGCCGCCGCACCTGACGTCGTTTTCAATGCCCTGCACGGCCCACGTGGCGAAGACGGTGCCATTCAGGGCGTTCTGGAATGGCTTGACCTGCCCTACACCCATTCCGGCATCCGCGCCTCGGCCGTAGCAATGGACAAGGGCGCAACCCGTATCCTTCTGGCCGCCGCCGGTCTGCCCGTTGCACAGGGACGCGTCGTGACGGTTGAAGAGCTGGCCGAAGCCGATCCTCTTCCCACACCCTACGTCATCAAGCCCGTCGCCGAAGGCTCCTCCGTCGGTGTCGAGATCGTGCGGACGGGAGATAACCGTCGCGCCGAAATTGCACAGACCTGGCGTTTCGGAAAAGAAGCGCTGGTCGAGAGCTTCATTCCCGGCCGCGAACTGACCGCAGGTGTCATGGGAGACCGGGCTCTGGCCGTTACGGACATCCTGCCCAGCGAAACGGCCGCGTTCTACGATTTCGAAGCCAAGTACAAGGCAGGCGGCTCACGTCACGTGGTCCCTGCAGAGCTTCCGCAGGCCGTGACGGAGCGGGCGCTCGATTACGCCCTGCGCGCCCATCAGACGCTAGGCTGTCAGGGCGCGAGCCGAACGGATTTCCGCTACGACGAGGACACCGACACGCTGGTCATCCTCGAGGTCAACACGCAGCCCGGCATGACGCCGACATCCCTGCTGCCTGAACAGGCCGCCTATTGCGGAATTTCCTATCCGGAACTGTGTGACTGGATGGTCCGGGAGGCACTGACGCGCTGATGCGGGAGGATCCGTCCTTTCAGAGAGACGATTTTGTCCGGGAACGCTATTCCGGGGCCCTCCCGCCCCAGGAAGACCGTCCGTCACGGGCAAAGCTGTTCTGGCGCCGGCAACGGCGGCTGATCCGGCCTGCAATCGTGTTTCTGGTCGTGATGGGAATTGCTGGCGCTGGCATGCGCCTTCTGTATGACGCCGCCTCCGAAGAACGCTTCGCCCCATTTCGGGCCCGTCTGGTGGAAATGGAGCCGCTACCCATCCGCCACATCGTCGTCAACGGTCGTTGCATGACAAGCGAAGCCTCGATCGAGGAGGCTCTTGGCACCTCCATCGGTCATCCAATCTTCGGATTTTCCGTCGAAGCGGCCCGCCAGAGGCTGGATGAACTGCCATTTATTGACCATGCCACGGTCGAACGGCACATGCCCGATACGATCATCATCACGCTCGTCGAGCGGACTCCAATCGCCGTCTGGCAGGACCGGGGTCATTTCATGCCCATCAACCGGGCGGGAGAAGAAGTGTCCGATCAGGGCATGACCGGGAAAAATGCGCAGGCGTTTCTCCAGTTACCACTGGTTGTCGGCGAAGGCGCGAATACGGCAGCGGCGAGCGTGATTGATGCCCTGAACCATGAGCCTCTGGTCAAAAGTCAGGTCACGGCCCTGATCCGCGTGGGCAACCGACGCTGGAACGCCACGCTCAAGGACGGGACGACCGTCATGCTGCCTGAAGGCGAGGAAGCCGCGGCATTCACCCGTCTGGCCCGCTATCAGCAGAGCATGCGTCTGCTGGAACGTCCGGTCCAGTCGATTGATCTGCGGCTTCCGGACCGGATGGTCGTTCACCAGCCTCCGCAGGCCCCGGCTCCTGCCCCCGACAAGGCGAAAACCGATCCGTCCTCACCTCCACCACCAGCAGACGGCACGAAACAGCCATGAATGACCTCACCTCCATGTCAGATCTTCCGGCATTCCGTCGCCGGGGCGGTCTCAGGGGCCGGTCCCTCATCCCTGTCGGTGGCGAACGTGACGTCAGCGTTAACCGGGTACCGCGCGACATCCTCCCGCTTCCACCGGAAGAGACACATCGCAACATTGCCTGGCGTCCGGGAATTTTTGGCGCACTGGATATCGGCACGACCAAGATGACCTGCCTGATCGGCAAGGGCGAGGCTGACGGTTCCATTCAGGTGCTGGGTTATGGATGGCGCCGTTCCCATGGCATCCGGTCTGGGTCCATCGTCGACATCCGTGAAGCCGAAGCCGCCATCCGCGCCACCGTCGGGCAAGCCGAGGAAGCCGCCGAACGCCGCATGGATTCGCTCGTCGTCAATCTGTCCTGCGGACGGCCACTGAGCCGTCTGGTGGATGCACAGATTCCCATTGGTGGCCGCGAAGTCACCGCCGGAGACGTGCAGCGCCTGATTGCGGAAGGACAGGCCCGCGCCTGGATGGAGGGCCGCGAGGTCATTCACACGCTTCCCATCGGATATGTCGTTGATTCCATCCCCGGCATCGCAGACCCAATCGGCCACCAGTGCGAAGAACTGGCCACGCGTATGCATGTGGTGGACATGAACTCCAGTGCGCTTCGCACGCTCGATGCCGTCCTTCAGCACGCAGAACTGAAACTGGACGGACTGGTCGCAAGCCCGTTCGCCTCCGGTGTCTCCGTCCTGGCCGCCGAAGAACGCGAACTGGGCGTCACCGTCGTGGAAATGGGCGGCGGCACGACTTCCCTTGCGGTTTTCTGTGAAGGCAAACTGCTCCACACCGCCCAGATCCGCGTCGGCGGTCTGCATGTCACGCGCGATATTGCCGGTGTGCTCTCAACGTCTCTGGAAACGGCCGAGCGTCTCAAGACGATGTATGGCGCGGCCCAGATGGGCTCGGATGACCAGCGGGAAATCCTGTCGGTTCCCCTCATCGGCGAGAATAGCGACCGACTGGTCCGCCTCCAGCGGTCCAAAGTCATTTCCGTCATCCAGCCCCGGATCGAAGAGACCCTCGAACTCGTTCGTCAGTCACTCGACAACGCCGGGCTGGGCCGACTGGCCAATGGCAGGGTCGTCCTGACAGGCGGAGCATCGCTGCTGGAAGGAATCGTCCCTGTCGCAACCCGCATCCTCGGCCGACCGGTCCGGATGGGGAAACCCCAGAATATTTACGGCCTGCCAGAGACGGCCGCGGCTTCGGCAGGCTTTTCAACCGCTGCGGGGCTTCTGGCCTGGGCAGCGGGTGCGGATCGGGACTTCGGAGATATTTCCGCTCCCGAACCAAGACCTCGCGGACTTGTTAAACGTCTCGTAGGCTTCATACGTAACCATGTATAAGCTACTACAGATCATAACGCCCTCACCTGTCGCTTTCATGCAGTTCCGGACCAGATCATGACACTAAACCTTACTCCCACTCCGAATTCCCACGTTGAACTGGCGCCACGCATTACGGTGATTGGTGTTGGTGGCGGCGGCACGAATGCCGTCGACAACATGATCGCATCCGAACTCAAGGGCGTGGAATTCGTCGTTGCCAACACCGACGCCCAGCAGCTTGCCCATTCGAAAGCCGAACGCCGCGTCCAGCTTGGCCCGCATCTGACGCGTGGTCTTGGTGCAGGTGCAAAGCCGGAAATCGGCCGTGAGGCGGCAGAAGAAGCTGCCCAGGAAATCGACCGACAGCTTGAAGGTGCGAATCTGGTCTTCATTACGGCCGGTATGGGTGGTGGTACGGGTACGGGCGCAGCTCCGGTCATCGCGCGCATGGCGCGTGAACGCGGCGTCCTGACGGTTGGCGTTGTCTCCAAGCCCTTCAATTTCGAAGGCCGCCGCCGCACGACAGCCGCAGAGAACGGCATTGCCGAACTGCAGAAGCACGTCGACACGCTGATCGTCATCCCGAACCAGAACCTGTTCAATTCGGCAACGCAGAACACGACGTTCCGCGAAGCCTTCCGGATGGCCGACAACGTCCTGAACATGGGCGTCCGCGGCATCACGGATCTCATGGTCTCCCCCGGCCTCATCAATCTCGACTTTGCGGACGTCAAAGCCGTGATGGAAGAGATGGGCAAGGCCATGATGGGTACGGGCGAGGCTTCCAGTGAGGAAGACTCGGAAGACCGTGCCATTCTCGCCGCCGAGCGCGCGATCTCCAATCCGCTGCTGGAAGATGCATCGATGGCCGGCGCACGCGGCCTCCTCATCAACATCACCGGCGGCGAAGACCTGACCTTGTATGAAGTCAACGCTGCCGCAGACCGTATCCGTGAGGAAGTGGCCGACGACGCCAACATCATTTTCGGTGCACTGATCGACGAAAAACTGAACGGCCGCGTCCGCGTCTCGGTCGTCGCAACCGGCATCGACACCCAGCCGCGTCAGGACCCGTCCGCTCCGAGCGAGCCGCGTCAGACCCCGGCCCAGCAGGCCAATCCTGCTGCCCCTGCCGCACGCGACAATTCTGCTTCCCGGCCTGCAGCAGCCTCGTCTTTCCAGCCGGGCTCAACCTATGCCGGTGGACCGCCACGCCCGAATTTCGCGATCGATCCCCAGCAGGCTCCGGCTCAGAACATGGCTCCCCAGCAGCCCCAGCCGGAAGCTCCGGCCGCTCAGCCCGCTGCCAACTCCGAGGCGCAGCAGCCACGTCAGGACAGCACGCACCAGCCTTCACCGCGTGCCGGCCTGTTCTCTGACCCTTCCCGCCATGCTCCCCCGCCTCAGGCCGAGCCGCCGCGCAGCCTGTTCGGTCTGGTCACAGGTGCATTCCGCAGCCGCCCTCCCCAGCCGCAGCATCCTGCGCAGCCGACCCAGCGCACAGAGCCCAGCACGCGTGAGGCCTACCCGCAGCAGCAGCCCCAGCATCCGGAGCAGCCTTCCAGCGGCGGCGACGATTCCAATCTGGATATTCCCACCTATCTGCGGCGCTGAACCATACTCCCCTCACCCTCGTGGTGAGGGGGTAATATCCGGCAACAATCGTTGACTGGAACTGCGGCCCGGTATCTGTTTTCTAGTCTCCGAGACCAGATTTTTCGGAGGCTTTATGCAGGTTACGCCCACGCATGGTGGCAACACGGCGCATGGCGTTGATGCGAAACGGCCGGAAACGGTCCCAGGCATCGACGGCTCGACCACCCGTCCCGAGCGTGGCAGCCTAAAAAACCTGCAGACAACTCTCGCCAACCCGATCCACTGTCAGGGCATTGCCCTGCATAGCGGCGTAACGGTCGATCTGGCGCTGTCACCCGCCCCAGCTAATACCGGCATCAGGTTCCAGCGCTCCGACATTGCCGGCTCTCCGTCTTTTCCGGCCCTGTACAGCCATATCGTAGACACCCGTCTCTCAACGGTCGTGGCATGCGAAGCCGATCCCAATCTGCGCGTCGCGACGATCGAACATCTGATGGCTGCCCTGAACGCCTGCGAAATCGACAATGTCCTGATTGCGGTCAGCGGCCCGGAACTGCCGGTTCTGGATGGGGCGTCGGATGCGTTCATGTTCCTGATCCGCTGCGCTGGCCGCAACACCCTGGAGACACCCCGGCAGGTTATCGAGATCCTGCGCAATGTCCGGGTCGAAGGTGAAAACGGTGCCTTTGCCGAACTGCGCCCTGCCCAGCGCGGTCTTTCACTGGCCATCTCCCTGAGCTTTGCGGCGCAGGCCATCGGCAACCAACGTTATGCCATGCAACTCGATGAGCAGCGCTTTGCCGAAGAAGTCGCGTTCTGCCGCACCTTCGTCAATCGTCAGGACATCGAATATCTTCAAAGTATTGGCCTGGCGCGTGGCGGCTCTCTGGAGAATGCTGTCGTCGTGGACGGTGAAAACATCCTCAACCCTGCTGGCCTGAAAATCGAGCGTGAATTTGCGCGCCACAAGTTACTCGATGCGATTGGGGATCTTTACTGTGCCGGCCACAGGATGCAGGCAGGATTTATTGGTCACAAATCCGGGCATACGCTGAACAACAAACTTTTGCGGACGGTTTTTTCCGACGCCGCCAACTGGCGTTTCATCCCCACCACCTCCCCCAGAACCCTGACAAAGACGCTGCGCGCCCGCGTTGCCGCCTGAGACGCATGGCAGGTCTTTCGTCAGCGCATTCCCGTGATATAAGACGGGCTTCCACGGGAAGAGCAGGTATGACAAGCAGCACTCAGCGTCATTTTGAAGCATCGGTCACGAATGGTGGTTTCATTCTGAGAGCTGCGGCTGTCAGCGGATTTCTGCTGCTTTCCGGTTGCTCGATGTTCTCGCATCACGAAAAGCCCGCGATTCCCAAAACCGCCGATGCCGAGACCCTGTACAACTACGGCATCGACGCCCTTCATACCGGCCATTACGAACTGGCTGGCGGTGAGTTCGAACTGCTGCAGCAGAACTACCCCTATTCCGGCTTCACAGGTAACGCCGAGCTGATGGAAGGGTACGCCTACTATCTTCAGGGCGAATACGCGCTTTCGGTTCAGCAGCTTGAACGCTATCTCCAGCTGCATCCAACCAGCCCGGACGCAGCCTACGCCTTCTATCTGCGCGCGCTTTGCTATTACGAGCAGATCGCCAACGTCGAGCGTGACCAGCAGGGCACGGTTGAAGCTTTGGATGCGCTGGAAGAAGTCATCACTCGCTTCCCGCAGACATCCTACGCTCGTGACGCCCAGCTGAAGATCGATCTGTGCCGCGATCACCTCGCCGGCAAGGAAATGCTGGTTGGCCGCTGGTATCAGCAGCAGCGTAACTACGAAGCGGCCATGACCCGTTACCAGCGCGTCGTTCAGGACTATCAGACGACCAACCACGTCGCTGAGGCCCTTGAGCGTCTGGTCGAGGTCTATCTGGCCCTCGGCCTGAAAGATCAGGCACATCAGACCGCCGCCGTGCTCGGCTACAACTATCCCGACAGCCAGTGGTATCGTTATGCCTATAATGATCTTCGGGAAAACAAGCTGCTCAAGAGCGATCTCAAGAAGCCGGTCGTCCATCCGGGACAGCCGGACCATCGTGGTTTCTTCTCTCGGATGTGGCACAGCGTCTTCTGATCGTGTCCCTTTGACACGAGCCGTCACACGCCCAACATTGCTGTCATGCTGACACATCTCTCGATCCGCGACGTCGTTCTGATCGAAAAGCTCGATCTTGCTCTCGCCCCCGGTCTGACGGTCCTGACTGGCGAGACCGGTGCCGGCAAATCCATCCTGCTCGACAGTCTGGGTCTGGCCCTCGGAGAGCGTGCCAGCGGTGGTCTCGTCCGCTCCGGAGCCACACAGGCCAGCGTGTCAGCCATTTTTGAAATCGATGCCGATCATCCCGTTTTCGCCCTCCTCGACGAACACGGCATCGTCCGCGAAGACCCATCGGATCCGGTCGTCCTGCGACGCATCGTCACTCCGGATGCCCGCTCGCGCGCCTATATCTGCGACCAGCCGGTCGGCGTCGGCCTGCTCCGGCGTATCGGCGCCTATCTCGTGGAAATTCAGGGCCAGCACGAACAGATGGGGCTTGCGGACCAGAGCACCCATCTCGATCTGCTGGACGCCTTCGGGATTGCCCCCACCCTGCGGGAAAAAACGGCACGAAGCTTCCGCCAATGGGCAGCGGCTCGAGCTGCTCTAAAGGCTGCGCGCACCGATATGGAAGCCGCAGCGCGCGAGGAAGAATGGCTGCGTCAGACAGTCGATGACCTCGAACGCATGGCCCCGCAGGAAGGCGAAGAGGATGCGCTGGCCGCCATGCGCGTTAGCCTGCAACACGATGAACGCCGCGGCGAAGCCGTGGCAGCCGCGCTGTCGGAACTGACCCCCCGCGATCGCCGCTCCGCCGCGCCCGCTGCCGCCTTGCGCTCAGCAAGCCGTGCCCTCGCGCGACTGCTGCCGGCACCGACGGATACAGACACGCTCGCAGGCAGCCATCAGACACAGGCGCAGGACGCACTTGATGCGCTCGGAAAAGCCGAGGAAGCCTTGGCCGAAGCCGAAATGCTGCTGAGTCGCCTTGCTGCGGACACGGAAGGCGACCCACGTCTGCTGGAAGAAACGGAAGAACGCCTTTTCGCGCTCCGTGCCGAAGCCCGCAAACACAACGTCTCCGTCGCAGAACTCCCCGGTTTTCTGGTCGAGCTGAAAAGACGGCTGGCAGCGCTTGATTCCGGAAACGCCGAACTGGCCCGTCTGGAAACGGCCCTGACCGAAGCCCGCCTTGAATACGAAGACGCTGCACGAGCCCTTTCTGCCGCCCGCAAAAAAGCCGCAGAAAAGCTCGAAAAAGCCGTCAGCGCCGAACTGCGACCCGTCAAGCTGGAGCGCGCACGCTTCATCGTCTCGATCCTCCCGCTCGAGCCCGACCACTGGAACAGTCAGGGCATGGAGCAGGCCTCCTTCCTGATTGCCGCCAATCCCGGGCAGGCTCCCGGCCCGCTCGCCAAGGTGGCCTCCGGCGGTGAGCTCTCACGGCTGATGCTCGCCCTGAAAGTGGTTCTGGCGGAACGCTCGGACGTGGGCACGCTCGTCTTCGATGAAGTCGATTCCGGCGTCGGTGGCGCAACCGCTTCTTCCATCGGCGACCGTCTGCACAAGGTCGCGCAGGACGTGCAGGTTCTGGTCGTCACCCACAGCCCGCAGGTTGCGGCACGCGGCGACCATCACCTGCGGATCGCCAAGCGTGTCCGCAACGAACGCACCGAAACCCTGGCCGAGCCTCTGCCCCACGACGCCCGGCGCGAGGAAATCGCCCGAATGCTCGCGGGTGACACCATTACGGACGCAGCCCGTGGGGCTGCCGACAGTCTTCTGGGACATCCTTCATGACCACTGCCCCTGTATCCGCCGCCGAGCGTCATGCCGCACTCGAAGCAGACCTCGCGCGGTGGGACGAGGCCTATCACGGACGCGACGAACCCGAAGTGTCCGATGCTGTCTATGACGCAGCCCGGCGCGAACTTCTGGCCCTCGAGGAAGCCCATCCGGAACTCCGGACCGAAGGTGGTGCCAGCCAGCGCGTGGGTGCGGCCCCCGATTCCGCTTTCGGGAAATATCGTCACCTCGTGCCGATGCTGTCCCTCGACAACGTGTTCGACCCCGAAGGCTTCGACGGCTTCGTCTCAAAAGTCGGGCGCTTTCTGGGACTGGACGAGGAGCGGTTGCAGGCCCTTCAGTTCGTCGCCGAACCCAAGATCGACGGCCTGTCCATCAGCCTGACTTACGAACATGGCCGCTTCATGCGCGGCACGACACGCGGCGATGGGATCGAAGGCGAGGACGTTACCGTCAACCTCCTCACCCTGAACGACATTCCACACGATCTTCCCGCAGACGCCCCCGACCGGATCGAGATCCGCGGCGAAGTTTTCCTGTCCAAAAGCAGCTTTCTGACTCTGAACGAACAGCAGGTTGCCCGCGGCGCCAAGCCTTTCGCCAATCCCCGCAACGCCGCTGCCGGCTCCCTTCGCCAGCTGGACGCAGAAATCACACGCAGCCGTCCGCTGTCCCTGTTTGCCTATGCACAGGGCTATACGTCGGCTCCGGTAGCCGCCACGCACTGGGACTATCTGGAAAAGCTCCGCAGCTGGGGATTCACGGTCAATCCGCTGTCCGAAATGATCGCCCATGCCCGCGACATTCCGGCCTATGTCGAAAAACTCGCCCGCGAGCGCTCGGGACTGGATTACGACATTGACGGCATCGTCTTCAAACTGGACGATATCAGTCTGCAGGACCGCCTCGGTTTCGTGGGCCGTGCGCCCCGCTGGGCCATCGCCTGGAAGTTCCCTGCCGAACAGGCCATCACGCGCCTGCGGGAAATCGAAATCCAGGTCGGCCGCACGGGCGCCCTGACACCGGTCGCCCATCTGGAGCCCGTTAATGTCGGCGGCGTCATTGTCTCGCGCGCAACCCTGCACAATGAAGACGAAATCGCCCGCAAGGACGTGCGCGTCGGCGATCTGGTCCGCCTCCAGCGCGCAGGTGACGTCATCCCGCAGATCCTTGGACCCGTCCCGAGCGAGGAACCCCGCTCGGAGCCGTTCGTTTATCCCGACCACTGTCCCGTCTGCGGGTCACTCGCCGAACGTGTGCACGGAGAAGCAGTCCGCCGCTGCACGGGCGGCCTGACCTGCGAGGCACAGGTCGTTGAGCGCCTGATCCACATGGTCTCGCGCAATGCCTTCGACATCGACGGTCTTGGCGAGCGCAGCATCCGTGAATTTCACGATGCCGGCTATATTCGCACGCCCGGCGACATTTTCCGCCTGCGCACCCATGAAGATGCCCTGCTCCAGCGTGACGGCTGGGGCAGACTGTCCGTGGACAATCTCCTTCGCGCCATCGACGAACGCCGAACCATCCATTTATCGCGACTGATTTTCGGCCTCGGCATCCGGCGCATCGGAGAACGCAACGCCCAGCTCCTCGCACGGCACTATCAGACCTTCGAGAACTGGCGCGCCGCCATGCTGGCCGCCCGTCCGGACTCCGAAGAACGGGCCGCCCTTGGTGCAATCATGGGCGTGGGTGACGCAATTGCCGACGAACTCTCCGCTTTCTTCTCCGAAAGCCACAACGTCGAAACCCTCGACGATCTGGCCTCGGAGCTCACGGACATCATTCCCGAAGAAGCCCCGTCGGAAGGGCATCTTTCCGGAAAAATCATTGTCTTCACCGGCACGATGACCACCATGACCCGCCCGGAAGCCAAGGCCATCGCCGAACGTCTGGGCGCACAGGTCACGGACAGCGTGTCCAAGAAGACGTCTCTGGTAGTCCTGGGCGAAAAGGCTGGCTCCAAGGCCAAAAAAGCTGCTGAACTCGGGATCGAGACCGTCGATGAAAGCGGGTGGCGCGTGCTGGCAGGGCTGTAACAGAACTGCAAAACCGGAACCGTGAGAAAGTTGGTAACATCCCACTTTTTCAGGGTATAACGCCTCCCGCATGTCAATCTCCCCTTCCTCCCAGCACCAGATTGTCCTTCTCCTGCTGGGCCTTGTCGCCACGGTCGCGCTGATTGGCGTCTCCGTGCTGATCTCGCTGTCCGAAATTTCCTTTGCCGCAGCACGCGATGTGCGTCTGCGCTCCCGGGCGGAAGCGGGAGACCCACGGGCCGTTGCGTTCCTCAAGCTGCGGCGCAACAGCGGTCAGGTCATCACGGTCCTTCAGATCTGCCTGAATGCCGTTGGCGTCCTGGGCGGTATCATCAGCGAATCCATGCTGAGCGACCCGATTGCCGAAGGTTTCCGCGTTCTGGGAATGGCTCCTTCCCTGGCTGACAAGCTGGGCTCGGCCTGTTCCTTCATCCTGATCACCGGCCTGTTCGTCCTGTTTGCCGATCTGCTGCCCAAGCGGATTGCCATGAACGCGCCAGACCGGATCGCGCTCAAGGTCGGCTGGTTCCCGGCCGTGGCCCTCAAGGTTCTTTATCCGGCCGTTCTGGTCTTCTCGAAAATTTCCGACTGGCTGCTCAAGCTCCTCAAAATCCCGGCCGCCGCAACAGTCGAGCCCGTAACGCCGGAAGACCTGCGGGCCATTCTCGCGGCAGGAACAGCCTCTGGTGTGCTTCTGGAAGAAGAGCGCCAGATGATCCAGAATGTGCTGGGCCTTCAGGACCGGTCCGTCACCTCTGCCATGACCCCGCGCGACGAGATCGTGTTCCTCGACGTGCAGGAAACTCCGGAAAGCCAGCGTGACAAGGTCCGGGTACGCCCCTATTCGCGCTATCCACTATGCGATGGCGGCCTCGACAAGGTTATCGGCTCCATCCGCGCCGAAGACGTCCTTGTGGCCGTCGTGGACGAACCGCAGCCCAAGAGCACAGGCCTCGCCCCCGTCGCCAGCCAGATCTTCAAAATGCGACGCGACGTCCTGTCTCTGCCCGATACGCTGAACCTGTGGGAAACCTTGGCCCAGTTCGAAGCCCATTCCGCAGGGTTCGCCCTGATCGTCAATGAATATGGTCTGGTTGTCGGCCTCATCACCTATAAGGACATCATGGGCGCGCTGATGGACGGTCTGGTCAGCCCGTTCGAAGAGCAGGCCATCGTCCGCCGCGATGACAAATCCTGGCTGATCGACGGCGCCGCCCCCATCGGCGATGTCATTCGCGAACTCGACATCCCCATGTTCGACGATGCTCAGAACTTCGATACGGTCGGCGGCTTCGTCATGAACCGCCTGCGCCGTATGGCCCGTAAGGCCGACAGCGTGCAGTCCTCGGGTTTCCGGTTCGAGGTCGTCGATGTGGAAGGCTTCAGAATCAACCAGTTGCTGGTCACACGCCTGAACTGACTTCCGTCGGCTAACGGAGCCTGCTTAGATCACGACATGATCGATCTCAGCCGCTCCGCTCTCATTCTTGTCGATATTCAGAACGATTTCCTGCCCGGCGGCGCTCTTGCCGTTCCGGAAGGCGACTGCATTCTCGACGCGGTCAACATGCTTGCCACACGGCCGTTCAGAGCGGTCATAGCAACGCAGGACTGGCACCCCGAAAACCACTGCTCCTTCACCGCACAGAGCGGTCCTTGGCCGCCTCACTGCGTCGCAGGCACTCATGGGGCAGATTTCCCAGAAACACTCACACCCGCTCCTGTGACTCACATCATCCGCAAAGGCGTGCTGCAGGACCGGGACAGCTATTCGGGATTTCTGGATAACGACCGCGCAACTTCCACCGGGCTGGACGGGTTATTACGAGGTCTCGGGGTCGAACAGGTGGTCATCTGTGGGCTGGCTCTCGATTACTGCGTTGCAGCGACAGCGCTGGATGCCTGCCATTACGGATACTGCACATACGTCGTTCCCGAAGCGTGCCGGGGCATTGCAGCCGATCCCGGATCAGCGCTGGAAAAACTTGAAAAACAGGGTGTTCTGCTGAAAAGCGTAGATGCCTACTGAAGGTAGAATGATGCGGATATCCAGACTGCTCCCGGCGATGCTAGCACTGGCAACCTGTGACGCCGCTTTGGCAACCACGCCCCCGACGACAGCGGAGCTGGCCGGAACAGACGGGTTTCACCAAGCCTATCAGGCCATGCTGACCTTACCATCATGGGTCACCACGGCTCACGCGACTTCCGTACCGGTCAGCAATTTCAGCGCTGATGGCAAAAACTATATTCTGGGACATATGTGCCGCCCTCATGACTGCGCGGCCGAGCAGCTTGAAGTGGTTTTCGCCAAGGATCATTCGGCAGCCTGGGGTTTGCTGAGTATTCGGAACGACGCATCCCTCAGGCAGAACTTTCTAGGCGCGCCTAATGCCGCCATGCAGAAAATTCTTCTGAAAGCCTATCAGGACAACAATCCATCAGACTGAATTTAAAGGAATATGGGATGATACTGGGCGTGTCAGGCAGATGGCGCGCCCTACTGGATTCGAACCAGTGACCCACAGCTTAGAAGGCTGTTGCTCTATCCAGCTGAGCTAAGGGCGCATCTGTAAAGCCGTTAACTGGTCGGGGCGCCCGGACTCGAACCGGGGGCCTCTTGTACCCAAAACAAGCGCGCTACCAGGCTGCGCCACGCCCCGAACCGGCCGGAACCTAGGATGTCTGACCGGCCGAGGCAAGAGGGTTTTTTTATTCGCCTTCGCTTCTTACGAGCGGCGGCACGAAAAGCGGCGCTGTATCCCACGGAAACAGCACCCAGGTGTCCTGTGCAACTTCCGTTACGAAATGATCGGTAAAGGGTTTGCCATCAGGCTTGGCATAAAGACAGGCGAACACGGCCTTGGGCAGCAGATCGCGCACGATACGGGCAGTCACACCCGAATCCACAAGGTCATCCACGATCAGGAAGCCTTCGCCGTCACCGGCGGCCACAGGCGGCTTGACGACCTTGGGCTCGTGCTGCGTGCCTTCTTCGCCAGCATAGCTGATGACAGAGACGCTTTCGATCAGGCGGCAGCCCATTTCGCGGCCCAGAATGGCGGCGGGGATCAGGCCACCACGCGTAATGGCGACGATTCCACGGAAAGGACCATGCTTCTGCATGAGCGTTGCGGCCAGAAGGCGGGCGTCACGATGGAGCTGGTCCCAGGTGACGGTCGCATAATGAACGGTTTGGGGGGTCTGATTGGCTGTCATGGTCTTCCTCTGCCTTCCGTCTCGCAATTTTGCAATAAACTTGAGATGCGGAAATGCCTAAAGTGCCGCAATGATTGATCCGGCCCTGCGCTCCCTCCCCGGCCTTCCGTCCCTGATTGTCGGAAGAATTTTCTCACAGCTTTCCGCAACAACCATGACGATCGCCATCGGATGGCAGATCTATGCCCTGACGCATGACGTGGCATCCCTGGGTTATCTGGGCCTCGCCCAGTTCCTGCCCATGATCCCCCTGACCTTCGTCGCCGGCCATGTCGCAGACCGCTTCAACCGGCGCACCATCGTCCTGATCTGTCAGGCCTGCGAAATCCTGGCCACGGGCGCACTGGCTTTCGCAGCCGCATTCCATGCCCTGACAACAGGCGCCATTTACACATTTGCGGCCTTCTATGGCGTCCTGAGAAGCTTCGAGATGCCCTGTCAGCAGGCATTCCTTCCCGCCATCGCACCACCTGCCCTGTTACCCCGTGCACAGGCCCTGCTCTCTTCACTCTTCATGACGGCTTCGATTGTCGGGCCCAGTCTGGGTGGGCTGCTCTACGGGATTGGACCCGTCGTCTGTTACGGCCTCTCCACCGCAGGATTTGCCGCCGCTTTCGGAGGCACACTGTCCCTCCGACTGCTTCACACGGTCCTGGCCAAGGAGCCGATCACGTTCGCCTCGGTTTTTGCTGGACTGTCTTTCCTGAACCGCCGCCGCGATCTTCTCGGAGCCATCACGCTCGACCTGTTTGCCGTGCTTCTGGGCGGTGCCACGGCCATGCTGCCGGTCTATGCCGACGGGATCCTGCATGTCGGTCCGATCGGCCTGGGCATGCTGCGTGCAGCTCCGGCCGTCGGAGCCCTTCTAATGTCCTGGGGGCTGTCACGCTATCCTCTGAAAGGTCGCGCAGGCCTCATCATGTTCGTATCCGTGGTGGCCTTCGGCATTGCAACAATCGCCTTTGGAGCCTCCCACATCGTCTGGCTCTCGATCATTGCCCTGATGGTTCTGGGAGCATCCGACGTCATCAGTGTGGTGATCCGCTCTTCGCTCATCCAGTTAGCCACACCGGATTCAATGCGGGGTCGCGTTTCGGC
This sequence comes from Gluconobacter roseus NBRC 3990, assembly GCF_006538885.1. Taxonomy (GTDB): domain Bacteria; phylum Pseudomonadota; class Alphaproteobacteria; order Acetobacterales; family Acetobacteraceae; genus Gluconobacter; species Gluconobacter roseus. The sequence goes on from NZ_BJLY01000002.1 coordinate 669,462, forward strand.
CGTGAACACGCTGTTCATCGGTTCAAGCAACCAGCTTGGCGAATTTGAAAGCGGGATGCTCGGAACGGCCATCGGCCCAGAAGCGGCTGTCATTGCAGGCGGCGTCGGCACCATCATGGTCGCGGCTGTCTGGGTGCGCCTGTTTCCGCGCCTGTGGGCGCTGGATCGTCTGGAAGACGTCTTCCCGGAGGAACAGTAAGCCCAGAAACGCAAAAAGCTCCCGAAAGGGAGCTTTTTCTGCGGCCAGAACCAACCTTGAAAAGGCCGGCTCCCGAAGTAGGACTCGAACCTACGACCCAGCGATTAACAGTCGCTTGCTCTACCAACTGAGCTATTCGGGACCGGCGAGGTGGTATGTAGCCAAATGGCCGGGTCCGGTAAACCCCTAAAGTGCATTTTTTTGAGAGATTTTTTCGTTTCTCTTCAAAGACCTGCGAAAAACCGCCGTTTTTTCAGAGCTCTTCCCGCCCCCGTGTCGCAAGCTGATCCACGCGTTCGTTGTTTTCGTCTCCCGAATGACCTTTGACCCAGAGCCATTCGATCTCATGCGCCTTCGCGGCATTAAGGATCCGCTGCCACAGATCCATATTGGCCACGGGATCGCCCGCCGCATTGCGCCATTTCCGCCGCACCCAGCCGGTATGCCAGCGCGTGATGCCGTTACGCAGATATTCGCTGTCCGTATGCAGTGTCACAACGCAGGGGCGTTTGAGGGCTTCCAGCGCTTCGGCCGCAGCCGTCAGTTCCATCCGGTTATTGGTGGTCTCCGGATGGCCGCCCAGCAGTTCTTTCTCCTGACCACGACAGACCAGAAGCGCTCCCCAGCCACCGGGGCCCGGATTGGGCTTGCACCCGCCGTCTGTCCAGATTTCAACCCGAGGCCGCTCCGAAGACGCCTCAGACATGTTTCATATCCGCGAAATGACGCAGACGCAGCAGATAGGCCAGCGGATCCTTGCGGGTAACCAGCGCATCGGCTGGCGTATTGATCCAGTCATAGAGCCGGGTCAGCAGAAACCGGATCGCAGCGCCCTGGCAGAGCACCGGAAGGGCTGATTTCTCCGCCTCACAAAGGGGGCGGATGCTTTGGTAACCCTGCAGAACGGCCGCCGCAAAAGACGGCTCAAACGTCTTTTCGTTCCGGAAACACCAGGCATTCAGGCAGATCGCCAGATCGTAAGCCAGAAAATCCGTGCAGGCGAAATAGAAGTCGATCAGACCCGAGACCTGACCGTTCTGGAAAAACACATTGTCCGGAAACAGATCCGCATGGATCTGCCCGCGCGGAAGTTCATCCACTGCGGGCCAGGCAGCCTCGATTTTCTGAAGAGCTGCCCGAACTTCCGCCGTCAGACCGGGCGCAAGCGCATCCCCGCTTTCCCCACAGCTGTCGAGAAGCGGTCCCCAGGCCGAGGCAGACAGCGCATTGGGCCGCACCGCCTCATAGCCTTCACCGGCAAGATGCAGTGTAGCCAGAGCCTTACCGAGTTCCAGACACAGCCCTGCATCGAGCTGGGTCGCGGACACACCCGGAAGAAATGTGGTGATGGCTGCGGGGCGGTCCGCAAGAATCCGCAACGCTGTCCCGCTCCGGTCCGATACGGGAAGCGGGCAGTTCAGCCCCCGCCCCGCCAGATGCTGCATCAGTCCCAGAAACCACGGGAGTTCAGCAGCATTCACACGGCGTTCGAACAGCGTGAGAATAAAATCCCCCTCCGTGGTCCGGAGGAGGAAGTTACTGTTTTCGACACCCTCGGCGATGCCATGAAACGAGACCAGCGTCCCGATCTCGTAAGTGCCAAGAAACGCTTCGAGCGTCTCGGCCGCCAGTTCCGTATAGACGGCCATGAGAAATCAGTCGTCCTCGCCAGCCAGCGGACCGGGCAGACGGAAGTTGATGTTCTCTTCCTTGACGATCCGCTCTTCGATCTTGAGCGTGTACTTCTCGGCCAGAGCCGTCACCATTTCCTGCACGAGGCTCTCGGGAGCGGACGCACCGGCACTGATGCCCAGCGTCTCCACGCCTTCAAGGACGCTCCAGTCAAGGTTTTCGAGCTTCGGCACCAGCAGCGCACGACGCGCACCGGAACGCTCGGCCACTTCGCGCAGACGCTGCGAGTTGGACGAGTTCGGCGAACCGATCACGATCACCAGATCGCTCTCGGGCGCAATCGCTTTCACGGCTTCCTGACGGTTGGTCGTGGCATAGCAGATGTCCTCGCGCTTCGGCCCTTCAATGAGCGGGAAGCGCGAACGCAGGATATCCACGATCTCGGCCGTATCATCGACCGAAAGCGTGGTCTGCGTGATGAACGCAAGCTTCGTCGGATCTTCCGGCTGGATCGTGCGGGCTTCTTCCGCATCGTTGATGAGCGTAACGGCGCCCGGCGGAAGCTGCCCCATCGTGCCCACGACTTCCGGATGGCCGGCATGGCCGATCATCAGGATGTGACGCTGGTCCGGACCGCCGCCTGCGAAGTGACGCTCTGCCTCACGATGCACCTTCGAGACCAGCGGGCAGGTCGCATCCAGATAAAGCAGGTTGCGGCGCTGGGCTTCTGCCGGAACAGCCTTGGGAACGCCATGGGCCGAGAAAACGACATGTCCGTCTTCCGGAACTTCGTCCAGTTCCTCGACGAAAATGGCGCCCTTGGCTTCCAGTCCTTCCACGACAGTCCGGTTATGGACGATCTCGTGGCGGACATAGACCGGAGCGCCATAACGGCGGAGGGCTTCTTCCACGACACGGATGGCACGGTCCACACCGGCACAGAATCCACGCGGACCGGCGAGCAGGACGCGAAGGGTTTTAGGGGCTTCCACACCGTCGGTGCGGGAAGGAGCGAAAGTCGTCTGTTCTGACATGGTGTTCCCCAAGCGGGCGGAGTTCGATATGTAGGACCAGTATCGACCGGATTGCCTCTCGTCGCAACGTCCGGGCCGCTTTGTTGGGAGTTTCTTCAGCTGATGCCAGCCATCCGGCGCTTCGCCTCGCCCCTGTTTGCTCCGGCTTTTGCCCTCGTGGCGCTTTCGAGTCTGGCCGGCTGCGACGAATCCAATCCCAGCGTCTTCGCGCCCGCCTGCCCGGCCCTCGATATTCCGGGACCGGCAGCGGACCAGTTCGTCTATGACGGAAAGAGCGCCGATATCGGCAGTCTGGTCGGCCACGCCCAGATCACATCTCTCGCAGGCGACTGCGAACGCGGCCCTGACGGCCCGCACGATCATCAGACCGTCCGCACCCGCCTGAGCCTCGCCATGACGCTGACGCGCGGTCCGGCCGCCACCAGCAACACGATGGATGTGCCTTACTTCATTGTCATCATGCGTGACGGCAAGATCGTGGACAAAAAAGTCTTCACCGACAGCTTCCGCTTCCCGGCCAATGTCAGCACCCAGAGCGTACGCACGAATCTGCGCCTGATCGATCTGCCGGCGACAGAGAACATGGCGCAGGAAAATCCCTACACGCTGGAAATCGGTTACCAGCTGACGCATGGCGAACTGGGATATAACCGCGAACATCTCGTTCCGGTCACTTTCCATTCCCACACCCAGTAACCGACAGAGCGTCCGCCAAGGCGCTCCTTCAGATAATGGCGGCAGTCCGTTCAACACTCACGACTGCCGCATGCAAGATCCGACATACAGGCAGGATTTTCATGTCCTGCTTCTGACATCATTCCGGAACTGAAACACATGGACAGTCGCGAACTGACCCTCCGCGGGATTATTCTCGGAGCCCTCATCACGGTCGTGTTTACGGCAGCAAACGTCTATCTGGGCCTGAAAATCGGCCTGACATTCGGTTCATCCATTCCAGCCACGATCATTTCGATGGCTGTCCTGCGCCTGATGGGCGGTGGCACAATGCTGGAAAACAACATGGTCCAGACGCAGGCCTCGGCCGCCGGCACCCTGTCCTGTGTGTTCGCGGCGTTCCCTGCCCTTATCATGGTCGGATACTGGCACGAGTTTCCGTATGTCGTAACGCTCCTGCTCACCATGGCCGGCGGCATGACCGGCGTTGTCTTCACCATTCCACTGCGCCGTGCCCTCGTCAGCAACTCCGACCTGCCTTATCCCGAGGGTACAGCCTGCGCGGAAATCCTGCGCGCCTCCTCACCCGAAGGCGACGCACAGAGCCTGAAATCCCTGACGCTCGGCACTCTCGTCTCTGGCGCAATCGCGTTTGCCACTTCGGGGCTACGTCTTCTGTCAGACGGATTTTCCGCCGCCACCGTCGTCGGATCATCCGCTTTCCGCCTGAGCGGCAGTTTCTCCCTCGCCCTGCTGGGAACCGGATATCTGGTCGGCATTGGCGGAGGCATTGCGATGCTGCTTGGCGTGTTGCTGGCCTGGGGCGTGATGGTGCCCGTTCTGGGTCATGTGGCCCCGACTGCCAACCCGCTGGCTGACGCGACCGGACTCTGGCTGCACAAGGTCCGTTTCATCGGCGCAGGCGCCATTGCCGTCTCGGCAATCTGGACCCTGCTGGCGCTCGCTAAACCGGTGGCACAGGGTCTGAAGGAAGCCCTCTCGATCACCCATCAAGCCACCGGAGATGACAGCGACCGCGATCTGACACCCCGTACGCTGATCAGCCTGTGCGCAGGCATCGCCGTGCTGCTGGCAGGATTGTTCACCTACTTCCTGTGGCCCGTCATGTCCCATGGTGGCGCTCTGTTCACCCTCGTCATTCTGGGCCTGATCGCCTGTTTCGGACTCGGCTTTCTGGTCGCAAGCGCCTGCGGTTACATGGCCGGGATCATCGGTTCGTCCTCCTCGCCCATCTCCGGCGTCGGGATCATCGCCATCATCGCGATTTCGGTAGCTCTATGGGGGCTGGAAAGCGGTGGACTGCTCACAGTCGAACAGCGCCCGATTGCCATCGCTTTCGGTCTCTTCGTCCTCTCCGCCATCACGGCCTCCGCAGCCGTATCCAATGACAACCTCCAGGACCTCAAGACCGGCCAGCTTGTCGGCGCAGCTCCCTGGAAGCAGGAAGTCGCCCTGCTGATCGGCTGTGCCGTCGGCGCAGTCGTGGTCCCCTGGGTGCTTCAGGTCCTGTATCAGGCTTACGGCTTCGTAGGAGCAGTACCTCGCGCGGATATGGATCCCACACGGGCACTCGCAGCTCCCCAGCCCGCCCTGATGGCCGCCATTGCCACCGGCATCCTGACCCATCAACTCGACTGGCTGATGCTGGAAATCGGGGCCGCCATCGGCGTGGTTCTGGTCGTACTGGATATCGTACTGCGCCGCCGCAATCTGGCGCTTCCGCCACTGGCCGTCGGCATGGGCATCTACCTTCCGGCAGATGTCTCGGTCACGATCGGAATTGGTGCAGGGCTCGGATGGCTGCTGCGTAGCTTCCCCAAAGAGCAGGGAACGATGATCGCCTCAGGCTTCATTGTCGGAGAAAGCCTGATCGGCGTGGCGCTGGCAGCAATGGCCGGTGCCACGGGAAGCGCCGATACCCTGGCCCTTCCCATACCGACCCTGCTGAATGCAGGGCTCGGCTGGGCTGTCTTCTGTGGCGTCCTGCTCTGGTTCGGACGTCAGGTCAGACAGTCACAGTAACAAAGTGAAGGCCTGTAATCAGGCCTTCACCCACCACTGCACGGGCTCCTGCTCGGCCACATCCACATCATCTGCCACAACAGTTTCCTGGACAGGTTCCTTGCGAGGGCGTCCAACCGGACGCGGCGCACGGCGCGCAGCTTCGGCAGCCTGCTCACGGGCCTGATGGAGACAGGCCTTCAGGGTCTGGATTGCGTCCTGGTTTTCGCGCAGCTCGCGGTTCAGTTCGCTAATCTGGATCTTCGCATGAGCTTCGCGGGTTTCAAACGCCTTGAGCTGGGACCGGACTTCCGTCAGGCTCCGCTCGGCCTCTTCCCAGCGACGCTGCTCGCGCTTGACCGACTGGCGCAGACGCTCGATTTCTTCCTGATCTTCCTGGCTGGGATTACGGGCAGCAATACCCCGGCCTCCCTGATGTTCGACAACGACCTGTCCATCACGGACAAAGCGACGGCGACGCTCCGGTGTGGAGGTCACGGGCCGTGGCTTGGAGGAACGGGAGGAAGCCCCCGCTCCAAGACGGGCCAGAGCCTGTCGCAGCTTGTCTTCTTCGTTAACCTGATGCTCGTCCTGCATTCTGTATTCTTCAACCAATATGATATTTATAGATTTCTCCCCTGCCGGACAGGCCTGCCAAAAGGCAGAAAAGCTGACCGGGCCTTGGCCCACTCAGCAACGACATGTCCTGACAAGGATATGAAAAGTCGACTCGTCTGGAGGAACTCCAGCGTTCTGACGCGAGCTTCCTAGCACTTCAGGCGCATTCTGTCATCAAAACAATAAGCGGATGCTTATGTTTTCTTCTGATGCCAGCGTCCCGGAGACCAGAGAATATCCGTTTCACCATCATTATTGGCGTGACGGGCAAGAACAAAGAAGTAATCGGACAGTCTGTTCAGAAAGCGCAGGGCCTCTGACGGGGCATGTTCCAGCACGGCCACCCGACGTTCCGCCCGGCGCGCAACTGTCCTGACGAGATGGGCATGGGCCGCCACAAAGCTTCCGCCCGGCAGAACGAAGCTTTTCAGCGCCTGCTGGTGCTGGCGCATGTCTTCCAGCCTCACCTCAAGCCATGTGCTGGCTTCCGCGGTCAGGCTGGGAGAGCGTTCAGGATCGGGAAGACACAGATCCGCTCCAAGATCGAAGAGGCAGGACTGGATCTGCCGAACTTCATTAACAAGACCTGATGTCCGGGCGTCCTGCGCCATGTAACAGCACAGAATACCCAGCTGGGCATTGAGCTCATCGACAGTCCCCATGGCTTCAATACGGGGCGAGGACTTGGACACACGTGTCCCGTCCCCCAGCGACGTCTGTCCGCTATCCCCCCCACGGGTTACGATCCTGTCGATCCGGATGCTCATGCCTGTTCCGTCTTCCTTACGTTATGCTCAGCGGCTTCTCTTATGCTTTGCGTGATGACGGATCGTATGATCCCCCATCAGGTCATGCGCACGGGAGGTATGATCGGTCAGCAGCTTGTCCGTATCCGAAGCCAGCGTCTTGATATCGGGCGTGCCACCGGAGGCCTTGGCCGTCGTGATGGCCTTGTCCAGATCCGCGGTACGGACGCTCACGACATCCCGCAGGAACATGCGGTCATATGCTGCACCATACAGATGGGAGAACGAATCGACATGCTCCTGATCGGCTGCATCGATCTTAGCCGCAACCGTCAGGTTGGCGTCCGAAGCGATCTTGGCAACAGCCTTCTGGTTCGTCGTGTGGTCGCCCTGAACCGTCGTCGCGAATGCCTTGATGACGTCGCTGTTGCTGTGGGTGGCTGCAAGCGTTGCGATGGCGATCTGCGTCTGATCCATTTCATCGACCTGCTGGATGAATGCCGCATCCGCCGTGGTCAGCTTGTAGGTGGAGGCAACACTCGGCAGAGCCGGAGCCGGCGGCGCATCGGGAGCATTACAGGCGGCCAGACCGGCGAGAAGACCGGCGGACAGGCACAGGCGGACATATGAAACGGTCATTGAAGCTTCCTTTTTCAAACGCGCCTCTCCTGCGAAGGACAGGCCGCGACAGACTGACATTCCACTCATGACAGTCTCTCATTCGCTGTTCAGACAACACATGATACATTCACGGCATGTCCGCAAATCCTGTCCGCGCCAGTCTGCCCGATCTGCTCCGGGGAAGTTTCATATTTGCCGCCCTGTCTGCTGCATCCGGGGTCATGCTGGGCGCACTTTCTGCACATCTGCCGGACCGGCTTTTTGCCGCCCCAGGCGGACGGGCCATGCTGCATTCCGCAGTTGAAATCCAGATGTGGCATGCACTGGGTCTGTGCGTGCTGTCCCTGAACGCTGCCCGTCTGTCGCCGAAACTGATCCGCCTGGCCTGTCTGTGCATGGCGGTCGGCATGGTTCTGTTCTGCGTACCGGTTACGCTGCTCGCCCTGTTCAATCTGAAGCTGGGGCCAATGTCGATTGGGCGAATTGCGCCTTATGGCGGCACGATGCTCATGATCGCCTGGTGTCTTGCCGCAGCATCCGCACTGCGTCGTCCGTTCTAGAACTGAACGGCGATCAACTCCGGCTTTTCCTGATTCGCTGAAAAACCAGCAGTCCGATGGACTGGACGGCAAGAGCCGTAAGAAAACAGACAATCATGATCCCGGTCAGGATCAACTGTTCGCGCCCGAGACCGGATTCAATATGAAACAGACTGTACAGTTCCTGCCAGGCGGACGTTCCCGCCACATGCTGCGCAAGTTTGATCGCAGGCTGCCAGAAACGAAACACTGAAGCGAAAGCCAGCGTGAGCCCCACGAGGATGACAGTCCGGATCAAGGTTTCCGTGACACTGACTTCACGTGACGGCGCGGCTTGCTGACGTGCTGCTGGCTTTTTCAAACGCATGACCTTTCGTAGGATTTGGGCTTTAATCATCTGTTCCTGTCATTCTGCGTTATGGCATGCAGAAGACAACATCAATGAAAGCCTTTTTCATGCGCCGTTCCTTTCTTGCCGCTGCCGGCCTCGGTCTGGCGCTCACCGCAACCCTTCCGGCACAGGCCGCATCCACCATGCCAGCAGTCCCTGCACCCCAGCTGAGTGAAACATCAGCCCCTCCTGTCGCCACGCCCTATCCGGACACGGCGGTGGCTCATGATCAGGTGGCGCAGGCCTTTGCACTGGCGCAGAAAACGCACCGCAAGGTCCTGCTCGATTTCGGTGGCAACTGGTGCCCGGACTGCAAGATGCTCAGCGGCATCTTTGCCCTGCCTGATGCCGCACGCTGGCTGGACAGCCAGTTCGTCGTGGTCCCGGTTAACGTGGGACGCATCAACACCAACCTTGATCTCGCCGAACGCTATGGCGTGACGATCAAGGCCGTGCCGACCGTCATCATCGTAACACCGGACGGCCATGCCCTGAACGGCGACGGCTCTACGGCGCTAGGCAATGCCCGCAGCATGTCTCCGCAGGCCGTTCTGGACCTCATCTCAGGCTGGAACAAACGCGGATAAGCCCTTGAGGCTCCGGCTTTTTCCGGAGCCTCACTCCAAACTCAGAGGGCAAGGACCTGCTCGGCCTCATGCATGACCTCTGCCAGAACATCGGCCTCGAACGGAGAGGTCAGTCCCGCTTCGGACACAAGCTGGGCGAAGGGTTTCGAGCCGCCCTCAGCGCAAAGCCTGCGATACGTTTCCAGCGTCCCTTCCCGATCCAGACGTGAACCCAGCCAGAGCTGCAACGCACAGCACTGTGCCAGCGCATAATCAATGTAATAAAACGGCAGACGGTAGATATGGAGCTGCGCCTGCCAGCGTCCACCCTTCGCCGGATATTCCAGATCACCCCAGTCCCGCCACGGCATGTAAAGCTTTTCAAGCCGCTGCCATGTCTCGTGCCGTTCCTCCGGCGTCATGTCCGGACGGGCATAAACTTCATGCTGGAAGTGATCCACGCAGACGCCGTACGGGAAGAACGACAGCGCATCGATCAGATGCATCCGGCGATACCGATCCGCCGCACCCTCTTCAACCAGTTCGCCAATCTGCGGCCAGGTCAGGAACTCCAGCCCCATGGAATGGATTTCCGCAGCCTCCATGGTCGGCCAGAGCTGATCGATCCACGGCAAATCACGGCTTTTCCAGTTCTGGAACGCATGACCCATCTCATGGGTGAAGACCCCAATGTCATTATGGGTGCCATTGAAATTGGCAAAAATATAGGGCGTTCCAACTGTTGGAAATGATGTGCAGAACCCGCCACCAGCCTTGCCGTCCCGGTTCTTCAGATCAAGATACCCCAGATCCCGCATCTGGACGTAAAAGTCGGCCATTTCCCCCGAAGGATCTAGCTCGCGGAACATGGTTTCCGCCCGTGCAACCAGCAGATCATGGTCACCTGCGGGTTCAGGATTTCCCTGAAGGTCAATGAGAGCCTCGTCCCAGGCCATCAGTCTGTCGCAGCCCATTTTCAGGCGGCGACGCTCCATAAGCGAACTGATAAGCGGCGTGACATAAGCCAGCACCTTTTCACGGAACGCTGCAACCTGCTCCGGACCATAATCCGTGCGGCGCATCCGGCGATAACCAAGCTCGATATAGTTCTCAAAGGCAAGCGTCTTCGCCATCCGGTCACGCAGGGCGACGAGCTTGCCATAAAGCGCGTCCAGCTCTGCTCCGTTCTTCTCAAAGAAGGTCCAGCGCGCCTTTTCGGCGTCATGACGGATTTCGCGATCCAGTCCCTGAAGATAAGGCACCAGCCCAGACAGATTGAGCGTCTTGTCATCGAACGGAATTTTCGCCGATGCGAGGAGCGCGGTGTATTCTCCCGTCAGCCGTGCCTCTTCCTCAAGATCCGTGCTGATACGCGGATCAAAGGTTGTCGTATCCGATTCCCAGAGCCGGACCACATGCGGCGTCACGATGGCCTCAAGACCTTCACGGTCAGAATCCGCCAGAAGGCGCTTCTTCACCGTCACCTCATGATCGGTCGCAACCGGAGACAGCCGATCGGCATAATCCCGGTCCGCTTTTGCAGTCTCGTCCTGCGTATTGCGCGAAAACTGTAAATGGACGTGCGATGCCCAAGACTCATACTCGCGTCGGACCGCATCAAAAGCCTGAAGGGCTTCCACGCGATCACCCGCATCAAGCATGGCTGCGATGGCATCGTAACGGGCCTTGAGCGACTGTTCGTCAGGCCGGGGAAAAGACAGTTCGGAAAAGGGAGGGAGCGTCTTTGTCATGGCACAATTCTGCCAGTCTCCCGCCTTTGCGTCCATGCCTGTCAGGGCCGTCGGATCTCACCCACAAACTGCGCGATCCGGCGGCAGGCTTCCGCAAGCTGTTCATCCGATGCCGCGAAGGACAGACGCAGATACGGACTGTATCCGAACGCAGATCCCGGCACTGTTGCGACATGCACTTCGTCCAGAAGCGCTTCCGCAAAGGCCACATCCGTATCGAGTAGCCGTCCCTGTCCCGATGTTCCGCCGATCAGGGCTGCCACGCCCGGATAGGCATAGAACGCGCCTTCCGGCATCACGCAGGTCAGACCCGGCACATCCTGAAGCGCTCCCACAACAAGACCGCGCCGACGCTCATACGTCTCCAGCATCCCGGCGATCCCATCCGCATCCCCATCCAGAGCAGCGACCGATCCAGCCTGAGCGAGCGTGCACACGCCGGAGGTGGAATTTCCCTGAACCGCGATCATCCCCTGGATCAGTGGAACCGGTCCGCAGGCAAAGCCGACACGCCATCCCGTCATCGCGTAGGCCTTGGCCATCCCGTTCACGATCAGGATGCGATCCGCCAGATCCGGCGCAACACTCAGCAGGGACAGGTGTTTGCGACCATCAAACGTCAGATGCTCATAGATCTCGTCACTCATCACGAGGACATGCGGCGCATCACGCAGCACATCCGCAATGGCTTCGAGATCCTGCCGTTCGAGGATGGCACCTGTCGGATTGTTCGGGAAGTTCAGCACCAGCCATTTCGTCCGGGGCGTAATAGCCTCGCGGATGGCTTCGGGATCGGGACGGAAACCATTTTCTTCCCGACAGCGAATTTCGACCGGAACCCCGCCAAGCATCCGGGTAATCAGCGGATAGCTGACCCAGTACGGCGCAGGCACGATGACTTCATCGCCGGTTTCCAGCGACACCATCAATGCATTGAAGATGACCTGCTTGCCACCATTCGCAACCATGATCCGGTCAGGCGTGACCTCCAGACCATTATCACGACGGAACTTCCGGATGATGGCCTCGATCAGTGGCTTCTGACCCGGAATTGGCGGATAGCCGGTATCACCGGCCTTGGCCGCAGCATAGGCAGCTTCGATCGCCTCGGGTGGCGATGGAAAATCCGGCTGCCCCAGTGCAAGCGAAATAACATCCGCGCCCTGCGCCTTCAGTTCACGTGCGCGTGCCGCCATCGCAATCGTTGCGGGCTTGGGAAGCCCTGCGAGGCGTGAAGCGATGGTAAAACTCATGAAAGCCCCTGACAGAAAATCTGAATCCGGGTGCAGGCTTCCTTTAGCAGTTCCGTGCTGGTTGCATAGGAAATGCGGAAATACCCCGGCGTCAGAAACGCCGTACCATGCACGGCCGCAACTCCGGTCTCTTCAAGCAGGGCATTCACAAAAGCCTCGTCGCTGTCGATGAAGCGTCCCCCCTTGCTTGTCTTGCCCAGAACTCCGGCAATTGACGGGAACGCATAAAATGCCCCTTCCGGAAGCGCACAGCTCAGACCTGGCGCATCATTCAGCATCCCGATGACCAGATTGCGCCGTTCCTGATAGACCGCCACCATTTCGGAAATGAAATCCTGTGGACCGGACACGGCTTCCTGCGCAGCAGCCTGCGCAATGGAACACGGATTGCTCGTGCTCTGTCCCTGCAGTTTGACGAGCTGCCGGGTCAGTTCAACCGGAGCCGCGGCAAATCCGATCCGCCAGCCCGTCATGGCATAGGCCTTGGACACGCCGTTCATCGTCACGGTGCGTGAACGCAGACGCGGCTCGACCTGCACCACAGTCTTTGCAACGACGCCGTCATACAGGAGCTTGGCGTACATATCGTCTGTCAGGATCCAGATATCCGGATAGTCCAGCAACACATCCGTCAGGGCCTTGAGTGCCTCGGTATCGTAAGCCGCGCCTGTCGGATTACAGGGCGAGTTAAGGCAGAGCCACTTTGTCTGGGGCGTGATCGCGGCACGAAGCTGTTCGGCGGTCAGACGGAAGCCGTTTTCCGGGTTCGTCTGGACAATGACGGGCGTGCCATCAGCCAGCGTCACGATATCGGGATAGGAGACCCAAGCAGGAGCCGGAATGATGACCTCGTCCCCGGCATTCAGGGTCGAGACCATCACATTATAGATAACCTGCTTGCCGCCCGTGGAAACACAGATTTCCTCGGCCTTGTAATCCAGATCGAAATCAGCGTTCAGACGCGCCGCCACGGCCTTGCGAAGCTCAAGCGTTCCTGCAACGTCCGTATATTTCGTCTTGCCGGCCTCAATGGCCCGGATCGCCGCCCGTTTGATGAAGTCAGGCGTATCGAAATCCGGCTCACCTGCGGAAAGGCTGATGATGTCACGGCCTTCAGCCTTCAGGGCACGCGCTTTCTGGGTCACGGCAATCGTCTGGCTGGGAAGGATACGGTTCAGACGGTCGGCAATAAAGGACATGACAGGTTTCCGGATCATTTCGATATCGCGATCCTAGACGCGTTCGAGCAGTTTTGACCACAGCCCGCCGGGCGACAGACAACAAAAAAGGCGCCCTTCCTTTCGGAAAGACGCCTTGAAAATAGGTCAAAGCTGAAACTCAGGCCAGTTTTTCCATCTCGCGAAGAACCGCCTGCCCCATCATTTCAGTCCCGACGCGCGCCATCCCCGGCGACATGATATCGGCGGTCCGCAGACCCGAAGCCAGAACGTTGGACACGGCCGTCTCGATCAGATCCGCATCTTCACCCCGGTTGAGCGAGTAACGCAGCAGCATGGCGAAGGAGAGGATCTGGGCCAGAGGATTGGCGATCCCCTTGCCTGCGATATCCGGTGCGCTGCCATGGATCGGCTCGTACAGGGCATTGCGTTTGCCATCAGCACGAACCGGACCAAGCGTGGCCGACGGAAGCATGCCAAGCGACCCGGTCAGCATGGAGGCCAGATCGGAAAGAATATCGCCAAACAGATTACCCGTGACAATCACGTCGAACTGGTTCGGATCACGGACAAGCTGCATGGCGCAGTTATCAGCCAGCATGTGGGACAGCTGGACGTCCGGATATTCGCGTTTGTGAATGTCGATCACGACTTCCTTCCACAGGAGGCCGCTTTCCATAACATTGCACTTCTCGACCGAGCAGACGCGGTTGTCGCGTTTGCGGGCGAGATCGAAAGCCACACGGGCCACGCGCTCAATTTCTGAAGTCGTATAGACTTCCGTATTGATCCCGCGGCGCGAGCCATCGGGAAGCGTCTCGATCCCGCGCGGCTCACCGAAATAGATGCCACCGACTGTCTCACGGACGATCATCAGATCCAGTCCGCGCACAACTTCCGGCTTCAGAGCAGACGCATCGATCAGAGCATCAAAGAGCTTGGCCGGACGCAGGTTGGCGAACAGTTCAAGTTCCTTGCGGAGCTTGAGGATCGCGACTTCCGGACGCTTGTCAAAACTGACATGGCTCCAGGCCGGATCACCAACCGAACCGAACAGGACGGCGTCGGACTGACGGGCCAGCTCAATGACTTCATCGCGGATCGGCACGCCATGCACCGCCAGAGACGCCGCACCGACGAGTTCTTCCGTGATTTCAAGCTTCAGCCCGCGATGTGCACTCATCCAGTGCACGATCCGTGCGACTTCGCGCATGACTTCCGGGCCGATGCCGTCTCCGGCCAGAACCAGAAGCTTGTGTGCGTCGCTCATTTTGAAGTTCCCATGGTAATTGACGGCACCCAGGCACGGCTCGGACGGTGCTCGAAACTGGTGATCTCGGCATCATGCGCCATGGTCTGTCCGATATCGTCCAGACCTTCCAGCAGCATGTGGCGGCGGAACGGATCGACATCGAAAGCGATGGTTTCACCGTTCGGACGCACGATCACCTGACGTTCCAGATCCACCGTCAGACGCGAATTTGACCCTTGACGGGCATCATCCATCAGTTCGTCGCAGATCTCGCGCGGCAGCCGGATCGGGAGAATGCCATTCTTGAAGCAGTTATTGAAAAAGATGTCGGCAAAGCTGGGCGCAATAACGCAGCGGATTCCAAAATCCAGCAGCGCCCAGGGCGCATGCTCACGCGAGGAGCCGCATCCCAGATTATCGTATGTGATCAGGATCTCGGCATGCCGGTAAGGCTCCTGATTGAGCACAAAATCCGGATTTTCATTGCCATCGGCGTCATAACGCTGGGCCGCAAAAGCGTTCTTGCCCAGACCAGTCCGCTGAATGGTCTTGAGAAAGCGCGCCGGAATGATCTGATCCGTATCGATGTTCTCGGTCGGCATCGGCGCCGCAATGGCGGTCAGTTCCGTGAACTTGTCCATCAGACCGTCTCCTTCACCAGTTCACGCACGTCGCACAGACGTCCCGTAACAGCCGCTGCCGCCGCCATGGCTGGCGAGCACAGATGCGTCCGCCCACCCGGACCCTGACGTCCTTCGAAATTGCGGTTGGATGTCGAAGCGCAGCGCTGACCCGGCGTCAGACGGTCCGGGTTCATGCCCAGACACATCGAACAGCCTGCCTCACGCCATTCAAAACCGGCATCCAGAAAGACCTTGTCCAGACCTTCAGCCTCGGCCGCATGCTTCACCAGCCCGGAGCCCGGAACGATCATGGCGCGAACACCTTCCGCCACGTGACGTCCACGAACCACGTCCGCAGCAGCACGCAGGTCTTCCAGACGGCTGTTCGTGCAGGAACCAATGAACACCACATCCACGGGCGTTCCGGCGATCGTCTGTCCGGCTTCAAGGCCCATATAGTCCAGCGCACGCTGGATCTGGGCCGCACGTGCCGGGTCCGCCTCATCTGACGGAGACGGCACGGACCCTGTAATCGGCAGCACGTCCTGAGGGCTCGTACCCCAGGTGATGGACGGGACGATTTCTTCAGCGGCGAGCGTGACTTCCGTATCGAAATAGGCGCCTTCATCAGAAGCCAGGCTGCGCCAGTAATCACAGGCCTGCTCGAACGCCTCACCTTTCGGGGCAAACGGACGGCCCTTCACATAGGCGAAGGTCGTCTCATCAGGGGCCACCAGACCGGCACGCGCACCGGCTTCGATGGACATGTTGCACAGCGTCATGCGGCCGGCCATGTCCAGATCGCGGATCGCAGAGCCAGCAAATTCAATGACATGCCCGGTCCCGCCAGCGGTACCGATCCGGCCGATAATGGCCAGCATGATGTCCTTGGCGGTCACGCCGGGGCCGACCTTGCCCTCGACGGAGACGCGCATGTTCTTCGCCGGCTTCTGCAGGATCGTCTGGGTCGCGAGCACATGTTCGACCTCGGACGTGCCAATGCCAAACGCCAGCGAACCGAGCGCACCGTGGGTGGAGGTGTGGCTGTCACCGCAGACAATCGTCATACCCGGTAGGGAAATGCCCTGCTCCGGCCCGACAACATGCACGATGCCCTGAGAGGCGGAGCGCAGCGGGAAATAGGGAACGCCGAACTCGGCGACATTCTTCTCAAGCGTTTCGATCTGGAGGCGGCTTTCCGGCTCCTCGATCGGCTTGGAACGGTCGGACGTGGGAACGTTATGGTCCACCACGGCCACCGTGGCATCCGGACGACGCACGCGACGCCCGGACATCCGCAGGCCTTCAAAAGCCTGCGGACTTGTCACCTCATGAACGAGGTGCCGGTCGATGTAGAGGATGCACGTCCCGTCCTCGAGACGTTCGACGACATGATCGTCCCAGATCTTGTCAAAAAGGGTCCTGGGCGAATTGGTAACGGGCATCCTGTCTCTACTCCGAACGGTTTAGGAAGCGGCCTTGCTGTCCGCCTTCGGCAGATCGCGGGGACGCTCGGCAATACGGGCGGACTTGCCCGAACGGCCACGCAGATAATACAGCTTCGCACGACGGACCTTACCGCGACGCACGACTTCGATGCTGGCGATCGACGGTGCGTACAGCGGGAACACACGCTCCACGCCTTCACCGTTGGAGATCTTGCGAACCGTGAAGTTGCTGTTCAGGCCCTTGTTGGAACGGGCAATGACAACGCCTTCGAAGTTCTGCACACGCTCACGCGTACCTTCGACAACGCGGACGCCAACGCGGACCGTGTCACCTGCAACGAACTCGGGAACAGCGCGAACGCCGGAAAGACGCTCGATCTCGCGCGCCTCATACTGCTGGATAATGTTCATGACCAAACTCCTGAAAACAAAACTTCAATGGACCTGCTGTCGTGCCAGATACGCATCCCAGAGGTCCGGGCGGCGCGCCTTCGTGACGGCGATTGACTGTTCATGGCGCCAGCGGGCGATGGCACCATGGTTGCCGGAGAGAAGAATGTCGGGCACGTCCTGCCCGTCCCACACTGCCGGCTTGGTGTACTGTGGATATTCAAGAAGCCCGTCGGCAAAGCTCTCGTCCTGACCGCTGACGTCCGATCCCATGACGCCGGGAAGAAGACGGACGCAGGCATCCAGAAGCGTCAGGGCGGGAATTTCTCCACCCGACAGCACGACATCGCCCATGCAGAGCTGCTCGATATCGTGCTTTTCCAGAACGCGTTCATCCACCCCTTCGAAACGGCCGCAGAGAACGACGACCCCCGGACCGGACGACAGACGCTCCGCATCTTCATGCGACATGCGCCGTCCCCGCGGTGTCGGATAGACGACCGGACGACCATCCAGCGCGGGAAGCGCCGAGAGGGCCGTATCCAGAACGTCTGCCCGCATCACCATGCCGGCTCCGCCACCGAAAGGCGTGTCATCCACGGCCCGGTGACGTCCCAGTCCGTGCTGGCGCAGGTCATGCGCCTCACAGGACCAGATCCCCCGCTCCAGCGCCCGGCCCGCAAGGGAGAACCCAAGCGGCCCCGGGAACATGTCCGGGAAAAGGGTCAGGATATCCGCGCGCCAGCTCATGCCCGCACCTGGACCTCGCCGGACAGATCCCCCTCGACCTCGACTTCAACGGGAGGGATGAGAACCACTTCCCGTTTTGCAAGGTCCACGCGGGGCACACAGGCCAGCGTGAACGGCACGATCAGACCACGATCCACTTCGAGGCTGACGCCTGCGCCGTAATCGTGAACTACCGAAACCGTTCCCAGAACATCCCCGTCTTCCGAGACTGCCGTCATGCCGATCAGATCGGCATGATAGAACTCGTCATCCCCGGTATCGGGAAGAACCGCACGCGGAACATACAGCTTGGCATTGACCAGCCGCTCGGCAGCATTACGGTCAGGAAGATCCTGCCCGTCTGCATCCGTGAGCGCGGCAACGCCCGCCGAAACCCAGCGCGCCGTCCATGTCCTGCCCTGCGCATCATGCAGCGTACCGAGCGTCTCGACCGAAGCCGGATCG
The DNA here is from genome assembly GCF_006538885.1 of Gluconobacter roseus NBRC 3990. GTDB lineage: Bacteria > Pseudomonadota > Alphaproteobacteria > Acetobacterales > Acetobacteraceae > Gluconobacter > Gluconobacter roseus. The sequence goes on from NZ_BJLY01000002.1 coordinate 687,594, forward strand.
TCAGTGGCAGCATGAAGATGCACCAGACCGCGAACACCGTGCGGGCGACCGACGGTAGCAATCAGGACATCACTGTCAGGGTTGAAGCGGGGCACGTCTCGGACTTCCTGAAAAGCGGCTCAATCAGGCCGCGGCAGCAGCGGCGGCAGCCTTGGCGCGCTCCTGAGCCTTCGCCTTCGGAGCGGACTTCTTCGGCTGCTCGTTGTAGGTTGGCTTCGGAGCAAGGCCTGCATTGCCGAGGAAACGGGCAACACGGTCCGTGGCGAGGGCGCCGTTGGACAGCCAGTGCTTGATGCGGTCGTCAACCAGACGGATACGGTCGGCATGGTCAGCCGGCAGCATCGGGTTGTAGGAACCGACCTTCTCGATGAAACGGCCGTCGCGCGGGCTGCGGCTATCAGCAACAACGATGTGGTAGTAAGGACGCTTCTTGGCACCTGCACGTGCAAGGCGGATCTTGAGGCTCATGAAATACTCCTGAGAGACAGACTTGTAAAAAACGGGGCGGATCAGCCGAAGGGCGGGCGTCCACCGGGCTTACCCCCGGGGCTACCCATGCCCTTCATCAGATCAGCCAGACCACCTGCACCACCCATGCCGCGCATCAGGCCACCAAGGCCCATTTTGCTGATACGCTTCATCATGGTGGACATGTCGTTGAACTGTTTGAGCAGACGGTTGATCTCCGGAACCGTGGTTCCCGAACCAGCCGCAATGCGCTTCTTGCGGGACGCCTTGATGATCTCGGGCGTCTTGCGCTCCTGCTTCGTCATCGAGGAAATGATGGCCTTGTGACGTTTGAAGATCGACGTATCGAGCTCCTTGTCACCCAGCATATCCTTGATCTTTCCCATCCCCGGCATCATGCCGAGAATACCGGAAATCGAGCCCATGCGGTTGATCTGGTCGATCTGGGAGACATAGTCATCCAGGTCGAACTTGCCCGCGAGCATCTTCTTGGCGACGCGCTCGCCTTCCTCGTGATCGAGGGTTTCGGCCGCACGTTCCACCAGCCCGGCCACGTCACCCAGACCGAGAATACGGCCGGCAACGCGCTCGGGATGGAATTCTTCAAGCGCTTCAAGGTTCTCACCCGAGCCCGTCAGCTTGATCGGCGCACCGGTGATGGCCTTCATGGACAGGGCCGCGCCACCGCGGGCATCGCCGTCCATACGGCTCATGACAACGCCGGTGATGCCGACAGCCTCGTTGAAGGCCTTGGCCGTGTTCACGGCGTCCTGACCGGTCATCGCATCGACGACCAGCAGCGTCTCGGCCGGCTTGGTGAGCGTGCGGATTTCCCGCACTTCATCCATCAGCGCCTCATCGATCGACAGACGGCCTGCCGTATCGAGGATGACAACATCATAACCTTCAAGACGACCCGTTTCGAGCGCACGCTTTGCGATCTGAACGGGAGACTGGCCGGCAATGATCGGCAGGGCCTGAACACGCCCCGTCTTGGCGTTGACGCGCTCAGCCAGTTGCTGGAGCTGGAGCTGCGCCGCCGGCCGCTGGACGTCGAGGCTGGCCAGAAGGACTTTCTTGTGCTCGCGACTGGACAGACGCAGGGCGATCTTACCGGAGGTCGTGGTTTTACCCGAACCCTGCAGACCCACCATCAGGACCGGCACCGGCGGATTGGCGGACAGGTTCAGCGGAACCGCCCCTGCCCCGCCAAGCGCGTCGATCAGTGCATCATTGACGATCTTGGCCACGGCCTGACCGGGAGAAACGCTTTCCAACACTTCCTGCCCGACCGAGCGTTCACGGACCTTGTTGACGAAGTCCCGCACCACAGGCAGCGCAACGTCCGCCTCCAGCATGGCGAGACGCACTTCACGCATGGCCTCGGTGACATCAGCCTCCGAGAGCTTCCCGTTCTTGGAAAGCCCTTCGAGGACACCGGACATCTTGCCTGAGAGTTGATCGAACAACGGGTCACCTTAAAGCAAACAGAAACACGCCACTGCGCGAGTCTTCGCGAGGTGGCGTGTCCGGAAACAGGACTGCTCTATCGACTTGGCACCGAAGCGTCAAGCGATAGACGCAGGATCAGCAGTTTTCAGGGCATATCATCCGGATCGCCCTCGGGCGGATGACCCATCAGCGCTTTCATCTGCTCATGGAGAGCCTTGAGCTTGTCCATGGTCTCCTTGGCTTTCTGGCGCTGTTCCGGCGTCAGAAGATCATGAAGCTGTTCCATGGTCTCCAGATGTAGTGCGGAGACCTTGGCCTTGACTGCATCTTCCTGCTTGCTCAGGTCCGCAAGAGCGGAGCGATCCAGATCACCAGCGGTTTCAAGCGCAGCATGGATCTTGTCCTCGATGGCGCGCCCTTCAAGACGCAGGGCATGCTCGTCCTGATGCGCCTTTTCGAGGATGGTCTTGAGTTTCGCCTTCTGCACGGCCGTCAGTGTGATGCCAGGTGGAATGGGAGGCATCATGTGACCTGGACCACCATGGGGTCCTCCCGGAGGCGGCTGGACGCTGTCAGGAGCATGATGCCCTTCGGCAGACGCCACAAGTGGAGCCACCGCCAGCCCGAGAGCGGCGATGACAGGAAGAAAAGCAGCGGGACGAAAGATCGTCATGGACGTCATATCCTTGGAGGTTATGGCAGCCGGAGACGCAGATATCGCGCCTCCATACCCTCCTAAATGGCACGCTTCAATGTTGCTGACCTCCCCCTCCTGCGTTTCAAAAAGTAAGGCGGAAGGGTTCATGTAACACGACGACTTGACGGCAGACGCTTCCCGTCGCATGAAGCATCCAGATCCGCATAGGGCTTTTCAGAAATGAGACCCTTTTCGGATGGAGAGGTGGCCGAGTGGTTTAAGGCAGCGGTCTTGAAAACCGCCATACGTGAGAGCGTATCGTGGGTTCGAATCCCACCCTCTCCGCCAGATTTCCAAACTGAGTTCCGAATCCAGCACTCCCCAAACCGGGCTGAGCCTCTGCTCTGTCTTTTGGTTTTCAGACACAAAAAAACCGCCTCTGCAGAGACGGTTTTTAGATTATCCAAAAAGCTGGATCAGCGTGGGCGCGGACCACCGCGTCCGGGTGCGCCACCACGGCCGCCACCCGGACGGCCGCCCGATGGCGGGCCTGAGCGACGGCGCCCACCCCCACCGCCGCCACGACCGCCACCCAGAACCGGTGGACGCAGCGTCGACAGACGCGCTTCTTCGGAATGGAACGGATGATCGGTCACGACGGGAATAGGCTTGCCAATCTTCTTCTCGATATCCTTGAGCCATGCGCGCTGCTCGGCATCACACAGCGATACCGCACAGCCCTCACGTCCCGCACGAGCCGTCCGGCCGATACGATGGACGTAGGATTCAGGAACGTTTGGCAGATCGTAGTTAAAGACGTGACTGACCTCATCCACGTCAATGCCACGTGCGGCAATGTCCGTTGCAACAAGCGCCTTGATGGAGCCGCTGCGGAAACCGGCCATGGCGCGCTCACGGGCACCCTGGGACTTGTTGCCGTGAATGGCTTCTGCGCGGATCCCGTTCTTGTTCAGGAATTCGGCAACTTTGTTGGCTTCGTGCTTCATCAGCGTGAAGACCACGGCACGTGCAACGCTCGGGCTTTCCAGCAGCATGAGAGCCGCATCTTTCTTGCTGTCTGAGTCAACGAACATGACAGCCTGATTGATACGATCAACGGTGCTCGACTCAGGCGTTACCTGAACCGTCGCCGGGTCCTTGAGGAGTGAATGGGCCAGATCGCTGATGGAGGACGGCATGGTCGCCGAAAACAGCAGGGTTTGACGCTGCTTCGGCAGCAGAGCCATGATGCGCTGAATATCGCGCACAAAGCCCATGTCCAGCATCCGGTCGGCTTCATCGAGGACGAGGATTTCGAGACTGGAGAGATCAATGTACTTCTGGCCGATCAGATCCAGAAGACGCCCGGGAGCAGCAACGAGAACGTCAACTCCACGACGAGTTGCCTCGATCTGACGCCCCTGCCCCACACCACCGAACACGACGGCATAGGAGAACTTCATGTGCCGCGCATAAGCAGCGAAGCTCTCACCGATCTGGGAAGCCAGTTCGCGCGTCGGCGCGAGCACCAGCGCACGGACACCCTTCGGCGGCGCAGGACGACGATTTGAGAAGATGTGGTTCAGGATCGGCAGTGCGAATGCTGCGGTCTTGCCTGTTCCGGTCTGGGCGAGACCCAGGAGATCACGTCCTTCCAGCAGATAGGGAATGGCACCAGCCTGAATCGGCGTCGGCGTGACATAACCTTCTTCAGCAAGGGCCTTCTGAATTGGCTCGGCAAGCTTGAGTTCAGCAAAACTGGTCATGGACCTCTCCTTTGAGACGGCAAGGTCATGCTCAGGCAACCGCACCGCTATATATTCTGCCAAGCCACTGGCCGCAGGCATTCATGGCAAATGACAGTATGCCCTGACTCGCCGTTAAAACCGGACCTGAAACAGGCCCGGACAAAAGAAACCGGCGGGATCATGAGATCGTCATTACGCTTCAGTAGACTGGCTCTGAAGTGCTCGTGGGATGTAGGACAACATTTGTCCCATTGCAAGGAGACAGCTAACACCCACTTGAAAAAGCTCTTGTTATTTCTTGAGATTTTGCAATCAAGAGAAGCAGTCGTACTGAACCACTGCATCAAGAGGCAAAAATCCGCCGCGCGGCCGGGGAGATGATGCCTCACGTCCAAGCGCGACAAACATCACAATCTCATGATCTTTTGGAAGATTGATAATCTTTCCGACCTGATCAAAATCGAATCCGTCCATGGGGCAGGTCTGCAGACCATGCGCCGATGCGGCCATCATGAGGGCATAGGCCGCCAGACCGCAGGAACGAAGCCCCTCATCCCGCTGCACCTGTTCACGTCCTTCATAATAGGACCGAATCATTTTGATGTATCCGTCCCGCACGGACTCGGGTGCATCCTTCCAGTACCGGGCAGGATCTTTCTCCCAGGCCTTGATATCAGCGCACATTACGATAAGGGCGGCACAGTCCTCGACCTGCGGCTGGTCCCAGGCAGCAGCCCGAATCCTGCGGCGCTGCTCCCTGTCGCGGACCACAAGGAACCGATGGTTCTGGATATTGAAAGCCGTAGGCGCATGACGTGCAGCTTCCAGAATGGCCGTCAGTTCTGCATCAGCAATCTTGTAGTCCGGATCAAAATGCTTGGTGGCACGCCGTGACGCGATGGCCTGAAGGATTTCGCTCATAAATCGGGAGCTCCGCTTTGACTGTTCGATATTCAGATTCTGACAAAACAGAATCCGCGCGGGAGTCTAACCGAAGCCATAAGCGAAGGTTGCAAACTGTGTATGAGACTTAGTGGCCCGCCCGCTTGAGAAGGAACATCGCCTGCTCCCCAAACAGATTGGCGAGCCTGATGGAGCGGCGCCAGGGAGCACGGGCTCCGTCCTCATCAATCGCTAGCCACTGTTGAACAACGTACCCTTCTTCTTCACAAAGCAGAAGAAAATCCTGGATCGTGCAGGGATGAATGTTCGGCGTGGAATACCAGGGCGTGCTCCAGACGGACGTCATTGGCATCCGTCCAGTCGTCAGAAGCTGAAGCCTCAGCCGCCAGTGACCAAAATTGGGAAAAGAGACAATGGCGTGACGTCCAATCCGGAGCATCTGCCGCAGGACCTCACGCGGCCGCTCAACCGCCTGTAGTGTTCTTTGCAGGACCACGTAATCGAACGTGTCATCCGGATAATCCGCCAGATCATGATCCGCGTCGCCATGCATTACCGGCAGGCCATGTGCGACGGACTGCGTAACATTCTGCATGTCGATCTCGATCCCGCGGGCGTCGCAGGAGCGCGTGCGATACAGATAGTCAATCAGCGTGCCATCTCCGCTACCAACATCGAGAACGCGGGCGCGCGGTGCGATCATTTCGGCAATGAGCCGCTGGTCTACACGCATCAGCAGTCTCCCTCCAGAAGGGCCGCATGTTCGGCAGCACCATTGATGAAGCCCCGGATCGTCCGGTCAAAATCCGGCTCATCCAGCAGGAAAGCGTCATGCCCGCGATCGCTTTCGATTTCGACGAAAGAAACGTTTGCTCCTGCCCGGTTGAGCGCGCGAACCAGCAGGCGGGACTGGGACGTCGGAAAAAGCCAGTCCGAACTGAAAGACACGACACAGAAGCGGGTCTGTGAATTGCGGAAGGGGTTAGCGAGGTCACCATCATGCTCGGCGGCCAGATCGAAATAGTCCATCGCCCGCGTAATGGTCAGATAGGAATTGGCGTCGAACCTGCGCACGAAGGTTGAGCCCTGATGTCGGAGGTAGCTCTCAACCTCGAACATTTCCCCGAACAGCGACGGACTGCTCGATGCAGGAACGGCTGTCGCGGCGTCGTGCCGGACGCGCCGTCCGAACTTACGGCTAAGTGCTGCTTCGGAAAGATAAGTGATATGCGCCATCATCCGCGCAACACCGAGCCCCCGTGCGGGAATAGCGCCGAAATCCCTGTAATGGCCATTATGCCAGTCTGGATCGGCGAAAATAGCCTGCCGGCTGACTTCATTGAACGCGATGTTCTGGGCCGAGTGGAACGGAGATGTTGCAATAGGCATGACTGCGAACACGCGCTCCGGAAAGTCGGCAGCCCATGTCAGAGCCTGCATCCCACCCATGGACCCACCGATAACCGCAAACAGACGCTCAATGCCCAGATGATCGATCAGCTTCGCCTGAGCTGCCACAATGTCATGCATGGTAATGGGGGGGAATTCACTGTCCCACGCCTTCCCGGTCTCCGCACAGATCGATCGGGGACCAGTCGTTCCCATGCAGCCGCCGAGAACATTGGAGCAGATCACGAAGTAACGGTCCGTATCGATCGGCAGACCCGGCCCTACCATCCGGCTCCACCAGCCGGGTTTTCCGGTCAGAGGGTTTTTTTCGGCAAGATATTGGTCACCCGTCAGTGCATGACAGACCAGGATCGCATTATCGCGTTTTGGCGAAAGTGTTCCATAGGTGCAGTAAGCGATCTCCAGAGGCGCGAGATGCACACCACATTCCAGATCGAGACCGTTATCCAGCCGCACGGTCTGGTGTGTGTAAACCGGACCATCCGCGATGGTCGGTGATGCGCTGATGTCCATCGCTAACCCGCCTCTGATGCCAGGAATGAGGACAACATGCCCTCGGGCGCCACGGTATGGCACCGCCGGACGGTACGATCAAATCTCTTTTGGGTTGACGATCAATTAACGACTTGAAGAAAGTTAAAAAAACGTAAAAAACTAATGCATGTTGAATGTGTTTGCTCATGTCCCCTCTGACACCTCACAGACCTCACCATTTCCGGTTGATGCGTCGCCGTTGCAGATTTTAGGACATTCAGGAACATTCGATGCATTCTATTACATCAAGACCAATCCCGATCTGACCAAGCTCGGAACGGGAGTTCTGCGGCATTATCATCAGCATGGATGGCGCGAAGGACGGAAACCCAACCCGTTCTTTGACCCGCACTGGTATCTCAGCCAGAACCGCGATGTTATTGGCGATCCTTTATTGCACTACATTCTGCGCGGAGAGCAGGAAGGCCGCCGTCCGATCGCATGGTTCGATCCCGTATGGTATGCGCGCACCTATTCGGTCCCGGGAGGAATGCTGGCACTCGCCCACTATTTGCTGAACCGTCATAATACTCCGCTGCGTCCGATCCCGGAATTTGATCCGGACTTTTATCTACGTGCGTATCCCGATGTCGCAAAAGCGGGCCTGGATGCTCTTGAGCACTACATGATTCAAGGCTTTCGGGAGGCAAGGAAGCCCTTCGACGGGTTTGATCCACTCTATTACAGACGCAAATATCTTCGTCATTCTCCTGACAGCAATCCATTACTGCATTATTTGGAAAATCGCGATCGTCCGGACGTTCATCCAAGCAGTCCGGAAACAGAAATATCCGTCTTTGGAGAGATCAAGAGGCGGAGCAAACCCGGACCGCTATTCGAGAAAGTGCGCCCGCTTCCAAAAAGCGCCATCCGTCGCGCACGCGTTCTGGCCTATTATCTGCCGCAGTTCCACACCATTCCCGAAAATGACGCCTGGTGGGGTGAAGGTTTTACGGAATGGACCAATCTGCCCCGCGGCATTCCCCGTTTTTCAGATCATTACCAGCCACGCATTCCGCGGGATCTGGGCCATTACACGCTAAATTCGCCGGAAATTCTTGAACGGCAGGCAGCAATGGCGCACGCTGCCGGAATCGAAGGCTTCGTTTTCTATTTTTACTGGTTCAACTGAGGATTTCCTTAGTTTTCAATAGGTTATAAGTCGGTTTCCAGCAGTTTCCAATTTCCGGTTTCCACCTTGGAAATTGCGTCTTCTGCCATGCGCCTTTGGTCCACGGACCGGGTGTAGTGCTCGACCATTTTAAGCGTCTTATGACCCGTGATCGCTGCGATCTCATGCGTTGAGCATCCAGCCTCAGCGAGAAGCGCAGCGGCCAGCTTTCTGAGCCCATGGACATTGAACCCCTTTGGCAGGAGACCGCGCTCTTGAGCGTCATTCATGCTTCGCGTGACGTTGTAGACTGTCATGGCGCCGCCCCGGACGCCGGTTAGAATATGGTCGCTGGTCCGGGGCCAGCCCTTGATAGCCTTGGCAAGAACCGGGTGAAGCGGGATCCAGAGTTCTGTTCCTGTTTTCTGCTGGATGACGTGGATGGCATTGCCGCGAATGTCAGACCACTTCATGGCGCATAGATCCCCTCGCCTCTGCCCGGTGAACAACGCAAGAACGACGACACGCGATAGATGTGCAGGCAGGTTCTGAATTGCCTCGCGCGTCATCTCCTTAGTCCAGGCCGGAAAAGGCTTGTAAGGCAGCATTCCGATCCGAGCCGCGGCATTTGCTTCCACCCATTCCCGGTCGAGCGCCCATGAGAGAAAAGCACTGGTGGACTGGATGAACTGATTGGCTGCTCCGGTGCCCCTGTCCCTAGCAAGAGTATCTCGAAACTGCAGGATCACACGTCGGCGCAATTCCTTGAGCGGGACATGCTCGATACGTTCGAGTTCTTTCAGATAGATGATGCGGCTTCGTTTGGTGCTGGCTTTCGTGGCAGCCCATTCAGGGCTTCCATAGTAAAGACGGAGGACTGCCCCGATGGTGCCGGGGATCGGCCCTCTCGGGACGTCGGTCTTTCGCTTTTTGGGGTAGTAGTATTCCCGAACCGTGCCGTCAGCGAGCGTCTTTCGAACGACCTTTAGATCGTCTCGCTTCGGAGGAAATTTCTTCACAGGCACGGGCTACCGCCATTTCAGTGTTTGGTGACATGGAAACACCCACAGCGTCGAGCATCATTGCGTCAACAGCATGGATGTCCCATCGCGGGCTTCTGGGGCCAAGGTGAAGAGAGGGCTGCGGAAGCCTCCCTTGCGATACAAGGCGCGGGAGGCACGCGGGAGATGTGCAGAGCCTCTTCGCCAGTGCCGTTCGATCGAGCCAGCGTTCCAGTGCCTCACTCATCCCGCCCCTCCGCGTCCATGGCTGCGTCGATGGTATGTCGAATATCCATAAGATCAGCGGGAAATGATCTCTGATATCGGGCCAGAACTACATCTTTCCACCGACCGTACGAGGCGTGCTCTCCGACCACCACATCCTGTTTGGCGATCCAGTCTAGCCGCTCCGTATCTGTCCGCCCGCTCATGCCGGGTCTCCTGCACGTTCGATGCGGACGACGAATTGCTGATCTCCGCCGCCAAACTTCACTTCTACAGCCGCACCCTTTTCGGGCATCTTCCCATCGAAAGCATAAGCGACAAAGGCTTGCAAAAACTCGTTTGTCGCGTCTCTTGTTTCTAAGGCGTCGGTTTCAGATTTGCCAAAACGCGCCAGAACAACCCGATTGGACAGCGGAGAAAATCTGATCTTGATGTTGTCGATTGCGGACATCACTCCCCTCCCTCGCGTGTGAGGGCGGCGCGGGCGATTTCAATGCAATCTTTGTGCCCCTTAGGGTCCCAAAAACCTTTTGCCGTCTCATCAATATAAAACAGCGCATTTCGGAACTTTTCGTTCTCCTCCTCCAACACCTTCACCCTCGCCTCCAGCGCGGCGACGTTGGCGGGACGGATGTAGAGCGCAGTCGTCTCATAATGGCTCTTCAGGGGAGACAGGCTGGCTGTGGAACAAGCCATGTTATTCTCACGCTCGGGCAGCTCTGACGCATCAATCCACGCAACCGGTTCCTGCCCTTCCGCATCCCCCCGGTCCCGCCATGCGGCATACTCGGTGACGATTTCGAGAACATTGGATAGGAAGAACTCGTTCTGGTCTTTCTGCCATTGCACTACGTCGGCCCGTTCCGGCGTGCGGTTAGAAGCATCCTTTTGATCCCGGCAGAACAGTTGCGCCCGCGACAGATCCGCCTCCTTCCGTCGCTGTTCTTCCGCGCCTAAAGCCATGGCTTGATCAACATACTTCTGTGCCAAGACGCCACGGTGATGGTCACACGGATCGTTAATGATGCTTTTCAGGCGCATAACCATCTTGTCCCGCGTCCGAACCGCGCTGCTCTGTCCTGTCTGGGTCATTTCGCGGGGCTCCGGATGGCTTCAGCGGCGTTTTCGAAAGCCTCAAAGGCTTCCTGACTGAGTTCACCAAGAGTGACTTCACCTGTTTCAAAATCAGGCAGAGACCCCTGCTCCTGCACGATGGTGTGGGCTTTATCCTCGCAAAGCTTCGCGCATCGCTCCCTCTCCGCCGCCACAGCCTCGGCAAGCTGTTCGGATGTGTAGAGCTCGGTCCCAAGCGGCATATAGGCGCCTGTATCAAGCGTTCGCACCATCGGCCTATCGTCAGAATATCGTCCGTCAACGCGGGCAACCGGCTTCATCTCACTCATCATCAAACACTCCCCGGCCGCTGACCGGCCGCAAGGTGGAACAGGATCACGAGGGCAAGCGCCTCGCAGATGGTGGGGATTAGGGAGGTCATGCTCCCACCTCGTCAGCCGACTGTTCCTTTGGCGTCAGGGCCGCGACACGACCGTCAGAAGCAATGGCTTCGGCTATCTCGAGGGGCGTGCCGTGGACCAGCATTCGACCGGAAGGCTGGATGTATTCGGCAACGTGCAGCCATGAACCAATTCCCTGCATGTCGCCATTACTCATGACAGGAAATGCAGGCCCGACCTCTGAAACAGGCAGCAGGATCGCTTCTTCACCACCGCGTTTATGGACAGGATAAACCAAGAGAAAATCAGCCATTATGCGTTCCAGTTCTCAATCTTTAGCAGGCCGCACTCGCGGCGGATTTCGTTGTCGTCGTGGCGGAGGTCGGCAAGGCACGGCAGGGCTGCTGCACGCTCGATCCGCTCCATGAGGAAGGATCGCGCAATCACGTCGCTCAGGTCCTCGTTGATCTCGCGGGGGTGGGTCATGCCGCCTCTCCTGTAATTGCGGCTTTGGATGCTTTATCGAGACGGGCGAAGCGCTCTCGCTCAAATGCAATCCAATCAGGGTTCAGGTCAGCGCGTCGAATGTATCCGTCAGCAATGCGTGCGCGGACAACCGTCAGGCTCATGTTCTTCAAGGCCGCCGAGTGCATTAGGCGTTCTCCGTGGAAAAACCACTTGTGGCTCTCGGCGATCTCCAAAAGTGCATCTCCGCTCAGGACCAATGCTTCTCCGGGCACGAACTTGCGGGGCTTAGGCGCCATAGGCGTTTTCCACTTCATGCCGCCTTTCCCATGCGCTTCATCTCGAAGTAGATCCGAGCACAGGCCCGGACATCGACCAGGGCGTCATGCGCGCCCTCAAGCGCCTCGCCGTAGAAATGCTGGATGCATTCTTCGAGCTTTGGCGCTTTGGGCTTGATGATCCCGGCCGCACGCATGCGAGGCGTCGGCGGCAGGTTCACCAGAGGCGCTGCAGCTTCCATCGTGCAGAACTGCGCTTCCGGCAGCTTCCACTCTGCACGCTTGGCCCGGGCGTACATCGTCGCCACGATCTGCCGGTCAAACTGGATGTTGTGTGCAACCAGCAGGTCGGCGCGGCTCGTCAGGTCATAGAACAGGACGGATGCCACCTGCTCGCGGATGCCATAGCGTGCGGCCTTCTCCGTCGTGATGCCATGGACGGCCGCAGCCCTCTCCGGCACTGTCCATCCGTCCGGGCGGATAATGACGTTCACGCACGCCTCTTCCTGCCCTTGGTCGTCTGTCAGGATGGCCGCGAGCTGGACGCAATGCGGCTGATCCTCATGGCCGGTCGGAAGTCCGGGCTTCGCCAAACCTGTGGTTTCCGTATCGAAGAACAGGATGCTCATGCCGGCATCTCCTCGGCCGGGACTTCTGCGTTGGCGTCGGCCTGCTGACGTTCAGCCTCGTGCAGCGCGCCATACCGATCCGCGAACAGGTCGGTGACATCAGCCAGCACTTCCTCGGAGATCGGACGTCCTGCGTCACGAGCCTTGGCTTGCGTCTGCTCCCACTTCTTTTCGAGGGCCAGAACGCAACCCGTGTCAGAGCAGGCCTTGAGGCGACTGGTGAAGAACGCGACGTGATCGACCGGGCGTTCTTCTTTGATCTGCTGGCACTTGGGCGTGACATCGACCGGCCCCTGATTGGAAACGCTCTTGCGGAAGTCGTCCTGCGGAATGTCGGCAGCTTCCTCAGCCGTGATCAGACCGCGCAGCACGTCCGGGAAGGCATCACGCAGAGCGAAGCCGCGGGCGCGCATCTGGAGCATGCGCTTCGGGTACTGCTTCCACGGCCCCTGTTTGGTCCACAGGGCTGCATCTTTCGCATCCTGCACACTGAACCGGGCTTCAACCGGGGACTTTCCTTTACGCTTGGCGACGCAGATGGCCGTCATACGGTCCCCCTCGCCTTCCAACGTCTCGACCACGTCGTCACAGACCGGAGAGGCCTTCACGAGACCAAGCAGAGCATCACCCCAGACGCTCGGACGGCCATTGATGACGGCGATATTCTGCATGGACTGCATCGGCGCCAATCCAAGCTCAGAGCCCATCTGGACCGCGATCAGGATGGCCGCTGGCTTGCCGACATAATCCTTGGGGACCATGCCGCTCCCAGCCGCGATTTCGGCAAAGCGCATCAGTTCACTGAAGCTGTTGATCTGGATTGCAGGCGCATGCCCCTGCGTCGTCGTAACTGCGGTCATCGTCTCAAGCCCTTCTGATGACGAGCGTCGGAGCGCCCGTGGAGAGTTCTGCGCCAGCAACAGGCATCCCGGCCTTGAGGCGCTTGGTCAGCGCGGCCCGGTCCAGCTTGTCCGGCTGTGGAATGAAAAGTTCAGGAGCGGCGCCCCGAAGCGCCTTCTCGTCCTTGATGGTGGCTGACGTGGACCCGGCCCGGACGGCAGCGATCATCCCGCCATGTTCGAAATCGAGGACGCCGTTGTCCTTCATCGAGGCGAACAGCGCGGCCCGGAGATTGCCTTCCGCTCCCTTGAGCTTTGCGGCGGCTGCCTCACAGGCCAGGATCATGTTCACCGTCGGACCGTCCGGATCATTGGCGCCACGGATCGCCGTCAGTGCTGCGATGTAGGCATCAATGGCAGGCTTGATCTCTCTGGCGTGGATCTCGTTGGCCACGTCGCGGATATCGCGGGTCAGAGTCTGGCTCATGCCACGTCACCCATCCGCAGAAGCGGCGTGCGCAGGACGTGCGCCACGATCCGGGACAGGCCCGCAATGGTCTGGCTCTTGATCTGCCGGTCGGTATCGAGCGCGATGTTCGCGGCATCGAGATAACGCTGCCAGTGCAGATCATGCTCTGCCTGGTCCCCCGCCATATCGGCCCGGCCTGCGGCATTCAGGCTCACACAAGCGGCCTTACGGAACTGGCGGCGCTTCATTTCCAGATACGGAACATGAGCTTTAGACACACTTCGGGCGTTTGCTGTTTCACGCATTTCAGAAATTCCTGGGTTTATTTGCCGGTCAGGCGGTTTCGAGGGCTTTTGCGTTGATCTCGTGCCGGAGATTGATTGCCGAGCGCGCCAGCCTGAACTTCACGTCGAACACTTCATCGGAGTTCAGGTGCTTGAGGGCTTCTGCGACGTCCGGGCGCATCATGAAATTGCGGGCCGCGTGCATATCGCTGATGGCTTTTTCGAGAGCCTGGGACATCACGCATCCTCCATCATCGAGATGGTGACGCGCTGGTCTGCGATCTGATCTTCAAGAGCCAGCAGTTCAGAGAGCTGATCATCGTTCGGATCTTCCAGAACGTCGATCGCGTCATACGCATCCTGCAGCCCGCGCAGGTAATCGTATTCGTCATCCAGAGCCGTGTTGCCAACGCCGTAGCGGGCATCAAACGCACTCTGTGAGAAATTGTCAGGCAGGTTCGCCATTGTGGTTCTCCCTCGCCGCTTCGTGCGGTGTAGAGAAACCATGTGTGATGCGTCACACCTTGTCAATCATAAAATGTGATGCGTCACACCGTTTATCGAAGAAAAAACCCGACCGGAGTCGGGTTCTCCTCCCTAGCGGGAAAGGGGTAGTGAATCCTTCAAATCGGAACTTGATACGTGGAGTTGAGAAGATACCTTGTCGAGTAACTCCGAAAGATGGTTTCTCCAAAAATAGTCGAAATCGGTTATCGTCACTGCATTGGGAATATCACCCGAAAGAGGTGTTCGCCAGATCAATCCGTCAACGTCTGGATGAGATATAGATGGTGCTGGATTTCCGATGGAAAGATAAAGAACATCTGCGAAGGAATCATAGGAAACATGAAGATCATTCGTCATTTTCTCCTCCTTCTGAATCTGCTCCGTCTTTAGCCCAAACCATTGTAGTTGGAATCGGATCACTCGAATAAAAAGCAGTCGATACGAAATTCCCATCCGGGAGTCCCGTTTTCACGGAAACGCGCATCGAATGAGAAGTTTGCGTCAGTGTCCTTTTGCCGACAATGATATATGCGTCCTTCCGCCTGGCATCCGCATGAACATAATGTGGATCCCCAAGAGTTTCATACAGATCCGGAAAATCAACTTCTGGATGGTTATCAACAATATGTTGCCATGACGACGTAGCTAGCCAAACGTCCCCACCAATTATCGGATTTGGGCAAGGAATCCGAAGAGCCAATCTTTTGCCAGTCATAGTCCGTTTAGGTCCTGGACCTCAAAACTGACATATCTATCTCTCCGAATTGTTCTTCATATCCATCAATTGTCCGTTGCAAATCACGCAAAAACAACTTGGCTGCTATCGGATTCATAGTGATAAGAGCCTGCTGCGAAAGAGTTGCCTCCGCAGAAAACCCATATCCACCTGCATCTATTTGTGGCATAGCTGCAGCGAATAAAACCATAAAGTCATGCGCCGTAACACCGACAAGGCTAATAGAGGACCTAAATGTCGGCAGCCCAGGTTTTAATTGGGTTTTCTTTTTTTCTTCTTCAGTCATTGCTTTCCCTTA
This sequence comes from Gluconobacter roseus NBRC 3990, assembly GCF_006538885.1. Taxonomy (GTDB): domain Bacteria; phylum Pseudomonadota; class Alphaproteobacteria; order Acetobacterales; family Acetobacteraceae; genus Gluconobacter; species Gluconobacter roseus. Next base: position 703,042 of record NZ_BJLY01000002.1, read on the forward strand.
CTATATTATTTATAATTTATGAAAACGAAGCTTTCGGATTTGGCTGATAACTACCGACAACCAATGCTTGGATTGCCACATCCAATACTCCTGCGTTGTCTTGGCCATCCTGCGGCGGTAAGACAACAGGTGTCTGAAATGCTGGGTCCCAACTCTGTGGCCATAGTATCACCACGCCATCATCCTTGATCTGCACGGCTTTAACCGTTGCCTCAAACTGGTCTGTCCTGCTGCATCGCTGAATAGCCACCACAAAGTCCCCGGTCTGAGGCACGCGGCCTAGGTCACCGAAGTTGATGACCACCACAACCGAACCTTCCGGAAAAACCTTATTCATAGACTGGCCGCAGACTTTTAGTCCGTAGCGATGAAAGCCCTGATAGGCCATGTCAATCGGCACGGTGATCGCGTACCAGTCCGCAGTTGGCCATTCGATAGCCTCACGCCAGACACCAGCTTGCACCTCGCCGCGAACTTCGATCTGTGTAGTGTAGATCGGCTGAACAGCTACCTTGCGTGGCAGCAGATCCTCAAGTTTGCAGCCAAGAGCAGCAGCAATCTGAGTAAGCTTCCCCGTCTTAGGATCTAATGATCGGCCCGTAAGAATGTCGCGAACATAGGTCTCGCCCACCCCCGCATCCTTTGCCAGTCGCTTGGCTGTGGTTCCTAGCGCGTTCATTCGTTCTTCAATCTGCGCTGCTGACGGGTGTCTTTCCATGATGTGAAGTATCCCACGCAATATGCGCTCATGGCAGATGCGATGCATCACACCTTTCTCGCTTGACGAGGTGTGATGCATCACACTAGGTTCTGGATATGAGCAATCATACCAAACTCATCCAAGAGATTGAGGATTATGTCAGTCGCCGCGGGATCGCGGAGACGACGTTCGGGCGCATGGCCGCTGGAGACAGCTACTTCGTCTCTCGGCTGCGCAAAGGTGGGTCCCTTCTGGTTCGGACCGAGGAGCGCGTTCGGAAATTCATGGCCGCGCCCTTCGAGAAGAAGGCTGCTCCACCCGCAAAGGAGCCAGCCAATGCTTGACCTCCTGACCTGCGCCTTCTGCGCCCTGTCCTTCGCCGCGTTCGTCCGGGCGCATTTTGCCGGGAGGGTTGCGTGATGGCTGAAATCTTCAAATGGAAACCCCGCCTTCCCGAGCTGGAACGGCTGATCCGTGAAGGAAAGACACGTGCCCAACTTGCGGACCATTTTGGCGTGTCTGAAAATTCCCTTGCCACCGCCATCCGCCGTTATGGCCTGAACGGCCTGTCGCCAAATGATAGCTCGACAGGCGGCGCATCTTCTCGGACCCGTATCGACTGGTCTCCTCTGATGCCAAGGCTTCTCGAAATGATGAAGCGGGAAGAGAGTGCTTCCGCCATCGCAGAAAGCCTGGGCGTCTCAACGGTTGCGCTCTCTGCGGCCATGGAACGGCAGGTCCCGAAGGATCTCCGCTCCAGGTGGAAAGCTGCCCGTCAGCGGGCAACTCACCCGAAGAGACACGCCCCGGCTCCGCCAGTAATTCGCCAGCCGCTTAGCCCTTACTCCGACGTGACGTGGGCGGCGCTCTGGAACGGCAACCCGCCACCGAAGCCTGACCGGACTTTTGCCCGGTTCGGTCTCCGGTTGCACTGAGCCTCAGCCCCAGATGTCCGCTCCAATCAACATCGCCAGTTTGAGCGCCAGGTGGTCCTTGACCTCCTGCGGCTGCCGACTGTGGAGGGTGCCCCAGAGCTGGGCATCCCGACACAGTGCGACGGCAAGGTGCGGCGTGTCCGCGTCGATCTCGAATTGTGGTGTCTGGGGGGCGTCTCCTTCCATCGCTGGTTTCTCCTCTCTGCTCAGTGACATGGCAGAGAATGGAGAAACCCGTGTCCAAAATACCGGAAAAGTATTCCGCCAGATTGGAAAACCGCATGACCGCCTCTCCTGAGAGCGTGACCCGCGATGCCCAGTCGATGGCCCGAACCCTTTCTCAGACGTTCGGCCCCGGCCTGTGCGTCAAGGAAGTCCTGCACCGCCTCGCTCGCCTGCTGAAGATCACGGAACGTCAGGCCAAGGCCCTGTTTTACGGGGAATGGGAGCAGATCCCGGCCTACGTCTATCTGCGGCTGACCGAGGCATACCGAAGCAACCTGGAGCGCGCAGCTCGGCAGGCCGAACATCAGGCCGCCGTCTATCGTGCCCTGCAAGATCAATGGAATGACCCATGCGATCCTTTCTCTTGTGGCGCGTCCGCGACCTGCGATGCGTTGCTGTCGTCGTCTTACGGTGCGCCCTGATGCTCAAGCGGGCCTCTGACTGGCTGTTCGGCCTCTCCTGCAAGCTGGAAGATTACGCCAGCCGTCTGGAGGTCCGCCGTGACTGACATCCCGATTGGAAATGCACAATCAATCGTTGCCGATGCGGTTGAGTTGGCGGGAGGCCAGCGCGCCCTTGCCCGTCTTCGTGGCATCGCGCAGTGCGACATTTCACAAGCCGTCAATAACGGAGCTGCTGATGCCCGCAATCGGGTGCTGAATGCGCTCGGCTATGCCGTGGTCGAGGTGATCCGTCCTTTGAAGGGGCAGAACCGATGACTGATATGCTGAGCTGTCGCCTGTCTGACTTGCTTCACATCGTCTGCCGCGAAGAGATCTGGAGGCCTGTCTTTGGGTTTCGCAGCTATGAAGTGTCGTCTCATGGTCGGGTGCGCCGGATTGGCTCTCCCAGGCCTTTGCAATGCGCTTGGACGCATGGCTACGCACATGTCAGCCTGATGGCTGACAATAAGAGCCATACCAAACGAATTCATAATCTTGTGGCTGCGGCATTCCTTGGCGATGCACCATTTGAGGGCGCCATACTGGCGCATAACGACGGCGATAAGATGAATAACCGGGCGGATAATATCCGTTGGGCGAGCCTTGCCGAAAACCAAGAAGATAGACGCCGACATCAAACGAAAACCTGCGGGAGTGATGTTTACGGGGCGAAGCTCCATGAACGCGACATTCCGCAAATTCGCAAACGTCTAATCAGCGGCGAAACCTGCGCGTCAATCGCAAGGTCTCTTTCCGTATCGACCAGCACAATCAGCCTCATTCAGCGCGGCAAAATTTGGAGACACGTATGAGCACCATTGGTCACAACAGCGTAGTCAATGAAGGCGGGATTGCAGCTGATCGGCTTCGTTCGATTATTGAGCGGGTGGAACGACTGGAAAGCGAACGCAAGGCTCTCCAGAGTGACATCAAGGACATCTTCTCCGAGGCCAAGAGCGCGGGCTTCGACGTGAAGGTCATCAAGCAGATCATCCGGATCCGGAAGCAGGAACCGGCTGACGTGGAAGAGCAGGAAACGCTCCTCGATGTCTACCGCCGCGCTTTAGGGATGTGACGCCATGTCTCATGAAGAAGACCGGCTCCATACCCACATCTGGCGCGCCTTGCAGATCCTGCTCCCTGACGATGTGGTGGCCTGGAGCAACGAGAACCGACGCAACGGACAGCGTGAAGGCGCACGACGCAAAGCGCGTGGCTGCATCGCTGGCGTCCCGGACATGCAGTTCACGCACGCTGGCCGCACGCTCTACGTCGAGATCAAGACGCCTACGGGCACCGTCTCAAAGGAACAGCGGGCGCTGCACAAGCGCCTCAAGGTCTCGGGCGCTTCTGTGGCCGTCTGCCGGTCCCTGGATGACGTGATCAGCTTCCTGTCCCGTGAGGGCATTTCGTTGCGCGGGGAGGTGATGGCATGAGCGCCAGACGTTCAAAATCGGACGTGTGGATGCCCATCTATATCGGTGATTATCTGGCCGATACGATGCGGCTCTCGACCGTCCAGCATGGCGCATATTTTCTGCTCATGATGGAGTATTGGCGGCAGGGTCCCCTGCCCGACAATGCGGATGAGCTTTCTGCCATTGTGCGCGCCGATCGCAAGACATGGGACAAGAGCATCTGGCCTATTCTCAAGCGCTATTTCACCTTGGGGGATGATGGCCTTTTGCATCAAAAACGTGCCGATGAAGAGCGTGCAAATGCATCTGGTCTGAAAGCAAAGCGAGCCGCCGCCGCTCAAGCAAGATGGAACAAAACAACCGAGCAAAAAACATGCAAAACGGATGCAAGTGCATCTGCAAAGCATACCGATGTGGACGAGCAAAGCGGATGCATAACGCATGCCCTACGCGCGTCCGCGTCACCATCACCATCACCATCACCTTCTTCACTACGTTCAGAACACTCTTCGCTTCGCTCAGAGTGTGAGAGCGCGCCCAAGCCGAAATCGGAAAAGCCGAAACGGGCCTGCCGCCTCCCTGCCGACTGGCAGCCGACCCCCGAGCAGGTCCAGTTCGCCGAGGTCAACCAGGTCGATCCGGTCCGGACGGCCGAGGTCTTCCGCGACTACTGGCTCGGCGTGCCGGGCGCCAAGGGCTGCAAGGCTGACTGGGACGCGACGTGGCGGAACTGGGTTCGGCGTGAGGACGGGATGCGACCACCACCCATCCCGAGCAAGGCGCAGCAACGGGCCGACAATGCGGAAGCATGGAAATCCGGCGTGATGCTGGAGGGGTACTGACCATGGCAGAAGTCGCAAAAATCCACCGTGGGGCCCTCGCCAAGGCAGCGGCCTACGCCCCGGCAAGCGGTGATCTCAGGGCACTGATCGCGGCGAAGCGCGAGGGGTATCTCTGGCGCTCCGACCTGACACCCGACCGCATCAGCGCAGTCCGTCTCCAGCTCGCCATGGCCGAAGCCGCCGCGAACCCGCCACCGTTCGAGGGGATCAAGACCTGGCTGGCCAAACTCGCAACACTGGTGTCGAACGCCCCGATCCCATCCGGCGAAATCTGCGCGGTCTTCGCTGAGGTTTGCTCGGACATCCCGGACGGCGCCTGGACGCCGGAAACCCGGATTGCATGGACACGCCAGCCTGACCGCAACGATTACCCCGTCGGTTCTCGCTGGCCGGCACCGGGCGAACTGTACGCGCATCTTCGGCCCTATGCCGAGCAGATCCGGTCCGAGGTTACAGGCCTACGAGAGATCCTCGCCATGGCGGAAAAGCCGAGTGAGCCGGAACGCAAGCGGCCCGATGCTTCGGAACTGGCTCGCGCCGGTGCCCTGGCCGATGCCGTGATCCGCGAACTGAAAGCTGCCACAGGCGAAGGGATGAACCCATGACCGACCAATCCAACACCTGGCCCGACTGCATCGGCGAACACGCGGCGGGACTGGCCAAGCCCCGGAACTGGGCAGCGGCATGTGCAGCCACTCAGGCCCGCCATGGATGCGATATCGGCACTCACGGTCGCGCCTTGCTCGCAGACATGCGCGGAGAGGTGTTACCGTTGGCTGCTGAGTACGGTGTGGAATGTCAGACGATACACGATGGGGTGGAAACGTCTGGAGGCGATGGCGATAGCTCTGCGTCTTTGTTCGATAATTGTGGAACAATAAACACCGAGGGCGATCTCGGGTTGAGTGGGGAGTGAGGGGGATGGGATTGTTTAGGAGAGCCGTTGATGGTGCGGCGAAAGCAATTGGCCTCGGGAAATATGCGCCGTGTGATTGCAATCAGTGTCGCAACCGAAAAGAGGTAATGGTTGCAGCATCTATGGCCTCTCAGGCTGCGAGTGACGCTGCCATAGCCGCAAGCAATGCCGCAGTCGCAGCGGCTTCTGCTGCATGTGTGGTCGTGAGTTCATGACCCTCCCCTGGTTCCTGAACCCTTGGGCTGAAGTGTGGCGGTTGCGGAAGTGCTAGACATCTCCTTCTCAAGTCTTCACTCTCCCCTCATACAAAGGAGAGCGCATCATGCGATACGACGAAGCCAATGATGAAGATGGTGTTGGTTCGGAAATCCAAGAATTGGCGTCAGAACTGCAAAGTGATGCAGAACGCCTGAACATCGCGACCGACAAGTCAGACGTGCCGGATGAGATCAAACATATGGTCGCGGCACTGGCTGACAAGATTGATGGTCTTGCCTCACTGCTTCGATAAGTTGAACTTGGAAATGGGTTGAGCGCCAGCCAATGGAGTTCTGAGCGTGGCCCGAGGGAAAGGAAAGATCGCCCCCAAGCCCGCTAAGCAGGACCTTCCCTCGAAGGTCTGCCCCGTCTGCAACCGGCCGTTCACCTGGCGCAAGAAGTGGGCGAAAGACTGGGATCAGGTCCGGTATTGCTCTGAGGCGTGCCGACGGAAGAAGGACGACACGCCATAGGTGGGTGCTTAAAGGTGGTTTGAGAGCTGTTCGGTGGGGCTGCAAGATCAGAGATCTTCGCCGCTGTAAAATCGGCCGTTTTCCCAGTTGAAGGCTTCCACAACCTTGCCGCCCAAAAATGGCAGATAAGCATATCGATATTTAATCGTGACGGTCATCTTCAAGACGGCTGGCTCTATGCGATAGGTAAGCGCCGAGCATGAAAAGTTTCTGTCATCAGAGGCAGGAATGTATCCCGACCCAATATTTCCCTCCTTCTCAATATTATGCGCAACATCGCCTATATCCCCGCCAAAATCCGGGAAGCCAACTACTGCAAAATTTATGAAGCATCTCCCTTTTTTGATAATAACAGGGAAGATTAGGTTTTTATTCTTCAATTTTATCGGAAGACCATATGACCCTGCTTGGTTTAAGCCAATGTCGTCAATGGAAACTGATGGGTTGCTTGCATAGACTATCCAAGAAAATGCGCTGATTACGATCCCTAAAAATGCAAAAACTTTCTTTGTAAGTTGGATTTCGGAGCACTTAAGAAACCGGTCAATCTCTGCGTTCCAAGATTTGCTTTTCATGCCCGCATTCATAGCATGCAGAAATATAATCTACTGCATTTTTCGCGGACAATTTCCTGTACCGAATGGCATAGTTCGACTATCATGGAACTATGGGAAAACTGAATGCCAAGCAGGCTCGCTTTGTTGAGGAATATCTCGTTGACCTCAACGCAACACAGGCCGCTATCCGCGCAGGCTATAGCGAGAAAACTGCCCGCCAGCAGGCTTCCGAGCAGTTGTCAAAACCTGACATTCAACAAGCCTTGTCGGAAGCCCAGCAGGCACGTTCAGCACGCACCCAGATCACGCAAGATCGCGTCATTCAGGAAATCGCCCGGCTTGGCTTGAGTGACATTCGCGGGGCATTTTCTCTGGGTGGCTCTCTGTTACCTCCAAGTGAATGGAGCGATGATCTAACGGCTGCTGTTGCTTCCATTGAGGTCGATCAGCGCAAAGAACCGGGCGAAGATGGCGAGCGATACACCGTCACGAAGCTGAAGCTCTGGGACAAGAACGCTGCCCTCGAGAAGCTTTGCAAGCACCTCGGCCTGTACGAACGCGACAATGAGCAGAAGCAGATCGTGGTAAACATCCGCGACGATCTGGATGATTGATGTCGACCTTCCCGCTTACGGGTGGAAGCCGCGCAAATATCAGCGGGCGCTCTGGAAATATCTGCGATCGGGCGGCAAACGTGCTTACGAGGTTGCGCACCGGAGGTGGGGGAAAGATGACGTCGCCCTGAACTGGGCCGCCATCAGCGCCATGAAGAAGGTCGGTAACTACTGGCACATGCTCCCCGAGGCCAGTCAGGCGCGTAAGGCCATCTGGGACGCGGTAAACCCGCACACCGGACGCCGACGCATCGATGAGGCCTTCCCGGAAGAGATCCGGGCCACGACCAAAGACCATGAGATGTTCATTCGGTTCATCAACGGCTCAACATGGCAGGTGGTAGGATCGGACAACTTCAACAGCCTTGTGGGCTCGACGCCGATCGGTGTGGTCTTTTCAGAATGGGCGTTGGCGAACCCGTCAGCATGGGCGTTCCTCTCCCCGATCCTGCTGGAGAATGGCGGATGGGCAATGTTCATTACCACGCCGCGTGGCCGGAACCATGCCAAGACGTTCTTCGATGCCATGCGCGACGAACCGGGCTGGTTCTGCGAGGTCTCGAGCGTTGAGAAGACGGGCCGCTTCACCTCTGAGCAGTTGGCAGCAGAAAAGAGGCAGCTTGTGGCACAGTATGGCGAGGACGACGGCGGCGCGAAGTACGAGCAGGAATATGACTGTTCCTTCGATGCGGCCATTCAGGGCAGCTACTACGGCAAGATCATGAAGAAGCTGGACGAGGAAGGGCGGATTGGCGACGTGCCGTACAATCCCTCCCTGCCCGTCATCACAGCCTGGGATCTGGGTATCGGCGACAGTACGGTCATTTGGTGCGCTCAGCAGATCGGGCCAGACGTACGCGTGATCGATTGCATTGCCGGTTCTGGCCAGGGCATCGATTGGTATGTGCGCGAGCTGGGCAAGCGTCCGTACACATATCGCCAGCACATCGTCCCCCATGATGCGAACAATGGCGAGTTGGGCACAGGCCAGCGCCGGATCGACACCATGCGCTCACTTGGCATGAACCCGATCCGGGTCTTGCCACGCACGCCGGTAGATGACGGGATCAGCGCGGTTCGTAACCTCCTGCCCCGCTGCCGGATCGATCGGAAGACCTGCCAGCGCGGGATTGATGCGCTCGAGCAGTACCGCAAGTCATGGGACGATACGAACAAGGTCTTTCGGGACAAGCCGCTGCATGACTGGGCCTCGGACTATGCCGATGCTTTCCGGTATCTGGCAGTCGGGCTGCGGGATCGTGAAGACGACAAGCCAAAAGCAGCAAAGCGTCCGCGCGTCTCACTAACAGGTTCACCCTCTGGATGGATGGGAATGTAATCGGACACGCCTTTCAATTCCGCTTGTACTGACGGAACCCTGTGTGGTATTTAGATACCTCATGAGCGAGAGCGTTTCCGAAACAGCCGATATCATTTCCGAGGTTCAGAAACGCTACGAAGAAGCGTCTGGTCATACGAGCCAGTGGCGCGGTCGGGCGCGCGATGATCTGCGGTTTTTTCACGCTGATGCGTACAATCATGCTCAGTGGGACGATGCGGTCTATCAGGCCCGCACAGGGACGTTTGGCGGCTCTCCCCGTCCCTGCCTGACGATCAACAAAACCGCGCAGCACGTCTTCCAGGTGGAGAACGAGGCGCGGCAGTCGCAAATGGGCGTGAAGGTCAACGCGACCGGCTTTGGCGCGATGGCTGAAGCAGCTGATGCGATCGAAGGCATCATCCGCCATATCGAGTATCAGTCGAACGCGCAGCAGAACGCCTATGCCTGCGCCATTCAGGGACAGGTTCGCGCCGGTCTGGGCTGGTTCCACGTCGTGACGGATTACGTTCCGGGCGTGGACACATTCGATCAGGACTTCTTCATCAAGTCCGTTCCCAATGGCCTATCCGTCTATTTCGATCCGTCTGCCCGCGAGCCCGATCATTCGGATCAGAACTGGGCGATGATCGTGGAGGAAATGGACCGGGGCGAGTTCGACAAGCTCTATCCCGGTCATGAGGACGTGGCCCGCGATCCGCTCTCTGGCCTGCAATCAGACAGTGACTGGGTGAGCGACAACACGGTTCGTGTGGCGACGTATTATCGCCGCAGCGAAAAGAAAGACACGCTCTGGTCAGTGCCGCCGATGCCGGAACTGAACTTCCCGGGCGGCATGATGCGCCAGTCTGCAATGCCTGAGGCGCTTGTCGCTGTGTGCCGCGAGAACAAGGCCCCTTCCCGCCCCGTTACGTCCCACATGGTGGACAAATATGTCATCGCGGGTAATTCCGTGGTGGCTCAGGGCGAGACGGTGTTTTCGCTCATTCCCCTGATCCCAGTGGTCGGTATCGAGACCCGGGCGACGGACGGAAATGACGCCGATTATGCAGGCCTCGTCCGCGCCCTGATCGATCCGCAGCGCATGTTCAATTACACGGCCAGCGCCTATGTCGAGAGTGTTGCGCTCCAGACGAAAGCACCTTGGCTTGCCGCCGCTGAGGCCATCGAGGGCTACACGAACGAGTGGTCGCAGGCCAATACGAGCAATGCCGCCGTGCTGCCGTACAATGCCGTGGACCATGAGACTGGACAGCCGATCCCGGTTCCAACGCGCATCGAGCCCCCGTCCGGCTCAACCGGTCATCTGCAGGGTATGCAATCCGCAGATCAGTGGATGCAGATGGTCACCGGCCAGTATCAGGCCGAGATGGGCGCTCCCGGCAACGAGAAGTCCGGCGTTGCGATCCAGCAGCGCCAGCGCCAGTCCGACACGGCCAACTATCACTACACCGACAATCAGGGCATGGCGCTCCGGTATCTCGGTCGCCTCCTGATCGATGCAATCCCGCGTGTGTATGACACACAACGCGCCGTCCAGTCCCTTGGTATGGATGGATCACAGACGGGCGTGATCGTTGATCCGGGCATGCAGACATCCGCCCAGGTCGCCTTGCCGCCTGGTCCGGACGGGCAGGAACAGGCGACGCCTCAGGGAATGCCGCTTGAAAAGCAGCGCCAGATTGAGGGGGCGATCCTTGCGATCAACCCGACCATTGGCCGCTATGACGTGGAGGCGGATGTTGGGCCCGCTTTCGCCACTCGCCGTCAAGATGCGTTCAACGCGCTGACGCAAGTCATTCAGGCCGCTCCGGCTCTCATGGGGCAGATTGGCGACCTTGTGTTCCAGAGCGCGGACTTCCCGCTTGCCGACGAGATCGCTGACCGGCTCAAACCCGCATCCGACGATCCACGCCTTGGACAGGCGCAGCAGACCATCCAGCAGCTTCAGGCCCAGATCGGTCAGCTCACGCAGCAGCTCAAGGACAAGTCAGCAGAGCAGCAGCACACCGTCGTCAAAGACGCAATGGCCGCTGATACGAACCAGTACAAGGCCGAAACGGACCGCATGGCAGCCATTGGCTCAACCGATCCGGATGCGTTGCGCGTGCTGGTCCATCAGCTGGTGACCGAGGCGATGCAGGGCGGACAGCCCGCGCCAACGCCAGCGCCTGTGCAGGACGGCCCTCCCGGCCCGCTCCCGCGCCTTCCTTCTTCCAATCCCCCGGGCGGCGAGATCCATGCTGCCAATCCAGTGACAGGAGCCGTTGAGGCATGAGCGAAACCATCGAAGCCCCTGCCGGCCTCCCGAGCGAAGCCCAGGTCGAGGTCGGCGCTAACGCTGGCGCCATCGAGACGCCGAATAATGAATCGCCCGCCGGTGAGCAGGAGCAGCCCCCGGCCGCGCAACCCGAGAAGACACCGGCCTGGCTTCAGCGCAAGATCGACAAGATGACGTTCGAGCGCCGCGAGTCCGAGCGGCAGGCCCAGACGGCGCGAGAGGAAATGGAAAACCTGCGCCGCGCCCTGGCTGCCGCTCGTGGTGAACAGCAGGAAGAACCGCAACTCACGCCTGACCAGATCCGGCAGGAGGAGCGCCAGCGTTTCGAGCAGCAGCAGGCCGAACAGCAGTCGGTCCAGAAGTTTGCGTCGCAGACAGAGGTGATTGCCAAGTCTCTCGCGGGCGCGCATGGCGAGGACGCGGTTGGTCAGGCCACGCAGCTCCTGTCCGAACGTGCTGGTCTCGATTTCGGTAACAAGTCTCACCGTGAACTCATTGCCGACATATCGGAGTTGCCGAATAGCGGCGACGTGTATTATGCTCTCGCTCACGACCCGGATACGGCAGGGACCATTCTCGACGCTTCACCGCGTCGGCAGTATGCCCTGCTGACACAGTTCGCGGCGAAGGTAGGCAAGCCAGCCCCGGCAGCGCAGGCACAAACGCCAGCAGCCCCGGCAGTTTCAAAGGCCCCTCCTCCTGTCTCGGCTCCGTCCGGTGCGGCTGCAACGGGGAAGAAGTCGATCTACGATCCGAACGTCTCCCCCGCCGAATTTGACCGCCTCTGGAAGGCTGGCGTTCGGTCCTGACCTGTCGCGGAGCAGTCTCTCCGCAAAAGCCACGGGGGCTCTAACCCGGCTGTTTCCGGTTCTCTAACCGGCACACGTTCTGCCTTTGGCGAGAGCGGCACGATGGGCGCAGTAGCGCCGTGTATTGTGAGCCGAACCCGTGGCCAACCAACTGATTAACGACATGATCATTACGAAGCGCGCGCTGCCGCTGTTTCGTGATTCCAACGGCTTCATCCGGAACGTGGACCGTTCCTATGACAGCTACTTCGGCAAGTCCGGTGCGAAGATCGGCGCTTCCGTCAACGTGCGCCTGCCCAACGACCCGGTTGTCGGTGACGGCCCTGTCGTCAGCCCGCAGTCCATTGCAGAGCGTTCGGTTCCTCTGACCATCGCTTATCGCAAGCACGTCTCTCTGGGCTTCGATACGCAGGAACGCACCCTGAATGTGGACGACTTCAGCGGCCGCTACATCGAACCGTCTGTCAACAACCTGACCGGCTCTGTCGCCAATATCGCCATGACGCTGGCTCTGGGCGCCGCGAACATGGTTCGCAACACCGATGCGAACGGCAATACGATCGCGCCGGATTCCGCAACTTGGCTGCGTGCCAAGGCCAAGCTGACGAAGCAGCATGCTCCGACGACTGACCGTTTTGCCGTGCTCGACCCGGATACGGATGCCAACACCGTTTCTGGCCTGATGGGCCTGTTCAATCCGTCCGCGCAGATTGGTCAGCAGACCAAGACGGGCGCGATGGAAGCTCCGCTTCTTGGTGTCCGCGAATGGATCAACGACCAGACCTGCCTTGTCACCACGACCGGCTCCTATGACGGTGCTGCAACAGCGGCTGGCACGGTCACGACGATCAACAATGCGGGCAATGCAATCCCGGGCCAGATCAGTTCCACGGCATATCCGCAGAACTCTGTCATCGCGACCTCTGCCCTGAATGGCACCCTCAATGTCGGTGACGTCATAACCATTGCAGGCGTCAATCAGGTCAACCGCGTGACCAAGCAGTCCTACGGCACGCCGATGCAGTTCGTGGTCACCCAGCCGGTTGCCTCCGGTGCCACGTCCATCGTGGTCTCTCCTGCCGTCGTCGGCCCTGCTGCTGACGGTACGCAGAACCAGTATCAGACCGTGGATGCCATGCCCGCCGCTGACGCCAAGATCAGCCTTGTCGGCAAGCAGGGCGAGACGATCCGCCGCAACCTTCTGTTCAACAAGAAGGCCATGACGCTCGTCACCGTCGATCTGATGGAGGTCAACAAGGGCGTCGTGGATTGCGGCATGGCAAACCTCGACGGCATCTCCATGCGTACCCTGACCTACTACAACGGCACGGATGACACGCTTGGCACCCGCCTTGACGTGCTGTTCGGCATCGGTGTGCTGCGCCCCGAGTGGATGTGCATCGTGCCGGATATCATCGACGCCGGCTGATGCAGGCGAAACGGTATCCGCGATGCCTGTACCACCCGAACGGCTACGAGACCGTGACCGTTCGGGACGAGGCAGAAGAAGAGCGGGTGAGAGCCCGTATGTCTGGCCGTCCTGAGCCCTCGAGCCGGGACGCGCCGCCCAAGCCTGTCATGAGGCGCAAGGGGCGCACCCCAAATGTCCGAAACCAGTAACGGCGGCACTCCGAACGCAACGTCCGGTTATCTCGTCTCCGACCTTGTTGGCCTGGCGCTTGAGCAGCTTGGTGTTGGTGTTGGCGGTCAGAATACAGATCCGCAAGGCCTGGCATCCGGGGTCATGCACCTGAACATGATGCTGGCTCAGTGGCAGCGCAAACGCTGGCTTGTTCCCAATCTCGTTGACAAATTCTGCCTCTCCACTGGCGCATCCGTCTATGCTGTCGGCCCCGGTGGAGACTTCGACATGCCGGTGCGACCCGCCCAGGTCCTATCGGCCTATGCCCGTCTCCTAACAGGCGCGCAGCCTTCGCATGATGGCGACTTCTCGGGCGTCGATTTTAACAGCTCCGATTTTGATACAAGCAGCGATGGCCTCTCAACCGGTAATCCCGTCGATTACCCACTGATGGCAATTCCCTCATACGAGGATTATGCCTCGCTAGGTTTGAAGGGCCTCAAGATGTGGCCGAACTGCTTCTTTTACAATCCCGCTTTCCCTGCCGGTGAACTCCGGCCATGGCCGATCCCGCCCGCGCAGGTCTGGGAATTGCATATCATCGTCGCCGAGTGCCTTCCGACGACGCTCAAGGCAATGGACGCCATCAACCTGCCGCCCGAGTACTGGGACGCGATCATGTGGATACTAGCCGCACGCATGGCACCTTCCTATGGGCAGGAAGCCTCTGCGACAGTAGCGACCATGGCGCGCGGCGCTCTGGCGACGATCCGCAGCGCGAATGTCCAGATCCCAACGCTTGGCATGCCCGCGATCCTCACCCCCATTAACAATCCGTTCTACTGGCCCGGACTGGAGATCCAGAAACTATGAAAAGCCTTGCTATTCTCGCGGGGCTCTGCATCCCCGCCCTTGCCTGCGCTCAGTCTGTCCCAACCATGAACCCGCGTGTAACGCTTGCCGGCCCAACCGGTCTCAATGCTGCCATGCAGACGAAGGCGGACGCAACGAACGGCACGCTGACGACGCCCACGATCAATGGTGGCTCTGCTGTTGGTATGGGTTTCGTCAATCCTGCGATCACTGGAACGAACCCATCATTCCAGTTGCAGGATACGAGCACATCGAACGACACGGCGCGGTGGCAGTTCATCAACTATCTCGGCACGCTCCAGCTAAACGCGGTCAATGACGCCAACACGATCAACACCAACGCGTTCACCTGCTCCAGGGACGGGTACACGGTAACGAGCTGTTCGTTCACAGCGCCACTGACGACAAGCGCCGGAACGTTCGGAAGTCCCGCAACTGGAGATGTTCTCGGGTTGTGGCCTAACCTGTATTTCGCGCCCAATCCGAACTTCAGCGGAACCCTAACGATTGGTGGTGCGGCCCTGCCGACGATCAATCTGAAATCAACTTCTGCCAATGTCGCGAGTGCGATCTACCAAGGCACAGACGGGGCATTAAACCTGCAACCGAACGGCGCCGGTGCGGGAACGAATGTTTTCAATGCTGGAAGCTCGTTCTATGTTCATGACAGCGTGGGGTCCGCCCAGATCAATATGCTGGCAGCCGGCCAGTCCAATCCGGTGACGATCTGGCAAGATACGCAGGGGAACGCCTGGTTCTCCCCGACCGCGACGAACGCCGACAACACCATCGTGGCCAACGGAACGGGAACGCTCTACTTCAATGCGAACAGCATCCAGTTCAATAACCCGTTTATTTCGGATGTTTCGAAGTGCGGCAATATCAGCGGATCCACTGGCTGCCTAGCGGTGAAAAACGATGGCGGCGATCTGGGCTACATTCCCTGGTTCAAGGCAAACTGACGCATGAAGAAACTCATTCTCGCGGCGCTGCTTCTGATCGCACCCTGCGCCCGTGCCATGCCGATACTGACCGGGGGCCTGATCCAGTCGATCAACTCTGATCGGGCAATCTATTCCCAGGGCGCCACAGCAACAGTCACAGTGACTTTGCACAACACTTTGCAGTCTTCGTTCTCGGGCAGGTTGACGGCGAATATTACGGGCCGGGGCAGCCAGATCGGCGCGCCTATAACCGTTGTGGTCAACTCGATCCCGGTGGGCGCGACGCAGACCGTTACCTTATCCATCCCCGTTCCCCAGAATGGCGACTACCGGGGGTATCTTGTCGATATCGCCGCAAGTGGATCGGCAGGCGTTGTTGACGAACAGACAACGGCTTTGGATGTTTCCCCAGACTGGACCACTTACCCGCGCCAGTGCTGGCTGACGGCGACATGGACCGGCTGGCCTTATCATTCTCCTCAGGTCACATCTTCGCCCGAGGCGAACGCGGCAGATTTCAACGCCTGGCACTGCAACAACTTGCAGTTCTTCAACATGATCTATCGCTGGCACCGGCCTTACGTTGACAGCATGGTGTATGTGAACGGGGACCAGTTGACTCAGGACCAGCGCCTTATCATGCGTAGCATCGGGGCGGCTCATAACCTCGGTATGGGAACGCTGGCTTATATCCCGATGTATTCAGTAAACTCCGATGCGGTGCAGCCGAACTTCCTGAATGATGGTTCAGGCGTTCAGCTTCAGTGGGGCATGTTCCTAAACTACACCTGCGGCGGCGCGTGCAAGCTGACTGACATGGCAAGCTTTGGCGGGGGTTCAGCCGCTACCTCAAGCATCGGCCTGATGGACCCGACAAACACGAATTGGCAGGCATATTGGGCCCAGCAGGTCAGCTTGTGGCTGAAGAAATATGGCTTTGATGGCGTCTTCATTGATACCTACGGAACGCAGCCGCAGCTTTATAACTTCCAGGGCCACGGGATCGACTATTCCCACATGCTGTCCGGCTTCACGAACATGGCGGTGTCCGCGCTGAACGCGCCTGTCGTTTTGAATGGCGCCGCTTCCTGGCTGGAGCAGGACCAGGCGACCAATTCACACGAAGCCTACCACTTCCGCGAGGTCTGGGATCATCCCGACGACATCACCTCCTACGATGGGTTCCATACGCTGTCGCGCAACGTCTGGAGCTGGGCCAATCGCAAGCCGCATAATGTTGGGCTTGATTGGGATATGGGCCTTGATAAGGCTCTGGGAAATCAGAGTCAGTGCCAGAGTGCTCCGCTCACCAAATGCACATTCGGGCTGCCGGGCGCGCTGTATCTGGAAGCCTCAATCATGGCGTCCGGCGCACATCATAACTGGCTGACGGACGGCGATCGCTTCATCTCCAATGACGACTACCCGTTCTGGATGACAGTCGGTACGACGCCCGCGTTCATCCAGGCCGAATACGACTACCAGACATTTGGCGTGGCTTATGAGAAGCTACTGCGCGACAACGTCTCGGACAGCACCAATACGCATTCAGCCGTCACCGGGGTTTCCAGCAACATCACGGCGACGGCCGGCAATGTCTGGCAGCTTGAGTTCCATCGCAGCGGCTTCGACATCCTGCATCTGATCAACTTCACAAGCATGAACGCGACCCAGATGGGAGACGTGCAGGATCCAAACGGGAACTATCCAGCGGCCGCAATGCAGAGCAACATCAACGTGAAGATGTATCGAACCGGGACAGGATCGATCGGCAATCTCTATGTCGCCAGTCCGGACATCAATCACGGCAAGCCGCAGCAGTTGAATTATACCTCGGGAAGCGATGCTGGGGGATGGTATATCTCGTTCACCGTCCCGACGCTAAAGTATTGGGATATGATCTGGCTGGAAAACGGTACGGGGAACAGCGACTATGCCTCGCCTTAACCTAACAGGCGGCTCATACCAGGCCCGAAGCACGGCTCTCGCAGCGCAGCGCTGTCTCAACCTCTATCCAGCGCCGCTCCCCTCGCAGGAAGGGGAACCGATCCAGTTTGCGCATTATCCTACGCCGGGCCTGGTGCCATTTACCCAGACGGAAACCGGCGCTGTTCGTTGCCTGTACCAGTCCACACAAGGCGACCTGATCGCAGCCGTAAACGCAGGTGTTTATGTCGTACATGCTACGGGAAACACCACGAAGATCGGCAGCATTGCGGGCGGCACGTCGCAAATACGGATGCAGGACAACGGCACCACGTTGTTTATCGTAGACGGAACGGCAAAAGGCGGATGGTATTGCAGTCTTCCTTCCAAGCCTCAGCAAGGGCTTTACGGGAGCCTGACCCAGATCGTGGATGCGGCCTTTTATGGTTCGCAAACGATCTCCATCCTCGATACGTTTTTCCTCTATACGAACCCAGAAACGACCAACTGGTATGTCGGGCCCGCACAGTTTATCGATGAGGCGACAACGCCCTTCGACAGCCTTTATGTGGCGAGTAAGACCAGCTATCCAGATACGATTGTTGGCGTTGATGTAGTCGGGCAGACCATTTGGTTATTCGGGTCACAGGAGACGGAACTCTGGTATACTTCCGGGGCAGCTGATTTCCCGTTCCAGCGCATCCCATCACTCACGATCAGCGCCGGATGTGTTGCGCCTTATTCGATCTGCTCCAACGGCGGGAGCGTTCTGTGGCTTGGATGCGACAACACTGGCTTGCCCCGCGTCTATATGGGACAGGGAACAGAAGCCAGTCCGGTCAGCACGTTCGCGATCGACCATGCCATTCAGGGATATGCTGATTGCGCGGACGCAATCGGGAATATCTACCAGCTGGAAGGCCATACGTTTTACGTTCTCACCTTTCCGACGACGGGCACAACGTGGGTCTATGACCTTTCCACGAGCCTGTGGCACGAGCGCAAGGGTCGAGATCCTGTCACCGGGTACGAGGTTCGCACACGCGCCAACGCATGGGCCAACGCTTACGGAAAAGTGTTTGCAGGGGATTTCGAGAGTGGCGCGATCTACGAGGTGTCGCTCGATGCGGATAACGAGAACGGTCGGCCAATCGAAAGACAGCGCTCTTTCCCTCACCTGATCGGCGACGGGTCTCGCATGATCCACCGCAAATTAATGCTCGACGCGCAGAACGGAAGCGGCATTGCGGTCTCGGTGGACTGGTCAGATGATCGAGGCAAAACATTCGGACCTCCGCGCCTTCTCACGCTTGGTTCGACCGACAATTTCTGGCCTACCCTGTGGCGCCTAGGCATGGCCCGCGACCGCGTTTATCGCCTGACGTGGATCGGCGGGACATTCTCCTTGATGGGTGCATTCATCGTTGCCGATCAGGTAACGTCATGACCGATATCTCGAAATCAAACTACTATATGCCGTTCCCGGCAGGTCCGGTCGTTGACAACAATCGCAACATGACGGTCACGTTCCAGCGCTTCATGCTGTCGCTCTTCAATCGCACGGGCAAAGAGCAGGGCGTTGATTCAGTTTACGATGAGCAGCAGACAGAAACTGCTATTGAAAAGGCGGCCCAGGCGGAATCAGACGCGCAGATAGCGCAAGAGACGGCCCAGACCGCACAAGAAACGGCCAGCGCCTCGCAGGCTGCTGCTTCAGCCGCCCAAGCTTCCGCCGCAGCAGCGCAAAGCACAGCCGATGCTGGGGTGGCAGCCGCCACTAAAGCGCAGGAAACTGCCGATGACGCTGTGGCAGACGCGCAATCTGCTTTGAAAGCAGCAGAGGACGTGCTAATCATGACGCTGCTCACGTCGAGCGCCCAAGCGGCAAAGACGGCACAATCTCTTGATGATGCGGCACTCATGGCCGCGCAAAGTCAGATATGGCCGTCACTTCTTCTGCAATCCAGCCAGGCATCAACCTGACCGCAACGTCCCAGACGGTCGCGACAGGATCTGGATCAAGCACGACAATCACAACCGCCGTTGTGGCGAACGGTACAGCGGCAGCCATCACCCTTGCGGTGAATGTGACGCGCAAGGCCGGTGGGATATTTCCGGTGATTGTCGGCCGATCCATCCCTGCCAATAGCAGCGCCATTCCACCGGAACTGGCGGCTTTTTCTCTGGCCGCTGGCGATACGCTCACTGCAACCGGTGACGGTCTGGCGATGATCCTGAACGGGTTTGTGGTGTCGTGATCTTCACCATTCCGGACATCCCAGGCGCACGCATCAACGACATCGACGCCATCAATTCCATCATCACGCAGCCCGCCATTTACGGAGAGCGCGGCCGGATCGCTGACGTGCAGGACCGGCTTGTTGTCACGTTGCCCGGGATCGTTGTCGGGTTCCGAACGGTTCAGTGCCGCGTTCATGAATGCCACCAAGCCGTTGTTCCCGAATTGCGCGGGAAAGCCGCGATTGCGGCCATGCGCAAGATCCGGGACTGGTGGTGGGAAACCCAGCCGTCCGACCTGATGATTGCCGCGATCCCGGATGACAAAAAGTCCGCCCGCTTCACCATGCATGCCCTTGGCTTTGAGCGCTGGGGCGAAATAGACGCGCGCTGCCCTGATGGGATTGTGCGCCATCACGTCACATATCGAATGGAGCGCCCGCAATGAGGTGGCACCCCGCGTCCGCAGCGGCTCAGGATTATATGCCGGGCGTTTGCTTTGATGACATGTTCGGAGTTGGACAGGGTGTTCAAGCCGCCACCACGGCTGCAACGACTGCCGCTCAGATGGCGATGGAAAAATCCGCCATGAACAAGGCGGCGAAAACTGGCTCAGGACAGGCACAGGCCCTTTCGGCATCTGGCGCGGCGGCTCAAGATTACCTGAACCCGTATGTTTCAGTTGGGAACAAGCTGATCGGCAGCATGTATGACAACGGGGCGTACAATTCGACCGACGACAGCTACATCAACAACGCCACCAACGCCCTGAACCAGACGACGCTCGAGCAGACGCCCGGATATGCATGGAATCTGTCACAGGGCGAGCAGGCCGCGACGAACAGCGCAGCGGCTCGGGGTTTGGCAAACAGTGGCGCAGCTTTGAAAGGCGCGGAGACATACGCCAGCGGCCTCGCTGACAGCACGTATCAGAACCAGTTCAACGACCAGCTTTCTGCGAACAATGCTGCCCAGGGCAATCTGACCAATACGTTCAACCGGCAAAACTCTCTGCTCGGGACTGGAGCCAACGCGGCATCGGCCAGCGCGGGCAATGCTACGAACACGGCCAGCCTCTCGGCACAGGCTGCGCTCGCTGGCGTGGGGGCCAACATGGCGGGAACAACATCGATGGCAAATAGCCTGACCAACGGCCTGACCAGTCTAGGCAATCAGGCGTCAGGTTATGGCAGCAATTACGCTGCATACAACGCCCTGCTCAATGGAGCGGGCACATCTTCGGCCAACTCTCAGTATTCCAAGTACTTTGGGGAGAGTGCTTGATATGGCAGGCCTATTCGACACGGGCGCCAATGCGCTTCTCGGCATCGGCCAGGGCACGGTTCAGCCCCAGACCAATCAGCTCCAGAACATTGCAGCCGCACAGGCTGTTCGGAACCAGGCGCTGGAATACCAGAACGCGCTTCTGGGACAGAAGGCCAAGCTTGCTCAAGGGAATGCCCTGCTCGGCGCCACTGATGCATCTGGCCGCGTGGATTACGCGAAGGCGCGGGCCACGATGGCGCGCGACCCTGATGCCGCCTATGGAGCAGCGGCAGCGCTTCATGAGCAGAATGCATCCCGACATGATGATGTCCTCAATCAGGACGAGCAGCTTTCCTTTCAGGAACATGCTCGTAATGCGGCGGCTGGCGCATTCATTCGTGCGGCTGAAAATCCGACAGATGCCAATATCCGCGGCACGGGCGCATTCATTGCGCGGCTGACCCCAGGTGCCCGTGACCAGATTGAGACGGCGACAAGGGGGCTGCTCTCACTGCCAACGGCTGCCCAACGTTCGGAGGCGATCAAAACGCTGGCAACATCTACCCTTCCCGGCCATGAGCAGATTTCGCAGACTTTCGGTACGCCCACGAGCGTGGACGATGGCCAGACGATCCAGACCGGAACGCAGGCGTCCGGCATGGATGGGGGTGCGTTTACGCCCGCAACAGGCGTGCAGCGTCAGACCTCGCCGGAGTTCAACGCGGCGCCCACCGAAATCATCAATCCTGATGGGTCGCGCAGTTACGTCAGGCGTGAGCAGGTGGTCGGCGGAGCGCAGGGGCGCCCGACCGTCCCGCCCGAGGTCATGGGGTCCGGGCGGTATCCGACGGCCCAGCCTGCAAATCCGGGGTATCAGGCCGCGCCGGCAGCGGGACAGGTAGAATCTCAGCGTGCTGCTGCCGAGGTTGCTGGCCATGCAGCCGGTGACCAGTTCGGACAGGCCGGGCAACTCTCAGCAGGATTTGGCGATCGGATGTACCGCTCCCAGAAGGCTCTCCAGCTTCTTCAGGAGATTTCGCCAGCCTCTGGAAAGCCCGCAGAACTGCACAACCGGATCGTGAACGTCGCCGTCTCCCTCGGCATGACAACGCCATCCGACAAGGCGGCAGCGTATGATGAGGCCAACAAATACCTGACCCAGCTTGCGGCCAGCCAGCCGGGGGCCGCGCATAGCGATGCCCAGTTGGCTACGGCATTGGCAGGCAACCCATCGACGCACATCAATAATCTCGCGGCGCAGGATGCTTTGCGGGCGAATATCGCACTGGATCGGCGCGCCAACGCCGCCTATCTGGCCTTCCACCAGCAGTACCCCGGCACAGCTGCGCAGGTACATGCCAACGAATGGCCCGCGTTCCAGAACGACTACACGACCAAGAAAGATGCCCGTGCGTTTATGTTCGACATCATGACGCCTGAGCAGCGCGCGCGCCTTTGGTCGAGCATGGACGGTAAGCAGCGGCAGGCGTTCCGGTCTGAACTCCGGGGCGCCATGGCAACCGGCCTGGTGCAGGCACCGAACTGATGGCCGACCTCGACCGCCATTATGAGGGTGCGGGCCAGTATTGGGGCGTTGATCCCGAAGTTCTGCGCGCCGTGCACCAGGTGGAAGATCCGACGGATGATCCCAACGCCCGGTCTCGTGCCGGGGCAGTCGGGCACATGCAGTTCATGCCCGAGACGGCGCGCAGCCTCGGCATTGATCCGACCGACCCGGTGCAGTCGATCTATGGCGCGGCCCGGCTCATGCGCGAAAATCTGGACCGGTACGGCAATCTCCCGGACGCGCTCCGGGCTTACAATGCCGGGACCGACCGGGCGCATTGGAACAACGACGAGACCAAAGCCTATGTTGGCCGGGTGGCGGCGGCCTATCACAAGCCGGAGACGCAGACCGTGGCCAAGAAGCCCGCAGACGCACAGACTGATGATGCCGCCTTGGACAAGATGTGGGGCCTGAGTGGCGAGCCCGCGAAGACGGCCCCTGCCCCCGCACAGTCTGGCCCGAGTGATGAAGAGTTGGACCGGATGTGGGGTCTGTCGGCGCCGAAGGTCTCGCAGACCCCGGCTCCGATGAGTGCACCGGCCGACACGACCCCAGCCTATGAGAAGCAGAGCTGGGAGCGGAATGCGCTTAAGGGAGCAGCGCGCGGAGGGTGGGACGTTGTTGATAGCGGCCTTGATGGTGCCAACTGGCTCCTGGGAAAAGCTGGCGTCCATGCCCTCCAAGGCGCGGTTGACCATGAGGATGCCGCCCGTAAGCAGTACGATCAGGACTATGGCGGAAGTCTCTCAGCCAAGCTGGGCAGGATCGGCGGAAATCTGGCTGTATCAGCAATTCCGGTTGGCGGGGCTGAACTACAAGCAGCTCGTCTGGGCGCTCGTGCTCTTGGAGCGCTTGGGGCGGGCGAGAAGGTCTCACAGGTCGGAGGCGCGCTCTTGGGAATGGCTGGCGGTGGCGCGGCGGCCAATGCTGCGACGGACAGCGAAACAGGCCAGCCCATCGGGCAGGCATTGCGCGACGGAGCAATCGGCGGCGTGTTGACGGGCGGGGCGTTGTCGTTGGCCAAGCCGATCACGCGCGGTGCCGTTGAAGCGTTCACAGGCGGGGCAGTCTCACCGGAACGGGCGGCTCTGGCGCGGCGGGCGGAAGAACTGGGGATCGACCTCAAGGCGCCACAGATCAGCACCAGCCGGAACATGGCTTATCTGTCAGACGTGGCGAATGGCGGCATCGTATCACCGGAGCAGCGCAGCCAGTTCACGCGCGCCGTCTCGCGCACCTTCGGGCAGGACAGCGACCGTCTAACGCCAGACGTGATCGATGATGCACACAATGCGCTTGGGAACCGCTTCGACCATGTGGCGGCCAACACGATCATCAAGGCTGACAACCAGTTCGGGAGCGACCTTGGCGCCATTGCTGATGAAGCGCGGCAGGTGTTGCCCGAGCAGGAAGTCACACCGATCGTCAACCAGATCAACAACATCATGAGCAAAGCGGCGACCGGAGAGATCAGCGGGCCACAATATCAGGCGCTCACCCGGCAAGGCGCGCCCCTCGCCCGTGCCATGCGGTCCAACAACCCGAACGTCGCTTATTATGCCGGGCGCGTCCGAGATGCGTTCGATGATGCGATGGAGCGCTCTCTGACCGCAGGCGGGCGCACGGATCTTCTGGGCGAACTGAAGGACGCGCGCCGCCAGTACAAGAACCTGAAGACGATCGAACCTCTCGCTATGAAGGCAGACGAGAGCGGAGCAATCAGCCCGGCCCTCCTCCAGGGCGCAGTCAACAAGTCCTTCAAGAGCCGTGCACGGCGTGGCGCCGGTGATCTGGGGGACCTGGCCGATATTGGGCAGGCTTTCCTGAAAGCGCCGCCGAACTCTGGCACAGCCCCCAGGCTTGGAGCGGAAATCGCATTGAGTGCAATCCCTGCTGCCATTACGGGGCATGAACTGGGCGCGGCTGCTGGCGTGCTTGGGGCAATGGCAGGGCGAGGCGTGGCGAAGGAAGCGGCCCGCACCTATCTGAACAGCAATGCGCTCAAGAACAGCCTTCTTCGCCGGAGCGAGGTGTCACCGGGCACGCCTCGAAATGCGTTGCTTGGCGGCTTGGTGAATGCGGCAAAAGCCGGAGCGCCTTACGCTGCAGCGGTGCCGACCGGGGACCAGATCGTCCGGAACTGGCTTCTGGGCCAATAGCCTCATTCCAGAAAGGACACGTCCTGTTTCTTGCGCCGATCCAGCCAGTTATTGAAGGCGTTGAGGCCATGGAACAGGGCGAGGAAGCCCCAGACGAGGATCAGCCCAACCCACACAACCGCCCAGTCATGGGGCGGGTTCATGAATGGCCCCGAGAAAAGAAACACCGTCATCAGCAGTCCCCACCCGCACCCGTAAGGCAGCGCGCACCACCACGAGATCGGCGGCCGTGTCCGATTGCGCGCCCAGATGCGCCGTGTGCCGCGAATGATGCGTGGGAAGAACAGAGCGCATGCAACGATCAGGAGTGTGCTGAAGATGCGGTGGTTTCGGACCGCATAGAACTGGTCAGCCGGGACGTGATCGGTCCAGTCGAAGCAAAGCCGGAAGAACCATATGACCCAGAAAAGGATGAAACCGCCGGTCAGGTAAGTGGCGATTGAGCGCTCAGCGTGTTTGTCGGTGCCTGGCTCCGCGTTGAGCAGTAGCAGCCAGTTGACCGCGAAGAGGCCGATAATCGCCGCAGCGATCCAGAAGAAGATCATGGCAGCAATTATCTCAGTTTACTGCGCTTTGAGCAACGTTTTTCGCTTGTACTGACGCGCGGAACAAAACTAGAATCGAAAGCATGGATAATGAAAAACGCGCTTATCACTTACATGCTGAGATCGATGCTGACACCTTGAAGGTGGCAGATTTCATCGCTGCAAATGTGCCACCTAACAAGGTTCATGCTGTAGCCAAGTGGGTTGCCGAATTGGCACCTATGATCTGGCCCACGCCTGAAAAGAATGCGCAGGCGCTGGCCCCACGTCAGACGCCGATTGATATTATCAGGTTCATTCCCTGATTAGGGGTGGTCGTGAACGTGCCGTGCCTGCGCGACAAGTTGCCATCCGTACGGCCGATACGTATTGACTAATAGGTTGTGCGTTGGGTGATGCTCAGTGCTATCCGGCGGCAGCATATGGCCTTGCGCAATAGCAATCTCATGTCCGCACGCTGTACAGCGATAAATTCCCGCTTTTGGTGCGGGAGTACTCACTCCATACGTTAAATCGAACTGTCTTCCATCCAAAGAATTTAGCTGAATAAAATCTTTGCAGTCTTTGTAGTAAGGCACTTTGTATACCTTTCGATTAATTTCAAAGACAGCAGACAGTATTCATTGGATTCGAGTCAAACTCATCCCCCGCCCTCCTCGGCAGTGCGGAGTCGGGTCAATGATCCATTACAAAGAGTTTGGATCCTTTACTATTTCAAGCCAAGTACCTAACGCAGAATCCGCAATTCTCTTATTTGGATTCATTCGACAATATGCTTTTGCTCTCAAATATAACTGGCTCATATCAGTAAGCTTTCCGTTTACGCAATTCCCTCCCATAAGTCTGCAAGCATTCTCATAGCCTGTATATGCTCCAGCTACCCATGCCTCTGCTGTGAAATCCCTTTGTCTCTGGTCATTTTCAATCCACTCTTCGCACAGCATCATTCCTGCGCCATATACTCCAAGTTCTGCATTGGGATTTATTTTGGAATAGGCTCTATTTGAGAAAAATAGTGCACAAAATAAGAAGATAACTGAATATTTTCTCATGTTCGTTTCCTTGGAATGTAACACATAATTTCATTCCAAGAGGATTCGGGTCAACTACTAGAACTGCTGAGTTTATTCAAAAGCGCCAAGACAGCTCTCCGTTCATCCTGACTCATGCTCCGGAAAGACTGAACTAAAGCTCGCTCGCCATCTGTCAGATGGGAGCTGCTCTCAAGAGCATGCGCCATTTTTGATAAATAAAGGCTCTCTTCTAGTCTCTGCGAAATCTCTGCATTCATGGAACGCCCAGATCCTTGGGCGGCGCTCTCAAGGCGGGATTTTAGTTCATCCGTCACTCGGACGTGGATCATTGGGTCGCCTCTAGCCATATCGGATTTTTATATCACGGTGCTATTGACCGCAATCGTATCACGGTGATACCGGTATATGAGTAACACGGTGATAGGAGCTATGAGCAGAAACTATCCTCAAATTCACATCCGCCTAGAGCCAAGCGTCATGGAATTTCTTCGACGCTGCGCAAGGCATCAGGAGCGCACAGTTGGTGCGCACATCTCATTTTTGCTTCGGCGAGAAATGGACAAAGAAGAGACGGAAGAGGCACAGCCTGGCAGCACGCCCTCTTCCGTCTCCGAGTGAACCAGTGAAGGAACACGAAAGTGACGAATAACACACAAGCCCTCGCGATTTCCAGCGCTCTCTCGAATGGCGCTCCTACTATGTCTTCTCGTGAGGTCGCTGACATCTGCGGGGCACGCCACAACGATGTTGTCGCTACGATTGAGCGCCTCTTTGAAAACGGGGTTTTACGGGAAAGTCGTAAAACTACCCGGACCTATCGGCCCGAGAAAGGTGGACGCCCAACAGAGGTCTATGACCTAACCAAGCGCGATACGCTGGTTGTTGTTTCTGGATATAATGATGAGGTTCGCGCCAAGATTATCGACCGCTGGATGGAACTGGAAGATCGCGCCACGGTGGCGCAAACCCCCGCCGTCCCCACCTCCTTCCGCGAAGCCCTGCTTCTTGCCGCCGATCAACAGGAGAAAATCGAGGCGCAGGAAAAGGCTCTTGCAGTTGTCACCCCAAAAGCCGCCGCCCTCGACCGCATCAGCACGGCGGACGGTTCATACGGCCTGACGGAAGCGGCCAAGATCCTCCAGATCAAGCCCAAGGCGCTGATTGCGTTCATGGCCACGTCACAGTGGATCTATCGCCGCAACGGAACAAAGAACTGGCTTGCTTATCAGGGCAAGATTGATGCCGGGTATCTCTGGCACAAGATCGGCACCTATACAGACGGCAATGGCGAGGAAAAGACCCGCGACACGGTGAAGGTCCTGCCGAAAGGTCTGGCAAAGTTGGCCCAGATCGTGCCGGGAGCGAAGATTGATCCGGACCTGATGGAAATGGAGGCGTCCCCTTTCACCAAGAAGCCGGAGCCGGTGTCATGAGCTACGTGCCGCTGGCAACGGCAGAGCGTCAGGAGCAGGCCGTGAGGATGTGCGAGCCGCTCATCACGTCAGACGCCATGCTGATCAACGAGATGAACCGTTGGACGGCTCTGCGTTACAATGGGGTCCCGGCAGACCAGGCGGCTGCGGATCTTTGGTATGAGATTGAGGACTATCAGCCGAAAACGGAGGACGCCCGAGCCGCCAAAACTGAGTTCCTTCGGCAGTTCCCTTACGTTGCCCTCAAGCGGAGCAAAGGGCGCGGTGTGTTTGACGAATGCGCAGATGCTTTCGAGCGCCGGAATGAGCGCGTAGGAGCGAAGCTCTGCGCCTGACTACGGAGCCGCCCTTTGGGGCGGCTTTTTTAAGCCTCTACTTCTGTCTTCTCGCGCAAGGAAGCAACTGACAGCTCGTCTGCCTCACGCTCTCTATGAACTCTGAAGGTTCCAATTATACATTCCGGACGCCTCACAGCAATTTGTGTATGCGTCAGTGCATAGAAGCCGGCGCCAGGATAGGCTGGGGAGCCTTCGACAAATAAGCCTCTCACAGTGTCGTAAGGATCTACCATTTCCCCCATTTCTTCCATTGCCTCGCATAGATAATTGATAACTGCGCAATCGAGGTAGCGCTGTAATTTATCGCCAGACGGAAATTTTTGCGGATCTTTGTTTGCGGGGAGTTCGCTACCTGAACGCGAAAATGTCGCCTTAAGGCCTGCGTAAGCTTCAGACAGTTCCTGGATACATTCTTGCTCGGTTAGGTCGAGACAATTTCCTAAATCAATAATGGCACCGACAACAAAAGCTTCTGTGCAACTTCCTCGCGAGACCTTGCTGTCGGCCCACATCCAAGCTCTTCCAGGGTCACTTTCCCAAAAATACGCTCCGTGGCCAAGCCAATCATAGTCTTCTTCACTATGCCGAACCGGCGCGCCTCGAAGGATTTTTTCACCGACTTCGGCGTCGCACCCATGGTACCCTAAGACAAATGAAGTGCGGCGCCGACTCATGTAAATATGTAACCCTACTAATCTGATTTAGATGCGGCACTCAGTATGTCGAAGACGATCATTTCGTTTCTTTGGCTCTGGGCCGCCATATGCTGGAGACAGATCACCGTTCGGCGTAAGGTATCCTGCGCGAATGAGCGCGGCTCGGGCCGATTTTCGATCTTGGTTATCGCGAGCCACTTTTGCGTTAACTGCTTCGCGAACGCGGAGGCGTCTAACAAAAGTCATTTAAGGTCGCTCCTAATCTCTAAAAGCGCAGCCGGGATATGAAAGCTGCGCTTCACAGATCTTATCTTTTTTCCAGATCTTTTCTCTGTGCGTAAGGTCTTTTTCTGTGGAAAAAACAAAAACACCTGTGGATTCTTTCATTTAAAGAAAATTTCTTTTGTGAATAACGTTAATAAGAAGGATAAAATGATTTAAAATCTGTTTTCTCTTGGGGATAAAACGTAAAAACACCATTTTCTGCAATCACTAATTCGTGATGTTTGTTTAGTAGTATTTCTATCCACAGGTTGGCAGCCAAATTTCTCCTCATTCACACATGTTAGGCACTCTTAACGTCTTGATCTGGGTGCGCTGCAAATCGCTTTATAGCGTTGCTTTCTAGGCTCGTTTTGTCCTAGAATCTCGTCACGGCATGCCTCGCGCTGGCGGCACAATTCGAACTCCGAATGCTGCCCATGCGCCGTCTATTGCTTGCCATCCCCTTGATTGTCGCCACGCCTGCACTCGCGCAGTCTCAGGCAGCCATGCCTGTCGAGCCCTTCACCGAAGGGCAGCGCGCAGGCATCCCCTCACGGCCGCTTGTCGTTCTGACGGTCTCGCAGGCCCTCCCCGTCGCCTCCCTCCCCGCTTCCTGCACGGATGGCCAGCTTGTTCTGGCGACTGATGGCCGCACGCCGATGCAGGACGCTGGCAAAGGCACCGGTGTCGTGGCGCGGTGCCTCAGCAAGGCGTGGCTCTCGACCGTCGATGGAAAGGCGGTGCAGTCATGAAGCGCCTTTCTGCTGCAATCCTGCTGGCATCCTGTGCCCCCGGGGGTATTGCGTCAGCCCGGCCACCTTCCACGATCATGGACACGAGCTTTTTCGGTGGCGGTCCTTGGCTGTCAAAGCAGGAACTGATCCATGGGCTGAACGGCCCCAACGGTGTGGCGGGCACAGATGCGAGCGGGAATGTGACGGCGCCTGTCAATACTCCGGGCGCGGATACCCCGACTGTTTCGCTGGGTGATCTTCTGGATACGGGACGATCCAACTTCCGGTCCATGATCGATGGGCAGTCCATCATGCAGGTTTCCGCTGCTCACCGACAGGCCAACCCGGCAGGTGAAGATCCATGGACTGACCCCGATGGTATTGTCATCGGCGGCTTGGCGGCCGGCCGCGGTTCCCATGTCGTCATGACCTGTCAGGATGAAGGCGGGATGAATCTCGCTGCCTGTCTGAGCCTCTGGAACTCGACGGACACCTATACTGGTAACCGCCCTGGCCTGAGCCCGACCACAGGGGCGCAGATCGCATCCTATAACGCTTTCGATGCTGTCGTGGTCGATAATGGAACGAAAAGCACGACTCCGAAAGTTGTGGCAAGCGCAGCGTTTACCAGCGCGGACGGGGTAAAGCATTCCGTGTTTTTCGATAGCGGGAGCGTGTGGCTTTCTCCAGTTTTGTCCACCGCCGATCGTGCGAAACTCAAGCAGCATCAGACGATCATCAGCAACGTGTCTACGCCGGATTACGTCAACCGTCTCGACAGCTACGGCACCTATGCGGTCAACGGCTTTTCGGGAATGCTGAGCAACTGGAGCTTCAGTCTGCCATGCCCTTCGGCGTTTACCGGTGCGTCCGTGTGCGACCAACTGGACGTGGATACATGGGTCATTCCGGGTTCTGGCAATGCGGCCACGACCAATCCCCAGACCTATGCCACCACCGCGTCAAACCTCGACACCCACTATGATGCCGGTGCAACGAGCCCGGCCATCTATCTT
>NZ_BJLY01000003.1 GCF_006538885.1 Gluconobacter roseus NBRC 3990
CGCGTCGGTGAACGGGCTTATACGGGGAGCTCGGAGGGGGGTCAACAGGAAAATTGCATTTTTGTGAAAAAATCAGATTCCGTAGAACTTTCTGAACCAGAGGCAGAACTCTTTCATGCCGTCTTCAAAGGAAACTTCGGGCTCCCAGCCGCAGAGTTCCTTTATGTTTTCCAGAGAAGCCCAGGTCGATTCCATATCGGCCACCGGCCGGGGCCGACATTCCACAACGGCTTTCTGGTCCAGATTGCGCTCCAGCAGCTCGATCATCCGGACAACCTTTTCAGGTTTATCCCCTCCAAGATTCAGCACGCGGGACGTTCCTGCTTCGGGAGGCCGCCCCAGAACCTTCAGCACGCCTCTGACGATATCATCGATATAGGTAAAATCCCGGGACAGGTTCTTTCCATCATAGAGCGTGACCGGACGGCCTTCGGAAATCGCTTTGGCAAATCCGTAATACGCCATGTCGGGTCGGCCCCATGGACCATACACCGTAAAGAACCGCAGACCGGTCTGCGGGATGCCATACAGATAGGCGTAGGACTCCGATGTCAGTTCCGCCGCTCTTTTGGTCACTGCATAGAGGGAGCTGGGCTGGTCTACCCGATCCGTTTCACGGAAAGGCGTGCTCCTGTTGCGTCCATAGACAGACGACGATGACGCATAGACGACATGGGTCAGATTTTTCAGATGTCGGCATGCTTCGAGGAGCGCGACCTGTCCCATGACGTTGGATGTCACATAGGAATAGGGATCTACCATCGAATGGCGGACACCGGCCTGCGCTGCGAGATGAACGACTGCTTCCAGATCGGGATGCGATTCAGTCAGGCTAAGCATGGCCTGATGGTCCGCCACGTCCAGCTTCTGGAAACTGAACGACGGATAAGGTTCAAGCTGCTTTAGTCGCGCTGCTTTCAGGGCCGGGTCGTAATAGTCGTTGAGACTATCGACCCCGATGACATTCATACCCTGCTTGAGAAGGGCTTCAGCAACATGAAACCCGATAAATCCGGCAACCCCGGTGACCAGAACTTTCACAGGGGCATCAGTGCTTCAGCGCGGGACTGGTTACGACATCGCCCACGCGGATTCCCAGCTTGGCCGTGACCCCGCCTGCCAGTTCAAGCGTATTGGCAACCACGCCATCACTCCGAAGGATTGCTTCGCTCAGGGGAACGGCATTTTCCGCAATGGCGTGGATATGGTTGGTTGAATCGATAAAGACGATGTCCAGCGGCACAAGGGTATTGCGCATCCACATGTCCGACACCTGAGGGGTTGGCCACATGAACAGCATCCCTTCGTTTTCAGGCAGATGCTTGCGGAACATTTCCCCGACTTCCTGCTGTCGGTACGTCTTGGCCAACTCCACCGTAAACGCGTGCTTCTGACCGTCACGCGTGGTGATGGTCAGACTCTCTGTTGGCAAACGGGCCTGCGCCTGCGTAATTGCCTCTTCCGCTCTGGCAATGCCGGCACTCATTCCAAGCGCCGCCACCAGCGCACAGCATAAAACTCGCATGATATGACTTTCAGGTCAGGAAATCAGGAAAGGATTGGTCCGACGTTCTTCCCCAATGGTCGTCGGCATTCCATGCCCACACAGAACGACAGTCTCATCGGGCAGGAACAGAAGATGTTTGCGGATTCCGTCGATAAGGGCCCGTGAATCACCGTAGGCGAAATCCGTCCGGCCGACAGTTCCCCGGAACAATGTGTCCCCGGCCATGACGCGACGGTTATCATGGTCGATAAAGACAACATGTCCGGGTGTGTGACCGGGCACATGAGCCACGTGCAGATCCTGCCCCAACAGATGCAGGACTTCGCCGTCTTCCACGAAGCGGTCAGGCGTGACGTTGTCCATGCCTGTCAGGCCGAAGGCAGCAGCCTGCTTCGTGATGCTCTGCAGCAGGAAATCATCCCGTCGATCAGGGCCTATGACCGGTACCGTCTGATCCTGACGGGCTTCGAGAGCTTTCTTCAGGGCGGCCGCTCCGCCTGCATGATCCAGATGACCATGCGTCAGAAGGATGGCCTCTACGGTCTGTCCATCCAGATGCTGGAGAATATCCTCAACATCGCCTCCCGGATCGACCACAACGGCACGGTTCTCATCATTGGAGAGAATGGTGCAGTTCTGCCGCAGGGGCGTTACCGGCACCCGCTTTGCATACAAAGGAGTCACAACTCCCCCTTCCAGACGGTCCGTTATGATGTGGCGATACAGGGTCAGCCCCTGCGGGACAAGTCAGGTACGGGATTGATAGCGCAGATCATTGACCCTCCGTCACAGGACGGTCACTCTCCCCTTTTCCCACCCAGACGAGGTATCATCATGAGCCGTATCATCCGCACAGAACCCAACGCCATTCTTTCCAAGGCCGTCGAGTATCATGGCTTCATTTTCACGCAGGGCGTTGTTGCAGCTGATCTGTCCAAGGGAATCGAAGAACAGACCAAGAGCGTTCTCGACCAGCTCGACGAAATTCTTGAAGTGCACGGCACCGACAAGACCCGCATCCTTCAGGCCCAGATCTGGGTGAAAGATATTGCAGATCGCACGGCTCTGAACACGGTCTGGTCTGCCTGGCTTCCGGAAAACATGGCGCCTGCACGTGCCTGCGTTCAGGCCGTCATGGCAGACCCGAAGATTCTCGTGGAAATCATGCTCACGACCACGAAGTGATCTGAATCAGCCAATTATGGCGAGATTGCAGCAGAGTGTGGTGTCAAAAAGATTTTCTCTGGAAATGAAAATTTAACCCACAGGCTTGCATTCTGCTCTTGTCAGGGTTGCAGGAAGGTTGTTACCTCCCTGTAACCCGAACAACACACAACCAATCAGGATCCTAAAGATCGTGAAGCATAAAAGTTGCCGGAAAACCTTTTTCTCTGCTCTGGCGCTCTCCGCGATCGCATTCTTTTCGGGACAAGCTCAGGCCCGTCACAGTTCGGGTCATCATGGACGGGTGGCATTCCACGGCCATCGTTCCAGCAGCCATCGCCACTCTTATGCTCACGTCATCCAATGCGTCGCCTACGCCAAGACGGCTTCAGAAGTCGTTCTGCACGGCAATGCGCGTGACTGGTGGTACAATGCCGCCGGCGTTTATGCCCGCGGATCCGCCCCGCAGGCCGGTTCGGTCCTGAATTTCCGGGCCATCCGCCGTATGCCGCTCGGCCATGTCGCCGTGGTCCGTTCGGTGGAAGACAGCCGCACAATCTATATCGACCAGTCCCACTGGGCTTCCAACGGCATCGCACATAACGTGCGCGTCGTTGACGTTTCGCCCAACAATGACTGGAGCGCGGTCCGCGTCGCTCTCAACGATCGCAGCGGCCGCCTTGGCAGCATCTATCCGACCTACGGTTTCATCTATCCCCATTCCGACAATGGCGATCGCAATCCGGCCCCGCATGTCGTGATGGCACGCGCTTCGAACGTCTCAGGTTTCCGTCACCGCGCCGTCCTGAACGGCTCTGACGCTCTGAGCCATCCGATGAGCAGCACAGAAGTCGCCGAAGCTCCGGACGATGCCTTCACTTCGGACGCTCCCGACCGTTCGATTCGCTGATAAGGCCTGACGACCGGGCTTCAGTCCGGTCGTGATTCCCTGTGATAGGGATGACCGGTATTGATGGCCTGAGCCCGGAACACCTGCTCGGCGATCAGAACCCTGACCAGCATGTGCGGCCAGGTCAGTTTCCCCAGAGAAATCACGGAATCGGCCCGCTGGATCACGCTTGAATCCAGCCCTTCCGCGCCACCGATCAGAAAATGAATGGGGCGCCCGGATTCCTGCCAGCGGGACAGCATCTCCGCCAGCCGCAGGCTGTCCGGTGTCTTGCCACCCTCATCCAGCGCCACGATCAGGGCATTGTCAGGACAGGCCCCCAGAAGAGCCGCAGCATCCTTGCGCTTCTGCTCCTGGACGCTGCCTTTTGACGGCGCGAGTTCCGTCACCGTCAAAGCGGGCCTGATCCGGCCCGCATAACGCTCGAACAGTTCGCGCTCCGGCCCGGCTTTGAGCCGGCCGATTGCGACCAGTTTCATTCAGTCCTGCTCTTCATCCTGCCCGACAGCAACTTCGTCTTCGCTGCCATCCAGATCGGTGCCCCACATGCGCTCAAGCCCATAAAGCTCACGGCTTTCCGGCTTGAAGAGATGCACAACAACATCGCCGGCATCGATCAGGACCCAGTCGCTGCCATTCGCGCCTTCGATCAGAATGCGCTTGATGCCGATCTCATTGAGCTTCTTCTCAATATGATGCGCCATCGCGGAAATCTGGCGATCGGCAAGACCGGTTGCAATGACCATGCGATCAGCAAAATTCGCGCGGCCGACCAGGTCCAGCACAACGATGTCTTCACCCTTGTCTTCATCCAGACTCGTGGTGATGACCGTCAGCATGCTGGTCAGAAGATCCGGCTGCACGGCTTCGCGCTTGACGGCCGTTTTCTTCGGTCCGGCAACTGCGGCCTTCTTGCGAGCCGTTCCCGGCACCTTGGCAGCCTCGGCCAGTGCCGCATCGGGGGAGCTGGTTTTCCGGCGCACAGGCTTTTTGGCCTGCGATTCGGGAGAGGTCGTCTTGGTGATGATTTTTACTCCTGATCGGAATCCGGACGAAACTGGCCGGACTCACGCAACGCTGTAGCCGATATATCGTTCTGCGGCGCAGAAAGGAACGTCCATGCGTTGCCTTTTCGCTCCGCAAGCATGGGAGATTCGCGCGAAGGCCGTCTCTGATGCCGCAAAACAGAAGCCGCGGCCCCCCGCAGGGCTGGCGAAACACTGCCCGGACGCGGGAGCACAGCAATGGGAACCATCGCAGCCAACCGCCGCCAGCGCTTCCAGTGCGAAAGCTGCGCCAGCCCGTCCGCACCCATCAGCCAGACGAAACGCACATGCGGGAAGCGCTGTTTCAGCAATCCGACCGTTTTTACGGTGAAGCGCTGCCCAAGCCGCGATTCGATATCCGTTGCAACGATTCGCCGTCCGTCTGCAATCCGCTCCGCAGAAGCAAGACGCACCCTGAACGGTGCCATGCCTTTACTCGGCTTGAGCGGATTCCCGGGTGAGACCATGAGCCACACCTGATCCAGACGCAAAGCCCGCAAGGCCCGCCGCGCCAGCATGAGATGACCCGCATGCGCCGGATTGAAAGACCCGCCCAGCAGACCGATCCGCATATTTCGGCCATCACCAGACGTCGGGATACTGATCAGCCCCGCACCTGCCCGGTGCCGATCACTTCGTACCGGTAGCATGTCAGCTGCTCGAGCCCCACCGGCCCCCGGGCATGCATCCGCCCCGTCGCAATGCCGATTTCCGCACCGAATCCGAACTCCCCACCGTCACAGAACTGCGTGGACGCATTCCACATCACCACCGCACTGTCCGTCCCGTTGAGGAACTCCGCCGCGGCTTCAGGATCTTCGGCGATAATGGCCTCGGTATGCGAACTTCCATGCCGCGCGATGTGAGCCAGAGCATCTTCAACCCCGTCCACCACGGCAACCGAGAGCACGGCGTCCAGCCATTCCGTGTTGAAATCATCGTCCGAGGCTGCCGCAAGCGTCGGCACAATCGCACGCGCCCGATCATCTGCCCGGAACGTACATCCCTTCGCGGCAAGATCCTGAACCAGCAGCGGCAACAGCGTCGGCGCAATCGCCGCATCGATCAGCAGCGTCTCCGTCGCACCACAGATCCCGGTCCGACGCATCTTCGCATCCAGCAGCACTTTCCGGGCCATGGCCGGATCGGCACTCGCATGGATGTAAGTATGATTCAGACCGTCCGCATGCGCCAGAACCGGCACCCGGGCCTCACGCTGCACGCGCTCCACAAGGGACTTGCCGCCGCGTGGAATGATCAGGTCGATCTTTCCCGAAGCCTGCAGCATCGCTCCGACCAGAGCCCGGTCGGCAGATGGCAGGATCTGCACACAGGCCTCATCCAGGCCGGCTGCGCGCAATCCGTCTTCCATCGCCGCCTGAATGGCACGCGCCGAATGCAGGCTTTCCCCACCACCACGCAGAATCACCGCATTGCCGGACTTGATGCACAGCGCCGCGGCATCAGCCCCAACATTGGGGCGGCTTTCGTAGATCATGCCGATCACGCCAAGCGGCGTCGCGACCCGGCGGAAATGCAGCCCGTTCGGCCGGTCCCATTCCGCCAGAACACGCCCGACCGGATCCGGCAGACCCGCCACGTCTTCCAGACCGCGCGCCATCGCCTCAACCCGCTCCGGCGTCAGCGTCAGACGGTCCCGGAACGCCGCGTTCCGGTCTTCGGAAAGCACGGCCAGATCCTTCTGGTTGGCGGCCACGATCTCGTCCGACCGGGCCCTCAGCGCTTTCGCAGCTTCGGACAGGGCCTGATTGCGCGTTTCCGCACTTGCCCGTGCCAGACTCCGGCTGACCCGGCGAGCACGCTCCGCCAGACCGTCCAGAATGTGCCCTGCCTCAGACATTGAACCGGAACAGCAGGACGTCACCATCCTGCACCACATATTCCTTGCCTTCGATCCGCAGCTTTCCGGCTTCCTTCGCCCCGGCCTCACCATTACAGGCGACGTAATCGTCGAAGGCCACGGTTTCGCAGGCAATGAACCCGCGCTCGAAGTCGTTATGAATGACGGCGGCGGCCTGCGGTGCCTTGGTCCCGGCCGTAATCGTCCAGGCGCGGGATTCCTTCGGTCCGACCGTGAAATACGTCCGCAGGCCCAGCAGCTTGTAGCCAGCCGCAATGACGCGATCCAGCCCGCTATCCGTCAGACCCAGACCTTCAAGAAATTCGGTCCGGTCTTCCTGCGGCAGCTGGCTGACTTCCGCCTCAATGGCAGCCGACACCACGACAACGCCCGCGCCCTCGGCTTCGGCCCGCTTGCGCACCGCTTCCGAAAAGGCGTTTCCGGTCGCGGCAGAACCTTCCTCGACATTGCAGACATACAGAACCGGCTTTGTCGTCAGAAGCTGAAGACGGGAGGCCTCGGCTTCCTGTCCCTTCGGAACAGCCGTCCGGGCCGGCTTGCCGTCACGCAGAGCGGCCAGCAGCGGCTCCATCAGTTCAAGCTGGGCCTGAGCCTCACGATCATTGCCACGGGCCCGCTTCTGCAGGCCGACCTGGCGCTTCTCCAAGCTCTCCAGATCCGCAAGCATCAGTTCCGTTTCGATGATATCCGCATCCCGAACCGGATCGACCCCACCTTCGACATGCGTGATATCGTCATCCTCGAAGCAGCGCAGGACGTGCACGATGGCATCGACTTCACGGATATTGGCCAGGAACTGGTTGCCCAGGCCTTCGCCCTTGGACGCCCCACGGACCAGACCAGCAATATCCACGAATTCAAGGCTGGTCGGCACTTTACGGATGGACTTGCCGATCCGTGCCAGCTCATCCAGTCGTGGGTCCGGAACAGCCACACGGCCCGTATTCGGCTCGATGGTGCAGAACGGGTAATTCGCAGCCTGCGCAGCCGCCGTTTCCGTCAGGGCATTGAACAGCGTGGACTTGCCGACATTGGGCAGACCAACGATGCCGCAATTGAAACCCATTCGTGCTCTCCATCATCATTGAAGACCGTCCAGACGCGAACGATCCGTTCCAGAAAATTCCGTTGCCCTGTGTTCGCAGAAACCGAAGAGGCTCACAACCACCTCCCGCCGCGAAACAGACTTTTCAGTCCACGATTCCTGCGTGATCCTGCAAGCTTTCTTGTTGAGGAGCGATTGCAGCCGCAGCCCCGTCAGGCTGCCAGAAGAGCGACTTTCGTCATGAAGGCTTCGTGTTCTTTTTTGGCCAGAAGAGGCGCGGCATCGGCGATGGCCTCAAGCCAGCGCTCGAGCTCCGGCTCTTCCGCCTTGGCGAAATTGCCCAGCACATGGCCGGTTACGCGATCCTTGTGTCCCGGATGGCCGATCCCCATGCGCGCACGCCAGTAATCCGGCCCCGGCAGACATTTATCCATGGAGCGCAGACCATTATGCCCGGCCGCCCCACCGCCACGCTTGATGCGCAGCTTGCCGAAGGCAAGGTCGAGTTCGTCGTGGAATACGGTGATATCGTCCTGCGCGATCTTGAAGAACTGCGCGGCCTGCTGAACGCTGTCGCCTGACCGGTTCATATACGTCATCGGCTTGAGGAGCAGGATCTTCTCCCCCCCGATGACGCCTTCGGAGGTTTCCCCCCGGAAACGCTTGCGCCACGGTGAGAAACCGTGGCGCCTGGCGATCTCGTCGACCGCCATGAAGCCGATATTGTGTCGATGACGGCTCATCCCCGGCTCGGGGTTGCCGAGACCGGTCCAGAGCCTCATGACTTACTTCTTCTTTGCGCCGGGCTTTGCAGCGGCTTCAGCTTCAGCAGCGGCCTTGGCAGCAGCTTCGGCTTCCATTTCGGCATCGATCGTCGGTGCAGCGATGGAGGCGATGACCATGTCAGCAGCCTGGCCACTGCCCAGAACAACGCCTTCGGTGCCCTTGAGGTCCGTCCAGCGCACGTTCTCGTGGATGTCCAGGCCGCTCAGATCTGCCGTGAAGTGCTCCGGAATGTTGGCCGGATCAGCCTGCACGTCGATGTAGTGACGGACGACGTTCAGAACGCCACCGCGCTTGATGCCCGGGGACTTCTCTTCGCCAACGAAAGCGATGGAGACTTCGACGTGAACCTTCGTGCCAGCGGCAACGCGCTGGAAGTCCACATGGATCGGGGCGTCGGAAACCGGGTGCAGCTGCACGTCACGGATCAGGGCAGCAACCGGCTCTGCGCCTTCGGCTGCCAGGTTGTACACGCGGGAGGACCAGCCACCGCGATGCAGTTCCTTCATGATCACGCGCGGATCAAGTGCGATGATGGAGGGTTCCTGCTTGCCACCGTAGATCACGGCCGGCACGAGGCCCTCACGTCTCGTTGCGCGCGCTGCCCCCTTACCAGCCTTCGCACGCGTCGAGACAGCAAGTGTCGTCAAATTAGCCACTGTTACGCTCCTGCGTATTGAATTTCGTTCAACACAGACCTCCAGGGGTGCCTGTGCGAGGCGCGGAGTAGCGGAAAACCGCCACCGGCACAACCATTTTCGGACTCTGCCCCTCTGGACCTGCCCGTCTGCGGACCGCTACGTTTGCGTTTCATTTCCACAGTTTCCGGCAGATCCCCTACCCGATGAGCATCGCCGCCCGCATCGAACGCCTGCCCTTTACCCGCTTTCACTGGAAACTCCTGTTCCTCGGCGGTCTTGGCTACACGTTTGACGGTCTCGATTCCGCGATCGTGGCTTTTGCGCTCCCGATGCTGAAAAACCAGTGGCATCTGAGTGGTCCGGCGCTTGGGCTGCTCGGCAGCGCGACCTATCTAGGCTATGGGCTGGGTTCTCTGCTGGCTGGATGGTGGGGCGACCGTTCCGGACGGCGCCGGGTCATGATGAGTGCGCTGGCCATCTATGCCATCGGCTCCCTGCTTTCAGCCGGATCGGCCTCGTTTGCAGGATTTTTCTTCTGCCGCCTGTTATCCGGAATCGGCGCGGGTGCGGAAGCCACCATCATTGCGCCCTATCTCAGCGAATTCGTCGCTGCCCGTTATCGTGGCGCTTTCACAGCCGCCCTCACCGGTTTCTATTCCTTCGGCTATGTCACGGCGGCCGTTCTCGGCTTCGTGCTGGTTCCAGCTCTGGCTGATGGCTGGCGCTGGGCGCTGGCTCTGACGGGTTTTCCGGTCCTGATGCTTCTGTGGTGGCGCCGCGCCCTTCCTGAATCCCCCCGCTGGCTGGACGAACGGGGACGGACCGCCGAAGCCTGCCGCATCGTTGGCGACATCGAGGAAAGCGCAGGCCTTGCCGTCGGCCTCACCACCACGACCGACCGTGGCGCGCCGAGCATCCGTCCGGTCCGGGATCTCTTCGCTCCCAATCTGCGCCGTTCCACCTTCATGAGCTGGGCCATGTGGCTGGCCATCACCTTCAGCTTCTACGCGTTCTTCACTTGGATCCCGACCCTGATGATCGAGCGTGGCATGACCGTCACCCGCAGCTTCGGCTACGCCATTTCGATCTATTTTGCCCAGCTTCCGGGTTATGCCTGTTCCGCGTTGCTCACCGAGCGTTTGGGCCGACGGGCCACTGTCGCCCTTTTCATGGTCGCCGGGGCCATCAGCGCCATTGGCATGGCCGCCAGCCAGACCCCCGTGGAAGTTCTGATCTTCGGCATCCTGCTGTCGTTCTTCATGAACGGCACCTATGGCGGCATTTATGCCTACACACCCGAACTCTTTCCAACGTCCCTGCGCGCCCGCGGCATGGGTCTCGCCTCTGCCATCGCACGTCTGGGCGCCATCGCATCGCCCGTCCTGATCGGCTGGCTGTATCCGCTTGCCGGTTTCCCCGGCGTTTTCGGCCTCACGACCCTGATCCTGCTGTCAGGCGCCACTGTCACGCTCGTCTTCGGCCCCAGAACAGAAAAACGCCCGCTCGATGACGAGCAGGCGCTGGCACGGTCTTAAACCCTTAGGCGCGAGCCTTCAGATCATCGGCACGCCGCCATTGACTGCCAGAAGCGCGCCCGTAGTGTAGCTGTTCATCGGATCGGCAAAATAAACATAGGCCCCCGCCAGCTCAGCCGGTTGTCCTGGACGGCCCAGCGGCACATCCGAGCCCAGATGCTCCTGCTCTTCCTCGGGCATGCCGGTTGCAATGAACGGCGTCCAGATCGGACCCGGCATCACGGCATTAACCCGGATTCCTCGCCCGGCGAGCTGCTGCGCCATGCTGGACGTGAAATTCGCAATCGCCGCCTTCGTCATGGAATACGGCACTAGCAGTTCCGGCGCTGTCTTCAGATTGACCGAAGACGTGTTGATGATAGAGGCGCCAGCCTGAAGATGCGGCAGAGCCGCCTTCGTCAGATGGAACAGCGCATCCGTATTCGTCGCGAAATGGCGCTTCCATTCGTCGTCGGAAATTTCTTCCAGCTTTGCGCGTGCCTTCTGGAAGGCTGCATTGTTCACCAGTACGTCAAGACGACCGAACGTCTCGACAGTCTTGCTGATCATCTCGCGGCAATGCGCCCCATCACGGATGTCTCCCGGCAGCAGCAAACAGTTCTGCCCCTCGGCCTTGATCTGTTCGCCGATATCGCGTGCATCATCCGCTTCCGTTTCCAGATACGAAATCGCGACATCCGCGCCTTCACGGGCAAACGCCAGTGCGACCGCACGTCCAATTCCGGAATCACCACCGGTAATGAGTGCTGCAAGCCCCTCAAGTTTTCCCGAGCCCTTGTAGGTTTCCTCCCCGTAATCGGGTTTCGGATGCATCTTTTCCGAAAGGCCGGGGAATTTCTGCGTCTGCCCCCTGAAAGGCGGGCGCGGATACCGGGTGCGAGGATCAGCAGGCATGAAAAAGCTCCTCAGGTCGTCAAAGGACAGAGTCCAGCCTTAACGGTGCGTCTTCTTCCCCGGTTCAGAAATTTTCCCGGATTTATTTCCGGAACATTTGCGTCCGGGCACACTTTCTATGGGCACGGCTTTCCAGCGGGAAAGACACTTCCTCACCAGACTTTCCGGCCATTTGCATGTCCGGAACCCAAACGGCAGAGGCGCATTTCAGATGAGCACGGAAAAACGCACGACCGTCACCATCGGTGACCAGACTTTCGAACGGGGCCCGCAGGGCGCTACCCATCAGGTGGCCAAAGGCGATACACCGACCCTGACCACCCAGCAGGGCGTGGCCGCCTCCGACGACCAGAACACCGAGAAGGCTGGTGCACGCGGTCCAGCACTTCTGGAAGACTTCCACTTCCGTGAGAAGATCTTTCATTTCGATCACGAGCGCATCCCTGAGCGTGTCGTCCATGCCCGTGGCTATGGTGCCCATGGCTTTTTCGAACTGACGGATTCGCTGGCCGATTACACGACGGCCAGTGTGCTGGGCAAAATCGGCAAGCGCGTTCCCGCCTTCGTCCGCTTCTCGACCGTCGCCGGTGGTCGCGGCTCTTTCGACGTGGCCCGCGACGTGCGCGGTTTTGCCGTGAAGCTCTATACCGAAGAAGGAAACTGGGACCTTGTTGGCAACAACATTCCCGTTTTCTTCATCCAGGATGCCATCAAGTTCCCGGACATGGTCCATGCCGTAAAGGAAGAGCCCGACAGCGGCTTCCCGCAGGCCCAGTCCGCCCATGACAATTTCTGGGACTTTGCATCGCTCTCTCCCGAGACCGTCCACATGCTCATGTGGATCATGTCCGACCGCGCCATTCCGCGCTCCTTCCGCTTTATGGAAGGCTTCGGCGTTCACACGTTCCGCCTCGTCAATACCGAGGGCAAATCCACCTATGTGAAGTTCCACTGGAAGCCCAAGCAGGGTCTGCAGTCCGTTGTGTGGAACGAAGCCGTCAAGATCAACGGCGCCGATCCGGACTTCCATCGCCGCGACCTATGGGAATCTATCAATTCCGGCGACTTCCCGGAATGGGAACTCGGCGTGCAGCTCTTCGATGACGACTTCGCTGACAAATTCGATTTCGACATCCTGGACGCCACCAAGCTGATCCCGGAAGAACTCGTCCCCGTCCGTCGCATCGGTCGTCTGGTGCTGAACCGCACGGTGGACAACTTCTTCGCCGAAACCGAGCAGGTCGCGTTCTGTACCCAGAACGTTGTCCCCGGCATTGCCTTCACAAACGATCCACTTCTGCAGGGCCGGAACTTCTCGTATCTGGATACCCAGACCAAGCGCCTCGGTGGTCCGAACTTCACGCATATCCCCATAAACGCGCCGAAATGCCCGTTCCACAACTTCCAGCAGGACGGCCATATGGCCATGCACAACCCGAAAGGTCGTGCAAACTATGAGCCCAACTCCTGGGGCATGGGACCGCGTGAAAACCCGCAGACCGGCTACAAGCCCTATGCCGAGGAAGTGAACGGCCGGAAGACCCGTGAGCGTGGCGAACTGTTTGCCGATCACTACAGTCAGGCCCGCCAGTTCTACACGAGCCAGACCCCGACCGAGCAGACGCATATCAAGAACGCCTTCGTCTTCGAACTCAGCAAGTGCCTCACACCGGCCATTCGTGCCCGCGTCGTCGCCCATCTGCTGAACGTCGATGAAAAGCTCGCCAAGGGCGTGGCTGAAGGTCTGCGTCTGGAAAAGATGCCGGTTCCTGCCCCGGCTGCCCGCACACCGCTGACGGATCTGCCGGCTTCGGACCCGCTCAGCATCCTCAAGAACGGCCCCAAAACTTTCAAGGGACGCAAGCTGGGTGTGCTCGTCACTGATGGCACGGATGCGGACCTGCTCGCAGCCTTGATGAAAGCTGCGGAAGCCGAAGGCACGATCGTCGAACTGGTCGCTCCGGCGGTTGGTGGCGTGAAAACGACGGATGGCAAGCTCGTTCCGGCTGGTCAGAAGATCGTTGGCGCACCCTCGGTCCTGTATGATGCGGTTGTACTGCTCCCGTCCGCAGCAGGGGCAAAGCTCCTGACCGGCGAAGCCACCGCAAGGGATTTCGTGGCCGACGCCTTCGCCCATGCAAAGTTCATCGGTTACGGCCCGGACGCCAAGCCCCTTCTCGCCAAGGGTGGCATCACGCCGGAAGACATGGATGACGGCATCATCCCGCTTGAGGCGCCCAGCGACCTCAAGACCTTCATCACCCTGTGCCGCAAACTGCGCTTCTGGGACCGGGAAGCCAGAACCCACGCTGTCTGAGACAGAACAGGGGCCGGAGACATTCTCCGGCCCTTTTTTGTATCTGCCCCTCCCCACGCCATATTCCGAACGGAATCATGCCTGACTTCCATTACAGAAGCGTTCCGCTTTTGCAGGATGGGATTCAGGATGCAGACAACATCAGGCGCACAGCGCAATCCGGGGATCGACCTGCTCAGAGGATTATCCATTATCCTCGTCGTCATCCATCACCTCGCCCTGCGCATCCCCCTGATGCAGACCGGCCTCTCGGCCGTTTTTCCCACCATGCTGCTGAAAGCCCTGAACTGGGATGGCGGCAAAGGCGTGAAGATCTTC
The DNA here is from genome assembly GCF_006538885.1 of Gluconobacter roseus NBRC 3990. Lineage (GTDB taxonomy): Bacteria > Pseudomonadota > Alphaproteobacteria > Acetobacterales > Acetobacteraceae > Gluconobacter > Gluconobacter roseus. Next base: position 14,043 of record NZ_BJLY01000003.1, read on the forward strand.
TTCGTCATTTCAGGCTTCCTGATCACCGATCACACACTACGACGATGGGGCAGTCTGGGCGGCATCAACGCCATCGCCTTCTCAATGCGCCGGGCCTGCCGCATCCTGCCATGCCTGCTGGTCCTGCTCGGGATTCTGGCCGTTCTCAACCTCGCAGGCGCGCCTGATTTCCTTTTCTATCACAACAGCCAGACCCTGCCCGGCGCCATCTTCGCAGCGCTGTTCATGCATCTGAACCTCTACGAAGCCCGGACGAACTATCTTCCCCCCAACTGGGATGTGCTGTGGTCCCTCTCGGTCGAGGAACTGTTCTACGCGGCCTTCCCGATCCTCTGCCTGCTGGGCGGACGCGTTCCCAAACTGCCCGGCCTCGTTTTCGCGCTGCTTGCCCTGTCCAGCCCTTTCGCGGAATGGCAGATCCGGAATGCATCGGACATCTGGCAGGATGAAGCCTACGGACCTGGCATTTCCGCCATCGCCATGGGCGTCTGCGCAGCCCTTCTGGCGCACCGGATGACCCCACCCCTCTTTGCAAGACTCACACCGTGGCTCGGCTGGGCCGGAAGTCTCGGCGTCGGTCTCTATCTGATCGACGGCCATGTCGTATGGCTGACCCTCGGCTACGCAACACCGCTGTTCTTAACAGCCTCATGCGCTGCCCTGCTTCTCGCTTTCTACAACGGATGGGGCAAGGCAACCGGAAGCCGGTTTCTGGCATGGCCCCGCCAGTGGGGCCGGCTGAGCTATGAAATCTATCTCAGCCACATGTTCGTCGTCATACCGATGGTCCATCTGTTCAGAGCCACCGGAGAAAACTGGACGTTCGGCTGGGTATGGTTCATCCTAACCCTTGGCCTGTCCTTCTGCCTCGGTGCCCTCGTGGACCGCTTTCTCTCACGCCCCGCCGATCGCTGGCTGCTCGAAAAATCCGGCCTGCGCCGTCCTCAGCCCAGCGGACGGATCGCTGAGATCTGATGACCAATATGCCCACCACCCGCGAGCGTCCGCCGCCGATGGCTGAAAAACCGAGGGTCCGTCAGCGTATCCACACCAAGGATCTGCACGGTCCGAACCCCAGCCTGCTCCAGGCGGAAGCCGCAATAACCCGGCAGATCAAACAGGAAATGTCCCTCACGCGGCGCTGAACGAAAGAAATTCTCACCCGCTGCGCTCTGAGCCAGAACAGCATCCCGCATATCCGGACCGACTTCATAGCTCTCTGGCGCAATGCACGGCCCGACAACAGCACTGATCCCCGTAGCCCCCAGCGTCACCATCTGCGCAACTACGGATTCCAGAATTCCACCTACAGCTCCGCGCCAACCCGCATGGGCCGCCCCGACAATCCGTCCGTCCTCGGACGACAGCAGCACAGGCCCGCAATCCGCCGTAATGACCCCCACACCGATCTCCGGCCGGTCCGTCACCAAGGCATCACCCGCCTGCCCGGTTCCAGCCACCCAGAGCGGCGTTTCAGCCGTCACAGGCACGGTGATATCACTATGCGTCTGTTTCAGACCCAGCAGATGATCCGGCGCCACCCCGATCGCCTGCGCCACCCGCGCCCGGTTCTCCGCCACATTCGCCGGATCGTCCTGCGAGGACAGCGAACAGTTCAGGCTGTCATAGGGCGCTGGCGAGACGCCCCCGAGCCGGGTGAAGAATCCATGCGGAACCTTGAGAACCGATCCTGTCAGCACGGCCTCAGACATGCGCCGACACCTGAGCCGGACGACGCATCGCGTAAACCATGAGTCCCATCCCCGCGAGCGCCATCGGAATACACAGCAACTGCCCCATCGTCGTCCCACCCGAGAGGAACCCGATATTCGCATCCGGCTGACGGAAGAACTCGCAGAAACTCCGGGCACAGGCATAGCCGAACAGGAACAGCCCCGACAGAAACCCGAACCGCTCTCGAACCTGCGGACGGCTGGCCGCAAACAGCATCACGCACAGAAGCAGGACACCTTCGGTCAGGGCCTCGTAAAGCTCGGAAGGATGCCGCGGAATCGGCCCACCCGTCGGGAAAATCATTGCCCAGGGCAGATCCGGAGACGCCGGACGCCCCCACAGCTCACCGTTCACGAAATTCGCACAGCGCCCCAGGCCAAGCCCGATCGGCACAACCGGCACGATGCGGTCTGCAAACGCCAGAAAGCTGAGCCGCGTCTTCCAGCTGAAATAGGCCAGCGCCAGAATGACGCCCAACGCCCCGCCATGGAACGACATCCCACCATCCCAGGTCTTGAAGATCTCCAGCGGGTGCGACAGGTAATCCATCGGCCGGTAAAACAGCACATAGCCCAGCCGTCCCCCCAGCAGCACGCCGAGAATGGCATAGAACAGGAAGTCATCCACCTGCTCGTTCGTCGCCACTTCCGGCGCCAGACGGTTCAGCCGCCGCGCAATCGGCAGCGCGATGATGAACGACACCATATAGGCAAGCGCATACCAGCGCACCGCCAGCGGACCGATATGGAAGGCAACCGGGTCAAAATCCGGAAAGATCAGGGGATGGCTCAAGGAATCGGTTCTCAGAGATTGGGGTGAGGCTGGGAAAGATACTCGCGCACATACTGCCCGATACCGCCTTCAAGAGACGTAAACGGCGCATCATATCCCGCAGCGCGAAGGCGGCTCATATCCGCACAGGTGAAGGACTGGTACTGCCCGCGCAGTTTCTCGGGCATGTCCACGAACTCCACATCCCGCGCCCGCTTCGCCGCGTCGCAGACCGCATGCGCGAGATCGAGATAGCTCCGTGCCACGCCGGTTCCGCAGTTGAACAGACCGCTGACCTCCGGATGGTCGAACAGCCACAGCATGACGTTCACCACATCCCCGACCCAGATGAAGTCCCGCTTCTGCTGCCCGTCAGCCAGACCAGGCACATCCGAGCGGAACAGCTTTGCGGCATGGCCCTGCACGACCTCGTCATACTTGACCTTCACCACAGAGATCATCGATCCCTTGTGATACTCGTTCGGCCCGTAGACGTTGAAGAACTTGAGCCCGGCCCATTGCGGGGGCACTGGCGCACCGGCTTCGATTTCCCGCTTCACCCACAGATCAAAGGCCTGCTTGGACCAGCCATACAGGTTCAGCGGTCGCAGCCCGTCGATATTCTCCAGCCCGTCACGAAACATCTCCGGCCGGTCCGCGGCGCCATAGGTCGCGGCAGAGGAGGCGTAAATCATCCGCACGCCCCGTGCCGCACACCAGCGCCACAGCTTCTGCGACAGGTCCACATTGCTCGACCAGACCAGATCGCCATCCCGCGCTGTGGTGGCGCTGATCGCCCCCATGTGGAACACAGCTTCGACATCCGGCTCCGACGCGAGGAAACCCTCAAGCGCGTCAGGCGTGATGATGCGATCCGGCGCATGGGACGCCAGATTCCGCCACTTCACCCCGTCCCTGAGCCGGTCGACCACAACCGTCCGCAGGCCCCGGCGACGCAGGGCTGCATGAAGGCACGAACCAATGAATCCGGCCCCGCCGGTGACGATAATCATCCTTCCTGTATAGTCTGCCCCCGATAACGATCCAAGCGACGCGCCCGACATGACACGCCGCAGAACAGCAGGAACTTCATCATGGCTGACAGACCCCGCTTTTTCGACGACCTTGCAGGCCTTGCCGGCAACGCCTTTTCCGCAGTGACCGGCGCCCGCGAAGAGCTTCATGCCATCGTCCGCACCCGCGTGGACGAGATTCTCAACAGCCTCGACCTCGTCCGCCGTGACGAATTCGACGCCGTGCAGGAAATGGCCACCCGTGCCCGCATGGCACAGGACGCCACCGAACAGCGTCTGGCCGAAATCGAATCGCGTCTCTCCGCTGTCGAGGAACTCGCAACCGAAGAAAAAGGCGGTCCGCAGGGCTGATCTGCAACAGTCAAAGGCCCGGTGTGGATTTTGCAAAGCGTAACGCTTGCACACGGGGCAAAGGGTCCATAACGTGATTGATGCCGGGAGCGGATTTTCCACTTCCGGCCGCAGACATCTGGAGCGCCGCACCGGCGCCAGGCCGGTGCCAGGCTCCACGGCCTTGGGAGACCCGCCATGCCTGCCCTGAGCACCTCACTCACCACGGAAACAGAATCCCATCCGCTCGACCTGATGGAACAGGTCATGGGCCTCTATGAATGGGAGTTCGAACGTCTCGGCCCGTCCGAAATGGCCGCCCAGGCCCCCGGACAGTGGTGCGACTATTCGCTGTATTTCACATGGTCCGACGAACTCTCGGCCCTGCATCTCAACTGCATCCTGGACCTGCGCTCGCCTGCCAAGCGCCGTCCGGCCATTCATGAACTCGTTTCCCTGGCCAATAACCGCCTCTGGATCGGCCATTTCGCCGTCGATCCCGACACCGGCACCCCCTCTTACCGACATACGCTGCTGATGCGTGGCGTGCAGACCCTTCCCGGCGAAAGCATGGAAGACCTCGTGGACATTGCCATGTCCGAATGCGAGCGGTTCTATCCGGCGTTCCAGTTTGCACTCTGGGGCGGGAAATCGCCACAGGACGCCATAGACGCCGCCATGCTCGACTGCGCAGGAGACGCCTGACCGTGCCATCCGTCCCTTCGGTTCTTCTTGCAGGGTGCGGAAAGATGGGAGGCGCGCTGTTTGACGGCTGGCTCGCCTCCCCCACCCCGCCCCGGCTCGTCGTTCTCGACCGACACCGAACCTGCTCAGGCGACGCTGTCAGCGTCGTCCGTACGGCTGCCGAAATCCCCGCTGATTTCCAGCCTGACATCATCGTTCTTGCGGTCAAGCCAGCCGTAGCCGAGATCGTGATTGATGCGATCGGCAAAGCGCTTGGCGCCCGCATGAACAACGCCGCCATTCTTTCCGTCATGGCCGGTCGAACCTGCAAGTCTCTTGCAGACGCCGCCCGGCTGAACGGCGCGGATGTTCCGGTCCTCCGCGCCATGCCCAATACCCCTTCCGCCATCGGCGCCGGGATCAGCGGTCTTTATGCCTCGGACACGGCCACGGCAGAACAGAAGACCATCTGTCACGATCTGCTGTTTGCCGTCGGAGACGTCGTTCCGGTGGAGAAGGAAGCCGATCTGTCCGTCGTCACGGCCATTTCCGGTTCAGGCCCGGCCTATGTCTTCCTTCTGGCCGAACTTCTCGAAGAGGCTGGTCAGCAGCACGGCCTGTCCCCCACCGTTGCGCGCCGTCTGGCACGCGGGACGATCTACGGGGCCGGACGCATGCTTGATGATATGCCTGACAGCGCGGAAGACCTTCGCAAGGCCGTCACCAGTCCCAATGGCACCACAGCCGCAGCTCTGGCGGTCCTTATGAAATCCGATGCCTGGCCGGAGACTGTTCCAAAAGCTATTGACGCTGCGACAAAACGGGCCGACGAACTCGCAGGCTGACGGTTTCTTTATGGGAGAGAGCCTGTCGGCGAACGTCAATGCTCCCACCATAAACCAGTAGCTTTCGACAGGAGACCCGTATGGACGGACGGCAGGACCCCTTTGATTCGGACGATATGGCACTGAGCGGCCCGCCGGACATGGCGCAGGAAGTTTTCGACGCCGCCCTCCTCCAGTCTGCCCTGTCGCTTGCCGGAAGCGAGGGATGGCACCGCTTTTCCCTCGTGGATGCGGCCCGCGAAGCCGGGCTCCCCGTCGAGACCGTGCGCAAGCGCTATCCCGTCAAGGCGCTTCTCCTGCTCCAGCTGGGCCGTCTGGCCGATGCCAGCGCGCTACGTGACGACGGAGATGGCGGCACGCTGCGTGAATATCTCTTCGGCCTGATCATGCGCCGTTTCGATATTTTCCAGGAATATCGTGAAGGCGTCCGGGCCGTTCTGCAGGCCGTGCCCTACGATCCCGCCCTTGCCGCTTTTCTGGCCGGAACCACCCTTGATTCCATGAAGTGGCTGGCGGAAGCCGCAGGGATCGACTGCACGGGCTTTGGCGGCGTGATGCGCATTAATGCCCTGGCTGCAGTCTGGGCCCACGCTATGCGGGCCTGGGAAAAGGATGAAAGCCCCGACCTTGCTGCGACCATGGCGGCCCTCGATACCGCACTGGACCGTGCCGAGCGTTATGGGATTCTCAAACCTTCTGCCCGGCGGAAAATGAACGAGGCCCTGAACAATACCGGCCTGCCTGATCATGATCTGGAACTGGAATCCTGACTTCGGACTTTACGAAGGCCTCCGGTTCAGATTAGAAGGCCCAGAGCCTGCGCTTCTGAGAAGCGCAGCGATTGGGGTGTAGCCAAGCGGTAAGGCAGCGGATTTTGATTCCGCCATGCGGAGGTTCGAATCCTCCCACCCCAGCCATTTCTCCCTCAGACAGCCTGCTTCAGTCCCGGACTGGCCTTGAACCTCACGGTACGCCCGGCGGAAACTTCCACAGGTTCGCCTGTACGCGGATTGACCGCCTGACGCGCTTTGGTTTCACAGACCGTAAAAGTTCCGAAAGATGGCAGGGTGAAGCCGCCTTCTTCCCGCAGCTCCTCGATAATGGCCTCAATCATGTCATTGACGGCCCGCTGGGCAACGACCCCGGTGCAGTTCATCGAATCTTGAAGAACTGCGGCAAGAAAAGCTTTGCTCATGAATAAAACTCCGGATTTACTCAGTGCAGGTCGCATCTTGCCGGTACAAACTCCGCTAATGCGAACCGAAGGGTGGAGGATCTATCTCCTCGGAAAGCGTCTGTCTTTCCTATAGAACCACCCAGGAAACAACTGTATATCATAAATTTAACGTTTCTTTCTTAAAACAGGACGACCCGTGTCAGCTTCTGTCTGCCTATTTGCATATTACAGCACAGAAACGAAACTCCCTCACCACACACGTCATCTGCTCAGCCAGATCGCCTCATGCGGCTTTACGATTCACATCGCCGCCTCGGGCCTTTCGGAAGCTGCGGCCCAGTCCCTGAGAAACGATCTTGCAGAGGGCTCTGCCCCGGTTACTGTGACTGTCCATCCACGGCCCAATGCCGGGCTGGACTTCGGAGCATGGCAGTTCCTGCTTTCGCTGGGATGCACCGGGGACGCCGGCGAAATCCTGTTTGCCAATGACAGCGTTTTTGGCCCTCTCCTCCCGTTGCGCCCGATTGTGGAGCAGATGCGGGAGAAGGAGCTTCAGGTCTGGGGCATGGTCCGCTCGGAAGCCGTGGTGTCCCATCTGCAGTCCTGGTTCCTGTGCATGACCCGGGACGCTATGGACCATCCGGCGATCCAGCGCATTTTCAGCCAACCCTTCACCGAGATGAGCAAGGACGAAATCGTCCTGCACGGCGAGCTTGGCCTCGGACTGGCCATCACGGCCGCCGGTCTGTCCTCAGGAGCAGCCTGGAGCAATCCCCGTGGCCTTGCACGCCTGCTGGCCCTCAATCCCATGCATACCGACTGGCGCACGGTCCTGCGCTCCGGACATGCTCCCTTCATCAAGACCGAGCTTCTGCGCGATAACCCAAGCGGAATTGCCTCCACCCATCTGTGGAGACAGGAAATCCCGGATGCGACATTTTTCAATCCGGACTGGATTGCGGCCTATCTGGCTGCAACCCCTCCGCGCAGCCGCGCCAAACGCGCAGGCTTCCGGGCCAGAGTCGTGCAAGCCCTTGCCAGTGAAGACCGCCGACACGCCCTCATGGCCCTGCTTCTGGGCCGCTAGGTTTTCTGACCGCAGGCCTGTTTCAGGAACCGGTACAGTTCATCCGCCTGCGTCTGATATGTCGGCAGACAGTCCTTTCGGGGATTACTGTAACCGTCGAAACGCCCGGGCTCATCCAGAAGCGCAGAAACAGCCTCCGCCAGCGTCTGGGACTTTCCATCCAGCGGCAGACAGGTTCCATTCACGCCATTCACCACGTCTTCAGACTGTCCGCCCGGCGACGTCGTGACAACCCAGACATCCCGCGCCAGCGCCTCACGCACTGTCAGCCCGTAGCTTTCCTTCCATTGCGATGGAAAAAGCAGCACGTCGATCTGGTCATAGAAGTCGTCCAGTTCCGCCTGCGTATAAGCCGGTACAACCCGAAGCCGCCCACGGACCGACCAGTCTTCCGGAAAAATGGACTGAAAGCCGAGATTGAGCTTGTTATCAACCAGCACAAGCTCCCAATCGCTGCGCGATAGGGACTGCATGGCCTCTTTCAGCAGATCATATCCCTTGACGGCTTCGGTCCCCCCGACAAACCCGAACCGCAATGGCGACCCAACAGTCCGCGCCCGACGGGGACGCTCCGGCCAGCGGAATCCGTTCCGGTTGACCACGATACGGTCAGGAGAAATCCCATTGGCCAGATAGAGATCGCGATGTGCCCGTGACGGGCTGATAAGAAGTGCGGCGTCTGCCAACCCCTGATGCATTACAACAGCCCGATCCTGAAGATGTCGCGCACCCGGGACACAGGCCTGACAGACCGACAGGTCGATGGTTGTCTGGAAGCAGTAACGTCCATCCGCGCGGACCATGAACTGCCGTTCGCACAGCCACCAGGCATCATGAAGGGTCAGAACGTACGGGACCCCCTTCTCCTGACAGACCCGCAGAAGACCTGTTCCCAGCCCCTGTGCCGCATGAACATGCACCACGTCCGGCTGAAAGGCCTCCAGAACCTCGGTAAACCGGCAAGCCATCACTGGATTATCTAGCTGGCCCAGACCGCCCTGATCGTCCGGCAGGACGGAGGCAAAAACAGTCATGCCATCCACATTGTACCGGATGTCACCGTCGGGAAGATCCGCAACAGACGGTCGGGATGTCATGACGCCGACCTGCGCCCCTTTTTTAACCAGCTGGCGTCCCATTTCCTCAGCGATGATCGTGGCCCCGCCAAACGAACGGGGAGCGAAATAGACATTCGCCATCAGGATTTTCAGGGGCGGCTTTACCCTGTTAGTCGGAATGCCAAACAGGGCGCGCGCCTGGGTCTGTGCCATGGCCTGCGGAGCATACCGCGCCATCACATCCACATACGCCGCATCCGCCAGCCGCCTGCGATACGCACCGTCCCGCGCCAGGGACAGAAATCCGGTTCGCCATGCCTCTGCATCCGCCGCGAGAAGACCGTTTTCACCGTTACGCATGATGGTCAGGAAGGCGGCACAGGGAGAACAGATGGCAGCGACCCGCACCACAGCCGCTTCAAGAAACTTGATGTTGCTTTTGCAGTCGTTGAACAGCGTCCGTTCCAGCGGAGCAATCGCAATATCCGTCTGCGACAGGGCCCGCAGATAGTCCGGATATGACAGTTCTGTCAGACGTTCGACCCGGTCTCCGAAACGGCTGAAAGCCGAAGAGAGCTGCAACTGCCCAATCACCCTCAGACAAAGTCGCGGTTCCTCGGCCATGGCCGCCAGCAATCCCGCCTCGGCCTGTCTGAAATCGGCATCATGGGTATTCGTCCCGGACCCATAGGACACCCAGATGCGATCTGATCCTTCATGTCCGGGCAACGATGTGGCGATCCTGAGCGTCTCTGCATCCAGGGCATTCTCAAGAACGGTCACATCTGTCAGCCCTGCATTACGCATGGCATCTGCAAGAGCCTGCGTGGATGCGATCCCATGCCCGCAGGCCAGCATGCAGCGGCGGAAGAGCACCACACCAGACATCAGCAGATCACGTTCCGCTACAGGGAGCGTGTCGATGTTTCCGTTCTGCCGGTACTCATTCTCGTCAAAGATGAGATCGTCCACCTCCCAGCGCGGCGCCAGCTTCAGCCGATGAGCTTCAGCCACCAGCTTCAGAACATCATCAAAACCCGGGACGCGATAGAAGATGACATGGGTACAAAGCTGCAGGGCCGACATGGCTTCCGCGATGTCGCGCCAGTCCACGACCTGAACCGACCAGCCCAGCGCTTTTAAGAAATCCTGCTTCTGCCAGACGCGATATTTGGCACACTGCCGAAGACTGAGCTCGGCGATGATCAGGATCTTTGGCGCCAGTCCATCCGCAGCCGCGGGAACAGGTGCCCTGTAAGGATGCTCCTGACCCGTTTCATCCTTTATGCCCGACAGGCCAGAACGCGTCCGTCGCAACCGACGAAAACGGTGAATGACAGTCTTTTTGACGCCCGAGAGACCCTCCCGTCCCCAAAGCCGCAGGAAACGTTCCGGTAATTCGCGTACTGGTCGTCCCGAAAGAAGTTTGCCCAGCATCAGAGCCCGGACTGCTCGCAGAGGAACTGTCACACGCCAGGACAGAGATGTCTGGATCTGGGAAAGCTGGCGCAGAAGTTTCTGGTTTTCCTTCTGCAACTCCTCGGCTCTCAGGCCATGCAGCCGGGCCGCACTTCGGTAACTGTCTGTGAGGGTATCGCGCGGGTCATCCCGCATTCTGTCTGGCTTTCACAAGAATGAAAAAACTGAAGCAGAAACACGAAGGGCCGGACCCTTGCGGATCCGGCCCTCCTGAACAATTCAGGTTCTGTCAGAGACAGAAGCCGTTATTAGCTCAGGGTGAAGTTCGAAGCGTTCAGGTCGCTAACGCCAACGAACGTGATCTTGGAGTTGTCGGACAGCTCGATCGTGGTGTTGCCACCAGCGACCGTTGCGCTTGCCAGAACATTTGCCAGACCATTGTTGTTCTGAAGGCCATACTGATAAAGGGCCATCAGGTTACCGGCTGCGCTACCGAAGTCGGTGATCGTGTAATCACCACCGGCAGAACCCTTGTTCAGGGCAAACAGGTTTGCAGCACCCGAGCCACCCGTAAGGGTTGCAGCGCCCGAACCACCAACCAGCGTATCAGCAGAGGAACCGCCGATGATGGTTTCGTTGCCCGTGCCGGCGAACGCATGCAGCGTTCCGTTGGACGAAGCAGCCGAGACGGTCTCGTTGCCTTCGTTACCAACGAACAGGTTGGTAGAACTTGCAGATCCACCGACCAGCATCAGGTCAAGACCCGAAGCGCCGAACAGCGTGGACGTACCGGCGGAAACCGTCGTTGCACCCGTACCGTTCAGGAACGTCAGGGAGCCCGATGCGCTGATCGAGTTGGCCGTACCACGAACCTGCCAGATATCGGCAGAAGCCGAGATGGTGTCGTTCAGACCGCCCGAAACGGTGCTCATGGCGCCGGTCGAGAAGTACGTGCTGGAGCTGCCACCCGTGATGAGGGTGTTGTTGCCGCCCGAAACGGTGTTGTGCGACGTCGTGTCGTAAACCGTTCCGTTTGCACCCAGCGTGACCTGGGAGCTGCCACCAAGCAGAGTGACCGTATCGGTACCGGTGGTCCCGCTGATCGTGTCCTGCCCCTCGGAACGAACAACGTTCGTGCCGCTGCCGAGCTGGATGGTGTTGCTGCCTTCACCACCGCTGATGGTGTTGTTGCCGCTGGTGCCCGTAATGGTGTCGTTGCCGTCACCCGTGGCGATGTTCCAGTTTCCGGTGGAGTTGGCGCCGTTGAATGTGTTGTTGCCAACACCACCAACAAACGTACCATCCTGGTTGCCAGCCGTCAGGGACACGCCAGCGTAGTCGCCAGCAAGAACGCTGATGTTCTTTGCCGTGCTGTTGGAAAGATCCAGGCTGACAGCAGAGTTCAGCGTGTCCTGACCCGTCGTGGAATAGCTACCGACAGAAACATACTGCGTGGCGCTGTCCGCAAGGGAGTACTGACCGCCCTGGCTGATCAGGCCATGGCCGACACCGGTACCGGCATCGGAATTGCTGCCTGGAGCCATGTCGTAAGAATCAAGCCCGCCACTGCTGTGGAGGGTGGACACAGCAGTCTGATACTGCTGTGCCAGCAACTGGGTCTGCCCACCAGTGACCGTGACCGCAAAGGTCTGGCCGGAGGCGCCAACTACTGTAGTAATGTTAGCCATTACCGTGCACTCCTAAAAAGGTTGCCTCGCACCGGCGGCCCTCGGACCACCCAAATGATCGAGCGACGAGTCTTGCATATATCAGAGCCAGATTACCAAAAGCAATCCACTTCGCAATCGATACAAGGATTCACTGTCCGCCATTCGAGGATTGAAGACGCCGTACCAACAACGAGTTCTCCGTTTTCATTATCTGGAAACGGGAAAGAGCGGATGATCCAGCTCTTCAATCAAATCCTTTTATATCAAAAAAAGTTCCGTCAATGTTAATTTCACAAGAAATAAATATTGGCAGTATTGCCTCTGGCCACACTGGGCTGCACTGCCTTCCTTCTGAACCGCACCACCCTTCACAGATACAGCGATCCTGACAGGCCTCTTCGTGAATTTTCCTATTCCCATGTCACTTCCACACCTCAAAGCGGACCATTATCTGGCATACTTGGCGCTTCTGCTGGCCGCTGACAAATCAGCCACACGAAACACCCTCGTCCCACGGAGCAATACAGATCACGTTCAGTTGATGGTCTGGCTGACAACAATACTGGCTGAAGAGCAGGGCCTGACTGCTGCCAGAGTCGAATGCTCGCCTTATCTTTACACTCTGACGCGTCACACCCTTTACGAAGCCCTGAAACTTCATTGTCCTGACCTGGATATCAGGATCATTTCCTCAGCGTCTCATCTTGATGACAACAGCCTGCCGCTGTTGTTCCGTGTTTCAGAGGACGAGATAACCACCGGTTCATCCGCCCCGCTTCTTCGGCTCGGGTCGTATTCTGGCCCTGGAACCTTTGCCTTCACTCAGGATGCGGTCCTTACTGCTGGCGGAGAATCATCCTTTTTGAATTTCCTGCTCTCAGAAACGCAAGAAAGCCGCGGACTTCGCCGCAGCATTCGCCTTCTTCTGGACGAAGACAGGGAAGCCCGCCGCGTCATTTCCGAGGCCAAGGCTTTCCAGCAGACGTCGCTTGAAAAGACCCGGATCATTCAGGACCTGCGGGTCTCCCTTCGGATGCTTTCTGCCAAGATGATGCGTCTTCTGGACACTTCACCATCTCAGGCGGCCATGGAGCAGCTTCTCATACAGCCTGCTACAGAGACGCAGGTTGTGGAACCCACACCGGCCCCTGTTGCGAAAGGGTCCTTCTGGCTTCGGGCATCCCGGCGACTGAAACAGTCCATACGCTCGCAACCGCCGGCCCCTGAAAATCCGGTTCAGGACACTCATGCACACGAAAATCCTCCTGCTCTGACACCGGCGCCTTTCTCTGTACGTCGCGTGATTTTCGTTGCCGGCGAGCCCGATACGCCAGGTGTCCTCTACCGTTGCCATCGCAATGCAGCGGCTGCCCGGGATGCTGGCTTTGAAGCCAGGGTCCTGCCCTGCGCATCAGTCGGCTATGACGACATCCACTGGGCGGATGTCATGGTCCTGTGGCGTGTGGAATATAGCGGCCATGTGAGTACCATTCTCGATCTCGCAAAATCGGAAAATGTCATTACTGTCTTTGATGCAGATGATATTGTCTTTGTTCCACACTACGCCCGCGTTGACCTGATCGACGGCATCCGTTCGATTGGCGCCAGCGAAGCCCGGATCGAACAATGCTTCTCCGACATGCGCCGCACTTTCCTACGCTGCGATCAGGGGTCAGCTACGACGGCTGAACTGGTCTTTGCCATGCACAGCCTGCGGCCCGTCGTTCATCTGCTTCCCAACGTCTATGACATGCCCTCACTCCAGCGTGCCCGTCTGGCACTGCGCATGAGAGGAGAACCGGGCCGCGTAAACACCGGCGATGGGCTCGTCCGCATCGGCTATGCGACCGGATCGCGAACCCATCAGCGGGATTTTGGCCCTATCTGTCCTGCAATCGCGGAAATCCTGCGCCAGCGTCCTCAGGCCCGGCTCGTGCTGTTCCGCGAGCGGGAAACCCACCGTCCGATCCTGCTCATGGAAGAATTTCCAAGCCTGACCCCGGTTCAGGACCAGATTGAATGGCGCGACATGGTCCCGCTTGCGGAATTGCAGGATGAGTTTGCCCGGTTTGATATCTCCATTGCCCCGCTTGAGACCGGAAACGTCTTCTGTGAGGCCAAGAGCGAAATCAAGTTCTTCGAGGCTGCCCTTTCCGGCGCGGCAACCGTCGCGTCCCCGACCGGTCCGTTCAGACGTGTGATCCAGAACGGCAAAACGGGCTTTCTGGCTGACTCACCTTCTGAATGGTACGACGCTCTGATCGAGCTGATCGACAATCCGGAACGGCGCAACCAGATGGCACGCGACGCCTATCACTCCGTCCTGTGGCCCTTCAGTCCACAGGCACAGGCGCGTCGCATGAGACTTGCCCTGACGTCGATGTCCGGAGATGATTCAGCGGCACTGGCCACCGAAATACGTCTCTCCAGAGACCGCCTTGCGCCTCCGGGCCTTCCGGTCATCCCGCCCAGCCGGACACTCTTCCACCATGACGCGCTTGGTGAAGCCCCCGTTACGGTTGTCATCACGTCCTATAATTATGATGCCCATCTTCTGGATGCGCTTGAATCCGTCGCGGCACAGACGCTGCCTCTGCTGGATCTGATCGTTGTGGATGACGGGTCGTCTGACGGCTCGGTTGCTCTGGCCAGAACCTGGATGGAACGGCACTGCGACCGTTTCAACCGCCTCATTCTGCGCCAGTCCATGACAAATGCCGGTCTGGGCGGCGCGCGCAACATTGGCATGGACGCTGCCGAAACCGTGCATGTCATGCAACTGGACGCCGATAATACCCTGCGCCCTGAAGCCTGCGAAACGCTTCTGGCCTCCATGAGCGATGGCACAGCCTATGCCTATCCGCTCATCGCCTGCTTCAACGAACACGGGCCGGTGCTGATGGATGTGAGCGCCGACACCCATCAGCAGCCGGGAGCTCTTGAGCTTCTGGGAGATCTGCCGTTCAATCCGCTGTCCCTTGTTTCCGGCAACCGCATCGACGCCATGGCGATGGTCACGAAATGGGCCTGGGCCGCGGTCGGAGGCTACTATGTTTCACGTGAAGCAATGGGCTGGGAGGACTTCGACCTGTGGTGCTCGCTGGCTGAACGCGGGCTGCCCGGCCATCATGTTCCGCAAATTCTGGCCGATTACCGCCAGCATGCGACATCCATGACGAACGCCTCGACCGAAAAGGACGCCCATAAGGCCCGCGTCGTGGCCTTTGTTCAGGCCAGACATCCGTGGATCCGCCTCAGTGCCGAACGCGCAACGCCCCGGAAAAACTGAAGATCCTTCTCCAGACCGGCCATAGAAAAACCCGCTCCCGGACAACTCCGGAAGCGGGTTTTTCATGACCTGAAAGATCGAACCGGGCTTCGCGAAGAAGCCCGATACGGGTCAATCAGAACGGAGCGTCGATATCAACAACGTCGATCAGCTTGTGATTGACGAATTCCTTGATGCCCAGACCGATCAGCTCGCGGCCATAACCCGAACGGGCCACGCCACCGAACGGCAGGTCAGCCTTCACCATCGTCGGATGGTTGATATAGACCATGCCCGTATAGATCTGCTCGGCAACCTTCACGCCACGCTTGGTGTCCTTCGTGAAGACCGACCCCCCCAGACCGAACGGCGAGTCATTGGCGATACGGATGGCATCGGCATCGTCCTTGGCACGATACAACTGCGTCACCGGACCGAAGAACTCCCACAGACGGGCTTCATTGTTCTCGTGCAGGTTGGTCATCAGCAGCGGCTGGAAGAAGGCGCCCTTCTCGGGAACCGGGTTGCCAATGGTTTCGACAACCGCACCGTGCTTCTTGGCTTCCTCGACCTGGGCCTTCAGATCGTCCGCAGCCTTCTGCGAGGACAGCGGTGCGAGCGTCGTGGACGGATCCATCGGATCACCGGCCTTCAGCTTGGCCACTTCTGCCTTGTACAGCTCAACGAAACGGTCATACACGGCATCCGCCACGATCAGACGCTTGGCGGACACGCAGACCTGACCGGCATTCCAGTGGCGACCGAAGGCAGCCCACTTGGCGGTCTTTTCCAGATCGGCATCGTCCAGAACAAGGAACGCGTCAGAGCCGCCGAGTTCCATCGTGGACTTCTTGAGAGCCTGTGCGGCGATGCCGGCAACAATGACGCCTGCCCCTTCGGAACCCGTCAGAGCCACACCACAGACGCGCGGATCCTTAAGGATCGTTTCCGTGTGATGACGGGCCGTATAGAGGTTGCGGAATCCACCCTTCGGCAGACCGGCTTCCTTCATCAGATCA
Source organism: Gluconobacter roseus NBRC 3990 (assembly GCF_006538885.1). Classification (GTDB taxonomy): domain Bacteria; phylum Pseudomonadota; class Alphaproteobacteria; order Acetobacterales; family Acetobacteraceae; genus Gluconobacter; species Gluconobacter roseus. The sequence goes on from NZ_BJLY01000003.1 coordinate 30,139, forward strand.
TCAAATGCGGCAGCACACTGCGGCACGTTGGACGCGTGCTTGAGGATGACCGTGTTACCGGCGGAAAGCTGCGGCGCGATGATGCGGGCGATCTGGTAGAACGGGAAGTTCCACGGCTCGATCGCGAACACAATGCCCTGCGGCTGATGGATCAGGACGGCTTCGCCTTCCTTCGGGTCGGCAACCGGCAGCTTCTCGGCCTTCAGCAGCTCTTCGGCATGCTTGGCATAATATTCGAAAATCTCGGCGGACAGGATCGTCTCTGCCTTGGCTTCGGCATAGATCTTGCCCATCTCCAGCGTCAGGAGCTTGGAATACTTGTCGATGTCACGGCGCAGGATGTTCGCCGCTGCCGTCATGATCTTGGCGCGCTCGGCAAACGGTGTGTGACGCCAGCTCTTGAAGGCATCATAGGCTTCGGTCAGCGCGGTCTGGACTTCCTGGTCGGTTGCTTCCGGGAAGGTCTTGAGCGTCTCACCGGTATAAGGGTTGATCGTAGCGTAAGCCATGACGAGTCATGTTCCTATGTGGTGACGGGTTTCCAACATATTGGCACGGATGCGGGCAGACAAAACCCCCCACATTCCTGGACACCAAAACTTCACGGATGTGTGTTCGTTTCAGGGAGATTATCACAAAGCTCCTCAAGCCACGCTTTCGCCGTGCTGTCAGACGGCGCCCGCCAGTCTCCCCGTGGCGAGAGGGACCCGCCGGAAACAAGCTTCGGACCATTGGGCATGGCCGAGCGCTTGAACTGGCTCGTCCCGAAAAACCGCCGCAGAAACACTTCCATCCAGTGCCGGATTTCCGCCAGATCGTACGAAATCTTCCGGTCTTCGGGATAATGCGCGGGCCAGTGGCCACGCGATGCATCGCCCCAGGCCTTCTCCGCCAGAAACGCGATCCGTGACGGACGGAACCCGTGACGCAGGATGTGATAAAGCGTGAAATCCTGAAGCGGATACGGCCCGATTGTCTGTTCGGTACTCTGCACGCCCTGTCCGGTATCGGGTACCAGCTCCGGTGTGATCTCCGCATTGACGATCTGCTCCAGAACCGCCCCCACCACACCGTCGCCCAGTTTTCCATCCCGCGCCAGCCAGCGGATGACATGCTGGATCAGCGTCTTCGGCATCCCGGCATTGACGTTGTAGTGGGACATCTGGTCCCCCACGCCATAAGTACACCAGCCCAGCGCCAGCTCCGACAGATCCCCCGTCCCGATGACGATCCCGTTGCGGTAATTGGCGATCCGGAACAGGAAATCAGTCCGTAAACCGGCCTGCACATTCTCGAACGTAATGTCATGAACAGGCTGCCCCTCGGCAAAAGGATGACCGATCCCCGCCAGCATCGTCTGCGCCGTCGGCCGGATATCCAGCTCGTTCACCTCAACGCCAAGTGCTTCCATGAGCGCATGGGCCAGCGAGCGGCTTTCACTTCCCGTCGCAAATCCGGGCATCGTGTAAGCAAGAACATGCGTCCGGGGCCAGCCAAGCTCATCCGCTGCCCGCACGGCCACCAGCAGCGCCAGCGTACTGTCCAGACCGCCTGAAACACCGATCACGGCCCGCTGCGCCCCGCTCGCCTGCAATCGCCGGCGCAGGGCGCTGACTTGAATGGTCCAGCCTTCATAGCAGTCCCGCGCCAATGTCCGCGCATCGGATGGCACGAACGGAAACCGCACGACTTCCCGTTTCAGCCCCAGATCCGTCCTCGGCGGCGCAAGCGTGAACTCGATCGTCCGGAACGCTTGTCCCGACTGCCCGAACTGCCCCGTCCGCATCCGCTCCTGCCGCAGCAGATCCAGATCCACATCCGCGACCACCAGCCGCTCGCCCTGCGGAAACCGGTCCGACTGCGCCAGAAGCCGCCCGGCCTCATGGATCGAGACCTGTCCGTCCCAGGCCAGATCGGTCGTGGACTCCCCTTCGCCCGCTGCCGCATAGGCATAGGCCGTCAGCGTCCGCATGGACTGCGCCCGACACAGCAACGACCGGTCATCTGTCCGCCCGATGGTCACCGGAGACGCAGACGGATTGAGAATGACGGTCGCCCCTGCTTCCGCAAGCTTCCCGCTCGGCGGAGACGCCACCCACAGATCCTCACAGATCTCCACACCCAGCGTCAGCCCACGCATATCGTCGGCCTGAAACAGCAGATCTGCTCCGAACGGTACGTCTTCGCCAAACAGACGGATTACCCCGGATGTCTGGAGCCCGGACGTGAAATGCCGTGGCTCGTAGAACTCCCGGTAGCGCGGCAGATGCGATTTCGGCACCACCCCCAGAACCCGCCCGCGATGCACGACCGCCGCACAGTTATAAAGCAGGTCCCCCCGCACCAGCGGCAGCCCCATCACGGCAACGGACAGAAGCTCCCGCGAGCCCGCCATAACCTGCCGGAGGGCCTCAAGCGCCCCATTCAGGATCACATCCTGAAACCGCAGATCTTCCAGCGTGTAGCCCGTCAGCCCAAGCTCCGGAAACACCACCGCCGCCACACCCTGCCGGTCACAGTCACGCAGCACCTCAAGGGTCCGTTCACCGTTCACGCGCGGCTCGGCAATAGTCACCGGCAGCGTGCAGGCGGCGATCCGGGCGAACCCCTGATGATACAGGGAGCGAAACAGGGTCATGACGGTCCTCCGGCAGGCGGGACTTCCGGATTCAGAACTCCTGCCCATGGCAATATCGAAAACAGGGACTGTGCAAACAGCCCGAAAATAAAACGGATGTTACGAAAATGAACCTGTTCACCTCGCCGCCGTTCAGCCTTTTCAAACCCCGCTTCTCCGTCGGAGGGCGTTACTGACAAAGGAGACATTCTCATGGACCTGCTGCGCTGGACCATTGCCTTCCTTATCCTCGCCCTGTGCGCCGCGGTGCTGGGCTTTGGCGGAATTTCGGCAGATTTTGCCTATATCGGCAAGATTCTTTTCTTCATCTTCCTGGTGCTGCTGATCGTCAGCCTCGTCTTCGGACGCGGACGCGGCACACGCCTCTGATCCAACTCAGCGTCGGGAGCGTCCCATGCGGGCGCTCCCGACCAGAGCAACCACAAACACCACAATCGCGTACAGTCCGCCCAGCTCCGTCATGGAGATCGGCAGACCAAACAGATAATCCGGCGAATCACACGGCTTGTTCGGCCGTGCCGGCATGGTGGACATCCAATCCCTAAAGTTTCCCCCATGGAATACCGGAGCCCGGCACTCGGGCGCGGGGCTCGGCCAGAACTTGTGTTCCACGCCTGCATGCAGCACGGCGAGGCCGATGCTGGTCATCAGGCACAGAATCCCCAGAAAAACCCCGTATCGCGCATAACGCTTCGGCAGCACGATCGTGATGATCCCGAGCCCGATCAGCACCCACCAGGGGCGTCGCTCCCACAGGCACAGCTCGCAGGGCGCAAGCTGTAACCAGTGTTCGGCAAACCAGACCACCCCAAGGGCCACCGCCCCCGCCAGAACATACAGACCGCCCAGCGCAGTTGTTGAGACAGGGCGGGTCGTTCTGTTCAGTGGCACGGACTGATTGCCTCCAGGCTGTCAAGAAACTGCTTGGACCAGCTCCCCGCCGTGTTGCGGGAAACCTCGCCATACATGGCCGACCATGCCGCATGACGGGCCTCGACGTCCATGGTCAGACCGATATGCAGCGCATCGGCCATCCCTTCGGCGTCCAGCGGATTGATCAGAAGCGCCTCGGGCATTTCCGGAGCCGCCCCTGCAAACCGTGACAATACCAGCACGCCGGGATCATCCTCGTCCTGAGCCGCGATGAACTCCTTGGCCACCAGATTCATGCCGTCGCGCAGTGGCGTGACAAATCCCACATCCGCCATCCGATACAGGCCGGCAAGGATATGCCGCCCGATCGGCCAGGTCGTATAGCGGATCGGAACCCAGTCCGGCGTGCCATAGGCGCCATTGATCGTCCCGACCAGCCCGTCCAGCTCTTCCTTGAGCAGACGATAGCTCTCCACCCCACCACGGGAGACCGGCGTGACCTGAAGGAACGTCACCTGTCCGCGATGCTCGGGATAGTTCTTCAGAAGAGCCGCAAAGCCCTTCATCCGTTCTGGCAGACCCTTGGAATAGTCCAGCCGGTCCACCCCGATGATCAGCCGCGTTCCGTCCAGCGTATCGACGATCTTGATCACCTCTTCCGAGGCGGCACTTTCGATCGCCTGCTGACGGAAACTGACGGGATCAATCCCGATCGGCACCGCCTCAACGGCTGCCTTGAGGCCATAAGCCTCAAAACAACCCTTGAGATTGGTCTCGTCCTCGGGCGTCTGGACGCCGATCAAATCACAAGCCGCCATTCCGGCCAGCAGCATGTCGAGCTTGGGCAGCAGCCGCGCCACGCTCCAGGGCGGGAACGGGATATGCAGAAAGAATCCGATCCGGCCTTTTACGCCCCGGTCCCGCAGCATCCGGCCCAGCGGAAACAAATGATAGTCATGGATCCAGATTGTATCGTCCGGTTCCAGAAGCCCGACCAGCCGGTCCGCAAAGACCTCGTTGGCCGCATAATAGGCGTCACAGTCCTCACGCGTGTAGCGGATCAGGTTGGTGCGGTAATGGCACAGCGGCCACAGGACACCATTGGAGAAATTCAGATAGAAGCGGTCATATTCGCGCTTCGTCAGATCGAACGTCACATAATTGACGTTCCCGACCTGCTCCTGCTGGACCGGCCGTTTGGCAGCATCTTCGTGCTGCTGTCCCGACCATCCGAACCAGAGGGTTTCCTTCGTCTGTATCGCGTCATACAGCCCGACCGTCAGCCCCCCCCCCCCGCGGGCTGCGTACGCTCCCCCGGGGCAGGTGTCCGGTTGGAAACAATGATCAGGCGCCCCATCCACGTCCCTCCGACAGATCATGCAGCCAGCGACGGAACGTGGCTGCGTCTGGAAAATCATCAGGGATGAGCCAGCCTGCGCCCCCCATCTGGTTCGCCGCCCTCACCCCGTCCCGGTCTGTAACGTCGTCACCGACGAAAAGTGGGCGGCGTCCTTTGAAGGGCGCCTCAGCCATCAGTTCCTGAAGCGCCATTCCCTTGTCGATCCCCAGAGGCCGCAGCTCTATGGCCATCTGCGCATCCTGAAGATGGAACCCCCCGCTTTCCACCGGCCAGGCCGACGTCAGCTCCCGAAAAGCGGATTCCGCCTCGGGAGCGCGCCGATAATGCAGCACCATTCCAGCTTTTTTGTGTTCAATACTGGCGCCCGGATGATCTGACGCGGTTTTTTCAGCCGCATTCACCCAATGCGCGGGGACTACGGGCAGCTCGCGCTCGCGCAATGCCTGTTCGGGAGCGGGACGCACGACCACACCGTGCTCGCCTGCCACGGCATAGGGAATACCCGGCAGGAAATGATCGATCTGGGCAATGGGGCGCCCCGTGATGATCGCAAGCGCACCATCGAGCATATCCCGCAGACGCAGCAGATCGTCTGTCAGCCCATCCGGGACGCGGACGCTTTCGGGAGTGGGGGCGATGTCGACGAGCGTACCATCGAAATCAAGCAGCAAAGCCGCCTGGGACGGGGAAAAGGGAACCTGAATCATGAAGCTGTCATTTCTTCCTGTTTCTGGATCATTCCGCCCCATTCAATCCTATTCGAGACCGGGATCGGCCTCGGGAGGCGGAAGAGGCTGCCCCGAAGGCTGCGCTGGTGCAGCCGGAGCAAGGGACGGCGCCGCACCGCTGGGAGGTGCGAGCGGAATGGGATTATGACTGTCCGGAGCAAGCGGTACGGGACCACCTGAGGCAGAACCGGGCTGGGATGCCGGAGCATCGCCGCCCTCTTCCACCGGAACCTCCGCACTGGCGAGCACGGGTGCCTTCACCACAGGCAGAGGTCCCGCCTGCGGTGCCGTAGGCGCTCCCGCGCAGGAGACAACGCGCACATCGTACAAAGGGCTGCCATAAGTCGCGACAGAAGGTTCCTGCGCCAGCATCCAGCCATCAAATGGCGGCCGCTGCGGATCGCTGCTGTCTTTCAGATGCAGCAGGGCTCCGGCATCCGCCGCCAGCGTCTGAGGCCGGCTGACACAGGCTTCAACACCCACCGACAGACTGTGATAGGTCGCGCTACCACCCACCGGAATCGTCAGCAGTTCCAGATGCGCGTCCAGACGGTCCAGCACACGCACCACGGCCTGTGACTGCCCCTGCCAGGTTGCAGCCGGATACATTGCTGGAGGCGCAACACCCGTCGCAGCCCGGACCGGCGCACTGCCCAGCAGGAGCGCTCCAGCCGCACCACACAGCAGAGCCTTTGTGAGATGCCGCTTCATCATGACGATTGTTCTCCAGCCCCGCCCTGAAACGGACTTTTCAGATCGGACAGCATGGCCTGAAACGTCTGCAGCATGGCCTGCGGCGCAACACCCATCAGAACACCGTCATCAAACGCATCCTGCAAGGCCTGCCGCAGCTCTGCATCGTTCTCACGCAGGATCTGCACCTTCTCCGCGCAGGAGACAGGATTGCCTTCGTGGTCGACCCACAGAAACGCATCTTTCTGCGCATCCGTCATGGCTCAGGGCTCATCCGCAAGACTACCCGCAGGCGGCTTGCCCGCAGCAGCCTTCTGGCTCTTCTGCAGCGAATCCGTCACGGAGAAAATGAACTTGCTCAACAGCTGTTCGAGACTGATGGAGCCCTGTGTCTCGGTCATGACCCCGCCAGCCTTGACCATCGAATCCGCCCCGCCCGGAGACAGCGCGATATATTTGCCGCCCAGCAGACTGTCAGAGGTCACGATCGCCGCGGAATCAGTCGGCAGCTTCACATCGGGTGCGAGTGTAAACGTTACCTGGGCCTGAAAACTCTTGGGATCGACCACGGCCCCGGTCACATGCCCCACGGTAATGCCCGCAAGCCGCACATCGGAGCCGACCGTCAGGCCATCAATCTGGCTGAAGGACGCATGAACAGGATATCCCCCGTCATCGCTCTGATGGTGCCCGATCATTGCCGCAACCAGAAGACCCGCAAGACAGGCCAGGACAGCGAACCCGGCCAGAAGCTCCAGCCGGTCATGGCGGACCGTGACAGCGCTCATGACGTTACCCTCGTGAAAATCATCCTTCCTGCACTACCCGACTCCGCTTCGCGCGTCCAATCCTCCCGCAGAAATCGTCCCGATCGAGCAGATGAAAAATGTTATCCCCCATATCCCCATGTTCCCGCCCATTAGCGGCCTTCCGAAGGCCCTTTTCCGGCTTACGGGCTCATGGCCGCAGGGCGTAGATTCGCAGCATGACAGCTCGCCTTCACTGGACCGGCGTTCGCATGAGGACGCTTCAGGTCATGACCGACCCCGACGACAGCGCCCTGCGCTCCGTCACCCTTCCTGCCGCCTGGGATGACGAGGCCGCGCAGGCCCTCGCGCAGATCACCCTGAATGGTGGGCCGGTCAGACTTGCCGCCGAGGCCGCCCGCTGGGTGGACACGATCGATGCGTGCCCGCCTTTGCCCGACACCCCGGCCAACACGCCGTCGCCGGGCCGGAGCCTGTCCTATCTTCTGCTGATGCAGCAGATGGCACCGAACGCGGCACTGTGGCAGTGCCAGCCGGACGAAACACCCGGCTTCACCATCCGCCTGTCCAGCTTCGTGCAGGAAACCGGATTCGCTGCCGAACATTTCGTCGCCTGCCTGCGTCTGGCCTGCGATGCCCTGCGCCGCCTTCACGCCGCGACCCGGATCGAACGCACAGGTGAGCTGCCCCTGTTCGATCTCCCCGCGAAACCGGAAGACGAAGCCGCAGGACTCATTCTCCTGACCGATCTCGATGCCTGCCTGGCAGCACTCGGTCTCGACTATGACAGTGACGACGCCCGCAACGCCGCCTGCGCCATGGCCGCACTCGCCACCACCGTGGCACGCGCCGGAACGAAGCTGTCCCCACCTTCCATTCCGGAATCGCCCCTGTCAGGGCTGCGAACCCTCGCGTCCTCGGTCTGTGCTGCCGAAGAGGGGCGGCATTTCTGCCCGATCGAAACCGGATTTTCCTCCCCGGCCCCGACCGAAGGACTGCTGGGCGTTGAAACCTGCGGCCTCGCCCCGGCTTTCTCGCCCCTGCGCGAGGACGGACATCTGCGCGCCTCCACACTGGCCCGGCTGGCCGCCCGTGGTCTGACACCCGAATCTGCTCTGGCGCTCGCACTGGCTGGCGAAACCCCGCTGCCACCCGTTCGCCCACAGGCCCAGGCCGCCATGCATGCCGCCCTGAAAAACGCCGTGGACTTCCTGCCTGCCGTCCCCGAACCCGATCTGGCCGACCTGCAGGCCAGACTGGCCCGGGGCGTGCGTCGTCCGCTCCCCATGCGCCAGACCGGCTTCACACAGCGTGCGGCCGTGGGTGGTCACAGTCTTTTCATGCGGACCAGCGAGTTCGAAGACGGCACGCTTGGTGAAATCAGCCTCACCCCGCCCCGCGAGAGCCCCATGGCCCGCGGCCTGATGGACTGCCTCGGACACGCCGTCAGCATCGGCCTGCAATATGGCGCCCCGCTGGAGGCTTTTGTGGAGCGATTCGCCTATACGCGCTTCGGTCCTGCGGGCACCGTCGAGGGCGATCCGTCCACGGCTTATGCGACCTCCATGCTGGATTATGCCTTCCGCACGCTGTCCGAAGCCTATCTGGGCGAACACATGCCCGATGCCCCCCGGATAGAACCCAGTTCGGAAGATCCTGCCCCCATGCTTCCCTTCGGACGCGGCTCGGGCGAGACGCCGGAATGGAAGGACCGCGGGCGTCGTCTGAAACTGGTCAGCTAGGCCGAAAACAGGTTTCGGTGGCTCCGGCGCGCAGAATACATTGACAGTCAACGGACTCGCCGGTAGCTAGCGCCTGCGCTGAGAAGGAATCCGGTTAACTGACCGGGTAAGAAGGATGCGTACAGGGTAAGGGATCAGACCTCATGGGACACGCCCCTGCCGGTGACGACGGAAACTTCGACGAACGCCTCCGGCGTGCGCGTCAGAAGCTCGATCCCCGCTCAGGGGAATTCGCCGTAACCGACGAGGGCAATGGTGACAGTTCCATGTCATCCCTTGGACTGGCGATCCGCGTGGGAACCGACCTTGTGGCGGGGCTCGCGGTCGGTGTAGCCATTGGCTACGCGCTGGGTCACTGGTTCGGGTACAGGGCTCTGTTCCTGTCCGTTTTCGCCCTGGCAGGTTGTGGTGCCGGCATGTTGAATGTCTGGCGGGTTTTGAAGGATTCGGACATGGTGTCCGGACCGAAAGATGACGGGAGAAGCCAGCGTGGCAGCCGGATCGACGATTGACGCGCTCGGACAGTTCGAGCTCCATCCGGTTCTTGGACATCTGGGAGAAGCCCTGCGGTTCTCGCAGTCGCCACTGTTCATGCTGATCGCCGCTGCCGTCGTTTTGGTCTTCCTGTATGTCGGAATGCGCCCCGCTGCCGTCGTGCCAGGCCGCCTTCAGGCCGCCGCCGAGATCAGCTACGATTTCGTCCACGACCTCGCCGTCAGCACGATCGGTGAAAACGGCGCGACGTTCTTCCCGTTCGTCTTCGCGATCTTCTTCTTCATCCTGGCCGGCAACTATCTCGGCCTGCTGCCCTTCTCCTTCACGTACACCAGCCACATCGCCGTGACTTTCGGTCTGGCCATCATGGTGTTCGTCATCTCGATCCTTGCTTCCATCCGTTTTCAGGGTGTCGGCTTCCTCAAGCACTTCCTGCCCGCTGGAACGCCTGTCTGGCTTGCTCCGCTGCTGGTGCCGATCGAGATCATCTCTTTCCTTTCGCGTCCGGTCAGCCTGTCGATCCGACTTTTCGCCAACATGGTGGCGGGTCACGTGCTTCTGGAAGTGTTTGCCGGCTTCACGATCATGCTCGCCGGTCTGGGCGCATTCGGCCATGTCCTGGCCGTCGCCCCGATCGCGATCAACGTCGCGCTGACGGCCCTCGAACTGCTGGTGGGTGTGCTGCAGGCCTATGTGTTCGCCATCCTCACCTGCATCTATCTGCGTGAGGCCGTCGCTCACTGAGCCACACCAGCTTCGCACTAACCCTTTAATCGACCCAACAAGGAACCTGACAATGGACGTTCAAGCCGCTCACGAATTCGGCATCAGCATCGCCCAGGCCGCCCGTGACCTCGGTGCCGGTATTGCCGTTTTCGCCCTCGCCGGTGTCGGCATGGGTCTCGGCAACATCTTCTCCACGTTGATCAGCTCGGTTGCCCGCAACCCGGCTTCCCGTCCGCATGTCTTCGGCATCGGCATGCTGGGCTTCGCGCTGACGGAAGCCGTCGCGCTGTTCGCCCTGCTGATCGCCTTCCTGATCCTGTTCGCCTGAGGTCGAACATGTACCGTACGCCACGCCTCTTCCTGTTCGCCGCTCCGCTTGCGGCCGTGCCGGGCCGTGCCGTGGCTGCGGGCATGCCACAGCTGAACTTCCACGATCCGCTGCTGATCGGACAGGTCGTCTGGGGAGCCGTCATCTTCGGCGGCTTCTACCTTGCCCTGAGCCGCTTCGCCCTGCCGCGTGTCGAACGGGTGCTGACCAACCGTCGTACCCGGATCCAGAGCGATCTGGATGTTGCCCGCAAGGCCAAGGCTGAAGCCGACCGTGCCAGCGCGGAACTTCTCAGCGCACGTCATGAAGCAGCCGAGCAGGCCCGCGCCCATGTGGAGCGGATCCAGAGCGAAGCCCGCGCCAGTGCGGACGCTCACGCTGCGGAAACGGCCAAGCGCCTCGAAACCGAGATCGCAAACGCCGAGACCCGTATCACCCAGTCCCGTGAACAGGCTCTGTCCAGCCTGTCCGAGATCGCCACCAGCACCACCCAGGATCTGGTTACGCGACTGATCGGCACGCAGGACGAACAGACTGTCGCCAGCGCCGTCAAACGCGTCAGCGCCTAAGGAGACGAAGATGTTCCACGATCCCCGGTTCTGGACCGCCCTCGCCTTCGTCCTGTTCTTCGTCATTTTCGGGCGCAAGCTCTGGATCGCCATTACCGGTCATCTGGATGCACGTGCCGACAGCGTCCGCCACGACCTCGACGAGGCTGCCCGCCTGCGTCGCGAAGCCGAGCAGATGCTGGAAGATGCTACCCGCGAGCGTGAAAAGACCCTGGCCGAAACACAGGCCATGCTTGCACGCTCCGAAGCCGAAGCCGCCGGTCTGGCAGAACGCGCCCGTCAGGACGCCGAAGCCGCCGCAGCCCGTTATGAAAAGATAGCGCAGGATCGCATTCACGCAGCCGAACGTTCGGCCATCCGTGAAATCCAGGATCGCGCAGCCCAGATCGCCGTGGCTGCAGCCCGCGACGTCGTGTCAACCCGTCTGACGGAGAGCCCCGACATCGCTGCGACCCTGATCGACAAGGGTATCGACAGCCTGCCGGAAGCTCTTCGGCGCTCCGCTGCCTGATCCGATGCCCACCTCCACGGTGCAAGGTTCCTTTCATGACGACGGACAGCCCACAAGGCTCTCCGTCGTCATGGCCGTTCTGAACGAGGCGGAAAACATCCTTCCCGTCTGTCAGGAACTGGCAGACACCTTCGGCGCCGATCCTTGCGTAGAAATTCTGGCCATTGACGACGGCAGCACCGACGCCACCGTCAAAAAGCTTCTGGAAGCTAGGCAGACGCTCCTGCCCCGCCTGCGCATCATCAGCCATCCAAAGCGTCTCGGAAAATCCGCTGCACTCCGCACCGGCATTACAGCCGCGAAGGGTCAGTGGATCGCCACCATTGACGGTGATGGTCAGGACGACCCGTCCGCTATTCTGAAAATGCTGGATCACGCCGCATCGGCTCCAGGCGCAGCGCCGCTGGTTGTCGGTGTCCGGCGCAAGCGCAATGACCGCCTGTCCCGTCGTATCGCAACACGCTTCGCCAATGGCCTGCGTCGTCGTCTTTTGAATGACGGCTGCCCCGACACCGGGGCACCGCTCAAGCTGTTCTCCCGCGATCTTTTCCTGAAGATCCCGCAATTTGAAGGCGTCCACCGCTTTCTGCCTGCCCTACTGGGACATTACGGCGCACCGCTGATCTGCATCGAAGTCCAGCACCGGGCCCGACTGCACGGCAGTTCTAAATATACGAATTTCAACCGGGCCCTCGTGGGAATCCGTGACCTTCTGGGCGTCATGTGGCTCCAGAACCGCACGCATCTGCCCGATCATCTGACCGAACACTGAAGCCGTCACCGGATCCGGGCCTTCCGGGATCCTGCCGCATGCCCGGCCTGACAGAACGGCGCGGAGAGTCCCCATGACCCTGAATTTCCGGCATTATGCTCTTCTCGGGCTGCTGGCCTTTCTGCTCGCGCTCCCCGGCCGCATGACGCTTCCGCCGCTCGATCGGGACGAACCCCGCTATATGGAAGCATCCGAACAGATGCTTCTCTCCCACAACTTCATTGACGTCCGTTTTCAGGACAAGCCACGCTATCTCCAGCCGGCGGGAATCTACTGGCTAGAAGCAGCTTCGACCGCCGTTGCCGAAAAGGTCTTTGGCCCGTCAGTCCTGCGCAAGACATGGCCTTACCGGATTCCGAGTCTCTTCGCCGCCACGGTCATCGTGCCCCTCACGGCCTGGATTGGTGCGAGCCTCTTCGGAGGTGCAACGGGCCTGATGGCGGCAGGCCTGCTGATGGTCTCGACCCTGTTCGTGGCCGAAAGCCATATGGCGACGATCGACACCGTCCTGCTGCTCGATATTCTGTGTATCGAAGCCGCGCTCCTGTGCGCTTTCAACGATCGCCAGAAAGCCCGCCCCACCCATCTCAGAGTTGCGATCGCATACTGGCTGGCTCTGGGCGCCGGGCTCATGCTCAAGGGGCCTGTTGTTCTAATCCCGGGCTTCGGCACGCCTTTAGCCTTGTGGTTTCTGGAAAAAGACCGCTCGTGGTGGTCCCGCCTGCGCCCGCGCTGGGGCTGGCTGCTCATGATTGCCGTCGTTGTTCCTTGGTGTGTGGCCATTGAGGTCATCAGCGGCGGCGACTTCTTTGCCCATGCCGTCGGCCGCAATTTTCTCGGTAAGGTCGCTCATGGTCAGGAAGCTCACGGTCTTCCCCCCGGCTTTCACCTTCTGGTTTTCGGACTAGCCTTCTGGCCCGGCTCACTTTTCGCAGCCCTTGCCATTCCTGCCATCTGGAAAAAGCGGAAGCTTCCCCAGGTCCGCTTCCTGCTCAGCTGGATTATCCCGCACTGGCTGGTGTTCGAACTAATCGCCACCAAACTCCCACACTACGTCCTGCCAACCTATCCGGCGATAGCGATCCTTACCGCAGCAAGCCTTGTGGCATGGCCAACGCCTACCGTGCCCCGATGGGCAAAAGCCCTTTTCGGCATCTACGGTGTGCTGTGGACAGCCATCGGACTCGCCTTCTGTTTCGCTGGCAGTATTGCCCTCTATAAACTTGAGCACACATTTTCCCTGTCCGCGCTGATCGCCCTTGGAGGAAGCCTGCCTCTGGTTTTCGGCGCCATCCTGATGCTCCTGAAACACCAGCGGCGGCAGGCAGCCTTCTGCGCGATGGGTGCCGCCGTTATCGCTCATGCCGGGCTTTTTCTAGGCGTCATTCCCAATCTACAGACTATTCGCCTCAGCCCGCGGATCGCAGAGCTTTTCGACGATGTCCGGCCCTGCAACGACAGCGTGCTCGTTTCGTCATCCTATTCCGAGCCAAGCCTCGTCTTCCTTGTCGGCCCCAATACCCAGCTTATCGGCCCTGCCCAGGCTGCTGAATATCTGCACGATCACGCCCAGTGCAGCCTGGTGTTGATTGATCGCAAGGATCAACCTGCTTTCACATTTTCTTTGAAAAATTACGACATGGATGTTGTGAGCTATGGGAAAATAGAGGGTCTAAACTATTCAAATGGCAAGAAGCTTGTTTTAGAAATACTTGCCCCTCGGTGAATAGAAGTTTTTAAAATGCATTTATATATAATTTTTTATATAATAAAAAAATTAAACTACGTGATTAATATATATATTAATTTTATATAATCATTTTTAACAGTAGTTTATTTATATCTTAGCGACGATTTAAAATTTGAATGATTTATATTTTTAAAAGTCAATATAATGTCTTTATTCCACAGTTATGGAAATATCTATTTTAATTTTCTGTAGTTTTAATCAACAATATTTTTTAAATTTATACTTTTATGTATTCCAAATTTATAAATAATGTTAGTGATTTATTTCTAATTTGTTGATTTAGATTTTATGTATCAAGAACCAAGGTTATTCCCAATCAAATCATAACTGAATCTGTTATCCAAATACCAACACTCAGAAATCACACTTGTCTGCGGAACAACAATTGTGGGATAGATATTTAAATGAGTAAGATCGGTCTTGATTAAATCTTTTATGAAATGGATATGCCGGAATGTCTGAGTCATTAGTAACTCCATCGTCCTCAGTTCAGTTCATTGGCCATTTTGATGAATTAAAAGATGGTTCTGTTCAGGGTTGGGCGACGTGTAACTCAGCAAACTTCTCTCCTGTAAAAATCCATATCATCGTTGATGGACAAGAGGTGGGTGTTGCGACTGCCGATTTACCACGTAAAGATGTACAGGCTGCTTTATCGCTGCCAACATCTAACGTGGGATTTCTCTTTAATATTCCCTCAAGCTATTTTGATGGTGAAAAGCATACACTTTCCTTGCGGTTAGATGACCGTTCAGCCTTGGTGCTTTCACCCGATGGTGTGACCTCTGTCGTCTTTTCAGGCCGTCTCAAGCCTTCCTATAAAAGCCATGTCGACGGAGTGAAACAAGGCGCTCTACGTGGCTGGGTACTTCGCAAACTCAGGGACACCGAAGAGACTGGTGGGGTAGTACTTTCCATTATTGTTGATGGCGTCCGTATCGGACAGACTCGCGCGGACCGTTATCGTGGTGATGTCGCTGCAGTTTTGGGATGTGATCCCAATTGCGGCTTTGAGTTTCCAATTCCACAAATGTTAAGAGGAAGTAGCCAGCATACAATCAAAGTGCTGGCGCAGCCGGATAATACGGAACTGGATGGCTGTCCTATAGTAACTTCGTTTGCTGATGATGCGTTTGAAAGTCGGATCATCGATGTTACAGACGAACTCGATGAAATTTACAGGCGCATGGCAAAGCTGCGTCAAGAACTTCGTGATCTTGTTCCCAAGCGTCCGTATACGCTAGGCGACTATGATCGCTGGGCACGCAAATACTATACCCTTCTTGGAAAACGCGTCGCCGAACAAAGGGGACGTGATGAAAAGAAGAAGAGCACATTCGAGCCGCTCGTCTCAATTCTTTGCCCGGTCTATCGCCCTCTTGAAAGCGACTTCAAAGCAGCCGTCCAGTCAGTTCTCGATCAGACCTATCAGAACTGGGAACTCATTCTCGTTGATGACGCCGGTAAAAGTCAGGAAACAACAGAAATCATCAAGGATTTCGCTAAGAACGATCCGCGGGTCAAATGCATTACCTTAAAAAAGAATGTGGGTATTGCAGATGCTACAAACGTAGCAATGGATGCTGCCAAAGGGCAATACGTTGCTTTCTTTGATCATGATGACTTGCTGGTGGATGTTGCTATTGAAGTCATGGTTCGTGCAGCTCATGAAACCGGCGCAAAGCTGCTTTATTCGGACGAGGATAAAATCGATCAGGCCGGATATTATCTGGAGCCCAATCTCAAACCTGATTTTAACTACCGTTATCTCCTTGGTTGCAATTACATATGCCATTTAACCATGGTCGAAACTGTAACAATGCGGCAAATCGGGCATCTCAGCTCTGATTATAACGGAGCGCAGGACCATGACTTCGTCCTAAAAGCAACGGAAATTCTTGACCCGTCAGAAATCTTTCACGTGCCAGAAATTCTTTATCATTGGCGCAAAACTCCTAATTCCACAGCCGTTGATGTAAGCCAGAAAACTTACGCTATTGATGCAGGCGTAAAATGTGTGGCCGACCATCTCAAGCGTCGTAAAGTCGCCTCCAAGGTTTCGTCCATCCGTGGGCTAACACTTTATGGTGTGGACTGGACGTCGCGGACGCAGCCTTCTGTAAGTATCATCATTCCCTTCAAAGATCAGGTCGACACGACTCTAACCTGCGTAGAGAAAATTCGCGAAAATACAGAATACAAGAATTACAATATTGTTCTGATTGACAACTGGTCAGTACGTGACGAGACACTGGATTTTATCAAAAAAATTCAAAAACATGAAAATGTTTCCGTTATTACGGTAGAAGAGCCATTTAATTTTTCTCGTCTCAACAATATTGCTGTTGATCAGACCACATCTGATTTCATTATGTTTATGAATAATGATGTCTTTATTGAAGATCCAAAGTGGTTACATCGTATGGTGGGAGAAGCGCAGGCATTTAAGGACGTAGGAGCCGTTGGTGCCAAGCTTCTTTATCCAAACGATACAATTCAGCATGCTGGTGTTGTTGTTGGTCCGGCCGGTGTAGCAGCCCACGTACATCGAGGGGACCCGCTTTCAGAATATGGTTATATCGGTCGCACCATGCTGTCACATGAAGTAACTGCTGTTACGGCAGCGCTCATGCTGGTCAAACGGAGTGTCTTTGAGGAAGTGGGCGGCTTCGATGAAGAAGCTCTCAAAGTTGCCTTTAATGACGTCGACCTGTGTTTGAAAATTCGTCGGGCCGGATATCGGATTATCTTCAGTGCCGAAACAATTGCCTATCATCACGAAAGTCTGTCTCGTGGTACGGATGACAAACCTGAACATGAAACCCGCTTTTTCCTAGAAACCCAGACCATGCTGGAACGCTGGAGTTCTGACCCGCTATTTGAGCGTGATCCCTCTTATCCGCGCTATTTTACCGTCGACCAGCAAACTTTCTTTAATCTGGTCGATCCGGAAGACCTTGGGGTGTAATTCCCTGAAATTGTGCCTGCGTTGAAGAAATTTTTTGCGCAGAAAATGACTTCTTCAACGCTTTTAAATTTAGATTTCAAATGCTTGGAAAGATCCACTTTAGATGAATAGCTCCCAGCAGGAAAAGGCTATGATGGGAACTGCCAAAAAGGCTCCCAATGAATCTTATTCAATAGATCATGTCCGGACAGTAGATGGTCGGATTGCGATTGCAGGCTGGTTTCTGGATAGTGCCAACTTTGAAACGCTACGGGTTGTCTGTGGTGACAGGACACTGCATGTCGCACAGGCAGGGGAATGGCATCAGCCTAGCTTGGATGTTGCCGCTTTGATTAACCCTCACTGTAATAATGTGCGCTTCAATATTGGATTTCCATTTCCGAACAACTTATCCCTCGCACTTATTGAGGCTATGGAACTGTCTTTCGAAAAGGATGGCAGTGCCTTGAGGTTGGGACTTGCATCCAGCAAAAATAACGGAGCAGCTGACCTTATTAATAAGCCTTTGTGTGACATTCGGCTTGGCATCGGGATTCCTACCTATAATCGCTCAGCCTTGGTAAAGGAAACTGTGCGGCGGGTGCAGGAACTCACGCATTTCGATCCCGTAATTTTTGTTTCCAATGATGGATCGAGCGATGATACTGCCGACGTTCTTGGAAAAATTGAAAATATACATGTTCTTAACGCACCAAATGCTGGTATTGCTTGGAACAAGAACCGTTTGCTCTTTCATCTGCACGAGGTTGAAAAATGCGACATTATCCTATTGCTGGAAGATGATGCGCAGCCTGTTGTCGAAGGGTGGAATATTGACTGGATGCTGGCCTGCCTCAGATTTGGCCATGTAAACTTTGCACCTTCTTGGTTTCCAGGATTGGGAAGGGGGAACGGTTCCTGGCATAATCCCTATCGCAGCACTGTCCTGACAGCACAGTGCTCTGGCTTTAGTCGGGAAGCCCTGTCATACGTTGGCTATATCGACACACGGTTCGGTCGTTATGGGCATGAACATGTCGAGCATACGTTACGTCTGATTCGAATGGGATATGGCGGTCTGCCGAAAGCAGACAGGGCCTCTGCAACATTTTTCTTGCTTGGAGAGGGACTACAGGTCATGGACTCTGTTTCAAATTTTTCTCAACAGTATGTGGATGAAAACACTAAGATTTTTAAGACGATCCAAGATGAATGTGCTTATCGTTCTGCCTGGCGTGACGATGACCAAATCCAGCGTCTTCGTGACGAAATGAGACGGGTCAGCCGCCAGTAACCTCAGTCAATTTCCTACCGCAAGCTCCAAGTTCGGGGTAGGAAGGCAGACTTCTGTCTTATGACAGCAAGTATTCGCCAGCCATGTTTCTTGTAAATGCAAAGGACATGGCAATCAAAGTTCGTAGTTTAAGGCAGAGATCTTTCTGAAAATTTGGCAATCAAAACAGCATAAATATAAACGATGCAATCGCATCCAAATCACCTTCAAGCGCTGGCGATGTGTTGTAATCCGCTAAGGGATATGGCCATCCCGTCTTTTTGCTACTATCCATAGGAAATACCGTGGTGGAGCTGAGGGGAATCGAACCCCTGACCTCCTCATTGCGAACGAGGCGCTCTCCCATCTGAGCTACAGCCCCACGGTGTCACAATAGTTCTCCTCTTCGACCAGCCTGTCAAGCAGCCCTGCACCCAGGGCGTTGTTCTGTGCTAATGCTGTGGCTACAAGCATTTTCCAACCGGCCTTTCGGCTGCCCTTCCGACATTCGATGAGGTTTTTACATGGTTGCCCTGCATGCCATTATCCTGATGTTGATCCAGGCTTTTGTGTGGATTCTGCTGGCATATTGCATCCTGTCGATGCTGCTGGGTTTCGGGATTCTGGATATCCGCAACCGCTTCTTCTATTCCGTTTTCAATACGCTTGCCCGGATCGTCGAACCCGTGATGACCCCGATCCGCAATATCCTGCCCAACACGGGTGGCATGGATTTTGCCCCGATGGTCGTCCTGCTTCTGATCCAGTTTCTGGTTTATCCGGCCGTCAATCGAATCTTCTTCATGCTTGCAGCACCCCACAACTTCTGAAGCGACCATCTATCTGAGGGCGCGCCAGACTTCTTCCAGCGCGTCCACAAGAACAGTGCCTGCCGCATGGTGCTGTGTTCCATCCGGGCGCTGCATCCAGACGGACCAGCCTTCCCCTTTCTGACGCTCCATCCGCACGGCCCAGTCCTCCGGAAGGCGGGAGAAAACCCGCTCCATCCGGACCTCAGGCGTCAGTGGCTTTGCGTAATTGTGCCCCATTGCCGATAACCTTTCCTCTAAGTTATCCGGGATCTCAGCCCGTCCCGCCCACGGTCAGACCCGAAATCTTCAACGTCGGCTGCCCGACACCAACCGGCACGCCCTGACCAGCCTTGCCACAGGTCCCAATCCCCGGATCAAGCGCCACATCCGAACCAATCATGGAAATCTGGTTCATGGCGTCCGCTCCGTTTCCGATCAGGGTGGCGCCTTTCACTGGGCGGACAATCTTTCCATCTTCCACCAGATAGGCCTCTGACGCCGCGAACACGAATTTGCCAGACGTGATATCGACCTGTCCCCCGCCAAAGTTCACAGCATAAAGCCCGCGCTTCATGGAGCGGATCATGTCTTCCGTCGTGGCACTGCCTTCCAGCATCAGCGTATTGGTCATGCGCGGCATAGGAGCGTGGGCATAGGATTCCCGACGTCCATTCCCGGTCGAATGCGTCCCCATCAGGCGGGCATTCAACCGATCCTGAAGATAGCCGGCCAGGATCCCGTCTTCGATGAGAACCGTCCGGGACGTCGGCGTCCCTTCATCATCAATGCTCAGCGAACCACGACGCTCTGGCAATGTCCCGTCATCGATGACCGTTACACCCGGAGACGCCACCCGCTTGCCGATCATCCCGGAAAAAGACGAAGTGCCCTTGCGATTGAAGTCGCCTTCCAGACCATGCCCTACGGCCTCATGCAGCAGAATACCAGGCCACCCCGGACCAAGAACCACATCCATTTCGCCCGCAGGTGCAGGCGCGGCCTCCAATGTGATCAGGGCCTGCTTCAGGGACTTTTCCACCGCCTCACGCCACGTTTCCGGAGCCAGAAGCCGGTCCAGTTCATAACGTCCACCAAGGCCGCAGCTTCCGCTTTCCCGCTGCCCGTCCTTCTCCACAACGACCGACACATTCATGCGCACCAGAGGCCGCAGATCCGCAACATCGCCGCCTGAATCCGCACGTCGCATGATCTGCACGGCCTGCCATTCGGAACTAAGCACGGCACTGACCTGAACCACCCGAGAATCCAGACCGCGGGCATAAGCGTCGATCTCGCTCAGAACAGCCGCGCGCGCTGCAAAGTCCGTGCCTTCAAGCGGACGGGAATCGCCATAAAGCCGCTGGTTCGTCGCCTGCGGCCCCGGCGCCATGATGCCGCTGCGCCCCTGCCGCACGGCACCAACCGTACTGACGGCACGTTCCAGAGCATCCCGGCTGATATCATCCGCATGCGCAAAAGCCGTTTCCGTCCCCAGAACAGCACGCAGTCCAAACCCCGAGGACGTGTTGAAACTGGCCGACCGGATCGTCCCGTCATCCAGACTGATGCTTTCGTTCTCCCGGTATTCCAGGAATAGTTCACCATCATCCACACCATTGAGCCCGCGATTGACGAGCGCTTTTGCATCATCGCGGGTCAGCTTTGAATCGGGTCGCCCGAAAAACAGAGCATCGGTCGTCGCAAGAGCGCCCAGAGCATCAGCAGCAACAGACATGGAAAATCTCCAGACAGAACAGACCGGCTTTCCCGGCAGACAGATTGAACAAGAAATGGCTCACAGCGCAGGACTTTTTAAGAAAGGGCCTTTTCCAGCCGTTTCAAGGCCTCGCGCAGGATCTCGGGCTTTTTGCAGAAGGCAAACCGGATCAGATTCTGCGGAGGCGTCTCTCCATCCGGATCATAGAAGGCTGAAACGGGGATCGTCGCCACACCTGCATGCTCAATCAGCCAGCGGGCAAATTCGACATCTCCCCGGCCCTGCGCATGCCGCGAAATATCCGCCACGATGAAATAGCTGCCATCCGCAGGGAGTGTCTCAAAGCCCAGCCGCTCCAGCCCATCCCGGAGCAGATCGCGCTGCGTCTCCATCTGAGCCGAGAGCGCCTGATAATAGCTGTCATCCTTGTTCAGACCATAAGCCACGGCCCGCTGAAGGTTCGGCGCAGTCGCGAACACCAGAACCTGATGCGCCTTCGCCACCACGGATGCCAGCGCCGCCGGTGCCGTCACATAGCCGACTTTCCATCCCGTCAGGGAGAAGCTCTTGCCTGCACTTCCGATCCGCATGCAGCGCTCACGCATCCCCGGCAGCGTCATCAATGGCACGTGTTTCACGTGAAACGTCAGATGCTCATAAACTTCATCACAGATCGCATAGACATCATGTTCCCGCACCAGATCCGCAATCAGCTCCAGTTCTTCGCGAACGAAAACCTTTCCCGAGGGGTTCATCGGCGAGTTGAGCATGATCGCCTTGGTCTTCGGACCGAACGCTGCCCGCAGTTCCGCCTCCGGCAGAGACCAGTGCGGCGGCGCAAGCCTGACGCAGCGCGGCACCGCCCCCAGCAGCTTCAGCGCCGGCAGATAGGTGTCATAAAGTGGCTCGATCACCACCACTTCGTCACCCGGCTCCACGACCGCCATCAGACACGCTGCGAGAGCTTCCGTCGCACCGGACGTCACGACAACTTCCGTCGCAGGATCAACATCCAGACCATAGAAACGACGATTGGATGCTGCCACAGCTTCACGCAGTTCCGGCAGTCCGGTCAGCGGCGCATACTGGTTCCGCCCGTCCTGCAACGCCTCGGCCGCAACCTGAATGATATCCTGCGGTCCCTCGGTATCCGGAAAACCCTGCCCGAGATTGATCGCTCCATGCTTCACGGCCAGCTGTGACATGATCGTGAAGATGGTTGTTGGAAGACCTGCAAGATATTGGTTCGGCGTTTTCATTGATGATTCCCAGAACTGATTTCCACCACATCCGACAAGGCAGAAAGCGCGCTACCATCGCAGGCCAGAACAACGCTGCAAAGCCTTGCCCTTCTCCGCGACTGCGATATTCACGGCAAACTGTGTCCTGAGCAGCCCTGTCATGGGCTCTGTTTCACAATCCCCGCCCCCTACGATTGCCGAACCTGCCAGTAAAACCCGGTTCGGCTTCGTAAGATTCCGTCGTAAATCCGCGAAAATGCGTAATTTCCCGTACTCGACAGACGGGCATTTGTCGCTTAATCGTTTTGCAGCCGTTTACACGATGCAAGGCGACAGATCGATGGCCAAGAAAGCCCCCACTTCCTCTACCGTGAAACCGAAGGCCGCTCCGGCGCGCCGTACCTCGAAGGCCGCAGCCCCCAAGGCTGCTCCCGCAGCAGCCGGCAAGCCGCCCGCCCCGAACCCGCAGGCTGTTGCCCGCGTCTTCGAGATGATCCAGGAGCACGCGGCGGAATTCGTCGATCTGCGCTTTACGGACCCCAAGGGCAAGTGGCACCACACGACCCAGACGGTCTCGACCATCGAAGACGATACCTTCGTTGAAGGCTTCATGTTCGACGGCTCTTCCATCCAGGGCTGGAAGGCCATCAATGAGTCCGACATGGTCCTGCTTCCGGATCCGGAAACGGCCGTCATGGACCCGTTCTCCGCCAAGCCGCAGCTGATCCTGTTCTGCGACATCATCGATCCGAAGACGGGCAACTTCTACAACCGCGACCCGCGCTCGACCGCCAAGCTCGCAGAAGCCTACCTCAAGGAAGCCGGCTTCGGTGACACGGCGTTCTTCGGTCCGGAAGCCGAGTTCTTCATTTTCGACAACGTGCAGTTCGGCACAGGCCCGAATTTCGGCATGTACCAGCTCGACAGCATCGAAGGTCCCGGCGCTTCCCTGAAGGCTTATCCGGAAGGCAACATGGGCCACCGCCCTGTCGTCAAGGGTGGCTACTTCCCGGTCCCGCCGGTGGACAGCGAGAACGATCTGCGCGCCGAAATGCTCTCCACGATGGGCGAAATGGGCCTGCCGATCGAGAAGCATCACCACGAAGTCGCACAGTCCCAGCATGAGCTCGGCACGAAGTTCGACACGCTCGTGAAGTCCGCCGACTTCATGCAGATCTACAAGTACTGCGTGCACAACGTGGCCCATTCCTACGGCAAGACAGCCACGTTCATGCCGAAGCCGATTGCGGGCGACAACGGTTCGGGCATGCATGTCCACCAGTCCATCTGGAAGGACGGCAAGCCGAACTTCGCTGGTGACAAGTATGCCGACCTGTCCGATGAGGCGCTGTACTACATCGGTGGCATCATCAAGCATGCGAAGGCCCTGAACGCCTTCACGAACCCGTCCACCAACTCCTACAAGCGCCTGATTCCGGGTTTCGAAGCCCCCGTGCTTCTGGCTTACTCCGCTGCGAACCGTTCGGCATCCTGCCGTATCCCGCATGCGACGAACCCGAAGGCCAAGCGCGTTGAAGTCCGCTTCCCGGACCCGACCGCCAACCCGTACCTCGCCTTCGCCGCCATGCTGATGGCCGGCCTCGACGGCATCCGCAACAAGATCCATCCGGGCGAAGCCATGGACAAGGATCTGTACGAGCTGCCGAAGGAAGAGCTGGCCCAGATCCCGACGGTCTGCGGTTCGCTCCGTGAAGCTCTCGAAGCCCTCAAGGAAGACCATGCCTTCCTGCTCGAAGGCGGCGTCTTCACCAAGGACCAGATCGAAAGCTACATCGACATCAAGTGGCCGGAAGTCTACAAGTTCGAACACACGCCGCATCCGGCAGAGTTCGAGATGTACTACTCGGTCTGATCCGGGTCAGAACATCCCCTCAACGGAAAGCCCGGCCTTCGTGCCGGGCTTTTCTGTTTCCAACACTCCACTTCAAGACGGCCCGATGATCCCTCCCGCCCTTCAGGCCTTCTCCTCCTCCGCCCTGCCGATCCTCGACATCGCCGGCACGATCGTCTTTGCCATCTCGGGCGCGATCGAGGCCGCACGCTCACGTCTGACCATCGTGACGTTCATGTTCTTTGCCGCCATCACAGGCGTCGGCGGCGGCACCGTGCGGGACCTTCTGATCGGCGCGCCCGTCTTCTGGATGCACACCTCCGTCCCGATTGCGGCCTGCCTGCTTTCAGCCATCGCCGTCTGGTTCACGCCAGCCCGCTTCTGGCCTGCCCGCGCGGTGGAGTGGTTCGACGGGCTTGGGATCGCAGCTTATGGCGTCTTCGGCTCAGCCAAGGCGCTGGCCTACGGAATCCCTCTGATTCCGGCGGCTCTGATGGGCATCGTCAGTGCCTGTATGGGCGGTATTTTCCGGGATGTGCTGGCAGGCGTGCCATCCATCATCATCCGGCCGGAACTCTATGTCACGGCCGTCGCCCTGGCATCAGGAACCTATGTCTCCCTGACAGCCCTGGGCCTGAACACCACGCTCGCAGCAGCCATCGCCGTTCTGGCCGGCTTCAGCCTGCGTGCAGCAGCACTCATCAAAGGGATCGGCCTGCCCCATTACCATCGCTAGGTGACAGGCCTTTCCGGTACGCTTCAGGCGATGACGTCGAACCCGACGTCTTCCACCACATGCTGCAACGCCACCGGCGTCACCTTCTGCTCATCATACTGAACGGCAGCCTGTCCCGGATCGAGCGTCACCTGTGCGGACGACACTCCGGGGACATTGGACAGCGCGGACTGCAATTTGCCCGAACATCCGTTGCACGACATCCCGTCGACCTTGAACGTCACCATCGAAACCATAAGAGACTCTCCTGTCTTCCAGAGGCTGCTCCGCAAAGCAGTCGATGCCCGAATGGGGCATATTCAGACGAAAAAGCAAACAGCTATTTCAGGCCGCGTCAGCAGTTTCATCCAGCGGCTGGACCTTCATGATGTCGGCCTGCGCTCCGCACTTCGCAAGCGCCTCACCCAGAACCTTGAAATGCGGCGCGGCCAGATGGGCCTCAAACCCGGCTTCCGAAGCCCAGACCTCATTGGCCACAAACCGGCCGGCCTTCTCGATATCCTTGCTGATCACATACTGGCGGCAGGCATCTTCCTTGCGGGATTCCACGACACAGGCTGCAAAAGCCTGTTCCGCAGCAGCGGCATGTTCAGCGGGAACCGTGACAACAGCCGTGATGTGAACCGTTTGGCTCATGATGGAACTCCTCATATCCGATAGAGCTGCCCTGCCTCGTTTTCCATGCAGGCGGGCAGCGTTTCACGTGAAACCATACCTCACTCCTTTGTGATAAAGAACCCGTGCCGGGTATCAGAGTCCGGACAGAAAAAAGGCGCCTTCCCGAAGGAAGACGCCTTTTCAAAACATTAAACTGGAAAAAGCTTTTCAGCCTTCCGCGTAGGTCGAAATATCCGGGCAGGAACAGACAAGGTTCCGGTCCCCCCAGGCATTGTCCAGACGCCCGACAGGCGACCAGTATTTCGACGTATCCACACCACCGGGGAAGCATCCTGCCTCACGGCTGTAGGAGCGCTCCCAGTCCCCTGCCAGATCCGCCGTCGTATGCGGCGCAAACCGCAGCGGGCTGTCTTCCATCCCGACGCGCCCGGCTTCGACCTCAGCAATTTCCGCACGGATGGCGATCATCGCATCGCAGAAGCGATCCAGCTCGCCTTTGCCTTCGGATTCCGTCGGCTCGATCATGAACGTCCCCGCTACCGGGAAGCTGACAGTCGGTGCGTGGAAGCCGTGATCAATCAGACGCTTGGCGATATCGTCCACCGTCACACCGACCGCATCCTTCAGCGGACGCAGATCCACGATGCATTCATGCGCCGTAAAGCCATTCGTGCCGCGATACAGAACCGGATAATGCCCTTCCAGACGCGACGCGATGTAGTTCGCATTCAGGATCGCCATTGTCGTGGCCTGACGCAGCCCCTCATCGCCCATCATCATGATGTAAGCGGCAGAAATCGGCAGGATCGATGCCGAGCCATAAGGCGCTGCGGACACCGCAACCCCATGCTGTCCCGGCAGATACGGCGCGAGATGCTTGCCCACACCGATCGGACCCATGCCCGGCCCACCGCCGCCATGCGGAATGCAGAACGTCTTGTGCAGGTTGAAATGCGACACATCGGCGCCATACAGCCCCGGCCGCGCCAGCCCGACCTGCGCATTGAGGTTCGCGCCATCCAGATAGACCTGCCCACCCGCGGCATGAACCAGTTCACAAATTTCGACGATCCGCTCCTCGAACACGCCATGCGTAGACGGATAGGTGATCATGATGGCCGCCACGCGCCCGTCATGCTGCGCGATCTTCGCCTTCAGATCCTCGACATCGACATTGCCGTTTTCATCGCAGGCCACGACCACAACCCGCATCCCGACCATCTGGGCGGACGCCGGATTGGTCCCGTGTGCGGAGGCCGGAATCAGGCAGACATCCCGGTTCTCATCGCCGCGAGCGCGGTGATAGCCCCGGATCGCCAGAAGCCCCGCATATTCGCCCTGCGCACCGGAGTTCGGCTGAAGCGACACGGCGTCATACCCCGAAATCGCACAGAGCGTGCGCTCCAGATACGCGAACAGCTCGGCATAACCCTGAACCTGACCGGCGGGTGCAAACGGATGAATCCGCGAAAATTCCGGCCAGGTGATGGGGATCATCTCCGCCGTCGCATTGAGCTTCATCGTACACGAGCCCAGCGGGATCATCGTCCGGTCCAGCGCCAGATCCTTGTCCGCCAGCGCACGCATATAGCGCAGCAGATCCGTCTCGGAGCGGTGCGCATGGAACACCGGATGCGTCAGCAGCGGTGCCGTCCGCGACAGGGCTTCCGGCAGCGCATCCGCCACATCCAGCGCCTGCTCGATGGCCGACAGATCCGCACCCTCGCCCGCGAACGCCGCCCAGACTGCACGGACCGTCTCCGGCGTCGTGGTCTCGTCACAGGACATGCCGATCCGGCCATTGCCCGCGTCACGCAGATTGATGCCAGAAGCCACGGCGCGCGCCAGAACCTGTGGCGCAGCATCGCCAGTCTGAACAGTGATGGTGTCGAAGAACACATCCGTCTCGACCGTCACACCCAGAGCCTTCAGCCCGGCGGACAGGATCGCCGCCATCCGGTGCGTGCGTGCAGCAATCGCCTTCAGCCCTTCCGGACCGTGATAAACCGCATACATGGACGCGATGATCGCCAGCAGGGCCTGCGCCGTGCAGATATTGGACGTCGCCTTTTCGCGGCGGATATGCTGCTCACGCGTCTGAAGCGCCAGACGATAGGCCGGCTTGCCCGCACTGTCGCGCGACACCCCAACCAGACGCCCCGGCATGTGCCGCTTGAACGCATCGCGCGTCGCCATGAACGCCGCATGTGGACCACCGGCCCCCATCGGCACGCCATAACGCTGCATGGAGCCAATCGCGATATCCGCGCCCAGCGCGCCCGGGCTTTCCAGCAGAACCAGAGCCAGCGGATCACAGGCCAGAGCCGCAATCGCGCCCTTTTCATGCAGCGCCGCGATCACCTTGCGCGGATCCCGCACCTGCCCCGAAGACCCCGGATAGGACAGCAGCGCGCCAAACACGGAGGACGCATCCAGATCCGTTTCCGGATCACCGACCACAACATCCCAGCCCAGCGGCTCGGCCCGCGTGCGGATCACGGCAATCGTCTGCGGATGCGTATCGGCATCCACGAAGAACGCCGTCGCCTTCGACTTGCCCACGCGCTGCGCCAGCGCCATGGCTTCCGCACAGGCTGTGCCCTCGTCCAGCAGGGACGCATTGGCGATGTCGAGCCCCGTCAGATCCACTACCAGCGTCTGGAAGTTCAGCAGCGCCTCAAGACGGCCCTGACTGATCTCGGGCTGATACGGCGTGTAAGCCGTGTACCAGGCCGGATTTTCCAGGATGTTGCGCTGGATTACCGGCGGCAGAACCGTATCGTAATAGCCCTGCCCGATCATGGATGTCAGAACCTGATTGCGCGAGGCGATCTGGCGCAGACGCGCCAGTGCATCCTGCTCGGTCAGGGCCACACCAATCCCGTGATCCCCGCGATCGAGAATGGCGGCCGGAATGGTCTTGTCGATCAGGTCATCAAGGCTGGAAGCCCCCACGACACGCAGCATCTCTCCGATTTCGGAAGGGCGCGGGCCAATATGGCGGGAGCTGAAATCTTCGGTCTGGGCAGGCCACAAGGTCGTCACAGGCAGGTTCTCTGGCATTTCATGAAAGCAGTGGCGGAAATCGGGCAGGCTAAAGAAAAACGGGGCCTGCCAGCGCAGACCCCGTATTCCTTCAGAGGGTCTTGTACTGTTCGGCCGTCAGCAGGCCCTTGAGGTCGTCCGGGTTG
Source organism: Gluconobacter roseus NBRC 3990 (assembly GCF_006538885.1). Classification (GTDB taxonomy): domain Bacteria; phylum Pseudomonadota; class Alphaproteobacteria; order Acetobacterales; family Acetobacteraceae; genus Gluconobacter; species Gluconobacter roseus. Next base: position 58,478 of record NZ_BJLY01000003.1, read on the forward strand.
GCAACCGTCATCCGGAAAATCCAGCCCTCACCTTCCGGATCCTTGCCCACCAGCGTCGGATCATCGGACAGCGCCTCGTTGAAGCCGGCCAGCGTGCCCGCAACCGGCGCATAGATGTCGGATGCCGCCTTCACGGACTCAACGACAGCCGCCGCATCACCAGCGGCGACTTCCGTGCCCTCGTCCTTGGCTTCAACGAACACCAGTTCGCCCAGCTCTTCAGAAGCGTGTGCGGTGATGCCGACAGTCGCCTGCTCGCCATCGACGCGGATCCATTCATGGGACTTCGTGTAATAGGTCGTCATTGCTGCTTTTTCCTGATCTGAAGTTCGACTGTAAGTTCAGCGCTTGAAGCCGGGTGCCACGAACGGCATCGCCCGCACATGCAGCGGCACATACTTGCCCCGCAGTTCCGCAAAGACGGGTGTATCCAGCGCCGCATAATCCGACGCGATATAGCCCATCGCAACAGGAGCCTTCACGCTCGGACCAAACGCCCCGGACGTAACCACTCCAATTTCCTTCTGCCCCTCGGCATCGGCAAAGAGCTTGGCCCCCGCCCGCACCGGAGCGCGACCTTCCGCCATCAGACCAACACGCTTGCGCGCCACGCCATCGCGCGTCTGCTTCAGAACGACATCCGCACCCGGATAGCCGCCTTCGCGCACACCGCCCTCACGACGCGCCTTCTGGATCGCCCAGCCCAGCGCCGCCTCGACCGGCGTGGTCGTGACATCAATATCATTGCCATACAGGCACAGCCCGGCCTCAAGACGCAGCGAATCCCGCGCTCCCAGACCGATCGGCAGCACATCCGCCTGCGCCAGGATCGCGCGTGCGACCCTGTCAGCATCCGCGCCCGCACAACCGATCTCGAACCCGTCCTCACCCGTATAACCGGAGCGCGACACCGTCACAGGCACACCGGACAGTTCGGTCTCGATCACATCCATGAAGCGCATGTCCTTCACGGCCGGGCAGAGCGGCGCCAGAGCCGCTTCCGCCGCCGGGCCCTGAAGCGCCATGAGCGCACGGTCGAACTGGCGCGTCACCACACAGCGATCGGACAGCGCCTTCTCGATCCGGTCCGCGTCCTGAACCTTACAGCCCGCATTGACGACAACCAGCAGGTCCTTGCCCATATTGGCGACCATCAGATCATCCAGAATTCCGCCTTCCTCATTGGTCAGCAGTCCATAACGCTGACGCCCGGCAGCAAGCCCGACGAAATCAGCCGGAACCAGCGTTTCCAGAGCCGCAGCCGCGTCCTTCACATCCCCGCTTTTCGCGGCAATGCGGATCTGGCCCATATGGGAGACGTCAAACAGACCGGCTTTTTCGCGCGTATGCAGATGCTCGGTCATCAGCCCGGCAGGGAACTGGATCGGCATTTCAAAGCCTGCGAACGGCACCATCTTCGCGCCAAGTTCCAGATTCAGATCATAAAGAGGAGTACGCTGGAGGGATTCAGTCATATGGAAAGCCCCGGACCAATCTATCTAAAGACGTGAAGATGCAGACGACTCCGGCTCCCCGCAAAAACGGGTCGGAAAGACGTCGCCCCTTCTGTCCTTTCGCCTGAGATCGCTATCCCGTCGGCGGATGCGTCCAGCGCACCTCTCTCCAGAATGTCCTGACCGCCTCGGTCCTTTGGCCTGAGAGTTTCCGGGGCGGTTGCTCCTTCGGCGCCAGCCTGACGGCTGGTCTCTCCCGTGTCGGTCATCTCGATCCTGCCAGTTTCCGAAAAACTCCGCAATCGTTACGATCGCTCATGCGTTGGGTCTTTTGTCCTGCAACACGCAAAGGAGAACGTCATGGCTGGCGAACTGACGGTCATCGCCGAATTCGAGACCACACCTGCGACATACGAAAAGTTCCTCGAAGCCTGCGCCTATGACAGCGAGCGCTCCGTGGCTGACGAATCCGGCTGCCACAGCTTCACGGTCCTGTCCCCCGAAACGGAAGCCGACACGGTCATTCTCGTGGAAGTCTATACCGACCGCGCTGCCTTCGAAGAGCACCTCAAGACCCCGCATTTCGGGGTGTTTGCAAAAGCTGTAAAAGATCTGGAGATCAAGGAACGCAGTGTCCGCTTCCTGAAGAAGAGAGCCCCCTGAACAATGCATCTTTCAAGCACGAAACGCCTCCTCGCCATCACCCTCCTGTGCGGCACGGTGTCCGCCTGTGCCTCACATCCGCAGCACAATCCCCGCCAGCGCCTGATCGGCATCCCCAACCCCGCCAGCGTTTACTGCACGCAGCAGGGTGGTCGCCACGGCGATGTCCGGACCGCTGGCGGCGAAACCGGCATCTGCACTTTCCCGCCCAACCAGGTCTGCGATGAGTGGACGCTCTATCGCGAACACCGCTGCGTCGCTCCCCTGGCCAAAATGGCGCCCTGATTTTCCAGCCCGGTCAGGCCCTAACGGGGCCGCCGGGTTTTTCATAATCCAAATACATAACATGTTATGTATTCTATCCACACGTTCCCCGGAATCCGTATGACTGCCCCTTCTCCGCTCAGCGCCCTGACCACGCGCAACACCAGGCTCTTCACGCTCCTGCTGGAACGCGAACTCAAAAAGACAGGCCTGCGGATCGGTCAGCTTCCCGTGCTGCAGGCTTTGCAGGACGGAAAGACCCTCAATCAGAAAGCCCTCGCGGATTTTGCGGATATCGAACAGCCAGGCATGACGACACTTCTCGCCCGGATGGAGCGCGACGGCCTGATCCAGCGCGAACCAGACCCGACAGACCGCCGCAGCACACTGGTCACACTGACACCGGACGGTCAGCGGAAAAGCCGGAATATCGTTCCTGCTATGGAACATTTAACCGACATGGCACTCAAGGGGTTCACACCCCTCGAACGCGACATTCTCGTAACGCTTCTGGAACGGATCAACAGCAGCCTGAAAAGCCAGCTGTAGCTGCCTGCCCCTTTAATGAAGGGGCAGGCACACGATCATTTTCCGGTTTTGGGAAGATGCTCGGCAATATAGGGCGGCAGGTTGAACGACCCGACATGGATTTCCGGCGTCCAGTAACGCGTCGTCCCCAGGATCTTCGCAGCTTCCGCACGGGTGCGGATCTGCTCGACCGTCTGCGTGTTCGGCGCCTGCCCCTTGGAAGCTACACCCAGCGTCATGAACCCGCCGACATAGGTCGGGACAGCAGCCACATACGCCCCCACATGTGGGAAGAACTTCGCACGACGCAGGCTCGTCTCATACAGCTCATCAGCCTGCATGAACGGCACGCCGCACTGGTTCACGATCAGCCCTTCAGCCGAAAGAATGCGTGCGCAGTTGCTGTAAAACTCGTCCGTGAACAGCACTTCGCCCACACCGATCGGATCGGTGCTATCGACGATGATCACGTCGAAGGAGCCGTCAGCCGCCTTGGCGACATAGTCGATGCCGTCACCGACAATGACTTCGGCCCGCGGGTCGTTCCACGCGTCACCGGCAATATCCGGCAGATACTGCTTGGACAGGTCGATCACCGCACCGTCGATCTCGACCATGACAGCCTTCTCGACCGTGTCATGCTGCAGGACGCGACGCAGGACGCCACCGTCACCCGCACCGATGATCAGCACGCGCTTCGCACAGGGATGCGCCAGCAGTGGCACATGCGTCAGCATTTCCTGATAGACGAACTCGTCACGCTCGGTGATCTGGATGACACCGTCCAGAACCAGCACGCGGCCGTGGCTGGAGCTTTCAAACACCACCACATCCTGGAAGTCGGATTTTACCCGTGCGAGCTCACGCGTAACGAGAAAGCGCTGTCCCCAGTCCGGGTACAGGGTCTCGTTGAGCCATGTTTCAGCCATGGATCATCGTTTCCTTGTCGGATTGTATTGGAAAAGGACCGGTTTTTGCCCGGTCCTTTCGTCAGTTCAGGCCGCCTTGACAGCCTTGTCCTGCACGCGGCCACGCCGCACGGCGTCGACCTCGATCCGGCCGACCTGAAACAGGCGCTGCATCACCGGGATCGACAGGTTCGGATCACATGCACCGCACATGAACACGTCCACAGCCGCATAATTCCGTTCCGGCCACGTATGGATCGAGATATGGCTTTCAGCCAGCACGATCACGCCGGACACGCCACCATTGGGCGTGAAGTGGTGAAAATGGCTGTGCAGGATCGTTGCGCCAGCCGCCACCGCAGCTTCGCACAGCGTTTCATCGATCCGCATGGGATCATCGAGATTCCGGGCGTCCCAGAAATCGATCAGCAGGTGATTGCCAGCAAAACGCTCGCCATCACGCTCAATGAAGTAGTCCTTGCGCTCTTCCTCAACGAGGTGAGCTGCGCTGTTCTGGATATCTCTCGGGAGTTCCGATACCATCCCCAGTTGAGCAAGTGCGTTCATCACGTACCCCCAAACCAGTAGACAGCCTGTTGGGCAAAATTGCCCCCTTGGGCCAGGAAGCGCGCTAGTTAGCGGCCCCTCCCCCCTGATGCAAGCACTTTATGGGGTGATTCCCCAATATGTCACATATCTCTGCCAGCCCATGTCCCCACTGCATGAGAAAGCGGTTTTCCCTTTCCTGCACACAGGGCTGACGTTCGAAAATACCTTGAATATCCCATGGCAAATACAGTTCGGGCGCCGGATCTCCAGGGAACGAATCCCCCGAAAATCCCGACGCCCGACAGAAGCTGAGGCTTCTCCGTTCCAGAGGACCGAATCCGGCCCTCCAGATCCGTCCGATCAGTTCTTGGCCTTGTCGACCAGCTTGCCCTTGGCAATCCACGGCATCATCGCACGCAGCTTCTCACCGGTCTTCTCGATCGGGTGAGCGTCGTTGCGGGCGCGGATGGCCTTGAAGCCAACGCCGCCGGACTGGTTCTCAAGGATGAAGTTGCGAACGAACGTACCGTCCTGGATGTCCGTCAGAACGCGCTTCATCTCGGCCTTCGTTTCCGGCGTGATGATGCGCGGACCCGTGACATACTCGCCGTACTCGGCGGTGTTGGAGATGGAGTAGTTCATGTTCGCAATGCCGCCTTCGTAGATCAAGTCCACGATCAGCTTCATTTCGTGCAGGCACTCGAAATAGGCCATCTCCGGCGCATAACCGCCTTCGACCAGCGTCTCGAAGCCGGCGCGGATCAGGTCGACGAGACCACCGCACAGGACAGCCTGCTCACCGAACAGATCGGTTTCGACTTCTTCCTTGAAGGTCGTCTCGATGATGCCTGCACGGCCGCCGCCATTTGCGGACGCATAGGACAGCGCGATTTCGAGTGCATTGCCCGAAGCGTTCTGAGCCACGGCCACGAGGGACGGCACGCCACCACCACGCAGGTATTCGGAACGGACCGTATGGCCCGGGCCCTTCGGCGCGATCAGGAACACGTCCAGGTCCGGACGGGCTTCGATGATGCGGAAGTGGATGGACAGACCATGAGCGAAGGCAAGGGCAGCGCCCTGCTTCAGGTTCTTCTCAAGGCTTTCCTTGTACAGCGCGCCCTGGCCTTCATCTGGCGTCAGAACCATGACAACATCGGCCCAGGCAGCAGCCTCGCCCGGCTCCATCACCTTGAAACCGGCTTCCTCAGCCTTCTTCACGGCGGAAGAGGTCGGACGCAGGCCGATGACGATGTCGGAAACGCCGCTGTCCTTGAGGTTGTTGGCGTGTGCGTGACCCTGGCTACCATAGCCGATGATCGCGACTTTCTTGCTCTTGATCAGATTCAGATCGGCATCGCGATCGTAATACACCCGCATCAGACAGGCTCCTTTTTAAGGTGAAAGACAGAAGGACCGCGCCCGATGGCAGCAATCCCGGTGCGCGAAACCTCGGCCAGGCCAAGGGGGCGCATCAACTCGATGAACGCGTCGATCTTTTCGGGAGACCCCGTCAGCTCGAACACGAAACTCGTGGCCGTCGTATCGACGGGGCGCGCACGGAACGAATCCGCAATGCGCAGGGCCTCCGTCCGGCGCTCGCCGGACGAGACGATCTTCACCAGCGCAAGCTCGCGGCCCACATACGGGCCTTCCTGCGTCAGGTCGCAGACATCATGCACCGGAATCAGGCGCTTGAGCTGCGCCTTGATCTGCTGGATCACCATCGGTGTGCCCGACGTCAGCACCGTAATGCGTGAGAGCTTCTGCTCCGCATCCACAAGCGCCACGGTCAGGCTCTCGATGTTGTAGCCGCGGCCGGAAAACAGGCCCACAACGCGGGCCAGCGCGCCACTCTCGTCCTCGATCAGAACCGAGATGACCGAATGTTGGATAGTCTCCGTCATCAGACCAGCATCTTTCCTTCTTCGGTCAGTCCCGCCGCTTCGGAATCCTGATCTGGACCCAGCAGCATCTGGTTATGGGCCGCACCCGACGGGATCATCGGATAGCAGTTCTCGCCTTCCGCCACGCAGATATCAGCCACGACCGGACCGTCATGCTCCAGCATCCGGCGGATCACGTCATCCAGCTCACCCACATGCGTCGCCCGCATCCCGGTTGCATGGAAGGCTTCAGCGAGCTTTACGAAGTCCGGCAGCGCCTCGCTGTAGGACTGCGAATAGCGCGACCCGTGAAGCAGTTCCTGCCACTGACGGACCATGCCCATGTAGTGGTTGTTCAGGATGAAGATTTTCACCGGCAGGCGATACTGCGCAATCGTCCCCAGTTCCTGGATATTCATGAGCGTGGACGCCTCACCGGCGATATCGATCACCAGTGCATCCGGATGGGCCACCTGCGCACCCACAGCCGCCGGCAGACCGTAGCCCATCGTCCCCAGACCACCCGACGTCAGCCAGCGGTTCGGCTTGTCGAACTGGAAGTGCTGGGCCGCCCACATCTGGTGCTGCCCGACCTCGGTGGATACGAACGTGTCACGCCCCGTCTCCTTCGCAAGCTCGTACAGACGGCGGATGGCATGCTGCGGACGGATAATGGCCGACGGGTCCATGTCCTGCGTGAAGCCGAAGCCATCCACACTGCGCCAGGACGCGATCTGGTTCCACCAGGTGGACAGATCCGGCGCCGGCGTATCGCCCCAGGCTTCCAGCAGTGCTTTGAGCGTATCGCGCACATCGCCTTCGATCCGCACATCCACCGGCACGATCTTGTCGATCTGGCTCGGGTCGATATCGGCGTGAACCTTGAACGAATTGGGCGAGAACGCATCCACACGCCCCGTCACACGGTCATCGAAGCGCGAACCCAGTGCGATCAGCAGGTCACAGCCATGCGTGGCCATGTTGGCCTCGACCGAGCCATGCATTCCCAGCATGCCGAGGAACTGCGGATCGGGAGACGGAAACGCCCCCAGCCCCATCAGCGTGGACGTGACCGGGAAACCGGTCTTGCGCGCCAGACGACGCAGCAGCTCCGACGCTTCCGGCCCGGAATTGATGATGCCACCACCCGTATAGAGCAGCGGACGCTTGGCCGTTTTCATCGCCTCGACGGTCCGCGCGATCGCCTCTGCATCCGGGCCACCTTGATGACTCAGACGCTGCAGGCGAGACAGCGCAGGCTTCGTCAGCGGTGCCTTGCCGACCGTGATGTCCTTGGGCAGATCCACCAGAACCGGCCCCGGACGGCCCGAACGCGCAACTTCGAACGCCTCGCGCACGGTCTGCGCCAGCGTGCCCGGCTCCCGCACGAGATAGTTGTGCTTCGTGGCAGGTCGCGTGATGCCCGTTGTATCAGCTTCCTGGAACGCATCATTGCCGATCAGCTTGGTCGGCACCTGACCCGACAGGCAGACGAGCGGAATGGAATCCATCAGCGCATCCACCAGCCCGGTCACGGCATTGGTTGCCCCCGGACCCGATGTCACCAGCACCACACCGACCTTGCCCGTCGAACGCGCATAGGCCTCGGCAGCGTGAACGGCAGCCTGTTCATGGCGGACAAGCACATGGCGGATACGGTCCTGCTTGAAGAGAGCATCGTAAATCGGAAGGACAGCCCCACCCGGATATCCGAATATGACCTCCACACCCTCTTCATCGAGAACGCGCAGAAGCACCTCCGCGCCATTCAGCGCCTCATTGCCTGTTCCTGCGTCTCTTTCAGCAGCCGTCACCGTTTCCTCCCAAGGTATGAGCGGCGGGATTTAGGACGCCCGCGCAGCGGCGTCAACTCGTTCAGATATAAAGTTCTCTATTTTTTCATACTGACTTTCCGATTCTTGCGCAGAATGGGTATATCTGCGCAACGAAATCATCCCATCATCCCCCTTTCCCAGCGCATGATGCCGGAACCAGGTCGCCTGCCGCCGCGTATAGCGCCCGATGGCAAGGACGGCGGATTTCCGCGCTTCCTCAAGCGGGACCTCCCCCCGCAGAACGGCCGCCAGTTCGGGCACCCCATGCGCACGCATGGCAGGCAGAACCGGATCGAGCCCCCGCTCCAGCAGAGCGGACACTTCTTCAAGAGCCCCGGCCTCCAGCATCTGCCCGAATCTGGAATCGATCGCCCGGCGCAGCCCCTCCCGCTCCGGGTCCAGTCGCACGGACACAAACCGGCAGGGCGCAGGCGGAAGACCCGGCTGCGATCGCCACCAGGCCAGCCCATGCCCCGTCCCCGTCCAGACCTCCCAGGCCCGCGAAATCCGCTGCGTATCATTCGGACGCAGACCCGATGCTGTCTCCGGATCAACCTGCATCAGCCGCGCATGCAGCGCCTCCGGCCCGATTTCCTCCGCCAGCCTCCGCGCTTCGGTCCGCGCCGCATCGCCAGGGTCCGGCACTTCCACCAGACCATCTGTCAGCGCCCGCAGATACATCCCCGTCCCGCCACACAGGATCGGCATGCGTCCCTCAGCCCAGGCCGCGTCCATCTCCCGCAGCGCCTCGGACCGCCACCAGGCCACACTCCCCGGCACGGCCGCGTCCAGAACGCCGTAAAGCCGGTGCGGCACAGCGGCTTCGTCGGCCGCGTCAGGCCTGGCTGTGAGGATGTGCAGATCACGATAGACCTGCATGGAATCCGCATTGATGACCGTGCCGCCAAAGGTCCGGGCAAGGTCGAGCGCCAGTGCCGACTTGCCGGAGCACGTCGGTCCAGCCACAATGATCGCAGTTTTTGCTTCTGTCGTCTTCGGGACGTTCATTCCTCCCCTCCTGCCACACGTGCCGGACCGTTACGAGATCCCATGTCCCTTCCTGCCGTCCTGACCCTTATCGCTGACCGGAAATCCGGCCCCCTCAAACCCGAGGCCATCGACGTGGCCCGCACGCTCGTCAAGGGTAATGCCCCGATCGTCCTGTCGCCGGGCGAAGCGGTGGACATTCCCTGCCCGCCGCCGCGTCCCGGCTCGGCCAGCGCCGCCACCATCCGCGCAACCCTCGCGCCCTATCGCGTCGATGCCCTGCTTCTGAAAACGCGCGGCCGCCGCCGGGCCGTCCTCGTCGCCGACATGGACAGCACCATCGTCACGGGCGAGACGCTCGACGAACTGGCGGATCTGCTGGGTTGTGGCGAAGACGTCGCCGCCATTACCCGTGCCTCGATGAACGGTGAGCTGGATTTCGAAACAGCCCTTGAGCAGCGCGTGGCGCTTCTGGCCGGAAAACCGGCCTCCGTCCTTGAAGACGTCTGGGCTTCCGTCACACTGACCGAAGGCGCGCGCGAACTCGTGCAGACCATGCGCAAACACAACGGCCGCACGGCCCTCGTGTCCGGCGGTTTCACATGGTTCACCCAGCGCGTGGCCGAACTCTGCGGCTTCGATGAGAATTACGGCAATGCGCTGGAAATCGAGGACGGCAAGATCACCGGCCGCCTCGCCGGCCCGATCCTCGGCCCCGACGCCAAGCGCGACCACCTCGAACGTCTGACCGCAGAGCGCGGCGTGCAGCTTCGTGCAGCCCTGACCACCGGCGATGGTGCCAACGACATTCCGATGCTCGCCAGCGCCGGGCTCGGTCTGGCCTTCCATGCCAAACCCAATGTCCGCCGCATCATTTCCACGCAGATCAACTTCGCCAGCCTGCGCGCGCATCTCTTTGCGCAGGGTTATCACGCGAAGGATTTCGTGACGGGCTGACCGGAACGTCAAAGCTCCGGATATGAAAAAGCCGCCGAAGTCCCGGACTCCGGCGGCTTTTTTTCGATCAGTATCCCCAGGTGTAAGGCGGCACACCCGAATAGGACGGTGCGGCGTAATAACCGGGAGCATAGCCCGGCGCATATCCATAACCGCTGTAGCCGCCATAGCCATAAGGCGAGGCCACAGCCATTCCGGCCGCCATGCCAAGACCGACGCCAAGGCCCCATCCGCCCCAGCCCCAGCCGCCGCCCCAGCCCGGCATACCCCAGCCATAACCGAACCAGCCCGGACCGCCCCAGCCGTTCCAGCCACCCCAGCCCGGATAACCCCAGCCACCAAAGCGCGGGCCACCCCAGCCGCCGCCACGGAAACCCCAGCCTGGACGTCCACCGCCCCAGCCACCGCGATAGCCGCCACCAGGACCACCACGGAATCCGCCGCCACCCATGCCGCCGCGGAAACCACCGCCCATTCCACCGGGGCCCATGCCCCCACCGTGGAAACCGCCACCTCCCATGCCACCGCCGCCATGGAAGCCACCGCCTCCACCACCGCCGGGTCCACCGCCATGCTGGGCGAAGGCAGGAAGGGAAATCGTGGACGCCAGCAGGGTCAGCATCAGCGCTGCGGCCGGTCTGTGTGCAAAGGTCATGGCAAGTCTCCTGTGGGAAAGCCTGATCATTTTCCCATATCGGCATTATCAGATCGCGTGGGAAGGTGGCTTTCCCATGACGAAACAACTTGTTTCACGTGAAACACTTCCGTCACCTTCGCTTGCGCCGTGCCCCCAGATGTCCACCCAGGTTTTCAAGCGCCAGACGAAGCTCCTCGTCTTCAATATCCGGCACTTCGATCTGTACTGGTTTCGGGCGCTTCGGTGTCGGCCGTTCGAACGCCACCAGATCCTGAACAATCTTCAGCCGCTCGATTTCGTATTCCCCCCGTAGCCCGCAGGCTACATTGATGCGTTCGATGATCTGGGGCGCCAGATGCTGCAATTCCATGGCGATCGGCCCCGAACACGCCAGGGTCAGCGTCCCCGCAGAAAGACGTCGCGGCTCGGTCTGCTTGGCCAGACGCGGTCCCACGAAGTCCACCCAGTCCATCATCAGACGTGCCAGCACGGGCGGCTTCTTTTTGAAAACAGGCTGAGTCAGGCCCTGAACGAACGTCCCGATCTGCTTCGTCCCCGAGCGCCGCGGCGTCCAGTTCCGGTTTGACGGCACCCAGCCATCGGGCTCCGATACGGGTTTCTTTCTTGAGGGGCGCTTGTCCGAACCGCGATCCTTCGTCATATCCGTCCCCGTGACTCCTGATGCATCCGCCCTGCTGCGCTGGTACGACCACCACCGCCGCGTCCTGCCATGGCGCAGCCTCCCCGGCCATCGCCCGGACCCGTACGCCATCTGGCTGAGCGAGATCATGCTCCAGCAGACAACCGTCAAGGCCGTCATAGCCTATTACGAGCGCTTTCTCACGCATTACCCGACGGTTCAGGACCTTGCAGCCGCACCGCTCGAAGACGTCCTGCGCCTCTGGGCCGGCCTTGGCTACTACGCCCGCGCCCGCAATCTCCATTCCTGTGCAAAACGCGTCTCCGAACGTGGCGGTTTCCCCGATACGGTCGAAGAGCTGCTAACGCTTCCCGGAATCGGCGCCTACACGGCCCGCGCCATCGCCGCCATCGCCTTCGGACGCCCCGTCGTCCCCGTTGATGGCAATGTCGAGCGCGTCACAGCCCGCCTGAATGCCACAGAAGATCCTCTGCCAGCCTCACGCCCGCTCCTTGCCCGACAGGCTGCGCTCCTGAACAACGATCCTGTCGCCCAGAGCCGTCCGTCCGATTTCGCACAGGCCCTGTTCGACCTTGGCGCCACGATCTGCACCCCGCGCAACCCCGCCTGCCTGACCTGCCCCTGGCAGACATCCTGCATCGCCCATGCCCGCGGTATCGCAGCACAGCTTCCGGCCAAACAGCCCAAACAGGCCCGCCCCACCCGTTACGGCGCGCATTTTCTTCTTCATGACCAAAACGGCCAGATCCTCCTGCGCACACGCCCGCCAACCGGTTTGCTGGGCAGCATGGACGAGCTTCCCGGGACCGAGTGGCGCAGCAGGCCCTGGACCGAAGAGGAAGCCCTTGCCCACGCTCCCTGCCTGACCGACTGGGTCGGTAGGGGCGAGATCCGTCACGTCTTTACCCATTTCACCCTGTACCTCACGGTCTACGAGGCTTGTCTTCCGCAGGGCCATAATGCAGGGATCGATTCCTCTTTCGGCACGTTCCGTTCAGGCAAACGCGCCGCACTGCCCGGCGTCATGAAGAAATGCCTGGCTCTCACCAAGCACCCTTCGGAGACATGATGACTGAGACCATTCCGACACTTCGCCTGTGGTTCATGGACTGGCACGGCTGGATGCTAGACCATAACCCCCTAACGGACACTTTCTCACACAACCCGTTCCAGCCCGGCCGCCTTCCCGGTCTCAACGCCGTTGTTCCTGTCCCTTTCCAGCTTCCCTGTCATCCGGTTATGGAAAAACGCATCTCCATGCCCCGCCCTTTTCCTGAGCTGGAAATGCAGGAGCTTTCCCATAACCAGGTCATCTTTCTCGTTCCAAAAACCGGAACCTATCTGAGAAGCGTACCTTCAGGACAAAACAGGGTAGACTATGCTGCCCCTGCCCCTCAGGCATGGGAAACCTTCTTCCCCATGACGATAGAAATGCTGCGTGGACTGTCCCTGATCCTTACGGCACATCATGCCATAAGGCTGGAAAACGAGGCACAGGATCTCCTTCCGCTGCCAACACTCCATGAAGGTTTCATCCTCCGTTTCGAAGACAAAGATCTTCCCCTGTTCCTGAACACGGCCGCCCTGAAACAGATCGGTCAACTCATGCCTGGAAATTCCGCCCCGGTTTCCCTGACATGGCAGATCGACACTCCACCTGTTTCTTTCGTCGCTCATCGCGAGGCCGCAACCGAACCCGCAACGGTGTGAAAGATTTTTCACATTTCTGATGGCAGCGCGCCCCTTGCGAAGCCGTTTGCCCGACCCGGCGTTCATGACAGACAGCCAGACCACAAGGACCTGTCATGCCGCGAGACCTGCCCGCCAGCAGCCACCCTGCCTCACCCTCCGAGGCAGATACCGGACGCCTTGAAAACGGAAAGGTGGTCTTCGGCAGCGGAAGCGGTAACACGGAACACACGGATACCGGTTCCTCCCCGGTTCTGCCGCCTGATGAACGGGTTGGCTTTGCCGTCATGGGGCTGGGCCGACTGAGCGTAGGGCAGATCCTTCCCGCTCTTGTGGAAAGCCGCACGGCCCGACCCGTCGCTCTCATTTCCGGCCGGAAGGAAAAGGCCCAGACCATCGCGCAGGAATACGGCATCCCGTCCTCGTCCATTTTTACCTATGACGAAATCCATCGCCTTGCAGACCGTCCGGACATCCAGGCCGTCTATGTGGCCACGCCAAACGCCATGCATGTCGATCAGGTGGAAGCCCTGGCTGCCGCTGGAAAACATATCCTGTGTGAAAAGCCGATGAGCAATACGGTGCAGGAAGCCGAGCGCATGATTGCTGCCTGCAAACAGGCCGGCGTGAAGCTGATGATTGCCTATCGCTGCCATTTCGAGCCCTTCAACCGCGCCGTCATCAAACTCGTCCGCAGCGGAGAGCTGGGCAAACCCAAGCTCGTCGAGGCGGTCAACACACAGGTGGAAACCGATGCCTCCCACTGGCGGCTGAAAGCGCCTGTCGCCGGCGGAGGCGCCCTGCCCGATATCGGTCTCTACTGCCTGAACGGCACACGCAATCTTCTGGGCGAAGAACCTGTCGAGCTTTTTGCCCGGATGGTCAGTCCGGCGGATGATCCCCGCTTTGCCAATGTAGACGAGACCTTCTCCTTCATGATGCGCTTTCCTTCCGGAGTGATCGCCAACTGCGCCACCAGCTATGGCGCTTCCATCGTCCGCAAACTCAGCATCCGGCTGGAAAAGGGTGCGATCGAACTGGAAAACGCCTTCGCCTATCAGGGCCACAGACTCCGCATCTCGCGCGAAAACGAAGGGCACCCCGCCGTCACCGAGTGGCATATTCCCCCGGCTAACCAGTTCACCCTTGAAATCGATCATTTTGCCCAGTGCATTCTGAAGGATGAGACCCCCCTGACATCTGGCGAAGAAGGCCTGCGCGACCAGAAACTGATGGAAGCGCTTTATTGTTCAGCCCGAGAAGACCGCATGATCCGGCTTCCTCAGGAATGAAAATCCTGATCTGGCTCCTGCCTGTTTTTGCAGGCCTCAGCAATCCGCTTCAATCCGCTGCCAATACCGGGCTCAACAAGGCTCTCGGGCCCGGCCTGACCATCCTGACCGTCTACGCCGTCGCCCTGAGCGGACTGGCCTGCCTCTTCGCCTTCCTGCCGACCGACAGCACAACCGCTGCCCAGCCCCTCATGACGCGACTCCAGCATGTCCCCTGGTGGGCATGGACCGGCGGTCTGTGCAATCTGATGTTCGTCGTCGCCGGATCGATTGCCACCCGGCAGACGGGTTCGGCCGCCTTCACGGTCATTACCCTGACCTGCGCCGTCTGCCTGTCCCTTATTCTGGACCATTACGGCCTGCTCGGCCTGAAACAGCACGCCCTGTCCCTTCCCCGTCTTCTGGGAGCCGCCATGGCCATCGGGGGTGTTCTGCTGGTTTCCTTCACCTGAAATAGCGCAACAAGACCTTTGTGGTCCTCATCCGGTTTGCGGAACTGTTCAGGCTGTATTCAATTCCCCTTCATGAGAAAGGGTTTTTTCAATTAATTGTAATGTTTGATCGATGTCCTTCACAGACAGGATTTTTGTTCTAAACATTCCTGTGTCTGGAACAGGCAGTTATTTCATACGAAGCCGGTCTGTTTTCCGGCTGTGATGGGAAGATATGTCACCAAGGGGTTATTTTCTTGCCGTTTCTGGGGTCCGTCATGACGGAACGGGCCGTTTATTCTGTTATACTACCCGTTATTTAACGACAGAAAATCGCTATCCTGAAAATCCCGGTTTTTCACGGTCCCCTGACGGTACGTTACCTTTAAAAGCCCTGTTCCAGACACCCACCCGCAAACTCCGGATGGGCTCAGACGCTTTTCCGGACATGCAGGTCGGTCAGGTTCCTTCTCCACATCGCTGTTTTCCCCACTGGCTGCGAAGGTCCGCCGGACCCACCGGAGGCTGCGCGCCCGGATTTTCCAATCCCGGCAAACGGTCAGACGGTTCCGTATCCCGTAACCTGTCATCCGCCTCCTTTCGGTCGGATGACTGCATGGTCCTGTCTGCACGGCAGATCATCCAGTCATCTGATCGTCCCTATGGCTCCTGAGGTACTGAAACCATGACTTATACTGTCGGACATTATCTTGCCGAACGACTCACACAGATCGGCCTGAAGCATCATTTCGCCGTCGCAGGTGACTACAACCTCGTTCTGCTCGACCAACTGATCGAACAGGGCGGCACGAAGCAGATCTATGACTGCAACGAGCTGAATTGCAGCTTCGCCGCCGAAGGCTATGCCCGTGCCAACGGTGCGGCTGCTGCCGTCATCACCTTCAGTGTCGGTGCCATCTCCGCCATGAACGGCCTCGGCGGAGCCTATGCCGAGAACCTGCCGATCCTCGTGATTTCGGGTGCTCCGAACTCCAACGATCACGGTTCGGGCCACGTCCTGCACCACACGATCGGCACGACGGAATACAGCTACCAGATGGAAATGGCGAAGCACGTCACCTGTGCCGCCGAAAGCATCACCTCTGCCGAGACCGCCCCGGCCAAGATCGACCACGTCATCCGCACGATGCTGCGCGAGAAGAAGCCGGCCTATCTTGAAATCGCCTGTAACGTCTCGGCCGCTCCCTGCGTCCGTCCGGGTCCGGTCTCGTCTCTGCACGCCTATCCGCGTCCTGACGAAGCCAGCCTGAAGGCCGCTCTGGACGAGAGCCTGAGCTTCCTCAACAAGGCCAACAAGGTCGCCATTCTGGTCGGCACCAAGCTGCGCGCTTCGGAAGCCCTCACGGAAACGGTCGAACTGGCTGACAAGCTCGGCTGCCCCGTTACGGTTATGGCCGCTGCAAAGAGCTACTTTCCCGAAACGCACCCCGGCTTCCGTGGCGTGTACTGGGGTGACGTCAGCAGCCCGGGCGCACAGGAAATCATCGAAGGCGCCGATGCGGTCATCTGCCTGGCACCGGTCTGGAACGACTACTCCTCGGGCGGCTGGAAGAGCATTGTCCGTGGCGAAAAGGTTCTCGAAGTTGATCCCGAGCGCGTCACCGTCAACGGCAAGACCTTCGACGGCTTCCGTCTCAAGGAATTCGTCAAGGCCCTGACCGAGAAGGCTCCGAAGAAGTCTGCAGCCCTGGCCGGCGAATACAAGCCCGTCATGCTGCCGAAGGCCGACCCGGCAAAGCCGCTGTCCAACGACGAAATGACCCGCCAGATCAACGAACTGGTCGACGGCAACACCACCCTCTTCGCCGAGACCGGCGACTCATGGTTCAACGCCATGCGCATGCATCTTCCCGAAGGTGCAAAAGTCGAGACGGAAATGCAGTGGGGTCACATCGGCTGGTCCGTTCCGTCCATGTTTGGCAATGCAACCGGTTCGCCGGATCGCAAGCACGTTCTCATGGTCGGTGACGGTTCCTTCCAGCTGACGGCGCAGGAAGTGGCCCAGATGGTCCGCTACGAACTGCCGGTCATCATCTTCCTGGTGAACAACCACGGCTACGTCATCGAAATCGCCATCCATGACGGCCCGTACAACTACATCCAGAACTGGGATTACGCAGCTCTGATGCAGTGCTTCAACCAGGGTGTCCCGGGCGAAGAAAGCGGCAAGTACGGTCTCGGCCTGCATGCCACGACGGGTGCAGAACTGGCCGATGCCATCGCCAAGGCCAAGAAGAACACCCGTGGCCCGACGCTCATCGAGTGCAAGCTCGATCGCACGGACTGCACCAAGACCCTCGTGGAGTGGGGCAAGGCTGTTGCCGCCGCAAACTCCCGCAAGCCGCAGAACGTCTGATCCTTCCCGGATCAGTCCCTGTGACACAGAAAACCCCCCGTGCCTCGCACGGGGGGTTTTTCTTTTGGAGCAGCTCTTAGCCGAAAAATCAGAGCAGACGCGCAATCTTCATGAACAGAAACGTCACGGTCATGAAGACGAAACAGACAATGCCCGCTTCCACGGTCCCCATCTGTCCCTGCGCCAGAAACATCCCGCCAGTATTCATGCCGAAGAATCCGGTCACGAATGTCGCGGGCAGCATCAACGTGGTCCCGACCGAGACGATATACAGACGCCGGTTGGTCTCTTCCGCCTGATTGGACCCAAGCTCGTCCTGCAAGGACCGCGCACGGTCCTGAAGCGCGATCAGATCGTCCAGCGCCGCATGAACCTGCCGCTCGGCCCGATCCCGCAATTCGTCCTCGGCCCAGTCCGGAAGATCCAGATCCTCGTCTTTCAGAACACGGTCAATCGGCGTCACCACCCGGCGCAGCTCGGTCGCACGACG
This sequence comes from Gluconobacter roseus NBRC 3990, assembly GCF_006538885.1. Classification (GTDB taxonomy): domain Bacteria; phylum Pseudomonadota; class Alphaproteobacteria; order Acetobacterales; family Acetobacteraceae; genus Gluconobacter; species Gluconobacter roseus. The sequence continues at coordinate 76,086 of NZ_BJLY01000003.1, forward strand.
GCGCACCTTACCGACAATGCTACCCAGATGTCCCAGATCGGAGCGATGCTCGATCAGCAGCAGGACATCTTCCGCCCGGTCCAGCTCGTCATCCAGATGCCCGAGTTGCCGCCGCACCGTTCCCGTAAACTCACGCAAAGCGCGATCAATAATCCCCGCAGGCGTCCGGGGAATCTGGTCCGGCTTGAGCGAACGATAGGCCGCGCCCAGAACCGGAATGGGATTGCGCCGCGTCGTGATCAGCAGATCCGGCCGCATCGCAAACCGCCAGGCGCAGATGTCCCGGTCCTCTTCGGACAACGCATCGTCAAAAGCTGGCAGTGCGCCCCAGATCAGATCGCCGAACGCCTCGAGTGCAATGCCATATTCCGTCTCGGCCAACATCGCACAGACATCTTCAGGCAGATCCGGCAGATGCGCGACATAACCGCGCGCCGAACTGTGCACCGTATCGAAATGCAGCCAGTACCAGCCATCACTCTCGACAGGACGCTCCGGCGCCAGAAGCGCCTCGACCTCAGCCGATCCGAGCGTACGCAGCTCCTGCCCCGGGACAGCATGAACCGCCCAGACCAGCCCGTTTGCGAATGCGGGTGCCCCTGTTTCCTGATGGTCAGGATCCAGAACCGTGAAGGGGAAGTTGTAGGCAGTGCTCTCTGACACGACATCCTCCTGCTCTCAGGGGGTTCAGGACCGGCAGAACCGGCATGCAGCTTCGACAGAAACGACTGGGGACAAACTCAGTCCGGCTTCTCGCACGCCCGGCGCAGTGACGCAATATACCCCTGCTTGCGTAAATGTGAGCGCTCTTCAATGCAACTTCACCCGTAATCAAGGGTTATCTGCCTTACTCCGCAATGAGTGAGCCCCTGTCACAGGGGACCTCCCCTCAGGGAAGGAACGTTCATGTCCATTCGTCTCCGCACATCATTCTTCGCCGCCAGCCTCCTGCTCGGCACCGCAGTCGCCGCTCCGTCCGTGAGGGCCCAGGCCGTCAGCGCGCCCAGCAATGACCAGACGCAGACCTCGACCTCGGCTGTGCAGAAGGCACAGAACTCTACCATCGACCAGCCGAACAACCGTCTGCCGACCAACCCGCACACCATTATGGAACAGCCGGACCAGCCCCCGCCGAACGCACCGGGCACCATGAGCCGCACGACAAGCGAAACCGGCCCGGTCCCGTCGAACCAGAAGGACGTGCACAAGCTTTCCGGCAAGCATCAGCACACGCACAAGAAGACATCTGCTGCGACTGACGCGACACCGCAGACCTCGTCGCCGGAATAAGACGTACAGGCCTATTGCCGGGCCCGCCCTTTCCGCGGGTCCGCCAAGCCTTTATACAGGCAACCATCCAAAGATGGGCAGCAAGGGCCATTTCATGACGACGCAGGATTACAAGGTTCGCGACATTACTCTGGCAGACTGGGGCCGCAAGGAAATCTCCATCGCCGAAGGCGAAATGCCGGGCCTGATGGCTCTTCGCGAAGAGTACAAGGACACACAGCCGCTCAAGGGTGCACGCATCGCCGGCTGTCTGCACATGACCATCCAGACCGCCGTGCTGATCGAGACGCTGCCGGCTCTCGGCGCAACGGTCCGCTGGTCCTCATGCAACATTTTCTCCACACAGGATCACGCCGCAGCCGCCATCGCCGCAGCGAACATCCCCGTCTTCGCCTGGAAGGGCCTGACGGAAGAGGAGTTCAACTGGTGCATCGAGCAGACCATCCATGGTCCCGATGGCTGGACGCCGAACATGATCCTCGATGATGGTGGCGACCTCACCATCATGATGCATGACAAGTACCCCGAGCTTCTCAAGGATGTCCGTGGACTGTCCGAAGAGACGACGACGGGCGTGCATCGTCTGTGGGAAATGTCCAAGAAGGGCACGCTGAAGGTTCCGGCCATTAACGTGAACGACAGCGTCACCAAGTCCAAGTTCGACAACCTGTATGGCTGCCGTGAGAGCCTCGTGGACGCGATCCGTCGCGGCACGGACGTCATGATGGCTGGCAAGGTCGCCGTGGTCGCCGGTTACGGTGACGTCGGCAAGGGTTCCGCCGCTTCCCTGCGCAACGCAGGCTGCCGCGTGCTCGTGACCGAAGTCGATCCGATCTGTGCCCTTCAGGCCGCCATGGAAGGCTATGAAGTCGTCACGATGGAAAACGCAGCACCGCGCGGCGACATTTTCGTCACCTGCACGGGCAACGTGGACATCATCACGATCGACCACATGCGTGAGATGAAGGACCGTGCGATCGTCTGCAACATCGGTCACTTCGACAGCGAAATTCAGGTCGAAGCCCTGCGCAACTATCGCTGGAACAACATCAAGCCGCAGGTCGACGAGATCGAGCTGGCTCCGAACCGCCGCATCATCCTTCTGTCCGAAGGCCGTCTGGTGAACCTGGGTAACGCAACGGGCCACCCGTCCTTTGTGATGTCCGCATCCTTCACCAACCAGACCCTGGCACAGATCGAACTGTGGACGGCAAAGCCGGGCCAGTACGAAGTCAAGGTCTACACCCTACCGAAGGCCCTGGACGAAAAGGTCGCTGCCCTGCACCTCGCAAAGGTCGGCGCAGAACTTTCCAAAATGTCACAGAAACAGGCGGACTACATCGACGTTCCAGTCAATGGTCCGTTCAAGCACGAAGAATACCGCTACTAAGACGAGGCGGATCAGGAAGGGCGATACTCCAGTGCCGCCCCCTTCCGGATTTCCTTAATCAACAGGAGTTACACTCATGGGTCTTTTCAGCACGATCATGTCCAAGATCTTTGGCCATGCCGAAGCAGCCACCCCGGCCACCTCCGCAGCTCCGGCCGCGGCAGATGCAGCCGCACCGGCCGCTCCTGCAGCAGCCGCTGCCTCCCAGACAGCTGCACCGGTGGACGTCGATGTCGTTCTGTCCGGTCTGGCAGCCAAGGCTGGTCAGCCGCTGAACTACAAGACCTCCATCGTGGATCTCCTGAAGCTGCTCGGTCTCGACAGCTCGCTCCAGTCCCGCAAGGAACTGGCCGGTGAGCTGCATTATTCGGGCAGCACGGACGACACCGCGACGATGAACGTCTGGCTCATCAAGCAGGTCTATGCCGAGCTGGCCAAGAATGGTGGCAAGGTTCCGGCTGACTGGACGCACTGATCCGCGCCACGTCCGCACGGACAACATGAAAAAGCCCGGCTGGTAACAGTCGGGCTTTTTTTATAAAATGCTGGCCTCAGGGAAGGATCGGATTGTGCGGCTCAAGTGTCTGCATCGAACGCTCCACCCCAGACGCCTGCCCTGCCCGCAGTTCCTCCAGCGACTGATGGAAAATCCGCACTTTGACCTCCACATGACGGTCCGGATAACGCCACCGCTCGAACGCCAGAACCGTATCCGGTGCCGTACTGTCCGGCTGATCGGCAAACGCCCAGGACAGCCCGAAAATCGCCGCCATGGCATCCTGATTCGTATCATGACCCGCCAGCACCAGCAGCCGAGTGGACGCCGTCACACCGGGAATATCCGCAACCGGACGATCCGCCAGAAACGCCCGGATGCCCTGCGCCATAACGCCATTCCGCGCCTGCGCCACAACCGGCAGACGCCGCAGGAGCAGACTTTCAGCCTCATGAACCGGCATGACGGTCTTCAGCAGCCCCGGCACATCCGCTTTCGCAGAACCGAACACATCCACCGGAAAGCCTTCGGAATACAGCAACAGCAGACTTTCCGCTGACATACCCCCCGTCGCAACGCCGCCGGAAAGATGCGGCGCAGTTTTCTTCCAGTCCAGAACCGCAGCATCGCGCAGACAGCGCGATGTGTGCGTCGCCCCGTCACACGCTCCAGGCGCCATCAGCATCTGCAACGCCTGCAATCCATGCTGCACATCCGGAGTGTGGGAGACAGGCAGCGCCGACGCAAACGCCTGTTCCGTTTCCTGTCGCGGCGGCACAGTCCGACCTGCCGCAATGGCGTTGTAGACAGGATCCGGCCCCTGCGCCTGCCACTGCGCCGTAACGTGACAGTCCGGCGCCACATCCCGCGCCCAGACCTGCCCGGTCTGCTGCGTCCTGTGATCCGCACCATCCGCCCAGACACGGATCTGATCGGAACAGTTCTGCAACGGTCCAAAACCTAGATGCCGATAATGCGACCGGACAGCCTGAACCATGGCCCCCAGCGCCACCGCACCATGCGACGTCATCTCGCCGGGCGCCACGGACCATTCCGGCCAGTCAAACCCGGTTTTCGCTTTTAAAGATACCGGAGACGCCGTCGGACTCCGGATCCCGTGCCGGGACAGGAGCATGACTTTTTCCAGAACAGGCCCGGACGGCGCAGAGGCTTCGCCCGAACAACTCGTTAGAGACAGCACAAACAGAAAGATACAGCCGGTCTTTTTCACGGGAAGGTCGCCGTCATGTTGAAGAACACACTCCGTCCGGCCAGCCGCCAGTAAAGCGGCGCATCACCATAAGACTGGTTGCCCGCAAAATCGCTGATGGAGCGGTTATTAAAGAGGTTGGAAATCTTGAGGCTCGGCGTCACATCGCGCATGAAGCCACCGATGTTGTGAATACGCCAGCCCAGAGCCAGATCAGCCGTCACATTGCCGTGGATCCTGTACTGGTTTTCAAACACCGTATGACCAGCCGAATTGGTGGTGCTGTCCAAACCCCAGTGATGCCCGACATATTTCCCCATCAACGAGAAATACGGACCCTTCGCATTTTCATAAAGCAGCCCGAACGATGCCAGTGAATCCGGCGTCGTCGCCACACGCACGCTGCTGTGTTTGTAGCGTGCGTCATTCACGCTGTAATTGCCGTAAAGCGAAAAGCCGTATCCGATGACATACTGCCCTTCGAGTTCGATCCCGCGATAAATCGCGCCACCGCTGTTCACATAGGTCGAGGTCGTGCCGATGTTCTCAACATTGATCTGTGCGGAAGCGATATAATTGGAAAAATCGATGTAATATCCATCCAGCGACAGCATCCAGTTCTTGCCGTGATAAACCGATCCAACCTGATAATTCAGGGTCGTTTCCGGCTTCACATTCCCAACAGACTGAACCTGAAAAACCGACATCGGAGGGGCCAGGAACCCGCGCGCAACCTGCGCATACGCGCTCCAGTTTTTCATAATCCGTTGATTAATCGCAATGGACGGCTGCCAGGATCCATAATACTGGGTGTCCTTCATCGGCACCTTTGTCGACTTGTTTATCGTTGCATCATAGTCCCTTGTGAACATGGAATATTTCACACCCGGCTTGATAACCACCCCTTTCCAGGGATGAATATCGAACTCGAGATAGGGCTGCACCGTCGTGTTCAGATCGGAAATATCATAGCTGTAAGCCGAACCTGTTTTGGACGGAACCGGGATCGCATTTTTGCTCAGATCCAGCGCATAGGTGTAGCGACGATCCTTCTGCACATCCGCCCACACACCAAACAGAATATCCGCATAGGATGTATGCGCCTTGAACCGTAACGTATCGCCATAAGAACGGAATTTGGCGTCCGCATATTTTCCGGGAATGTCATTGGCATAGGTCGCCACTTTCTTCCCGGCCGAATTATAGAACGTCACACCATTCGCAGCCGTGCTCGTCTGGCTGGCATCCGTGCTTTCCGTATAATCATGCTCGAACCCGCTCGTATAAAGCTGGTTTTCCATCGTCAGCCATGATGCAAGGCGGCTTTTGAGGCTCACATAATCAAAATCGGACGTGTAGGTGCTGGGGTTATATCCGTAATAACACTGCTTGGACGGGTCGTTGCACAGCCCGTAATTCTTGCCGTATTTCGCATATTCGGCGAGCGTCGCACCCTGCGTCGTGTACTGCCATTCCTTGTTGTATGTCGTCTCGAATGTCAGCGTCGTCTCGGGCGCAAGATCGATCACGTCCTTGAACATCAGATTGCTCCGGCGCTCAGCCGAATTGGTCAGATAACCGTTCGTCTCTTCATGCTGCATGTCGAGAAACGCACGCCCAAAACGTGTCTTGCCACTGTCGAATTCGATGCCACCGGCGCGCGTGTTGAAACTGCCATAAGTCCCGTACAGCGACACGCCCCTTTTGGCCGACGGCGTCTTGGACATGAATCCCATCGTTCCACCGAACGTGGCATTTCCGATCGTGGAGCCCGTTCCGGGACCGCGATCAATCTGCGCTTCTCCCAGAAAGTGCGAAATGAACAGGGACGATGTCGTGTGGTGCAAATCGCTGGCATCACCGAACGGAATGCCGTCGAACGTCATGTTGTATTGTCCATCCTGAAAGCCGCGCAGGCTCATCGCCTCGGCCTTACCCATTCCGGGACCGTTAGGATTTTGCGAATAAACACTCGGCTGGAAACGGATGATATCGTCGATGCTGGCAAGCGGAATGATATTGTTACTCAGAAAGCCAGACTGAATTTTTGATGTCGGTTCCGTAATATCCAGCGGCACCGTCGCAGGTGCAATCCGCGCGGCATGACCAAGAACGGTCAGATTTTCCACGCCAGGCGTCGCCGCTTTTTCCTTTTTGGCTTTGTGCTCCTCATGCTTCTTCTGTTTTGAATCAGAAACATCTGCGTGGGCGCTTCCTCCCAGCAACAAGGCACCGGCGAAGCACCCGGAAAGCAGGATATGGTTACGCATCTTGAACGTCATGAGGAATGGGCTCCAGTGAATGGCGCGCACTCCATACGGAAGGCTTCAGCTCAGGAAAACCGCTTTACCGTTCCTGAAATAAAACATTCACACGTTTTACTTCAAACCTTCATACTTATTTTGAAATATTTCTTATTCTATACTTAAGGTAACGGTCTTTTATCCGCAATGGGGTCGATCTTCGGTTCCGTCAGCGGTCCTGAGTCGATCACAACCACCAGATCGCCTGCAATCTGCGTCGGCTGACGATCCTTCGGAAGCAGCGCCTGAAAGCGCGGGTCATAACTCGCGGCCTGCTCATACAGCGCATCGATCAGCCCGTAATGATCCATGAATTTATTCATGGTCGCCGGAATACGAATACAGCCTTCCGACGCCGGATGCCCCAGACGCCATTCCAGAAACTGCGGATCCGTCGCATGGATTTCCAGCCGGATCTGCCCGGTTTCATGACGCGGCAACCAGCCCTTCATCGCCGTCTGCCACCCCATGTCCCATACGCGCGAGCCCTTGGCGCCAATCCCGCGGATCCCATATTTGTTCTTTGTACCTTCCGCCCGATAGCCCAGACGGTCCGCCGTGTTCTGAAAAACCCCGGTCGGTGTGATGTAGTAATATTTACGCCCCGTCGTCCCGGTCGAAACCGGAGTCCCTCCAAGGGATTCCCAGGGCGCATCCGGCAGCGCCAGAATATAATCCAGATGCTGGATATGCTCGTTGCGGTCCACAACCATGACAAGCTGCGGCCGGGACACTGGCATCCCCGACTGCGTCACCGCATCCTTCGCAAGCATCAGGAATGCCTTGCGACGTTCCGGCGTGTAGGTGCTGAATCCTTTGACATTATGCTTCATCAGCACCGCCAGACGGGATGCCTCTTCCCGCGCGGCTTCATCGGACACGACCGGCAGATCCGGGATATCGATCGGCGGCGGCGCAAGATCAGGCTGCGGCGGCGTATCCGTTGGCGGATTGCTGGCGGGCGGTGGTACCGAAGCGCCCAGCGATGGCGTCGTGTCCGGCTGATGCGTTGACAGTTCCGGCCCCGCACTGTCTGGCCGGGCACAGGCCGCCAGCGGTGCCGCCCCCACAACCATCGTCGTGGACACACATAACAGGGTAGCAAACCGCGTCAGACTGGAAACATCACGCATCTTCAGGACACCATCCTCGGGTTCAGAACAACAAACAGAACGCGAGGGAACAGAAACCTGTCCGGCGTTCAGCGCAGCAGAGACGTCTTTTCAACGCCCCGGCCACGCAAAAGGCATCACAGATCCAGAAGCAGGCGCCGCGGATCTTCAACAAGCTGCTTGATCCGGACGAGGAAGCTCACCGCCTCCCGCCCGTCCACGATCCGGTGATCATAAGACAGCGCCACATACATCATCGGCCGGATCACGATCTGCCCGTCCCGCACGACCGGGCGATCCTGAATGGCATGCATCCCCAGTATCCCCGACTGCGGCGTGTTCAGGATCGGCGTGGACAGCAGCGATCCGAAAATTCCGCCATTGGTGATGGAGAACGTCCCATGCGACAGCTCTTCCAGCTTCAGCCCGCCCGTCCGCGCCCGCTTGCCATAATCGGCAATGCGACGCTCCAGCTCGGCAAAGCTCATCTGGTCGGCATCATGCAGCACCGGCACAACCAGTCCGCGCTCCGTCCCGACCGCAATGCCGAGATTGACGAAATCACGATAGACGATCTCATCGCCTTCGATTTGCGCGTTGATCGCCGGATAATCTTTCAGCGCCCCGACCACAGCGCGCGCGAAGAAGGACATGAAGCCCAGTCGGGCTCCGTCATGCTTCTTCTCGAACTCTTCCTTATACTGTGCCCGCAGCGCCTTGGCGGCGGACATGTCGATCTCGTTGAACGTCGTGAGAATGGCCGCCGTGTTCTGCGCGGCCTTCAGATTGCGGGCGATCGTCTGACGCAGACGGCTCATCGGCACACGACGTTCCCGCGCTTCATGCGAAGACAATTTGGGGGCTGGAGCAACAGCAGCAGGCTTCGGCGCTTCCGGTGCGGGCGGCGCCACGCGCGCAGGCTGTGCAACAGGCTCGGGTGACAGCGGCGGAGTGGTCGGTGCAGCAGGCGCTTCAGCCACCGGAGCAGGCTCAGGCGCAGCCGGTGCCTCCGCCGTCTCGTCTACAGCACCCAGCAGCCCACCGATCTCGACTTCCGTCCCCACCGCCACACAGTCTTCCAGACGCCCGGCGGACGGCGCCGTCACCTCGACGCTGACCTTGTCGGTCTCCAGCTCCACGATGGTTTCGTCATGCTGCACATAGTCGCCGGATTTTTTAAGCCACCGCGCGACAGTCGCAGTCGTCAGGCTTTCTCCAAGCGCCGGAACCCTGATCTCGACCGTCATGCTGTTTCCCTGTCTTGCGTCCCGCCCCGAAGCGGGGAAATGTCTGTCTGTCCTGCGGCCCGTTCCAAAAACTGGCTCCCAGAATCACGCCCGGCACCATACCGGAAAAGGTTCGGTCATGCAGGATACTGCATCTTTGCCGCCAGCGGGAGGCGGAACCATCACCGTCGCCGGACTTTGAAACCAAAACACAGGAGGCCGCAATGTCCCCCCCCGCCCGACCGTCCTGAAATTCTGGACTCCGACCACCTCTCCGCCCGCACCCGCGACATCCTGACATCCCGGCTTTCAGCCCCTGAAACACAGCCCCGCACCCTGTCGCTTCAGGCCTATGCCGTCCTCGATGCGCTCCTCCCCGTCCTGCTTCCCCTCGACGAAATCCTGCCACCCGGCACCGACATCAACATGACAGCCCGGATCGACGCTGCACTCTCCGGCCCCCGTGACGGCTGGCGCTTTGCGGACCTCCCGCCCGATGCGGAAGCCTGGGAAGCGGCCCTCCTCACACTCGACGATGTCGCAGCCGAACAGCACGGCATCCGCTTTATTCATCTGGCTCCGGAGCTGCGCGGCACCCTGCTCGATGCCATGATGACCGGCCAGCTCGGCCTCGACCGCGACGGCCGCCTCTCCATTCCCCAGATGGCACGCTGGGCCGGCGATCTGCGCGGCGAAGTCGTGGACTGCGTCATGAGCGATCCGCGCGTGCAGCAGGCACTGGGCATTTCTTCCAGCCTCACCGGCGGCGACACCGTCTTCCAGGGCTTCACCGAAGTCGGCCCGGACAGCCGCGAAGATTTCGAGCCCAAAGCCACCGCACCCCTCGCCCAGATGGCAGACTCCAGGGAATGAACAGCACGACCGTCATGAAGACATTCGCAGAAACAAACATCGTCGATGCCGTCGTTATCGGCAGCGGTGCCGGTGGCGCACCTCTGGCCGCAGAACTCGCCCGCAATGGCAAAACCGTCGTGGTGCTCGAAGCCGGCCCCGCCTTCACCGCCATGGGCCACACACCCGACGAAATCGCGGCGCGCGAACTGTACTGGCTGCACGAACGCCTCTCCGCCGGCACGAACCCGCAGGCTTTCGGCGGCAATAACAGCGGCACCGGCCTCGGAGGCTCCCTGCTGCATTATGGCGCCTTCATGCCCCGCATGGACGCCCGCGACTTCCACCTGCACACCGAAACCGGCAAGGGGGTGGACTGGCCCTTCGGTCTGGACGAACTGCTCCCCTATATCGAGCGCGTGGAATCCTTCATCGGCGTCTCCGGCCCCACCCATTACCCGTGGGACCCGGAGCGGCGCTACGCCTACGCGCCCCCGCTCGCCAACTCCGCCGCGCTGAAAATGCGTGAAGGCTGTGACGCGCTCGGCCTGCGCCACGCAGACGGCCCCGCCGCCCTCATCACCCGCGATATCGAACAGCCGCATTTCGGCACCCGCCATGGCTGCGCGAACTGCGGTGCCTGCCATCAAGGCTGCCGCAACGGCGCCAAATCCGGCGCGGACAATACCTGGCTTCCCATGGCCGTCGCTTATGGCGCGGAACTCCGCCCCGGCTGCTTCGCCCATACAATCGAACGTGACAGTTCCGGCCGCGTGACCGGCGTGGTCTATCGCCAGAACGGCGTCGAACACCGCCAGAAATGCGCAACCCTCGTCCTGGCTGCCGGTGCCGTCGAAACCCCGCGCCTGCTCCTGACCAACGACCTCGCCAACAGCTCCGGTCAGGTCGGCCAGAACTACATGACGCATGTCTCCACACAGGTCTGGGGTGAATTCGACGAGGACATCCGCCCCAATCGCGGCTATCCCTCCCTGACCATCACCGAAGACATGATGCGCCCCAAAGACGCGGATTTCGTCGGGGGCTACCTGATCCAGTCACTGGGCATGATGCCCGCGACCTGGGGCCAGAACCTCGCCCGCAGCACCACGACACGCGGGCCGGCCTTTGCCCGCGCGCTTGCCGGATATAACCGCTCCGCCGGCATGGGCATCAACGGTGAATGTCTCCCCCGCCCCGAAAACCGCGTGACCCTCTCCAATGAGAAAGACGCCTTCGGCATCCCCAAACCCCTGATCGAGCACTCTTACGGCCCCAACGAATGGGCCATGCACAATCACGCCGCCAACCTGCTAAGCCGGATGTGGGAGGCCATCGGCGCAAAAGATATCCGCGTCATCGACCGCGCCGCTCACATGATCGGCACCTGCCGCATGGGCACGGATGCGGGCAGCAATGTCGTCAATCCGGAAGGCCGCAGTTTCGATATCGACAATCTGTGGATCTCGGATCACTCGATCTTCCCCAGCGCCGCCGCCGCCAACCCGGCTCTGGCCATCATGGCCCTGTCCCTGCGCACGGCGGACGCCATGCTGAAAACCTGATCCCAAAAAACTGACATGGATCAAAGTGTTCCGGAGCACGCGCACCAGCCTTGACACCGGTTCGCGCGCTCCGGTAATCGAAGGACGACTTTCCGGTGACGTCCTGTCACCCGGTCTCCCTTTCCATCCGGATGACGCCCGCTTCACTGTCCTGCGAAATCTTTACGGATCCCCGCCTGACACCCGAAGCCCCCGCCCAGTCGCCCTGTCTTCTGTGTGGTCGCGCATCCTCCCCTATCAGGTCTGCCCCCTACGGCACATCAAGGCGCGTCTTTCATGCATCTCGCCGAACTTAAGAAGAAATCTCCGGCCGATCTGCTGGCTTATGCAGAGGAACTGGAGATCGAGAACGTTTCGTCCATGCGCAAGCAGGACATCATGTTCGCCATCCTCAAGACCCTTGCCGAGCGCGATCAGGCGATCTACGGCGAAGGAACGCTGGAAATCCTGCCGGACGGCTTCGGTTTCCTGCGCAGCCCGGAAGCCAACTACCTTCCCGGCCCTGACGACATCTACATCTCCCCCGCCCAGGTCCGCCGCTTCGGCCTGCGTCCGGGTGACACGGTTGAAGGCCAGATCCGCGCCCCGCGCGACGGCGAGCGCTATTTCGCGCTGCTGAAGGTCAACACCATCAACTTCGAGGCTCCGGAAACCGTCCGGACCCGCATCAACTTCGACAACCTCACGCCGCTCTACCCCGAGCGTCGCCTGAAGATGGAAGTCGAACAGTCCGAAGCCGCCGTCACGGAATCCTCCCCGCGCGGCAAGGGCAAGAAAGACCAGCGCGACTACACCCCGCGCGTGATCGATCTCGTAACGCCGATCGGTATGGGCCAGCGCGCCCTGATCGTCGCCCCGCCCCGCACGGGTAAGACCGTGATGCTCCAGAGCATCGCAGCCTCCATCTCCGCTAACCATCCCGAAGTGTTCCTGATCGTCCTGCTGATCGGCGAACGCCCGGAAGAAGTGACGGACATGGCCCGCTCGGTCCGCGGCGAAGTCGTCTCCTCCACCTTCGACGAACCGGCAACCCGCCACGTCCAGGTGACGGAAATGGTGCTGGAAAAGGCCAAGCGCCTCGTCAAGCACAAGCGCGACGTGGTCATCCTGCTGGATTCCATCACCCGTCTCGCCCGCGCCTACAACACCGTCGTCCCCTCCTCGGGCAAGGTGCTGACCGGCGGTGTGGACGCCAACGCCCTGCAGCGCCCCAAGCGCTTCTTCGGCGCCGCGCGTAACATCGAGGAAGGCGGCTCGCTGACGATTATCGCAACCGCCCTGATCGACACGGGCTCGCGCATGGACGAAGTCATCTTCGAAGAGTTCAAGGGCACCGGCAACGCCGAGCTCATCCTGGACCGCAAGCTGGCCGACAAGCGTACCTTCCCCGCCATCGACATCACCAAGTCGGGCACGCGTAAGGAAGAGCTGCTGGTGGACCGCGCCGAGCTGTCCAAGATGTGGGTCCTGCGCCGTATCCTCGCGCCGATGGGCACGATGGACGCCATGGACTTCCTGCTGGACAAGCTCAAATACAGCAAGTCCAACCACGACTTCTTCGAAGCCATGAACAACTGATCCACGATCAGCACGGCCGACATGAAAAAGGGGAGCTTCGGCTCCCCTTTTTTTGGTCCGGTGTGCCGGAATGAAAGGGAGGCGTACCCCTTAAAGAACGCCTTCCAGATGCAGCATGGCATGCTTGTCCGCCACGCCACCAAGTCCTGAATATCCCCCAAGACCCGAACGCCCGACAACACGGTGACAGGGGATCAGGATGGGGATCGGATTCGCCCCCACGGCCCCGCCGACAGACCGGGCAGAGCCTCCGACTTCGGCGGCAATATCCGCGTAAGTCCGTGTTTTCCCATAGGGAATCCGGCGCAGCGCATCCCACACCTTCTGGCGGTACGGAGTCCCGTAAGGACGGTACGGCAGGGTGTCGAAATCGACCGACTCCCCGTCGAAATAGCGCTCCAGAAGGTCGCGGGCCTTCAGAAGGAGTGGAGTCTCCTCCTGATCGCGCCCCCAACCCCAGTCCAGAGCGACGATCTGGCCCTCATCTTCACTGATGGTAAGGGCCCCGAAAGGTGAATGGCAGGATAGCTGTGGCATGAACGACACGGTGCCCGAGCCGCCCGAAACCGTCAATCCGGCAGTGTTGCCAACCAAGCGAGACTTTTTAGCCATGCTCTGTGCGCATATCGAGACATAGCAACATGCTTATCAAGCATATCGTACCGCTTCTGTAGGCTTTTTAGCAATATTCTGTAATGTGTTGGAAAACTGCCATTTTTTGTATCTGAAAAGTGGCACGGGGTTTTCCGGAACGCCAGTGTAATTATTCGGTGAGCAACCTCATAGCCCGTTTCGGCACCGTCGCTCCCAATTCCTCACGGAAACGTCAGAAGCCGTGTTTGTCTTAAGCAATAAAATAGGCTCAGTAAGTTCTCATGCTGCCGGTGTCCGGTACTGATCGTCGGCTTGAGAGGAACAGGATTGCCCCTGCCCCTTTCAAGACTTCACAGGTCCAGAATATCACAGCGGAAACAGTCTTTACAAAAAGGACAGTTGGATCATGACTTCTGGTCTACTGACGCCGATCAAGGTTACGAAAAAGCGCCTTCTCAGCTGCGCCGCCGCACTGGCGATTTCTGCAGCTGTCCCTGTCGCTTTTGCGCAGGAAGATACTGGCGCAGCAATCACAAGCTCCGATAACGGTGGCCATGCCGGGGACTGGATGTCCTATGGCCGCTCCTATTCCGAGCAGCGCTACAGCCCGCTCGACCAGATCACCACGGACAATGTCGGCAAGCTCAAGCTCGCCTGGCACTTCGATCTGGACACGAACCGCGGCCAGGAAGGCACGCCCCTGATCGTCAACGGCGTCATGTACGCCACGACCAACTGGAGCAAGATGAAGGCGCTGGATGCAGCGACCGGCAAGCTCCTGTGGTCCTACGATCCCAAGGTCCCGGGCAACATCGCCGACCGCGGCTGCTGTGACTCCGTGAACCGTGGCGCGGCCTACTGGAACGGCAAGGTCTATTTCGGCACGTTCGACGGACGCCTGATCGCCCTCGATGCCAAAACCGGCAAGCTGGTCTGGAGCGTCTACACGATCCCCAAGGAAGCCCAGCTCGGCCACCAGCGCTCCTACACGGTTGACGGTGCCCCCCGTATCGCCAAGGGCAAGGTCCTGATCGGTAACGGTGGTGCAGAATTCGGTGCCCGCGGCTTCGTCTCTGCCTTCGACGCGGAAACCGGCAAGCTCGACTGGCGCTTCTTCACCGTTCCGAACCCCGAGAACAAGCCGGACGGCGCAGCCTCCGACGACATCCTGATGTCCAAGGCCTACCCGACCTGGGGCAAGAACGGCGCCTGGAAGCAGCAGGGCGGCGGCGGTACCGTCTGGGATTCGCTCGTCTATGACCCGGTGACGGACCTCGTCTACCTGGCCGTCGGCAACGGCTCGCCGTGGAACTACAAGTTCCGCTCCGAAGGCAAGGGCGACAACCTCTTCCTCGGCAGCATCGTCGCGATCAATCCTGACACCGGCAAGTATGTCTGGCACTTCCAGGAAACGCCGATGGACGAATGGGATTACACCTCCGTCCAGCAGATCATGACGCTCGATATGCCGGTCAACGGCGAGATGCGCCATGTGATCGTTCATGCTCCGAAGAACGGCTTCTTCTACATCATCGATGCGAAGACGGGTAAGTTCATCACCGGCAAGCCCTACACCTACGAGAACTGGGCCACTGGCCTGGATCCGGTCACGGGTCGCCCGAACTATGTACCTGACGCCCTGTGGACGCTGACGGGCAAGCCCTGGATCGGTATCCCGGGTGAGCTTGGTGGCCATAACTTCGCTGCCATGGCCTACAGCCCGAAGACGAAGCTGGTCTACATCCCGGCACAGCAGATTCCGCTCATGTATGATGGCCAGAAAGGCGGCTTCAAGGCGTATCACGACGCCTGGAACCTCGGTCTCGACATGAACAAGATTGGCCTCTTCGACGACACCAATCCGGAACACGTCGCCGCCAAGAAGGACTTCCTGAAGGTTCTGAAGGGCTGGACGGTGGCCTGGGATCCGGAGAAGATGGCACCTGCCTTCACGATCAACCACAAGGGTCCGTGGAACGGCGGTATTCTGGCCACGGCCGGTAACGTGATCTTCCAGGGTCTGGCAAACGGCGAGTTCCACGCCTACGACGCCACGAACGGCAACGATCTCTATTCCTTCCCTGCACAGAGCGCGATCATCGCTCCGCCGGTGACCTATACGGCCAATGGCAAGCAGTATGTCGCAGTTGAAGTGGGCTGGGGTGGTATCTATCCGTTCCTGTACGGCGGCGTTGCCCGCACCTCGGGCTGGACGGTCAACCATTCCCGCGTGATTGCCTTCTCGCTTGACGGCAAGGACAGCCTGCCGCCGAAGAACGAGCTGGGCTTCACCCCGGTCAAGCCGGTTCCGACCTATGACGAGGCCCGTCAGAAGAACGGATACTTCCTGTATCAGACGTTCTGCTCGGCCTGCCATGGCGATAACGGCATCTCCGGTGGCGTTCTGCCTGACCTTCGCTGGTCCGGTGCTCCGCGTGGCAAGGAAAGCTTCTACAAGCTCGTTGGTCGCGGTGCTCTGACGGCTTACGGCATGGATCGTTTCGACACGTCCATGACGCCTGACCAGATCGAGGATATCCGTAACTTCATCGTCAAGCGTGCCAACGAGTCCTACGAGGACGAAGTCAAGGCGCGTCAGAACTCCACAGGCGTTCCGAACGATCAGTTCCTCAATGTCCCGCAGTCCACGGCCGATGTTCCGACCGCGGATCACCCCTGAGATAGCGGTACGCATAAGGAGCACGTGACATGCTGAACGCATTAACTCGGGACAGGCTGGTATCTGAGATGAAACAGGGATGGAAACTCGCGGCCGCTATTGGCCTTATGGCGGTGTCTTTCGGCGCCGCCCATGCCCAGGACGCCGATGACGCCCTGATCAAGCGTGGCGAATATGTCGCCCGCCTGTCGGACTGCATTGCCTGCCATACGGCCCTGCACGGACAGCCCTATGCGGGCGGTCTGGAGATCAAGAGCCCGATCGGCACGATCTATTCGACCAACATCACGCCGGACCCGGAACACGGTATCGGCAACTACACCCTGGAGGACTTCACGAAAGCCCTCCGCAAGGGCATCCGCAAGGATGGTGCAACGGTCTATCCGGCCATGCCCTATCCTGAATTCGCCCGTCTGTCTGATGAAGACATCCGTGCGATGTATGCCTTTTTCATGCATGGCGTGAAGCCGGTTGCCCAGCAGAACAAGGCACCGGACATCAGCTGGCCGCTCTCCATGCGCTGGCCGCTGGGCATGTGGCGCGCCATGTTCGTCCCGAGCATGACGCCGGGCGTGGACAAGAGCATCAGTGATCCGGAAGTCGCCCGCGGCGAATATCTCGTCAACGGCCCGGGCCATTGCGGCGAATGTCATACGCCCCGTGGCTTCGGGATGCAGGTCAAGGCTTACGGTACGGCTGGCGGCAACGCCTACCTCGCCGGTGGTGCACCGATCGACAACTGGATCGCACCGAGCCTGCGCAGCAACAGCGACACGGGTCTGGGCCGCTGGTCCGAAGATGACCTCGTGACCTTCCTCAAGAGCGGCCGTATCGACCACTCCGCCGTCTTTGGTGGCATGGCCGATGTGGTGGCCTACAGCACGCAGCACTGGTCCGACGACGATCTGCGCGCCACGGCCAAGTACCTCAAGAGCATGCCGGCGGTGCCGGAAGGCAAGAACCTCGGTCAGGATGACGGTCAGACGACCGCTCTGCTGAACAAGGGTGGCCAGGGCAATGCCGGTGCGGAAGTCTATCTGCACAACTGCGCCATCTGCCACATGAACGATGGTTCGGGCGTCAACCGCATGTTCCCGCCGCTGGCTGGCAACCCGGTCGTCCTGACGGATGATCCGACGTCGCTCGCCAATGTCGTGGCCTTCGGTGGCATCCTGCCCCCGACCAACAGCGCACCGTCCGCTGTTGCCATGCCCGGGTTCAAGAATCACCTCTCCGATCAGGAGATGGCTGATGTCGTGAACTTCATGCGCAAGGGCTGGGGCAACAACGCACCGGGAACCGTGTCCGCTTCCGACATCCAGAAGCTGCGCACGACAGGTGCACCGGTCTCCACCGCTGGCTGGAATGTCTCCAGCAAGGGCTGGATGGCTTACATGCCGCAGCCTTACGGCGAAGGCTGGACCTTCTCCCCACAGACCCACAGCGGTGTGGACGAAGCTCAATAAGCTTCCCACACTTCCTGTCAGTCTGACAGAAAGGGCGGATCGGAAACGGTCCGCCTTTTTTTGTGTCTGCGCTTTTCATGTCTGCGCTCAGGGCATTTCACCGCAGAGCCACCTGCACTACATAGAACCCCATGACGCGCTCACCCCTCCCGGACGCCCCTGACAATACGCCGCAGGTCATTTTTGCACTGGCCACGGGTCCGTCCCGTGCGGCCATCGCGATCATGCGCGCCAGCGGACCGGGCAGCGATACGATCCTGAAAGCACTCTGCAACGGACGCCTGCCCGAACCCCGCCGGGTTAGCCTGCGCACCCTGCGCCATGACGGAGAGGTGCTCGATCACGCAGTCGCCCTCTGGCTCCCCGGCCCCAATTCCTACACCGGCGAAGATGGCTTCGAGCTGCATCTCCACGCAGGCCCCGCCATCATCGCCCGCGTCGCCGACGCCTTGACCGATCTGGGCGCGCGTCCCGCCGAACCGGGCGAATTCACCCGCCGCGCCGTGCAGAAAGGACGACTGGACCTGCTGCAGGCCGAAGCCATTGCCGACCTCGTGGACGCCGAAACCGAAAGCCAGCGCAAACAGGCGCTGCGTCAGGCCGACGGCGCCCTGAGCCGCCTGTATGATGACTGGGCCCAACGCCTGCGTCTCGTCCTCGCCCATCAGGAAGCCCTGATCGACTTCCCGGACGAAGAGCTGCCACAGGACGTGGAAGATGGCCTGATCGAGGAACTGTCTAAGCTCCAGACCGAGATGTCCGCCCATCTTCAGGACAATCGCGGCGAACTCATGCGTCAGGGCCTGACGGTCGTGATCGCGGGCTCGCCAAATGTCGGAAAGTCCAGCCTTCTCAATGCCTTATCCGGAACTGATGCCGCCATTGTCACCCATCGCGCCGGTACCACACGCGACGCCATTGCGCTCGACTGGGTTCTGGATGGTGTGCGCCTGCGCCTGATCGACACGGCTGGCCTGCGCGAAACCAAAGACGAGATCGAAGCCGAGGGCATCCGCCGCGCCCTGTTTCACGTGAAACAGGCTGATGTCGTGCTGCATCTGATCGGCCCGGATGAAAGCCTCGAATCCCTTTCCGGACAGGAAATTCCCATCCGGACGAAAATCGACATCGCGCCCGCCCCGCCCGGCATGTTAGGGATCAGCACGCAGTCCGGCGAAGGCCTCGCTGCATTGCGTCAGATCCTGTCCGAACGGGTGGCAGAACTTATGGCAGGTTCCGCCGCGCCGCCGCTGACCCGCGCCAGACACCGCGCCGGAATCCAGGAGGCCGCAACCCATCTGGACCGCGCGCGAACCGCGACATGGCCGGAGCTTCGGGGCGAAGAACTCCGCCTGTCCATGCTGGCTCTGGGGCGTCTGACGGGACGTGTTGATGTTGAATCCCTGCTCGATGCAATTTTCGGGCAGTTCTGTATCGGGAAGTAGGTTTTGAGCGATTTCGATGTCATCGTAATCGGCGGCGGTCATGCCGGATGTGAAGCCGCAGCGGCATCGGCCCGCTTCGGCGCACGCACCCTGCTGCTCACCCATCGGCTTGAAACGATCGGCGCCATGTCCTGCAATCCGGCCATCGGCGGGATCGGCAAGGGCCATCTCGTGCGCGAAATCGACGCGCTCGACGGCCTGATGGGCAAAGCCGCAGACCGCGCAGGCATCCATTTCAAACTTCTCAACCGCTCCAAGGGACCAGCCGTTCACGGCCCGCGTGCACAGGCCGACCGCTCGCTCTATCGCGCCGCCATTCAGGATCTTCTGGCTGCTACGCCGAACCTGACAATCCTCGAAGACGCCGCCGGAGACCTGATCGAAGAAAACGGCCGCATCACCGGAATCATCTGCGAAGATGGCCGCGAGTTCCGCTGCTGTGCCGTCGTGCTGACCACCGGAACCTTCTTGCGCGGTGTCATCCATGTCGGCCACACCCAGACGGAAGCCGGACGCATCGGCGAAGCTCCGGCAAAGCGTCTGGGCGAACGGCTCTATGCGCTCGGCCTCCAGATGGGCCGCCTTAAAACTGGCACACCGCCCCGTCTGGCCAGAGACAGTATCGACTGGGACAACCTTCCAGCCGATCCTGGCGATGCCGAGCCCGAGGCCTTCAGCCCCATGACGGCGGCCATCACCAACCCGCAGCTCTCCTGCCGCATCAGCCACACGACTGCCGAGACCCACAGGATCATCAACGAGAACCTGCACCGCTCGGCCATGTATGGGGGCGCCATCGCCGGACGCGGCCCGCGCTACTGCCCGTCCATCGAGGACAAGGTCGTCCGCTTCGCCGAGCGCACGTCGCATCAGGTCTTTCTGGAACCCGAAGCCCTGCCCGGCAATCCGGGCGGCGATCTGGTCTATCCCAACGGCATCAGCACCAGCCTGCCCGCCGATGTACAGGCCGCGATGATCGCCACCATGCCCGGTCTGGAAAAGGCCCGTATCGTCACGGCAGGCTATGCTGTCGAATATGATTATGTAGACCCGCGGGAGCTTCTGCCGTCTCTGCAACTCCGCCGCCTGCCGGGTCTGTACCTTGCTGGACAGATCAACGGCACGACCGGTTACGAAGAAGCCGGCGCACAGGGTCTGCTCGCCGGCCTGAACGCTGCCCGCGCCACAGCAGGCAATGAACCGCTCACACTGGATCGCAGCGACGCCTATCTCGGCGTCATGATCGACGATCTGACCCTGCACGGCATCAGCGAACCTTATCGCATGTTCACCTCGCGCGCCGAGTACCGCCTGACCCTGCGCGCCGACAACGCCGACCTGCGCCTGACGCCAAAAGGCATCGCCGCAGGCTGCGTCCTGTCCGAACGCGAAGCCGCTTTCACCGCCCAGAAAGCGGAACTCGACGCCGCCATGGCCCGAGCAGCCGAGACGACTTTCCTGCCGCAAACCCTGCGCGATGTCGGTTTTGAGGTTTCGCTGGACGGTCGCAGGCGCACGGTTCTCGATGTCCTCGCCAGTAATGGCGACCATACGAAGCTGGACACACTGGCCCCATGGTTCGCCGAACTTCCCCTGCGCGTGCGTCGCCATGTCGAGACCGAAGCGCGTTATGGCGGCTATCTTCACCGGCAGGATCGTGAAATTCGACAGCTCGCATCCGAAAGTGCCATCGCCCTTCCGGCCGATCTGGATTACACTGCCATTGGCGGCCTGAGCAGCGAAATGCGCGAGCGCTTTTCCCAGGCCCGCCCGACCAGTTTCGCCGCAGCACAGCGCGTGCGCGGGGTCACACCTGCCGCGCTGGTCGCCCTGCTGGCCCATGTAAGGACCCTGTCATGACCACCGTTTCACGTGAAACACATGAGAGGCTGGAGCACTTTGCCGACCTGCTCGTGCAGTGGAACGCAAAGATCAATCTCGTCAGCCCGCGTGACATCGGCCAGCTTTGGCCCCGCCATATCGAGGACAGCCTCCAGCTCGCGGAACTGATCCCCGAAGGCGCGACCATCACCGATCTGGGTTCGGGGGGCGGTTTCCCGGGCATTATTCTGGCCATCGCCACCGGAAATCCTGTCACCCTGATCGAATCGGACCAGCGCAAATGTGCCTTCCTGCGGGAAGCCGGACGCATCTGCGAGGCAAAGGTCACGGTCATCGCCAAGCGTATCGAAGCCGCCAGCCCTCCTCCGGCCGACATCATCACGGCCCGGGCGCTGGCTCCTCTCAACAGGCTCCTCGAATGGGCGCGGCCATTGCTGAAAGAAGACGGGTTCTGCCTGTTCCTGAAAGGTCAGAAGGCGCAGGCCGAGTTGACCGAGGCAAGCGCCGACTGGCACATGAGCCACAGTATTATTCCCAGCCGCACCGACCCCGGCGGAGCCATCATCAAGGTCAGTGATTTCAAGCGTGTCGTCTAAAACCGAATCTCCCACCACCCGGATCATTGCCGTCACCAACCAAAAGGGAGGCGTCGGCAAGACCACCACCACCATCAATCTGGCAGCCGGTCTGGCCCGTCAGGGACAGCGCGTCCTGCTCGTGGATCTGGACCCGCAGGGCAATGCCTCCACCGGTCTGGGCATCGACTACGACCAGCGCAACACCGGCACCTATGCCGCGCTGATGGTGGAAGCCGAACCCCATGCCCTGCCCCAGCCAACCGAATTCGACAATCTGGCGATCATCACCGCCAATAACGAACTGGCGGGTGCAGAGCTGGAAATGATCGGCGATGAGCGCCGCGAATACCGTCTGCGCGACGCCCTGCGCGCGCTCGAAGGCGATTACGACACCATCCTGATCGACTGCCCCCCGAGCCTGGGCCTGCTGACGCTGAACGCGCTGGTCGCCTCTGACAGTGTGATCGTGCCGCTGCAATGCGAGTTCTTTGCGCTCGAAGGCATCAGCCAGCTCGTTCGCACCATCGATCGCGTGCGCCGCGCCTTCAATGCCGATCTGCATCTCGAAGGCATCGTCCTGACGATGTATGACCGGCGCAACAACCTGTCCGAGCTCGTGGCGCAGGACGCGCGGGGCTTCTTTGGCGATCAGGTGTTCGAGACGCTCATTCCGCGCAACATCCGCATTTCCGAAGCCCAGAGCCACGGTAGCCCCGTACTCGACTATGACGCCCGCTCCACGGGTGCCATCGCGTATCTGGCGCTGGCGGACGAACTGATCAAACGCAACAAGAACAAGGCAAAGGCGTAACCTGCGATGGCCAAAAAGGACAGTTCCCCGCGGCTTGGTCGCGGCCTCGCGGCTCTTCTGGGCGATCAGGCCCCGCAGCTCGCCCGTGCCACACGCGTGAATGCACAGCCGCAGCAGCTTTCATCCCTGCCGGTGGATGTTCTGGCTCCGAGCCCCTTCCAGCCGCGACAGGACATGAACCCCGAGCTCCTGTCCGAACTGGCCGATTCCATCCGCTCACGCGGCGTCCTGCAACCCCTGCTCGTCCGTCCTGATCCGGAAAAGCCGGGCCACTACCAGATCATCGCCGGCGAACGCCGCTGGCGCGCCTCACAGCTCGCAGGCCTGCACAGCATCCCCGTCCATATCCGCGAACTGGACGACACGGACGCCATGGCGGCCGCTCTGGTGGAGAACCTCCAGCGTGCGGACCTCAACCCGATCGAGGAAGCCGAAGGCCTGCAACGTCTCGTCACGGACTACACCCTGACGCAGGAAGAACTGGCCGGTGCCGTGGGCAAGTCCCGCCCCCACATCACCAATACCATGCGCCTGCTTAACCTGCCGCCGGAAGTCCGCGCGCATGTCCGCAACGGCGAACTCACAGCCGGTCACGCCCGCGCCCTGCTGACCCATCCCGATCCGGTCGCCGCAGCAAAAATCGTCATCGCCCGTGGCCTCAACGTGCGCCAGACCGAAGCTCTGACCGGCGGTAAAAATACCCTGACACCGGCCAAAAAGGCACGGGACGCGGAAATCCTGCAGATCGAAAATGACCTCTCTTCCCGCCTCGGCTTAAAAGTCCATATTTCCTATAATGGGAAAAAAGGCGGCTCCCTGAAAATCGACTACACGTCCCTAGAGCAGTTCGAGAGCGTCATGCGCCTGCTCAACCGGACATAAACTACTGAAATATAAGGATTTTCATCTTTTTAAGACCAAACTTGAAGAAAAGATGAAAAAAACCCTTGCAGACTGCGGCAAAATTTCGCTATAAGCCGCTCCACCGGTAGACGGGCCATGGGCACATAGCTCAGTTGGTAGAGCAGCTGACTCTTAATCAGCGGGTCCAAGGTTCGAGCCCTTGTGTGCCCACCATGCCCGTCTCCGGTTATTTCCCAAAAATTCCATAGTGATCTGACAAAGCCCCTTCCGGGTCTTTTCGTGCTTCCGGACAGCCCCTGAAATCCAGAGACTGCCCTTGGCTTTCAGCCCCGGAAATCAGGCAGTTCGTTGACCGTCACGACACGCCACAGGCAGTCGATACGTTCCAGAATGGTGATGGACAGATTCTGGATCGAAAAGCGCAGCGCCGTATCGGGATGAACGCTCAGCGCATGTGCTAGAGCCGCGCGGATGGCGCCACCATGGCTGACGACAACCATATCCTGCCCTTCATGCGCATTCGCCAGATCCTCAAGCCCGTGCCCCACGCGCGCGCAGACATCCAGCATGCTCTCCCCGCCCGGCGGAAGCTCACACGCGGAAATGGACCAGAACGGATTGGGCGGAAGACGCAGCAGGGACATGAACTCCGAATGCGGCGTGCCATGCCACTCCCCGATCGACTGCTCGATGAAGCGCCCGTCAATCGTCACATCCTGCGAAAACGCACCGGCCTTGCGGATTTCAGCCGCAGTGTCCTGCGCCCGCTGAAGCGGCGAACTGTACCACAGCGCATCTTTCGGCAGACGCCGGGCCAGCGTGGCATAACCGCCCTGCTGGCTCGCCATCGCTTCACGGCATAGGGGCACATCGAGTGCGCCATACATCGTCTTGCGCGCACTGGCTTCCACGACCGCATGACGGATCAGCCAGAACCGGGTGACGCCCTTCGGCAGCTCCGGCGTATCGAGAAAATGCCCGTGCGGGACCGCTTTGTCTGTCTGGGTCATGACAACGGGGCGTAACGGGGGACAGGGTTCGCGTCCAGCAGAACATCCCAGTGCTTCAGGATCAGCTCCAGTTTTCCAAGCACCCGGCGCGCATCCATGCACTCACGCTGGAGCCGGCGCTCCTCGTCCAGCCCTTCATGCGACGGCTCACCCGACACAAGACGCGCGCCCGCACACAGGCGTAGCGCTCCGGCCGGACCTTCCACCAGCGGATGAGGCACCGGCACCGGCTGCCCCAGCACACAGAGCAGACTGCCCTCACCTTCCGTCACCCAGGGCGACAGATCAGCATTCAGCCAGCGATGCAGCCGCCGCGCATCTTCGAGCGCCAGCGGACGCCCGGGCGCATGGGGATCTTCAACCAGAAAGGACAGAATAGTCGGCACTGCATCCCAGCGACCGTCATCAAAAGGCGTGCCCATCGGTAGCATGGTCAGCGCCGGACGGGCCTTAACCATGGCCACGGCTTCCGTCATGAAGCGGGTCAGACGTCCACGAATAACAGGATCGGGCAGCGCAAACAGCGCATCCATTTCCGCCAGAGCCGCATACCAGCGCAGCGCCAAACCGATATTGTGACCGTTATTAAGCGCCGAAGCATCCGCGCCTTCCGGCCACTCATCCCGATTGCCATAGGCCCGCAGCCCTTTGGGGAGCGACAGGGACGGTAGGCGACTGCGGATTACGGGAGGAAGAAGAATGGCCCCGCAGAAAGGCGGCCCCGTGAAGAACTTTGAGCCGGTTATCATGACGATGATCCCCCGCTCCACCCATTCCGCCACACGCGACGGGCTCAGCCGCGCCTGACAGACATCAACAACAACGCTGAGCTGATCGCTCAGCTCCGTACACAATTCCCAGACCAGATCCATGTCCGGCGCTGCAAGTCCGGTCTTCGACTGGTCCAGCCGGTGCAGCAGAACATGCCGCCCCTCGGCCACTTCCCGCCGCACGAGTTCCGCACATTGCGCATTGATCTCAGCCACCGGCCGCGCCGTCCCGTCAGCCGCGCGAATATCCACACCGATCAGCCGCGTCTCGGACGAGAACCCTTCGATCACCTCGCCCTTGCCCACGAGCGTGGCACAGGCACTATCCGTTGCGAAATGCCGCCCGCAAGCTGCTAGCGGAACCCCGCTGCCCGTTTCATCGGGCGCCAGAAGAATGGACGTGACCGGCCGATCCGTTCCCGCTGCCACAAGCGCCAGAACCGCAAGTTCGCAATCCGTGCCAGATGCAGACAGCAGCACGGCATCTTCCGGCAGACCGAAATGCGCGCCGATTGCCTCGCGCGCCCGGCGCACGACACCTTCCTGCACCAGATCCGGGTCCTGCTTGGCCAGAAGCGCGCTCATCATGCCGCGCCGAGCGGCTTCCGCTCCCCCGAAACCACGCTCGGACAACGATGACGCCGTCGATGACCCAAAAGTGATTGCCCAAGGCCGCGGACGATGGGAGCTCGAATACCGGTTCAGCCCCGTATGCGGATCAACCGCCAACCGGGAATCCCCACCACCGCTCATCAGGCTCTCGGCAGGCGCCAGAACAGGCCACAGACGGGTCAGAACCTTCTGCAGACGTTCGGCTTCATGCTGCGTGAAAACAGGCAGATCCGGGAGGAACGCATTCAGCGTCTCCCAGCTCTGAAGAAGCGCGGATGCAGCTGGCACATCATCACTGAATACGGCAAGCCACGCCGGAAGCGGTGCCACATCGCCCGTATCAAGCGCATGAAACAGCGCAGCCACACGGGCTGCTGCAAAGCTGGCCAGGTACGGATTGGCACCCGGCTCCAGCAGCCGCATCAGCTCGATGGCATGTCGCAGATATGTTGGCGCAAGACGCGGCGCTTCAAGACACGGACCACCCAGAGTCAGCGTGGCCATCCGCAGACAGAAAGGTTTCCCCGGTTCCAGCGCTCCCGCGACCCGGAATGGCAGCGGCAGTGACACATCCAGAATGGGAACAAGCCCGTCCGCAATCACCCGAAGATCGGGCCGCTCCAGAACATCCGTCAGGGAGCGTGTCAAAGTATCAGCCAGCATATCTGCCTCTCCTGCCTCCGCACGACTGTGGGATTAGCCCATCAGTCCGGATAGCGCGAGAGGTGAAAGCACTTCCCGAGATCCACTCTATGGTGTCTTATGGTGTCATAAGAAATATATCGACGTTATTTGCGCTGTTTCAACAACGCTGTAAGATAAAGTTATTCTGCCAGGGTTCAGACCCTGATCTTAACCAATGAGGTTCAAATGCGGATTTTGCTGACAGGCGGTTGTGGTTTCATAGGATCAGCCGTTGTACGCCATCTGATCCGGAACACCGAGCATTCGGTTCTGAACGTTGACTGCATGACCTATGCAGCCTCGGAAGACACTGTCAGCGAGGTCGCAAACGACTCCCGGTATTCCCATGCCCGCGCGAACATCGTGAACGGCGTGGAAATGCAGCGCCTGTTCGAGGAATACCGCCCGGACGCCGTCATGCATCTTGCAGCAGAAAGCCATGTGGACCGCTCGATCGACGGCCCTGGCGTCTTCATCCAGACAAATGTCGTCGGCACGTATTCCCTGCTCGAAGCCGCCCGGAAATACTGGAACACGCTTGGAGATGCCGAAAAGAAAGCCTTCCGCTTCCATCACATTTCCACGGATGAGGTCTTCGGCCATCTTGAGCCGAACGACCCACCGTTTACCGAAACCACCCCTTACGACCCACGCAGCCCGTATTCGGCTTCCAAGGCCTCGTCCGACCATCTGGTCCGCGCCTGGTTCCACACCTACGGCCTGCCGACCTTCGTGACCAATACCACCAACAATTACGGCATCTGGCACTTCCCCGAGAAGCTGATCCCGCTGGTCACAATCAACGCCATCGAGGGCCGCGAGCTTCCCGTTTATGGCAAGGGCGAGAACGTCCGCGACTGGCTGTTCGTCGAAGACCATGCCGAAGCACTGGTCAAGGCCGTAGAAACTGGAAAGCCGGGCGAGACCTATGCCATCGGTGCCCGCCAGCCCCGCACCAATCTTGAAGTCGTCAAAAAGATCTGCGCCGTCCTTGACGAGCTTCAGCCCGATCCGGCTGGCCCGCACGAGCGCCTGATTCGCTTCGTGACCGACCGTCCCGGTCATGATTTCCGCTACGAAATCGATCCGTCCCACGCCGAGAAAGAACTCGACTGGAAAGCGGAACACGATTTCGAAAGCGGCATTCGCAAGACCGTTCAGTGGTATCTCGACAACCGCGCATGGTGGGAAGGCATCCGTTCCAAGCGCTACACCGGCCAGAGACTGGGAGCCAGCAAGTGAGCACCATCGAAACAAAGCCCATGAAGGGCATCATCCTCGCCGGCGGTTCGGGCACGCGCCTGTATCCGATGACGCTCGCAGCCTCCAAGCAGCTGCTGCCGGTCTATGATAAGCCGATGATCTACTATCCGCTTTCCACGCTGATGCTGGCGGGAATTCGGGACATCATGATCATCACAACCCCGCATGACATGCCCCAATTCCAGCGCCTGCTGGGCGATGGCTCGCAGTTCGGTGTCAAATTCGAATACCGCATCCAGCCGTCACCGGACGGTCTGGCACAGGCTTTCCTGATCGCCGAAGACTGGATTCAGGGCGCTCCGTGTGCCCTGGCACTGGGCGACAACCTGATCTTCTCCGAACATCTCGGTGTCCTTCTGCGTGCAGCGTCGAACCGGCCGCAGGGTGCCACGGTCTTCGCCTATCAGGTCCGCGATCCAGAGCGTTACGGCGTGGTCTCCTTCGATGAGAGCGGCAGGGCCCTGAAGGTCGAGGAAAAGCCGACCCATCCGGAATCCCACTGGGCCATCACTGGTCTGTATTTCTACGACAACCGCGTCGTGGACTTCGCCAAGAAGGTGCAGCCCAGCCCCCGTGGTGAGCTAGAAATCACCGACCTCAACCGCATGTATCTCGAAGAGGGCACCCTTCAGGTGGATCGCTTGGGCCGCGGCTGCGCCTGGCTTGATGCCGGGATGCCCGACAGCCTGATGCAGGCCGGAACCTTCGTGCAGACCATCCAGTCCCGTCAGGGCATGCTGGTCGGCTCCCCGGCCGAAGTCGCATTCCGCAACAAATTCATCACCGCCGACCAGCTTCGCGAACATGCGAAGAAAATGGGCAAGACCGAACTCGGCCGCCTGCTTCTGGAACTGGCTGACAGCTGATTTTTTCTACCACGGTTCCGGTTTTATGCCTCTCCCTGCAGCCGGAACCGTTTTTTTTCATAACATCTTTTCACAGCAGGAATTCAGAGCATGAAGGTCGAACGTCTTTCCATTCCAGAGGTCATTCTCGTCACGCCTCCCCGTTTTGGTGACAATCGCGGCTTCTTCTCCGAAACCTACAATGTGGAGCGCATGGGCGAAGCCGGTATCGACCTGCCCTTCGTTCAGGACAACCAGAGCCTGTCGCGCCAGAAAGGCGTTGTCCGTGGCCTGCACTGCCAGCTTGCCCCTTACGAACAGGGCAAGCTTGTCCGTGTCACCCGCGGCGCCATCTGGGACGTGGCCGTCGATGCCCGCACCGGCTCGCCGACTTACGGCAAGTGGTGCGCCGCCGAACTCTCCGCCAAAAACTGGTCCCAGCTCTGGATTCCGCCCGGCTTTCTGCATGGCTTTGTCACGCTCGAAGAGAACACCGAAGTGCAGTACAAATGCACCTCGCTCTACAGCAAGGTCTCCGAGCGTGCAGTCATCTGGAACTGCCCCGAACTGAAGATCGACTGGCCCGTTTCCGAAGCTGACGCTGTCCTGTCCGACAAGGATCTGGTCGCGCCGCATTTCTCGGAAGCCAAGGGCTGGTTCCAGTACGAAAAGTGAGCATGACGATGTCCAGCAGCACAGGCCCCATTCTCGTCACGGGCGGCAACGGCCAGCTCGCGACGTCCCTTCAGAACCTCGGCAACGAGCGGATCATCCGTGTCGGACGTCCGGAGTTCGATTTCGACCGCCCAGAAACCATTACCGCCACGGTCGAGAAATATAAGCCTTCCGTAGTTGTGAACGCGGCCGCCTGGACAGCCGTCGATCTGGCCGAGACGGAAAAGGACGGCGCCGAACGCGCCAACAATTCCGGCCCGGCAGCACTGGCCGCAGCCTGCGCCAAGGCAGACATCCCGTTCATCCATGTCTCGACGGATTACGTTTTCTCCGGTGACAAGGGCACGCCCTATACTGAAGAGGACGCCACCTCTCCCGAGACGGTCTATGGCAGCACCAAGGCCGAAGGCGAGCAGGCCGTCCTGACTGCCAACATCAAGAGCATCATCCTGCGCACATCTTGGGTCTATTCGGCCCACGGCAAGAACTTCGTGCGCACGATGATCAATGCGGGTGCCAAGAACCCCGTGCTCAAGGTCGTCGGCGACCAGAAAGGCAACCCGACCAGCTCGGACGATCTGGCCGAAGCCATTCTCGCCATCATCGCCCTGATCGAGCGCGATGGGTGGAAGCCGGAATACCGTGGCATTTTCCATGCCAGCGGAACCGGCGAGACCACATGGCACGGCCTTGCGGTCGCTGCACTGGAAGACGCCGCAAAGCATGGCCGGACCATGCCACAGGTCAACGCCATCCGCACCGAAGACTGGCCAACGCCTGCCAAACGTCCGCAGGACTCCCGGATGGATAATTCAAAGCTCCATCGTATTTTTGGCGTAAAGATGCCAGACTGGCGCCACAGCGTGACACGCATCGTTCACAAGCTGTTTTCCGAAGCCTGATCAGTCGGCTGCCCTTTCCTGGCGAGAGGGCGGCCACCTGTCATCATCTTTACCGTTGCGTCCGAATGATTCCCTTTTCCCCTCTTTCGGCCTTAAGACCAGGTGCCGAAACATGACACAGAAAAGGGCCGACTCTCCCCGCCAGATCGCCATTCTTCTGTCGCTCTATAATGGCGAGGCTTATCTGGATGGCCAGCTGGCCAGCATTCTGGCCCAGACTCATCCGGACTGGATCCTCTATTGGCGTGATGATGCTTCAAGTGATTCCTCACCTGAAAAAATGCGCGTCTTTGCCGCTGGCCCCGGACAGGGACGCTGCGTCGAGATCACCACCCGTCACGAACGGCTGGGCGTAGCCGGCTCTTATGCCCATTTGCTCGACGCCATCCCCGACACACCCTATGTCGCCTTCGCCGATCAGGATGACATCTGGGAACCACAGAAACTGGAATGGGCCATAGACGCCGTCAGCCGGCGCCCGGCTGAAAGGCCGACCCTGTATTGCGCCAGACAATATCTGACGAACGCGGATCTCACAGTCTGTCAGGAATCCGCTCCCCTGCGCCGCAGACCCGATTTCCCGGCCTCCCTGACGCAGAACATCGCAACGGGTCACACCGTTCTTCTGAACGCCGCAACACACAGACTGATGCGGAACAACCCGCCGCCGCCCTCAGTCCTGCATGACTGGTGGGCCTATCTCCTGACAGCCGCGATCGAAGGGGACATCATTTTCGACAATCGTTGCGTCAGTTACTACCGCCAGCACGCCCATAACACGGTCGGCGCAACCGGTTCCTTTATCAGACGTGCCTGGGCCGCCTGCCGCCGCGGCCCCAAAGTTTTCATGACGATTTTCCGCGCCAACGTAACACGTCTTCTGGAGCAACCAGAAAACCTGTCTCCACCGTCCTTGTGTCTCCTGCAGGATCTTGCTGCGGCGCAGAATTTTCCTGCCCGCCTGCGTATCCTCATCCGATACCCGTCTCTCAGACGCCAGCGCTTTTCCGAGACCATAGTCTTCCAACTCTGGTATCTGTTTGCAGACCAGCACCCGTTGGAATGAAACTGCCAACCGGATGACAATGAATGCTGATGGGGACGAGCATACCCCGTATCTCAAGGCGCACCGCACGGCTTCGAGCCTGCGGCTCAAAAAGGGGATCCAGGCCGCCTGATCGGTCGCACCAAAGGCGGTATGAATACCAAGCTCCATGCGATCACCGATCAGAACGGACGACCGCTGAGCTTTTTCATGACAGCGGGGCAGATCAGCGATTATACCGGTGCCGCTGCTTTGCTGGACAGTCTTCCTGCAGCACAATGGATGCTGGGAGATCGCGGGTATGACGCCGACTGGTTCAGGGACGCCCTGGAAGAGAAAGGGATAAAGCCCTGCATTCCAGGACGGAAATCCCGCGGAAAACCGGTCAAATACAATAAGAGAAAATATAAACGCCGCAACCGCATCGAAATCATGTTCGGAAGACTCAAGGACTGGCGGCGGGTCGCAACCCGCTACGACAGATGCCCGACCGTCTTCTTCTCAGCCATCTGCCTCGCCGCAACCGTCATCTTCTGGCTATGAATCCTGAGCCTAAGACTGTGGCACTATATTCATGAACCGTTCTGCTGTCTGACAAATAACCAGATCAGGCTTTTCTTTTTCTACAAGGGAAAAATCAACATCGGGCGACCAAACGCCATAGAAATTCTCAAAATAGTTCGAGAACCACCATCCGAGACATCCTTGGTCTAAACAATTCCCAAAAAACGAGTTTCCAAAAGCCAATACCTTTTTCTTAATTGGTGCTGATGGATTATTCCAGATCGAGTACTGACCTGTATGCTTCCCCGGAGCACCGTGGAAGGTTTCTACGTTGACCCTACTAGACATGAAGTCATCATTTTCAGTATCATAAAATTTATCGAAAATAAAATCCCCTAAAATTCGATCAGTTAAATCACCTTTGCAAATTATTTCCTTGTTGAATTCTCTATCTTTGGTAATAAAATTAAACACTGAGAATATTATATGAGAGAACACCTCGTAACTTCCAGTCGGCTGAAGGTGCGTATCTAGTTTTTTATATAATTTTTCTTTATTTTCTTGTGTCTTTTTAGAAAAAAGGTCAATTACAGATATGTAGAAATTTTCCCCTCTAAGCTTTTTTTCAAGATTAGACAAATTATTCGTTGGTGTTTCAATTTCAAATGGAAGAAGCTCAGGATAAACTGACATCTTTTCCGGAATTATTATCTGAACAAATTTTGCATTTAATGAAGATATTTTTTTATTTCTTGTTTTAATCAGGGAATACCAAGAGTTAGATGTCAGCGTTTCCTCGTTTTCCTTGCCATACTGCCTGATCAGATCGTTCGATCCCCCAGTCAAAAATGCCTGACCGTTTCTCCCCATCAACGCATCTCTGTACGTCGCCATAAACCCAACCGGGATTTCAACAGAAGTTGTCTCCATTACTTTGGAATGTTCATTCCTTTCAATGTGATTTCTTAAGGATGAAGATAAGATTCCAACACCAACATCCGGAACAATATCAAAAGAGGATGATTTTTCATCTTTTAAAATATATACTGATTTTTTTATTGATTCTCCAAGATTTTGTTTTAATGTTGCTAAATAGTTTCTATTTCTATTTTTATATTTTCCCATTTCTATATCATGAATATTCAAACCCAATTTATTAAAATCCTTTATTATTTTCAAATCTTTTATAATATTTAAGAATCCCAAATCTGATTCTATAATAAATTTTTCATCAAGATGAGTTGTTTTTATAATTTCTTTGCAAACCAACTTAACATTTTCATCAGCCGTATCTTCATCGAAATATACTTCGATTAATTCTTCCCACCCTGAATAGTGCAAACCGGATGTATCGACTGTGTCACTAGACGGAATGCATCTCAAATAAGTCCCTGTTTCCAGAAACTGTATTCCAATATTTTCCCTGAGATAGACCTCGTTTATGGAAACAACTTTCTGAAAACAGTTTGAAAAACTTTCAATTCCGATATCAGGATTGAAATTATCCAAGGAAAATAGAATTCCTAATGCAGGAAATTTTTCAAATTTGAGAAGTATTATTTTATGTAATGGATTTTCCGGATTTTTACTTTTTGATAGATTCCCATTTTGATTAGTAATGAATTCATTTTCAACTGATTTTATATAATATGCCATAATAACTTCCCCCGGAAGTGGAACACATTTTTTTATTAAGTAGATCAGATCTATGTATAAATCTACTCTATGGGCCATACTAGGATCGATAATCGTTGCCTGAACCTTGGGACAGAAATTTCATCATGTATAGCTACATGCGCATAAACGCGGTTTGTAACATTAATGATACCTCGTCTGAAGAACTCAAGCTGGTGATACACCGGCCATGCGCTACGACAGAGGCCTAACAAATCATCGGTCTTACAGCCCCCTATGCTCGAAACAGAAACCGCCGCATGGCTTCTATGAACGGCCCGTCCTGCTCCAGACTGAATGGTCGCGCAGCATCATAATCATAGACCGTTGCCGCCGGGCGTGTGGCCTTCTCCGGATCTTCGGAGGCATAGCGCGGGACAATGTGCGTGTGCAGGGATGGCGCCAGATTGCACCATGTCTCGTAATTGATCCGCACGGCATCGGTGACGGCCAGCAGCGCATCCCCGACTGCCGCCATATCCGCCAGATACTGCGCGCGGGCCTCACCCTGAAGATCATTGATTGTCGGCACGACCGGATCTGCCAGAAGCTGGCAGTATCCCGGCAGAGGCTGCGTCTGACCGATCACCAGCCAGCCCGATTTCATACGCCCGATAACAGAAGGGTTGCTGCCACATCGTGCGGCAGCAACCCTCTGAGCGATAACATCCGTCATGGTCAGTCCCCTTCTGCGTGAAGGGGAAAGCGTATCATGCAGCGGCTTCGGCGTCCTCGTCATCACTCTGCACGATCCGGGTATTTCCCGGCGTGGGACGGAAACGCTTCTCGATCAGCGCTTCCTCAATATCCTCCAGCGATGCACCAGCCGTTTCCGGCACGAAGAAGAACACGAAAATCACGGACGCCAGGTTCACGAACGCATAGAACCACATCGTCCAGCTCAGCCCGATGGCTTCGGCCATGCTCAGCGCCGTGCTGGTCACCAGCAGATCGGCCCCCCACAGCGTCGCGGCATGCAGCGACGTTGCCTGCCCGCGCATGGAGAGCGGGAACATCTCAGCCCCCAGCAGCCAGCCACAGACCTGAATACCGCCGGAATTGAACATCATGAACAGCAGCAGGAACGCAACAATCATGTAAGCGCCCACACTTCCCGGTGCCGGATGGCTCATGAACATCACGCCCAGCCCGACCAGCGACAGAGCCGCACCCGGCCCCATGATGAGCATCAGGCGCCGACGGCCAATCCGGTCCACGAACATGCAGCCCAGGAACGTCATAATGCAGTAGATCACGGCCACACCCAGCGACGCCAGAAGCGCCGACGACGTGCCAAAACCTGCATCATTCAGGAAGGTCGGGGTGTAGTAGATCATCATTTCCAGACCGCCGCACTGCGTGAAGAACGCAACGCCAAGAGCAGCCACAAGCGCCGGGCGGACCCAGGGCTGGAACAGACCGCGCCAGCCACGGTTCTTCGGCTCGATCCCTTCCGCATTCTCGCGGATGGTCTGGACCTCGCGGCGAATGGCCCGCTTGGTCGTCCGGATCCGGCCAAGCTGGATGATGGCACTTTTCATGCCTTCATTTTCAGCGGCCCAGCGTGGGCTCTTGGGCATGAAGAACATGGAGACGAACACAATGGCTGCCGGAATGGCGGCAATACCCACCATCGGGCGCCAGCCCCAGTTCACGCGCTCCGTAAAGCCAATGATGTTGGCGATCAGGATGCCCAGACCGATGGCCACGTTGAACATTGTGACCAGCGTGCCACGACGCTCCTGCGGCGCCAGCTCGGAAATATACATTGGCACGACCTGCGTCGAACCACCTACGGCCAGACCCAGCACGAAACGCGCACCGATCAGGCTCCAGACATCCGGTGACAATGAACAGGCCGTAGCACCGACCACGAACAGACCACTCACCATGCAGGTGGTGTTCCGGCGTCCGAATTTCTCCGACAGGCTGCCAGCCGCGAAGGCGCCGAAAATTGCACCCAGCAGAATGGCGGATGCAACCCATTCCTTCATGGTGGCATTGAGACCGAAATTATCGCCGATCAGCGGCAGCGTTCCGGAGATGATGCCCGTATCATAGCCATACAGGCCACCGCAGATCGCAGCGACAACTGCCGCCAGGATCAGCATCAGCTTTGCATTAGGGGAAACTTCGATGGACGCGGGATCAATCTGCTCCCGTCCGCTTTGGACTGTTTTCGTATCGTTTTCCATAGAAACATAACATATCACAAAACGAATGGTTTTTCAGGCCCGGCAGAAAACCCCCATAAATCCGCGCGAAATACGTTCAGGATTGACTATCCAGCCATAAGCCCGTCAGGATACGACCATGCAGACACCCGATACCACCAGAGACGTCCCGGTCATTGGCACAAAAGCGCTGATTATCATGCATGTAATGCTCGTCGCATTCATCCTGCTGATCCATTTCAAGCTGTCGGGCCTTACCGACTTCTGACCCGTCGCCACAGATCAGCCAGGGCATAGGACAGGGCAGCCCCAAGCCCGATCCAGAACGGGACAGGCGCGTCCGTCACCCAGGACAGCATCAGCCCGCCCCATGACAGTGCGAGCGCAAGCCCGACGGAGAGCGCGATCCCGGCCAGCGGCCCAAGCCCGAGTTTCAGTGCCGTCGCAGCCGGCCCGATCATCAGGCTGAACGCCAGAAGCGCGCCAGCCACTTCCGCACACGCCGCACAGGCCAGCGCCGCCACAGCCATAAACACGACCGAAACCAGACGTGCCGGCACACCCCGCGCCCGCGCCACTTCCGGCGCCAAACTGGCAAACAGCAGTCGGCGTCCCAGAAACGCCAGCAGCCCCAGACACAGCACCGCGACGCCACACAGCGCCTTAAGCGTCGGCATATCGATGCCCAGAACGTCGCCAAACAGCAGCGTAGTCGCCAGACTGGAGCCCCGGTTGCTCATATGCAGGAACCAGGCGCCAAGCCCCAGACTGGCCGCGAGCACAAGCCCGATCGTGCTGTCCCGCTGGGCCGGAATGCCGCGCTCCCCTTCCCGCTCGGCCCCTATGACAAATCCGGCCATCAGGCTGAACACCACCATTCCTGACAGCGGCGGAAAACCAAGCCACACCGCCCCGGCCGCACCGCTGAACCCGATATGCGACAGCGCATGGGCCGCAAACGCCTGACGCCGCAGCATCAGGAACCAGCCGACCGTCCCCGCCAGAACCGATACGACTGCCGCGCCCATGAAGGCATGGCGCATGAAATCAAACTCGAACATGCAGCCCCCCATCCGCAAGCTGCACGACCCGCGTGACGACACCCGACAGCGCCTCGGTTTCATGGGACGTCAGGACAATCCCGATCCCCAGACGGTCCGTCAGATCCTCCAGCAGACGCACTGTCTGCTCCTGCCCCGCATGATCAAGCGCCGCCAGAGGCTCATCCAGCAGCAGCAGATCCGGATTTCCCGCCAGAGCCTGCGCCAGACCCACCCGC
Organism: Gluconobacter roseus NBRC 3990; assembly: GCF_006538885.1. GTDB lineage: Bacteria > Pseudomonadota > Alphaproteobacteria > Acetobacterales > Acetobacteraceae > Gluconobacter > Gluconobacter roseus. Next base: position 112,825 of record NZ_BJLY01000003.1, read on the forward strand.
TGCCGCTCTCCGCCGGAGAGCAGTCCCAGTGGACGATGCGCAAAGGCCGACGCCCCGGTCAGCGCCAGAAGCCGGTCCGCTTCCTCCCGACGTGGCCGCAGATGCAGCGGCAGTCCCCAGCGCAACCCGTCCACCGCCGCCCGGACATGACTGACCGCCGGAAGCAGCAGCGCCGCATCAGTCACACTCTGTGGCATGTAACCGATATGCTGCCGTGCCTGCGCCGGTGGCAGACCATGGGTCAGGATCTCGCCTTCCTGAAGCGGCACCAGCCCCAGCATCGCCCGCAGCAGCGTGGATTTCCCGGCTCCGTTCCGCCCGGACAGAAGCGTCATTCCCGAAAGCAGCACCGTCAGGGATGCATCCCGCAAGACGCAGGTCGATCCTGCCGTCAGCGTCACATCCCGGAGGACAAGGCCCCGCTCCGGCTGACAGCAGACCTTTTCAGTGTCCGCCATCACCCAGCGCCTGCCCGACCGTCTGAAGGATCCCGTAAACCCAGCCCTGCCAGGACTGACCAGGCGGCAGCGTCTCGCCAATCGCCACAATCGGCAGGCCGGCCGCATGCGCCCGATCCACCAGCCGGTCGATCTGCGGAGAATGAATGGCCGGATTGGTAATCAGCATCCGCACCTTCCGTCCATCGATCATGGTATCGACCTGCGCCACATCCCGTGGCGACGGCTCCGCATGGTTCATGATCGCCAGCGCAAAGTTTTCGTCCACGACATCCAGCCCCGCATCCCGAAGCAGCGTCTCGCCTACCGGCTCCACCGCCGCCACGGGCACGGTTGCATGTTGTGCCTTCATCGCGGCCAGACGGGCTTTCACACCGTCAAGTTCCTTCAGGAACGCCTCCAGCCGCCCAGTCACGGCGGAGGCCGAAATCCCCGGCTGATGCGACAGCATGTCGGCAAAGACATGCGCGACTTTTCCAACCGCCTCGGGATCGAGAAAGAGATGCGGATTATCGCCAGGCTGCCAGCCGGCAACACCCGCCACCACGATCTTTCCGGGCGCGGATGCCGCAAATGGCAGCGCCCAGTCGTCATAGGTCGCCCCGTTCACCACCGCGATCGTCGCCCCCGCCATGGCCCGCGCCATCGAAGGCGAAGGCGTCAGATCATGCGGATCAACGCCCGGTGTGGCGAGAAGCGCCTGCGTCTGCACATCCGCCCCGCCGATCTGCGCCGCCACATTACACCAGGCTGCTTCCGCACAGACCACGCGCACCGGGATTGGGGAAGGCTCGGCCTGAGCGACATCAGAAATGCCCAGAATACTGCCCAGACTCAGGCCAGCCAGCAGAAAAGCCGGGAAAGAACGCATCATTTTCCTCGGGGAAGGGATCTAAGGCTCAGGCGTTATAAAGTAACACATACAACCTGACCACCCTGCCCGGCTTTATCCCCGACGCAGATAAAGCGCATCGGCGGCCGCCACGACCTTACGCTGATAATCCAGATTAAGCGGCAGGGTCCGGGAATGATAATCTCCGATCGCCTTCATCAGATTCCCCCGCTCGTCATCCAGTGCCCTGCGCAGGATCATGGCCGCCGCCGCCACGTTGAAACACGGATCAAGCGCCAGTCGCGCCGCAACCTGCGACGCCGGCTGATGAAGCATGGAGGCAATCGGCAGGATCCAGCGCGAATTGATCTGCATAAGCCCGATATCGACCGACCCGTCCGTATTCGTGCTGACATGACCCATCACGCCGCCTTCGACCCGCTGGATCGCAGGTAGAATGCGCGGCGGCAGCCGGTAATGCAGGGCCGAAGCCAGCATGCAGGCCAGCACACTAGCAGCCATGGTTATGGGCGGAGCGCTGTTGGATCATGAGTCCGACCCTAGCATCAGCCGTCCCCGCCTGCCATCCTGAACACCTCGTGATGATGGCAAAGGACATGAGGATGAGTGTTCCGGATACTTCCGCAACCCTGACGCTGGATGCCCTCGGCATTTCCTATGAGCGCCATGTCTATGACTACGATCCCTCGGCCGGAAAACTCGGCGTAGCCGCTGCGGCCGCGCTGGGCCTGTCGCCGGATCATGTCCTCAAGACCCTGATGGTGCAGATCGACGGACGCCCCGCCTGTGTGGTGCTACCTGCGGACCGCGAACTCGATTTCGCCCGCGTGGCCCAGGCCTTTGGAGGCCGCAAAGCCAAGATGCTGTCCCGCCCCGACGCCGAACAGCGCACCGGCTATCGCATCGGCGGCGTCAGCCCCTTCGGCCAACGCAGCACTGTCCCGACCGCCTTCGAGCAGTGCGGTATGGATGGCCCACCCGTCGTCATCAATGGTGGAAGTCAGGGCTTCCTGATCGAACTCTCTCCCCAGGACGCCCTGACGGCCACGAACGGAATCGTGGCCGATCTGGTCAAGCCGCTTTAGGCCGCGCCATACCCGTTCGGATGGTCCACGCGCCAGCGCAGAGCCGTTTCGACGATATCATCCAGCTGGCTGAAACGTGGGTCCCACCCCGTTTCTCGGCGGATCTCCGTGGAATCCGCCACCAGAACAGCCGGATCGCCCCCACGCCGCGGTGCCCATTCCCAGGGCACTTTCCGGCCGCTGACGCGCTCGACGCTCTGGACAACTTCCAGATTGGTAAAGCCTAAGCCGTTGCCAAGATTATAGGTCACCGACCGCTCATCAAGCTGGCTCATGGCGCGGATATGCGCGTCCGCCAGATCGCTCACATGGATATAATCGCGCACACAGGTGCCATCGCGGGTCGGATAATCATTTCCGAACAGCTTCAGCCCGGCCCGGCGCCCCAGAGCCGCATCGATCGTCAATGGAATCAGATGCGTCTCCGGCCGGTGATCCTCGCCCAGACGTCCCTTCGCATCCGCACCCGCCGCATTGAAATAGCGCAGGCATGCGCTCTTCATACCGCAGATCCGGTCCGCCCAGACCAGCGCGCGCTCGATCAGGTATTTGCTCTCGCCATAAGGCGATCCCGGATCAACAGGCGCATCTGCCGCAATCAGCGGTGGCCGGTCATCCCCGCCAAACAGCGCTGCCGTCGAGGAAAAGACAAAGCGTTTTACGCCATGTCGCGTGCAGGCCTCGATCAAGTTCAGCGCCGTGATGTAATTGCGCCGCAGATAGAGAAAGGGCTGGCTCATACTCTCGCCGACAAGCGACAGCGCGGCAAAATGCAGAACCGCATCCCACTGCCCCGACGCCACCGCCCGGTCCGTTGCGTCCGCATCTGCCAGATCGACCTGCAGGAACTGCGCACCCTGCGGCACAGCCGCCCGATGGCCCGTGCTCAGATTGTCCAGAACGACAACGTCATGCCCGGCATCAACCAGAGCCTGTGCCAGATGACTTCCGACAAACCCGGCCCCACCCGTAACGAGATACTTCACTGATCCAACAGTCCTTTTTTCCGAAAGAGACTCTGGCCCGCCACGGCCGCGCCGCGACAGGCCGAAAATTTACGCTGAGATCAGAGCAGATTCTGCGCGCGGTTGAGGATCATGCTGCAGACCTTCTGCTTCATCTGCCCCTTGAGGCTCGACAGCGAGAGCGGATTGGTGCTTCCCGTCAGAAGCTGGCCCTGCTGGCCGGCCTTGTAATCACTGGAAGATGTCACGTCCTGCTTACCCGTCAGGCTGCTCAGAGCCGATGTCGCACCGCTGCCGCTCAGATAGTTGTTCTGCACACAGTAGCTCAGAACACCCGCCACATTGCCCGTGCTTGCGGAAGAAACATTCGGCAGCATGCTGCCCATCATGCCGGTGCCACCAGTCATGCCACTCATACCCGACATGCCGCTCATGGCATTGCCTGCACCGCCGACGCCAGGAATGGACTGGGCATGAGCCGAGGAAACAACGAGACCAGCTGCTGCAAGAACTGCAAATATACCGTGTGAATAACGCACTGTATTTCTCCTTCAGAGAACGTTCAGGGCAGCATCTGTCAGAAGTTGGAAACCGTCGCTGCCAAAGTCACGCTAAACATAGCTGGCCCGAAGGTCCACCCTGGTCCAGCCGCAGAACAGCACAACGCACCAACCCTGCAACAGAGCCTGAACGAAACATCTCGATCTTTTGGAGAAAGAGAAACTGGTGGAGCCAATCGGGATCGAACCGACGACCTCCTGAATGCCATTCAGGCGCTCTCCCAACTGAGCTATGGCCCCACATGTTTCAAGCGGCCCCTTTGGGACGGAGCCGGATGAGGGCGGTATATCGTCATGATTTCGCCCTGACAAGCCTGAAAAACAGATTTTTTAGGCCGCAAGGACCTTCAGTTCCCGCAGTTCCTCCAGGAGTGGCAACAGCGGCAGTCCCATCACGGCATCCTGCGCCCCCTCGACAACTGAAAAAAGCTGTATCCCAAGCCCTTCAAGCCGATACGCTCCCACACAGGACAGGATCGCCGCCCCTTCCCGCTCCAGATAGGCCTTCAGAAAGTCGTCGGAGAAATCCCGCATCGTCAGACGCGGCGACGCCAGATGCTCCCAGATTTTCTCGCCCCCCTTATAGAGAACGACAGCCGTGCGCAGGATATGCGTCCGCCCCCGCAGCCGGCGCAGATGCTCCGCTGCCTCGGCTACAGAGTCCGGCTTGGCAAACGCCATCCCGTCCAGATCGAGGATCTGGTCCGCTGCAACCGTCAGTTCATCAAAGCCTACATCCCGCGTCGCAAGGTTCGCTTTTGCATCCGCCAGAGCGATGGCCGTTTGGGACAGCGTGTGCCCCTGCTCTTCGCAGGATCGCCGCAACGCTTCCTCGTCGAGATCAACGGGGCGGGCCTGCACCGTAAGCCCCGCATTTTCGAGAAGCATCCGCCGGGCCGAAGAGCCGCTGGCAAGAATGAGGGAAGTACTGAAAGACATCATGAAGTACGACTCCGTACTATCGACTGTTGGAACAGGGACGAGTACTGCGGATCACCCGGTGAAGAGATTGCGTCAGTACTGGGGTACATGGGGATAGTACCTGCCCTTGCGAAAGGAGTACCGAGTACCGTGGATTGTACGGTACACCAGCCGGAACTGGGGGTTGTACACAGGCTCTCTGTGGGCAATTCGGGATTGAATCAACGACTCCCTTGCAGACTGCGGCTTCCGGAGTTGTACACAGTGTGAGTAAGACGGGGTACATTTTCAGAAAGCCGGGTACCCCGGTATCCACAGGGATCATCTTAACCTCCAGCATTTCTTTCTTTTTTCTTTTATGATTAGTGGGCGGCATGATTTCGGAAAACGCACCTTCCTCACCCTCGTCGAAACCGCTTCTGCGGGCCCTCCGTGGTGAAGCCGTCTGGCCCCCTCCGGTGTGGCTCATGCGTCAGGCAGGCCGCTATCTCCCGGAATTCCGCGCCATGCGTGATAAGGCCGACTTCCTGACCCGGTGCATGACCCCGGACATGGCCACCGAGCTGACGATCCAGCCGATCCGCCGCTACGGCATGGACGGAGCCATCCTGTTTTCCGACATCCTGATCCTGCCCTGGGCCATGGGTCAGTCCCTTGAATTTATTGACGGACGCGGTCCCGTGCTCGGCGCCATCCGCTCCGAAGCCGACCTCGCCAGACTGGACCCGAAACGCGTACAGGATGCCGTCGCACCGGTGCGTGAGACCTTGTCCCGCCTCACAAAAGAGCTTCCGGACGTCACGACACTTCTGGGCTTCGCTGGCAGTCCGTTTACGGTGTCCTGCTACATGGTCGAGGGCGGCGGATCGCGGGATTTCGCCGAAACCCGCCGCATGATGCAGACCAATCCGGCCCTGTTCGATCGCCTGATCGACACCCTGACTTCGAGTACTGCCGAGATGCTCTGCGGCCAGATCGAAGCCGGTGCGGAAGCCGTGATGCTGTTCGATTCCTGGGCCGGAATCCTGCCGCCCTCCGCTTTCCGCCGCTACGTGATCGAGCCGACGCGCCAGATCGTCGATTACATCCGCGCCCGTCACCCCAAGACCCCGATCATCGGTTTCCCGCGCCTTGGCGGCATCATGGTCCGCGAATATGCGCAGAAAACCGGCATCAACACGCTCGCCCTCGACACCGTCGCCGACCCGGCCCAGATCTCCGAACTGGTTTCCAAGGTCACGCCAGGCCTGACGCTTCAGGGCAATATGGATCCGATGATCCTGTTCTCCGGCGGTGAGAAAATGATCCGCGAAGCCCAAGCCATTCGTGACGCGATGCGCGGAAAACCGCATGTTTTCAACCTTGGCCACGGTGTCATGCAGCACACGCCCCCCGAGAATGTGGCGGCCCTCGTTGAAGCGGTACGCTCGGTATGACAACCGCCCTAGACCCGGCCGGCCAGCTGAAACTGGTCATTTTCGACTGCGACGGCGTTCTCGTGGACAGCGAAGGCCCGTCCTGCCAGGCCACGGCGGAATTTGCCCGCTCCAAGGGGCTGTCCATTTCGGACGATGAGGCGCATAAGCGTTTCGCAGGCATGGCCCTGCCGCAGGTTGTGACGGAACTCGAGCATGAACTCGGGCATTCCCTGCCGGAAGAAACGGCATTCAAACTGCGCGAAAATCTCGTACAGATAATGCAAAAAAGCGCAGAACCTGTAAGCGGAGCGCTCGAAATGCTGGCAGGCGTGCGGGCTTTGGGAATGCCGGTTCGTGTTGGCTCGAATTCTTCCGTCCGCGAGATGGAAGCCAAGTTCGAGCGTACCGGAATGTCGCAGTATTTCCCCGAAAACCGCGTCCATTCCGCCAATGACATGGGCTGCCCCAAACCCGCTCCGGACGTCTATCTGTACGCCGCAAAGGCCGAGGGCGTCCTGCCAGAAAATTGTGTCGTCATCGAAGACAGTAATACTGGAGCAGAGGCTGCCTGGAAGGCCGGCATGGCCTGTGTGCTTCTTCGCCCCGAGGATGCGCCCCTGCCCCCGTTCTGGCCCGTCGAAGGCTCCGTCCGCATCACGCATCTGGACGAGCTGGTACCCCTGCTGCGCCGGACGCTGGAAAGCCAGAAACACGCATGACCGACTTTCTCGCGACCTATCAGAGCTGGATCCTGTCCCTGCATATCATGGCGTTCATCGCCTGGATGGCCGGGACGTTCTATCTGCCGCGCCTGTATGTCTATCACTGCCAGGTGGTACCGGGTTCGGCCGAGAGCGAGCGGTTCAAGGTCATGGAGCGCAAGCTCCTGCGCCAGATCATGACCCCGGCCATGATCGTGACCTTCCTCGCTGGCGGCGCACTGGCTTCCATTCCTGGTCTGATCGACTGGAATGCCGGCTGGTGGTGGACGAAGCTGATCTGCGTTCTGGGGCTCGCCGGATTTCATGGTGCCTGCGGGGCCTGGCGTCGCGCCTTCGCCGAAGACCGCAACCAGCACCCGGAAAAATTCTACCGGATCGCCAACGAGGTCCCCACGATCCTGATGATGGTCATCGTCATCATGATCATCGTCCGCCCCTGATAAGCAGCCGGATAAAAGTTTTTGGGTGTCGCCTTTTTTTAAAAAGGTGACGTTCTTTGAAGCTTTTTGGAAAAAGCTTCACCAAAAACTTTTATTCGTCTCAGAGCAGTCCGTATTTTACGCCCGTCATCTGTTCGGAGACGGTCCACAGACGCTCCGCCAGTTCGGGTACATGCGCCAGAGCGGGCAGCCCGGCGATCCCCGGCACGCCCCGACGTTCTCCCGGACCCTGTGGCCCGTAATAACCGCCGTCACGCGCTTCCGGACTGGCCAGCGCATAGAGCAGCGGCCAGGCGCCTTCTTCGACCGTCTGGCCCATGGCGTGAAAGACCGGCCCGGCTACACGCCGCGCCAGCCCCCGCATGAACCGCGCCGCCTTGTTGGCGGACTGATCGAGACTGCCGTTATTGGCCACGATATCACTCGCAGCCCAGCCCGGATGCGCGGCCCGCGAATGGATGGGCCAGGGCGCCTTGAGCGCCCGCCGGTTCAGTTCCAGCGCAAACAGCAGGTTGCACAGCTTGCTCTGCCGGTAACGGACCATCGGATTATACGAATGCCGTGCATTCAGATCGCCGAACGGGATTTCCCCTTTCAGCGCCGCCAGAGACGCCACTGTCATGACCGTCGCATTCCCCGCCGCCAGCAGCGGGAGAAGTCGCCCTGTCAGTGCAAAATGCCCGAGATGATTGGTCCCGAACTGAAGCTCGAACCCGTCCTTCGTCGTCAGCCTTGTCGCCGGCCCCATGACCCCGGCATTGTTTGCCAGAAGGTGGATCGGCTCGCCCCGGCTGCGCATGGCAGACGCAAAGGCCTCGATCCCGGCCAGAGACGCCAGATCCAGAAGCTCGAAGCGTGCCTTCACGAACGGCACCCGCTCATGCAGCCGCGCCAGAGCCGCCTGCCCCTTGTCATGATTGCGCCCGCTCAGAAGGATCGCGGCGCCCTGCTTCGCCAGCCCGCAGGCGACCTCAAAGCCCAGACCCCCCGTCGAGCCGGTAATGAGCGCCGTCTTCCCGTCCAGACGCTCAAGGGAATCCGTGGACCATGCGGGTGCGGCGGTCTGTGTCATCGGGTCTGTCCTTCCAGTGTGGGTCAGCTCGGTTTCGTCTCTGTGCGGGCCTCGTCGCGTTTCTCATCCGCTTCGGCTTCCTTGAGGGCCTCTTCCGTCAGGCGCTTCTCGTTCTTCTTGAGGAAGATGAGCCCTCCGATCAGACAGCTCACCCCCAGAATGGCCATGACCACACCCACGGGGCCTGAGATCTTCTCGATCTGCTTGCCCAGTTCATAGGTCACGAAGGCATAGCCCCCCGCCCAGCAGATGCCGCCCAGCGCATTGAAGAACAGAAACGAATGCCAGGGCATCCGGTTCGCTCCGGCCAGCAACGCCACGAACACGCGCAGCACCGCGATGAAACGGCCGAGGAACACGACGATCCCACCATGCTTGCGGAACAGATACCGCCCCAGCATCAGCCGCTCTTCCGTCATGCCGACCTTGTGGCCGTGCTTTTTCAGAATGCCGTAACCGAAGTGATGGCCGATCAGATACCCGATATTGTCGCCCATGATGGCGCCAAGCACGGCTGCCAGAGCGATCCAGCGGATTTCCAGATGATGGGTGCTGCCCGCGTAGAGCGAAGCGGCGATAATGACGCTCTCCGCCGGAAGAGGAAGGCCCATGCTCTCGAACATGACGATGATGCCAACGACGCCATAGCCGTAATGCACCAGCATGTGGTCGAGAAAATGACTGAGATGAAACAGTGTCCTGGTCCCGTTCAAGCTGTGGCGGAAGAGAGTGCCGCCGGTTACGATACTACGGCATCGGAGACAGGATGAAAAATGACGACATCGCATTCCCCCACCGTTTTCCCGTCCACATCCGGAAATTGGCCGTCCTGGGTCACGCCCGAACTCGTGGCCGGCCGCACCCTGTCCTTTTCCGAACTGCGCACGGCTGGAAACTGGATCGTCTGGCTCGAAAGCCGCCCGGATGAACAGGGCCGCTCCGTCATCACCGCCCGCGACCCCGAAGGCCAGATCCGCGATCTGATCCCGGCCGGATATTCGGTCGGCACCCGCGTGCACGAATATGGCGGCGGCGCATGGGATGTCCGCCTGAAGAACGGTGCTCCGCAGGCCGTCTTCAGCGACCGCAAACTCGGCGGACTATGGTTCAGCGACGGCGCTACCGCCACGCAATGGGCACAGGCGGGCGAAAACCCCGAACACCGCTACGCCGACCTGACCTTCGACCCTGTTTCCGATGCCGTCTTCTGCGTGCGCGAAAGCCATGGTGAAGGCACGCCCGTCGCAGCCCTCGTCCATGTGCAGGCCGACGGCCGCGAAACCGTGCTGGTTAAAGGCGCAGATTTCTACGCCGCCCCCCGCCCCTCACCCGACGGACGTTTCCTGGCCTGGTTCAGCTGGAACGATCCCGCCATGCCCTGGACCGTCACAAAACTCTCCGTCGCCCCCTTCGATCGCACAATCGGCACACTCGGCCCCGTCAACGATCTGACCGGCCCGGAACAGTGCAGCATCATCGAACCCTGCTGGTCCCCCGACGGCACGCTTTACGCCACGTCCGACGCCTCGGGCCGCTGGACCCCCATCCGCTTTTCCCATGACGACACTGACTGGCACCCGCACAGCCTCGAGGGCGCCAACGCCGAAATCGGCCTGCCGCACTGGGTTTTCGGCCAGCGCACCATGGCCCCGCTGCCCGGAAACAGACTGCTGGCCCTCGGCATCCGCCACGGCCTCAATCATGTCCTGCTAGAAGACAACGGGACTTGGACAGACGTCTCGCTCGGCACTCCCGTCAACGTCCCGCAACCACTCGAAGACGGACGCTTCGCTTGGATCGACGCCCCGTCCGACGCGCCCGCCGCCATCGCCATCGGCCGTCCCGGCGAGCCCTGTGACCGCTTCCGCACCAGCGTCATCCTCCCGCCCGGCGTGACGAAAGCCGACATCGCAACCCCCACCCCCCTGACCTTCCCGACCGCCAACGGCGCCGAAGCCCACGCGCTTTTCTACGCTCCCGCCAGTAGCACCAGCGCGTTGCAGGATGGCGAAAAACCCCCGCTCGTCGTCATGGCCCATGGCGGCCCGACCGGCCGTGCCAACCCGTCCTTCGCTTTCAAGGTGCAGTGGTGGACATCGCGCGGTTTCGCTGTCCTCGATGTCAATTATCGCGGCTCAACCGGCTTCGGTCGCGCCTATCGCGAAGCACTGGACGGACAGTGGGGCGTTGCGGATATTGAAGACTGCCTTGCCGGCGTGTGGGCCGTGCTCGACCGCGGCCTCGCCGATCCCGCCCGCTGCGTCATCCGCGGCAGCAGCGCCGGCGGCCTGACCGTCCTCGGTGCCCTGGCCCAGTCGGACCTCTTCGCTGCCGGAACCTCCCTCTACGGTGTCACGGACCTGCGAGCCCTGGCTGAAGAAACCCATAAGTTCGAAGCCCGCTATCTGGACGGCCTGATCGGCCCCTACCCCGAAGACGAGGCCGTGTATCTGAAACGTTCTCCCATCACGCAGGCCGAGGGCATTACCGTTCCCGTCCTGTTCCTGCATGGCGGCGCAGATAGGGTCGTCCCCCTCTCACAGGCGGAGTCCATGCGCACAAAACTCGAACATTCCGCCCTGCATGTCTATCCGGAGGAAGCCCACGGTTTCCGTGCTCGCGACACCATAGAAGACGCCCTGCAAAGAGAGCTCACCTTCTATCAGCAAGTTTTCAGTCACTGACTTCGACAGGCCGGGAATTACAGGATGAATTCCCGGCCTGCATTGTAGATGTGATAAAGCGAACTGGCCGGCATGTAATCGACCAGAGCCGCGCCACTGGCATCCAGACGGTCAACCCAGCCACCATTCAGACGGTCCGGCGCATATCCGGATAGGACACGCTCTCCAAGCCGGACCGCCTCGTCCAGCGCCCCGTCATGCTGCTTCGCCCGCTGGCATAGCAGGCGGATCAGTTCGGTCTGCGGCCAGAGTCTGGTCGAATGTTCAAACACATCGCCATCCTCGGTCATGGCGTCGAACACCAGACCCGTGGCGCGATCCCGCCCTTTTGCCGCTCCGACCTGATACAGATGTTCTGCCGCGTCCCTGAAACGCCGCGTCCCAGTGGCGTCAGGAGATGCAAGACGGAGATACTCTCCAAGAAGCCAGGACCATTCAAAAAGATGCCCCGGCTCGACGCGATTGCAGCCCGGCTCCGCAGACGGTTTCCAGTCAGCATCGAAAAACTCAAGCAGAAGTCCCGAACGAGGCTCGATCAGGTGCCTGAGCGCCAGCTCCGCCATTTCCCGGGCTTCAGCAAGATAGAACTCGTCCTGTGTCGCCTCGAAAAGAGCCAGATAGGCTTCCAGAAGATGCATGTGCGGGTTCTGGCGACGCAGACTGTCCACAGGGGGCACGGCATCCAGAAAGCCATCATTATGCGCTGCGAAAATGGTCCGGACTTCATCGGCCGTTTCCCGCGCCAGCCGGGCGGGTCCACCTGCATGGATGGACCACGCATAGGCATAGAGCACAAAGGCATGCGCATAGAGGTCACGCCTGCAATCCGCGGGCCTGTCATCAGGACCGATCGAAAAGACCCATCCGGGCGCGCCGTCCCTGCGATGATAAAGCCGCTCCATCGTCTCTAGGCAGGCCTCTGCCTTGGACGTTGCGTCATAAAGCCCGTCAAGCGACGCACGGTAACAGGTCGCAACCTGACGCGCCTGCACCATAAGGCGGAGCGCATCCATGCGGATCGGTGCGCCATCCCAAGCCAGGCGCTCATGGAACAGGTTCCGTCGCGGATCAAAGCCGCTGGTCGTCCACAGGGGAAGCGCCTTCGACGCCAGCCAGTCCCGCCAGTCAGGCGCCGACACGGCAATATTCATGCGACTGTCTTTCTGCACGATGATCTGTTGTTTTCAGGAGTCTGTGGATGCCGGACCGTCAGCCGCTGGCAGCATCTTCCGCACGATGGATGTGGTGGAGCGTCCGGAAACAAGATCCACCAGCACCACCGAGCCGCCATAGGATTTGACAAAATCCCCCCCTACGACCTCGTTTTCCTGATAATCCGCGCCCTTTACGATCACATCCGGCCGCAGGGCCGTGATCGTCTCAAGCGGCGTATCCTCATCAAAAATCACGACAAGATCGACATAACGAAGCGCACCGATAACGGTAGCGCGCGCCTGTTCGTCCTGAAGCGGCCGTGTCGGTCCTTTGAGGCGGGAGACCGAGGCATCGCTGTTGATGGCGACCACAAGCCTGTCACCCTGCTGGGCCGCCGAGCGAAGCAGCGAGATATGCCCCGGATGGATCAGGTCAAAGCACCCATTGGTGAACACGACCCGCGCCCCGTGATGATGCCATTCCTCAACAATGAGTGCAGCACGCTCAACGTCTACGAGAGCGCCGTTTTCGCGCATGTTCGCCAGCAGGACCGCACTGAGTTCCGATCGTGACACCGTCGCCGTTCCCAGTTTGGAAACGACGATGGACGCGGCATTCGTGGCGATGACGATGGCGGTTTCGAGATCCTGCCCGGCGGAAAGCACGCTGGCGATCGTCGCAACTACGGTATCGCCCGCTCCGGACACGTCATAGACTTCCGACCTGCGGGCCTGCGAATGAACGATTTCGCCATTCGTCCGAAACAGCGTCATGCCTTCTTCCGAACGGGTGACGAGCACATCACCACCGAACTGCCGGGCAATGCAGTGGGCTGCCTCCGTGATCTCGCTGTCAGTCCGGGCCGGAAGGTTCGTTGCAGCCGCAAGTTCACCGCGATTGGGCGTCACGAGAGTGGCACCCCGATAAACCGAGAAATCGCGACGTTTCGGATCGACGATGATGGGCACATCCCGCGCGTTCGCCGCATCAATGGCAAACCGGATAACCTCGTCTCCCAGCACGCCTTTCGCATAGTCGGAACACACCACCACATCCGCCGAGGCCGTGGCTTCGGCAATTTTTTCCATAAGGCGTCTGCGGGTGTCTTCCGAAGGCTCCCTGACATGCTCCTCGTCGATCCGGACAATCTGCTGCCGTCCACTCAGAACACGGGTCTTCGTGATCGTGGTCCATTCAGCGTCTTCAACCAGGCCAGAGACGTCGATGTTCGGCTGTAACCGCAGGGCATCCTTCAGCATCTCACCGGAAGCATCCGTCCCGATCAACCCGATCAGAACCACATTGCATCCCAGCGCCGCGGCATTCATGGCAACATTCGCAGCGCCTCCCGGAACGGCCGTATGTTTCGCACGGAGCAATACGGGAACCGGTGCTTCCGGCGAAATACGGTCGACAGAACCATGCACATAACAGTCAAGAACCACGTCTCCGATGATGACGACGCGACCAAAATCAAAGTCCTGAATCATGACTGTCTTCCATGGGACAAGGAAATAAGAAGCGGAGCGCGGGAAAGGGAAGGTTTCCTTGCGTGAAAGAAGCCCCCTGCCATCCGTGCCGTTTCAGCAGATATCACGCCATCAGCACCGTGTGGAGTTGCAATATCCATGGCGGATCCGTCATCCTGACCCTCAGAAACCCAAACTGATTGTCGTGCAGTGAAAAACAGATCAGGACTCATTCAATTTCATTATTTTCGGTCCTGTAAGAAAATGTCCTGAAATCTTTCATCAGATCATCATGTATTCTGGCCCGACCATGTGGCTCTCTGGTTTTGAAGTCCGGAATGGCAATATGATCTTTTCAGCTCAGAGAGCCAGACGCCTTCAGGCCTTCATGATCCCCGGCTCCAGCTTCCGGATCACCCGGAACGCCGTCACCACCGCCAGACTGCCGAACAGCACCACGCCCAGTGACTGCCCGACGAGGATCCCGACCGGCCCGTAAGCCGACCCGAACCACACGAACGGAATGGTCCCCAGTGTGGCCCGGCCCCAGTTGAAGCCGGTGGAATAGAACGGGTGCCCCAGATTGTTGAACGCCGTATTGGCCACGAACAGCAGTCCGACGAACATGTAACTCAGCACCAGCCAGCAACAGAACAGCCGCACGATATCCACGCCCACACCCTGAAGCTCGAAAAGCTGGATAATATAGCTGTGTGCCACCGCCAGAATCAGCCAGGTCGCACCCACACACAGCGCCGTCAGCTTGAGCGCTGCCAGAAGCGCTTCCTGCACGCGATGGATCTGCCGCGCGCCCAGATTCTGCGCCATGATCGGCCCTACCGAGCCCGTGAGCGCGAAGACCAGCGAAAACGCCACCGGCACGATCCGGTCGATCGTCGCCTGCCCCGAAACGGCATTGAGCCCGAATCGCGCCATCGCATGCGTTACGAACAACGCGCCCGTCGGCGTCGCCAGATTGGTTGCAATCGCCGGCACCGCAATTCCGCCAATCAGCCGCGTGGATGGCCCGAACGCCGACCGCTCCGGCCATTCCAGCATCGCGTGACCCCGAAGGTTCAGAAATCCGCTCGCCGTAATGGCCAGCCGCGCCAGAACCGTGCTGATCGCCGCTCCTTCAAGCCCCAGATGCAGCCCGAAAATCATGACCGGATCCAGACACGCTGAAACAACAGCTCCCGTCAGCGTCACTCGCATCGAGCGCTTGGCATCCCCGACTGCCCGCAGAAGCGATGAAAGTGCCATCCCCATACAAACCAACGGCAACGCCGGCGAGACGATATGCAGGAATGTGGCTGCATGCTGCTGCGCCTCGCCATGCGCGCCCAATAGCCCGAGCAGAGGGGTTGCAAACGTCGCCGTCAGCAGCCCCAGAACGGCTGCAATCGCCACCATGACCACCAGAAATGCCGAGGCCATCCGCCGCGCCTCGGCATGCTGCCGCGCCCCGATCAGACGTCCCGTGCAGGCCCCGAGCCCGATCGTCATGCCAATGGAAACCGAAACCTGCACATAACTGACCGCCGTCGCAAAGGCGATCGCCGCTGTCAGCGTCTTGTCATGCAGATGGGAAATATAGCCGTAATTGAGCAGATCGACGGCAAAGACCGCCATCAGCCCGATCGCCCCCGTCCCGGCCATGGTCACGACATGGCGCATGATGCTGCCATGCACGAATCTGGCGGGTCTGACCGGAGAATCGTCAGGAATACTGGGCTTTTTAGGGTCGTCGTCTGGCTGGGGCATGCTCACACATATTGCCTGTTCACAACCCGGAGAACCAGAGGCCGAAAGCGTTTTTCACGGCTGTATTTCAGGGAATCCTGAAGCCGAATCCGGCTTTCATGCAGGCTGGACCGCTCTTTTTCGCCTCGTAAGGACTTCCTTAACATCCGCTGTGGAATCCTCGCCGATGATGCTCGGGCATACGACCCGCAGCCTGTTCCATGTCCGGGAGTATGCCATGTCCTCGATCATCAATGCGGTTCATACCGCCGTCAGCGGCCTGAATTCGCAGTCCCACGCCTTCACTGACCTGTCCAACAACATCGCTAACAGCCAGACCACCGGCTACAAGGCGAGCACCACCAGTTTCGAGGACTACGTCACCAACAACGAACTTGCCAATGACGGCGAGGCCCTGAGTGACAGCGTTGTGGCCACAACCCGGCAGCACAACGACAATCAGGGCATGGTTACAAGCTCGACCAACAGCACAGCTCTCGCCATTTCCGGTAACGGCTTTTTCAATGTCGTGCAGGCCACCGGCCAGAGCAATGACAGCACCCCCGTTCTGGGGTCGCAGCAGTATTACACCCGTAACGGTGACTTCTCGCAGGACAAGAACGGCTATCTGGTCAACACGTCCGGCTATTACCTGGAGGGATACAACGTCAATTCCTCCACGGGCAGCCTGAGCACCGATCTCAGTCCTATCAAGGTCCCCTCCACCATCGCATTCCAGCCGACCGAAAGCACCAAGCTGACCATGACCGGTCAGGTCGGCAGCAGCGCAACATCCAGCGGCGGAAGTGCCACCACTTCGGCCACAGCTTATGACAGCAAGGGCAATGCTCAGACAGTGTCGCTGAACTGGACGCAGGTCGACGCCACGACCTGGACTGTCAGCAATGCCAATAATGCGGACAATACCGCGACCGTGAAATTCGATGCCTCCACCGGTGCTATTGCGTCCGTCAATGGGCAAAGCCAGGCTTCGGGTTCGGCTGCCAGCTTCGAATATCAGGGCTCTCCGCAGAACATGACTGTCAGTCTGGGCACGATTGGCAATACGAATGGCGTCAGTATCGCTACGGATGGTTCCACGCCTTCTGGCGTTACAACGGTCTCCGACAGCGTCACCAGTGGCAATTTCTCCGGAATTTCCATGCAGACGGACGGTTCGGTCATGGCAACCTTCGACAATGGCTATTCCCAGCTTGTCGCCAAAATTCCGCTGACCACTTTCGCTGATCCGAACAGCCTTTCACCCCAGAACGGACAGGCCTATACCGCCACCTCACAGTCCGGCAGCCCGCAGATCAACGCCGTCAACACCAACGGTGCCGGCACCCTGACCACGGGGTCCATCGAGGAATCCACCACTGACCTGACCGGCGATCTCAGCAAGCTGATCGTGGCGCAGCAGGCCTATGGCGCGAACACGAAGGTCGTCTCCACGGCCGACCAGCTTCTTCAGACCACGCTGGCAATGATCCAGTAAGCCGGACTGAAAGGATATCTGCCCCATGGGACTGAACAGCGCACTCTCGATCGCAACATCCGGCCTGAACGCCGTTCAGAACGCCATGGCCGTTGCGTCCAACAACGTCTCCAACGCGGGAACAAGCGGTTACATCAAGGAAACCGCCAATGTTCAGTCGAGCGTGGCCGGCAATGTAGGATCCGGTGTCCGCACCGCCGCTACGACACTGGCTACGAACGAGCAGGTCCAGAAAGCGCTCTACGCCCAGAATGCAGACGTGGCGGCTTACACCGCCACGAGCAATTCCCTATCCAACATCACGGCTCTTCAGGGCTCGACCACGGCAACATCCGGCAGCAGTGGCACACTCTCCGATCAGCTGGGGAACCTTCAGTCTGCCCTGACCTCGCTGACCTCCACACCTGATAGCGCCTCGGCCCAGAGCACTGTCGTTTCCGCTGCTTCCAGCTTCGCCCAGTCCGTCAACACCCTGTCCTCAGCCTACCAGACCCAGCGTCAGACCGCGCAGAACGCCGTGGTCTCCTCGGTTTCGGACATCAACACTGATCTCACCACGATCGGTGCCCTGTCCACCAAGATCATGAACCTCAAAAGCACAGGGCAGGATACAGCGGCACTGGAAAACCAGCGGTACACGGCCCTGTCGTCCCTGTCCTCGGAACTGTCCGTCTCCTGGTCAGAGTCCGCAAACGGCGACATGACCATCAGCACGGCTGATGGCGTCACGCTCCCAACACGCGACACCAGCAGCGCCAGTCCTGCCACCGTATCCTCCACATGGCCACTTTCCACGTCCTCGGCCCAGATCTCGGTCAGCACGACCTATCCCGGCACGTCTTCCAGCAATACAATTCCAGCGATCACGCTGAACGGTCAGGACGTCACCACCCATCTGACCGGTGGAACGCTGGGTGCCAACATCACCCTGCGGGACACGACGCTTCCCACCATGCAGGCACAGCTGGACTCCCTGACCTCAACCGTTGCCACCCGTCTGCACGATCAGGGCATGCCCCTTTTCACGTCCGGCGCAGACGGCACCGTTCCAGGCACATCGCAGACCGATCTTACACCGACCGGGAGCGTTGGCTTCTCTCAGGAAATGAGCGTTTCCAGCGTCTATTCCGATGATCCGTCCAAACTGCTCGACAGCAGTTCGTCGGGCACGCAGACCATCCAGAATGTCCTGAGCTACGCTTTCGGAACGACGTCCGATGCCGCCGGAACTACCCAGACGGCTGCACCAAGCACCGGCCTCGGCATGACAGGAAACCTGTCGACAGGATACACCGGCAATCAGGGGATCATCTCCCTTGCAACATCCCTGACCGCAAAACAGGCCGCCACCGCAAGTGATGCCAGCAGCGGCCTTGCCCTGTCCCAGACGACACAGACCAGCCTGACGTCCAACCTTACCGGAACGTCTACGGTCTCCGTGGATACGGAAATGGCCAATATCGTCACCCTGCAGAACGCCTATGCGGCCAACGCCAAAGTCGTTTCGACTGTCCAGACAATGTTCAGCGCCCTGCTGAACGCAATCGGATCCTGATCATGACCGGAACCATCTCCAGCTTCGGATTTGGAGGCATCTCCAGCCAGCTTCTCCTTGGTGTCCAGAACCTTTCACAGAACCAGAGCGCCCTTCAGCTCCAGGCCTCGACCGGCGTACTGTCCGACAGCTATGCCGGTCTTGGGTCATCCCGGACACAGGCCCTCGCACTTCAGCCTGCGATCACGCAGATTTCGGCCTGGACGGGTAACGTCACGAACGCCCAGAATACCCTGACCACCACGCAGACCGCCCTGTCGCAGATTTCGAGCATCGCCAGCGACCTGACGAGTTCGCTGTCCACGCTCGGAAGCACGATGTCCTATTCGAGTATCACGACGGCCGCTACGGCTGCACAATCCGCCCTGACTTCCCTTGGCAATCTGCTGAATACAAAACAGGGCGACAGCTACGTCTTCGCAGGGCAACAGGGCACAACAGCACCCGTCAGCACGGATCTGGGCACTTCCAGTCTGGCCACCGAGATCAAACAGGCCGTCAGCCAGCTCGGTTCAAGCAGCGCTGCCGATGTCCTCAGCACAACACAGGATCTGGCCAACAATACTACGGCTGGGCAGCCCTTTTCCGCTTCGGTCTCCACCTCCCCCGATCAGGCCTATCAGCAGAAAACGCAGGTGATTGTCGGACAGTCCGAGACGGTGTCGGTCGGTATGGTCGCCACACAGGGCGCTACTTCTACCTCCACAAGCTCGCCCATCCGCGATCTGATGCGTAACCTCATGGTTGTCGCATCCCTAGGCTCGTCTTCCACCAGCAGCACTGACTATTCCAGTCTGATTTCCGGGCTTCAGAGCTCCATGGACGAGGTCACAAGCGGCTTGGGAGACATGAGCGGCCTTCTCGGCGTCCAGCAGAACAGCCTGACCAGTCAGAGCTCCATGCTAAGCCAGATGTCTTCTGCTTTGACCACCCAGCTCGGGCAGGTGAAAGACGCTGATCTCGCGCAGGTTTCCACGCAGGTCACGGACACCAACAACCAGCTTCAGGCGTCCTATTCGCTTATCGCTGACATGAAGAGCATGACTCTGGCCTCATACCTCTGATCGCAGTTGAAAAACTGTTTGTGACATCGCATATCCAGATCACTTTCCTTGAGGGAGACTGATGATATGAGCGAAACAAACACCCAGAAGACCGCCGAAAAGCATGAGTTCAGTGCCGAAGTCGGACGTCTTCTGGATCTCGTGGTCCATGCCCTTTATTCTGACCGTGAGATCTTTCTGCGCGAGCTTGTTGCCAACGCAGCTGATGCCACGGACAAGCGCCGTTTCGAAGCTCTGACCGACAGCGCTCTGGCTCTGCCGGAAAATGCGTCCATCCGCATCAATCCGGACAAGAGCCAGAAAGAGCTGACCATCTCCGATGACGGCGTGGGCATGACCCATGATGAACTGGCCCAGAACCTCGGCACGATTGCCCGTTCCGGCACCCGCGCCTTCGGCGAGAAGCTGAATGCCGCCAAGCCGGAAGACCGCCCGAGCCTGATTGGCCAGTTCGGTGTCGGCTTCTATGCGGCTTTCATGGTGGCGGACCGCGTAGACGTCACCTCCCGCAAGGCCGGTTCCGATGAAGCCTGGACCTGGTCTTCGGATGGCAAGGGCGCCTTCACGCTGAGCCCCGCCTCCCGCTCCACGCCCGGCACTGACATCGTCCTGCATATGAAGGACGATGCCGACGATTTCCTCGACAGCTGGCGTCTGCGCTCGATCATCCGTAAATGGGCGGACCATATCTCCTGGCCCATCACCCTGCGTGAAACCAAGGAAGATGGCACCACGGAAGATCAGGCTGCCAACGAAGGGACGGCCCTGTGGAGCAAGCCGAAATCCGAGATCACGCCGGAACAGTATGCGGAGTTCTACCGGCACATCTCGCATGCTTTCGATGAGCCCTATGCGACGCTGCACTGGCGCGCGGAAGGTGTGACCGAATTCACGGCCCTGCTGTTCCTGCCCAGCGCTCGTCCGTTCGACTTCATGGAGCAGTCCCGCGAAAGCCGGATCCATCTGCATGTCCGCCGGATGTTTATCACCGACGAAGCCGAACTCGTCCCGAACTGGATGCGCTTCGTGCAGGGCGTGGTCGACACCGAAGACCTGCCGCTTAATGTCTCGCGCGAAATGCTTCAGGCCACCCCGGTTCTGGCCCGCATCCGCAAGGCTGTGACCAAGCGCGTCATGACCGAGATCAGCAAGCGCGCGAAGGAAGCTGACAGCGGTTTCAACACCTTCTGGGAAAACTTCGGTGCCGTCATCAAGGAAGGCCTGTGGGAAGACGCCGAACACCGCACGGAAATCGCCGGTTTCGCCCGCTTCCACTCCACCTACAGTGACGACCTGATCACGCTGGACGATTACATCTCCCGCATGAAGGACGGTCAGGACGCCATCTATTACCTGACGGGTGACAGCCTCGATGCCCTGAAGTCCTCGGCCCAGCTCGAAGGCTTCCGCGCACGTGGCGTTGAAGTCCTGCTGCTGTCCGACCCGGTTGACGGTTTCTGGCCGGAGCGTCTGTCCTCTTATCAGGACAAGCCCCTGCGTTCCGTCACCCACTCCCACGGTGATCTGGAAAAGTTTGAGTCTGTAGAAGCAGACACGACAGAAGCCGCCGATGTCGAAAAGCTCGTTCCGGCCCTTAAGGACGTGCTTGGCGATCAGGTCAAGGACGTCCGCAGCACCGTCCGTCTGACGGGCAGCGCCGTGGTCATTACATCCGATGGCGGTCCGGACCTGACCATGCAGCGCCTGATGCGTCGCTCCGGTCAGGCCATGCCAGCCATGCCGCCGATCCTCGAGATCAACCCGAAGCATCCGCTCATCAAGGCTCTGGCCGAGCGTGTGACGAAGGGCGAAGGGATCAAGGACTATGCCAGCGTCCTTCTGGATCTGGCGCGGGTGCAGGAAGGCGAGCCTCTTCCCGATCCGACTGGCTTTGGTCGTTCGCTGGCGACACTGTTGGCTGGGCCGGCTGCGGAGTAAGCGGAACTCCAACAGAAAGGCGAGGGAAATATCCCCCGCCTTTCTTAATAAGTATCAGCGTAGGAGCGCGTCAGCCGCGAGCTGCGCTGCTCAGCCGCACACTCCCCCGCGACGAACGCTGCCGAACTTCACGCGGAGATGCACCGAATTTCTGCCGGAACCGCCGTGAAAAATGAGCGGCGTTGCGGAAGCCATGGTTTAGCGCAATCTGTGCAATCGGCAGTGCATCATGAACCGGGTTCGTCAGATCCGCATGAATCCGTTCCAGACGACGGTTGAGCATCCAGCCCGCAACGGCCCCTTCCTCTCCATCGAAAAGCTGATAAAGCGCCCGCGTCGAAATTCCAGATGCTTCTGCAATGCTCTGAGGGGTCAGATCGTGTTCATGCAGACGCGTCTCGATATAATGCCGAATATGCTTTTGCCGATGCCGTCGGCGTCCCGCCACACTGACTTCCAGATCAAGACAATCCAGAACCGTCGTAATCAGCAGATCTGTCACATGCTGAAGAAGGCGCTGGCGTGTCTGGGGGATTGCGCCTTCCAGAAAACCAGCTTCCAGCATGGCGGCAACGGAAAGCAGGAAGGCGCCGGGACCTTTTTCAGAACTGAAAGTCAGCGGAGGCAGTCCTGACAGCATGGGCAGGTGCCGCAGCAGTGCAGACCGCGTCACGCTGAGCAGAAAGACATCTGCTGTAGGTTCGACGGCCGGTGGCGCTGTCAGAGCAGCGAACTGACGCTGATCCAGATATAGCGTGCCGCGTGATTGCCGGGAGAGTACGAGCACGGCCCGTCCCTGCTGCAGAATGCCCACGATCGCCGATGACAGGGTCGTGCTGAGACGGGCAACCACAGGGTCCATACCGCGTGGTGGCACCGCAAGGGTGGCCAGCGGCACAATACGCTGTGCATTCAGATCATCGCGGGGACTTTCAGTCACGACCATGCTCTGTCAGGAAAAGTGTTAATGTCGTTAAACACCATTTTAAGTAGTAAAACCGACTGAAACAACGATAGATGAATGGCTATAGGAAAAATCTATTCAAAGGGAAATAGCCACACTGTATTTCATACTGTGTCGTCACTGAGTGCCATTTGATTGCACAGATAATATTGGGAGTCTTAAAAGTAAAAAATTTTTTATAAATAGAATTATAGTTCAGTAAGACAGGCAATTTCTTTCGATTGATTTAACATATACCCATGGTGGGTAAAAAACAGAACCTGCGTTTTCTCTGAAATCTCAGCCAGAATCTTTAGACCAGCCGCCGTTCGTTCTTCGTCGAACGTCACGAATAGATCATCGGCCAGAAAAGGCAGACGGATTCCACGATCCAGTGCCTGTTCCACCGATGCCAGACGCAGGGCCAGATAAAGCTGATCGCGCGTGCCCTCACTCATGGCATGCACCGGCACGAGCGCCGTGTTTCCCGGTCGACTCCCCGCCAGCACAAGCCCGTCCGATCCTTCGTCTTCGGTCGCCAGGCCTGCATAACGTCCCAGCGTCAGGCGCGAAAACAGATCTCCGGCCCGTGACAGCAGCGGCCCATGCGCCTTCTGCCGCCCCTGCTCCACCAGACGTGACAGCATCAGCTGCTGGAGCCTGAGCGAGACATAACGGCTGGCCCGCTCGGCAATTTCCGCTTCCGTCTCTTGGATTTCCTCGGCCGTTTCGTGCACCCCCCGTGCAGTTTCCAGCTCGGCCAGAGCCGCCCGCGCCTTGAACAGGCGCTCGTCCACTTCCGACCTGCGGGCATTCAGCTCGGCAGTCTCCGCTTCGATGGCCTCGAATTCCTGCTCAAGCTGCGCCGGATCCGTCCCGCGCGCTTCTTCGAGCAACGCCTCGAGTGGTCTGCCATTTCCCGCCTGCCGGATCTGCTCCCGCAGTTCATCCCGCTTCTCACAAAGCCCGGCCCTGTGCCGTGCCTGCGACAGCGCGACATGGAGATCCTCATCCGGCCCAATTCCCAGCATGGACCGCACCGGCATCAGTTCTGCCTGAAGAGCCGCTATCTGCACATCTGCCTGAGCAATTTCAGCCTCGACGGCATTTCGCTGCTGCACAACAGCCTGTCGCTCGCGTTCGCGCTCGAGTTCCCGCGTCAGGAAAGCCTCAAGCTCCGTCGCATCGCGCTGTCCATAGCGCTGAAGGAAAACCCCAAGCGCATTGCGAAAAGCTGCAATATCGCGCGCTTCGGAATCCTGTTCCTTCCGCTCGTTTTCAAGCCGCTCCTGGATCGTGCGCGCTTCCCGCACATCCTGCAGATCAACCCGCTCTGCCCGGCCCGGATAACGGCACCCGCGACATGCAACCGTCCAGTCTTCTTCCCACTGTGCCTGACTGCGTTCCAGTTCGGACAGCATCGCCCGGTCCCGCGTCAGGGCCTTTTCCAGCCGGACACGCTCCGCCTGCTGCGCCGCATGATGCTGCGCCTCGGCCTCATCACGTTCCAGAAGGGATGCGGCCTGCCGGATCTGAACAGCCAGCCGGTCTGACGTGCAGCCCTTTATAAAGACGTCCAGGCGCCGGCTCATCTCATCCCGGCTGGCCTTTGCCGATTCAAGCTGCATCCGCGCAGCCTGCAATGCGTCCTCGGCTGCCAGTGCCGCCTGACGTCGCGCAATCCAGACCTGAAGCTGCGCAGGGGGCAACACCGGAGCCCCCAGCGTCTCCAGCAGCGCCGCCCACGCAATCCTGCGCCGCTCCAGTTCCGCCTCCGCCTGCACAGCCCTGCGCCGGGCTTCGTCAGCCCTCAGCACAAGATCCTCACCCTGACGCACCAGTGCCGCCAGTTGTGCAGACTGCTCGGCATGGGCATGACGCCGGTCCGCCAGACTGTCCGCATTCTGGATCAGAACGCCAAACGCCTCCCGCATCGCAGGAGCCGGACAGGTGCCGGATTGGAAATGGCCTTCCATGCCCTGCCACAGACGGTCGCGTTCCTGACGCGCTGCCAGAAGCTGTTCACGGGAAACGGCCTGTCCATCTTCTTCCAGCCGCCGACGCTGCTGCGCCAGTTGCGCCGCAGCCGTTTGCGCCGCCTGCTCCTCGTCCAGCGCGCCGCGCCGCTGCTCTTCAAGTTCTGCCCACAGCCGGATTTCTTCTTCAAGGCCTGCGAGGTCGGGTAATGCAAGAGCCGTCAGCTCACCACGGCGATCCCCGCACTTCGCCGACCATGGCAACAGCGCCCCATAAGCCGTAGCTGTCAGGTCCTCCTGCCGCGCAACATCCTGCGCAAGACCGTCGATGCGCTCATCAACCGGTCCAAGACTTCTCGCCTCATCCAGTTCCAGTCTGAACAGACGCAACCGTTCCGCACCGGAATGCTCTTCCGTCCCCGAACCGACCACGGGATGAAGGCCATCAAGAGCCTGCTCCGTCTCCCGAAGCCGCGCCCGAAGATCCTGCTCCTGCGTCTGCAGCAGAACACGGGCCTGAAGCCGCTGATCCAGATCATCCAGCGCGACCAGCGCGGGCAGATCACCCGGTTCACATTCATGCCGCGCCCAGAACTGTTCCAGCCAGATCCCGTCCCGCGTCATGCGCGCCTGACGTTCTCCAACCGCTGCTTCCAGACGTTCAATAAGAACACCTTTCGCCAGAAGTGAACGGATATTTTCATGATCCACAAGGATTGGATGTGGCTCACCGAGCGATTTAACTTGTTCTGATGTTGCACCAATCTTTTGCCGTGCGATCGATGCAGCATGTTCATCCCGGCGCAGCGTCTCAAGGATTTTTTCAATCCGGCCGCAGTCCTGAATGCTCAATTCCCGCGCAGGAAGATGCGTAATTTCCGTTTCTATATCGGTAAGTTTCCGGAACGGAACAGATGTCATTTTCCGTCGTGAATTATTTCTGCGGCGCACGCCAAGGTCCTGAATTGCGCGCTCACAGAGAGTTTTTTCTGTTTCTGATTGAGAAAGTTCCTTATTCGAAATTGATAACTGTTTTGCTGTTGTCGTGTCGTTGCGGAGGGTCTTTTGCAGCTCCGTAAGTTTTGTGCGCGCCTGCTGCAAACCTGATTTGGAAGAGCGATATTTCCATTCCGAATTAACATCGTCCTGAAGGGAAGATGCCAGCTTTCCGACCCCTTCAAGTCCCAGACCGGCCGCAAGGATCTGAAGCCCCGCATCGTCTTTCAGACGACGCATTTCCTCGCCGCCTTCGCGCAACCGCGCATGATCCAGTGCCCAGGCCGCTTCGAAGCCCTTCGCATCCAGCCCGCCCAGCCAGGTCCGCAGCGGCAGATCGTCCAGAGCGGTCTTATCGTCCGCCGCATATAATGTCTGGTTTCGCCCACGCCGGCGAATACCCTCGAAAACCGTCCCGTCCTGTTCCAGACACGCTCCAACCCGCAGCAATGAGGCGGCCGTCATCCAGTCTCCTGAAATATGGTGCGGAAATCCGAACAGAAAATCCCGGATGGCGCTAAGCGTCGTCGATTTTCCGGCCTCGTTGGGACCGTAAATGACATGCAGATCCCGTGCGCCTTTGGGAAAGGTCAGCGTGGCATCCTGAAAGCCGCCATAGCGGAAAAGATCGAGACGATCGAAACGCATTATTCCGTGTCCCCCACCAGCCGAGCCCGCAAGGCTGCCCGCGCCTGTTCAAGCGGAAACTGCCCGCCCGCCATCAGACTGTCCCGCTCCACACAGGACGGCAACGCAGAGAAAAACCCTTCAAATGCCTCGGGCAGGGACGCCAGAAAATCTTCATCCTGCATCAGTCCCTCAAGCGCCAGATCCAGCTCCCGCGTCTCCGCCACACCCGTCCGATGCACCGGCGCGGTCGTCTCGTTCCGGATTTTTTCCAGTGCAATCTGCGCGGTCCCGTGCGCCAGCGAAACCGCGATACTCCGCAGATCTTCTTTCCAGGCATGGGAGGCACATAACCGGTCATGCAATACGCTCTGGCCGGTCAGCACAATCCGCGCAATAACCGTCCGTCCCTGCGCTTCGGCAAGCGCCTGTTCCATCTCACGCCGCGCGGCGGCAAGAACCGCTTCCATCGTCTGCATGTCACTGACACCCAGTTCAAGCTGGCTCCAGCGCACCACATCACAATCGACAAACGTCACCGACCGGACAGACCCGTCCTCAACATCTATAAGTGCGCAGCCACACGCCCCGGTCTCCCGCGCATGCCGTCCCTGAAGCACGCCCGGAAACACGACCCAGGGATGCTCGCAGACAATTTCACGCGCATGGACATGCCCCAGCGCCCAGTAATCATATCCCTTGGCCGAGAGCGTCTCGACGGAGCAGGGCGCATAGGTTTCGTGCTCCCCGTATCCCGAGAGTGACGTATGCAGCACGCCAATATTGAAACACCCCGCCACCGGCGCCGGATAATTCCGCGTCATGTCCTGCGTGACATGCCGGTCCCGGAAACTCTGCCCATGCAGCGCCACGCCCAGTTCCGGCCAGTGCAGGGTCTGCGGTGCGTCATAAGAGAAATGATGGATTCCGTCCGGCAGCGGCAGCTCGCGCGCAATGACCGACTGGGCATCATGATTGCCCGAAAGCGTCACCACCCGGATGCCCGCCTGAACCAGCCGGCTCAGCGCCCGGACCATGTAAAGCCCGGTCCCGACATCCTGCCAGGTCCCGTCATACAGGTCCCCGGCCAGCACGACGAAATCGACTTTTTCGGTGAGTGCCGTTTCGACAAGCCGGTCCAGCGCGCGCCGCGTGGACCCGCGGATTTCCGCCTCGGGAAGTCCCTCGTAACGGCTCAGCCCTCTCAGGGGGCTGTCGAGGTGAATGTCAGCAGCGTGGAGGAAGCGGAATGAAGACATGCGGGAAGTTTACGCCCTCCCGGATGTCTTGCAAGCGGTGCGCCGGTCTCAGGCCGCAGCCACGTATTGCGACACGATTTCCGGCATCAGCTCTTCAAGCGCCTCCGCCGAAGCTGCTTCTTCGTCTTTCAGACACTCCAGTGCCGCCGCATCCTGCGCAAAGCCAAGCTGCCGCGCCAGCACGACCAGAACCTGAAGCGACGTGATCTGATGTGCGCGATACCCGCTCGCCGCCAGCACGTTCTTCAGAACGTCATGCTCCTCGCCCCCATGCAGCAGCCCCGAAACAGTGCTGAGAATGGACGAGACCGTTTCGTGAGGAACCGGGGCAGGGTGCCCGTGCCGGGACAGAAGGATCGTGATCTCCCGCGCATGGCTCCGGCCCATCGCCAGATCCTGCTCCATACGCTGGCACAATCCCGGATACTGCTCACACACGGGCAGTTCGGAAAGCGCCGTCTCAATGGCCTTGGACTCGATGGACAGGTGATCCCGCAGGGCGTCCAGATAAATATCCAGCGTTGCTCTGCCCGTCGTTTTTGTTCTGCCCACCGTGGATCCTTTTTATCTTTGGCGCGGTCATAAATGGCCATATTGCCGGGTAGAGTGCAAGGGCACGGCAGCCCTGCACAAAAGCCTTTTCGGTCATGAAAAACCCCATGCCGGAAACCGGCATGGGGCATTCAGGCTCAGCAGGATCTGAAGGATCAGAAACCGGCGCTGATGGACCCGATGGCAGAGAAGGGTGCCGCGATCATATAGGTCGGGGCAGTGCCACCGATCTTATTGCCGAAGATGCCGGTTTTTTCTGTGGCATTGACCTGAAGACCGGTCGGGAAGCCGAGGTAGTGGTTGTTGGTGATGTTCGTCAGGTTGAACTTGATGTTCGGAGCCTGCAGGAAGCCAAGGTTCTTGAAACGATAGCCGACTGTGATGTCCATCTTGACGTAACCAGGAATATGCTGGTCGTTCATGAAAGTGGAATACTGCTTGGCAACATATTTCAGCTTGTAAGCACCGAAAAGATTGCCATCATCATAATCGAGGTTGAAGCCGACCTGATATTTCGGGGTTTCCGGAGCAAACTTGCCGCTTGTCGGCATGTAATCGATAAGGCCCCTGTAACTGGACTGCAGATTGCTCGTCGTACGGGCATCTACATATTCGAACGAGGCGTAAGGACGGATATGATAGAAGATCGGACGCGTTCCGACTTCGGCATCCACACCGTTCGTCGTCTGTCCACCTGCATTGATGTTGGTGAGCACAGTTGCACTGCACGCACTGTCCAGACACTGGGTCTGCGAGAGAAGACGGTTCGTGAAGTCATAGTGGAAGTAGGTGACCGAGGCCATGACCGTCGGACCGGTGTAACGCCAGCCAGCTTCCTCCGAAATGGAAATTTCCGGACGCTGGTTCTGGTTGGCCTGAGTGCTGTAAACTCCCTTGGAGAAGCTGCCAGCATCATAGAGCGAGTTGTTTGTCGGAATACGGAAGTTCGTGGAACCCGAAACAAAAACCTGCATTTCCGGGTTGATCTGATAACGGATCGAAGCGGTTGGCAGGGGCTCGTAATAGGACTTGCCGACATACGGTCCTGTAGACGTATTCGGCAGGAAGTTGTGACCATCACGTGTGACAATCGCATATTTCAGGCCGGCATCAATAGTCAGCTTGTTATGCAGCAGCGAAAGACTGTCACCGATAAACATGGTATGTGTACGCGTCTGAGTCAGGCTCTGACGATACTGGTAGGTCGTGCCGTCACTGAAGACATAGTTCGGGCCGCTCCCCAGGATATCCCATGGTGTGCCATCGGCGCCGATGCCCGTTCCGGGTTCCGTCTGGATCTGCTTGGCATATTCGAACCAGTAACCAACCATGAGGCGGTTGA
The DNA here is from genome assembly GCF_006538885.1 of Gluconobacter roseus NBRC 3990. Classification (GTDB taxonomy): domain Bacteria; phylum Pseudomonadota; class Alphaproteobacteria; order Acetobacterales; family Acetobacteraceae; genus Gluconobacter; species Gluconobacter roseus. Next base: position 142,120 of record NZ_BJLY01000003.1, read on the forward strand.
CGCCGGTTGTCAGTGTCAGCTTCGTAACAGCGCCCGGCCGGTAAGTTGTCGTGACAGCCGTCTCGAAAAGCTGTGTTCCGCTCGTCGGTGTCTTGCCGTTCAGTGTACCGCCCATTGCGGTAGTACCCCAGGTGGTCGGCACAGAATAAGTGCTTCCGCCACCACTTCCGTTACCATACCAAAAGTAGGGCGTTTCGGTCAGAACCAGGTGGTCTGTCAGCTTGAAGGTTGATGGGGCGCTGGCATAGATGTTGGTGAAGGGGTTCGGATGCAGCTTGTAGTAGCTGTAATCCTTGTAAACACCATTATAGACAGTATTGGAGATGGTGGCGCCACTATTGTTCTGGAACGTCGTTCCATTCGGACGCGTACAGGTCTTGCCCGTGGAACAGGATGCTACATACTGGTCTTTCACACCCAGACCATATGTGTTCCATGAAGGCAGGTTCACACTTGGGTTCGAATAATTGTACAGCCGGTTACCGACGATCGCGAGCGAGACGCGGTTGCCATCACCCCAATCGTTCACAAATTTCGCTTCGGCATGAAGCTTGCGGTTCGTTGCCTCGGAATGAACGGCATCTTCCGTGGCGTAGGAGCCGGAGAAATAGGCGCGCAGGTTGGTCTGGCCGATCTTGCCTGTATCCAGACGCAGGAAGCCGCGCGTATAGGCATAGGAACCGTAGGAAACGTCGAATGCGCCGCCCTTTTTCATCTTCGGATCGATCATGTACATATCGACCACGCCGCCGGTGGCGCTCAGATGCGGGCTGTCGAGGTCAGCAGAACCCTGTGCGAGGCTGACCTTGCGCAGGTTCTCGGAGTCCACGATTTCCTGGGAATAGGTCTGGAAGGAACCGATATCGTTGATCGGGAAACCTTCCAGCGTGAAGCCCATCTGCGACTGGTCGAGACCACGGGCGCTCATATGGCTTCCCGTCAGGCCTGCCGGATCGGAAGACGTAACGTTCGCACCCGGAAGCATGGCGATCAGCTGCATCGGATCCTGACCCGGCGCCTGCTTTTCGATGTAGTCGCGGGAAATGGCCGAAACGGACTTCGCGGAGTCCTGTTTCTGCATCAGACCACCACCGACATCGCGGCGCGTTACGCCGTCGAAATAGGTGTGATGTCCGCTGACGGAGACATGTTCTTCATGTTCGTCTGTTGGAGCCGTATTGCCCATCATGGACGGAGCGGCAGCAGCGACTTTCGTGGAGCCCTTCTTGGCGGAAGGGGCCGTGCTGTCTGCGGGTGCGGCAAATGCCGACACCGTACCGAACGCAAACAGGGCCGAAGTCGAAAGCAGGCGAGCAAGGCGCATCGTATTTTCGGTCTTTCTCGGTCAGGTGAACTTTCAGCCGAGAAAAAGCATGAGTGCCGGTCCTATTTCAATCAGATGTAAGGTGATACATTATGACATGGAGGGGGTATGGCAATTTAGTCACATTTCTTTGGCGTAACGGCCTGAAATGGCAGGAAACTCCCCAAGTAATGTGACATTTACAAGACATGCGCCATTTTTCTGGAGCAGATCGTTACGGAATCTCAGTCTGCGGGACGCAGTGCTTCATCCGCGCTGTAAATCTGTCGAATCCTTTTTGCCTGTGCGGGTGTGGGGACGACATCGTGATTATTGCTGTTCAGATGGGGAATGGTTTTCCCCCGCAGCGCCGGCACCAGTTCGGGCAGTGACGACATCCTGTCCATCGAAAAGAGCTGATCGACGGCAAGCCGGCCATTACGGTCACAGACATAAAGTGCCTGCGGGCGGAACACATGGTCCATGTCGTAAACCGACCTACAGGATTCTACATGGTCGATCGCATGATCCAGCGTGTGGAACGAGCGATAGAGTGCATTGACTGAAGGATGGATCCGGACCCGCGATGTCCCGCCACGACGGGCAAAGGCCCATGCGGACACAAAGCGCTTTACCGGATCGCGCCAGATCGCAAAGCTGGGCAGGGTGCGCGACAGATCAGGGGCAACATGATGATAGTAGCGCCAGGTCTCATGCATCATGATCCCGCCATACAGCAGATCGCAGATCGATGTTCCCCCGTTCTTTGGAACATGGACGAATAATGCTCCGGCTTCCCGAATACGCTCGATCCGCTGAAGGCGCTTGCGGCCCAGTGGCAGACGCAGGCGCAGATCAGCGGCCCGGGCATGGACATCATTATACTGCCGAACCCGGAAGGCCTTGCACAGGATGCGCTGGGGCAGACCAGGCTCACCTGCCGTTCCGCCATCACGCCTTACCGGAAGGGCACCGTCCTGATGAACCGTTGGGGCAGCAGAGGGGGGGGTCATGATCGTGTCCTGATCCTGTGTCTGATGGCAGGGACACTGACGGGCCGGAAAAACCGAGGCAAAGGGCAGATTGTAACGGAATGAAAGCCATGTTGCAGAGTTGCGCTGTGTCAAATCGGCCACGAACTGCCGTTTATGTTTGACTTGTTTCGCTTGGAGCGCTTCATGACACCTGACGGTGCCCGGTCTGCCGGGTGAAAAGGGAACGCAGTGAAAGACTGCGGCTGCCCCCGCAACTGTAAGTGCTGACTGTCGCCCCGCAACGGGTGGACGGGCGGTTCCAGGAGATGAGCCCACTGGCCTGTGCCGGGAAGGGGACTGGACCGGAGTACGAGCCAGGAGACCTGCCGTCAGCATGAGTTGTCCGAAGGACGGTCCGGGCGGGGTGCATCGGAACGCCGGGTCAGACCCTGCATCTGCGGGCCTGCCTCCTTCTTGAGGGCGACGCAGAACGACGAGACACTGCCATCACCATGCCCCGTATTTCCTGCCTTCTCTTTGCGACGAGCATGCTTGTCGCCGTTCCCGCGCTGGCATCCGCCCCGGCCCAGGAACCGGCTCCGCCGCAGAAGCCCAAGGCACCACAGGCCGCTCCTCCGAAGACAGCCACCAGTGCCCCGCAGGGCACCCCCGAAGCCGTGACATCCACTATCCCCGAGACTGTCACCGTAACGGCAAACCGCATCCCGCAGGACCTCAGCAAGGTCGGCTCGCAGGTTACGGTTGTGACCCAGCGTGACATTGAACTGCTGCAGCGGCGCGACCTTGCGGACCTTCTGGCGCGTGAGCCGGGCCTGAACATGGTGCGCACGGGCGGTCCTGGTGGCACGGGTTCGATCTTCATGCGCGGCGTCAATTCGAATGAAGTGAAGGTGCGGCTGGACGGGATGGACATCAACGATCCCTCCACGCCGGCCGGGGCATTCGATACGGCACAGTTCCTCACCGACGGTCTGGCCCGCGTGGAAATTCTGCGCGGTCCGCAGAGCGGTCTTTATGGTGCGGATGCGATGGGCGGCGTCATCGACATGACGACTAAGCAGGGGCAGGGACCACTGCACGGCTTCGTCCGTCTTGAAGGTGGCAGCTATTCCACCAAGAACCAGACGGCGGGGTTCTCGGGCTCGCTGCACCGTTTCCACTACATGGTCGAAGTCTCGCATAACCATGTCGGCGACTATCAGGCCGTGCCAAAAGCCATCCGGGCACAGGTTCACGACCATGACGTCGCGTCCAACCGCAACGACAACCGTACGGCCAATGTGCGTCTTGGCTATGACGTGACGGATAATTTCGATCTCGGTTTTACGGCCCATCTGACGCAGGCGGATTACGAATACGTCGCCGACGATTACAGCTCCTACCCGGCGTTGCCGTCAGCCCAGCAGAATGAGAGCGATCTCAAACAGGCCATCCTGCGCGGCACCGCTCACCTGAAATCCTTCAAGGGCGTGTTCGAGCAGACGCTGGGCGTTGGGTACATCACCTATCGCCGCCATGACATCACGGCTGGCGATCCGGAAATCGCCTCCAACCGCGGTGACCGCCTGAAAGTGGACTGGCAGGGCCTGACCCATCTCGGCCATAACGGCTCCTTCCTCGTTGGCTATGATTACATCCGCGAGCGTATTCTGACCCCCGTCTCCGCCCAGACCACGACGCATGCCGCCTGGGGACAGCTTGAGGGTCACTGGCACGACATTCTCTTCGGCTCGGCCAATATCCGCTACGACAACAATTCCCGTTACGGCAATTACGTGACCTGGCGTGTCGCCCCGGCCGTGAAAATCCCCGGAACGGGCCTGACGTTGAAGGCCAGCGGCGGTTCTGGCTTCCACGGCCCGTCCCTGAACCAGCTCTTCGTCAGCTACCCGGCCTATTACTTCCTGGCCAATCCGAACCTGCGGGCCGAGCGCCTTCTGGGTTTTGATGCCGGATTTGAAGAGCGTCTTCTGGACGGCAAGTTGACCTTCGGCGCCGATTATTACGGCAACCATGTCCGCAACCTCATCAACACGGCGCTGTCGGGCTACAACTATACCTATGTGAACGTCGCCCGTGCCCAGACGCACGGTGTGGAAGCCTTCGTCGATTACCGCATCATCAAAAGCGTGGATCTGCGCGGCACCTATACCTGGACAGATGCGTCGGATCGCAGCACGGGTGCGGCCCTCGTGCGCCGTCCCCGCCACAAGGCCACGGCCAGCGTCATCTGGACGCCGACCAAACGCCTGAGCATCATGCCGAGCCTGCTTTATGTCAGCGGCTGGCACGATCTCGACCGTTACACGTCCATGAACACGATTGGTCATGACTACGTCACGGTGAACATCGCTGCGGAATACAAGCTGGCGAAGTTCCTGACCCTGTTCGCGCGTGGCGACAATCTGGGGAACCGCTATTATGAAAACCCGGTCGGCTATCTCCAGCCGGGCCGGTCTTTCTACGGCGGTGTGACGTTTGGCCTTTAAGGCGTTCCTTCACGTCCTTTCAGCCCCGATGGCAGTCCTGCTGCTGTCGGGTTGGCTCGCCGGATCGGCCTCTGCCGGTCCGGTGCGTACCCGTATCGTTTCCCTGAACCTGTGCACGGACGAACTGTTGCTCGAACTGGCAGACCCGTCCCACATCCTTGGTCTCAGCCCACTGGCCACGGACTGCGCGGAATCCGTCCGCTGCGAGATCGCAGCGACTTATCCCGTCCAGCGTCCTGACGGCGAAAACCTCGTTGCCACCCATCCGGACGTCGTGCTGGACGGAACATGGCACCGCCCGACCGTCCCGCTCGTGACCAACGCCCTGCACGTCCCGTTCGTCCAGCTTCCCTCCATTGCATCACTGGCGGATATTCCCACGCAGATCCTCACCGTCGCCCACGCCATCGGTGAGGACGCACGCGGCGACGACATGATCCGCGCTTTCGCGGACCGTCTGGAAAGCCTTCATTCCGCCCATCCGGACAGGATCCTGACGGCCACGGTCATCGGCGCGAACCTCGCGGGAGAAGAGGGCGGCCTGATTTCCGATCTTCTGAAACGCGCCGGATTCCGCCTGTCCGCATTCGAAAGCCCGAACGGCACCATCGCGTTGGAAACACTGATCGCCTATCCACCGGATCTTCTGGTAACGGGCATGATTTCCGAAGGCGCGTCTCTGGCGGAAGATGTCGTGCATCATCCCGCCCTGCGGGACCGCTTCACGGGCGCGCATCTTCTGGCGCTTCCCGGTCGCCTGACGATGTGCGGCACACCCGACACTCTCGATGCGCTGACCGCCCTGATCGCCGCGCATGACCGTCTGACTGGCACGGAGCCCTCGCCATGAGCCGCTACACTCTGACCGTTGCCGTACTGAGTGCGCTGGTTCTGGCTCTCGCCATCCTGTCACTGGCTGCAGGCCCGGCGGGGATCGGTGTTATGCAAGGCCTGTCCGACATGCTGCATGGCCGCGAGACGATCGCCGCAACCATCATCGGCCAGATCCGCCTGCCGCGCATGATCCTGGCTCTGCTGATCGGCGGAACGCTCGGCCTGTCTGGCGCAGCACTTCAGGGACTGGTCCGCAATCCGCTCGCCGATCCGGGCGTGCTCGGTATTTCGGGCTGTGGCGCACTCGGGGCCGTTCTGGTTTTTTATACTGGCCTCTCGGCAGTCTGGGCGCCCGCGCTCCCACTGGCGGCTCTGTCCGGCGCCGGGCTCGCCACACTCCTGCTTCTGGCCCTGACCCGGGGCGGCACGCTCGTTCTGGTGCTGGCCGGTGCGGCGCTGGGCTCCATGAGTGCCGCGCTTCTGGCCCTGACGCTCAACCTCGTGCCAAGCCCCTATGCATCCTACGAAATCATGCACTGGCTCATGGGCTCCCTGTCCCGCGCCAGCTTGCATGACGTGCTGATTGCCACGCCGGGCCTTCTGATCGGCTCGGTCCTGCTGTTCAGCACCGGACGCTCCCTCGACGCCCTGACCCTCGGCGAAGACGTCGCCCAGACGATGGGCTTTCCCCTGCGCGCGGTACAGTGGCGCGTTGTGCTCGGAACGGCGCTCGCCGTCGGCAGCGGCGTCGCTGTTGCAGGCGGGATCGGGTTTGTTGGCCTCGTTATGCCGCATCTGCTGCGTCCGCTCGCCGGAGCCCGCCCGTCGCGCCTCCTGCTGCCCTCCGCACTTGGTGGCGCGGCGCTCCTGCTGGCCGCCGACCTGTTCGTGCGCCTGCCCGTCAGCGGCGCCGAACTGCAACTCGGTGTGGTGACGTCCCTGATCGGAACGCCGGTCTTCTTCTGGCAGGTCTGGCGTCTGCGCGGACGGCCGGTATGAGGAGCGCGCCATGATCCTCCAGACAGACACGATCAGCCTGACCCTTCAGGGCAACAGACTGCTCAATGATATCGCACTCGACGTCCGCCCCGGCGAAGTTCTTGGCCTGATCGGCCCCAACGGTGCGGGCAAGAGCACGCTCCTGCGCATCATGGCCGGACTGCTCCGCCCCGAGACCGGCCGCGTCCTGCTGGACGGGCAGGACCTGTTCACCATGCCGCCCGAAGAGCGCGGGCGACATCTGGCCTATCTCCCGCAGGAAGCGCCCGCTGCCATCGGCATGAGCGTGCGGGATGTCGCAATGCTCGGACGCTTGCCTCATCGCCGCACGGCTTCGGCGGAACAGAATGAAACAGCCGTGCAGCAGGCTCTCGATGCGGTGGGGATGAGCGCATTCGCTGACCGCTCTTCCGCCCGTCTCTCAGGCGGCGAACGTGCCCGCGTCCTGCTCGCCCGCGCGCTGGCGGTTCAGGCCCCGATCTTGCTGGCGGACGAACCCGTCGCGGCCCTCGATCCGGCACAGGCGCTGACGGTCATGGACCTGTTTGGCCAGTACGCCACGCAGGGTCAGGCCGTCGCCGTCGTCCTGCATGATCTGGCGCTCGCGGCCCGTTTCTGTACCCGTATCGCGGTCCTGTCGCAGGGGCGCCTCGTCAGTATCGGCACGCCCGCCAAGGTGTTGACGGACGCCCTGTTCGCCGAGGTTTACGGCGTGGCGGTGCGACGCTGCGGCGAGGTTGCCGTGCCCTGGTCGCTGGTATCGAGTGCGCGACGCCCATAACGCCGGGCCAGCAGCGTGCAGGTGAAGAGCTGGATCTGGTGATAGATCATCAGTGGCAGCACGATGATGCCGACTGATGCCGCCGGGAAAATCACGCTCGCCATCGGCACGCCTGACGCCAGCGATTTCTTCGAGCCGCAGAACTGAAGCGCGATCTTGTTCTCCGTCGTCTGCCCCAGCCCGTCGCCCATCAGATGCGACAGCACCAGAACCAGCGCCAGCATGAAACTGTCGAGAAGCGCCACTTCCAGCAGATGCGCGCCCGAAACCCGGTGCCAGATCCCTTCCACCACGGCCGAACTGAACGCCGTATAGACCACCACGATGATGGACCCGCGATCGGTGAACGAAATCAGGATCTTGTGTTTCCGGACGATCGGCCCGACCCATTTTTGTAGGATCTGTCCCAGCGCGAATGGCAGTAGAAGCTCCTTGCCTACATCCAGCACGGATTCCAGTGGCGAATGTCCGGCCCCCACATGCCCGAGCACCACGCCCGTCAGCAGCGGCGTGAGCGCAATGCCCGCGATGTTGGAAACCGTCGCCGCACAGATCGCCGCCGGAACATTGCCTTTCGCGATGGAGGTCAGCGCGATGGAAGACTGCACGGTGGACGGCAGGCAGCACAGGAACAGGATGCCCGACCACAGCTCCTCACCAAATAGCGCGTCCGGGAAGACGCTCCGGAACAGCAGATGCAGCCCGATCCCCAGCAGTGGAAACAGTGCGAACGTGCAGAGCAGCACGCTCCCCTGAAGCTTCCAGTCCTTCACGCTGTCCACGATGGCGTGACGTTCGAGCTTCGCGCCCTGGAAGAAGAACATGAACGTGATGAGGATCGTCACGACATGCTGGAGGATGTGCTCCATCTGCCCCCGACAGGGCAGGAAAGACGCCAGAACGATTGCGCAGATCAGGGAGAGGAGAAAGGGGTCGAGACGCTTCATGCCGCACTATGTCCGTATCCGGACCGGACATGCAATGTCATGCCGGTCCCGTCTTCTGAAAACGGGCATCTCATGTATCCTGTCCTTCATGACAGACCAGAACGACCTGCCAGCGCCGGGCCGCCGACGTGCCCTGACGTCCCTTCTTGCCGCGGGAACCGTCGCCGGAACCCTGCGCCTGACCGGCAGGGCACGTGCCGCTGACGAGCCGCCAAAGGAGGCGCTCACGTCCCACGGTCATCAGCCGAGCAATGCGCATATCGAGCCCGCCGATCAGCCCGGCGCAAATAACAAGCCTGTCATCCGCACGCAGAGCGATTATTTCTATCGCCCTTCCATTCATTTCTCGCCGCCCACCGGCTTCATGAATGACCCCAACGGCCTGATCTTCGATGGTCAGACCTACCATCTCTATTACCAGTACGACCCGACCGCCCCTTATGCCGGACGTGTTCACTGGGGGCATGCCACCAGCACGGATCTCTACACCTGGCAGGATCAGCCCATTGCCATTGACCAGACGGCAGCGGGCGAGGCTTATACCGGCTGTGTCGTGTTAGACCGCAACAACGTCTCAGGCCTTTTTCCGCCTCGCAAACCGGATGTCCCCGCTGTTCCTCCGGCGGCCACAACGGCCACGCAGGCCGCCGTGCAGGCGCTCGCCCCGGAACTGCGGAAAACCACATCCGACACACCTTACGCGCCCGACCGGATGCCCGCGCTTGGCCCGAATGAGTCCGCCCCGTTCGGCTCGGTCTATGCGCCTCCGAACGGTGCCGAAACCCATGCTGCCCCGCCCGCGCTCTCGCCCATGCCCGGCGGACTAGTCGCGATCTACACGCGTGCCACGCCGCAGAGTCAGACGCAGTACATCGCCTGGAGCCCCGATGGCGGCCAGCATTACATCGACTACGACCACAACCCGATCCTGAATATCGGCGTCAATTCCTTCCGCGATCCCAAGGTCTTCTGGCATGAGGCCAGCGGCAAATGGATCATGGTCGTGGTCAGCGCGCGCGCCCACAAGGTGCTGTTCTACGGCTCCATCGATCTGCTGCACTGGATGCATCTCAGCAGCTTCGGTCCCGCCGGTCTGTTCGGCGTGGACTACGAATGCCCCAATCTGATCGAGCTCGACATCGAGGGTGAGGAGAAAGGCAGCCGCTGGGTCCTGTTCGTCTCCGTTAATCCGGGCGGCCCGCTGGGCGGCAGCGTCACGCAGTATTTCGTGGGCGATTTCGATGGCGAACGCTTCACGCCCGACAACACCGTGATTGGCCTGACGGACTTCGCCAAGGACAGCTACGCCATGCAGGTCTATGACAGCATGCCGGACAACAAGGCGGTCTATTTCGCCTGGTTCGGCAACTGGCAGTACTGCGAGGAAGTCCCCAACCGGAGCTGGCGCGGCCTCATGACGCTGCCGCGCCGCATGTCCCTGCGCCGGGATGAAATGAACTGGCTGCGTCTGGTCCAGCGCCCCTACGGGCTCGAAGCCTTCCGGGGCGAGAAGATCCCCTTCAAAGTGGATCGTATCGCGGCCCAGAGTGGTGTGCAGGTTGCCCTCCCCACCGGCACCGCCATCGAATTGCTCCTGACCGTCACCGTTGACGAACGCAGCAATCCCCAGCCGGATGGCGAACAGGGCCGCGCAGGCCGCTTCGTCATCGTGTTTTCGAACGGGCAGGGAGAGTCCCTCTCCATCGGCTTTGACGCCTTCTCAAGCCAGCTCTGGCTGGACCGCGGCGACCTGCATGGTTTCTCCCAGCCCTTCTTCACGGAGCGCTTTTCCACGCCCCTGATCGCCAACAGCCGCCGCTTCTCCCTGCGTCTGGTGCTCGATGCCTGCGCACTGGAACTTTTCGCCAATGACGGCCTCTCTGTCGCCACCGCCCTGGTCTTTCCGGCCAATCCGCTGACGACGCTGGGCCTTCAGGCCACCAATACTGGCGCAACAATCGAGGAACTGGCGCTGTATCCACTGCGCAAGACCATGGACCGCCCGACCGCGCTCTAGGAAAACGCGCGTCTGTCCCAGTGGACAGGCAACCTTATGAAAAACGGGCCATCGCAACGGTGTTCGTCGCAATGGCCCGCATCATGGCTCAGATAAAGAGCGACCCAGTTTCAGCCGCCCGTGATCTTGTTTTTCAGATTATGAAGGCTGGTCGAGACCTGCTTCTGCCACTCGCCCATGCGCTCGTGCCATTCGGTCGAATGCTGCTGCACGAGAACCCGCTCGGCCTCCGCTGCAGCAGCAGCCTGAGCCTTCTGCTGGGCCAGAACCTCACGCTCCACGGCCTCGATCGGGCGACGCAGCACCAGTGAAGCCCCCAGCGACGCGGCCAGATCATCCACGACCTGCGGCACATATTCCTGAACGGTCGCAATCACGGCCGTGGTGCCTACAGGAATGACGGACGCAATCTGCGCCAGAAGGCTGCTGCGGATCGCCGCATCCTCAACCGACAGGCTCGATCCTACCAGCGCGCCCATGGACGCCCCGAGAAGCACACCCAGCGGCCCCAGCAGCAGCCCGACAAGGGACCCCAAAAGCGTTCCGTTCAGAACCTGCTCCCCGGAAGATCCGTTGGCCCAGTTGTCATGAATGGTGATGTTGCCGGTCGTACCACGCTCAACGACAGCCTCGTTGATGACAACCAGCTTCTGATCCGCAGCCCGTTCACGCAGTTCGGAAAAGGCCTGGAATGCCTTGCTCTGCTCGGTGAAGGAGAGAACAAGAATATTGGTATCCATGATCTGTCATGCTCCATACCCCCGCAGAAAACCGACGGAAGAGGCAGGGCATGCGGGGGGATGTCCGGCCTGTGGCCGCAACCCCTGAAAAGGGATTACGACCGGAGGACATCAGATTACTTGCTCAGCGTAAAGGTCAGGCCCTGCGCACCAGCAGCCAGACGTGCACCTTCCGTTGAACTGTCGATCTTGATGCGTACGCCATTGCTGTTGGACAGCACCGCACCGCCCAGACCCTTGTTCAGAGTTGCTTCGCCAGCGAGGGAGCCGTAGCTACCGTCAAAATCATGCAGGTGATTCAGGTTGTAGACGGTGCCTTCAGCCTTCAGGGCGGAGTAACCGACAGCGGCGATGTTCCCGCCCGTTACCTTGAAGTGGTAGGTGCGGTGGCCATAGGTCAGGGTACCATCGCCCCAGGTGTAACCGACACCGACATCAGCGGAGCGTGCGGAAAGCGTTATGTGTCCGACCGGGGTGCCGAGCGTATCGGCGGCCTGCAGAGGCGTTACGGCAAGACCGGCTCCGAAAAGGACGGCTGCCAGAGTAAGGCCACGACGGGTCATGCTGATGGACATGTTCAATACCTTTCATGCGTCTGGTCGGAACTGTTGCCCCGAAAGGCAACTTGCGGACCAACGTTGGGAGCATGAACGTGTCAGGCTTCACTCAGATGCATGAAAAGGATGATTTTCTCTATCTGCCCCGGAAACTCCAGTGTCGGAAATGTCTTCCGGCGCTCAGTATTCCAAAGCGCCGCTGGTGCGGAAGATCTTCATTTCGTCATCTGGTTCAGGGCATCCAGACGCTCGAAGGCAAGTTTCTGCGCTTCTGCAAGCCCTGCTTCCGTCTGCGCAAGGCGCTTCCGGAGATCCAGCTCGGTCCGGGCTGCCTCCTCGCGATGTTCATCGGCCAGTTCCAATGCACTCAGACGTTCGTAAGCGAGTTCCTGTGCCTGATGCAGACCTTCCTCGGTCTGTTCGAGCCGCTGTCGAAGGGCGAGCTCTGTCTGGGACGCTTCCTCCCGCATCTGCTCGGCCTGCTCCAGAGCATTGAGACGCTCATAAGCCAGTTCCTGCGCCTGACGCAGTCCTTCCTGGGTCTGTTCCAGCTGACGCCGAATGTCAGCCTCCGTCTCGCGGGCCTCATGCAGCAGGTCTCTGGCTTCCTTTAAGGCTGCTTCCAGCTCCTGGGTATGGAGATCTGCCTTCTGGAGTTCTTCCAGACGCTCCAGAGCCAGTGTTCTGGCAAATTCCAGACTTTCTTCTGCTTTTTCCAGCCGGTTCTGCTGCACATCGGAAAGTTGAGGATTCTGCCCTGATGGCTTTTGGAAAGACGCTCCGGACTTGCCGTCACCCGATCCCGTTTCGTCATTGAGGAAGGTTTCGTAGGACTGTTTCAGAACCTGCCGACTTGCCATGGCGGCCAGATGGCTTGACTTGGCCGTCATCGGCCATTCTTCAGGAGCCCATCGGGGTGTCTCCCACAGGGCGCGACGAAGCTCCTCACGGGTGCTGATTTTTTTCAGGATGCAGAGATTGCGGGACAGCGTCTCATCCAGTTCCGGGATGGACTGGTTCCGGCTGGCCAGAAGACCGGCTTCATATGCCCATGGCATAAGCGGCGCCGTCTGCCCGCGATGGTTTTCAAGATTATGGGCTGGAAATGCAAAGTAATGGAGCTGAAGCCCGAGGCCAAGAAGGAGATCGGCGCAGTCGAGGGATGATATTTCCTCATTGCACTCGATCCAAATCAAAGAGTTTCCGGTGGCGACAAAATTCTGGTCATCCTTGAGAATGGCGTATTCCATTCCCTCAGCGTCGATCTTGATCAGATCGAAAGGGCCATTCTCTTCCCGGAGCTCTGTAAGGGTCAGTGTGGCCTTTGCCGGAACATCATCCGGGATATCCGCAGTGGCTTCGTCATATACGAAAGAAGTCGAGCCGAGGTTCTCTTCCTGACCATAATGGCCATGAACCTCATAGTTCTTCGGAGCCACAATGGCGTTGATCACCGTGGTTTCGGGGTGATGTGATGCGAGGGCGACGTTTGCGTTCAGGAAGGGAACAAGCTCCGGATTCCCTTCCACTGCACACAGAGATGACAGGCGGCGCAGGGAGGCAACACCCAGACCGAACGTGCCGATGAAGGCGCCAATATCAAGAACCCGTGCACCATCTTCAAGAAGAGATGCGCAGAACCTGACCTCGTTAAAGGCCCATTCCCCATAATAATCAAGAAAACGCCCTATTAGATCATGCTCTAGATCAGGAGCTTTTAGTTTCCCGTAACGTGTGTCGGTATCAATGATGTGGGAAAACGGAGTTCTGGTCATATGAATTCTTGATTCGGTTAGATGTTAAATATACATATTCGGACAAGCCTGTCAGCCACTCCCTGTCCCCTCCAACTCATAGATCGGATGCCAGTTGCCTCTCCTTACAGACATGTTTGATGCCTGCTGGTATCTGGAAAACAATCCGGATGTTCGAGATTCAGGGATCGATCCTCTTGAGCATTTCATGACGGTCGGCTGGAGAGAGGGGCGTAACCCGTCTCCGGCGTTTGACACGCAGTTCTATCTGCAGGCCAATCCTGACGTTGTTGAGGCCGATCTCAATCCGCTCGAACACTTTGTCGTGACCGGGCGGAGTGAGGGGCGGAAGCCACTTTCCGAACTGCCGCAGGATATCGCGGATTCTCCGCTCGATGATGATATCCTGAGAGCATTCTTTGATGAGAAATATTATCGCGAGCAGTATGCGGGACATATTCCGGCCGATCAGGATGCCTTCACGCATTTCATGACGGTGGGTTGGCACCGGGGATATAATCCTTCTGCCGAGTTCGATACGCAGTTCTATCTGGAGAGCAATCCTGACGTCGGGACGGCTTCGCTCAATCCGCTGGAGCACTATCTTACATCGGGTCGCGCGGAAGGGCGTGCAGGTCTCCCCGTGTTGGAAGGGCTGGATGACATCCCCGTCCTGCTGCAGGATGATACGCTGGCACGAAGCATGGATGTCGTGGCCGCTGATTTCGATCCGGAATTCTATCGACGCCGCAATCCCGACATCAAAGGCAGTGACGACGATCTTTTCCGGCACTTCATGACAACGGGGTGGCAGGAAGGACGTGACCCCAGCTCACAGTTCGATGTCAGCTATTATTTCTGGGCAAACCCGGACGTCGCCGAAGCCGGCATCAATCCGCTTCTGCACTACCGGCTGCATGCGGCAACGGAAATTCGGCGCAGTCTTCAGCCCCATGCGAAGGAACGGGCAGTTCTGCGTCACTGTCGCGCCGTTCAGGACCGGAAGCCCTTCTGGCAGCTTCCAGAGCGTGAAAAGGCTGTCGACGAATGGTATCTGGCATCCTTTCTGAAAAGGGATCGCAATAACAGAAGCCAGAATGCCGGACTGATAGTCTCAATCAGCCATGATGACTATCGCAAGGTGCCAGGAGGCGTTCAGAACTGCGTCCGTGACGAGGCCCAGTCTTTCGCCGCACAGGACTGGACTTATCTCCACCTGTTCCCGTCGCGTGCCATTTCCACACTGGCGGCTCTCCATCATGGAGAATTTGTTGCGTCAGTGAACGGCCAGTATGTTGGTCGTGTGACTGTCGATACGCTTCTGAAGGTTCTGGCGCGACAGCATGGTCATTATCCGCACCGGCACCTGATCATTCACCATCTGATGGGCGTCATGCCGGAATGCGTGCCTGTCATCGCGCAGGAAATGCAGGCGGAGAAAAGCATCTTCTGGCTGCATGATTTCTTCACGATCTGCCCGTCCTATGCGTTGATGAGAAATGACATTGCTTTCTGCAATGCCCCGGTGCCGACATCGCCGGCATGCCATATCTGCGCGTATGGTGAAGAAAGACAGACGCATCTGCCAAGGATCAAAGCGCTTTTCGAAGCACTTCGTCCTGAAGTCATTGCGCCGTCGCGATATACGCTGAAGTTCTGGCAGAAGAAAACAGATCTGCCTGTCACAAAGGCCTCTGTTCAGGAGCATGCTTTCATCACGGCGAAGGTCCCGTTTGAGAAGCGCATTCCTGATACGCTGAAGATCGGCTTCATTGGAACACCGGTCTTTTACAAGGGATGGGATGTCTACCGGGAACTGGCAGCGCAGTTCCTTGGGGATCAGCGGTATGACTTTTTCTATCTTGGCTCGACAGAGCAGGATGCCGTGAATGTCACCTCATTGCCTGCAACCGTAACGCAGGCTGACCGCGACGCCATGCAGAAATGCATTCGGCGTAACGAAATCGATGTCATCGTAAACTGGTCGCTCTATCCCGAAACATTCTGCTTCACGGCCTATGAAGCCATTGCCGCCGGTGCTTTTCTGATCGCACCAAAGGGCAGCGGCAATGTCGAAGATCTTCTGAATTCGTCAAAAGAGAAGATCGGATATGTTGCCGATGATGATCAAGAACTGAAATCAGTGTTTGAAACAGACAGATTAAGGTCGCTGGTGGAAAAATCCAGGAGAACGACGGGGACCCTCGAGATCCGTCCCTGCACATTTGCGTATCTCGTTCCGGAGACTGCGCAATGACCGTTTACTGCTTCACCAGCGCTACCTATTCCTATCTTGGCCGCGTCCGGGTTCTGGCAAAAACCGTCCGGGAACATCATCCGGACTGGGTTTTCTGCCTGTGTCTGTGTGACGTAGCGCCCCCGGGGTTTGACCCGGAAGCGGATCGTGACCTGTTTGACGAGGTTGTTCCTGTCACGGAGCTGGGAATTCCTGACCTACCAGCCTGGATGTTCAGACATGATATTGTCGAGCTCTCCACGGCTGTGAAAGGCAAGATGCTCTGCCGTCTTCTGGAAAAGCCGGATGCCGACAGCGTCGTTTACATCGATCCCGATATTGCCCTTTTCAATCCGTTGACCCATGTCGTGGAACTTCTGAAAGATCATCCGGTCGTGCTGACGCCGCATCAGCTCGAACCTGAAGTTCATCCGCAGGGTATTGTCGATAACGAGATCGGTTCTCTCAAGCACGGAATCTACAATCTCGGTTTCATGGCGATCGCCAATGTCCCGGAAGGCAGGCGTATTGCCCGATGGTGGCGTGACAGACTTCTGGTCTACTGCCGTGATGATCCGGAAAACGGTCTTTTCACGGATCAGAAATGGTGCGACCTGATTCCCGCGTTCTTCGAGAATCCGGCGATTCTACGGGATCCCGGATATAATGTGGCAAGCTGGAATCTGAGCCACAGACCGATCCGTATCGACAGCAATGGTCAGATCTTTGCAGCCGATGCGCCTTTGCGCTTTTTCCACTTCACGAAAGTGGATACGGCGGGTGAGGTCATGCTGGAGCGGTACGGGAGTGAAAGTATCGCCCTGTTCGAACTGTTGCGGTGGTATCGTGAGGCTATCCAGCAGCAGCAGCCTGCCGAAGTGCCTCCCAGATACTGGTATTACGGCACATATGAAAACGGTGTTCGCATCAGTCGTCCGGAGCGCCTGGTCTACAGGGACCGGAAGGATCTGCAGATGGCATTTCCTGATCCCTATAAGTCAGGGCCGGAAAGTTTTCAGAACTGGTGCAGTGTTCACAGCTTTGAGCTGTAAAAAAGGGGCCTTACGGCCCTTTTTTTATGCGCGCGGCGGTGCCGGATAATTCAGATACGCCATTCGCTTCATCTCGCGTCGCCCCAGCGCAACGGTATCGAGAATCAGACCACAGGCGGCCGACAGGGCAGACAGCATGATCAGTCCCGTCGCCAGCACGGCTGTCGGCAGGCGTGGGACAAGACCGGTACGGAGGAACTCGAGGACGACCGGGATTCCCAGCAATGCGCCGGCGAGGAAAAACAGGACGCAGAGAATTGTAAAGAACAGCAGCGGCCGTTCCTGTTTGACGAGATTGACGATGGTCGTGAGAATCCGAAAACCGTCGTGATAGGTCCGCAGTTTGGAAAAAGATCCAGCCGGACGCTCGATATAGGTCGTCGGGACTTCCGAAATGGGCATGGCCAGTTCGAGGGCATGTACGGTCAGTTCGGTCTCTGTCTCGAACCCGGCTGATAGGGCGGGAAAAGACTTCACGAACCGGCGGGAGAAGACGCGGTATCCAGAGAGCATGTCTGAAAGACGGCGCCCGAAAACGCTTGTCACCAGCCCTGTCAGGACGCGATTGCCCAGGACGTGCCCCCGCCGATAGGCTGCTTCGCGATCCGTGACCCGTGCCCCGTTTACCATATCAAAGCCGCCCTGATATGCGCATTCCAGCAGTCGGGGCGCGGCGGCAGCCTCATAGGTCGCATCGCCGTCGACCAGAATGTAAAAATCCGCTTCGATGTCTGCGAACATGCGGCGGATGACATGCCCTTTTCCCTGCATGCTCTCAGTCCTGACAATCGCGCCTGCAGCACGCGCCACTTCGGCTGTCCGATCCGACGAATTATTGTCGTAGACATAGATGGGATAGTCAGGAAGAGCGGCCTGAAAGTCCCTGATGACCAGAGGTATGGCGGTCTCTTCGTTATAGCAGGGAACGAGGACCACGACGCGTAGCGTATCAGGAAGGTTCATTGCTCAGGTATTTTGCAAAACGGGATTGAAGGTCATTGCATCTGTATCCGCGATATCCTCACAAAAAGCAAAATGCAGACGGCCAATATGTGTTTGTCCGTATTCAGCCGGCTTTCCATTCAAAATCATGGACAAACAGCCCTAGTTCCCTTGTGTCCTGAGATCCCGGAAAAATACTGGACGGCGCGTGTGGAGTACTGACGTTGAAATTGAGGGTAACGCTCCCATCCGCAGCGATATCGTCAGCCGGGATCGTGCATTCCAGGTGATGCAGTTCACCGTCTTTCCAGGTCCAGCTGCAGATATTTCCTCTGCGTCCGGTGATGGAGAACCTCATGGGACGCATGCCCGTATTCCACAGGGCGTTGGCATCCAGCGCGAATATGATGCCGGAATGGACAGGGACACGGAAACGCAGCGTTCCCTGATGGTCGTCGACCCACCGGCCCTCGGGTTCGATTCCGAGCCACCCTGCCGTGCTTGCCTGTTGTCCCAGAGGAGAGGTCAGGACAATCTTTTCATTGGCTGGCAGGGAAACGGGCGGCAGCATCGTCTGCGCTGCGCACTTCCAAGGGCCGAGACTGCCCCAGCAGGGAATGCCGGGTTCCAGGATGATCCGGCCGAGTTCCGGACGTCCCGTGAAGGTAATACCGTCTACCGGGGTGATGGACAGTGAGCCTGCAGGCCAGGTCCGGAGAGGCTGGATCATCATGCCGCCAGGAATGGGAAAGGCCTTGAAGTCAGCAATTGGCAGGACCTGATGCGAGTCGATCCACAATGCATGTGTTCCGAAATACATCTGGTCCGGTGCACCGGTGGCGGGCAGCGTAATGGTGTCCATTGTCCGCAGGGCAGGGACCGTCAGCGAGGCAGTGTGGCCATTATCGACCTGTCCGCGCGGGCCATAGGAGACAGGGACGGCCCGCCAGCAGACCAGCACCAGCATTGTCGGTATGACAGCCAGGAGGAAGCGCGGATTATAAACCACGAACCTGAGGAGGACGAGGCTGTACAGCCCTAGGAACCCAAGGCTCCACTTGAAATAGTGAATGTTATGGAAGGCCCAGATTCCGGGTGCATGCAGGTCCCGGTATGCGAGGTAAAGGGCCGTGGAACTGCTGACACTCAGCAGGACAAGCAGATCGACAGGCCGCCGATCTGATGCACTGGCAAAGAGGAGTCCGGTGAGACCGGTCAGTACGAAAGGCAGGCTCTGGATGATGCCGTATCCCGTGGGCAGGGCCGGTTCCGGAGCGATCATGATCTCGACCCAGTGCAGCGGAAGCAGGGCCGCATCAAAACCGACGGCCTGGGAACTGACGATATAGGGCGCCAGATGGGGCCCCCAGACTGCCAGATACAGGATCAGGGTTGGCAGCGCGCCTGTGATAACGCCGCCTCCCAGTGACAGGACGGACAGGATGCACGTCATGAGAGAGGGGCGGTGACTGCGCTGCACTATCAGATGAAGCAGCACCACGCCGCCGCAGACGCCAAGAAGCAGCGCGCCGTCAACGGGTCGGCCTCCTCCCACAATGGCTGTGGACAGACCTGTCACGAACGCGAAGAGAGGCTTCGGGCTTCGGATCCAGTACAGGCAGTACAGGATGGCCAGCAGCATGAACGGAACCGCAAGCGTGCTTGTCCAAGGCGTGCTCCATACCTGTCTGATGGTGGGAGGGCCCATTTCACAGGCTACAAATACCAGCATTCCCAGGGTGGAAGCGGCTGGAGCCTTAGGAAGGACAAGCCGTGTCAGGGTTCCGAAGATCCAGACAGAGGCCATCAGGCAGATCAGATTCAGCGGCAGGAAAGGATCAGGAAGATGAAGCCAGACCCCCGGCACGGCCAGCGCCGGATAAAGGGGAAGATACCATTGTTCCGTGGCCGAGAACTGCCCCTTTGCAAAGGACAGTGCGGCATGAATGTAGTGGGACTGGTCGTAGTCTCCCCACCACCCGCTACCCGGAACTGCTGCTGTTGGATGATGTCCGTCCTGCCACCAGCCTGTCAGGCAGATGATGGCTGCCAGAACGGGCAGAAGCATTTTCTGACCCAGAGAGAAAATCTTACTGGAGAGACGGAATCTGGAAGACGGTGCGGACATCAGTGGTTCGGATTTCAGGTGCGAAGACGCGATTTCAGAAGACGGATCACCACGCGGAAGGGGCGGGTAATACGCCAGGATGTGGAGCGGCGTACGGCATCCAGCCACATGCGGGCATCATCCCGCTCGGCAACGAGAAGGCGCAGCTGGTCGGCCACGTTGCCGGGCAGAATATCCGGATGCGTCTTGGGAATATCGAGCTCATGCGATGTATCGAACAACCTGCTTCGCAGATGCATCAGCTCTTCGCGCCCCCCATGGGACATGGCGAGACGCATGGCGTAATCTTCGCAGCGCTCCTGAAGCCGGGCCACCGAGGTGTGAAGTCTTTCGACCTCGTTTTTCAGGAAAGAGGCCTCGTGTTCAGCGCGCGAGCGGGCCTCCTGCGCCAGTTCCAGAGCATTGGTCTTAAGAGGTGCCGGGGGCTGCGGTGTTCTGTTCTTCGGCGCAGGACGGGAAACATTCTTGTTCTGTGCGTGATTTCTGGTCGACATAGCAACTTCTTTTCTTCTTGAGAGCTCAGGCCTTTTTTGTCAGCTCGGCAAAACGCTGCATCTGCCGCTTGAGGACAGTTTCGGCGTTGTAGTTCGTCTGGATGAACTGCTGGGCTGCAGTGGCCTTCTGCTGTGCTTCTTCGGGATTGTTCATGACATGCCGCATCAGCCATGCAGCATGTCCGATATCCGGGTCAGCCCATCTCTGACCCACTCCGAAGGGGTATTCGCCCTTTTTGACAGGAACAAGGCGATAGCCGACGGGGTAGCCCGTTGCAGGCGAAAGCAGGTCCGTCGTTGCCGCGTAATCCGTCGCAATGACGGGAAGGCCAAGGGCCATGGCTTCTGCAACAACCAGTCCCAGACCTTCACAGCGGTGAAGGGAGACGACGCAGTCACAGCACGTCATCAGGGAAAGGGTGTCCGCACGGGAGAGAACGCCATTGATGAGAATGATGTCCGGATCGTCGCCGACCAGTTCCAGGAAAGCGTCTTCACGCTCTTTTGCGAACTCTCCGTTCATCGTCTTGATGACCAGCGCCGCACGCTGGGGACTTCCATGCTGTCTGCGCATCTGGCGGAAGGCGGCGATGATGCCTTCCGGATTTTTCCGCTCAATGAAGGACAGGAAGTCGAACGAGAAGTAGAACAGGAACGTCTCTTCCGGCAGGTTGTAACGCGCCCGCGGCTGAGCGACCGGCAG
Source organism: Gluconobacter roseus NBRC 3990 (assembly GCF_006538885.1). Lineage (GTDB taxonomy): Bacteria > Pseudomonadota > Alphaproteobacteria > Acetobacterales > Acetobacteraceae > Gluconobacter > Gluconobacter roseus. Next base: position 163,091 of record NZ_BJLY01000003.1, read on the forward strand.
GTCGAGAGTCAGGGCGACCGGCATGTAGACGACCGGCTTGTCGATCCGACCGGCAAGCATACGCTGGATCCAGCGGGTCTGGGCCCAGACTTCATCGACCCCGTCAAAGGCCGACAGCCATTCCGTTGGAAATTCTTCCAGTTCCCAGGCCGGCATGCTGATTCTGTAGCCGGAATCCGTGACAGACTGGAGGTGCTTGAGAACTGCGGGGAGCTGGTCGGCATTGATATTGGCGTAAAGCTGGATACGGCCACGGACCCGACCGTTCAGCAGGTGGGCACAGCTCCTGTCTGAGCGGTCCGAAACCACTCCGAATGCGACGTCCACACCTTCGACAGCCAGGCCGGACCGGGCCAGGCTCTGAAGAGTATGCCGTGCGACGGTGCCTACACCGCTGGTGGTCTGCAGGTAGCCGACTACCGAGACATCCGGACGACCGGCTGGCTTGTGGGACATGCTGACGGGTCGCGCAGGTCTGGTCTGTCCGAAACGGCATGCCACCGGTTCGATAAGCCGGTGGTCCAGTCCCTGCTCGAAGCGGGCATTCTTGACATACCAGTGGGTCAGGCTCGCGAGATGGTCGGCCCGTTCCGGATCGAGATTGAGGCGCTGGTTGTCAAAGAAATTCCACAGATAATGCTGGAAATTCGTGAAAACGAGGTTTTCCTTGTCCAGACTGCCTTTGGGCGACGGCTGGTGGAGATAGGCCTCATAGGTCTCGAAGGGGTCGGATGGCCAGTCAGGCGTATATTCCCGGAACATGCGCCTTGCATGCTCCGGAATCCGGGTTCCACTGCTGAAGGATCCATAGGCATAGAGCGCAGCAGGAACCTTGCCGTATCCAGCGTCAAAAAGCAGCTCTGAGTAGTGATCCAGCAGATTGCGAAGAGCTGGTGCAATATCCGTCCGGAAATGACGGCAGTGTTTGCTCAGACGGTCCGGATGACGGGGATCGAAACCGCTGAAGTGGAAAAATGCGACCGGCTCGCCATCGGCCGTCCATGAATTGCCGTGCTGCTCGAACGTGACCTGCGCCAGATTCCAATACGCGAGGTTCATCCCGGCATTGTGAATGATGTGAGTATTGGGCGCGAAGCATGGTGCAAGGTCCATGAACTTCTGATCGACGAAAATGCCCTGTTCCTGAGCATTGATACAGGTCCGATGAAGGCGCCTCATCCACCAGCGAATAACATCCAGCGTTTCCGCCGAGCGGGAGGCGCCCAGGAAACCCAGATTATACACACCTGCGCGCATGATCGTGATGTCATTGGGATCTGCATCTCCCTCCGCCGGGCGGTGCAGATGCGGCGTCAGGAGAAGCGAGGCGCCATCATCGAAATGCTCGAGCAGCAGATCCAGTCTGTTGAGCAGCAGGATATCCGGATCGAAGTAGAAGACGCGATCAAACCCGCGCTCGACCAGAAGATGTTCCATCAGGAACGGCTTGATGGCCGTATTGAATTCCATGATGTCATACTGAAATGCAAAAGTCTTGAAATCAGGGATATCAAGTGTATGCGCTTCAATAACCGTAGCCGGCCCCTCGTATAGACCGTCCCAATCAACAATCGTGTCTGCAAGGCCGATGAAAAGCTCAAATTCCGGATGCAGTTTTGCAACCGAATTCATGAGAACGCGGGCGGCAGGCATGTAGTTATTGGAGCAAATGGTAAAAAAAGCGACCCGAGGGCGGGACGGGGCGTTTTTTTCTGTTCCAGATGAGGAGGGCAGGGGACGGGATGAGGTAACCATAAGACGGCTGCTGGCTCCAGTAATAACTTCAACCATCAGTCACGATGTTGAAATCAGCAGAATGTGTTAATCTTATGATATCAGGAGCGCTGCTCGACGTAAATCTTCCGTACAAAATAATGGAACGACACAAGAGCTTTTTGATTATTGCCAAAAAGAGTAGTCAATATCTCATGAACGTTATTGCTATTCGCTCTGGCTGAGACCTGTTTCAGGGAATGTCAGACTGCAACATGACAATAAAGTGGATCTGTTATGTGCTTTCGTAGCAACATAATTCCACATGCGCTGCATGACATAGTTGTCTGTCAGCGCGGGATATTTTTTAAATTTTCTGGAAGAAATGGTGCCCAAGGGCGGAATCGAACCACCGACACTGCGATTTTCAGTCGCATGCTCTACCAACTGAGCTACTTGGGCACCGGGCTTCAGGGAAAACCCCGTTGCGGAGATGGGGTGTAGCTTATGATGGAGGCGGGATCAACCCTCCCTGTCGCGATATTCGTCCTGTTCTTCATCATTGTCCTGACGGAAGGACGGAAAGCGGTAGGTCCCGCTGAACCAGCGGCCCAGATCGACATCGGCACAGTGACGGGAGCAGAAAGGCCGGAACTGCGGATCGGTGGGGCGATGGCAGATCGGGCAGGTGGCGTTGCTCATGACAGGCTCCAGCTTGCGGGTGGGGCATTGGGATCAAGGACAAGGTCCAGCGGCCGGGCGCGACGGGATATGAAATCCGCCAGGGCATCGGGATCGTTTTCCAGCGCCGTGACAAGGCTGATTGAGGCGGTCAGCGTCTGGCCGGGGCGGTTTTCGCGCAGGATCATCCTGAGGATGGACAGTGCCTGTCCATGTGGGGAGGACAGGAGTTCATGCAAGGGGGGACGGCGGCGCGGGCGGGTCAGTTCCAGCAGGCCCGACGGTGTAGCGCCGAGGACGTCCGGTTTCAGAGGATCGCCAGCCAGAGCCTCACGCAGGAAAGGAACGAGAGCCGGGCGTTTGCGCGTCTTAACGCCTGCCGGATCTACCAGAATCGTGCCCGAGAGGTTCCGCAGGCGGAGCTGGCGCGCGAGTTCGGGGAAGGCTGTGACATTGCTCTTGAAGTCCGGGGTGCCAGCGCTGTCGAGGTCAATGGCGACAAGGGCGGGGGTCGGAAAGATGCTGGCGGTCAGGAGGCTTAGATCGGCCTCGGAGCTGCCGAGACTGTCAAAATCTGCTTCCAGTGCGCCATCGAAAGCCTGCTGGCAGCGCTGAAAGCGCGGACGCAGCCGGGCGGGGAGTTTTGCCGCAATGCCTGGATCATCGACGAAAATCGGAGCATCCGGATAACGGTCTGCCAGTTCATCGAGTGGGGTTGGTCCGCGTTCGAGCAGTTTGGGGGCAGAGGGTGCCTCAGTGGGCATGTCTGCCCGACGCAGGCGCAGGCCCTTGCCGTTCTGCGCGGCGCGGCTGACGCGGGCTGCGGTCAGAGCCCCTTCGATCAGGTTCTCGCGGGTGGAAAGAAAGCCGCTCTGGCCGTTTTCGAGTAGGACGAACGCTCCCCCCAGAGCGGGAGCGGCTTTCTGGACGCGGACGACATGCCAGTCTTCCAGACCATCCGGGCAGCCGGGACGCCAGATGGCGGCATCCAGCAGTATGTCATGGTCGGTGACGGCAATCCGCACTTCGCCCGGAGAACAGGCTGCGCGGATTTCGGTCATGCGATCCAGCCACCCGAAGGCTTGCCGACCGGCTGCCCGCGCAGGAGCTGGGCCGTTTCAAACAGGGGCAGTCCCACGACGGCGGAATAGCTGCCGCCGATCTGGCGGATATGGGCGGCGGCGGCGCCCTGGATGGCATAGCCGCCCGCCTTGCCCTGCCAGTCCCCCTGCGCGATCAGGGCGTCGATCTGCGCATCCGTCAGGCGATGGAAAATGACGGAGGTTTCCACCAGTCGCTCGCAGGGCGTGCCTTGTGGCCAGCCCGCGCTCGGGCGCAGGACCACGGCCGTCAGCACCTTGTGGCGACGGCCGGAGAGCAGCTTCAGGCAGGCGCGGGCCGTCTTTTCGTCTTCGGCTTTCGGCAGCACGCGCCGGCCGACCGAAACCACCGTATCGGCCCCAAGGACGAGGGCTGCATCCGTGCGCTGTGCGGCCACATGCTCCGCCTTCTGGCGGGCGAGGCGCTGCGCGAGCGGACGCGGCAGTTCGCCGGGGCGCGGCTCTTCGTCGATATCGGCGCTGACGACGGCGTCGGGCACGATGCCGATCTGTTCCAGCAGGCTCAGGCGGCGCGGGGAGGCGGAGGCCAGAACAAGCTTCGGACGGTCCGGAAGGCCGGATGACCCTTCTGCGGAAGACGGGGAGGCGGTCATGCGGCGGACTGTCTTACTTAAAGCGGAACGTGATCCGGCCCTTGGACAGGTCGTACGGCGTCATTTCGACGTTCACGCGGTCACCGGCCAAAACGCGGATGCGGTTCTTGCGCATCTTGCCGCTCGTATGGGCCAGGATGGTGTGCTCGTTGTCGAGCGTGACGCGGAACATGGCGTTGGGGAGCAGTTCCATGACGGTGCCGGTAAACTCGATCAGGTCTTCTTTTGACATGTGAATCCTTGCTTCAGGGACAGGGTAATGATCTGCGCGCGGCAGTGGCTCCGGTGCGGAGCCAGAAAATCCAGCCCGCTATGTGCGGACTGTCAGCCCAAAGGTCAAGCATGACCGGTCCCTGTCCGGGGATTCTTGCGGTTTTTTGGCACTCTCGCGTCGTGCGGCCCTCTCAGGCAGCACGACGGGGTGTGTTCAGGACGCTTTGGCAGCCGCCGCTGCCCGGGCGGCCATCTTTTCCTCTTCGGTCCAGACGCGGCGCTCGCGCACCTTCTGCGGCTTGACCTGCTTGACCAGACCGCCGCCGAGCACGGGCGGGCGCATGGTGGAGTTCCGGGCCTCTTCCGAGTGCCATTCATGGCTGTCATGAACGTCCAGCGTCCGGCCGATTTCACGCTCTACGGCATGCAGCCAGGCGCGCTGTTCGGCATCGCAGAGCGTGATGGCGAAACCGCTGCGACCCGCACGGCCCGTGCGACCGATCCGGTGCACATAGCTTTCCGGCAGGCTCGGCAGATCGTGGTTGATGACATGCGTGACGGTATCGACGTCAATGCCACGCGCGGCAATATCGGTCGCCACCAGAACCTGCACGTCGCCTTCGCGGAAGGCGTTCAGGGCGCGCTCGCGCTGGCCCTGCGAGCGGTTGCCGTGCAGGGCTTCGGCCGTGATGCCGGACTCCGTCAGGAAGGTGCAGACGTCGTTGGCGATGTTCTTCTGCAACGTGAAGACGACGACCTGACCGATGCCCGGCGTCCGGAGCTGCGCCAGAAGGGCAGCTTTCTTGTTGGACGCATCGAGGAACATGACAGACTGCGCGATCCGGTCCACCGTGGTCGAAGGCGGTGCGATCTCGACCTTTGCCGGGTCGCGCAGGAGCCTCTCAACGAGGGCTGCGATGGATTTCGGCATCGTTGCGGAAAACAGCACCGTGTGCCGGTCTTCGGGGAGCGTTGCGACAATGCGCTCGATCGGCTTGGCAAAGCCCATGTCCAGCATCTGGTCGGCTTCATCCAGCACCAGCGCTTCAAGCTGCGACAGGTCGCACAGGCCCTGTTCGATCAGGTCCAGCAGGCGGCCCGGTGCGGCGACGATGATGTCCACGCCCTCTTCAAGCACCTTGACCTGATGCACCTGACTGACGCCGCCGAAAATCGTCGTGACGCGCACCGGCTGGTGACGGCTGAAGCTCTCGAACCCGTCCGCAATCTGGGAGACCAACTCGCGTGTGGGCGCCAGAACCAGAACGCGCGCGCCGTTTTTGGGTGCGGGACGGGGCGTTGCGGCGAGCCGGTGCAGTAGGGGCAGCGCGAAAGAGGCCGTCTTGCCGGTGCCGGTCTGGGCCAGGCCGAGCAGATCACGGCCTTCCAGCAGCAGCGGGATGGACTGGGCCTGAATGGGCGTCGGCTTGACGTAACCCGCTTCGTCCAGCGCGCGGAGAAGCGTGGGCGCCAGGGCGAGATCGGCAAAAGCCTGGGCAGAAGTCGGGGACATGATGAAGCGGCGCCTCCGGCGCTGAGTAAAGCTGCGCCTGATGGGGCTTCGCGGATTCAGAAAACGGGCTTGTACGAATGATGCCTGCCGCCGTCAACGCAACGAAAGAGCGTGCCGCGCCCGTCTGTCAGGACAGTTTGGAAATATCGCGCATGGCCACGACCAGAGACATGTGTGACGCCAGAAGCCGCTGCGGCAGCGTGGGCAGATAGATCCGGATGGCCTCAAGTCGCTTTGATTCCGGAAGGGCCGCAAAAGGTGGGCGAGATCTCGGACCCTCACTGCCCGCATCGTAGCTTTTGGCGATTGCGGCAAGGAGGGAGGCGGGGACTGAAGCTAGAAGCGCTCTCTGTGCCGGATTCAGGAGCCGATCCCGCAACGGGCCGGAGAGGGTGCGCTCTTCCGCTATTTTCGGGGGCTCGTAAGGCTTGAGCTGGCTCAGCGGAAATTCGACTTCCACACCGTTGGCCTGCTCAACATAGCCGGTGGCGCCGTCGATATCGACCAGCCTGCCGTCATGCGTGCCCTTCAGGTCCGAAACATGATCACCGATCGACAATTGGGCCATGACTCACTTCTCCTTCTCAGGACGGAGCCTAGAGCAGTTCCGGATCGTGGGTGAAAACTTTCTGCTTCCCGTGCCCGATTTCAAATCCGAAAGGCGTATGCGAGCGTCGTGTGCACTGCATCAGTCCTGCCTTCATGGGAAAAGGAAGCGAAAAACCATAGGTTGAGGTTCATAAAACTGTCACATCCCCCTCCTTGCTGAATCCGTTATCAGCCCTGTCTTGGACACCGCGATTACTCCTTTGCCGGAACTGATCGTGAGGACTGGCTCACGACTGGCAACAAGGAAGCCCCCGCATTTCAGTATGGTACGACCTTTGGTTATGACGGGTTCAGGAAACGGTGCACGTACGGGATGGAGAACGGACGCTTTTCCTGTGAGGAGCGTGATGCGGACAATTCGGTGTGTCAGTGCAGTCCTTGGCATAACGGTGCTCGGCGCAGGTTGTGAGGCGCAATCCTCGCCTGTATCGTCCCCGGTGTCTCAGGATGTCTGTGATCCCGCGCCGGATGGCCGGAACCCCTGTCCCCAGAATTTTCATCGTCCCAGACAGGCTCCTTTGTCGCAGATGGCGCAGATCGGGCGCATGCTGTTTTACGACAGGGCGCTGTCCGGTTCGGGCAAACTGTCCTGCGCGTCCTGTCATGATCCGGCGAATCATTACGGACCGACGGGCAATGCATCCGTTTTCGAAGGCGGAGCGGATCTACACCGGCAGGGGCGGCGGGCAATTCCCACGCTGACCTATCTGGAACGTATGCCGCCGTTCAGTATCGGGCCGGATCTGGGAAATGACGATGTGGCTCCGCGCGTTATCGCTGTGCCGAGTACGGGAAACCAGCGCGGCAGCAAAAGTGCTACGGATACGGCGTCATCCGCTGCGCATATTGTTCCGCAGGGCGGATTCTTCTGGGATGGTCGGGCCGATACGTTTCAGCAGCAGGCGGGCGGCCCGCTTTTTGATCCCGATGAAATGGCCTCCACGCCGGAGCATGTCACTGCGCGGCTGAACACGGCACCTTACCGTGCAGATCTTCTTGCGCTGGCGGGAACGCGCGGGGAAAAGGATCCTGCCTTCCTGCGTGAAGAAGCGCTCTTTGCAATCGGGCGCTATGAACTGGAAGACCGTCATTTCCACGAATATTCCAGCAGGTTTGATGCCTGGCTGGAAGGGAAAGCCCGGTTCACGCCGCTCGAACGCGAGGGATATCTTCTGTTCAACGATCCGCGGAAAGGCAACTGTGCGGCCTGCCATCTCGACCACGTTACGCGCGATGGCCTGCCGCCGCTTTTTACCGATCATCAGTATGAAGCGCTGGGCGCGCCGCGCAACATGGCGATCAGCCGCAATGCCGTCCCTAGCTATGACGATCTCGGGGTGTGCGACGCTCAGCCCGACGGTCGGAAGGCTTTTGCGGCCTATTGCGGGATGTTCGTGACACCGACCCTGCGCAATGTCGCAACGCGTCATGCCTTTTTCCATAACGGTGTTTTTCACACGCTCGAAACTGTTCTGGATTTTTATGCTGTCCGAGATATTCAGCCTGAAAAATTCTATCCCCGTAGAGTGGATGAAAAAATCGACGTCTATAACGATATTCCGGAACAATATCGTTCCAATATTGACACAATAGATGCGCCCTTTGATCGCCCGTCCGGAGAGACGCCGGCGTTAAGCGAAAACGAGCGCCGGGCGATCATCGCGTTTCTCGGCACGCTGACAGATACGGATGCTCCGGCTGTAGCTCCCGCAGTGGATACCGTTACGGGACAGACAGGGAAACGACAGGATGGGTGACATGCTCCACAAACCAGAAGCATTTGGACGAACGATGGGCGTGGGGTTCAGAATGTTTGTCAAACCGGTTGACCGTAGTGAGGAAAGGTTCCGCAAGGTGTTCATGAAGCGCGTACAACGAGCAAAATTCGGCTTGGCAGTCCTTCTGTCCGGTTCCATGCTTCTTCCGTCCGTGGGGCTGGCGGCGTCTTCCTCTGCGGCTGCGTCCTATCAGACTGCGACGCCCATCAAGCATGTCGTCGTGATTTTTCAGGAAAACCGCTCCTTCGACCATTATTTCGCGACTTATCCCAAGGCGGCGAATGTGAGCGGTGAACCGGTTTTTACGGCGTTGGCTGATACGCCTGCTGTCAACAATCTCACGAGCGCCAATCTTCTTACGAACAATCCGAATTCCAGTCCGGCGAACGGGGCGGGAGCAGCGCTTCCGTTCCGCATTGACCGGACGCAGGCCAATACGGCGGATCAGAACCACAGCTACACGCCGGAACAGCAGGCTTACGATGGCGGGAAGATGGATCTCTTCCCGAAATATACCGGATCGGCAACATCTGGAAGTTCCGGTGCCTTCGGGACGAAGGGGCAGGTCCTGGGGTATTTTGATGGCAATACGGTTACCGCACTCTGGAATTACGCCCAGCATTACGCGATGAGCGACAATAACTGGAGCGATACATACGGCCCGTCCACGCCGGGTGCGCTTGAGGTTGTGGCTGGCCAGACCAATGGTCTTCAGCCTATCGCGGGCAACATGCTTGGCAATGCCTACATTCATGACGGACAGGGTGGATACACCCTGATCAACGATGAGGATCCGGCTTACGATCGCTGCTCGACCCCATCACAGGTGCTGATCAATGCCAGAAACATCGGCGATCTGCTGAACGAGAAGGGGATTTCCTGGGGTGGTTTCATGGGGGGCTTCGACCTGACGCTCACCAACGCGAACAACACCACGGGGTGCAATCGCAGCACCTATTCCGAAACGGTGGGAACCCGCACGGATTATGTTCCGCATCATGCCTGGTTCCAGTATTTCGCGAGTACAGCCAATCCGACGCATGCCCGGCCGAACTCCACGGCTTCGATCGGCTTCAGCACAATTCCCGGCACTGCAACGCGGGAACCGGCCAACCATCAGTATGATATCAAGGATTTCTATACGGCCGTGAAGGCGGGGAATTTCCCTGCGGTTTCCTATATCAAGATGTCGGCCTATCAGGACGGTCATCCTGGCAATTCAGACCCGCTGGATGAGCAGAACGGTATCGTGACGCTCGTCAATTTTATCCAGAGCCAGCCGGAATGGAGCAGCACGGCGATCATCATCGATTATGATGACTCAGACGGCTGGTATGACCATGCGTTCCACAAACCACTTTGGGGCTCGTTCGACAGCTCCGCCGATCAACTCAATGGCCCCGGGATCTGCGGAACCGCAGGATCAGCTCCGAAAGGGGTGGCGGGCAAGCCGGTCAATGGCCGCTGTGGGCCGGGGACGCGCATCCCGCTCATCGTGATCTCGCCGTATGCCCGCCGGAACTTCGTCAGTCATGACCTGACGAGTCAGGCCTCTGTGGTGCGCTTCATCGAAGATAACTGGCTGGGCGGAAAGCGTCTTGGTGGCGGCTCGTTTGATGCGGCCGCGGGCCAGATCAATATGATGTTCGACTTCACGCAGACGCCGAACATCACGCCTCTGGTTCTGGACCCGGATACGGGTTTGCTCCGGTAATACGGGATGTTCCGGGAGGTGTTAGAACCTTCTGGCTGGAGGCTGGATTAGTTCTTTTCCAGCCGGGCCGACAGGCTAAGCGCATGGGCGTCCAGCCCTTCGGCCTTAGCCAGCGCCACGCCAGCCGGGCCGATGCGGCGCAGGCCGGCTTCGTCAGCTTCGATGGTGGTGGTGCGCTTGATGAAGTCGAAGACCGACAGGCCGGAGGCGAACCGCGCCGTGCGGCTGGTCGGCAGGACGTGGTTCGGACCGCCGACATAGTCGCCCACGGCTTCGGGGCAGTAACGGCCCATGAAGATCGCGCCTGCATGGCGGATCATGGCCGAGAACTCGCGCGGGGCGTCGAGCATGACTTCCAGATGCTCGGGGGCCAGCGCGTTAACGATCTCGGCGGCTTCCTCAAGCGAGCGGACCACGATGACCGCGCCGTGATCATCCCAGCTTTTCGAGGCGATGGCCGTGCGGGGGAGCGTTTCCAGCTCCTTGCGGACGGCTTCGGCAGCACGGTCGGCAAAAGCGGCATCTGTCGTGATGAGGATGGCCTGGGCCTGCTCGTCATGTTCAGCCTGGGCGAGCAGATCGAGCGCGACAAGACGCGGATCGTTCTGGCCATCGGCGACGACCACGACTTCGGACGGTCCGGCGATGCTGTCGATGCCGACATGCCCGAAGACCTGCCGCTTGGCTTCTGCCACATAGGCATTGCCCGGCCCGACGATGCGGTCCACGGGCGCGATGAGGTCCGTACCGAACGCCATGGCGCCTACGGCCTGCGCGCCACCGATGCGGTAGATTTCCTCGACGCCACAGAGTTGTGCGGCCGCCAGAACCAGCGGGTTCAGCACGCCATCCGGAGACGGCACGCACATGGCCAGCCGCTTTACGCCAGCCACGCGGGCAGGCAGGGCATTCATCAGCACGGAAGACGGATAGGCCGCCTTGCCGCCCGGAACATACAGCCCGACTGCATCCAGCGGGGTCCAGCGCATACCGAGCCGGATGCCGTCTTCGTCCGTGAAATCCAGATCCTTCGGCATCTGCGCGGAGTGGAACGTCTCGATCCGGCGGGCGGCAGTGCGCAGGGCGTCCATCAGGTCAGCAGGGACGCGCGCAGCTTCGGAGGCGATTTCTTCGGCGCTGATCCGCAGCTTTTCGGCTGGCAGGGTCAGGCGGTCAAAGCGGGCGGTGTAATCGCACAGGGCTTCATCGCCCCGGCTGCGCACATCGGCGAGGATGGCGCGGACCGGCTCGGCCACGCTGCGTTCATCGCTTCCACGCGCGGCAAGCAGTGTTGCAAACTCTTCGGAGAAACCGGTCGCGGACGTATTGAGGCGTTTCATCAGGCGGCTTCCTCCGTATTCAGGGCGGCGCGGAAGCGTTCGATCAGGGCGCTGATTTCTTCAGGACGGGTCTTGAGCGCAACGCGGTTGACGATCAGGCGGCTCGTGACATGGGCGATGGTCTCGGTTTCCATCAGGCCGTTTGCACGCAGCGTGGAGCCGGTATCGACCAGATCGACGATCACGCTCGCCAGATCCAGTGTGGGCGCCAGTTCCATGGCGCCGTTCAGATGCACGATCTCAGCGTTGATGGCGCGGGAGGCGAAATGGCGGCGGGCGATGGTTGGGTATTTCGTGGCGACGCGCAGGCGGGACTGACCGGTTGCGGGATCTTCGACCATAGTCTTGGGGCGTGCAACGGAAATGCGGCAGCCACCGATGCCCAGATCGAGCGGCGCATAGATATCCGGATAGTCGAACTCCATCAGCACATCCGCACCGCAGACGCCGATATCGGCGCCGCCATAGGCCACGAAGGTCGCAACATCGAAGGAGCGCACCCGGACCACATCCAGATTCGGGTCGGACGTGCCAAAACGCAGGCGGCGGCTGCTTTCCGTCAGGCAGTCCGGATCAGGCTCGATGCCGGTGCGGCTCAGGACAGGAGCGAGCGCTTTAAGGATCCGCCCTTTCGGCAATGCCAGAATCAGCGGTGAATCACTGCGGACAGCGAGGTCCGCTCCGGTCTGGAGGCCGTTTCCGGTCCCGTTCTGGGGCGCTGTCATGAAGTGTCTTTCCCTTGCCGTCCGCAGCCACTGAGAGAATGGCAGGCCATATCACGAAGCCGGACTCTTCCCAAGTTCCGCAGAAAGATTTCCAGATCCGCGAAAACCGGGGTGCAGGCTTTTCAGGCCGTCTTGACTGACGAGATCAGTGACTGAAGCTGGCGACCATGTCCAGCAGGTTGCGCTGACGCCGTGTGGCAAGCCGCGCGGCCGTGAGCACGGAGCGGGCCTGCGAAATGGCGGTATCGAGGTCCGAGTTGATGATCGTATGATCGAACTCGGCCCAGTGGGAAATTTCATCCAGCGCCGCCTTCATGCGCTTGGCGATTTCTTCCGGATGGTCTGAGGCCCGCTTGTTCAGCCGGCGTTCCAGTTCTTCTAAGGAAGGTGGCAGGACAAACAGGCTCACCACATCGTCCGGCAGGGCCGCACGCAGCAGGCGGTGCCCCTGCCAGTCGATGTCGAACACCATGTCATGCCCGGCATCCAGTGCTTTCTCAACCGGCGCGCGTGGCGTGCCGTAACCCCGTCCAAACACCTCTGCCCATTCCAGAAGCTCACCATCCGCGGCCATGCGGCGGAATTCTGCGATATCCCGGAAATGGTAATGCACGCCCTCGACTTCGCCCGGACGTGGACTGCGCGTCGTAACCGAGACGGAATGGCGCAGCGTAGGCTCCGAAGCGCGCAAAGCGTTGGCAATGGTGGACTTGCCCGCACCAGACGGGGCCGAGATCACCAGACAGACGCCGCGGCGGGGCAGTTGGGTCATGGGGTCTCCTTGCATTGTGAGCCGGATGGGAAATGTTCTGCCAAGCGTCTAGCGTGAAAAGGGCAGTTTTGGCCAGATATTCGGGCTGAATTCAGGGCGCTGCCCTGAAACCCGCCAAAGGCCGGGGGCCTTTGGAAACCGCTTTATTTGAATCGGGATCAAAGGGGCGAGCCCCTTTGTGGAGTGCGGGGCAAAGCTCCGACCCTCACGGCTCGGACTGAAGCTGCGCAACAATGGCACTGCTGATCGTCCGCCGCGTCGGGCCGCCCAGCACATGGCCGAGCGGGGCCAGCACTTCGATATGGTCACAGACGATCTTGAAGACCGCGAGCATCGGCACGGACAGGAACGCGCCCGAAATGCCCCACATCCAGTCCCAGAACAGCAGCGATCCCATGACGAAAACAGGATTGAGGGTGAAGCGCCGGGCCAGCAGCATGGGCGTAATGGTCTCGCCTTCCAGCACGTGTATCAGCAGATAGATCGACGGCGGCAGGAGCGCGTAAAGCAGGGATGGAAAGCTGAACAGCCCGACCACGAAATAGACCACCACACCCGTCAGCGGCCCGATAATGGGAATGTAGTTCAGCAGGAACGCCAGAACGCCCCACAGAAGCGGGTTGGGCATGCCGGTGGCCCAGCACTGGATCATGTTCACCAGCCCGACACCCAGATTCATCATCGTGATCGTCACGAGATAGAGCGAGACGTTCTGCTCGATCTGGGTCGCCATCTCCACCAGGCGGCGTTTCTTGGCATAGGTCGGCATGATCTCGACGCAGCGGCGCAGAAGCGTATCCCCTTCCGTCATGAGAAAGAACAGCATCAGCAGCATCGAGAAGAAGCCGCCAGCCAGTTCGCGTGTCCCGGCCAGAACGGAAGACCCGAGGCGCGAGAGGGCCGTCTCTCCACCAATCGTCCCGGTCACGCCATGCGTGGCGCGCGTACTGCCCGAATGGCCGCTGAACATGGCCGACAGACGCATATAGTCGCGCTGGACCACGTCGATCGGTCCGCTGAGTACGGCCAGCTTGCTCTGCAGGGCAGGAAGGGTCTGCGGCGCGCGGGTAATCCATCCGGCCGCCGGAACGGAAATGGTCGTGGCAATCCCGCCCACCACGCCGAACATCATGACAATCAGCATGAGCCCGGCCAGATGCCGGGGAAGATGCAGGCGCTGCGTGAGGAAGCGCATCGGCGCGATCATCAGCAGGTTCAGGACAAGTGCGAAGACGAAGGGAAGAAGAATGGGCGCCGTGAAATACAGCGAATAGAAGACCGCCAGAACCGTCAGGATCAGGACGCAGATATCCCGGATGTTCAGATGTTCGCGCAGCAGGTTGCGATCGAGCGTCGGATCCGGAAAATCTCCGTCCGGTAGCAGCCTGTCCCCTGGTCTGCCGGAGGGGGATGCACTGTCGCTACAGGCAGGGTCGGCGGAAGACGCAGTGGGACGGCCGGACATGTTTTCTGCCTGAAGCGAAAGACGGAACGCACGGATCGGAACGATCCGCGAAAGGACACAGTTGCGTGTTCTGCCCAAAAACCCCCTTGAACTCCAGTGGCATCCGGTCACTAAATCATGAGGAGCACCGATGGATGCGTAGTCTGACGCATCTGCCGGTTATCGCAGACAAAGGAGAATCATCATGGCCTGGAACACACCGAAAGTTACCGAAATCCCGCTGGGCGCAGAAATCAACTCGTATGTCTGCGGCGAGAAGAAATAAGCCTCTTCCCTGAGGTACAGTCCTTGAGGAATATGGCACGGCCGCTCCCCCACGGAGCGGCCGTTTTCGTTCATGGGTGTCGTAGGGCGCCCCAGTCAGACGGTTTGTGAAAAAATGATTGATGTCATCGTGCTCGGCGCGGCGGCAGGGGGCGGTTTTCCGCAGTGGAACTCCGCAGCACCCGGCTGTGTGGCCGCCCGCACGCGACAGGGCGCAAAAGCCCGGACCCAGGCTTCCCTTGCCGTCAGTGCCGACGGAAAGCGCTGGTTCATTCTCAATGCCTCGCCCGATCTGCGCCAGCAGATCATCGATACACCGGCCCTGCACCATCAGGGCAGCCTGCGGGGCACCCCCATTCAGGGCGTTGTCCTGACCTGCGGTGAGATTGATGCCGTGACGGGCCTCCTGACCTTGCGTGAGCGTGAACCCTTTACGCTGATGGGCAGCGACTCGACCCTGCAGCAACTTGCGGATAACCCGATCTTCGGCGCGCTTGATCCCGAAATCGTTCCGCGCGTTCCGCTCATTCTCGACGAAGCCACGTCCCTGATGAACAAGGACGGAATACCGTCCGGCCTTCTGCTCACAGCCTTCGCCGTTCCGGGCAAGGCGCCGCTCTACGCGGAAGCCGCAGGCTCACGCCCGGATGAAACGCTGGGCCTGTCCATTACGGACGGAAAAAAGATGATGCTCTTCATTCCCGGCTGTGCGCAGATCACGCCGGAGATCGTGGAACGGGTGGCCGCGGCCGATCTCGTGTTCTTCGACGGCACATTGTGGCGGGACGACGAAATGATCCGCGCCGGACTGAGCCCGAAGAGCGGTCAGCGAATGGGGCATGTGTCCGTGAATGATGCCGGTGGACCGGTCGAATGTTTCACCACATGCGAAAAACCTTGCAAGGTGTTGATTCATATCAACAACTCCAATCCAATTTTGTTCGAAGACAGCCCCGAACGCAAAGACGTCGAACGCGCCGGGTGGACGGTGGCGGAAGACGGCATGACTTTCAGACTGGACACACCATGACGCTCCTCACTCCTGACCAGCTTGAAGCAAAGCTTCGCCAGATCGGTGCCGAGCGGTATCACAACCGGCATCCGTTCCATCGCAAACTGCATGACGGCAAGCTCGACCGCGCGCAGGTCCAGGCCTGGGCGCTAAACCGCTATTATTATCAGGCCCGCATCCCGGCCAAGGACGCCACGCTTCTCGCACGTCTGCCGACGGCCGAACTGCGCCGCGAATGGCGTCGCCGGATCGAGGACCATGACGGCACGGAACCCGGAACGGGCGGTGTCGCGCGCTGGCTGATGTTGACGGATGGGCTGGGGCTGGACCGGGACTATGTGGAAAGTCTCGAGGGCCTGCTTCCGGCCACGCGCTTCTCGGTCGATGCCTATGTGAACTTCGTACGCGATCAGTCGATTCTGGCGGCCATTGCGTCGTCGCTGACGGAACTGTTCTCGCCGACGATCATCAGCGAGCGCGTGTCCGGGATGCTGCGGCACTATGATTTTGTGTCGGAAAAGACGCTGGCCTATTTCACGCCCCGTCTGACGCAGGCTCCGCGGGATTCCGATTTCGCGCTGGCCTATGTCCGTGAAAACGCCCGCACGCCCGAGCAGCAGAAAGAGGTTCTCGGTGCGCTGGAGTTCAAGTGCTCCGTTCTGTGGACGATGCTGGATGCGCTCGACTACGCCTATGTGGAAGGCCACATTCCGCCGGGTGCCTTCGTTCCATGACGGAGAGCCCCCGTATCGTAACGGAGGAGACGGTTCTCTCCTTCGCGCGCGGCCACCGGCTCCAGCACGATCGCGTGCGGGACGTGTGGATTGTGCAGGCGCCTGAAAAAGCATTTGTGATTGAGGGCGCTGCGCCGCATATTCTGCGGCTGCTGGATGGAAAACGCAGCGTCGGCGAGATCATCCAGCAGCTTGCAATCGAGTTTTCCGCCCCGCGTGAGGTCATTGCGAAGGATGTCCTCGCGCTTCTTTCTGAACTGACAGAAAAGAACGTCCTGCACACATGACACTCCCTTCGCCGCCGATGAGCCTTCTGGCTGAACTGACGCATCGATGCCCGCTTTCCTGCCCTTACTGCTCCAATCCGCTTGAACTCGAACGCAAGGCGGCAGAACTCGACACAGCCACCTGGACGTCCGTTCTGGAGCAGGCTGCCGAACTCGGTGTTCTGCAGGTTCATTTCTCCGGCGGCGAGCCCATGGCCCGACCCGATCTGGTCGAACTGGTTGCTGTTGCCCGGCGTCTTAACCTGTACTCAAACCTGATCACTTCCGGCGTTCTGCTGGATGAAGCAAAGCTGGAAGCTCTGGACAAAGCAGGGCTGGATCACATCCAGCTCTCCTTTCAGGATGTGACGGAAGCGGGGGCCGAACGTATCGGCGGCCTCAAGGGCGCGCAGGCCCGGAAGATCGCGGCGGCGCGGCTCATCCGGGCGTCGGGTATTCCGATGACGCTCAATTTTGTGGTGCACAGGGAAAATGTTGCCCGCATCCCCGAGATGTTTGCCTTGGCGCGGGAACTTGGTGCGGGACGGGTCGAGATCGCGCATACCCAGTATTATGGCTGGGGGCTGAAAAACCGCGATGCGCTTCTGCCCAGCCGGGACCAGCTGGAAGAATCCACACGTGCCGTGGAAGCGGAGCGCGCAAAAGGTGGTCTGTCCGTTGATTATGTGACGCCGGACTATCATGCAGACCGGCCCAAACCCTGCATGGGGGGATGGGGCCAGCGTTTCGTGAATGTCACGCCTTCGGGCCGGGTCCTGCCGTGCCATGCAGCCGAAATCATTCCGGATGTCGCGTTCCCGAATGTGAAAGACGTGACCCTGTCCGAGATCTGGAACATTTCGCCGCTGTTCAACATGTTCCGCGGCACGGACTGGATGCCCGAGCCCTGCCGCTCCTGCGAGCGCAAGGAGCGTGACTGGGGCGGGTGTCGCTGTCAGGCGATGGCGCTGACGGGAAATGCAGCGAATACCGATCCCGTGTGCAGTCTCTCTCCCTACCATGACCGGGTGGAACAGGCCGTCACCGAGGCGTCAGAAAGGCCGGAACTTCTCTACCGGCATTTCTGACAGCGCAGGGCCCCGGCCTGCCGCCGGAATGATCAGGGCTGGCCGGGAACGTTGCGCAGAAAAGCCACGCTTTCAACGCAGGCAGCTGCTGCTTCACGGCCCTTGTTCTCGGCATCCGCGCGGGAGCGGTCCACGGCCTGCTGTTCGGTGTAGGTTGTGAGGATGCCGAAGGCGATCGGTACCTCGGTCGCAAGCTGGGCCTGCATGATACCGATGGTCGCACCGAGTGAAATGAACTCGAAATGCGCGGTGTCACCCTTGATGACGCAGCCGAGGCAGATCACGCCTTCATACTTGCCGGACTTTGCCAGACGCTGGGCCAGAAGCGGCAGTTCGAAAGCGCCGGGCGCGTCATAGACGTCCACATCCGTGATGCCGCGCTCTTCCAGCCATTCGAGCGAGCCGTTCTTCAGGCCGCCCGTGATGTTCGTGTTGAAGCGGCTGACCACGATGGCCATTTTCGGCGCGGGCGAGAGACGCAGGTCGGGGGCTACGGGGATGTGCTTGCTCATGCCGGCTGTTCCTGAAGGAAATGGCCCATCCGCTTGCGTTTGGTCGCAAGATAGGCGCGGTTGAAAGGATTGGCCTCGATTTCCAGCCGCTCGCTGGATTTCACGTCAAAGCCGAAGCGGACCAGGTTGGATTCCTTGTCCGGATTGTTCGTCAGAAGGCGGAGCGAGCTCACGCCCAGATGGCGCAGCAGATCGGCCGCCGCATCCCATTCGCGGGCATCGGCGGGCAGGCCGAGGGCTTCATTGGCCTCCACCGTGTCCATGCCATGATCCTGAAGCTCGTAGGCGCGGATCTTGTTGGCTAGCCCGATCCCGCGTCCTTCATGGCCCCGCAGATAGACCAGCACGCCGGATTCCGACGCCGAAATCCGTTCCAGCGCCTCGCGGAGCTGCGCGCCGCAGTCGCAGCGCAGGGAGCCGAGCGCGTCGCCCGTCACGCATTCCGAATGCAGCCGCACCAGAGGCACGCCTTTGGACGGATCGCCCTTCACCAGCGCGACATGCTCCACGCCATCGACGGCGCGGAAGGCATGAATGCGCAGATCATGGCCGCCGAAAATGCTGGGGAGAGCGGATTCCGCTACCATTTCACCCGCAGCCGGGACGGGTGTGCAGATCAGGTCATGGCCTGCAACAGGGCCACGGCCATGCTCGCGGCACCAGTCCTGAAGGTCTGCAATGCTGACCACGGGCATATTGTGTTTGGCGGCGTATTTCCGCAGTTCCGGCAGGCGCATCATGCTGCCGTCATCAGCCATGATCTCACAGATCACGCCAGCCGGTTCCAGCCCGGCCAGACGGGCAATGTCAATGGAGCCTTCGGTATGCCCGTTGCGGCCCAGAACGCCTTCCGGATGGGCACGAAGCGGGAAGATGTGGCCGGGCGAGACAACATCGTCCGGTGTGGCGGCCGGGTTGGCTGCGACAACGATCGTGCGGGCGCGGTCGGCGGCGGAAATGCCGGTTGTCACACCTGTTGCTGCTTCGATCGAGACCGTGAAGGCCGTGCCGCGCGGGTCGCGGTTGCGCGTGACCATGGGCGGCAGGCCGAGGTGGTCCACCTGTTCGGCTTCCAGCGGCAGGCAGACCAGCCCGCGCGCCTCGCGGACCATAAAGTTGATGGCTTCCGGCGTGGCGAACTGCGCCGCCATGACCAGATCGCCTTCGTTCTCACGGTTCTCGTCATCGACCATGATGACCATGCCGCCGGCGCGGATGGCCTCGATGGCCGCTTTCAGGGACGGCTTCATGATGCGGCCTTTGCAAGACTGGGCGAGAACCGCAGCAGGTTCTCGACATATTTGGAGAGCACATCGACTTCCACATCCATCCGGTCTCCGATCGATAGCGTGGAGAGGTTGGTATGCTCCCAGGTGTGCGGGATGATCGTCAGGCCGACTTCGAAACCGGCCTGGTTGCCGCGGGTGATGTCGTCATGCAGTTCGTTCACCGTCAGGCTGATACCGTCGAAGGTGATGGAGCCCTTTTCCACGACATACTGACGCAGGGCCTGCGGGACGAACACGCGCAGGGCATAGGACTCGCCCGCCTTTTCGACGCTGGCGAGGGTCGCCACGCCATCCACATGGCCCTGCACGATATGGCCCGAAAGGCGCGTGCTGGCGGCGACGGCGCGTTCCAGATTGACACGTGATCCGGCCTTGAGCTGGTCCAGCGGGGTGCGTGACAGGGTCTCGCCGCTGAGGTGGAACGTCGCCACACCGGCCTTGTCGAAAGTCTCGACTGTCAGACACACGCCGTTGACTGCCACGCTCTCGCCGAGTTCCAGATCTGGAAAGCCCGTTTCCACGGTCAGGTCCATCGCTCTGTCACGGACGGAAGCGGAGCGGACGGTTCCCAGACGCTCTATGATTCCAGAGAACATGCGTTTTCCCTCAGCAGTCGCAGCGGGCTCTCGTCCCGCGATTTCAGGTCGATGCGGTCAGCGCCCGCAGTTTTGTGAATGGTGAGCCAGTCATCCCACAGCCCGGCTTCGGCCACGGATGCCAGCAGGGCGGGACCGGCCTCGATCATCGCCCAGTTCACGCCGCGCTCCGCCAGCATGGCGGGAACGGAGAGCAGATCGGAGCTGGTGAGAATCTCGAACCCGGCTTCCGTCATCTCCGCAACCCAGTCTGCCGGAAGGCGGCCGTGGCGGTCGCAGACGACGAGCAGGCGCGGCGAACGGCCCTCATGATCCGCGACATGCCGGACTGTGAAGCGCGGCCGGTCCGATAGAACGGTGCCGATACCCGTGATGACTGCATCCGTCGCCCGGCGCAGGCGATGCGCGAGCGTGAGTGAGGCCGGGGATGTAAAGGTTTTCTGTCCCGGCGGCGGCACCATGGAGCCGTGTTCGTCCAGCGCCTGCTTGACGCTGATCCACGGGCAGTGCCGGACGACGCGGCTTGCGAAAGGGGCCAGAAGAGCGCGGCAGTCTCGGGCCAGATCGGTCATGTCCGGCCGATCCGCCAGCATGACGACGCGCTTTCCATCGGGCATTTCGCGCAGCCGCTCGGCTCCGCCGGCGGCCTGAGGGTTGGGATCGGCCGCACCAATCCAGACCTCGCGGACCGGGCTGTTGCGCAGGGCTTCGCTGCACGGTGGGGTACGTCCGGTATGATTGCAGGGCTCCAGCGTTACGAGCGCCACGCGCGCCTGATCCAGCACACCTGCCGCCCGGGCCTGCGCCAGAGCCATCGCTTCGGCATGGGGCTGTCCAACGCGCGGATGGACGCCGACCGTGAGGATACGGCCGTCCGCATCCAGAAGCGCACAGCCCACAGACGGGTTGGGTGCCGTAGCGCCGAAAGTGTCGACAGCCTGCGAGATGGCCGAACGAAAGCCATGGCGGATCGCGGTCAGCGAAACTGTGTCGGAAAGGATCATCTGGTCAGCCAAGTTGCGTCTTCTGGTCCCGTTACAGTCGGGACGCTCGCAAGGCGCACGCCGCCCTCAACCGATACGGAAAACAGGCTGGGCAACAGATGCCCAAACCTGTCCGTCACCGGCCAAGTGCTGCGTTCTCTTCCATCCGGACTCTAACCGTCGGCTCCGGAGTCTCACCGGATCTGCTTGTCCCTTCCAGACCGAAATCCGGAAGGCGCTCGCGGGCTGAGGCGGAAAAATCCGCCAATACCGCCGGTGGGGAATTTCACCCCGCCCTGAGAACGTCTTTGTTCAAAAGAAACTATGGAACTGTCTGTGGACAAAAGACAAGCAAAAATCCGCGTGTGCCGTTCACCGGAAAGGGAGGCTGATGAGTGAGACAGCTATATATGAAGGTCTTCAGACATTAAAAAACCGCCGGTCGGGAGACCGGCGGTTTTTGAAAACTCTGACGGAGTTCGGCAGAACTCAGTTCGGGGAGGCATTCGTGTTGCGCTGGATGGCGCCCTGGGTCGCATTGGCGCCACGGGATACGTTATGCCCAACGGAGCTGACATCCTGACCGGCGCCGCGCACGGTGTTGCAGGCCGAGAGCGTGACGCCAGCGCCGGACAGCAGAGCCAGGGACAGGGCGATGCGTGCAATGGACTTGGTGGACATAGGTAAAAATCCTCTAAAGAGCGTTTTGCCTTGTAAACGACACCTGACGACAATGGTTCACGGCAGGAAGAGGAAATTTTCTTTCAGGTAATCGCCCTGTCAGCCCCAAAAAAGACTTAAATATTATCCTGACGAGCGCCAATCTGAACGAACTGCGCTGTTATGCGCTTTGTAACATATCTTTCCCTTGCCGTGAGGATCCATGTCCAGCTCCCACAACCGCCCTGCCATCGTCTGGTTTCGGGACGATCTGCGCATGGCAGACCATCCTGCCCTGCATGAGGCAGCTGCCTCCGGCCGCCCTCTGATCTGTCTCTATATTATTGATGATGTCACTCCCGCGCTCCATCCACTCGGGGCGGCGGTCCGCTGGTGGCTTCATGGGGCTCTGGCGGAGCTGCGGGGGCAGCTTGAAAAACATGGTGGCACCCTGCTGACGCTTTCTGGATCGACGGAAAAGCTGGTTCCCCAGCTTGCAAAACAGACGGACGCGGCCTCGATCCACTGGCATCATCGCCTGCATGAACGCGAGCGGGCGCAGGATGACCGGATCCGTCAGGCGCTGGAACAGCAGGGCTGTGAGGTGAAAGCGCACTGGGGCACGGTTCTGGTTGATCCGGAGGCTGTGCAGACGAAGCAGGGCGGATTCTACAAGGTTTGCGGCTCGTTCTGGAAAGCACTCCAGACCCAGGCCGTTCCGGAACCGCTCGATGCACCACACAAACTGTCCTTTCATGCCATTCCGAAATCCCTGCTGTCAGATGCGCGCCTGAATGAAGAGGGCCTTTGCCCGCATGCACCGGACTGGGCAGAAGGCTTTCGCAAAACATGGGAGCCGGGCGAGGCCGAGGGGCAGGAGCATCTTCAGGATTTCCTCAAGGATGCCGTCGCGGACTATCCGAGAGGACGGGACCGGGTGGCGGAGGAGGGAACGTCGCGCCTGTCGCCCTATCTGGCCTCCGGAGCAGTCTCACCGCGACAGGTCTGGGCGGCTCTTCAGAAACATGGCGCACATACGGAAGGGCCTCGGATCTTCCTGTCGGAACTCGGCTGGCGGGAGTTCGCCCGCTATACGCTGTATCATCTGCCGAAACTGCCGTTTGAAAATCTCAGTCCCAAGTTTTCCAAAATGCACTGGCGCAAAAGTGCTGCCGATCTGAAAGCCTGGCAGCGCGGGCAGACGGGGGTGCCGATCGTGGATGCCGGGATGCGTCAGCTCTGGCAGACCGGCTGGGTCCATAACAGGGCCCGCATGATCGTGGGATCCTTCCTGACGAAGCATCTTCTGATCGACTGGAAAGAGGGAGAAGCCTGGTTCCGGGATACGCTGGTAGATGTGGATTTTGCCAACAACGCCATGAACTGGCAGTGGGTCGCCGGGACAGGTATCGAGGCCACACCGTTTTTCCGGATTTTCAATCCTACGCGACAGGCTGAGAAATTTGATCCGGACGGCGATTATATCCGTCAGTGGGTGCCGGAACTGCGCCGTCTTTCCGGCAAGGCCCTGTTCGAGCCATGGGCGGCCAAGGACGAAGAACTGGAAAAGGCGGGTGTCAGGCTCGGGAAGTCCTATCCCCGCCCGATCGTTGACCTCAAGGAAGGGCGGGATCGTGCCCTTCAGGCCTTCAGGAGTCTCTGAACTCCTGAAATTCCGGCCCCCTTTATAGAGAGGGGCCGGAAAAGACGGATCAGAGACCGCCATTCAGGAAGTTGTTGACGTCCCCACGGGTCTTGTTCCCGAGATTGTTGACGCGGTCACGCTGCTGCTGGGGCGCATTCCGCAACTGCTGCAGACGCTGGGTCTGCTGATCACGCATGTTGGTCAGCTTGGACTGCTCGTTGGTGATCTGGTTCTGCAGACGGGCCTTCTGGTTGGCCGGAGCGTTCGCATACTTGTCCTTCAGATCCTGCAGACGCTTTTCACGCGTGGCCTGTGCTTCTTGGGACTGCTTTTGGTAGTTCTGGACCCGGCTGTTCAGGCAGTCTTCCCGCTGGGCCAGACGTCCAATGACATCGTTCTGGCCGTTCTGCTGGCAGTTGCTCGCCGTCGTGCTGTCAGCGGCATGTGCCTGCGGCGCAAGGGAGACAGCTCCGGAAACCAGCGCAGCGGCAAGCATCGAGCGGGTAAGAAGGGTGAAGTTCATAAAATCTCCTGTAAACGGATCAGTAAATCAGAGCACGCCCTGATGGCGGGAATGTGGCCCCTGCGAACAGCGGGCTATTCCATGCCTTCGGCGATCGTCGATATCCGTTCGGGCATCAGTAACGTGATATGGGTAATGCTTCTGATACTGATAAGTTTCTCTTTCTTGAATGCGCTGAGGATCCGGCTGACTGTTTCAATAGTGAGTCCGAGGTAATCCGCGATATCGGTCCGGGGCATCGGCAGGTCGAGTTCGATCGGCTGGGAGGGGTCGGTCCGCTCCAGATGGGAGCAGCGCTCCATCAGGAACGTGGCCACGCGCTCACGGGCCGTTTTGCGTCCCAGAAGCGTCATGCGGGCCTGCATCAGGGCCAGCTCGCGGGAGGCTTCTTCACGGAGGCGATGTTCAAGGCTGGGAAAGCGTTCGGTCAGGCGCTGCATGCCGGCATGGGGAAAGCGGCACAGCGTGGCGCCGCCGAGAGCCTCGGCGCCAAAGGCATAGCTGGTGGAGGCCGCAAGTCCAAGGAAGTCCCCGCCTTCCGCAAAGCCGGTGATCTGGCGCCGGCCATCCGGAAGAAGGGTGAAGAGCTTGACCCGCCCACCGGTCACCACAAAGAAATCGTGGGCTGGCGCACCTTCTTCGATAAAGGATCGGCCGTCAGCAACTGTCATGCGTGAAGACTCATTGGCAAGAATGGCCAGATCACAGTCGTCAATGCTGTTGCAGATACTCAGACGACGTCCCACGCAATGGGCGCATCGATCATGGACATCCTCCGGACTATGTGACGCTGACATGATGAACCCCGTTCCCGTTGTGCTGACCTCGGCCTGAAGACTTTCAGCCACACTACCACATAATTTACCAGACTTGATTCAGGTCAAGGTGATGGGTGGGGAGGAGTGCTTTGTGAAGCTCAACGAATGTTGATGGAACTTCCAGATGAAATTTAACGCTTTTGCGCTGGCTGCCGCAGTTGGTGTTGTTGCAACTCCGGCGTTTGCCCAGACGGCTCCGGCTACCGCTCCTGCCGCTGCTCCTCAGGTCATGGTCAGCGCTCCCATGACGGCGGCTCCGGTGCCTTCCGTGAACATCCATGCGCCGGCTTCGGGCCGCTGCGGCCTGTTCCAGACCTGCGCCAACACACGTATCGGACTCGGCAAGGGCGACTTCATCGTCCGTCTGTCTGCTCTCGGCGTCCTGCCGGAAGACCGTGACAGCAGCCTGTCCCTGAACGGCGCCCATCTCGGTGGCCGCGTGAAGACGACGCGTCAGGTCATGCCGGAACTGACGTTCGAATACTTCTTCACGGACAACCTGTCTGTTGACCTGATTGCCGCCAGCACCCGTCACGAAATCGCTGCTGAAGGCGTTCCAGGTCTGGGCAAGGTCGATGTTGGTAGCGCCTGGGTCCTGCCGCCGACGGTCACGTTTGCCTGGCACTTCCGTCCGCACAAGCGCTTCAACCCGTATGTGGGTGTTGGCGCAACGCTGGCATGGTTCCACAACATCTCTCCGGCCAATAACGGCCTGACGCAGAAGGTGAACATCGGTGTGACCGGTGGCCCGTCCGTCAATGTCGGTTTCGACTATCAGGTCGTTGGCAACTGGTTTTTCAACTTCGACGTGAAGCAGATGTTCATGCGTGTCCACGCCTGGGCCCAGGACAGTGCCGAGACCACGAAGATTACGGCGCATGATTCCCTCGACCCGACCGTCGTCGGCGCAGGTATCGAATACCGCTTCTGATCTCCCGATCAGGACCCGGACGTCAGGAAAGCGGCTCTTCTCTGGAAGGGCCGCTTTTTTTCATTTTTGTGGCAATCTCATAAAACTTTTGCAATGCGGGCAATCGGCCAGTGCAAAAGTCCTTTCGTTTCCGTATGTGACATCTGACGTCCTGCCATGGGCATGGTAAGACCGGCTGCCATGAAATCGTCCGAGTGGTGGCCGATATCTCCTTTTCCAGACGTTTCGGACGAAACGGGGCGTCTGTCCTGACAGAATTACGGGGTTTTCTATCAGCATGCGCGTTTCACGCGTCGGCGCGCTGGCCATAGGCCTGCTATGCCTGGCCATTCTTCTCGTCTTCGTCCTGCGGATGCGAACCCCGCACACTTCCGTTGCAACGGCCGAGTCCCCCATGGTGACCCAGTCACATGACGGCCTTGTCGTCCGTGAAGGCAGCCCGCTGGAAAAACGCCTGACCATACAGGCCGTTGCGAGCGTGTCCCGTGGTCACGGTCTTGCCCTGCCCGCGCAGGTCATGACGGAGCCGGACCGTCAGGTGAATGTCTACGCGCCCGTAACGGGCCGGATCACCGGTGTTTCCGTTCATCTTGGCCAGCGGGTCAAGCGTGGACAGGTCCTCGCCACGATTGCGGCCGGTGATCTGGATCAGGCCTGGGCGGATGATACCCGTGCCCGCGCCACGCTCGATTTCGCCCGTCGTGCCTATGCCCGTGCGCAGGGCGTGCAGGCGATTGGTGGCAATGCCGTCAAGGATATTGAATCCGCCCGCAACGATCTGGCGCAGGCCCAGGCAGAAGCCGAGCGGACGCAGCGCAGGCTCCAGGTTCTTGGTGCGCGTCCGGGTTATTCGGCGCAGGGACAGGCCCCGCTTGTCTCTCCGGTGGATGGTGTCGTGTCCATGACGACCATGGCGCCGGGCGAGAACATCACCGACCCGACCGCCATCCAGATGACGGTTCTGGACCTGTCGGAAGTGTGGGTCGCGGCTGCCATTCCGCAGGACAGTCTGGCACAGATCAGTGACGGCAATGTTCTTTCAGTAAGTTTCGACGAATTCCCAGGGCGGACCTGCTCCGGCCAGGTCGTCAGCTTCGATCCTGCCCTTCACGCCGATACGCGCCGGGTCAATGCCTATATCGCCTGCCCGAATACCGATGGAGCCCTGCGCCCGGGCATGTTCGTGGATGCGACACTGAACGTCCCGCAGGGCAGTGACGTCATCATCCCCAAGACCGCCCTTCTGATGAATAACGATCAGGTGTCTGTGTTTGTCGAAACTGCACCGCGCACATTCCAGCGGCGCGACATCGTCATCAGCTATGATGAGGGCGACAGTGTCCGTGTGCTCAAAGGGCTTTCTGCCGGTGAACGCATCGTGACGAGCGGTGCCATCCTTCTGAATGATGACTGATCCGGTGGCCCTGAGCTGATGATCGAACGTTTCATCTCCTGGTGCTTCAACCACCGGAACATCGTTTTCTTTTCCGCCCTGATCCTGGCGCTTCTCGGTGGTCTTTCCTGGAAGATCCTGCCGGTCGAGGCCTATCCGGATCTGGGTGCGGTCAGCGTGTCGATCACGACGCAGCAGGAGGGTCTGGCCGCCGAGGAAATGGAGCAGCAGGTCACGATCCCGCTTGAGCGGACGCTGGCCAGCGTTCCGGGTGTGACGGACAGCCGCTCCACCAGCACCTTCGGCCTGTCGCTGATCACGCTGATCTTCCGCGAAGGCACGAATGTCTACGCGGCCCGTCAGCTTGTTGAAACGCAGCTTGCCAATAATCCGCTGAGCAACGGCGCCATGCCGTCGCTCGGGCCGATTTCAGGACCGAGCGGCGAGATCTACCGCTACACGCTGGAATCCGACGACAAGAACCTGCTGGAACTGTCCGATCTCCAGCGCTGGACCATCATCCCGGCGATCCAGCACGTGCCCGGCGTCGTCAGTGTGGACAATTTCGGCGGTCTGACGCGCGAGTACCAGCTCGTTCTCGATCCGGCCTCCCTGATGCGCTACCACGTGGGCCTTGAGGACGTGCTGACGGCCATCCGCAACAGCAACGTCAATGCCGGTGGCGGCCGCGTCAGCCGGGGCGAGCAGTCCTACATCATCCGCGGGATCGGCATGATCCATACGCTGGACGACATGGGCAATATCGTCGTCGCCAGCCATGGCGGCGTGCCGGTCTTCGTCAGGGATCTGGGACAGGTCCAGTTCGGGCATCAGGTCCGTCAGGGCATTCTGGGCAAGGACAAGAATCCGGATACCATCGAAGGCGTGGTGACGATGCTGAGCGGGGAAAACCCCTCGCTCGTGCTCGACGGCCTGCACGAGACGGTGGCCAAGCTCCAGCAGCAGCTCGCGCCGAGCCATGTCCGCATTGTGCCGTATATGGACCGTGACCATCTGGTCCTGTCCACGACCCACAAGGTCACGGAAACGATGATCGAGGGTATTCTCCTCGTCGGCGTGATCCTGACCCTGTTTCTCGGCAGCCCCCGCAGCGCCATCGTCACGGCGGTGACGATCCCGCTCGCGCTGTCGGTGGTGTTTGTGCTGATGCATAGCTTCGGCATGTCGGCGAACCTGTTCTCGCTCGGTGCCATCGATTTCGGCGTGATCGTGGACGGTGCCATCGTCATTACGGAGACGATCCTTCGTATCCGCGAGGAGCGCCCGACCGAGGAGCTTGTTCCGTCCGAAGTCCTGCCCGTCGCCCAGCGGGCCGGGCGGGCGATTTTCTCGTCCACGCTCGTTATCATCGTGGCCTACAGCCCGCTCTTCGCCTTCGAGGGCAGCGAGGGCAAGCTCTTCCGCCCGATGGCCTATACCGTCAGCTTCGCGCTGCTGGGCGCGTTGCTCTGCGCCCTGACGCTTATTCCGGCCCTGACCTATCTAGCGCTACGCAAACCCAAGCACATCTGGCACAACCGTCCACTGGAATGGCTGCATGCGCGTTATACGCACTGGCTCGGCCATTTCATCGACCGCCCGCTGATCGCCTATGGTGCCGGTGCTGCGGCCATGGTCGCGGTCGTGATCCTGGGCGCGACGATTGGCCGTGAGTTCCTTCCCGATCTGGACGAGGGGTCGCTCTGGCTTCAGGTGCAGATGCCGACAGGCATTTCGCTGGAAAAGGGCGAGTCCATCGCCAACGAACTGCGCCATGCCGTCCGTGAGTTCCCCGAAACATCCTACGCCATCACGCAGCTTGGCCGCTCGGATGACGGCACCGATCCGTGGACGCCGTCGCATATCGAAATGCCGGTTGGGCTCAAGCCCTATGACCAGTGGCCGTCCGGCGAGACAAAGGCGCAGTTCGTCGAACGTCTGCGCGAGCGTCTTTCCCGGATTCCGGGCATTGATTTCGGCATCAGCCAGCCGATCCAGGATAATATGAGCGATCTGGTCGGCGGTGCGCACAGCCCGCTCGTCCTGCGCGTCTATGGCAATGATTTCCAGGAACTGCGCCGCATCGGCCAGCAGATCGTGGACATTCTCCATCAGGTTCCGGGAACGGCCGAGGCGTCGATCTTCCAGGAGCCGCGCATCCCGCAGATCGACGTGGTGGCCGACCGTCTGGCCGCGGCGCGTTACGGCATCAACATCTCGGATATTTCCGACGTGGTGTCGAACGCCATCGGCGATGCGCCCATCACGACCGTCTATGTGGATGACCGCTTCTACAACGCGACGCTGCATATCCGTCGCAAGGATCTGCAGGACATGCAGGCCCTGTCGCAGATTCCGCTTCTGGATGCGGAAGGGGCCTATATCCCGCTGTCTCAGGTCGCGCATGTCGGACTGCATATGGGCGAGAGCAACATCGCCCATGAGATGAGCCATCGCCAGATCACCATCCGCGTGGACAACGGCAAGCGGCCGCTCTCGCAGTATCTGGCAGATGCACAGGGCCGCATCGACCAGCAGCTGCATTACGACAAGGAAAAATACACGCTCGAATGGGCCGGCTCCTTCCAGCAGGAAGAACGGGCCCAGAAGCGCCTGATGATTGCGCTGGGCGTGATGTTCGCCGTCATGCTGGTGCTGCTGTTCGCCGAGTTCCGCAAGATCCGTCAGGCCCTGCTGATCCTCAGCGTCGTGCCACTGGCGACGCTGGGTGGCCTGATCGCGCTGCATGTCCGGGGTGAGACGCTGAACATCGCGACCGCCGTGGGCTTCATCGCGCTGTTCGGTGTGGCGGTGCAGAACGGCATCATCATGATCGCCAGCATCAACCGCCATCGTGTGGAAGGTCTGGGCGTGCGCGATGCGACCATCGCCGGTGCGGCCGAACGCTTCCGCCCGGTCCTGATGACGGCCACGGTCGCAACAGCAGGCATGTTCCCCGCAGCGCTCGCCACGGGCGTGGGCACGGACGTGCAGCGCGGTCTGGCAACGGTCGTAGTGGGCGGTCTGGGCATTGCCACGCTGCTGACGCTGTTCGCGCTGCCGGTCTATTTCAGCGAGCTTGAAATGTGGGTTGAACGCCGGGATGCGAAGAAGCACCCGAAACCTTCCACCGAGGGAACAGGATCATGATGCTGCGTGATGTTCCCTTCCGCCGGGCTGCGGTCCTGCTGGGCCTGACTGCGCTTTCGGCCTGTGCGGTCGGTCCGGATTTCCATCGTCCGGACATGCCGAAAAACATGGCCTATCAGGGCACGCCGCTGAAACCGACCTCCGGGCATGGCACGACCGGGGCTTCCGTGCCCCAGCAGTTCCAGTCCGGCGTGGATATTCCGGGCCAGTGGTGGATGGTGTTTGGCAATCCAAACCTGAATGCGCTGGTCGATCAGGCGCTCGCGAACAACCAGTCCCTGCGCGCCATGCAGCAGGGGCTGAAATCCGCCTGGGAACAGCGCCGGATCGAAGGGGCGGGGCTGTATCCGACGCTCTCCGCCTCGTTCAACCCGACACGCAACAAGACATCGCGCGTCTACTCGCCGATTCCGAACGCCAATGTCTGGCTGTACAACGTCCATACCGCGCAGCTGAACATCGGCTATGTGCCGGATCTGTGGGGCGGTACGCGCAGGGCGATCGAGGCGGCCGGGGCGCAGGCGGATCTGCAGAAGTTCCAGCTTGAGGCCACCGCACTGACGATGATTTCCGATCTCGTGAATGCGACGATCGAGGAAGCCACGATCCGCGCCGAGATCGACGCCACCCACGAGCTCATCCGCAGCCAGCGCAGCGTCCTGAAAACGGTGACGGCCGAGCAGGGGATCGGCAATGCGTCGCGGCAGGACATGACCCAGCAAATGGCATCCGTGGCCCAGCTGGAAGGCACGTTGCCCGGCCTTGAGCTGCAACTGGCCCAGACGCGGGACCAGATGGCTGTTCTGGTCGGCGTGACCCCCAACACGCCACTGCCCGAGTTCCGGCTGGAGCAGTTCACCCTCCCGAAGACGCTTCCCGTCTCGCTACCCTCGGACCTGCTGAACCAGCGGCCTGACATCCGCGCTGCTCAGGCGCAGATCCAGTCGGCCAGCGCACAGATCGGCGTGGCCATCGCCAACCGTCTGCCGAATGTCCAGCTCAGCGCCACGCCGGCGCAGGCGGTCGGGGTGATGAGTGATTTCTTCAAGCCGGGGTTTGGCAACTGGACGATTGCCGCGACCGTCATGCAGCCGATCTTCCAGGGTGGTTCGCTCCTGCATGCCGAGCGTCAGGCGCGTGACAACCTGCTTCAGGCCAATGAGACGTACAAGGCCACCGTCCTGTCCGCGATTCAGGACGTGGCGGACAGTCTGCATGCCGTCACCTTCGATGCAGATGCAATGACGGCCAGTGAGGCCACTCTGAAAGCCACGTCGCAGAGCCTGAAGATCGCACAGGGACAGCTTCGTCTTGGCGATGTCAGCGAACTGGTCATGCTTCAGGCGCAGCAGACGGATGCGCAGGCCCGTCTGGCCTATGTGCAGGCCGAAGGCGCGCGCTTCTCCGACAGCGTGGGGCTGTTTCAGGCTCTGGGTGGCGGCTGGTGGAACCGTAATGACATGGGCATGACCCCGGCGGCACAGAAGTCGCTCGGGAAATCGCTGCTGCCCTGGTGAGGGTGCTCAGGGCTCTGCCCTGAAACCCGCCAAAGGCCGGGGGCCTTTGGAAACCGTTTAATTGGAATCGAGATCAAAGAGACCGCGTCCCTTTGCGGGGTTCCGGGGCGGAGCCCCGGGAAACGCGCCCTTACGGACGCGGTGCGTAAATCGCGCTCAGACGATCCGGCGTGCCTTCGATGCGCTCCAGATGCGGGTAACGCAGACCGTCATGATAGGGAATGGAGACCGTGCTGACATGGTCGCCGGACTTCACGATCAGGCGGATGTCCTGCTTCGGATCCTTCTGCGCGTCCGTGACAGCATGGAGCAGACGCTGCGGCGTGAAGCTCATGTCGTTGACGGCCAGGATCGTCATGCCTGGAACCACGCCTGCCTTGAAGGCCGGGCTCATCCAGTGCTCACGTCCCACATGCCCGGCGCCGTTCACCATCAGACCGAGGGAGAAGGACAGATCCGTAGCATGGCGGGCGGCTTCGCTGGCCTTGACGAAGGAGGTTGGCTTGGACGTGTAGACCAGCTTGTATCCACCATTGGTCAGGCCATCGAGCGGAGCGTGCGGCTGGATCGTGTCCAGACGGTCGTGCAGGAACTTCGCCCAGTCATAAGGCTGTACGCTGTTGAGCGTCGCAACCACATCGTCGAACTGATAGGGGCTGACGACGAAGCTGCCGCTGTTCGTGCCGAAGAAGGCTTTTGCGAAATCATCCAGAGACTTGTGACCGTCCGACAGCTTGCGGATCAGCGCATCGGCATCCAGCCAGACGAGCTGGCCTTCGACGTAATAGTCTTCCGAACGCTGCCAGTCACGCCATGAAAGCGGGGCACGCTGGGCGATGACCGGATCATTCGTCGTATCTTCCAGCGGACGCCACTGACGGCCCGTCTGGTTGTCATAGGACGCCGCCATATAGGCCAGGGCCTCGAAGCCCTGATCCTTGGTCACGAGGCCCGAACGTGCAGCCAGAACATTGCCCCAGTACTGCGTCTGTCCTTCGTAGACCCAGAGCAGGGAGCCACGCTGTGGCGTATTGAAGTTCGGGGCCCACATATCGGCCGGGCGGCGATACTTTCCGTTCCAGGAATGGGTGTATTCATGCGCCAGCAGGTCACGCGTGGGAAACGTCTTGTCCCATTCCGTGAAATAGCCCGGAGCCGCGCTGTTCTCGCTGGACTGGTGATGCTCAAGGCCGATGCCGCCGAGTTCTTCCGTCAGGGCCAGCAGGAAGTCGTAGTGGTCATAGTGATGCGAGCCGAACAGGGACGTGGCCTGACGCACAAGGTTCTGATGGGCCGCAACTTGCTGGGGCGTGGCGTCCAGTGAGTCCGGATCGTCCGCTACGACATCCAGCGAAACCGGAACATGGTCCGGGCCGGTCAGGTCGAACTTGCGGAAATAGCGCCCGGCATAGATCGGGGAGTCCACGAGCGTATTGAAGGTCGTGGCGTTGAAATGCGTCTCGTCGCCATAGGTGGCAGCACGGAGGGCCGAGCCGATCTGCCAGCCATGCGGTACCCGCACGGAGGGCTGCACCGTAATGTCGCGGGTGAAATACCCGGCCGGGTAGAGTGAAACCTGATCCCACTGCACGTTGACGATGGATGGTGTCATGACGATCCGGCCCATACCCGGTGCAATCGGGGTCATAAGCTGGAAATGCAGATCCAAACTCGGCGTGCTGGCGGAGACCGGGATGTGGAAGGCGGCGACATTAACCGTATCGCGCTTCCAGTTCAGTGTGCGGCCCCCGCTCTGCACATGCAGGCTGGCGAACTGTTCGATGACGCCTGTCGGGGAATGGTCGCCGGGGATCCACATTGGGTACAGAAGGACCATCTCGCCCTTCTGCTGCGCCTCTTTTGGCACCGGAACCGTCTCATGGATGGACATGACGTGATGGACCGTATCCGTCGCATCGACCGAAACCGTCAGGCTGCCCGGGAAGGGACGGTCCTGCGGTTCCGGGACTGGAGCCGGCATGGGCAGCGGCATGGGCTGGGTCTGGGCAAGCGCGGGAGAGACCAGACCGCTGAACGCAGTCAGGGCCGCCAGAAGGCGCAGTGAGGACATGATGATATTCCGCTTGTAAATCAAATTGCCTCAAGCCGTAACCGGCTTGGCAGAGCTTCACAAGAGGGAGTTCTGCAGTTTCCGCGACCCATCGCACAAGCCCTGCTGAAGCGTCTTCAGATCAGGGGTGGCGTGTGGATGGTCCAGCCGTTTTCGCCCGGTTCGAG
The DNA here is from genome assembly GCF_006538885.1 of Gluconobacter roseus NBRC 3990. Lineage (GTDB taxonomy): Bacteria > Pseudomonadota > Alphaproteobacteria > Acetobacterales > Acetobacteraceae > Gluconobacter > Gluconobacter roseus. The sequence goes on from NZ_BJLY01000003.1 coordinate 196,947, forward strand.
ATACATCGGAACAGCGTTGGGAAGGCGGACATTGACGGGGAGTGCCATTCCCGCACGCAGTCCCCTGAACAGGGCGCCGTGCGCTACAAAAAGAGGCGTGCCTCCGGCTTCGAGCTCACGGTTGATGGCCGTGACAGCGCGCTGCGTCAGGGTATGGAAGCTTTCGCCTCCTTCCAGAAGGTGGCCCTGCTCGATCCAGGGCTCGTACCAGTCTCCCATCAGCGTGCCTTCCTGAACGCCGAAACAGACTTCGGCCAGATCCTCATCCACGCGGAAAGGAAGCGCCACGCCCGCAAGGTCACGGATGGCATCGCGGGTATGGGTGGCGGTCACAAAGGCGCGGCTCAGGGGAGACGATATGATCCGGTCGAAAGGACGTTGCCCGTTCTGGAACAGTTCGGCCAGTGTGTTTCCGGCCCGTGCGGCCTGCGTCAGACCGGTTTCGTTAAGCGGAATGTCGGTCCGACCCTGCGCCAGCCCCTGACGGTTCCAGTCGGTTTCACCATGACGGAGATACCAGTAGGGCTTGGGGGCAATCTGCGACATGGGAAAGTCCGTTCACGAAGGCTGGACCGCGCAGCGAACCGTGAAAAATCAGTCGAAGAGAGAGGAGACTGAGCTTTCATCGGCAACGGCGCTCATGGCCCGGGCGAGGAGGTTGGCTGTCGTGATCTGGCGGATGTTCGGGGTCTCGAGGAGGGCCTCGGTCGCCGGAATGCTGTCAGTCAGCGTCAGCATGTTCAGCGGACTGTCTTTCACGCGCTGGCAGGCATTACCAGTCAGAACGCCGTGAGTGACATAGGCCTCGACACCTTCCGCACCGCGGGCCATGAGGGCATTGGCCGCGTTGCACAGCGATCCGCCACTGTCGATGATGTCGTCCACCAGAACGCAGTAGCGGCCGGCGACGTCACCGATGACGTTCATGACTTCTGAAACACCTGCGCGTTCGCGGCGCTTGTCGATGATGGCGAGATCCACATTCAGGCGCTGCGCGAGCTGACGCGCACGGACCACACCGCCCACATCCGGCGAGACAATGATGAGCTCACGGTCCGGCAGGCGCGTCTTGAGGTCGCGCACGAAGAGGGGCGCGGCATAGAGGTTGTCGGTCGGAATATCGAAGAAGCCCTGGATCTGCATGGCATGCAGATCCATCGTCAGGATGCGGTTCGCACCGGCTTCGGTCAGCAGGTTTGCCACCAGCTTGGCGCTGATCGGAGTACGCGGACCGGATTTGCGATCCTGCCGGGCATAGCCGAAATACGGCATGACAGCCGTGACACGCCGTGCGGAACCGCGACGCAGTGCGTCCAACATCACCAGCAGTTCCATGAGATGGTCATTCGTCGGCATGCAGGTGCTTTGCACGACGAAGACGTCCTCACCGCGGACATTTTCCTGGATCTCGACGAACACTTCGCCATCGGCAAAGCGTTTGACTACGGTCTTGCACAGCGGCATCCGCAGTTCATGGGCGACCGCACGGGCCAGCGGCAGGTTACTGTTGCAGGCTACGATCTTCATGAAAAACGGCCTCGTCCGGTGTCCGACAGGGAAGTTGCTGGCCTTCTAACAGCGCAAAGCCCCCCTGTCATCCATCCTGCCTCATTCTTTATGCGTACCAGTCGGCCAGTGTCTGCATGACATGCCGACCGGACACCCTTCGCCCGATTGGCTTCAGAACTGCCAGGCCAGACCCGCATGCAGCTTCAGACCGTTGCTCAGGGCGCTTGAGGTGTAAGAGTAGGAATAGGCCGTTCCCCATGCGCTGCTGGATCCGATATTCCGGTCACGACCATAGGATATATAGGAATAATCCCCTCCTGCCGTCAGATGGAGGCGCCGGGTCATGCGGTAGTCCATGCCAAGACCGCCCTCCCACAAAGGACGCGGCTGGTTGTTGTAGGAAACGCCGGAATTGAGGACTTCCGCCCATCCGAACCGTCCACGCAGGACGAGGCGGGATGTGAGGGCGTAATCGGCTTTCAGGCCGGCACCGGCGAAGTAAGACCCGGACCCGTAGCCGAAATCTCCATCAGCGCCGCTCGTGACATATCCGCCCTGGATGAATGGGGTCAGCAGAAAGCGGCTGGAAAACAGCAGGAAGCCTTTGCCGATTTCTCCACGATTGTCTGTCCCGTTCGAGCTGTCGTTTCCTCCCACTGAAAATCCGTATGGAGCGGAGGTGCTGGAATAGGTGCGATAACGTGATTTGTAGTTTCTCTGCCCGTCTTCAAGCGAGAAATGAAGCGCACCGTACAGGTTTTCGATTCCGAAGGCGTTGAACATGACCGAGGCGTCCGCCTGAAAGCCTGGGGTCCAGCCGATGGTGCGGTAGCGTGAAGAGCTCGCAAAGTCTTCGCTGAAGGCAGAGTGGCCCGAACCGCCAGTTTCCATCGTGCGGGTGTTGACCCCGCTGACGCTGTTGCGGAACGTACCTGTCATTGAAAGGCCGATCTCACGGTTCACGGCAATGACGGGGACCGGGTCTGCAAAGGCGGAAACGACAGGGGTAAGGCCGGCGCAGAGGGCCAGGCCGGGCAACAGCGGGCGGAACGAAAGACGCATCAGAAACTCCGGATGGGAAAAGCCGGAGTTCTGTAACAGGTGAGGCTACCAAAAGATACAAATAGTTACAAACCGATGTTTCTTACAGGTTCGCTGATGTCTTCAGGCAGCTTTCCTGGGAGCAGCTTTACCATCCGGCAGGGGCTTGTGCTCGCGGCCCGAAAAATTGGTGACGATGGTCCGCACACCCTGAGCGGCTTCGTCAGCGGCCATGTCGGCGGTATCGCCCCATGCTCCGTCCAGCGAATGCGGTACGATATCGTGGAGCTGGGTGGCAGCGCCCGCTTCTTTTCCGTCCGGGGTCAGGACATGCCAGACGATTTCGATATGATCGACCGGATGGCCGGTGTTGCCCGCTGCACCCGTCTTGAGAGCGACCGTGCCGCGGACGATGAAATCCGCGCCTTTTTCGGTCGTTGTTACCGTATTGGTCTTGTCCGGAAGTGACGCATAAAAGGCACGTGCGAGCGCAACATTCCCGTCACCGGGTGCTCCGGTAACACCTTTGAAGCAGATCTTCGCAGGCCGGTTCATAAGGCTGTGCGGGTCCTGCTGCATCATGTTGGCCTGAATCCCCGTGAGAAGCCCCGCCAGTTGTGGTGCCTCCTGAACGGCAGCCCCCTGAAGGGCAGTTTTATCACCCGCGCTCCAGCCTGCCATGTCCACGGCAGGGCCATCCGTTTCCGCCCGGACTTTCCCTTCCGGCGTCATGATGACGTAATGGGGAACAACCGCACCGCCATGGGTAGCGGCACTCATCTTCAGCCACCAGTCCCCTTTCTTGCGGGGCTGGGCGATGGCGGGAACGGATTGTCCGACCATGGCCTGCGCCATGTCATGCGCCCAGAGTGCGGCGGCATCGTCCGACAGCAGGGAATCCGTGGGTGTCGGAACGGCAAGACGGGCCGGGGGAAGATTGGCGACCGTCAGATACCTGGCCTGCTGCCCCGGATCGGCGAAGGGCCGCGAGAGACTGAAACATCCCCCCAGGGCCAGGGGAAAGCAAAGAGGCAGCAGGGTCGAACAGAGGCGGCGCATCGGCGTTCCGGTAACAGGACAGTGACCCGGCGGACTGTATGGGATTGCGGCTCCGATGTCGAAGCCGCTCCCGTTTTTACCGGCGGATCAGGATGTAGTTGATCGTCACATCAATATCGAAATGGTCGCCCTTCATGTCCGGCGGAACCGGTGGCAGATGGGCGCCCTGGAACATGCCGGTTGTCGCGGCGTCCAGCGAATAGGACCCGGACTGACTCATCAGCCGGACTGATTTCACACGGCCCGAACGGTCCAGCACCACATGCACCGAGGACGGACCATCCTCTCCGGCGCGGGCGGCCTCTTCCGGATAGTACATATGCGCCCGGATCCAGCGGTCGATCTCCCCGCCGTAATCCTCGCTGACGCCCTTGACGCTGGTGCGTGTCTGGTACGGCGCATTGATGGCGCCGTTCAGGCTGAGCGGCCCAAGGGACATGTCGATCGGACCGCCGGAGCCGGAAGCGCGGCCACGATGGCGACGATAGGGCGAGGGCTGTTCGCCGAACGACAGATCCATCGGATGCGCGAACGGATTGTTCCGGTCGGAGCGAACGGAGCGCTGGGCACGATGGGCGTGCGGCGACGTCTGCTGGCTGCGCTGGCTGGGGGCCGCGCCCGGCGTCACGGGGGCTGGCGTCGGTGCCGTCTTGGGTAGCTCTGCGGACGGTTCCTGCGGGACATCAGGCGCAGACGGCGTCTCCGGCGTCGGGACGGCCGGGGTCGGCGTGGACTGTTCCTTCTCCGGCTGCTGCTGGTTTTCCTGTGTCTCCTGCGGACTCTGTGCAGATGGCGGTGGCGGAGCGCCCCCTTCCTCGCGTGCCCGGGGACCGCGCATGCTGCTTTTTGATGGCGGCGCGTCGAAAACCATTTCGACCTGAGGCTGTTCCTGCCCGGCCGGCGAGCCATGCATGCCGTGATGCTGCATCAGGAGGAAGGCCAGAATAGCCGCGTGCAGGCCTGCGGAGAAAATGAACGGAACCGTGGGGCCGTTCTCGACGATGGTCTGCGGACGCATCATCGGCGTCAGCACCGGCCGGACCGCAACCGATGGCGGGACGTAATCTCTCAGGCGTTCGCGGGTGCCAGCGGGCGCATGCTGTGGACGTGCGGGAACGATCCGCGCCGAGGGGGCGAAGAGCTGGGGCTCGCGTTTCTGCGGCTTTCCTGACGTGACAGCGGTCGTTCCGCTCATATGCGGGACGGCCCGTCTGGAAAGGACCGGGCAGGGAACGGCCGGTCGGCGAAGAGAAGGCGGCGTCGCATCATCGCCAGACCTTTTGCACCAGGGCGGTCGGGGTTGTCATCCGGCAGGCTGGTTATCCGGGGCTGGGGGTGGACGTCTGTATTGGCGTATCATGGCAGTAATGAGCGACCCACGAAAGACACAAAGAGTCACGCAAACCTTAACTTCCGGAAAGGCTCGTCCCTAATGGCTGATTCTGCAACACTCCTCGCCGCAGATCCCGATCTTGCTGCCGTCATCGCCCGTATCGGCCCGTGCACGCTACGTGGTGATAACGGGCAGGAACCCTACGATGCCCTTCTGCGGGCCATCGCCGGGCAGCAGCTTCATGGCGCGGCAGCCCGGAAAATCTTCGGCCGTCTGTGCCTTCTCGGCGAGCAGGAAAACATGGACGGGCCGCCACCGTCTCCCGCACGGCTCCTGAGCCTGTCCGAGGAAAGCCTGCGTGCCTGTGGACTTTCGGGCAGCAAGCTTCTGGCCATGCGCGGTGTGGCGCAGGCCCGGCTGGATGGCACCGTACCCACCCGGTCTGAAGCAGCATCTATGACGGACGAGGACCTGATCGCGCGCCTCGTCATGTTGAGGGGCATCGGGCGCTGGACCGTGGAAATGCTACTGATGTTCACGCTCAACCGCCCCGATGTCATGCCGGTCGATGATTTTGGAGTCCGGGAAGGCTGGCGCAGGATCAAAGGGCTGGAGCTTCCGCCCAAACCAAAGGCTCTGAAAGAAGAGACAGCCCGTTTTTCGCCCTATCGTTCGACACTCGCCTGGTATTGCTGGCGCGTGGCGGAGGAAGGGAAGAAAACGGCTCCTAATCCGCTAACCGCCTGAGGCCCGGCTTCTATCTCAGGATGATTCCTCCAGCAGGACCGGCGGCATGGCCATGAATCGGCGGGTGTCTTCTGGAGAAAGGGGGCGGGACAGCAGATAGCCCTGCACTTCCGTGCAGCCGAGGCGCTTGAGGTAGGAGAGCTGTTCCTGGCTTTCCACACCCTCCGCCGTAACGGCCACGCCCAGATCAATGGACAGATCGACCACGGCCCGGACGATCGAGGCGGCCCGGGATTCCCGGAGCATGTCGCGAACGAAAAGGCCGTCCAGCTTGATCTTGGAGAACGGAAAGAACCGCAGATACCCAAGCGACGAGAAGCCTTTGCCGAAATCATCGAGTGCGATGGAAATCCCCGCACTCTGCAGACGGCTCAGCAGCGTGAATGTCGCAGCATCCGGCTCCATGAAGATGTTTTCGGTCATCTCGATCTGAAGGCAGCGGGCCGGGAAGCCGGTCTTTTCCAGAATCCGGAACGTGTCTTTGAGGAAGGCGGGGGCTTCAAGTTGGCCGACCGAAACATTGATCGAAAGAACCAGGCCCGGCTCCCATTCGCGGGCAAACAGGCAGGCCCGCTCCATGACATAAACGCCCAGTCTGTGGATCGGTCCGGCTTCTTCAGCCAACTGGATGATCCGTTCAGGCGGCACACGGCCATATTCGGGATGCGACCAGCGGATCAGTGCTTCGAATCCGCAGAGCTTCTGGCTCTGGGTGTTGAAGAAGGGCTGATAGACAATGCCCAGATCTCCCTTTTCAAGGGCATCGGGGAACGCGCGGATCAGGTCGCGATTCCGCTTGGCCACGGTACGCAGTTCCGGATTGTAGAAACGGTGCGTATGACCACCGAGACTCTTGGCCTCGTAAAGCGCCAGATCGCTGGCTTCCAGCAGGCTTCCGACACGCTCCGATCCGCCGACGGAGAGGATGATTCCCACGCTCAGCCCGACCGCGCAGCGTACGCCTTCGCCAATCCGGATGGGGACATTCGTCAGCGCATGGATCAGTCCCGTAGCCGTGGTGGATGCCTGGGCTGGCGTGGTCTGACGCTCAAGCAGCATGAACTCGTCACCACCGAACCGGTAGAGCCTGTGGCGTTCACTCAGCGTGCGGCTCAGGACGACCGTGACTTTCCGCAGCATCTCGTCACCGGCGGAATGGCCATACCGGTCATTGATCTGCTTGAAGCCGTCCAGATCAAGGTTGAGCAGCGCAAAAGCTTCGCCTGTGCGTTCAGCTTCGATGAGATAGGTTTCCATGTCATCGAGGAACGCGCCGCGGTTTGGCAGGCCGGTCAGCAGGTCATGCCTTGCTCTGAAGGAGGCACTCTCCTGGGCCCAGTGCGTCTGGGTCACGTCCGTTCCGACACCGCGATATCCGATGAAGCTCCGGTCCTGAAAGACCGGGCGACCGCTCAGAGACCAGAAACGCTGCTGGCCATGCAGCGTCCCGGAGACCACGATGTCACGGAAGAAGATCCGGTTGTCGAGGCACTGGCGCAGGCGGCCAAGCCCGGTCCGCTCGTCCCCATCAAATGCAGACGATCCGGCCAGATCGGACAGGATGTCAAAGAAAACCCGGTTTTCCAGCCATTCCCGGCTGTTGCCGAAGGCGGAGGCCAGACTGGCTGAAACATTTTTCAATGTTCCGGATGTGCAGGTCTCCCAGAGCCAGTCGCCGGTATCATCATCCGCATTCCAGAGCAGCAGCTGCACGATGCTGTTGCGCTGTTCCAGTGAGGATCTGCTGATGAGAAATGCCGTAAACAGCGTTCGGACCGCCATTGTCAGGGACAGGACGAAGAACAGATAAACCGCCAGTTCGATGGCGATGTAGAAATAGAATGATCCGTGGTCGATTTGCCATGCTTGGAACAGGGCGTCGCAACAGGAAAAAATCAGCATGAACGCAATGATTTCTCCCAGCCCGGTCAATGGCATCAGAGTGATGGTCGTTGCCGTCAGTCCAACCATGATCCCTGCAACAAGGACCCTGTCATTGGCATCTCCATATGGAAATACGATTGGAGGCAGCGTGATCCAGCACAGGGCGAACGCGATATTGAGACCCTTGAGGATCCATGACTGTCGGGTGTCGACGAGCTTCTCGGTCGGGATTGCGTAAAAGCAGATGTTGTAGACCAGAAGCAGAAACAGGACGGATCCGCACAGGACCATGCCGTAGGTCGGATAGTTCCTCATCAGGCAGAGGCCGGCGACGGGACCGCAACTGATTTGGGGAACGAAATGGAAGAAGTTCAGGCCACGCAGCACCCTGCAGCGTGAAAGGCGGACTCCTTCTTCCGCGCCCGGCGGAATATCCGCCCGGAAGGGAAAGAGCCGGGTTAACCGTATCCGTTTCAGCAGGTTCAGCATGGCAGTCATTATGCCGAGCATGACCGGAAAGCGAAAACAGGATCCAGCGAGACAGGCAGGGGCATCATGAACCTTCCCAATAGAGGAGGAGGGTGCCACGATGACAGGAGTTTATGAAGTTTTTCTTTGCGGCGGACGAATTTGTTGCGGGCAACATCTCCGCGCGTCGGTTATGGCACACCGGGCACGGAGATAGCCTATAAAGGATTAAGGTTTCGTTAATGTGCCATTTCGGGCACGGTGCCGTAAATCTCAAAGCTCGCTTTTTCAAACATTTCAATGCATTCGCGCATATTGGCCGTCAGAGCCGCACGCGTGATGTCCGGATCGTTGGACGGATAATAGGCGCGGGCCAGGTCCTCGTCGATTTCCAGATGGGACGGACCATCATGTTCGTGCTCGTCATGGGCCAGACCCCAGGTCCAGTGCTTCTTGGCAAACAGACTGGTGAACTTCGGCGCATGGCACAGATAGGCGGCCAGTTCTTCAGCGATATATTCCACAGCGGCCAGCCAGGAGAAGAAGATCACAGGATCTTCGCTGTCGGCATTGGCAATCAGCTTCTGGACGCTCGGAAGTGTATCATAGTGGGTTCCGAACAGGTCGAGGCCGAATTCCTTTGCTCCGTCTGCCCACAGGATGGCGTGTGAACCTTCCTCTTCCTTCATTTCGCGGACGGCTTCACGGGCTTCCGAAAAGAAAGTCTTGATGCGCGTCTGGCCAAAACGCTGGACGAGCGGCTTGATGGGAAGATGGCCGACGCGCACGTCAATAGCGCGCTCGAAAGCCTGAATAAAAGGCCACCACCCGATCATCATCGCCCGAATAGTTTCTTTATCGCCGTGGGCTGCACCTCGGGCCAGCGCGGAAGAATAGATCTTCTCGCGTGTAAAGACACGCATTTCAGAGCGATTTACCAAAGGCTCGGAGAACAGTAGAGCGTACATCCGCGTAATCCTGATGAAGTTTATTGCATGCGCCGTTCCGGCATTGATGTTGTAGTCGTTAATTTTTCAGAAAAGTAAAACTTTTACTTTAATTTTAATTGAGTTTTATTAAATTATCAAAAAATTAATATATTAGACTTTCAGTACGTTGCTTAATCGTAATGATATGAGGCATGTAAAACTGTCACCTATTGATCTGGTCTGATTTCGTAACGTCCTGCTTCAGGCGGGAGCGCGCAGGAATTCCATCATTTCCCGAAGAAACGGACGGGGCTGCTCGGCATGCAGCCAGTGTCCGGCCCCGGGCAGGGTCCGGATCAGCGCATGGGGGAAGAGCGCGCGAATCTGATCGTGATGTTCTGGCCTGACATAGGGCGACTCGCCACCACGAAGGAAAAGAACGGGCCCTTCGTAGGGTGCAATCTGCAGATTCGGCCAGTTTTCGATCGCGTGGATGTCACGGGCAAGGTCATCAAACCCGATGCTCCAGCCCGGAGCTTCGCCCAGCCGGATGTTCTGCAGCAGGAGTTCCGCGACGGCCCTGTTGCCGACGACCGGCTCCAGAAGATCCAGCCCTTCCCGCCGCTCCAGAACTGACGGAAATGTCAGGGCACCCAGTCGGGCGATCATCTCGCCATGTCCATGCCCTGTCCGGGCTGGTGCGATATCCGCAACAAGCAGCTTCGTGACGCGCTCGGGAGCAGCAAGGGCCAGCATCATTCCGACCTTCCCGCCCATGGAATGCCCCACGACGGCAAAGCGCTCGACTCCCAGATCATCCAGCGTTTCCAGCACGTCCTGCGCCATGAGCGCATAGCTGACGGGGCCGTGCGGACTGTTGCCATGGTTGCGCAGATCCAGCGCAAGAGTCCGGAAATCGGCAGCCGCGCCGCGCTGGAGGAAGCCGAGGTTCCGGGCTCGTCCGAACAGCCCGTGCAGGAAGACGACCGTTTCCGGGCCTTCGCCGCGTTCGATGACATGCAGTTTCATCAATGATCCTTCCATGACAGCTGTTGATCGCCGACGCGCTTGCCGTCAAACAGGATCACACCTGCCGCCCGGGAGCCCGCTTGTCCACCAGTCCCGCCCCTTCGCCCGCATCTCCTGACGGCTCTTCCGGCCGTTTTCAGGACAGGTCCCGCGTCCTGCGCCAGCGGATGAACCGCTTTCAGGCGCGTCTGTTCCCCCATGCGCCGTCGAATCTGCGAACCCTGGTGCGTGGAAACGAGATCTGGCTGAGTGTTCTGGCGGGATTCGTCGGGATTCTGTCGGGTCTGTGCGTTTTTGTGGTCACCCATCTGACCTTCTTCATGCACCGGCTGCTTTTTGGCGTCTCCGGCATGTCCGGGGGGCATCTGTCCGGGCTGACTACCCTGCCACCGCTTCGTACGATAGCTGTGCTGACCGGTGGCGGGCTGGCGATTGGACTGTTCGGCGTCATGATCGCAAAAATCATGCCCCGCAGTCCCGTGGACCCCATCGAGGCCAATGCACTGCATGGCGGGCGCATGTCGGTGCGGGACAGTCTGGTCATCGTCTGCCAGACGGTTCTGTCCAACGGGGTCGGCGGTTCCATCGGGCTTGAAGCCGGCTTTACCCAGATTGCTGCGGCTTTCGGTTCGCGGATTGGGCGCTCCTTCCGCGTGCGGCGTGAGGATCTGCGCGTGCTGGTAGGGGCCGGAGCGGGGGCTGCGATCGGGGCGGCGTTCGATGCGCCGGTCGCCGGCGCGTTCTATGCGTTCGAACTGGTGATCGGTTCCTATTCTCTGGGAAGCCTGTCCCCTGTGGCGGTTGCCGCGCTGGCGGGCGTGGGTGTGACGCGCTCGCTGGGGAGTGTCCCGCCGGGCATCGTTATTCCATCGCCAGGCACCCTGTCCTGGGAAGGGACGGCCGGAGCGGTCATCATTAGTGTCCTGACTGCCCTGACCGCGATCGGCCTGATGTTCTGCGTCACCCAGACCGAGGCGCTGTTTCGTAAGATGCCCGGTCCTGTCTGGCTGCGGCCTGCGGTTGGCGGTCTGATCGTGGGCGGGCTGGCGACGCTGCATCCGTCCGTCCTCTCCGCCGGGCATGAGGCGATGCGCGCTGTCTTCGCCGGAAACGTCACCGCGCAGATGGCTGTTGTCTTGCTGCTTCTGAAGGCTCTGGCATCCTGCCTGTGTATCGGGTCCGGGTTTCGCGGGGGGCTGTTTTTCGCATCGCTCTATCTCGGCTCACTGGCGGGCACGATCTACGGCACGCTTCTGGAACCGCTGGGTGTTGCGCCGGATTCCGTCACGGCCTGTGCGCTGGTCGGCATGAGTGCGATGGCTGTGGCCGTGATCGGCAGCCCTATGACCATGATCTGCCTGATGCTGGAACTGACCGGCAGCGTCTCCATGAGCGGGGCCACTCTCGTAGCCGCGGTGCTGTCGCTCCTGACCGTGCGGCGGTTGTTCGGCTACAGTTTCGCGACCTGGCGCTTCCATCTGCGCGGTGAGTCGATCCGCTCCGCCGTCGATATCGGCTGGATGCGCTCGCTCAATGTCCGCCGGATGATGCGCGGGCAGGTCCGCACCCTTCCGGCAGAAACGCCTGTAAACCGCGCGCAGGCCCTGTTCCCGCTTGGCTCGGCCCAGCGGATCGTCCTGCTTGATGGGGACGGACATTATGATGGCATGGTCCAACTGGCAGAGCTGCATGCCGTCCCGGCGTCGCAGACACCGATCGGAACGCTGGCACTGTTCCGCAACGCCATGCTCACGCCGCATATGAACATCCGCGAGGCCATCGAACTGTTCGAAAAAGCCGAGGCCGACGCCTTGGTCGTGGTCGAGGATCCGCAGTCGCGGCAGGTGATCGGAACCCTGACCGAACAGCATGCCCTGCGCCGCTATGCTGAGGAACTCGAACGCAGCCGCCGGAGTCTAGCGGGGGACGACAGCCTGCCGACCTGATCCGCCGATGCGGTCTTGCCCCTTGGCATCACGGCGTTCCCGTTTCAACATGCGGTCCCATCAGATGCCCGCTTCGGGCGCCCCAACCGGAGACCTGCCATGACCGCAACCCCCGACTCACGCCTCGCCGACCTTGAAATCACGCTGCCGGTCGCAGCCGCTCCGGTTGCAAATTACGTCACGACCGTCCGCACCGGAAACCAGCTCATCGTCTCCGGTCAGCTTCCGCTGGTGGATGGCAAGCTGCTGATCACCGGCAAGCTCGGGGACGAGGTTTCGGTTCATGCCGGTGTGGCCTGTGCCCGCGCCTGCCTGATCAATGTGCTGGCCCAGGCCAAGGCTGCACTGGACGGTGATCTTTCCCGCATCACCCGCGTTGTCCGTCTGGGTGGCTTCATCGCCTGCACGCCCGAGTTCACCGATCAGGCCACTGTCATGAACGGCGCGTCCGATCTGGCCGTCGAGGTTTTCGGTGATGCCGGCCGTCATGCCCGCTCCACGATCGGCGTACCGAGCCTGCCCGTGAACGCGCCGGTCGAAGTCGAGGCGCTGTTCGAAATCGCCTGATCACCCCGGATGGGAGAGACCGAATGGGAGAACCGGAGACCGCTTCGTCCTCTGACTGGAGCCTGAGCCTCCACGCCTCGATCCACGAGATCGGGGTCGAGGACTGGGATGCCTGCGCGGGCGCGGACAACCCGTTTGTCTCTTTCGGCTTTCTGTCCGCCCTTGAAGACAGCGGTTCCGTCGCGGACCGCACCGGCTGGCTTGTGCGCCATGCCGTGCTGCGGGCACCGGGCGGGACAATCGCGGCCCTCGCTCCGCTTTATGGAAAGTCCCACTCCTGGGGCGAGTATGTCTTCGACCAGAGCTGGGCCCGCGCTTACGAAGCTGCGGGCGGTCGCTACTATCCGAAATTCGTCTGCGCCGTTCCGTTCTCGCCGGTTCCCGGCCCAAGGCTGCTGCTGCGGGCTGATCTGCCCGATCCGAAAGGCGTGGCCCAGGCTCTGGCGTCCGCGCTCATTCAGGCCACGGCGCAACTCGGCCTGTCCTCCCTGCACGCCAATTTCTGCGATGTGGCTTCGATGGAGGCCTTTACCGAAGCGGGTTATCTGCCGCGCACGGGCATCCAGTATCACTGGCAGAACAACGGCTACGCCACGTTCGATGATTTTCTGGCCGCTTTAGCCTCGCGCAAGCGCAAATCCATCCGCAAGGAACGCAGCGCCGCGCAGTCCTGCGGTCTGACCTTCAGTACATTGCGCGGAGACCAGATCACCCCGGAAGACTGGAAAGCGTTCTACCGTTTCTACCAGTCCACGATCGACCGGAAATGGGGCAGCGCCTATCTGACCGAGCGCTTTTTTCCCATGCTGTCCGAACGGCTCGGCGACCGTGTGGTCCTGATGATGGCCCATCATGACGGAAAAGCCGTTGCCGGTGCCTTGAACCTCATGGGGACGGAGGCGCTGTTTGGCCGGAACTGGGGCTGCGAGGGGGACTGGCCCTTCCTGCATTTCGAGCTGTGCTACTACCGTGCGATCGACTTCGCCATCGAGCACGGTCTGTCCCGCGTGGAAGCCGGGGCGCAGGGCGAACACAAAATCCAGCGCGGCTATCTCCCGACCTTCACCCATTCCGCGCATGCCATCCTTGATCCCGGTCTACGGCAGGCCGTCGCGGCCTTTGTGGAAGAGGAACGGACCGCTATGCAGGCAGAGGCGGCGGAACTGGAAACTCTTTCACCATATCGTCACGGCGAGTCGGGATAACCCTGTTCGTTTAACGATTGGGAAAGCTTTTTGCGGCTAGGCTGTGCTCCGAAATCGGGATTGACCGGAGCCTGTAAAGCCCATGGAGAACAGTACCTATATCGCGCTTTCGCGCATGGATGCCCAGCAGCGTGCCATGTCCGTGGTCGCGGCCAATATGTCGAACGCCTCGACCGTGGGCTACAAACGCGAAAATGTCCTCTTCAGTGACTTCCTTTCCCACCAGCACGGCTCAAAGCAGGCCGAAGGTGCGGATACGGAATCCTATACGCAGGACCGTGCGACATACCGGGACTTCCAGCAGGGCGATATGCAGTCGACCGGCAATCCTCTTGATCTTGCGCTGGGGGGGGAGGGCTATTTTCAGGTTCGCACTGCTAATGGTGTCCGTCTGACACGGGCCGGCCGTTTCGAGGAACAGCAGGATGGCGCCATTGTCGATGAAAACGGAAATGCCCTGCTGGACCGTGATGGACAGCCGATCGAACTGCCCCAGACCGACCATCGCATCACCATTTCCGCAGACGGCGTGATCTCGACCGAAACCGGCGAGCAGGGCCAGATCGGGATTGTGACGGCGCAGGACAACAATACCCTCCAGGCCGAAGGCAGCAGGCTGCTGCGTTCCGACCAGCCGACCACGGCTGTCGAGCGGCCCAACATCGTGCAGGGCATGGTGGAAGGCAGCAACGTTCAGATGATGACCGAAGTCACGCAGATGATGGAAATCCAGCGAAACTTCGATTTCATGGCGCAGTTCGTGGACGCCGAGGCAACGCGCCAGAAAAACGCCATCGACAAGATCGTTCAGGTCTCGGCCTGATTTACCGACCCTTACGGGACTAAGGATAACGCTCCATGCGCGCACTCGACATCGCCGGAACGGGCATGCAGGCCCAGCAGACCAACGTCGAAACCATTTCCAACAACATCGCGAACATGAGCACCACGGGCTACAAGCGCTCCCGTGCCGAGTTCCAGGACCTGATCTACCAGAACATTCGCCGCGTCGGCGCCAGTTCTTCCGATACGGGTACGACCATTCCGGCCGGTGCACAGGTCGGTCTGGGTGTGAAAACAGCCGCGATTTACCGCATCAACGATCAGGGCAGCCTTGAGCAGACCAGCAACTCCCTGGATCTGGCCGTGCAGGGACGGGGTTATTTTCAGGTCCAGCTTCCGTCGGGCCAGCTTGCCTATACCCGGGACGGTACGCTCTCGATGGACAATAACGGTTCGCTCGTGACGGCGGACGGCTATCTCATCAGCCCGACGATCACGATCCCCAATAACGCCCAGAGCATCTCGGTCGATCAGTCCGGTCAGGTCAGTGTGCAGATCGCCGGGCAGAACAACACGACTCTCGTCGGGCAGCTTCAACTCGGCATCTTCACCAATGAAAACGGTCTGGCCGCGATGGGGCAGAATCTGTTCACTCAGACGACGGCTTCCGGTGACGCCATGATGGGTAATCCTGAAGCTGTGGGTTATGGCAGCATCATGCAGGGTTACGTTGAAAACTCGAACGTCAACGTCGTGACGGAAATCACCGATCTGATTACGGCCCAGCGCGCCTATGAGATGAACAGCAAGGTCATCACCGCGTCGGATGACATGATGAAAACCGTGACCAATCTGGGTGGTGGCTAAGCATGAGCCGTATCCTGCTGAAAGGTGGCATCCTGCTGCTGGCAGGATGCACAGCACTGTCGTTCGCCTCTGCCGCAACCCTGCGTACAAACGTCAATGTCGATCATCCGCGCGTACGTCTGTCCGACCTGTTTGCCGATCTGGGCAAAGGACAGGATACCGAGATTGGCGATGCCCCGGCACTGGGCGCCAGCTATGTTGTGGGTGGCCCGCAGTTGACTGCCATTGCGGCCCAGTTCGGCATTGACTGGCCCGACGCCTCGCCACTGGTATCCGCAACCGTCACGCATGCGGCGCGCATGATTACAGTGGATGATGTCATTCCTGTCGTGCGACAGGGGCTGGAGCTGCCTTCCGAAGCACGGGTTGAGGTGGCTTTGACGGGGTTCAAGCCCGTAGCTGTTCCGGTTGCGGATCAGGGCGCACCGACGATCCTGCATATCGATCGGCCCCCTCATGGCAGCGAGCATTTCACCGCGCGCCTTGAGGTTCCTTCTGCCAGTGGGGGACAGGGGACGGCCTTCAACGTGAGTGGAACGGCGACCATGGAGGTCCGGGCCGTGACCCTGCGTCATGCCATGCATCTGGGGCAGCCCATTCTGCCCGAAGATGTCACCATGACGTTTGTACGTATCGGCCTTATTCCGGATGACGCCCTGCAAAATCCGGAGGAAGCTGTCGGACTGGAAGCACGGGGCGTGCTTGCGGCAGGACAGGTCCTCAGTGTTTCCCAGCTCGCCCATCCCCAGCTTGTGCATCGCGGCTCACCGGTTGTCGCAACCTTTTCCGGCCCAAGCCTGCATCTGACGGTTTCAGGGACAGTTCTGGAAGCCGGGGGGAAAGGCGATACCGTGCATGTCTATAATGCCAGCAGCCACATGGTCCTGACAGGACGTGTAATGGATCGGACGCAGGTGGAAGTCATCCCCGGCATCATGCCTCTGTCCGCGGATAACCGGGCACGTCAGCAGACTACGGCGCTTCCCTCTCTCTGAGTTTTCAGAAAGAGGGAAGTTCATGCTCTGTCTGTTATTTCACCAGATAACGGTCAAACCAGTGAATGGTGCGCTGGACCGCATCGTCCCAGGCCTGTGGGCTGCTCATGCCATGTCCCTGTCCGGGATAGATGACGAGTGAGCTTGGGACATGCAGCGTCTGAAGCGCGTGGAAGAATTCCTGGCTCTGCGGCATCGGGCATTCTTCATCCGCTGATCCGACATAAATGAAGGTCGGTGTATGGGCCTGCCGGATATAGAGAATAGGCGAGGAATGGGCATAGATGTCCGGATCATCGTAAACGGACTTCCCGAAAAACGGCAGCATCCAGCTGTCGATGTTGTTTTCGCCATAATAGGACAGCCAGTTCGCAATGCCGGCGCCTGCGACAGCGGCATGGAAACGGTCTGTCTGGGTGACGCTCCACATTGTCATGTAGCCGCCATAGGAAAAACCGGTCAGGCCTAGACGGTGGTCATCAATGGGCGCGACTTTTTCGGCCATATCGACGCCGCGCAGGATGTCCCGCAGATCTCCGTGCCCGAAATCCCGGCGGTTTGCGGCGGTGAAAGCCTCGCCTTGTCCATAGCTGCCCCGTGGGTTGGGCATGAAGACGTCATATCCCGCATTCAGAAGCGCCATCGCCAGCTTACTGTTGTCGCGGAAATAGCGCGGGTTTGAAGCGCTGGACGGGCCTCCGTGGACGTAGACGATCATCGGCACCTTACCGTTCTGCTCTACGCCGGGCTTGCGCTTCAGGGGTTCCAGAAGCCAGCCCTGTACGGAATAGCCATCGCTTTTCCATGTCAGGCTGCGGGCCTTGAGATGGGGCGGCAGGGCGGCATTGTCGCGATTGACAGGCTTCCACTGCCCGATGGGGCCAGCGGCGACTTCCGGGGCCTTCTCGAAGCTTTGCCGGATGATGGCCGTGTGCTGCCCGGCGCAGGAAAGGCTGGGTTCCGAGCGACCGTTGGAAAGCATCATGGCCTCTTCCCACAGCGGCCTCAGTCCGCCTTGCAGGGACCAGATGACACTGCGGTCTCCCTTGAGACCCGTGGCGATGAGGCTTGGCCCGCAGTCCCAGGACAGGTCGGTGACAGTCGCCTTCAGCCCCGGAGTCAGATTGACAGGCTGGGCGCCGGGCTTCGTCAGATCCAGAGTGTAGGCATCGCCGCCAATCGCTCCGTAATCACTCATCAGGCCGCCGATGAAGGAGACCTTTGTTCCGTCGGGGGAGACACGCGGCAGGTTGAGCTGCTGTTGCTGGGGTGGCGTATAAAGGACGGTGTCGTGGTCGTTTTCAATGGCGTGGAGCTTTGCGATCCACCAGTGATCATCCCCATTGCCCGGGGCTGCCGTGGCGACAAAGCCCTGTCCGTCCGGCCGCCAGTCATATTCATAGACATACAAATCCGCTGGCGACTGCCAGTTCAGGCGACCGTTCTCGATCGTGGCGATCCGCTGTTCGTCGATCTGCGCATTGATTTCTCCGGATGGAGGCGCTCCTGCTTCCATCGCGCCGGGCTGGCGGTGTGCGTTTTCGATCGCCAGAACGCCAAGCTGTCCTTTGGGGCCATAGGACAGGGACTGAAGCGTCCCCTTGAAGGTCAGAACCTGCACCGCATGGCGACCGTCCCGGTCGGCTTGCCAGACCGACAGGGTTTTGACCGAAGGGTCTTTCAGGACATAGGCCAGTGCCTGCCCGTCGCGGCGCCAGGCGAACGAACTCGCCTCACAGCCGTGACATAAAGACAGGTTGCTGCGGGTGCCGGACGGGAGCGTGTAAAGCACGGGCCGTGACGTGTCGGGCTGTGCAGAATCTCCAGCCGGCTCTTCCAGCGAGAGCAGTCGGCTTCCATCCGGGGAGATGGAAATATGGTCGAAAAGCTGGACGGGTGCGGCCAGTGCCGTCACGGGGAACAGGGCGGCCAGCAATGCAAGGCGACGGGGTAAGGTCATAGGGCGCTGTTTTATCCGGTTTCAGATCTGTTTGGCGGAAGGATTGGCAGTGCTGTGGCGGCGCAGAAGGCCGAGCAGCCAGTGCCACAGGCGTTTGGCTTTCGCACCGATGGCATCCATCCACAGATAGACGATCGGCGTGGTATAAAGGGTCAGGAGCTGGCTGACGACCATGCCGCCAAGGATGGACACACCCAGTGGCCGGCGCATTTCCGCGCCATAGCCATTGCTGACGATGAGCGGCACTGCACCAAGAGCAGCGGCAAGCGACGTCATCAGGATGGGGCGGAAGCGGGTGATCGAAGCTTTGAAGATGGCGTCCTTGGGGGAGAGTCTCTCGATACGCTCGGCATGAATGGCGAAGTCGATGACGAGAATGGCGTTCTTCTTGACGATACCTGTCAGCAGGATGATGCCGATCATGGCAATGATGCTGAAGGACTCTCCGGCAATCCACAGTCCCAGAACTGCGCCGATACCGGCGGAAGGCAGGGTGGAGAGGATCGTAATGGGATGGATCAGGCTCTCATAGAGAATGCCCAGCACGATATACATCACCGCAATGGCGGCCAGGAATGCCAGCCCGCCATTGATCATGAGCTTGCGGGTATCGCCGGCCGTCCCGGTGAAGTCGCCCAGAACACCGTCCGGAGCGTGTGTGTCCTGCATGGTCTGCTTGATCAGCTCGACCGCGTCATTATAGCTCACGCCCGTCGCCAGATCGAACGAGATGTTGGCGGAATAATAATTGCCGCGATGGGTGATATCGAGGGGCTGGGGCTTCCACAGGACGGAAGCGACATTGATCAGCGGGATCATGGTTTCGGTCGAGGACGAGACGGCCGCACCGCTTGAGGTATTGCCCGAGATCTGGTTGGCCAGCGAGTTCTGGATCGATGCGGTTGCCAGAGAGGTGAAGCTGTTTGCCGAAGTGCTGGCATCGCTGCGGGCACGGATCAGGTTGGAGGCCACGCCACCGGCAGCGGTTCCGGCAGACGTGGAGATCCAGACCTGCTTGAGGGTTTCGGGGTCCATCCGGTACTGCGGGGCCAGCACCATGACTACGCGGTGATCGGTGGTAGGCAGGTGGATCGTGGACGCGATGGCCTGACCGTAGGAATCATACAGCACGTTCTGGATGAGCTGCGGTGTCACGCCATACCGCGCTTCCGTATCGCGATCGACGGTGATGTAGGCCGCGACGGACTGTCCTTCGGTCGTGGAGGAGACATTGACCAGCTTGCCCGAGGTCCGCAGGGCTCCCAGCAATGTGGGGACATAGCCGAACAGGTCGGAGACGTTGTCACCACGCAGGACATACCGGTAGCTGCCGGTGTTCTTGGAGCTGTTGCCGCCCTGACTGCTGCCGCCGACGCTCCAGAACGAGACATCTGCGCCCGGCTCATTGGGCAGGCGCTTGCGGATCCGGTCCAGAATTGTTTCGGCCGAAGCCCGCTGATCCTTTTCCTTCAGATGCAGGTAGAGCTCGCCGCTGTTCTTGTCGTCACTGAAGATCGTGGTGGACAGCACGTCCGGGTCCGTCTGGGCCACGGCGCCCACCACGCGCAGACGTCTGTCGATCTCATCGAACGACATGGTGGCATCGCCCTTGATGCGCCCGGCCAGCAGAGACATGTCCTGCGACGGGATGAACTCCTTGGGCATTAGTACGATCGACCCTACCAGCACGATGAAGCTGAGCGGCAGGGTCAGTCCCATCAGGATGGGATGGCGCAGGCACCAGTGCATGGAACGGCCATACTGCCGCAGCGTCCAGTCCAGCGAGGTTTCCGTAATGACGGCGATGGAGCCCAACACACCCTTTCGCGGCTGGTCCCCATGGTCGATTTCCAGGAGATGCGCGCACATCATCGGCGTCAGAGTCAGGGAAAGCCACATCGAGATGACGATGGCGGAGATCATCGTCATGCAGAACTCGAACATGATCGAGCCTGCGCCGCCGGGCAGAAACAGCAGCGGGATGAAGACCGCAACCAGCGAAGCGCTGATGGACAGGACCGTGAAGCCGATTTCCGAAGCGCCGATCAGGCTGGCCTCATAGCGGTCCTTTCCTTCCTCCATGTGGCGGGCGATGTTTTCCAGCACGACGATGGCGTCATCGACCACGAAACCGACCGCGATGGTCAGCGACATGAGCGACAGAACGTCGAGCGTGAAGTTGAAGGCCGACATGGCCGCCAGCGTGCCGGACAGGGCGATAGGCACCGTCACGGCCGGAATGAGCGTCGTGATCATCTTGCGGAAAAACAGCAGGATCACGAGCACGACCAGCACAACGGACAGGACAAGCGTTAGCCGTGCATCGGCTAGGGACGCCCGGATGGAGCGGGATGTATCAAGACCCACGACCAGATTGACGTCAGCCGGCAGGGCATCGCGCAGATGTTTCAGGTTGGCGTTGATGCCGTCCACGATGGCCACGGTATTGGCATGTGGCTGGGCGGTTACGACCAGGGTGATGGCGCGGTGCCCGTTGATGTAGCTGGTCTGGTAGACGTCCTGAACACTGTCGGTGATGGTGGCGATGTCGCTCAGCCGGACGGGATAGAAATTGTTGCGGTATCCGACGATCAGGTCACGGTACTGCGCTGCGGTGGTAGCCTGATCGTTGGTGGATAGCATCATCCGCTGACCATGGCTGTCGATGAAGCCTTTGGGCGTAAAGGCATTGGCAGATGCCAGAGCCGTTCGCACGTCCTCGAAACCGATGCCCCATTTATAGAGCGGTCCGGGATTGAGTTCGACACGCACGGCGGGGTTGGCCGATCCCACGACTTCCACACGCCCTACGCCCTTGACCTCGGCCAGAAGCGGCTTGATGCGGATATTGGCGACATCGTAAAGTTCGGCCTGGGTTTTCTGATCGCCGGTCAGACTCATCAGATAGACCGGGAAGCCACCCCCATCCATTTTGAAGGCCTGCGGATCGGCATCCATCGTACCGGTTGGCAGATCGGCGCGTGCCGCGCGCAGGGCGGCCTGCGTGTCACGGAGCGCGCCGTCGATGTTTCGCGATGACGAGAACTCCAGGAAAATCCGGGCCTGTCCCGCACTGGTATCGGATTCGATGCTTTCCAGATCCGCGATCGATCCCAGCCTGCGTTCCAGTGGCGTAGTGACCGATGTCGCCATCTGCTGCGGATCCGCGCCCGGCTGGGTTGCCACGACCATGATGGCGGTCGTGGTCATGTCCGGCATCGTGGCGACAGGCAGCAGTGGATAACAGATGAAGCCCGCCATGAAGATGGCAATGGACATCAGTGTCGTCGCGACAGGGCGGTCTATGAACAGGCGGCAGAAATTCATGTGGCCAGTTTATCCACAAAACCGCGCTTCGGGTCATTACTGATAGGACACAAAATGTCAGTTTCCGGCCATGAAGGGCGTCAGAAATCGGGCATCCCTGCCGGCTGCGCGGAAGGCTGGGTCACGTAATACCGCTCTGCCAGACGGGGTGGCAGCAGGTCCATCAGGCGCGAACCCATGACCAGCCAGCCGGGAAAGATCACGCGCCGGGTCTGACGCAGGGTGCCGCGCAGGATCCGGCCAACCGCGTCTTCCGTGGAGATCAGCCCCGGCATGGGAAAACGGTTCTGCGTCACCATGGGCGTATCGACAAACCCGCAGCATACGCTGGTCAGACTGATGCCGAAGCGCTCCAGACGGGCGGCATTGGCCACGACGAAACGGTCCAGAGCGACCTTGGAAGCGGAATAGGACGGTGTGCCGGGATAGCAGACGAACCCTGCGATGGAGGCCATCACGCAGATCCGGCCCCGAAGGTTTTCGCCGTTCCGCTTCTGCCGGCGCATGGCCTGCACAACCGGAAAGAATGTGTTGAGCGTTCCAGTCAGATTGGTGTCGAGCATCTCCCACACGCGCTCTTCGCGCTCCAGCACCAGACCGTCATTGGCCTCGGGAGGCAGACCGCCCGTGATGCCTGCGCAGAGGAACGCCATGTCGAGCCGTTCTCCGGACGCTGTGGCGATCCAGTCCGCCATGCCCTGACGGTCTCGCGTATCCAGCACTTTGGGGACTGACCGGGCCCCCCTTTCGTCGCATTGCCGGGCCGTTTCCGCCAGGCCATCTGCCGCATGATCGCACAGTTGCAGGGAAACGCCGGGGCGGGCCAGCTTCAGGGCAAGACCGCGTCCGATGCCGGATGCGGCCCCTGTAATCAGGATATTCATCCGGCGAAGTCTAACAGAGTGTTTCCGGGATGCGACCCCCGCCCGGGTGAAAACATTTCCGGCCCATGGGTTTAGCGGGATGAATTGCAGTCCGAACGGGGTGTCGTGCCTTGCAGAAGCTGCCCGGCGAAACTGTGGGCTTCCGTGGTCATCGCGGCGAGCGTGCCGTTATGGCTGGCGTCATGAATCCGGTGCGTCACAGCGGTTCCGGCGGCGCAGAGACGGGCGACGAGGCGCTTCTGCTGACTGGTGGAAGTGTGCAGATCCTGCGCGCCGGACTCGATGAGCACGGGCGAGGGCAGGGAGAAGCCGGGATATTTCGCCCAGTCGAAAACCGGCGCCAGCACACGGTCCGCTTCGGGCTCGAGCAGTGTGGCGGGCGCCAAACCGGAGCGTTTGGCGATCGGGAAGAAGTCCGAGGCACACATGGAGCCGGCCTCATGCAGAAGACGCTGTCCCCGTGGGGTGAAGGCCTCGTTGATGTCCGTCGAAGGATCGGTTTCGACCAGCGACTGCCCGAGCGTCAGCAGTTCCGGCACGGCGGGCGAGAAGCTATGCGGGTTGGCGGGATGCAGAAGTTCCTGCACCGTCTGCTCGTCGAGATAGGGAGGGGCAGCGGCGATTGTGCCCAGAATCCGCAGATGCGGCGCATAGGTCGAAGCCATCGCGGCAGCGGCGAGGGCAGCCTGACCGCCCTGTGCATGACCATTCAGCACCACGTTCTCCGACAGGTCCGGCAGGCGCTCTCGGGCCGCGCGGACGGAATCGAGAACGCTCATGCCTTCCGAGCGCGCATTCAGAAGGAGCGGCGCGCCGGGCTCGCCCATTCCCGGATAGTCGGTTGCGACGATTGCAAAGCCCTGACGCAGCCAGCCATCATAGAAATGCGCCTGCACGGTGCCGATCCCCATGACGGACGGCGCGCAGGTCAGGTGCAGGCCGCTTTCTCCATGCGCCCAGGCCAGAACCGGCCAGCCGCCCGCCGGGGCACGACCGCGCGGAACCAGAACCTGAGCGGAGACGCGGACGAGCTGCTGCGGATTGTGCGCATCCGTACTGCGATAGGTCAGGCGATAGACCGAGGCCGGCTCATGGGACGGCACGGAATCCAGCCGGATGGCCTGCCCGGCCGAGACCGGCGCGCTGACGGACCAGTTGTCGCCATCGTCATCCGAGGCGCAGCCGGACAGTGCGGCTCCTGCCGTCAGCAGCATCAGAAGCGATGCAAGGGCGGTCAGTCCGGGAAGGCGGCGCTCCGGTTTACGGCGAAAAGAGCGGTACGGCATGAGAGGTCTGTCTCCGACGGGGAGCGTCTCTCATAGCAGCGCTCTGCGTCCTGTGGGAGCGGCCATGTCCTGTTCCGGAACGGAGGCGGACTTGGAGAGCCGTCCATCCGGCGCTACAGAGAAGACCTCTGACGCGCCGGTCCGACATGATCGGATCTGATACAAACGAGGATAGCCCTGCCATGACCGACACCATTCCTGATCGTCTCTCCGCCAGCCCGGACAGCCCGTATTACAACGAAGAGCTGCTTTCGCGCGGCATCGGTGTCCGTTTCAAGGGCGAAGAGCGCACCACCGTCGAGGAATACTGCATCAGCGAAGGCTGGGTCCGTCTGGCTGTTGGCAAGACGCTGGATCGCCGTGGCCGCCCGATGACGATCAAGGTTACGGGACCAGTTGAGGTCTGGATCAAGGACTCCGAAGAAGAAGCATGATGACACAGGCCGGCTCCGCACCGATCGCACCCCGCCGCATCGTTATCGACACCGATCCGGGTCAGGACGATGCGGTTGCCATCCTGCTGGCGCTGGCCTCGCCGGAACTGAAGGTCGAGGCCATCACGACCGTTGCCGGCAATGTGCCTGTTGCCCTGACGACGCGGAATGCCTGCGCCCTGCTCGAACTGGCAGGCCGTACCGACATTCCCGTTTTCGGGGGCGCGGCCCGTCCCCTGCACCGCGCGCCTATCAGCGCCGAGCACGTCCATGGCGAAACGGGCATGGCCAGCGCCGATCTTCCGGAGCCGACATTACGTCCGCAGGCGATTGATGCTGCGACCTGGCTTGTGGACATGCTGCGTCGTGAACCCGAGGGCGCGATCACGCTCGTCTGCCTCGGCCCGATGACCAATCTGGCTCTCGCCTTGACCCATGCGCCGGATATCGCGTCCCGGATCGCGGGAGTCGTGGCCATGGGCGGGGCGCAGCGCGAAGGCGGCAACATCACGCCGACCGCAGAATTCAATTTTTTCGTGGACCCTCATGCGGCCCGGATCGTCATGCATTCCGGCATTCCCATCACGCTTCTGCCGCTTGACGTGACGCATCGCGCTATCGCCACACCGGCCCGTCTGGCGCCGATCGCCGCGGTCGGCACGCCGGTGACGGACATGGTGGTGCGGATGCTGGGCGCGGAAGACCGCTTCGAGAAGCTGAAATACGGCTGGGAGGGCGGTGCGCTGCATGATCCGCTTACCATCGGCTGGCTTCTGAAGCCGGAACTGTTCTGGGGGCGCGAGTGCAATGTGGAAATCGAGGTCGACGCACCCCTGTGCATGGGTCAGAGTGTTGTTGACCTGTGGAACGTAACCGATCGCGTTCCGAACGCGTTATGGATCAATGACGTTGATTCAGACGCCTTCTATTCCCTTCTGACGGAAAGACTTGCCCTTCTGGACTAGACTCTTTCCGTCGTACAATGACGTTGGAGTAACCGAACATGGCAGACCCGACCCAGCAGGATCGCTTCTCAGTCGTCATCGTTGGTGGCGGTGCCGCCGGCATTACCATCGCAGCCCAGCTCAGGCGTGAACGCGCCAACCTGTCGATCGCCATCATCGAGCCGTCCACCACGCATGCCTATCAGCCGGGCTGGACCCTCGTCGGTGCTGGCGTGATGACGCTGCCCGAAACGCTGCGGCAGGAAGGCGGACTGATCCCGCGCAATGTCACTTGGCTGCGCGACAGCGTTGAAAGCTTCCAGCCCGAAGCCAATACCGTGACGCTGAAAAGTGGCCGCGTTGTCGAATACCGCCGTCTGGTTGTCTGCCCCGGCCTTCAGCTTGACTGGGACAAGATCGAAGGCCTGCCCGAAACGCTGGGTCGCAACGGCGTAACGTCGAACTATTCGCGTGAGACGGCCGCTTACACGTGGGAATGCATCCGTCATCTCGATGGCGGCAAGGCGCTGTTCACGCAGCCGCCCATGCCCATCAAATGCGCCGGCGCGCCGCAGAAGATCGTCTATCTGGCCTGCGATCACTGGCGCCGCGAAGGTTCGCTGCATCGCACGGAAGTCGATTTCTCGCTGGCCGGAAACGCGCTGTTTGGTGTGCCGTATTTCGTCCCCTCGCTTCAGCGCGAGATCGACTATTATGGCGTGAACCTTCACATGAAGGAAAACCTGATCAAGGTGGATGGCGAGAAGCGCGAGGCCACGTTCCAGATCGTCGGAACGGATCAGACCGTGGTGCGCCAGTTCGACATGCTGCATGTCGTACCGCCGCAGAGTGCTCCGGATTTCGTCAAGAAAAGCCCGCTCGCCAATGACGCTGGCTGGCTGGACGTCGATCCGACCGTCCTGCGTCACAAGACCTATGACAACATCTTCGGGGCCGGTGACGTTCTGGGCACCAGCAATGCCAAGACAGCCGCGGCAGCCCGCGAACAGGCTCCGGTCGTGGTGGAAAACCTGCTGGCTTCGCTCGATGGCCGCCCGCAGATGGGCAGCTATGACGGTTATGGCGCCTGCCCGCTGACGGTATCCTACGGCAAGGTCGTGCTGGCCGAGTTCCTGTATGGCGGCAAGGTCGCGCCGAGCTTCCCGTACGACCAGCGCAAGCCCAGCCGCTTTGCTTGGTTCCTCAAGACGGAAGTCTTCCCGCGTCTGTATTGGTACGGAATGCTCAAAGGATACAACATCAAGGTGAAGCACACGCCCAAAGAGACGGGCTGACCTTTTCCCTTATCGGGAGCTGGAACCAGAGACGGGACGGATGAAAATCCGTCCCGTTTTTTTGTGCTTGCGTTTGGGACGACAGACAAAAAAAGAGGGGCCAAAGCCCCTCTTTTCCAGTGTTCCGTCTGACCGGAGGATCAGAAATGAACGCCGAGGTTCATTTGGAAGGAACGGCCGATGATCGCCTCGTAGTAGCGGTTGAGGCTGACCGTACCGGGATATTTCGGCAGCGCGTTGGTGATGTTGTTCACCATGAAGTTTGCGCTGAAGTTCCGGGTGATGTCGTAGCCCACCGTCAGGTTGAACATGGCAAAGGACGGACGCTTGTTGGCTGCATAGTAGTTTGCAGGAACCTGCACCTGGTACTGTGACGGGCCGTACCAGAGCGTCTGCCACTGAAGGGTGAACGGACCTCTCATGTAGTTCGCGTTCAACGTGAAGTTGTCGTTGGGCGCGCTTGTCGTGCCGCTCAGCAGATAGGTGCTGCCCAGATAGTTCTGCTGACTCTTCAGGTAATGCACATAATTGCCGCTGAGGCCGAGTGCACCTGCGGACTGGGGCAGGCCGAAGCGCGAAAGCGGCGTGTCATAGGTGAGGGTGGCCTGAAGCGCCTGCGTCTCAAAGTTGGCGATATTGTAATAGCCAGCCGTGAACGTTTGAAGCTGCCCGTCAGATCCACGCTGGAAGGTATTGCAATAAGCGTTGCTTGGACCATAGGAAGCCGAGTCGTAGCATGCATCCATCAGGTTTTCAGGGGTGAGTGACGTGATGGCGTTATCGATTTTCACGTCGACGAAGGAGCCACGGAAGTCGAGACCGCGGATGAAGTGCGGCCGGAGTTCCAGCGTTCCGGTATAGCTGGTTGAGACTTCGTTCTTCAGCTTTGTGTTGCCGCCAGACTGACCTTCAATCGAGAAGTTGTTGAAGTTGGATTCGAACGGCTGCTTGATGCCGGCTTTGGCGCAGTTTGCTGCACGCATTGCCGGGTTGGGTCCCGCACCAATGCCCGCCGTGGAGCAGGGATCAATGCCGTATTCGTAATCCGTGCTCTGGGGTGCGAACAGTTCGGTGACGGACGGATTGCGGATCGAGCGGGCATAGTTGCCACTCAGGCCGATGTCCTGTGTGGGCCACCAGGCACCACCGAACATGTACGTCCAGTAGCCGCCGGTCATGCTGTTGTTGATGTAGCGGCCGTTTGCGGTGGCGGACAGGCTGTAGACACCGGGGACATGCATGCTGGGCGACACCAGCGGAACGTCAAGTTCGCCGAAGACTTCATGCGTGTGATACGCACCACCTGTAGGCGGAATTGCTGTTGAATTGCCGTATTGCAGATACGAACCATCATCCTGTTCCCATCCGCGGGAGAACGCGCCGGGGTTGAAGCGATAGCCTTCGCGGCGATGCTCGTAACCGATATCCCACCTGACATCGCCTGCGGGAAGACGCATCACGGTACTGGAGATTTCGCCCTGCAGGTCACGCTGTGCGTTGGTGTTCTTCTGATGGGCATCCGCTGTGATGTAGTTCACGGCCGCAGGCGTTGCCTGGCCGGTACCAAACGGATTGAACGCCGCACAGGTGGAACTGCGGGTTTTGATAGGCGCGCTGGTGTAGCCGGGGGAGCAGATGATGTTGCCGCTGGCATCGGTGGTGGAGTTGAGCGAATTGATAAGGTTCTGCGCAACGATGGACGGCTGCCATGTGTCGTTCATGTAGCGGCTGTATTCACCCCGGACCTTCCAGTTGAAGTGACGTCCGACAGCGTCAAAATCACCGTTCAGGCCCCCCTGGAAGCGGAACATCTGCATCGTCGTCTGGAACATCCCGCCGTCGAGATCCTGGTTCAGACGCGACATGTAGAACGTGTCGGTCGGCAGACCTTTGGCGGCAAGTGCATTCACGATGGTCGAACGTGCAGCTGAGGACAAGTACGGATTGTTAGTGCTCAACTGATAGGCACCGTTCACTTCACCATAGTTATGGTAGTTGTCTATGGTCAGCGGATCAGCGAACTGTGGGGTGCTCCATGTTCCCTGTCCGACTTCGCTCGACGCCGTGCCGCGGGCATACCACCCCTGCCACGTCGCATGGATGTGGTCAGTGATATCGTAATGGCCGAGCAGCGTCAGGTTGAGCTTGTTGGTCGGCGTGTAGAGCTGGGTGTAATCCTGAAGCGCGGTCGCATTACCACCGACAACGGTTGTGGCGCTCTTGGTGGCATAGTCCCAGGTGATGGGAACAAGCGACTGCCCGTTGTTGCTGAACATCAGCGGCTGGCCACCGGCACCGGCAATGCCGTCCACAACCTTGCCGTAGGAAATGGGAACATTCGCGCCGGTCAGCTGTGGAACGCCGGTGACGGTTGCAATAATGTTGCGCGAAGCCTTATCGAAATTATAGATGTAGGGCGAGTTTGTGCTGGTATAGGGCGCACGCACATAACCTATCCGGTCGCGGCCAGTGAGATTGATCCGGTCATTGTCAACCATACCGCCCTGATTACGGTATTCGACGTCAAAGACCATGCCGCCCTTGCCATGATCGAAGTCATGGCCGACCTTGAAGGTAATCTTTTCGCCTGGCGCGTCGAGCTTCTGGCTCCAGTTACCCTGAGCATTGAAATCTACGCCGGTAAAGTGGTCGTCAAGCTGATAGTTGATCACACCTGCAACGGCGTCCGCACCATAAGCCGCACCTGCGCCACCAAGCTTTGTGTCTACGCCTTTCAGAAGGGATGTCGGAATGGCGCTGATGTCTACCTGCGAACCCGAGCCTTTACCGTACAGGGAGGCTGTTGAGCCACCCACCATGCGCATGCCATCGATCAGCGTCAGGGTGCGCTGGGGCCCGAGGTTCAGCAGCGATGTAAAGGACTGACCGGCACCGAAGCTACCCTGACTTCCGATCGGGGTATTGGAGTTGTCGCCGACACCGAAAGCCGGGTTTTCACGCATCAGCGCGATACCGATATCGGTGTAGCCGCGCTTCTTGATCTGATCGGCACTGAGCGAGGTTCCGGCCATGACGTTTGTCAGGCGCGTCTGGGACAGACGTGTACCGGTGACCGTGATGACTTCAGCTGAATCCGAAGCTTCTGTGCCCTGCAGTAACCTGGCGTTTGACTTGGTTGCCGGAGCAGTCGCTGTCGTGGTTGCAACCGGTGCGGCAGTCGAAGCGGTAGTGGCTGCAGCAACCGGCGTCGCTTTTGTCGCAGCTTTTGCCAGAGCTTTTTTCTTGGCTGCGCTCTTATGAGCGGGGGAATGTTTTGCGGATGCGGTCGTGGTGGTTTGGGCGTGAGCGCTAACACTTGGCAGAACGCTGTAGGAAATGCCGGCCATCAAAAACACCCGGATAAGCGTCCGGGGCGGAGGGGTGCGTCTTTTCAGTGAGTGATGCACAGAGGTGGTCATCGCGGCCGTTGTTCCTTTTCGATGAAGGTCGCAAGTAAATTTTATCTCTGGTGACATTTTCATCGGAAATCGAAACGGTCCGCAATAATTTTGCAGCAGGAATGCAACACTATTGTCATATCCAACTAAATAAGTTGCTTTTATGTCACATGTATAATCTATACTTGAATTATTACAATTCAATTCAAGTAATATATAATTGGTATAAAAAATATTACTAAATGTGTTTTATATAAAAAAATAAGTATAAATATAATGTTACATCAAAAAACCTTTTTAAATTGCAGAGTGATTTTTATGAAAAATAAAAAAACATTTCTGATTAATTTTAAAATATTATTCTATGAGTTTTTATTGAATCTGTATTTTATTTTTCTTTCTTATCAAATATTATGATCATCAATCATAATACCGATACCGTAATTTAGTAACGGTTTGTCATGATATTTTCTGGATTGTAACTGGCTTGGGAAAGCGGAAATCCGAAAAAAGCTCTCTGGTCCTTTTTGGCGGATTATTCACGACAGAGAGGGGTTATCAGCGCCTTTGGGGGCTTTATGTCGTGGCACCCAAGGGTGACGACCTGTCAGAATAGGTCTTCCGGAAGACCAAATCCGGACGGTTGATCCGGATTTGGCTTGTTCTGATCAGATACTGAAATACCAGAAACCGCTTAGTGGAAACGGCAGGGCTGATCCATGGTTGGCTGTTCGTCGGTCTGTATAACCATCAGGGTGACGGGGCCGTCTCCGACATTGCCGGCAAAATGCCCGACATGGCCCTTGGCGTCCTTGCGGCTCATCTGGTCCTCACCAAGTGAGACTTCGCCCGGTCCCATGACGACCTTCTTTCCGTCCATGGCGGTCACATACCATGAGCCCTGCAGCGGGATAATCCACTGCACTTTCGGGTCCGGATGCCAGCTGCCATCCCAGTGTGCTGGCTGCACGGTGGAGATGATCTGTGCGTTGCCTTCGTGCACATGGTCCTGCCATTGCGGTCCTGCCGGCTTGGACATCGATTTCAGGTCGTAGTTGTGAAACGGGCAGCGGGTCATGTGGCTGATGCCGTCATGGTCCGTCCAGTTGTGCCAGTACCAGGCTGTTGGCGGAGTGGGATCAGCCGCATGGGCGGTCCCGAAAACGGAAGCGGCCAGCAGGGCCACGGCCAGAGGAAGAATACGGGTCATGCGTCTGATCCTTTATCCGGGGTGGCACGTGGTGGTGGCTGGTAACGGTCCATGGGGGCGATGTCGTTGAAGCGTTCCTGATGGGGAGTGCTGATCAGTTCCACGATCATGCCCCAGGGCGTGCGGCCATAGCAGAACATGTTGCCCGGCGCGGCTTCGAGGGAGGGCTGTCCCTGTGGTTCGGTTAGAAGCGTGCCGCCGGCTTCCTGGAAACGGTGGCAGGAAGCATGGATATCATCAACATAGACTGCGAAATGCTGAAGGCCCCAGTCGCAGGGGCGGGCGGCTTCGCGTTGGTCGGGGCCTTTCATTTCGAAGAGTTCGATTCCTGGTCCATGTCCCAGCGCCATCATGCACATCTCGATGACGACGGTGCCCTGCGGCAGGCCAAGGATCTTTTCTGTCTGCGGGCCTTTCTGCGGCTCGGTCCGCGTGACGTTGCGATAGAGGGCGACGGCGCCAAATGCTTCTTCCAGAAAGCGGATGGCGGCTTCGATGTCCGGAACGGTAACGCCGACATGGTCGATGCCACGCGGCAGTCCTGAATGATCTGTGCTCAAGGGGAGATCCTCCTTTGTGGAGATCTCAACCCTTGAGGAAACGCACGGTTGCCAGAATATGGGTCACATTGCTGCAAACCATGTCAGTAACCTGCCTGTAGCGGATCAGGCTTCGTCAATCGGGCGCTTGGGCAGCAGGGCCGGGACGAAGACCATCGTGCACAGCAGCGTGCAGCCGAGCGACATCAGCAGCAGACGGCCCATGCTGGCCGTGCCCGGATGGCCGGAGCGTGCCAGCGAGCCGAAGGCCGTGGCCGTTGTCAGGGCCGAGAACAGCACCGCGCGCGCTGTGGGGGACGTCAGCGGACCCTTTACGCCTTCGCGCCAGTTCATGACGAAATAGATGTTGAACGACACACCCACACCCAGCAGCAGCGGCAGGGCGATGATGTTGGCGTAGTTCAGCGTCTCCGGCACCGTGACGACCAGAATAACTGTCAGAAGCGCGGACATTAGCAGTGGTGCCATGACGAGGGCCGCATCCAGCAGGCGGCGCAGGACGACCAGCAGGATGATGGCGATCATGATGAGCGCGCAGATCGCCGCAACCGTGAAGGCATGGACGATCGTGTTGGCGCTCTCCGTGATTTCCATCGCAGGGCCCGCCACATCCGGGTTGACGGAACGCAGCTCCCTGACGAAGCGATGCAGCACCGGCGTTTCGGACATCTGGCCCTTGGGATGGATGGTCAACCGGGCGCGGCCGTCAGGCAGGACATAGTCCTGACGCACATCCTGCGGGATGCTCTCCATCGTGACCGGCGTGGGCTGGAGTGCCGTGCGCAGCATCGACAGTTCGTCCGGCAGGAAGCGCGTCAGGGAGGTGCTCGCCTGAAGCAGCGTGTTGTCCTGCGCCGTCGAGAGCGTATGCAGGGCCTGACGGATCTTTTCCAGCGGTGCGGGGAGCTGATCCTTCACGGCATCCAGCTTCTGCGCGGCTGTGATGGCAGCGGCGCGGATGGCCGCGGCGTCCGGTGCCGGTGCCGGATTGGCGACTGTGATAGTCGGAAGCAGGATGGAGGCCGTGTCCTCGATCATGGCCAGCTTGGTCTTCTGGTCATCCGGGACCAGAGCGCCGAGCCAGAGCACGTCATGCACGCTTGGCAGCTTCGAGAAGGCTGCGGCCTGTCGGGCAGCTTCCGTCAGGTTCGGAGTCAGGACCTGCGCGCTGTAAGGCGTAGTGAGCGGGTTGGCTTCCAGCAGGTGCAGCGCACGCATACCCTCGGTATTGGGGTCCTTGGTATGCAGCGGATCGGCGTCGAACTTCAGAAGCGGCATGAGAGCCAGTCCCACGACCCCCAGGAGTGCAAAGACGCCAACAATCTTGCGGCGCTTGTGTCTCAGAAATGCATCGGCGGGCGCCATGAAGGCAAAGCCCGGCGTTCCGCTTCCCAGCTTTGCCCGGAAGACCGACAGCAGGGCCGGCAGCAGCGTCATGGTGCAGAAGAAGGCGATCAGCATGCCGAAGCCTGCAATCAGCCCGAGCTGCGCCACGCCGATGAAGCTCGTGGGATAGAAGGCCAGGAAGCCCGCGGCCGTCGCGAGTGCCGCGACAAGGATCTGTGCGCCGCTTTCCTGTCCCGTCAGGACGATGGCGTCATGCAGGGACGGATGTGAGCCGTCCGGATTGCGCTGTCCACGCAGACGCACGCTGTACTGGATGGCGAAATCAACCGCGATGCCGACGAAAAGGATCGCGAAGGCCACCGAGATCAGGTTCAGCTCACCGACCGCCAGAGCTGCAAAGCCCGTCGTCAGGAGCAGACCGCTGATCAGGGTCAGCAGAATAGGGATGATAACGCGCGGGGAATGGACCGCGAGGATCAGCCAGACTGCCACAAGAACGAGCGAAATGATGAGGCCGAGCACCATGCCGTGTGCGACGGTGGAGAACTCCTCGTCCGACAGCTTCACTTCACCGGTGATGATGCTTGAGGCCTGCTTCGTCTTCACAAATTCAAGGTTGTTGATCGCCTGACGCATGGCGGTCGTGGCGCCTTCGCCCGGCTGGAAGGAGCTGTAGTCGAGTTTGGGCTGCGTGACGACGAATTCGTACTGCGAGCCCAGCTCCGCAAGCTTGCCGATCAGCAGATTCTGCCAGGACATGTCCTGCGGGTGGCCGTTTGCCGCCGCTGTCAGGGAGTTGGCAAAACCGTCCAGCGCACCGTTGAAGCCGCTCGGGATGCCCTGTCCGGCCTTGATGCCCTCGCCGATCAGGCCCAGCGCGCCAAACAGGCCACGGGCGGACGGATCAGCCGCCAGCGTGCCGAGGAAGGGCTGCGCGGAGACGATCGAATCCAGCAGCGGCTCCAGATCCTTCGTATCAAGGAACAGGAAGCCGTGACTGTTATAGAAGGCATTGTCGCCGGGCAGGCTGACCGTCTTGAAATGGGTGTGATCCTGCGAAAGCGTCGCGGCAAGCTGTCGTGCGGCCATGCGTCCCTGTTCGGGGATGCGGCTGTCGATAATGGCGACGAGCTGGTTGCTGTCCTGCGGGAACAGGCGCGTCAGCTCCATGCTCCGCTTTTTCCACGGCAGGCTGTTGGCAAACATCTTGCTCGTGTCGGTAGTCACGCTGATCCGCGTGATACTTAACGCAACGCAGCCGGCACAGAGCAGTGCGAACAGGGCCAGAACGAGGGGCGCACGACGCGCGCAGACGGCATTCAGCCGACCGGTCAGATCCGAAAACATGGGGCCTACCCTTAACAGAACGGGCAGCGTTTCCCTACCCCATCCTGACATTTCAGCGATCCTGAGGCAGAAGGAAAGCCATGACATGGACTCTTGCCGGCCCGGCCTCATATGAAAGTGTGATTCGGAACAGTGTTTTTCGGGCCTCCGCGGCCCCTGTGGAAGACGAAGCCGCTGCCATGGCTTTCTTCCGCGAGATCGCCGTTCTGGATGCGACCCATAACTGCTGGGCCTTCAAGACAGGCCAGCGCTTCCGTTCCAGCGATGACGGAGAGCCGGGCGGCACCGCAGGACGGCCGATTCTGTCCGCCATCGAAGGGCAGGATTTCGACAATGTGATGATCGTCGTCACACGCTGGTATGGCGGTGTGCAGCTCGGGGCCGGGGGGCTCGTGCGGGCTTATGGCGGCGCGGCGTCAGCCTGTCTGCGCGAAGCGGAACGGATTAAGCGGATCGAGACCGTGCCATTACGGTTTCACTGTCCGTTTTCCAGCTACGCCATGGTGGAATCGAAGATCGAGGGCTGGCGGGCAAGCCGGACGGAATGTGATTTCGATGGGGAAGGGGCCTGGATGACGCTCGCCGTACCCGTGGAAGAGGCCGATGTCATCATGGACTGGCTGCGGGATCTGACGCGGGGGCAGATGGAGATCACGCGGCTGGATTAAAACTAAATAGAATAGTTCTTATTATTTAAAACTATGATGATTGATGTTTTTGCAGCTCTGCATAATGTTCTGCGAACCCCGTCTGGAGTTCTCAGGCTATGTCGCGTCATCATTTGTACAGGAACCGCTCTCTCCTTGCCCTGATGGCGCTGGATATCTGCATGCCCCGGCTGTCCGTGGCAGCTGAAACGCCGACATCGGCTACGTCGAATACCCAGACGGAAGAATGGATCCATGTCCCGTCCACGGAACGCCCGCCCATCCAGAACTATCCCCATGCCGGTGTCGTGGGCCAGCCGCGCCGCGTCGTGGCCAGTCAGAACCATGCGCCGCAGGGGCGTCAGGGGCCATGGGGCGCGTTCAGTTACGGCAACGGTGAATCCGCCGGGTTTGGGCCGGTTGGCCGTTATGGCGTGGCACCCTGGGCGGAGGACTGGAGCTTTCTGCGGGATAAAAGCCGGCGCGACGATCCGTTCGATCCGCTCAAGTTCATTGCCCTGAATGATGCAAAGACGATCTGGCTGTCCTTTTCCGGCGAGACGCGGTTGCGCAATTGGTATGAGGAGACGCCTTTTCTGGGAAAGAAAGGCGGCAGCAATTCCGGCCGGTTCGGCGTGCGGAACCTGTATGGCGCGGATCTGCATCTCGGTGAGCATGTCCGGCTCTTCGGTCAGCTCATCAATGCTGATGCGGCGGGCTGGAAGGGGTTTGGCTACAACACGACCTACCGCAAGCGGCTGGATCTTCAGCAGGCTTTCATCGAGTTCAAAGGCAAGCTGGCCGGAGCCCAGACCGGCTTCATGTTCGGGCGTCAGCAGTTCCTCGATGCGCCGTCCTATGTTCTGTATAACCGCGAGACGCCCAATGTGCCGCTGTCGTGGAATGGTGGTCGCATCTATGCGATCTGGCCCAATATCCGGGTCGATGCGTTTGATTTCGTCCAGACCAAGACGGACGCGACCCTGATGTTCCACGACACGGAAGATTACGGCACGCGCCTGTATGGCGGGGACATCACGGCTCTCGTGCCTCAGTTCTCCATTGGCGGGGAAACGGTCCATTCATTTCTGGACATCTTCTATTACGGGTACCGCTATGGTGGCAGCCTGTCGGTCGTGCCGCTCGCATCGGGCTCTCTGAAGGGGACGTCCTCACGCGGGAATGTGGGTTTCCGCTGGTACGGCACCGCCGCGTCCTTTGAATATTCGTTCGGGGGCCTCTATCAGGACGGGACCTTCCAAAAATCCGGCAGCGCGAAGAAGAGCGACGTGCAGGCCTATTCGGTCAATACGATCGTGGGATACCGCCATACGCCCTCGCCGCTCCATCCGTTCATCGGCGTGCAGGCGGATCTGTATTCCGGCGGGGCCGATGGAACGAACGGACCGGTCCGGACCTATATGGCACCCTTCAACCCACAGACGAACTATCTGGACACCACGACATATATCCAGCCATCCAACCTCGTCAGCCTCTCGCCGGTCTTCAGCGTCACACCCTGGAAAGGTTTTGCGAGCATCCAATTCAAGGTGCCGTTCATGTGGCGGGAAAATGCGGATGGCGCGATCTGGAACTCGTCTGGCCCGTACACATTCTCGAAAACCTATCATGGCGGCTATATCGGTGTGGTGCCGCAGGCGTCCCTCAAGCTTCAGCTCAACCGGCACCTGACCTGGCAGATCTACGGCGCGCGGTTCATGGCTTCGAACGGCCTGCATGCGGCGGGTGGCAAAAGTGGAAGCTATGCCCAGTCCAATGTCGTGTTCCGCTTCTGAAATGCATCAGTTCAGGAGCGTGGGGTCTGCATCGTCCAAGTCGTCGGGAACCGGTGGGAAAAGCGGAGCGAGGGCTTTGAAAACAGCCTGTTCCGAGAAACGGGCCTTCAGAAGTTTCTGTCCTGCCGCAACCTGTTTTCTGGCTGTGGTGGGTTTCAGGAGTGCGATGATCCTTTCCACAAACCCGGAAGGTGTATCGGCGATGGAGTTTCGCCATATCGGGTCGGCAGGGTCTACCAGACCTTCGGCGGCGATCGGGGTCATGACGATCGGCAGACCGATCGCCCAGGCTTCGAGCACCTTGCCCTTGATCCCGGCCCCGAAGCGAAGTGGTGCCACACACAGAGAGACGTCTGCCAGAGCCTCTTCCAGATCCGGCACGGCCTCCATAATTTCCACGTCTTCCGCCGCCAGCATATGGACGGCATGGGGCATGGCGCTTCCGATCAGGCGGCACCGGATGCCCGGTATGGCCTTGCGCAGAAGCGGCATGATGGCCAGAACGAGCCATTTCGCCGCATCGAGATTGGGGTCATGGGCGAAATGCCCCACGAAGGCGATGACGGGAGCCTCCGGGGAGCGTTCTTTGCGGGGAGATACCGGCACGGCCCAGGGGACGACATGCACGTTGGCTGTAGGGACGGTGCGTGACAGGCGCCCGGCTTCGACGGGAGAATGTGTCAGTACGAAATCCGCCAGCCAAGCGCACATGTTTTCCCGGACCTCGAGACGGCTGGCGAACCGTTCAAGTTCGGGACGGGATTCCATGGCCGCCTGACGATGGAGGCGCAGAGACGTCAGTTCGGCGACGCTCCAGATCAGTGTGGCGGTGGGCGCAAGGGCCCGCGTCAGTGCTGAATAGCGCTCTGCATTGTTGAGGCGGTGGAGATAGACCACGTCGAGCCTGTCTCCCAGTTGCCTGAGCGCGTCTTCCGGGCAGGTAAAGACAGGTGGAACCAGACAGTCGATCCCCTGTGCCTTCAGATGCAGGCGATCCTTTTCGCTGGGTGCAGACCGGGATGCCATGAAGCAGCACCGATAGCCGAGGCTCTGCGCAGTATGGATGTGAGACAGGAGCGCGACCGAACCGGCATCCTGAGTGGGGTCGGGAGCAAAGTCGTCAATAAACAGCGCAACAGGATGTCGTCTGCCGTCCTGCGTTATGCCGGCCATATCGGTTTCGTTAATGGCGATGTCGGCAGGAGGGGCATCAAGACGAAAATTGTCCTCTGGTTCAGGTCAGAATGGCCTCGCAACTGCAAACTGAATAAGCGCGAGTTATTCGGAAGTTTCCTGTTCGGTGAACAGTCCGACCAGATCCGTCAGATGGCCGATTTCGCGTAGTTTCAGTCCAGCGGGCGGCTTGACCCGCGCGGATGCTGCCGAAACGCGCCGGGGCAGGATCGCCTCGCCGAAGCCCAGCTTGGCTACTTCCTTCAGGCGCAGATCGGACTGATTGACCTGCCGGATTTCACCCGACAGCCCGACTTCACCGAAATAGGCGGCATTGGGAGATGTGGGGGTGCCCGTCGCCGCAGACACCAGTGCGGCTGCCACAGCCAGATCGGCGGCCGGTTCATTCACGCGCAGACCGCCAGCGATGTTCAGATAGACGTCCATATTGGCGAGCTTGAGGCCGCAGCGGGAGTCCAGAACGGCCAGCAGCATGTTCAGTCGTGACGTATCCCAGCCCACGACCGCACGGCGTGGTGCGCCATCTCCGGCTTTGGGGGACAGCAGGGCCTGGATTTCCAGCAGGACAGGGCGTGTGCCTTCCAGCCCGGCAAATACGGCTGACCCGGCAATATTGCCGCGTCGCTCCGCGAGGAACAGCGCAGACGGGTTGGGGACTTCGGTCAGGCCGATATCGGTCATGGCAAAGACGCCGATCTCGTCCGTCGCGCCAAAGCGGTTCTTGGCTGCACGCAGAATGCGGAACTGGTGCCCGCGATCGCCTTCGAAATACATGACGGCATCGACCATGTGTTCCAGAACGCGCGGTCCGGCGAGAGACCCTTCCTTCGTGACATGTCCGATCAGAATCAGCGCAAAGCCAAGCGTCTTGGCCAGACGGATCAGCTCAAACGCACTTGCCCGGACCTGTGAGACAGACCCCGGTGAGCTTTCCACGCTTTCCAGCCACATCGTCTGGATGGAATCGATGACCACGACCGTATGGGCCCGGTCCTGCTCCAGCGATCCGACGATCTCGCCCACATTGATGGAGGATGCGAGATCCAGCGAGTCCAGCATCTTGGTGTCGCGATCCAGGCCCAGCCGCTGGGCACGGATGCGGATCTGGTCCACCGATTCTTCGCCCGAGACATACAGGACGCGATGCCCGGACCGCGCCAGCGCGCAGGTGGTCTGGAGCATGAGCGTGGATTTGCCGATACCCGGATCACCGCCGACCAGAACGACAGAAGCCGGGACGAGGCCACCGCCCAGAACACGGTCCAGTTCGGCAATGCTGGTCGTGATGCGCGGGGGCGGGCGCGTTTCGCCATCCAGCCGGACCGTTTGAAGGCGTCCAGCGCTCAGTTTGCCGGTCTTGCGGGCTGTGGGCTCGATCTTTTCTTCGACCAGCGTGTTCCACTCGCCGCAGGCTTCGCACTTACCATTCCATTTCGGATAGGTGGCGCCACAGTTCTGGCAGACATATCGCGTGGTCGGCTTTTTGGCCAAGGCGGATCTCTTCGGTTTGAGGGAAGCAAAGCCAGTATATAGGGAGTGCCCCGGTGCTGATCCAGACGGGGCTTTGCCCCGCACCCCACCAAAGGTCTCGACCTTTGGAAACCATTGGAATCAGGGTGCAGGGATCACGATCCCTGCCGGGCCCGGGCAGAGCCCGGATGCTTACTTGTCAGTTCGCAGGATCAGGCGTGCCAGAAGGCGGGACACCATGATGATCAGCAGAAAGCCCAGAAGCTGGATCAGCATGTTCGGGTGCGCCGGCTGGTGTCGGAACATGATGTACAGAAGCGGCAGGGCGATCAGATAGCTCAGCCCGATGCGCTTCCAGATGACAGGATCGGTTTTGGGAAAACGGGGGAGAATGCTCATTTGCGCAGCTCCATGGTGATGGGGCCTTCGCGCCGGCCGTGAGTAAACTGATCGACCATGGCATTGCCGGAGTTCATCAATTCGGAGGCTTCACCCTGCCAGATCAGGCGACCATGATAGAGCATGGCCGCGCGGTTTCCGATCCGCTGGGCCGAGGCCATGTCGTGAGTGATGGCAATGGCCGTGGAGCCGAGCTTTTGCACGCAGTCCACGATCAGCCCGTCGATCACCGCACCCATGATTGGG
The DNA here is from genome assembly GCF_006538885.1 of Gluconobacter roseus NBRC 3990. GTDB lineage: Bacteria > Pseudomonadota > Alphaproteobacteria > Acetobacterales > Acetobacteraceae > Gluconobacter > Gluconobacter roseus. The sequence goes on from NZ_BJLY01000003.1 coordinate 237,053, forward strand.
TCCAGCCCGGTCGTGGGTTCGTCGAAGAACATGATGTTGGGATTGCCGGCAATGGCGCGGGCCAGACCAACGCGCTTTTGCATGCCGCCCGAGAGTTCGGACGGGCTCAGATCGCCGACGGATGGGTCCAGCCCGACCTGTTTGAGCAGATCCCCGGCCATTTGTAGGGCTTGGGCGCGGGACGGAGTGGCGCCATTGCGGTCGGAATGCTTGGCGCGGATGCCAAAAGCGACGTTCTCGCCGACGCTCATGCTGTCGAACAGGGCGGCGTTCTGGAACAGCATCCCGATCTGCCGACGCAGAGCGTCCTGCCGGGAGCGCGAAGCCGTCAGCAGGTTTTCACCGTCGATCTCGATCGTCCCGGCATCGGGTTCGATCAAGCCAAGAATGCAGCGCAGCAGGACGGACTTGCCCGAGCCGGAGCCGCCGATGATGACCATGGACGTGCCTGTCTCGACATCGAGGTCCACGCCATCGAGCACGATCTTGGAACCGAAAGCCTTATGCAGGCCGCGGATGCGGATCTTCGGAGTGCTTTGAGGAGTGCTCATTGTGAGAAGAACAGGTCCGTCAGGAGGTAGTCGAACAGCAGCAGCAGGATAGAGGCGCCCACAACGGCGGCCGTCGTGGCCGAGCCCACGCCTTCTGCGCCGCCCCGGCTGTTATAGCCGTTGTAGCAGCCCAGCAGCGCGATCAGGAATCCGAACACCGCCGCCTTCACCAGCCCGACGACAACATCCATCGTCTTGAGCGAGTCCAGCGTGGCCGTGATGTAGGTCGAGGGCGAGAAGCCGAGCTTGGCGACCGAAACCGTGAAGCCGCCCATCACGCCCAGAATGTCGGCCACCAGCACGAGGCAGGGCAGCGCGAGCGTCCCGGCCAGCAGGCGCGGCGTCACGAGATATTTCATCGGGTTGGTGGACAGCGTGGTGAGCGCGTCGATCTGGTCGGTCACGCGCATGGTGCCAATCTGGGCCGACATGGCCGCGCCCACACGCCCGGCGACCATCAGTCCGGCCAGAACCGGCCCGAGTTCGCGGGTCACGGCGAGGACGACGATTCCCGCAATGGCGCTCTGCACATGGTACTGTCCGAAGCCCACATAGGACTGGAGCGCGATGACGGCACCGGAGAACAGGGCAGTCAGGGCCACGACGGGCAGGGAGAAAAACCCCGTCTCGATCAGGCTGGAAAAGAAGATCCGCCAGTAGAAAGGCGGTCGCACCAGATGCGACAGGGCCTCCAGCGCGAACAGGGCGAGAGCACCTGCCTGCTTGATAAGGCCGAGAGCGGCACGGCCAAGGGCCGCTATAGGGTTAAGAACGGCATTCACCCTTCAGCCCCTACCCTGCCCGCATCCGGACGTCAAAGTTTCCGTCCGACCTGCGAGGATGGAGTTTGGCTCAGGCACGGCGTCCGTCGGTGCGTTCCAGCTCACGGAACTGCCGTTCCAGGCTGAAATCAGGTGAGGTTACGAACTGTTCCATTAGGCCAATCCGGCGTTCCATCCGCAGCAGGCGATCCTGAAGCCGGGCCAGCGGGTGTCCGGGCGGGACGGAATGCGAAAAGTCTTCAACAGGCTCGGGGTGATGGTTCCGGAAGGCCTGCACGGCATTTTTCATGACCGCTGTCATGCTGGCTGCCGGAGCCTCACGCCATTCCGGATCACGCTGGGACCAGCTTCGTACACCGGCAGCATAGCCCGCAGCAGCCTTGTCCACCGTTTTCCTGAACGGGATTACGCCAGTTTTCCGATAGCGGCGGAAGAGACGGACGAGCCAGACGATCAGGAAAATCTTTAGCAGGAGGCTAATGACGCCATGGCCACTGGAATGCTGGCGAGTATGAGAGGCGGAATCCGCGTTGCCGAAATGGAAATCGATGTTGGAGCGGTTCAGGACATTCTTCAGCGTATCTGACAGGACGGCGGAGGTGTCGGGCGTGGTCACTGTCGTGATCCGGGCGCCGGACGTCTCGCCAATCGTGATGGAGCCGGAACCGAGCGCGCGCTTTTTCAGGGTCTCCGCGACCCGGCCAAGGACGATGTCACCACTACCCATCAGGGTCAGGTCCGCATCGCGAACGGTGCCGTTCAGTGCGGTATCTGCCGAACCGTAACTCCGCACGGTCAGGACATCGGCATTGCCCTGGTCGATGCGGATGTTGCCGGAAGACATGGTTGTGAGATCGGCGTCAGAGGCTGCGATGCTCTGGATATGCAGGTCCCCGCTGGCAAAATCCTTTACGGAGACCCGGCCACTTGCATGTCCGACCGATACATCACCAGTGCCACCCATGATGAGCGTCAGGCCGCTGACCTGATCGACATCCAGATTGCCCCGTTCTGTGGTGGCGGTGAGTTCCCCGTTGATGCCGGTGATGCGGTAATCCGTTGCGTGGTTGTGGGGTGCGCGGATTTCGACACCGGTCCGGATGGGAACCATGACGACCGCATCTGGTTCTTTTGCGCAGTCTGTTGCGGATGTGGTGAAGGTGAGCTGGTCCCCGTGCTGAATCAGGTTACCGTTGCCTGTAACGACGCGGGACTCCGCTCCGCCTGTGATGGTGAGATGCTCAAGGCAGGTGGCCGGGATGACGAGCGTCTTGGAGCTGGCTGCCGACGATTCAAAGGATGGCGGTGCCGGAGGAGCTGGTGCAGGCGGTGGCATGACTGCCGGAGCGGCCATGGCATGACTGCCCAGCAGCGCAATCAGGGCAAGAGGGGCTGACAGACGGAGGCGCATGCCTATTCTCCCTGCGAGCCTTTGCCTGTGGCAGGCGGAGTGGCCGGAGAAGACGCCGTGTTTCCTGAAGGTGCCGGCGTTGTAGAAATGTTCGGGGCGGATGTTGCGCTGCCTGACGTGCTGCCCAGCTGGGGAGCTGCGGCACTGTTCTGTGGCAGGCTTTGTGGCGTGGGCACAGACGCCGCATCCGGCGTTGTCGCAGGGGTGGCGTTTCCTGCCTGTTGTGATGGTGTCGAAGGGGCTGCGGGGGAAGCTGCTTCAGCCGTAGGTGTCTTTTGCGCTGTGGAAGACGAAGCGGTCGGCAATGGAGGCGATGCGGAAGGTTGCGTCGGCAGGTTGCTGCCCTGCTGGTTGTCCGGCGGCGTATTTGTCGGGGGCGTCGGCAGAACCGGTGCCTGTGGCGCGATGGGCGCGGCAGGTGCAGCAACCGGAGCAGGTGTCGGCACAGCGGGCGCAGGAATGGTCGAAGTCGCGCCGGTCGCAGGGGGCTGGGCTGGAGCGGGCACTAGCGGATCTGATGCCGAAGGAGCGGCTGCCGCAGTGGGTGGCGGCGTGGTCGGACGATAGATCACACCGTTCTGCGCGCCGACACGCACGGTGCCTTTGCCCGAGCGTACCATTGGCCCGGAGACCGCTTCGATATTGATATCGCCCGTTCCATTCGCCGCCACCGTAGCCACGGTTGCATGTCCCAGAATGGTGGCGCTGGCCTGATCAGCTGTGATCAGCGTGAGGGCATCAATGCTGCCGCCCGAGAGCGTCATGCCCGCATTCTGCGTCAGCTGCGCCGAAAGGGCGGCGAGTTGTGCGGTATCGGCGGTCAGGGTCGAGGTTCCTGACGCCACGATCTGAGCCGCACGCTCCAGCGCCTTGATGTGGACGCTGGAAGCGCCCTGCATGTTCAGGTCGAGCGACTGTGTGTCCTCGATCTCCATGGTTGTGGAATCAAGGCTGGCATCGAGCGAGGCGAGCTTGCCGGTGATAATGAAATGCGTGTCGTGGCTGTCATGGATAGTCAGGCCGGTGCTTGGGGAAATGCTGATCGTCAGCTTCCCGTTGGGTGCACAGGCTTTTGTGGCGATGGAAATGCGGCTTTCCGCTTCTTCCTTGCCGGTATGCATCGCGACCTGCGCCATGCTGCTCGAATCAAGGGTCGCCCCGTCCTTCATGCCGGGATCAACCACGACTTTAACCTGTCCCGTGCAGGGAATGGACAGGTCCAGGTCTTCTCCGGAGAGGGTCATCCGTGCCGCATGGGCTGCGGGCGCCAGCAGGATCGTGCCCGCCAGCAGCGCCAGTAGCGCCGGGCGGCGACCATAAAAGGGGACGGGCGGCGTGTCATCGTGCGTTCCTTGCTCTCCAGCCCGGGATATCCTCATCGAGGATGCGTTCGAGCTGGTCGATCCTTTCTTCCAGACGCGTAGCATGGGCTTCGGCCTGTGTCAGGGCGGCCTGAAGCATGGGGTCTGCTGACGCAGCGCGGTCAGGCTGGCGCGTCATGTGCTTGACCATGCTTGTTACTGACCAGGCAATGATGGCCGTGATCGGGACAAGGAAGGGGAAGATGGACGAATTCATGCCTTGGGCCTTTTCTGGTCAGCCGTCTTTCAGCCTGCGCTTTTCTTTTCGGAGACATGACGTTTGAGGGCCTCGAACTCGCTTTCTACGACCGCATCGGTTTCGAGGGCCGCAAGTTCCTCCTGAAGTGACGGCCGGCCGGTGCTGCGTCCCAGATCATACGCCTCGGCCTTGCCTTCCAGTTCATCAAGAGCGCGTTCCACCTGATCGAAGCGGTTCAGCGTGTCGTCGATGCGGGTGTCATAGAGCTTCTCGCGGGTCTTCAGGCGGCCCTGCGCGGTGCGGGCGCGGATGGAGAGCGCTTTTTCACGGGATTTGGCATCGGCGATCTTGGCCTGAAGCTTGGAGATGTCGTCGTTCTGCTGGTCCAGCCCATCGGAGATCTGGGCGATCTGCTGCTCCAGCGCCTCGCGGGACTGTTCGACGCTGTGGCGGGCGGCGAGGGCTGCCTTAGCGAGATCGTCACGACCGCGTTCGATGGCGAGGCCAGCCTTGCGGTGCCACTCGTCTTCTTCGTGCATCATGGTGCGGACGCGGCGTTCAAGCTGTTTGCGCTCGGCGATCGTCCGGACAGCCTGACTGCGGACCTCGACCAGCGTGTCTTCCATTTCCTGGATGACCAGGCGGATCATCTTCTGCGGGTCCTCGGCGGTGGCGAGAATCGCATTGAGATTGGAGTTCACGATATCGGCGAGGCGAGAGAAAATACCCATGATGCTTTCCTTCCTGTTGGAGAGACTTAGGACAGAATGCCTGCCCTTGTCAGCGATGCTGTTTTGAGGGTGTTATGAACTGAAGACCGAAACAGGGGCGTGAGAGACCAGAAAATGGCGAGAAGCACCGATATGGACGAGGTGCCGACCCCGATCGGGCGGGCTCCGGCATTTCTGGAGATGCTGGATCAGGTCTCCCGGCTTGCGCCCCTGAAGCGCCCGGTTCTCGTGATCGGCGAGCGCGGAACGGGTAAGGAACTGGTGGCCGCGCGTCTGGCGCTGCTGTCGGACCGTTGGGACCGGCCGCTGGTGAAGCTCAACTGCGCGGCCCTGCCCGAAGCGCTGTTGGACAGCGAACTGTTCGGTCATGAGGCGGGTGCCTTTACGGGTGCGCAGAAGCGCCGCCTGTCCCGTTTCGAGCGGGCGGATGGCGGCACGATGTTTCTTGACGAGATCGGCACTGCGTCGCAGGCCGTGCAGGAAAAGCTGCTGCGGGTGATCGAATACGGCAGTTTCGAGCGCGTGGGCGGCAGCGAGACCATTCGTGTGGATGTGCGGCTGATCGGGGCCACCAATGCCGATCTGCCGGCCATGGCGCGGGAGGGGCGCTTCCGGGCGGATCTGCTGGACCGGCTGGCCTTCGACGTCGTGAATATTCCGCCGCTGCGCGCCCGTCCGGAAGATATTCCGCTGCTGGCCGGGCACTTCGCCACCCGCATGAGCGCGGAACTGGGGCGGAAGGTTTTCGCGGGCTTTACGGACCGGGCGCTGGCGCGTCTGCTGGCGTATGACTGGCCCGGCAATGTGCGCGAACTGCGCAACGTGGTCGAGCGCAGTGTCTATCGGATGGACCGCCCGGAAAAGGCTCTGGACGACATCGTGCTGGATCCGTTCGTGACGCCGGACTGGCAAGCTGCGGTTTCTCCGGCCGAAAAGCCGGTTTTGCCCACGGCGGATACCGGTCCCCTGACATTCCCGCGCGATTTTGGTGCGGATATCAGCGCGCATGAACGCAGCCTGCTGGAAGCTGCCCTGCGAGAAGCGCAGTTCAGCCAGAGGCGCGCCGCCGAACTGCTTGGCTTGACCTACTACCAGTTCCGCCATCACCTGCGGCTGCATGGTCTGGCGGACAAGGAGGCCCGCAAAGCGCTGGGCACGAAGGGGTGACAACATATCCATGACCATCGCTGATGCATGAACCGTGCCACATGATGTTGGATACGCTTTTTATGTTAAGGCAATAACTTCGCCTAAAAGTAGAAATGGTGTTTCAGACCATTTTGTGTGTTGGGACGCCAATTGCGCAGAAGGTGAGATGGTCCCCTGCGCTAAAAAACGCTGGCCAAAAGTGATTTAATCACCAAACAAAAAAGTTATATCAAATAAAATAGTTTATTTTTACGGATGATGCGCCTATGTCTCGGGGCGTGCCACGCAGGTGGCATGACTGATCTGGACACGGTTAGGTGCAGTACATGCCTCTCTTACAGACGGAATTGGATCACCTTCGCCAGATCCCGGAAGAGCGGGTCCTGAAGGAGACTCTGGGTCTGCTGCGGGGACGTGTGGCCGTCATTTCGTCTTTCGGGGCGGAGTCGGCTGTTCTGCTGGATCTTGTGGCGCAGATTGATCCTTCGGTTCCGGTCTTCTTTCTGGATACGAAGCGGCACTTCCCGGAAACGCTGGACTATCGCGACAGGCTCTCTCGCAGGCTTGGCCTTTCGGACGTGAGGAGTCTGGCGCCCACGCCAAAGGCGCTGCAGGACCGTGATCCACAGGATCAGCTCGCGGATTTCGATCCGGACGCCTGTTGTGCGCTGCGCAAGGTCGAGCCGCTGGATCTGATGCTGCCGGATTTCGATGTCTGGATTACGGGACGCAAGCGGAGCCAGTCCGCGACGCGGGCGGCGCTTCCGCTGGTTGATCCGCAGCCTGATGGCAGCGTGAAGCTCAACCCGCTGGCGGGCTGGGGCCCGGAGAAAATCGAGGCGCAGATGCAGCGCCGGGACCTGCCACGGCACCCCCTGGTTGCAAAAGGTTACACCTCGATCGGTTGTGCTCCATGCACAAGGGCGGTCAAGGATGGTGAAGATGGACGGGCGGGCCGCTGGGCCGGTCTGGCCAAGACGGAATGCGGCATTCACAGGCCGGCATGACTACGGAGCGGATAATGACGCAAACACGGATCCTGTCCCGGGATCAGTCCATCACCGGTTTGGCACAGCCGCGTATCATGGATGATCTGGACCAGCTCGAGGCCCAGAGCATTTTCATTCTGCGCGAGGCCTATCGCAAGCTGAAGCCCCTGTCCCTGCTGTGGTCGCTGGGCAAGGACAGCAACGTGATGGTCTGGCTGGCGCGCAAGGCGTTCATGGGGCATGTCCCGTTCCCGGTCATGCATGTCGATACCGAGAAGAAATTCCCGGAAATGTATGCCTTCCGCGATGAATATACGAAGAAGTGGAATCTGGACCTGCTGCTGGGCTACTGCCCGCCGGTTGAGGAAATCGACCCGTCCCTGCCGCCTGCTGCGCGCTCCGCTGCGCGCAAGACGGCCGGTCTGGCCGCGATGATCGACAAGCACAAGTTCCGTGGCGTTATTGCCGGCATCCGCCGTGACGAGCAGGCGACCCGTGCAAAGGAGCGCGTGTTCAGCCCGCGTGGTGCCGGGCATCGCTGGGACGTGCGCAACCAGCCGCCGGAGTTCTGGGACCAGTATGCGACGCCGTATGAAGACGGCATGCATATCCGCGTTCATCCGCTGCTGGCGTGGCGGGAAATCGACATCTGGCGCTATATCGAGCGCGAGGGCATTCCGCTGGTGGACCTGTATTTTGCCAAAAACGGCAAGCGTTACCGCTCGCTGGGCGATCAGGACATCACCAATCCGATCGAGAGCAATGCCTCCACCGTGGCGGAAGTGATTGCCGAACTGGAAACCAGCCGGACATCCGAGCGCGCGGGGCGTGCGATGGATCATGAGTCCGAGGACGTGTTCGAGCGTCTGCGTGTAGCGGGATATCTGTGAAAATGGGTGACAACATCGTGACCGAGAGCTTTTCGGAAACCCCCCGCGCCGCAGCGACGCCCATCGTCATCGTCGGGCATGTCGATCACGGCAAGTCCACGCTGATCGGGCGTCTTCTGTACGATACCGACAGCCTGCAGGATGGCAAGCTGGCACAGATTGTTGAGAGCAGCCGCAAGCGTGGTCTGGCGGTGGAGTGGAGCTTCCTGCTCGACTCCCTTCAGATTGAACGCGATCAGGGCGTGACAGTCGATTCCACGCGGATTCCGTTCCGTCTGGGCTCGCGTGAGTTCGTGATCGTTGATGCGCCGGGCCATCGTCAGTTCCTGCGCAACATGATTACGGGTGCGGCTGATGCAGAAGCCGCCGTGCTGGTCGTGGATGCCAAGGAAGGCGCGCAGGAGCAGACGCGGCGTCATGCTATGCTGCTGCGTCTGATCGGCATTCGCCATGTGATCGTGCTGCTCAACAAGTCCGACATTCTGGGCTTTGACGAGGCCCAGATCGTCAAGGTTGAGTCCGATGTGCGCCAGCTTCTGGGCCGTCTGGAAATCGAAGTCGAGGCCGTGGTGCCGGCCTCCGCCCGTGATGGTGACAACATTGCCAGCCGTTCCGAGCGTTCGCTCTGGTATAAGGGCCCGACGCTGGTCGAGGCGCTCGCTAATGTCCCGCCGCCGGCTTCGCGCGCTGCGCTGCCGTTCCGGATGCCGGTGCAGGATGTCTATCGTTTTGACGGTATCCGCTATGTGGCGGGCCGGATCGAGCGTGGCACGGTTCGTGCGGGCGATCGTCTGAGCATCGGCGCGCAGGGACAGATCGCGACTGTGGCGGAAGTCTGCCGCTGGCATGCGCCGGAACTGCCAGTCGCAGGTGCGGGCGAGTCTATTGCCCTGCGTCTGGAACCGGATCTGGTGCCGGATCGTGGCGATCTGCTGTTCCCCGCCGATGACAGGGCTGCCGCTCCGGAGCGTTCGGCCCGGATCCGCACGCGCCTGTTCTGGCTGCGTGGCGAGCCTCTGCGCGTGGGCGAGAGCTTTACGCTGCGTCTGGCCACGGCCGAGCATGACGTGACGGTGGCCTCCATCGACGCCGTGGTGGATCTGGAAGATCTGACCCTGCGTGAAGGCGACAGCGTCCCGCCGGACGGGTTTGCGGAGATCACGCTGGCGGCGTCCCATGCCGTGCTGTTCGATCCGTTCTCGCCGGGATTTGGCGACGGGCGTGGTGTTCTGGTGGATCGTTACCAGCGCATCGTTGGTGGTGCGCCGCTGATCGGTCCGGCTGAACTGGCGGATGGCGAACATGCCATCCATCCGACGGCCAGCCGTGTTTCCGCCGCCCGTCAGGTTCAGACGCGCGGTCACAAGAGCGGTGTGTTCTGGCTGACGGGTCTGCCGGGTTCGGGCAAAAGCACGGTGGCGCGCGCGGCCGAACTGGCGCTGTCCGAACAGGCGATCAATGCCACTGTTCTGGACGGGGACACCCTGCGGGCCGGACTGTGCAGCGATCTTGGGTTCTCGCCGGAAGACCGTCACGAGAATATCCGTCGTGCGGCGCATGTCGCGAAGATCCTGGCCGAGAGTGGGCAGGTCGTGATCGTGGCGCTGGTCTCCCCGCTTCAGGCGGACCGGGCACAGGCGCGGCAGATCGTGGGCGAGAACTTCCATGAAGTCTTCGTCGATACGCCGCTGGAAACCTGTGAAAAGCGGGACCCCAAGGGGCTGTACGCCGCAGCGCGCGCTGGAAAGATCCCGGAATTTACCGGCATTTCCGCGCCTTACGAAGCGCCGGTTTCTCCGGAGCTGCGCCTGCCTGCGGACCGTCCGGAACAGGAGGCCATCAACACCCTGACGGCGTTCATCCTGCGGATTGTCCAGCCGTAAGTATACTCTTACTCCCAAGACTTTTGTCTGACCCCCTTTCCGCAAGGAGAGGGGGTTTTTCATGCGCGCCGTGCCATGACGGGTTTCGGAAGAACACGAAAAATTTCACGCAAAAAACGAAAACCCTCACTTTTCTGATGTTACTTTTAGAATGTGGAGCGTTAAAGCAGACGAATTGTCTCCAGAACAACGGCCTGCGGTTTCGCGGCGGAAGGGTTCACGATGCAGAACAGGAACGGGTCCAGAAAGCTGAGCGGACATGCTCTGACGAATTTCATTGCGACCATCTCGGCCACGGGAGGGCTGCTGTTCGGGTACGATACCGGCATCATTTCTTCCGCCCTGCTTCAGCTTCGCAACCAGTTCCATCTGGATACGCTCGGCGCGGAAGTCGTCACATCTGCCATCATTCTGGGCGCATTGCTTGGCTGTCTCGGGGCGGGCGGTATTTCCGACCGGATCGGGCGCCGGCGGACGGTAATGATTGCGGCAGCCCTGTTCCTGGTCGGAACCGTGGTCGTCGCGTCCGCTCAAAGCGTGGCGGTTCTGATCATTGCCCGGCTGATCCTGGGTCTGGCCATCGGTGCGGCCTCGCAGATTGTGCCGATCTATATCGCGGAAATCTCGCCTCCCGAGCGCCGCGGCCGCCTTGTCGTCGGGTTTCAGTTGGCCGTGGTCTCCGGCATTACGGTTTCTTTCATTACCGGCTATCTCCTGCGGGATTTCAGCTGGCGTCTGATGTTTGGCATCGGGATGCTGCCTGCGCTCATTCTTTTCTTTGGCATGGCGTTTCTGCCTAACAGTCCGCGCTGGCTGGCCCTGAACGGGCAGACGGAAGAAGCCCGTGTGGTCCTGCGGCGTGTGCGCGTGTCTGATGAAGCCGCTGACCGTGAACTGGCCGAGATTGTCGAAAACCACGACGTGCAGGCGCCCTGGTCCGAACTGGCAAAGCCCTGGGTGCGTCCTGCGCTGACGGCGTCCGTGGGGATTGCGCTTCTGTGCCAGTTCACGGGCATCAATGCCGTCATGTATTACGCGCCGACGATCTTTGCCGATGCGGGGTTCGGACAGGATTCCGCCCTGCTGACCTCTGTGGCTGTCGGGTTCGGGATGGTGTTTGCGACCGTGTTTGGGGGCTGGGCCGTTGATATCTGGGGACGGCGCACATTGCTTCTGCGTCTGCTGCCGGGGGCTGTGGTGGCGCTCGCCGTGCTTGGGACGGCGTTCGCGATGCACCTGACCGGTGGTGTCGGGGCGTGGATCACGGTCGCGGCTGTGATGGCTTACACCATTTTCAACACGGGCAGTCTGTCGGTTGCGATCTGGCTGGTGGGGGCGGAGGTTTATCCGCTGTCCTGCCGTGGCAAGGGCATGAGCCTCGTTGCCGGAAGTCACTGGGGCGCGGATCTGATCATTTCCCTGACCACGCTGTCACTGGTGCAGATGCTGGGTGCAGGCTGGACGTTCTGGCTGTTTGCGGCCGTCAATGCCTTCGCGTTCTGGTTTGTGCTGCGTTACGTCCCCGAGACCAAGGGGCAGTCGCTTGAGGAGCTGGAGCGGCGCCTGCGGAACGGAACATTCGCGCCGGTGGATCGCGCGGCGGCCCGGGCCGAAGCCCGGGCCCAGTAACGCGGCTTCTTAAGGGCGACCGATCGAGCGGTAATCGAACCCGGCCTCACGCATGAGGTCGGGGCTCCAGATATTGCGCAGATCCGCGATGGCATTGCCACGCATGGCGCCGCGCAGCCGGGCAGGGTCGAGCGCGCGGAACATGTTCCATTCCGTCAGAACGACCACAACGTCCGCATCTTGGGCGGCGGCCAGCGCATCGTCGCAATAACGCACATTTTCCGGCAGGAGGGTGCGGGCCGCATCCATGCCTTCGGGATCGAAAACCTGAAGGGTAGCGCCGGCCTCATGCAGACGGGCTAGAATGGGCAGGGAGGCGGCCTCGCGCATGTCGTCCGTGTCGGGTTTGAACGTCAGGCCAAGGATGCCGACGGTCTTGCCTTCAAGGCTGCCACCGGCCTGAGCGATGATGCGTTCGGCCATGCCCGTTTTGCGGGCTTCATTAATGGCGACCGTAGCTTCCACGAGCTTTGTGGGTGCGCCAGCATCCTGTGCGATGGCGGTCAGGGCGCGGGTATCTTTGGGGAAGCAGGAGCCGCCATAGCCCGGGCCGGGGCTGAGGAAGCGGCTGCCGATCCGCTGGTCGAGGCCCATGCCGCGTGCGACGTCATGGATGTTGCCGCCGACTTTTTCGCACAGATCGGCCATCTCGTTGATGAAGGTGACCTTCATCGCCAGGAAGGCATTGGCGGCGTATTTGGTCAGTTCGGCCGTTTCCAGATCCGTCAGGACAATCGGGGCCTGAATGGCCAGCAGCGGGCGATAAAGCTGTTCAATCAGTCCCTGTGCCCGTGCGCCACCGTCCGGTCCTGAACGGTCAATGCCGACGATGACGCGGTCCGGACGCATGAAGTCAGCGATGGCATTGCCTTCGCGCAGGAATTCGGGATTGGAGGCCACATCGAAAGTCCGGTCCGGGCGGGTCTGACGCAGGATGCGCGCGACTTCACGGCCTGTGCCCACCGGCACTGTGGACTTCGTGACGACCAGCAGATCCGTTCTGGCGGCGCGGGCTATTTCTTCAGCCGCGGCATAGACATAGGTCAGGTCCGCATGCCCATCCCCACGTCGCGTGGGCGTTCCGACCGCGATGAAGACCGCGTCTGCGTCGCTCATGGCCGCATCGAGGTCGTTTCCGAACGTCAGGCGTCCGGCTTCGACATTGCTGGCAACGAGGGTGTCCAGTCCGGGTTCGTAGATGGGAATGCTGCCTGCGGTGAGGGCGGCAAGCTTTTTCGGGTCCCGTTCCACGATGGCGACATCGGCGCCGAACTCGGCGAAGCACGCACCCGAGACGAGACCGACATATCCGCCACCGACCATTGCAATACGCATATTGGGACCCTCTTCTTTACGGTCCGACGTGCATAGCCGGGGGCAGGATGGGGTGCAAATCGGCCTCAGCGCGTGGGGCGTGCACAGGCATTAGATGCCGCAAAGCCCTGCAGGACGGGCGGGAGGTTCGTGACCTCGTTTGAATCCGCGAGCATGGTCCGGCCTTCCTTGGACCATTTGGCCAGGGAAAGGATCGGGGCGTCGAAGCGGCCACTGACGCGGACGGGCACGTCCAGGGCGAAGAAGCTGGTGGAGAAGGGGCGGCTGGCGAAGACGATATCAAGCCATCTGCGGTTAAGGTCAAAATTCGCTTTGGCGGCGATCGTGCCGGCACCGGTCCGCAGACGGAGCGGCACGACCACACCGATGCCCTGATGCATCTGCAGGACGCCGAGCAGGCAGGTGATCGGGGTCACGCCCTTGGCGTGGCGGAACAGCAGGCGCAGATCCATCGAGGCGGCCTCGACGATCTCACGGGCGATCTCACCCTTTTCCATGCTGACTGCAGCCGTCAGGTCGGCACGGCTCATGGCTTCGTTGAGTGTGTGGACGTTGTTTGCACTGGCGGTGATGCGCAGGCTCAACGTGCCCTGAACGGGAACGGGCGCGAGACCTGCGACGCGTCGCAGGCGATCGATGTCGCCGTGGGTGAGGGCGACTTCGGCGGCGATGCGGGAGGACTTTCCATCGGCTTCGATATGGCCGTTGGCGCTCAGTGAGGCACCGACATAACCGAGACGCAGGACGGGGACGTCGATACGGTTGGGGATCTGGGCGGCCTGGATCTTCAGGTTTGCAAAATCGAGTTTGTTGTAGATCAGTTGTCTGGCGGCAAGATCGAAATGGACCAGCGGGTCCGGATCGGGTGGGGTCAGGAGCAGCAGGTCGGCATGGGTCGTGGACGGGCTCTTCTTGCTGCCTTTTGAGCCGGAAGGCGCGAGGATGGGCATCAGGCCGTTGATGTCGAGGCGACCAAAACCGATTTTGGCCGTGACGTCATCGGGTTTGCCGTGACTGCCTTCGACAAGCGTGAAGTCGCCGTCTTCCATCGTGCTGGTCTGGATGGTGCCGTTCGCCTTTCGGAAATGCCAGTCATCGCCGGAATGGCTGAAATCGCCGGACAGCGTCAGTTTGACGGGGGCATGGTCACCCTTCATGCCGGCGACGCTGAACAGCGTGTCGGATGTGGGCGTGGTGACGGTGGTATGGCCTTCCACGCCGTCGAAATCCATCGGGTCTGTCAGAGTGCCCGTAAAGTCCGAGGTCATGTCGCCGGACGTGACATGGGCCTTGGTGCCGTAAGGGCGTTGAGGCGTTTTGCGGAGCTCGCGGATGGGCTCCATTTCGGCGGAAATGTTTACGGATGTGCCATTATAGGCGCCTGCGAGCGTCATGGTGAACGGGCTGGTGTCGCTGATTGAGGCGAGTTCAACTTTTTCGAGCGTGGCCGTGTAGGACGCCCCATTGGCCGAGCGGTAGGTGACGTCGCTGTCGAGAATTGTGGCGTTGCGCAGGCCCGGAGCGTCGTGCAGATCTGGCGCAGCGTTGGCTTTGGCGCGTTCTTCGGGAGAGAGCGGGGGGCGTGGTTCGTTCTGATGGGGGCCGAAACGCCAGTTGGGCAGATGCGCCGGCGTGCGCTCGAACAGGCCCGAGAACTTCGAGATGACGACATTGCGGGCTTCGGGCGGACCCCAGATCAGGGAGGTCAGGCGGACCTGCGCGCCGAGATGGCCGAGCGTGATCATCTGCGGGCGCGTGCCGCTGGCGATATTGGCGATGGAGACGTCATCGGCCTCGATCGTCAGCCAGGTTCCGGGATGAACATGCAGGGCGCCGATATGGACGGGGCGGTCGAGCTTCTTTTCCAGCTTCGCGGTGGCGAAGGCGGCGAGGTCCTTGTGGTCGATCCAGATCCATCCTGCGCCGAACAGGGCCAGAAGAAGAACGGTGAGGGACAGGATGGAAACCAGAAACCAGCGCAGCAAGAGACAGTCTTTCAGGAAGCCTTCAGTGTGGCCGGACAATACCGGCATGATTCATAAAAGGAAACTCCGCCAGAAAGACTGGAGCCGGGTGAAAGGAACGACAGAAAGACTTCTGGTAGAAGAGCCTCTGTCACTTCCGGTTTTTGGTCGGAAAGGCTTTGTTACTGGAAGGTATTCCTGAATTTTTCGACGGCATGCAGGGCGCAGGCTTCGTCCTTGTCTCCACCCGGCGCGCCGGACACGCCCAGTCCGCCAAGGATGGCGTGGTTGCTTGTGCGGCGCAGGGTGACGCCACCGGGGACGAAAAGGACTTCGGGGATTGTGTTCAGGGCACCGTTTGCGGGGCCTGTGACGCCTGCGGCGATCAGTTCGCTGGTCGTATTCTTGTTGAAGGCCAGACCGTAGGAATAGGCCGTATAGGCCTTGCGGTAGGAGACAGAGAGCGATTGCAGGGGGACGGTGTCGCCCTTGATGACGGCCTGTTCATGGCCGGTCGTGTCCACGACGGTGGCGGTGACGGAATAGCCCTGTGCGGCGCAGATGCGGACGGCTTCGGAGGCCAGGGCAGTGGCGGTGGACCAGTCGAGTTTCTGGCTGGTGATGATGTGCGACTGCGAAACGGACTGGGCGCGGGCAGTCATGCTGGAGAACGCAAAGGCACCTGTGGCCATCGCGACGAACAGGAAGGAGCGGGGATTTTGACGCATCAGCCGGTTCTTTCGTTGTGGAACAGAAAGAATGCTGTCTGCGAGGCGTGAGCCGCAATCGGGAATGCGGGTGCGCACGCAATGGTGTTGGAAATGAGAGGTCTCTCCTGAACCGGAGTTCAGGAGAGGGTGGTTGTGTTGTTTAGAAAGCGGCCTGGATACGGGCTGCAATCGAGTTGCCGGTGCGGCCGGCCGTGTTGGTGGCCTGGTTGCTGCGGGACACGATGAAGCGGCTGTAGTCCAGCATCAGGCGGAAGTGACGGTTCGGGTACCAGTTCAGGCCGCCGGTCCAGACGGTCTGCTGACCGCCGCGGATGACGTTCTTGGCGTTGGCGTCGTTAAGGTTGCTGTTGAGGTCGATGACGCTGTAATGGCCGACGACTTCAAGTGCACCCCACTGGTTGAGGGCCGGGTTGAACTCTTCGGAAGCCTTTACACCCGGAGCGCCGAACGCGCCTTCCTTGATGTTGTACATGCGCGGGTTGCCGAACAGGGTGTAGGCGGCGGAGCCGTACCAGCCCTGGAAGCTGGCGGATTTCAGGCCCGGAGCCGAGCGCTGGACGCCAACGTGATAGTACTCGCCCTTGACGATCAGGCGACGCCAGCGAAGTCCCAGTTCCGGACCGGCGGCCCAGACTTGTGCGGCGTTGCTGATACCACCCGTGGCAGCCAGATTGGCTTCACCGATGTCGAACTCAGGACGCTGTCCGAAGGACGTCGAACGGGTGCAGTGATTGGGGTCGGTGCCTGTATTACATGCGACCTTGAAGGCGGAGATCGCCGAGGCGCCGATATGCAGGTCCACGTCCTTGGTGACGACCGGACGGCCGGCGACACGCAGGGTGGCACCGGTCTGGCTGTCGACCGTGGAGCCGCTGCCGCCACCGTAATAGGTGGAGCTCATGTCAGAGGCGTTGCGATGGCCCCATTCCTGACCCGTGAAATAACCGGCGACCCACCAGCGCTTCTCGTAATGCAGGCCACCGACGCTGAAGCGGGCATCGCCTGCGGCGATGTTACGCACCATATCGGTGATGCTCGGACGCTCGAGCGTGAAGAAGTCGTTGGAGCTTTCGGAGTCTTCCTCGGTCACGCGCGGCTGGAAGTAACCGACGGTCAGGACCGTATTGTGCAGACCGGTGTAGTTCAGGTTGCCTTCATAGAGGCCGACATAACCGTCGTTATGGTTGGCGCCGAAATCGGGCGTGACGGCTGCGACCCAGTTCTTGTAGCGGAACATGAACGGAATACGCAGGCGGCGCTGGTTGGACGTGAAGCCGTTGAAGGCACCGCGTGTCTCACCGGCGCGCGGTCCGGAATTGAAGAAGCCGCCGAAGTCTTCATGATAGGCGAGGCC
The DNA here is from genome assembly GCF_006538885.1 of Gluconobacter roseus NBRC 3990. Taxonomy (GTDB): domain Bacteria; phylum Pseudomonadota; class Alphaproteobacteria; order Acetobacterales; family Acetobacteraceae; genus Gluconobacter; species Gluconobacter roseus. The sequence continues at coordinate 254,012 of NZ_BJLY01000003.1, forward strand.
GATCGACAGGGCGTAGGCGCCGTCGGAGGACTGGATCGTCGGGCGACCGCCCGGGAAGCCGACCTTGATGCCGCCGACCGTGACTTCCTCGTCCTGCGCGGTGGCGCGCTGGAAGTCGGACCAGGAGGATACGTCTGCGCGGTCTGACGGCGGACGGCCATCATCCGCACCCGGCTTGGCCTGACGGACGCTGATCAGGGGTTGGGCTGCCTGACGAGGCTGGCCGATATAGCGGCCGCGCTGGGCGTAAGGATTGTTTTCGGCTTCTTCCCGCTGACGGGCCAGAACGGCGCGGGCGCGTTTGACTTCCTCGGCATGCTCTTTCTTCATTGTAGAGAGCTGTGCCTGCATGGCCTGGATCTGCCGTTCCATGATCTGCATCTGGTCGGCGGCGCGGGCATGGCCACAAAGAGGAAGAAGTGAAACCAGGGTCGTTGTGGCCAAGAGGGCCGTGGTCCGACGAAAAGAAAAAACCATTGCTGCGGTGCGTCCTTCTGGGGAGGGCGTGTGTTCCGCAGTTCAGGTATCTGATTCGTATTTTGAAATAATGGGAAGGTTTCATGACGGGAACATGACAGTTCCATGACAGTCCAGGCTGGAGGCGCGGGAAACTGCGGATTCCAGATTGTGTATGTCAGTTTTGTTGCGACAGCCGGGTGTGCTGGCGTTTTGCAAAAGCAGGGGTGTGACATTTTGGCACTGCCCGATGTCTGAACCGTGTCATGAAACTATCACGCATGGCCTACTGTTTCTGTTTTCTGGTCGGCGTTACTAAGGGCGCAGTTTTCACGCCCCATAAGGGATTCCCATGATCAAGAGCAGAGCTCCGCTATTCGGTCTTCTTGTTGCCACGGCCCTTGGCACTGCTGCCATGACCCCGTTCGTGTCGTCGGCACAGGCTGCGGACATCACTGGCGCAGGCTCCAGTTTCGCGGCACCGATCTATGGTGCGTGGGGCACGGCGGCCAAGAGTCAGGCCGGTATTGCCGTGAACTACCAGAGCGTGGGCTCCAGCGCCGGTCAGGATCAGGTCATTGCCCGCACGGTTGATTTCGGTGCGTCCGACAAGCCGATGAGCGGCGACCGTCTGGCCAAGGAAAAGCTGTATCAGTTCCCGACCGTCATGAGCGGCATCGTGGTCGTGGCAAACGTGCCGGGAGTTGCTCCGGGACAGCTCCGTCTCGATGGCCCGACGCTGGCCGGTCTGTATGACGGCGAGATCACGACCTGGGATGACGACCGCATCAAGGCCTTGAACCCGGGTCTGAAGCTGCCGGACACGGATGTCGCACCGATCCACCGTGCCGATGGTTCGGGTACGAGCTTCGTCTTCACGTCCTATCTGTCGCAGGTTTCCCCGACCTGGAAGCAGAAGCTCGGCGCCGGTACATCCATCGCATGGCCGGGCGGTTCGGGCGCGCGTGGCAATGACGGCATCGCCGCCATGGTGCGCCAGACGGAAGGTGGCGTGGGTTACGTCGAGTATTCCTATGCCGCGCAGAACCATCTCAACATCGCCAAGATGAAGAACCACAGCGGTGCGTTCGTCGAGCCGACTCTGGCCAGCTTCACAGAAGCTGCAAAGGCCGCTGACTGGACCCATGCCGATCACTATGCAGTGAACCTGCTGGATACGGATGGCGCGTCTTCCTGGCCGATCGTGACGGCGACGTTCGTTCTGGTGCCGGTCGACGCCGCCCAGAAGGAGTCCGGCAAGGCCGTTCGTGACTTCTTTACGTGGGGTTTCCAGCATGGCGACGCGGATAATGCCCGCCTCGACTATGTCGGTCTTCCGCAGAACGTGAAGACGGACATTCTGGCCAACTGGCCGAAGTAAGGTCTGCGTTCCTGTCCGAAGTCACTGGCCAGACCTGAATTCGGGGCTGGTCAGTCTGGGCAAAAAGGCGTTGAGTATGGAAACGGGCTTCTCCAGCAGGGGAAGCCCGTTTTCGGTTTTCTGATAGTCCAGTCATGGTGCCTGCGTGTCCGCTTCGTCACTTTCCGAACAGACGTCCCCGCCGGGGATGAATGCCCTGACCCGTGTGCTGATCGGCGTGATCTTCATTCTGGGACCCGTTTCGACAGATATGTATCTGCCGGCATTTCCGGCGCTGGAGCATGATCTGGGGCATGGGGCCGGATCGGCGCAGCTGACGCTGACGGCCTGGCTGGCAGGGCTGGCGATCGGACAGTTCACTTTGGGACCGCTCTGTGACCGCTATGGGCGCAAGCTGCCGCTGCTATGCGGGCTGGTGGTATATGCGGCGGCATCCGTTGGGCTGGCTCTGACGAACAGCTTTCACATGTTCTGTGTGCTGCGTTTCGTGGCCGCGTTGGGCGGAGCGATCAGCTCGGTTGCACCGCGTGCCATGGTGCGCGACGTGGCGACGGGGGCGGCGGGTGTAAAGCTCATGTCGCAGCTGATGCTGATTTTCGGACTGGGGCCTCTGCTGGCACCGTCGATCGGGAGCTTCCTGCTGGATCTTGGGAACTGGCGGCTGATTTTCTGGGCGAATGTGGCGTTCGGGCTTGTGATGTTCTTTGGGACGCTCTGTCTGCTGCCCGAGACGCTGCCGATGGAGCGGCGCTTTGCCCTGCCGGTCAGCGGGATGGTGGCGCGTTACCGGGATCTGTTGCGGGAGCCGCTATTCTGTTCGGCGGTGATGGTCGTGAGCTTCGGGACGTTCACGATGTTTGCCTATCTGTCGAACGCGCCGGCACTGTTTGAGGGCATCCTGCATTTCTCGCCGCATCTGTTCGCCATTTTCTTCGGGCTGAACGGCGTGGGCTTCATTCTTGGCTCGCAGATCAATGCGCGGCTGGCCAACCGGTTCCTGTTCACGCGAGTGATGGAGTTCGGGATGCTGGCGGTGCTGGTGTTCTGTGTTCTGGCTGTTCTGGTCTGTCTGGCGGGCTTTGCGGGACCGAAGGATCCGTGGATCCTGTGCACGCTGATCTGGTGCACGACATTCTCGCTGGGCTTCATCGGACCGAATGCGGGCATTCTGGCACTGACGCATCATGGGCATCAGGCGGGCGCGGCTTCGGCATTGATGGGAACGATGAACTGGACGATCGCCGGTCTGGCGGGCGTCATGATGTCGTTTCTGCCGACGCATTGGGTCGGGTCGACATCGGTCGGGATGTTGGTTGGGATCAGTTTCTGCTGGCTGTGCGATCTGTGGCGCCGCCGGCTGGACCCGGACTCCTATCTCTCGGTCCGTCACTGAACGCGAGACGCGTCAGCCGGAAACGATCAGGAGCGGGACGCCCGGCACGATGGCCGGGCTTGTCCCGAGATGACTGTGATCAGCTCTCGGAAACGCGGTCGGAAGCGACCGTAGCGATCATCAGGGCGCCGATCATCGGAACGAAGGCAACCATCGAGAACTGTGCGAGCAGGCTGGTGGGAAGGCCGATCAGGTGGATCAGGGTCATGGACGTCATTTGGAAAATCTCCGTGTGGTTCTGTTTGCCGTCTTGCGGCGTGCAGCGGGAGAAACTCCAGAATCGGGGTCCAAAGCAATAAATACAGATGCAGGGTCAGCCCTGCATTCCGTGCATAAATGCATTTTAAACTTTCGCCTTCTTTGCGGAGACGCTGTTTTTGTTTCCGGAAGGAGACAATTTCGCTTTTGTTGAAGTAAAGCGGGATAAGCTTGCAGATCAGCATTTCTTTCGGGAAAGAGTACCAATCCGGGTGGTTTTTGAAATAAAATTGCGTGGAAGGCTATTCCGCATCGAGGCTGAGGTCCGTGTCACGGCGCAGACCGTGCCAGCTCAGAAGAGTGTCGGCGAGGAAGAACATGAGCGATCCAACGGTGCAGGCGAGAGCTATGCCAAAAAGTGCAAGCAGCCATGCTGACGTCGAAGCGTCCCGGATCGAGCCGACAAACAGCGCCATGGCCGCGCCGCAGGTCGATGCGCCACCGATGGCGTTCAGGAGAATCGCAGCGTCGAGCACGAAGACGCGGCGGTGCAGGCGGGTCTGCTGGCTGCGGAGACGTTCGGGCGTGTTGAGCGGGTCGGCCGGAGCATCATCCGTAGCGGGTGTGCTGAGCTTTTTGCGGACGTCTTCGAGATGATCGGCAACGCGGGCCAGGCGTGTGTTGAAGACGTTGATGAGCGTGCCGATGCCCGAGAGCATGAAGACGGGAGTGAGCGCGACCTGGATCAGGTGGGCGGCGCTGTCGACGGGATCGGGATCGTAGGAAATCGGAAAAGCCATAGTGTCTTATACTGCATGATCCGGTTGCGGAAAGACGCAGGTTCCGGAAAAGGCGCCTCTGGCAAAAAGGGGGGCAGATGGAGTAGGGAAAGGCAGCCATTACAAGAGATGTCCCGGCCCTGATGCTGTTTCTCCGTCGCCTGTCCTGTCGTGTCGCCCTGCTCTGTGTGGGGATGGGGCTGTCTGTCCCGGCTGTGCGGGCGCAGGCCGTGCTGGAGACGCCGCCGCATTGCAGCGGAACAGCACTTCAAGCCGAGTTCGCCTGCCGGAGCTGGACCGAGGTGGCGCGGGATGTGAAGGCGGGAACGGATACTATCATCATTCCCGTGGGCGGGACCGAGCAGAGCGGCCCCTATATGGCGGTCGGCAAGCATAATGTGCGGGCGCAGGTTCTGGCCGACGCGATTGCGGTTCAGGCCGGGCATACGCTGGTGGCCCCTGTTGTGGCTTATGTGCCGGAGGGTTCGACGAGCCCGCGCACGTCTCACATGAAGTTTCCGGGCACGATTTCCGTGCCGCCGGCTGTGTTCGAAGGGCTGCTCAAGGGGGCTGCGGAGAGTTTCCGCGTTCAGGGCTTCAAGCGGATCGTGCTGCTGGGCGACCACGGCGGATACCAGTCTTTCATGGCGCAGGTGGCGCAGGAGCTGAACCGGGCCTGGAAAGGTCAGGCCGCCGTGCTTTACCTGCGCGATTACTATGAAGTTGTTCCCCACCAGTATGCCGATGCCCTGCGTGCGCAGGGACATGGGGCAGAGGTGGGGCTTCATGCGGAGCTGAGCGATACGTCGCTGATGCTGGCGGTTGATCCGTCGCTTGTGCGTCAGGATGCGTTGCGTACGGCTCCGAAACCGGGTGCGGCCGAGGGCGTCTATGGTGGCGATCCGCGGCGCGCATCGGCCGGGCTCGGCCGGATCGGCACGGACATGCAGATCCGGACCGCGGTTGCGGCAATCCAGTCTTTCCAAAGGAGCCATCCATGACATTCAAGACTCCTCTTCTGGTGGCGATGACGCTGCTGGGAGCTGCCGCGGCCCATGCGCAGGAATATTCCCCGAGCGCCCCGATGGTGCCGGTTCCGGCTGATGCCTCTGCTCCTGTTGCAGTCCCGGTTCCGGCCTCCGGCATCCAGACCATCCCGGGCATGCCGCCGGTGATCGATCCGAAGAATATTTATAGTGAGACGACGCCGTCCCACATCTCACCGGCGATTGCTCAGGACCCGGCGCGCGTCTATGTGCCGAACCTGCGCGGGGACAATGTGTCTGTCATTGATCCGGTGTCTTTTCAGGTTGTGGACACGTTCCGGGTGGGACATTCGCCGCAGCATGTGGTGCCATCCTGGGATCTGCGGATGCTGTGGGTGACGAATAACAGCGAAGGCCGTCCGGACGGGTCGCTCACGCCGATCAATCCGGCGACGGCCAAGCCGGGCCCGTCCATTGCCGTGGATGATCCGTACAACATGTATTTCACGCCGGACGGGAAATACGCGATTACGGTGGCCGAAGCGCACAAGCGTCTGGACTTCCGCGACCCGCATACGATGGAGCTGAAGGGCTCCGTCGAGACGCCGGAATGCAAGGGCGTCAATCACGCCGATTTCTCCATCGACGGCAAATACGCGATCTTCACCTGCGAGTTCGGCGGTTATGTCGCCAAGGTCGATACGGTGAACCTGAAGATGATCGGGATGCTGAAGCTGTCCAAGGGTGGCATGCCGCAGGACATTCTGACGGCGCCGGATGGTCACAAGTTCTATGTGGCGGACATGATGGCGGATGGCGTGTTCGTCGTGGACGGGGACTCCTTCACGGAGACCGGCTTCATCCCGACGGGTATCGGCACGCATGGCCTGTATCCGAGCCGTGACGGCAAGCTGATGTATGTCGCCAATCGTGGGTCACATCGCATCCATGGTCCGAAGCATGGTCCGGGTGGCGTGTCGATCATTGATTTCGCGACGGACAAGGTCATCAAGACCTGGATGATCCCTGGTGGCGGCAGCCCGGACATGGGCAATGTCAGCGCGGACGGCAAGCTGCTGTGGCTGTCGGGACGGTTTGATGATGTGGTCTATGCGATCGATACCGATACGGGTGCGATGCGCAAGATCCCGGTGGGTGCTGAGCCGCATGGCCTGACGGTCTGGCCGCAGCCGGGCCGCTACAGCGTCGGGCATACGGGGATTCTGCGGTAAGGTCTGTGGGATTGATGGATCAGGAAAGGGAGGCAGGCGTTCTGTCTCCCTTTTTTATTGGGTGCGGCTTTACAGGTAGTTGGGACGGCAGACGTCAAGGGTCTGTAGGGCGACCTCTCCGAACTCCTGATCGCTGGCAGTGATCGAGGCGTGGAAGACTTTTCCCTCGTTTTCGTTCGTATACCAGGCTGAATGACTTGCCCCTCTTCCTCTGGAAGCGGCAAACCGCACCTGATCTGTCTGTTCGCACTCCCATTTGACAAAGACCAGGGCCGACTTGGTCTGCGCATCGCGCCAGTCCTTGAAGCCGTATTTTTCCCGAACCCGGCCCCAGAATTCCATGTAGAGCGGGCCGGATTTCTTCTTTTCCGCATCAATCTTGTCTTGCGGAAGCGGGTAACCACCCCATTCCATGAAAAGATCACGGCTTGTCTCGAGGGCTCTCCGAAGATTTTCTCCAATCCATTCCGGCGTGGCGTCCTTGCGGTCAATGAAGGTTGACCATCCGGTGACTGAGAAGAAACTTCCTCCCCGGTTATCCATCGAGATCACCGCAACGTACTTCCGGGTCCGGATCAGGTGAGCATATCGTGTGATGCCGTTTGCTCCTGGAGCAATCATGCTTATCCTCCTGAAATCGGTGACTTTCCCGGTGGCAGAGATACGGCTGTCTGAACAGCTGCTCCGACCCTGCGTGCTTTACGGTCTGTTGGCGTTGGAGGATTTTCTGGAAAAAAAGCGATCGATCGCGGGGCCGATGAAATAGCCGATGATCCCGGTGATCAGGACGGAGGGCCAGGCCCAGCCGGCGTAATCCCTGAAGAAATCCTGATTTTCCAGATAGGTCATGACGGCGATGTCGATCAGGACGAGGGTCCACAATGTCGTGGACAGGAAGGGCTGGAGCCATGCGTGGCGGACGGTACGGGTCATGGGGCCTCTCCTTGTTACGAGATCGAGACGTGGAAGACGAAGATCATCCCGCAGATGAAGGCGCCAAGCAGGGGAAGCCAGCATGTGTGCAGATGGTTGTGGTCGTCCATGTAGGAATAGGCGAGCGCGAGCGCGACATAGACATGCGCGAACACGAGGCCGAGGACCATGCCGATGAAGCGCTTTTTCAGGACCCGCTCTTCCTGACGGTTCTTCTCGGCCAGTGCGGCCGGATCGGGGCGGACCATTGGCGTGGCGCCGGGGTCAGTCGCAGGGGTGGTTTTCTGATCGGGGGCGGACGAATCTGATGAGACCAGGACAAGAGACATCACTGGATTCCTTGGCATGATCCTCGCCGATTGGCGGGCGATGCGGGGCCGCAGGAAGGTCGGGCCGGGAAATCGTCTGCGGGAACCGGGAGGAGGGTTCTCGATAATGTGGGGGACAGAATGAGCCCCCGGGCCGGTTAATGCAAGACTTTATTTAATTCATTAACAATTATGGACATGGCGACAGGTGACCGGCCTTCACTGAAGGCCGGTCATAAAGTCATTCCGGAGTGCTGGTTTCAGGTTTGTCATTGTCCTGAACCGGCTGCTCCGGCTTTGCGGCGGCCGGGGGCGCGTCGTTGGCCGGGGTTGGCAGATTGATGTCCGCGGCGATGCGCATGGCATTGCCGGGCGGCGTCGTGAAGTAGGACGTGCCAGTGTAGAACTTGATGTTCGCGGCCGCGAGAAGATTGGTGATGCGGCGGTAGAATTCGCGTTTGACCTTCCATTTCATCATCGGAGTCGTGCGGAAGCTGCCGAGCAGGGTGGCGCCGCCGCTGTCGCTGTTGTCTACGCCCAGATCGTTATAGTCCGACAGGATCATGGGACCGAAAACCGGGTCGTCGCGCATCTCTTTGAGCGTCTTGGCCATGATGGCCGTCACGCGCGGCAGGTCTTCGGAGAGGTCGAGCTGCTGCTTGACGATGACCTGGTTGTAGCCCCGAGCGGTGTTGGCGATCGAGGAGACGGACGAGAACGGGATGATGTGAAGATCGCCGTTGATGTCGCGGACCTTCACCGTTCGGATCGAAAGGTTCTCCACCGTCCCCGAGACGCCGCCGGTTGTCACCCAGTCACCGACCTGGATGGCATCTTCCACGAGCATGAAGAAGCCCGTGATGAAGTCCTTGACCAGACTCTGCGAACCGAAGGCGATGGCGGCACCCATGATGCCTGCACCGGTGAGCAGCGGGGTGACGTTGATGCCGATCTGCGAGAGTGTCGTAACTGCGACGATGATGATGATGATCGCCAGCAGGACGGTGCGGATGATGGGCAGGACCGTGCGCAGGCGGGTTGCGCGCGACATCTGGTCCGACTTCTCGAAACGGGTGAGCTGCTGGCCGAGAAAGGCGTTGATGATTTCCCAGATCGTCACGGCCACACTGAGGGCGACCAGCATTGTCAGGACGGCGTCCATCAGGTGACGGCCGACGGCGTTGTGCACGAAGAAGCCGAATGTGGGCAGGCCCCAGGCTTCTGTCATGGCGATCAGGGTCAGGAACAGGAGGACGCCTGTCAGGATCCTGCGGGCGAAGGGATAGTAGCGGTCGGCGCGCTTCTGGAGGTCGGGGAAGCGCTCGGTCAGGGTTGGATTAATCCGGAAGAAACGGTCCTGCAGTCCGTAGGCCAGAACCGCCACGAGCCGGGAAGCGACCAGAATGCCGATGGTGATGCCGGTAGTATCAAGAATCCAGCGATAGCCGCCGGGCAGGTGCGCGGCCCAGACGATCCACAGCGATATGTCGAGGAACATGGCCGGGACCCACCACAGCCGGGTGAGGGCCACGAGGAACGTCCACATCGCGGTATCAGGCACGGCGCGGGGTTGCAGGGCGCGGCTGACGAGATGACGGATGCGCCAGATGAAGACGGCGATCAGGATGTGTTCGATCAGGACCACGCCGCGGATCATCGCATCCGTGCCGCGCGGTGACAGGTTGAACTGGCCACCCAGTGTGGAGAGGCAGAAGATGATGGCGGGAGCGGCGACGAGTACGTTCCACCAGCGGGTCAGCAGGAAGGCTGTGGCATCCGTGGCGGGCAGGAGACGGATGGTGGGGGAACGTGGCGCGAAGCCGGTTTCGACAAACAGATACAGGCAGCGGGCAGCGGCGTAGCAGTTGGCCAGCGTCATGATGACATTGTCGGTCTTCTCATTCCAGGGGAAGACCAGAATGGCGAGATAGGCCACGGCCAGAAAGGCGAGGACTGGGACGGCCTTCAGCGCGAAATGTCCCAGCGCGTAGGGTACGCGGGCGAGGAAACGCAGGGTTTCGACCTGTCGCCGCTGGTCGGCGGCACGGGTCTGGCTGGAGCCATCGACGATGGGTTCCTGCGGTGTGTCTTCTTCGGTCGCAACTGCGCTGCGCTGTTCGCGGTTCTCGGCATTCTGCGTGAGTTGCCGGAGCGGCTTGCGGAGGCTGAGAGCGACAACCCGTTCCAGGGCGATGCCGCACAGCATGACGATGAGGCCGCCTCCGAAGGCGTGCAGGATCGTGGTGCGGCTGTCCGCCGAGGCGAGCATCCTGTGGGCCCAGTGTCCGACGATCGCAAGGTCGCTGAACAGTCCGAGAAAATTATGCAGGTAACCGAAAGCCTGAAGGCGGATGCTGCTCAGACCGGTATGGATGTCGGGCGGGACTTCGGCGACCGGTTTGGCGGGCACGGCTTTTGCAGGGGCCGCTTTGGGGGCAGCTGCAACCGGAGCTGCTGGTGCCGGTGTTGTGGCGGGTGCCTCGACCTGAAGTCCGCGGGCCATCAGGGAGAGAGTATGGGTAAAGGACTCCCGCTCCTTGGGGTTGTTCAGGACGTTGAGGAGCTGCTGCGCTTCCTGCTTGTTGAGGGGAGCGTCCGTCGTGGTCGTGGTGCTGTCAGCCGCCATGGCGGGCGCCAGAGACGTCAGAAGACTGAGGGCCAGAAAGAGAAGGATACCGGGGAGGGACCGTCCGGTCCGTGGCGCGGAGAATGAAGCGGGATCGGGACGGGGTATCAACGGCATCGGTCTGGAGAGTCCTTCAGAGTACGCGTTCTGGAGTGGGGTTTGTGACATGCACAGGGCACAGTTTGTTGACGCAAACATGGCACAAGGCGGCGGCCCTGTCCTGCCCTCTTCACGTGGGCGGCCTATTCGGATGTGGAGGCCTCGTGCTGTGCGAGCCGGTCGAGCGCATCGGCGTTGCGGATGGCCCAGTGATAGAGAAGCTCGACGGGTTCCACGAAGGTCTGCCCGAGTTCCGTCAGGCTGTAATCCACATGGGGTGGCATGATCTGCCGGACATTGCGGCGGATGAGGCCCTGCGATTCAAGATCACGAAGCGTCTGGGTCATCATTTTTTTCGACAGGTCGGGGATGCTGCGCTGGAGCTTTCCGGGGCGGGCCGTACCGCCCAGAAGATGCAGCGTGTGCAGGATCATGGTGGTCCATTTGCCGCTGAAAAGCCTCAAAATCCGGCGCGGCGCACAGTCTTCGGCGAAAGGTGCCTGACGGTAGTGATCGGGCAGCGGCGATGTCATGGAGTGGGAACCTTCTGGTCACCAGGACACGAAAAGGTGCCGTCTGGTGGAATTGGGGATGTCGTATCAGATGTGGAGCAGACCCCGTTTTCTGCAAAGGAAAAATCCCATGACCTCTTCTGTTCCTGCTGTGACACCGAGCCGGACCGCCCTGGTGGTCGGGGCGACGGGTATTGTTGGCCAGAATCTTGCGGCGCGTCTCGTGGCCGAGGGCTGGACGGTGCATGGTCTGGCGCGCCGACCACGCCATGATGTGGCGGGTGTGCTGCCGGTGGCGGCTGATCTGCTGGATCTGTCGTCGCTTGCGGAGGCGCTGAAAGATCTGCGACCGAGCCATGCCTTCTTCTGCTCCTGGATGCGTCAGGCGACCGAGGAGGAGAACTGCCGCGTCAATGCGGCAATGGTGCGTAATCTGTTCGCGGCGTTGCCGGAGCCGGGGCTTCTGGTTCACGCAGCGTTGACAACCGGCATGAAGCATTATCTCGGCCCGTTCGAGGCCTATGCGTCGGGAGAGCCGCCCGTGACGCCATTCCGGGAAGAAGTGCCCCGGTTGGATCTGCGGAACTTCTATTACGATCAGGAAGACGCGCTGTACGAAGCAGCCGAGCGCCATGGCTTTTCGTGGAGCGTGCATCGTCCGCATACGGTGATCGGTTATGCGGTCGGTAATGCGATGAACATGGGCAGCACGCTGGCGGTTTATGCGACGATCTGCCGTGAGACCGGGCGGCCGTTCGTGTTTCCGGGATCGCCGGTGCAGTGGGATGGGCTGACCGATCTGACGGATGCGCGGCAACTGGCGCGACAGCTGCTCTGGGCGTCCACGTCTGCGGCGGGGCGTAACGAGGCGTTCAATATCGTGAACGGTGATCTGGTGCGCTGGAAATGGCTCTGGCCGCGCCTGGCGGAATGGTTCGGGATCGAGGCGGCACCCTATCCGGGGCATGAGACCTCGCTTGAGGAAAGCTTGTCTGGTGATGCGGAGCTCTGGGAGCAGATTGCCGTGAAATATGGTCTGACGGAGAGCCGGATCGGGCGATTGGCCTCGGCCTGGCATACGGATGCGGATCTGGGGCGGCCGGTCGAATGTGTGACGGATATGAGCAAGAGCCGCCGCGCCGGGTTTTTGGATTACCAGTACACGCCGGACTCTTTCACCGATCTGTTCACCCGTCTGCGGGCGGAACGACTGATCCCGTAACGGGCGGTTCTCAGGGCTTTTGCGGTTTGGCTACCGTAAAGGTCCTGTTTTCCGCTTCAGTCAGTGATATGGTTGCGGCTCTGTCCTGATTGTTGGAATGAGCCTGCCTTGCATCGAGTATTCAGTGTGTCCGCCCTGCTTCTGGCAGGGTTTCTTGGTCTGGGGTCTGCGTCCGCGCTGGCGGCAGAGAGTGCGCCTGTCACGTCCGCGAACGATAGCGCGACGCTTGTCACGGATCGCGATGCGGTCGGGCCGGACCAGCATCTGCGTGTCGGGCTGCGGCTTCAGCTCAAGCCGGGCTGGCATACCTACTGGATCAATCCGGGCGATGCCGGGGATACGCCGACGCTGGATGTGACCGCTGATGGCGGGGCGACGGGCAAGGGCGGTCCGATCCACTGGCCGGTGCCGGTGCGGATCAGTGAGGGCGGCCTCATGTCCTACGCCTATGTCAATGAGGCGACGCTGCCGGAGGATTTGGTTCTCAAGGGTTCAAGTGGCACGACGCTTCATGCGCATGGGGAGTGGCTTGTCTGTGCGCAGGTCTGCATTCCCGAAAGTGGTGATTTCACGCTGACGCTGCCAGCTTCGGCGCAGGATGCTCCGGAAGGGGCGCAGGCGGCCCTGTTCCACAAGGCAGATGCGGCCATGCCGGTGACATCCCCGTTTGCGGCCAGTGTGTCTGCCGATGGTGTTCTGACGCTTTCGGGTAAGGGGCTGTCTGCAGCGTCCGTGTCGCAGGCGTGGTTCCTGCCGCAGGATGGGGGGGTGATCGATCAGGTCGCGGACCAGAAGCTGCATGTGTCAGACGGGCAGCTGACGCTGGGGCTGAAGTTCCTGAAATCGGCGCATCGGGATAAGCCGCTTGTGGGTGTTGTCGTGCTCAAGGATGCGGCGGGGCAGGAAAGTCCCTTGCAGATTGAGGCGCGTCCGGTTGGAGGAGCGGCTTCTGCGCCTGCGCCTGTGCAGGCGGATCAGGCATCGGGTGCGGAGGTACCGACGGGAGCGGGATGGCTTCGGGTTCTGCTGTTTGCCTTTGTGGGCGGACTGATCCTGAACCTGATGCCCTGCGTGTTTCCGGTTCTGGCGATGAAGGCGCTGTCTCTGGCGAAAATGGGCGGTGCCGGACGGGGCATGCAGCTTCAGAGTGCGCTGTTCTATACGATCGGGGTGATGGGGGCGTTTGCGGCTCTGGGCATCGTCATGATCGGATTGCGTCTGGCCGGCTCTGCGGCCGGATGGGGCTTTCAGTTCCAGTCGCCGGGATTTGTGGTCGGGGTCTGCTGGCTGCTGTTCCTGATGGGCCTGAATCTGCTGGGCGTGTTTGAAGTCAGCGCCGGGCGTCTGGGACAGGTGCAGACCGGAGGTGGTCGCGGTGGTGACATGATGACGGGCCTGCTGGCGGTCATTGTGGCGACGCCCTGCACGGCGCCGTTCATGGGTGTGGCGATTGCGGGCGCACTGGGCGGACCGCCGGTGATGGGCGTTCTGGTGTTCCTGGCGATGGGGCTGGGACTGGCGTTTCCGTATATTCTGGTGGCGGGGGTTCCGGGCGTGGCGTCGCGGATGCCGAAGCCGGGAGCCTGGATGGGGATTCTCAAACAGGTTCTGGCGTTTCCGCTGTTTGCGACCTGTGTGTGGTTGCTCTGGGTCGCGGCGATCCAGCGGGGCGTGACGTTCGTGGCGCTGACGGCCGGGGGCGTTGTGCTGCTCGGCTTTGCGGGCTGGATCTACGGCGTCGGACAGCGGCGTTCGATGCTGGAAGGGGGGCGTGGGACAGTGGCGTTCTGCCGTGTTGTGGCAGCCCTATGCGTCGTGGTTTGCGGTGCGGCGCTGGCGCAGGGATTGCGGGCCGCGCCTGCTCCCGTGGCAGCCGGGGCAGTGGAAGCGGGTGTCGAACCGTTCTCCGAAGCGCGTCTGGCGGAGCTTCGGGCGCAGGGAAAGCCGGTGTTCATCGACATGACGGCATCCTGGTGCATTACCTGCATGGTCAATGAGCGTGTGGCGCTGGATGTGCCGTCCGTTCAGGAGGCTTTCCGGTCCCGCGGGATCGTGTTCCTCAAGGGGGACTGGACGAACCGCAATGCCGCGATTGCTGCGTTCCTCAAGGCCCACGGGCGCGATGGCGTGCCGTTCTATATGTATTACGCGCCGCATCAGGAGGGCGTCGTTCTGCCGCAGATCCTGACGCCGGGCATCGTGACCTCGACGATCGGGAAATAAGCGCACCGCTTTTCTGAGTTTTGAAAACCCTGTTCCCGGGCCGGGAGCAAGGTTTTTTCATATCCGGTGGTTTTCAGCGGCCCGTGTTGCGGGGATCATCCTGCGTGTTCACATAGGCCATGCTGAATGGTCCCATGCCTGAGACCTGAAGGACTGCGCCCTGGCTTCCGGCCTTGATGGCGTGGGGCACGTTGACCGGCAGATGCACGAAACCGCCCGGGCCCATATTGCGCTGCTGTGCTGCGGAAAAATCCTGTCCTACGAAATGCTGGATACTGCCGCTGATGACGGTAAGCATCTCGTCCAGATTATGGGTGTGGGGTGGAATGAACGAGCCCGAGGGCATCATGACGCGCAGAGTGAAAGACCCGGGCTTTCCGGTGTCGCCCGTCAGGACGGCGATTTTCGTTCCATGCGGGAACATGGGCGGCGCGGGCTGCCATTTCACGGCGTCCGAGCCTGGAATGATCGTGACACCGGACTGGTTCTGCACGGGTTCGGTCGGGACCGGAGCCGCATGAGCCAGTGGTGTGAGGGTGAGTACCGTGCCGAGAAGCAGGGCTGAACAGGCAGACTGCTTTCTGGGAAAACTGCTGGGGGGCATGGGGATCTCCTCCGTCCTTTGAGGACTCGTGCGGGCCGTGTTGCGGCAACGCAGCGGAGGAGACCGGGTTTGGAACAGGGAGCCGGATTGGTCCCTCTCCCGCAGGATCAGAAGGCGGTGGAGACCGTTCCGGTCATGGTGAAGCGCGGGGCGACCATGAAAGAGTTTCCGTAGCCGGTATAGGACGCCATGTTGCCGCTGTAGACGGTGCTTGGGTCCTTGGCGCTGTAGACCGCGCCCATGGCGCCGGTGCGGACGACGGAGCCGGTCAGGTTGGTAAAGTTCAGGCGGAAGGTCGGGGACTTCGCGAACATGAACGGCTTGAAGTGATAGCCCAGCGAGAGCGTATCGGTGACATAACCCGGGATGCGCTGGTCGCCGGCGATGCTGACGGACTGCGGGCCGGTATAGTGCACGGCGCCGTTCGCAAAGAAGCCCTTGTAGGTATAGGTCAGGCCGAAGTTCGCGATGACATGCGGGGCCATGACAGCCTGCGTGCCCTTGGAATGCAGCATCGTGTTCAGATACGGATCGAAGACGTTGCTGTCCTGCGAAGCGTGCAGATATTCCACGGAAGCATAGGGGCTGAAGCCGTGGATGGGCCGGCCCGCGACCATCACGTCAAATCCGCGCATCTGCTGGTTTCCGACATTGAACGGCTTGTAGCTGTTCATGCCGATATACTGGTCCACGATGCGGTTCGTGACGTTGTAGTTGAAGAAGGCGATATCGGCGATGATGTGATCGTCGTGATAGCGGTAACCGAGTTCTTCCTTGATGGAATACTGGTTCTTGGGAATTGCGACGCTGGTGTACAGCCAGCCGAGATCGACCGCGCTGGGCTGACGGTAATCACCTTCCACATTCAGGTAGATCTGATGGTGGTTGTTGATGCGATAGCCGATTGAAAGCTGCGGCAGAGGCGCTGTGCGGTTGCCTTCCTGACGGCCGTAATAGTCCTTGTTCCAGATGTTCGTCATGACGAACTTGAAGCCGGCGTCCACCGTCAGGTGGTCGTTGAAATACTTGGCGGTGTCATGCACGAACAGCGAGTGGATTTCGTAACCTGCCGTCTGCTTGTCGCCAGCAGAAATCAGATAGGCTGCGTTGTTCGGGCTTGGCGCGTTGCCATCCGGCATCTGGTAGCTGGTGGGGTAGGACTGGATCGTCTGGGTGTTCTCATACCAGTAGCCGACCGAGAACGTGTTGTGACGGTCGATCTCCCAGTTGAGTTTCGCGACCGTACCGACCGAGCGGTATTCGTTCTGCAGGAAGTAATTGGTCAGACCGCGTGTGGCACCGGTCTCGTCTGTCGTGGTGCCGCCCGGTGAGGCGTCCCAGCCCTGCCCGAAGCTGAAATACGGGTGGATGTCGAGCGACAGGCGCGAGGGCAGGGCGATATGCACCGGAGCCGAGATGAAAATCTGGTTCCAGTGATCGTTATTGTTGCCCCAGTAGTTGTTGCTCGTCTTGTCGTTCGTGCGGCCGTAGCCCTGTCCGGTGTGCTTGTAGCGGAAGAACTGGTCGGAGGTCGGGTAGTTGTCGATGATGAAGTCAGCGGAGTTCCAGGACAGGAAGAACTTGGCGTTGGAACCGTTCTGCCAGTCTTTCTGCAGGCCGAAATCGATATGTTTGCGCTGGTTGATGCCAGCACCCATCCACGACCGGGCATGCGTGTTGGAGAACGAGAAGTAGCCACGCACGCCGCTATGGCCGATCTCGCCGGATTCGAGGCGGATGAACTCGCGCGACAGGTTGTTAGTACCGTAAGAGAAATCGATCAGGCCGCCGCGCTTCTGTGCGGGGGTCCGCGTTTCTTCGGCCATGACGCCGCCAGCAGCCGACATAACGGGAAGGTCGGTTGCGGAAGAGCCCGGCGTGACGCTGACGCTTTCGAGGTTCTCGGAATCGACGTTTTCGCTGAGATACTTGGCAGCTGCGGCAGGGGCTCCATCCACCATCAGGCCCATGTCGAGGTCGGTCAGGCCGCGGGACTGGATCTGCCCGCCTTCCATGCCCGACGAATCCGGGGTGGTGACGTTGAGGCTCGGCAGGTTCTGGATCAGGTCGAGCGCGGTGCTGGTCGGCGCGCGCATGTCGATGAACTGCTTGCTGACGGTCTGGACAGCATGGGGTGCCGTCTCGACGCGCATCATGCCACCGCCACCGTTCAGGGCGCGGCGCGACGACGTGACGGAGACCGTTTCGGCAGCGGAGGCATCAAGCGCATGCGGGCGCGGGGCGGCCTTTGCGCGGACCGGAGTAGTGGCAGGACGCGTCGTGCTGCGGCCGGGCGTATGGTGGCGCGGAGCGGAATGTTTCGTTGCCTGCGCGGCGCGAGCGCTCGTGCCGAAAGCGACGAGGACGCTGCCGGCAAGGCAGGTGACTGCAAGGAGCTGACGTCGGTAGCCCGGTGACCAACGGTTGTCTTTCATGCTGCCGGGCTCCTGTCCTGTCGAAACGAAAGGTTCACTTTGGGAACGGTATTTATTCGAAACGTGGATGTAAAACGGATGGCCTATCTGCATCAAAGATAAAATGCAGGGCAGGGCATTGCCGTTTTTAGGGTGGTGCAAAAATGTGACAGTCTATGTCTCCCATTGGCCGCGTTATGCGAGGGGCTGCAAGGTTACTGCGCGGCGGGGGACAGGAACTCTTTCTCAAGCTCGGAAATCACCAGTCGTGCGGCACCCGAGAGTTGGCGGGAGTGATCGACGCACAAAGCTAGTGTCAGGGGTGAGAGATCGTGGTTGGAAATGGGAATAAAGGCCAGTTCGCCGCGGGTAACTTCGTCCATGACGTCGAGCGCACTCAGGATTCCAAGGCCGATACCTTCACGCACCAGGGACTTGATCATCTGGATATTGTCGGACGTCGCAGCGGCCTGAATATCGAGATTGCTGTCAATTTCCAGAATCTCGATCTGGCGTTGAAGGGCGAGCGGGGCTTCGGGCATGATCATGGGATAGTTCATGGCCAGGCTGAAGCGGGCGCTTTTGCGTTCGGCAACGGGATGGTTCGGCAGGCAGACGAATCCGAGCGGGAAATCCTTGTGGGCCCGGACCAGAAGGCCGCGCGCATGGGTCGGATTGAGCAGCAGGGCGACATCGACCGAGCCGTCGATCAGGGCATTCTGGATGCGGCTGTTATCGAGGACATGGGTGCAGATGGTGATGCCGGGATGGGTCGTGCGCATGGCGCGGAGCAGGCGGGGCAGGAAGCCGCGGGTCAGGGCGTCTGGGACAGCGATGTCCACCTGTCCCCGGCGCAGGCCGCGCATGTCCTCGATCTGGACGCACATATTGGTCAGATCCCGCGACCACTGCTTGCCATGGGCGTAGAGGAGTTCGCCCGTCGCCGTCAGGCGCAGACCGGTGGGGAGACGCTCGAACAAGGGGGTGCCGAGGGATTCCTCGCCCTGGAGGATCTGCCGGTCGATGGCCGAAGCGGCGATGCGCAGATGTTCGGAGGCCCGGCGGATCGATCCGTGCTGGGCAACGGCAAGAAAGTAACGCAGGAAGCGTGAGAAGACAGGCATGAAATAACTGCTCTCTTTTTGCGAACGGGAGATGCGTTTTTATGGAGTATACGCCCTTACAACGGTATGAAACTATCCCGACCGACAGGTGACCTGTCATTTTGTTGCGGAAAGACGGTCTGGCGGCGTCCGGATGCTGCTTTGTCCGTACCGGTTTTTTGGGATTTGACCACATGACATCCACCGTTTCTCCCGTCGATGCTCTGGCTGCGCTTTCGGAGCGTGTGCGGGAGGATCTGGCGAAAATCCGCTATGCGACCGGCAACTGGAGCCTGACGCAGGAGCGGGACGGGAAGGCGGTTCTGGATGTGGCCATTATCGGTGCGGGGCAGGGCGGTATCACGTCGTGCTTCGGTCTGCGCCGACAGGGTGTGACCAATGTGGAAGTGTTTGAAAAGGCGTCCAAAGGCGGCGAAGGCCCGTGGGTAACGTTTGCGCGCATGATCACGCTGCGCACGCCCAAGCATGTGACGGGGCCGGACCTCGGGATTCCGAATCTCACGCCGCAGTCCTGGTTCGAGGCGCGTTATGGGGCGAAGGCCTGGGAGGATCTGGACAAGATTTCCCGCCATGACTGGCAGGCCTATCTGGACTGGGTGCGGGAGACGCTCGACATCCCGGTCGTCAACGATCAGGAACTGGTGCATGTCGGCTGGGACAACGGGCTACTGCGACTGACGTTCTGTAATGCGGCCGGTCAGGAAACGGTACGTCTGGCGCGGCGGATGGTGCTGGCGACGGGCATCGAAGGTGGCGGGACGTGGCATGTGCCGTCCTTCATTTCCGATACGCTGCCGAAATCCGTTTATGCGCACACGCATGAGGATATTGATTTCGACGCTCTCAAGGGCAAGCGGATCGGTGTTCTGGGCGCGGGCGCTTCGGCGTTCGACAATGCGGCAACGGCTCTGGAAAAAGGGGCGGGGCGTGTGGATCTGTGCCTGCGCCGGACGAAGATTCCGGCCATTAATCCGTATCGCTGGATGGAAAATGCGGGCTTCCTCGCGCATTTTTCGGAGCTGCCGGATCTGACGCGCTGGCGTTTCATGCGGCAGATCTACAGCCTGAACCAGCCGCCGCCGCAGGACACGTTCTGGCGCTGCCGCCGTCATGAGAATTTTGCCTTCCATCCCGGAACGCCCTGGACGGCGACGCGGATGGACGGGGATGAAGTCGTGGTGACGACGCCGCAGGGCGAGATGCGGTTCGATTTCCTGATCATCGGGACGGGGTTCTCGATCGACCTGTCCCAGCGGCCGGAGACGCAGGATTTTGCGTCTTCGGTCATGCTGTGGCGCGATCACTTCACGCCGCCTGCCGGTGAGGAAAGCGAGCTTCTTGGCAGCCATCCGTATCTGGGCGCGCGGTTCCAGTTCCTGCCGAAGAATGCGGCCGATCCGAAGTCGCCGATGCTGGCGGCAATCTACAATTTCACGTTCGGCGCCATGCCGAGCATGGGTCTTTCCGGCGCCTCCATCAGCGGGATGCGTTTTGGTGTGGAAAAGCTGGCGCGGGGTATCGCGCGGGATCTGTTTGTCGAGGATGGCGACAGGCATCTGGCGAGCCTTCTGGCCTATGACACGGAAGAACTCGTCAGTCTCGATCCGCCGGTGCTTTGAGAAGGAAGACGCCCATGACGCAGGACAGCTATCCGCGGGACATGATCGGCTATGGCCGCACGCCGCCTGATCCGAAATGGCCGAATGGCGCGCGCATCGCCGTGCAGTTCGTCATCAATTATGAGGAAGGGGCGGAGAACTCGGTCCTGCATGGTGATGCGGGATCCGAAGCGTTCCTGTCCGAAATGATCGGCACGAAATCCATCATCGGGGCGCGCTGTGCGCAGATGGAGAGTCTGTACGAATATGGCAGCCGGGCTGGGTTCTGGCGGCTGCGGCGTCTGTTCGACGAGGCGGGGATGCCAGTAACGGTGTTTGGTGTGGCGAAGGCGCTGGCCCGCAATCCGGATGCTGTGGCGGCCATGAAGGAGAGCGGCTGGGAGATTGCGTCCCACGGGCTGCGCTGGATCGATTATCAGGATTTCCCCGAAGACGTGGAGCGGGCGCATATCCGCGAGGCGATTGCGCTGCATACCGAAGTCACGGGAGAGCGGCCGCTCGGTTGGTACCAGGGACGCACGAGCCCGAATACGGCGCGTCTGGTCGCGGAAGAAGGTGGGTTTGTTTACGACGCGGATTCCTATGCGGATGATCTGCCATATTACGACCGTACCAATGGCCGTCCGCAGCTGATCGTGCCCTATACGCTTGATGCCAATGACATGAAGTTCGCAGCGCTGAACGGCTTTACGGAAGGCGAGCAGTTTTTCACCTATCTGCGCGATGCGTTCGACATGCTGTATCGCGAGGGCGGGCGGATGATGTCGGTCGGGCTGCATTGCCGTCTGGCAGGCAAACCGGCACGGGCGATGGGGCTGCTGAAGTTTCTGGAGCATATCCGCAAGCATGAAGATGTCTGGGTGGCGACGCGGCTGGATATCGCGCGGCACTGGCTGTCTGTGCATCCGGCATGAAGATTTCTGACGTTAATGCACTGTCGGCCAAGGCGTTTGTCGCGCAGTTCGGTGGGCTTTACGAACATTCGCCCTGGGTGGCGGAAGGGGCGCTGAAGACGCGGCCTTTTGCGGATGTGGACGCGATGCTGTCCGCGTTTGCGCAGACTGTACGGTCTGCGGGAGCAGAGGCGCAGCTTGCGCTGGTGCGGGCGCATCCGGAGCTTGGGCACCGGGCCGGGATCGATCCGGATCTGACGGAACATTCCGCTTCGGAACAGGCGTCCGCCGGGCTGGATCGTCTGACGCCTGCGGAATATGAGCGTTTCCGGGGGCTGAATGACGCGTATCGCGCGCGGTTTTCCATGCCGTTCGTGATCTGCGTGCGCAAAGTGGCCGCACCGGGAAAAGCTGCGAAGACCGTCATTATGGATGAAATGGAGCGCCGTCTGGCTGGCACTCCCGAAAAGGAACTGACCGAGGCGCTGACGCAGATCGATGCGATTGCAGCGCTCCGTCTGAAGGATCTGGTTGCGTCATGAGTTCTCTGTCCACGCATGTTCTTGATACGGTTTCCGGCAAGCCTGCCGCGGGGGTGAGTCTGCGCCTTCTGCAAGGAGAGCGGGTTCTGTTCGAAGGGCAGACGAATGCGGACGGACGTTGCCCGGAGTTGCGGGATGTTGCTGTTTCGAAAGGGACGTATTGTCTGGAATTCCGGATTGGCGATTATTTCCGCAAAGGCGGGCAGGTTCTGTCCGATCCACCGTTCCTGGATGTGGTGCCGCTCGTGTTCGGGCTGGCGGCAGAGTCTCATGCGCATGTGCCGCTGCTGGCGGCGCCGTTCGGATATTCCACCTATCGCGGAAGCTGAGGGCTTTTCATGACTGCCGAGAACGCCGCGACGACCGGTCTGCATCCCGTTGACGAGAAACTGCCGGTCTGGCGGCTTGGGGCCTATGGGTTGCAGCATGTGCTGGCGTTCTATTCGGCGGCGGTCATTGTTCCGATCCTCGTGGCGGGTGCGCTGCATCTGCCGCGCGAGACGCTGATCCATCTAATTGATGCGGATCTGTTCACCTGCGGGATCGCGTCGCTGCTTCAGGCGGTGGGGTTCGGTCCGGTTGGGGTGCGGCTACCGCTGTTGCAGGGCGTGACGTTCACGGCTGTGGGGCCGATGATTGCCATTGGCTCTGCCGTCGGAGGCGGGACGCCGGGGCTGTTGTCCATTTACGGGTCCGTCATCGTGGCGGGGTTCGTCACGTTGTTGATGGCGCGGCATTTCGCGGGGCTGGTGCGGTTTTTCCCGCCGGTTGTGACGGGTTCCATCATTCTCATTATCGGTCTGGCGCTTTTGCCGGTCGCGGCGAATGACATTGTTTCGGGCGCCAGTCCGTCGGTGATGCAGGACCATGTTCCGCTGCGGAGCATCTGGTACGGGCTGGGGACACTGGCCTCCATTCTGGTGATCCAGCGGCTCTTCCGTGGGTTTATTGCCACGATCGCCGTGCTGATCGGACTGGTTCTGGGGACGCTGGTGGCGTGGATGCTGGGGGATGCGAATTTCGGGGATGTGGCGTCCGCGCCGCTCCTGTCCATCACGCATCCGTTCTATTTCGGGATGCCGACATTCCATCCGGTCTCGATCCTGTCGATGGTGATCGTCATGACGATTTCCATGATCGAGACGATCGGGAACGTCTATGCGACGGGCGAAATCGTCGACAAGCCGATCACGTCCGAAGACATTGCCCGCACCCTGCGCGCCGATGGTATCGCGACCATGCTCGGTGGCGTGCTCAATTCCTTTCCCTATACGTGCTTTGCCGAAAATGTCGGGCTGGTGCGCATGACGGGGGTGAAGAGCCGGTGGGTCGTCGCGGCTGCGGCGGTCATCATGATGATGCTTGGCTGCCTGCCGCGTCTGGGCGCGCTGGTCGCTGCGGTGCCGCTGCCGGTTCTGGGTGGGGCGGCGCTGGCAATGTTCGCGACTGTGGCGGTCGTGGGTGTGCAGACGCTGTCACGGGTGGATTTCAACCGGCAGAGCAACGTCATTATTGTGGGCACCAGCATTGGATTGAGCATGCTGGCGACGGCTCAGCCGCATATCTCCGATACGTTTCCGATGTGGGCGAAGATCGTGTTCGGCAGCGGGATTACGCTTGGGTCCCTATCAGCGATTTTGCTGCATCTGATTTTCAACGTGAAGCGGACAATTCATGAGGCAGCATATGCGATGGACGTGCCGCGCGAGGCGCTGATTGATGAGCGGATCCGGGAGGGGTGAGGCTCAGGGCTCTGCCCTGAAACCCGCCAAAAGCCGGGGGCCTTTGGAAACCAATTCATGAAATCAGGGTGCAGGGATCAAGATCCCTGCCGGGTCCGGGCAGAGCCCGGATCGCCCCTTCAGAAGCCGGTCTGGGCGGAAAAATAGAAACCCGTTTGGTTCCTGTAAGTCGCAATCGTCCCTAGTGACACATAGGCGAGCGTCACGTTCAGGTGCTTGTTGACGAAATAGCTGGTGTAGACGTCGAACCAGTTGCTTTCGTCGGTGAAGCGCTGGTTGCGGGGTTTGGTGCGGTATTCGACGCCGACGACCAGCCCTGGAATGAAGGACGGCAGATAGCCGAGCGAGCCTTCGAACTGGGCGTGATAGTTGTTGTCCTTGTCACCGCCGAAACCGAGGATGCCCCACTGGTTGCCCTTGGTGAAGCGGACGGTGGTGTCGATCAGGATGCCGATTTTTGGAAACAGCTTGGTCACGGCAAGGTAGGCGTCTCCGCCGTCGGTATGCATTGAGCCGACTTCGTGGATGACCTTGCCGTCACTGTCATGCTTGTACATGCCGCCGATGGCGACCTGCGGGATCAGGGTGTTGTCCGCGACGTGACCGAAGAGGCGAACCTTAGCACCTGCGACGTCGAGATCGAACTGATAGCCGTTGCCGATGCCGAGTTTTGCGCCGGTGCCGCGGGTCTGGAAGAAGTTGTGGGTGTAGGAGATTTCGACACGGTCGAAGAAGCCCATCGAGGCGCCGACATTCTGGTCCCAGTAGCTGGTGAGGTTCACATAGCTGTAGTGCAAGGCCATGCCAGCGCTCTTGTTGGAGCCATAGCCGCCGATGGTGGCCCAGCTTGCGATACCGCCGCCGCTGGCCCCTTCGAGCGAGGACAGGCCGCTGGTTCCAAGAGCGCGCTGTCCGTCAAAGAGAGTGCGGAACATGGACTGCCCGTTGCTGTTCCCATCATTGCCAAGCGTGACCTGCGGTGCGCTGTCGGCGGCATATGCGGTCTGGCTTGCAGTGAAGGCACCGAGGGACAGAACCACTGTCAGGGACATCAGGGAACGGAAAGACTGCACGGAATACGGAAAACGGTACATGGTGCCTGCTTTTAAGTCGCGAGCCCGAGGATGAGCCGGAGTATTCTCGCAGATTAAATACTGCTCCCAGTATTACCGCTGCGACTCTGAAAAATAGTTAAGACAACCCTAGAGTTCAAAACTTTTTCAGAGTCAAAGTAAAAATGACACCGAGTGCCTATTTTTGGAATGAGGTGTGTTCCAGCGGCTTCATGCCGTCTTCCGCTGGTGAAGCAACTGACCAGCAACATAAGTAGCCACGATGCTGCGGTCGTCGCCGAGCATGGTGAGGGCGAAGAGACGGTCGGCAAGGGTCTCGGCGGTCTGGGTGCGGATCCGCCCCAGCGGGGTGGCGGCAGGATCGAAAATACAGAGATCGGCATAGAGGCCGGGCCTGATACTGCCGATCCGGTCTTCGAGGCCGAGGGATTGTGCGCCGCCAGCCGTGGCGAGCCAGAGACCCTGCGCCGGATGGAGTCTGGTTTGCAGGCCCTGGGCGACCTTATAGGCGTCTGACAGAACCTGAAGCAGCGACAGGGCAGGCCCGGCGCCGATATCGCTGCCGATCCCGACATGGACGCGGCGTTCAGGATTGAGAGCCTTGAAGAGCGGGAACGAGCCGCTGCCGAGGAACTGGTTCGAGCCGGGGCAGTGCGCGATGGAACAGCCGGTGTCGTGGCAGCGCTGGAAGTCTGCTTCCTCGGCGTGAACGGCATGGGCGAGAATGGCGCGCGGACGCAGAAGACCGGCCTTGTCGTACACGTCCAGATAGGAGGCGCGATCGGGGAAGAGTTCGCGCACCCAGGCAATTTCCGAACGGTTTTCGAGCAGATGGGTCTGCATGAACAGGCCGGGTTTCGTGGCGAGCAGGGCGCCTGCGAGATCAAGCTGTTCGGGTGTGCTGGTGGGGGCGAAGCGCGGGGTGACGGCATAGAGCTGCCGCCCGCGGTTGTGCCAGCGGGCGATGAGTTCGGCGGACTGGTCATAGCCGCTTTGGGGGGTGTCGCGCAGGTTCTCGGGGGCGTTGCGGTCCATCAGGACCTTGCCGGCGATCAAGCAGGTGTTGAGGCGCTCGGATTCCTCGAAGAACGCGTCCACGGACTGGGGATGGACGGTGCAGTACACGGCGGCCGTTGTGGTGCCGACGCGCAGGAGTTCGCTCAGGAACTGCCGGGCGACAGCGCGAGCATAGGTGATGTCAGCGTAGCGGGCTTCGGCGGGGAAGACGTAGTTTTCCAGCCATTCCAGAAGCTGTTCGCCGTAAGACGCGATGACCGGGAGCTGTGGGTAGTGGACATGCGTGTCGATCATGCCGGCGGAAATCAGCATGTCGGGGTAATGGTCTACGCTTGTTCCGTCGGGAATTTGATCCCGAAGACTGTCCCATGCGCCGGCAGCAGTGATGAGACCGTCCTGGATCAGGATTAGGCCGTCGGGCTCGTGATGGAGGGCCTCCATGGGATCGACGGTGAACGGATCGGCATGGAAGGTCAGGTAGGGGCCGCGAATGGCTCTGGTCTGGGTCATGGAGCCACCTTATCGCAGGCATTCTGGCGGGGGGAGCGGGTTTGTGAGGAAGCCTGCGGATTGGCAGTCTAGGGTGGGTGTCTTACAACCTTTGCAGGGGGAGCCGGCGTGCAGGCGTTCTTCCGTATGAGCCACGGAGTATCCGCCGATGATGTCGAGTGATTCTGTTACGCCCCCGGTTGCACTGGATGTTCCGGAAGGACTTGCTGTTCCCCTGGATGGTACAACAAGTGGTACGGTTGCCGTGCCTGTGCCGGAGACGGCGGATGTGACGGATTCCGGCATTGGCGGCAATGACGGTTCAGCGTCTTCATCGGCCAAAGCCATCGAGGGGCCGTATCACGCGCCGTCGCTTCAGCCGGTCATCAAGGGTACGCGGGGTGTCCGGTTCGACTTCAATGATGGCGCGCGTGTCATGTTGCCGTCACTGGAAGGGGAAAAAGTTCCCGCCGGAGCGCAGTGGCATGTGCGGCTTTCGGATCATGTGACCGGGAATGTGCTGTTTGATGCACGCCTGAAGGGCGGCATGGTCTCCTCTACCAAGAAATTCTTCGTCCCGTTCACGGTGGATGTCTGGCTGGAGCAGCCGGGATCAGAGCCGGAACTGGTCGTTCATCACGATCTGGCACTGTCGGGGCAGCCGGTTCTTGTGCAGCTTCCGGTGGGAACGCTCGGCGATACGCTGGCCTGGCTGCCGGCGGCCCGGCGTCTGGCACAGGATAGCGGTGCAAAAGTGACGTGTTCGGTGTCCGAAGCGATCCTGCCGCTTGTGGTCAGTGCCAATCCGGAACTGACGCTTGTCGGGCATGACCGCATGAAGGCAGACCCGGATTTCACGGCTCGGTTCTATGCGACCTACAATATCGGACTGTTTTTCACGGATAAGGACAATACCCGCCAGCCGACGGACTTCCGGCATGTCGGTCTGCACAGGACGGCGGCCTATATTCTGGGCGTTGATCCCTGGAATGATACGCCGCCGGGCATCACCATTCCCGATGGCGAGACGCCGCCCGTTGCCGAGCCATATGTCGTGATTGCCACGCAGGCCAGTACGCAGTGCAAATACTGGAATAATCCCGGCGGCTGGCATGACGTGATCGCGTTTCTGAAAAAAGCGGGTTATCGCGTCATCTGCATTGACCAGAAGCCGTATCACGGCACGAGCTACGTCTATAACCATATCCCGCATGGCGCCGAGGACCAGACCGGCAGCCGGCCGCTGACAGAGCGCGCTCGCTGGCTGAAACATGCGAGCTTTTTCATTGGCCTGTCGAGCGGGCTGGCCTGGCTGGCGCACGCGGCGGGTACGCCGGTGGTGATGATTTCAGGGTTCACGCATCCGGATAATGAGTTCGCCACGCCCTATCGGGTCATTAACTGGCATACCTGCAATTCCTGCTGGAACGATCCGGCTTTCCAGTTCGATCACAAGGACTTCTTCTGGTGCCCGCGCCATAAGGGCACGGACCGGCAGTTCGAATGCTCCCGCCTGATTACCGGGGCGCAGGTGATTCATACCATCAGGCGGCTGATGACGGATCGAGCACTTGCAGGGGCAGACAGCCAGCGTCCTGCGGTGGGATAAAGCCTCTGGAAACGTCGTCTGTGCTGGCATGGCAGGCGTGGCCCTGATATTTGCAGGGCCCAGAGTGTTCCACCTGATCGCGGTTCTGTCTGCGGTCTCCATGTCCCGGATGGTTGCCCCATGTCTGATGCGCCTGATGCCCTAGAACCGATCCGCATTGTCGCGCTGTATCATTTCACGCCGTTCGAAGACCCGGCCGCGTTGCGCGAACCGTTGCTGGAGCTGTGTGAAAAGGAAGGCATCAAGGGGATCCTGCTTCTGGCCCGTGAGGGGATCAACGGCACGATTGCCGGGACGGAGGAGGGCATGAAGCGCGTGATGGCGCATATCCGTGCGCTGCCGGGCTGTGCGGATCTGGAGAGCAAGGACTCCCGGGCTCCGGAGTTGCCGTTCCGTCGCATGAAAGTGCGGCTGAAAAAGGAAATCGTCACGATGGGCGAGCCGGATATCGACCCGCGTCAGGGCGTGGGGCGGTATGTGGCGCCGGAGGACTGGAACGCGCTGATTTCCGATCCGGACACGATCCTGATTGATACGCGCAATGATTACGAAGTGGCGATCGGGACGTTCAAAGGCGCGGAAGATCCCAAGACGAAATCATTCCGCGAATTTCCCGAATGGTTCCGCAAGCGTCGGCAGGAACTCGAAGCGAAAGGGCGCCTGCCGAAAATTGCCATGTTCTGCACGGGTGGCATTCGCTGCGAGAAGTCGACGTCCTTTGCGCGGGCGGAAGGTGTGGACGAGGTCTATCACCTCAAGGGCGGTATTCTGAAATATCTGGAGACCGTGCCGGAAGAAGAAAGCCTGTGGGAAGGCGAGTGCTTCGTGTTCGACCAGCGTGTGTCGGTGAAGCATGGGCTGGAGATCGGCACGCATGATGTCTGCCATGCCTGCCGTCGTCCGCTGAATGAAAAGGACAAGGCCTCGCCGCTGTTCGTGCAGGGTGTGTCGTGCCCGCATTGCCATAACGAACGCACGGAAGAGCAGCGCCATCGCTATGCCGAGCGTGAGCGTCAGGAAGCGCTGGCCCAGGCGCGGCGGGCCGGGCATCTGGGCGTCCGCCAAAAATAACGGCGGTCTCGCCGGTCGCTGAGGACGTTGTGCAGCGGCCGGATGTGGCCCAGCGGATGTTCCGGATTGCGGGGCGCTATGCGCTGATCAATGCCCTGATCGCCATCCCTCTGCATCTTCTGATTGATGCAGAGGGGTTCAGGGGAACCACCGCAACGTGGAAGCATGGTGTTGTCGTGCTGGCCGTGGCGGGCGTTGTGTTCGCACCCATCATGGAAACGTTTCTGCACTTCTGGTTGCCAATCGTGGTGGTGCGGAAGGTGCTGGGGCAGCGGTCCGGGACGCCGTTTGTGGCGTGGCTCGCCTGCGTGGGGCCATTTGCTACGAGCATTATAGCGGTGATCTGGGACGGAGTGCCCTGACGGCCCTCTGTACCGGGCTGGTGAGCGGAAGCTGTTTCTATTTCTGTTTTCTGACCGCCGGGAAAGATGCGGGGGTCAGCCCGTTCTGGACGACGACGCTGTGCCATGCCCTGTTCAACGCTACGGTTCTGGCGGTGTTCGGGCTGGCTTATGTTCTGGGGCTCTGGTCCTGAAGAGGATTTGACACTTCAGGACCAGGTCGGGTTCAGGCTTTGGTCTTATTGCGGGAGCCGGCGGGGCGGCCTCTGGGCTTCTTTTCAGTGGCCTTTTCCGCTGCTTTTTCTTTGTCGGCTTTTGCCTTTTTCGCGGCAGTGCGTTCGGCTTTTGGTGGCGGCAGGCTGGCGGCGAGCATGGCCTGTGTGATTTTGGTGGCCGTGACCTTGCGCGGCTGTCTTGCGCCCGGTGCGTCCAGCAGCGGGGCGAGGAAGCGGCCGGTATGGCTGGCTTTGCAGGCGGCGATATCTTCTGGTGTTCCGGCTGCGACGACCTGACCGCCGCCATCCCCGCCTTCGGGGCCGATATCGATCAGCCAGTCGGCCGTCTTGATGACTTCGAGATTGTGCTCGATCACCAGAACCGTGTTGCCCTGATCGACAAGGGTGTGCAGCACTTCGAGCAGCTTGCGGACGTCTTCCGTGTGCAGGCCGGTTGTGGGCTCGTCGAGAATATAAACCGTGCGGCCGGTGGCGCGTTTGGCCAGTTCCTTCGACAGTTTGACGCGCTGGGCCTCACCGCCCGAGAGCGTGGTGGCCTGCTGGCCAAGGGCGACATAGCCCAGTCCGACCTGTTGCAGGATGGCGAGACGGTCGCGGATCTTGGGGGCGGCCTGAAAGAACGGCAGGGCTTCGTCCACGGTCATGGACAGCACGTCCGCGATGGACTTGCCGCGGAACTTCACGTCCAGCGTTTCGCGGTTGTAGCGCGCGCCCTTGCAGGTGTCGCAGGTCACGTACACGTCCGGCAGGAAGTGCATCTCGA
Organism: Gluconobacter roseus NBRC 3990; assembly: GCF_006538885.1. Lineage (GTDB taxonomy): Bacteria > Pseudomonadota > Alphaproteobacteria > Acetobacterales > Acetobacteraceae > Gluconobacter > Gluconobacter roseus. The sequence goes on from NZ_BJLY01000003.1 coordinate 283,897, forward strand.
TCTTGAGAACGCCGTCGCCCTGACAGGCTTCGCAGCGACCGCCCTTCACGTTGAAGGAGAAGCGGCCTGGCTTATAGCCGCGCGCTTTGGACTCGGGCAGCTCGGCAAACCAGTCCCGGATCGGGGCGAACAGGTCCGTATAAGTCGCAGGGTTCGAGCGCGGCGTGCGGCCGATCGGGGACTGGTCGATCTCGATGATTTTGTCGAGATTGTCCACGCCTTCCAGACGGTCATAGGGAAGCGGCGTCTGGCTCGATTTCATGAGCTGGCGGGACAGCGCCTTGTAGAGCGTATCGATGACCAGCGTGGATTTACCACCACCCGAAACACCCGTGACGGCGATGAAGGTGCCGAGCGGGAAATCGACCGTCAGATCCTTGAGGTTGTTCCCGCGTGCGCCGTGCAGGGTGAGCATCCCGCTGGGCTTGCGACGTTCGGTCGGGACGGGAATGACCTTGCGGCCTGACAGATAGGCACCGGTGATGCTGTTGGGATTTTTGGCGACTTCGGCCGGGGTGCCAACGGCGATGACTTCGCCGCCGAGTTTGCCTGCACCCGGTCCCATATCGATCAGGTAATCGGCGGCGCGGATGGCGTCCTCGTCATGTTCGACGACGATGACGGTGTTGCCGAGGCGCTTGAGGCGTTCGAGCGTGCCGAGCAGGCGTTCGTTGTCGCGCTGGTGCAGGCCGATGGAGGGCTCATCCAGTACATACAGCACGCCCGTCAGGCCCGAACCGATCTGCGACGCCAGACGGATACGCTGGCTTTCGCCGCCGGACAGGGTCGCGGAACCGCGTGACAGGGTGAGGTAGTCCAGCCCGACATCATCGAGGAAGTGCAGCCGGTCCGTGATTTCACGCAGGATGCGGCGGGCGATCTCGGCGCGCTGGGGCGTGAGGGTCGCTTCCACGGTGGAAAACCAGTCGAGCGCCTTGCGGATGGGCATGTCCGAGGCTTCGGCGATGTTGAGGTCCTTGACCTTCACGCACAGGGCTTCGGGCTTGAGGCGTGCGCCGTGGCAGGCATGGCACGGCTTTTCTGACTGGTAGCGGGAGAGTTCTTCGCGCACCCACATGCTGTCCGTCTGGGCCATGCGGCGGCGCAGATTCTTCAGCACGCCCTCGAACGGCTTGGTGATGATATGGACTTTCCCGCCATCGCTATAGGGAATGTCGATCGGCTCTTTCGAACCGTTGATGATGAGATCCTGCGTTGCGGGCTGAAGCTCGCTCCAGGGCGTGTTCATGTTGTCGCCGCAATGGCGGGCGAGGGCGGCGAGCGTCTGGTCGTACCAGTCCGTGCTCGCACCCTTCCACGGGGCGATGGCGCCTTCGGCCAGTGTCAGGCTGTCATCCGGGACAATCAGGTTCGCGTCGAAATGCGTCTCGGTGCCGATACCGTCACAGACCGGGCAGGCGCCCATTGGGGCGTTGAAGGAGAACAGCCGTGGCTCGATTTCCTCGATCGTGAAGCCGGAGACGGGGCAGGCGAAGCGGGACGAGAACACGACATGCGCCGGGGCTTCCTTTTCGCCCGCACGTTTGACTTCCTCGGCATAGGCCAAGCCATCGGAGAGTTCGAGCGCGGTCTCGAAGCTGTCGGCCAGACGGGACTCAATTCCTTCCTTGACGACAATCCGGTCCACCACGACTTCGACCGTATGACGCGTTTTGCGGTTCAGTTCAGGGGCTTCTGCGATTTCGTACAGCTCGCCGTCGATCTTTACGCGGGTGAAGCCCTTGCGTGTGAGTTCAGCCAGTTCGCGCTTGCAGTCACCCTTGCGGTCCCTCACGACGGGGGCAAGCAGCATCAGGCGCATGCCGTCCGGCATGGCCATGACGCGGTCCACCATCTGGCTGACGGTCTGCGCCTCGATCGGCAGGCCGGTCGCGGGGGAATAGGGGATACCGACACGCGCCCAGAGCAGACGCATGTAGTCATGGATTTCCGTGATTGTGCCCACGGTCGAGCGGGGGTTCTTGGATGTGGTTTTCTGCTCGATCGAGATGGCCGGAGAAAGGCCCTCGATGGAGTCCACATCCGGCTTGCCCATCAGCTCGAGGAACTGGCGGGCATAGGCGGAGAGACTTTCCACATAGCGCCTCTGGCCCTCGGCATAGATTGTGTCGAAAGCCAGGGAGGATTTTCCGGAGCCCGAAAGACCCGTGATGATCGTCAGGGAATCACGGGGGATCGTGGCATCGATATTCTTGAGATTATGGGCGCGGGCCCCACGGACACGGATCGAATGGTTGTCTGGAAAGCTCACGGAAACCCCGGAATGTGGAGAAAAAGCGATTGTGAAAGCAGAACGCTCTTGAAGGGCGCTGGATCAATCATAGATGGGCGTTTAGAAGGATAAGAAAAGAACAATTCGAGAAAATTGGTTGGGACGGGAATGGCAGGCAGCGTCAATAAGGTGATTCTGGTTGGAAATCTGGGCAAGGATCCGGAAGTCCGCAACACGCAGTCGGGGGCGAAGATCGTCAACCTGACCGTTGCGACGTCCGACACCTGGAACGACAAGCAGTCGGGTGAGCGCAAGGAGCGCACCGAGTGGCATCGTGTGGTGATCTTCAACGAGCGCACGGCTGATGTGGCCGAACGTTATCTGCGCAAGGGCCGCAAGGTCTATATCGAGGGTGAACTCCGTACCCGGAAGTGGACCGACCAGTCCGGCCAGGAAAAATACACGACCGAAGTTGTGATCGACCGGTTCCGTGGCGATCTGGTGCTGATCGACAGCAATCGCAGCGGTGGCGGCGATGATGGCGGTTTTGACAATGGCGGGGGCTATGGCGGCGGTGGCGGCTTCGGCGGCGGAAGCCGGGGCGGCTCAGCTGGCGGTTCGGGCGGTTTCGGGGGAGGATCCCGCGGGAACGCTGGTGGCGGCAACCGTTCAGGTGGCAGCAATGGCGGTTGGGATGCCCCGCCGGACAACGATCTGGACGACGAAATCCCGTTCTGATCCTGTCAGGAAAAACTGGGTAACAGATAAAAAATGGCGGATGTCAGCCGACATCCGCCATGGCAGGGCGTTTTCCGTCAGCCCGCGGGCCGGGTCTTAAAAGACCGCGCGGTCCGGAATACTGGACGGGTCCGGCGTCATGACTGCAACCGTGTTGGAGAAATGGCTTCGACCATCGGTTCCATTGGCAACACCGCCTGAGCAGGCGGACAGGGCAAGAGCGCAGGACAGTAATACTGCGTCGAATACCAGAGCTTTCTTCCTGATCATCATTGTTATTCTTCCTTTTCTGATCGTGACGACCATACGATTCTGGAAAAGGAGAGTGAAATCTTATGTTTCTATCTGTTCATAAGTGCGACTTATGAACTGGTGCATGATGCGCGCGTCGGGAAAAAGGCAAAAAAAAGGCCGGTGCGTCTCTGCACCGGCCTTCCCGTAGTCCTGCTTTTCAGTGGGACTCAGGCTTCGACATAAGCCTTGACGATGGTATCGGGGTCCTTGACCACGCCACCGGCGCCCGAACCGCGCTTGAGCTGGTCCACATATTCCATGCCTTCGATCACCTTGCCGACGATCGTGTACTGACCGTTCAGATGCGGGCTGTCGGCGAACATGATGAAGAACTGGCTGTTGGCGGAGTGCGGTGCCATCGTGCGGGCCATGCCCACCGTGCCGCGCTCGAACTTGGCCTTGTCCGTGAATTCGGCCTTGAGGTCCGGATAGGAGCTGCCGCTCGTGCCGGTTCCCGTCGGATCGCCACCCTGGGCCATGAAGCCTTCGATCACGCGATGGAACGCCACGCCGTCATAGAAGCCTTCGCTGGCCAGATGCTTGAGGCGCTCGCATGCCAGCGGAGCCAGGTCGGGGCGCAGCTCGATGACGACCTTGCCAGTCTTGAGCTCGAAAACCAGCTTGTTGCCGTCGGGCACTGCAGTATCGGACATCTTGGAACCTTCCAGAAATCATTGAAGGCTCTTATGTCGGCCCTCGGCCCAGTTTCGACAAGACGATACGTGCAACATCTTCGCTGACGAAGGGAGAAATATCGCCCCCCAGCCGCGCGATTTCCTTCACGATCCTGCTGGCCGTGCTGCGATGTTCTTCAGAAGACAGCAGAAAGACCGTCTCGATTTCCGGAGCCAGACGACGCAGCGCGCCGGAAAGCTGGCTTTCATAGTCGAAATCCCCGCCAGATCGCAGCCCGCGCACGACCGTGCCCGCGCCTGCCTGACGGACGGCATCGACCAGCAGCGTATCAAAGCCGACGACCTCGATCCGGTCGCCATGCGGCAGCTTGTTCACCTCATGGCGCAGGGCCGTAAGCCGTGCGTCCAGATCCAGAAGCGGCTGCTTGCCTTCATTGACCGCTACGCCGACCAGCAGGCGGTCGAACAGGGTGGAGGCCCGGTGGATGATGTCGAGATGCCCGAACGTGACCGGATCGAACGTGCCGGGATAGAACCCGACACGTGGATCAGTCGGCGTTTCAGGCGTCAGGTGCAGCATCGTCGCCTGCGGAGGGTGCTTCAGGAGCCGCTTCGGAGGAACTGGCATCACCAATTACCTTGGCGCCTGCTTCCGATCCTTCATCCGCATCGCCCTCTTCCGTGTCATCTTCCAGAACCGGGAAGACACAGATGACGGTCTCGGTATCATTGAGACGGAACAGCGTCACACCGCTGGCCTGACGGGCCATGACACGGACCTGCGACACCGGCAGGCGGATCAGACGGCCCGTATCCGTGACCAGCATGACGTCCGTTCCATCGAGCGTCGGCAGGGTGCCCACCACTTCCTTGCCGCGACGGTTTGCGGAGAAGGTCATGTTGGTGATGCCCTGACCGCCACGGCCCGAGACACGGTAGTCATAGGCCGAAGAGCGGCGACCAAAGCCACCATCCGTCACGGTCAGGAGGATTTCCTCCTGCTGCTCCAGCTCTTCGAAACGCTCCTGCGTCAGGTCGCCCGTGATCTCGACGGTTTCTTCGTCACCGGAAACGGTCTCGTCTTCGGTGCTGTCATCCAGAGCCGCATTTTCGGCGCGGCGCTTGGCATTGGCCATGCGCAGATAGGCCGAACGCTCCTCGACACTGGCTTCGACGTGATTGAGGATGCACAGCGAAATGACGGCGTCGCCCTCGCCGAGACGGATGCCGCGCACGCCCGTGCTGCCACGGCCGGCGAACACACGCAGCGTCTCGTCCGTGATCTGGAAGCGGATGCAGCGCGCATTTTTCGTCGCCAGGAACACGTCCTGACCTTCACGGCAGGTGGCCACGCCGATCAGGGAGTCGCCTTCATCCAGCTTCATGGCAATCAGACCGGAAGCACGGATGTTGCGGAAATCGCTCAGGCGGTTGCGGCGCACATTGCCGCTGGCCGTGGCGAAGGCGAGGTGCAGGTCTTCCCACAGATCCTCGTCCTGCGGCAGCGGCAGAACGGCCGTGATGGAATCCGTGCCCAGCTCGGGCAGAAGGTTGACCAGCGCGCGACCCTTGGCGGTCGGCGCGGCTTCCGGCAGGTGCCAGACCTTCATCCGGTAGGTCTTGCCGCCCGAGGAGAAGAACATCACCCACTGATGCGTATGGGCGTTGAAGCTGCGGACGATCACGTCATCTCCACGGCGCCCGGAGGCTGTGCGGCCACGGCCACCACGGTTCTGGGAGCGGAAGACCTCCAGCGGCGTGCGCTTGATGAAGCCGTCACGCGTGATGGTGACGACCATCTGGCCAGGTTCGATCAGGCTTTCATCGGTTTGGTCACCCAGTGCGTCGGAAATTTCCGTCACGCGCGGCGTGGCGACTTCGGCACGGGCGGCCAGAAGCTCCTCGCGCATGACTTCCATACGACGCGGACGGCTCTCGATAATGGCCAGCAGTTCGCCGATCTTATGGGCGACTTCACCGAGTTCGCCCTGGATCTTCTCGCGTTCCAGACCCGTCAGGCGCTGCAGGCGCAGTTCCAGAATACCGCGGGCCTGGGCTTCCGTGAGGCGGACCTTGCCATCGATGATGACATTGCCCTCGTCATGGATCAGCTCCAGCAGCGGGATGACTTCCGCAGCGTCCCACTCCCGCGCCATCAGCGATTCACGGGCCGTTGCGGCATCCGGGGCCGCACGGATCAGCGCGATGACTTCGTCGATATTGGCGACGGCCAGAACCAGACCGACCAGCAGATGTCCGCGGTCGCGGGCCTTGTTCAGATCGAAGCGGGCGCGGCGCAGGATGACTTCCTCGCGGAAGCGCAGGAAGGCTTCCAGGATGTCCTTCAGCCCCATCGTCCGCGGCTTGCCATCGTCGAGCGCCAGCATGTTGGCGCTGAAGGACGTCTGGAGCTGCGTAAAGCGATAGAGCTGGTTCAGCACCACATCCGGGGTCGCATCGCGCTTGAGCTCGATGACGACACGCATGCCCGAGCGGTCGGACTCGTCGCGGATGTCGGAAATGCCTTCGATTTCCTTGGACCGCACCAGATCGGCGATCTTTTCCTGCAACGTGGCCTTGTTCACCTGATACGGGATCTCGGTGATGATGATGGCCTGACGGTCCTTGCGGATTTCCTCGATCTCGGCGCGGGCGCGAACCGGAATGGAGCCGCGACCCGTCTCATAGGCGCGACGGATGCCGCTGCGGCCCATGATGATGCCGCCCGTCGGGAAATCCGGTCCCGGGATGATCTGCATCAGTTCGTCGAGTTCGATGGCCGGGTTGGCGATCATGGCCAGCGTGGCGTCGATGACCTCACCCGGATTATGCGGCGGGATGTTGGTCGCCATGCCGACGGCAATACCGGCCGCGCCGTTGACGAGCAGGTTCGGGAAGACGGCCGGCAGAACCTTTGGCTCGTTCTCGCTCTCGTCATAGTTCGGCTGGAAATCGACGGTATCGCGGTCGATATCGTCCAGCAGGAAGGACGATGCCTTGGCCAGACGGGCCTCGGTGTAACGCATGGCAGCCGGGCTGTCGCCATCGACCGAACCAAAATTGCCCTGACCGTCGATCAGTTTGACGCGCATCGACCAGTGCTGCGCCATCCGGACCATGGCGTCATAGATCGAACTGTCACCATGCGGATGGTATTTACCCATCACGTCACCGACCGCACGCGCCGACTTGCGGTAAGGCTTGTCGGCGGTGAAGCCGCTTTCGCGCATCGCATAGAGAATACGGCGATGGACCGGCTTCAGACCGTCCCGCACATCCGGCAGCGCACGCGATACGATCACGGACATCGCATAGGCCAGATAGGAGGAGCGCATCTCCTCCTCGATCGTCACAGGAAGACGGCCGGAAGGGATCAGATCAGTCGGCTCGGTCAGCTCGGTCAAGACAGGTCACCACGCTAGAATTCAGTTGTCTCAGCATACCGCATGCGCTGCCGTCACGCCACACCTGCCACTGGTATGGGCCTTTTCCGTAACGAAAACATTCGTTCCCAAAGCGCGCAAAGAGCCGGTTTCCAGGCGAACAATTAACGAAAATCTCTGTTACAGAGGGTCGAGTTTGCATATTATTAACTTGCGAGCCTTATTCTAAATCGTTAGTAATTCCCAAACATGGTCCGGCGAGTCTTCGCCGGTAATCTTTATTGGACGATCTTACTATGGCCGATACGACCAACGTTAATGACGACACACTGCCCGCTGGCAGCGAAACCGTTCAGTACAAGACCAGCGAAACCAGCTTTCACCAGCATGATTATGCCTGGAACTGGACTGGTCCTGCGACGGGCGGCGACTGGACTGATCCGAGCAACTGGGTCCTGACCAATGCCGGTAATCCGGTGGACACGACCGGCGGCTCCTTCAGTGGCAACGCCATCCCCCAGAGCGAGCAGAACGCTGACGTCAATGTTGGCACTTCCGATAGTGCCACACCGTTTATGGTCGTATCGAATGCCGTGCTGTACAACCAGATCCGCAGCCTCAGCGTCTGGCAGAACAGCACCCTGAAGATCACTGCGCAGGGCGGAAACGGCAATGTTTTCGCGACGGCCGGTGTGGAAAATTACGGCACGATCATCATCGACACCCCGTCCAAGGTCGAACTCGGTGGCGTGACGTCAGGCAACGGCACCCTGACGATCATGAACAATAACGGGAATGTGACGCTTGACGATGCGCGCCTGAATAACGGTACGCTGAACCTGGTCAACTCGACCCTTGGCAGCGAGACCTCTCCTGTTTCGATCGCTGGTGGTACGGTCAACCTTCAGAACAGCACACTCGTTGCCGGCCTGTATGGTGAAGGCTCCACACTCAATGTCGACCCGGCAAGCGCCAATACCATCTATGTCCAGAACCTCTACACCAACGACAGCGGTTCCGTGCAGAACACCGTTATCAACGGTGTGTCTGAAAATACCCATTTCGGTGTTCTGAGCGGCGGTGACTCCACGCCGACCTCCGCTACCTATGCCGAGAACACCGACGGGTCCTACACCCTGACGATCAATCTCAGTAACGGTCGTGCCATCACCTATCCGACGGTTCATGTCGCGGATGGCTTTACGCCTGCCACCCATGCGACGATTGTTCAGGATGGAACGAAGGGCTGGCTTATCGAGGATGCTGGTACGGCAACGGCTTCGGCATCCTATGTCACCAGCGACCTGCACCAGCAGATGGCTACAACGGCTGCCGCAGCAGTCAGCACTGGTGGTGACACGTCCCAGTACAGCAGCAGTGCCGTCAGCTTCCACCAGCATGACAACGCCTGGCGCTGGACTGGCCCCGCTACCGGCGGTGACTGGTATGATCCGAAGAACTGGACGCTGTATGACGGACAGGGTCATGTCGTTGACACGACAGGCAGTTCCTATAACGGCGATGCCATTCCGCAGAGCGAACAGAATGCGGACGTCAATGTCGGCTATTACGGTAACACCACGCCGACCACCGTTGTCGCCAACGCACCGTCCTACAACCAGATCCGCAGCCTCAGTGTCTGGCAGAACAGCACTCTGGAAATCACGGCACAGGGCGGCACCAACTATAACGGCTATGTCTTCGCCACGGCCGGCTTCGAAAACGACGGCACGATCCTGATCGACACCCCGTCGAAGGTCGAACTCGGCGGCGTCACCATGAACCGTGACGATGGTACGATCACGATCAAGAACAACAACAATAATGTCGTGTTCGATGATAACACCGTTAACAATGGCGGCACGATCAACCTGATCAATGCGACGCTGGGCGCAGCCACCAACCCGGTCTGGGTAAATGGTGGGACGGTCAATCTGTCGCAGGGCAGCAGCCTGTTCCTGAATCCGAGCGAAAGCGTCAACACCATCAATGTTGATCCTTCGACGGTGAATACGGTTTATGTCGAAGCCAACGGCTTCCTGCATAACAACTCTGCCAACAACCAGAACATCGTCATCAACGGTGTGTCCGCCAACACGCATTTCGGCATCTCTGGTGTGTCTTCCGCTCCGACGGCTGCCACCTACACGCCGAATGATGATGGCTCCTACACCCTGACAGTCACGCTGGCTGACGGCCGCCAGCTGACCTATGGCGATATCCACACGGCTGACGGCTTCACGCCTGCCGCTACGGCGTCCATCGTTCAGGATGGCAGCAATGGCTGGGTTGTTGAAGACAACGGCACGACGACCTGCTTCCTTGCAGGCAGCATGATCCGTACGCCGGATGGTGACGTTGCCGTCGAGACCCTGCGTCTGGGCAGCACGGTTCTGGCCTTTGTGAACGGTAAGGCCGTCGAGCGCACTGTCACCTGGGCCGGCCGCGCGCATATGGTTGCCAAGACGGGTCTGCGCGATGCCGAGGCAGGTTATCCGGTCCGCATCCTGAAGGACGCGTTGGCTGAGGGCGTGCCTTACAAGGACATGCTGGTCACGCCGGAGCACTGCCTGTTCATCAATGGGGGCTTCATCCCTGCCCGTATGCTCGTGAACGGTCGTTCCGTGGTCTATGACCGCACCATGCCGTCCTACGACTACTTCCATGTAGAAACGGCAGAGCATTCGGTGATCATGGCTGATGGCATGATGACGGAAAGCTATCTCGACACCGGAAACCGTCATTCCTTCCGCCAGAACGGCACCGTCGTTTCGTTCGGCGGTCGTGCACGGACCTGGAATGATGACGCAGCCGCACCGCTGGTCGTCAGCCGCGAGGTGGTTGAGCCGATCTTCCGTAAGATCGAAGCCCGCGCCGTTAATTCCGGCCTCGAGAACACCGCTCCGGCTCCGGTCCTGACCGAAGAGTCCGGTCTGTATCTCGTCACCAGCACAGGCCAGACCCTTCACCAGGTCCGGACCGCCAATGACCGCGTGATGTTCATGATCCCGTCCGACGTGACGGACGTTCGCCTGATGTCGCGCACGGCCCGCCCGAGCGAGACGGTTGGACCGTTCGTGGATGACCGTCGTGATCTCGGTGTTCTCGTCGGTGAGATCACACTGTTCGACTCTGGCAACACGATCCGCATCGACCAGCACCTGACGGAAGCTGGTCTGGCTGGCTGGGATGTTCAGGAAAACATCGCAGCGCGCTGGACCAATGGCAATGCGATGCTGTCCCTGACGGCACGTCAGCCGAACAGCCTTGGCATGCTGGCCATCCAGGTTCTGGCCGCAGGCCCGTATCTGGTTACCTCGGAAGAAGCCGAAACTGCCCACACCGCCTGAGACCATCCGGTCTGAAATGGAAAAGGCCTCATCCCTTCGGGGGTGAGGCTTTTTTTTGTCCATTTTTCCAGGCGCTGGTCTGAAGCACAGCCTCAACAAAAAAAGGCGCCCCTGTATGGGACGCCTTTTCCTGTGGGCAGTTGGAAAACGGTCTCAGAAGTTGGCGTTGATCCGTCCGTAGTAATAGCCGCCTGTGATGGGGACCTGCAGCGAGAACTGGTCGTAGATCTGGGCGCCGCGGGAGTTGTTGATCTGCGGAACGCGACGGGGGCGGACGTTGAAGATGTTGTTCGCGCCGATCGCCAGATGCCAGTGGCTGTTGAAGCGGTAGCCGACTTCGATATCCGTCAGCCAGCGCGGCGTATTTTTGAACTGCGCAAAGCAACTGTTGGAATAGGCCAGCTTGCCGCCGCTCGGGCAGGTGAGCGTCTGGTCCGTCCAGTCAGAGTAGGTCAGCATGTCCGTGGTTTGGCCGTAGCGGGTCTGGCGGACGTTGAAGTCCCATTTCCCGACCGTATAAAACGCGTTCAGGATGATCTTGCTGCGCGGATAGGCGGTCGTGATGTAGCCGATGTTCTGCGCGTTCAGCAGCGGATTGCCGCTGGTGTCCGTTCCGTTGTGGTGCAGACGCGTCCGGTTCAGGTCCAGCGCCATGCTGAGGTTCAGGTTGCCGGCATTGTGGAAGCGGAACATGTAGTCCGCCTTGATGTCGAGACCCTGCGTGCGGGTGCTGGCGCCGTTGGTCATGTAATAGGCGGAGACGTTGTCCTTGATGATGCTGTTGAGAGGCAGGGAATATCCCATGGCTTCGATGGCATCGATTGCGGGCTGGCCATTGACGGTACCACCGCCCACGATGCGGTCGCGCAGGTTGATCTGATACACGTCTGCTTCGACGTGGAAGTTCTTCACTGGCTCAAGAACAATGCCGCCGCTGGCGCTGACGGAGCGTTCCGGCTTCAGGGCGCTGGCGCCGAGAATACGGGCGGCCGTCGAGTTGACGGGCAGCAGGCCGGAGGCGCCAGTCGGGTCCACGTTCATGGCGCTGTAATGCTGTTCTGCCAGTGTTGGAGCGCGGAAACCGGTGCTGATCGTGCCGCGGATCGCGATGCGTTTGCTCACGTCATAGCGCGTCGAGACCTTGCCGTTTTCCGTGTTGCCGACATCCGTGTAGTGCTCGAAGCGTCCTGCGAAATCGAGATCCCAGTGCTTGAGCGGATGGAAATCGCCATCAACATAGGCGGCCCAGATGTCACGGCTCCAGTTGCCGGCACTGTTGGGGCCGAGACCGGCATAGCCCTGCGTGCCGCCCAGTTCATAGGAGGGCGGGGTGCCAGCCTTGATTTCATAGGTTTCGAGGCGGTGTTCGCCACCAAAGGCCAGCGTCATGGGAACGACGTTGGCAATATTGAAGTGGCGGCGGAAGTCCAGATTGTTGGTCCACTGCGCCATGCGATAGGTTTCAGCGCGCGTCGTGTTGGGCGACCAGCCGCAGCCATCAGTCGAATAATAGGATGACGTCGGATCGGTTGAGCAGGTGCTGGCGAGCATGCCTGTATTGGCGGTGTTCTTGTTGCCGATCTTGTTGCCATCCGCGCCGTATGTGGTGCTCAGATCCCAGTCGAACCCGAAGAAATTGTCACCCTTGAGGCCAAGCGTGGCGGCGTAATCGTTTTCTTCCGATGTTTCGAGCGGGGAGAAGCCCGCCGGATACATGGTGGGCGCGATGACGGGCGTGCGGTAGTTTTCATACGCTTCGCCATGGCGGTGCATATAGGTAATGAGGCCGTAGAAATTCACGCCTTCGGTAATGGTCTTGCCGAAGTCGATGGCGAGGCTTTCGCGGGTTTCTTCAGGCGTGCTCATGATCTTGTTGGAATCAGCGGGCACGTTCATCGCGTTCGGAACGATACCGTTATAGTATCCCGTTGTGTTGGCGTTGGTGGGCCAGTTTCCGATCAGGCGGTGGTCCCGCGCGCCGACGACCATGTGATCCGTGTGATAGACTTCGCCGCTGAGGTGCAGATAGCCGTCACTGCCCCATTTCACGCCGCCATCAGCGCCGACCTTGTACTGCCAGCCGTCGCCGTTATAGGCGTTTGCGCCGGTCTGTACGGTGGTCTGGATGCTGTGGGCCTGCTTTTTGGTGATGATGTTCACCACACCTGCAATCGCGTCCGAGCCGTACATCGCGGCCGCACCGTCTTCGAGCACTTCGATATGGTCGATGGCATTTGCGGGGATCGTGTTCAGATCGGCGCCCGTGGAGCCGAACTGCGGACCCGCATCGGCGGTGATGTTCGCCGTGTTGTGGCGGCGCTTGCCGTCCACCAGAACCAGCACTTCGTTCGGGCCGAGACCGCGCATCTGGATGGAGGACGTCAGGGCTGCGGAATCCGCGCCCATGGCCACAACGTTGATGGAAGCGTAGGTCCGGGTCAGGGCATCCGAAAGGTTCAGCATGCCGGAACGACGGAGCGTCGCGGCAGAGACCACGGTGACGGGGGACGTGCTTTCGCGGGCCTTGCGGTTTGTCGCATGGGTGCCGGTGGTGACGTTTATCGTCTCGGCTTCGCCCGTGAAATTGACATCGGTCTTTTTGCGGCGAGGTGTGGCGGCTGTGACAGGCTTTGCTGTTGAAGCTGTGGCAGGTCGGGCAGCGGTATGAGCGGCGCTGGTGGGCTTTGCGCTGTGATGACGTGTGGCAGGCTGAGTGGTGGTCGTGGCGGCCATGGCAGACATGCAGGGCATGACCGAGACGGCCGTTGTCATGAGCAGGGAGATGCGATGCCGGTACTTCATTACTACTATCTATACCTCCATGAGACGCCGCTCTTGGGTTCAGAGGGGGTTTCGAAAGAGTAATGATAAAATCTCGTTACATGAAAGTAGCAAAAATGATTCGTGTGACAGAATTTCTCGCTGTTGCATAAGGGCAACAAAAACCTGCGGGTGTCTCTGTTCCGGACATGATGTTTCCAAAGGGGTATCATCAGGGAAACATATTTTCAAAAGCGCCCGTGCGGCATCTGAGGTGCTCAGGGGGTGAATGGTGCGATTCTATGTTACTTGAACGTATCAGATGCAGGCCGAAGTTGCATAAATGCGCGTTGGCTCTGTTCCGGCCTGTGCCCGCTCAGTCGTCGAGACGGACTTTCCGGTTGCGTTTGATGCCGGCCCGGTGGGATTTGCCATCCAGGCGACGCTGCCGCGCCGCTTTACCCGGACGTGTGGCAACGCGGAATGTCGGGCGGTGAGCCGCCTTGCGGATCAGCTCTGCCAGACGCTCGATGGTGTCTTCACGGTTTCGCTGCTGGGTCCGAAAGCGGCGACCTGTGATGATGATTTCGCCATTTTGGGTCGCGCGGCTGCCTGCGAGTTCGATTAGTCGCATACGGATACGGTCGGAAAGGGCCGGGGAATGCGCGGCGTCAAACCGGAGCTGTGCGGCGGTGGCAACCTTGTTGACGTTCTGTCCGCCCGGGCCGGAAGCCAGGATATAGGTCACTTTCAGTTCGTCTTCTTCGAGAAAGAGACCGGGAAGAATCTGAATGGACATCTGTCTCTTCCTTATGAAGCTGAAAAAGGAACAGCCGTCTGGAAAACAGACGGTCTGGCGGCCATAGCCTCTTTCGGCATGAGAAACCATGCAGGGCTCCCGCCTAAACGGCCTGTTTTTCAGGGAGATGAGGTTGACGCCCTTATGGGTTGTGGGGTAGCCAGCGTGCGGATGAACCGGTAGCTCAGTTGGTAGAGCATTCGACTTTTAATCGAATGGTCCTGGGTTCGAGTCCCAGCCGGTTCACCATTTCCCCTGTAAAATCTCTAAAAACCATTGTCTCCTGCTAGGGTCACACTGTAGCGCATGGCCGTTTTGCGGCGTAGGGTGGCGCAACGGAACGACATTAAGGGGAAACGCTGATGACGCGTGCTCGGATTGGGGTGGCGCTTGCGCTGCTGGCGGCTCTTGCGGCCTGTGGGCCGGATTATGGTGGTCAGGGGTCTCGGCAGTTCCGTGGCGACGACTATGGGAATGTTGGTGCGGGACGCAGCAGCTATGGCTATCAGGGCGGCCCGACCTGAGGTTTTCCTGATGTAAAAAGGTTCAGGACAAGGCGTCCTGAACCAGTTTTGCCTGCTGGGCCACATGAGCGCCGGGCAGACCGGTCGCGGGTGAGGCCGCGCCTTCGCGACCGATATAATCCGGGCGCTGCACACGATGATTGCAGCCTCGCAGGGCGCGTTCGATGCGACGGTCTACGAAAATCCAGGCTCCATTGTTCTGCGGCTCTTCCTGACACCACAGAACCTGTTCCGCGTCCGGGTGGCGGGCAAGCTGCTCCATCAGGGCGTGATGCGGGAACGGGTAGAGTTGCTCGATGCGGATGATGGCGACGTCGTCGCGGTTCTGGCGCGTCCGTTCGGCAGCGAGATCATAATAGACCTTGCCGGTGCAGAGGATAATGCGCCGTGCGCCTTCCTCCTTTGCCGGATCTGCGATGACGGGCTGAAAGCGCGTGTGCGGCCCCATGGCGTCAAGCATCGAGACCGCGTCCTTGTTGCGCAACAGGGATTTAGGTGTGAAGACGACCAGCGGCTTGCGGCAGCGGCGCGCGATCTGGCGGCGCAGGGCGTGGAAGTAGTTGGCGGGCGTGGTGATGTCGCACACGCGCATATTGTTTTCAGCGCAGAGCTGAAGGATGCGCTCGGGGCGGGCCGAGGAATGCTCCGGACCGCCGCCTTCATAACCATGCGGCAGGAGCAGGGTCAGGCCGGAGGTCCGCAGCCACTTGGTTTCGCCCGATGCGATGAACTGATCGAGGATGATCTGCGCGCCATTGGCGAAATCGCCGAATTGCGCTTCCCACAGCACCAGAGCTTCCGGATCGCCGAGGGAATAGCCGTATTCAAACCCAAGGACGGCATATTCCGAGAGCGGCGAATTCCAGATGTTCAGCGGCGCCTGATGGGGCGCGATATGGGTCAGGGGCGTGTCTTCGCGTCCTGTGTCCTGATCGAACAGGACGGCGTGACGCTGACTGAACGTGCCACGGCGGCTGTCCTGCCCGGACAGGCGGACTGGATGTCCGTCCATCGACAGGGTGCCGAAGGCGAGGGCCTCGGCGGTTGCCCAGTCGACCGGGCCGCCATCGGCGACGGCCTTGCCACGGGCAATGATCTGCCGGGCCAGACGGGGATGAACGGCCAGACCTTCGGGGATCGTGCCGATGGCCTCTCCGACTTCCTGAAGGCGTCTGAGAGGTACGCCGGTCATGGGCTGGATGCGGTCCTGCTCGTCCTGCAGACGGGTCGGATCTTCGGGACCGTCCAGCCAGTCCGTGCCGTCGGGCTGATAGGTTTTGGATTTCTGGAACTGTTCTTCCAGACGATGCTGGAAGTGGGTC
The DNA here is from genome assembly GCF_006538885.1 of Gluconobacter roseus NBRC 3990. GTDB lineage: Bacteria > Pseudomonadota > Alphaproteobacteria > Acetobacterales > Acetobacteraceae > Gluconobacter > Gluconobacter roseus. The sequence goes on from NZ_BJLY01000003.1 coordinate 299,935, forward strand.
CACATCTCCTCGACTTCGGCTTGGGTCATGACGCCGCTGCGGACCAGGTGATCGGCATAAAGGCTGCGTGTCGTGGCGCGGGACTGGATGGCGTGGACCATCGCGGGTTGCGTGAAGGCGGGCTCGTCGGTCTCGTTATGGCCGTGGCGGCGATAGCAGATAACATCCAGCACGATGTCGGACTGGAACGTGCGACGCCATTCATGCGCCAGAAATGCACAGCGGGAGACGGCTTCGGGATCGTCGCCATTAACGTGCAGGATCGGAGCCTGAACGGATTTGGCGATATCGGTGTTGTGCAGGCCGGAATGGGCGTCGGACTGGACGGTCGTAAAGCCGATCTGGTTGTTGATGATGACGTGAACCGTCCCACCCGTCCGGTAGCCTTCCAGCTTCGAGAGGCTGAGGGTCTCGTACACGACGCCCTGTCCCGCGAAGGCCGCGTCCCCATGAACGAGAATGCCCAGATGGTGCTGGCGGTCCCGGTCCTTTTCGCGGTCCTGATCGGCGCGGACGCGACCGAGCACGACCGGGTCCACGGCTTCCAGATGGGAGGGGTTGGGCAGGAGCGAGATGCGGACGGTGTGTCCGGCATGTTCAAGCGTGGTGGCGGTGCCGAGATGGTATTTCACGTCTCCGGAGCCTTGGATGTCATCGGGCTTGAAGGACGCGCCTGCAAATTCACTGAAAATGGCGGCGAACGGCTTGCGCAGGATGTTGGCCATCACGTTCAGGCGGCCACGATGGGGCATGCCGAGCGAGACGGAACGTACGTCATCCTGTGCCGCGGCATCGATCAGGGTCCGCAGGGCTACGATAACGCTTTCGCCGCCCTCAAGGCCGAAGCGGCGCATGCCCATGAAGCGCTTCTGGCAGAACTGCTCGAAGCCTTCGGCGCGAGTGAGGGCGAGGAGAATGCGCTTCTGGTCCAGTGACGGGCCGGGGGCCGGATTTTCCAGACGGTCAATCCACCACTGGCGCTGGGCCGGGTCCTGAAGATGCATGAACTCGGCGGCCGTGGTGCCGCAATAAGCGCGGCGCAGACGGGCGATCAGATCTCGGTCCGCACCTGGGGGTGTCAGTTCGGGAATGTCGGGTGTGGGGGCGAGGCCGAGCGGGTCCAGCGATGCGATGGAATGTCCGCGCAGGCGATAGGCAAATTTCAGGCTCTCGGCACTGGCATCGCTCTGATCAGCCGTGTCCGGGCCGGTCAGACGCTCTGAGCCGAGGGTCTCGAACAGGGATGCAAAGGCCGGGTCCACGGACGCAGGGTCGTGCTGCCAGCGTGTGTGCAGCTCCGCCAGATAGACGGTGTTTTCGCCATTGATGGCGTCCCGGTCATCATGATGGTCGCCCATGAACTCATCTCCTGTGTCCCCGGGGGCCGCACTCCTGCCGGGGAGAGGCGGGTCCGGGGGCTGTCATATGGCCGCGCAGTTTAGCGGACTGGCAGAAGAGGGCCAATCTCTGCCTTTCCCGAACATCCTTTGTCAGAGACCGAAGCCGCGTTTCATGGCGTCGATCCGGCGTGCGATGGAGCGGGTGGCGACCGGTGTGTCTGTCTGGTCGAAGATATGGCAGGCGCCGGGCACGATTTCCAGTTCTACGGAGATGCCCTGATGGATCAGACGCCGCGCATAGGCGAGATCTTCATCCAGAAACAGGTCCAGCGCGCCGACACACAGATAGACGGGGGGCAGATCGGACAGGTCGGTTGCGCGGGCGGGAGCGGCATAGGGCGAGACGTCTGCCGAACCGGGCGCTACGGGATTGAGGAGGGCCGTCCACATGAAGGTGTTGCTGGCGCGGGTCCACAGGAACTCGCCTCCGACGGGCGAAGCATCAGGCTGGCCCGTAATCGTGCGGTCGTCGAGTACCGGATAGACGAGGTTCTGGAACAGCAGCGTCGGCCCTTCGCGGTCCCGGGTCAGCAGAGCCAGTCCCGCAGCAAGGCCGCCGCCTGCGCTTTCGCCCGTCAGGCCGATGCGGGCAGTGTCGATCCCGAGAGTGTCGGCATTGCGGGTGATCCAGCAGAGCGTTGTGTAGGCGTCCTCGATCGCGGCCGGGAACGGGTGTTCGGGGGTGAGGCGGTAATCCGGCGAGATGACCACGCAGTCCAGCTCCTGTGCAAACTGGCAGAGCTGCGTTGTGGTAAGCTCGGGCTGGCCGGCGAAATAGCCGCCGCCATGCAGGTGCAGCAGCGCCGGGCGCTGGCCTGTGGCCTCCTTGCGGGGACGGACGGTCAGGAGGCGGATGGCGGGTGTATCATCCGTGGCAGGAATGGTCAGGCGCTCAAGGGTGACAGGATAATCTTCGGCCTGAAGGAAGGACTGGCCGGCAGTCTGTTCCAGTCTGCTCCGGAATGCGGGCAGGGATTCAGGAGAAAGATCGACGGTCGGAATTTCCTCAAGGAGTGGAAGAAGTTCGGGAAGGACCAGAGAACGTGTGTTCATGAAGAGCGCCTTGGGTCAGAAAATGGAGAGCAATTGAGGCAGGAAAATCATGTGGGATTCCAGTGGTCGGACCGCTTGAAGGCAAAAATCTGTCTGCTTTGCCACAAAGTTGCCGCAACTTTTGAGGGTCGAGAGTCGTCTAGTCCGGTGACCGGTCCTGAGCCGGCCTCGTTGAGATGGGAGTTCCGCACATGCGTGCTCTGCTGTTTCTGGCGGTTGTGACAGGAAATGTTCTTGCCCTGACAGGGATGTCCCTCGCGGCTGATGGCCCCCGGCGCGATGATCTCTCCGCGCATACCGTTCTGACGGATGATGTCGGCCAGTCGGGTGTGGATCATCGACTGCTGGAATGCAGGACGGACCCACGCCTTCTTCATACGGTATGGAATGGGCGCATTTCTTCCCTGCCGGGACCGCATGTATGCACGGGCGGTGCAAACCGTCTCGGGGCAGGATATGTCCGCTATCTGGCAACAAGCCGGATGGTGAAGGCGCACAGGCTGCTGCGGGGGTAATATTCTTTCGCAAAAGGCAGGTCTCACATGTGTGAAATAGGCCTTGTCGCAGACGTGGGCCGCGTCTAGCCTCCTGCGCCATGAGCAGGATTTCCCTTGATTATGATGCGTTCGAGAGCACGCCTGTTGCGGAAAAACCGTTTCCGCATGTGGTCGTGCCGCATTTCATCGGCAACGACGATCTGAAGACGGTTGTCTCGGACCTGCCGGAGATGAAATCCGGCGGCTCCTTTCCGCCGGAAGCGCTGAAGCTGACGCCGCGTGTCTCGGCCATGATTGCGGAACTGCAGGGGCCGAAGCTCAAGGCGCTGGTGGCCGAAAAATTCGGGCTGGATCTGGCGGATGCGCCGACCATGCTGACGGTGCGTGGGCGCACGCGGGAAAAGGACGGGCGGATCCATCGGGATTCGGAGGCCAAACTGGTCACGATCCTGCTGTATCTCAATCCGCGTGGTGAGGACTGGGCGTCGCGTGATGGCTGTCTGCGGCTGCTGAACGGGCCGGATGATGTCGAGGATTTCGATGTCGAAGTGACGCCGGCGGAAGGGACGCTTCTGGTGTTTCCGAACGGTCCGGCGACCTGGCACGGGCACCGGCAGTTCGTAGGAACACGGTATGCGATCCAGCTCAACTATATGGCGACGGGGCGCAAGGCCCGCTACGAACTGCGGCGGCACCGTCTGTCGGCGCTTTTAAAGCGTCTGCCCTTTTCGGGCTGATTTTCAGGGAACGGGAAAAGATCATGGGTTATCGGGTTGCGGTTGTTGGCGCCACGGGTGCGGTGGGGCGTGAACTGCTGCGAATTCTGGCGGAGCGGGATTTCCCGGTCGATGAAGTTGTGGCGCTGGCCTCTCCGCGGTCGGCCGGGCGTGAGATTTCTTTCGGGGACAAGAAAGTCCTGAAGGTCCAGAACCTCGAGACGTTCGACTTCAAGGGCTGGGACATTGCGCTGTTTTCGCCGGGTGGCGCGATTTCGGCCGTTTATGCGCCGAAAGCTGCGGCTGCGGGCTGTGTGGTGATCGACAACACGTCGCATTTCCGTATGGAGCCGGGCGTGCCCTTGATCGTGCCGGAAGTGAATGCGGCGGCGATCGGCAAAGCAAGCCGTGGCATCATCGCCAATCCGAACTGCTCGACCGCACAGATGCTGGTGGCGCTCAAGCCGCTGCATGACCTGTTCCGGATCAAGCGCATCGTGGTCTCGACCTATCAGGCCGTTTCGGGTGCCGGCAAGGACGGAATGGATGAGCTGTTTGCCCAGACCAAGGGTACGTTCGTCAACGATCCGCCAACGGTTGCGCAGTTCACCAAGCAGATCGCCTTCAACGTCATTCCCCATATCGATCGTTTCATGGACGACGGCGCGACCAAGGAAGAATGGAAGATGGCGGTTGAGACCCGCAAGATCATGGACCCGGACATCAAGGTCCTGGCGACCTGCGTGCGCGTTCCGGTCTTCATCGGACATTCCGAGGCCATCAGCATCGAATGCGAGAAGCCGGTTGATCTAAAGAAGGCACGTGAGGCACTGCGCAAGGCGCCGGGCGTGATCCTGCGCGATGAGCGCGAAGACGGCGGCTATGTCACGCCGATCGAATGTGTGGGTGAGGATGCGACGTATGTTTCCCGCCTGCGGATTGATCCATCGGTCGAGAACGGTCTGGCGCTGTGGTGCGTGTCCGACAATCTGCGCAAGGGCGCGGCTCTCAATGCGGTCCAGATTGCGGAAAGCATCGTGGAACAGGGACTTCTGAAAGACGGGCAGCTGTTCCGTCGCAACGAAGTGCCGGATGAAGACGAAGACTGAGCGATGACGTCATCCCGTACCGAAACGGTTCTTGCAGCCAATGAGGATATCGAGCGCCTGTCGCTCGATGTTCTTCTGGACCGGCTTCTGACGTCCCAGAAGGCGGCTCTGGATCGGGTCGGCGAAGCATTGCCGTCCATCGAGCGTGCCGTCGAGGCCGCTGTGCCCCGGCTTCAGGCTGGTGGCCGGCTGGTCTATGCGGGGGCGGGGACGTCCGGGCGCATCGGGTTACAGGATGGTGTTGAACTGACGCCGACCTTTGGTCTCGCGCCGGAGAAGCTCGTTCTGCTGCTGGCCGGTGGGGCCGGAGCGACAACCCAGGCCGCTGAGGGCGCGGAGGACCGGGAAGATCAGGCGCGGCTTGATCTCATGGAACATCATCCGAATGAATATGACGTGGTGATCGGCGTCGCAGCGAGCGGTAATACGCCTTACACCTGCGCCATCGTTCAGTTCGGGCGGGAAGTGGGGGCGCTGACGATCGGTATCAGTGGCAATCCGGAATCGCGCCTGCTGCGGGAAGCGGAGCTCGGAATCTGCATCCCGACGGGTGCCGAAGTTCTGGCCGGGTCAACGCGCATGGCCGCCGGGACGGCGCAGAAAGTCACGTTGAACCTGTTTTCCACGGCGCTGATGACGCGTCTGGGGCATGTCTATCGCGGTCGCATGGTGGATATGCGCATCAGCAACGACAAGCTTCAGGCTCGTGCGGAGCGGATGGTCATGGAGCTGGCTGGTGGAACGGCCGAGGAGGCGCGCGAAGCCCTCAAACTGGTCCAAGGAAATACAAAACGGGCTGTTCTGCTCAGGCACGGGGTTGCTCTGCCGGAGATCGAGCCGCTTCTGGAACAGACGCAGGGAAATCTGCATCTGGCGCTTGCCAGAAAGATCCGAAGTCTTCGGAGCCACCGGTAGCCTGACCAGAAACGATCGAAGCGAGGCAACCCTGTGTTGCGGGAAGGCTGTCTGAAAGCCCTCCCGCAGATCTGACCGGGATCAGACGGAAGCGAGTTCGGGCCAGCCGGTTTCCGGGCGGTCGAGATGCTTCAGCAGGTCGTGGTCAGGCGTGTTGACGAGATCCTTGACCACCGTCTTGAAGAGTTTCTTGCTCGTCGGCTTGTCGAGATGCTCGCGGATTTCATGCAGGGCCTGCGCCGGCGCAACAAGCAGGATTCCTTCCACGTCGCTGTTCTGTGCGGCCTTGTTGATGTGGCCAGCCAGATCGCGGGTGAAATGTTCCTTGAGCTGCTCATGCGGATTTTCGCGCGGTGCCTTGATGGAGCCGACATCCGTCTCCGCATTGGAACCCTTGTGCAGGTCGAAGCTTGCAATGGTGCGGAGCTGCGGGCCTTCAAGGCGCAGGAAGCGAGCTTTTTCGCCGTCGGCAACAACGTAAATGACGGGATCCTGTGTAGCCATGTCTGGAAATCCTTGTTTCAAAATCGGACTGTGCGTCTGTAACAGTTTTGAGATGGGATGGTTGCCATCAGCAGGCAAGGTGACGCAGAGTCGTATTCTCTTAATGTGCTGAAAACAGGGGAATATTTCGTTTCCTTGAATGTTTTTTGAAGAATTCGGAATTTTTTTGTTGAAACGCAGACGCGATGTGCTCAATCTCTGAATCGAGCCTACCAGAAAATCTTTTCCAAAGGCTCAAAGGAGGCAAGTATGGCTTTGACGAATACTCTTTTGCCGTATGTTGGTCCGATGACAGTCGCTGTTGCGGTGTTTGCCTATACTATGTTGCAAGGGACACGGAAGCCGGATGTTTCCTATGCGAAAGTAAGGCATCGACGATAGCGTCCCGCAAGGGGCGCGTATCTTCAGACGCTTTACCTCTTTCCTAAGTGCCTTCCCGGTTCCAGAGTAGAGGGCACTATGGCATTTCTTCACAAAACCCCCCGTATCGCTCCTCCGCCAGAAGGCCGGACCGGTATTCTCCTTATCAATCTCGGGACGCCTGACGACACAGGCTATTTCTCGGTAAGGCGGTACCTGAGCGAATTTCTCTCTGACCGACGTGTCATCGAGAGTCCTCCCCTGATCTGGCAGCCCATTCTGCAGGGCATCATCCTGACAAAACGTCCCTTTGCCAGCGGCGCAAATTATGCTCGGATCTGGCACAAGGAAGAAAACGCCTCTCCGCTGCGTGTTTATACGCGCAAGCAGGCCGAAGGTCTGACGGAACGGCTTCGTGCCGATGGCGTCCCCGTTGAATGGGGCATGCGTTATGGTCGTCCTTCTGTTGCGAAGGCTGTTGAAAGCCTGATGGATCAGGGCTGCGACCGAATCGTCAGCATCGCGCTTTATCCGCAATATTCCGCCACGACGACCGCAACAGCCAACGATCAGCTTTTTCGGGCACTCATGCGCCTGCGTCGCCAGCCGGCCGTGCTGACCGTCCCATCATTTCCGGATCATCCCGCATTTATCCGTGCCCTTGAGACATCCGTGCGGGAAACGCTGGCCGGTCTGAGCTTCAAACCTCAGCAGATCGTGGCCTCGTTCCATGGGCTTCCCAAGGTCTGTATTGAAAAGGGCGACACGTATCGCGATGAATGCGAGCGGACCATTGCTGCCCTTCGCAAGACCCTGGACCTCGATGAAGCGCAGATGCCGCTGACCTTCCAGTCCCGTTTCGGACCGCTTGAATGGGTTCGGCCCTATACGGCGCCCTTCGTCACGGCTCTCCCGAAGCAGGGCATCACGAAAATTGCCGTTATCATGCCAGGGTTCATGGTGGACTGCCTTGAGACTCTCGACGAAATCGGAAACGAGCTTCGGGAAGAATTCATGGAAGCAGGAGGGGAGGAATTTGCTCTTATTCCCTGCCTGAACGACTCAAAGGGTGCGATTGATCTTCTGGAAGAGCTTTCGCGCTCTGCAATGGCTGGGTTCCAGCGTAACTGAGCGCCATAACGCTTCAGCGTTTCTGAAGAACCCACCCGTGATCGGGTGGGTTTTTTTTATGTCTTCGAACTGACCGCTGGGATGTGCCGAAAAGGCCCAGCATTTTTGGCTTGCATTGCGCGCAGCTTTTTCCTATAACTGTGGCATTGAGCCATTAGTGAGTACCGATAACAGGCTCAAAAAAATAATTTGAGATAAAGTTTTTGTAAAAAGATCTCTCCGAAAGGAGAGGTCTTTTTTATTGCCTACTTCAGAAGAAAGCCATGGTGTCCTGTGGAGAAATTACGGCTCCATACAGGCCTGATGCAAATTTCTTCTGTGAAGTTTCCAAGACCTGACATCAATGTGATGTCCCGGTTCCTGGAGATCGTCTGACTTTCTCCAATTTTTATTTACGGGAAAAATCATGAACGCTGTTTCCAGCACGCAGAGCGCAACCCATACGAGTTCGCGCTGGACGATCGCTGACGCGATGAAGATCCATACCGATGATCCGACCACGACCATGCCGGTCATCGACTATGCTTTCCCGGTCATCGATTCCGATGTGTGGCAGTGGGATACCTGGCTGCTGCGCGACATCCACGGCAAGACCGTGACCTTCAAGGGCTGGTACGTCATGTTCGCCCTTGTGGCCGACCGCTCCGCAACGGGCGATACGGTTGAGGGCTGGCACAGCCGCAATAACTATTCCTATATCGGCTACTACTACAGCCGCACCGGCAATGGCGCGGACTGGAAGTTCGGCGGTCGTGTCATCAAGGAAGGCGCCAACTCCCGCAGCTGGGAATGGTCCGGCTGCGCGGTCATGCGCGAGAACAGCGGCAGCACGGTCGATCTGTTCTACACCTCCGTCAATGACACTCCGTCCGAGTCCGTTCCGTCCTACACGACGGGCCGTATCCTCGCAGACGCCAACGGCGTGTGGTTCGAGGGCTTCGATGTCTGCACGGACATGTTCCAGGCGGACGGCGTAAACTACGCCAACATCGTCGAGGACCAGTACTGGGACTTCCGCGATCCGCACATCTTCCGTAACCCGGATGATAACCAGATCTATGCCCTGTTCGAAGGCAATGTTCCGGGCATGCGTGGTGACTTCACCATCGGCTCCGACGAGATGGGCCTTGTGCCGCCGGCTACAACCGTTCCGGCCGGCGCGCAGTATGGCGCCGCCGCCATCGGTATTGCGCGTCTGAAATCCGATTCCACCAAGGGTGATTTCTCGCAGTGGGAAATGCTGCCAGCGCTTGTCACCGCGCTCGGCGTCAATGACCAGACGGAGCGTCCCCATGTCGTGTTCCAGGATGGTCTGACCTATCTGTTCACGATCTCCCATCACTCCACCTTCACCGGCAACAGCACGGGTCCGGATGGCGTGTATGGCTTCGTGTCGCGGAACGGGATTTTTGGTCCTTACACCCCGCTGAACGGCTCCGGCCTCGTGCTCGGTAATCCGTCCGCAGCGCCGTACGAGACCTACTCGCACTTCGTCGATCCCGCCGGTTACGTGCAGTCCTTCATCGACACGCTGCCGCAGCCCGGTTCGGCTGATCCGCAGGATCCGGCGACCTATCGCATCGGCGGCACGCTGGCGCCGACGGTGAAGATTGTTCTCGACGGTGAACGGACCTTCCTGACGGAAGTCCACGCTTATGGTCAGGTCTACGCCCAAGGCGTGTGGCCGACATCGTCGGCCTGGGACAAGCGTTCCTGAAGCCGATTTGCCCTCTCCCGAAAGGGGGAGGGCATTTTTCTGCGTTTCAGGCACAGAAATGCGCTGGCCTGAGGCCAAGAAGCTGTTTCAGCGATTTCTGGAAAATTATCGGCTGGTCGGAGTGAGAGGATTCGAACCTCCGGCCCCTGCGTCCCGAACACAGTGCTCTACCAGGCTGAGCTACACTCCGGCCGACGGCGCTTCTCCTACAGGGGTTAACGCTTTCCTGCAAGAGGCCAGAGCGAAAAATCAGAGAATGAGTGCCGTTCGGGTCATATGTCTCCATGACCAGAGGACGGCTTTTGCCTGTCCCTGAAGATTCCAGACTGGCAGAAGCCCTACGCCACCGTCTGAAACGCTGACCCGTGAGTCGGAGGAATTGTCCCGGTTGTCGCCCATGACGAACAGATGACCCGCAGGGACCGTGAAAGGTGCGATGTTATCCAGTTCGCCATCCTGCGAGAGTTTGAGGATGTCGTGATGCACATTCCCCGGCAGGGTCTCGTCATAGCGTTCTGCCGGAAGCCAGACCCCTATGCGGCTCTCCTCGCGGGCAGGGCCCATATCCTTCCATGCCAGTTCGGTCCCATTCAGGACGACATGTCCGTGGACGAGCGCGATCCTGTCACCGGGAAGGCCGATGACGCGCTTGATCCACGTCTGATGCAGGTTGGCCGGTGCCCGGAACACGACGACGTCTCCGCGGCGGGGGCGGTGGCCGAAGAGGCGTCCTCCGCTGCTGTCATGCGGTTTCAGGGCATTACCAAAGGGCAGATTGGCCGTGCTGAGACCATAGGAAGGCACAACAACGCCGATCTGGTCCCCGATCATCAGCGTGGGCTCCATGGAGGCCGAGGGCACGATGTAGGCGGCGGCAAGGGCGCTGTGAATGGTCAGGAGGCCCAGAAGGACAGGCAGGCAGGACAGGATGTCTCGGGCGAACTTACGCAGGGTCATGATGGGTGTCTCCGTGCCTTGGAGAGTGCCTCATGGGCGCCGGAGAGCCAGTTAAACCTCTGTCAGGTCCTGTCATGAAAAAAGGGGCGTCCCGTCATGGGGCGCCCCTTTTTTGCCGTTTCAGGAACAGGACGCCTTACAGCGCCTTTTCAAGTTCCGGCAGGACTTCAAACAGATCGCCCACGATACCGTAATCGGCGACCTTGAAGATCGGCGCTTCCGGATCGGCATTGATCGCCACGATGACGCGGCTGTCCTTCATGCCGGCCAGATGCTGGATCGCCCCCGACAGGCCCACGGCGATGTAGAGTTCCGGCGCCACAATCTTGCCGGTCTGTCCGACCTGCATCTCGTTCGGGGCAAAGCCGGAATCCACAGCCGCACGCGATGCGCCAATGGCGGCGTTCAGCTTGTCAGCGATGGGTTCAAGCAGTTTGAAGTTCGCAGCGTCCTTCATGCCCTTGCCGCCGGAAATCACCACGCGGGCGGATTCCAGTTCCGGACGGTCGGATGCGGAAAGCTCGACCTTCACGAAGACGGATTTCTCGCTGGCCGGAGCCTCGACCGTCTCGATGGCAGCGGAGCCACCCTCGGCCGCAACCGGATCGAAATTGGAGCCGCGGATCGTCAGCACCTTGATGCTGTCGGAAGAGCGGACCGTTGCCAGGGCATTGCCAGCATAGATCGGGCGCACGAACGTGTCGGCGTCCTTGATCTCGACCACATCCGGGATCGGCTGCACGTCCAGCAGGCCCGCCAGACGCGGCAGGATGTTTTTGCCGGTGGCGGAGGCTGCGGCCACGATGTGGCTGTAGTCCTTCGCGCGGGCCGCCAGCAGGTCGGCAGCGGGCTCGGCCAGATCGTTGACCAGACCCGGCACGCTGAGGACGCGCGTCACACCCGGCAGGGCGGCAGCTGCTTCAGCACCGTCTCCGAAAACGATGGCATCGACGGTACCGAAGCGGGCGGCTGCGGCAACGGCCGAGCGGGAAGCCTGACGGACCGAGCCGTTCTCGACTTCAACCAGAACAAGAGCGGTCATCAGATCACCTTCGCTTCTGTCTTGAGCTTCTCGACCAGTTCGGCCGCGCTGTTCACCTTCACGCCTTCCTTGCGCTCGGACGGCTCGGCCACGGAGACCACCGTCAGGCGCGAGGCCGTATCGACGCCGAGGCTGTCGATTTCGATCGTCTCAAGCGGCTTCTTGCGGGCCTTCATGATGTTCGGCAGGGACGCATAGCGCGGCTCGTTGAGGCGCAGATCCGCCGTGATCACGGCCGGGAGCGTGAGAGACACGACTTCCGTACCACCGTCGATTTCGCGGGCGACTTCGACGCGACCATCGGCAACCGTCACGGCACTTGCGAACGTGCCCTGCGGCCAGCCAAGCTTGGCGGCCAGGATCTGGCCCGTGGCGTTCATGTCGTCGTCGATTGCCTGCTTGCCCATGCAGATCAGGCCGGCTTCCTCGCGCGTGGCGATGGCCTTGAGCACGTTGGCCACGGCGCGCGGCTCAAGCGTCTCGTCCGTGCGGACGAGAATGGCGCGGTCCGCACCCATGGCCATGGCCGTACGCAGAACGTCCTGCGCGGCCTGTGCGCCAATGGTCACGGCCACGACTTCTTTTGCGGCGCCCTTTTCACGCAGGCGTACCGCTTCTTCGACCGCGATTTCGTCGAACGGATTCATGGACATTTTCACGCCCTGCGTTTCGACACCGCTGCCATCGGCCGCTACACGTACCTTGACGTTGTAATCGACCACCCGTTTGACTGGGACCAGAACTTTCATCGTCATCTTTCGCTGCTGTCGCCGCCACAAAAACGGGCGCTACCGTAGCGGGACTGACTGAAAAAGTCACATTCCGCTCCGGATGCGCCCGTCTGCGGGAAGAAATTCACATCCCGACGGGATAGTTCGGACCACCGCCGCCTTCGGGCGTGCACCATTCGATGTTCTGCGTCGGGTCCTTGATGTCACAGGTTTTGCAGTGCACGCAGTTCTGGGCGTTGATCCGGAGCTGCCAGGCGTTTTCGCCCGTCTGTTCCTGTTCATACACCCCGGCCGGGCAGTAACGGCTTTCCGGCGAATCGAATACGTCATGATTGACGGTGCGCCAGATGGCTTCGTTGCGCAGCTTGAGGTGAACCGGCTGGTTTTCCTCGTGGTTCGTACCGCTCAGAAAGACCGAACTGACACGGTCGAAGGTAATCTTCCCGTCAGGCTTGGGATATTCGATCTTCTTGCACAGTGAGGCCGGGCGCAGCGTTTCGTTGTCGGCATGCGGATGATGCAGCGTCCAGGGGGCACGGCCGCGCAGGATCATGCTGTCGATGCCGGCATAGATCGCGCCGAGCTTCATGCCCCACTTCGCGAAGGCCGGGCGAATGTTTCGGACATCGCGCAGTTCGGACCACAGCCAGGACTGACGGACACGCGCCGTCATGCTGGCGGCTTCCTTCTTGTCCTTTTCTAGAGCCTCGGCCACGGCTTCGGCTGCGATCATGCCGGACTTCATGGCCGTGTGCGTGCCCTTGATCTTGGGCACATTCAGGAAGCCCGCCGAATCACCAGCCAGCACACCACCCGGGAAGGTCAGGCGCGGAATGGACTGGAAACCGCCTTCGGACAGGGCGCGTGCGCCGTAGATCAGACGCTTGCCGCCCTCGAAATGTTCCCGGAAGGCCGGGTGCAGCTTGGTGCGCTGCATTTCCTCGAACGGGGACAGATAGGTGTTGGCGTAATCGAGGCCGGTCACGAAGCCGAAGCTGACCAGATTTTCCCCGAAATGATAGAGCCAGGCACCACCATAGGTGTGGTCGTCGAGCGGCCAGCCGAAGCTGTGCTGCACGAGGCCGGGACGGTGCTTTTCCGCTGGAATTTCCCAGACTTCCTTGACGCCGAGGCCATAGGTCTGCGGATCGACGCCCTTGCGCAGGCCAAAACGCTTCATGGCATGGCCGGTCAGGGAGCCGCGTGCGCCCTCGGTCAGGATGGTCTGCTTGGCGCGCAGGATCATGCCGGGCGTGAAGTTCGGCCCGTGCTCGCCATTGCGCTCAATGCCCATGTCACCTGTGATGACGCCGGCCACACGGTTGTCTTCAATGAACAGTTCTGCGCCCGAGAAGCCCGGATAGATTTCCACGCCAAGGGTCTCGGCCTGCTCGCCGAGCCAGCGGCAGACTTCGCCGAGCGAGACGACATAGTTCCCGTGATTGGCCATCTGCGGCATCACGCGATCCAGATACGGCACCTCGAACGAGCGCGTTTCGGTCAGGAACAGCATCCGCTCTTCCGTCACCTGCGTGCGCAGCGGGGCGTCCAGATCGCGCCAGTTCGGCAGAAGTTCGTCGAGGGTGCGCGGCTCGATCACGGCGCCCGAGACAATATGGGCGCCGATCTCGCTGCCTTTTTCGATCAGGCAGATGCCCGCATCCGGCATCAGCTGTTTCAGGCGGATCGCGGCGGACAGACCGGCGGGACCGCCACCGACCACCACGACATCGAATTCCATTTCTTCGCGTTCGATCTGGGTCATGATGTCAGGAAACTCGCTGAATAACAGGGTTGGAGAGTTCAGGGACGGCGTGTGAAAGTCCAGTAGAACGGTACGCGCCCTTCGCGGAAGGCCTTGGCCTCATAACGCGTGGGCGACCAGCCTTCGGGACGTTCCTTGGCCGGGGGGGGCGCATCGAACAGGTCCTGCTGGCCCATCACTTCCGTGACCCATTCCTGATAGACAGGATGGTCACTGGCGACGCGCCAGATGGCGCCGGGTTTCAGGACGCGGTGCATCTGTCGAATGTTTTCCGGATGCACGAAGCGGCGCTTGGCGTGCCGGGCCTTGGGCCACGGGTCCGGGAACATCAGATACGCCCGGTCCAGACACGCATCGGGCATGTCCTTGAGCAGCAGGCGGGCATCTTCGGCCCAGATGCGGAAATGGGGCGGCGGCGTGGCCGTGTCTTCCTCGCCTTCGGGCACGAGGCGCGAAAGCAGGGAGCACAGACCGTTCTCGAAAACCTCGGAGGCGATATAGCCGACATCCGGGTTCAGTTCGGACTGGCCGATGGCATGTTCGCCGCCGCCAAAACCGATTTCGAGAAAGACGCGCGAAACCGCATCGGAGAATCCCGCAGCGGGATTCTCCGGTGAGGTAAAGGAAAGCCGGGGCAGCGCCTTCTCAAGAAGGTGCTGCTGCCGGGCCCGGAGCGGATGGCCGCGCTGGCGGCCGTAAAGCCGCTCCGGCTGGGGTTTGAGAGACTCGACCAGGGGTTTTCTGCCAGATTACCGGTTCAGGGCGCCACGCAGCGTGGTGACCAGATCGGTCTGCTCCCAGGTGAAGTTGTCCAGAACAGGATCCGGCGCACGACCGAAATGGCCGTAAGCGGAGGTCGGAACATAGATCGGACGGTTCAGGCGCAGATGCTTGCGGATGCCGCGCGGGGAGAGGTCCACAACTTCGTTGAGGATCGCACCCAGACGGGCTTCGTCCACATCCTTGCCCGTGCCGTCGAGGTCAACATAGACCGAGAGCGGCTTGGACACGCCGATGGCGTAGCTGAGCTGGATCGTGCAGCGGTCGGCAAGGCCGGCAGCCACAACGTTCTTGGCGAGGTAACGTGCGGCATAGGCTGCCGAACGGTCCACCTTCGTGGGGTCCTTGCCGGAGAATGCGCCACCACCATGCGGGGCTGCGCCACCATAGGTGTCGACGATGATCTTGCGACCCGTCAGGCCGGCGTCGCCGTCCGGTCCGCCGATGACGAAGTTGCCGGTCGGGTTCACGTAGAACTCGTCTTCCGGGCAGGTCCAGCCTTCCGGCAGGATGCCGTTGACCACGTCGCGCAGCGTCTCGCGGATCGTGTTCTGGCTCATGCCCTCGACATGCTGCGTGGAAATCACGACGGACGTAACACCAACGGGCTTGCCATCGACATAACGCAGCGTGACCTGGCTCTTGGCATCCGGCAGAAGGCCGACGCCGCGGGCGTCACCGTTCTTGCGGTAGTCGCGGATGCGCTCGAGGATCGTCTGTGCGTAATACAGCGGCGCAGGCATCAGGTGTTCGGTTTCGCGCGTGGCGTAACCGAACATGATGCCCTGGTCACCGGCGCCCTCGTCCTTGTCGCTGCCGCTGTCAACGCCCTGGGCGATGTCTGCGGACTGTGCGTGCAGGTAGGAGGTGATGTCGGCCTTCTTCCAGGAGAAACCTTCCTGGTCGTAGCCGATGTCCTTGATGGCTTCACGGGCACGGTCGATCAGCGTGTCCTCGACCTCTTTGGGGCCGCGGACTTCACCGGCCAGGATGACGCGGTTGGTGGTGACCAGCGTCTCACAGGCAACACGCGCTTCCGGATCGGCCTGCAGATAGGCGTCCAGAACGGTATCGGAAATGCGGTCCGCCACCTTGTCGGGATGGCCCTCGGAAACGGACTCGGACGTGAAAAGGAAATCGCCGTGATTGCGCACTCAGGGACCTCGCAGGGAATGAGTGGTGAGAAGGGCCACAGGGTGTCTTGGCAGACAGGCTGTGGCATTCAGGGAGGGGACGGCTTGGCGGAATTGGGCGCAAGGGTCAAGGGGCTGCGTGAAGGCTGAACGCGGTTTTCTGCGGGAAAGTCCCGGAAACCGGCTACAAATCACAAAAAAGAGATCGTAGGCACCCGTTTCATTTTTCAACGACACCGTCCATGCTGCGTTCGTGTTCCCGCGACCCTTGTTGCCCGTCACGGGTGCGGTCCCGGGAAAAACAGAGTTTGAGGCATTCGGAATGTCGAAGAAGTTTAACGGTAAAGTCTGTCTGGTCGCCGGCGCGGGTGGCAATATCGGTCTTGCGACCGCCCTTCGTCTGGCAGAAGAGGGCACGGCCATCGCCCTTCTGGACATGAACCGCGAGGCCCTGGAAAAGGCGGAAGCCTCCGTCCGTGAAAAGGGTGTCGAGGCCCGCTCCTATGTCTGTGACGTCACGTCCGAAGAGGCCGTGATCGGGACGGTGGATACCGTGGTCCGGGACTTCGGGAAGATCGACTTCCTGTTCAACAATGCCGGCTATCAGGGCGCCTTTGCCCCCGTGCAGGACTACCCGTCAGACGATTTCGCGCGCGTGCTGACGATCAACGTCACGGGCGCCTTTCATGTTCTGAAAGCTGTCTCGCGCCAGATGATCACGCAGAACTACGGTCGTGTGGTCAACACCGCCAGCATGGCTGGTGTGAAGGGACCGCCGAACATGGCTGCCTATGGCGCGTCCAAGGGTGCCATCATTGCCCTGACCGAAACAGCCGCGCTGGATCTCGCCCCCTACAACATCCGCGTGAACGCCATCAGTCCCGGCTACATGGGGCCCGGCTTCATGTGGGAGCGTCAGGTCGAGCTTCAGGCCAAGGTCGGAAGCCAGTATTTCTCCACCGATCCCAAGGTCGTAGCCCAGCAGATGATCGGCAGCGTCCCGATGCGCCGCTATGGCGACATCAACGAGATTCCCGGTGTGGTGGCGTTCCTGCTGGGGGATGATTCCAGCTTCATGACGGGGGTGAACCTGCCGATTGCTGGTGGTTGATTGGGGGGTGTCCGGGCTCTGCCCGGGCCCGGCAGGGATCTTGATCCCTGCACCCTGTTTTAAGTTAGCGTTTTAAGGCGTCGGCCATTGTGTAGAGGCCGGCGGGGCGTCCGGCCAACCATCTTGCGGCCAGCAGGGCGCCTCTTGCGAAGACCCTGCGGTCCAGGGCGCGGTGGGACAGGGTGATCTGCTCATCCGCCGCCATCAGAACGAGATCATGTTCGCCCACGATCTGCCCGCCGCGCAGGGAGGCGAATCCGATCGCGCCATCCGGACGTCGGCCGTTCTGGTCGGTCCGGGCCACGTCCTCGAAATTGACTCCACGCCCTTCCGCTACAGCCCGGCCAATCGCCAGTGCCGTGCCGGATGGCGCGTCCAGTTTCTGGCGGTGATGAACCTCCAGGATTTCCGCATCATAATCTGGCAGCCCCGCCCCAAGCTGCCGCGCCAGTTCCAGAAACAGCGTCAGCGCCGGTGAGAAATTGGCGGCCTGAAGAACGGGAATATGCTGCGCCGCCGCGTTCACGGCATCCTGCGCGCCCTGATCGAGCCCCGTCGTCCCCAGAACCCAGGCGCATCCGGCCTGTGCGAAGGCTGTCGCATGAGCCGGCACGGTCGAAGCATGGCTGACATCGATCACGACATCGCAGCTTTTCGCGAGCGCGGCGGGATCAGTCGTGATGTTGCGCTGGGCGTCTGCGGTGCGCGAAAGGCCGCCGACGAGGGCGTCCCCGGCCTCTTCGGCACAGAGCGTTCCAAGCCGGCCCGTAATGCCGGCGATACCAATGCGGGGAGCGGAAATCAGGGTCATGGTCGGTCCATCAGAACGAAAAAATCAGGTGTTGGCGTCAAGCCGGGCATCGAAACGGGCACGGGCCGCCTCGATTTCGGGACGGTTCGACAGCGCCCACTGACCGAAGGCTTCGGTCAGCGTCCACAGCGATTCCCCGAGCGTCGTCAGCTCATAATCCACGCGCGGCGGAGTCGTCGGTGTGACGGTCCGCAGGACGAGGCCGTCGCGTTCCAGATTGCGCAGGGTCAGGGTCAGCATCCGCTGTGAAATCCCGTCGATCGCACGGCGCAGTTCGCTGAAACGGTGCGGCCCGCGCCCGAGCGACTTGACGATCAGGATGCTCCACTTGTCCGTCGTGCGCGCCAGAATGGAGCGGATGACGGCACAGGCATCGCTGTTCTGCGTGCAGTCTGGCGGGGATGGAGACGCAGTGGGGGATTGGGTAGTCTCGCTGATGCGAACATCCATGTGCCTATGGCTCCGGAATGTGCCTTCTTGCGGCGGGGTTCAAAGGTTCCTTATCTGGTGCTGGTTACGATCAGGAACCGGAAAGATCAAAATGAAACTTCTCCACATCGATTCCAGCATCCTTGGTGACAGCTCCGCCAGCCGTCACGTCAGTGCCGCCGCTGTCGCGCAGTTCCGCAAGAAAGATCCGTCCGTCGAGGTCATTTCCCTCGACCTCGCCAGCGATCCGCTGCCGCATCTGGATGTCGAAGCGCTGTCCTGGCTCGGCAAGGACCTGACGCCGGATGTTTCGGGCCGTCCCGAACTGATCGCTGGCGCAAATGCCCTGAAGGACTTCAAGGCCGCGGACATCGTTGTCATTGGCGTGCCGATGTACAACCTGTCGATTCCCAGCCAGCTCAAGGCCTGGATCGACCGTATCATGGTGGCGGGCCAGACGTTCCGTTACACGTCCGGCGGCGGGATCAAAGGTCTGGCCAATGGCAAGAAGGTCGTGCTCGCCGTGGCCCGTGGCGGCCTCTATGGCGAAGGCTCTCCGGCCGCATCCTTTGAGCATCAGCTCAGCTATCTGAAATCCGTATTCGCCATGATCGGCATCACGGACCTTACCGTGATCGAGGCCGAGGGCCTTGCCACGAACGGTGGCGCCGACCGTGCCCGCATCCTGTCGGACGCGGAACAGAAGGCCAGCGCGCTTTAATCAGTCCGTCACACCGGTATCCGGTCCGAACGTCTCGTAACGCAGGCGCTCGGCCGGAACGCCGGCTGACGGCAGGCCGTGCACCATGTCACGCATGAAGCCTGTCGGACCACACAGATAGGTCGAGACTCCGCCGGGCAGCTGCTCGGCCACCCAGGCGGCAGTCGGGCGACCGTCTTTCTCCGTCAGGCGCGTGACCACCCGGATGCGTCCCGCAGAGTTGTGAGAGAGTTCCGCCAGACGCTCCGCAAACGGCGCGGTTTCGGCGGAATGGGCGATCTGCACGACATGAACGGGCGTCGTGCCACCGGGCCGGGCCAGCGCTTCCAGCATTCCGATCATTGGCGTGATACCGATCCCGGCACAGACAAACGCCAGCGGTCCCTCGACCTTTTCCGGCAGCATGAAATTGCCGGCGGGCGGCGACAGCAGGATCTGCGTTCCCTCACATTTTCCGCTGTTCAGCCAGCCCGAAACCACGCCATTCGAAACATGACGCACGCTGATGCGATAGTCCTTCCGGTTCGGGCTGGACGTGATGCTGTAATTGCGGCGCGTGCGTCCATGGTCCGGAATATCCAGATCAACGCCCAGATATTGTCCCGGAACGGCACTGATGACCGGCTTGCCATCCACAGGCTCCAGTGCGAGCGACGTGACATTCGCGCATTCCGGAACAGTGCGGGCAATGCGGAACGGACGCCAGCCGGTCCAGCCGCCTTCGGCATGGGCGCTGCTGTCGTAAAGCTGATGCTCGCGGCCGATCAGGATATCCGCCAGCGCCCAGTAGGCCTTGCCCCAGGCGTCGAGGATTTCCGGCGTTGCGGCATCCCCCAGAACGGCCGAAATCGCGCCGAGCAGAGCCGTGGCGACATGCGGATAATGTTCCGGCTGGATTTCGAGGCTCGTATGTTTCTGCGCGATCCGTTCGACCGCACCGCCCATCACACCCAGATTGTCGATGTTCTTTGCATAAGCCAGAACGGCCATGGCCAGCGCCCGGGGCTGCGTGCCGTTGGACTGGTGCGTCGGGTCGAACATTTCCGCAATCGCGGGATCGGCCAGCAGGCGGCGGTACATTTCGGACGTGATCGTGACGCCATGGGCTTCGAGCGCCGGGATGGTCGCCTTGATGATGGCGATGGTCTCGGGCGTGAGGCTGCGGTCGGCGGAAGTGGACATGAGCGGTCCCCTTAAAGATATATCTGATATACACCTTTAGAAACGTGACCTGAGCCTGTCAATCTGGCAGAGGAGTCGTCATGCGCCTGACATTGCACACCGATTACGCCCTGCGCGTGCTGATCCACCTTGGGTCTCACACGTCACGCCGCGTCTCCATCCGCGAGATCGCGCAGGCCTATCGCATTTCCGAGAACCATCTGGTGAAGGTCGTGCACCGTCTGGGGCAGGGCGGTTTCGTCACGACCGTCCGCGGGCGCGGTGGTGGACTTGAGCTCGCGCGTCCGGCTTCAGAAATCAACGTGGGCGCGGTCGTCCGCTTTACCGAAGACGACATGACGCTGGTGGATTGCGAGGGCCGCAACAGCACGGACGGCCGACCCTGCGTCCTGTCTCCGGCCTGCGTGCTGCGCGGCGTGCTGGGCGATGCGCTGGGCGCGTTTCTGGCGGTGCTGGACCGCTATACGCTCGCCGATCTGCTGACAGGTCGCGAGGCTGCACTTTTTGGTCTGGGCCTGCCTCACGAAAACTGAGATTTCCGGAATGTGAATGGACCTTCCGCGCTCCAGTGCGTCATGTCGAAAGACCGCCACAAATCCGAGGAGCCTCTCATGAGCCAGCAGAACTTCCGCAGCATCCTGACCGGATCGTTCTCCACGCCCTGCGATGACAACCCAACCGTCGCCATGATCGAGGCCGCGTACCGGCACCACGACATCGATGCCCGTTACATTAACTGCGACGTCAAAGCGGAGAACCTGAAGGACGCGGTCGCGGGTGCGCGGGCCATGGAATGGGTCGGGTTCAACTGTTCCCTGCCGCACAAGGTCGCGGTGATCGAGCATCTGGACGAACTGGCGGAGTCCGCCCGGATCATAGGTGCGGTGAACTGCGTCTCCATCCGGGACGGGCGCCTGATCGGCGACAATACGGACGGGAAGGGCTTTCTGGCGTCTCTGAAACAGGTCGCGGACCCGTCAGGGAAAAAGGTCCTGCTTCTGGGCGCGGGCGGGGCTGCGCGCGCTATTGCCGTGGAACTGGGGCTCGCGTCCGCCGCCCATATCACGGTCATGAACCGCGATCCCAAAAAAGCCGAAACCATTGCCGCACTGGTGCGGGACAACACATCCGCCAAAGCCGACGTTCAGGCATGGGACGGCGAGGCCAGTGCGCCGGAAGACGTGGACATCCTGATCAACGCGACTTCCATTGGTCTGGGCGATGCGGACGCTATGCCGCCGCTGAAGGTCGAAACCCTGCGCAAAGGACTGATTGTCGCCGATGTCATCCCGAACCCGCCCAGAACGCGCCTGCTGCACGAAGCAGAAGGTAGGGGCTGCACCGTGCTCGACGGGCTCGGAATGCTGGTCAATCAGGGCGTGATTGGCGTGGAGCATTGGCTGGGCAAAACGCTGGATGCCGGCGTTATGGAGCAGACCCTGAAGGATATTTTCGGCGCGGCCTGACATGAAAAAATCCGGCGTCTCCGAAGAGAGCACCGGGTTTTTTGCAGATCTGGAAGATCAGCGGCCTTCGAAGAAGTCACGGACCTTGGCGAAAAAGCCGCTGTTTTCGGGGCTGCCCTTGGCGTGGTCGTCCCCGGCTTCCTTCTCGAACTCTTCAAGAAGTTCGCGCTGCCGCTTCGTCAGATGGCTCGGCGTTTCGACCGAGACCTGGATGTACATGTCCCCACGGGCCGAGGAGCGCAGGACCGAGAAACCCCTGCCGCGCAGACGGAACGTCTCGCCGGTCTGCGTCCCAGCAGGAATACGGACCTTGCTGCGGCCACCATCCACGACCGGAACCTCGACTTCCGTACCCAGAGCCGCCTGCGTCATGCGCAGCGGAACGCGGCAGTAGATGTTCGATCCGTCGCGCTGGAAGATGTCGTGCGACAGGACGGAGATGTGAACGTACAGGTCGCCCGGCTGCACGCCTTCGCTACCGGCCTCGCCCTTGCCGGCCATGCGGATGCGGGTGCCATCCTCGACTCCGGCCGGGATGTCGATGCTGATGGTTTCCGTCTTCGCTTCCGTGCCCGTGCCATGACAGACCTTGCACGGATTGGCGACCGTGCGCCCCGAACCATGACAGGTCGGGCAGGGACGCTCGACGAGGAAGAAGCCTTGCTGTGCGCGGACCTTGCCCGCACCATGACAGGTCGGGCAGGTGCTGCTGCCAGCCTTCGGATCGGCCGAACCCGAGCCGTGACAGGCTTCACAGGTCACGCGCGTCCGGACTTCGACGTCCTTCGTCACGCCCTTAAAGGCTTCCATCAGCGTGATCTCGACCTGAACCTGGACATCCGCCCCGGTCCGGCGGCCACCACCGCGGCGTCCCCCCATCATGTCGCCGAACATCTGGTCGAAGATGTCACCCAGACCGCCTGCACCGGCAAAGCCACCACCGAAGCCGCCGCCCATTCCGCCCATGCCACCTTCAAAGGCGTCATGGCCGTAGCGGTCATAGGCCGCGCGCTTCTGCTCGTCCTTCAGGACGTCATAGGCTTCATTGATTTCCTTGAACTTCTGCTCGGCGGCATCGTCACCCGGATTACGGTCGGGATGGTAGCGCATGGCCTGTTTGCGGAAGGCTTTCTTCAGCTCGTCCTGCGAGGCCGTGCGGGAGACTTCAAGGGATTCGTAATAGTCGATTCTGGTGGCCATGTTCGGTCCTTGGGGCGGTCCTGAAGGGCGGTCCCTGTCGAGGGCCGGAAAACAAGAATGGCGCCCACCCCCTTGCGGGAACGGGCGCCCTCGGAAAACAGGGTCAGACGGAGCGTTCAGCCCCGTCTGCGGAAGTCACCCGATCAGTGCTTCTTGCTGTCGTCTTCGAGGTCTTCGAAGTCGGCATCAACGACGTTTTCGTCTTTCTTCTCGCCTTCCGGTGCAGCGCCACCTTCAGCGCCCTGGCCAGCCTGATACACAGCCTGACCAACCTTCATGGCAGCCTGCGTCAGCTTCTCGCTGGCAGCTTTCAGGGTGTCGAGGTTTTCGCCACCCAGAGCTTCGCGGGCTTCGGCGATTGCAGCTTCAGCTTCGGACTTGTCAGCCGCCGGAACCTTGTCGCCACCTTCGGTGATGGACTTCTCGGTCTGGTGGATGAGGCTTTCCGTGCTGTTGCGCAGTTCGACCAGTTCACGCTTGGCCTTGTCAGCGGTTGCATTGGCTTCCGCGTCCTTGACCATGCGGTCGATGTCGGAGTCAGACAGACCGCCAGAAGCCTGGATCTTGATCTGCTGTTCCTTGTTCGTGGCCTTGTCCTTGGCGGACACATTCACGATGCCGTTGGCGTCGATGTCGAAGGTGACTTCGATCTGCGGCACGCCACGCGGCGCCGGTGCAATGCCCTGCAGGTCGAAGTTGCCCAGCAGCTTGTTGTCAGCTGCCATCTCACGCTCGCCCTGATAGACCTTGATGGTCACGGCATTCTGGTTGTCTTCAGCCGTGGAGAAGGTCTGGCTTTTCTTGGTCGGGATCGTCGTGTTGCGGTCGATCAGACGGGTGAACACGCCACCCAGCGTCTCGATACCCAGCGACAGCGGCGTCACGTCGAGAAGCAGGACGTCCTTGACGTCACCCTTCAGGACAGCGCCCTGAACGGCTGCACCGATGGCAACCACTTCGTCAGGGTTGACGTTGCGTGCCGGATCCTTGCCGAAGAATTCCTTAACCGTCTCGATGACCTTCGGCATACGGGTCATGCCGCCGACCAGGATGACTTCATCGATCTCGTTCGGGGAGACGGACGCATCCTTGATGGCTGCACGGCACGGGCCGAGCGTGCGCTGGATCAGGTCTTCAACCAGGCTTTCCAGCTTGGCGCGGGACAGCTTGACGACAAGGTGCTTCGGACCGGAAGCGTCAGCCGTGATGAACGGCAGGTTGATCTCGGTTTCCTTGGAGGAGGACAGCTCGATCTTGGCCTTCTCGGCGGCTTCCTTTAGGCGCTGCAGGGCGAGCTTGTCACCACGCAGGTCGATGCCCTGGTCCTTTTTGAACTCGTCAGCCAGGAAGCCGATGATGCGGTTGTCGAAGTCTTCACCACCCAGGAACGTGTCACCGTTCGTGGACTTCACTTCGATCACGCCGTCGGAGATCTCGAGGATGGAGACGTCGAACGTACCACCACCAAGGTCATACACGGCCACCGTACCGGAATCGCGCTTGCCAAGGCCATAGGCGAGGGCTGCTGCGGTCGGCTCGTTGATGATACGCAGGACTTCGAGGCCGGCGATCTTGCCGGCATCACGGGTTGCCTGACGCTGGGCATCGTTGAAGTAGGCCGGAACCGTGATGACGGCCTGGGAGACGGTCTCGCCAAGATAACTCTCGGCGGTTTCCTTCATCTTGCCCAGAACATAGGCTGCGATCTGCGACGGGGCATACTTCTCGCCGCGGGCTTCAACCCATGCGTCGCCGTTGTCGCCACGGACGATGGCGTACGGCACCATCTCCTTGTCCTTTTGGACGGTCGGGTCGTCGTAACGACGGCCGATCAGACGCTTGACGGCATACAGGGTGTTGGACGGGTTGGTGACAGCCTGACGTTTTGCGGCCTGTCCGACGAGACGCTCACCGTTATCGGTGAAAGCGACCATGGACGGCGTCGTGCGGGCGCCTTCGCTGTTTTCGATGACCTTGGTTTCGTCACCCTCGCGCACTGCAACGCAGGAGTTGGTGGTACCAAGGTCAATGCCAATGACTTTGCTCATATGTTCTTGTCCTCTCAGCGGTCCGTCCCGGCCCTGTGAGGCACCGGATCGGACCCTATTGACGTATCCAGACCCTCACGGGCTGTGTTCCGACTACTGATCTAGGCAAGGCCGCAAGGCGTTTCAAGCACTTGCACGACACATTTCGTCGAGAATGTTCTCTTCCCGCATGCCGAAGGGGAAGATGAGTGTTTCAGATATGGCCTGCGCCCTCTAGTAAGGTTGTGCCTTCCGCTTTGCCTGCCAATGGGACAGTCTCGACACAGCCATGCCGAATCATTCTTACTTTCGTGCCACGCTGCTGGCTGCCCTGGCCTGCTTCTCCGCAACCGGCCTCTCTGCCTGTGGCCCGATGGGGCCGGGCAAGCTGCGGAATGACCAGCTCGAATATTCCCGCGCCCTGGGCGATACCCAGAAGCACGAGATGCTGCTCAATATCGTGCGGCTGCGCTATGCCGATCCCCCGACATTTCTCGATACAACGCAGGTGATTGCGGGCTACAGCGTTTCCAAGAGCGTCAGTGGCGGTTTCTATGCCTATCCGGCAACGGCGGTCGGGAATTACCTGTTTGGCACGGGAACGATGTCCCTCGGGGAAAACCCGACCTTCACCTATCAGCCGGTGACCGGCCAGCAATATGCCGAGAACGTAGTCCGGCCGATTTCGCCAACCGTTATCATGCCACTCAGCCTTGGCGGTCTGCCGATCGACACATTGCTGCGTCTGACGGCGCAGTCCATTGATGGCCTGTCCAATGTGCGCGGTCTTGGCGCGGGGCCGTTCGGGGGCGGTTCTGTCAGGTTCTATCTGCTGCTGCACGATCTGCGACAGCTCCAGATTGCCGGGGCCATGACGATCCGTATCACCAACGAAGGGACTCCGGCCCCTGACGCCAAAAAGAACGGCGGCAAATCCGATAATAACAATGCTGGTAATGGCGGCGGCGCAGAACGCTCCTATCTTGTGCTGACTTCCACGTCGGACAGCAATCTGCTGGCGATTCAGGCGGAAGTACGCCGGCTGCTGCATCTCGATCCGGGCGCAGAAGAGGCCGAGATCGTTTACGGACCCTATCCCAAGCATCCCGGCAAGCAGATCGCTATTCTCACCCGTTCCATGCTCGCGATGCTGACGCAGCTGGCCTATGAGGTCGAAGTCCCGGAAGACGACATCAAGACCGGCCGTACGCCGCCTACAATCGGGCAGGTCGGGATTGAGAACCGCCCGGAAGTCGTGATCCATTCAGGCAAGGAAGAGCCCGACGCGCGTTATGCTGCGGTCAGCTACAACAACACCTGGTTCTGGATCAGCGACCGGGATTTCCAGAGCAAACTGGCCTTCACCATGGTGCAGGTGCTTGCGGCTCTTGCGGCCACAAATCACACGGGTGGTGCAGTCGTGACAATTCCAGCTGGGTAATAAAGATAACGCACATTTGAATTTATCCAAGTGGAACTGTATTATCACACGGTTTTGTTAGAATAATATTCAGCAATATTGGAAAAGAAGCGTAGCTTTCCTGAAAGTCTGGAATTACCGTCCGGGCTTTCAGTGCAGGAGCTTTCACCAATGCCGAATACTTATGGCAACAGGACCCTGACGGAGTGGCTTACGCTGGTCCTTGGGGTTGTTATCGTTCTGGTGGGGCTGTTCTTCGTAATCGGCGGGGCTGACCTCGCGATGCTGGGCGGGTCCGTCTATTATGTTCTCTGTGGCATCCTGCTGGTTGCCAGCGGTGTCTTCATGGTTATGGGACGTACTCTTGGCGCATTCCTTTATCTGGGTGCGCTTGCCTACACATGGATCTGGTCACTGTGGGAAGTGGGCTTCAGCCCGGTTGATCTTCTCCCGCGTGATTTTGGCCCGACGCTGCTTGGCATCCTTGTCGCCCTCACCATCCCGGTTCTTCGCCGGATGGAAACCCGCCGTACCCTGAGGGGAGCAGTCTGATGCGCAGATCCCATCTTCTTGCCACTGCTGCCTGTGCCACACTGGCCTGGGCACCGCTGGTCGCCAATGCCCAGTTTGCTCCCGCCGGGAGTGGTGGTGCACCGACATCCACCGTGCCGGGCCCCGGCAATGGCAGCAGCAGTTCCTTCGAGCCGACCGAAAACACACCGGCTGCGAAAAGCCGCTTTTCCGGCCCTTCGCCTTATGCGCCCCAGGCGCCGGGCGTGAATGCCGCCAACCTGCCTGACATCGGATCCATGGATCCGAACGACGTCCCGCAGATGGTTCCGCAGCAGAGTGCCAACCCCGCAGCAGGTGACTGGGCGGCCTACGGCCATGACGATAGCCAGATGCGCTATTCGCCCCTGTCTGAAATTACGCCGCAGAACGCCGATCAGCTCAAGGTCGCTTTCGTCTATCACACGGGCAGCCATCCCCGTCCGGGCCAGACGAACAAATGGGCCGCTGAAACCACGCCGATCAAGGTGGGTGACGGCCTCTACATGTGTTCGGCGCAGAACGACATCATGAAGCTCGACCCGACCACGGGCAAAGAGATCTGGCGCCACAACATCAACGAGAAATACGAAGCCATTCCCTACACCGCAGCGTGTAAGGGCGTGACGTACTTCACGTCGTCGCAGGTGCCGGAAGGCCAGCCCTGCCATAACCGGATCCTCGAAGGCACGCTCGATATGCGTCTGATCGCCGTTGATGCGGCGACCGGCAATCTGTGCCCGAACTTCGGTAATGGCGGTCAGGTCAACCTGATGCAGGGTATGGGCGAGTCCGTCCCAGGCTTCGTTTCCATGACGACGCCGCCGCCGATCGTAAACGGTGTGGTCGTGGTCAACCATGAGGTTCTGGACGGTCAGCGCCGCTGGGCTCCGTCGGGTGTCATCCGTGGTTATGACGCCGAAAGCGGCAAGTTCCTGTGGGCCTGGGACGTGAACCGCCCCGACGATCACAGCCAGCCAACCGGCAACAACCATTACAGCCGTGGTACGCCGAACTCCTGGGCCGCCATGACCGGTGACAATGCTCTGGGTCTCGTTTACGTCCCGACCGGCAACTCTGCTTCCGACTATTACAGCGCCCTGCGCAGTGATGCGGAAAACAAGGTTTCCTCCGCAGTCGTCGCGCTTGACGTGAAGACGGGTTCTCCGCGCTGGGTCTTCCAGACCGTCCATAAGGACGTCTGGGACTATGACATCGGCTCGCAGGCAACGCTCATGGACATGCCCGGCCCGGATGGTCAGCCTGTTCCTGCACTCATCATGCCAACCAAGCGTGGCCAGACCTTCGTGCTCGACCGTCGTGACGGCAAGCCCATCTTGCCGGTCGAGGAGCGTCCTGCTCCGTCACCGGGGGTGATCCCGGGTGATCCGCGTTCGCCGACACAGCCCTGGTCCACGGGTTTCCCGGCCCTGCGCGTGCCGGACCTGAAGGAAAAGGACATGTGGGGCATGTCCCCCATCGACCAGCTCTTCTGCCGCATCAAGTTCCGCCGTGCGAACTATGTGGGTGAGTTCACGCCGCCGAGCGTCGACAAGCCCTGGATCGAATATCCGGGCTATAACGGCGGTAGCGACTGGGGCTCCATGTCCTATGACCCGCAGAGCGGCATTCTGATTGCGAACTGGAACATCACTCCGATGTACGACCAGCTCGTGACCCGCAAGAAGGCTGACCAGCTTGGCCTGATGCCGGTCGACGATCCGAACTACAAGCCGGGTGGTGGCGGAGCCGAAGGTAACGGCGCCATGGACGGCACGCCTTACGGTATCGTCGTGACCCCGTTCTGGGATCAGTACACCGGCATGATGTGCAACCGCCCGCCCTATGGCATGATCACGGCCATCGACATGAAGCACGGTCAGAAGGTGCTGTGGCAGCATCCGCTGGGAACGGCCCGTGCCAACGGTCCGTGGGGTCTGCCGACCGGTCTTCCCTGGGAAATCGGCACACCAAACAATGGTGGTTCGGTCGTGACGGCCGGTGGTCTGGTGTTCATCGCAGCGGCTACGGATAATCAGATCCGTGCCATCGACGAACACACCGGCAAGGTGGTCTGGAGCGCGGTCCTGCCGGGCGGTGGTCAGGCCAACCCGATGACCTATGAAGCCAATGGTCATCAGTACGTTGCTATCATGGCAGGTGGTCATCACTTCATGATGACGCCGGTCAGCGATCAGCTGGTGGTTTACGCACTGCCTGATCACAAGGGCTGATAAAGCGGGGGCTGAGGCCTCCGGATGATGGAAGGGGTGGTTTTCGTGCCGGAAATGGCACGGAGACCGCCCCTTTGTCGTTTCCGGAGCCGTTTTTTCCATTTTTCGGGTGGGAAGCGCTTCCAGACCCGGCTACAGGCTGTTTTCGTTCACAGAGTTCTTCCCGGAACAGGCCACCTCCGACTGTCATGACTGACCGCTCTCCCGTCATCCTTCAGGTTCTTCCGGCGCTGGGCACCGGCGGGCTGGAGCGCGGGGCTGTCGAGATTGCCGCGGCGATCACCCAAGGGGGCGGCACGGCACTGGTCGCCTCGCGTCCCGGCCGGCTACTGGTGCAGCTCCGTCACGCCGGCGCGCGGCATATCGAACTTGATCTGAAGAAAAAATCCCCTGTCGCAGTGCTGCGCCGGGCGCGGGATCTTCAGGCCATCATTCGCAGCGAGGGCGTAGATCTGGTCCATGCCCGCTCACGGATTCCGGCCTGGGCGGCGTGGATCGCCTGCCGCCGCGAAAACATTCCGCTCGTGACGACATGGCATGGCGTGCATGAGGCGAAATGGCGGGCCAAGAAACTCTATAATTCCGTGCTGGCGCGCGGCACCCGGGTCATTGCGATTTCGGAGTTCATCGCCCACCGCCTGCGCAGCGAATACGCCGTGCCGGAGAGCCGCCTGCGGGTCATTCCGCGCGGGGCAGACCTTCGGGAGTTCACGCCCGGCACGGTCTCCGGCGAGCGCGTGCAGAAACTGGCCGAGGCCTGGCGTGTGCCTGTCGAGGCGAGGATCATCCTTATGCCTGCGCGGCTGACGGCATGGAAAGGGCAGGGGGTTTTGGTCGAGGCGCTGGGTCTGCTGCGCTCGCGGATGGGAACAGGCTGGATCTGTGTTCTGGCTGGCCCGGAGAACGACCGGAAATTCTCGCGCCGGTTGCAACAGCGCGTGCGGGAACTGGGCCTGGAAGAGCATGTCCGTTTCGCCGGAACCTGCACCGACATGCCAGCGGCCTGCGAACTGGCGAGCGTCGTCGTGGCCCCCTCGCTCCGGCCCGAGCCGTTCGGACGCACGCTGGTGGAAGCGCAGATGATGGGCCGCCCCGTGATCGGCACGGCGCAGGGAGCCATGATGGAGACGATCCTGCCCGGCGAGACGGGTCTGGTTGTGCCTCCCGATGATCCGGAAGCCCTGGCCGACGCCCTGAAAAGCGTTCTGGAAACGGATGATGATGCGCTGGACTGGCTGGCGGAAAAGGCCCGGGCCCATGCCATCGCCAATTATACGACGACGCTGATGCAGGCCCGAACGCTGGGTGTGTATGACGAACTTCTGGGCACCCGTCTGCGGGAAACATTCGAGGAATACAGCCATGACCAGTAAGGATGCAAAACCGACAGAACAGATCATCCGTGACCGCGCCGCGGCCGCGAAGGAAGAGCGGGAGAACCGTGAGGCCAAGGCGCTCCGGGCCAATCTGATGCGCCGCAAACAGCAGCAGCGTGCCCGCCCGCAGGATGAAACCGGCCCATCATCCACCGATGATCGCTGAGTGCCTGTGAAACGGCATTTTCCGCTTCCCACGCCGCAGGAACTGGCGCTCACAGGCGTGACGGTGCTGTGGGGCGGAACATTTCTCGTGCTGCATATCGCCATGCAGCATTGCGGGCCGCGCTTTTTCGTTTTCGTCCGCTTCATGATGGCGGCGGTGTTCGTCGGGCTGCTGGCCGGACGGAAACTGCTGGACTTCAACTGGCGCGAAGTGCGGGCGGGTGCGCTGATCGGCGTTGCGCTGGCGACCGGCTACGTGTTGCAGAGCGCGGGCCTGCGGGACATCACCAGCAGCCGCTCCGCTTTCATCACCGCGCTCTATGTGCCGCTTGTGCCGATCTTCCAGTGGGCGTTCCTGCGCAAAGCGCCGCATCTGATGAGTTGGCTCGGAATTGCGCTGGCGTTTGCCGGACTGGTCTGTCTGGCCGGACCAGCGGCACTGTCGCTGTCGTTCGGGCGCGGGGATCTGCTGACGCTGTGTGCCGCTATTGCCATCGCAGCCGAGATCGTGCTCATCAGTCTCTATGCTCGGGGCGTGGACAGTCTGCGCGTTACGGTCATGCAGCTCTTTGCCGGAAGCCTTTTCGCCGGGCTTATGATGCCGGTTTCGGGGGAGGCCATTCCCGCTTTTTCATGGGTCTGGTTCAGTTGCGCACTGGCGCTGGGTGGCCTGAGCGCCCTCGTGCAGGTCGTGATGAACTGGGCGCAGAAATCCGTCTCGCCGACCAAGGCGGCGGTAATCTATGCCGGAGAGCCGGTCTGGGGCGGCCTTGTCGGGTGGCTGGCGGGTGATCATCTGCCTCCTGCGACCCTTCTCGGTGCTGCGCTGATCGTAGGAGGCGTGCTGACCAGCGAACTGCGTCCGCAATGGCTGGAAGCCCTGCTGGGACGTGAACCACAGACCCTCACGAAAAATGACTGATCCGACACATTGCGTGATCGCGCATCGCTCGCTAGAGCAGGTGGGTTAGACGCACAGGGCAATTTTTGTCGCCCTCGTTCAGGAGTGCCTTCATGCCCATCATGCCCGACACATGGATCCGCCAGATGGCCCGGGAAAAAGGCATGATCGAGCCGTTCGTGGAGGCCCAGAAGCGCGAAGGCGTCATTTCCTACGGCCTGTCGTCCTATGGCTATGACGCGCGCGTGGCTGAAGAATTCAAGATCTTTACAGATGTGGACAGCGCCGTCGTCGATCCTAAGAACTTCGCGTCCAATAGCTTCGTGACCCGTACGGGCGACATCACCATCCCGCCAAACAGCTTTGCGCTGGCGCATACGGTCGAATATTTCCGTATCCCGCGTGACACGCTGGTGGTGTGCCTCGGCAAGTCCACTTATGCGCGTTGCGGCATCATCGTGAACGTCACGCCGCTGGAGCCGGAATGGGAAGGCCAGGTCACGATCGAGATCAGCAACACCACGCCGCTACCCGCGCGAATCTATGCGAACGAGGGCATCTGCCAGTTCCTGTTTTTCCAGGGTGCCAGCCCCTGTGAGGTCAGCTACGCCGACCGTGCTGGAAAATACATGCGCCAGTCCGGCGTCACCACGCCCCGCCTCTAAAGCCCAGCTCTCAAGGCCTGTTTCTCAAGGATCGCACCATGGACCGTTTCATCATTCGCGGTGGCCGCCGCCTGACAGGCGAAATCGAGATCGGGGGGGCCAAGAACTCCGGCCTCAAGCTCATGGTCGCAGGCCTTCTGACGTCCGAGCGGCTTGTGCTGTCCAATGTGCCGGCCATCGCTGACATCAAGACGATGCGTGACCTGCTGGTGGGGCTGGGCATCACGGTTGAGGACGCCGGGCCGCGCACGTTGTCCATCGGGGGCGAGATCGGCTCCGTCGAGGCGCCGTATGACATCGTCTCCAAGATGCGCGCGTCCATTCTGGTTCTCGGTCCGCTTCTGGCCCGCGCCCGTGAGGCGAAAGTCTCTCTACCGGGCGGCTGCGCCATCGGAACGCGCCCCGTGGACATGCATCTCAAGGGGCTTGAGACGCTGGGCGCCGTGATCCGTCTCGAAAACGGTTACATCAATGCGACCGCTCCGGACGGACTGAAGGGCGACCGGATCATCCTGCCGTTTGCCAGTGTGGGCGCGACCGAGAACCTGCTGATGGCCGCGACGCTGGCGAAGGGACGCACCCATATCGTCAATGCCGCGCGTGAGCCGGAAATCAGTGATCTGGTGCATTGCCTCAACGCCATGGGCGCGCAGATTACGGGCGAAGGCTCAGGCACGCTGGTCATCGACGGTGTGGAGAAGCTGCACGGCGCGCATTACGCCGTCATGCCGGACCGTATCGAGTGCGGCACCTATGCCTGCGCAGCCGGCATCACGGGCGGCGATCTGCTGCTCGTAGGGGGACGTGCCGATGATCTGGGCTCCGTGATCCGCACGCTTGAGGAAACTGGCGTCGAGGTCGTGGAAGAAACGCGCGGCCTGCGTGTCCGCCGCAGCGGCACGCTTCAGGGGGTGGATATCATGACCGAGCCGTATCCCGGCTTCCCGACGGACATGCAGGCGCAGTTCATGGCAATGCTGTCGGTGGCGGAAGGTGCATCCATGATCACCGAGACGATCTTCGAGAACCGTTTCATGCACGTGCCGGAGCTCAACCGCATGGGTGCGCGCGTCAACGTGCATGGCCGTTCCGCCATCATCCGCGGTGTGCCGAAGCTGTCGGGCGCGCCGGTCATGGCGACTGATCTACGCGCCTCGTTCTCGCTGATCCTCGCCGGGCTGGCAGCAGAAGGCGAGACGCAGCTCAGCCGCATCTATCATCTGGACCGCGGCTATGAAGGCGTGGACCGCAAGCTCGCCGCCTGCGGTGCCGACATCGCCCGCGTTTCAGACTAACAGGCAGAACAGGGCGCCCGGCGATCGGGCTGCCCTGAATAATTTATAAAAGTTTTTGGTGAAGCTTTTTCCAAAAAGCTTCAGGTCTCTCCGCCTTTTTGAAAAAAGGCGGAACCCAAAAACTTTTATACGTTTGCGACCAGATCCTTCAGGATGGCCGCTGTGCCGCGTGTTTTCAGGTCTTCGCGGGTCTGGATGAAGCGCGTGAGGAACTCGGCGGAGTTCTCAAGGCCCCATCCGGCAAACACGCTCATATCCAGAGCCTTTGCAGGGTTGGGGTCCAGCGCCAGAGCACGGTCTTCGGCGCTGAGGCGTGGTTCGGTGACGGCGAATGTGGCTTCCACGTCATCGCGGCCGGTCAGATAGGCACAGTAGCAGGCGAGCACGAAGGCGATCCGGCGCGGGTCCTGAGCCTTTTGCAGAACGTCTTCGGCCGTGGCGCGCAGGAAGACCGGCAGCTTGGACGTGCTGTCAGATGTGATACGCAGAAGCTGGTCGCTGACGGCATGGTTGCGGAACCGCTCTAGAAGCTGCGTGGCATAATCCGGCAGGCTGATGCCCGGCGGGGCGGTGAGCTGCGGCTCGACATCATGACGCAGGAACTGCTCCAGCAGGGCGGCCAGATGTTCGTCGCCCATGGCTTCATCGACCAGCCGGTATCCCATCAGCACACCCGGCAGGGCGAGCGTGGAATGGGACGCGTTCAGCATCCGCAGCTTGACCTGCTCGTAAGGCTCGACGTCGTTCGTGAACAGCACACCGGCCTGATCCCAGGCCGGACGTCCGGCAGGAAAGCTGTCTTCCACGACCCACTGGATGAAGTCCTCGCAGAACACAGGCACACGATCCTCAACGCCGCTCTGCGCATCCAGACGCGCGACATCGGCCGGATGGACGGCCGGGGTGATGCGGTCAACCATGCAGGACGGGAAGGCGACGTTGGCCTCGATCCATGTGGCCAGTTCCGGGTCCCGAAGGCGTGCGAAGGACAGCACGGCATTGCGCGCGACATCGCCGTTGGACGGGACGTTGTCACAGGACAGGATGGTGAAAGGCGTGATCCCGGCTTCCCGGCGCTGACGCAGCGCTTCGGTCATCATGCCGAACGCCGTGTGCGGCACCGGGCGGTGCAGGTCTTCGGCAATGGCGGGATGTTCGGTCATGAAGCGGCCCGCTTCATCCATGTAATAGCCACCTTCGGTGACCGTCATGCTCACGATGCGGATGGCCGGATCCGTCAGACGCTTCAGCGCGGCGTCACGATCGGCCGGGGCATGCATGTATTCGACCAGCGACTTCACCACCCGCACCGTATCGGGGCGGTTCGGCGGACATTCGCGCAGCGTGTAGAGCCCGTCCTGTGCGTGCAGGGCCTCGGCCTTTGCCACTTCCGCCGGATGGTCCATCAGGCCCATCCCGACAATACCCCAGCCGGACTGACCCGGCAGCGCAAGGGCCCGGTCCGTATAGACGGCCTGATGGGCGCGATGGAAATTGCCGACGCTGAGATGGACGATGCCAGCCGTCACGCCATCCCGGTCATAGGGCGATGTCAGGATGGACTCAGGGAGGTCGGACAAAGTCTGGGAAGTCAGGATCATGGAATGGATCTTTCAGACGAAGGGACCGACTTCTTTTAGAAGCCTCCCTCTTCGAGGAAACCGTTTTTGTATTTTGTGAATTATTTCTAATAATCCTCCCGGAACCGCGAGCATTACTGGAAACGAACACTTTCCATAAAATATGGCGGCCTTTTCCGTTTTTTCCGAACTGCCGTATGATCGACGGCTCCATTCCCGTTTTTGCAGGACTGTCTTTGCATGAGTGCTCCCATCCATCGTCTGAGCGTAGACGAGCTGGTTCCGATGGTCCGGTCCGTTCTTCAGACCGAGACGGACATGATCGCCAACATGGCCAATATCGCGGCCCTGCTGTTCGAGGCCCTGCCCGAGATCAACTGGGCCGGGTTCTATCTGTGGAAAGAGGCGGACGGGCAGCTCGTGCTCGGGCCGTTCCAGGGCCGTCTGGCCTGCACGCGGATTCCGCTTGGGCGCGGCGTCTGCGGCACGGTCGCGCAGAACCGGGAGACGCTGGTGGTCCCGGACGTGCATGCCTTTCCTGGACATATTGCCTGCGATGCGGCTTCGGCATCGGAGATCGTACTGCCGGTCGTGGCTGAAGGTGCGCTTGTGGGCGTGCTGGACATCGACAGCCCCATAAAGGACCGCTTTTCCGAGTTGGATCGCGCGCGTCTGGAAGAGGTGGTCAGCCTGCTGGTGGCAACACTGGAAAACTGAGCGGGGACTGCCCCGCTCTTTTCGGCGTCAGGCCGGAACGTTGACGGAGAGATGCTGCATCAGTTCCGGGACATCCTCGACGACCGTGAACAGCTTGCGGGCTGACGGGTCCGCAAAGCCCTGATCGACCGCATCATTGAGTGTACTGACCAGTGACGTGGCCCAGCCGCCGATATTGACGATATAGATCGGCTCCTGATGCAGGCCGAGCTGCTTCCAGGTCATGATTTCCATGAGCTCGTCGAACGTGCCGAGGCCGCCGGGAATGATCGCATAGGCGTCGGACAGCTCGAACATGCGGGCCTTGCGGGTGTGCATGTCCGGCGTGACTTCAAGCTGCGTGACGCCCTTGTGCATGACTTCGCGGGCATGAAGGAATTCGGGAATGACGCCGATGACTTTGCCACCCGCCTGAAGCGCCGCATCCGCTACCGTGCCCATCAGCCCGACATGGCCACCGCCATAAACCAGTGTGATTCCGTGTCGCGCCAGGGCCGTTCCGATCTCTTTTGCACCTTCGGCATAGACGGAGGAATTGCCAAAGCGGGAGCCACAGAAGACGGCGCAGGAACGAATGGTCATGTCGGGTCCGTGTTAGTTGAGAAGAGGATCTATCATGCGGTCCGGCGGCCCAGGGAACGGCTGATCAGCACACCCACCAGACAGCAGATGGCGGTGGTGGCGAACATTGTCCTGTAACCGGCGAACTCGATGACCTGTCCAAGAAACAGCCCCGAGCACGCGATGGCAAGGTCAATGAAGATGGAATAGGCGCCCAGAGCAGCACCGCGGTTCTCCGGTCCCGCACTGTTGACGGCCAGAACCCCCAGTGCCGGGAAGAGCAGGGAGAAGCCGGCTCCCGTCAGCGCAGCGCCCAGAAGGGCCGCGGAGGGGGTCTGGAACACGCAGAGCGTGGCGAGTCCGAGGGCTTCCACCAGCAGCGAGACGATCGCCACGAACACGCCACCCCGCTTTGCGATCTGTGACGCGAAGAAAAAGCGGATGACGACAAAGGTGAAGCCGAAGACCGCCAGGGCCGTGGCGGCACCCTGCCAATGCAGGACCGAATAATACAGCGCAAGGAACGATGAGATCGCCCCAAAGCCGATGGACCCCGCAGCCAGTGCCGAACCATGCGGCAGGACAAGTCTGAGCGCACGGGAGAAAGGAATGGGCTGGCTGGTTGAGGGGATGGGTTTGACGGCCGGATAAAAACCGATGATCGCAAGACCGAACAGTGGCAGGGCCACGGAGAGAATCCCGACCGAAACCAGCCCGCCATAAGGCGCGGCCAGCATGGACAGCTTGGCCCCGATCGGCGCGCCGAGCGCAATCCCGCCATAGGAGCAGATGCCGTTCCAGGAAATGGCGATGGCCGTGTTTTCCGCACCAGCGCGCCGGATGTTCCAGACGATTACCCCTGTCGCGGCCCAGCTTTCCGCCCAGCCGAGCAGCAGGCGACTAAGCAGCAGCACACCCAGAGACAGGAGTGGTGTGGCAGCCAGCAGCCCTGACCCGGCAATCAGCAGACCGGATAGCAGGCAGGTGACGAGCCCGCCTATGACGACCGGTTTGGGGCCGATCCGGTCCACAAGTCGCCCCGCGGAGGGACGGGCCGCGAAGGTCGCAAAATACTGCAGGGAGAATGTGATGCCTGCGACGGTCGTGCTGTAGCCCAGTCCCTGATGGACGAAAATCGTCAGGACGGCATTGGGCAGGCCGATCACGATATAGACGAGAAGATTGAACAGGACGACAGCAAGAACGCGTTTCGTCGGTGAGCCCGCCGGCGTGTCTTGCGCGGTCATGGAATCTGTTCTCCCAAGAGTTTGAATATTGAACGATCCTCCATGGCATAAGCCAGATGAAGGATATCGTCACGGGGGCGCGTTCTTCTTTACTTCACGATCCCGCGTGGAATTGTCCTGAATGAAGCCTTCAGACCGGTTGCCGCAGCAGGGTTGAAATGGATGTGCAGACGGTCTGGCGCAGGGGGGAGGGCATGGAGGGCAGGGCATACTGCTCAGGTTGCCCTGTCCGGAGGCTGAGAGCCTGAAGAATCCCCTGTCTTCCGGCATTATAGGCGCTGTCTCTCTGATCGGGACTCAACGGACGGGCGGTTTCGCTGCCGGTCAGGGTGGTGTTCTGCAGACAGTAATGCAGCGTCCCGGCGAGATTGGCGGGTTTGGCCGAAGACAGGTCGGGTTCGCCCAGAAAAGACACC
This sequence comes from Gluconobacter roseus NBRC 3990, assembly GCF_006538885.1. Taxonomy (GTDB): domain Bacteria; phylum Pseudomonadota; class Alphaproteobacteria; order Acetobacterales; family Acetobacteraceae; genus Gluconobacter; species Gluconobacter roseus. The sequence goes on from NZ_BJLY01000003.1 coordinate 337,818, forward strand.
GGATTGCGGGCCGTGGAAAACGGGCGCCCCTGCTGGTTGTGTGAGAGGTTTTTTTCAAAACCGGGCGACATGGGCGCTCTGGACGCGCAGCCTCCACATAGAAGGAGGGGCGCCATCAACAGGGCAGAAAGCGTCAGTCGGTGCAGGCATGCGGCCATGAACAGCAGTGGTCCGTGCGGTGAAGAAAAAGCCCGTTCCGGGACAGGCTGATCCCCAACGCATCAGAAGGCTGAAAGAATGCCATGATTTATGCCCGGCATTTCCGGACGCATCCTAGAAGAGCAGTTCCATCTGGTCACAGGACACGATTTCGGCTGCATGAAAGCCGGAAAGCGTAAGACCCAGCAGGCGCACGCCGGGGACGAATGGAAACAGGGGCGCCATGAGGCTTTGACCCGTTTCCAGCAGAACCTCTTCGGACGGGACCGGGGCAGACAGGGTCCGGGCCCGGGTGATCTGGCGGAAATCGGCGTATTTGACCTTCAGGGTCACGGTCCGCGCCTGAAGCTGCCGGCGCTCCGCACCCGCCCAGAGCTTGGCCGCGATCTGCGCCAGGGCCTTATGCGCGTCAGCTTCGGATTTCAGGTCCTGAAGATAGGTCTGTTCGGTTCCAAGGGATTTGCGCTCCCGGTTCACCACGACAGGCCGGTGATCAATCCCGCGCGAGATCCCATGATAGAACGCTGCTGCCTTGCCGAAATGCCGGGTCAGCGTCTCGATGTCGCGCTCCCGCAGATCCGCGCCCGTTTCGATGCCCAGCGCACGCATTTTCCGGGCGGTTGCCGGGCCGATGCCGTGAAATGCATCGACGGGCAGGCTGGATACGAAATCCGGTCCCATCGCCGGCGTAATGACGAAAAGCCCGTCAGGCTTGCGGTAATCGGAGGCCAGCTTGGCGAGGAAGCGGTTGTAGGACACGCCGGCCGAGGCGGTTAGTCCGGTCTCAGCGTGAATATCCGCGCGGATACGGTCTGCGACCAGCGTGGCCGAACCGTAAGCGCCGAGATGATCCGTCAGGTCCAGATAGGCTTCGTCCAGCGACAATGGCTGGATCAGGGGCGTGTAGCGCGAGAAGATGTCATGGATCTGGGCCGAGACGCTGCGATAGACGTCAAACCGCGCCGGCACGAACACAAGCTCCGGACAGAGGCGCTTGGCTGTGACCGATGGCATGGCTGAGCGGACACCAAAGCGCCGGGCCTCATAGCTTGCGGCGGCCACAACGCCCCGTGCCTCGCCCCGTCCCACCGCGAGCGGGCGGCCGCGCAGGGAGGGGTCGTCCCGCTGTTCGACAGACGCGTAAAATGCGTCCATGTCGATATGCACGATCCGGCGTTGCTCCATGATGCAAGTTTCGCCGATTCGGAAGAACGAAACAAGATCAGGATCTGTCCATGAGCTCCGATAAAAGCCCTGGGAAAAGTCTCGAAGACGCCCGCAAAGACGCCGGTTTCCAGACGCTTTCGACCCGGCTGGCCTATAGCAATCCCTGGACCGCCCTGCGCGAGGATATCATCGTCCATCCCAACGGAAAGCAGGGTCTTTATGGCATCGTGGAACGTGGCGAGTTCGTTGTGATTCTGCCACTGCACGCAGATGGGAAAGTCACGCTGATCCAGCAGTTCCGTTATCCCGTGGGCGAGCGGCTGTGGGAGCTGCCAATGGGAATGTGGGAGACGAAAGAGAACGTCGATCCGGTCGAGCTCGCGCTGGGCGAACTGCGGGAGGAGACCGGGCTGCGCGCCGGCGAGATGATCCATGTCGGCAGCATGTATCAGGGGGCAGGCTATTCGAACCAGAAAGGGCATGTCTTTCTGGCCCGCAATCTCACGCGCGGTGAGACGGCGCTTGAGGCGACGGAAGAGGACATCACCTGCCACGATATGACGCTGGACGCTTTCGAGACCATGATCCGCAACGGCGAACTGAAATGCATGGTGTCGCTGGCCGCCTTTGCGCTGATCCGGGCAAAAGGCCTGATCTGAGCGGATTTTTGGCTTTTATTGCGGAACCTGAAGGATATCTGGAGCGCTAGCCTGTCTCCAGATTTGCAGAAGGTCCTGATGGTCGAAACCGCGTCGCCGTCTCCCGATACCAGCGAAATCATTACCCGGGGTCATCCGACCGATAATGAGCTGCTTGCTTTTTATCGTTCGGAAATCCGGTTCGAGACCGAAGTCGTAAATGGCCGCCTGCAGGCCCTTCTGGGGTCGCAGGCCTTTCTGGTTATCGCTTATGCGACCGCAATGACCGGTTCCACAAAACGATGGGGCGACAGCATGGTGCTCCTGCTGCCGCCCCTGTTCTCACTGTTGGGGTTTGTGCTCGCTGTCATGGCGCTGCCGGGGATCCGGGCGGCTTATGCTGCAATCAGGAAATGGGAAGACAAGCAGCGGGTTCTGCATCAGAGCAGTCCGGACCTGACCGATTTTACTCTGGCCCCGAATGAGAACGAGACCCGTGACATGATGCGCCGCGCCCAGCGTGGCGCCCTGTTTGCCCATCAGGCCCCGTTCATCTTCATGATCGCCTGGGCGCTGTTCGGGATCATCCCGTTTTATCTGTACCTGAAATAGCGTCAGATCACGGCGTCAAGAAAGACGACTTCCGATCCGCCCCCTTCGACCAGCGGCGTAATCGTCTGGTTAAACACCTTGCCATGCTCGGTCGCCATGTGGGCCTTGAAGGCCGCATCGTTCCGGTAGGTTTCTTCGACATGAAACAGGTCGGGGTCCGAGGCGAGCGTATAGACCATGAAACGTTCACAGCCGGGTTCGACGCGAACATCCCCAGCCAGTTTTGTCAGCAGATCGCGCAACGTCTCACGCTTGCCGGGCAGGGCTTTGAGCGTGGCGTAAAGGGATTTGGCCATGACGCGGAACCTCGTATTGATGAAGGTCTGTCATCATTGAGCCACTGGGCCCGATCTGCAACGGCACAGCTGCGTGAAGGCTAGGATTTTTCCAGCAGGGCCTTGCAGCGCATCCAGGACATGCGGTCGCGGAAAATGAACAGGACGTAGTAGTCCAGTTCGCGGCTGCGGGTTTTCGTGGTGCGGGTATAGAAGGGATAGACGTCGAACGGGCCCTGAAGTGCAGCAGGCGCGGGTTCGGACGGCAGGATGCAGTTGACCCGGAACAGCGGCATGTAGACCGCATCGTCCCCGGGGTTGCGCCGCACATGCCACAGGTTGCGCCGGAACTTCTTCAACCGTTCAGGCAGAAGAAAGACCATCGATTTCTCAATGAATCCTTCTCCGAAATGCTCCGGCCGGTAATACCGCATGTCCTCGGGCATGTTACAGAAATGGGGATGGTCCTGAACGATCATGAACCATCCTTTACGGCATTGTGCCTGCCGTTGGGAGAGGTGCTCCGGTGTCTCAGACCTTATTCGGCCTGAGCATTTTTTGAAGACGCCTCGTCAGCAGCCGTGCCACTGATTTCCGCAGCGGCACGGCGCAAGATGGCCACGATCCGCCGCAGTTCGTCTGCATCCGCCCCGCGGTGGGATTTCAGGGCGGTCTTCAGTGCAAAGCGTGCGTCATGGAATTCCTGTCCCAGCGTCGGGTCGAGGTCGTTGATGCCGGTGAAGGCGTCGCGGACATCGGCCATACGGGCGCCGATCCGGCTCATGATGTCGAGGATGCGGGCTGCCTCCTCTTTATTGGCCTCGTGGTGCGCCTTGCCCTCGTCCGTCAGGCTGTAGAGCTTGCGGTTGCCTTCCTGGGTGACGGCGGCGAGGCCGGTTTCTTCCAGATAGGTGAGGGACGGGTAGATCACGCCGGGGCTGGGCTTGTAGAAGCCGCCGGAATGCTCTTCGAGGCGCCGGATCAGCTCATAGCCATGGGCAGGGGCCTCTGCGAGCAGGGCAAGGATGACGAGCTGAAGTTCATCGGCAGTCAGCTTGCGGCCGCGTGTGAAGCCTTCGCCCCCCAGATCGCCGCCAAAGCCCTTGCCGAACCGGCCACCGGAGCGCCCGCCCCCCATTCTGCCTCCCGGACCACCACGTCCGCCGTGCCGACGGCCGAACTCGCCTTCGCCGCGATCCATGCCGCGATGACGGCCACCGCGCTTTTCGCCTTCTGCGACAGGACGTCCCATGCGGGCACGGCGATGGCCGCGATGGGGGCGCTGTCCGGCATCCGGACGGTCTGTATTGAAGCGGTCAGTCTTGTGTTTGAACATTGTGTTCTCCTATTCGATATATCGAACGATATAATATCTTAAGATATATCTTCAAGAGGAAAATGCATCCGGATGATTTTTCTGTGGGTCAGTCGCCCTGCGAGAGGGGCGCCAGCATGAACTCGTGTTTACGTGTCAGCCCATAGCCGCCGGGGCCTGCGGCTGGTATCGGGCAGGGATGGGTAGTCCGATTTCTCCTCCCCCCGATCCGGAACTGCGTCGCACGCTGCGACAGTTCGTGCCATGGCGTGCGGCCCTGACGATCGGTGCGATGCTGGTGCTGGTAGCAGCCCTCCAGCGCCTGCCGTTCATCCATCACCTGCTGGAAAACGCGCCGCACTGGCACGAGACGCCGGGCGCGCCGCTGTGGTTCCTGCTGCTGGCCGTGCCCTACAGCGCCTGCGGACTGCCGCGTCAGGCATTATGTGTGGCGGCAGGGTTGGCCTTCGGGCTGTGGGGCGGGCTTGTCCTGTGTTCGCTGGCCTATATGCTGGGGGCTGTTATGGCCTATGGATGGGCGAGGGTGCTGGCTCCGGCCGGGTTTCGGGCACGGCTGCATGACAGGCTGGAAGCGGATTATACCGCTTTGGCACGCACGCTCCACGCAAAGCCTTTTCGGGCCGTCCTGACACTGCGGCTGATGCCGGTGGGGTCCGCCCTGCTGGTTTCGACGGCGGCGGGACTGTTCGAACTGCCGCTGCTGCCATTTTCGGTGGCGACATTTCTCGGCGGCCTGCCGCAGACGCTGATTTTTGTGCTGGTTGGGTCGGGAACGCGGATCGGGCATGTCCTTCAGTTGGGACTTGCGGGAATCCTGTTCGTCGTGTCGGGTGTGCTTGGAGCCATTCTGCTCCGCCAGCATGGCCAGACTGCCCCCAGGGGCAATGCAGATACTCCAGCTTCCTGAAGAGCTTCACACCACGTAACCTGAATTGAACAGGCAGACGCGCATGACAGACCAGAACATGACATTCAGACGGGGCGATCCTCTGCCCGCATGGCTGCCGGTTCTGCTGGGTATTTTTACGGCTGTCGGGCCTGTTTCGACGGATGTCTACCTTCCGGCCCTGCCCGAAATGGAGCGCCAGCTTCATACGGCTGCGGGTTCGGGAAGTGCGACGATGGCGGCCTGGGTGATCGGGCTGGCCATCGGACAGATTACCATCGGCCCGATTTCCGACCGGTTCGGTCGCCGCTGGCCGCTGCTGCTCGGCATGTTGGGCTATACGATTGGTGAAATCGGCTGCGCCATGGCGCCGAGCATGACGTTCCTGTGCATCTGCCGCGTCTTTTCCGCCATCATGGCCTCGGCCGGACTCGTGGTGCCGAATGCGTGCATCCGCGATCTAACGGAGGGTGATGCCTCGTCGAAAATGATGTCCCGTCTGATCGTCATTCAGGGCACCGTGCCGATCCTTGCCCCCATGCTCGGCGGGTTTGCCCTGAAATTCGTGGACTGGCGTGTCATCTTCTGGGTCACGGCCGCTTATGGTGGGATCTGTACCCTTCTGCTGATGACAATCTTCCCTGAAACACTCGCCCCGCAGGATCGGCGTGACCTGCGTCCGGTTTCCATCATCGAGCGCTATATCTATATCCTGCGCACCCGGAGCTTTATCACGAACGGTCTGGTCTGGAGCTTTCTGGGCTTCGTGACCTTCACCTATCTGACGGCGGCTCCCATGCTGTTTGAGGAAGTCTTCGGCATGTCGCCGTTCCATTACGGCATGCTGTTCGGGCTGTTCGCGGTCTGCATGATTGGTGCCTCCGCCATCAATGGACAGCTCGTTGGGCGGGTTAGCACGGGACGGATGCTGTTCAGTGCGCTGGGCGTCAGCCTGGCGGGCTGCGCGATCCTGTTCGTTCTGGCGCTGGTCTCGACCTATGACGTGGACCCGCAGGGACATATCCGGGGCATCTTTCTCTGGCCACTCATCATTGCGCTCATCATCACTATGGGGCCGACAGGCATTATTGGTCCGAATTCCATGGTGGGGGTCCTGTCCGAACAGTCCGACCGTGCCGGTTCGGCCTCGGCACTGGCCGGGACAATGCAGTATCTTTTCGGTGCCGTGGCGAGTGCCCTGTTCGGGTTGATGCCGGCGGGGACGGCAGTTCCCATGGCCATCTTCCTGTCTTTTGCCTTTGTCGCCGCCATGGGATTCGCGCTGCTGCGTCCCAGATTGCCAGCCGTGGCAGAACCATCGATCCATTCCTGAAGGATAATTCCTCATGAAGGCTTTGCTTGTCGAAGACGATACCGCGATTGCACTGGTGGTCGAAACGGTTCTGAAGCGCGAAGGCTGGACGGTGCGTCATGTTCTGGACGGTGCTTCCGCTCTGGAAGGGGATGATGCGCCGGATCTTCTGGTGACGGATCTTAACCTGCCCGGCCCGCAGAACGGGCTGGAAATTGCACATCTGCTGCGCGAACGCTGCCCGCAGATGGCTGTCGTGCTCATGTCCGGCGATTATGAAGAGAGCGCTATGGCGCCGCAGGGCATGGCTGTGTTGCCCAAGCCATTCCGAAAAGCGGGGCTTCTTGCGGCCATTGCACAGGCGCAGGATCAGGCCCCGGGTTAGGCTTTAGGCGCAATCCGGACTTGAGTCGGGGGGGAGAGTCCCCTACATGCCGCGCTGTTTGCCATGACCAGATGAAAGCAGTGCCGCCATGTCGTTTCAGGATCCCCAGCCGCTCGATCTCAAGAATTACATTCGCGAGATCCCGGATTTTCCGAAACCGGGCATCCTGTTTTACGACATCTCGACCTTGATCCGCTCGCCCGATGCCTGGCAGGTCGCCACCGCCCGTCTGGCCCGCGTGATCGCCGCCTGGCAGCCTGACATGCTGGCCGGGATCGAGAGCCGCGGCTTCCTGACGGCCGCACCGCTCGCCCTGCGTCTGGGCTGTGGCTTCACGATGCTGCGCAAGCCGGGCAAGCTGCCGGGCAAGACCATTTCCCTGAAATACGGCCTCGAATATGGCGAGGACGAGCTGCACATTCAGGCTGATGCCATCAAGTCGGGCCAGCGCGTCGTGGTGCTGGACGATCTGCTGGCAACGGGTGGTACGCTCGCGGCCTCCATCGATCTTCTGCGCAAGGTCGGGGCCGAAGTCGTGGGCGCTTCTGTGCTCATCGAACTGGCGGACCTGAAGGGCCGTGAGAAACTGGACGTTCCGCTGAACGCTCTGATGACATACGACGAATAAGGAAACACCAGATGTCGGGCACTTCTTCCGAACGGATTTCCACGCTGTGGCAGACACGGTACCGTACACCGGCGCCGAAAACCCTGCCGGACAACGCGGTGCTCGACCTGCTGCTGTCGCATCATTCGGTCCGGGCCTATCTGCCCGACGCCCTGCCTGAAGGCACGCTGGAAGCTGGTATTGCCGCGGCGTCCTCAGCCGCTACGTCCAGCAATCTTCAGGTCTGGTCCGTCGTGGCCGTTGAAAATCCGGAAACGCGCGCCCGACTGGCCGAACTCTGCGGCAACCAGAAGCATATCGAGGTCGCGCCGCTGTTCCTGGCCTGGATCGTTGATCTGGCCCGGCTGGAGCGGATCGCCGATCGGGCAGGGATGGGGCACGAGGCGCTCGACTATCAGGAGACGTTCCTCATGGCGACGCTCGATACCGGGATCGCCGCTCAGAACGCCGTGACCGCGTTCGAATCCCTCGGTTTGGGCACGGTCTATATCGGCGGCCTGCGCAACCATCCCGAAGAAGTCGCCACGCTCCTGTCCCTTCCGCCGCGCTCGGTTGCGGTCGTGGGACTCTGTGTCGGCAAACCCGATCCGGCCGCCCAGAACGGCTACAAACCCCGTCTGGGACAGGGCGTCGTCCTGCACCGCGAGCGTTACAGCACGGAAAACGAGGCAGAAGGGATTGCGGCCTATGACCGCATCGCGGACGATTACCAGAAGGAACAGGGTCTGACCTCGCGGGCCTGGTCGGAAACGGTCGCCAAGCGGGTGGATAGCTTCAGGGGCCTGAGCGGACGGCATGTCATGCGCACGGTCCTGCACCGGCTCGGCTTTCCGCTCCGCTAAACGTGAAGCCTAGGGCCGGAAAAGAAATTCTTTCTCCGTCGAAGTTCTTAAAGAAGTTAAAGATCTGTTTTTCAGGGATTTGATGCAATTACTGGAAGGTGAAAATAAATCTTTTCTACGAAAACTTCTCATATGAAATATGCAGAGCGGGTTTTATTTTGAGCTTGCTTCCCGGCCAAATGTTCAGGCATATTCTGAGTGCAGCTGTTTTTCTGGCTGGAGAATATCGTCGATCGCTCATTCGCGTGATCGCACCTTCCCTCTCTGAAAAAACTGATTACGTGAATGTTTGCGCGTAAAGCTGCGTTATCAAAGGAGACCTGCAATGGCGACAGGTACAGTAAAGTGGTTCAACGCCACGAAGGGCTTCGGTTTCATCCAGCCCAGCGACGGCACCACAGACGTTTTCGTTCACATTTCTGCTCTCGAAAAAGCCGGGTTGCAGAACCTGAATGAAGGCCAGCAGGTCTCTTACGAGATTGAAGACGGCCGCAACGGACGCAAGTCCGCAGGAAGCCTCAAGGCGCTCTGACAGAATGGTGGCTCCGGCCACCATTTTTCGTTTCCGGCACTTTTCCACGCCATCGCTTTCGCGCAGACGCACGGTATAACAGCGGCTCTGACCTGCTGTGCCGGAGCCGCGCCCTGACTTTCACCCTTCCCCCCGAACTCCCCGTCACGGCCATCCTGCCGGAGCTTCTGGCAACATTGGAGACGCAGCCCAACGCCGTCCTCGTCGCCCCTCCGGGTGCGGGCAAGACGACGCTGACGCCGCTCGCGCTTCTGGACGCGCCCTGGCTCGGAACGCAGCGTCTTATTCTCGTGGAGCCTCGTCGCGTGGCAGTTCGTGGTGCGGCATCGCGCATGGCGTCGTCGCTGGGTGAAAAGCCGGGCGGCATCGTGGGATTCCGCACCCGCACCGATTCCGCCATGTCCGCCAGAACGCGTATCGAGGTCGTGACGGAAGGCCTGCTTTTGCGCCGCCTGCTGACCGATCCGCTGCTCGATGGCGTGGGCGCGGTGCTGTTCGATGAAGTGCATGAACGCTCGCTGGATCTGGACGCAGCGCTGGCGTTCTGTCTGGACATGCAGCGCGAAATGCGGCCGGATCTGCGGATTCTAGCCATGTCCGCCACGCCGGATGGCCGCGCCTTCACGACGCTGATGAACGCCCCGCTGATCGAGAGCGAAGGCCGCCAGTACCCCATCGATATCCGCCATACCCGTGACATTCCCCATATGCGGGACCTGCCCGAATCCTGCGCCCGCGCGATCCGTCAGGCTCTGGCGGAAGAAGAGGGCGACATCCTTGCCTTCCTGCCCGGCGTCGGCGAAATCCGCCGCACACAGGCCCTGCTGGAGGGCACGGTTCCAGTCTTTCCGCTGCATGGCGAACAGACGACCGAGGATCAGGACCGCGCCATCGCCCCGTCCAACACGCGCCGCGTCGTGCTGGCGACGTCCATTGCTGAAACCTCCGTCACCGTTTCTGGCGTGAGGATCGTCGTCGATGGCGGCCTGCGCCGAGCCCCACGCCTTGACCCGAATACCGGCCTGTCGCGGCTGGAAACGCTGAAAATATCGCGTGCTACCGCGACCCAGCGCGCAGGCCGTGCGGGACGGCAGTCTCCGGGCATCGCCATCCGCCTGTGGTCGGAAATGACGCAGCGCAGCCTGCGCCCGCAGGACGCTCCGGAAATCCTCGTCGCCGATCTGACGGATTTCGCGCTCGTGACTGCGGCGTGGCAGGAGGTCATGGGCACGGCTCCGGACAACCTGCCACTGCTGGACACGCCTCCATCCGGCGTGCTGACCGGTGGGCGCGAACTGCTGCGCGAACTCGGCGCGCTGGATGACGCCAACCGCATTACCGCGCTCGGCAAGCGTATGGCATCCCTCGGCACGCATCCGCGTCTGGCCGCGATGCTCTGCGCGGCCCGCACGCTCCCGGAGCGCGTAACGGCGGCCTGTCTCGCAGCCCTGCTGGAGGAGCGCGACCTGCTCCGTCCGCGCCCGAACCGCCCTACCGGTCCAGCACCGGGCGTCGACATCCGCACACGCCTTGCTTTATTCGAGCGCGACGATCCCCGCGCGGACCGCGCCAGCCTGTTCCACATGCGTCAGTCCGCCAAACGCTTCCTGCGCCGCATGGGAGAGCGGGACGTGCCGCTCGCACCCCTGCCGGACCATGCAGGCGCGTTACTGGTCGCCGGTTTCCCGGATCGTGTCGCGCAGGCGGCAGGCGAACTCGGGCGTTTCCGGCTGGCGGGCGGGGGAAGTGCCCGCGTCTCAGCCAATGATCCGCTGGCCCGCGAAAAGCTGCTGGCCGGAGCGGCGTTCCACACCCGCACCTCAACGGAAATCACGCTCGCTGCCCCGCTGGATGCCGAGAACCTGCCCCGGACCCTGCTGGACCGGACCCGCGAGCAGGTGGAAACAACGCTGGACGGTACATCCGGCCGCATCATCGCCCGTCGCAGGCTCCGTCTGGGCGTGCTGGTCCTGCGCGATCGCAATGGCGAAATCAGCCCTGAGGAAGCTCAGACGCTCCTGATGCAGCAGGTCGCTGCGAATCTGGCGCAGGCCCTGACCTGGACGGAGGCCGGACGTCAGTTTCAGGCCCGCGTGACCCATGCCCGCGCCACCTATGCGCCCCATCTGCCGGATCTGTCCGATGAGGGGCTGGCCGCGTCGCTCGACTGGCTGGAGCCTTATCTGGCCGGGTGTGACCGGCTGTCGCAGGTCAAGGCGCTGGACCTGCTGTTCATTCTCCGTGCCCGTCTGGACTATGCCGATCTTGCCGCGCTGGACCGCAAACTCCCACCACGCCTGACGCTGAAGGCCAGCACGCACGATATCGATTATACCGGCGCGGTTCCCACGGTGTCCGCTCGCGCGCAGGCCTTTTACGGGACGGCCCAGACGCCGCAACTCGCCGATGGACAGCTTGCCCTGCAATGCGCGCTGCTGTCTCCGGCCGGGCGGCCGCAGGCGATTACGGCCAATCTGGCAGGATTCTGGAAAGGAAGCTGGGCCGACATGCGCCGGGACATGCGCGGACGCTATCCCCGCCACGACTGGCCCGAGGATCCCGCGACCGCCGAGCCCTCGAAACCGCGCCCGAGGCGTTGATTCGACGCGATCTTTGCCATGATCTTAGGATGTGGAACAATTCTGTGTTAGCAGCATGGCTATGACGATGTTCCTGTCCTGTTTCCCATGAACCGCGCCCTGCAGGCTGCTGCGATCGGTGCCGGAACAGCCACTGTCGTGACGGTGGGGCTGATGCTGGCTTTACGCGGCCATGGGAACACTGCGCAGCCGGTCCCGCATCCTGCGGAACAGCCGCAAAAACCGCTGGTCATGCAGGCCCCAGCGCCGAAAATGCTCCCGACCATCATCCCCGATCGCACGGTCGCAGGCGAAAACACGGATGCGCAGGGCATCCCCACACAACCCGCCGTGGTTCCGGCACCCGCGCCCGCTCTGCCGCCGCTTCTGGTCAAATATGGCCCGCTAAGCTTCGCCCCGCTGGTGCGACAGGTGATCCCGGCCGTCGTCAACATCGCCATCACGCAGAACAGCCCGGACGGGCACGACCACATTCCACCCCAGATTCGCGGCACTCCGCTCGAAAAGCGTTACCGGGACCGGATGAAGCGCCAGCAGGAAGAAATGGTTGGCGCCGGATCGGGCTTCATCGTCGATCCGTCCGGTATCATCGTCACGAACCGACATGTCGTGGGCGGGGCGGATAAGGTGGTCGTCTCGCTGTCCAACGGGCATGAAATGCCGGCGCGTCTGCTCGGCGCTGATCCGCTGACGGATATTGCCGTCATCAAGGTCGACAGCCCTGAACCGCTCCCGCATGTCACTTGGGGTGACAGCCAGCAGACCGATATCGGGGACTGGATTCTTGTTGCGGGCAATCCGTTCGGATTTGGATCATCCGTGACAGCGGGCATCGTCTCGGCGGTCGGGCGCGATCTGGGGATCGGTTCGCTCGATGATTTCATCCAGCTCGACGCCCCGATCAATCCCGGCAATTCGGGCGGTCCGGCCTTCAATATGCGTGGACAGGTTGTGGCCGTGAACGCCGCGATCGTGACCCCGGCGGGCGGTTCGGTCGGGATCGGCTTTGGCATCCCGTCCGAAATCGTGGCCCCGATCGTCGCGGAAATCGAGGCGACCGGCCATGCCGAACATGGCTGGCTCGGCATCACGCTCGATGACAGCGATACGGCCATCGGTATCGCCGGTGTCGATAATGGCGGCCCCGCGCAGAAGGGCGGTCTGCGGCGCGGGGATATCGTCACACAGGTGGATAATGTGCCCGTCACCAGCGCACGGATGTTGCTGCGGAGTATTGCGGCGGCCCGTCCGGGTGTGGTTCTGACATTCCGGATCCAGCGGGGAAAACAGTCTCTGACGCTGCCCATCCATATCGGCGCGCGTCCCCGCGATGCCGATGACTGAGCCGCTATCCGGCAGAAAAATCCGCTTTGGACTGTGCGGTGTCTTTCTGCTGGGTGCGCTTGCCGGATGCAGTCCTGTTCCTCCGTCTCATGAGCGCGGCGGTTACCGGGATGGACCGTCGGAAGCATCCCCGTTCTCATGGGGCCCGATCAGCGCGTCGTCCCTGCGTGACGCCCAGCAGGACGATTTCGACAACGCCATCCCGCGCTAGGCGGAGCTTTTCTGTAACAACCGCCTTTGACGGCTTCGGCCAAGCCGGTATTCTTCCGTACGGGAACGGCAAGACTGCGTTCGGAAGGAAGAAAGACAACGATGCGTATTCTGCTGGTCGAAGACGATCCGACTGTCCGTGCTTTCGTACTCAAGGGTCTGCGGGAGGCCGGACATGTCGTTGATGAGGCGGATAATGGCAAGGACGGCCTGTTTCTGGCTGTCAGCGAGAATTATGACGTCGTGATCCTGGACCGGATGCTGCCTGGCGGCATCGACGGTCTGCGGATTCTGGAAACCCTGCGCGGGCAGAAGAACGCAACGCCGGTCCTGCTGCTTTCGGCGCTGGCGGATGTGGATGAGCGTGTGGCTGGCCTCAAGGCCGGTGGCGACGATTACATGACCAAGCCTTTCGCCTTTTCCGAACTTCTGGCGCGTGTCGAGGCGCTGGGCCGTCGTGGCCGCCCGGAAAGTGCGCCGCAGACGCGGCTTGTGGTTGGCGATCTGGAAATGGATCTGCTGTCCCGCACAGTCAAACGCGGCGGCGAGAAGATTGACCTTCAGCCGCGCGAGTTCCGCCTGCTGGAGTTCCTGATCCGCCATGCCGGGCAGGTCGTGACCCGCACCATGCTGCTCGAGCGCGTGTGGGACTATCATTTCGACCCGCAGACCAACGTGATTGACGTGCATGTCTCGCGCCTGCGCCAGAAAGTGGACAAGTCGTTCGACAAGCCCATGATCCACACAATCCGCAATGCCGGCTACATCCTGCGGGCGGACTGATTGTTGATGCTGCGGCGCAAGGTCCGCTGTTTCGGTCTGATTCTGAAACGGCGCCTGCGCTGGCCGATCCGGTCGGCCGGACTGAACTTCGCTCTGGCTTACGGCCTCGTCTTCGTGATTTCGGCCGGGGCGTTCCTGTCCTTCATCTGGTGGAATACGACCGGCCAGCTCGATCATCAGGTCGAGGTTGCGGTGCAGGTCGATGCCGCCGACCTGTCCCATCGCTGGGTGCAGGGTGGCCCCACCGCACTCAGCCTCGCCATCCAGGACCGGCTGGACCAGAACGTCGATGACGACGAGCTGTATCTTCTGGTCGGCCCCGATGGACGGAAATATGCCGGAAACCTGCCGGGCTGGCCTGTCGTCATCACCCGGCTGGACACGTTTTACGAACTGGCCATCAAGCGCGATGGGTTCCGCACCAACGCCAAGATGCATGCCTATCCCCTGACGCATGACTTTAGGATGATCGTCGGGCGCGATGTCCGCGGGCGACAACTTGTGCGGCACGTCCTGACCGATACGCTGATCTGGTCCTGGATTATGGTGACATTGCTGGCAGCAGGTGGGGCGCTAGCGATCCGGCGGATCTTCCGTCAGGTCGTGCGCTCCATCGCCCGCACCACGGCCGCCGTGGCGCAGGGTGGCCTGAGCCAGCGCATCCCGCTGACCGGCAATGAGACGGATCTGGTGGGGCAGACCGTCAACACCATGCTGGAGCGGATCAATCGCCTGATGGATGGTGTCAAACAGGTCTCCAACGCCATCGCTCATGATCTGCGCACCCCGATCGCCCGCGCCCGTGCCCGCCTTGAGGATGCCAACCGTACTGCCACCTCCGCCGAGGAGCTTCACGCCGCCATCGACCGCGCGGTCATGGATCTCGACCGGGTCACGTCGATTTTCGAGGCTCTGCTGAGAATTGCCCAGCTTGAAGCCGGGGCCAGACGGGCTGCCTTCACGGTGCTGGATATCCGTCCGCTGCTGGAAGGGCTGAGCGAACTTTACGAGGCCTCTGTCGAAGATGCGGGCCTGCGTCTGGTTTTCAGGGCAGGACGAGTCCAGCCAGTCAATGGTGATCCGCACCTGCTGCAACAGGCCGTGGCCAATCTACTGGACAACGCCATCAAGTTCGCCCCGCCCGATACGGTCATTACCCTTTCGGTGGAGATGCGCGGTGATCGTCTGGCGATTACGGTTGCAGATCAGGGACCGGGTATGAGCGAGGATGATCTCGGCCGTGCTTCAGAACGCTTCTTTCGTGCGGAAACGGCACGTAACACGCCAGGCGCCGGACTGGGTCTTTCGCTGGTGCAGGCCGTGATGAGCCTGCATGGCGGTGCGCTGGAACTGAAGGCCGGGCAACCGGGTCTGTCTGCGACCCTTCTGCTTCCGGTTGTACCCACCGTGTCAAAAAAGGGATGACGGAAGTTTCATTCACGCCCCACCCTGCGCTTAGCTGAAATAGGTTACACACGCTGTGATGCGCGTTTTCCTTCCTTCACCGACCGTTCTACCGGCTTTCTGTCTGCTCGGCTGTCTGGCTGCGTCACCGGTTTTGCGCCCGGTGCAGCACCAGCCGTCGGGACGTTCGGATGACGCCATTTCAGTGACGTCCGAGAACGCGGAATACTGCGCCCGTCTGCGCAAAAGCGTGGACACCCGGCTGGCCGCTCCTCCCGCCGCCATCCCGCTGGGAACCATGGAAGATGCCCGTCACCTGCGCGCGCAGGGCGATCTTCTCTGTACGCAGGGTCATGTCCGGGCGGGGATCGAACGCCTGCGCCGGGCGTTGGTCCTGCTGAAACACGCTCCGGAACCGCGCTGACGGCATTTCGGACGTCCTCAAGACACCTGTCCTCAGGAGACCTGATGATCCGTTTTTCCCTGCCTCGGCCTGTTCCATTTCTGGCGGCTGCTCTGGCCTTCTCTCCCATCGCCCTGTCCGGAATAGGCGTCTTTTCCACTGCACAGGCAGCCGACATGCAGCAGAACACCACCCAGCTTGATTTCAGCGTCATGGGCACTGCCCATGCGGTTCCAACGGAACTGACGGTTCGCCTTTCCGTCCGGTCCGACAGCCCGTCTGCCGCCGCGGCCCAGAAGGACGTGAACACCCGGATGGCTGCTGCCATGAAACTGGCAGGCGGTCAGGACGGAATCGTGGCGAAGGCGGGGGGATACTCGATCTACGAAAATACGCCCGAACATGGTCCCAAAAGCTGGACCGCCCGGCAGGAGCTTGAACTCAGCGGACAGGATTCCGTGCGGCTTCTCGGTCTGGCCGGGCAGCTTCAGTCGCAGTCCCTGATGCTGGAAGGACTCGATTGGTCGCTGGACGACGCCACCCGGAACAGGCTTTTGCAGGAAGCCCGGACTGAAGCCCTCAAAAAGGTTCGCCCGCAGGCCGAACAGAGCGCACAGACCCTTGGCCTGCGCCTTGCGCGCCTGAAGGAAGTCCGCATTTCCTATCAGGAACCGGGGCCGCGTCCGGTGATGCTCATGGCCGCCCGCATGGCCGATTCCGCACCGCCGCAGCATAGTCCGGATGAACAGACCCTTCGCGTGAATGTCTCCGTGCAGGCGGAACTGTCGCCATGAACCGTCCGTGGCCGGAGCGTTGCAAATCATGGTGACGGTCTGGTTCGATGGCGGATGCCCGCTCTGCCGGCGGGAAATCGCGCTGATGAAACGTCTGGACCGCCGTGGTGCCATCCGCTTCATCAATCTGGAGTCGGCTCAGAGTTGCCCGCTGGACCGGGCCACCCTGCTGGCCCGGTTCCATGCCGAGGAAGACGGAAGGCTGTACGAGGGTGCCGCTGCCTTTGCCGCCATGTGGCGGGCTATTCCTATGTTGCGGCCACTAGGTCTGGCTGCCCGGAATCGGATTGTTCTGACCGTTCTCCAATGGGGCTACGGACACTTCCTGCGGGCTCGTCCGTTCCTGCAGCGCCTGACCCGAAAAATGGAAGACTGAGCCTACAATATTAGTGCAGGGAAACGAGGGAATTTAAGGGTTTCTTAGGAGGCATCCGCTACCACGGAAAAAAAGGAGTCTTCATGCCCAACTCGTTCCGCTTGCTGGCACAGGATATTCTCGCTCTGGCAGACGCAGGCGATACCTCCGGCGCGCTCGAAAAGCTGCATGAAGGGATTCAGACCCTCCCACAGGATCCGCATTCGACGTTTCTGGCAGGGTGCCTGTACGAACGTTTCAGAGACTGGTACCAGGCCCGGCGCTTCTATCTTCAGAGCCTGCACCTGAATGTTAATGCACCGAGGATCTGGCATCGGCTGGGGATTGTTTCTCTGGAAGCCGGTGATCTGGATGGCGCGGAACGGGCCCTGAAGGTTGCGATCCAGCAGATGCCTTCAAATGCCCATTATCACGTTGATCTCAGTATGGTTCTGGCGCGGAAAGGTGCGTTTGACAGGGCTCTTGAGCACGCCATGACCGGCGAGGCCCTGAGTCCCGACCATGTCCCGGCACTTAACAATATCGGCCATGTTCTTCAGGGGCTGGGTCGAAGTGCAGAATCGCTGCCATATTATGATCGGGCCATTGCTCTCGATCCTGAAAATGCAGTTTGTCGGTTCGGGCGCGCGGTCAGTCTGCTGAAGATGGGTGATTTTGAGCCGGGATGGCGTGAATATGAATGGCGTTGGCGGTGTTCTCAGACGCCACGCACGGATCTGACCGTTCCACAATGGGAAGGGGAAGATCTGCGTGGCAAGACCATTCTGGTTCACCACGAGCAGGGCTATGGGGATACGCTCCAGTTCATCTGTTTTGTCCCTCTCCTCAAGGCTCTTGGAGCCACTGTTGTGGTTCAGGTTCCCGTGCCTCTGGTCCGGATTCTGGAATGGATGGAGGGAATCGATCAGGTCGTCTCAATCCTTGACCCATCACTGCATCTGGATCTGCATTGCCCCATGGTTGGGCTGCCACTGCGACTGAAGATGACGCCATCCATGGCGCCCGGCTGTCCGTATCTGCGTGTTCCTGCTGAAGAGCAGGAGCGGCAGGGTGGCGCACTGCGACAGATAATCACGGAAAACATGACCCCGCCTGACCTGATTGTCGGTCTGGTATGGAGTGGAGATCCCCGTCCCCATGATCCGATCGCCTCGCAGGTTGACCGGCGTCGAAGCGTACCGCTGGAAAAGCTTGCGCCCCTGATGGATGTGGAGGGCATCCGTTTTGTCAGTTTTCAGCTTGGGACACCCAAAAACCAGATTGCCGAAACAGGCCTGCCGGTCGTCGAAGTAACGGATGGAATTGTAGACTTCGCCGATACGGCCGCCCGGCTTTACGGCGTGGATCTGTTGATCAGCGTGGATACATCCATGGTGCATCTGGCGGGTGGACTTGGCCTGCCTGTCTGGATGCTGTCACGAAGCGATGCCTGCTGGCGCTGGGGCGAAACCGGCACGACGACACCGTGGTATCCCAGCATGCGGATTTTCCGTCAGCCAAGGTCGGGAGACTGGGAAAGTCCGGTCGCCGAGATCGCAGGAATGCTACGGCAGTTCGTCGGGCTCTATCGGGCAAACCTTGAAACCGAGGCCGCCTGACGGACAGGCCATAAAAAAACCGGCCAATCCCGAAAGGGCGGCCGGTTTTTCATGTGCGGGCTGAAAGCGCCCCTTAGCGGGGTGCGATCACCATCAGCATCTGGCGATTTTCAAGACGGGGCATCTGCTCCACCTTCGCCTTTTCCTCGACTTCCTGCCGGATACGCTCAAGCATCTTGATGCCGAGCTCCTGATGGGCCATTTCGCGGCCCTTGAAGCGCAGGGAAATCTTGACCTTGTCGCCTTCGTCAAGAAAGCTGTGAATGGCCTTGAGCTTGGTCTGGAAGTCATGCTCGCCCGTACCGGGACGAACCTTCACTTCCTTGATCTCAATGACCTTCTGCTTCTTGCGGGCTTCGTTCTTCTTCTTCTGCTGCTCATACTTGAACTTGCCGTAGTCGAGAATCTTCACGACAGGAGGAACAGCGGTCGGGCTGATTTCCAGAAGGTCGAGACCCACCGAAAACGCGCGCATCAGGGCGTCGCGGGTCGTCATGACACCCTGCATTTCGCCTTCTTCGTCAATCAGACGAACCTGCGGAACACGGATTTCCTCGTTGACGCGCGGTCCTTCACGGGTGGGCGCGGCCTGCATCGGCGGTCTAGCTATGGTCAGCTCCTGTCATCAGTTTCTCTCGGGTCCGGTCACCAGCATCCGCCTTCACGAAGAAAGGCGGGATACGGCCATTTCCGATCCCGTTCCTTCTGCACATAGTCCTGCCTTACGCCCGGTGCAAGGGGATTACGTTCAATCCTTTGCAAAGCGCGCGATGTCGGGGGCCTGAGCCTCTTTCGCAAGCGCTGCAACGGCCTCGTCGAGGGACAGGATCTCCTGTGCCGCGCCGCCCAGACGCCGCATGGCGATCTTGCGTTCCTCGGCTTCGCGGCGACCCACGACAAGGATGACCGGAACGCGCGCAAGGCTGTGTTCGCGGATCTTGGCGTTGATCTTGTCGCTGCGGGTGTCGGTCTCGACCTGGAGTCCCGCGGCCTTCAGCGTTGCCGCGACTTCGTTGGCGTAGTCGGCGGCGTCGGAGACGATGGACGCCACGACAACCTGCGTCGGTGCCAGCCAGAGCGGAAACTTGCCGGCATACTGCTCGATCAGGATGCCGATGAAGCGCTCGAAACTGCCGAGAATCGCGCGGTGCAGCATGACCGGACGATGACGGTTGCTGTCCTCGCCGATGTAAGACGCATCCAGACGCTCAGGCAGGACATAGTCCACCTGAAGCGTACCACACTGCCAGTCACGGCCAATGGCATCGGTCAGCACGAATTCCAGCTTCGGACCGTAGAACGCGCCTTCGCCCGGATTGTATTCGTACTCAACGCCTGCGATCTCACAGGCCTTCTTGAGCGAGCCTTCTGCACGGTCCCAGACCTCGTCAGAACCCGCACGCGTTTCCGGACGGTCGGAGAACTTCACGCGGAAGCTGTCGAATCCAAGATCGGAATAGACCTCCGCCAGCATCTTCACGAACTTCGCGGTCTCGTCTGCAATCTGGTCGTCCGTGCAGAAGATATGGGCGTCGTCCTGCGTGAAGCCGCGCACGCGCATGATGCCATGCAGCGCGCCCGACGGTTCGTAACGGTGACACGCGCCGAATTCCGCCATCCGCAGCGGCAGCTCACGATAGGAGCGCAGGCCGTGGCGGAAGATCTGCACATGGCACGGGCAGTTCATCGGCTTCAGCGCGAGGGTCTTGTCCTCGTCCTCGACGGTCGCGACGAACATGTTCTCGCGATACTTGTCCCAATGACCCGAGGCTTCCCAGAGCGCGCGGTCCACGAGCTGCGGAGTGCGAACTTCCTCGTAGTTGTTCCGCTCCTGCGCACGACGCATGTAGTCCTGCAGGACCGTGTACAGGCGCCAGCCCTTGCGGTGCCAGAAGATCTGGCCGACGGCTTCTTCCTGGATGTGGAAGAGGTCCATTTCGCGGCCAATGCGGCGATGATCGCGTTTCTCGGCTTCCTCAAGGCGCAGGAGATGGGCGTCCAGCTCCTTCTTGTCGCGCCAGGCGGTGCCGTAGATGCGGGTCAGCATGGGGTTGCGATGGTCGCCGCGCCAGTAGGCCCCGGCCACGCGCATCAGCTTGAATGCCGTGCCGACATCGCCGGTGGTGCGCAGATGCGGGCCGCGGCACAGATCGAGCCATTCGCCCTGACGGTAGATCGAGATCTGCTCGTCTTCCGGCAGATCCTGGATCAGCTGCGCCTTGAAGTCCTCGCCCTTTTCTTCAAAGAAACGGATGGCCTCGTCACGATCCCAGACCTCGCGGACGAACGGCGTATTGGCCGCCACGATCTCGCGCATCTTGGCTTCGATGGCCGGGAAGTCTTCCGGGGTGAACGGCTTCTCGCGGGAGAAATCGTAATAGAACCCGTCCTTGATGCTCGGCCCGATCGTGACCTGCGTTTCAGGCCACAGGGACTGCACGGCCTCGGCCAGAACATGCGCCGCGTCATGGCGGATCATTTCCAGCGCGTCCTCATCCTTGCGGGTGATGAACTTCACGGACGCATCGCTGCTGATTTCGGTGCCGATATCGACGGGCTTGCCGTCCACTTCCATTGCCATGGCGGCCTTGGCGAGACCCGGCCCGATGGAAGCGGCGATCGTCGTGCCCGTCACCGTCCCGTCGAATGTGCGGACGCTTCCGTCGGGGAGTGTGATGGCGGGCATGGAGATCGCTCCTGTGCGAGTGGGGACGGCAGATCGCTCTGCCGAAAAACGAACCGGTAAATGGCCTCAATCCCCGCCGCGCTGCAACCCCCAGACGGACAGACAGTCCGTTTTCAGGTCGCTTTGTCCATCTGGAGCACAAGCGGCGGGACATTGCCGGGATCGGACTGCCGGCCTTCATCCCATCCACAGGTCAGATAATGGATGACTGGCCATGTCCCGTAATACGGGTCCTGCGTAACGTCCGGATTGTTCCGGGCGTAGAAAACAGGATCGAACACCCGGTATTCGTGCTGTTGCCCGTCTTCCAATGTCCGGTGTGCCAGAAAGCCGGACGGAATGCTCAGAGGTGGATGAGGGACGCTGTCGCCTTTGCCAAGCAGGATATCCGGATCAACCCCCAGATCCCGCAGGCGCTGCGCAATCATTGGCGCATAGATATCTGGCACCTGCCTGTAACCAGCGAGAAACTCCTCACTGCTGGCATTGAAATAGTAATGCAGATGTGTGCCGTCTTTCGGGTGTTCCAACGGTGAACCCGTTTTGGCCGCATCCAGCTTCTGCCGGGCAAACCGGCGGATTTCTTCATAATCCGGCCGGTTGTGCAGATGCAGATGCACGAACGGGGTACGCACGTAACGCTCGGGATAGATGCTCTGCGGGTTATGGAACCCCCGGTCCAGACTGACGATCGTGTGCGCCCGGAACAGACCGCGTCGCACGATCTGGGGTCTGTAGTAATCGGGTGCCAGCGGAACATTCAAAAGCAAGCGGTCCGTGATGAACGTGGCGTTTTCCTGCACCAGATAATCGAACTGCCGCCGGATGACTTCCGGATCGAGCGAAAGCTGATCCAGAAAGACCGTCAGGAACTCGTCACAATCCAATGGTACGGCAAAATCGTACGCATCTTCTGCATCCCACTGCCGGATGATCCCGGCAATGACGTCTCCCTTGTGCAGGAAATCCACGGGAGATGCATGATCCCGGACGATCCGAACCCCTTTGCCTTCATACCGCGTCTGGACGTCCAGAACCGTTGGATCGGTCGAGCCATTGTCGATGATTGTCAGATTGGAGAAGCCGAAAATTGCCGCGTGCCATAGGATCCATGGCTCCAGCAGGGTCGCCTCGTTCTTCTGCATCATGACACAGCGGACCCGGGTCATCGGGAGAGCATCGCTTCCATGCAGGTCAGAACCCTGGATGTTGGCAGCATTGCCAGATCGGGCACCACGATCAGGTCCGTCCGACCAGCCGTAGGCGTAAGGGGCGCAGTGAGGCGTGGGTCACTGTCAGGACCGAAGAGCGTGATGCAGGGTGTGTCCATTGCAGCGGCCAGATGCATCGGGCCGGTGTCGTTCCCGATTACGAGTTCCGCCCGGTCCAGCACACCAGCCAGTTCCAGCAGCGTGGTCCGCCCTGTCAGATCAAAGGCGGTGGGGCAGAGGCGCAGGATGTCCTGAGCCAGCGGCGCCTCGGCCTGTGTCCCCACGATGACCGGGCGGATACCCTTTTCTGCAAGCGCATTGGCGATCTCGGCGAAGCGTGACGTGGGCCAGCGTTTCTGTGGGCGGTGGAAGGCCGCACCTGGGACGAGCACGGCATAGGGGGCTGCAATTTCAGGCCCATGTCCTTCAAGCCACTGCGGAACGCTGCGGGGCAGGGGTGTGACGCCGGCGTCATGAAGCTGGTCGTCCAGACGGGCCAGCGTATGCATGTCGTTGCGCGACGGATTGCCGTGCGGATGGCAGCACCCGTCGGAAATGCCGGACCAGTGCTCGGGTCGTCCTGCAAGGCGGAAATAGGTTTTCGAGCGGCCGGAAGTCTGAAGATCAAAGACCCGGTCGTAGCCGCGGAGTTTTTTTGACAGCGCCCACAGTCCCGGCAGGTTGGCCAGTGACGGGCGGTCATCCGTGAGGATTTCGTCGAACCACGGCGCGGCGCGGGCCAGATCCACGAAAGGTGCGGTGGTCAGGAGGGTCAGTGTGGCGTGGGGAAAAGCGGCCCGGATGGACGCGAAAGCTCCGAATGCCTGAACGAAATCGCCCAGGGCGCCGAGCTTTATGACAAGAATGCGACTCATGCGCCGACTTTAGCAGGGTGTTGCGGAACGCCAACCATTCCCGGTTGCCGTTCCGCAAAGAAATCCCGAACGTGGGATTTCGGTCCTTATGCCAGGGTCACGTCAGGCCGTCTTGTCGACGCCCTGCGGTGCAGCCTGTGCGCCACCCTTGGCGACAACGACCATGGCCGGCTTCAGCAGGCGGCCCTTGAGCAGCCAGGCCGGCGTCCAGGACTGCATGACATGGCCCGACGGATGCTGGTCGGACGGCTGTTCCGCCATCGCCTGATGCAGGTTGGCGTCGAACGGCTTGCCGGTCGGGTCTTCGCAGGTGATGCCGTGGCGTTCGAGAATGTTGAGGAAGGAGCGTTCCGTCCCCTCGATCCCTTCGCGCAGCTTGGTGGTGAGCGTATCCTCGCCTTCGGTCTTCGGCGGCAGGGACGCCAGGCCGCGCTGCAGGTTTTCGGCAGCCTCGACCACGTCACGGGCGAATTTCTGGATGGCGTACTGGCGCGCATCCTCGATGTCGCGCTTGGCGCGGGCGCGGATGTTCTGGCTTTCGGCTTCGGAACGGACCCAGCGGTCCTTCAGTTCCGCGACTTCGGCTTCAAGAGCCTCGATCCGGGCTTCCGGCGTGGTTTCTTCCAGCGTTTCACCGCCGGTTTCGTTCATGCCCGGAGTCTCATGGCCGGAGGTCTCGACGCCCTGTTCAGGCACGTCGTGGGCCGTTTCCGGCGATGCGTTGTGGTCTGTCATGTCACGACCTTCTTCTATGGGACGGGCCATCATGCGGCCCCGTACTTCTTCAGGAGATAACGCTGATTGTCTCAAAGACAAGGGTTGCGCGGTCGCATAGCGACGCATCATGTCATTGAAAAGCCTATTTTCCGCCATCATGGATCATGGGTTATAGGTAAAAAGCCGCAACAGTTTTCAGCAGACGGACCCCTCATGGAGACGCCCCGAACCCCCTACGCGCCGCCCGCGCCGGCTTCGCAGCCGCCGTCCGCAGCCTCCGCCGCGCCAATCATCGCGCTGGTGGATGACGACCGGAACATCCTCGCCTCCGTCCAGATGACGCTCGAAGCCGAAGGATTTACCGTCCACACCTATACCGATGGCGAAAGCGCGCTTCAGGGCATCACCTCGCGTCCCGTCAGCCTTGCGGTGCTGGATGTGAAGATGCCGCGCATGGATGGCATGGAACTGCTCCAGCGCCTGCGTGCGCGCTCGAATCTGCCGGTGATCTTCCTGACCTCCAAAGACGAGGAGCTGGACCAGCTCATGGGGCTGCGTCTTGGAGCGGACGATTACATCACCAAGCCGTTCTCCCAGCGCCTGCTGATCGAGCGTATCCGCGCCCTGCTGCGCCGTCAGGACGCGAGCCGCGCCGAGGCGACGGGTGCTGCGGCTGTGGGCTCCGCCATCGTGCGGGGCAAGCTCTCGCTGGACGAGACGCGCCATCAGTGCCTGTGGGACGGTCAGGACATTGCGCTGACGGTTACGGAGTTCCTGCTGGTCAAGGCGCTTGCCCTGCGTCCGGGCATGGTGAAGTCGCGCGATCAGCTCATCGACGCGGCCTATGGCGATAATATCTATGTCGATGACCGCACGATCGACAGCCACATCAAGCGCGTCCGCAAGAAGTTCCGCCAGGTGGATGACGAGTTCAACCAGATCGAGACGCTTTACGGCATCGGTTACCGTTACCGGGACGAGTAAGCGCGCGTGGATGATGATTCCGGCTCTTTCCCGACGGGTCACATGCTCGATGCCGACCGGCTTGAACAGGGGCGCGACCGTCGTCGTGCCGAATCGGCCCGCACTCGTCTAGGGACGGGGTTCGTCGAGTCGCTGCGGACCCTCTGGGCGCAGGTCCTGAACCGCTTGAAGCCGCGTCCGCTGTCGGAGATTTCTTTCTCCCGCCGGCGTCTGGCCTCGCCGCTTCTGGTGCGGATCCTGCTGCTTAATGCCCTGCCGCTCGCACTTCTGGCTGTCACGCTGCTGTTTCTGGGCCAGTTCCAGAACGGCCTGCTGGAAACCGATGTCAACGCCCTGCGCGAGCAGGCCCATATCTATGCCGGAGCCCTCGGCCAGTCCGCCGTCCGGGTTGCGGCCCATGCGCCTGGTCATCCGGCGCCCGGTGGAAATCTGGAACTGGATGTCGCGCAGGCCCGCCCGCTTCTGGCCAGTCTGACCGAGCCGAGTCCCAATGCGCACGCCCTGTTGTTCGATCCGGATGGCAAACTGGTCGTGGACAGCCGCACGGCCTCACGTCGCAAGCAGGATCACACGGCGCCAGATGTGGTCGATGGCGGATCCTGGCAGCCGCCCCGGAACAATATCCTTGAAAGTTTCTATGACTGGCTGCTGTCGCTCCTGCCGCTGACCTCCAGCGAAGAAGTGACGCTCGACACCAACGACACCGCCATGGACGGCCCGCATGATGCGCAGCCGCTCCATTCGCAGGCCGAACTGCCGCCTTTCATCCGGCGCACCAAGGATCATCAGCTTGTCGTGACGGTCGTGGAGCCTGTCGTGCGCGATGGTGTCACGGTGGGCGAGATCCAGCTCACCCGTCACGCGCCGGAAGTGGACCGCACGCTTTTTGCCGTCCGTTCCTCGATCCTGTCGCTGGTGCTGGCAGCGCTGGTCGTGACGGTACTGCTGTCCTGGTACCTGTCGCTCACGATTGCCCGCCCGCTGCTGACGCTGGCGCGCGCTTCCAACGACATGCGCGAGACCGATGGCCGCAAGGATCTCGTGCCGGAGCGGCTTCTGGCCCGGCGTGACGAAATCGGCGTTCTGGCCCGCTCGCTCCGGGGCAGTGCGCTGGCGCTCTGGGCGCGGATGGACGACATCGAACGCTTCGCCGCCGATGTCAGCCACGAGATCAAGAACCCGCTCTCTTCCATCCGATCGGCGATTGAGACCCTGCCGCGCATCCAGATCGCCGAACGGCGCGAACGGCTCCTTGGCATTATCAACAGCGACGTCAAACGGCTCGACCGGCTGATTACGGATATTTCCGATGCGAGCCGGATTGATGCGGAATTGTCCCGTGTGCGCCCTGAACCCGTTTCGGTCGTGGCTCTTCTCTCCATTCTGGCGGAAATGCATCAGACGACGCGCCGGGAAAACGATCCCGTGCTCCGGCTCGACGTCCGCGATCAGGACCCGCCGCTGAAGGCGCTGGCCGTGGAAGACCGGCTCGTGCAGGTCCTGCGCAATCTGATCGGCAATGCGGTGTCGTTCTCGCCGCCAAAGGGCATCATCGCCCTACATGCCAGCGCGCGCGATATTGCCGGGGAAGGCCCTGGAACCGGTAGCGTGGTGGAAATCACCATCACCGATCAGGGCCCCGGTATTCCGCCGGGCAAGCTCGACAGCATTTTCGACCGTTTCTATTCAGAGCGGCCCCAGACCGAGAACTTCGGCCAGCATTCCGGACTCGGCCTCGCGATCAGCCGGCAGATCATCCACGCCCTGCGTGGCAGTCTGTTCGCCGAGAACCGGATGGATGCGTCCGGGGCGATCCGCGGGGCCTGTTTCGTGGTGCGGCTCCCGCGCGCGCCCTAACGCCGGAATGCGCTCCGGCACCTGAACGGTGATGGCCGGCCCGGATGTCAGCCCGTCGATCACGCCCGGTCCGAGCGTTGCTGCAAAAGGCAGCGCAAGGACCAGCACCGGCAGAAGATGTCGGGACATGGCCATTACTTCCGGGCGGAAAGAGCAAGAAGCACATGCCCGTTCCGGCACCGGGTACGCTGCTGGTCCCTCAGGTCGTACAGGCTGTCGCGAGCGTTGGAAGCGGCATCCTGCTCGCAGTCGGTTACATCACTCATGAACAGCCAGTTCTCATCCTGAAGCTGCTGACAGACAGCATGGGAGGCCTGACGGATCTTTTTCGTGGCCGTGTCCCAGTCCTGTGCGGAAGTTAGATCCAGCGATGAGAGGTCGATTTCAGTGCTGGCTGTGCCTGGGTCGGCAGGGCGGGCCTGGGCCATCTGGAGCGGCAGGACAACGCTGGCGGCAGACAGGGTGCAGATCAGCAGGGTGGAAAAACGGGTCATGGCACAAAGCTCCTGAAGAAAATTCCGACGCTCTTGGCGTCTGGAAATCCTCAATGCAGGAAGCGTGCCAGTTCTGAATTTCCGGTCTGGAAAACTGTTTCAAAATCGTCTTGAAACCAGTTTTCTACGAAAAATGGTATTTCAGACCATAGAATGGCGGATAATGCCGATTATTCGTGTGGCGTGGCGGTCAGGCTCAGGGCAATGCGCTGTTCGGGGAGGGGGAAGCGCTGCACGATCCGCAGGGTGAGCGCAGGTCTTGCCGCCGCCAGCGCTTCGTTCAGGGCGGCCTGACACTGGCTGAAAGTTTGGCCTTCCCGGATCATGGCGGCGACGTGCCGGGTATGGTCAAGGGTCAGGCCATGATCGGCAAGAGCCAGTGAAATGGCGGAGAGAGCAGCCTGACATTCATCCGACAGCCGGCCGGGACGTTCCCCGTCCGGGCTGAATCCGCTGAAATCAGTGCAGGTGACTTCGTCTCCATGTACGGTGACGCTTTGGTGTGGGGAGGATGCGCCCATAGTGGTTCGTAGTCCTGGTCCATGCCAGAGGTCCGTCATGCCCCTGTCCGACCCAAGGTCTTAGTCCGCTCCCGTGGAGGTCGCAATCCGTCATGTCCGTCCTGTCCGCTCCGCCTGGGGGTTCGGTCCATGCGTCCTGTGTGGCGTGGAACGGGGAAGGTGTCCTGATTTCCGGTCCTTCGGGTTCGGGGAAATCCGAACTGGCACTGCGGTTGATGGATGCGGGGTTTGACCTCGTGGCGGATGACCGGGTGGTGCTGGATGGCACTATTGCTTCGGCCCCTGAACGGCTTGCCGGACTGATCGAAGTCCGGGGGGTCGGGATTCTCCGGACACCTTTTGTCATAAATGCGAGGGTCCGTTTGCGGGTCTGTCTGGGGGAGGGGCAGCCCCGCCTGCCCGAGCCGTGCCGGGACCCCTGGACGGGAGCAGTCATGCTGCGCCTGGAGCCCGGTTTTCCGGGAACGGTGGCGCGGATCAGGGCGGCGGTGAAGGCCTGCTGCGGGACTTATGAATGGGTGGTTGGGGCAGGGGGCGACGTTGCAAAAACGTGAAGGTGCGAAATAGTTCCGCACAAAAAGAAAAACGGCTAGAGTGTGGCACATGGCATCGGCGAACCATCCCGAGTCTGGCTCTTTATCCGAATATGGTCATGGTTCCCGCCGGATCCTGATCGTAACGGGTCTGTCCGGAGCGGGAAAATCATCCATATTGCGGGTTCTGGAAGATCTGGGACATGAGGTCGTGGATAACCCACCCCTGAACCTGATCCAGGCGC
The DNA here is from genome assembly GCF_006538885.1 of Gluconobacter roseus NBRC 3990. Lineage (GTDB taxonomy): Bacteria > Pseudomonadota > Alphaproteobacteria > Acetobacterales > Acetobacteraceae > Gluconobacter > Gluconobacter roseus. The sequence goes on from NZ_BJLY01000003.1 coordinate 366,225, forward strand.
TCGCCTCACGGGCCGGGCAGAATCTGGCCATCGGAATCGACGTCCGCAGTCGTGGGTTTGAAGCGTCCCGCGTGCTGGAAGAGCTCGAACGCCTGCGGCTTCTGCCGGACTGCTCGGTCCAGCTTCTTTACGCCACTGCCGAGCCCGAAATCCTTCTGCGTCGCTTCACCGCCACGCGCCGCCGCCATCCACTGGTCACCAGCGGCACCATTCTTCCCGGAATCGAACAGGAAACCGCCCTTCTGGCGCCACTGCGGGCCAATGCGGATCTGGTCATCGACACGTCCGACCTGCCTTCTCCCGAACTGCGCCAGCTGATCGAGACGCGCTTTGGCAGCACAGGCGGGGAAGGGCTGACGGTTGCGCTGATGTCCTTTGCCTATCCGTCAGGTCTGCCGCGCGAGGCGGACATGGTTTTTGATGCACGTTTCCTGCGCAATCCCCATTATGATCCGGCCCTTCAGCCCATGACCGGGCTGGACGAGGCGGTGGTGCAGTACGTGAAGTCGGACCCGGCTTATTCCGCGTTTTTCGGCCATATCCAGAGCCTGCTGGAGCTTGTGCTTCCCCGTTTCGTGGCGGAAGGCAAGAAATATGCGACCATTGCCATCGGATGCAGCGGCGGCCGTCACCGCTCGGTGACGATCGTGGAAGAACTGGCCCGCATCCTCCCGAAAACTATGCCGGTCGGACCGATGATGGTCCTGCACCGTGAACTTGCCCGCAAGGGTCTGGCGTCCTGGCGCTGGGCCGTACCTCCTCAGGATTCCTCACAGGACAGAACGGTATGATCGGACTGATGCTGGTAACGCATGGACGTCTTGGCGATGTCCTGCTGGAAACGCTGATCCATGTCGTGGGGCCGCAGGCACAGGTGGGTGTGGTCGGTGTGGCGGATGATGATGATCCCGCCATGCTGCGCCCGGCGGCCGAACGCCTGCTTCATCGGCTCGATACCGGCGAGGGCGTGCTTCTGCTGACGGACATCTTCGGCAGTTCGCCATCCAATCTGGCGCTGTCTCTGCGGGAGCCGGGACATGTCGAGGTCGTCTCGGGCGTGAATGTGCCGATGCTGGTCAAGCTGGCGAAAACGCGGCGGGATCTGGATCTTGCAGGCTGCGTGGAAAAGGCCACAATGGCGGGGCGGAAGTACATCGCCGTAGCGTCGCAGCTTCCCGATCCCTGCCTCCATGGAGGGCCGCGTGCCTGTACGCTGCCTGTTCATTGAATTGAGTTCACTGAATGAGCGATACGACCCTTTCTTCCGCGACCGTTGCGCCCCGCACCGTCTCCATCGTCAATCATCTGGGCCTACACGCCCGGCCCGCCGCCAAGATCGTCACCACAGCCGAGCGTTTTGACGCGGAGACCACGATCGCTCATGGTTCCAATGTCGTCTCCGCCCTGTCGATCATGGGACTGATGATGCTGGGCGCCGGTGAGGGCCAGACCGTCATGCTCCGTGCCCATGGCCCACAGGCCGCTGAAGCGTTGGATGCTCTGGAAGCCCTGATTGCAGACGGGTTCGGTGAGCGTGACTGAACCGTCCTTAAGACCGTCCCGAAGCCGCTCTCCCCGCTCCTCCCGTCGCAGCACACGTTCCGGAGTTTTCCTCCAGGGCAAGGCCATTACGCCCGGTCTGGGGCTTGGACCGGCAGGCCGGGTCGAGGAACTGCCCCTTCCCGATATCACCGAACGCTACAGCGCCATCGGGCCGGAAGCGGAAAATGTCCGTCTGGACGAGGCCATTGCCCGGGCTTTCCATCAGATCGAGAAAATGCGGGACCGGCTGGTCGGGCTGCCGGAAGAAGGACGCGAGGAAATTGCGTCCCTTCTGACGGTCTATGAACGGATGCTCGGCCCCTCGCGGCTGGTCCGGCAGGTCCGTGGTCGCATTGCGGATGAGGGGCTGTGTGCCGAAGCTGCCGTTTCGGAGGTTACGCAGGAACTGGCACTGCAGGTCTCGCGCATGGCGCAGGCTGTGGCGCGCGAAAACAACACACAGGAAGCCGACGCCAATCTGCGTCTGGCAGGCGAGTTCGAGGAAATCGGCCGCCGTCTGGTGCGGAACCTCACTGGCATTTCCTACCGGGCATTTTCAAGTCTGCCGCCGGGCTCGGTTCTGGTCGCCGAGCAGCTTCGCCCGGCTGATATCGCCATGATTGACCCGGCCCGGGTCGCGGCCGTGGTCACGCAGGGTGGGGGCGGTGCGGATCACACCGCGATCCTGCTGCGCGCGCTCGACATTCCCGCCATCCTCGCCGTGCCGAATCTCATGGCGCAGGTGCAGGAAGGCGAGATGGTGGTCGTGGATGGGCATCTGGGCACCGTCACGCTTTCCCCCAACGAAACCGAACTGCGTCTGGCGACGGAAGCGGCACAGCGGGAAGTCAAGGAAAAGCGGGCTTTCGGACGGCTCAAACGTCTGCCGGCCCAGCTTCAGAGCGGCGAGGACATCGAACTTTCAGCCAATCTGGAACTGCCGGCAGAACTGCCGATGCTGATGCGAAATGGCGCCAAAGGCATCGGTCTGCTGCGCAGTGAATTCCTGTTTGGCGAACGCGAGGATCTTCCGGACGAAGACGGTCAGACCGAGGCTTATCGCGCCATCGTGCAGGCCATGGACGGGCGGCCGGTTACGATCCGCGTTCTGGACTGGGGGGGCGAAAAGGGCCGTGCCTGCATGCGCAGGCTCGGGCTGGCGGAGCAGGTTGCGGATGGGGACAATCCCGCGCTGGGTCTGCGGGGAGTGCGGCTTCTGCTTCGGGTGCCGGACGTGCTGGAAACGCAGTTCGCCGCCATCCTGCGGGCGGCCGCGCCTGAAGAGGGTGTCGCAATCGGTCCAGTGAGGGTGCTCCTGCCCATGGTGACGTCTTCGGACGAGATCGTGGATGCGCGGGAGATCTATGACCGGGTCGCACGGCGCCTGAAGCGCAAGGGGCATCAGCTTCCCGATCCGCTGCCGCCACTGGGGATCATGGTCGAGACGCCAGCTGCCGCACTGACCGTCGATACGCTGGCCAAGCATGCCGATTTCATGGCGCTCGGCACCAATGACCTGACGATGTACACGCTCGCCGTGGATCGCGCGGATTCCATGGTGGCGGACCGCTACAGCCCGCTTCATCCCGGTGTCCTGCGCCTGATTGAGGCGGCGGCGGATTCGGCGCTGCGGGCGCGTCGCCCGATTTCGGTCTGCGGAGAAATGGCGTCCGATCCGCGTGTGGTAGGGCTGCTGATCGGTTTGGGCCTGCGCTCTTTTTCCATGAACTCCGCCTCCCTGCCTCGCGTGAAACGGCTGATCCGTACTCTCACGCTTGAAGACTGCGACCAGCTGCGCCGACAGGTCATGCTGGAAAACGACCCACTCGTGATCCGTGATCTGGTGCGGCAGTTCGCAACCTGACGTCGTTTGCTCGCGCTCTCTCGGCAAAGCGCGATCGGGATGCCATATTGAGCGTCATGCCGGATTCTGCTGCCATTGCTGACGCCCTGACCTTTTCGCCCGAGGTCACCCAACGCCTCGACCGCACAGCCGAATGGTGCCAGCGCAACGGGCAGCGCCTGACGGAGACGCGGCGGCAGGTGCTGGGCCTGATCCTGTCCAGCGAGAAGCCGTCCGGGGCCTATGACCTTCTGGCCAGACTGCGCCCCGCCCATCCGAAAGCGGCGCCCCCCACGGTTTACCGGGCGCTGGATTTCCTGCTGGAGCACAGTCTGATCCACCGTCTGGAGAGGCTGAGCGCCTTTGTCGGCTGCTCCCATGCAGTGGAATGTCCGCATGGCTGCAATCACCATGACGAAGGCGGAATGCACCGCGCGCAGTTCCTGATCTGCCGCGGCTGCGACCGGGCCTGGGAGCTGGAGCAGGAGGCTATTGCGCCAGTTCTGACGCGTGCCGCCCAGAGCATGGGGTTCCGCGCCGAAGCCGCCACCGTGGAAATCGAAGGCCTGTGCGCGGACTGCCAGAAGGCGGGTGTCACGCCAGCGCGCCGCCCGAAAACTGCAGCGGGCTGAGACGGATGGGTCGCCGCCGTTCTCCGTCGTCGGCGTCCCTGTTCGAGAACCTGCCGAAATCCCGTCGCGAACGTTCGGAGACCGCTCCCGCCCGCAGGCCTGTGGCCCCGCCGGAACAGCCGGACCTGCTCGGCTGGGTGCCTCCGCTGACGCATCTTCCAGCTGCGGATGTCGAGGCCTCTTTCCTGAGCCCTGTCGGGTTTCGTCTGCCCGCAGGCGAGGCGTTTGTCTATCATCTGACGGACGCCGACACGGCCCGAAGTTTCGTGGAAGCCGGTCTGCCACTAACGGAGGAACTCATGTTCCGCACGGCTGCGCATCTCGCGGAAGATCTGGCGCATGTTTCAACTGTCGATGACATGGGCGTGGTGCGCGTCCGCCGCCGCCTGATCCAGCCTTGGCTCACGGAGGATCGCCAGGACGGTCGTCCGTGCTATGTGCTCGGCCCGGAACCGTCATGACAGACACCACGAGAAACAGGGGAACAATCAAATGGCAGCACAGTCGGGCCTTCTGGCCGAGGTCACGCGCGGCGGACGGGTGGAATCCCATCATCTGGGCCGGGCTGTTGTGGTGGATGCCGATGGCGGCGTGGTCTGGTCCTGCGGCGACGTGGACGCTGAGGTCTTTCCGCGCTCGACCGTCAAATCCCTGCTGGCCATCGAACTGGTGGCAAGTGGTGCAGCCGACCGTCTGGGTCTGAGCAATGACGCGCTGGCGCTCGCCTGCGCGTCGCATGGCGGCGAAAAGGCCCATGCCGAAATGGCCGCCACGATGCTGGCTTCCGTGGGCCGGGATGTCGGGTCTCTGGAATGTGGAACGCACTGGCCGACCTACGAACCCGCGGGCCGTGCTCTGGCCGCCGCGCATCAGGAAGCCTGCCCGCTGCACAACAACTGCTCGGGCAAACATGCCGGCATGGTGTGCCTGTCCTGCGATCAGGGCATCGATCCGACCGGCTATATCGATCCGTCTCACGAGATCCAGCGCCGCGTGACGGATGTGCTGGCCGCGATGATGGATACGCCGCATGACGACAGCAATCGCGGTATGGATGGCTGCTCCATGCCGACCTATGCCGTGCCGCTGAAAGCGCTGGCGAAAGGTTTTGCAAGATTTGGTGCGGGAACCGGTCTGTCCGAAGGACGTTTCCGTGCGGCTACACGACTTCGTGAGGCCGTGGCGGCCAATCCGTTCATGGTCGCCGGGACGGGACGCTACGACACGAAGATCATGGACCGTTTCGGGCCAAGGGCTTTTGTGAAGATGGGGGCGGAGGGCGTGATGATCGCTTCCTTGCCCGAACTGGGCCTCGGTCTGGCCATCAAGACAGATGACGGCGCCAACCGTGCCGCAGAGGTCGCGATGTCCGCACTGATGCGTCGTTTTGGCGGTGAAACCCTATGCAGGGATGAGGCAGACCGGGAGATTCTGGATACGACATCCACCCAGATCCTGCGGAACTGGAACGGGTTCACGGTGGGTGAAATCCGCTCTGCCCTCCCGCGATAAGCGGATTTGTGTTATAGGTTACGGATATGACAGCCGGTTGACAGATTGATGTCATTTTATGACTGAGTGAAAGGAACGCACCACAATATGAATGATCAGGTCGGGACAAACGGGACCACTTCGCCTCAGGATGACGCCACGCCATCCATTTTCGACGCAACACGCTTCAAGATCATCGCGATCGGCGTAATTGCCGCCCTGGCGGGCCTCATGTCCGGACTTGATATTGGTGTTGTGGCAGGCGCGCTGGATCTTTTCGGCAAGGAATATCACGCGTCCACCGTCGCGCTGGAATGGGTTGTCAGTTCCATGATGGCCGGTGCGGCGGCAGGCGCGCTGAGTGCAGGCTGGATGTCCAAGGCACTTGGCCGCAAACATTCCCTGATTGTGGGTGGCGCGATTTTCGTGATCGGCACGATCGGCTGTGCGATGAGCTGGTCGGTTGCCTCCATGATTTCCTTCCGGGTGGTCATGGGAATTGCGGTCGGTATTTCTGCCTTCACGGCACCGCTCTACCTGTCCGAAATCGCCAGCGAGGATGCGCGCGGGGCGATGGTCTCGACCTATCAGCTCATGGTGACGGTCGGCATTTTCATCGCGTTCCTGTCCGACACGTATTTCTCCTATAGCGGTAACTGGCGCTGGATGTTCGGCGTCGCCGGTATTCCGGCCGTTCTGTTCCTGATCGGCGTCTTCTTCCTGCCCTACAGTCCGCGCTGGCTGATGACGCAGGGACGGCACAAGGAGGCCCGGCAGATCCTGCTGGACCTGCGGAATGACCCGCTGGAGGCCGCCAAGGAAATCCGCGCCATCCGCGAACAGCTGGAGACGAAACAGGAAGGCTTCAAACTCTTCCTGAGCAATTCCAATTTCCGCCGCTCCGTTGCTCTGGGCGTGATGCTGCAGATGATGCAGCAGCTCGCGGGCATCAACATCGTCATGTATTACGCGCCCAACATTCTCGCAGCCGCGCATTTCGATGAGCAGTCCCAGATGTGGTGCACGGCGATCATCGGTCTGGTGAACATGCTCGCGACTTTCGTGGCGCTGGGCTTGGTCGATCGCTGGGGCCGCAAGCCGATCCTCTATGCCGGCTTTACGGTCATGGCGCTCGGCATGGGCGTTCTGGCCATGCTGCTCCAGACCGGCATGACCACGCAGTCTTCCCAGATCGCGGCTGTCTTCCTGCTCATGATCTTCTGCGCTGGCTTTGCCATGTCGGCCGGTCCGCTGATGTGGGTCCTGTGTTCCGAAATCCAGCCGCTGGCCGGACGTGATTTCGGGATCGCCATCTCGACCTTCACCAACTGGATGACGAATCTTCTGGTGGGTGTGAGTTTCCTGACGCTCATGCAGACTTTTGGGACGGCGGGCACGTTCTGGCTCTTCGCCGGACTGAACGCGCTGTTCCTGCTGCTGACGATCCTGTTTGTCCCCGAGACCCGGGGTATGTCTCTGGCCGTCATCGAAAAACGGCTCATGCAGGGTGTGAAACTCCGCAAACTGGGCCGTTAGAGTTCTCCGGGCATCACCATCGAGTGACCATGCGCCCGGCCTTCTGGTCGGGCGTTTTCAATGTAAACCTTCATCAAGGAAACGCGCTTGAGCGAATTTTCCAGATCCTCCCATGACCTCAGCCGCAATGTGAGCAGGGGCGGCGTCCTGCTCGTCTATGCGCTTTATATCGCCCGCTTCTTTACGGGGATCAGTCTTCTGGCAGGTGTGATCCTTGCCTATATTCTGCGCAGATCGAGCGTTGGAATGGAGCGGGCGCATCTGAATTGGCTGGTGCGTCTGTTCTGGTATGACGTAGCCTTCATCATCGGGACGGCAGCGCTGTTCCTGGCCTGCTTCGTGACCGAGCCTCCCGGAAGCTCCGGCCCTGGGCAGCTTCTTTTTCTGCTGCCGATCGGGATTTTTGTCCTGTGGAATATTGTTATGCTGGTCTCTCTGGTTCTGGGATTGCGCGGTTTTCTGGCTGGACGCGGTCCGCTGCCGGAGCGCTTCCGGGTGCTGGCGGAATGAAAGCTGCTCGCGAACTGGCGTAATCCGCCATTTCCAGATGTCTCAGATCGGTCATCAACGCCAGAATCTAAGAAAAACAGGTTCTGGCACGGTTCATGCATCAAGGTTGCTGTCGAGTTTTTCTCAGAGGAGTCTTCCCTCATGTATGCATCCTACGCCCCTTATGAACCTGCCCGGCGTTATGGTCGCGGTGATGATGCCGAAGCCGGGCGCGATCTGGTCCTGCTGATTTATGTCCTGTACATCGCCGGCTTCTTTACGGGTGTAACCGCCCTGATCGGCGTCATCATCGCACATAGAAGCCGCCGTTTCGCCACGGGGCTGAAGCGTGCGCAACTGGACTGGCAGGTGCGGATGTTCTGGTACGGCCTGTTCGCCCTGATTGTCATCGGGATGATCCATCTCATGGTCACGGGACTGGGTGCCATCACGGGCGGTCTGGGGCTGGTGTTCATGGTGGTGCCGTGGGGGCTGACCCTGACCTGGGGCATTCTCACGGCCTGGGCGATCGCGCGCGGCGTTCATGCAGCGCTCCTCAATCGCCCCGTTGTCTCTGCACAGTTCTGAAGCCGGAAAGCCCCCTTTCCATGACCCGTTTCACGCTCTCTCTTCCCGTCCTCGCCCTCGGGACCGCACTGGCTTTTCCGGTCTGTGCCGCGCCGCTGAGCCAGTCCTCCATTTCGGACGATATTTCCCAGTCCACCCTGCCCGAAGGCGGCAAGTTCTCTACTGTCAGCGGAGATGTCACCGTCGGGACGTCGGACGGCCCCCTGTCCGTCCGGACAGTCAGCGGTGACATCCATGTCACGCAGTCCCACGGCCTGCTCGATGTTCATACGGTCAGCGGTACGCTGGATGTGGATCACGCTGCCGGAGCCGTCGAGGTCCGCAGCGCGAGTGGAAACGTCACGCTGGACCACGCGGACGGCGCCGTCTCCATCCGCACCATGAGCGGCGAGAGCACTCTCGATCATGCCGGCCGGGATATCATGATCCGCAGTATCAGCGGGGACATGACCCTGATGCTCGACGCTGCGTCCCAGATGCGTACGATCGATATCGGCACGGTCAGTGGCGACATGACGGTTCACCTGCCACACGGTTTTGGCGGAACATTCGACATTCGCCTGAAACAGCGCCGTGCCGACAAGGCTCTGCCGTTGGAACAGTCCCTGGGGCTGACAGTGCAGACCGGGAACTGGGAAAAAGAGTCCGCGGGATCAGAAGAGGTCCGGACGGTTACGGCGAGTGGCAGGGTTGGCGATGGCCGGGATCATGTCGTGATCCGCAGCGTGGTCGGAACCCTGAAGCTCGTTCAGGACTGAACGGCGCTTTCACATCCCATCGCTCGCAGTGTCTCCGCCATGAACTCCGGCGGGGGCGCCTGTGCGCTGAGCGTGTCGGACGGCAGGCTCAGTTCCAGACTGCGGGCCAGAAGATGCAGCCCCGGCAGGGCTGAGCCGTTCGGGGCAGGGGTTCCATAGACCGGATCGCCAAGGATCGGCGTGCCCAGTTCCGCGCAATGGATGCGCGCCTGATGTGTCCGCCCGGTGAGCAGTTCCAGTTCCATCCAGCACAGACCTTCGGCACGCCCCAGAACCCGCCAGCGCGTGCGGGCTTCGTCGCCCTTCGCATCAACGACCATCCGCCAGCCCGAGGCGTCAGACTGACGCAGAAGCGGCGCGTCGATCTCGCCGCTGTCCTGCGGAAGATCGCCCACCACGACGGCCCAGTACAGCTTGCGGACCTGCCGCTCCTGAAACGCCTTCTGCGCCTCGATCAGCGCCGTCTTGCGCCGTGCGACCAGCAGACAGCCGGACGTATCGGCATCCAGCCGATGTGCCAGCCACGGCCCCCCGCGCGGATGCGGGAGCAGTCGCGTTTCAACGGAATCCTGCGTGGAGGGGCCGGGATGAACGGCCAGTCCGGCCGGTTTGTCCAGAATCAGGAAGCGGGGTGTTTCCAGCAGGACGGGAATGTCCATGCCGGGGTGAAATGGTGTGCGCGGCCCGTCCGGGGCAGGGGAGGCGGCCTGTTGTGGCAGGCGCCTTGGTTTATGTGCGTTGCGCGCGGCTTTTGCGCGCCGGATCCGGTCTTTCCGGTCAGTCTTCATGCTCTTCCTTGCGGCGGATGAGAATCTCGCGTTTGCCCACATGGTTGGCAGCGCCGATGATGCCTTCCTTTTCCATCTGGTCGATCAGCTTGGCCGCGCGGTTATAGCCGATGGAAAGATGGCGCTGGATGAAGCTGGTGGAGGCGCGGCCTTCGCGCATGACGATGTCCACCGCCTGATCGAACAGGCTGCCTTCCCCGTCACCGCCCGAGCCGGACCCTGCCGTCAGGCCGCCTGCGCTGTCATCGTCCTGTCCCGAGACCACGTCGTCGTTATAGATCGGGTCGCCCTTGGAGCGCAGATCTGCAACGACCGCTTCGACTTCATCGTCGGCCACAAACGGGCCATGGACACGCGTGATGCGTCCACCACCCTGCATGAAGAGCATGTCACCCTGACCGAGAAGCTGCTCCGCACCCTGTTCCTGAAGAATGGTGCGGCTATCGAACTTGCTGATGACCTGGAAGGAAATACGGGTCGGGAAGTTGGCCTTGATCGTGCCGGTGATGACGTCAACGGAAGGCCGCTGCGTCGCCATGATGACGTGAATGCCGGCCGCACGGGCCTTCTGGGCCAGACGCTGCACGGCCGTCTCGATTTCTTTGCCCGCGACCATCATCAGATCGGCCATTTCGTCGATGACAACAACGATATAGGGCAGGTTTTCCGTCGCGACCTGCTGTTCGTCGAACACCGGACGGCCCGTCTCAGGATCGAACCCGGTCTGCACCCGCTTGGTGACCATCTCGCCCGTGGCGCGAAGCTGGTTTACGCGTTCGTTGTAGCCGTTGATGTTGCGGACCTGAAGCTGTGCCATCAGACGATAGCGGCGGTCCATTTCCTGCACGGTCCATTTCAGCGCACTGACGGCCTTGGTCGGTTCCGTGACGACCGGGGTCAGGAGATGCGGGATACCATCATAGATCGACAGTTCGAGGATCTTGGGATCGATCATGATCAGGCGGCATTCTTCCGGGCTGAGCCGGTAGAGCAGCGACAGGATCATGGCGTTCACGCCGACCGACTTGCCCGAACCCGTCGTACCCGCGACGAGCAGATGCGGCATCTTGGCCAGATCGGTATAGACCGGCACACCGGCAATATCTTTGCCGAGCGCGATCTGGAGGCGTCCGGTGCCGTTCAGCCATTCCGGTGTGCGCAGCAGTTCGGAGAAATAGACCGTTTCGCGCTTGGCGTTCGGGACCTCGATGCCGATCACGTTACGACCGGGCACGGTCGCGATACGCACGCTCAGGACAGAGAGCGAGCGTGCAATGTCGTCGGCCAGTCCGATCACCCGGGACGACCGGATGCCCGGCGCAGGCTCCAGTTCGTACAGCGTGACAACCGGACCGGCATGGATGTCACCGATTGTACCCTGCACGCCATAATCGGCCAGAACGCTTTCCAGCAGACGGGCATTGGACTGCAGGGTTTCCTGCGACGGACCCGTTACGGCATGAGGCGGCGGCGGGTTCAGCAGGGCGAGGGAGGGCAGTTCCCAACCGGTCGCCACGGCATTGCGCGGCGCGGCAGGGCGTGCGGGGACCGGCTCGGGCGGACGTTCCGCACGGCGCATTCCGAACAGGCCACGCTTCTGCGGCTCGGGCTCGGACGGTGTATCGATACTGCTCTGCGGCAGATCCTCGTCCATTTCGTCATCCATCTGGCGACGCAGCGCAGGCGGCGGCGTTTCACGCTGGCGCGCAATCTGCGCCAGACGCTCGGCATAGGGATTGGACGGTGCGTCTTCTTCCTGCGGCGCTGCGGCCTGACGGGCACGGTCAGCCGCAGCTTCCGTCTTGCTGGTCTGACGTTCGGCGGCCGGTTTGCCGTAGGGATCGTCCTGCGTTTCCATCGGCGGCTGCATCCAGCCGGTATTCTGCGGCACGAAAGGTGCGGGACGGGATCGCGGATCGCTCTTGCCGAAGCTGCGGCGCAGGAAGGACAGCGGGGCGGCATCAGCTGCCGGAGCACCACCGGCAGGGCTTGGCTGGAACTCGTACATCCGCGGGTCCGGAGCAGGGCGGTCGGAGGTCTGCGGACCATTCATGCGCTTTGCGATGGCGAAGGGCTGGCGGCCCAGCAGCATGAGCGTCTGGCCGAGTGCACGCCATTCGCGGGCTTCAAGACCCATGGCCAGCGGCAGCAGAAGCCCCATCAGCAACAGGACCAGAATGACGGCAATGGCGTTTCCGGCGGCGCCGGCTTCGGCATGAGCTGCAGCCAGAAGACGTTGTGCGCAGGATACGCCCATTTCTCCACCCAGGCCGCTGGCGGTCGGCCAGGCGACCTGAAGGCCGGGAACGAGAAGCTGGAGCGTGCCAATAAACGTGGCGCTGGCGGGCAGGAGGGCGAGGGCGGCCACGATCCGCAGGATCGGCAGGCTCATGCCGTGATGACGGACCATGCGCCAGGCCCAGGCGAGCAGGATGACGATCGGCATGCCGCTGCCAAGGCCGAGCCACTGGATCAGCCCGTCGGAAATGGTCGCGCCCGTGCGGCCCAGCAGGTTCGTCGGCTGCGTTCCGGTCGAGGTGTTGAAGGACGGATCGTGCGGATTGAAGCTCCACAGGGCGATCCCGACCGCCACGGCGAAGAGCAGCAGGACAAGCCCGAGCAGTTCCATGCAGCGTGCGCGCAGGGCACTGCGCAGTTTTGGTGTCATGTGCCGGTCATGCGCGTCGCGGACGATGTTGCGCACTGTACTGGTCGATCGGCTGAACGCGGCCAAGTCTCGTCACCCCGTCGGTTTTCTGGATTAGCGGCTTGTAAAATTCACTCTGAACTATAGCCGACAGGGTACTGAATACAGAGGGAAAATTAAGGAAAAGTGGAGGAATGCCTCCAGATCGTCACCTTCGCGGCCCCGAACCGACGCTCGCAGAGGATTTCTGGCGTCAATGTGGGCATAAAGTGTTCGGAAGGTGGCACGATTGGCGTGAATTCTTCCGTGGCCCCTGTCTCGGCCACAATCAGCGCGCCTTCCGCCAGCCAACCGGTCCGCGCCAGCGCCCGCAGACCCGACTCGACCAGACCTTTGCCATAGGGCGGGTCCAGAAAAACCAGCGTGTAGGGTTCCGTGGCCTTGGGCGGATGCGTGACGCTGCAACTCAGGACGCGGGAGCGGTCCCGGACCTTGCAGATGTCCAGATTGGCGCGCAGGGCCGCCAGCGCGTTCCGGTCGCGCTCGATGAACGCGGCTTTCTGTGCCCCGCGCGACAGGGCTTCAAGCCCCAGTGCGCCGGTTCCGGCATAGCAGTCCAGCACGAAGGCCTGTTCCAGCTCGTCCTGCCCGTACCAGGGCGCGTGGGCGAGCATATCGAAAATCGCCTGTCGCGTGCGGTCCGATGTAGGGCGCGTGCTGGTTCCGGACGGCGCGGTCAGGGCGCGGCCCTTGTTGTCTCCTCCAACAATCCGCATGGATCAGCGCGTCCGGTGGCGCTTCGGCGTGGGAAGATCCGGCACCTGTTCACGTAGCGTCTTGCCCGGCACTTCCTCAAGTTCACGCGCCTTGAGCGAGCCAAGCTGGAACGGGCCATAGGACAGGCGGATCAGGCGGCTGACATGCAGGTTCAGGCCTTCCATGACGCGGCGGATCTCACGGTTCTTGCCTTCGCGCAGGCTGACCGTCAGCCAGGAATTGTCGCCCTTCGTGGAGTCCAGCGCGGCCTCGATGGAGCCGTAGCGCACGCCTTCATATTCAAAACCGTCGATCAGCGAGGCCAGACGCTTCTCGTCCACAACGCCAAAGACGCGCACGCGGTAACGGCGGACCCAGGAATTGCCCGGAAGCTCAAGGCGGCGGGCCAGTTCGCCGTCATTGGTCAGCAGCAGAAGACCTTCGGAATTGATGTCCAGACGCCCGACGCTGATGACGCGCGGCATGCCCTCGGGCAGCGTGTCGAATACGGTCTGGCGGCCCTGCGGGTCCTTGTGCGTCGTCATCAGGCCATCGGGCTTGTGATACCGCCACAGCCGCGTGCGCTCGGGGGAGTCCACAGGCTTGCCGTCCACCAGCACGATGTCGCCCGGCTGCACGAAGGTCGCCGGATGCGTGACGATCTGTCCGCCCAGCTTGATGCGGCCATCCTCGATCATGCGTTCGATATCGCGGCGGCTGGCCACGCCGGCGCGGGCCAGCGCCTTGGCGATGCGCTCGCCTTTCGGGCCGGAGGTTTCCATGTCGGGGGCGGTGTTTTCGGTATTGTCGTCGGTCATCGTGCAGTCTCCACAAGCGCCGCATACAGGCGACGGTCGCCGGGGTCGAGGGAGAATTCGGGATGCCACTGCACGCCGATGGCAAAACCGGGGCCTTCAAGCTCGATGGCCTCGATCGTTCCATCCGGCGCGCGGGCGCAGATTCTGGCCGCTCCGGGGGCGCGCACGGCCTGATGATGCGAGGAGTTCACCGCCATGCGGTCCGCTCCCACGATCTGCGCGAGTTTCGTGCCGGGAACGATTTCGACGTCATGTCCCGGTTCGTGGCGCGGGTTGGGCTGTTCGTGTTGCAACTCTTCCGGCAGGTGCTGGATCAGCGTGCCGCCGGCTTCCACGGCCAGAAGCTGCATGCCGCCGCAGATGCCCAGAACCGGCTTGCCCTGCGCCAGTGCCGCCCGGAGCAGGGCAAGTTCGGCGGCCGTCCGGGTCGGGCGGGGGCTGGTCATCGGGTGTGACGGCTCACCATACAGCGCCGGATCGACGTCGAATGCGCCGCCTGTGACGATCAGTCCGTCTAGCCGCGCCATCAGGGCTTCGGCATTGCAGTCATAGCCCAGACAGACCGGCATCCCGCCCGCATCGCTCACGGCCGTCAGATAGTTTTCCCGCAGCGCATGGAACGGATAGCGCGAGAACTGCCCCGGTCCGCCGGGTTCATGATCTAGCGTCAGACCGATCAGCGGGGCACGATGTGAAGGGGATGGACGGGGAAGGGTCATGCGCCGCATCATCGCATCATGATTCAGGGTGAGACAAGGATTCAGACGGATATCGGCCCGGCCATGCAGACCGCGTTGCAGGCCGCGCGCGAGGCGGCATCGTGCGGGGAAGTACCGGTGGGCGCGGTCGTGCTCGGCCCCGACGGAAGCGTTCTGGCCATTGCACGCAATCATGTGGAAAGCGCGCATGATGCCTCCGCCCATGCCGAACTTCTGGCCATGCGCGAGGCGGCCGCGCGTCTGAAAAGCCCGCGCCTGACGGACTGCACCTTGGTCGTGACGCTGGAGCCGTGCCCGATGTGCGCAGCCGCGATTGTACATTTCCGGATCGGGCGGGTCGTGTTCGGGGCCTATGATCCCAAGGGTGGCGGCGTGGAACATGGGCCGCGTATTTTCGAGCGTCCGTCCTGTCTGCACCGCCCGGAAGTGATCGGCGGCGTGTGCGAGCGGGAGGCGTCGGAGATGCTGAAAGCGTTTTTCCGCAGGCTGCGCATTCCAGCCGGAACCCGTGTTTCAGAGGGCTGAATTCACAGTCCGTCATGAACTTACGGATGTTTCACACGCCGGTCAGCTTGCGGAACGGGAACGGGGTCCATAGTTCAACGCTATAGCCATGATGTTTTCGTAACCAGTCGGGATTGACATGACCTCACGTTTTCGCGCGTCCCTCTCCGCCCTCGCTGCCACCACGATGCTGGTTTCGGCGCCGTTCGCTTTCGCGGACACGCCCTCGGCCGCCCCCCAGGCCGGTGCTACGACAGCCGCCAGCGGAGCCATCAAGCCGCAGACGGGCGTTCAGACGCTTCCCAATTTCGTCAATCTCGTCAAACAGGTGAAGCCTGCCGTCGTCTCCATCACGTCCCACATCAAGGCGGATGTGGCCGATGAAGAGGAAAACGGCCCGGGCGGTGGCGGCGGACAGGGCGGCGGCATGCCGTTCCCGTTCCCCTTTCCGTTCCAGATGATGCCGCAGCAGCAGCCTAACCGCACGGTCGAGGCCCGCGGCTCGGGATTCATCATCTCGTCTGACGGCTATGTCGTGACCAACAACCACGTCGTGAACGGCGCGACCAAGGTGACGGTCACCCTCGATGACGGCACCACGCTGCCCGCCAAGATCATCGGTCGCGACCCCAAGACGGACGTGGCGCTGCTGCGCGTCAAGCCGACCGGCAAGCTGCCGTTCATTGAGCTTGGCGATTCCGATGAAGTCCAGCCGGGCGAGTGGGTTATTGCCGTGGGCAACCCTTATGGTCTGGGCGGTACGGTGACGGCGGGTATCGTTTCCGCGCTGGGCCGTGACCTGCATTCGGGCGCCTATAACGACTTCATTCAGGTCGATGCGCCGATCAATCACGGCAACTCGGGTGGTCCGCTGTTCACGCAGGACGGCAAGGTCGTGGGCATCAACTCCATGATCATCTCGCCGAACGGCGGTGGCTCGATCGGTATCGGCTTTGCGATCCCGTCCGACACGGTCAGATCCGTCGTGAGCCAGCTTGAAAAGACCGGTCATGTCACGCGCGGCTATCTGGGTATCGAAGGTCAGGACATCTCGCCCACCATGGCGCAGGCCCTGAACCTTCAGTCCCCGGAACCAGGTGCTCCGCCGCGTGGCACGCTGGTGGCCTCGGTCTCCAAGGGTAGCCCGGCCGAGAAGGCTGGTATCAAGAGCGGCGACGTCGTGACCACGCTGAACGGCAAGCCGATCAAGAACGGTCATGATCTCGCGGTGAAGGTCGTTTCCATCGCGCCGGGCACGCCCGCGACGCTCGGGCTGCTGCGTGACAGCAAGCCGATGACGGTGAACTTCACGGTCGGCAACCTGTCCGCCCAGGATCACGCCTCGGGCGATGCTACCGACAGCGCACAGTCCGGTGCGGGCAAGCTGGGCGTGTCCCTGGCCTCGCTGACACCGCGGGCACGTCAGGAGCTGGGTCTTGATGACAGCGTGCAGGGTGCAGTTGTGGCCGATGTCGTGCAGGGTTCCCCGGCCGATCAGTCCGGTATCCGCCCGGGCGACATCATCGTGGCCGTCGGCAATCACGTCACGCCGTCGCCCAAGGCCGTTGTGGCGCAGGTGCATGAGGCGCTGGGTCGCAAGCAGCCGCCGCTTCTGCGGATTCTGCGTGACGGACAGCAGCTTTTCGTTGCTGTCTCTCCGAACGGCTCTGACGACGACAGCTCCGACGACGCCCAGTAAGTCAGGCGTTCAGGCTGGATAAGTCCTGAAAGGCGGGAAGGGTCAGACCTTCCCGCCTTTTTTATGTCTGTGCCCGGCGGCTGCCAGACAGAAGCTCAGGCCTTCGATTTGCCGATGCGGTCGTAAAAGAACCAGACGCCAAGGATCTGTGACAGCAGGATGGTCGCGTTGCAGACCGCCGTGGACAGGCACGCTCCGGCCAGTCCGAAATGCCGGGTCAGGACGTAGAGCGCAGGGAAATAGACCGCCATGACGGCCGTACGGCTCTTCATGAGAAATTTCACATGCCCGACCACGATCAGCAGCGGCTCCAGCGGGATGACCAGCAGGCTGAACACCGCCGCCAGTAGCATGATGGAAATATAGAGCGACGTGTGATGCACATGGACGTGCAGCAGGAAGCGGAAGATCGTCGAGCCGAAAAATGCTGACAGCAGCAGAAGCGCGAGGGACAGCGCACTCAGGACGCCGAACATCTTCCACGTCACGCGCTTGAGGCCGCGCCAGTCCTGCCGGTCCCGCATCCGGACCAGTTCGGGATAGAGCACGGGCGAAATGAGCTGCGCGGGGGTCACGATCCCGTCCGCAATCTGGCGGCAGACGCGGAAGACGGCCGCTTCGGCCGGTCCGAGCCCGTTACCGACCAGCAGGGTCGCCACATGCCCCGAAATGTTGCCCAGCGTCTGGTTGACGCTGGCGGCGCGTGTGAACTGCCACATGCCCGGAAGCTGCCAGCGCCAGTGCCGGAACGCCCGGAAATACCGGAACTGGAATTTCCGGCGCAGGATATCCAACGCGTAATGGATGTAGAATCCGTAATCGATGATGATCGTCATCGCCCAGATGAACAGGAAGTATCCGAGCTTCAGGTGCAGGACATAGCCTATGATGACGCCGAGCGTCTTGGCGAGGGCCGCACAGCTGTCGATGATCGGGACGAGATGGAATTTCCCCGCCATCCTGAGGATGCCGTTCGCCCAGCCGGAATACATCAGCGGGCTGACGAACATGTACAGGTCGGCCAGAAACCGCACATGCGCGGACCAGTGCGCGGTGTGTCCGTAGATCTGCACGCCCACCAGCCCGAACACGATGGCACAGGCCGCCGAGATCGTGTCGAGGCGGATGCAGAAATGGATCACCCGGTGCAGGAGATCCGTATCACCATTGCCGAAGCTCTCACTGCCGAAACGGATCAGTGTCTGCCAGGACTGCATCCGCGACAGGACCGAACTGGTCGAGGCCAGCGAATGGATCAGGAACAGCAGCCCGAAATCGGACAGGCCCAGCGCCCGGACGGCCAGCGCAATATAGATGAAACTGCACAGCGCATTGGCGATGCGGCCCAGGGTGAGAACACTGACATTTTTGAAAATGGATCTGAAAACGGAGCGTTCGCCGGACATGTGGGCCTTACTGACCACAAAGCCCCCGTACTGTCCATGCCGGTAGCGGAATGTCGCGCCCGAGGAAGGTCCTTGACAGGGTGAGGGCAGGAACTATGAAGAATTTGTTACACATATCGCTGCCAGGATTTCTGCAGATGGAGATCTCGCGGCGATCCGTCTTCTCCTGAAGGCCCTTATTCGGAAAAGCACAGGCTCAAAGCCCGTTTTTCAGGCAGGACGCAGCAGATCAGTCATGAAAATCGCCTTCATTTATATTGCCGAGCCTTACCAGTGCTACCACACGGCTTCTGTTGCCAGCGCACTGGCCGCGCTTCCGGGTCATGAGGTGGTGGAGTATTACAGCTTCCCTGAAACGGTGGATCATCTGCGGCGCATCCGTCAGGCTCTGGACGTTCCCGACCTGCCGCTGAAAGCCTTTCCGAAATCTCTGAAAGCCCGCCTTCTGAAGCGCGCAAGGCGGCTCGATCAGGAACGGCTTGTGGTGCTGCGGGAGAATATTGCCGAGCTGAACCAGTATGATGCTGTCGTGGCGACGGAATATACCGGTGGTGTGCTCAGGGAGATGGGACTGTCCGGCCCAAAGCTCATTCTGCTCATGCATGGCGCCGGGGACCGCTACGTCAATGACGAGCATCTCGTGCGCGAGTTCGATCTGACGCTTGTTCCCGGTCCCAAGATCGCGAGCTATTTTCAGGACAAAGGACTGCTACAGCCGGAAACCACACGGATTGTCGGCTATCCGAAGTTCGATGTGTTCGAGGCCGTACAGCGGGAAAAGACGGTCTCGTTCGCAAATGGGCGCCCGTTTGCGCTGTATAATCCGCATTATCAGCGCAAACTGACCTCAGCCTCAGGCTGGATGACGCCACTAATCCGGGGCTTCAAGGCCCAGAATGATTACAATCTGGTTGTGGCACCGCATATCAAGACTTTCCACAGGGGCTTCGGCATCCGCGAACGCCAGCTCAAACGCCAGCGCAGTCCGGAAGTGATGGTCGATACGGGGTCGTCCGCCATGCTGGACATGACCTACACGTCCCAGGCCGCGCTCTATATCGGTGATGTCAGCAGTCAGGTTTACGAGTTTCTGGCCATCCCGCGTCCCTGCGTCTTTCTGAACCCGCGAAAGCTCCCCTGGCAGGATGATCCGTATTTCCTGCACTGGATGCTCGGGGAGGTGGTGGAGGATCTTGATGATCTCATGCCCGCCATCGCCCGCGCAAAGGAGCGTCACACGGTCTATCGGCCCGCACAGGAAAAACTGTTTCGCGAGACCTTTGGCGAGCCCCTGCTCGGAGCGTCGCAGCGGGCCGCCGATGCCATCGCGCAGTTCATGGTCGCGGCCTGAGCGCCCTCAACATTCGGGGAAATTGACTGCCAGACCGCCGAGAGACGTTTCCTTATAGCGGTGGTTCATGTCGCGGCCCGTCTCGGCCATCGTGCGAATGACCTGATCGAGCGAGACGTGATGCGCTCCATCCCCATGCATGGCGAGGGAGGCCGCATTGATGGCCTTGATCGCGCCGAAGGCATTGCGCTCGATACACGGGATCTGCACCAGCCCCGCCACCGGGTCGCAGGTCATGCCCAGATGATGCTCCATTCCGATCTCGGCCGCGTTCTCCACCTGAAGTGGCGTGGCGTCCAAAGCCCCTGCCAGCCCGGCTGCAGCCATCGAAGACGCCACCCCGACTTCGCCCTGACACCCGACTTCCGCGCCTGAAATTGACGCATTGAGTTTGAACAGCCCGCCAATGGCCGCGGCAGTCAGCAGGAACCGGCGCTGCCCGTCGAGCGAATATTCGGGACAGAACTCGCGGTAATAGCGCAGCACGGCCGGAATCACGCCCGCCGCCCCGTTGGTGGGGGCCGTCACGACGCGCCCACCGGCGGCGTTTTCCTCGTTCACGGCAATGGCGAACAGGCTGATCCAGTCCATGATCCCGTGCGCGGAGGGCTGGTTGCTACGGCGCTGTTCCTGAAGCCGTTCATACAGTGCCGCCGCCCGCCGGCGCACGTTCAGCCGACCCGGCAACGTGCCCGAACGGTGCAGCCCGGCCTCCACGCAGTCCATCATCACGGCCACGATCTGGTCCAGATATGCTTCGACCTCGGCACGCGGCCGCAGCACGCTCTCATTGGCCAGAACCACACCCGCAATATCGAGTCCTGTTTCCTGCGTGCGGGTCAGGAGTTCCGCGCCGCTGGTGAAGTCATACGGCATGTCGGGCTGGGCATAGGTCGCGGTTTCGGTCGCCTGTTCGGGAACGATGAACCCGCCACCCACCGAACAGAACCGCGCACAGGCCAGCAGGCGGTCTTCGGCATCGAACGCCTCGAACTGGAGCGTGTTGGGATGAACCGGTGGGATGGTCGTCGTGTCGAGAACGATGTCAGTTTCCGGATCAAACGGCATGGGATGACCGTTGAATGGAATCAGATGTCTGTCGGTGACGGACTGCACGATGCTGTCCGCAAGTGCTGGGTCCATCGTGTCGGGCTTTTCTCCCGCCAGCCCGAGAATGACGGCCCGGTCCGTCGCATGTCCGCGCGCGGTCCAGGCCAGCGAGCCGTACAGCGTAACGCGAAGACGGGCCACATCCGGCATATGAAGCAGGCTGTCCGCGAACCGGGCCGCCGCACGCATGGGGCCAACGGTATGCGAGGAGGACGGCCCGATCCCGATCTTGAACAGGTCAAAGAGGCTGATCATTCAGGCGGCAATCTCTGCCAGCAGCGCCTCGACGTCCTCTTCACGGGTATAGAAGCTTGTCACAAGGCGGATCAGCGTGCCGGACACACCCTCGGGCGTCGGCCAGCGATAGAAAGCGTAGCCTGCGGCTTCCAACTCTGCGACAAGGCGATCGGGCAGGATGACGAACACTTCGTTGCCTTGCGTCTCGAACGGAAGCTGGGCCCCGGCGTGACGGCGCAGGCTTTCGACAATGCGCTGCGCCATGGCGTTGGCATGGGCGCTGTTCTTGAGCCACAGATCGTTTTCCAGCAGTGCCAGAAGCTGTGCGCTCAGGAACCGCGCCTTGGACCACAGATGGCCGCTGCGCTTGATGCGCCGCTCGAAATCCTTCAGCGCCGGGCGCGTGCGGTCATTGACGAAGAACACAACTGCTTCCGCCGCCATCGCCCCGCATTTCGTCCCGCCGAAAGACAGGACATCCACCCCGGTTTTCCATGTCGCTTCCGCTGGTGTGCAGCCCAGATGCGCGATGGCATTGCTCAGCCGCGAGCCATCCAGATGGACGGGAATGTCGTGTTCATGGGCGATACTGCACAGCGCCGCCAGATCCTTCAGGGCATAGACCGTGCCCCATTCGGTGGCCTGCGTCAGGGACAGCGCTTGGATGGGCGGCTTGAGAATCCCGCCCTGCGCATTGGCGCGCAGACCCGTCCGCAGGGCCTCAGGGATCATCCGGCCATCAGCGGAGGGGAGGGTGACGAGCTTGGCGCCATGCATGAAAAATTCAGGCGCACCGCCCTCGTCATTGCTAATATGCGCGCTCTGGTCACATAGGACGGCGCCATAAGGGGCCACGAGCGCGGAGAGTGCAAGACTGTTGGCTGCCGTCCCCGTCATGATCGGGAAAACCCTGACCTCTGCTCCGAAAACTTCGCTGAAGCGTGCGTTCAGCGTCTGGCTCATTGCATCGTCGCCATAGGAGCCAACGCAGCCCTCATTGGCGCGCATCATGGCGTCCATAACGGCGGGGCATGCGGGGGAAACATTGTCACTGGCGAAGTTCTTGCGTATTTCGTCGGTCACGAGACCATCCTCAATTCCTGCGACCGTTAAGGCCTGTCCGCAAGCGTAACTGAAACGCCTGCCTGTTGTCATCCGGAGAGCCCATGAACACGTTGTCCCCCGAGAAGTCTTCCGATCCGGCATCCAAGATCATTGACGGCAAGGGTATCGCCCGCGCCCTGACCGATCAGGTGGGCCGCGAAGTGGCAAAATTCGTTGAGCAGGGCAATACCATTCCCGGTCTGGCCGTCGTTCTGGTGGGTAACGATCCGGCGTCTGAAGTCTATGTGAAGAACAAGGCGATCCAGACCCATCGCGTGGGCATGCGTTCCTTCATGCACATGCTCCCGCAGAGCACGTCGCAGGACGAACTGCTGGACCTGATCACCCAGCTCAACGCCAATCCGAAAATCCACGGCATTCTGGTGCAGCTGCCGCTCCCGGCGCAAATCGATCCGGTTGTGGTGACGAACGCCATTGCGCCGCATAAGGATGTCGACGGTCTGGGTGAGGTCAATGCCGGCCGCCTGTCGCTCGGAATCGACGGAATCGTGCCCTGTACGCCGCTGGGCTGTCTGATGCTGCTCAAATCCGTCCATGAGGACATGACCGGCAAGCATGCCGTGGTGATCGGCGCATCCAACCTTGTGGGCAAGCCGATGGCGCAGCTTCTGCTCAAGGAGAACTGCACGGTCACGGTCGCGCATATCCATACGCGCAACACGAAGGAACTGGCCCGGGAAGCGGATATTCTGGTCGTGGCGACGGGCAAAAGCGGCTTGGTCCGCGGCGACTGGATCAAGCCGGGAGCCACCGTGATCGATGTTGGCATCACCCGTATTCCGGCCGAGAACGGCAAGACCCGTCTGGTCGGTGACGTGGCGTTCGATGAGGCGTTCCCGATCGCTGGTCACATCACGCCGGTTCCGGGCGGTGTGGGCCCCATGACCATTGCCTGTCTGCTGCACAACACGCTTCAGGCCGCCCGTGCGACGCAGGCCGTCGCGGAAGCATCTTCATGACCCGCGTTTCGGTCGAACTGGTTCCGCGCTCCGCAGAAGCTTTGCTGAGGGATGTGCAGACCGTGCGCGATGTCCTGCCGCAGGTCAGCACGCTGAATGTCCCGGATCTGATGCGCTTTGATCTGCGCAGCTATGACGCCGCCTCGCTGGTCACAAAGCAGACGCCATTCGAGGTCATCCCGCATATCCGCGCCGTCGATATTGCACCGGGCGCGCCGCTGCCGGGTGCGGACCGTCCGGAACTGACGTCCATCCTCGTCGTCGCTGGCGATCCTCCGCCAGCTGGAAGCGACTGGAAGGTCTATCCCAACACATCCGCCCAGATCATTGAGCGCTATCGCCGCGAGGCGCCGCATCTGAAGGTCTATGCGGTGTTCGACCCCTATCGTCGTGCGCCGTATCAGGAACTCGAGGACATTGCCCGCAAGCGCGATGCCGGGGCCTGCGGGTTCTTCGCGCAGCCGCTCTTCGATATTCCGATGCTCGAATACTGCATGGACTGGCTGCGGGACGACACGGTGTTCTGGGGCATTTCGCCCGTTCTGGGAGATAAATCCCGTCGCTACTGGGAGCGCGTGAACCATGTGGTCTTCCCGCGCGACTATGACGGAACGCTGGACGGCAACATCGCTTTTGCGCGCCGGATGCTGGGCGTTATCCGCGAGAAAAACGACAATGCGTATCTGATGCCGCTGAAAGTTGACCTGGCATCCTATCTGGGAGCGCTCAGCGATATTATAACGGGATAACATCGAACCACGAATGGAGGGTCCGTCCCGGATGTCTGTGCGCCTTTTTCTGCTTCCCCTGCTGGGAGGCGTGCTCGTTCCCGCCGCCCTGCTGCCCGAGACGGTTTCTGCGAAAACCCTTGCCGACCCGGCAGCCGTCTTCGCTCCCCTGACGCTCCCTGACGCCCCGAATGTCTATCGTTCGGGCTCGGGTCTTCCCGGACCGCAATACTGGCAGAACCGGACGGACTACGTCATCCATTCGCGGATCGACACGCAGACCCATGTGCTGCACGGCTCCGAAACCGTGACCTACAGCAACAACAGCCCCGAAACGCTGGACGTCCTGTGGGTCCAGCTTGACCAGAACATTTACCGCGCGGATACGCGCTCTGCGATCGGCGCGGTCGCCAGCAGTCACAATCTGGCCGGCAACCACACCGACGGCATGGTGATCGAGCGCGTTTCGGTCGTGCAGGGCGGACGCGAAGTGGACGTGACACCCCTGATCTCCGATACGCGGATGCAGCTCAAGCTGCCGCGCACGATCGACCCGCATGGCGTGGCTTTCGTGAAGATTGACTGGCACTACACGCTGCCCGGCCCATGGGGTGGACGGACCGCCGTTACGCCGTCACGCGAAGGCGACATTTATGAAGTCGCGCAGTGGTTTCCGCGACTGAGCGTCTATGATGACCGCCGCGGCTGGAACACGCTGCCCTATCTGGGGCAGGAGTTCTTTCTGGAATATGGCAGCTTTGATTACAGCGTCACCGTGCCGTGGAACTACACGCTCGTGGGCTCCGGCGCGCTGCTCAATCCTGAACAGGTCCTGACCCCGGTCGAGCGCAACCGTCTGGCGCAGGCAGCGCAGAGCGATGCGCGCGTCATGATTCGCACGCTTGATGACATTACCGACCCTAAAAGCCACCTGAAGCAGAGCGGCGAAGTCACCTGGCATTACGCCATGCGCAATACGCGTGACGTGGCATTTGCGGCCTCGCCGGCTTTCGTCTGGGATGCCGCGCGGATCAATCTGCCGCCGATCGTGCCCTGGGCGAACTATCACGCCGTGCCCCGGCTTGCGATGTCGGTCTATCCGCGTGAAGGGATCGGGCCGCATGGCTGGGACCGTTCAACGGATTACGTCAAACACGCCATCGAGTATTTCTCGTCACAATGGTTCGAGTATCCCTGGCCGAACGCCGTCAATCTGGGCGGACATGGCGCGGGCATGGAATATCCGGGCATCGTCTTCGACGGCATGAGCGACCGCGATCCGGAACTGTTCTGGATCACGACGCATGAACTGGGCCATGGCTGGTTCCCGATGATTGTGGGCACGGATGAGCGCCGAAACGCCTTCATGGACGAGGGCTTCAACACCTTCATCGACGTCTATGCGTCCGACCACTTCAACAACGGTGAATTCGCTCCCAAGCGTGATTCCGAGTTCGCGCCCAAGACCGGCAATCCCGCGCAGGACATCGTCCCGGTCCTGACTGACCCGAATGCGCCCGTGCTCATGACCGCGGCGGACAGCGTGTCCGAAAAATACCGCCACAGCGTGACCTATTTCAAAGGCGCCTATGGACTGAAGCTGCTGCGTGAACAGATCCTCGGCCCGGTCCGGTTCGATGCGGCTTTCCGGCGCTATATTTCTGAATGGTCGTTCAAGCACCCGTCCCCATCGGACTTCTTCCGCCTGATGAGCAGCGAAGCGGGCGAGGATCTGGGCTGGTTCTGGCGTGGCTGGTACTTCACCAATGCCGCCCCGGACTATGCGCTGGGTGACGTGCATCACGATGCCGGAAAGCCGGTGACCGTGCAGGTCCGCAATTACGGAGCCCTCCCGCTTCCGGTGCTCGTGCGGGCGGAGTATGCGGACGGTAAATCGGACGAACTCCGCATCCCGACGGAAGCCTGGCGTCAGGGCAGCGACATCGTTGTTTCACTGCCGGCCCATGATGGCCTCAGGGCTGTCACGCTGGACCCGGATCATGTCATCCCGGATATCGACCGCTCCGATAACCGCGTGGCGATTACACCCTGAGGATGTGGAAACCTGCGAGGGCCGGCGTGCCTCGCAGGTTTCTTGCAATAAGACAAAGAAAAAGGGCGCCTGGTTGAGCCAGCGCCCTGAATATTCACAATTGCTGATTTCTCTTCAGCCGACGAGTTCCAGAGAGGATGTCGGGGCTGATCCGGCGTAAGCCTGCGGGGCAGCAGCGGTCATGGGGGAAGGTTCGGGTTCTGCAGACAGGCCTTCGATCATGTCATTATTGACATCGATCAGCGGCTTCAGATCCTTTGAAGCGTTGAGGGCTGCGTTGGAATAACGCATCGACCACAGGCCAACCTTGATGATGTCATCGCGCAGAACGGGCGGGAGCGGGCTGTCGTTCCGCTCGACGCTCATCGACAGAAGGCTCCACAGCTTCAGATTGGCAGCCAGAGCCATCGTTTTTTTCTGATGGTCCCTGGCATCAGCCAGCAGCGAATTGACATGCCGGAAAGCCATGACCTCGATTTCCCGGGAGGACAGATAGCTTCCGGACTGTTTCTGGTACTGTGAGGAGGCGTAAGTCACGAAGGCAAACTCCTTTCGGGGAAGACTGTTTCAAAAGTCTCTGCGCAATGGGGGCAGGAGGCGTCTGAAGCAGTCCTGCATGTGGCAGGGGTGGAAAAATATGGAACTGGAGGATACCGGAAGACCGGTACCCTCCAGAAACCTGATCAGCCGCGGAAGAGGCTGAGCAGGGTGGAAGACTGCGAGTTCGCAATCGACAGCGACTGAACGGCCAGCTGCTGCTTCGTCTGAAGCGAGGTCAGCTTGGCGCTTTCCGCTGCCAGATCGGCATCCGTCAGAGCGCCCACACCCGTCGTCAGGGCGTCGGACAGCGAGCTGGTGGCCGTCTGAAGCTGGGTCACGGTGTTGGCGGAAACGCCGAAGCCCGCAGAGATCTGGTTGACCTTGGTCAGAGCGGCACTGACCGCAAGCTGTACCACGGCTGTGCCGGAGGTTGTGCCGACAGTGGGTTTTGCTTTCGAGGCAGTGATGCTGGTACTTGGCGTCACATTGGAAGCGGCTGTATCGAGCGTGTATGTCGAGTCGGTCCCAGCTGTAAGACCTGCTGTTGTTGCGAGGCTTGACGTCCAGGATGTTTTGTCCGTACCGGAAAAGAACTTGTATGTGGTCGAATTTCCGGAGCTGTCCGTGAGAGTAAGGCCGCTGGAAGCATTCCCGGTTGTGGTCCATCCACTTGTACCAGTACCGGTAAGTGCAACGGAACCGTCAGCAGCAACGGTAACGTCACCGTCGGTAGTATCGCCTGTAAGGCTTTGGAGTGTGCTCTTCAGAGCTGACTGTGCAGCACTGCTTAGAGCAGAAGTCGTAGAATCGGGCGATTTGAGAGCGACGTAACTTGTGGAAGAGGTGCCGTCTTTAACCGTCAGAGCCGTTCCACCGTCTGCGAAGGTTGCGCCCGACATATCCAGTGAAGTGCCTTCGGCGATATTGCTTGTTGTAACACTCCCTGTTGCAGTGGAAAGATTGCCACCAGCCAGCGTCAGGGTGCCATCATTAGCGCGAGAGACGCCAAATCCGGCATTGCTCATGGCTGTCATAAGCGTCGTAGTACGGTCGGTGTTCTGCTGCGTCGCATCCGTTGTGTTGGTTGCGGCTGTGCTCGTGTTGACGTCCACGACTTTCGCCAGGCTGGTGGCATTGCCATTGCTGTCGGTAGCCGTCGTGACGCTGTAGGTGAGATTGCCGCTGGCATCAGCCTTGGCGGTAATGCTCTTGCCGTTCGTCATCGTATAGGTTGTGGTGCCGTCGGACGTCGTGACTGGTGCATTGCTGCCGAAAGCCGAGGATGTCAGGGTTCCATCAGTGCCGACCGTTACGGTAGCGGTGCTTCCGAGAGCTGTTGAAACAGCATTGGACAGTGCGGTGCCAACGGTTGCCGTGGACGACAGGCCACTTGTGTTGTCGTCAAGGACAAACTCGGTCGTGGTGGCGGGGCTCGTGGCCGTGCCGCTGCCGTTTGCCGCTGCCTGATTTTTCAGGGTAATCGTGGATGCGGCTGGCGTGTTTCCGGTGTCAGCTGCAGTGTAGGTCGCGCCTCCCATGTCAAGCGTTGCACCCTTCATGGTGGTGCTCAGGCCTTCAAGGCCTAGGCCGGATGCCGTGGCATTGGCGCCGTTCTGAACGAACAGGTTGCCGTTGATGTCCTGTGCGGCCGAGACGGACGTGTAGGACACGCCGCCACCCGTGGCGCCGGACAGCAGGTTGACGCCCTGGAAGGTTGCGCTGTTGGCGCTGGCGTCGATCTGGGAGGAAAGGCTGGAAAGCTGGGAGTTCAGCGTATCCTGGTCTTCGGCGTTGTTGGCGGCGTTCGTGACCGTGGTGGACACGCTGCTCAGCAGGCCGGAAATCGTGGATGCCTGTGCGCTTGCCGTGGAAAGAACCTGACCGGCGAAGCTCAGGCCGGTCGAAACGCCGGACAGGCCCGAGATCCGGGCATTCATCGACTGGGCGATGGAATAGATGGCCGGATTGTCAGACGCGCTGTTGACGGACTTGCCGGTGGAAACGGCGTTCTGGGTCTTGTTCAGATCCGTCGTCGTCTGGTTGAGGCTCTGGAGTGCGGCCATTGCCGCAGTGTTTGTATTAATTGACAATGACATTGAATTCGTTCTCCGTCGGTGCAGGTTTGCGACCTCAGGATAGGGGGGAGTGGTTAACGGAAGCTGAATCCGGACCGTTAAAAAAAACCCACCAAAAATAACGGAAAACTGGGAAACAAATGGTTAAATTCACGTTTCCCCTTGCGATTCATACTTCGGAACGAAATAAGAACACGCGATGAAGAAATCACTCTCCCAGAGACTGGCGATTCTGTCCGATGCGGCGAAATACGATGCGTCCTGCGCGTCGAGCGGTTCGGGCCGCAGGGACTCGGCCAAAAGCGGGGGACTGGGGTCCACGACGGGAAACGGTATCTGCCACGCCTACACGCCGGACGGGCGCTGCGTGTCGCTGCTCAAGATCCTGCTGACCAATTTCTGCGTCTATGACTGCGCCTACTGCATTAATCGTTCGTCTTCGAATGTGGAGCGCGCGCGGTTTACGCCGGAGGAGGTCGTGTGGCTGACGCTGGAGTTCTACCGGCGCAACTGCATCGAGGGGCTGTTCCTGTCCTCAGGCATCATCCGCTCCTCGGATCACACGATGGAGCAGCTCGTGCAGGTGGCGCGGGATCTGCGGCTGAAGCACGGGTTCCGGGGCTATATCCATCTCAAGACCATCCCCGATGCGTCGCCGCGTCTGCTGGAAGAGGCGGGGCGCTATGCGGACCGCCTGTCGATCAATGTGGAAATGCCAACCGTGGCCGGTCTGGAGCAGTACGCACCGCAGAAAAAAGCGGGCGGTATCCGGCAGGCCATGGGCGAGATGCGCCTGAAAATCGATGCGGGCAAGGAACGCAGCCATACCGGTCGCCGGGCTGAACGGTTTTCGCCGGGCGGACAGAGCACGCAGATGATCGTGGGGGCGGATGCGGCGTCCGATCAGGATATTCTCGCCAGCAGCGCCAATCTTTACGGCTCCTACGGGCTGCGGCGGGTCTACTATTCGGCTTTCAGCCCCATTCCTGACGCTTCCGCACTGTTGCCGGCGAAAAGCCCGCCGCTTCAGCGGGAGCATAGGCTCTATCAGGCGGACTGGCTGTTCCGGTTCTACGGGTTCGCCTTCGGGGAACTGACGGCTGGCCGCGCGGATGGAATGCTCGATCTGGAGTTGGACCCCAAGTTGGCCTGGGCGCTGGACAACCGGGCGCTGTTTCCGGTCGATCTGAACCGGGCGTCGAAGGAAATGCTGCTGCGGGTGCCGGGGCTGGGAGTGAAGGCTGTGGCGGCCATTCTCAGGGCACGGCGGCATCAGGCGGTACGGCTGGAGGATCTGGCGCGGCTGAACGTCTCTATTCGCAAGGTGCGTCCGTTCGTCCAGACGCCGGGCTGGAGTCCCGCCCGCCTGACTGACCGGCACGATCTGCGCAGTCTGTTCAGCCCGGCGCCGCAGCAGATGAGCCTTCTGTGACGCGCTATGTTCTGACGCTTGAGGACAATGCGGATTTCGAGCCCTGGCGGGAGATGGCGCGTGCGGCATTGCAGCGCGCGGTCCTGCCCGAGGCGCTCGACTGGCGCATCCGGGGGGGCGAGACGGATCTTTTCGGCCAGATCACGGATAACGGCGATGGCCTGGAGGCGCTGACGGCCGTTCCGGTCGTGAAAACCGTGACCTTGCGGGCCTCCTGCCTCGCGCTGCTGCGGGACATGCTGTGCCATTCCGATCCCGCCCGGTTCGCACTTGCCTACCGGATTGCCTGGAGGGTGCAGGGCAATCCGCATCTGCCTGAGGTGGCGACGGATGCCGATATCGCGCGTGCGCGGCAGATGGTGCGACAGAACCGGCAGGACTGTCACAAGATGATGGCCTTTGTCCGCTTCCGCGAGCAGCCGGTCCCGCAAAGAGAGGGGCAGGGCGGTGAACGTCGGCGGTTCCTCGCATGGTTCGAGCCGCAGCATCATATCCTTGAACGGATCGCGCCATTCTTTGCAAAACGTTTTACGGATATGGACTGGATTATCCTGACACCACGCGGCTCGATCTGCTGGGATGGCAAGGATCTGGCCTACTCATCGGAACCCTGTGAACAGCCGGAACTGGACGACGGGTTCGGGGAGCTGTGGGACACCTATTACGCTTCGACCTTCAATCCTGCTCGCGTTCGTACCAAGGCCATGCGCCGGGAAATGCCCGGTCGTTACTGGAAGAACCTGCCTGAAACCCGTCTGATCCCGCAGCTTGTTGCCGGAGCGGAGGTGCGCGTCCGGACAATGGCGGAGCAGGAGCTTCAGCCCGCACCGGCCTTTCATGAGCGCCTGCGGTCCCGTGAACAGCTTCCGGCCGAGCCGATGCTGGATACGACGGAGACTCTTGAGGGGCTGGCTGCTCAGATCCGGACCTGCACGGCCTGTCCGCTGCACTGTTCGGCCACGCAGGCGGTTGTGGGAGAGGGGCCGGCAGACGCGCGCATCATGGTCGTCGGAGAGCAGCCGGGCGATCAGGAAGATCTGGCAGGGCGTCCCTTCGTCGGTCCGGCGGGGCAGCTCCTGCATAAGGCGCTCGGAGAGGCCGGGGTTGATCGTGGCGCGCTGTATCTGACGAATGCCGTCAAGCATTTCCGCTTCCGTCTTCAGGGGCGCCGCCGCATCCATCAGAGCCCGGATGTGGGGCATGTGGCGGCCTGCCGTCCCTGGCTTGAACAGGAGATCGCCCTGGTTCGGCCGAAGCTCATCGTTTCGCTGGGGGCCACGGCGCTCAGGGCACTGGACGGGCCGGGTATGGCGATGGCGGATGTCCGCGGGACGTCATGGACCGTGGGAACTGGCGAAAATGCTGTCCGGCGTCTGGCGCTTGCACATCCCTCTTGGCTGCTGCGGCTTGGGGAAGGAGCGCAGGGGAATGCCGAGCGACGGAACTTTAGTAAGGGTCTTACACGTCTGCGGGAGTTTCTGGATCAGCCGGGGACGTAAGGGACGGGACTGGCGGGAGAATGGAAACGGGTCAGTTTTTTGCGTCTTGAAGCTTGTGAGACGATATGTCATGGATGACCGAACCGATCGGTCAGTAGAGGGTTTCCAGGCCCCGCACAGCACATCCGGTCATGATCTGACAGACCTGTTTTCAAAGCGAGACAAACATTATGGCGCAAGGCGATCAGGCCGATCACGCGCAGGGTGACACGACATCCGACAAGAACGGAAAGCCGCAGAAAAAGCGTCATCCCCTTGTCCGGGTCGCGCTGATCCTGCTGGTGGTTCTGGTTCTCGTGGGTATCGGGGCCTATCTTTTCCTGACCCGCAACAATATCGAGACGGATGACGCCTACACGGCCGGTCGCAAGATCGCCATTGCGCCCCACGTCAACGGCTACGTCACGCAGCTTCTGGTGAACGACAACCAGTTCGTCCACACGGGCGACCTGCTTGTGACGATCGACAGCCGCGATTATGTCGCGTCCCTGCACAAGGCCGAGGCCGCCGTCGATCAGGCCAATGCCAACATCAATGCTTACAAGCTGATGCTGGAAGTGGCGCACAAGAACTTCCCCGGCCAGCTCGTCACCGCGCAGGGCAATCTTGCTGCCGCACAGGCGCAGCTCGTCAAAGCCGAAGCTGATTACCGCCGTCAGCGTTCGGTGGCCCGTGCCGCGACGTCGCAGCAGGACATCGACTATGCCCGCGCCGCACTGGATCAGGCCAAGGCCCGAGTGCTGCAGGCCCAGGGTCAGCTGACGCAAGCCGAGCCGGTCAAGGAAAACGTGGCCAATGCCGATGCCCGCGTCACGCAGGAACAGGCTGCTCTTGCCTCCGCCAATGCGGATCTGGTGCAGGCCCGCCTGAACCTCGAATGGACGGAAGTCCGCGCGCCGCATGACGGCTGGATTTCCCAGCGTAACGTCGAGCGCGGCAATTTCGTGCAGACCGGTCAGCAGATGTTCTCCATCGTCGAGCCGGAAGTCTGGATCGTGGCGAACTACAAGGAAACGCAGCTCACCCATATGCGTCCGGGCCAGAAGGTGGATGTCGAAGTCGATGCCTACCCGCAGCTCGAACTGCATGGCCATGTGGATTCCATCCAGCTCGGCTCGGGTGAATCCTTCAGCGCCTTCCCTCCCGAGAACGCGACCGGCAACTTCGTGAAGACGGTGCAGCGTATTCCGGTGAAGATCGTGCTGGACAGCGGTCTTGATCCGAACATCCCGCTCGCCCTTGGTCTGTCTGTCGTCCCGACGGTTTATGTGAAATGAGCGATACTGCCGGGCATCAGGACTGGAAGCCCAGTCACAATCCGTGGCTTGTGGCCGTCACGGTCACGCTGGCGGCCTTTATGGAGGTGCTGGACACCACCATCGTCAACGTGGCGCTGCCGCATATCGCGGGATCGCTCGGCAGTTCGTATGATGACGCCACCTGGGCGCTCACGTCCTATCTGGTGGCAAACGGAATCGTTCTGACGATTTCGAGCTGGCTGTCGCGGTTGTTCGGCCGCAAACGCTACTTCCTGATCTGCATCACGATGTTCACCGTCTCGTCCTTCCTGTGCGGACTGGCGACGTCGCTGCCGATGCTCGTGGTGTTCCGTCTCATGCAGGGCTTTTTCGGAGGCGGCCTGCAACCGAGCCAGCAGTCCATCATTCTGGACACCTTCCCGCCCGAAAAGCGTGGTGCGGCGTTCGGCCTGACCGCCATCGCCACCATTGTCGGCCCGGTTCTGGGCCCGATGCTGGGCGGCTATCTGACCGATAATTTCTCCTGGCGCTGGATTTTCTTCGTCAACGTGCCCTTCGGCATCCTGACGGTCATGGCCGTGACGGCGTTCGTCGAGGATCCGCCATGGGAGCGTCAGAAGCGCGAGAAGGTGGACGTGATCGGCATCAGTCTGATTACGCTGGGCCTCGGCTGCCTTGAGGTCATGTGCGACCGCGGCGAGGATGACGACTGGTTCGGTTCACCCTTTATCACCACCATGGCCATACTGGGCGCGATCGGTGTGATCGGTGCGATTCTCTGGTTGTGCTATGCGAAGAATCCGCTGGTTCGCCTGACGGTTCTCAAGGACCGCAACTTCGCAACCGGCATGCTCCTGATCTCGATGGTCGGCGCCACGCTGTATGCTTCTGCTATCATCGTTCCGCAGTTCGCCCAGCAGGTGCTCGGCTATACCGCGACGAATTCAGGCCTGCTGCTCGCCCCCGGTGGCGTGGCGGTGATCTGTCTGATTCCGATTGTGGGGCGGCTGATGAAGTTCATCCAGATGCGCTACATCATCGCCTTTGGGTTCTTCGCGATGGGCATGGCGATGTTCCAGGCTTCGAACCTCTATGCCGCGATCGATTTCAAGCATCTGATGTTCTACCGCATCAGCCAGACGGCTTCGCTGGCCTTCCTGTTCGTGCCGATCTCGACGATTGCATATTCGACCCTGCCGCGTGAGCTGAACTCGGATGCCTCGGCCCTGTTCTCGATGGCGCGAAACTACATCGGCTCGCTGGCCATTTCGCTGGCAACGGCGGCGATCATCGAGACCCGTCAGCGCCATCAGGGTTATGTCGCTGATCACATGACGCCGGCCAATCCGGAGTTCAACACCTATATCGCCAATGCCCAGCAGGTCGCACAGGCGCATGGCTTCACGGCGGCGCAGTCCCATAACATCGCCATCTACAGCCTGTTCCGCGAGTTTACCTCACAGGTCGCCATGCTGGCCTATAACGAGGTGTTCGACTGGATCGGCGTGATCGCGCTGTTCGTGGTGCCGCTGTGCTTCCTGCTGTCACCCAACGGCAAGAAGGCCGCACAGGCTTCGGGCGGTGGTCACTGATGGCGCGGTTCGTAGATCTTCAGGAAGCTGTCAGCGGTGAAGGCGGCAAATTCCGCAATCGCCGCATCGCTGTCATCGACCGGCAGGCCGAACCGGCGGCGCTGGATGATGCGGGCCTGGCACATGAGCATGAACTGCTCGGCCGACAGGCGCGGATCGGCGATCTCCAGCTCTCCACGGGCCACGCTGCGCGTCAGGTATTCCGTCAGGTTGCCAAGCGTCCGGTCGAAGCCGTAGCGCCAGAACGTGTCGGCCAGATTGGGGAATTTATCGACCTCGCCGACGATGATGCGATACAGCCCCAGCGCCATGGGCGAGACCAGCAGGTGGACGGTCATTTCCGCGAACCGGACGAGCGTCACGCGAACGGACTGTCCGTCGCTGCGCGAGAGGGCCTCGATTGGCGCGAGACGGCTGCGGGCCTGTTCTTCGAAGAACGCGGAGAACAGGGACGCCTTGCCATTAAAATGGTTGTAAAGCGTCCCCTTGGAGACGCCCGCCATCTGCGCAATCTGGGACATGGACGCCCCTTCGTATCCGTTTGCCAGAAAGACGGTTCCGGCACCTTTGAGGATCTGTTCGCGCTTGGCGCATCCTACGGGATCGGCGCTGCCGGCTCCGTCGGGAGTGTCCGCGCTACCGTCGTCCATGATGCCCGTCATGTGAGCGAAAGATCCTTCTGTCCGTCAGGTCAAGTTCCTGACATGCTGACCGAGCCGGTCGGTCACCGCAAGATCATTTCCGCTTCAGGAGTTTCTTTGTGAGCGCAGCCTTCACTTCCCGCGCGCTGCTTTGCGGCTGCGCCCTGTTCACCCTGTCCGGCTGCCTCATGGTGGGACCTGAATACCATGCGCCCAAGCCCTGGTCGCCGGCGCATTATACCGATCATATGGCTGGCGCGCCCGACAGCATCGTCAGCGAGATGAAGGCTGACAGTCACTGGTGGCAGGTCTTCCACGATCCGGAGCTGACCTCGCTGGAAGACCGTCTGGTCAACCAGAACCTGTCCTTCCGCCTCGCGACCGCCAATCTGGCGCAGAGCCGCGCGCAGCTCATCATGGCGGGTGCCGAGCGCTTCCCGGCTCTGAGCGCTTCAGGTTCATACCAGCGCAGCCAGTACAGCACCAAGCAGTTGCAGGAAATCATCGGCCATGTCGCGGGTGGTATTGCCAAGTCCGAAGGTGGCTCGATTGGCAGCACCGTCGGCCCGATGCTTCAGAACGCGGCTGGCGGGGCGACTATCCCGCTGCTGAACCAGTGGCGCAGCGCGATCGATGCGACTTATGAAATCGATCTGTGGGGCCGCGTGGCGCATCAGTATGATGCCGCCAAGGCCGACCTTCAGGCGACGGATGAAGAGCGTCGTTCCGTCCTCATCGCCCAGCAGGCCGACATGGCGCATGGCTATATGAGCCTGCGCGGCGATCAGCAGCGCCTGAAGATCCTGCGCGACAATCTCGGCATCCTCACGCAGATCACCTCCATCGCGCAGGAGCGCTATCGCGGTGGTCTGGTGACGGAACTGGATGTTGATTCCGCACAGGCTCGCCTGCACGACACGCAGGGTCAGGAAGCACAGCTTGAACAGGCTGTGGCGCAGGAAGAGAACGCACTCGCCCTGCTTCTGGGCGCCCCGCCTGAAAGCCTGAATGCCGAGCTGGAAAAGAACGCCGGCGTGCCGGTCGTTCCGCCGGTGGTGCCCGTCGGCCTTCCGTCCGAACTGGCCCATCGCCGCCCGGACATCCGCGAGGCCGAAGCCCGCCTGCGCGGTGCAGTCGCCGAAGTGGGCGAGGCCACGGCGGATTTCTATCCGAAGGTCACGATCAACGCCGATTTCGGCTTCCAGACCCTGTCCTTCCGCGATCTGGGCTTCTGGAACGCACGGGCCTGGAACGTGGGCCCGTCCATCTCCCTGCCGATCTTCCAGGGCGGCCGTCTGTATGGCCAGCTCGAGCTGAAGAAATACGCGCAGAAGGCCGCAGCGATTTCCTATCAGCAGACGGTCATCAAGGCCTGGCATGACGTGGACAACGCGCTGATTGCCTATCGCGACGAGCAGCTGCATCGTCAGGGCCTGCAGAACGCCGTCAACGACAACAGCAAGGCGCTCATGCTGGCGCAGAGCCAGTATCGCAGCGGCCTGACGAACTACTTGAACGTCCTGAACGCGCAGGCGCAGCTCCAGTCCGCACAGCTTGACCTCGCCAGCAGCGACGCCACGCTGGCGACTAATCTGACGCGTCTTTACAACGCGCTCGGCGGCGGCTGGGAAGACGCACTCCCCGACAGCCGCGATGTGGCCAAGGCGCAGCTCGCTTCCGTCACCCCCGGCCCCTGAAATCCGGCAAACCAGTTCAGGAGGCCGGAGCCTCCTGAACGCCGGTCCCGTCAGGATTTGCGGGCGACGGACCGGCCCTTGGAGCCTAGGATTTCGAAGGCTTCATCCAGCCGCTCGACAATGGATTTCTCGCCCACGCGCAGCCATTTGCGCGGATCGTAGAGCGACTTCATTGGTTTGTCGGTGCCGGGCTCGATCTGGTGCTGGAAGGCGACCGGATGCTCCAGAACGTAGCTGCCCACGCCATGCGCGAAAGCGAACTGGATGTCAGTGTCGAGGTTCATCTTGAACACGCCATAGGACACGGCGGCATCGATTTCCCCGATCGTCGAACCCGATCCACCATGAAAGACCAGAGGCAGCGGCTTGGGACCGCTCTGCGTCGCCTTCTGAACGGCATCCTGCGAGTTCTTCAGGATTTCGGGACGAAGCTGCACATTGCCCGGCTTGTAGACACCATGGACATTGCCGAAAGACGCGGCGATCGACACGGTCCCGATCGGGGAGAGCAGGTTCCACGCCTTCAGCACGTCTTCGGGCTGCGTGTAGAGATGCGCGTTGTCCGCACCCTCTTCGAGATCATGGCCGATGCCATCTTCCTCGCCACCCGTAACACCCAGTTCGATTTCCAGCCCCATGCCCAGCGGCGCCAGACGTTTCAGCATGGCGGCCGAGGTTGCAAGGTTCTCTTCTAAAGGCTCCGTGGAAAGATCGAGCATGTGAGACGTGAAGAGCGGCTTGCCGGTCGCCTTGAACTCGTCCTCGCTCATCGTGATGAGGTCGTTGAGCCAGGGGATCAGCCTGCGGTCGGCGTGATCGGTATGGAGAATGACAGCGATGCCGTATTCCTTCGCCAGAAGATGGACATGACGCGCCATGGACGCCGCGCCGAGCACACGGGCGCGATGGGCATCCGGCAGGCCTTCGCCCGCATAAAAACGCGCGCCACCATTGGAAACCTGAATGACGACGTCCGATCCGTTGCGGGCAGCGGCTTCCAAAACCGCGTTGACGCTGTCGGTGCCAACGACATTGATGGCAGGAAGGGCATAGCCCCCTTCGTGGCAGGCCTTGATCAGGGCCGCATAACTGGCGCCACTGACGACGCCGGGGGAAACT
Source organism: Gluconobacter roseus NBRC 3990 (assembly GCF_006538885.1). Lineage (GTDB taxonomy): Bacteria > Pseudomonadota > Alphaproteobacteria > Acetobacterales > Acetobacteraceae > Gluconobacter > Gluconobacter roseus. The sequence goes on from NZ_BJLY01000003.1 coordinate 403,858, forward strand.
CGTAACATTGGCGACTCCAACACAACGCATGAAACGGGCCAGCAGAACGGGCATGGCCGTGATGCGTTGTACTGTACGATGCTAGGTTAAGTTGACAAAAGGTCTATACGCTCTGCCCGAGATCCACTTCACTTTGTGGTTGTAAGATAGCGACCAGAGAAAACAGATACGGCAAGAGATCATCTAACGGATTAGCAAGGGCTGATGAATGGCCCTGTTCTATCTTTTGACCGGAAAGGAAATAGTGCGGTTATCTCTCGGAATGGATAGCCACTTAGCTTATTCAAACAATGGGACAGAAGTTCAGTATTTACATCAGTATCGGCTGCCCTTCTGGGCAGCCTTTTTTAAGATTCATATGGATTATTTTGATATAATCAACATTATTTCCATAAATTGATTATATCAGTGAAATTTATTTTCTAACTCTCTAGTAATTTTAACATATTCCTCAACATACGTTTGGCTGTTAAGAGATTTTTGCATATAATTCTGTATATTCTCAACCATACGGGCACGTTTTTCTTTGTTGCCCAAGAGAATTTTTATAGCTTCGCTTAGTGCGTCAGAATCATTGGGCGGAATAAAATATACCATGTCATCGGTAAAGTAGTCTCTAAGGCCTCCTGTGTCTGTTACAATGCAAGGGACCCCCATAACCCCAGACTCTTCAACAACTGTCAGGCCACTTACATAGTTATTCCGATCTAATGGGACGATGACTAATATGGCTTTTTCATAAAAAGAAGCCATATCATTATTTGTCTTTAATTTAGCAATTATCATGTTGGAATGTTTGTCGGCAATATTAATTGCAGCAGCACTTTGTGTAGCAAGGAAAAAATTTATATTTGTCATGCGAGAAGCACAGGCTGCAAGTGTAGCCCAATCTCGTGAACGGTCGTTTCCGACGGCTACAATGTTACCAACATCTTTTTCGAAATATGGAACCATTTCGTCACATCGAATCCCAAATTTTGTAAATTCAATCCGATTATGTGGAAACATTTTCTTGGCGATGTCAGAATTAACTTTGCTATTAAATGTCAGTACGTCAACATCTTTCAAAAGCCAGCGATAAATAAGCTGTCTAATTTTATTTCTGGGCCACTTATCAATAAGCCAGACACTTTGACCAATAACCTTTATGTTTTTCGCAGAAAAAATTTTCTTTAATAACATGACTCCAAGGGTTTGTGATTCGTTGTATGTCCAAACCACATCGGTCCCTGCCATAATATTTTTTCGATTTCTCCAGACGTGTACGAAATCGAAACCAAGTACTAATCTTGCGGCGTATCGAACGGATTTCTGAAATAAGTTTTCTTTTACAATATCTTCAGAGTATGTAATTTTAATTTCACTGGAATTAGCTCTGTTGTATCCATAAGCATAAGGCTCATTGGTCCCGAGTATCTTCCCTTGTCGAAATTTCTCATTCCAGTTTTTGGCGCCATACCCATGGCTTAACTGGACAAAAACCCTAATCATTATCTACCTCTATTTATAATAGATATCGCTGCTGAAGCAGCGCAATTCCAAGTTTTGGATTTAGGGATTTCACCAGAAATATTATATTAAAGAAAGCCTAATTTTGGTCTTGAAAACAGAAATTTTAAGATTGTTTATTGTAAAACGCTATGGATTCATCGAAATTTATTAACGTTTCTATTATTATTAAATATCATATAAATAAAAATAAAATAAAAATACTTTTTTGAGTTAATTTTGCGTTAAAAAATGCAAACTTTTACTACATACAATATGTAAATAAATATAATTGAGATTATTTCAAATTATGGAAAATTTCATGATAAAAATGTGTGTAGAAAAAATGATTCTTTTGAAATAATCAGAAAAAGAATTTCCTTGATATTATTGGTTGTCACAGGAACCCTAAAATCTAGTGTCTATTTTCAAGGCCGTCTCCTAATAGCTGTATAATCCGAGACTGGAATTCGGCGAGGACAAAGCCAAAAAAGCGTTCCTTATTGTCGTATTGGGTACAAAAAACGGTGCTATCGAGCATACGTTACTAACTATATAACTCAGCCCCAGATTTGCAGGATCTGTAAAAGAGCATTCTAGACATCCTGTTCAGCCCAATGACAAAACTGAAGTAGGCAGAATTTCACCTGTCTTAGTGTTCATGTATGTCTCGAGCCTGTGCGCGGAGCATTCCTTAAGAAAAGGACGGTTGTCTCTAGTTGTTCAAGACTAATGCTCGCGCTCAAACCGTAGCAGCAACCCAGCCATGGCATTCCTGATCCATCACATTATTTCGTACTAAGCCTGCTTTTGCTTTGTTTGCCCGGTATTCCGCAGCCACAAATTGGGTTAAATCTCAGGAAAATTGTATAGGTTTTTGTCAATGCGGCCTAGGCGTTTAATGCTGTAACATCACCTAATATTTTCATCTGACAAAATTTTCTGTTTTATGGTGTTTGTTGTAACGTATTTTTCCTAAAATTTAGCATATCTAGGTGTTTTGTGAACAAACCCGATTATCTCGTGTCAGTCATTATTCCGGCATATAATGCGGGTGATTTTATCGAACAAGCCGTTCACTCTGTCTTGAAACAGACGATGAACTCGGTTGAGGTTATTATTATCAATGATGCTTCTAGTGACGACACTAGAGAAAAAGCACTGAAGCTCTGTGATCTCGATAAACGTATTATATATTATGAAAATGATAAAAATCTTGGAGTTTCCGCGTCAAGAAATATTGGCATAATGAAAGCTAGATCGAAATATATATCAATACTTGATTCTGATGATTATTGGAAAGGAAATAGATTATCGGTGATGATAGAGTATATGGAAAAAAATAATCTCGATATGCTTGCAGACCAGCTTATTGTAACAAGTAAAAATTCTCAAGAAAATGCATTTTGTCCTGAATGGATGGCGTATGATAATTATATAAATGTATTCCGTTATATGTCCATGGACTGGCCTGGTCTAAAAGGAACTATGCCACTCTGTTACATGAAGCCTATTTTCAGAAGGGAATTTCTAATAAGAGAGAATATTTTCTATAATGAGGAATTGAGTCTGGGCGAAGATTCTTTGTTTTATTCTTGTGTTGTGATGGCTGGAGCAAGGTTTATGCTTATTCCAGATGCATTGTATTTTTATACTGTGAGGGACGGTTCTCTTTCAAAAGTAGGTCTGCCAGCATTGCAGTTAATGAAAATACCAAAGAAATTAACAGAGTTTTGTATTTCAAAAAAAATCAACATAGACCAAAAAATTTCTTTTGCCATAGAAAGTAAGTACCAATCCTTTCTTTTGAAGCATTCAATTGATCTAATAAAATGTGGGTTTTATAAAAAATCATTATCTTTTCTAATGATGGTGAATATATCCACTTACGCAAGGTGGTTCCTGTATTTTATAAAAACTCTAATCAAGAAATTTTTTATTTTATTGGGCTTTAAATTTGGGGAGAGGGCAAAAATCGATCCGCCATTTATATCAACTTTAAGGCGCATGCACTGAATTGTAGGGTTCAGGGCTCATAGCCTGAACATGGCGGTTGTAGTGAGACAGATGAGCGAGAAGAAGGTATCTAGGAAACTGTCATCGCATCTTGCAATCCGTCTCCAGTCCTTGAACCTTTCGAAGATAATCTCGATGTGGTTTCGGTTCCTGTAGCGCTGCCAGTCAGTTTTCTGTGGTGTGCTGCAGCTTTTACGTGATGGAATAATTGGCAGGATCCCATGGATCAGCAGGTTCTGTTGGGAACAGTTGTTGTCAGGATTTGTTGCTTGTGATGCCAACCTTATGGAGACTATGGAAAAGACATGGTGCCAAATCTTTCTGACCCCGATCTTCCCGCCCGTATCCTCGTCGTCGAAGATGACGCAGGCATGCGGACCCTCATTCTCCGTGCCCTTCAGGGCGGCGGTTTCCGTGCCCGTGGCGTTGCCTGTGGGGATGAGATGTGGGCTGCGCTTGAAGTGGCTCCCGTCGATCTCATCATCATGGACATTATGCTGCCGGGTAAAAGCGGCATCGAACTGTGTCGCGCACTGCGCAGCGGGCAGGGTGCCACGCATGAGAATGAAACCCCGCCAGCCCAGGTGCCGATCATCATGGTCTCGGCCCGTGGTGAGGAACGCGATCGCGTGAACGGTCTCGAATCGGGCGCGGACGACTATGTCCCCAAGCCTTTCGGCCAGCGTGAACTTCTGGCGCGTGTGCGTGCGGTCCTCCGCCGTGGCATCGCCACCGGTGCGCCGCAGGAGCGCGTGCGTCGCGAGACACTGCGTTTTGCGGGCTGGACGCTGGATCTGCGTCGCCGTGAACTGACGGACCCGTCCGGGGCTACCGTCGATATTTCCGGCGCTGAACACGATCTGCTGACCAGCTTTCTGGATAATCCGCAGCGGGTCATCGCCCGTGATCGGCTTCTGGAACTGTCGCGGACCCGTCTGGGCGATGTGTCGGACCGCAGCATCGATGTTCTCGTCAGCCGCCTGCGCCGCAAGCTGGGCTCTGACGCCGATCAGTTGATCCGTACGGTGCGCGGTCTGGGTTACATCTTCGTGGCCGAGGTTGAACGGGTCTGAACATTCAGAATCGCATTCTGCTATGGCCGCTGGGGCTGGTCGGGCGCGTCTGCGTTGTCCTGACCGTCGCAGTGACACTGGTGTTTCTGACGAACGCCATTTTCTACGGTCAGGCAGAGACCTACATCGTCGATGACGTGCGCATCGCCCAGCTGGGCGAGGCGCTGAGTACGGATCTGCGCGTGCTGGCTGCGGCGCCTGTCAGCCAGAGATCTTTTCTGGCCGTCATGCTCTCGGGCAGTGAACTCAGCGTGGCGTGGCAGCCCGCCTCGATCACGCCTGCCCTGCCGGGACACCACCCGGTCGCGCTCACGCAGCTTGTCCGACGCCTGACCGCAGACGATCCCATTCTCGAGCAGGCTCATCTGGACCTCTACACATTAGGACCAGGAAGTGCGGACGTGCTGGGCTCCCAACGCCTGCCGGATGGAAGCTACATCCATTTCCGTGTGCCCGGCATGCTCGGCCATCACCGTGTCACGCGTGGTCTGGCTTCGGCCGCCATTGCGGCGGGCGCGGTGGCCATTGCCGCGGCCATGCTGATCCGTGGCCTCAGCATGCCGCTCCGTGCGCTGGTCTCGGTGGCGGACCGCATCGGCTCCAGCGAGAAATGGGTGCCGCTGGCCGAACGCGGACCGCCCGAAGTCCGCGGGCTGGCCCATGCCATCAACGCCATGCAGGACCGCATCCAGAGCCTCATCAACGACCGGACGCAGGCTCTGGCAGCGGTGTCGCATGATCTGCGCACGCCTCTGACCCGTCTGCGCCTGCGCTGCGGCTTTCTGAATGACGGAGAGGCACAGGCCGCCATCGAGGCCGATCTGGACGAGATGGAAGCCATGGTGAATGGCATCCTCGCCTATCTCGCCGGCGCGGATGATCCGGAAGTGCCCCGCACCATCAATATCGTGGCCACACTCGAAACCCTTGTGGACGACCATGTCGATCGCGGGCATGAGGCCCGTTACGAAGGGCCGGACCGCGCATTGGTCCATGTCCGTCCGCTCGCCATGAAACGCGTCCTGTCGAACCTGATCGAAAACGCCATCAATTATGGCGGCAATGTCCTCGCCACCCTCCGCACCCGCGAGGACGGCGCGCTCGAAATCGCCATCAGCGACAGCGGCCCCGGCATTCCCGAAAGTGAGTACCAGCGTGTGCTGACCCCGTTCTACCGTCTGGAAGGCTCGCGTTCGCGGGCCACGGGGGGAATCGGACTCGGTCTGGCAATCGTGCAGCGCGAAATCTCGCGTGAGGGCGGGTCTCTGGTTCTGGGGCGCGGGGATGCGTCCAAGGGTTATGGTGGGCTCTGCGCTACTATTGTTTTGCCCAAGGGACTCCCGTCTCCCTCAAGGAAAACCGAGGGGCAGGGCGAGCAGGTCTGACAGGGCGAAGCCTGTTGTTAAAAATACCACAAGTCGGACCAATGCAGTCCCAACACTTGCACCTTCGGGCGATGTGGCACATGTCAGGGCGGACTGGAACGCAAGGACATGATCACGATGTTCATCGAGACCGAAGACACTCCCAACCCCGCCACCCTGAAATTCCTGCCCGGCCGCAGCGTGACCGGCGATGCCCGTCCCGTCGATTTCGGTGATGCGGATGTCGCCGCCGGACGCTCCGAACTGGCAACTGCGCTGTTTGACCAGCCCAACGTGCGCCGCGTCTTCCTTGGCGGCGATTTCGTCTCCGTCACCAAGTCCGACGATATCAGCTGGGGCGACCTCAAGCCCGTCGTCCTGGGCACGATCACGACCTTCTTCGAAAGTGGCCGCCCGGTCCTGTCCGGCACGCAGTCTGCTCCGGAACATGACGTCTCCCCCGAAGACGCCGAAGTCGTCAGCCGCATCCAGGATCTGCTCGATACCCGTGTGCGTCCTGCCGTTGCCGGTGACGGCGGCGACATCGCCTTCCGTGGGTACAAGGACGGCGTGGTCTATCTGGCCATGCAGGGTGCCTGTTCCGGTTGCCCGTCTTCCCGCGCCACACTGAAGCATGGCGTTGAGAACATGCTCCGCCATTATGTTCCCGAAGTCGCCTCGGTCGAACAGGTCGAGGACTGAACCATGGACGGCCAGACATCTTCCTGCGGACCGGTTCCGGGCGCAGAAGCCCTGTTCACGCAGGCCCGGACCCCTCGCAGCTTCTCGCCGCGCCCGGTCGGGGAGGATGTCCTGCGTCGTCTGTATGATCTGGTGAAGCTGGGGCCGACTTCCGGCAACTGCTCGCCGGGTCGCTTTGTTTTTCTCATGACGCAGGATGCCCGCGAACGCATCCGTCCTGCCCTGTCGCCGGGAAACGTGGCCCGCGCCATGGCGGCTCCGGTTCTGGCCGTCGTCTGTCATGATCCGCTGTTTTTCGAGGCGCTTCCCCGCCTGAACCCGCAGGACGGCCTGCGCGACTGGTTTGCGGCCGATGTGGGTCTGTCCGACGAGACAGCCTTCCGTAATGGTACGCTGGAAGGCGCCTATCTCATCATGGCTGCCCGGATGCTTGGCCTGTCCGCTATGCCGATGTCCGGCTTTGATAACTTCATGGTTGAGGACACGCTGCTAAACGCGACCGGCTGGCGCGTGAACTTCCTCGTCGGCCTCGGCTATCCGGCGGAAAATGAGCCCGCTCCCGACCATGCCGAGCCTCGCGCTTCCCGTCTGGACTTCGGAGAAGCCTGTCTGTGTCTGTGAGGACGGTTGTTTTCAACGGGGCAGGGGCGGGCACCGGGCTGACCAGTCTGGTGGCGCTCGTCGAGGACGGACATGTCGTCGCAGAAAAACTGATGGCTGGTCGCGGCGCATCCGAGCATTTCGCGCCCGCCATCCGCGAACTCCTGACGCAGAACAACTGGACCACGGCTCCTGATCGTGTCGTTGCCGTGATTGGTCCGGGTTCCTTTACGGGCCTGCGCTCGTCCCTGTCGCTGGCGGCAGGGCTGGCGGCAGGCTGGAACTGCCCCACGATCGGCGTCACGCTGGGGGCGGCCATCCGCGCCACGCTCGCCCGTCCGGACGCCGTCTGTGTGAGTATCGCCCGTCGTGGCCGGGTTTTCGTTGATCCACCGGAAGGGGATGTCACAGCCAGCCAGACGGTTGATCTCGATCCCGCAGGCTGGGCCTGTGTGACGGGCGACGCCGTTTCTGAAAAGACCGACTGGCCCTGTCCCGCGCTGGCCTGCGAGGCTCCGTACGCATTGGGTATTGTGCAGGCAGCCGAACATGTCGCTCCTGGCCCCCTGATGCCGCTTTACGTTGATCCTCCTGAAGCAAAACCTCCCGCTGCCGGTCTGAGGCCTGCGCCACTGTGAGCAGTCCTGAAAAGGATTTCCAGTTAAGGACAATGGGGATCGAAAGTGCGCCGTTACTGGCTGCTTTACATGAAGTCACGTTTCGCGGCGGTGAAGTCTGGGACGCAACTTCTTTTGCTGCCCTGCTTTCAGGTCAGGGTACGGATGCGACTGTGGCTCTGGTTGGAGAGAGCCCGGCCGGTTTCATCCTTTCGCGGACTATTCTGGATGAGACAGAAATCCTGACACTGGCCGTTCATCCTGATTTCCGCCGCAAAGGCATTGGAAAGTCTCTGGTGCAAAATGTTCTGCGGAAAGGGAAAGTATTTCTGGAAGTCGCAGTATGTAACAATTCCGCATCCGCGCTGTACGAGAAATGCGGTTTTGTAAAAGCAGGGGTCCGTCGCGGTTATTACCGGGACGGAAGCGACGCCCAGGTGCTGGTTTCTAGCAACGTTTGACCGTTAAACAATAAAGATCCGGCTCCTCAATAACAGGCAAATCCGTCAGAATTGCATGCCCCAGTGCCTGCACGGATGCTCTAACATTTTTCCGTGTTTCTGTTCCGCGCAGCCGGACGTCAAGTCTCTGGCCGGAAGTCATGGCATCGAGTTTTGCCCGCACATATACTGTCGTCATCGGGCATTTTTTTTCAGTTATATCTATGAAAAATGTTTCATTTTCTGTCACGCACATGTTTCTTTCTTTTTATGCTTGAAGGAAGCAATTTATGACTGCTACATGCTCCCTCTCTCAAGGATGAAGGACTTAACTACAATGTCGCAAGAGACAAATGCTCCCGAACTGCATCAGCTGACTGCGCAGATCGTTACTGCCTATGTATCGAACAACGATATCCCGGCTGACGCTCTTCCGGCCCTGATCCGGTCCGTCCATGACTCTCTTGCAACGGTGAACGTTCCGGAAGAGGCTCCTGTTGAAAAGCCGGTACCGGCCGTTTCGCCGCGCAAGTCGGTTTTCCCGGACTACATCATCTGCCTGGAAGACGGTAAGAAGCTGAAGCTGCTGCGCCGTCACCTCAAGACCGCCTATAACATGACGCCGCAGGAATATCGTGAGCGCTGGGGCCTGCCGCCGGAATACCCGATGGTTGCTCCGAACTACGCGAACCATCGTTCCTCGCTGGCCCGCAAGATCGGCCTCGGCCGTCGTCGCGAAGACTGAGTGCCATTTTCCCTGTCCGCGTCTTCTTCATCCCCGCGGCAGGGAAAGCCTGACAGGCTCCATAAATTGGACAAGACGCCTGTTTTTCGGCTAGGCCGCAGATATGGTCGCAGATACGAAAACCGCTGAGAGACGCGCCGGCCCAGGGAATCGGAAGGCCCCTTCTTCCCCTGTGCCGGATGATTCGCACATTGCCCGCCTGTGTGTGCAAAGCGGACTGAAAATGACCGGCCAGAGACGGGTGATCGCCCATGTCCTGTCCAACGCTGACGACCATCCGGACGTCGAGGAACTCTATCGCCGTGCGTCGGAGATCGACAGCCGCATCTCCGTGGCGACCGTCTATCGCACGGTTCGGCTGCTTGAGGAGAAGGGCATCCTCGAGCGCCGCGATTTCGGCGGTGGACGTGCACGGTATGAAGCCAGTGACAGTGGAAACCACTACCATCTGATTGACGTGGACAGTGGCCGTGTCGTCGAGTTCGAAGACGAGGAGCCGGTGCGCCTTCTGGCCGAGCTGGCCCAGCGTCTGGGATTTGATCTTGTCTCGCATCGTATCGAGCTGTTCGGCCGTCGTGCCGAACCCGATGACAGGAAAAAGTCCCTCCCAGAAAACAGGAACAAGAGCGGATCATGACCACCAAACCGGCTGGCGCACCTATTTCCGCTCCGGATAACGATACCGTCGCCCCCGTATCGGCTCCGGCCCCGCATTCGCTGACCAGCAGCGAGGAAACCCTGCGACAGATGGAGACGCTCTCCACCCTGTCCCTGAACCGCGAAGGCGGCTTTCAGGAACTGCGTGGTGGCACGCTGGGCGTGCGGATTGCCGAGACGGCCGAAGAGCGCGACGCCGCACAGGCGCTGCGTTACCGCGTTTTCTTTGAAGAGCTCGGCGCCCACCCTGACGAACGCGCCTTCCGCACGAAGCGTGATGTGGACGAATTCGACGAGGCCGCCGATCACCTTCTGGTCATCGATCATGCCAAGGGACCGGGCGCTGCCGGTGTCGTCGGCACCTACCGTCTGTTGCGCTCCGACGCCGCCGAGAAGGTCGGGCGTTTCTACACGTCCTCCGAATACGACATCTCGACCCTGACGGAATTTCCCGGTCGCTTGCTTGAAGTCGGTCGCTCCTGTGTGGCGAAGGAATATCGCGGCCGTTCCGCGATGCAGCTCCTGTGGCGCGGTATTGCCTCCTACATCTTCCTGCACCGGATCGATGTACTGTTCGGCTGTGGCAGTTTGCCGGGCACGGATCCGGACGCTCTGGCCGACCAGCTCACCTATATGCACCACAACCATCTGGCCCCGCCGGCCCTGCGCATCCGCGCGCTTCCGGACCGCTATGTGGAAATGCAGCGGACTGACCCGCATGTGCTGGACTACCGCGCCTGCCTCAACAAGCTGCCCCCGCTGATCAAGGGTTATCTGCGTCTGGGCGGCTATGTCGGTGACGGTGCGGTCGTGGATGAGCAGTTCAACACCACGGATGTCGCCGTTTTGGTGAAGAGCGAACTTCTGGCGGACAAGTATTACCGCCATTACGAACGTCGCCTGCGCGACGCCCTCGACTGACAGCTTTTTTGCAGCCGGATCTTCAGGGTCCGGCTGTTTCCTGTTTCAGCCCATTCGTCAGCCGGACGGTTCCTTCATGATTTCGACGCTCCCTGTCCGCGGCTGGCGCCTGGCCGGACTGATGCTGCTTGCCGGTGGGCTGGCAGCCCTGTCTCTGCCACCGGTGCACGTCCTGTTCCTGCTGCCCGTGGGGCTGATGATCCTTTATCGCGTGTCCGAAGACGCGCGGTCGTGGAAACAGGCGGCCTGGTGCGGCTTCCTGTTCGGCATGGGATTCCACACGGTCGGGCTCTACTGGCTGACCAACGCCATCCTCACCCGCGTCCATGAATTCTGGTGGGTCATTCCGTTTGCCTCCCCCGGCGTGGCGCTGCTGATCGCCCCTTTCATCTGCGTCCCGGCGATCCTGTGCCGCGTGGTACGCCCCGGCTGGCGGCGGGTGCTGATGTTTGCGGGAAGCTGGACCGTCATGGATATGGGCCGCGTCTTCATGTTCTCGGGCTTTCCGTGGAACCCGCTGGGGAGCGATCTCGAGCTTCCGGGGTTTGCCGGAGACGTCATGATCCAGCCAGCCGCCGTTCTGGGCGTGGATGGTCTGTCGCTCGCGCTGGTGCTCGGCTCTCTCGCCCTGTTCCGCGGCAAGCGCGCGGCTCTGGCCGTGCTGGCCGTATCCGTACTGTGGATCGCCGCAGGAACATGGCGCCTGTCATCCGCCATGCCGCTGAACATCACCAATCCCCGCGCCGTTCTGGTGCAGGGCAACGTGCCCGAAGCCGAAGTCATCAGCCATGCAGACGCGGTCAGCAATTTCCGCCGCTATCTGAGCCTGACTGCACAGGGGGCGCAGAAGGCTTTCGCACAGGGCGGTCGTCCGCCCGTGGTGATCTGGCCGGAATCCGGCTTCCCCGGCCTGCTGGACGAGGACGAGCTTGCCCGGCAGATGATTGCTCGGGCCGCCAATGGCGCTCCGGCGCTGGTGGGTTCGGACCGGCAATCCGGCAAGGACTGGTTCAACAGCCTGATCGCCGTCGCTTCTAATGGCAGCATCGCAGCGATCTATGACAAGAGCCGTCTGGTCCCGTTCGGCGAGTACCAGCCCTGGATCCTGCCCTTCAACGTCCTGCCGGGCGTCCTGACGCCGGGGCCGGGCCTGAAAACATGGGATCTGCCGGGCCTAGGGCGCGTGGGCCCAATGGTCTGCTACGAGATCATTTTCTCGGGCTCCGTTACGGCCCGCAATGACCGCCCCAACTGGCTCGTCACGATCTCGAATGACGCCTGGTACGGCAACAGCGCCGGCCCCCGCCAGCATCTCGCCACAGGGCGGATGCGGGCGGTGGAAGAGGGACTGCCGGTTGTTTTTGCCAACAATACCGGCATTTCCGCCATCTATGACGCGACCGGACATGAAACTGCCCGTCTGGGCTGGGGCCGGGCCGACGTGCTGGTCAGTGACATCCCGTCACCGCTCCCCCCCACCTTCTTTTCCCGCTGCGGGCGCGCCACGCCGCTTGCGCTTTCGATCCTGTGTATGGTTCTGGCGCTCGTCCCCATGCAGCGGAAGAAGCGCGACTGGGACCTAGGGGTGTATAAAGGTTAACATTGACAATCCAGGGTTGTCTTATTAACCATTTACAGGTGTCAGAAAAAGAATCCTCCCCGGATCGCGCCCGTCCCGAGTCCCGTAGTTCCGCTGCGGCAGGACCTGTGGACGTCCATGTCGGTAACCGCATCCGGTTGCGTCGGACTCTGATGGGGCTGTCGCAGGAAAAACTCGGCGAGGCTCTGGGGCTGACCTTCCAGCAGATCCAGAAATACGAGCGCGGCGCCAACCGCGTGGGTGCCAGCCGCCTGTACGATCTGGCGCAGGTTCTGGACGTGCCGATCGGTTTCTTCTTTGATGATATGCAGGAAGCGCGCCCGTCAGCACCGTCCAGCACGCCCCAGCCGTTTTCCGGAGCCGCTCCGACATTCAATCCGGCTTTCGGCCAGACGCCCGCCGTGCAGGCTCCCGTCATGGGATTCGCCGAAACGCAGTCGGCGTTCGGAGCCCCACCGCCACGCGCTCCGGCAGCACCGCCACCGCGCCTGTTCGATCTTCCGGTAGACGAGGCCGCCCTGTTCAGCCGCCGCGAGACGGTCGATCTGGTGCGCTCCTATTACCGCATCCCGGATCCTGCGATCCGCAAGCGGATGCTGGACCTGATCCGCTCCCTCGGCCCGGCAGACGTCAAACCGGACTGAGGCTTACTCCCGGCGCCTTATTCCCGGCGCAGAATGCTGTCGTTTACGAAGGATGCCAGCTTACCGGCCTTGAAATCGGCCCGCAGACGGTCCTCGTCATACTCGTCCCGGACCCAGTCCAGAAACGGTAGACGCCCCTCGGCTTCCTTCTGATAGCGCAGGAAAAACGCGTCCAGAATGCCGGTGCGCGAGCGGTTGAAATGCCCGAACCGCCAGTGCAGCTGCCCCAGCGCGTCCTGCGCCGTGCCGCCTTCAAACATCAGCACCAGACCTGACGCCAGACCCGCCCGGTCCGCACCCGACTTGCAGTGCATGAGCATGGGGAAGGCGAGCGTCTGGTACATGTCGTAGAAGCGCAGGATGCGGGCGCGATGCGGCGCGCCACGGCTTTCGAAAGCCATGTCCAGATGCGTCAGACCCAGTTTAGCGCTAGCCCCTCGCGACAGCGCGTCCGATCCGCATTTGCGATGCCCGCGCAGGTTCACGAGCGTCTTCAGATGCAGGCGGCGTGTCAGGCTCCGCAGGCGCGCGGGCGTAGGATGATTGCAGCGCCAGACCTTGCCCGGCACGACGGGGGCGAGATTGGTCCAGCCCAGCCGGAAGATGGAGTGGTCCACGAACAGACTGTCCCACCAGGCGCGGCGCTGCGCGGCAGGAGACGTGATCCGGCCTTCAAACATGGAGAATGCATCCTTGCTGGACATGCCGCGCGACAAAGAATGGCGGCGGGAGGAACGCGCTGTGTCCCATCCCACAAAGGGATGCGTCAACCGCTGAAAAATGCTATATTATTGTCTATGCGCTTCGTTTCTTCTTTTCTCATGCTGTCGTTTCTTGCCACGGCAGGATGTGGGTCCATGTTCAGCGGGCCCTCACCAGACATGGCAGCCCTTCCGCCACCAGGCGCGGCGCCCGGTCACCATTCTCACAGCAACAACAGCCACCATCATCAGGGCAGCGGCGTGTCCTATGCCGATGATGCGCCTGTGATGGCCATGCCCCCCGGCGCGGAAAGTCCCACGTCCCCATCACATGAGACGACCAGCGGCCCGACCATGGGCGGTATGTCCTTCGGTGGTCAGGGTGGTTCTGCGGACATCACGCCACATCCGGCGACGCCTGATACGGAAGTGTCTTACGGGAAAAACAATACGCCTGACTGACCGGCAGCGCAGCAGCGTCTCTTCATGATTGCGTAACTATTGGCGTGGTAGGGGATTTATCCTGAACACGCGCCAAATCCACGCTCTGGAGACCCTGACTATGGCTGAGCAGGTCAAGGCAGATATTGCCGAACGACTGCTTTTTCTTGGCATCGGCGCCGCTGAGAAAGCCCATCTGGCCAGAATCCGTCCGCAGGCGCTGCGGGTTCTGGGCTCCGCGCTCGACCGCTTCTATGGCCGGATTCTTCAGACGCCGGCCCTGAACAGGTTCTTTGCCAACGAGCAGCATCGCAGCGGTGCCCGGAGCCAGCAGGAAAAGCACTGGCGGCGCATTCTCGATGGCGATTTCGGTGCTGATTATGTCGAAAGCACCCGTGCCATCGGCAATACCCATGCCCGTATCGGTCTCAAGCCGCAGTGGTATGTTGGCGGCTATGCGCTCCTGATCGAGGGTATGGTAACGGACCTGCTTCGCCAGTACTGGCCGCAACCCCATCGCAGTTTTCTGGATCGTCTTCTGCGACGCCCGGCCCGGGGAACCTCGGCCGAGGAGGCTGCCGCACAGATCGGCCTGCTGATCCGCTGTGGTCTGCTGGATATGGAACTCGGTCTGGAAACCTATACCCAGAATCTGGATGTCCGTGAGCGTTCACGGGCTGAGGGCGAGCGGATCCAGAGCCTTGCGGCCCTTTCGGATGCACTGGCGGAGGCTCTGGACCGGATGGCGAGCGGCGATCTGGTGCAGCAGATTGATCCGGCGCTGGAAAGTGGTTCGTCCCGCATGAGTGCGGCTTTTCACCGTGCCTGCGAAGGCCTTGGCCAGATCGTCTATGCCGTGCGGGAAACATCGAGTGTTGTTGAACAGCGTGCCCGGGAAATCAGCGGCTCCACGGAGGACATCACCGGCCGCATCGCTGAACAGGTTGATGCGCTGGCGGCTGTGGCACGCAACATCACGGAGTTGACGTCCTCGGTCAAGGAAGTCGCCGACGAAGCCCGGCAGGCTGATACGACCGTTGCCGATTGCTGTCAGGAGACCGAGCAGGGTCGCGATATCGTGGGCAAGACGGTTGAGGCCATGGCCAAGATATCTTCGTCGTCCAACCGGATCGTTCAGATCATCGGTGTGATCGACGAGATTGCGTTCCAGACCAATCTTCTGGCGTTGAATGCCGGTGTTGAAGCGGCCCATGCGGGCGATGCTGGCCGCGGTTTTGCAGTTGTCGCTCAGGAAATCCGGGCTCTGGCCCAGCGCTCGGCCACGGCAGCTAAGGAAATCAAATCACTCATTGCCAGCAGCATGGAAGACGTGCAGCGCGGCGTGCAGATGGTTGACGAGACCGGAACGGCGCTAGGGAATATCAGCACATCGGTTGAACGTCTTGGAACGGCCGTAGGGCAGATTGCCTCGGGTGCCGAAGCGCAGGCCAAGCGCATCATGGATATCAATGCCAGCACGACGCAGCTGGAAGGCGTAACCAAGAGCAATGCATCGATTGTGCATCAGACCAGCAGCGCAAGCCAAAAACTGGTCGGGGATGCAGGTGAATTGACCCGGGTCGTACGAAACTTCAAGGTCCGGAAAAGACCGTCACGGTCGTCACAGCGCATCGCACCGCGGCCCGCTCAGAAAACACCTTCTCCGAACGGGGCTGCGGAAACGGTCTGATCCTTTCGAAGGATCAGCCTTCGATCTGGCGGGCTTCTTCAGGAAGCATGATCGGTATGCCGTCCCGGATCGGGAAGGCGAGCTTCGCCCGGGGGCTGATAAGCTCCTGGGTGTTACGGTCATAGGTCAGCGGTCCTTTAGTGACCGGGCAGACCAGAAGAGACAGGAGGCGGGGATCGAGTTCAGTGTTCATGACTAATCCATGCCCCTCTCAAGCAGATCCAGCAAGAGCCCGGCGCGCTCGTCGAGCGTCATGGCTTCCAGAAGAGACTGTTTTTCCACCGGCGTGAATGGCACGAGCATCGGCAGGACGACCAACAGCGTCTCATCGTCCATATCCTCGATCAGCGGCCAGCTTGCCTGAAGGTCGCGTGAGTCGAGATAGGTTTTCAGGCCATTCAGCAGCAGGTCGCGATTGATCGGCAGCGGATCTTCTTCGACGAGATCGGCGGCAAACGGGGTTGCGTCGATGACGCCCTCCCGCCAGCCGCGGTCCGTCTGGCTTTCGCGGATCAGGCGGAAGCGGGAAATGCCGAGGAGGGTTACGGTAAACGTCCCGTCCACATTTTCGGCGAATTCCGTGATGCGACCCAGTGTTCCGGTTCGGTAGAGCAGGGGATGCTCGTCCGTATCCGGGTCCATGAGGGGCTGGATTACGCCGATCATCCGGCGTCCTGCCAGTGCATCTTCGAGCAGCGCCACATAAGGCGGCTCGAAGACCATCAGGGGCAGATGCCCGCCCGGCAGAAGCAGCGCCCCCGACAGCGGAAACAGGCCGACGCGTGGCGGAATATCCGCGAGCGTGAGTTCCGTCAGCGGCGGAGCGCGGCGGGGGAACTCGTTGGACAGAAAGTCGGGCGTTTCAGTCATGGGCTCACGAAAACAGAAGGGAGGAAAGTTTGCGTCGTGCAGTCAGAGTATCAGGATCGGTGTGTCCCCATGCTTCGAAAAAGCGCAGAAGCTCCGTTTTGGCTGCACCATCGTTCCAGTTCCGGTCCCTGCGGAGGATGTCCAGCAAAGTATCAGCAGCTTCTGCCCGCTGGCCTGCGCCATTGAGCGCGGCTGCCAGTTTGAGGCGCAGATCGAAATCGTCGGGTGCTGCCGCGCTCTGTTGACGCAGCGTGTCGAGTTCCGAGGCGGCTTTTGCACCTTCGACAGAGAGTGCCAGCGCAGCGCGGGCACCGGTGATTTCAGGATGAGTGTCCAGTTTCGTCGGAACCTGAGTGGAGGCATCCGCAGCAGCTTCCGGCTCCTTCAAGGCGATAAGCGCGCGGATCATGCCGCCCCAGGCTTCGGGGTTTTCGGGTTCGGCTTCCAGAAGCTGCGAAAAGAGACCAGCCGCCTGATCCACATGCCCGTCGGACAGCGCCTGACGGGCCGCCGACAGGATTTCCGTAGCGGGCATGACGTCACCGGCGAGTTTGAGAAGCGACTCCACGAACCGACGGATTTCGCTCTCCGGCTGGGCACCCTGGAAAAGATCGAGCACCTGACCTTTCCAGAAGGCCACCACGACGGGAATGGACTGAAGCGGCAGGCCCAGCTGTCCGAGCTGCGCGGCGAGGGCCTTGTTGGCTTCCACGTCCACCTTGACGAGCCGGACGCGACCGCCAGCGGCGCGGACAACCTTTTCAAGAACCGGCGTGAGCTGTTTGCATGGGCCGCACCATGGTGCCCAGAAATCTACCAGAACCGGGATGGTCCGGCTGGCTTCCACGACATCCGCCATGAAGCTGGACTGATCGGCGTCAATGATTGTGGCGGTTCCGTTGGCAGGCGCGCCTGTGGGGGACTGGCCAATCAGGTGTTCGTCGAATGTGCTGCTCATGGGGCGGAGACCGTTCGCTGGGAAGAAAAGTTACCTGAAAGATCGGGTGCACGGACGCCGTGTGCAAGTCCGCAAGGTGTCACCATGGGCATGGAACAGGATATTGCGCTGGAAATGAAAAATCCCTCTTGCGCGATGGCTCTGATTCGGTCATAAGCCCCTCCACGGAGTGCGGGCGTAGCTCAGGGGTAGAGCACAACCTTGCCAAGGTTGGGGTCGTGGGTTCGAATCCCATCGCCCGCTCCAGAAAATTTCCAGCACATTGAAAATTGCGGACTGTTCCCTTCTGGGGCAGGCTTTCTGATGCCCTGTTGAGCGGGTTTCGAGAGCGTCTGTTACGAAACGTCCCGCTCAGTTTCCTGCGCGTCAGCCATGCTTCACAGACGATCCTGTGGAGAAAAACGGCAGCATGTCCCTTTCAGACCGGCCCCTCATTGCCATTATCGGAGGCGGGGCGAGCGGAACGCTGCTGGCCTGGAACCTGCGTCGGCTGCATGTTGCGGCGCGGGTTGTCATAATTGATCCCGCTGAACGTCCCGCTGTCGGACTGGCTTATTCCACTCTGTCGCCCTGTCACTTTTTGAATGTGCCTGCGGGCGGCATGAGCGCCGTGGCGGATGATCCCGGGCATTTCCTACGCTGGGTTCAGGCGCATCATGATCCCGAAGCTATGCCCGGTCAGTTCATGCCGCGTGCCGTGTTTGGACAGTATCTGACCATGCTTTGGGCGGAAGCCTGTCCTGAATGGCGGCAGACAGCGGTGCTGTCGTGCCAGCGTGTCGCGGGTGGGCTGGAACTTCGTCTGGAGGATGACAGTGATCTGCGTGCGGATCAGGTTGTGCTGGCCACCGGCAATTTCGGTCCGGCGCCTGTCGCCCCCATAACGACGGAGCTGGCGCTGAGCGGGCGTTATCATCCATCCGGCTGGGAGAACGGCTTTTATGAGCGCATCGCTCCCGATGCTTCCGTCGTCCTGATCGGGACAGGCCTGACGTCCCTGGATGTGCTGATGCGGCTTCGGGAAAACGGCCATCGCGGAAGGGTTGTAGCGCTATCCCGTCACGGCTGGTGTTCGGAACGTCACGCGCCTTCCGCGCCGGCTGAGACGGATATTATCCCAGCCGGAACATCAGCGACGGCGCGCGCCTATTTCCTCGCGTTTAGGAGGAGTCTGGCCACAGGTGTGGGGTGGCGCAGTGCGGTTGATGCGCTGCGTCCACGGATCAATCCGCTCTGGCAGGCGCTGGATCTGGTGGAGAAGAAGCGCTTCCGACGGCATCTGCAAAGGCGCTGGGATATCGTGCGGCATCGGGTCGCGCCGGACGTGGCGGATTTCATGGCCGGGGAGTTTGCGAATGGTACGCTGGAGTGTCGGCAGGGACAGGTGACCCGTCTGGATCTTCATGAGGGCCAAGTCAGTCTCGAGGCCCGTACGAAAACCGGGTCCTTCACCCTGTCAGCCGATCATGTCGTGAACTGTACGGGGCCGAGCCGGGCGTATCGGCAGATGCAGAACACTCTTCCGCGCAGACTTCTGGAAGACGGGATGGTACGGGAGACGGCATTGGGTGGTCTGCACTGTTTTGAAGACGGATCGCTGACGGATGCTGCGGGGCACTGTTCCGGAGATCTGTTCGCGATCGGGCCCATGCGCTGGGGCGCGCTGTTCGAGACGACGGCCATTCCGGAAATCCGGCAGCAGGCGGCGGATCTGGCTGCCGTGCTGAAAGATCTCTGTGCAGGGGATGTCCGGGAAGCCGCGTGCGAAACGGTGCTTCCCGGATAACATTGGAACTCAGAAGAACTGGATGTGGCTCTTGAAGCCGAGCATCGCGGCGTCCTTGAGGGATTTCTGCGCGCCGGGACGGAAGAAGTACTGGAAGTCCGGTGCGAAGGTAATGCCGCGAAGCACGTGGATACGGTAGGTCGCTTCAAGCACTTCGCCAAATGTCTGCGGCGTCAGGGACCCGGCCATGAGGGGCAGTCCGTACATGGCCTGCAGACGTTCCGTTGCCGTGGCATTCTTGGAAACGCGCACATAGGTGAAGTTGATACCGATCGTATCCAGCGGACGGGATGCCCAGAATCCGCTGTCGATCAGACCTGCGGAATACTGCTGCGCCCTGAGCTGGGTGCGGGGGCTGTTGGCATACATGCCGCCCAGCAGGATCAGGCCTGCATCAGCATTGCCCTTGACGTGGTGACGCCAGACCATCTGATCTGCGAGTGCCCAGGCCGACCATGAATAGTTCAGGGTACGGGCGGGCAGGCCACTGATCACATACGGCTGTCCGTTCACGTCGTAATAGTTGTCCTTGTGGGGTGCGTTGTCGATCGCATAGCCGACCTTGTAATGGCCGGGCAGCTTGTCCTTGCCGAACAATGGCTCCCAGCCGGCTTCCATCGGGATGGCTTCGCCATGGATGTCCGCGCCGTTGAACTTGAAGCCGGTACGGTACTGCACGTTGTTGTAAATACCCGCCTGCGAGAAGTAGACGCCGGTCTGGATATAAGTGCTGGTGGTCGGACGTGTCCGCACGCGGAAGGCCCAGCTGGCATCCGGATAGGACGAATGGGTGATGTTGTCGGAAGATGCTTTGGGGTTTCCGCAGAACGCATTGTTCTGGAAGGTGCAGTAGAGCGGGCTGGCCGAGAAATCGTTCAGCAGCGGAATACGGCCGCCTGCCAGGTCCACACGGCCCTTGGCAATGGTCTCTTCCGCATAGGCGTAAACGAGATGGACGACCACGTTGCCGCCGGCACCGTAGATTTCGGAGCTCGGGTTGAGGTTGTCACCGAACATGCGGCTGGCGGGAATGCCGTAACGGCCGACGACAAGCGCATGGGTCGAGAAGCCGCGCACATTGGCGAGTTTTTCCCAGTCGATGTCGTTCTCAAGGCTGTACTGACCGGCATTGCTGCTGCCCTGACGCAGGCCATAGCCTTTGGTCGGGCTGGTGATGGCGCCCGAAAACTCGTTGGTCGTATCCATCATGATGGCCACGCCGCGGTCACGCAGCCAGGTGTTCCAGCCGAACGGATCGGTCAGGATGGCTTCCGGATGCGGCAGGGGCGGGACCCATTCATTGCCAAAATAGATCTGGTTCAGCGGTGTGTTGACGCGCTCGCTGGGGAGTTCGGAGTTTTCGGAAGGCCAGACGACCGGCGTGCTGGCCTGCTGCGGAGCGGTGACCTGGATCTGGGTGATCTTCTTGTCAGGACTGTAGCTCTGCGCTGTTGAGGGCGCCAGGCTCACACTGGAGCCCGTGCCGGAGGTTGCGGACGGTCGTGCGGTACCATCCTGAGCCGTGGTGCTTGTGGCTCCAAGGCTCTGGGCAATTGCGCAGGACGGAAGAAACGTGACCAGGCAGAGAGCTGCGTGGATATGGACTCGAGACAAGCCGCTGATTCCTTGGAAAGCAGGTTAGCATTGCCGCGATAACACGCATTTACCGGTAAAGATCATAAAATAATGTTACTTGTATCATTATAGCTCACAAATAGATGTGATAATGAATGAAAAAGCCCCTGTCTCCATAAGGAGGCAGGGGCCTGGGACGGAGAAAAACCGTCGATTACTTGGCGGCGTCGCGCGCTGCCATGATGACTTCGCCTGCTGCGGCCTTATCAGCCCAGCCCGTCACCTTGACCCACTTGTTGGGCTCGAGATCCTTGTAGCGCTCGAAGAAATGCGTGATCGCCTTCTTCGTGATCTCCGGCAGGTCGTCCACGGAATGCACATTGGTGAACTGCGGATGCACCTTGTCATGCGGGACGCAGATGATTTTCTCGTCCTGTCCGCTCTCATCTTCCATCTTCAGCATGCCGATCGGACGGGCACGGATCACGGAGCCCGGCACAACAGCGGCAGGCGTCAGGACAAGGGCGTCGGCCGGATCGCCATCAGCGGCCAGCGTGCCTGGAATGAAGCCATAAGCGGCCGGATAGGCCATCGGCGTGAAAAGGAAACGGTCAACGATGAGCGCACCGCTGTCCTTGTCCACTTCGTACTTCACCTGCGAACCCTGCGGGATTTCGATGACGACATTGATGTCGTTGGGCAGGTCCTTGCCGGGCGAGATCTTGGAAACGTCCATGATGTTCATGTCCTGAACTGTTTGGAGAGGCGGGGATATTACCGGCGCCCGTGGCCTCTGCCCAGAGTGGAAAGGGGAGAAGTCCGGCCCGGTCGTGTGAAGTAGCCATAAAAAAGCTCCCCATACCGTCCGGCATGGGGAGCTTTTGAAGATCCGGTCCCTGCGAAAGGGTTCAGAGCATCGGCTGTGCAGCCTTGACGGCGGCGTGACAGGCGGCGCGGCGGTCGTCTTCGTTCGTGTAGGCTACGAGGTAGTAGCGCTTGCCGTTGCTGTCGAAATAACCGGCGGAACCCAGGGCGTAGTCGAAGTTGCCGACCGTCTGCTCGGTTGCCTTGTACTTCTCGCTCAGTCCGTAAAGGACGGGGTTGCCCTCGTCATAGGACACGTACTGCTGCTCGACGCAGTAGTTCATGATGCCAGCAAGGTTGGTGGGCGAAACGCCCGTGAAGTCCTTGCCAGGCGTACCCTGGACGGCCGGCGGGGGCGGCGGGGACTGTTCCTGTGCCATGGCAGCCTGGGAAGCCAGACCCAGCCCGAGGGCGAGGCCGAGGACGGGCACGATACGACGAAACATCACGGTATCCTTAGTTCTGAAACCCTGTCGTCCGCGGTCACCCGCGGCTGAAACCGAAACATTCCCCCGTTTTCCGCAAAAGGGAAGTGTGTTGCAGAACATTTCTTCGTGATCAGTTCGTGAGAATTGTGTCAGGCTGGATTCAGCCTGTGGATTCCAGTTCGGCTGGGCTGACCGAAGGATCGAAATACGGGCTGCTGGCATCGAAGAAAACGCGGTTCGTGTCCAGTTCGGTGGCGATGACATCCAGACTGGTCAGTGCTGCAATCAGCACGAAACGTTCGCGGGGACGGGCTTCATCACGCTCGCAGGTCCGTAGGCGCAGAATCGCGAGTTTCGTGGCCCGGAGTGTCCGGCCGTAATGACCGTGATAGCGTCCGCTGAAATGGCTCATTCGGCCCATGACGAGCGCGAGCGCCTGTCGTGCGGCGGCTCCCAGCCGGGTATCGCGCCGGATGGCTTGAAGCCGCAGCAGGTTGAGCATGACGCGCATCCCCGACAGGATGCCGGTGAGATAGGCCTGAATGACGGGAGAAGGTGTCGAACCGGAATTGGTCATGAGGCGCACGAAGCGATCCACGTTGCGCGGGACCACGCTGTCCACCGTTTCCTGCGCGTGGCCATCGGCAATGCGGTGGAGATCCCGCAGGATGTGTTCGCGCATGGTCCAGCGCTGGTGCGCGGGATCATAAGGCAGGAAAACGCGGTACATCCAGGAGGCGTAGAGCAGGCCCAGCACCAGCGGCAGGGCGGTATTGAAATAGACGATTTCGTCTGTTTTCGCCTGATTGGACGGGCCGATGAGGATGGGCAGGAACAGGTTGTAGGAAACGGCCGGAAGGGTCAGCGGCGGATAGGCAAAGGCCAGACCGCCAAGCATCATCGCCAGTCCGGACCACATGCCGAGCATCTCGAATGTCGTCGATTTGCCCATCAGGGCCAGATTGAGCACGCCGGCTGCGATGACCGCACAGCAGGCGCCGCGCAGGAAGGCCTGTGTGGCGAGTGCCGGGCGCTCCAGTGTGGAGAACAGGCTGCACACGATGCAGACGAACATGATGAAGGTCAGTCCGCTGGGCCATGCCGTGCAGATCCAGATCAGGCCTGCGCCAAAGACCGTGACGGAGGAGCGCAGACTGTTGGTGATGGCCTGCTGCCAGTCGCGATAGGAGCGGATCGGTGAATGGAAATGGTCGTGAGGCTGCGGGTGGCGGCTGGCCTCGAACTGGGTCAGGGCCATGCGGAGCGCGTCGATCAGTTCGACGAGGGCCTGCTGAAGCATGCCGTGGCGCAGAACGGCCGCGCGCGCCGTATCGTCCGGCTGGGCGGTGCTGAAATCCGAGACGACCTTCTGGCGGCACTGACGGCGCAGGGTCAGCAGATCCGACAGGATATTGTCCATGGGTTCCGTCCCCTCCAGCCGGGCCGGAAGTTTCAGGAAAATATCGCGGATGGCATTGGCTTCGCGACGGAATGTGTCGTCCTGACTGAGGGGCAGGCGCATAAGGGTCGCAAGATCAAGGGCGCGGGCGAGCAGTACAGCAATATCGGCCAGAGCTGCGCGGGCGTGGTCTCCGGCATGGTCGCGACGGCCGAGTTCGACTTCCGCGAACTCCACCTGATCGCCGAGTGTCGTAATCTGGGTGAAGATAGCCTGCACGTTCTGCATCGCCCCTTCCTTGCCGACGAGGATACCGGCAATGGCGGTCAGGGCGGGCTTAAGCGTGTCCTCGAACGTACTGGCGAGCTGGTGTCGTGTGCGTTTGGTCAGGCCGAGCTGGAACAGGCCGGAAATCGAGGCTTCGAGCACGATGCCGAGCAGGATGTAGGTGGCGCGCGACATCGCGATAGCGAAGATGTGGTGCGGGTCTGCAATGCCGTCGAGCGAGACGATGGCGTAGGTGAAGCCCGAGGCGCGCATGCCGTGGATGCGGTAATTCGTCATCGACGCCGGACCGGGCATGAACGTGCCGATCATGCAGAACGTGCCAATCCCGACCGCCAGCAGGAGAATGAACATCAGCGGCGCCTGCGGGAAGGCCGCGACCAGCGCAATGCCGCTGATGACGCCGACCACCATGCCGAACAGGTGCCATTTGGCCTTCGCAAGGCTGCGTCCGCGTGTGCCCTGTGCGACCATCCAGACGGTCAGTGCGGCCCATTGCGGGCTGCCGAGCTCCATCCACAGCGCGATGCCAAGGGCGAGGAGGGATGTGCAGGTGGTGCGGAGCGCATATCCGGCCATGACCGGATCGGGGGCATAGAGCCATCGCAGTTTGCGAATGAGTGCGACCGGCCCGGCCTGTATCATGTCAGATGCGAACTTCTTGGTATTTGTGCGGTATTTGCAGGCATCGGACATCCCTTCGGGCAATACGGACCAGTGAGGCCATCTCGCAACGGCAGCAAAGGTCGCCTGAACGGCCTTTCGGGAACGGGAAGGCGTGACACACTAACTTAAAAAGACACATTCCACCATGTCGGCCCTTGCAAAAAGACCCGAGTTGGGCGATTTCGGACTGCACCCGCGCGCCTGTAGCTCAATTGGTTAGAGCCGGCCGCTCATAACGGCTTGGTTGGGGGTTCGAGTCCCTCCGGGCGCACGGTGTGCCAACCTGATTCCTGCGGGACATCTGTTCCGCTTCTTCCCCGCCCATCCACCGATCGAGGAGACCTCCCATGGCCGCCTACCAGTACGTCTATGTCATGAAGGACCTCACCAAGTCCTATCCGGGTGGGCGTGAAGTCTTCAAGGGCATCACCCTGTCCTTCCTGCCGGGTGTGAAGATCGGCGTCCTTGGTGTGAACGGCGCGGGTAAGTCCACGCTGCTCAAGATCATGGCCGGCATCGAGAAGGAATATGGCGGTGAAGCCTGGGCCGCTGAAGGCGCACGCATCGGCTATCTCGAGCAGGAGCCGAAGCTCGATGAGAGCCTGACGGTCGGCGAGAACGTCGCCCAGGGTTTCGGTGAGCTGAAGAAGGCCGTGGACCGCTTCAACGAGATCTCGATGAAGTTCGCCGAGCCGATGTCCGACGACGAGATGACGGCACTTCTGGCCGAGCAGGCCGATCTTCAGGAAAAGATCGACGCTGGTGACGGCTGGGAGCTGGATCGCAAGCTCGAAATCGCGCTCGATGCCCTGCGCTGCCCGTCCGCCGACAGCCCGGTGACGAACCTCTCCGGTGGTGAGAAGCGCCGCGTAGCGCTGTGCCGCCTGCTGCTCGAAAAGCCCGACATCCTGCTGCTCGATGAGCCGACCAACCATCTCGATGCCGAGAGCGTCAGCTGGCTTGAAAAGACGCTGCGTGACTATGCCGGCACCGTCATGGTCATCACCCATGACCGTTACTTCCTCGACAACGTCACCAACTGGATCCTCGAAATCGAGCGTGGCCGCGGCTATCCGTTCGAAGGCAACTATTCCTCCTGGCTGACCCAGAAGCGCAAGCGTCTGGCCCAGGAAGAGAAGGAAGAGAGCGCCCGCCAGCGTGCTCTGGCCGCCGAGCAGGAATGGATTTCCAGCTCGCCCAAGGCCCGTCAGGCCAAGAGCAAGGCGCGTATCACGAAGTACGAGGAAATGCTGGCCGCCAATGCCGAGAAGGCTGGTGGCACAGCGGACATCGTCATCACGCCGGGTCCGCGTCTGGGTGGAACGGTCATCGAGGCCGAGAACCTCACGAAGGGCTTTGGCGACCGTCTGCTGATCGACAATCTCAGCTTCAAGCTGCCGCCGGGCGGCATCGTGGGTGTGATCGGGCCGAACGGCGCGGGTAAATCCACGCTGTTCAAGATGATCACCGGCGACGACAAGCCCGATGGCGGTTCGCTCAAGATCGGCGAGACGGTGAAACTGGGTTATGTGGACCAGTCCCGAAACACGCTTGATGACAACAAGACGGTCTGGGAAGAAATTTCCGGCGGCACGGATGTCATCCATCTCGGCAAGCGCACGGTTCCGTCGCGGGCCTATGTGGGCGCGTTTAACTTCAAGGGCTCTGACCAGCAGAAGCGCGTGGGCGTCCTGTCCGGTGGTGAGCGTAACCGCGTCCATCTGGCCAAGATGCTCAAGCAGGATAGCAACGTCATCCTGCTTGACGAACCGACCAATGATCTTGACGTCGATACACTGCGTGCTCTCGAAGACGCTCTGGCGGAATTCGCAGGCTGCGCCGTGATCATCACTCATGACCGCTGGTTCCTTGACCGTCTGGCCACGCATATCCTCGCTTTCGAGGGTGACAGCCATGTCGAGTGGTTCGAAGGCAACTTCCAGGACTACGAAGCCGACAAGCGTCGCCGTCTGGGCCCGGATGCGACCGAGCCCGGCCGGATCAAGTATCGCCCGCTGGCCCGCTGATCCGGCGTTTTCCCCTCGGCGGGCGGGATATCCCGTTCGCTTGGGGGCTATGCTGAAGGCCCGGGGAGAGCTGCGTGCTGGGGCGTGAAATCCGTACCGCCCGGCTTGTTCTGACTCCGGTCAACTGGCCGGACCTCGAAGACATGGTGGCGCTCAAGGGCAATGCCGGAGCGTTCGCGCGGATGCTGGGCGGTGTCCGCAACCGCACCACGACCGAGCAGGAAATGGCGGAGGACGTCAGTTTCTGGGCCAGACGTAATGTCGGAATTTTTTCCATCCGCGAAAACGGCCGCTTCGTCGGCATCACGGGCGTGCATGAACGCCCCGACGGACGCGGTCTCGGACTGCGCTTTTCCATTTTTCCATGGGCCGCCGGGCGCGGCATCGCCCGCGAAGCCGCAGCCGCTGCCCTGCGTTATGTGCTCGACAGTGGCGAGAAGCGGATCGTCGCCGTTACGCGGGAAGACAATCTGGCCTCGCGTACAGTTTTGGGCAGTCTGGGACTGCGTCACACCACCACCTTCGATCGCGATGGTGACACGATGTTCCTCTACGAAATCACGGCGGACTGACGCGGCTCTGGTTCTCGCGGGGACGCAGGACGTGCAGGGACGGGAAGCCTTCGACCGGCATGTACAGGGTCGCCAGCCTCTCCTTGATGCAGTTGAAGAACGGCCGGACGGTAAGGGACGTGGGATCAGTTTCCGGCGTATAGCCGATCAGCGGCGGAGGGTCTGTCAGCAGGTTCTGGCACAGGTCGTGAGGATAGCCCGGGACTGGATGCCGGGCATAAACCGCGTCCCAGGGCAGATACTCGTAATAGCCGTAAGGCGGGCGCCGGTCCGCCATCCAGTAGAATTCCGGCATATAGGGCAGCATCAGGATGGGTTGTCCGGGTGGGACAAGTGATCTGACCTTGAGACTGATGGCATCGTCAATCGGCTGATAGATCGTGTAAGGCGGTTTATGCGTGCTGTCGTGATAGCTCCAGCTGAAAGGAGTATTGGTGGCAAGATGGCTGCTGCCCCAGAGTGCCAGAACCATCCCGATGGAACCGGTCAGGGCTGCGCGGGACAGAATCCGGCTGCTGCCTGCCTGTCGTTCAAGACATCCCCCGAGAGCCAGCCCGGCAAGCGCGAAAGCCATAATGAGGGTCTGGCCATCCTTGAAGCCGGCCGCAGCGCGGGCATTGAGAAGGAGGATGCCCGCAAACCCGATCAGGATGGCCACCCGGTTTCGGCCCGGGCGCCTGTACAGCAGCATCGGGAGCGATGCGGCGAGGATGAGATGGGCGAGGGTGGGATAAAACTCTTCCCCCCGGAATGAGGGCACGAGAGACAGCAGAAAAGTTTTGGGTCCGAAGTGGATGAACGGAGCGTAGGCAATCTGGTTGAAGAGGATGTGGAAGACCACGAAGCTTCCGAAATCCGAATAGCGCCAGAACCACAGGCCAAGCATCAGAACAGCAAGGACGGCGCCGCTCGCAAACGCCCGGATAGCCCTGTCTCCCTGCTTCCGTGCGAGAAGCCAGAGGGCCGGTATCACAATCAGGAGCATGCCCGGGCCGTAGGCATAGGCGCAGCCCAGGATCAGGATCAGGCATATGCCTGCAAGTGCCGAGGGGAGAACTGATGGCGTTTTTCCGAACCATGCAGGCACCACGAACAGTGCCAGCAGGCAGACCGCCAGAAACCCGGCCACCGGGTAGAAACTGACCATGTAAAAGGCGTCCATCAGCCAGTAGGACGCAATCCCTCCGATGAAAACCGTACTGGCGAGAACACGGTGACGGACGTCGGACAGGGCTGATGTTACGCTGAGGCAGGCCGCTGCCATGAGAGCCAGTACCGGCAGGAGCAGCCGTGCGCCCTGCGGGAAATGCCAGCCGAACAGGGCGCCATAGAACTGGGACAGCATGAAGATGACCGGCCCGTGTGAGTCTACATACGAGACGTAGAGCCTGCCCCCCTCATTCAGCATCCGCCCGCCCAGCAGATGCTCGCCCTCATCGCAGAATGACAGAAACCATAGGCCTTTCCAGCAGGCCCATCCGAAGACTGTTAGACAGGAAAGGACGAAGGCCGACAGAACGACGGCCTGAAAACCGAAACCGGATACAAAAACGGACGGCTTCCGCAGGGAAAGCCGTCCGTTTCGGGACATCACGGTTTCAGAAGCCGTAGCTTACTGGTGATGGGTCAACTGACGTTCGAGGGCGGCGTTCAGCGCATCGACGTCGCCGTTATGGCGGGCCAAATAGGAGCTGTAATCGCCGCGCTGGTTCATGCGCAGGCTGGCCCCTTCGCCATACATGTCCACGACCTTGGGCGGATTGCCGCCGATGATGAGCTGCATGTTGACTTCAGGCTGGCCCGGACGGTCGATCAGCGCATTGACGCGCTCGCCTTCCGGCGTCGAGGTCGTCGTCGTAACGCGGAAGCTCACGCCCTGATAGTTGCCGATCTGGTCCGTGATGGTGTTGACCAGAACCTGATCGAACAGGGAAATGTATTTGTCACGCTGGGCCGGAGTGGCGGTGCGCCAGTACTTGCCGAGGCAGTAGCGGCCGATCCCGGTGATATCGACGTTCTCCTTGAGCAGGGGGAGAACCTCTTTCTTCTTTTCGTCCAGTGACTTGCCCGAATTGACAACGGTAGCCAGACGGCCGCCGAAGGAGTTCACGAAATCCGTCGCCGTGCTGGCGTGAGCGGCCCCTGTTGCGACGGCGAGGGAGACGACGGCACCAAGAACAGTGCGGCGCGAAAATACGTTGAACATGTCGTTGTCCTCAGTTGTACCAGTCAGGGGTGGTTGCGCGATCATCGCCCTTGATGGTGTCGATCTGGCTCTGACGGTTCTGCTGCCACGCACTCCGGATATAGGAGTACGGGTCCAGACTGTCCTGCTCGAGATGATCGATCTGGTCGATGGAACTGGCGTAACCTTCCATGGTCCCGGCCACGTTGTAAGCCCAGTTGAAGGTTAGCAGATCATAACCGCGGGGCACATAGTTGATCGGCGTCAGACCCTGGCTGATGCCATAGCCGATGCCGTCACGGATGTTGGTCGGGCCAACAAACGGGACGAACAGGTAAGGACCGCTCTTCACGCCCCAAGTGCCCAGCGTCAGGCCAGGATCGGTTTCATGCTGCTTGTAGCCGACGAGGCCTGCTACATCGAAGAAACCGGCCACGCCCGCACTCATGTTGATCGCAAAGCGCATGAAGGCGTCTCCGGCGCGACGCGGCTTGCCCGCGCCGACATCAGAGAAGAACACCGAAGGCTCGCGCCAAGTTTCATTCACGTTCGCAATGGAGTGGCGGACAGGCTTGGGAATGGCCCAGATCCAGGCTTTGCCCACCGGGCGCAGGACCTTGTGATAGGCCCACATCTGGATGTTGTACATCTTGCGGTTGGCGGGCTCGTAGGGGTCATTTGCGGCCTTATAATCCGCAAGATCGTCCGGGTCCTTCGGAGGTGGATTCCGCAGCGAGCTACAGGCGCCGAGCGTCAGCAGGGCGAGCGCACCCGCAAGAGCCCTGCTGCGCCGTAACATACGACGCGAGCGCGTCTCCCGGATACTGTTTTCGTCCTGCCGAAAGTCCATAACCATCCTCAAAATGCCCTTCCCGGCCCTGCGCTCACGAAGAAGTCACAGGAAAACGGAAATTTTCATAATCCGTTCCCTGCAGGACTCCATGAAACCCGATCGGCCACGCGCCATCCGTCGCGGAAAACTGCGGAGGGGCGTAGTCATAACGTATCCTCCGTTAGCCTGCATCACTGTATGTCTGCAAATGCTGGCGGTTTGAAGAGGAGAACTGCTTTAGCGATCCAGATGGGTTCCGGTCGCTTTCCGCGCTTTGACCCCCGCGGTTTTTTGGGAGCAGTGTGGCCCCAACTCAACACCCGGGAGTTTTTCCATGACCAGATTCTTCGGCCCCAAGACCGCACTTCTCGCAACGGTTGCTGCGCTCTCTGTCAGCGCAGGTGTGGCGCAGGCCCGTCCCACTGTTGCAAGCCAGCCCTGGGGCAGCACGCCCGACGGCAAGCCCGTGCGGATCGTGACGCTCAAAAATGGTCTCGGCACGACGGCCCGCGTCATCACCTATGGCGGTATCATCCAGTCCGTCGAGACGCCGGATCGTGCGGGCCATCCGCAGGACATCGTGCTCGGCTTTGACAATCTGAAGGGCTACACGGTCGATAGTGCGAAGGGCGGCCTGTTCTTCGGTGCCATCATCGGCCGCTATGCCAACCGTCTTGCCGGTGGCAACTTCCCCGTCGAAGGCAAGGTCTACCACACGGATGTGACGGCTCCGCCGAATGCCCTGCATGGCGGCAAGAAGGGTTTCGACAAGAACGTCTGGACGATCGAAAAGACCGGCACCAATGCCAGTGGCGCGTATCTGACGCTCAAGCTGGTCAGCCCGGACGGTGATCAGGGTTTCCCCGGCAAGCTGACGACGCATGTGACCTATACGCTCGGCACGGATAATGCCCTGTCATTGCATTATGTCGCCACGACCGATGCGCCAACGGTCCTGAACCTGACGAATCACAGCTACTGGAATCTGAACGGTGAGGGTTCAGGCTCTATCGAGCCGGAAGTCCTCCAGATCAATGCCGATGGCTTCACGCCAACCGACGCCACATCCATTCCGACCGGCCAGATCGCGCCTGTTGCCGGGACGCCGCTCGATTTCAGCAAGCCGACCGTGATCGGGGACCGTCTGCGCAGCAACGATCCGCAGATGATGTATGCGCGTGGCTATGACATGAACTGGGTCGTCAACGGGCCTTACGGTCAGGCACCGCGTCTGGCAGGCAAGGTCTATGATCCGCGTTCAGGCCGGACTATGGAAATCCTGACGAACCAGCCGGGTCTGCAGGTCTATACGTCCAACTCGCTGGATGGCGGCTATGCCGGTGTGTCCGGTCATGCCTATCGTCAGGGCGACGCGATTGCGTTCGAGGCCGAGCACTATCCTGACAGCCCGAACCACCCGTCTTTCCCGACGACCGAGCTGAAGCCGGGACAGACCTTCGATTACACGACAACGTTCAAATTCTCGAACCAGTAAAAATCGGCCGGGTCCGGGGTGAAGGCTCCGGACCTAACTTGAAGCCGCTTCAGGCCGGCCGGGGCGTGGTGCCCACGATCCTGGCCGGGTTGCCGACGGCGGTGGAATAGGCGGGCACATCTTCCAGCACCACCGAGGCAGCCCCGATCCGGGCATATTCACCGATAATGAGGCGGCCGAGAATCTTGGCGCCCGATCCGATCATGGCACCCCGGCGTACGATAGGATGACGGTTGCCGGTCAGTTTGCCCGTGCCCCCGAGCGTCACATCCTGAAACAGCGCAACATCATCTTCGACGATGCTTGTCTCGCCGATGACGATCCCCGTTCCATGATCGATGCTCAGACGCCGCCCGAGCCGGGCTGCCGGGTGGATGTCGATGGCAAAGAGTTCGTTGATCCGGCTCTGGAAATGATGGGCCAGATGCTGACGGCCCTTCGTCCAGAGATGGTGTGAAATCCGGTAGGCCTGAAGCGCCTGCCATCCCTTGAAGAACAGGAAGGGCGTGACGAGGTCCGGGCAGGCCGGGTCGCGGTCATAGGTCGCCAGAATGTCGGAGGCCGCCGTTTCCGCGATTTCTGGCTCCGCACTCAGGACCGAGGCGACGAGACGGGTGATCGTCGTTGCCGGGATGGAGCGGTCCGCCAGTTTCGTACCCAGCAGGGAGGCCAGTGCGGACGGAAAGTCCGGGTGATCGCCGATATTGGTGGAAAAGACATCCTGGATCAGCGGGTCATGGCAACTGCACGCCTGAGACTGCATGTCCTTCCAGAAGGCGGTGAGATCCGACGTTCTGTCCGGGGCAGGGGCCTGTTCGGGCGCTCCCGTCATACACCCATGGCCTTTCGCACAAAGGCCCGGCGCAGGGCAGGGAAGCGCTGGACGCCTGCGATGCCGATGTCACGCAGACGGCGCAGAACGGGATTGTCATTACCGAACAGGCGCTCGAGCGCGTCCGTCGCGGCGAGCATTGCCATGTTGCCGGGGCGGGTGTTGCGCTGATAGCGGACCAAAAGCTCGCGACTGCCCATGTCCTTGCGGTTTCGGTGGGCCTCGATCAGCAGGTTCGCCAGCGAAATCACGTCCCGGAAGCCGATGTTCAGACCCTGACCGGCAATCGGATGGATGCCGTGTGCGGCGTCACCGGCGAGTGCCAGACGTGGGCCGATATAGCTCTGGGCGTACTGGGCCGAGAGCGGATAGATCCAGCGACGGCCGACGGGTGTGATCTCGCCCAGATCCTCGTTCGCCATACGGGCCTTGATTTCGCGTCCGAAGATTTCATCCGGCAGGTCATGGAAACGCTGGGCGCGGCCTTCGCCCTCGGCCCAGACAATGGCGGAGCGGTGCGGGTGCTCGGCTGTGCCGGGCATGGGCAGGCGGGCAAACGGGCCTTCGGGCAGGAAATATTCGAGCGCCACGCCATGATGCGGCTTTTCATGCGCAATCGTCGCGACAATGCCGTACTCGTTATAGGGGATCTTGGTCAGCCCGATCCGCGCCTGACGACGCAGCGGGGAGCGACGTCCTTCCGCCGCTACGGCCAGCTTCGCGGTCACGGTTTTCCCGGAGGCCAGACGGATGGAAACATGATCCGGATGGAACGTGAAGCTTCCCAGATCCGGTGCATGGACATCGAGGCTGTCATACTGCGTTAGTGTCCGGTTGATCGCCAGACGCAGGTCCCGCGCCTCGACCATCCAGCCGAAACTCTGACCTTCGGGCGCATCTTCGGGGCCGAAATGCAGCGTCAGCGGGGAAGGAGCCTCATGCGGGCGTCCG
The DNA here is from genome assembly GCF_006538885.1 of Gluconobacter roseus NBRC 3990. Lineage (GTDB taxonomy): Bacteria > Pseudomonadota > Alphaproteobacteria > Acetobacterales > Acetobacteraceae > Gluconobacter > Gluconobacter roseus. The sequence goes on from NZ_BJLY01000003.1 coordinate 437,282, forward strand.
TCCGCCACGAGGATCTCATGGATCGGCTGGGCGACGCTGGTCAGATTGTCCCAGATTCCGGCATCCGCCAGCATCCGGCGGGAGCCTTCCGCGATGGCATAGGCCCGGCCATCCAGTGCGGGGTCTTCCATGCCGGGCAGGGCATTGCGGTCGATGAGCAGGACGCGCACGCCCTCTGCCGCCAGACGACACGCCAGCGTAGCGCCCACCGGGCCGGCACCGTTGATGCAGAGGTCGTAATGGGTTTTTTTCATCGTACTCATCTCCCTGCCCCTGTCCTACTCCTGCGACGGTTTGAGCGGAAGAGGGCGCACGTTATGACCCGCAGCGCGCCTGCCGCAACCGCACAAGCGCCAGAGCGGCTTGATGAAACAGCCGGTCCGGATGCTCCTGGCAGTATTGCACAAGAAAAATCTGATCTTCCCTGACGAATTCTGGTGTCAGGGAAAACGTCATGACTGACTTGCCATCGTGGTATCGGACAGCATTCACGGCTGTAACCACCCCAAGATACCACTGGTAGAACATGAGGCCATCCGGCGTTCCGGAAGCCGCTATGGCCTTCGTAAAGTTGGAGCATGGATTGCAGCCAATACCGTAAGCCACCGCTCCCGGCTGCGGAGAAGGGGCGCTTTCGTCTACGACCAGCTTCCCGTGCTCATCCAGATCATAGCGTTCGCCGTTATCGCCTATGACGATCGCGTTCAGCCTGTGGCTGATCTGAACCATTTTGATGATCTGGTACTCGTCCGGATATTTGTAGGTGACGTTGCCACCGCACCAGAAGAACCGCGTCCCCTGCGGTGTCTCTTCAGGTTTGGGATGGGCCAGCCATTCGGCATCACAGGAGGGATATTTCCGCGGATCGGGCGAGGGGGCGAAGCAGAGTTCGTCATCGCGCTGAATGACATCAAACCATTCCTCCAGCGTCAGGCCGCGTCCCGGACGTCCTGTCCAGACAGGGTCGCGGGTAATATTGAGGTCATACCCCATGAGTGCTCCTGAAAACCGGAAACTATAGCGGTAAAGGAAGGTGGCGGGATGCAGGTTTTTCGAAGTCAATCATGATGCCGAAAGCGCCTGCGCCGGGAAAATTTCACCCAAACTGCCATTGCTGTGCTTCACTGTCATCCTGCGGGAGAGCCTTTTCTTCCGGTAATTTCGCATGACGGACGGCTGGCAGGGAACAATTCATTCCCGCTGATGTTCTGTCCTGCGTCATCATGACCGTTCGCGGAAGAAAGGCCTGCGCCTCTGCCGCACATCTCCCTTTCCTGACAGCATGCCGGGAAGGGACAGATTTTGAATATGCAGGGGAAGGGAACCGCACAGCGCATGATCGAACATTCCTACGTCAATTCCATGAGCCGGGTCGGGCACCTTCTGGACTGGCTTCCCGCCCCGCTGGGTTCGATCATGCTGCTGCTTCTGGCGGCGGGGATTGCACTGCTGTTCAGCCGCGTCATCACGGATGCCCTGCCGCGCCTGCCGGGCCTGCGCCGCATCCAGTTCATTCATGCGATCATTGCGCGCCTGCGGACGACCATCCGCAACTTCCTGATGATCATCGCCGCCAGTGCTGCTCTTCAGGCCACCACCGGTTTCACGCCTGCGACGATGACCTTTCTGGAACAGGCTTTCCTGTGCCTGTTCATTCTCAATCTCGGCTTCGGCATCATCAAGACGTTCCGTCTGCTGACGGACCAGTATCTCAACCGCATCACGGCCAAGGAACATGCGGACGACATCACCGCGCGCTCGCACCAGACGCAGATCCGCGTTTTACGGAGACTGATCGAAATATCCTTTGGTGTGCTGACGGTGGCGTCCTCGCTGATGGTGTTTCACTCGGTGCAGAAATTCGGCGTCTCGCTGTTTGCGTCCGCTGGGGCCGCCTCCCTGATCGTCGGTCTCTCCGCCCGTCCGGCCCTGTCGAACCTGATTGCAGGCATCCAGATCGCCGTCACCCAGCCGATCCGCATGGAGGACATGCTGATCCCGAACGGGGACTGGGCCTGGGTTGAGGAAATCAACGCGACCTATGTCGTCCTGCGCACCTGGGACCGTCGCCGTTACATCGTGCCGATCTCGTACTTCCTGGAAAACCCGTTCCAGAACTGGACGCACAGCTCGCCGTCTCTGATCTGCTCGCTGTTCCTGTGGCTGGACTATCAGACGCCGGTCGAGCGCCTGCGGGAGATCTATTTCGAGGAACTGGCGAAGTGCCCGGACTGGGATCAGGACAAGACCTCCATCGGCTGTCAGATTGCAGATACCAATGCGCAGGTCATTTCCATCCGTCTGATCGCAGGGGCGGCCGATGCGAACGGGATGTGGAATCTGGGCTGCGACATCCGCGAGCGCATGCTGCGGCGTCTGCGCACGGAAATGCCGGAATGTCTGCCGCGTGGCCGCACCGCCATTGTCTCCGGGACGCCGGACCAGAGCCCCTGGCCGGATAATCTGGTTGCCCCGCCGGTCAACCGTCCGCAGGATGGCCCCTATCACGGCCCGGACATGCCGGCTTCCCCGCCCGCAGCGATGCCCGGACGCTCCTGAGGAGAAGCGTTTGGGCAACAGCATCCGGAGTTCAGGAAAATTTCGGCGAAAACGGCATGGGCGGTCTGCCAATATCATTATGAGACTGGCATGATCTGGGGCATACTCTGATACAGATTGCCAGACCGCAACGAGGATATGCCGTTCGTGAAGCTCGTTACTGCCATCATCAAACCGTTCAAGCTCGATGACGTCCGCGAAGCCCTGACCCCGCTTGGGGTGCAGGGTCTGACTGTTACCGAGGTCAAGGGTTTCGGCCGCCAGAAGGGCCAGACCGAAATCTACCGCGGTGCCGAGTACCATGTCAGCTTCCTGCCCAAACTCAAGATCGAGGTCGCTGTTTCCGATACGATCGCCGAGGACGTGATCGAGGCCATCATGACTGCAGCCCGCACCGGCAAGATCGGTGATGGCAAGATCATGGTCTCCAGCCTTGACCAGCTTATCCGGATCCGTACGGGAGAAACCGGCGAGGGCGCTCTCTGATGGCCGCCTGTGCGCTGAAGCGCGGCGCATTGTCCATCGCAGCCGGCACCGCCATTCTCCCTGCGCTCGCTCAGGCGGCCCCGGCCGCCGCGCCCATTGATACGGGTGATACGGCCTGGATGCTCGTCAGCACGGCTTTTGTGTTGATGATGACAATTCCCGGTCTGGCGCTGTTTTATGGCGGCATGGTCCGCAAGAAGAATGTGCTTGCGACGCTGATCCAGTCCTTCATGATCTGCTGTATTGGCAGTCTGGTCTGGATGGTCGCGGGCTATAGTCTGGCTTTCTCGACCGGTTCGCCGTGGATTGGGGACCTGTCCCGTGCCATGCTGCGGGGTGTGGCGGACAACTTCCATGAGGGTGTTGATTCCGCCTTCACGCTCGGTGCGGGCACGCCTGCCGCCGTGCCGATGACGATCCCCGAGAGCGTCTACATGATGTTCCAGATGACGTTCGCTGTCATCACTCCGGCCCTCATCACCGGCGCCTATGCCGAGCGCATGAAGTTCTCCTCCATGTGCGTCTTCACGGTAGCCTGGCTGCTGCTCGTCTATGCCCCGGTTGCACACTGGGTCTGGAGCCCGACCGGCTGGGTTGCAGGGCTTGGCGCGGTGGACTTCGCTGGTGGCACGGTCGTGCACATCAATTCCGGTGTGGCCGGTCTGGTCTGCGCGATCATTCTCGGACGCCGCAAAGGTCTTGGGACCGAAGACCTGTCTCCGTTCAACCTGACCTATGCCATCATCGGCGCATCCCTGCTCTGGGTCGGCTGGTTCGGATTCAATGCTGGTTCCGCGCTGGGTGCCAATGGCCGGGCGGGCATGCCCATGCTGACGACGCAGGTCGCTGCCGCTGCGGGTGGCGTGGCCTGGATGATCGTCGAATGGGCCCGTACCGGCAAGCCGACGGCCCTGGGCATCATCTCGGGTGCTGTGGCCGGTCTGGTCGCCATCACGCCTGCGGCTGGCTTCGTGCTGCCGGGCGGTGCGGTCGTGATCGGTTTCATTGCCGGTGCCATGTGCTTCTGGAGCGCCACCTGGCTCAAGCACCGCTTCGGCTATGACGACAGTCTCGATGCTTTCGGTGTCCACGGCACGGGCGGCATTATCGGCGCGATCCTGACCGGTGCGTTTGCTTATGGTCCGCTTTCGGCTTCGGCCTCCAATCCGGAGGGGACGGTCGCCAGCGTACATCAGGTCATTGCGCAGATCGAGGCCGTAGGTGTCACGGTGATATGGTGTGTCATCATGACAACCGTGATCCTGAAGGTTCTGGACATGGCAATGGGACTGCGGGTCTCGCCGGAAGAGGAACTTGAAGGCCTCGACATGGTCCTGCATGGTGAGCGCATCAACTGATTGCAGTCATCCGGCAGTAAAACGCGCGGGAGGCTGCAGTCTCCCGCTGATTTCAGAATGAAGGTTCTTTCTGCATGACATTTACAAAAGTCTTTTCGGGTCTGTCACTTGCTGCCCTTCTGGCCTTTGGTCTGAGCGTTGCTCCCGCCCATGCGCTGACCGCCAAGGACTGCCATGCCGCATTCAAGACCGCCAAGCAGAACGGCTCCCTGAACGGCCAGTCCTACAAGGCGTTCAAGGCCGCAAGCTGTGGTGACACGTCTAACGCTGCTGCCCCGGCGGCCGCATCCGGCGCAACCCCGACGACCACGGCAACGCCCGCGGCTCCCGCAACGGCCGCAGGACCGGACTCCTCTCCGGCCGGGACAAAGGCGCCGATCGCTCCGAAGGCTTCCGTTGCGTCTTCGGGCAACGTCGTGTTCCCGACGGCCATCTCGCCGGAGTTCAGCAAGCTCTCCGCTGGCAAGGCCCGTCAGAAGACCTGCGTGGCCCAGTACAACGCCAACAAGGCCAATGGCGGCAACGGATCGCTGAAATGGATCCAGAAGGGCGGCGGCTACTGGTCGCAGTGCAATTCACGCCTCAAAGGTGAATGAGCACCGCTTTTCAGAAAAAGCTCCTTCCTTCGGGAAGGGGCTTTTTTTTGTGGCGGAAGATGCGATGCAGTTATGATCTGCTCTACGGAAAATCGTGCCAATCCGCTTTTGGAAGCCCATCGTAGTGTTTGCCATTTGCGAATGATCGACATGTTTATTCCAAAGAGAATGATACAAAGAACGTTCGTATCAGGGCTCATGTTTCTAACAGCTGCCACGACACCCGAGGGTAACTCTCAACAGGCTATTGCGCTGAGTGCCGCTGTTAAGGAGCTGGATTCTGCACAACCTTTAAGTCCCCGGAAGGTATCAAGAATTCTTGGTGTATCCTTGAAATGCGCGTCACAGAGTTGCGAAGCAAAAGACTTTCGCATCAAAGACGTCTCTGTATCGCATCTCGACTTCAGGTTTGGGGGTAAATCTTCGGTCCTGGTCATGAAAATAGCCACGGAAATTTGCATTTCTTCGGACATGATGAAGAGACAGTTCGGCTCTGGAAAAATGTTGATGGGCTGCACTGATGGTGTTTCTTGTCCGTACATGTTGTTTCAGGGCCGCTGGCGGCATGTAATGTTTCCACTCCCTGAACAGGCCCATGGTCCATCCTGTTTGGACAGCATTACGGTGAACAGCGATTTAGGGTAGCGTCCGGTTTTACCGGAAGAAAAGCTTCTTCGTGGCGTAGGACAGCCAGATCTCGTGATGGGCGAACCAGTCCGAGCCTAGAAGCATGTCGGCCTGATCGTGGACGGGGGCGACGGTCAGGACGGGATGTGTCCAGACGGTGCCGCCCAGTTCCAGTTGTCCGAAACGATGCCAGTGATACTGGCGTTCCCCGAGGTCCACGCCCGCCGTCAGGCCGCCCGGATCCAGGGCGAGCTTCTCGTCGGTCAGGCCGATGCGGTGGGCGAAATCCGTGCTGACGATATGCGAGCGCGCACCGCTGTCGAGTAGGGCCGTACCTTTCACGCCATCCAGCGTAAAGGCCACCATCAGGCGTCCGGACTGACGTTGTACGGGGGTTGTCGTCCAGTGTCCGCTCCAGGCAGGAGGCTGATGGCAGACGCTGGAATTCAGGTGCACCGTCCAGAGCGTCAGGCGCTGATGTGGAACATCGAATTCCAGATCGTAATCTGCCAGCACATCCGCCCCCAGCAGACCGTAAACGGGTGGCCGGATCATGGGCGAACCTGGCAGGATGCCGACGGCCATCGTCCCCATACCCAAAGGAAGCTCGCTTGCCGAACGTGTTCCCAGCCGGAGGTCCTGAATGCGGATATTCGGTACGAGGCGCGGGCTGCCATTGGGGCCCTGCATCATCGTGCGATGTTCGGGATCGGCCGGCAGGTGCAGCGCCAAGACGCCCTGCGGCGTCATGAGGCTGCCTTCGGAACCGGTATCCACGATCATCGAGGCATCCTGCCCGTTCACCGTGACCGGCACGCTCAGATAGCCGCCATCATCGCGCAGCGGCAGGACGACGGCCGGGGCCATCTCGCAGGTCGGGGCGGCCTGAACGGTTGTTGCACACAGCGTCATGCCTAGAAACAGGGCGGCTGGCAGTGCGCGTTTCATGATCCCTGACCCGAACGCGGATGGGCCTTGCGCCAGACATCCAGCAGGTGCTTCTCATCCGCCAGCGTATAGGCCTGCGTGGTGGAAAGGCTGGCATGGCCCATCAGTTCCTGAATGGTGCGCAGGTCGGCCCCGCCTTCCATCAGATGGGTCGCAAAGGAATGGCGCAGGGCATGGGGCGTTGCGGAATCGGGCAAGCCTTCGCCCTTGCGCCAGTTCCGCATGGCGCGCTGGGCCACGCCGGGATTGAGCCGTCCGCCGCGCACACCGCAGAACAGGGGCGCATCGGGCGCGGGAGAGGGATGGGCCGCTTTCCAGCTTTCCAGTGCCTCGATCACGGCCGGAAGCAGGGGCACGAGCCGTTCCTTGCCGCCTTTGCCGACTACGCGCAGCATGTTTTGTCCCGCATTGGTCAGGTCCCGGATGTCGAGCGAGAGCGCCTCGCCAATTCGCAGCCCGGTGCCATAAAGCAGCGTGAACAGCGCCCGGTCCCGCAGGGCGCCTTGACTGGTCTCGGCATCATCGGAAATGCCTTCCGCCGCGGCCAGAGCGGCTTCCTGTCCCAGCGGGCGGGGCAGACGCTTTTTCATACGCGGTGTGGCGAGCAGGGAAGGGGCCGGGTTGGAAAGATCGTGCCGCAGGGCCAGATACCGGTAAAACGAGCGCAAGGCCGAGACATGTCGCGCCCGGGATCGTGCCCGCGAGTCGGCGCTGGTGGCGCGGCGCGTCGGTTTTTCGCTGCGGGCCGTTTCATGGGCCAGCCAGGCGCGCAGATCGGCAAGCGAGAGTTTCCCTAAGTCCGCCAGCGTGACCTCGCCGCCCAGATGCTGCTGAAAGAAAGTGAGTGCCAGCAGGATATCGTGGCGGTAGGCCTCGACGGTGCGCGGGCTGGAGCGCTTCTCATGCGTCAACCATTCGGTCCAGTCGCGCAGGGCATCGAGCGCCATTAATGTGGCCGTCATGGCATTTCGGAGCGTGGGAGGTTAGATACGGTCATGGCATCCAGCAGCCTATCCAAGCCTGATCCCCGGCGAAAGCCACCTTCCACCGGAACGCGCGTTTCGGTGCTCGTGCCGCTGCCGTTTCCGGGGCCGCTCGATTACCTTGCGCCCATGTCGCTTGAGCCCGGAGACCTTGTCACGGTCCCGCTGGGCCGACGCGAAACCGTAGGCTGTGTCTGGGAAACCGATCGCACCCTGCCTGCCGATTTTGCGTTACCGGTCGGCCGTGAGGTTCCGCTTGCGCGTCTGCGTCCTGTGATCGGGAAACTGGATGTTCGGCCTCTTCCGCAGAGCCTGCGCCGTTTCATCGACTGGGTCGCGGCCTATACGCTGACCCCGCCGGGCTTGGTGCTGGCAATGGCGACGCGTATCCATCTGAAGGACGCGCCGAAACCTGCTCTGGGCTGGGTACGGACAGAGATGCCCGAGGGTGATCTGCGTATCACGCCGGCCCGTCGCTCCGTGCTCAATTTTGCCTCGTCCACGCCCATGACGACCGCCGAGCTGAGCTCCCGAAGCGGGGCAAGTGCTGCCGTGATCCGTGGGCTGGCCAGTTCTGGCCTGCTGCGCGAGGCCGTTATTGCTGTGGCCGCCCCGTTCGCAACGCCGGACCCGAGCCATGGCGCGCCAAAGCTCTCCGAAGAACAGGCCGAAGTCGCACAGGAACTCTGCGGGCCAGTCGAAGCCGGACGATTTCAGGTCACGCTGCTGGAAGGCGTGACCGGATCGGGTAAGACGGAAGTCTATTTCGAGGCCGTGGCGGCCTGTCTGGCCAAGGGAAAGCAGGTCTTGGTCCTGCTGCCGGAAATCGCGCTCTCCGCCCAGTGGACGGACCGCTTCATCCGCCGCTTCGGCGCTGAGCCCGCCGTCTGGCATTCCGATCTCGGAGCCAAAAGGCGGCGCGAGACATGGCGGGCGGTGGCGGAAGGCAGTGCACGCGTTGTGGTCGGTGCCCGTTCGGCGCTGTTCCTGCCGTTTACCGATCTGGGCCTCGTCGTGGTGGACGAGGAGCATGAAAGCGCCTTCAAGCAGGAAGAGGGCGTGATGTATCACGGTCGCGACATGGCGGTCGTCCGCGCCCGTCTGGCGGATGCACCGGCCATTCTCGTCTCCGCGACGCCATCACTTGAAACGCTCGCGAATGTAGAGAGCGGTCGCTATCGGCACGAACTCCTGACCGCGCGACATGGAGGCGCGACCCTGCCGGATGTCTCACTTGTGGATATGCGCGCCGATCCGCCGGAGCGCGGTTTGTTCCTGTCGCCCAAGCTGTGTACCGCAATCGACGAGACGCTGGAGAAGGGGGAGCAGGCCATGCTGTTCCTCAACCGGCGTGGCTATGCACCGCTGACGCTCTGCCGGGCGTGCGGGCACCGGATGCAGTGCCCGAACTGTTCGGCTTGGCTGGTGGAACACCGGGCGCGGGGTATCCTGACCTGCCATCACTGCGGGCATACCGAGCGGATTCCGAAGGACTGTCCGGAATGTCACGCGGAGAACTCGCTCGTGCCCATTGGGCCGGGGATCGAACGCATTACGGAAGAGGCAAAGCTCCGGTTTCCGGACGCGAAACTGCTGGTGATGTCGTCTGATACGCTCGGTTCTCCCGCCACCACGGCGGAAGCAGTCCGGAAGATTTCGGACGGAGAGGTCAATCTTATCATCGGCACGCAGATTGTTGCCAAGGGCTGGCATTTCCCCAAGTTGACGCTCGTGGGTGTCGTCGATGCCGATCTGGGGCTGGGCGGCGGCGATCTGCGGGCGGCGGAGCGGACCGTGCAGCTTCTGCATCAGGTCGCGGGGCGTGCGGGCCGTGCCGAGCATCGCGGGCGCGTGCTGTTACAGAGCTATGTCGGCGAGCATCCGGTCATGACGGCGCTGGTTTCCAACGATTTCCAGACCTTCATGGAACAGGAAGCCGAACAGAGACGTCCGTCCTTCTGGCCGCCTTATGGACGGCTGGCTGCACTGATCGTCAGCGCGCCAAGTGCCGAAGCTGCGGATGCACTGGCGCGGGACATTGCACTGGCTGCTCCGGAGCGGGAAGGGGTGCAGGTTCTGGGACCGGCTCCGGCCCCGCTTGCCGTCCTGCGCGGACGGCATCGCAGGCGGCTGTTACTGCGGACGATGCGGGGCATCGCCGTGCAGCCGATCTTGCGGGAATGGCTGGCCGATATTAAACCGACCGGCGGAGCAAAGGTCGACATTGATATCGACCCCATCTCCTTTCTTTAAGGCTGGAAAATCAGCCCTTGCGCTTGCGGAAGAACTCGACTGTGGCGGTGACGACCGCGATGACGGCAAGGATCTGCTGGAAGTAAGGACGGAAGCGCTTGGGGCCGAAGGTCGCCATGGCGGTCATGCCGGCAAGGCCGATTTCACGGGCGCGCGTGGCCTTCTGGCAGCAGGTCTTCATCTTGGAGCAGCAGCTCTTCTTGGAACCGGCCTCGGGGATAGCGGTTGCATGGGCGGGGGAATGCTTTGTCATGCGAAAATCTCCTGAAAAAAAGAATCAGGGGATGAACACCCGGCAATACAAGGGGTTGCCAGAGCAACGACAGAGAGACGCCGTGCGGAGCCTCAGTCCTGCTGGCCGTCGCGGGCCTTTTCCAGCTTTTTGAGCTGTTTGTCAGAATCGGGTGATTTCGGATTCAGCAGTATCATCTGATGGAAGGCCTGCAACGCTGCATCCGGTTCATTGCGGTCGTGTTCGGCTTCGGCGAGCATCCCCCAGGCCGTTGGATCGCCGGGATCGGCCTGAAGCTCAACGCCCAGATCCGAGATGGCGCCATTATTGTCACCGGCCATCAGACGGATGGCTGCGCGCTGGCGATACAGGATGGACTGGTCGGGCTGGATGGTGATGGCGGAGGTCAGATCATCCTGCGCCCGCTGGAAATCATGTTTCTCCAGCGCATCATGCGAATCGCTGATCAGCATCTGCACGCTGCCGGTCAGGGCACGGCTGCGGAGTCCTTCCGCACGGTCGGCGATTTCACCGGCCTGCTTTTCATTCCCGGCCATGGCGAGAGCCGTCTCGGCCTCCACAAGGCGATCGTGGAGTGTGCGGCGGGGATGGGATGTCGGGGATTTGGGAGAGGCCTTCGCAGTCCCTGCTGCGGGAGCAGGCTGGACAGGCGATGCAGCCGGAGGGGCTGCGGGGCTGGAAACCGGCGGATTTGCCGCAGGTTCAGCCCGAACTGGCAGACATGTCAGGGCCGGGATACAAAGCAGAACGGCGCCAGTCATCAGCCAGCGCCGTTCGTCTGTCATCCGGCAGACCAAGGGGTTCAGCCCTGGCGAGCCTTCATGCGCGGGTTCTTCTTGTTGATGATGTAAACGCGGCCGCGGCGGCGGACAACGCGGCAGTCCTTGTCGCGGACCTTGGCGGACTTCAGGCTGTTGCGGATCTTCATGGTGATCAGGCTCTCGACGGGTAAGGCCCTTGCGGACCGGACAGCGGGCCGGAACGCCCGCGAAAGAATGGCCCCGCTTACCGATCCCGCTCTGGAGAGTCAAGCTGGCAAGCCGTCCGGACGGCGGAATTCCTTGCTGTCGCCCTTTTGCAACATGCTGCAACAGCGGCGTTCCGGCTCTTTGTTGCGGCGATATTTTCTCCTAACGTAAGGAGCATGATCAAGCGCCATTCCCGTCCCGCCCGTCTGCTGGCCCTTTTTCCTCTCGCCGTCGCCCTGGCTGCGCCCGTCATGGCCCGGGCCGATGACGGCGACGCCAAGACCAATGACGACGATCCCACGATCAACCAGCAGGGATTCGCCATCAACAAGATCCTGCGGGTGTTGCAGACCAATCCGGACGCGGCAGGCGATTCCTGCATCAATGCGCTCAAGGAGATGCACAAGGCGCAGACGGCGCTTGGCAAGGAAGAGGGCATTGATCCCGAGCACAATCAGGATATCGGCGTGGCGCGTGATGTCCTGTCCTCCGAAATGGAGGATGTCACGAATATGTGTGGTGCCGATGCCCGAACCTATTGCCGCAGCACCACGGATCATCCCGACCCCAAGCTCACTGCGGCCTGTAACGCCTTGCCTGCTGAAGAAGACTAGTCTGCAGACGGACACATCCGCGCGAGGGTTTGTCTGTCAAAACGTGTCCAGAAGATTTGAGGACTAACTTTTCCGGGCAAGCGCTCCTAAGGTTTGAAGTCTGATTCTGGTAACGAGGGCCGTGGGACTGTTTCTGATGAAGTCTGTGCCGGGTGGGGAGCAACGCTCTTGACCACAGCACTACAGTCAGTTCTTCGCCCGGGATGGCTCCAGTTCAGTCTCAGGACCTGGTTTGCACTTGTCCTGGCGCTCGGAACGGCCTTCTGGTCCCAGCTTGATTCGCCTGCCAGTGCAGGCGTGACCGTCATGATCCTGGCGCAGCCCCTGCGTGGTCAGGCGCTGTCCAAGGCGTTCTACCGCCTTGCCGGCACCGTGCTGGGCGTCAGCGTCTCCATCATTCTCGTCGCGATGTTCAATGAGGAGCGCGCCCTCTCGCTGGGGGGCGCAGCCCTCTGGATTTCAGCCTGTGCGTTCGTAGGCTCGCTGGAGCGCGATTTCCGGTCCTATGGGGCGCTTCTGGCGGGCTATACGGTCGCGCTGGTGGCCATCCCCACGATGGATGACCCGCAGAATATCTATCCCGTCAGCATCGCACGCGCTTCTGACATTGCCATCGGCGTGGCATCCATTGCCGTTGTGAACATCCTCTCAGGCTCTCCGGAAGCCTGGCGCAGGCTGTCCAAGGCCATGGAGACGCTGTCCCATCGCGTGCGTCAGACCGGTAAATCCGCCATCATGGGCGAACCGATCGCCACACCAGAAGAGATGATTGGGCTGAGCGGCGAGATCCTCGCGCTCATGACTCAGATTTCCTATGCGCGGACCGAAGTAGAGCGTGGACGTCTGCGGATGGCGGGAGCGCGTCTGGGCATTATCGGCATGCTGACGGTTCTGACTACAAGTCGCGCGATTGCCTGGCTGCTCGAAACCGGCGGCATTTCTGATCTTCTGATCCGCCATATCCGTGCCTGGCATGAGCGCTCCGAGGACGGCACGACTCGCATTGAGACGATGGACACGATTCTGGATGGCATCCGCAAGGAAGACCCGGATTTCGTCCCCTCGGCGCGGGAAGCCTGGTTTCTGGAACGCAGTGCGACGCTGCTCAGTAACCGTCTGCACATCCGCACCGGCATGAACACGCTCCTGCGCGCGACACCGGCGGGCGATGCGCTCAAGCTGGCTCATCTGGAGAGCAATCCAGATTATGTGACTGCGTTCATCAATGCGATGCGGGTCCTGCTAGGGTTCAGTGTCGCCTCTGCGCTCTGTCTCGCGTCGAGCATTCCGGCCTCCGTCACGGCCCTGTCGCAGACGGCGCTGGTTCTGACGCTGGCATCCACGGCAATCGACACCGCGCAGTTCGGCAAGGGGGCGATCATCGGCATGCCCGCGGGTATTCTCGTGGCCGCCTGGCTGGACTTCATGATCCTGCCGCATGTGGAAAGCATGCTGGGTCTGGCGCTGGTCCTCCTGCCGCAGACCATCGTGTCCTGCCTGCTGCTGATGAACCCGAAAACCAGCGCCATCGGCTTCAATTACGGCGTGTTCTTTCTGGTGTTCATCGGGCTCGGCAATCACCACAACTATGATCCGCTGGCCTTCATTACCCGCAATACGTTCTATGCCATGGCGGCGGTGCTCTCCTTCGTGCTGCTGGTTCTGCTCTGGCCGCCCACCGCGAGACGGCATCGTTTCCGGCTGGCGGTCTCCATCGCCTATGATCTGGAAACACAGCTTGCCGGACATGGCGAGCGGATGGGGCCGCCGCTGCTCAGCCGGAAATATGAACGCCTCAGCCAGTTCCTGATGTGGACGGACCGGATGCAGGGCCCCGGTCTGCGCTCCCGGCGCGTTTTCAACCGCTTCGTGGCGCTGGAAGATTTTTCCAGCACGATCGCACGCGTCCGGCACTATCTGGATGAGGCCGGACATCTGCACGGTCTCAAACCCATGGTCCGTCATGTGCGGCGCCTGCTGGCTCATGACAAGCTCGGCCTTCTGGAGGCTGAAATCCCCGAACTTCAGGCCATGTTTTTCGAACGCCTTTCCGAAGGCATCCGCGAAGAGCAGTCCATGATCATCAACTGTATCGGCGGTCTGGAAGCGGTCCGGACCATGGTCCGCCTGAACCGTTCGGCCGTGCATCACTACGGGATAGGACGCAAGCGATGGTAATGACACAGGTCGTCGACCTTGATGGCGTGCTGGTTTCGGCCTTCGTCATCAATCTGGCGCTGGCACTGATCACGCTCGGAATCCTGCGCTGGATCATGGGCTGGTTTGACCTCTGGCGCTTCGTCTGGGACCCGCCGCTGGCCCAGTTCGGCATCCTGATCTGTCTGATCGGCATCTACACCCTGATCCTTTGATTTTTCGCCTGAAACTCCAGTTTGTATCTTTCCTCTGAAACCAAGGTGACCGTCCCGTGCTTGCCAGTGCCCATCGCCTGATCCGCTTGACCATCACGCTCTGCATTCTCGTGGTGGCGGCTCTCGTGGTCGTCATTCTGTGGGATTACTACACGGCCTCTCCCTGGACCCGGAACGGACAGGTGCGTGCGCAGGTCGCCAATATCGCGCCGCGCGTCTCGGGACAGATCCTCGAAGTGCGGGTGAAGGACAACCAGTTCGTCCACAAGGGGGACGTGCTGTATGTCATTGATCCGTTCGACTTCAAGGTCGCGCTCGATACGGCCAAAGCGCGCGTTGCCGAGCGCAAGGCCGATCTGGAATTCCGTGTCGTTCAGGCTCAGTGGCGCAAGGCCATCCCTGGCACAGCCGTCTCGGTTGAGGAAAAGCGGCAGTATGAGGCCCTGTCCCAGCAAATGCAGGCCCAGTATGCCGCCGCGCAGGCTGCCGAGCGTCAGGCCGAGATCAATCTGGAGCGAACGGAAGTCCGCAGTTCCATCGACGGCATCGTGACCAACCTCATCATGCGTCCCGGTGACTTCGCAACGGCGGGCGTGGTCAACATCCACATCATCGACACCAGTTCCTACTGGGTGGACGGCTATTTCGAGGAAACCAAGGTTCATGACCTCGACGAAGGCGATCTCGTCCGCATGGATCTGATGGGCTACCACGATCCGCTCTTCGGCCATGTCGAGAGCATCACCCGGGGTATCGCCAGCAACAACGCGCTGGTGAACAAGCAGGGTCTGCCGGAAGTGGACCCGGTCTATACCTGGGTCCGTCTGGCGCAGCGTATCCCGGTCCGCGTGAAGATCGACAAGATCCCCGATGACCTGACGCTTGCCGCCGGCATGACGGCCACCGTGACGGTCGTGTCAGAAGAGGGCAACCGCCGTCACCGCTCCACCCACGCCGCCTTCCAGCATTTCGGCGACGACGTCCGCCATCTGTTTGGGCACCGATAATGATTTTGGAATAAAAGTTTTTGGGTTCCGCCTTTTTTCAAAAAGGCGAAGAGCTTCGAAGCTTT
Source organism: Gluconobacter roseus NBRC 3990 (assembly GCF_006538885.1). Classification (GTDB taxonomy): domain Bacteria; phylum Pseudomonadota; class Alphaproteobacteria; order Acetobacterales; family Acetobacteraceae; genus Gluconobacter; species Gluconobacter roseus. Next base: position 452,371 of record NZ_BJLY01000003.1, read on the forward strand.
TTGAAAAAATTCACCAAAAACTTTTATTCGTTGAGTTCTTTTCAGGCTTTGTCGATTGCCCAGATGGCGAAGGCCTGAACGAGGGCGACTTCTTCCAGTCTTTTGAAGCGGCCGGACGAACCGCCGTGCCCGGCTTCCATGTTGATGCGGCACAGGAACGGGCCGCCGGACGTCACTTCGCGCAGCTTGGCGATCCATTTTGCGGGCTCCCAGTAGGTCACGCGCGGATCGGACAAGCCACCCATCGCCAGAACCGGCGGGTACGCTTTGGACGCGATGTTGTCATAAGGCGAATAGCTGGCGATCAGATCATAGGCGGCGGGATCTTCCAGCGGATTGCCCCATTCCGGCCATTCCGGCGGCGTCAGCGGCAGGGAGACGTCGGACATGGTGTTGAGCATGTCCACGAACGGCACCTGCGCGGCGATGCCCGCGAAAAGCTCGGGCGCCATGTTCGTGATTGCTCCCATCAGCAGACCGCCAGCGGACCCGCCCTGTGCGACGATACGCCCCGCCGCGCCATAGCCTTCCGAGACAAGGTGTCGGGCGCAGGCGATGAAATCGATAAAGGTGTTGGGCTTCTTCGTCCCACGCCCGTCCAGAAACCAGTTCCAGCCCTTTTCGGACCCGCCACGCACATGGGCGATGGCATGGATCCAGCCCCGGTCCACCAGACTGAACACGGTCGTGGAGAAATCGGCGTCCATGGCGATGCCATAAGATCCGTATCCATACAGAAGCAGGGGTGCCGAACCGTCCAGAGCCTGCCCTTTGCGCATCAGGACTGTGATGGGAACCTGTGCTCCGTCCGGGGATGTTGCGAACAGGCGGCGTGTTTCGTAGCGGCTTGCATCATGGCCGGACGGGACTTCGCGGATCTTGCGCAGAACACGCTCGCCGCTCGCCATGTCGTAATCATACCAGTGCGCCGGATTGGTCGGTGACTGGTAGATGTAGCGCAGGATGGGGGCATCATATTCCAGCGTGCCCAGCATCGTCAGGTCATAGGCGGGCTCGTCCATGCCGATGGCTTTGGCCTGCGCGCGGATATCGCCTTCCGTGCCCTCGGGCACAACGAGAATATGGATGTTTCCGTCCCGCCGTTCGGCCCAGGCGAGATGCCCGCGCGAAGCGCTGGCCCCCAGCAGATAATGCCCTTCGCGGTACGGCACGAAGGGTTTCCAGTTCTCGCGCCCCGTTGCCGTGTCGGGTGTCTGCATGAACTGGAAGTCCACGGCCCCGCCCGCATTGGTCAGGATGATGAAGCGGTCGTTCCAGTGCGTCAGGGAATAGCGCTCGCCCCGCACCAGAGGGGCCGCCACGACGGGCAGGGCCGTGGGATCAGACGCCGGGATGAGCAGCGTCTCGTTGGTGTCATGGTCGCCGCGTTCGATGACGATCCACTTGCGGGATGCACTGACCCCGATGCTGAGAAAGAATCCCGGATCGGTCTCGTCAAAGACCAGAACATCCTCGCCCCCCGTCAGCGGACGGCGATAGATCTTGGACGGGCGGCCATTATCGTCCCGGTAGATCCAGAACAGCCACTGGCTGTCGGGCGAAATGGCGAAACTACCTGTCGTGCTCGCGACGGGCGGAGCGCAGAACGTGTGGGTTTCCAGATCTTCGACCTGAATGCGATAGACTTCAGAGCCCTGAATGTCCTCCGCATAGACGAAATAGCGGTGATCGGGGGAATGGTCGGTCTGCGAGAGCGCGTAATAGTCGTGCTGCTTCGCCAGTGCATCAGCATCGAGCAGAACCTGTTCTGCGCCACCGCCGCGCGGTCGACGGGCTCGCAGGGGATGCTGGGCACCGTCCTCGAAGCGGACATAATATTCCCATGGGCCATCCGGGACCGGCACCGAAGATTCTGCTGGCGGGATGCGACCGATCATTTCCTGAAGCAGCGTCTCGCGCAATGGCTCCATGCCTGCCAGCACGGCCTCCGCATAGGCGTTCTCCGCTTTCAGATGCGTGGCGATGTCTTCGCGCAGGACGGACGGGTCTCGCAGGACCTGCTGCCAGTTCTCATCCTTCATCCAGGCATAGGAATCCGTGCGTATCCGGCCAAGCTGCGTCATCGTGATGGGATCGCGTCTGGCAACAGGCGGGATTGGAGCGGCGGAGGGGGCATCGGAAATCTGTGACATGGGTGAACTGTGACGCAGAAACTGTGCCCATTCAATCCATGCGTTCTGGCAAACTCAGGTGAATATCCAGCCTGATAAAACGGAGATTTAGGAAAGTTCCCGCATGGCGGCCATGAGGAAAAAGAGAACGTTCCAAGAAACCGTTCGGAGCCTCATGTGTTACAAATGCAACGGAGCATCCCAGGCGATGTTCCAGACCAGGTGAGTTCTGTTTCTTCTCTCATGACAGGAACAGATCGTCCTGTAGACAGAAAGAAGACTGCTATGATTTCGAACAAGTATTTCGCTGTTCTTGCCGCTGCCGGTCTGTCCATTTCCGGTGCCGCATTTGCGCAGGGCGTTCCGCCGATCCCGCAGAGCAGCCCCGTCCCGACGATTCCGGCTGGAACGCAGGCCACGCTGCCGTCCGCCAACCTTCAGGCCGTTGCCGGTGGCAAGAATGTCCTGACGGCTGCATCGCCGGGTACGCTGGGTGCTGACGGTCTGCCGTCCATCGAAAACGCCCAGGCTGGCAATGTTGCCGGGTTGACCTACTACTGTGTGCATCACAAGCTGGTGCTCGGTACGTCCCCGATCGTGGCGTCCCGGACGCTGTCTAAGCGCCCGGACGTACAGAACGACCAGTTCTACTCACTCGGCGGCAAGGGCTTGCTACAGACGGCTGGCGGCAACGTTTTTGACATCAGTACCCTACCCAAGGACAAGCGCGTCACGACGTGTAACGATCTGGTCAAGAAGGCCCAGTCTCTCGGTGATTCGGCTGTCGTTGGACACTGAGATCTGACGGTTTTACGAGAAAGCAGTTCTCATGAAAAAAGCCCCGGCTTCTGGCCGGGGCTTTTTTTGTATAAAAAAGACTGAAAAGGCTCAACCTTTCAGCCGCTCCATGAGTTCGACACCTTCGGGACTACCGAGGACAGCGGCTTTTTCCTGACGGGACAGTCGTTCCAGAGCAGCCTGGAGCGATGGCGCCTCACGCAGCTTCACGAGCCCGACCAGAAGATTGGCATCAATCGGGCTTCCCGGCCTACGGGGCGGGGGAAGGGCGCTCTCATGCGCCTGACGCAGCGCATGATCCTGACGCAGAGCGGCGAAAGCCTCTTCGGGCGGGGCATTCGGGGCATGGGCCGCCCGCTCGCGAGCAGCGTCATTGGCCATGGCGAGCTGAAGAATTGGCGGAGGAGCGGTCTCCTCCTCGATCAGCAGCAACCCGGCCCGACGCAGACCCAGGCCGACATCCCGGCTTGCCGTCAGCGCTGCCAATGGAATAGCCAGAACCAGTCCGAGGAGCACGGGCGTCATCCACAGGAACAGAGCCTGCGAGACCGACCAGGCTGCGATGGCCAGAAGTAGCCCGAACACCGTATAGATCCAGTAGCCGTGCGCGACTTCCTTCAGCGAAACGCGTCCGTCTTCACGGTTCTGGGCGTTCCAGCCGGAATCACGCCCCAGCAGGATCGAAATCACTCCGGACGTCTGGATCAACATGGCGATCGGCGCGATCAGTCCCCCGATCAGCGTTTCCAGAACGATCGAAACTGCCAGTCGGAACACGCCGCCTGAGCCACGCAGGGCCGCGCGGTCGAACATCATGGCGATGAACGCCAGCGCCTTCGGTGCCAGCAGGATGCCCATTGTCCCGATGAAGACGAGCTTTGCCTGAACCGGATCGACACGTGGCCAGTGTGGGTAAAGCGTCGGTTTCGAGCCGAAATATTCGGGATGGTAGAAGTGGGACTGGAGCGAAATCAGAATGCCGAACAGCAGGAACAGCAGCCACAGCGGCGACATGACATAAGAGCCAATACCCGTCAGCATATGGACGCGACTGACCCAGTGCATGCCCTTCGTGCCAAGGATCTTGCTGTGCTGCAGGTTGCCCTGACACCAGCGACGGTCACGGATGGCGACATCGGTCAGGGACGGGGGGCTCTCCTCGTAGGACCCGAACAGACCCGGCACCATGTGAATGGCCCAGCCGCCACGGCGCATGAGCGCGGCTTCCACGAAATCATGGCTCAGGATGTGGCCACCGAACGGTGCACGGCCCTTCAGATGCGGCAGACCAGCCTGTTCGGCGAAAGCCTGCGTGCGGATGACGGCGTTATGGCCCCAGTAATTGCCTTCCGAACCATGCCACCAGGCAATACCATGCGCGATCAGCGGTCCATAGACGCGCCCTGCGAACTGCTGCATCCGGGCGAAAAGCGTGCGACCACCCACAATGACCGGCAGGGTCTGGATCAGACCTACACCGTCATGCTGCTCCATGGCCGCCGTGATGCGCACGATCAGGCTGCCATCCATGACACTGTCGGCATCAAGCGTCAGCATCTGCTGATAGGACGAGCCGAACCGCGTCACCCAGTCGCCAAGATTGCCGGCCTTGCGGTCGACGTTCTTGTGACGGCGACGGTAGAAGACCCGCTTTTCGCCATTCGTGGCTTTCCGGAACTCCAGAAATGCCCGCTCTTCCTGCACCCAGACATCCGGATTGGTCGTGTCGGACAGGATGAAGAAATCGAAAGCGTCGATCTGTCCCGTGGTCAGAATGCTGTCATGAATGGCGCGCAGACCGGCGAGAACCCGCGTCGGGTCCTCATTATAGGTCGGCATCAGGACGGCTGTGCGGTTTTTCAGTTCCGGCAGCGGCCCGGTCCGGTGAATGCCCAGTCCCAGACCGCCCCGTAGCATCAGCGAGAAGAAGCCGCCGAGACAGGACATGAAAGACAGGGCGATCCAGAAGGCGAGAATGGCGAACAGAATCAGGATGATGACGCCGAGTGCCGAGACACCCAGCGAGTTGAAGACCTGATTGATCCTGTAGATGCCATATCCCGTCAGCAGCAGCGCGCCACCGAACACGAACAGACGGCGCATCCACAGGAAAGACGGCGTTGTGGCCAGGGTGCGGAAAGGTCTGCCATGACGGTCCGGCTGCTGGCGAAGGTTCTGCACCTTCATTTCCAGCGGCGCCTCGGGCGGCAGGAACGGAGCGGAGGCCGGATCAGCGGATGGGGGAAACTCGGTCACGGCGTCCAACGGTACATCCATTTCTCTGAGATCGGACCCTGATCACCGGCGAGCTGAGCCTGCAGTTCACACATCTTCGCATCACCTGGGACGAATTCGAAGGTCGTGCGCCAGCCTTGGATTTCAGGGTTCGGCTCGACCACGACGTTGCGGATCGTACCGGGAGCAGCCTGCGAAATCAGGTGGAAGTTCGCGCCCTGCGGCACATTCTGGAACGGCGCGCCCGTGAAATCGATTGCGAAGAACCGTGCATCTGGATGGTCGGTAGCGCCGCCAATCCGGGTTGCGGCAACGCGGGCCAGCTGCGTCGGCCAGGGCGTGTCCCAGCCCCAGTACATCCGGTAGATGTAGCTGTACTCCTGTCCGCCCTTCATGGGCTGCCGCGGACGCCAGAAGGAGACGATGTTGTCGTTCACTTCATTCGGCGTTGGGATTTCCACGAGATCAACGGCACCATCGCCCCAGTTGCCGATGGGCTCGATCCACAGCGACGGGCGCTTCTGGTAGTTGAGTGCCAGATCCTCGTAATCATGGAAGGAGCGCTTGCGCTGCATCAGGCCGAAACCATGCGGGCTGCTGTCCTCGAAGGCTGAGAACTGGAGATCGGTCGGGTTGATGAGCGGTCGATAAAGCTGCTGTCCCGCCCCCGTCCAGATCTGGAGCGCCTCGCTGTCATGTGCGGCCGGGCGCCAGTCATCGACGTGGTTGCGCTCGTTGGCGTCGAAATAGAACATGCCCGTGAGCGGTGCGATGCCGGATTCCGTAATGTCCGTGCGCGGGAACAGCGAGGACTGCACGTCGAAGACGGTTGTATCGCCGGGGCGGATGGTGAAGCGGAATGCACCGGTCAGGGAAGGGCTGTCGAGCAGCGCGTGAATGACGATGGACTCTACGCCCGGCTCCGGCTTCTCCAGCCAGAATTCCCGGAACAGCGCGAATTCTTCGCCTTTGGGATTGCCGGTGCCGTCCGCAAACGCGCGGGCAGACAGACCGTAATTCTGGCCTTTGGCCACGGCGCGGAAATAGGATGCACCAAGGAAGACAGCACATTCTTCCATGACGCCGGGCGTGTTGATCGCATAGCGCAGACGCAGGCCCGAGAAACCGAGATCGTCCGTGACGCGCAGGACGGGATTGGAATAGGTGAAGACGTCGGGGTCGTAGGGAATGGGTGTCGACTGCCCGGCAACGACCTCGTTCATGCCGATCCGCGGCTTGTAGAGAAATCCGCGCGGGAAGAATTCCACGTCGAACGCCAGGTTCTGACCGTGCCACAGGGCCTTTTCGGGATTGAAGGCAATGCTGCGGAACTGATCGAAATCCATGTTCGCAATGGCATTGGGGAGCGTCGGAGACGGCGGGGAGTAGGGCTTCTTCGACAGACGCTGCGCCAGAATCCGGACCGTACCGTCATCAAAGGGTGTTGGCTGTGGCGCAGTCGTGCCGGATGTAGGTGTAGCTGTGGACTGGGCATGGGCCATACGGCTGGCTGTTCCCAGAAGGGTCAGTCCGGCCCCAAGCTTGACCAGATCACGGCGCAGGATACTCATACTTTTCCCAATATCCCAGTTTCTGTCGGCATCTCCGCAGCGAAGTCCGATCTTCCAGCGATACGCCGGAAGCTTTTCGTTGCGAAGTGCCCTTCTATGACGAGGATGCCATTTCACAAGGGCTGGCGCGGCCTTTTTATGGCACGGGCTCTTAATGACACATTATTGTGAAATCTGTTGCTGCAAGACATCAAGTAACGGAACGTTACCAGCCAATTCGGCTACAGATGTTTCCGTTACCGCGTCAAGCTGCGGAACCCTGAACAGGATGTGGGTTTTGCCAAAGCGCGTAATATCGCGTTCGTTACCCGGATTGGGTGGCCCGACCGGCACGACACCCAGTACCGGAATGGCTCGTCGCCGCAGCGCTTCAAGGCTCAGGAGCGTGTGATTGATCGTTCCCAGTCCGCTGCGCGTGACCAGCACGACCGGCAGGCTCAGGCTTTCGATCAGGTCCACGATCATCATGTCCTCACGCATCGGCACCATCAGTCCGCCCGCGCCTTCCACGACAGGTGGTCCCTGCACCTGCGGCAGGACGAGCCGTCCGGGATTGACCGTTACGTTTTCCAGATCTCCTGCTGCTAGTGGAGCAAGCGGGGCCTGAAATGCATAGGCAGGGGGGATGATCCGCGCAGGAGACAACCCGGCAAGGTCCCGGACGGTGGGCGTATCGCCTTCCTCATCAGCAAGACCGGTCTGAAGCGGTTTCCAGTAGGTGGCGTTCCAGGCACGGCACAGAATGGCGCTGACCAGCGTCTTGCCGATCCCGGTATCCGTTCCCGTGACGAAAACCCCGCGTTGAAAATTCATGGCTCTGTCCTTTCCGTTTTCACGCCGGATTTCACGAATGTCCCGATGCCGATCTGATAGGTCACGCTGGAATGCGTACGGTCAAAATGCCGCATGGCTCGGCGCAGGGCCGCGGTGCTGGCGGGCGTACTGCCAGCGCGCGGAACTGACGCTCCGATCTGCCGCAGGCCCCGCAGGAAGTCCCGCGCACTGCCGACGGGATCATGCAGCGTCAGCACCTCCCATGTTCCTGCGCCGCCCGCCGGCCACTCGGTTTGCACTGTCTGCGCGGACGGATAATCTGGCACCCCACAGGGCGCGCCTTCCGCCAGACAGGCCTGTTTCCATTCGTCCAGACTGCCCTGCAGCAGCGTCGTGACCATTAGACGCCCTTGCGGCGCCAGCATGTCGCAGAGCCGCCGCAAGCCGTCGCTCCGGTTCGAGAACCATTGCAGACACAGGCTGGAGGCAATCAGATCGAACGGTCCGGAGATATCCGGATGTTCCGCGTCCATGACGTGAAAGCGAATGGCCTCATCCGAAAGCCGCTGACGTGCCCGCGTGAGCATGCCGGGCGCTAGATCGGTCGCCAGCAGGCTGGCCTGCGGAAAATGATCCGCCATCTGCGCCGTCAGGAAACCGGTGCCGCAGCCGAATTCCAGAATGGACGTGGGGGCATTGTCAGTCATGGTGGCCTGGATGCGGTCCATCAGAGCTGTGGCGCAACGGCGCTGGATATGGGCAGCCGCGTCATAGTCCTCCGCCGCGTCAAATCGCGCAACGATGCTGTTCCGGCGCAGGGTGTTTTCGGAAGTCTCAGCGCGGGTCATTGAGCCACCGCCGCACGAAATCCGCGCAGAGTTCGGGGTGAGTGAGGGGTAGCAGATGGCCGCCTTCAACCCGTTCGCCGGGTGGCGCAAAACCTGCCTTCGCTGCGCCGAACGGATCATCCGTGCCCGTCATCCAGTGTAGCTGGTCCTTCCAGTCCGCAGCCTGCGGGCGATGATCCAAAGTCTGAAGCGCGTCCAGTCCACGATCCAGTGCGTCCACATCCGGCGTGCCGGGAAGAGGCGCATCCGTTCCACAAAGAGCGCGGAAATCATGCAGAACGGCGGCCGGATCACGTTTCAGGCGCGCCCGCATCCGGGTCAGAACCCGTTCTGGTGTCCCGTCCGGGAAATCTGGAGCGACTGCGAAACGCGGAAAGCCGTTGAAGAACACCAGTCCCTCACAGCCCGGCAGGTCCTGCCCCAGCAGCGCCAACGATCCTGCCGAATGTCCAACAGCCAGATAAGGCGTTTGCGGCAGATCAGGGGGATGTTTGGCGCCGAAATACCCGCAGTCGACGACCTGCGCGCTCATATCTGACAGATGCGCCAGCATTGGTGCCCAGAAAGAGGCATCAAACCCCCAGCCATGCACAAGATAGAGCGCCCGTGTCATGCGACGTCTCTTGTCAGAGCGATGACAGCCTGTCCCAGACGGTCGATTTCCGTATCGCTCAGCCCGGCATGAAGCGCCAGCCGCAGTCGCGCGGTTCCGGCAGGCACGGTCGGCGGGCGGATTGCTACTGTCAGGAAGCCAGCTTCTTCCAATCCGGCAGCTACGGTCATGGCGCGTTCGGACTCTCCGATCAGGACAGGAACGATCTGTGTCGTGGAGTCCGCCGTGGACAGTCCAGCCCCATGCAGCATGGTTCGAAGCCGCTCCGCCTGTCCGAGCAGCAGGGCACGCTCTGCATCCAGATCCGGCACGACATCCAGCGCCGCATCGATCGCCCCCAGAACTGCAGGGGGCAGGGCCGTGCTGTAAATGAAGCCGGACGCATGGTTCACCAGATAGTCGCAAAGCGGTTTTGAGCCTGCGACATACGCGCCCATCCCGCCCAGCGCCTTGCTGCATGTTCCCATTGTCAGATCGGCCATCCCGCAGGACAGGCCGCGACCTTTTGGTCCCAGAACGCCGGTCGCATGGGCTTCGTCCACATAAAGGAACGCTTCCGCCCGGTCGGCCAGTGCGCGCAAAGCCGGGATATCGGCGCGGTCTCCGTCCATGGAGAACACGCTTTCCGTCACGATCATCCGCAGGCCGGGTTTTTCGGCGTCGCGGGTCAGCAGGGTTTCCAGATGGGACAGATCATTATGCCGGAACCGGATCTGCCGCACGCCTGCCGCCGCGCAGCCATGGTGCAGGCTGGCATGGTTCAGCCGATCCGAAAATACCAGCATTGGCGCGCCCGTCCGGGCTATGGACAATGCACAGAGTGCAGGCATGACGGACGCGTTGGCCTGCCAGCCCGAGGCGAACAGGATCGCGTCCTCACAGCCCTTGAACGCTGCCATTTTTGTCTCGACCTGCCGGTGCAGGTCCAGCGTCCCACTGACCAGCCGCGAGGCCCGGGCCCCTGTCCCGAAGCGGAGTGCCCAGTCCGCTGCCCGTTCCCGCAGCAGCGGGTGATCCGCCAGACCCAGATAGTCGTTGGACGACACATCCAGCATTCGCTGCCCGTTGCGGACGATCATCCCGTCCTGCCGGACTACAGGGCGCAGGCTCCGGCGTGTTCCGGCCACCTCGCGTTCAGTCAGAGTGGCCGTGAAATGGCTGTCGAACAGGCTCATGCGCGCTCTCGCAGCACGTCCATGATGGCCGTCGTCAAATGCGTGAGCTCTTCGGAGGTGATGGTGAAGGCAGGCGTCAGATAGACGATGTTGCGGAAGGGCCGGATCCAGACGCCGTGTTCCACGAAGGCCCGGCGGAGCGCATCGGGATCGTCCAGCGTCTCAAGCTCCACCACGCCGATTGCGCCGAGAACGCGCACATCCTTGACGCCGGGCAACATGCGGCAGGGTTCCAGTTCCCGTTCAAGCTGGGCCGAAATCGCCGCGACCTGCTCCAGTCGTGGCTCGGTCTCGAACAGATCCAGCGACGCATTGGCGACCGCGCAGGCCAGCGGATTGGCCATGAAAGTCGGCCCGTGCATCAGGGCGTGTCCGGCGCTCTCGGACAGGAACGCCTCGAAAACATGTCGCCGGGCCACGGTGGCTGCCAATGCCATGGTTCCGCCGGTCAGAGCCTTCGACAGCGCCACGATATCCGGCACGATCCCGGCCTGTCCGCAGGCGAACATCGTTCCTGTTCGTCCGAAACCGGTGAAGATCTCGTCCAGAATCAGCAAAATCCCGTGCCGGTCGCACAGTTCGCGCAGACGCCGCAGGACCTCGGGGTCATGGAACAGCATGCCGCCCGCACCCTGAACCAGAGGCTCCGTGACCATGGCCGCGATACTGTCACCGCGTTCCGTCAGCAGGGCTTCGAGCCGCGCCAGACTATCCGCATCCACAGGCAGATCGGCCAGGACCTGTTCGGGCAGAACGCCGGCGAACAGGCTGTGCATCCCTTCCTCGGGGTCACAGATGGACATCATGCCCAGCGTGTCCCCATGATAGCCGCCGCGGAAAGACAGGATCTTCGTCCGGCCTTCTGTGCCCCGGTTGATGTGATATTGCACCGCCATCTTGATCGCGACTTCCATCGCGACCGATCCGGAATCGGTGAAGAACACCCGCTCCAGATCGCCCGGCAGCATCGCCGCCAATCGTGCGGCCAGACGGATGGCGGGTTCATGGACCATCCCGCCGAACATCACATGCGGCATCCGCTCCGCCTGCCGGACCAGTGCCTCACGAATATGCGGATGGCTGTAGCCATGACAGGCTGTCCACCAGGCCGCCACGCCATCCACAAGCTCGCGGCCGTCCGCAAGCGTGATCCGGCTTCCCGAAGTGCTGACGGCTTCCACGGGGAAAGGTGCGGTCTGCATCTGGGTGTAAGGCAGCCACAGATTCGGCTGGTCAGCGGCGGTCAGGTGAGGGGCGGAAGGAGCATTGCGAGACATGGCTTGCGTTTTCCCGCATGGCTCGGGGTGAGTCCATCCCCCCGGCCCCTGTGACGCCACAGTGAGGGGCGGGATCGTTCCGCAGACGGCACGCCCTATCATAAAAAGGTCACGTTCCATTAAGCAACGATGTGGCATGAGCCCCGTTAGTGACGCGTTCCAGATCGGTGAAGCCCTGAGGAGGGGCTCGTGTGGAACGTGGAAACATTCTGTGCTCCCGACGCGGGAGTCATGACGAGGTTGAAGACCAATGCTGAGTTCCAAGGTCATTCATGTTGATGGCGTCTTTCTGGGAACGGCCATCATGTGTGGAAGCCTGAACGCCCTGCGTTTCTATGCCACCCATGAGAGTGTCCGTGCGCTGCACAATGCCTGCATGCCGGATTTCGGCGCACTTTATGCCCAGGTTAAAAGCCTGTTCAACCGCAGCCGCCTGCTGACGCCGCAAGCCGCCTGATTTTTGCGGCACATCAGGTGCCGCAGAACGTGTTTCTGACTCTCTCATGCGGTGCAGGCGGCGCGTCCAGTCCGTCTGCCGCGTCCTCAAACGGATGTGACAGTGCCTCGACCAGACGGTGGAATGGAGCGTAATCGCCCGCCACCGCTGACTGGATCATCTCTTCGATCCTGTGATTGCGTGGAATGATGCGCGGATTGGTCGCCTGCATGTCGGCATGACAGGCTTCGACCGATCGCTCTTCGCGCTCCAGCCGCGCCTGCCAGTCCCCGATCCAGTCTTCAATGCCAGAATCCGGCCCGAACAGCGCCAGCAGATTTTCTGTCTGTCCGGTCCGGACGACCTCACCAAGCTGCCGGAACGTTAGCGTGAAATCCGCTTCACCACGATGCATGGCCGTCAGCAGACGCCCTGCCAGCCGGGCATCTCCGTTCTCTTCCAGCGCCAGACCCAGCTTCCGGCGCCAGCCGCCGAGATAGGTGTCATTGAACACGGTATCGAAGCGCATCAGTGCGCTCTTGGCCTTTTCGATGGCCTGCTCGCGGTTACTGTCCAGCAGGGGCAGAAGCGTTTCTGCCAGCCGCCCGAGATTCCACAGCGCCATGTCCGGCTGGTTTCCGTAGGCATAGCGGCCGTTCTGATCGATGAAGCTGAAGACCTTTGCCGGGTCATAGGCGTCCAGAAACGCACAGGGACCGAAATCGATGGTCTCGCCCGCGATGGACATGTTGTCCGTGTTCATGACGCCATGAATGAACCCGACCAGCATCCAGCGCGCCACCAGATCGGCCTGCCGGACTGTGACAGCTTCCAATAGCGCCAGATAGGGATTTTCGGCGTCTTTCAGCTCTGGATACAGGCGCCCGATGACATGGTCCGCAAGGATACGGACGCCTTCGATGTCCCCCTGTGCCGCGAAATACTGGAACGTCCCGACGCGCACATGGCTGGATGCGACCCGCACGATGACGCCGCCGGGCTGCATCGTCTCGCGGGCAACGTTTTCACCCGTTGTCAGGGCGGCAAGGGCGCGTGTCGTGGGAATCCCGAGCGCATGCATGGCCTCGCTGACCACGTATTCGCGCAGCACCGGCCCCAGAGCCGCCCGTCCGTCCCCCCGGCGTGAAAACGGCGTCGGTCCGGAACCCTTGAGGTGAATGTCCCGCAGACGTCCTGTCCGATCCGTCACTTCACCGGCCAGCATGGCTCTTCCGTCCCCAAGGCTCGGGACGAAATGCCCGAACTGATGCCCCGCATAGGCCATCGCCACTGGCGCGGCTCCGTCAGGACGCGTTCCCTGGCTGAGGAACGCAACACCCGTCGGGCTTCGCAGCCAGTCCGGATCCAGCCCCAGTTCAAGGGCCAGCGGCTCGTTCAGCGCCACGATCTGCGGATCACGCAGCAGTGCCGGGGAGAGAGGCGCAGAGAAGCGTTCGGGAAGGGAGGCGTAGATGCGGGAGAACTGCATCGGAGATCCAATCAGGACTGAAGAAGTCTCCCTTCAGATGGGCCATTCTCCGTTAAAAGGAAAGGGGATCGACCGCAAAGCAGTGCTCGTTCAGCAGGTTCGTCAGCCAGTCCGTGAACACTTCCAGTCGCCGGGAAAGATGCTTCCGGTGGGGATAGAGCAGCGTCATGGGAAGCGGAGCCGGACGCCATTGCGACAGAACATCCACAAGCTCGCCTTTGTGGATATGAGGCAGCACATCATAAGCCGGAAGCTGGGCCAGTCCCAGTCCGGCGAGACAGCACGCTACGGCCCCTTCGGCACTATTGACCGTCACCCGCCCTTGAAGCGGCATGCTCTCTTCCCGCCCGTCCGCTTCCCATTCCCACTCCTCGATCCTGCCAGTAGACGGAGACGCATAGAGAATGGCCTGATGGTTTGGCAGATCCTCCAGCGTGTGGGGCGTGCCATGCCGGGCCAGATAGGCCGGGCTGGCTACGTTGACTACCGACAGCATCCCGAGCCTGCGCCCGATCAGGCTGGAGTCCCGCAGCGGTCCCACACGTAGTACGCAGTCGGTGCCATCCTCGGCCAGATTGATGCTCCGGTCGGTCATGCCAAGCTCAATGTCCAGACCCGGATGCTGCTCCAGAAATTGCGGCAGGGCCGGGGCCACGATCAGTCGGCCGATCCTTCCGGGCAGGTTGACCTTTACATGTCCCCGCGTTTCCTCCCGGCGAAGACGGAACTGGTTTTCGGCATCCTCGAAATCGACCAGAAGGCGCAGCGCATTCTGGTGGAACAGCTTTCCGTCTTCCGTAAGCCGAACGGAGCGTGTCGTGCGTGTCAGGAGTTGGGTTCCGAGCCGGTTTTCGAGCTCCTGCACGGCGGTTGAGACCGTGGAGCGCGGCATCTGAAGTGTGTCGGCGGCGTGGGTGAAGCTTCCGCTTTCCGCGACCCGTACGAAAATGCGAAACAGGTCTATGCGGTCCATCAGGTCTCCGAAGTCAGCAGATCCGGTTTGTTCGGGTTTCCTGACAGATGATGTCAGAACTTCGCCCTTTTTGCAGCTTTTCTGACAAATCATAGTTGGGGTCGTCATTCATCAGCGCAAGGAGGCCGTCCTCATGGCCGATCACAGCATCAAGGGGAAAACTGCTCTCATTACGGGCGGCGCCAAAAATCTCGGTGGCCTGATTGCCCGCGATCTCGCGACGCAGGGCGCTGCGGCTATTGCCATTCACTACAACAGCGCTGCTACGAAGGCTGATGCCGACGCCACGGTCTCTGCCCTGAAGATGCAGGGCGTCAAGGCACAGGCGTTCCAGGGAGACCTGACGACTGCCGGCGCCAATGCAAAGCTTTTCGAGGATGTTATCGCTGCAATCGGGAAGCCGGACATTGCCATCAACACGGTGGGAAAGGTTCTCAAGAAGCCGATCCTCGAAACCTCCGAGGAAGAGTATGACGAGATGTTCGCGGTCAATACAAAGGCGGCCTATTTCTTTATCAAGGAAGCCGGACGTCATCTAAATGACAATGGCAAGCTCCTGACCATCGTGACATCCCTGCTCGGGGCCTATACGCCCTTCTATTCGACCTATGCCGGGTCGAAAGCAGCCGTCGAGCATGTGACACGTGCAGCATCCAAGGAGTTCGGCGCGCGTGGCATTTCCGTCAATGCGATCGGGCCGGGGCCGATGGACACGCCGTTTTTCTATGGACAGGAAGCGCCGGAAGCTGTGGCCTACCACAAGACCGCTGCTGCCTTGTCTGCCCTGAGCCGTACGGGTCTGACCGATATCGAGGACATTGTTCCTATTGTCCGCTGCCTTGTCTCGGATGGCTGGTGGATGACCGGCCAGACCATTCTGGTCAATGGCGGTTATACGACAAAGTAACGGCTCCCCAGCCCTCGAAAACAGGAAGCCAGCGCTTTTGAAAAGTCGCAATCTGTTATGCTGAAATCGGAGAGGCAAAAAATCCAGAGCCGGAATACAGGAGACGGGACATGATTGTCGTGATTATGTCCCATTTTCTGAATAAAACGGTCTTGTGATGAGGCGTCTATGCTTGAAGCCGTTAATGAGTTTTTGATCTCTCTGGACTATGCTGGCCTCAGGTATTTTTCAGTTCCCGCCTGTATGGGTGGTGACGGAAAAGAAAGTCTTCTCTATTCATAAGAAGATAAACTGGCGTTCCTGCCTTTGGTGCCGCCCTTTGGTCCGCCTTGGCGCGACAACAGCATAGAGGACATTTCGTGGAGCATACCCAGAGCTTGTCAGGCCCGGATGGAAGAGTCAGTCCGTCCGTCATCCGGCTTTATGCTGTCATGGCCGCAGCCCGTTATCACGGCCTTGAACTGGATATCCGCGATTTTGCGGCAGAGCCAGGTGAGGACTCGCCTTCTCCTGCTACCCTTGCAAGATGGCTGAACGAACAGGGTGCTGTTGCCAAGGGCATGCGTCTCCGGTGGCGCTACCTCATCAAGATCCGTAATTCCCCACCTGTTGTTCTGATGTTCAAGGACGGCTCGGCCGGGCTGATGGTCCATGCTGATGCCGAAAAAGGTGTGGTGTGGCTTCGTGATCCAATGGGCGGCGAAGGTGACGCGCCCGTCCCGGTAGATGAACTGCGTCTTATGCAGGTCTGGACCGGCGATGTTCTGCTGGTCAAGCGGCGTCGGGATGAGTCCGAAGCAGACGCAAAATTCGATCTGCTATGGTTCGTGAAGATGGTACTTCGCGAAAAGAAGGTGATGCGGGACATCGCCTTTGCATCGCTGATCCTGAGTATTCTTCAGATCTTCCCTGCACTGATTGTCATGCAGGTTATCGACCGGGTGGTGAATTACCACTCCATGGCGACACTGATCTCGCTGACTGCCTTCGTCATTATTCTTTCTTTTTACGAAATTCTGCTGACCTATGCCCGACGCGAGCTGTCCCTGATTCTGTCTACCCGACTGGATGCCAGGATTTCACTACACGCTTTTAACAGGCTGCTGGCACTTCCTTTGGAGTTTTACGAACGCCAACAGACGGGTGAGATTCTAGGTCGGTTCATGGCCGTCTTCAAGGTCAGGGATTTTCTGACCGGACAGTTAATGACCACCCTGCTTGATCTTTTTACTCTTATCGTAATCCTCCCTGTCCTGTTTGTCATGAGTGCAACGCTCGCATGGATGACATTGGCTGCCGCTGGCTGCATTGGGCTAATCGTAGTGATCTTCCTCCCTGCTGTTACCCGGACAATCGGGAGGCAGGTGGTTGCGGAGATGAAACGCGGCTCTATCCTTTACGAGACGGTAGCTGGTATCCGGACCGTCAAGACACTTGCCCTTGAAGCAACACGACGGGAACTGTGGGATGACAGGACGGCAGATGTTGTGCGCTGGAAGCTGGCTGCTGGACGAATGGCTAGTTGGCCACAGACTTTGGTCATGCCGTTCGAAACTTTTATTAATCGTGGCATTATTCTGGTCGGCGCCTATCTGATTCTGACAAATTCCAGTGCCATGCAGGCGGGTGCCCTCATGGGCTTTATGATGCTGGGTGGGCGTGTGGCCAGTCCACTTGTCGGCCTTGCAAAGCTGATGGAAGCTTTCAACGAGGTTAGTGTCTCCCTTGGAGAAGCAGGCGCGGTGCTGAACCAGCCTACAGAAACCAAGGCTCTGACAACCGGAATGCGTCCAGCCGTCAAGGGTGCCCTTTCATTCAACCATGTCGACTTCAGTTATCCGGGTTCGACAACTAAAGCTTTGAATGACGTCACATTCGATATCCCAGCTGGAACAATGCTGGGGCTCGTGGGACGTTCGGGTTCGGGTAAATCAACGATTACCCGCCTTCTGCAGGGTGTGAGTCGCAATTACACAGGGTATCTGCGTCTTGATGGCGTGGATCTGCGCGAGATCAATCTGACCCATCTGCGCCGTTCCTTTGGTGTGGTTCTTCAGGATAACTTCCTGTTCCGTGGGACCATTCGTGACAACATCACGGCCGGTCGTCCCGGCTTGACGATCGACGACGCCATCCGGGCGGCGCGGCTTGCTGGCGCGGAAGAGTTCATTGAGCGTATGCCTGCAGGATACGACACCTGGATTGAAGAAGGCTCGACCAATATTTCGGGCGGTCAACGCCAGCGGCTTGCGATCGCACGTGCCGTGATCAGTGATCCGAAACTGATGATCCTGGATGAAGCGACATCGGCTCTGGATCCGGAATCTGAAGCGCTTGTGAATGCCAACCTTCAACGGATCGGCAAGGGCAGGACAATGGTGATTGTTTCCCATCGCCTGTCCTCTCTTGTAAACTGTCACCAGATTGCAGTCATGGATCAGGGGAAACTGATCGATATTGCTCCGCACAGGGTTTTGCTGGAACGGTGTGAAATCTATCGCATGCTCTGGTTGCAGCAGAACCGGCACATGACAAATAATGATGTTCCCGGTGACGCCGGGCAACTGACGGAAGGAGAGTAATCATGAGCTCTTCCGACATGATCCCGCAGGACGACAATACGTCGCGTCAGTCCGGCGAAGATTTCAACCAGCATGTTCCTCGTACGGCCACGGATCCTTTTGCGCCTAACGACATGCCGCTGGCGCTGCTCGAGTTTCACTCTCCGACTGCAGGATTGGTTAATCTTCCTGCCACGCCGGCGGCCCGTTATATTATCCTTCTCATCGGATGCCTGTTCCTGGCTTGTGTGGCCGCCATGGCGCTGTTCCCGATCAACCGCGTTGTTTCCACGCCCGGACGTCTGATTTCAACGCAGCCAACCATTGTTGTGCAGCCACTTGAGACGGCCATTATCCGCTCCATCGATGTCCATGTCGGCGATTTCGTCAAAAAGGGTGACATCCTGGCTCATCTTGATCCGACGATCACCGAAGCGGACATCACGAACATGCGCCAGCAGCGTGATGCCTATCAGGCAGAATATGACCGTCTGAAAGCCGAGGCTGCCGGTCAGGACTATCATGCCAACCTGAATGAGCCGGCTTCTGTGGAGCAGGGAGCTGCGTTCCTGCGTCGCAAGACCGAATATCAGGCACATGTCGAAAACTATGCCCAGCAGATCGCAAGTCTCGAAAGCGATATCCAGGGCTACCGGGCCAATGCCGCCATGTATGGCAGCAAGATGCGCGTTGCCTCCGAAGTGTTGCAGATGCGTCAGCGGGAACAGGCCGATCAGGTTGGGTCCCGTCT
The DNA here is from genome assembly GCF_006538885.1 of Gluconobacter roseus NBRC 3990. Lineage (GTDB taxonomy): Bacteria > Pseudomonadota > Alphaproteobacteria > Acetobacterales > Acetobacteraceae > Gluconobacter > Gluconobacter roseus. The sequence goes on from NZ_BJLY01000003.1 coordinate 470,911, forward strand.
TTCAACTCTCGGCGCCCAGACCGAACTGATGGAAGCAGAACGGGCGGAGATCGCAGCCCAGCAGAGTGCGAATTCAGCAGAGAAGAAACTGGCCGCTATGAAAGCGGAACGTGACGGCTATATCGGAAACTGGCAGGCCAAGATCTATTCTGATCTCACGGAAGCTGGCCACCATCTGGCGGAATATCGCAGTGCCTTTGAAAAGGCGCGTCTTCGTCAGGATCTTGTTCTTCTGCGCGCACCGGAGGATGGTGTCGTCCTGACGATTGCTCAGGGATCTGTTGGTTCCGTGCTGCAGTCGGCAGGACAGTTCATTACTCTTGTGCCCACTGGCTATGGTCTTGAAATGGAAGCTGTCATGCGTTCGCAGGACGTGGGCTTCGTTCAGGTTGGCGACCATGCGCTCCTGAAATTCGCAACATTCCCGTATGACCAGTATGGTGGTGCGGAAGCAACGGTCCGGGTCATTAGTGCCGACGCCTTCACGCCGTCTTCGCAGAATGGAAGTGGTGGTGCAAATGGAACTTCGCCTAGTGAAGATACCTCGGCTTCAGGTGTCTATCGGGTCCGTCTGCGGATCGACCGCTATACGCTTCACGGTCAGCCTTCTTTCTTCCATCCGATGCCCGGCATGTCCGTAACAGCCGATATCGATGTCGGAAAGCGGACGGTACTACAGTACCTGTTCAACAAGATTACCCCGGCAATTACCAATGGCATGAGGGAGCCATAAGAAAAGGATGGAGCGCCTTTAAGGAAGCGCTCAAAGGAACGCCCGGCAAAGCCCGGGCGTTTTCATATGATAGTTATTCAGGACCTGTGCCGCTCATGTCGCTCAAACATCGTATTGGCGCCCTTTTCTCCTCAAGAGGAAAGCTGGAATATGCGATCCATCTTACGGAAAATGGCAAAGCTGTTCAGGGGTTTGCGCTCCTCAGTCGTCTCGCCGCTGCAGGAGATGCCGAGGCCTCATTCCGGGTTGGACGTGCTTATCTGGATGGATTTGGTGTGCCGCCCAGTCTCGAAGATGGCGCGCGATGGATTTATCAGGCGACCAAGGCAGGTCATATCGAGGCAACGTTCATTCTGGCGACGCTCTACACTGTAGGGTTGCCGGAAGGATTTGAAATCCAGACATCCAGCGAAGGACTGGATCTTTCCCAAAAGCCTCAGATTGGCCCCAGACATCCGGATTTTCATCTCGGACACCGATGGGCCAAAGTTGCGGCAGAAGCCGGGTCTCCGGATGCGCAGGCCCTTCTTGGATATATTCTCACGAATGGTCCCGAGGATCTTCGTGATCTTCCACAGGCACGCACCTGGTATGAACGTTCTGCCGAAGCCGGGTGTTCTCAGGGACATCTTGGGGTCGCGCTTTCCATTCTTGATAGTGCGACGACAGGCGAGGAATTATCGTCTGCTGCCCGGCACCTGCTGGAAGCGACGAAAGGCGGTCTTGGAACAGCTTTTGATATTTTGGGCCGCATGTATGAATCAGGTTCCGGGGTGCCGCGGGATCTTGGAAAAGCGGCGACTTACTTTCATGAAGCTGCGGAACGCAATGTTGTCACAGCTCAGGCCCGGTACGGGCTCATGCTGCTGGAGGGGATTGGCACCCCCAAGCATTACGGGCGGGCTGAGACCTGGTTGAAGCGGGCTGCAACGAATGGTGATACCCAGTCTGCGGCGTTACTTGGTGATCTGTGTACCAATGGTGGGGAACTGCCGCCTAATCTTGTGGAAGCAGCCAAATGGTATCGGCTCGCAGCAGAGCAGAAACATGCTGGAGCCGCGCGTGCGCTTGGGCTGCTGTATCTGACGGGCAATGGCGTTCATCAGGATCCCGATGTGGCGTCGCACTGGTTCAAAATTGCTTCTGAAGCCGGGGATGCGCATGCGGACGCCGATTTTGGAAACCTGATCCTTGCAGGTGCTGCAGCAACCTCTGATGAAAAAAAGGCGCTGCATGAACGTTTTGAAAAGGCAGCCGAAAAAGGCGATCTGGTGGGCGCCTATAATCTCGGTGTCTCTTTCGCAGAGGGCGTGACCGGGACGCAGAACGGACGTGAGGCGGCTCGGTGGATGCAGAAGGCCGCTGATGGTGTCGTCAATGCCCAGTATTGGTATGGCAGGATGCTGCTGGAGGGACGTGGCGTACAGCCTGATCCCGCACAGGCCCTTTACTGGATGGAAAAAGCCGCGGACGCAGGCATGGCCGAGGCACAGGTCACGGTGGCGGGTCTGCTTGTGAACGGAAACATCAACGGCCGCAAGGATCATGAAAAAGCGTTGGCCCTTTATCGGAATGCTGCCGAGAGTGGGAATGTAGATGCTATGTTCTCTCTCGCTGCGATGTACGGAGGGGGGCATGACGTGCCCGAAAACCGTCCGCAGGCCCAGTTGTGGTTCCGCAAGGCGGCCCAGCGTGGAAATGGGCTCGCCCAGATGATGCTGGGTCGTTATCTCGTGCGTGGATTGGCCGGGGTGACGGACCCCGTGGAAGGCCGTATCTGGCTGGAGCGGGCGAAAGCCCAGAATATCAAGGATGCTGAAGTCGAGCTTGTCATGCTGGATGAGGCTCAGCCGGATGACGATGACTGATCTCTGTGTCTGCTGATCATTCTTCTTCCAGTCGGAAGCCATCCAGTGCGGCTTTTGCCGGTTTTGGCCGAACTGTCAGCGATGAAGACCGGGCCCTCTGGCGGGAGGCGATGAGCCGCCGGGCCCAGGAGGCTTTTGCCAGAGGACAGGCTGCTTTTCAGGGTGGCAATACATCGCTCGGTCTGTTCTGGCTTGAGCGCGCCGAGAGGATGTCGCGACACAATCCCAACCTGAAATGGTCGGTCGGGTTGGCCTGTCTGTCCGCTGGACGGCTTGTCGATTGTCTGCTTCGTATGGAAACACTGCGGCAGGATTTCGGTCTGCGCGAAGCTGCTTTTCTGGAAGTCGTTTGTCTCATGCGGCTGCAGCGGGCGGAGGAAGCCACTGCGAGGATGCAGATGGCCCTTTCGCGCTTTCATGCCGCGCCAGAAACCCATCCGCTTGCGGAGCAGATCGCCGCTTCTGCAAGACTTCCCGGCTGGATGACGGTGTCCAATACAGGCACAGTTCTCCTTGGGGTGTCCCGACCGGTCCATTTGTTTCTGGACGGAAAGGAGATCGCCAGAGGCATAACGCACGACACGTACGATCTTCCGGAAGGCTGGCGTTCGGCCAGGCAGTTGGAGGTTCGGGTCGGACGGCAGCATATTCTGGGCAGTCCGTTCGACATTGCCGCCCTGACCCGGTGTGAGTCCTTCGTCGAAGCCACAGGGGATGGCCTGAAAGGCTGGATCTGGACACCTGCCGAACCTGAATATGCGCCTCTTGTTACTCTCTGGGACGGTTCCAGCCTGCGTGCCGAGGCTTTCGCACAGGATGTCGACAGCGATATCCCACTGGCTCGCAACCGGGCATTTCATATCCCGCGCGCGCAGTGTCCGAAAGGCGATCCAGGGCCACTCGAACTACGGGATGAAAATGGACGCCTGCTGACTGGTGCCCCTGTCGATCCCATGGTTGGAGAACTGCTCGCAAAGCATATGTCGGGCTTGCCTGCGCGCCTGCAGCCAATCAAGGTCGAAGGGCCGGACATGCGTGCCCGCCATTCCCGCAAAAGCCCTGGCTGCGCGATCGTTATTCCAGTCTACGCTGACCGGCTCCGTACGTTGGCCTGTCTGCGGAGTGTTCTGGCGACATGCCCACCTGATGTGCCCGTGATCGTCGTGGACGACGCAACTCCGGAACCCTCTCTTGCCAGCGCGCTCGATAAACTGGTGGAAGAAAACCGGATCATTTTGATCCGTCATGACCGGAACCTGGGTTTTCCGATTTCTGCCAATGATGGGATGCGAGCCGCGGCAGGGCGTGACATCCTGCTGCTGAATAGTGACACGCTTGTTCCCAAAGGCTGGGTTGAACGCCTGCGTACGAGGCTCGCCTGTTCGAATGTCGGCACGGTCACGCCACTCTCCAATGACGCAACTATCCTGTCCTATCCGTCCATTGAACGCGCCAACCCGGTCCCGTCACTCACGGAGATGCGTGCGATGGACCGGTTGTGCCGGGACAATTTCCGATCGCAGGATGCGAACAGTGGTAACGGGATTGAGCTGCCCACGGCCCACGGATTCTGCATGGCGATTTCTGCAGACTGTCTGGCAGAGATCGGTCTGTTCCGGGAGGATCTGTTTGCCCAGGGTTACGGCGAGGAAAATGATTTCTGTCTTCGTGCTTCAGCAAGAGGCTTCCGCCATCTGGCCGCACCAGAGCTTTTTGTTGCGCATGTCGGTTCCGCATCGTTCGGGACGGCGCGAAAGGCACTCGGCGCGCGCAATCTTGAAATCATCAACGCCCTGCACCCTGGCTACGACCAGCTTGTCAGGCGCTTCATTGCCGCCGATCCGTTGCATGAAACGCGGCGCAGACTGGATGCGGCAAGGCTGATCCGTCTGGCCGCAGGTCGGTCCGCCGTTCTCATGGTGCAGCACGACGCCGGGGGCGGGGTGGGGCGTGTCGTACGCGAGCGGTCGGAATCGTTCGAAGCTGCTGGTTTTTTCGCGCTCGCCCTGCGTCCGCATGAGAGCGGATGTCTGCTGGAATATGCGTTGGACGGCAAACGCTTTCTCAACCTGAAATTCCGTCTTCCGGACGAACTACCGTCGCTGTTGGACCTGCTCAGGACCCTGCAGGTCGAAACGGTTGAATGGCACCATCTGATCGGTCATGCGCCCTGTATTCGCACCCTGCATGATGCGCTCGGCGTGCCTTATGACGTGTTCATTCACGATCATGTCTGGTTCTGCCCACGTATTTCGCTTTGCGACGGGGAAGGGCGTTACTGTGGGGAACCTGATCTGGCGGGCTGTGAACTTTGTGTGTCACGCTGGGGAGGTTATCTCGGGGAAGACATCTCGCTGCCCGGACTTCTGGCCCGCTCTGCCCGGGAATTGTCTGGTGCGCGCGCACTCATGGCGCCCTCGGATGATACGGTTCGGCGCATCCGGCGCCATTTTCCCGGCCTCGCGATTGAGGCGCTGCCGCTGGAAAACGATGCTGTACTCTGGAAGGGCATCCGTCCGAACCATCATGCAAAATCCGGGCAGCCGCTCCGGGTCTGCGTCGTTGGCGGGATCAGTCAATGGAAGGGCTATGATGTTCTGCTGGCACTGGCAGAAGAAATCCAGACCCATCGCCTGCCGATCGAACTGTCTCTGGTCGGGCATACGCATGACGATGATGCCCTGATTTCGCGCGGTGTTCGCGTTACCGGAGAGTATCGCGAAGAGGAAGTGCAGGATCTGATCCGGCAGCAACGGCCGGATGTGGGTCTGATCCCTTCCGTCGCGCCCGAAACCTGGTGCTATGCACTGGGTCAGGTCTGGCGCAATGGTCTGGAGGCTGTCTGTTTTGATCTGGGCGCGCAGGGAGAGCGGGTCAGGAGAAGCATGACCGGCCTTGCCGTCCCTCTTGGAATTCCGCCTTTTCAGCTTGCCGCGATGCTGTTGCGGCGATGGGGTGCATCCTGACGACGGGTGGTTTACCTTTTTTATGGAAACAGGCCACTATAATGTCCGAACACATGCCTGTATTTGTAGGAGGCCGTTGCAACACATCGTCGGGATGCTGCTCATAACTGCGATGACCACTCGTGACAGTTTGTGAAACATACCGGTATTATTGCCCGCAAGAACGGACGCAATTGGGAGTAGGGAATGTCTAACGCCGCCGAAGCACCACGACAGAACCGGGTCATTGACCTCAAGGCCGGGGCGCACATGATGGTGCTGGATGCAGGGATTTTCTGCATCTTTCATGCTGCCGGACAGGCGCCCGCAGGTCCGGCAGGGCTGCCGGGTGTCCGGATCTCCCGCGCGCCGGGTACGCCGCCGGGACTGGTGACGGTCAGTACTTTTGAGGAAGATGGCTGGATCGGTGGATCGAACGGCGCAGCCCTCGTCCGGGTTATGCGTGGCCCGGCCGCCGTGCTGGTGACAACCTATCAGGAACCGGACAGCGTTCATCCGGCTCCCCGTCTGCAGGTTGCCCAGCTGGCTGGTCCGGTAACATCGGCTCCTGCCCAGCCGGCTGTCCCGGCTGCTGCTGTGGCGCCGGTTGCAGCAAAAGCGCCTGCACCTGACGTGAGCGAAGCCTCCGCGGAAAAAGTGGCCGAGAAGATCGCAAATGATATCTCCGCCCACATCCAGCGCCGTGGTGATGTCGCAACCGGCATCGGACACTGGATGGGTGTACCGGGCAGCCAGAGCTGGATCGAAGGCTTCAGCATTGCGCCCGAAGATGGCATCCCGGCATCGGACATCGAATATCAGGCGGTCCTCGGCAAGGGCTGGCTGTCTCCCTGGGCTGAAGGCGGCCAGTATTGCGGCTCGCGTGGTATGGCACTCCCGATTCTCGGTCTGCGGGTCCGTCTGAAAGGCAAGTCCGCCGAAGCGCACAAGGTTCGTCTGACGGCCACATTCACGGATGGTACACGTCTTGGGCCTGTAGATGGCTCCGAAGCGCTCGAGGCGGAGAGCCTTGCCCCGCTGGAGTCTTTCCTGCTCGAATTCGTGAGTGAGAGCGAAGAAATTCCTGCGCCCAAGTCTGAAGCCCCCAAAGCTGCAACTCCCAGGGCTGCGTCAAAAGCGGCGTCCAGCAAGACAAGCGCAAAGGCGCCTGCCAAGCCGCGCGCTCCGAAGGCTGCTGAAGCCAAGGCCAAGCCTGCTACTCCGAGAAAGCGCAAGCCTGCTTCGGCGTCCTGATCCATCGGTGATGTCTGACTGAGTGACCGGGGAAGGCGTGATCCTTCTCCGGCCGTTTTGAAAAACTGCTGCTGTCTGCTGTCCTCTCCGTGCGCGAACTGGAAGCCGCAGAGGCTTCCAGTCGCTCCGGAGACGACGTGCGTTATCTATTCGTTCATCAGAATTTTCCGGGACAGTTCCTGCACTTTGTTCGCCATCTTCAGGCGCAGGATCATGAGATCGTCTTCATTTCCGAAGCCAATAACGGTCATATTCCCGGGGTGCGGCGCGCCATTTACCGTGTGCCCCGGCTGCCGTCGACAGAGACACATGCTCATCTGAGAGAATTCGAGTACGGTCTGCTCCGTGCTGAAGCCGTTGCAACCGCCGCACGGACGCTCAAGGGTCTTGGCTACGAGCCTGACATTATCATCGGCCATCATGGCTGGGGCGAACTGCTCAATCTGGGGGATGTTTTCCCGAACTGTCCGATCCTCGGATATTTCGAGTTTTTCTATCATGCCGACCGTAATGACGTCGGTTTTGATCCGGAATTCCCTCCGTCTCCGGAACTCGCCGCAGCCGTCAGGGTCAAGAACGCGATCAATCTGCAGGCGCTCTGTCTGGCAAACGGATACGGCCAGAGCCCAACCCGGTTCCAGCTTGGAACCTATCCTGGCTGGGCGCAGGAAAAGATTTCCCTGCTGCGTGAAGGGGTCAATCTGGAACTCTGTTCTCCGGACCCGCAGGCCAGACGGCGTAATCTGGCCATCAAGGATGTCCGCATTACGCCCAAGATGCCGCTTGTGACTTATGTCGCGCGTGACCTTGAGCCCTATCGCGGTTTCCATGTCGTGATGCGGGCTCTCCCGCGTATTCTTTCAGAGCGTAAAGATGCCCATGTCATCCTCGTAGGGGGCGATAAGGTCAGCTACGGCACACTTCCCCTGGGAGGCGGAAGCTGGCGTGAAATCATGCTGCGCGAGCTTGGGGATAAGCTCGACCTTGATCGCATACATTTTGTCGGCAAGGTTGAATACGATGATTTCCGGGCGCTGCTGCGTCGCTCGGATGCGCATCTCTACCTGACCTATCCGTTCGTAGCCTCTTGGTCTCTGCGTGAAGCCATGGCGACAGGCTGTCCGATCATTGGCAGTGATACAGCCCCGGTCAGGGAGTTCATCACAAATGACGTGACCGGCCGTCTGGTGCCGTTTCTTGAGCCGGAGAAGATTGCCGAAGCAACTCTTACCATGCTGGATGATCGCAAAACTGCCCGACGTCTGGGGCAGGAAGCCCGTCGTTATGCTGAAGCTGAACTCTGTCTGAACGATTATCTGAAAAATTACGATGAACTGGTCGCCCGGATCATGAAAACGCACTCTTCTTAGAGAGGGAATTGAACGCAACTCCAGAAAGGATAAGCCAGTATGATGAATGAAATAGTCTCGGCGCTGGAGGCCGCTGTAGGGCGGTGGGTCTGTAAAAAGGATGCGTCATCCCAACCAGCGCTGCTCACACAGTCAGACGTTCATGATCTTGCCATGGCTACAACGGCAGGAATGTCAGATCCAGCATTTCCGGAAGGGGAACGGGAATGGGGCAATCTGCGTGAACTGACAAAGAGCTGGGTTGTCCAGCAGAAGCCGGGAGCCAAACCAGGCCCATTAGAGGTCCAGGATTTTGAACATCTGGCAGCTCTGATCTCGCCGGTACTTCCTGCATCCGAGCCCGTTAGTTCTGCTGTTCGCCAGGATGATACCACTCCCGTTCAGTCAAACGTAGAGCGCTGGACATACGAAGCAGCCGATCTGACTTTTGCCCGCGAACATCTTGAGCGATGCCTCTGAAACGCAGAACGCCCCGCAGAAGATCTGCGGGGCGCTGACTGATCGCAAAATCTTACCGGAAGGATCAGCTACGACTGCCTTTGTGGTCACCATCACGCATCTCACCGGTCGGCTCCTGAACATGGGCCTCGAGGAACCAGAGATGCTTGTCGAGGCCACGGGACACTTCCGTAAACACATCGGCCGTATCGTCATCCCCGGCCTCGTCCGTCACCTTGATGGACTCGCGCATGTTGTTGGCAACCGTGGCGTAGCGGTCGATCAGGGCCGCGAGATGGTCGGCAACACGGTAGACGTTGGTCGGGTAAGGCGTGCAGGCACTGTTCTTTGAAACTTCCTGCACCGTTCCCAGCGCCGTGCCGCCAAGCTGGACAGCGCGCTCGGCAACCGTATCCGAGAACCCGTCAATGCTGGACCGGAAACCATCAAGCATTTCATGGACGCCGATGAACTGCGGCCCCTTGAGATTCCAGTGGGCCTGCTTGGTGATAAGCGCCAGATCGATCAGGTCCGAAAGCCGGGCGTTCAGCGTTTCGATGGAAACATTCTTGGTGTTGTCCGCAGTGTTGTTCTGCGTCACGTGGCGGTCTGTTCTGGAAGCCATGGGATTACTCCTGAGCATCTGAATACGACCCGAAGGCGGGTCATCAGGTTGCTGAAAGATCTTGGCGCCTGCTCTTATGCAGGCTGTCAGTCTCCCAAACGTGTTACATGTGCCACAGTTCCCATCCAAACTCCGGGCGTGTCGTGACAGTTCCATCACCCGTGCAGTGTAAAATCCGGCAGTGCCGCCCGGCGTGCAGGCACGATCCGCAGTCACCGTTTCGTTCAGTGATGACATAAATCTTTCATCACGCCTCGTTCCTGTTCCGGTTGTTCTTCCATGACAGGACGGCTAATGCACTGAAGTGGTGGCTGCGGCTGCCGGATAACGCCCGTTTTTTCAAGTCAGAGCTTCTCACGCATGACCCTTGCCACAGCCACGCAGCCTACCGAGGCCCGCGACAAGGCCGGTGTTTCCCATAGTGGAAGCCGCCGCAGCGGGCCCGATACCGCATTCCATCTTCTGGTCGCGGCATCCGCGCTTCTGGTGCTGGTGGTGCTCGGTGGTCTCGTGGTCCTCATGGGCGTGGGTGGCAGTCAGGCCTTCCGCACGTTTGGCCTGGGCTTTGCCTTCCGTAATGTCTGGAATCCGGTTGCCGATCAGTATGGTGCCTGGGCGCCGCTGTTCGGTACCATTGTCAGCACGCTGATCGGCGTCATCATTGCTCTGCCGCTGGCCTTCGGAACGGCTTTCTGGCTGACCGCAATGGCACCGCCCCGGATCGCGGCCATCGTTGGAACCGCCGTGCAGCTTCTGGCCGCCGTGCCGTCCATCATTTTCGGCATGTGGGGCTTCTTCACGATTGTCCCCTTCATGGCGCGGACGGTCCAGCCATTCCTGACCCATCATTTCAAGCATGTGCCCGGCATCCGCTTCATCATCCATGGCGCGCCGTTCGGCACGGGTCTCATGACGGCCGGGCTGGTGCTTGCGGTCATGATCGCTCCTTTCATGACCGCCGTGATGCGGGACGTTTTTGCCGCTATGCCCAATATGCTGCGTGAAAGTGCCTACGGCCTTGGCGCCACGCGCTGGGACGTGATGTGGAAAGTCGTTGTTCCCTGGTCCCGTTCGGGCATGATCGGTGCGATCGTGCTGGGTATGGGGCGCGCACTGGGTGAGACCATGGCCGTGACCTTCGTGATCGGCAACGTGACGGCTGTGGGCTGGTCGCTCTTCGCGCCCCGCAGCACTGTTGCCTCACTGATTGCGCTCCAGTTTCCGGAAAGCCCGGCTGGTTCGCTGCGCCTGTCGTCCCTGCTGGCTCTGGGCTTCATCCTGATGCTGCTGTCCTTCGCCAGTCTGGCACTCGCGCGGATGCTGCGGGGAGATACGAAATGAGCGAGACAACCGTTTCCACAAACGGCTGGAAGCCCAATCCCCGCGCGGCCCGTCGCCGGAGCGCCGATCATCTCGCCACGGCCTTTGGCATGGTTATGGCCGGCATCCTTGTGCTGGTACTGGCCTCCATTCTGTGGACGCTCCTTTCGCGCGGGCTTGCCGGCCTCTCCGCCGCGGCGATCATGAAGCCCATGGGGCCTCCCGGGTCGTCCTCGGGTCTGGCTAATGCGATCGTCGGCAGCCTGATCCAGACCTTTCTGGCCCTGTTGATGGCAACCCCGCTGGGCCTTGGCTGTGGGATCTATCTCTCAGAATATGGCGCAAAGACCAACAGGTTCGCGTCCTGCGTCCGCTTCGTGTCCGATGTGCTGATGTCGGTTCCGTCCATTCTGGTCGGTCTGTTCGTCTATCAGGTCATGGTTGCACCGTTCGGGCACTTCTCCGCCTTGGCCGGTTCCGTGGCACTCGCGATCTTGGCGGTGCCGATCATCGTGCGCACGACCGAGGACATGCTGCGGCTTGTGCCGACGTCGATGCGCGAGGCCGGAGCAGCACTTGGTGCCACGCGCTGGCGGGTAACGCTCTCGCTGTGCCTGCGCTCCGCCAAGACAGGCGTTCTGACCGGTATTCTTCTGGCACTCGCCCGTGTGAGTGGTGAGACGGCGCCGCTGCTGTTCACGTCGCTGGGCAACCAGAACTGGTCTTTCAGCCTCAACCGGCCGATGGCGAGCCTTCCGGTGACGATCTACCAGTATGCCGGTGCGTCCTATGAAGACTGGGTGCAGCTGGCCTGGGCCGGTGCGCTCCTTGTGACAATGGGCGTTCTGGCCATCAATATTGCCGTCCGCGTCTCGGCGCGACGCGGATGACCCCGGAAACACTGCAGGGGATGACACAGGATTTCATGATGACCGAGACTGATCCGCAGATGGTGAAAAGCCCTGAAGTGGCGCTGGCTGTCCGCAATCTGAACTTCTATTACGGCGAAAACCACGCCCTGCACGACATCTCGGTGGATTTTCCGGCGCGTCGCGTTACGGCCATGATCGGGCCGAGTGGATGTGGCAAATCGACGCTGCTGCGCGTGTTCAACCGCATGTACGATCTGTATCCCGGCCAGCGCGCGACGGGTGAGGTGATTTTCGACGGGCGCAATGTTCTGGACCGGGATCTGGACCTGAACATCCTGCGTGCCCGCGTGGGGATGGTGTTCCAGAAGCCGACGCCGTTCCCGATGTCCATCTACGATAACATCGCTTTCGGCGTGCGCCTGCATGAGAAGCTGAACAAGGCTGACATGGATGCGCGCGTGCAGGACGTGCTGACGCGTGTTGCGCTGTGGAACGAAGTCCGCGACCGTCTGAATGCTCCGGCATCCGGCCTGTCCGGTGGCCAGCAGCAGCGTCTGTGCATTGCCCGTTCCATTGCGACGCGCCCGGAAGTGCTGCTGCTCGACGAGCCGACTTCGGCGCTGGATCCGATTTCCACGGCGCGCATCGAGGAGCTTCTCGATGAACTCAAGGAAGAGTTCACGATCGCGATCGTGACCCACAACATGCAGCAGGCTGCGCGCTGCGCGGATCAGGTGGCATTTTTCTACATGGGACGGCTGATCGAAGTGGACAGTGCGGACCGCATGTTCACCAATCCGAAGCAGCAGCAGACCCAGGACTACATCACCGGCAGGTTTGGATAACGCGTCATGGCTGACAGATCCCATATCGTCAAAAGCTACGAACAGGAGTTGGGCCAGCTCCGGTCCATGATGGCGCAGATGGGCGGCATCGTGGAAAATCAGGTGGCCCTCGCGCTGTCCGCCATTGCGGACCGCAATGAGGAAGCCGCCGATGCCGCCGCGCGTCAGGACCCCGAAGTGGATCAGCTGGAGCGTGAGGTCGAAAGCCTTGCGATCCGTCTGCTGGCGTTGCGCAGCCCCATGGCGGGCGATCTGCGCGAGATCGTGGCGGCCCTGAAGATCACGGGCGATCTGGAGCGGATCGGCGATTACGCATCGTCCATCGCGCGTCGTTCGCTGCGGATCAGGATGCCGGAAAACCAGATCTCGCTTTCAGGTCTGCGCAGCATGGGACGTCTGGTGCAGGAAAACCTGCGCCGCTCGATCGATGCCATCACGCAGCAGGATTCCAACCGTGCCATGGAAGTCTGGCACTCGGACCGGGCCGTGGACGAGTATTACACGGCGCTGTTCCGTGAGCTCGTGACCTACATGATGGAAGATGCCCGCAACATCCGGGCCTGCACGGAACTGCTGTTCATCGCCAAGAATCTTGAGCGGATCGGCGATCATGCGACCAATATTGCCGAGCGCGTTTTCTATGCCGTAACCGGCGACAACCTGCCGTCCCTGCGTCCGCGTGGCGGTCCGGCTTCCGGACTGACAGTAGCCGAAACGATGCAGGAGCCTGACGTCCGGTGAAGGGACCATCGCCGGCACGTGCCAAGGGGCTCGTTCTTCTGGTCGAGGACGATCCGGCCCTCCTGCTGATGACCTGCTACAATCTCGAACAGCGCGGCTACCGGGTCGAGAAGGCCGAAGATGGTGAGGCGGCCCTTCTGGCGCTGGAAACGTCCCGTCCGGACGCTGTCGTGCTGGATTGGATGCTTCCGGGACTGTCAGGGCTGGATGTGTGTCGCCGGATCCGCGCCAATCCCGCACTGCGCGACGTTCCGGTCCTGCTTCTGACGGCCCGTTCGGCCGAGCAGGATGCGATCCGCGGGCTCGATACGGGTGCGGACGACTATCTGATGAAGCCGTGCAGCATCGATACGCTCGATGCGCGTCTGCGGGCGCTGCTGCGGCGGCACCAGTCCTCCTATGACCGTCTGTCCTTTGCGGACATTACGCTGGACCCTGAGACGCACCGCGTGGAACGGGCCGGGCGGATGCTGTCGCTGGGGCCGACGGAATACCGCCTGCTGGATTTGCTGATCCGCAACCCACGCAAGGTGTTTTCCCGCGAGGATCTGCTGCGACGGATCTGGGGCCAGAACATCCATGTCGAGATCCGGACGATCGACGTTCATATCCGGCGCTTGCGCAAGGCCATTAACGGGCCGGGTGAAGTCGATCTGGTGCGGACCGTGCGTGCAGCCGGCTATGCGCTGGATGACGGCCCGACGACGGACGGCGGCTGACGGGTGCCGCCGGGGGGACTTCCGCCTGCAGCGGACACGCTGCCCCTGCAGGTGGGGATGGTCCTCGTCTGTGTGGCGCTGGCTGGATGGGTGCTGGCGGTCTGGTTGCTGCTGCGTCAGCCCCGCGTTCCGACATCTCCTCCCGATGACTATCTGACACCGGTATCTCCGGCCGATCTGCCGGTTGATCCGCTGCCGGCCTGCGCCGTGGTGTTGGACGGGCTGGGTGCGATCGTACAGGTCAATGAGGAGGCAGCCTCACAGTTCGGGGAAACGGTCGGCGCCATCCTGCGTCACCCTGCAGCGCGCGCCGCACTTTCGGCGGCATTGCGGGCCCCGGCCCCCCTCCCGAGCGTGGGGAGCAGTGGCCGGGGCGATCTGCCTCCGGTCTGTTCCACGACCTTTACCCTCGATGTGCCGGTCCCTCGCACGCTTCACCTGATGCTGCGCCGGCTTCCCGGTGGCAAGGGGCAGGACAGGCGCGTTCTGGTTGTTCTGACGGACCGGAGCGAGGCGCAGGCCGCAGACCGGATGCGCATGGACTTCGTCGCCCATGCCAGCCACGAACTCCGCACGCCGCTGGCTTCCTTAAGTGGATTTATCGACGCGCTGCGGGGGGCAGCTGGCGAAAATCCGGCCATGCGGCAGCAGTTTCTCGATATCATGAGCCAGCAGTCCGAGCGGCTGAAACGCCTGATCGACCGGCTGCTGTACCTGTCCCGCGTGCAGGCCCATGAACATCAGCGCCCCCGCGACGTGGTGGATGTTGCGGACCTCATGGCGGTTGTCCTTGGGGAAGTAGCTCCGCGTTTCGAGGAGGAAGGGCGGACCTTGAAGCTCGAAATCGAGGACGATCTGCTGGTTCGAGCCGATGAGGACGAAATGGTTCAGGTTCTGCTGAACCTGATCGAGAATGCGCTCCGTTACGGCGCCAGATCGGGTGATCCGCTGACCATTACCCTGTCGGCCAAACGTGCCGTCACCCCCGATGACCGCTGGCCTGCCGATGGCGGCATCATTCTCGGAATCGAGGATAATGGCTGTGGCATGGAAGCACACCATCTGCCGCGCCTGACCGAGCGTTTCTATCGTGCGGGTGCTCCTACTGACGGAGCCGGTCAGGGGACGGGTCTTGGCCTGTCCATCGTCCGGCATATCCTGGACCGGCATGGCGGGCGTCTGCGGATTGCGAGTGCGCCGGGGAAGGGGACAACCTGTCTGGTCTGGCTGCCGGCAGCCAGCGCGCTTCAGGTGGCTTCGGCAATAGAGTAAGAAGCCTGCTCCTGGATATGAAAAAGGGCGCTCCCAACAGAGCGCCCTTTTTGTGTCTGATGAAACGTATCGGTCAGGCCCGATGTCGGCTGCGGTCCAGAAGACACCAGCCTCCGATCAGGATAGCGCCGATCAGAGGGATGGCACCGATGGTGATTGTGCCGTCCGGATAGTCGAAGGCCATCATGATCAGAACGAAGCCCAGAAAGCCGAGGGTAGCCCAGGTCGTATAGGGTGCGCCGGGCATGCTGAACCCTGTGGGTGCGATGTCACCGCGGTTGATGGCCGCACGCAGCCGCAGCTGGCACAGCAGAATGAAGCCCCAGGTGCTGATGATGCCCAGCGCCGAGAAGTTCAGAACGATTTCGAAGACGCGGGACGGGATGAGGTAGTTCAGCATCACGCCGACCAGATAGACAGCCAGCGTGGTGAGAATGCCGACATAGGGCACCGAACTGCGGTTCAGCTTGCCCAGAGCCTTCGGGCCAGAGTCGCCAAGTGCGAGTGCGCGCAGGACACGGCCGGTGGAATAGAGGCCGGAATTCAGGCTGGAGAGGGCGGCAGTCAGAACCACGATGTTCATGATGGTGCCGATGCCCGGAATGCCGAGTGCCTGAAAGAACGTCACGAACGGGCTGGTGCCGGCGTGATATTCGGTCCAGGGCAGCAGGCAGACCAGCAGGATCACGGAGCCCACATAGAACAGGGCGATACGCCAGATCACGCTGTTAATGGCGCGGGGCAGGATTTCGCGGGCGTCCTCGCATTCACCAGCAGCCGTGCCCAGCAGTTCAATGCCGGAATAGGCGAACACCACGCCCTGAAGCAGCATGAGGGCCGAGAACATCCCGTGCGGGAAAATGCCTCCATTTTCGGTAATCAGGTGAAAGCCGGTCGTATGGCCTGCAACCGGCATGCGTGTCCCGAGAATGAGGGCACCGGCCACAAGGAAAAGCGCCAGCGCCACGACCTTGATGAGGGAGAACCAGAACTCCATCTCACCGAAATAGCGCACGCCAATCATGTTCATCGTGCCAACGATTGCCAGCGCCACAAGTGCGAATGCCCATTGCGGAACCGGCAGGAACACTGCCCAGTAATGCATATAGAGGGCTACCGCCGTGATATCGACGATTCCGGTCATGGCCCAGTTCAGAAAGGACAGCCAGCCCGCCATGTAGGCGGCCCGCTCGCCGAGGAACTCACGCGCATAGGTCACGAAGCTGCCGCTGGTCGGGCGGTACATGACGAGTTCGCCCAGCGCCCGCAGGATCAGGAACGAGAAGACACCACAGATCGCATAGATGATCGCAAGGGACGGACCAGCCACCTGAAGGCGTGAGCCCGCTCCGAGGAACAGCCCTGTTCCGATGGCGCCACCGATGGCGATCATCTGAACATGACGGCGTCCGAGATCCTTGTGATAGCCTTCCTCGCTGATGGCCCCTGCATGGGTCGGGGTGTGATCGGGAGCCGGGCTTGTCGTCATCTGCACGTCCTGGGAAGTCGTCATAAAAGGTGTCGGTAAAGCTGTATGGGGCATGACGAGAGGCGGGGCCGTGAGGGCCTACGCTTCATGCGCGTCAGCTATGTGTGGCATGCATGGGAACATAGGCGAAAGTTACCGCATTGCCAACGCGGATTGCTTCTGACGCCGCAACTGTTCTCTCGGCTGTGCCCTCAATGCCCCGGCGGGACGGCCATGCAGGCCATTCCCTGTCCGGAAAGAGTTGAGCACGCCTGCGCTGCCCCGACCCGACTTATTCCGGTCAGACGCGCCCGCCAGACCGTGGCGCCATGGCTGGATGTCGGATGAACTTCGATTCGGGCAGACTGGAGCGGGGTGAAGGCGGCCTGTCGCGCCATGGTGGCCGCGAATTTTGCCTGTCCGATACTCGCAAAGGCCCCCACCTGAACGGCCCAGGGACCATAGCTTCCAGGACGATGGTAGCCGACGACCATGGTGGTCGATTCTGTAGGCTGCGTTGGCAGGGTGTGAGGCGTTGGAATGACTGGTGGCGGCGGAAGAGCGTGGGCAGGGGCTGGCTGTTGCAGGGCCAGCATGGTGCTGCCTGCGGGAGCGGAACTCGCCGTCGCGGCAGGAGGCGCAAGTTGCGGGGTGCTAACAGGCTGGACGGCGCAGGGCACATCGGGGTCGTAGGCGTCGTCCGGGTTACATGGAATGGCGCTGGGCGCGGCAATCGGCGTTTGCGCCGCAGCGGTTGTGACATGGCGGCTGGCCCAGACCTGTCCCACGCTCCGTGATGCGGTCATGACTGGTGCTGGTGCAGTTCGGGCAGGAGAGAGGCTCGCGAGGGCTGTGCCGGACTGGGAAGCGTTCAGCTGATCGGCACTGGCATAAGCCGCCAGCGGACCTGTCATGGCAATCTGCGTACCAAGATTGGGCGTGATGCTTGCGACATAATTGACGGTTTCGTTGGGCAGCTGGCGTCCCTCGTAAAGGTAAGCCTCAAGCCGCTGCGGACCCGCATTATAGGCCGCCAGAAAGGCCGGCGCGCCATATTTGCGGGCAAGGATGCTGATATAGCCCGTACCCGCCATGATGTTGTCATGCGGCTCATAGGGGTCGGCCCGAAGGCCATAGCGTGAGCGCATGTCGGCATAGGTCTGGGGCATGAGCTGCATCAGACCCATTGCCCCTGAATGGGACGTGATAGGTCGCCCGTCCAGGAACTGGTGCCCTCCCGATTCCTGATGGATAACGGCGCGGATCCACTCCTGCGGAATCGAGAATCGGCTGGCAGCCTGAAGGATGTAGGGCCGCCACGGATCCCCCGCTGGTCCGGGCGCGCGATAGGCACCGCTTGAGGAATAATAGCGGTTGTAAGGAGAACGCTGGGAGGCGCAGCCCGCAAGGGCTGTGAGGCTCAGGATGATGGTTCCCGTCTGAAGGAAGACTCGCCTTTTCCTGCGCATCATAAACCCGCTGTTAATCTTTTGTGCCGATGATGAGCGCTGTCCGAAAGAGAAGGCAGACGAACGGTGACGACGGAGACTCCGGAAAACGAAACCCCGGTCAAGAAGGGGGGTAAGCGCAAGATCATCATCCTTGCAGTGCTGGCATGCCTGCTTCTGGCTGGTGGTGGAGCCTTTGCATGGAAGCATTTTCGTCATGCGGCAACCCCGGTGGCCAAGACAGCCGCCCAGCCGGTGAAATGGACGACCATCACCATTCCAACCATTCTCTCAAATCTCGACTCCGGCCCAGATCGTACGCGATATGTCCGGATCGGTGCCAGACTTGAGGTTGAAGACGGCAAGAACGCCGCAAATGTGTCAGCTTTGATGCCACAGATTCAGGACGCTTTTCAGACCTGCCTGCATGGCATGCAGCCTTCGGAACTTTCCGGGAGTGGCATTTACCGGCTGCGGGAAACCATGCTGGCGCAGATTACCAATATTGTTGCACCGCTGCGGGTTCGGGATCTCTTTTTCGTAGAGGTGCTGGTGCAGTGAGCGACGACCGACAGGCCGATACCGCTTTTGCGGACCACGATTCTGATATGCCGGCTGCGGCGTTTCCTCTGGCCGGGCAGGGTATGACTGGTTTTGGGTCTGATGGTGATCAGGACCGCGTACTCAGCCAGGCAGAAATCGACAGCTTTTTCGGTAATGATTCCGCAATCAGTGGTCCTGTGGACAGTACTGGTATTGAGCGCGTGGTCAGCACATCCGGTGTGTCGTCCGAGCGACTGCCGATGCTTGAAGTCGTTTTTGACCGTTTTACGAGAATTCTGACGACAAGCCTGCGCAATTTTACCAGCGACAATGTCGAGGTCTCGATGGATCGTCTGGGATCTCAGCGTTTTGGAGATTACCTCGAAAAAGTGCCCGGACAGGCCATGTTTGCGGTCTTCAAGGCGGAAGAATGGGACAATTACGGCATTGTCGTACTGAGTTCGCCTTTGATTTATAGCATTGTTGATGCGCTTTTAGGTGGGCATGTCCGTAGTGACAGCTTGGCCAGCGGTCCGACCAGCCGTCAGACCGGACGGCATCATACGGCGATTGAACGTGCTTTGATCGAGCCAATGGTCAGGATCATTCTGGATGATCTGGAAACGAGCTTCAGTCCGCTCTGTGCCGTCAATTTTCATTTCGAGCGGCTGGAGATGAATTCCCGTTTTGCGATGATCTGTCGCGCCGGAAACGGCGTCGTGACCTCCCGTTTCGGCGTTGATATGGAAGGGCGAGGAGGGGATGTGGACATTGTGCTGCCGCATGCCACTCTTGAACCTGTCAGGGACATTCTGCTGCAGCAGTTCATGGGCGAGAAATTCGGTCATGACGGTATGTGGGAAAACCACCTTGCCGAAGAACTCTGGCAGACGGATCTGACTCTGGATGCCGTTCTGGAAGAGCAGACCCTGAATCTGAAAGATATTATGAAGCTCGCTCCCGGAGATCAGCTGGTTCTGCGTCGAAAACCGGATGCCCTCGTCAGTCTGCGCTGTGGCGAACACGCGCTTTTCAAAGGGCGGGTCGGCCGCAGGCAGGGACAGGTCGCCGTCAAGATTGAAGAAGTTCTCAACCGGAAACCCGGCACGGACCGTGCCACATCCTATAGCTGAACGGAGCATATTTCATGGATAGATTTCAGCTTTGGATTGAGATTGCCCTGTCAGTACTGCTGCTGGTGACGATTTTCTACAGTCTCTATCTTGGACGTGCCCTTTCCATTCTGCGGCGTGACCGCGGCCAGCTCGATGCCCTGATCGCAAGCCTTCAGTCCAGCAGTGCGCAGGCCCAGTCCGGCATCGACCATCTGCGGCAGACGACTGAACTCGTCGGGCGTGCTTTGGGCAAGACCGTCGAGTCTGGCAAAAGTCTGAAACGGGATCTTGCGATGTTGTGCGACCGGTCCGAGACCCTTGCCCAGCAGCTGGAATCACTTCTGCCTGTGGGACGGGTAGCAACAGCCTCTGTCAAAGCCTCTCCGCGACCTGAAGAACGCCCGGAAGAAACAACTTTCCGTTCAGCGCTTCGTCTGAAACCGGATGAAATACGGACGATGAAGCCTAGCGGCAGCAAGAGTGCCGCTGAACGGGAACTCCTGCGCGCCCTGCGCCAGAAGCAGGGATAAGCAGCCATGTTTTTCCGTATCCTGCATCTTGCCTGTGGTCTGATGATTGTTCTTCTGGGGGTCAAGATCTACGCAATCGCGGGGGATCTGATGGGCGACACGGAGCCTGCTTCCTCGTCCTTGACCACAGTTGCCATGGCTCAGCCGCAACCGCAGTCTCAGGCTGAAGCACCTGTATCGGTGGCTCCGCCAGCTCAGCCTGCAAAAGCCGCGGTACCTTCATCGCCTTCCTATTCAGCCGTTCCCAAAATGGACGATCTCTGTACGCATGGAGGCTGCAAGGGGCCGGCGCCTAAAACTCCGGCAGCCACAACACAGCCTACTGATCCTGTGTTGGCAGAGCAGCTTGCTGCCCGGGAAAAGGAACTGGAACGCAGGGATGCGGCTCTGAATGATCGTCAGCGTCTGGTCGATGCCGCTGAGGAGGAGCTGCAGCGTCGGATGACGGCACTGGAGAATTCACGAACTGCGCTTGAGAACAGTGAGCAGCATTCAGATCAGTTACGGAATGATGACGCGGATCGTCTGGTCAAAATCTATCAGGCCATGAAGCCGGAGGATGCGGCAGCGATCTTCAATATTCTTGATCTGCGTGTGGGAGTGGCACTGCTCAATAAAATGAACCCGCGCAAGGCTTCGGCCATTATGGAGGCCATGTCTCCACAGCGCGCCATTCTGGCTACGCAGCTCCTTGTGAACTCCCATGCGCGGCCTGCCACCCGGATTGGCGGTAACGGATGAGACGGGCCTTTCTGGCGGCCGCACTGGGATTGTCGTCTTTTGGAGCGGCGATGGCAGCGCCTGTCGCCAAAGCTCCCGCGTCAAAGCCTGAGACAAAGGAAGTGCATGCTGTAAAAGCAGCAGATGGAAATCTGTTGCCTGCTGGATGGTCCTTTCTGAATGATCCGTCTCCCCTTTTCCCTCATCCTGAAAAAGCGATACAGGAAAAACAGACTGTTCCTGGAGCTGGGTCATCATCTGAAGGACAGTCACAAAGTATAAGACCTTCTGCCGGGGGAGCGTCTGTGCAGGTTCCCGGCGCAACCGGATTGTGGTTGCCGCTGGGCGAGTTGACACCTGTGGCCGCGTTTCGGAACGGACAAAATCTCGTTCTTGTGGCTGCAGGACGGCATGTTCTTGATACGGCGGGACTGGCGGGAATTGGACCTTTCACATCGGTGTCCAGCCATATGCTGCCGGATGTCACTGTGATTACCATCGGTCTGTCGGATGAGCGTAACCCTGTTCTGCGGCCGGTGGGTGCAGGATGGACAGTGTCTGTCGCCTCAGACGTAAAGCCGCAGGACGATATGCTTCTGGGACAGGACGGGAACGCGCTAACGTTTATGCCTCCTGTTGAAGAAGGTCAGCCGCAGGTTGTTGCGCTGGATGATCCTGATTCGGGTCGACGGCTTTTGCTGGGTATGACCCGCTCCGGGCGCATTCAGAAGACCATGCGTCGGCTGGGAACCGGATTTGCAGTTCGGAGCAGTCTGATTGGGGTCGTAGTTGCAGCTGATTCCGATACGATCGAATTGCGTCAGACGGGTGGAAAGCTGGTTCTGGACACATCGGGTCCAAACAGCTTCCCGTTGCTGGCCTCTAACCGTCTCCAGCCTTATGGTTCTTCCCTGAGTGGCGTCAGCCTGAGTACGGGGACGCCGGAAGAGCTGAGGGAAGCCCTCAGACGGAGTGAGGTTTCAGCGGCGCTGGCCTCTTCGGGTGACCGGTTTAATGCGCGCATGCGGGTTGCGCAGGCTGCAGCCCGCGCAGGGAATGGTCCACTTTTGAGCGAGGTCATGCAGGTCGCCTTGCAGGATTGGCCTGAAGGAATAGAGAAACCTCAAGCGCGCCGGCTGCAACAGATATCGGCTGTGCTCAATGATCGGCCGGGTTCTTCTTCTCTGGCAGAAGATGGAGGCAGTACGCCTGAAGATCAGCTCTGGCGTGGAATGATGCGCATGCTTCTGCCTGCAGCCAGTCGTACCGGACAGGCTGTGTCAGGATCTGCTGAAAACGATCGTCTTCATACCGCTGATCTGATCGCGACGGGCCTGCCGGTACTTCAGGCATACGCGGCACCTTTGCGAGATCGTCTGTTGCCGCCAGCTGCCCAGTGGGTTGCACGTTACGGAAGTGATGGAGCTACGAAGATTCTGGATCAGTTGCCGGACGCGCCCCAGGTCGCTCTGGCCAGAGCGCTTCTTGCTGCTCGCAGGGATGCGCCGGAGGCGGAGGCGAAACTGTCTACGCTTGCGCACGATCCATCGCCTCTTGTCTGGCCTGTGGCTCGGGAAGCATCTCTCCGACTGGCGCTGGAGAGAAAGACATTGCCTTCACAGGCCGTAGCAGACCAGATGGATGGCATTCTGCCTGCCCTTCGAGTTGCAGGAAGGGAAAAGCCCGGGCGTCTTCTTCAGGTTGAGGCTCTCATGCAAGCTGGAAATCTGGGGGCTGCTGCCTCCGCAGTTCAGGAATGGTCTCATCTGTATCCGGATGACGCTTCTGAGATCCAGCCGCAGAAAACCGATATCATTCACAGGATGGCGCAGTCAGCGTCTTCAGGTGCGCGACAGAACATGGATGAGGTCGCATTTCTCAAAGATGCACTCACCCAGGCGCCTGATGATATTGCGCGACGGGATATCTTGGACGGTCTTGCACGTCGTTACGAAGCGCTGGGGCTGCCGGATCAGGAACGGGAGACATTGCGGAGTCTCCTTGCTTCCGAAAGTGGCTCAGAGGCCATGAATGTCCGGATTCGACTGGCTGGGCTCGAACTGGATATGGGTGATCTCAAAGCGGCCCGACAGGATCTTGCGGTGTTCGCCGAAGGATCCTCAGACGCAGCTCTGGCGCTCCCGGGAGGGAATAGCCATCAGACTGTTGAGGTCGCGCTGTTGAGGGCACGCATCGCCCTTGCTGATCATCGTTCGGATGAAGCGGCAGGCGAACTGGCGACCGTTCGTGATCCGCGTGCATGGGATTTACGGGCGCAGA
This sequence comes from Gluconobacter roseus NBRC 3990, assembly GCF_006538885.1. Classification (GTDB taxonomy): domain Bacteria; phylum Pseudomonadota; class Alphaproteobacteria; order Acetobacterales; family Acetobacteraceae; genus Gluconobacter; species Gluconobacter roseus. The sequence goes on from NZ_BJLY01000003.1 coordinate 494,017, forward strand.
TGGCTGAAAAGGCCGGGGAGTGGTCGCGGGCCGTACAAGCCCTCCTGCCCATGCTGGACGGTCTTCCTGCTGGTGGGGAGGACACGAAGGCGTTGTTGTCGGCGGAGCAGCAGGCTCTTGTCCTTCGGATCGGGGGGGATGCCTCCAGGGCGCAGGATCAGCAGACGCTCAACAATCTGCAGGCCCGCTTTGCTCCCTTGATGAAAAGCACACCATCCGAGGGCATCTTCCGTCTGCTGACGGGCGGACATGAACAGGCTTCCTCGCCGGTTTCCGCAGGCGGTTAGACCCCGGTCAGGATTGAGCAGCGGGGCGATGGCCTTCGAGGAAAACCCTGATGCCATACGCCATGAACTCTTCAAGCTGCTCTTTTGAACGGCTGGGTTTGCAATGTGTGAGTTGGCCCAGCATGGGGCCGCCCAGCGTCATGCCAAAGAGCAGATCCGAGGCTTCGGAAATATCAGGGATATCAAGTCTGCCGGCTTCGGACTGGGTGGTCAGCCAGTTCTGGATAGGCAGGACGCGGCCGGAAAGCTGGAAAAGATCTGCGACCAACTGGCGGACTGCCGGGTTGCGGCTGGTTTCCGTGATGACGGACCGCAGCAGGCTCAGGCGTTCGTTACAGAACATGCAGGCGGCGATACAGGTCATCAGACCCAGAAGCTGTTTTTCCATGGGATCTGTGGGAAGCGGCGTGTAATTGATGGGCGCGAAAAGCCTCTCGAGGATCAGGGTCTCGAACAGGGCATGTTTGGAGTCGAAGAACTGATAGAGGGTTTTCTTGGACATGCCCGAGCAGGCGGCAATGCTGTCCATTGATGCGGCATGATAGCCATGCGTGGTCAGAACCGCGCTGGCGGCGTCCAGGATCCGGGTGCGTCTTTCGGCTTCGTCGAGCTGCACGGGGCGGCCACAGCAGGGCTGTTTCCGGTCTTCGGACTGGCTGCTCGACGGACTGTTCAAAATCAACTCCGATATTATTTCACAGACTGAATTGACGTCTGTCAAAGAAACCCGCTAGTTTCCGTCCTCGCAGGAAACTAGCGGGTTTCTGTATCACAGGATAGCGGCCGTATCATGCCTTCTTTTCAGAAAATGTCTTTGAATTCATCTGCTGCCCTGTCTCCGGCCGGTCCGTGGGGTGGGAAAGGAACCTTTCTGGTGCCGTTTCTGGCACTTCCGCTGCTGGTGGGTGGTTGTCAGAAGAAGACGCCCCCTCCGCAGATGCCGCCGCAGCCTGTCGATGTGGTGACTCTGAAGACGCAGCCTGTCACGCTTGAGACGTCCCTGCCAGGCCGGACGGATGCCTATGAGCAGGCACAGATCCGCCCGCAGGTGAATGGTGTCATTGTCTCGCGTGATTTCGAGCAGGGTGCGGACGTCAAGGTCGGGCAACAGCTCTTTCAGATCTATATCGCGCCCTATCAGGCGGCTTACGATCAGGCAAAAGCGCAGCTTCTGAACGCCCAGGCCGCGGCTGCGCGGGCGAGTGGTCAGCTGAAGCGGTATCGTCCGCTGGTAGCGGCCCATGCCGTGAGTTCGCAGGATTTCGACAATACGCTGGCGACGGCGCGTGAGGCCGAGGCTCAGGTAGCGCAGGCGAAGGCAGCGGTGGAAGCGGCTGCCGTCAACCTGAACTATACGCATGTCCGCGCGCCCATCAGCGGACGCATTGGCCGTACGCTTTATACGCCGGGTGCGCTGCTGACGGCGGGACAGACCCAGCCCATCGCTGTCGTGACGCGGCTTGATCCGATCTATGTGGACGTCAATCTTGCGGCAGCCGACATGCTGCGCCTTAAGCGCGAGCTGGCGAACGGACAGGTCGAGCGCAGTGGCGCGGATGCGGCGGCCGTCAGCCTGAAGCTGGAAGACAGCTCCGATTATCCGACGCGCGGTAAACTCCAGCTTTCCGAAGTCACGGTTGACCCGTCGACCGGAACGCTTGTGATGCGGGCGGTTTTCCCGAATCCCGATCATCTGCTGCTGCCGGGCATGTTTGTGCATGCACATATTCAGGAAGGCATTGATCCGAACGGTCTGCTGGTGCCGCAGGTCGCCGTGGAACGTGATGCCAAGGGCAATCCCTATGTCATGACCGTCGATGGCGAGAACAAGGTCAGCCAGCGTTCCATTCAGATCTCACGGACGGTCGGGGATTCCTGGCTGATTTCCGATGGCCTGAAAGCTGGCGAAAAGGTCATCGTGAACGGTCTGCAGAAAGTGCAGCCCGGTGCGAAGGTGACGCCGCATGATGTCCCGGCTGACGCCCCTGCGGGAAAGGCGGAGTAACCCCGCATGTCATTATCCCGCTTCTTCATTGACCGGCCCATCTTTGCGTGGGTTATCGGTCTGATCATCATGCTTGTCGGCGCTGTTGCGATCACGCGCATGCCGATTGCGCAGTATCCGAGCATTGCGCCGCCGCAGATTGCCATTTCGGTCATGTATCCGGGCGCGTCTGCCGAGACGGTGAACAACACGGTTGTACGCCCGATCCTGCAGCAGATGTATGGTCTGGATCATCTCGAATACTTGTCCGCTTCGTCTTATGCGAGCGGCCAGATGGAGATTGACCTGACGTTCGAGCAGGGCACAAACCCTGACATTGCCCAGGTTCAGGTCCAGAACAAGCTGCAGCTCGCACAGCCGCGCCTGCCGACGGAAGTGACGGCCCAGGGTCTGAGCATCACGAAGGCCACCAAGAACTTCATGATGGTTCTGGCCTTCATTTCCGAAGACGGTAGCATGTCCGGGCAGGACATTGCGGATTATGTAGCGTCCAACATTTCCGATCCGCTGTCGCGTGTGTCGGGTGTGGGCGATCACACGCTGTTCGGCTCCGAATATGCGATGCGCGTCTGGCTGGACCCGTCAAAGCTGTACAATTTCGGCCTGACGGTCGGGGATGTGCAGGCGGCGATTTCCGCACAGAACATTCAGGTCTCGTCTGGTGAACTTGGTGGTCTGCCGGCCAAGAAAGGTATTGGTTTTGATGCCACGATCATTGGTCCGACACGTCTGAGCACGCCGGAGCAGTTCAAGGAAATTCTGCTGAAAGTGCAGCAGGATGGCAGTCAGGTACGCCTGAAGGATGTGGCACGCGTCGAGCTTGGAGCACAGAGCTACGCACTCGGGTCTGTCTATAACAACCATCCCGCATCCGCGATGGCGCTCAAGCTGGCGCCGGGTGCGAACCAGCTCAAGACCGAAGCGGCTGTCCGTGCGCGTCTGAACGAACTGAGCCGCTATTTCCCGCAGGGTCTGAAGCTCGTCTATCCGCTGGATACCGAGCCGTTCATCACACTGTCGATCCATGAAGTGGTCGAGACGCTGATCGAGGCTATTGTCCTCGTGTTCATCGTGATGTTGATCTTCCTGCAGAACTTCCGTGCGACGCTGATCCCGACGATCGCGGTGCCGGTCGTATTGCTGGGAACATTCGGGCTGATGTCCATTTTGGGCTACAGCATTAACACCCTGACCATGCTGGCCATGGTGCTGGCGGTTGGCCTGCTGGTCGATGACGCGATCGTGGTGGTCGAAAACGTCGAGCGTGTCATGACCGACAAGGGACTGTCTCCCAAGGAAGCGGCCCGCGTCTCCATGGACGAGATCTCGGGCGCGCTTGTCGGCATCGTGCTGGTGCTGACGGCGGTGTTCCTGCCGATGGCGGCGTTCGGCGGTTCGACGGGTGTGATTTATCGTCAGTTCTCCATCACCATCGTCGCGGCCATGTGGCTGTCGGTTCTGGTGGCGATGGTCATGACGCCGGCGCTGTGTGCCTCCATGCTCAAGCCGACCCACAAGGGCCATGAGCGTGGTCCCGCAGCCTGGTTCAACCGCACATTCGATCGCCTGACGAACGGGTATATTGGCGGCGTGAAATGGCTGATCCGCGTGCCGGTCGTCAGCATGATCGGGTTCGCCCTGCTGACCGGTCTGGTCGCGTTCCTGTTCATGCGGGTGCCGGGCGGGTTCCTGCCGGATGAGGATCAGGGGATCATCTTCGGCCAGGTCACGATGCGCAATGGGGCAACTCAGGAGCAGACGGCCGCCGTTAACCGCAAGATCACCGATTACGTTCTCAAGACCTACGGCCAGTATGTTGAATCCGTCTTCACCATGACGGGCTTCAGCTTTGCGGGTCAGGGGCAGAGTGCAGGTGCGTTCTTTATCCGCATGAAGCCGTGGGATCAGCGGCCGGGCTCCGCGCACACGACCATGACGGTGTCGCGCGAAATCATGATGCATTTCTGGATGGACCCGGAAGCGCAGATCTTCGCCGTCAATCCGCCGGCTGTGATGGAGCTGGGCAATGCGACCGGCTTCGATCTGGAATTGGAAGACACCGGACATCTGGGTCATGACGCCCTGCTGGCCGCGCGAAACCAGATCCTGAGTGAAGCGGCCCAGAATCCGCTGCTTCAGGCGGTGCGTCCGCTGGGCATGGAAGATGCGCCACAGTTCAGTCTGGACATCAACCGCGAGCGCGCCAACGCACTGGGTCTGACCAATGCGGACATCAACACGACGCTCGAAGGAGCTCTGGGCTCGATCTACGTCAACCAGTTCATGCGCAATGACCGTGTCAAACAGGTCTATATCCAGGGCGAACCCTGGGCGCGTATGACACCGGAGGATCTGAACCGCTGGTATGTCCGCAATGCGATCGGGACGATGGTGCCGTTCAACGCTTTCGCCTCTGGCCACTGGGTCAACGGCCCGCAGAAGGTCGAGGACTATAACGGTCTGAACTCCTACGAAATCCAGGGACAACCGGCCGTGGGCGCAAGCTCGGGGCAGGCGATGGCCGAAATGGAGAAACTGCTGGCCAAGCTGCCGCGCGGCATCGGTTACGAATGGACGGGTCTGTCCTTCGAGCAGCTGGCTTCGGGTGGATCGACGGCACCGCTTTATGCGCTGGCTACGGTGGTCATCCTGTTCTGTCTGGCGGCGCTGTATGAAAGCTGGGCCATTCCGTTCGCGGTGCTGCTGGTGCTGCCGCTGGGTGTGCTCGGTGCCATCGTGGCGACGCTGGGCCGCGGGCTTTCCAATGATGTCTATTTCCAGGTGGGTCTGCTGACGACGGTTGGTCTGTCGGTGAAGAACGCGATCCTGATCGTGGAATTCGCCAAGGCCTTCTTTGAAAGTGGCGAAAGTCTGGAAGACTCGGTTCTGGAAGCCGGGCGCGAGCGTCTGCGTCCGATCCTCATGACCTCGATCGCCTTCGTCTGCGGTGTGTTTCCGCTGGCAATTGCGACGGGTGCGGGATCGGCGGCGCGAGTGGCGATCGGTACCTGCGTGGTAGGCGGCATGCTCTCCGCAACACTGCTGGCGATCTACTTCGTGCCGGTCTTCTTCGTGGTGGTGCTGCGTCTGTTCCGCGTCACGCGTGTGCGTGACCGCAAGGACCCGTACGCCCATTTGGACAACAAGGCGGCGCCTGTCGCCGAAGGGGAGCACGGCGCATGAAGGCCCGTCTCACACTGACTCTCGGCTTTCCCGGTCTGCTGCTGGTGTCGGGATGCAATCTGGCCCCGACCTACCATCAGCCGACCCAGGCCATACAGAACAGCTATCCGGCTGATACTGGATCGAAGAATGTTGCGGCGGCTGCCAAGGTTGCCAATCTGGGGTGGGAGGATTTCTATACCGATCCGCGCCTGAAGGCGCTGGTGGAGCTTGCGCTGCATAACAACCGCGATATCGCGGCGCAGGCTGCGGCCGTCACAGTCTCGCGCGGCCAGTACGAGATCCAGAACGCGTCCCTGTTCCCGATTATTTCGACAGGTGGGCAGGGCATGTTCCTTGGCCCGTCTGACACGGCGGGTTTCTCCTTTGCGCCGGGTCTGGGCACCAATGTTTCCACGCTGCGCCTGTATCAGACGTCCATCGGGTTCTCGTCCTATGAAGTCGATCTGTGGGGGCGCATCCGGAACCTGACGCGCCAGCAGATGGAAGCCGTGCTGAACAGTGTGGAAAATACCCGCAATGTTCTGCTCACGACCGTCTCGCAGATCGGTACAACCTACATCCAGTGGCTTGCGGATCGTGAAGAGCTTCGGGTCACGCGGGATACGCTGAAATCCGAGCGTGATACGCTGCGTCTGACACAGCTTGCGTATGACAACGGGGAAGCGGATGCCCTGACGCTGGCGCAGGTTAAGACGCAGGTCGAGCAGGCTTCGGCTTACGAGGCGCAGTATCTGCGGGCTGTGGCGGATGACGAACATGCGCTTCAGCTCCTGGTGGGGACGCCTCTGCCAGCCAACCTGCCTGAGCCAGCCCCATTTGGGGCACAGACGATGATCGGCGATCTGCCGGAGGGGCTGCCGTCAGATCTGCTGGCGCAGCGTCCGGACATCCGTGCGGCCGAGCATACGCTCATCGGTGCGAACGCCAATGTGGGTGCCGCGCGCGCGGCGTTCTTCCCGCGTGTGACGCTGACAGCATCCGAAGGGACGAGTTCGCTGCAGTTCCGCAAGCTCTTTACGCCGGGTGCCGAAACATGGACCGTCTCGCCGTCGATCAGCCTGCCGATCTTCACTTGGGGACAGAGCGAGGGAAATCTCCGGATGGCGAAGGGGCAAAAGCTGCAATATGCCGCGCAGTACGAAAAGACGGTGCAGACGGCGTTCCGTGAAGTCTCCGATGCCCTGACGGCGCGTGAAACCTACACGACGCAGGACAGGCATATGGCCGCACTGGTCGATCAGTCCCAGAAGGCGTTTGATCTGGCGATGATGCGCTATCGGGCTGGAATCGACAGCTATCTGACGACCCTCACACAGCAGCGCACGCTGTTTCAGGCGCAGCAGAACGCCATCACGGTCAAGGCGGCGCGCTTCCAGAACATTGTGACATTGTATCGCGCGCTCGGAGGTGGGTGGAGCCAGAAGACGGTTTCGCCTAAGGTGCCCACACAAACGCACTGACCGGAGAGCCTCATGCGCAGGTTGATTGTCCCAGTACTGGCCGCCCTTGCTGTTTCAGGCGCGGCCTTTGGCACGGCTGTGGCGCAGGATGCGGGCGATGAGGGAGGCCCCAAGAAGCCGAGCATGCACGACCTGTATCACAACTCGTCGCTGCCCAAGAGCCATGCCGATTTCAGCCGCTACCGCTATCGCCCACCCGGGGATAAGGTAATCGAGCAGCCGGACGCGTTCCGGCTGCTGTTCCAGACCAAGGATGGCCAGCCGGATGGCTATGCCGAACGGCGCGGAACATCGGTGTTTTACTATGATCGCTACGGCAAGCTACGCCAGATCCAGCCTCTGCCGGAAGATGCGACGGCTGGCTGATTGCCCCTGCTTTAATGAAAAGCCGCCCTGCACCGTCAGAGCGGCTTTTTTTATGTTCTGTCCGATGTGCTCAGGATGGCAGGACGGATGACGGTCTGGCTGAGGTATCCGGCTTCCAGAGGCGGTAACCATTGGTGGCCAGCAGGACAAAGCCTGCATAGAGGATCGCAGTCGGATAAAGGCTGCGGCTGATGAATAGAGCGACATAGGCACTGTCCACTACGATCCACAGAAGCCAGGTCTCGCGGTAGCGCATCGTGTCCCAGCACTGGGCAACAATACTGTAAGCGGTCAGGGTGGCGTCCGTGACGGGTGTGGGGTCGTTGGTGAAGCGGGCCAGAACGAAAGCCCACACCGCGCTGCCTGCTGCACCGCAAAGCATGCCATTGACGAGCGTGCGATTGGTGGGGCGGCGGACGCGGATCCTGCCATCGTGCTTTTCCATCTGACGCCAGTGTTGCCATCCGTAGATAACATAGAGGCTGAAAGCGATCTGAAGCCCTGCATCGGCATAGAGATGCGCTTGCAGGAAGATCCAGCAATAGAGTCCGGCCGCAGCCAGCGAGACGGGCCAGCAGATCATGCTGCGTCGCGATGTCAGCCAGACGGCGAGTGCGCTGAGGACAGCGCCCAGAATTTCGATCAGGGACATGAAGGGGCCTGAAGGGTCCGGGTCAACCAGCGCAGGAACTGCTGCCCGGAGGGCGAGGCGAACCAGTGGGCGTGGCCCAGAAGATAGTCCGTATAGGCGGCTTTCACGCCAGCCCGGTCGTGGACCAGCGTCTCGTAATAGGCGACTTCGGAGAGGGCATATTCGACGTGAACGAGGGGCAGGAAGAGGGGCACCAGACGGCGTTCTTCGCAGGAGAGCGCATATTGCGCCAGATAGCCGGACAGGAACGCTTCGAGCCGTTCATGGATGACGGGGCAATTGTTCTGGGGTTCGAGCCATGCGATGGCGGTGCGTTCGATGGCGACCGCAAGATCATAGGCGGCGCAGGTGCGGTCCGACATGCCGAAATCAAGAATGCCGCAGACCTGCGCATCGGCTCCTGTCCCTGTCCAGAACAGGTTTGATGGATGCCAGTCGCCATGGCCCCAGCGGGGCTGGATCGTGCCGAGATGGGGTTTCAGTCTCTCATGAAACGGCAGCAGGGCGGCGGGGATATCCTCACGCCAGGGATGACGGGGCAGGGCCTCTGTCAGCCCGGCCTGTTGCGGGATCCAGCGTTCCAGTCCGGCCATCAGGTTGGGGGATGTGATGACCTCGAACGTGGAGAGCAGGGGGCGTCGTGAAGGGCGGGCAGGGGCATTGAAATTTCTGGCCGCATCGTGAAGCCGCCCCAGATGCAGGCCGCCGGAAAAGGCCTGTTTGACGTTGTGGAATGGCTCCCAGGACTGCACGGTTTCGTACAGGTCATGGCCGGGCATGATGGAAAAAACCTCATAGGCTGACCCACCGAGATCAAGGGCGGCCTGCCCGGTTTTCGTACGCCATGTCTGGCCGACCGGAACGCCCTGTTCGGCCAGATGCGTGATGAAGTGGTGTTCTTCCCCAAGAGCTGCAGCATCGCGCAGGCAATGGTCATGACGTTTGACAAAAACCCGGCTCCCATCCGCCAGCAAGACGACGCCCGTTGAGGAAAACGGTCGCCGGCCATGCCAGACGACCTGTCGGGCCGGGGCTGGAAGCGGGAAATGGGACAGGACCTCGGAGGCTTCGGCATCCGACAGTGCCGGCCAGTCCCGTTTGTTTTCGGGACCGTTGACGCCGAACTGTCCGGATGCCTCTGCCATGCTCAGAATCCCGTGGAGGCGGTGAACAGGGCCGCGAAGCCGCCACCGATATAATAGCTCGGGGCACTGCCGGCGATGGTGGTGCCATAGACGCCGGTCGTGTCCTTCGCGTTCAGGGTGGGGCTGGCCACGCCGGAAAGATAGTGCTCGTTCGTGATGTTGATGAAGTTCATCCGCAGGGTCGGCTGATGCAGATGGACGTGGTCCGAAAAGCGGTAGCCGATGGCGAGATCACCCGTCGTATGATCCGAGACGCGCTCGTCATTCATGAAGGTGGCGTACTGGTGGCCGGTGTAATGCACGGTGGCGACGCCGAAGATGTGTCCGTCATCGTAGCTCAGCCCGGCCGCGGCCTGAAGGGTGGGGCTGCGGACAGCGATCCTGCCCCGCGTGCGCAGGAGATCCCCGCCAGACATCAGGTCGTTGTCGATGGTGGCGTGCAGGTATTCACCCGACACATATGGGCTGAAATGGTGCCAGGGGCGCAGGCCGATTTCCACGTCCACGCCGCGTGACGTCTGGCCGCCGGCATTCATGGTCGTGCTGACGATGGAGCCGTTCTGCACGGCCTGCGTGGAGATCTGGCGGTTGGTAAAGTTATAGTTGAACAGCGTCAGGCTGCCGATGATCCAGCGTCCCGTCCGGCGATATCCCAGCTCTTCGGAAATGGAATATTCATTGCGGACATCCGTGGAGCCGGTTCCGTACATCTCGCCCGATGAGGGGTCATAGGTGTTGTAAAGCGCGGTCTGGTCGGGGGCGCGGAAATTGGTCGTGGCGTTGAAGAAAAGCTGGTTCTCGCCGTCAATCCGCCAGCGCACGCCCAGACGGGGCAGGGGCTCCATGCTGTTGGACGCGACATGGTACTGCGGGCCCGGCAGGCTGTTTGTGCCGTCACGGCTCATCATGACGGCCTTGAAGCCGAGATCGATGGCCAGATGGTCGTGCAGCAGGGACATGTGATCGCCGACGAACAGGGCATTGGTCTGGGAAATGGTATGGAAACTGCCGCCCAGAAGCCGCTCGCCGTTTGACAGACGGATCACATCTTTGCCGTTTTCCGCCCAGATGTCCGGCGCATATCCGTTGGTCTGGACGGCTGTGAACGGCTGCTGCTCGTTGTCGTCGCCGTAATCGTACCAGTACCCCAGTACGAAATCGTTCCAGCCTGTCTTGTAATGCAGGGCGCTGGTAAAGCCGGAACGGTAGCTGCGCTGGGTATAATCCGCGCGGACCACGCCGACGCCGTCCTGCGCGCCGGGCAGGTTCAGTGTGTCGGACAGGGCCTGCGTGCCCTGATAAAGACCGGAGGTGGACATCGTGCTTCCACCCGGCCAGTTGCCATAGGCGAACTGGGCATAAGGCGTGACGTCCAGGGACAGGCGGTCTGTCAGCGTCAAATGGACGGGTGCTCCGCCATAAAGCGTGCGCTCTCCGTCACGCCACAGACGCCAGTAATTTGCGCCGTTATCAGGATTGCTGCTGTCATAGCGGGCCAGAAGGTTGTTCTGCCCTTTGATCCCGTCCGACTTCCATGTGTCCATGGTCGGTTCGGGATACCAGCTTGTGATGGTCGTGTTGAAAGAGCCGAGGAGACTGGCGCGGTTGCCCTGTCCCCATTCCTTGAGGAACTTGAAATCGACGTGTTGTTTCTCGTCGCGTCCGGGTCCGCGCCAGTTGTCGGTTGCGCCATGGGAATAGGATACGAAGCCACGGATGCCGGTATGGGCGATGTCACCGGTATCGAGGCGGATGAATTCGCGGTTGGTGTTGTAGGAGCCGTAAGAGACGCTGGCATCGCCACCGGCCTTTTTGGCGGGGTCGCGGAATGTCAGGTTCATCAGGCCGCCGACCGCATTCAGGACAGGACTGTCGAGATCGGCCGATCCCTGCGCCAGGGCGATTTCCTGATAGTTCTCGCTGTCCGCGAACTGGCTGGGCGTGCCGGAATAATAGGCCACGTCATTCAGCGGCATGCCTTCGAGGACATAGCCGATGGCGCTGTTGTCGAGACCGCGAACGGTGATGTTCGTATTCGGAGAAAAGCCCATCGGATCGGATGAGGCGACATTGGCGCCAGGGAGCATGGAGGCAAGCTGGAAGGCCGTTGCCATCGGCGCCTGTTTGGAAATGAAATCCTGACTGACCGTACTGACGGATTTTACGCCGTCCTGCAGATGGATCAGTCCGCCCCCCGGCTGGTTGCCGGGTGCGCTGTCCGAGACCCGATGGACGATGATGTGCTCGGCCTTGGGAGACTGTGTAGCATGCGCCTGCGAGGCGGTCTGCTGGATGGCTGGCTTGTTTGTGGCCGGTGTGTCGGCGGCACGCGCAACCGAAAAGCACACCGTTGTGCCGATCAGGACGGGCAGAAGGCTGCGGTACCGCGAACGGCAGACAGGAGGCGTGGGTGCCTCCCGGTGGGTAGGGCCATAGGGTCTGACAGGCGGTGTGGCCCGGTCGTGTCTGTATGCCATGATGAGAGACTCCTCGCCTGCAAGCAATGAGATCTCAGCTCTGACAGGAAAGGTTCAAGCTGCTGGCTGCATTGTGTACGAATTTTCGCTAGGCAGACAGCGACCACCATCCCTCCGCCAGTATGAACTGGATCAGGTTCGATGGGTCACTGCGCCACATGACTTTTGACGGTCATGCCAGCAGAATCTCAGCCCCATGCCAGGGCTCCCCACGGTGAAGCGCCAGAGATCCTCCGTGTAAGAGAAATTGTCAACATGATGGAGCATTCCCAGACAATGCGGCGCAACATGGCTACGAATGTGTTGCAAACAATTTCGAGAGGAATGTTCATTTTTTATTAATAACGACATGTATAGTTTTGCAGGCACTCACGCCACTCTCTGAACAGAGCGTGAGACCAGAGGTCAAAAAGGCTCTCATGCTGAACTGGATTGAAAAAACCGCCTACGTTCGCCAGAAAATCAAGGCACTCTTCGCCATCCTGGTGATGATCGCCGTGATCCAGTTCGTGGTTGAGCAGCTTTGTGAATATGTGTTTGTTCACTACCGGCATGAACAGTTCCTGTCACAGTGCGCCGGTCTGGTGTTTCAGGTCGGGCTGACGCTTCTGATCGCAAAATTTGCGGTCCGGGTCATTGCTGTTCCGTTCGAGCAGATCACCGCTGCAACGGAAAAGGTAGCAGGAGGTGCCCTGAACATTACCATTCCATGCCTGCACCATCAGGATTGTGCGGGGCGCCTTGCACGTTCGCTGCAATCGTTTCGGGAAAACAGCCAGAACCAGCTGAAGCTGCAGGAACTGTCTGCCGCAGAAGCTCGCGAAGCCGCGCGTATCCAGAAAGAGCTTTCGGGAAAAAGCGAGAGCATCCGGAGACTGCAGGGTGAGACGATCGGGACGATCTGCGCCGGGATGGAAATCGTGAAGAAAGGGGATCTGACCTTCACGTTCCAGGAGCACTTTCAGGACAGGTTTGAAGAGTTTCGTCAGGATTTCAACACGCTCATCCAGATTTACCGGACGGCAATTGCCAAGATTTCCGACGCCACATCCGTTATCGCAAACGGGACCTCGGAAATCGCATCTGCTTCTGCGGAACTGAGCGAGCGGACGGAGCGTCAGGCCATTAACCTTGCGGAGTCCGCCGCGTCCATTAACAGCATTACAAAGACGGTCGGGAAAACCGCCCGCTCTGCCGTGCAGGCTCGGGAAACGGCTTTGGAGACCCGCGGACAGACAGTTGTGATTTCCGGGATCATGCATTCGGCCAATACGGCCATGGGTGAAATCCGTTCGTCCTCGCGGCAGGTTGAGAGTATTTTGGGTCTGATCGAGGAAATTGCGTTTCAGACAAATCTCCTGTCGCTGAATGCAGGGATCGAAGCTGCACGTGCGGGAGAGGCCGGTCAGGGTTTTGACGTAGTGGCCAAGGAAATCCGGGCACTTGCGCAGCGCTCGGCCAAATCCGCGCAGGATATCCGGAACATCATCACGTCTTCAGGGCGGCAGGTGGAAGAAGGTGTTCAGCTTGTCGGTGAGGCAGACCGGTCAATGAAAATGATCAGTCAGCATGTGGATGGCATCACGTCCCTGCTCGAGGACATCTCCCATTCTACAACCGGGGAGGCGGAGAGCCTTGAGACGATCAACAAGGCCATCAACGAAATGGACCAGATGACCCAGCGGAACGCCGCGATGGCGGAAGAGGTGAATGTGGCCTGCCGGAATCTGAGCAACGAAGCGAAGGATCTGTTTGCCGAACTGTCCAGATTCCGGTTTGGTCCTGCACAGTCTTCCGCCAACCATGTGTTTTCCGCGTCGCGGACGCTGGCCCCGAGCGAATTCTGAAAACCATGCTCTTTTCCGCCGAGGCTGTAGGGGAACATTTTCGAGACATGCCTCGACATCTGTCAGGATATTCCCGAAACTGACGGCATGTCAGCCGGTTTCTTCCGTGTTCATGTCCTGAATGACAGGTATCGCCCATGATGGGGCAGGCCTTCCGGTCTCTGGGGAGGCGTAACTACCGCATCTGGGCGACGGGTGCTCTGGTCTCGAATATCGGGACCTGGATGCAGATGACGACGCAGGACTGGCTGGTTCTGACAGAACTGACCCGGCATGATGCGACGGCTGTAGGCATTGTCATGGCGCTTCAGCTGGCGCCGCCGCTTCTGTTGATTCTCTGGACCGGGAAAATTGCCGACAGGGTTGAAAAGCATCGCTTCCTGCTGCTGACGCAGGCAGCTCTCGGAACCCTGGCCATTGCGCTTGGGGTTCTGGTGGTGACGGGCATGGTCCGGCTATGGGAAGTGGACCTGTTTGCGTTTCTGAGCGGATGCGTCGCAGCGTTTGACAGTCCTGTGCGGCAGATCTTTGCAGGCGAACTCGTCGGTGAGGAAGATCTGGCCAACGCCGTTGCACTCAATTCTGTCTCATACAATGCCGGGCGCATGATCGGGCCAGCCGTGGCGGGGTTCTGTATTGCGGAGCTGGGGTCGGGATGGTCGTTCATCCTGAACGGGCTTTCATTTTATGGCGTGCTGATGTCACTCCTGTCTTTGCGGATACAAGATCTGCATCGCTTGGCACCCGCAAAACCGGAAAACGCACATCAGGAAAAACAGGATCTGCTGACGGGCGTGCGCTACGTCTGGAAACGCGATGACCTGAGAACCATCCTGTTCATGCTGTTTCTGCTCGGAGCATTCGGGCTCAATTTCCCGATCTACATTTCGACCATGGCGGTCAGCGTTTTTCACGTCGGGGCACATGGTTATGGCGTTCTCAATTCCGCCATGGCGGTCGGGACAATTGCTGGTGCGCTGTTCGCCGCCAGCCGCAGAACCATGAAATTTTCTGCCCTGCCGCAAGGGGCGGTGGTGTTCAGTCTTGCCTGTCTTCTGGGGGCTTTGTCGCCGGGCTACTGGGCCTTTGCAGTCGCACTGGTTATGGCGGGCATGGCGTCCCTGACTTTCACGGCGGTGAGCAACAGCTACATGCAGCTGGCGACAGATCCGGGCATGCGCGGGCGCGTGGTGTCGATCCGGTTTGCCGTTTTTGCCGGATCTTCGCCGCTTGGGGCTCCTCTGGTGGGAATGATCGCGAACTGTTTTGGGCCACGCTGGGCTCTGGGCGTTGGATCACTGTCCGGCATTCTGGCGGCGGGAGTGGCGTTGCTTTACCTGCACCGGTTGCGTGCCGGGCAAGAGAATGCCTCCTGATGTTCAGGAAGTTCTGGCGGCGGGCTGTCATGAGAGGATTGACCGCGGGACTGGTGCTGGGTGGTCTGCTGCTGGCCTGGATGGGGTTTGTGGCGGTTCGGGGTTTCTCGGCCATGCCGGTACGCTCTGAAATGGCCGTGATTTTCGGTACGGCAGTAACCGCCGAGGGGAAACCGCGTCCGGCGTTGCAGGAACGGTTGGAAGAGGGCCTGCGACTATGGCGTGTCGGTCTTGTCCGGATTGTCATGGTCAGCGGTGCGATCGAAAGCGGCAACCATCAGGACGAAGCCCGGATCATGGCGGACTGGCTGAGGACGCGCGGTGTCCCGGCCTTTGCCATCATCGTGGACTCGCACGGAAATAATACTTGGCTGACAGCGCTGCATGTTGCCCAAATGCGGCCTGACGGTGCCATTGTGGTTACGCAGTGGTTTCATGTGCTGCGTGCGGAATGGGCGTTGCGCCATGCGGGTGTGGCACCGGTTTCGGGCGCGGCACCATCCCGGTTCCGGCCTGTGGAGCTCTGGTATCTGTTCCGGGATTCTATGGCGCTTCCGGTCTATGTCCTGACGAAAGCGCCGCCGGGTTAGCGATCAGTAAGGGACGCCGATCTGTTCGATAGCAGTCGCGAGAGACGGCGCAAGCGGCATCATCGGGGCGATTGTGGCCTGATAGGCGTGATACAGGTCGCCTTTACCCTTGTAGATCGTCTCGGTGGGTTCGCCTTCCGGGCTGACTTCATTGAACCAGCTTCCGAAATCGCGGTCGATCAGGGTTGTGTCGATATAGTCCCAGATCATACGGTACCAGTGCTCGTAATGGGGATTGCCGGTCCGTTTGTAGAGATTGATGGCAGCGGTCAGGGCTTCGGCCTGTGCCCAGTGAATGCGGCTGCGGTTATGCGGGCCATGTTCCCAGTTGATGGTGTAGAGCATGCCTGGCCGACCATCGGCGTTCCAGCCGGTGTTTATCCCGGTTTCGAATAGGGCCTGGGCGTCATGCAGCATCCATTCCGGCGTCTCGAGTCCATGGCGCAGGAGAGCGGCTTCGAGCTTCAGGGTCAGATGTGACCATTCCACGAAATGTCCCGGCGTCATGCCGTAAGGGCGCAGGTCATCATTGGGTTTGTCGCTGTTAAAATCACGCAGGAGCGTCCAGTTGCGGTTGAAATGCTCCGGCATGGCAAACCCTTCTGCTGCCGCCAGTTCATGCACAAAGCGCGTGACGATGCGCCGGGCACGATGCAGCCATTTCACGTCGCCGGTGACGTCTGCTAGTGCCATGAAGGCCTCGGTGGAATGCATGTTGCTGTTGGCGCCGCGGTAGTCTTCCTCGTCCGACCAGTCCGGAGCAAAACTTTCGCGCATGACGCCTTCGTCTTCGCTCCAGAAATGGGTTTCGATCTGCTCGATCGCATCTTTAAGCAGATCGCCCGCGCCTTCCGCTCCGATCAGGACAGCGGATGAGGCTGCTAGGGCTACGAAAGCGTGCAGATAGGCCTGTTTGCGGTCGTTGTCCTTATCGGCAAAATGCTGCCAGCCTCCATGAGCCTCATCGCGGAAATTCGTGCGCAGGGCGTGAATGCCATGTGTGACAAGCGGTGCGCTTCCAGGCAGTCCCTGAAGCTCGGCCACGGCATAGGCATGGACGCAGCGGGCGGTCAGCGTGGCTTCGGGTTTTGCGTTTTCAAGCAGCGTACCTTCCAGATCCAGTCCGGTAAAACCGCCGTCTATGCACCCGCCCTTGCTGAAATCCAGAAGGCGACGGCCCTGCATTTCCAGCCAGGCCCGATGGGAAGGGCGGCGGATCCAGCTGTCGCGGCTGAGCAAGGTGGGTGAAAGGCGATCGGTCATGAGGCGCTCCGGGCAGGTCGGCAGATGTGGGCATCAGGACGTTTCAGGCGCTCGGGGGTTCCGGAAGGAGGGGCGCATGACATGATCCTCACGAAGATGCGCACGGATGCGGATGTGGCTTGCGTCGCGCGATGGGTTTGCCGATACATGAGAGTATGACTGACCGTCCTTCGATCATCGTCGCTCCCAGCCTTCTGGCTGCTGACTTTTCCCGCCTTGGGGAAGAGATCGCCTCCATTGCGCGTGCGCCCTGGCTTCATCTTGATGTGATGGACGGGCATTTCGTGCCGAACATTTCGTTCGGTCCTCCGGTCATTGCGGCCCTGCGCAAGTATACGGATGCGAAGTTCGACGTCCATCTGATGATCGATCCGGTGGATCCGTATCTGGAAGCGACGGCCAAAGCGGGTGCCGATCACATCACGGTCCATGTCGAGAACGCACCCCATCTGCACCGTTCGCTCCAGACCATCCGTGCGCTGGGATGCCGTCCCGGTGTGGCGATCTGCCCGGCGACGCCGGCGGTGGCGCTGTCGGAAGTCATGGATTTGGTGGACATCATCCTGGTCATGACCGTGAATCCGGGTTTTGGCGGACAGAGCTTCCTCGACAGCCAGTTGTCCAAAATCCGGACGCTTGCCGAGATGATCCGTGAGAGCGGTCGTGACATTGTTCTGGCTGTGGATGGCGGGATTGATCCGCGCACGGCTCCGCGGGTTGTGGACGCCGGAGCGACCATGCTGGTTGCGGGCTCGGCGGTTTTCGGAAAAGAAGACCGTGATGCCGCGATCAGGGCACTCGAAGGACCGTTCGTGGATCACACGACCTGATGACAGGCAGTCGCTGGCTTCGTGGTCTCCGTCTTTCCCTTGCCCGTCTGCCGTTCGGGGGACCTGCCTCGGAAGGGCCCGTGCATACGTTCCGTGATCCCTGGAAGGGAGATCCGGAACAGGGTGCCCGTCTTATCGCAGGACATTTTCGCTTCGACCGACAGGATTATACGCTTCCAAAGGGCAACTGGGAACGTGGCCCCTGGCCGGAGCCGGTGCGGGAATGGTTGCATGGATTCAACTGGCTGCGGGATCTGCGGGCGCTTGGAAGTGACAAGGCCCGTCTGACCGCGCGGGCGCTTGTCAGTGACTGGCTGGCGCATCCACCAACCGATCCGCTGGTTCGGGATGCCTGCGTCACCGGGTCCCGTCTGGCATCATGGCTGTCGAACCACGAGTTCTGCCTGGCCTCTGCCGATCCGCGTCTTCAGCAGCGTCTGATGGAGCGGATGCTGGTGGAGGGGCGAACCATCGCAGCGCTCCTGCCGCTGCCGCCACAGGGCGCGCGCGGGCTGATGGCATTCCGGGGCCTGCTGGCCGCAGCGATGGCGATGCCAGAGCATACGGGCTTCATGTCCCGCTTCCTTCGGTATCTGCCTGCCGAGCTGGAACAGCTTATTCTGGCAGATGGCACGGTCATCGAGCGCAGCCCGGAAGCGCAGTTTCTCGCAGCGCGCGAACTGGCGGAAATATCCGTCATGTTCCGCACGGCCCATGCCAGTGTGCCGCCCCTGATTGACCGGGCCTTGGACAAGGTCTGTCCTGTCCTGCGGGCCATGCGTCATGGTGACGGCGGGCTGGCCGTCTTCAATGGTGCGAATGAACGGCACAGTGCGGCTGTGGAAGATGTTCTGGCGCAGGGGTCGCGGCAGAAGCTGATTGCGCCCTCCATGCCGCAGGGAAAATTCACCCGGCTGGCGCTTGGTAAATCGCTGCTGATCGTGGACAGCGGCCCGCCGGCACCTGCCGGGTTCGACAGCATGGCCCATGCCGGAACGCTGTCTTTCGAGTTCTCGCATCAGCGTCACCGGCTGTTCGTCAATTGCGGAAGTGCGGTTGTTGGCGCCTGGCGCGACGCGATGCGGTGCAGCGCTGCCCATACGGTGCTTGTGGCGGATGGTCTGTCGTCCGCGGACTTCGGACCGGATGGCGGCATGACGCGCCGGCCGGTCACTGTGTCCTGCGATCATCAGACGGACGGTTCCGCGCACTGGCTGGATCTGTCACACGATGGCTACCACGCGCCGCTGGGAGCAAAATGGACCCGGCGTTTGTATTTCGGCTCGGATGGCGAGGATCTGCGTGGGCAGGAGCTGATAGACGGCGAACGCAACATTGATTTCGCCATCCGTTTTCACATTCATCCGGATGTGAAAGTGACGCAGGATGACGAGGACATCATCCTTCAGGCTGGTGGGACAATCTGGCGCTTCAGGCAGCGTGATGGTGTCGTGCGGCTGGAAAACGACGTTTATCTGGGACGAGGCAAGCGTGAAGTCTGCCGTCAGATCATTATTACGCCACCGGTGACCCCGGATGTTGCTCCTTCGGATGCGGAGGATGAGGTGGAGCAGGATAAACCAGTAGTTCCAAAGTCGGGGAAACGGACTCATCAGAGCATAACATGGCTTCTCGAACACATTCCGGAATAGGCAATTCCGTATCGAGGGTATTGCCGTGAAAATCCTTGAAATCACCAACGTGGATTTTGCGCTCAGACAGTTTCTGTTGCCGTTGATGCGGGAATTGCGTGAGGCTGGTCACGACGTTCAGGGAGCCTGCGCGGAAGGGGCACATCTGGAGCCAGTGCGGGCCGAGGGCTTTACGGTACATGGTGTCCCGATGGCGCGGTCGCTGTCGCCAGTGGCACAGTACCGGGCATTCATGGCTCTGATCAGGCTGATCCGGCAGGAAAAGCCGGATCTGGTGCATGGTCATATGCCGATCAGCGGCATTCTGGCGCGTTTTGCCGCGCGGCTCTGCGGTGTGCGGATCGTGGCCTATACCTGCCACGGCTTTCTGTTTAACCAGCCAGGCTCATGGCGCCGCCGACTGCTCTCCCTAGTTCTGGAATGGGCGGCGGGACGGATCACGGATCTGTATATGACGGTCTCGCGCGAAGAGGCGCGGGATGCACGTCGGCTGCACCTGAACCGCAACCCCATAGCTATTGGCAATGGTCGTGATCCTCAGCGCTATCATCCCGATGCAGAGACGCGCGCACGGTTGCGCAGGGAGCTTGGGGTGCCGGAAGACCGGCCGGTGGTGATCGTGGTGTCGCGTCTGGTGCGGCACAAGGGGCATCCCGAACTGCTGCGTGCAATGGAAGATGTGCCCGAAGCCGAACTCTGGGTTGTCGGGGAACGTCTGCCTTCGGATCATGGCGCGGATCTGACGGCGGCATTCGAACGTGCGCGGGAGCGTCTGGGGCCACGACTGCGACTGCTCGGCTATCGTGAAGACGTGTCTGACCTTCTGAAGGCAGCGGATGTGTTTGCGCTCCCCAGTCATTTCGAAGGGCTGCCGATGTCAGTCATCGAGGCGATGCTGACTGGACTGCCGGTTGTGGCGACGGATGTCCGCGGCCCGAGAGAGCAGGTATTAGAAGGGAAAACGGGTTTTCTCGTCCCGCCAGGTCTGTCCGCGCCTCTTGCCCAGGCTCTGCTTATTCTCACGCGGGATACAGCGTTGAGGGAAAGGATGGGACATGCCGGACGGCAGATGGCGCTTGAGGCATATGATGAGCCTCATATTCTCAGGCATGTTGTAAAGCTGATGGAGAAGGCCGCCTCTGGAGAAGGCCGCCTCTCAAAAATCCCTTAGCTCTGGAACAGTTTGAGAATCATCGAAGACTGACTATCCATGATTGAGAGAGACTGCACGGCAAGTTGTTGCTTCGTTTGTGCCGAAAGAAGAACACTCTCTTTGGCCAGATCGGCATCTGTCAGTGCAGATATTCCAGTCGTAATCGCATCCTGTTAGGCAGCGGTATTTTTTGTCAGCTGCGTAATCAGGGTTGAACTGTTTCCAAGAGACGCATTGATAGACGCCATTTTCGAGATGGCAGCAGTGACAGCGCCGATGGCGACATCATAGCCGCTGGTCTGCTCACCGGAGAGCGTATTTCCGGAAAAATTCCTGCTGTCTGCTGCAAGCAGAGAGGAATTCGGTGACTGGGAATTATAGACCGGAAAGTAGGTATACAGATCAATGTTATGCGGATCTTTGATGTTGCTGTAAGTATAAGGTGTGCCCGGTGTTGCCCAGACAGGGGTGCCGTCATCTGCTGTGACTGCACCGGACGGAACAGACCCGGCGATTTTTGATCCGCTTGCGACAATGGAGAGTGTACCTGCATCGATGCCGCTTCCGTTCGTCGTGATGCCTGCTGACTTCAGGGCGGTGACAATCGGTGTAAGAAGGCTGTTCTGATAGGTCGTTGATGAAGTCATATCGGGTGTGACATTCACGGCCACGATAGTGTTCGTTTCCCCTTGAGGAAACTCGGAAGATGCCGAAACCGAATAGGTCAGATTCCCGGTTGTCCCGTCTATTCCGAGGCTGACATACATGGGATTGCCAGAAGCAGTCGTCGAGACCTGGAAAACGGTTCCTGCACTGCTTTGTGAAATAATCTTTGAGGGTGTTACGTGCCCGGTCGTGGGATCAATACTGATTTCAGGAGTGCTGTCGGTCAGGGCCTGAATACTGCGGCCTATCGTTTTTGAACTTGAAAGCATTCCATCGGTAGTGGTCTGGTTCAGAACAAGTTGATAGCCGTCCAACCCGAATGATGCACCGTTCGTATTGAAGTCCATCTGGGTTGCAACGGGATCGGCAAGACTGGCTTGGGCCGTCGTCAGATTAACCTGCTGCCCGTAGGTGGAAATAAAAGATTCTGTAGCGCTGGCGTGTCCGATGTTTCCGTCGCTGTCGTAAACCAGATACCCGTTCTCGTCTCTCTGGGGCACCGAAACGGTCTTGGTATCGGTTGCCACTGGAACGATCGACCCCGAAAGAGGCGTGGTATTGATGGCATTCGTCAGGGCCGAAACATTTGGGCTGGAGGACGAATTTGGAGCGTAGATATTCCCGCCGCTGATGGTCAGTGCACCATCTGTGCTGCTGCGATCGACATGAAATCCCTGCCCGGAAATAGCCTTTATGAAGGTATCAGAAATGGCCTGATCGTCCATCTTCCCAGTGCCGGATGTATCAATTGAAACAGGTGTGATGACTGTCTGGGCGGTAGGATTTCCGAGCGCATCGAATGTCGAACTTACAGTATAGACAGGTTCGCCATTACTCCCCTGAGAGACCTGAATGGCCTTGCCCGAGTTCAGCGTATAAAGTTTCACCCCGTTTGGGTCGGTATACTGCGATGTGATGACGCTGCTTTTGCCGGAGGTAAGATCTCCTGTTTTCGGGTCCCATTTCAGGTCCGAACCGGTGCCAATTGCGGTATTAATCGTGGCCAGCGTGGAACTGCCCGAATTGTTGGTGCCGGTATTGCTTTCTTCAGCGACGAACTGGTACCGGACCGCCGGATCCTGGGCGGTTCCATTACCGGAAGCCTGTGCAATGTTATTCAGTGTCAGGGTGGTGGTGGCAGAACCTGAAACAACAAGTGTTTCCGGGTCAAATGCAAGCGTGACTCCGGTTTGATCGACATTCAGACCTGACAGGCCGAGGCCTGCCGAGGTGGCATTGTTCCCTGCAATCTTGAGAGAGTCACCATAGGCATCCAGCGCAGTTGAAGCAGTATTGGACGTCACGCCGTTCACAACGGCGCCTGCAAGAAGATTGACACCATTGAATGTGGCAGATGAGGCCATCGTGTCGATTTGGCTTAACGCTGTGGAAATCTGCGTATTGATGGTGTTACTGTCGAGACCGGTATTCTGTCCTTCTCTGATATTTGCTGCAATGGATGTCAGAACATTGTTGATGAGCGAGCCTTGGGTGCTGGCGGTCTGAACGACCTGACCAAGAATATTCAGTCCCTGTGAGATGCCAGTAAGCGCGCAGGACTGGGCCTGCATGCTATTGGCGATCGAGTAGATTGCAGGATTGTCTGAAGCAGTCGCTACGGTCTTTCCAGTCGAAACCGCTGTCTCCGCCTTATTCAGGGCTGTGGTGGTCTGCGAAAGAACCTGAAGTCCGGAAAGAACAGCGGAATTGTTCACACTAAGCACAGATCGACATCTCTCAGAGATCAAAAGACATGTTTTGATACTGTCAGTGCCCTTATAATTTTTCGTTAACGAAGAGAAAATCTTTTTTTGATTCTGGAAATATTCAGGGAAGATTTTTGACTTCTCCCTTTAATAAAAGAGCGGGCACGAAGATTTAAATCGGAATATCATATGTATAAAATCAATAAACAAATTAAAAATAAAAACATCAAAGGTAATTTTTTAAAAAATACAAGACCTAGTCCTATAATTCACTATTATTTTTTGGTGTTATTATCAGGACTAAAATACTCTTCTTATTGTGACTTTGATTCTCCCATAAACTTGTCTTTTGTTTCTGCGTTAATTTTATGAAACTGTCAGCGCAAGAGATGATTGAAGACAAAGGTATTCCCCATGAAGGTCGGTCTGTTCGTTCCATGTTATGTGGACATGTTTCACCCTGAGACAGGAATTGCGACTCTGGAACTGCTGGAGCGCTTCGGGCTGTCCGTTGAATATCCCGTTGACCAGACATGTTGTGGACAGCCCATGACCAATACGGGTTGCGAGCGTGAAGCGGCCAAGACGGAAGAGTTGTTTGTCCGCAATTTCGAAAAATACGATTACATCGTCACGCCGTCCGGAAGCTGCACGAATCAGGTCCGCCACAATATGACGGCCATTGAGGAGAGCGATGCTGTCAAACATGTCCGCAGCCGGACCTATGAACTGGTCGAGTTCCTGCATGATGTCCTGAAGGTCGATGCTTTCCCTTGGGCCGAGTTTCCGCATCGTGTTGCACTTCACAACAACTGCAACACGCTGCGGAATCTGCGGATCGCAAGCATGACCGAGCGCCGTGAGGAACCGTTTTCCAAGCCGAAAGCGCTCCTGAAAATGGTCAAGGGCATTGAGTTCGCCGATCTGACGCGGCCTGACGAATGCTGCGGCTTTGGCGGCACGTTCTCGGTGTTTGAAGAAGGCGTCTCGGCCAAGATGGGTCAGGACAAGGTCACGGACCAGCTGAAATCCGGGGCGGAATATGTCACGTCCTCCGACAGTTCCTGCATGATGCATCAGGAAGGCTGTGCACGGCGGATGGGTGCCAATCTCAAATATATCCACATCGCCCAGATCCTGAATGGAGCACGCGCATGACTGCCGAACTGCATGAAGAACTGACCGATCCGAATGCCGATCAGCTGGATCACGGTGCGGCATCCTCCCGGCCTCTGAAGTCGCGGATTTCGGAACCCCAGCCCCGTGGTGCCAAGGTTCATGGCAACCGGCCGATCGACCAGTCCGAAGCGGCAAACCGCTTTATTGCCGCGACCGAGCATGAAGCCATGCATGATGCGCGTCTGTGGGATCTGCGTCAGAAGCGTGACAAGGAAATGCACGGCATCGAGGAATGGGAAGAGCTGAGGGACCTGGCTTCGGGCATCAAGGAACACACGCTCTCCAAGCTCGATTATTATCTTGAGTTGTTTGAAAAGAATGCCACGGCCAACGGGATCAAGGTCCACTGGGCGAAGGATGGCGCCGAGCATAATGCCATTGTTCTTGATATTCTGCGCAAGAAGGGCGTGGAACGGCTGATCAAGAGCAAATCCATGCTGACGGAAGAATGTGGTTTCCGTCACTTCATGGCCGAGAACAATGTTGAAGTCATCGAGACGGATCTGGGGGAACGGATCCAGCAGCTTGACGACGAAGCGCCCAGCCATGTGGTCGTGCCCGCCGTGCACAAGCTGCGGACCGATGTGGCCGGTGTTTTTGCAAAGACGATCGGCTCCGACCCCGACAATGCGGATGCGCATTATCTGACGGAATGTCAGCGTGAGGCCACGCGTCCGCTGATCCTGTCGGCGCAGGCTGGCATGACGGGTGGCAATTTCGTGGTCGCGGAAACGGGCACGTTTGTTGTCTGCACCAATGAGGGCAATGCGGATCTGTCAGCCAACACGCCGTCGCTGCATATCGCGTCCATCGGGATCGAAAAGCTGATCCCCGGGCTTGATGATCTGGCCGTATTTGTCCGGCTGCTGTCGCGCAGTGCGCTGGGCTCTCCGATCACGCAGTACACGTCGCATTTCCGCGGCCCGCGTGAGGGCGGCGAAATGCATGTCGTCCTCGTGGACAATGGCCGCTCCGAGCGACTTGGAATGGAGAAGTTCTGGCGGGGGTTGAAATGCATCCGCTGTGGCGCATGCATGAATACCTGTCCGGTTTTCCGCCGCAGTGGCGGTCTGAGCTATGGCGCGACCTATGCCGGTCCGATCGGGCTGATTATTGATCCGACTTTCAACGTCCACAAATACCGCAATCTGCCATATTCCTCGACGCTGAACGGCAGCTGCACCAATGTCTGCCCGGTGAAGATCAACATTCACGAGCAGATTGCCGACTGGCGCAAGACGCTGGCGGGCGAGGGGGAAATCTCGCCAGTCAAGAAGGTCATGATGAAGGCGGCTGGTGAGGTTCTGGCGTCGCCGGTGGTCTACCGGGCGAGCCTGCCACTGGGACGCAGTGCGCTGCGGCATCTTCCACATTTCATGCTGTACAACAAGCTCAATACCTGGGGCCGCAAGCGCGACATTCCGGAGACGCCCAAGCAGACGTTCAATGAATGGTATCGCAAAAACCGGAAACAGCAGGCCGAAGGGGGAAAATCATGAGCGGATCACGCGAAGCCATTCTGGAGGCAATCCGGAAAAATCATATCCAGGGTGATCGTGCGCGTCCGAACGTGCCGCTTTTCGATCAGGCCGCGCCTGCGGATCTGAAAGAGCTCTTCCAGAAATCTCTGGAACGCATGGGCGGCAAACTGCTGACGCCCGATGCTGCAGATCCGATGGCTCCGGTGCGGCAGGCCATCGTCAAGGCGGGGCCTGTCCTGTCCTGCGTACCGGAATTCGAGGGGGACATGAAAGTCACCCCGCAGACGAAGCCAACGGATATTGCGCTGGTTGAATATGCCGTTCTGCGCGCAGCATTTGGCGTGGCGGAGACGGGATCGCTGTGCTTCACGGAAAAGCAGCTTCTCGTGAACACAACGGGCTTTCTGCCGCAGCATCTGATCATCCTGCTGGACCCGGCGCAGATCGTCTACAACCTGCATAATGCCTACCAGCGCCCGGAATGGACGCAGGCGCATTATGCCGTGTTCCAGAGCGGTCCGTCAGCGACGGCGGATATTGAGGGCGTGCTCGTGCATGGTGCGCAGGGTGTGCGCTCGCTGAGTGTGCTGTTTCATCCGGCGTCCTGAGGTCCGGGGTGAACGTAGCGGCGGAGGAACGGGGCGGTGACACTGTGTTCCGAAGCTGCGACGGTCTCCGGCGTTCCTGATGCCACGATCCGGCCCCCTTTGCGTCCCGCACCGGGGCCGAGATCGATGATCCAGTCACTGGCCGCTGTCACGCGCATATCGTGCTCGGCCAGAACGACCGTATTGCCCTGATCGACCAGGGCTTGAAGCTGAAGCATCAGCCGGTCTACATCGGCGGGATGCAGGCCGGTCGTGGGTTCATCCAAGACATAGAGGATGTGTCCGTTGCGCTGTTTCTGAAGCTCGGTTGCGAGCTTTATGCGTTGCGCTTCACCGCCTGACAGTTCGGTGGCGGGCTGTCCGAGCCGGAGATACCCAAGCCCTCCGCGACGCAGGGTGTCGAAGCCGCGTGCCAGAACAGGCACATCCGCAAAGACGTCACAGGCATCATCAATGCTCAGGTCGAGTACGTCCGCGATGCTGTGCCCGTTCCACAGGACTTCCAGCACTTCGGGTTTGTAGCGGCTACCGTGGCAGACGGGGCAGGGTGTCTGGACCGTCGGCAGGAACAGGAGTTCCACATCGACCGTCCCTACGCCTTCACAGCGCGGACATCTTCCCTTGGCGACATTGAAGGAGAACCATCCGGCATCAAAACGGCGTTTCTTGGCGTCCGGCGTTTCGGCAAACAGGCGGCGGATCGTGTCGAACAGGCCGGTATAGGTGGCGGGGTTGGAGCGCGGAGTCCGTCCGATCGGCTTCTGGTCGATCATGACCATGCGTTTGATCGGGCCGGTTCCGCCTGAAACGTTTCCCCTGGGTTCGCGATGTTCGGGGGGCGGGGCATCATCCGTGCTGTCGTCGTCGGGATCGATGTCCACTTTCTGGCCAAGAGTGCGGGCCATGATGGAGACGAGGGCCTGCCCGACGAGACTGGACTTTCCGGAGCCTGACACGCCTGTCACCGAGACCAGTACGCCGAGTGGGAGCGTCAGGGCCAGATGGTCCAGATTGTTCCAGCAGATGTCCGTCAGTTCCAGCGTGCCGGTTGGTTTGCGGACTGGTGTTGTGCGGGGCTGAACCGGGCCGAACAGATAAGGGCGTGTGCGGGACTCTTTTACGTTCCGCAGTCCCTCTGGCAGACCGCTATAGAGAATGCGACCGCCCCGTTCGCCAGCATCCGGGCCGACATCCACCAGCCATTCCGCACGGCGGATCACGTCCGGATTATGCTCGACCACGATCAGCGAATTGCCCGCATCGCGCAGTCCGTCCAGTGCCCGCAGAAGGGCCTGCGTATCGGCGGGATGCAGGCCGGAACTGGGTTCATCCAGCACATAGACCACGCCGAACAGGTTCGAGCGGATCTGCGTGCCGAGCCGCAGTCGCTGGTACTCGCCGGGCGAGAGGGTCTGCACGCTTCGGTCAAGCTGGAGATAGCCCAGACCCAGATCCAGCAACACGTCGATCCGCTCGATCATGGCTTCCACCATGCCTCGCGCGGCTACGGCCGTGGCGTCCTTTCCGTCGGCAAGCGCCGTGGCGGATGTGCGGAGTGAGGCGGCGATGTCTTCCAGTGTGCGGCTTGAAAAGTCGGCGATGTTCAGCCCGTCGAAGGTCACACGCAGGGCATCGGGGTTCAGGCGCTGGCCATGACACACGGGGCAGGGTGCGGATACCATGAAGGATGCCGCACGTTTGCGCATCTTCTCGCTTTGCGACTGCGTGAAGGTGTGCAGGACGTAGCGCCGTGCGCCGCTGAATGTGCCGTTGTAATCAGCCGGGATACCGCGCTTGATGGCGTCCACGACCTGAGCGTGGGTGCGTCCCGGATAGACGGGTTCGGTCGGGGTCTCCTCGGTGAAGAGGATCCAGTCCCGCGTCTTTTTCGGCAGGTCGCGCCAGGGGCAGTCCACATCCATGCCACGAGTGATGAGAATGTCGCGGAAATTCTGTCCCTGCCATGCCGTGGGCCAGGCCGCGACGGCGCGGTCACGGATGCTTAGGCTGTCATCGGGGACGAGCGTCTTTTCCGTGACGTCGTAGATACGCCCCAGCCCGTGACATTTCGGGCAGGCGCCCATGGGCGTGTTGGGGGAAAAGGATTCTGCTTCCAGCCGTGACAGGCCGGGGGGATAGGTGCCGGCGCGGGAATAGAGCATCCGCAGCAGGTTCGAGAGCGTCGTTAGGCTGCCGACGCTGGAGCGGCTGCTGCTTCCGCCGCGCTGCTGCTGGAGGGCGACGGCTGGCGGCAGTCCGTCGATGGACCCCACGACCGGAACCGGCATCTGGTCGAACAGGCGCCTGGCATAGGGGGAGACGGACTCCAGATAGCGCCGCTGGGCCTCGGCATAGATCGTGCCAAACGCCAGCGAGGATTTGCCGGACCCTGATACGCCCGTGACGACGATGAGCTTGTCGCGTGGCAGGTCCACATCCACGTTTTCCAGATTGTGTTCCCGCGCCCCTCTGACGCGGATCATCTCATGGGGCGAGGGCGTCTGGGACATGGGGCACTCCTGATGATGTCTGCCGGGAGTTTAACGCCCGCCGGACATCAGAGTATACCAGTCGATCTGTTTTCAGGCGCTACAGCCATCCGTTCGCGCGGGCGATGCGGCCAGCTTCTATGCGGTTTCGGGCGTCCAGTTTCTGCACGATTTCCGAGAAATAGTTGCGGACTGTGCCCGAGGACAGGGAGAGTTCCTCGGCAATTTCGCGGTTGGTGCGCCCGGCTTCGGCAAGGCGCAGCATGGCGCGTTCGCGTTCGGAGAGCGGGTCGGGCAGGGCGTCCCACACGGCTTCGGCCAGGTCGGGTGCGATGGCCCGGCCGCCTGCCGCGACTTTGCGGATGGCGGCGGCGAGTTGTGTGATGGGCGCGTCCTTGAGCATGTAGCCGCGCACGCCAGCCTGAAGCGCGCGGCGCAGATAGCCGGAACGGCCAAAGGTCGTCACGATCATGACGCGACTGGGCAGGCCTTCCTGAAGGATCTTTTCCGCAAGCTCGATGCCGGTGACATGGGGCATTTCGATATCGGTCAGGACAACATCGGGACGATGCTCGCGGATCAGGTCCAGAGCTTGCCGCCCATCGGTCGCCCGGCCGACGATCCGGATGTCGTCTTCGAGTTGCAGGAGGGCCTCGAAGGCATCGAGGAGCATGGTCTGGTCTTCGGCGAGGATGAGGCGGATCATGGGAGTGTCGTTGCAGTCAGCTTGAAGCCATGAGGGTAGGGAGAGACGGTCAGTGTACCGCCCGAGGCCGCCAGCCGTGCGCGCATGCCGCGCAGGCCGTTGCCTTCGACGATGCTGTGGGTCGGCTGTGGGGCCTGAAGCGGGCCGTCATCTTCGAGGATGAAGGTGTGGATATGGCCTTCCGCGTTCTGCTGGAAGGTCAGGGTGCAGGTCCGGGCATCAGAATGGCGGATGACATTCGTGACGGCTTCGCGCAGGGCCAGGGCGAGCACGCTGTTCTGCGGCTGATCGGCGGAGGGTCCGGGACCATTCAGAACGAGCGTGATGCCCGCCGTGTTCAGGGCCTTGCGGGCACGGTCCAGTTCGCGTTGCAGGGACGCGCCGTTCATACCGGATACGGCATCCCGGACTTCGCGCAGGGAGGTCCGGGCAATCTGGCTGATCTCGGTGAGTTCCTGTCTCGCCCGGGCGGTATCGCTGGAAAACAGCCGGTCGGCCAGTTCGGCTTTTACAGAAATCACTGTCAGGGAATGACCGAGAAGATCATGCAGGTCGCGGGCGATGCGTTCGCGCTCGGCGGTTGTGGCGAGGGTGCGGATCTCGTTCTGGGCCTCGCGGAGCTCGAAATTGCGGATGCCGAGCTGCCACTGCACCAGTGTGCCCATATAGGTGATGATGCTGAAAAAGGCGCTGGGGATGACTTCCAGCGTGGTTTTATGGCGGAAATGCCCGGAGATGATCAGGACGACCTGCAGCAGGATGACCATTGTGATGGACTGCCGCTTTCCGGGCAGGCGGGCGCACATTCCGGCGGCGAAAATGCAGTAGACCTCCCAGTCGCCATGCGTCCAGGCGCAGGCATAGCCGATCAGGTCGGTCAGGATGATTTCGCCGTAGCCGTAATACCGGTCTTTCCGGTAGGGCGCGAAATAGACCAGCAGGAAAACCAGCATGGCGGCCGTGGAGAACAGGGCGCCGGCAAGCGTGGGGCGGTGATAGCCCAGCAGCCATGGGACCGGGTAGAACAGCAGGTAGCTCAGATAGGCCACCAGATACTGGTTGAAATGGGGCCACGGCGTCTTGCGGTCCGCCAGATGGCGGGAGAGGGAATCTGCGGCCATCAGGTGAGGGTGGTTGAGGACATGTCCGGGGTCAAGAATACTCCCGAACACCACAGGCGTATGGCGCTTCCGGCCCAGATGGCAATGGCCGTGCCGAAACCCGCGACTTCGAGATGGTGCGGTTCGGGCAGGAGCATGGAAAGGCCGGAAATCAGAACGATGGCGCCGCCCATGACGATATGAACCGGTTCTCTCAGGGCGCGGCCCAGCGGAATGTAGGACAGGCCGATAATGGCTCCGAGAAGCGGATAGAACAGGTCCACCCGGTGATGGGCATGTGTCCATGATGCGGCGATGAAAATCCCCACGAAACGCAGGATCTTGATGCGGCGCGTCAGTTTCGGATCAAGGGAGATTTCGGGGTGTCGAAGCACAAGGTCGCGCCGGATGAAGCCCAGGACGAGAAGGACCGTCGGGATCGCGAGGATTGCAACGGTCAGGGCGGTGGGAAGCATGGCCGCCTGTGCGCCGCGTGCGGCCCAGAGAGCCGCGAAGGCCAGACCTGCACAGTCGGTCAGCAGACCACGCCAGTTTTTCCGCTCCGTCATCATCCGCGCTGCATCTCCATCGGGCGCGCCCCGTGACAAGGATGCCTGTTCCGGCGGAGAAAAACAGGGTGCAGTGTCAGATGCTGCGGATGACATCGGTCATGGCTGGGGTCATGACGGGCTTCAGACCGGGCGCAGCAGGATATGCTTCTTCTTGCCAGACGAGACCTTCAGAACACCATCCCGCAGGTCGTCGAGTGTGAAGGTCTGGTTTTCGTCCGAGACCACCACATCGTTGATGCGACCGCCACCACCACGGATCAGACGGCGGGCTTCACCACCACTGGCGGCAAGGCCGGCTTCCTGAAAGACGCGGAAAGCGGGCAGACCTTCGGCGATCAGGTTGGCGGGCAGGTCGATTTCCGGCAGGGCAGCCTGAGTGGAGCCCTGCTCGAAGACGCGGCGGGCCGTCTCGGCGGCTTCTTCGGCGGCGGCGCGGCCGTGGCAGATGGCGGTGGCCTCGGTTGCGAGGATTTTCTTGGCCTCGTTGATCTCCGAGCCTTCGAGCGCACCCAGACGTTCACATTCCTCAACGGGAAGATCCGTGAAGAACTTGAGGAAGCGGCCGACATCGGCATCTTCGGTGTTGCGCCAGAACTGCCAGTATTCGAAGGCTGGCAGCTTCTCTGGACGGACCCATGTGGCGCCCTTGGCGGACTTGCCCATCTTGGCACCCGACGACGTGGTGACGAGCGGAGTGGTCAGGCCGAAGATCTGCTTGCCATCCGTACGGCGCGTTAGATCGATGCCGGAGACGATGTTGCCCCACTGGTCCGAGCCACCCATCTGCAGGACGGCGCCATGACGGCGGTTCAGTTCGCGGAAATCATAGGACTGGAGGATGGAGTAGTTGAACTCCAGGAAGGTCAGGCCCTGTTCGCGTTCCAGACGCTGGCGCACGCTGTCGAAACCCAGCATCCGGCTGACCGAGAAATGCACGCCCACATCCTGTAGCAGGTTGATGTAGGACAGCTTGTCCAGCCAGTCGGCATTGTTGGCGAGGATGGCGCCGCTGGACGGGTCTTCATCGCTGAAGGTGATGAACTGGCGCAGGGATTTTTCGATCCCGGCGATGTTGTGCGCGATCGTCTCATTCGTGATGAGGGAGCGGGCCTCGTCGCGGAAGGACGGGTCGCCGATCTTGGCCGTGCCGCCACCCATCAGGGCGATCGGGCGATGGCCGTGCTTCTGGAGCAGGCGCAGCGCCATGATGGAGAGCGCATTGCCGACATGCAGGGAGTCCGCTGTCGGGTCGAAGCCCACATAGGCGGTGATCGGTCCGGCCAGCATGGCCTCGTCGAGGGCGTCGAGGTCGGTGCACTGGAAGATCAGGCCGCGGGCCTGGGCTTCGAGGAGGAACGGACTCTTTGGCATGGGTCGGTCTTGCTACGCTGCTACAGGGAATGAAAGGACGCGGACCCTAGCATGACCGGCGCGGGAGCGGAAACTCCGGGGCCGGACATGCGGGCGGGACGTGGGTCATTCGGTCTCGTAAGGCCAGTCAGCCCGCGCAAGCCGGGGCGGAACGAGAAAGAAGCACAGTGCCCCCAGTGCCGCGATGCCCAGGGCGATCGGGCCGAAAATGCGCGCGCCCAGGATAAACGGGTTGCAGAGCTGCAATATGAAGGCGGGTGCGAGGCTGAGTGCGACGACCAGATTCTGGGGCGGCTGTTTCATGACGAGGAAAGGCAGCGAGCCGCAGAATGTCACGCCAAGCGTGGCAATCAGGAGTTCCGCGCCATCCAGCAGGGCATGTGTGGGCGCGAGCGGCCTGAAAAGAGTGATGGGCAGCATGAGGCTCACGGTCCGGAGCGGAGCCGTCATAAGCACCCTGCTGGCCTTGGCGGTGAAAACCGCACGGACAAAATCCAGCCGGCTGCCGAAACGGCCGGTCGTCAGAAGCAGGGGCCAGTGTGTCCGGGTCCTGATCCATCCATCCTGCAGGGCAATCAAGATCGTCATGCCGGGTGTCAGATGCGCGATACGGGTGCCGAAACCGCCATGCCCCAATGGCAGGCTTGCCATGATCATGACGGCGCAGGCCGGCATGAACAGGCTGATCAGCAGATCGTTTTTCAGGGTGGTGGGAGAGGCGGGAGCGAGAAGCATCTGCCGTAACTGATAGAAGCTCAGGTCATGCGGCACGAGGCGGGGCGTGGTGTCCGGTGTCGGGAAAGCCGGTGCCGGAGCAGTCATGCCGTCCGTAGGGCTCATCATGGCCGGGGAATGCAGCCGGTTCGGCAGCGTCATGATGGCGGCCGTCAGCAGGCCCATCATGGCGATGTCAGCCGGAACAGTCAGGATGGCCGGACGTGTCAGGGCCCAGAGGGGGAAGTCGGTTGTAAAGGTCAGGAGCATCAGGCCGAGCAGCAGCGCGAAGCCGGTCAGGGTTGTGATGGCTTTGAGCCGGCGCGAACTCTGCTGCGGCGGTGCATACCACTGGGCGACGGATGGGACCGTATTGAGCAGCGTGTAGAACAGCGTGTCATGCAGCGGCACGCCGCTCCAGGCCAGCAGGCCCGACAATGCGACGAGAACGACCATGGACACCAGAGCCGCCGCACGTGCTTCGGCGTGAAGCAGGCCAGGAACGGCCCGGGCCTGTGAGGCTCCGATCTGGTTGCCGGCATGGGTCTGCAGGCAGTTCTGAAGGAAGGTCGCAGCAAGGGCTGCATTCAGAATGGAGGAATGCTTGAGGGCCTTTTCCAGACTTTGTGTCAGAAGGGCCGTATGCAGTTCGTGTGCCGTCATGACTGCCAGCAGGATGAAAATTCCCGCTGTGAAGATCATGGGATTGCCAACGAGAAAGACGCGCGTCCCATACAGGCGCAGCGCGCGGAGCATGTCGCTGCGTTCCAGTGCGCCGGAGGGCAGGAAGCTGTTCATGCTGCGGCGTTCGGTGTTTCCGCCTCTGCTGGGGTCGTGCGGGGCGCCGTGATTTCCAGAAAGGCATCCTCGAAATCTGGAACGACTGTTTGAATCCCATCGGGGAGGGCGAGGTCTTCAGTCCAGCCATGGACCAGCAGGGCGTCAGGGCGTTGACCGAGGATCTGAATATCGGCCGGAAGCGCTGCGAGAACCTGATCAGGCGTGGGATGCTCGAGCCAGCGGGTCGTGGCCCGGAAGGTTTCGGTCGGCACGTCAAGCACGACGCGGCCCTGACGGACGAACAGCAGGCGGGAGCACAGGCGTTCGAGATCGGACAGGATATGCGACGAGATCAGGATGCTGGCGCCTGTCCGCTGCGTATAGCTGTCAAGCAGGTTCATGAAGTCGCGCCGGGCATGGGGGTCCAGGCTGGCGACGGGTTCGTCCAGAACCAGAAACTCGGGGTTGTGACGCATGGCCAGCACAATGGCCAGACGCTGCTTCTGCCCACCGGAGAGGGATCGGACCATTTTTCGCGGATCGAGATCCGCCCAGGCCATCAGGGCCGGATCGACAGGAGGCAGCTCGCCGTAGAACGCGGCGATGTAATCCATGAGCTGGGCGACGCGGAACGTGCCGAAACCGGTCATCGTCTGGGGCACGAATCCTGTGCGGGCACGGATTTCGCGCGGCAGGGAAGCGATGCTGTGACCGAAGATGTCGATATTGCCGCTATCCGCGAGCAGGAAGCCCATGAGGCATCCGATCAGCGTGGACTTGCCTGCTCCGTTGCGTCCCAGCAGTGCCACGGTCTCGCCCTGTGCAATCGAGAAGGACACATCATCCAGCGCCGTGAAGCTGCCAAAGCTCTTGGTGAGGTGCGAGACCTCGACAGGCAGGGAAAATGGAGCACCGTGGGACGGAATGTTTCGGTCTTGCATGAAATATCCGGTTACATATTTGTCTGGACGGAGCAAGGGAGACGAAAGCCGGAATCAAAAAGGCTCTCCGGAAGGGAGAGCCTTTTTGAAAATGTCTGACAGGGCGGAACCCGGATCAGTCGGCAGCCAGTGCCAGAGCCTTGCGGCCACGCATCGTATTCACGTGGTCTTCGAGGGCTTCGGCAACCCGGTCGGCCTGTTTGGCGAAGATGTGGTCGGCGTCTTCGAAAATGCGATAGTCGACGGTCACGTTCTTCTGGGTGTTCAGCTTGTCCACCAGCTTGCGGATGCCCGGCTCGGGAGCCAGTTCGTCCTTGCCGCCGGCAATCATCAGGCCACCACAGGGGCAGGGGGCCAGAAAGCCGAAATCATAGTCATTGGCCGGCGGGGCCACGCTGATCCAGCCGCTGATCTCGGGGCGGCGCATCAGCAGTTGCATGCCCACGAAGGCGCCGAAGGAATAGCCCGAGATCCACAGTTCGGTGGAGTTCGGATTGACCATCTGCATCCAGTCGAGGGCGGCAGCCGCATCGGAAATCTCGCCGATACCACCATCATAACGGCCCTGGGACCGGCCCACGCCACGCGAATTGTAGCGCATCACCGAGAAGCCCATCTTCTCGAAGCTGCGATACATCGTATAGGTGATACGGTTGTTCATGGTGCCGCCGTGGAGCGGATGGGGATGCAGCACCAGGGCAAGCGGAGCGTTGGGTTCGCTGGAGTGGTGGTAACGACCCTCAAGCCGGCCGTCGGGGCCGGCGAACATCACTTCAGGCATGAATACTCTCGCACTGTGTCGGGCAGGATTGGAACTCTGCCGTCCGGTGACGCAGTGTATATCGATTCGCAAAACCCGATTTCCACCAAAATCGACACGGCGTTGCGATTTCCGCCAGTTTGTCCAATCTGGAAAACATGATGACTGCGCCTATGACCGCCTCCGGGACGACCTATCTTGATGCCAACGCAACCGAGCTGCTGCGCCCCTGCGCAAGGGATGCGGCAGTGGACGGAATGATGCTGTCGGGAAATCCGTCTTCGG
This sequence comes from Gluconobacter roseus NBRC 3990, assembly GCF_006538885.1. Lineage (GTDB taxonomy): Bacteria > Pseudomonadota > Alphaproteobacteria > Acetobacterales > Acetobacteraceae > Gluconobacter > Gluconobacter roseus. The sequence continues at coordinate 529,664 of NZ_BJLY01000003.1, forward strand.
TTCATGCGCAGGGACGCGAAGCACGCCGGTTCCTTGAAGACGCCCGCAGTCGCATGGCGGCCGGTTTCGGGCGGATTTCCGGCACCTGCGTGTTCACGTCCGGGGCGACGGAGGCCGATGCAATGGCCGTTCATGCCTTTGGACAGGGACGCCGGATTTTTGTCGGGGCGACGGAACATGATGCCATTCTCAAGGCCGCACCGGAGGCTGAAATCCTGCCCGTGAACGGGGACGGGATTCTGGACGTGGAACACATGCGCGCGCGGTTGCAGGAGACTGGTCCGGCACTGGTCTGTGTGATGTCCGCGAATAACGAGACGGGCGTGCTCTCACCGCTGGAGGATGTGCTGGCAGTGTGTCGCGACTCGGGGGCGCATCTGCATGTCGATGCTGTACAGAGCGCGGGGCGGGTGTCTTTCACGCTGGGCGGATGCAGTGTTGCAGTGTCCGGGCACAAGATGGGTGGGCCCAAAGGGGCGGGGGCGCTTTTGCTGGCGGAAGACGAGCCCATGGACGCGCTGGTGGCCGGTGGCGGCCAGGAGCGGGGACGCCGGGGCGGGACGCAGGCCCTGCCGGCCATTCTGGGCATGGCGGCGGCGTTCGATGCGGCGCGGGTGCAGGACTGGGCTTCGGTGCAGCGTCTTCGGGATCGGGTCGAAGCAACTGCGAAAAGTGTTAGTGCGCGGGTTGCGGGAGAGGCTGTGGCGCGGCTGCCGAATACGAGCTGTCTGATTCTGGACGGTGTGGCGGCGCAGGTGCAGCTCATGGCGCTGGATCTGGCCGGGTTCTGCGTCTCGGCAGGGTCGGCCTGTTCGTCGGGGAAGGTGTCGTCCTCGCATGTCCTGCGGGCAATGGGAGAGACGGAGGGCGCGTCGCAGGCCATCCGCGTCTCGCTGCCTTGGAATGTGCAGGAAGTCCAGGTCGAGGCATTCTGCGAGGCTTACGAGGCGATGGCGCGGCGTCTGCGGAAATGAGGTGGGCAAAGGGGCAGCGGGCATGATCTATCTCGATTATCTTTCGACAACGCCGTGTGATCCGGCAGTCGTGAAGGCCATGCTGCCCTGGTTCGGGGAGGATTTCGGCAATCCGCACAGTCCGCATGGGCCCGGGCGGAAGGCGGCGGCAGCCGTGGAGCGGGCGCGGGAGAGCGTGGCGCGGCTTCTGGGCGTGGAAGCTCGGGAGATTGTGTTCACGTCTGGTGCGACGGAAGCGAACAATCTCGCCATCAAGGGGGCTGCGCGTCATTTGGCGCGTCTGGGCGATCCGCGGCGTCGGATTGTCACGGTGGCGACGGAGCACAAATGCGTTCTGGAATCGGTGCGGGATCTGGAAAGTGAGGGCTTTGAAGCGGTCGTGCTCGGTGTGGACGGCGAGGGGCGGGTTGATCCCGAAGCCATGCGGGAGGCGCTGAAAGTCCCGACGCTGCTGGTCAGCATCATGGCGGCGAATAACGAGACTGGCGTGTTGCAGGATATTCCGCAGCTTGCGGCGATCGTGAAGGAGCATGGTGCGCTGATGCATGTCGATCTGGCGCAGATGGCGGGGAAGATGCCGGTGTCGCTGCGGGATGTGGATCTGGCATCCGTCTCTGCTCACAAGATGTACGGCCCCAAGGGGATCGGGGCGCTCTATGTCCGGAGAAAGCCGCGTGTTCGGCTGGAGCCGCTGTTTTCCGGGGGCGGGCAGGAGCGGGGGCTTCGGTCCGGAACGCTGCCGACGCCTCTGATTGTGGGGTTTGGTGAGGCTGCGGATCTGGCGGCCGCGACCATGGGGGATGAGGCGGCGCGTCAGGTGTTCCTGCGAGATGATCTGTGGGCGCAGCTTCGCGAAGGCCTGCCGGGGATTGCTCTGAACGGCAGCGGAGCGCCGCGTCTGGCAGGGGCGTTGAATGTCTGTCTGCCGGACGGATGTCGGGCGCTGGATGTCCTTGAAGCCTGTCCGGATGTCGCTGCTTCGACCGGATCAGCCTGCACGGCAGCGGAGATTGCGCCCTCCTATGTCTTGACGGCGATGAGACTTTCTGCGGAGAAGGCGTCCCGGTGCTTGCGCCTGTCGGTCGGACGCTCTACCTCCAAGGCCGATATTGACCGTGCGGCCTCTCTTCTGATCGCAGCTGCCCGGGCGTGCCAACCCAACTGAAACCGGAAAAAGCGGACGAACTATGCCCAAGATGACCTTTATCGAGCGTGATGGAACCCGTCGTGACGTTGACGCGCCTGTCGGCCTGTCGGTGCTGGAAATCGCACACAAGCATGACATTGACCTGGAAGGTGCGTGCGAAGGTTCGCTGGCCTGCGCGACCTGCCATGTGGTTGTCGATCCGGAATGGGCCGCCAAGCTGAGTGCGCCGACGGATGACGAGGAAGACATGCTCGACCTGGCGTTCGGTCTGGAAAAGACGTCCCGTCTGGGTTGCCAGATCGTCATGACGGACGCGCTTGATGGCCTGACCGTCCGTCTGCCGAAGGCGGGCTGAGCATCATGCGGATCCTCGTTGCCATGTCGGGAGGCGTGGACAGTTCCGTAGTGGCCGCGCTGCTCAAACGGCAGGGCCACGAGGTGATTGGCGCGACGCTTCAGCTCTACGATCACGGACAGGCCGCCAAGCCGGGCGCGTGCTGTGCGGGGCGTGACATCATGGATGCGCGCGCCGTGGCGGACCGTCTGGGCTTTCCGCACTACGTGATTGATGCGGAAAGCCGGTTCCGCGACAGCGTGGTCGAGAGCTTTGCCGATGCCTATGCGCGTGGCGAGACCCCGGTTCCGTGCGTGGCCTGCAATCAGGGCGTGAAGTTCACGGACCTTCTGGGCATGGCGCGGGATCTGGGCTGTGAGGCCATGGCGACCGGACATTATGTCCGCCGTATCGAGGGGCCGGAGGGTGCGGAAATGCACCGTCCCGTCGATGCGGAGCGGGACCAGACCTGGTTCCTGTTCGCGACGACAAAAGACCAGTTGGATTATCTGCGCTTTCCGCTGGGCGAGATGCCGGACAAGGCGCATGTCCGTGCGCTGGCGCAGGAACTGGGGCTGGAAATTGCCGCCAAGCCCGACAGTCAGGACATCTGCTTCGTGCCCAACGGTTCCTATGCCGAACTGGTCGAGAAGCTGCGTCCGGAAGTCCGGGGCGAGGGCGAGATCGTGGATGAAGACGGCCGCGTGCTTGGCCGTCATGAAGGCGTGGCGCGCTATACGGTCGGGCAGAGCAAGCGTCTGGGCGACATCCATACTGCAACGGGCGAGCGCCAGATGGTGACGCGCATCGATGTGCCAAAGCGACGCATTGTGGTCGGACCGCGCGTGCAGGTTTCGGAAGCTGACAGCCGGCGCACCGTGCGTCTGCGGGACATGAACTGGCTGATCGATGTCCCTGCGGACGGCGTGCGCTGTGGCGTGCAGATCCGGGCGCGGGAGAAGCTGCGCGAGGCTGTCGTGAAGCCGCTGGAGAATGGTGGCGCGCTGGTGGAACTGACCGAGGCTGCAATGCCTGCGCCGGGTCAGGCCTGTGTGCTGTATGACGGAAGCCGCGTTCTGGGTGGTGGCTTCATTACTGCGGGAGATGCCTGATGGCTGGGGTACTGCTTCTGGGATCGCGCCGGTATTCGTCCTGGTCGCTGCGGGGCTGGCTGGCGGTGCGTCTGGCCGGGCTGGATGTGACGGAAGAGGTCATCCCGCTCAAGGGTGGGGGCAAGACGACAGAAATTCATGCGCGCTCGCCCAACCGGATGGTGCCGTATCTGACGCATGACGGCGCGGATGTCTGGGAAAGTCTGGCGATCTGCGAATACTGCGCTGAAATTGCGCCTTCGCTTTGGCCGGAAGACCGGATCGTGCGCGCCCATGCCCGCAGCATCAGTGCGCAGATGCATGCCGGTTTCCGCCCGATCCGCCAGAACTGCTCCATGGATGTTGAACGCGTTCCGGTGCCCCTGCCGGAGATCAGCGAGGAACTGGCCGCCGACGTGGCGTTGCTCAGTCGAACGCTCAAGGGCGCGCTACTGCGCTCGGGCCAGCCGACACCGTTCCTGTTTGGTGACCGGATGACGGTGGCGGACTGTATGTATGCGCCGATCGCGATCCGGATTCATATTTTTGAACTGGATGTTGATCCGGTTGTGAAAACCTGGGTACGGACAATGCTCGATTATCCGCTGATGCAGGAATGGTACGACCTGGCAGCGGCTGAACCGGCGGAGTGGCGGCTAGCCTACTGACGTTCAGTGATGGGCGAAGCTCATGCCGGTCTGCAACGCAGTGCGGAGGACTTCGGCCCAGATATTGCCGTTGCCACCCATGCCGCCCCGCTGATGATCCCGGACAGTGTAACCGGAATCGTCATCATTCGCGGCGTCCGCCATGTCGGCCGGGGAACGTGAGGCACAGGCCGAAAGCAGAATAAAAATGGCAATCGCGCTGGTCTTTCTCACGGCGTCCGGTTCCTTCTGTTCCCCTGCCGGAAAGAATGCGTTCCGCCTGCATGTCTGTCATGTCAGGAACCGTAAGGAAGCGTAAACCAGCAATGCGCCTTCGCATCGGCTTTCCTGAAACCCGGTCCCGTCTGTGACGCTTTATGTCCGTAACAGAGATGAGGCTGGCGGAATGAGTGCGGCGGATAGCAGGGAAGCGGACGCAAAGAAGCAGGCGCGCAAGGCGGGACTGCGCTATGTGGACCGCTCGATGCCGGGGATTACGCGTCGTCGCCCCGGGCAGGGCTTTGCGTTCTATGCACCCGACGGCAGTCATATCGTCGATCCGGATGTCATCGCCCGCATCCGCCGTCTGGCCATTCCCCCGGCCTATCGGAATGTCTGGATCTGCCCTGATCCGCAGGGACATCTTCAGGCCGTTGGCGAAGATGCACGTGGACGCCTGCAATATCGCTATCATCCGCTGTGGCAGGGTGTGCGGGACGAAGGCAAGTTCGGGCACATGCTGGTCTTCAGCGAGAAACTGCCACTTCTGCGTGAACGTGTTGATCACGACCTGCGCCGGCGCGGGCTGGAACGCGAGCGTGTTCTGGCGGCGATTGTCCGTCTCATGGAACGTACGATGGCCCGGATCGGCAATGACCGTTACGCGAAAGAGAACCGCAGCTACGGGCTGACCACCCTGCGCCACAAACATGCGACCGTGCATGGCAGGCACCTGACGCTCGATTTTCGCGCCAAGCACGGGATCGAGCAGCATCTGGAACTGGATGATCCCCGTCTGGCCCGTATTGTCTCCCGCCTTGAGGACCTGCCGGGGCAGCGACTGTTTCAGTATGTCGATGCGGATGGCGCCCGCCACGACATCCATTCACAGGATGTGAATGCCTATCTTCAGGAGATCACGGGCGCGGATATTACCGCCAAGGATTTCCGGACCTGGGCCGCAACACAACTTGCTGCCGTCACGCTTTGTGCGTTCAGTCAGTACGATACAAAGGCGAAAGCAAAGAAGCAGCTTGTTGAAGCCGTCAAATCCGTGGCGGCCAAGCTCGGCAATACGCCGGCAGTCTGCAAACGCAGCTACATCAATCCCTGCGTGCTGGACGGGTATCTGGACGGAAGTCTGCGCGAAGCCTTCAAGAGCAGGGCGCAGGAGGTTCTGGATCATGAAGGCTATGGTCTGACGGCGGAAGAAGCAGCCGTGGCCGGTTTTCTGGCCAGCCGTCTGCCTGATCTCAAACCGGGCCAGGACGCCGGCAAGATATCCTGAAACAGCCTGTCCTTTCCAACTGGGAGTTCCGACGTGTCCTTACCTGATCGCCGTTCCGTTCTTCGTGGAGCCGCTGCTGTTTTCCTGTCCGGCGCGGCCGCGCGGGCTGCAACGCGTGAGCCTCATCCGGCTGATGTCATGACGCAGCCTGTCCGCGATTTCGGGCCGCATGCGCCTCCGGCGTTCGTTCCCGATCCGGATATTCTTTCGCTGGATCCGTCATTCGGTGATCTGGTGTTCAAGAACGGCAATATCGAACGCGTCTGGAGCGGTGGTGGCTGGCTGGAAGGGCCTGCCTGGATCAGCGAAGGCCGGTTCCTTCTCCTGTCCGATACGGTCCGCAGTGCGCAGTACAGGTTTTTGCCGGAAGAGAACCTGATGACGACCTATCGGAAGGAAAGCTTCAACAGCAACGGCAATACCGTGGACCTGCAGGGACGCATTCTGACCTGTGAGCATGGTCTGCGCCGTGTCATCCGCTGGGAACAGGACGGGACCTGCACGGTGCTGGCCGATAAGTTTGAGGGGCAGGGGCTCAACTCGCCGAACGATATCATCGTTAATCCGGCGGATGGGAGCATCCTGTTCAGCGATCCAGCCTATGGCGACTGTCTGGCGGAAGGGCATCCGGATGCTCCGGGTGGACGTGCCAACCGGGAAGGCAAACTGCGCTGGAACATCGGCACCGAAGCCACGACCCAGTTCGGCAGCGCAAAGCGTCAGGCGGACCATACATTCCGTATTGATCCACAAAATGGCCAGCTTGAGTCAGTGCTGACCGAAGAGCAGGTTCCGGGACCGAACGGACTGTGCCTTTCGCCGGATTTCAAGACGCTTTATGTGATTTCCACAGCACCTGATCCCGGCCTGACCGGACCGGGCGGGGACCGGAAGATCCGGGCGTTCGATATGGTCAATGGTCGCCCGCAGAACGGCCGCGTGTTTTGTGACATGACGCTGGACGGGCAGCATCTTGTGCCTGATGGCATGAAGGCGGACGTGTTCGGGAATCTGTGGTGTGGCGCGTCGGGACCGTACGGGCTGTGCGGTGTGTTCTGCTACAGCCCGGCTGGCAAGCTTCTGGGGCGCATCCGGCTGTCCCATGGTGTGTCGAACCTGACCTTTGGCGGTCTCAAGCGGAACGAGCTTTACATGTGTGCCGCAGGCAGCCTGTATCGTCTCATGCTGAACACGCAGGGCGCGGGATTGTGCTGAAAATCCACAGGTAAGGCCATCGTGAGAAACTCTTGCTGAAGCAACTTCAGGCGCCCCTCAGCAGTTAAGCAGAAGAAATCTGTTTGCAGGCGGACCGGCATGTTCTGAGCCGGCGCCAGGGGGAAATGCGACCATGAACTCTCTGGGGCTGTTTGCTCTGCTGCTGGCTGTCGCAACACTGCTTGGAATCATCAATTACCGTACCCTGAAGCTGCCACTGACCATTGGGATCCTGCTGATTTCGATGGTGATTTCCCTGATCGTCATGATTCTGAACCCGCTGTTTCCGGGCTATGACCTTCAGCAGGTTCCCCAGACATTGCTGGGAACGATCAATCTGCCCCGGACCCTGCTGGACGGGGCACTGTCCTTTCTGCTCTTTGCCGGAGCAATGCAGGTCGATCTGGGCTTGCTGGTGTCGCGCGGAAAATCGGTCGCGGCGCTGGCAATTCTTGGGACATCGCTGGCTGTGGGGCTGCTCGCGGTTCCGGCCTGGCTCATCTTTCCTGTATGCGGGCTTGAAGTACCTTTCAGCTGGTGTGTGCTGCTGGGGGCAATGCTTGCGCCGACCGACCCGGTTTCGGTCGTGGGGATGCTGCGCCGGCTTGGACTGCCGCCAGCTCTACAGGCGACTTTTGCGGGTGAGAGTCTTTTCAATGATGGTGTGGGCGTTGTTATTTTCGGCACCATGATCGGTCTGGCGACAGGCGAAACCAGTTCCGTCTCGATCGGGGATTTCGTCTTCCGGTTTCTGGTCGAGGCTGTCGGGGGCGGTCTGCTTGGGGCATTTACCGGTTGGCTGACGTTGCTGCTGCTGCGCGGTGTAGACGACACGCAGATCGATCTGCTGGGTTCTCTGGCGCTTGCGACCGGAACTTACAGTCTGGCGAACGGGCTGCACATGTCCGGCCCGATTGCCGTTGTAGTCGCCGGGATGAGTCTTGCGGGCAAGGCCGGTCATCGAGCCATCACGGCAAAGTCCCGCGAGGAAATGGTGGTGTTCTGGAACCTGATCGATGAAATCCTGAATGCGCTGCTGTTTCTGCTCATCGGGTTCGAAATTCTGGAAATCAAACCCCATCTGCCACCCTTCCTGACAATGCTTGTGGTCATCCCGCTTTCGGTTCTTGTGCGCGGAGCAAGTGTGTTCCTGTCCACCATGCCTGTGCATCTGGAGACGGGTGAGCGGGGGCGGGCTCTGGGTGTGCTGACATGGGGCGGACTGCGCGGAGGCATTTCCGTGGCATTGGCACTGTCGCTGCCTGCCGGGGAACTGCGCGATACGCTGCTGCCGGTGTGTTACGGGGTCGTGGTGTTCACGATTATTGTGCAGGGGCTGACGATGGGGCGTGTGGTGCGTTGGCTGTATCCCGAGACGGTTCCGCCTGCCTGAAGCCTTACCTCCGCAAAAGGTGTTCGGTGGGGCCGATGGGTTCCACCGGGGCGCTGTGATAGGTTCGGAAAACAGAGAGTTCTGTTGGAGTATTTGCAGATGGTGCGCTTGAAGTATTTCACGGGTTTCATGATGGCTGCGGCGCTGGGCGCCGGGCTGGCCCCTCATGGAGCATCAGCCACGCCGCTGGCGGGGCAGACGGCCTGCTGGCAGTCGAATGTGGGTGAAGATCCGCGCCCGGAAGTCAGTTGCCAGAGCCTGACGCCGGAGTTCCTGCGCAAGCTTGAACATGCGACCCCGGCTCAGGTGGTCAAGCTGTTCGGCGTTCCGGGAAAAGACGGCAAGCCGACCTATTTCGAAGGCGTAGGCAAAGTGCCGGGCTTTCGGAACGGTTATGTTGATCTGGTGTATGGAAGCGGCCGCGTGACGAAGCTGAGCGCGGTTACAACCGAGTTCCAGAACAACGGGATGGCTGGCCCGGAGATGGATTTCGGGTGGGATGCGGGGAAAGGCGAATGTTCGGATTTCCCGGGTTCGACCCATCGCTGCAACGCGCCGCAGTAAAGATCGTGTTCTAATATCCGGTCACCTTCCGTCTCCCTACCGGGGAACGGAAGGGAGGCTGGATGGTGGCAGGACGTGGATCGTTGTTTTGCCGAAATACCGCATGGCAGACTGGACGTCCCAGCCGGGTCCCCCCGCGTGATAGGTTCCAGGCTCCCAGTACCAGTAATAAAACGCAGGCGAGCTTGTGCCCTGCTGATAGATCATGTCCGTTCCGCTAGACAGGCCCGATGCCCACAGACGCTGATGGGCAGCCTTTTCCAGCGGGAGGCCTGCAATGGCCAGTGACATGCCAGGCAGCCGCCAGTACCCGGTCCATGCGGTAAACACCAGCAGACCTGCCAGGGCGCTGCTTTCCAGCATTTTTGCGGGAGCCCTGTTTTGCAACAGGAATGTCAGTCTTTCTGACAGTATCGTGCTCAGGGCTGCTGCAAGGAGAAGGATCAGCAGGAAGGACAGGTCCAGCCGGAAGGTTTCATGGCGCTGGCAGCACAGGAAGCCGAATTCGTAAAACGCCGCGGCGATCGTCAGATACATTGCGCCGATAAGTGCGATGGCTGGCAGTATCAGAGTGCGGAGGGCCGGACGGATACCGCAGGTCATGAAAAGCGCAGTCAATGCACCGGTCAGGATAAGTTTCAGCGTAAGCCCGGCCGCAATTGCTGATCCGGTAAAAGTGCTGCCCCTGCTCAGTTCATCCGGCTGAAGCGCGATCATTGTGTTCAGGAGCGGGCTGAAAGATGCGGCGAAACTTGCCCAGACGTGCCCGTGGGTAGGCGTATACGGGAAGCCTCCAATGCTCACGCGATGGTTGAAAATCATGCTCGCGGCCAGACAGAGCCATGTTCCAGCGGGAAAAAACAGCCAGTTTCGCTGCCTGTCTGGCAGATCATTACGGAAAAACAGCGCCTGAAAACCACGTCCGCCCAGCCAGAGCGTGCCGAGGAAAAGCCCTGCTTCGCTTGACGTCATGGCGAGTGTCAGAAGCAGGGCTTCGGCTCTGCCGGACAGGATGTTTGCGATGTTCAGCAGAACCAGTCCGCAGGCTGCGGCCAGAACGGGAAGATGGGCAATTGTTGCCATGGGCCAGTAGAAAAGATCGGCCGATGGATGACCCAGCATGAAAATGGCCGCCAGGGACGCTGCAATCAGCATCCGGGCCGGGACCGGGATGCGGGCCTGACGCAGGAAGGGAAGAAACGCCACTATGGCGCAAAACAGCCAGGTCAGAGACAGGAAGACCCAGGTCAGCGGCCGGTGGAGCAGGTTGACGAGACTTCCATAGCCGAAAATGACGATTTCGGAAAAAGGACGCATGCTCCAGTGCAGCATCCGGTCAGACAGGAAGGCCAGACCATGCTCGCGGATATTGGAAAAATAGTCATATTCGTCCCCCTGCCAGACTGCGGCAGGAAGAATGAAGGCCTGCAGGCCAATTACGATGACCATGACGCTGACGACAAAGCCGTAAGCCATGCCCATCAGATCCGGATATCCGGCACCGGATGCTGATGGTCTGAAGCACTGCTTTTGAGTGGCTGGCTGCGAAGGATCTGCCTGTCCGGACACGTCTGAACTCTTTCAATCGGCCTCAGGTGCAGGCGTGGCAGTGTTCCGGGGTGATGCTGCGCAGATAGGCTGCGAATTCGCGGAAGACGGGGCCGCGCGGGTCTGATGCGCGCCAGGTCAGGCCGATCGTGCGACGTGCTTCGGGCTCGGGCAGGCTGCGGACGGTGATCAGATCCTCGAAATCCGTGCGGTTGCGCAGGGCAAGCTGGGGGATCAGGGAGAAACCTTCACCGGCGCCGATCATGTACCACAGCATCTCAAGGCTGGTGGCCAGGCGCTCTTCGCCGTCGCGGGGGACGGTCGGGCAGATGGACAGGGCCTGATCGCGCAGGCAGTGCCCGTCTTCGAGCAGGAGCAGGTCCGGCCGGCCAAGCTGGCTGAGGGACAGTTTGGGTTTCTTTGCCAGCTCATGCGTGCTTGGGAATACGGCGAGAAAGGCTTCCTCGAAAAGCGGCGCGCTTTCCAGAGCATCCGATGGTGCTGGCAGCGCCATCAGCGCGACATCCAGTTCGCTGTTGCGCAGGGCGTGGACCAGCGTGTTCGTCATGCTTTCGCGCAGGCGCAGGTTGAGGGACGGATAGTGTTCCCGCAGACGCGGCAGAAGGCCGGGAATGTAATACGGGCCGAGCGTGGGAATAACGCCGAGCCGCAGGGCCCCTTCCATCGGACCGGTCTGGGCACGGGCGACCTCGAGCAGGTTGCGGGCCGCCGCCAGGACGTCGCGCCCCAGTGCCAGCAGGCGTTCGCCGTCGGGGGTCGGGGCAACATGGCGCCGGGAGCGTTCGAACAGCGTGACATCCAGAAGCTGTTCGAGCTTGCGGACCTGTTCGGACAGCCCGGCCTGACTGACACCGCAGCGTTCCGCTGCGCGGGAGAAGTTGCGCAGGTCATCGACCGCAACCACATATTCGATGTCGCGCAGGGAAAGGCCGGAAAGGGGGACGTAGCTCATGCCCCGATAGATATGACCGAATACCCCAATGGGGAAGTGCGGTTCTGCCTGTCATGAAGAAATAGCGGCGGAATACCCAAGGCTCAGGATGAGGGGGCACGCATCCTGATCGGGAGTCTTGATATCTTCATCTCGTCAATTCGGTTCTGGCGATCAGTCATATTGACAGGAACTGTTTCCTGTCCCTCTCTTTCTGTGGGACACAGAGTCCGCAACACAACTTCAACCCAAGGTCAGGAGACAGTCTGATGGTTCGCATCAACTCCCCGCTGAAGCCCTTCTCTACCGATGCTTTCCGCAACGGTGAGTTTCTCACGGTCACGGACTCCGACGTTCTCGGCAAGTGGTCCGTTTTCTTTTTCTATCCGGCTGATTTCACGTTCGTCTGCCCGACGGAACTCGAAGACCTCGCCGACAACCAGGCTGCTTTCGACAAGCTGGGCGTTGAAATCTATTCCGTCTCCACGGACAAGCATTTCACGCACAAGGCCTGGCACGACACCTCCCCGGCCATCGGCAAGATCAAGTACACGATGCTGGGTGACCCGACGGGCACGATCGCACGCAACTTCGACGTGCTGATCGAGGAAGCCGGTCTGGCCGATCGCGGCACGTTCCTGATCGATCCGGAAGGCAAGATCCAGTACATCGAGATCACTGCCGGTGGCGTTGGCCGTAGCGCAACCGAGCTTCTGGAGAAGATCCAGGCTGCACAGTACGTCGCAAGCCATCCGGGTGAAGTCTGCCCGGCCAAGTGGAAGGAAGGCGGCGAGACGCTGAAGCCGTCCCTCGACCTCGTCGGCAAGATCTGATCCGGCACCGGATCTGATAATGGTGGGGCCTTCGGGTTCCACCAGCCTCCGCCTCCTTCATGGAGGCGGCTGCACCGGACAGTCTTCCGGTTCGATATTCCAAACCCCGAAATCCGGAGAAACCCAATGCTTCAGGACGACCTGAAAACCCAGATGCGCGCCTATATGGAGTACCTGCGTGATGCGGTGGTCCTTGAGGCGACCCTTGGCACGGATGACCGTTCCACCGAAGTGCGCGGTCTGCTGGAAGACATTGCCAGCCTGTCCCCCAAGGTGACGTTTTCGGACAAGGGGCAGGGTACGCGTACGCCATCCTTCGTGATCCGCCGCCCCGGTACGGATGTTCAGGTCTGCTTCGCCGGTCTGCCGATGGGGCACGAGTTCACGTCTCTGGTTCTGGCGCTGCTTCAGGTCAGCGGGCATCCGCCGAAGATCGAAGCGGATGTGGTCGAACAGATCCGCGCGCTGGACGGCGACTTCCATTTCGAGACGTATTTCTCCCAGTCCTGCCAGAACTGCCCGGATGTGGTGCAGGCGCTCAATGCCATGAGCGTGCTGAATCCGAAGATCCATCATACGGCTATTGATGGCGCGGATTTTCAGGATGAGGTGGAACGCCTCGGTATTCGTTCGGTGCCGCAGGTTTATCTGAACGGTGAGCCCTTTGCGTCGGGCCGGATGGAAGTGGCGGACATTCTTGCCAAGCTGGATACGGCTTCTGTTGCCCGTTCGGCGGAAAAGCTGAACGACATGGCGCCATTCGATGTGCTGGTGCTCGGAGCCGGGCCTGCAGGTGATGCAGCGGCGATTTATTCGGCGCGTAAGGGCCTGCGCACGGGTCTTGTGGCCGAGCGGTTTGGCGGTCAGGTCATGGATACGGCCGGGATCGAGAACTTCATTTCCGTGCAGGAAACGGAAGGGCCGAAACTCTCAGCAGCACTTGAGGCCCATGTGCGGCAGTATGACGTGCAGATCATCCCCTCACAGCTTGCTGCCAAGCTGATCCCGGCTACGGAAACCGCTGGCCTGCACCAGATCGTTTTGGAAAGTGGTGCGACCCTGCGGTCAAAGACGGTCATTATCGCGACGGGTGCGCGCTGGCGGCATCTGGGTGTGCCGGGTGAGGACGAATATCGCACTAAAGGTGTGGCCTATTGCCCGCATTGTGACGGCCCGTTCTACAAGGGGCGTCCGGTTGTCGTGACGGGTGGCGGCAATAGTGGTGTGGAAGCGGCGATCGATCTTGCCGGTATCGTCTCACACGTCACCCTGCTTCAGCGTGGCGCGCATCTGAAGGCGGACAAGGTGCTGCAGGACAAGCTGCTGAGCCTGCCGAACGTGACGGTCCTGACCAATGCCCTGACCACGGAAATCGAGGGTAACGGCAAGGAAGTCACGGGCCTGACCTACAGCGACGGCGACGGCGGTCTGCATCAGGTCAAGACGGATGGTGTGTTCGTCCAGATCGGCCTGCTGCCCAATACGGAATGGCTGAAGGGGGCGCTGAAACTGAGTCCCTATGGCGAGATCGTCATTAACGATCACTGCGCGACATCTGTGCCGGGCGTGTTTGCTGCCGGTGATGCGACGACTGTGCCTTACAAGCAGATCGTCATTGCCATGGGTGAGGGGGCAAAGGCGTCTCTGGCAGCCTTCGATTATCTGATTCGTCTGCCGGTAACGGCAAAAGCGGGTTGAAGAAGCGGGGGATTGGGGATTTGCAGAACGCGGTGTAGGTTTCGATCATGCATCCATATCTGATCCCCCTCCTGACCTTTGCCGCTGCCGCTGCGGTCTTTACGATCACGCCGGGCCTCGACACGGCCATGACGCTGCGAACCGCCACGACGTCCGGCTGGAAGGCCGGTCTGGCGGCCGTTACGGGGATCTGTCTCGGGCTGGGTATCTGGGGACTGGCGGCAGCTTTCGGGCTGACGGCGCTGCTGGCCGCGTCCGAGACGGCCTTTACGGTCGTCAAATGGGCTGGCGCGCTTTACCTCGCCTGGCTTGGGATCGGATTGATCCTGCATCCCCGGGCTTCGCTGGGGACTGCGGAGACGGTCCCGGTGCATGACGATGCCCGTGCGGCATTTCGCCGGGGCCTGCTGACCAATCTGCTCAACCCCAAGGTCGGCATTTTCTACATGACGTTCATGCCGCAGTTCATTCCGCCGCATGTGAACGTACAGGAGTTTTCGCTCCTGCTGACGGCCATTCAGGCCATCCTGTCCTTCTCGTGGCTGGCGCTTCTCGTCGCCCTGACCGTGCCGCTGGGACGGTTTCTTTCCAGCCCGGTGGTTGTGCGGCGGATGGACAGGTTGACGGGCGGGATTTTCATTGCGTTCAGTCTCAAGCTTGCTCTCAGCCGCCGGGCCTGAAACGTTAACAAAAATGGCGGGGCCGAAGCCCCGCCATTTTTTCAGTCTGCTGAGGCCATTCCCCGCAGGACGTAGGGCAGGATGTCACCGTTGCGGTAATACTCCGCCTCATCGACCGTATCGACACGGCACAGCAGTGGGACGTCCTGTGTGCTGCCATCCTGACGGGTGACCGTCATGGTCAGAGTCGCGCGGGGCGTCAGGGTTTCGATGCCGTGGATGGCAATCGTCTCTGTTCCATCCAGCCCCAGCGTCTTGCGCGTCGTGCTTGGCTCGAAGGTCAGGGGCAGGACGCCCATGCCGACGAGGTTGGAGCGGTGGATACGCTCGAAGCTCTCCGCAATAACGGCCTTGATGCCCAGCAGGCGCGTGCCTTTTGCGGCCCAGTCACGGGACGAGCCCATGCCGTATTCCTTGCCGCCGAACACGACGAGCGGCACGCCGTCCTGCGCATAGCGGCTGGCGGCATCATAGATGGACATCTGCGCGCCATCGGGCTGATGCAGCGTGACGCCACCTTCGGTTCCGGGAGCCATCTCGTTGCGGATGCGGATATTGGCGAAGGTGCCCCGGACCATGACGCGGTCATTGCCGCGACGTGAGCCGTAGGAATTGAAATCCTTCACCGCAACCTGATGGTCCTGAAGGTACACACCTGCAGGCGAAGAGGCCGCAATCGCACCAGCCGGGGAGATGTGGTCGGTCGTGATGTTGTCGCCCAGAAGTGCCAGAATCCGCGCTCCGGAAATGTCCTTCGTGGGCGCGGGTTTGGCGGTCAGACCGTCGAAATAGGGCGGGTTCTGCACATAGGTCGAGCCCGGCTGCCAGTCATAGGTGGGCGAGGTTCCGGCCGAGGCCAGGGCCTGCCATTCCTTCGTGCCTTCCGTGATGTGGCTGTAACGCTCGACGAAGGCTTCCCGCGTCACGGCAGAGCCGACGAGTTCTGCGATTTCGTGGTTGGTGGGCCAGATATCACGCAGATAAACCGGTGTGCCATCGGGTGCGTATCCCAGAACAGCCGTCGTGATGTCTTCGCGCATCGTCCCCAGCAAGGCATAGGCGACGACCAGCGGCGGGCTGGCGAGATAGTTGGCGCGGACATTGGGCGAAATCCGGCCTTCGAAGTTCCGGTTGCCGGACAGGACGGAGGTCGCCACCAGACCATTGCCTTCAATGGCGTCCACAAGTTCCTTCGCCAGCGGGCCGGAATTGCCGATGCAGGTCGTGCAGCCGTAGCCGACAGTCTCGAAACCCAGCGCGTCCAGATCGGCGCTCAGATTGGCGCGATCCAGATAATCCGTGACGACCTGCGAGCCCGGTGCGAGGGACGTTTTCACCCAGGCCTTCGGCATCAGGCCGAGTGCTCTGGCCTTGCGCGCCACCAGTCCGGCCGCCACCAGAACGGCCGGGTTGGACGTGTTGGTGCAGGACGTGATGGCGGCGATGACGATGGAGCCGTGCCCGATCGCATAATCCGTGCCAGCGACGGGCGCGGTCTTGTGGATGTCGGCGGATTTGACGCCCAATGCGTCTGTCAGGGCTTTTTCAAAAGCCGGGGTGGCGGCGGAGAGTTCGATGCGGTCCTGTGGGCGCTTGGGGCCGGAAATGCAGGACGTGACCGTGCCCAGATCCAGCGTCAGAACGTCCGAGAACACCGGCTCCGGCGTGGAGGCATCGCGGAACATGCCCTGCGCCCGCAGCCAAGCTTCCGTCAGTGCAATGCGGTGTTCGTCACGGCCGGTCTGGCGCAGATAGTCGAGCGCCAGCGCATCCACGGGGAAGAAGCCGCAGGTCGCGCCATATTCCGGCGCCATGTTCGCGATGGTCGCACGGTCCGCGACCGGCAGATGATCCAGCGCCGGGCCAAAGAACTCCACGAACTTGCCGACTACGCCCTTGGCGCGCAGCATCTGCGTGACCGTCAGGACCAGATCGGTCGCGGTCGTGCCTTCCGGCAGACGCCCTTCCATTCTGAAACCCACGACATCGGGGATGAGCATGGAAATCGGCTGTCCGAGCATGGCAGCTTCGGCCTCGATCCCGCCGACGCCCCAGCCCAGAACGCCCAGACCATTGACCATGGTCGTGTGGGAATCCGTGCCATACAGCGTGTCGGGATAGGCGTAGGTGACGTCGCCCACGGTTCCCGTCCAGACCACCTGGGACAGATATTCCAGATTGACCTGATGGCAGATGCCAGCCCCCGGCGGCACAACGCGAAACTGGTCGAACGCTTCCTGACCCCAGCGCAGGAACGCATAACGCTCGCCATTGCGCTCGAATTCCAGCGAGACGTTCTGCTGGAGCGCGTCCTTGCGTCCGGCGACGTCCACCATCACGGAATGGTCAATCACCAGATCGACGGGCACGAGCGGATTGACCTTCTGCGGATCACCGCCGAGCGAGACGATGCCGTCGCGCATGGCCGCCAGATCGACGACGGCCGGAACGCCGGTGAAGTCCTGCATCAGGATGCGCGCGGGCTTGAATGGCACTTCCTGCGTGGAGTGGGCGTTCTTCGTCCAGTCAACGATCGCCTGCGCGTCCTCGACGCGGTAGGTCGAACCATCCGTAAAGCGCAGGACGTTTTCGAGTAGCACTTTCAGGCTGACGGGCAGGCGCGAAATGTCGCCCAGCTTTTCAGCCGCGACGGGTAGGGAGAAATAGCGATAGGAGCGCCCCTCGATCGAAAGGTCGCGCTGGCAGTCCAGAAGGTCGTGTCCAACCTGTTTCATGATGGGAATGTTCCTTGGAGGGCTGTCAGAATATTACTGAATGACGCGCAGAAGGGCCTGCGTGACGTCCTGCGTGGTGGCCTTGCCGCCCAGATCGCGGGTACGGAGGCCTTCGACCTGAAGGATCTGCTTCATCGCACCGTCCAGACGCTGGGACAGGTCCTGCCGTCCGACATGGGCGAGCATCATGCTGCCCGCCATCATCAGTGCCAGCGGATTGGCGATGCCCTGTCCGGCGATGTCGGGCGCGGAGCCGTGCACGGCCTCGAAGATTCCCATTTTCTCGCCGATATTCGCACCCGGCGCCATACCAAGACCGCCCACGAGACCGGCCGTCAGGTCAGACAGGATATCGCCGAACAGATTGGTCGTGACGATGACGTCGTAGTTCTCGGGACGGATCACAAGCTCCATCGCGCAGGCGTCAACGATGCGCTCTTCCAGCGCCACGCGGCCTTCATATTCCGCGGCGACCTTGCGGCCTTCATGCAGGAACAGGCCGCTCAGGATTTTGAGGATGTTCGCCTTGTGGACAAGCGTCACCTTCTTGCGGTTGTTCTTTACGGCATATTCGAAGGCAAAGCGGACGATCCGGTTGCATTCGGCGCGGGTATTGAACCCGGCACCATACGCCACGGCTTCGGGGTCGCCATCCACGGCCATGTAATGCTCCATTGCGGCATACAGGCCTTCGATGTTCTCGCGGATCACGACCAGATCAACGTTTTCATAGCGGCCGCCGGGGACGATCGTCTGGGTCGGGCGGACATTGGCATACAGGTCAAAGGCCTGACGCAGTGTGACGTTGATGGAGCGGAAGCCCTTGCCGACGGGGGTGGTCAGCGGACCTTTCAGGACGAGGCCTGTGCGGCGGATGCTGTCGAGCGTGGCCTCGGGCAGGGCGGTTCCGTGCTGGTCGAACGCGCCTACGCCTGCGCTCTGGTGATCCCAGAGGAAAGGGGTGCCGAGGGCATCCATGACAGTCGTGACTGACTGCATGATTTCCGGGCCAATTCCGTCACCGGCGATGAGTGTGGCGGGAATGGTCTTGGTCATGGCGCGTTCCTGTCGGGTCAAGGGATGTATCTGTGACGCGGGGGACCTTAAAGGGGTTTCATGGTGGAAACCAATGTTTGCGGGAAGGTTTCATCATACCTTAAAAGTATGGGATGATCGAACTCAGACATCTTCATGCCGTCATCGCTATCGCCGAGGAGCGCAATCTGACGCGTGCCGCCGAGCGTCTCGGGATTCAGCAGCCTCCGCTGACCCGGCTGCTCAAGGGTATGGAACAGGAACTCGGTGTTCAGCTCTTTGAACGTCACGCTCGTGGCATGCGTCTGACGACTGCGGGACGCAGCATGCTCAAGGGGGCATATGATGTCATCGAGCGTATGGATGAGACGGTCGAGGATGTCCGGCGGATTGTACGCGGCGAGGCTGGTGAACTGTCGATCGGGTTCACCAACTCCGCGCTGTGTCATCCAAGCCTGCCTGACCTGCTGGGGCAGTTCCGCGAAACCTGGCCGGATGTGGGGCTGACGCTGACGGAAGGCAATTCCAGCCAGCTTCTGGGGGCGTTGCGGGAAGATACCGTGGATGTCGCCTTTGTCCGGACGTCCATTCCCTATGTGTCGGATGTGGTGGTTGAACTGATCGTGGAAGAGCCGATGGTAGTGGCCGTGCCGAAGAACCATCGTCTTGCAAAAGAGGCGCCTGCTGCGGGTCTGAAGCTGGCTGAACTCGAGGACGAGGACTTCATCCTGTATCAGAGCCAGTACAATAACGGCCTGTACAAGACGATCGTCGATGCCTGTCTGGGCGCAGGCTTTACGCCCCGTATTCGCCAGAAAGGTCCACAGCTTCTGGCCGCCCTGAACCTTGTTGCTGGGGGCTTAGGGATTTCACTCGTCCCCCAGTCCATGCAGCAGCATCACGCCGGACAGGTAGTCTATATCCCGCTCTCGTCCCGCACGGCCCTGACGGCGCCGCTTTATCTGGTGTTCCGTTCTGTCCGGATGACGGGGGCCAAGCTGTATTTCATCCATCAGGCGCGGCGCATCCGGCAGGCATACAGCACTGTAAAAGCAGGATAAGTATGGTGTCAGGAGTCCGACGTAAGAGACGGGGTCTTTGCGCGTGAATCACTGATCCAGCTTTTAGTCAGTGTATAGGCGACGGACAGGATAAGAGGGCCGATGAAGATACCGACCAGTCCCAGTCCGCCGAGCCCTCCGATCACGCCGAGCATGATGAGAATGAGCGGAATATCGGCCTGTTTGCGGATCAGGAACGGGCGCAGGACGTTATCGATGATGATCGTAATGATGGTGACCACGAGCAGGAGTGCTGCCGGGGCTAGACCACGGTCGAAATAGACCCAGACCACAGCCGGGAGCAGTGTGACGCCCGGCCCGGCCTGAAGCAGGCAGACCATGAAAGTCACGGCGGTCAGGATACTGACCCAAGGCGCCCCGGCAAGTTTCAGTCCGATCCCGGCCACGGCGGACTCGACAACTGCGGTGACGGTCACGCCAAATGCGACCCCCCGGATCGTATAGGCGGCGAGCTGGAGCATTTCCTTGCCGCGGCTGCCTGCCAAAATGGTGACAAGACTTTCTGCAACAGCGATCGCTGATTCAGCACGCATGAGTAGGACGCCCAGAATGATCAGCGTGAGCACGAACTGAAGGGCCAGGATACTGAAGCTTCCCGCATAGGCCAGGAATGTGTGGATCAGGGTTTCCGGAGCGGGAACAATCTGCCGGACCATTTCAGGGAATTGCATGTGCTGCAGGCGGGTCCAGAACGGTCCGATATGTGGGCCCACTAGTGGAAGGCGCGCGAGCCATTTTGGCTCATCTGGAATATGAAGGGTCGAAGATGAAGAAAGCAGGCTGACAATATCGCCAAAATGACTGGAAACCGTCGTGATGGCGAGCCAGAGCGGCAGAATGAAGACCAGCATCGCAATCAGAATGGTGAGAGAAACGGCGGCTCTGCGGCTGTTTCCGACAAGAGCCTGAAGGCGTCGCAACATGGGCCAGGTGGTCACCGCAATCGTAACGGCCCAGATCGTGGCAGGCAGGAACGGTTTGAGGATCCAGATGGCGCTGATGACAATAGCACTCGCCAGCAGGGCAACCAGAACGGACCGGGTGCTGTCCTGTGAACCATTCTGGAAAAGATCTGGCATCAGGTCATCACCTTCAGGCTAAAATGAGATCAAGAAAATATAACAGATATGATCAAGGTATGTATTTTTCGAATAAAATAAAGCTATGGATAGGCGATTTTTATGAAATTGCCCTATGGGGATCATTAATTTCCAAAAGGCATTAATCCAATTTTCGCAAGCAATGCGGATGAGTGGTATTGTATTTTCCCATATAAGAAAATAGTCATCTATAATTATTATATTGCAAAAATACTCTTTAATTTATCGAAGGTGTCATAACAATATTTAATATATAGAAATATACTTTTGGTCATCCCTGAAAATCATAAGTGAAATTTGCTAATATAAACGTTACTATAGGGAAGGTTTGGCACTTTATGGCAAAGGCCAGAATATATGTGCTGGCTACAGACCATAGACTTTGTGGTACGAGATGTTAGGGCTCTAACCCTAAGATGTGGGAACTGTCCCGCACGTAACCTTCTGAAAGTTGGCCGAAAAATCTCCCGGCGGCCTTTCCATGACTAAATCTGTTTCCATTTTTTTGGCAAACGTTCTGGTAAGGCCAACCCATGGCAGTCGTGCCATTTCCTTTGAAACGCAAGAAGATCTGCACTGGATAAATGTCTGTTCATAAAAGCTATGGGTTTTGGCTGATATGAACTATTGAGGGGATGGATGATCAAGAAGTCGGCATCACATTTTGGTTGAAGCGACAAGGGGCAGAGGGCTGATTACGGCTTTGCCTGACTGAAGGAGCGTGTCATCCTTCCGGAGACGCCGGAGAATGCCCTCGTGATCACACCTATGCCGATCATCATTGATACCGATCCGGGACAGGATGATGCGCTGACCTATTTTCTGGCACTGGCCAGCCCGGAAATTGAGCTTCTGGGTGTTACGACCGTGGCAGGCAATGTTTCGCTCGCCCAAACAACACGAAATGCCATTGTCGCGCTGGACGTCGTTGGGCGGGCAGATGTTCCAGTCTGTTCAGGGGCCGATCGGCCCCTGTTACGTCCGCTTATCGATGCGGCGCATGTTCATGGAAGGACAGGGTTTGAAGGGGCGGTCCTGCCGCCGCCCAGCCGAAAGCCATCTTCTGAACATGCCGTTGATTTCATTATACGGACGGTCATGGAGCGTGAAGCCGGGACCGTGACGCTCTGTGCGATCGGCCCCATGACGAATATTGCTCTTGCAATCACAAAGGAACCTGCACTTCGGTCAAGACTCAAACAGATTGTGGCGATGATCGGTGCTTTTTCGGAAGTCGGCAACATTACACCTAGTGCAGAATTCAATAGCTATGTTGATCCTCATGCCGCTGCCTTAGTGTTTGAGGCAGGTGTTCCCATCGTCATGGCGCCTCTGGATATCACGCACCAGTTGCACACCAGTGTCGCTCGCCTACACAGGCTTGAAACTCTTCCCAATAAAACATCGCAGATCGTGGTGGACTGGCTACGTTTTGAGAAACGTTTTGAAGCAAAGAAATATGGCACAGATGGTGGCCCACTGCACGATCCTAATACGGTGCTGTGGCTACTGCGACCGGACCTTTATCGGGGGCGGAAGGTCAATGTTCGGATTGAAACGGGAAGCGAATTGACCATGGGGGCAAGTGTGATTGACTGGTGGGGCATTACGGACCTGCCGAAGAATGCGCTGGTCCTTCGGGAGGTTGATGCTGATGCGGTTTATGAGGTGCTGACAGAGCGGCTGGCTCGTCTTCCCTGACGGTTGGCCGCTGTGATCAGTCAGACCTAGACAGCATGATCCTGGCCTGTGCCATTGAAAACGGCCTCGAAACAGTTCTGTCAGAAGATATGCAGGATGGTCTGTCAGTGTTCGATATGACCGTTATCCGGAACCCGTTTGCGCCTGCACAGGCTGCCGGATAAGCCAGAAACTCTCTGGGCATTTACGTCCCAGCGTATTTTTGGAGGAGCGTAGAGTCCCTCATATTATCTCAAGAGGGTGCAAATCCCTGCACACCGACCTGGAGTGTGAAAAGAGATCCAGCCGCGCACATAAAGAGATGGTCACGTTTTGGACCGCCAAAGGTCAGGTTGGAGCAGCCTTGAGGGAGTCTGATCCGTCCAATCAGCTTTCCTGCCGGATTGAAAATCATTACACCGCACAAGCCGAGAGGGCCGGAGGCTCCACACCACAGATTTCCAAAAACGTCTATGCGGATGCCGTCCGGGTTCATCTGTGCGCCATTGAGTTGCATATTGGTGAAAATACGCCCATTGCTCAGGACGCTGCCATTAACGTCATAAACGTGAATGGCCTGGTCTCCTCCAACTGTCTGACCGGGACCCTTGGGTGTGGAAACGAGGTAGAGCTTTTTATAATCCGTTGAAAAACACAGGCCGTTCGGGTCACGAACGTCTTTTTCCTGAAGGATAGATGTGAGTGTCCCGTCTGGAGCAATTCGAAACACATTGTCAGCCTGGCGCTTTGTGCCGCCAATTTCGCCAGTAAGTTCGCGCCCGATATTCCAGCGAATTTTTCCGTCCGGATTTGTCGGTCCTCCCGGTGCGTCAGGATGGCCTTCGGTCAGGTTCGTGCCGTAGCCTGGGTCGGTGAACCAGACACTTCCATCTGGATGGGGTACGACATCATTGGGAGAGTTCAGGCCCTGTCCATTATATCGGTCGGCAAGAACTTTGACGCTTCCATCATGTTCCCAACGGACCACACGTCGGAAAAAATCCTCGCAGACAATGAGGCGTCCCGTGAAATCGAAACAGTTACCGTTTGCAGCATAACTGTCAGGACGAAAGTCTGAAATCGCGCCTGTTTCCCATGTATAGCGCAGGGCACGGGAACGGATGACGTCGTTTAAAACCAGAAAGCGCCCTTCGTTACTCCAGGCCGGGCCTTCCAGCCAGCCACCCTGGTCCCATACGCGACGGATGGGAGATGCAAAATAGGTAAGGTCTTTAAAGAACGGGTCGAGAGTGATGACATCCGGGTCCGGCACATAGCTCGGGCCTGCCTGTGTTCCCCATGCCCGTGGGGGCTGACTGACGACGCTTGGAGGTGAAACGCTGCCTGGAACACTGGCGGCTCGGACACTGCTGAATCCCAGAAGGGCAATTCCTGCGACGCCGCTTAGAACGCTGCGTCGGGTGAGGTATTTTTCGGATTGGGTTGGTGCCTGAAGCGAAAGGTGGTCAGTCATGAAATTTCCCTCGGGTCATTCGTGTATTTTCATGAATTACGGCGCCGAGAGAAATCAACATCGCGTAATTAAAAGAAGATATTCCCATGGGTATTCCAATATTTTTGGAGAGAGTGAGTTCCGAAATTCATTTTTTAATAAAAATCAGGAAAACGATGCATTGGCTTCGAGTGAAATAAAATAATTACTATTTTCTTCTCTCTCGTTCTGAAATCCGGTTCTTGAATTGCTATCCTGTTCTGTGAGGCCTTCTTGTCCTGAGCCAGCAGTGTTGAATGGCTACCCATTCAACAGCTGGCAAGGGGGAGTACCTCCCCCGTTGACCCCCACAGAAAAACAGGATGCCCCGTTATGCCTATCGCTCCATCTCCATCCCGTATCCGCTCCTCTCGCCTTTCTATCCGAGCCTCTCCCGGCGAACTGGCATGCTGGAGCAGGATGGCCCAAATCCTCGGCCATGCCACAACGGCGGACTGGGTCCGCACTCTGCTCCAGGATGCGGTTCTGTTCCATCGTCATGGCGGAACTGTCGATATCGAGATCCGGAAGTTGCGGGGCGAGCTGGGGCGCATCGGCAACAACCTGAACCAGCTCGCTCATGCGGCCCATCTCGGGGAGGCCGTTGCCTGTGGTGACACGTTGCAGGACATCGACCGCCTGAAAGACCAGACCGACATCCTTCTGCGCAGCCTGCGTTCCGGTCGGCCCCGTCGGCTTCGATCTGCTCCCGTTCCTCTCATGCATTGAACCGGCACTCAGGTTCTCGCAGGTGCCGGCGCCATGATTGTGCAGGAAAGCCGGATCAAGACCAGGAGCGGACATCAGGCCGTCTCACGACATGTCCTGTCGGGTCCGAAAAATGATGCCATCCGGCTGGTTGTAGGAAGTGACTATCTCCTGAAGGACTGGATGAAGGAAGCACGGCGTGAGGGCATCCGGTACGGCCTACGTCATATTGCCTTCAATCCATCCGAATACATGAGTGATGGGCAACTGACCCACTTCGCCAACCAGATCTGTCGGGAACTGGGCGCTGACCCCGAGCGCCTGACACTGGTCATCCATCAAAAGGATGGCGGCACACATGGCCACCTGCTTCTTCCTGAATGGCAGGACGATCATGTTCTCAGCAGTAGATTTACATGGCAGCGACTGGAAAAGATTGCCCGACTGGAAGAACTCCGGCTGGGCCATGACCTCGTCTCCGGCCGTCATGATAAAGCGATCGCGAAGGCCTTGAGGGAAGCCGGAAATCCTGAGGCGGCGGACAGGATTGCTGCCCTAGTTCCGGAAGACATTTCTGCACCTCCAGTCTCTGCTTACACATCGCAGGCCCGGAGGATGACGGAACGTCAGGGTTTCGACCTTCCAGCAGCGAGACACGAGATCATGGCGTTCTGGGAGAAGTCCGGAAATGACCTGAAGACGTTCCGCCAGCTGCTGGCCAAGAAAAACTGGCGCATGCGATCAGGAGACCGGACAGACCGGCGACGGGAAGCCCATGTCATCGAAACAGAGGATGGCATGCTGATCGGGTCATTCACACGACTGACCAAAGTACGCATGAAAGATTTCCGTCTTCTGCTGGAAGAAGAGGCGGCAAGACCATCACCTGTGGATCTTCGACCCATCGTCAAACGCCTGGAACGACGCGAAACCCGGCACCAGCAGCGGGGGGAGCGGAAACGGGAAAACGAAGACCTGATCTGGGCTCCGCCAGCTCCACTGTCTGTACTGGACCGGCAAAGGCTCCACGACCATGCACAGAGAGAAGTGGATGCTCTCCGAAAGCGCCTGCCGTCCATCGGCTCCTCTCGGCACGCCGAACAGTTCAGCGAAGGATTCCAGATCTATCTGCAAGACTGGAAACAGGAGATGCAGGCTGCCCGAACTGTCCTGAATGCCCGACATCCGCTGGAACGGCGCTACGGGCCGGAAAGTCCTTTGGATATCCAGACTGAATGCATCCTGCGAATGATGAGGGACGGGTGGACCAGACTGGAAAAAGCCAATCTGGCCGTTGCGCAGGCGCGACAGAGACTGGATGAGCTGGAAGCCCGGAAAGGCCTGTTCTCCCGGAAGAGCAGGATATCTGAGGCGGAGGCACAGTACCGCCAGGCGCTGGCCCAGCTGGCCGAGATCCTTCGGTATCTCGTACAGTTCATTCTTTTATCATCTGGGACTGAGCAGCCAGAAACCTGACCCGATCCAGATCCCGGTTCCCACAGAACGGGAAATGACATGGCAGGACTATCTGCAAGACCGACGCGAGTTGCTCCAGACACTGCTGAACGAGAAAACCCGTCGCATCTGGATTAAGGATCGCTGCCGTGAGGCGGAACACAAACGGGCCCAGATTATTGCCCAATGGCATGCGGAGCGTATGCCGGACTGTGATCAGGCCCGGCATACGGTTGCCCGGCTTGAGCGACTGGCCCGGCTTCCGCGTCAGATCCCTGAAGATATCCGTTTGGCGGTCAGAGATCTGAAACGGAAAGGGCAGTTCCAGATGGCATTGAGGGAACTGGATCGTTTTTACGACAGGAACACTCCTGTCTCTCCGCCGTCCGATCATCGTGCTGGCGTCAATCGGTCGCTTCAACCCATGGCGTTACAGGAGATGGCTTCCCGTAGGTCCTCTCCATCTCCATAGGAAATGAGTAAGCATTCGACTACTTTCGCCTCATCCCAGACATTCTGTCCGTAAGCGACGTTCCCGTAAGCCGACTTCGATGGGTAGATTTCTATGCAGCAACAGCGTCGTTCAGAGCTCTCACAATCTGAATAATCTCTTTAGCCTGATCTCGGTTGAAGATACCGGCGATGCCCATGTCGTCCAGATCGGTGAACGGACTCTCATAGAAGCTGGCCGGGTCGACATAACCAGCCTCCGTCAGACTGTTGATAACCAAGTCTAGGAACTCGGTCTGGTCGGCGTTCAACTGGTGTAGCCCCACGAATGTGCTGAAAGCCTCCTTCGCGGCAGCTTTGTCCAAGCCAGTCAATGATCGCAAGAAGCGTCCGAGACCTCCTTCCTTGTCGAGGGCAGCGATGAGGGTATCATTCGCGACCTCCTGCTCGATCATTATGCGCTGTAGTTCTTCGAGATCCTGCTTAGTCAGGGGCTCACCTCGGCGGACCTTGATCAAGGTGATGTGGTTACGATGATCGTCGATGAAGCGACGGACCTTCATCTTGAAGCGCGCCTTGTCCACGCCGCTGCCCACCTCCGGCATGGTAACCTCGGTTCCTTCGCCGATGTCATCTTCGAAGTCGGTGACGACCACCTTGCGCTCCACAGGCTTGATGAGCTCAGCCAGGTGACGGAGGCGTCGACGCACCATCTCCAGAATCTCCGGTGTGATGTCTTCCCAGAAGGCGTCAGTCTGAATGTCGAGAATCAGCTCCATTTCCTTCGCCACGAGAGGCACGTTGTCGATGCCTTCCAGCGCTGAAGCGAAGCTAATGATCCGCTTCTGGAGGCGGGTGAAGGCTCCGGTCTGCTTCAGCAGCTCTAACTGTGTGGTCAAAAGCAACAGGTCGAACTGCTTTGCGGGCAGGTTGCCATCCTTAAAGGCCGTTGGCAGCCCGGCGATCTCCTCGATCAGCGTCAACCGGTCGTCGAGGGTCAAGTTGTCCCAGCCCTTCGGGGCGCGAAACTTCTCGACACTCCGCCGCTTGGCCCGGACGATGAAGTTGTCCAGTGGCATGCCAAGTACCTCGTCATGGAGCCGCGTTTTGATGTCCTTGATCAGCGCCTCGTGCGGCTCGCCAGCGTCTGCTAAGGCCTCAATCAGTTCGACGCGTGCGCCGAACAGTCGCTCGCCTAGCGGTTTGGCCGTGGGGCCATCAGTCTTGTTAAGGTTCTCTTGGAAGAACTCAAGGTTCTGGCAGTAGTCGAAGATGACGAACTGCTGCTTGTCCTTGCTTAGCCCGAACAGATCGGGGCACAGACGGGTGCCTCGACCGACCATCTGCCAGAACTTGGTCTTGGACCTAACGATCTTGAAAAAGACGAGGTTCACGACCTCGGGTACGTCGATGCCGGTATCAAGCATGTCGACCGAAACCGCGATGTGCGGAGCCTTGTCCGCCTCGGAGAAGTCGTCAATCAGCGACTGGGCGTAGCTGACGCTGTAATCGATCAGCTGGGCGAATTGCCCCTTGTAGTATGGATAGGCCTCATTAAAGCGGTCGACGATGAACCGGGCGTGCTTGCTGTTCTTGGCGAAGATGATCGTCTTGCCCAGCCGGTCGCCCCCCTCGACCTTGATCCCGTTGCACATCAGGTGCTCCAGCACCTTGTCCACCGTGTCTTTGTTGAAAAGCCACTTGTTCAGGTCGGCACTTTCGACGCGGTCCCGCACTGTGCCGTCCTCGTCCCACTCGATGGCGTCCCAAGCTTCCTTTTCTTCGTCGGTCAGCTGATCGTAGTCGATGCCGTCGCGCTGGAACTTCAGCGGCACGGAGATGGTGGTCGGCGGCACGAGGTAACCATCGCCCACGGCATCATTGAGGTCGTAAGCGTCGGTTGGCACGCCCTTCTCGAGCCCAAACAGGGAATAGGTGTCCTTGTCGATTTCATCGCGCGGTGTCGCGGTCAGACCAACCAGTAGGCTGTCGAAGTAATCGAAAATCGCCCTGTATTTGCGGTAGACCGACCGGTGCGCCTCGTCGATCACGATCAGGTCGAAATGACCAGGGCCGTAACGCTTTTCGCCGCCTTTGCTCTCTTCGATCAGCCCCATCATTGTCGGATAGGTCGATAGGCAGACCCGCGCTCCGGCGTGGTCATTCTTCTTGGTGTCGTGTCGCTCAAGCAGGTTGGCCGAGGGCGTCGAGGGCAGATGCGTCTTGAACGCTCCGTGTGCCTGCTTCACCAGCGCGATCCGGTCTGCTAGGAACAGCACGCGCTTCACCCGGTTGGCTCGCATCAGCTGGTCAATCAGGGCGATGACGGTCCGGGTCTTGCCGCTGCCCGTAGCCATGACCAGCAGGGCCTTGCGCTGAGCGTCGCGTTCGATGGCCTCCCCCACACGGCGAATGGCCCGCTGCTGGTAATGGCGCCCCGCAATCTCTGGGTCTACATCGACTTTCGCCAAGGGGCGGACGTTCTCGCGACGCTGCAAGAGCAGCTGTAACTCATCCTTCTTCAAAAACCCCGAGATCCGTCGCGGCGGATAGGCCTGGTCGTCCCAGATCCAGTGCTCATAGCCGTTACTGGTGAAAATCACCGGGCGGCGACCGTATCGTTTCTCCAGACAGTCAGCGTACAGCTTCGCCTGCTGCTGCCCCGTCCGGCTGTCTTTCTTGGTCCGCTTGGCCTCGACCAAACCCAGCGGCTTCCCGTCGTCGCCCCAGAGCACGTAGTCGACGTAACCGTCACCGCTCTGATTGGGCATGCCCGTCACGGCGAATTCCCGGTCCCGCTCCTGATCGAGAGGCCAGCCCGCCTCGCTCAGAAGCAGGTCGATGAAGTTGTCGCGGGTCTCGGCCTCACCGTAGTCGTGGTCGTCCTGCACCGTGCTGTTGGCCTTGCGCAGTGCGGCCATCTCAGCCCGAACGGCGGCTAGTTCCGCATCCAGCTTGGCGCGTCCCTCTTCAGAAGTACGAAGGGCTTCTTCGGCCTCCGCCGCGCGCTTGCGCTCGGCCTTGATGTCCGCTTCAATCTTCTGAATCTGCGCCACGGTGCTGGCGGTGATTGTCAGCGACTTCTCCAACTTCCCAGCATCGAAGGTCAGCGCCGGGTCCGGGCGCTTGATCTTTGCGTAGGTTCGGGCAATCCAGTAGCAGACATGGAACAGCTCGCGGACACAGGCACTGGCGTCGTAGGCGCTCAGTGGCTTGCCGGTGTCATGGGCGGCGCGGTTGCCCTGGTCCTTGATGTAGCGGGCCTTGATGACGATGGCCGGTCCGGTCAGCGCCTCCAGGCTTGGCTCTGCAATCATCGCGGCCAGCGTGTCGGTGTATACGGTTCGCAGCGCCGGGTCTGTCCGGTAGAGCCATTTCAGCGCCGTCTCTAGCGTCAGCCGTGCCCAGAAGCAGGCTCCCCGCGGGTCGGATAACGCGTGTGTCTCGGCTTTGCTGGCCGTTTTAAAGAGGGCTGGAAAGTCTGCTGACAGAAAACTGAATTGGCTCATGTATCAGCCCCCTTAAGATCGAATTCCGTTTCACCAAGACTAGCTTGACCAAGAGAGAAATCGGCTCCTGTGGTCACGAGCTGACGCATGCCCTTTTGGATTGCATGGCTTTCGGTAGCACTGGTAAAACTGGTGGTCATCTAATCTTCAACCCAAATAAATTTTTTCGGGATCAGTAGTCGAATTCACGTAAGGGAAAAGCCCTGTGAGGACGACGGACATAGACAGCAAGTCACGCATATCAATTTCACGCTTACGGTTCCTCGGGCGGCCAGCATGCCTGATGCCGGGATAATCTGAGGCAAACCGGTAGAGTTCTTTTGCTGAGTTCAAAACAGCAGCATGAGGCCACACCTGCGCCGTGTCGCACATCGCACCAAAAGTATTTACTTCATTCCCCCTGCGGGCTCCGCTAGCTACGTCCGCATTGAAAGCCAGTACATCCGGATGCTGGGATAGAAGTGCCTCCAGCAGGTTGAATTGCGCGGCGACGCAGCGTTTGATCCGGGTCGGAGACCGCTCATCCCGCAGGTCAATGATCGTTTCCTCAAAAGCTGACATAAAATCGGCCAGATAAGGATCCTGATCCGTTGCTGCTTTCATCTCCCGGAGCATCTTTGTGAACATGCCCGGGAGTGTCGGATAGATCGACATTCGGCGGTTATAGGACGGTCGGCGGACGTCGTAGCGAAGGCTGAACTTTTCGATGAAAGTCTGGACGGCTACGAAGTAGGCGTTTGACAGCTGATCGCCACCGGCATCGTTAACGGGGTTGAAGGACTTTTCCAGAGTTTCGACGATGGCATGTTCCGATGGCGCGCCGTCGAAAAAGTTGCGGATGTAATCCCGCGCGAGCCTGTCGTCTGTACAGGCATCCATGTAGGTCTCCAGCTTGACTTGATGTCGTTCGAGAGACGCTTCGTAGGTTGCCCGCGCCTCAAGGTCCTCCGGCAGGTGCAGCTCACCGTCGTTGTTGTACGATTGGTATGTCGGGGCGACCGGCGGCATCGGCCTTGGCAACGCCGACTGCAGGATATCCAGCCACAAGTCTTCGACCTCAATTTCGTTCTCTTCAATGAACTCGAACAAAGGTTCGAAGATTTCGGCCATCAGCAGGCCTTGGACCCCCAGAAACTCACCGCGCATTAAAGCTCCCCTTTGAAGGCGCGGTGCTGGAGGGAGGCGAAGAGGGTTTTCTGCCGCTCATAGGTGACCTCTCCCCGCCCTAAAAGTTCGGAGATTTTCGTAGCTCTTTCCAGCCATAGCTTAGACATCTCAGCATAATTAGCCGGTACTGGAAGGCGGCGAAGGTCGGCCAGGTTGATCCCACTTTGTGCTACTCCCCGAACTTCACCTTTGATGAATCGTTGAGACATTTTATGCCGAAGTAGCTCCCAAATGAAACCCGCATACTGGGGGTCCTTGAGCGGAACCAGTGCTACCTCTCGCGATATATTCCAGCCCTTTGCTGTGCTCGGGACAATAGCGACGCTCCCAACTGTCCCACGGATCGAAATTGCTATCTCCCCGCCTTCAAGTTGCGTTCTCTTATAACCTGAAGAAATTTCTTGTGAGGTGCGCACAACGCTGTCAGCCGAAAACCGGTCGCCAGACAGGTTTGAAATCCGGATAACCGGCACCCCGCCGTCGACCTCCGTGCCGCGCTGAACAATACCGTAAGAGATGCCTCGCTCGGGGTTCACGATGTCGTAAAGGGTTACTTCTGGTGACGCGTGAGCTGCATCAATCAGGTCCCCAAACATCTCATGAAAGATGGCTTGTCCGAGGGTGCTCAGTTTGTCGAGGGCACGGGTGCGGAGGCGGCAGAGCTCTGCTGCCTGATCCAGTATCCGCGCAATCCGCTTCTGCTCCTCCAGCGGCGGGAGGGGGATTTCGACTTTCTTGAGGTCAGAAGCTCGGATGTTCTTGATGCCGATACCTGCTGAGTTGCTAGCCCACGCCCGAAAGCGGGGGCTCCGAAGGTAGTGACCTACAAAGTCAGGATCAGCGACATGCGAGTCAGTTCTGACGGTCGCAAGGAACGCACCGAATGAACCCTGCCACTCTTGCCCCAACATCGCACTTTTCCCAAGCACAGAGGCGCTGCCAGAGGAGGTGCAGACGACAATGTCCTTCGGGCGAAGTTTCTGCTTCTCCGAAATGCGCCCTTGATCAACGTAAACGAGGTCTGACTCAATATTCAGCGTCTCGGCGATATTGCCTGCACGCAAAACTGGCAAAAGTCCTTTTCTCGGATCACTTTCCGCATCGGCTTTGCTAAAGGTGACTCCTCGAACCACCTCGGAGATGCTGTCGAGCGTTGCTGTAGGCCAGCTCATCCCAGCATCCCCTCAAGCCGGGCCAGACCCTCGGCGATTTCGGCCTCCAGAGCACGCAGTTCGGCGATGATCTCGGCGGGGGCGGGGTGGGCGACCTCCTCGTGCTCGATCTCCTTGTAGCGGTTCAGCGACAGGTCCCATGATCCGGTGGCGATGATGTCCGCCGCGGGCACGACAAAGCTCTGTGCAGTGCGGGGCCGCGTGGCCTCGGCGTCCCGATCTCCCCAGCGGGCGAGGATGTCGGGCAGGTTGTTTTTCGCATGTTCCTCGTCCGTCAGCGTATGCGCCGGGCAGCCGCCGAGCTTCTCCACATCCAGCAGCGGGGTGCGCCTGTCATCGAGGCTGAAACCGTCCGCTGTCATGTCGTAAAACCACACGCCCTCCGTACCGCCGACGCCGGTCTTGGTGAAGACTACGATGGCGCAGGACACACCGGCGTAAGGGCGGAAGACGCCCGATGGCAGCTTGATGATAGCGTCGAGCTTGTGATCCTCGACCAGCATCTTACGAATGTCCTTGTGAGCGGTCGACGAACCGAAGAGCACCCCGTCCGGCACGATCACCGCCGCGCGCCCGCCAATCCGAAGCTGCCGCAGGAACAGCGCCATGAAGAGCAACTCGGTCTTCTTGGTCTTGACGATCTTCAAAAGGTCCTTGGCCGTGGTGTCATAGTCAAGCGATCCGGCGAAGGGCGGATTGGCGAGGATCAGGGAATAGGCGCCCGCGTCGGTGCCATGCTCCTCGGCCAGGCTATCGCGGTCGGAGACATCGGCGTTCTCGACCCCATGCAGGGTCATGTTCATCGCACCGATGCGCAGCATGGTCGCGTCGAAGTCAAAGCCGTGGAACATGCTGTTGTGGAAGTGGTCGCGGGTTTCCTTTTTTCGCAACATCTCCGGGTGGTGGTCGCGCAGGTATTCTCCCGCCGCCACGAGGAAGCCGCAGGTGCCCGCCGCCGGGTCACAGATGGTGTCACCGGGCTGGGGCTTCATGATGTTGACCATCAGCTCGATGATGTGGCGGGGGGTGCGGAACTGGCCGTTTGTGCCTGCGCTGGCGATCTTGCCCAGCATGTACTCGTAAACGTCGCCCTTGGTGTCGCGGTCGTCCATGGGGATGTCGTCGAGCATCTGCACGACCTTGGCCAGCAGGTTGGCGTTGGAGAAGCCGAGCCGCGCGTCCTTCATGTGGGTGCCGTAGGACGATCCTTCCTCACCTAGCTGGCGCAGGAAGGGAAAGACGTGCTCATCCACGATGCGCATCATCTCTCGGGCTTCGAAATGCTTGAAGCGGGACCAGCGGAGATTGTCGTAGGGCTCGCCCTTGTCATCGGCGCCTTCGGGGAAGATGCGGCGGGCGATGGGGAGGCCGAGGTCTTCTGACTTGCGCTCCTCGACCGTCTGGAGGTCGTCGAGCCGCTTGATGAACATGAGGAAGGTGAGCTGTTCGATCACGGAAAGCGGGTTGGAGACCCCGCCGGACCAGAACGCGTTCCAGATCTGGTCGATCTGGGTTTTGATTGTGCCTGTGATCACTTGCTGCCTACTGTAATTGTCGCGTGGTTCATGTGCATGAGTGGGGCGTTGTAAATGACCGGGCTTCGATCTCATGGGCGCGGGCCATGACCGTTTCCAGATCGTGGTTCATTTGCCGTTACATCCAGGACAGAGCGGAGGTGCCGAATGCTTTTTCAAGGCGTAGCGTCACCTCCTGCGAAATATCGGACCGATTATTCAGGACATTGCAGAGAGTCTGACGGTTGTACCTGAGTGACAATGGTGATGGACAAGCCATTAGGATCAAGGAACTCTTGGCGAATAAGGTTTTCAGGATGGGGCGCGCCTGCTCTTCCATTGCTGAAAACCGTAGGGTGATAATTGACGGTTATCAATATGTCGTCGAGCGCGTAGTCGTGTGAATTAGTGGATATTCGGACATCACGTGCATGTTGATCGCCTAGTGCAAGCTGAGGCAGGGCTTTCGTCATTTCCGTACAAACCGGATACACGCGATAGCACTTCTGGATGAGAAAATTAGGTGAGCCTTCGCTCCCGAATGCTTTAACGCTGGAGAGCGCAACGCACATTGGAGCTCGCAAAGGTTACAAGTGAAGCCGGGTGATCGCTGTCACCGTTATGCTAGACGAAGGCGTTAATATCGTTCGGCACACATTTTAGACGAGTAAGAACGTCTATTATTTTACGTTTGAGCACGGATAGCAGACAGTCGCATTCCCCCCATCGCTGCCTTCAGGTGTCTGGAATTTCCATTGAGAAACTTGGGAAGTCGAGGGCTTCGATAACGCTCTGGAGGTTCCGGACGTCGATGGAACTGGTGTAGTTCATGGTGCCCTGGCTGCGGTGAGAGGCTTCGTGCCCCAGAACCCGGTCGATCCAGAGCTCCCGGAAGCTCGCGTCCTGATTGCGGAGCTTCGTCGAGACCGTGTGCCGGAAACTGTGAAACGTGATCTCAGCCGGAAGGCCGAGCCTCGTTTTCAGTTTTGAAAACGCCTGCCCGAAGGAAGCACCACGGACTCCGCTTGTTGACGTGGCTAGATCGGGAAACAGAAAATGCTGGTCGGGCTTCAGAAACTCCAGGATGCCTGCCCTGATCAGTTGGGAGTGGATCGGAACCAGCCGGATTCCGGCCGCTGATTTTGGAGACCAGCCCTCTTCCGGATGGGGGCGGACCTGGAAGCAGGCCACGCCTTGTACGTTTTCGATGTCCTGACAGCGCAGATTGCAGATTTCTCCCAGGCGCAGGCCGGTATAAAGGGCAATATTGACCATGCCTGCATAGGTGCGCTGTGAAATACCGCGATGCTCCCATTGCGCCTTACTTAGAAGAACCAGTTCCTCATCGGTCCAGCAGCGGCGGTCCGTTTCTTTCGTTGTGTTGAACGACCATTTCATCCATGGATTTTTGGACACAATCTCGCGTTGAACGAGAATGGACCAGAGCGCGGACATCCGGGAAAAATGGTTCTTCGCCGTTTTGCCGCTCAGCGTTTTGAGGCCCTGTTCTTTCGCAACCTTCACCGCGTCCCGGATCGGAAGACATTTCTTTGCCTTCCCGTGCGTGGCTGGCAGACCTAGCAGCAGGTCCTTGAAGTCGCCCGCCGTTGTCCCGGTGATCTGAGTGACCGGGAGATCCCCAAATGCTTCGACGAACAGGTCCACAGTCGTTCTCGTACCTTTAAGAGTGTCGGCACTTTTACTGGTGTCGTTCAGGATGAAGCGCTGGACCATGATGCTGATAGTCTGCGATGAGGCTATGCGCTGTTTTTTTAGGAGGCGACACTGTCGGCGTTGGAAGACGCATTTCTGCGTCATCGGCCTGAGGCGGAGGAAGACGTTCCTGTGGCAGAGTTCCTTTGATCTCGACCACCATCTTCCGCAGTCCAGTGATTTCTTCCCTCAGCATGGTCTCCCGTGTCCGGGAGACGGCCTGATTCAGGGCATCTTGCTGATGCAGTCCTTGCAGGAAGTCTTCTGTTTCCTTGAGATACCGACCGACCACATCAAGGAAGCGCTTCGTGGATTGGATAGAATCCACTTCCCTGAAGAGCATTTCGGTTGTCTCCACTTTATGGCGCATGGTCAGTGCTTCGATGTGGTCGGCGTGGTAGTTTTGGAGGTCTTTTACGAACTGCTCGTAGAAGCTGACGAGGTCCATGGCGTTGAGCGTTTTTGCGGGAACCCCTGATGTCATGCGCCGTATCTCCTGAAAACACTGCCCGGTCCGGGCATAGAACAGAGCAGCCTTCTGCCGTGCTTCCAGCTTATTCGAGGTTTTCAGGGAGTGCGAGACCTCGCCTCGTCCCAGCAAGGGGCGCAGGTCTAACGGCACGGCGCGTCGGAAATAGTAGTTCGAGCCCACGAGTCGGAGCATGTCGTCAGTTTTCCCATTCTGGGAAAGACTATGGGATAAACGCCCATTTCAACGTCTAAGAGCGTTTTCCTCCATCTTTTCAATGGGTTACTGGTGCGAGCTGCGGGACTCGAACCCGCACGCCCTTTCGGACTCGAGATTTTAAGTCTCGTGCGTCTACCATTCCGCCAAGCTCGCACTGCCCTCATGCTGCACGCAGGAGAGCGGTCCCGTTTTCTCTCAACCAGCGTTCTGCTGCAAGCCGTCCTGTGCGTCCATCGGGAATAAAACTGTCGACCAGGGCCCAGAAATGGGGGCCGTGATTGAAATGTTTCAGATGCGCCAGTTCGTGAATGATGACGTAATCGCGGATGCCTGTTGGAGCCATCAGCAGGCGCCAGCTGAGCATGATGCGGCCTTGGCGTGTGCAGCTACCCCAGCGGGTCCGGACGTCGCGCAGGTCCAGTCGTGTAGGATGAAGATCCATTTTGTCGGAATGGATTTTTAAAGTCCGGGTCAGGCGATCCTTTGCCATGGCCTGCAGAAAATCACGGATACGGCGTGTGGTGTGGGAGGCGTCACCACTGACATGAAGTCCATTTTCGTCCAGCCAGCAGCCGCGCCGGGCTTCGGGTTCATGAAGAATGGCGACACTATGCCCTTCGATCATGATCTGCGAACCGTTTGTCAGTGCCTGCTTTTCTGGCAGTTCGGTGAGAGCATTCGTGATCCATTCCGTCTGTTGATGGACGAAGGCCAGTGCTCGCTCCCGACTGACACGATCCGGAACCGTTATGATGACTTCGCCGCGGACAGGTTCGATCCGCAGGGTGATGCGCTTTGCCCGTGTCGAACGTTTCCAGATCAGTGGAACGGTCGGGGGAAGCATGATTTCAGCCTTTGCTTTTCTTCAGGGCGTGACAGAGCGGGGAACGGTCTGGCCATTCACCCGGCCATTCTTCCAGATGGTCTTCAAGCGGTCCGGCACGGCGTTCGCTGATGCAGCGGTCCTGGACCGAGGCGCCTGAACTGTGAACGCCGTTTTCATTGCCGGTCCGCAGAGGGTGCCAGTCTGGAAGATCAAATCCGTCGCGTAGCAGACGATAGGAACAGCTGGGTGGAAGCCAGTCGATTTCGGCCAGAAGCTCAGGTGTAAGAGTCACGCAGTCGGGGACTTTGCGGTGACGGTCGGCATAATCGGTGCAGCGGCAGGTATGGGTGTCCAGAAGCCGGCAGGCGACGTTCGTGTAAACGACCTCGTCCGTATCCTCGTCACGCAGCTTGTTGAGGCAGCATCGTCCGCAGCCGTCGCAGAGGGACTCCCACTGTTCGGAAGACATTTGGTCCAGAGGAACGGTTTGCCAGAAGGGGGCGGTTGGGGTGCTCATGGGTGATCCAGCAGGGCGCAGGCGACGCAGAAGACGATCGCAAGGAGAAAGGACAGAAAGGCGGATGGCAGGAGGAGTGGAAACCAGATCAGGCGCAGACGCGTCGGCAGATCGGCTCCCAGTCCGACCGCGGCCCGGGTTGTTCCCGGAGGCAGGGTCAACAGGGTGGCACAGATTGGAAAGACGACGGCCGGGGCGATAAGTGCACCTTCCAGCCAGCCCGGACCAATATGGGTTTTGGCCAGTGCAAGGGCCAGTCCTGGTCCGGGAAGAAGCAGGACAAGGCCAAGGCGCCTGAGAATATGGGGCGACAGAACGCGCATGAGCAGCGCGATCACGGCGCAGGCCCCCACAAGACCCGTCAGGATGGAGGGCAGGTTCAACCGCAATATAAGCGACATCATGGTGTCTGCGCGCCGAAGCGTGTTTCGAACTGCTGTTCGAGAGCATCGCCGTACCGGGACCAGAACGTGTCACTGACAGTCAGAAACGTAGGGGCATTATCTGGAGGTAGCGGACCGGGCATGTCTTCGAGATGCGGCGCATGCATTCTGAGCTGGGCGAGGGTGCGGTGTGCACTGTCTGTAGGGACATTGCTCGGAATGGCCCAGAACAGGGGTGTACGCAGAATGTCCTGCGTACCGGCTACGAACAGAGATGTCGCAGCACCGGCTTGCACCCGCGAACTGACGCTCGTCACTTCCGTACTGGGGGCGCTCAGCATGAGTGCGCTGCTCTGTTCCATGATGCGTCCAGCGTCCGCGGGCGTGTTCCACCACACGATATAAGGGCGCAGCTGATCCAGCTTGCGGAACGCGCGATCCACTCCAGGCTGCGTGGCAAGCGTGGTGTAGACGTCCTGCGGTGCAACACCATCAGCCAGAAGCGCAATTTCCAGCGTGGTCCTTGCGCCGAAATGCAGACCTCGGCGGCCCGGGTGGCGGGCAACGTCCCAGAAATCCTGCCAACTGGGCGCCGTGGCCATGCGCGAGCGGTCCCAAGTCAGGGCGAGGTCGCTGACGCCGCCGGGGATACCGCAGGTCGGGCTGTCATCCACCGGATGCACCCACCCGCCTGCACAGGCCTGCGTCAGCTGCGTACCGGTCACGAGAACGGCCATCCATGCAGGTTTCGTGGCGTGAGCCGCAGTTTGCAGTGTTGACGTCCGTCCATCCCATTCCACCAGTCGCAGCGTGTTGTCCGCGGATGTCAGCGCATGGGCTGCAATAGTGCCTTCCGGAACACCAAAGCCGGGTTCGGGAGTTGTTGGGGCAGCGACCCGATGACGGACGGTTTTGCGGTGGTGATGTGATCGCGCATGGCTGTGCGCGGATGCTGACCCTGGCAGGAAAACAGATGTGATGCCATGGCCAACAGATGTGAAAAACGTGCCTATGCCGGAAGACCCATGCCCCGGATGTGTGGACGTAGCGTAGCCTGCGGGAGGCAGTGCGAACAGGATCAGAGACGCGCAGAGACACGTTGTACGCAGGCGGCTCCTGCGGGCGACCCGATCATGTGTCCGAAGGACATGTCGCAAAGGGAAGGCGGACCGGGTCAGAACGAAAGGATCCTCGGAAACTGGATTAATCGGGAAAGGAACGGGCGCACTTTAATACATCCCGGTGCCGGGCGGGAAGACCGTCGCATGAGCGGCAGGCCAGGCAAGCTGCACGGCGGTGCCGGATGCAGGGATCTTCTGGGCCTGCAGCGGGGGGCGGCGCAGTTCGATCTCCGTACCCTCGGCGCAGCGGACCCGCATGCGGATATGATCGCCCAGATGGATGCTGTCGGTCAGGATACCACGAACGGGGACATCGCCGTCTTCATCCATGCCCAGTCCCTGTGAGCCAAAAAA
The DNA here is from genome assembly GCF_006538885.1 of Gluconobacter roseus NBRC 3990. Lineage (GTDB taxonomy): Bacteria > Pseudomonadota > Alphaproteobacteria > Acetobacterales > Acetobacteraceae > Gluconobacter > Gluconobacter roseus. The sequence goes on from NZ_BJLY01000003.1 coordinate 568,948, forward strand.
AGGTGAAATCCGGTCAGGGCGTACACAGACCAGACATTCCTGCCCTTCGGTCAGGTCTTCGGAAGCCATGGCATCCACAATTCCGCCGCAGGCCAGCTGGACCCGGGCGACGTCATCGCCGATATCCAGGATCTGACCTGTCAGGGTATTGGTTTCACCAAACAGGGTCGCAACCTCGACGCAGGCCGGACGATCGTAGAGTGTTGCCGCATCTGCGCATTGCAGTAGCGTGCTGTCCTGAAAGACGGCAATTTCTCCGCCCGAACGCAGGGCGTCCTCGCGGCGGGAGACAGCATGGATCACGCTGAGGTTCAGGGCGCGTGAGAGCGTGGCCAGAAGCAGCGAGATGCGGCGGGCAGCACGAGGATCCAGTGCATGAAGCGGATCATCCAGCAGCAGAATGTCTGGCGATGCCACCAGCGCGCGGGCGAGGCGGGCCCGCAGGGACTGTTCGGCGGTCAGCTCTGCCGGACGCAGGCCCGCAACACCATCCAACCCCAGGAGCGAAATCATTCGTCCTGCAGCAGCCTGGGCTTCTGATTTGTTCTGACGGTTTGCACGCAGGCTGAACGCAACATTGTCACGCAGATCCAGATGCGGAAAAAGCGGATCGCGCGGACTGACGATCCGCATCCGACGGTCTGCAGGGGCGTGGCTGGTCACGTTTTCGCCGCTGACTGTGATGGTGCCACCCAGATGAGGCAGGAAGCCGGCCAGGACATCCAGCAGACGGGACAGGGCTGAAGGCTGGTTTCCGAACAGCGTCAGCGTGGTGCCGGGGCGTAGTGAAAAATCAACCGGCGGCGCATTGATGGCAGCTCGCAGGCCGATGACTTCCAGCACGGGGGCTGGCCGTGCTGTGCGGGCGCTCCGCTTTTTGGGAGCCATGCGGGAAACGCCGGACAGGCCTGACATGCAACCTCTGGGAGAATGGATCGTTATAGGCGAAACAAAATCGGGTCAGAACAGATCTGGCCTGATATTCTAGAAGGGGTTTGAACATGAGCCGTAAAAGCGTCAAGGACAACGTTGAAGCTGCAACCGAGACCACACAGGCTCAAATCGACAGTCTGCGGACCCAGCTGCAGGAACTGCTGGACAATCGTATCAGCCCAGCTCTGCTGGATGCTGCCGACCGCACGGACCATGCCGTTGCAAATGCCCGCAAAATCACGGATCATGAGCTGGAAAATGTTTCGACGCGTGTACGGGCGCGTCCGATTGCAGCCGTCCTGATTTCGGCCGTTGTCGGTTTCTTCGCCGGACGTTTCTCCAAGTAATAGCCCGGGTCTTTCCAGGCGGGGGGCGGACGGCATCTCGTCCGGCCCCGTCCTGAAGAAGAGGCAAACCATCTCCATGAAGCCCATCGATCTCGGACAGGATGTCCTCTCCGCCCAGGGACAGATCCTTTCCCGCTCTGCAATGCGAATCGGTCGCAGAGTGGCCTATGGCATTGTCGCAGCCGTTTTTCTGCTGTTCACGGCCCTGTCGTTCCATGGCTTTCTGTGGGCATTTTTTATTGATGTCGCCGGGCTGAGCTATGTGAAGTCCGCACTTTGCGTCATCGGTATTGATCTTCTGTTCGTCGTGATTTTCGGGCTTCTTGCCGCACGTTCCATTCCGGATCCTGTCGAGATCGAAGCGCGCATCCGTCGCGATCGCAAGCTGGTCGAGCTGAAGCAGGCAGTGGCCATGACCGCACTGACGGGACTGGTTTTCGGTCCGGCCGGGCGTTTCACGATCAAGCGTCTCCTCGGAATTGTGAGGAATCTGCTGGGCCTTCGCAAATAAGACATTTTGTGGCTGATATTTATCAAAGCCATATGGTCAGCATCAGCGTAATGGCGTAAGCACGTCGCGAACCCACCGAGTAATCTCTAAATAGAGGG
>NZ_BJLY01000004.1 GCF_006538885.1 Gluconobacter roseus NBRC 3990
ATAGCCATCAGTCTCAAAAACCCCGCTAAGTCAACGGCTTAGCGGGGTTTTTGTGCGTTATTCTGACTGGATGTGATCTCTGCAAGGCAGCGGAAAAGCTTTGGCGAGTTCATCTGGCTTGTATTGAAACGGAGCCAGGAAGTCTGCCTCTGATTAGGGCTGAACAGGAAGCCGGGAGCGAGCATGATGGCCTGTTCGGCGGCTTTCCGGGCAACAGGCACTGGGTCCAGGTCTGTGCAAAAGCGTGCCCACAGGAACATGCCGCCTTCGGGATATGAGAAAATTTCCAGACCGGCAGCTTCCAGAGACGATATGGCCGTCTTTCGGGTGGTGGCCAGTTTTTCCCGCAATCTCTCCAGATGCAATCGGTGTCGCCCGTCTGCGAGAATGGTATGAACGATGGCCTCGTTCATGGAACTGCTTGTCAGACTGCTGGCCATCTTAAGATGCAGGATTCGTGCGGCGATCTTCGCCGGACAGGCCAGGAATCCGACCCGTAGCCCTGGTGAAATCGTTTTGGAAAAACTGCTGATGAAGATGACCCGTTCCAACTGGTCCAGATGTGCCAGCGTGGGAGTGTTCTCGTCCGCAAGGCCACCAAAAATGTCATCTTCGATAATCATGAAATCATGACGTTCGGCCAGGCTCAGGACATGATGCGTGACGGACGGACTGCAATTCGTACCAGTCGGGTTATGCAACCGGGTATTGAGAATAAAGGCTTTCGGCTGCTCCGTTCTGGCAATACGTTCCAGTGTTGCCAGACAGGGGCCATCGTGAAAGCGTGGAATGCCGATGGTCCGAAGGCCAAGCGCTTCGAGGGTCGGGAAGAGGTTGCAGTAACCGGGATCTTCTACAAGTACAGTGTCTCCTGGTTGGGTCAGACATCTGATGCTCAGTTCCAGAGCCTGACTGGCGCCATGCGTGAGGATGAGAGCCGGCAGGTCACATCTGATGCCCTGTCGCAGCAGGAGCAGGCGGATCAACTCCCGGAGGCCGGCATGACCATAAGGATTGCCATACCCTGACATCTCCGGATCGGGACGACGCCCCAGCGCTGTAAAGGCATGACGGATACCCTCGCGGAAAAGATAGCTGTCCGGCAGCCACCCACATCCTGCCTGAACGACGGACGCGTTGTTTTCATAAGCCCGCTGGAGCATCCATGAGGAATCGATGGATGGGGTAATGTCAGAATGTATGACTGTATTGTCAGTTACATGCTCCCTGTGTCTGGCCACGAAAAAGCCGCTTGCCCTGCGAGCTTCCAAGATCCCATCGGCTACAAGACGATTATAGGCATTGGAGACAGTAAGGGGACTGACACTGCATTGTCGGGCGAGGTGGCGGATGGACGGTAGGCGGGTGCCGGGTGTCCAGTTCTGGCTGCGGACCAGGGTTGTGACCTGCTGGACGATCTGGGTGACTAGAGGGGTGGGGGAATGGGGGTCTGTCTGGATCATGGGTCTGACTGTACCGGTCGTTCTTGCAGTACAGACTAGGCTCATATTTCCCTGACTGTATATATTCAGTTCGTTTCATATTCGGGATAGCCTTTTTTCTGATGTGACGGGGCTGGCGCACCAGGCCTGTTCATGTATGCACCCATCATCAGTCTGCGAGGCGTATCGTGTCGAAACTGACCAACGGATTTGACTGTGTTGAGACTATCCGCAAGGGCACGTACTGGATGCCCTTTACGGCCAATCGCAGGGTCCGGGCCGATCCGCAGGCACGGCTTCTGACGTCTGCGAAGGGGCCTTATTATTATACGCCGGATGGCACGGAGCTTTTCGATACGCTTTCGGGGCTGTGGTGTTCCCCGCTGGGGCATGCGCATCCCCGGATTGTGGAGGCGCTGAAGACGCAGGCCGAGACACTGGATTATGCGCCGCCGTTCCAGCTCACGAATCCGCAGACAGTGCATCTGGCGGAGCGGATCGCCGGCCTTGCGCCGGACGGGATGGATCATGTCTTTTTTGCCAATTCCGGCTCCGAAGCGGTGGATACGGCGCTGAAGATCGCGCTTGGGTATCATCGGCTGCGGCAGGAGGGGCAGCGCTTTCGCATGATCGGGCGTGAGCGCGGGTATCATGGTGTTGGTTTTGGCGGCATGTCCGTTGGCGGGATTGTCCCGAACCGCAAGATGTTCGCTTCGGGCATGATGCCGGGCGTGGATCATCTGCGGCATACCTATAACCCCGAACACATGGCGTTTTCACGGGGTCAGCCGGAATGGGGCGCGGATCATGCCGAGGATCTGGAGCGGCTGGTCGGGCTGCATGACGCCTCGACGATTGCGGCGCTGATTGTAGAACCGGTGCAGGGATCGACGGGGGTGATCGTGCCGCCTGTGGGGTATCTGCGCAGGTTGCGGGAGATCTGCACGAAACATGGCATCCTGCTGATTTTTGATGAGGTTATTACGGGTTTCGGCCGTATGGGCGAAAACTTCGCGGCGCAGCGTTTTGACGTGACGCCGGACATGATCACGTTCGCGAAAGCCGTCACCAACGGCATTGTCCCGATGGGGGGCGTGATTGTGACTGATGAAATCTATAACACGTTCATGACCGGTCCGGAAAATGCCATCGAGTTCGCGCATGGCTATACCTATTCCGGCCATCCGATGGCGACGGCGGTGGCCCATGCGGTTCTGGATGTCATGGAGGAAGAATGCCTTTTCGCGCGTGTCCGTGCACTGGAGCCGGTTCTGGAAGAGGCGGTACACGGGTTGCGCGATCTTCCTGCCGTCAGGGACATCCGTAACATGGGACTGACGGCGGGAGTGGATCTGGTCCCTGCGGAGGGTGCGCCCGGTGCGCGGGGGCTGGCCATTTTCGAGCGCGGTCTGCGCGAAGGTCTGCTTCTGCGCTGCACGGGCGACACGATTTCCTTCGGTCCTCCGTTTATTTCGACCCCGGAGCAGCTTCGCGGGATGATTGATGGTGTCCGCCGTCTGATCCAGTCCGTTTCCTGAAAATACATCCTGTGAGGACAAGACATGCCACTTCTGCATTTTCACCTTGTTGAAGGCCGTTCCGACCGTGAAATCAGGGCGCTTCTCGATGCGGCCCATGAGGCCATGCTGGAGGCGTTCAGGGTTCCGCGCGGGGACCGTTATCAGATCGTCTCGGAGCACAAGCCCTCCCGCATGATCGTGGAGGATACCGGACTGGATATTCCGCGGACCGGAAATGTCGTGCTGTTGCAGGTGTTCAGCCGGCCGCGCGGGGAAGATGCCAATGCGCTGTTCTACCGGCTGCTGGTGGAGCGGCTGGAGGCGGATTGTGGGATTGCGCCTTCGGACGTGATGATCTCCGTTGTTGAGAACGAAGATGCTCACTGGTCCTTCGGCTATGGTCGTGCGCAGTTTCTGACGGGGGAGCTGGGTGGCAAAAAGCCGGAGTAAGTGCCGGGTGTTTGAACGGTCCCGGATCAGGAGAGCCCTGATCCGGGGCCAAAGTTACGTCAGGGCGTGCTCTTGCGGTGGATGGCGGCCTGCATGTCCGGGCTGAAACAGGGCCGTTCCACATACCGGCCCGCGCCGCGTGTTACGCGCAGGTCGTTATCGGCCCAGGCGATTTTTCCGCCGCTGATGGTGTATCGGGCCAGACCGGTCAGGGTCATGCCTTCATAAATGTTGTAATCGACATTCTGGTGGTGGGTTTTTGCGGAGACCGTCCGGCTGGCCTGCGGATCCCACAGGACGAGATCGGCGTCCGCGCCTGCGGAGACGCTGCCCTTGCGGGGATGGATGTTGAAGATCTTCGCCGTGTTGGTGGAGGTGATGGCCACGAATTCCTGCGGGGTCAGTTTTCCGGTCCGCACGCCGTGGTGCCACAGGACGCTCATCCGGTCTTCAATGCCCGGGGTGCCATTGGGGATTTTCGTGAAATCGTTCAGTCCCTGTTCCTTCTGCCCGGCGCAGAAGCAGCAGTGATCCGTGGCGGTGGTCTGAAGTTGGCCGGAAGCCAGTCCTGCCCACAGGGCTTTCTGATGATGTTTTGGGCGGAAGGGCGGGCTCATGACGTGCTGGGCCGCGCCGAGCCAGTTCGGGTCCGCGTAAACGCTGTCGTCGATCACGAGATGCTGGGCCAGGACTTCGCCATAGACGCGCTGGCCACGGGCGCGGGCTGCGGCGATGGCCGCGGCGGCTTCTTCCGTTGAGACATGCACGATGTAGATCGGGGCGCCGAGCAGTCCTGCGATGGCGATGACGCGCTGTGCGGCTTCGCCTTCCACGGAGGGTGGCCGGGAGATTGGGTGCGCCTGCGGGCCTGTCACACCGCGTTTGAGAAGATCGGCCTGAAGGTATGCGACGGCGTCCCCGTTTTCCGCATGGATGTTGCACAAGGCGCCGAGTTCGAGCGCGCGGCTGATGGAGTGCAGGAGGACGTCATCATCCACCATCAGGGCGTTTTTATAGGCCATGAAGTGTTTGAAGGAATTGACGCCGCAGTCCCGGGTCAGAGTGGCCATGTCTTCATGGACTTTCTCGTCCCAGTGTGTGACCGCGACGTGAAACGAGTAGTCGGAGACGGATTTTTCCGCCTTGCGGCGCCAGTCTTTCCAGGCGCCGAGGAGAGAATGTCCGGGTTCGGGGATGACGAAATCAATGATGGTCGTTGTGCCGCCAGCGACGCCCGCGGAGGTGCCCGTATAGAAGTCCTCGCTTGCGACGGAGCCCATGAAGGGCATTTCCATATGGGTGTGCGGGTCGATGCCTCCGGGCATGACCAGCAGGCCGCCCGCATCAAGGGTGTCGCAGCCCGAGGGGGCTTCCAGATCAGGGCCGACGGCGACGATCCTGCGTGCGTCGTCACACAGGACGTCTGCCCTGTGGGCCGTTTCGGCCGTTACGACGGTACCACCACGGATGAGAAGCATGGGTTTATCCTTGTGCAGGGAGGGTGGAGACGGGATTTCGGGTGATCAGGACATGTCTGGTCTTGTCAGCGGGGGGAAAGGGGAGAACGATGTCTGTATGACCGAGACTCTTCCTCCTTCTTCTGTCGGCAGGGCCGTTCACAGGACCCGCCCGGGAACGCCCCGCCCGGGCATTCCCCGTCAGGCGGCTGAAGCGGCCATTCTTGCGGCAGCCGAGCGTGTGTTCGGACTGCATGGTTTCCGCGGGGCGAGCGTGAATGAAATTGCCCGCGAAGCGGGGGTTCCGAAGCCGAACATCCATTACTATTTCGGGACGAAAGAGGAGCTCTATTGCAGCGTCCTCGAAAACATCATGACGTTCTGGCTGCGGGATGCCGATGACTGGCTGGTGCCGGAGCGGCGGGCGCGGGAAGGATTTGAGGGATATATCCGGGCGAAAATGGCGTTTTCCCGCGAGCGGCCGGATGCATCGCGGATCTTTGCCTACGAGGTTTTGCAGGGCGCGGGAAATATCCATCATTATCTGTCTACAACCCTGCGCGAACACGTTGCGAGACGGGCACGGACATTTGAGGTCTGGCACAGGGAGCGCCAGATGCCGGCCATTGATCCGGTGCATCTGATGTTTGCGATCTGGTCAATGACGCAGGCCTATGCGGACATGAGTGCGCAGATAAGCGCGGTGACGGGTCATGCCGTGCTGCATGACTCCGATTTCGAGGCAGGTCTGCAGACGATCCTGCGTCTTGTTCTGGGGTTTTGCAACGATATTGAAGATCGGGCGTGATTTCGGCAAGGAAATGTCTCCCTGTCTGGCGGCCGGAAATGATTATTGTCTGAGAAGGATGTAATTTCCTGACCATGTGGTCAAGTTTACGTTGCGGAATCGGTCTGAACTCAGTCATGGTGTGTCACGAAACGCCCATGGTGGAGAGTTTTCTTCGTGGATCAGACTCCGAATATCACCGCAAACCGCCTGCCGCCGGACATGCTGGCACGGAATTTCTCAGATGCTCATCCGCCTTTGACGGAGGGGCAGGCCACCATCGAGTCCGATCGGTGTTATTTCTGTTACGATGCCCCCTGTATCGAGGCGTGTCCGACCGGGATTGATATTCCCGGCTTCATCAAGAAAATCTCGACAGGGAATATTCCGGGTTCGGCACGGACGATTCTGGAGTCGAACATTTTCGGTGGGTCCTGTGCGCGGGTCTGTCCGACGGAAATCCTCTGTGAAGGCAAATGTGTCCGTAACACGCAGGAAGACCGGCCCATCCAGATCGGGGCGCTTCAGCGTCATGCCACGGACTGGCAGATGCGGGCGGGCGCACAGCCGTTCAGCCGGGCGCCGCTGACGGGAAAGCGGATTGCCGTTGTGGGGGCGGGGCCTGCGGGTCTGGCCTGTGCGCACCGGCTGGCCATGCAGGGGCATGATGTTGTCGTATTCGATGCGCGGCCCCGAGCGGGTGGCCTGAACGAGTACGGTGTTGCCGCTTACAAGCTGGCGGATGAGTTCGCGCAGAAGGAAGTGGCGTTTGTCCTGTCCATTGGCGGGATCACAATCGAGAACGAGATGGTGCTTGGGCGGGACATCACGCTGGCATCTCTGAGGGCGGAGTATGACGCCGTATTCCTCGGGATCGGTCATGCCGGTGTCAGGGCGCTGGGGATTGCCGGGGAGTATTTTCCGGGTGTCCGCAATGCCGTGGAGTTCATTGAGGATCTGCGAGCCTCTCCAACGAAATCGGATGTAGCCGTCGGGCGGCGTGTGGTTGTGATCGGGGGTGGAAATACCGCCATTGATGCTGCTGTTCAGGCGAAGCGTCTGGGAGCGGAGGAGGTCACGCTGGTCTATCGCCGGGCGGCGGAAAACATGTCCGCAACGACGGTCGAGCAGGAATGGGCGCAGACGAACGACGTTACGATCCGGTACTGGTCGGCTCCCATGCGGATCGACGGGACGGAGGATGGGGTTGCGTCCGTTACCTTTGCCCGTGGTGTCGTGAAGGACGGGCGGGCGGTTTACGATCAGGGGGACTATACGCTTGAGGCGGATATGGTTCTCAAGGCGGTGGGACAGCTGTTCCTGCCGGACCCGCTGGCTGAAGACGAAATCGTTATCGAGGGTGGCCGCATCAGGGTGGATGCCGAAGGGCGGACAACCATGACGGGCGTGTATGCCGGTGGAGACTGCACGGCGGGCGAGGATCTGACCGTGGCAGCTGTCCGTGACGGTCGCAATGCTGCTGAAGCCATCACGGCGGATCTGATGAAGGCGGGGAACTGAGACATGGCCGATCTGAGCACCAATATCGCTGGTATCCGTTCTCCCAATCCGTTCTGGCTGGCGTCGGCGCCGCCGACCGACAAGGAATACAATGTCCGCCGGGCTCTGGAAGCCGGCTGGGGTGGGGTGGTGTGGAAGACGCTGGGCGAGGATCCGCCGGTTGTGAATGTCAGCAGCCGTTACGGGGCCACCCGCTATAACGGGCAGCGCATGGCCGGGCTTAACAACATCGAGCTCATCACGGATCGTCCGCTGGCGGTCAATCTGGCGGAGATCAAGGCCGTCAAGAAGGATTATCCGGACCGTGCCATCATCGTCAGCATCATGGTTCCGTGTGTGGAGGAAAGCTGGAAGCGCATCCTTCCGCTTGTCGAGGAGACGGGAGCGGATGGCATCGAGCTGAACTTTGGCTGTCCGCATGGCATGTCCGAGCGGAACATGGGATCCGCGGTCGGGCAGGTTCCGGGATATGTGGAAATGGTGACGCGGTGGTGCAAGCAGTATACGCGGATGCCGGTGATCGTGAAGCTGACGCCGAATATCACGAATATCCTCAATCCGGCCCGGGCGGCCCTGCGCGGGGGGGGGGGCTGATGCGGTTTCGCTGATCAACACCATCCAGTCCGTGGTGGGGGTTGATCTGGATGCGATGGCGCCGATGCCGGTTGTGGACGGGCGGGGGACGCATGGCGGTTATTGCGGGCCTGCGGTGAAGCCGATTGCCCTGCGGATGCTGGGGGAGATTGCGCGGACGCCCGATACGTCCGTTCTGCCGATTTCGGGGATCGGGGGAATCTCGAACTGGCGGGATGCGGCCGAGTTCCTGGTCATGGGGGCGACGTCGCTTCAGGTGTGCACGGCGGCGATGCATTATGGATTCCGGATCGTGGAGGACATGATCGATGGCCTGTCCAACTGGATGGACGAGAAGGGCTTCGAGACGATCGCGGATGTGACGGGGCGTGCTGTTCCGAATTTCGTCAACTGGAACCAGCTCAACCTGAAGTTCAAAACGCTTGCATCCATTGATCAGGAAGCCTGCATCAAATGTGGTCTTTGCCATATTGCGTGTGAGGATACGTCCCATCAGGCCATTTCGAAGACGCTGCTGAATGGCGAGCGTCATTATGAAGTCATTGATGAGGAATGTGTGGGCTGTAACCTCTGTGCGCATGTGTGCCCGGTGGATGACTGCATCACGATGGTGCCGCAGCCTGTCGAGGATGTTCAGACATGGAACGAGCATCCCAACAATCCGATGAGCAAGATCCCTGCAAAAGCGGGCTGATCGCCCGGACACGAGAAACCCGAAAACGGAGAACGACAATGAGCACGCAGTCTGCATCTGGCGCGGTTGGCAATGTTACCGTGAATGGCGTGAAGCTCTGGGAGGATATTCTGGAGACGGCACGGTTTGGTGGGACGCCGAAGGGTGGAATCCGGCGCCTTGCGCTGACGGAGGAGGACCGTCAGGTCCGGGACTGGTTTGTCCGGGCCTGTGAGGCGCTGGGATGTACGGTGTCCCATGATTCCATGGGGAACCAGTTCGCGCGGCGTCCCGGAACGGAGGAGACGCTGCCGCCCATTACGATGGGGAGTCATCTCGATACGCAGCCGACCGGTGGGAAATTCGACGGAATTGTCGGTGTTCTGGGTGGTCTGGCGGTTCTGCGGACGCTGCATGAAACGGGGCGGGAGACACGTCATCCGATCGAGTTGATCAACTGGACGAACGAGGAAGGGTCGCGTTTTGCGCCCGCCATGCTGTCCTCTGGTGTGTTTGCGGGTGTTTTTACGGAGCAGGAGGCGCTTGATACGAAGGATCGGGAAGGCGTGCGTTTCGGGGATGCGCTTGAGGGCATCGGGTATCGTGGTGTGGAGGTCTGTGGCGCACATCCTGTGGCGGCGTATTTCGAACTGCATATCGAGCAGGGGCCGATCCTTGAAGTCGAGCATAAGACGATCGGGATCGTGACGGGTGTGCAGGGTATGCGCTGGTACGAGGTTACGCTTACGGGACGGGATTCCCATGCCGGGAGCACGCCCATGCGGATGCGGGCGGATGCTCTGGTGACGGCCGCGCGTCTGATTGATGCCGTGCAGACAATCGCGCTGGAGCATGGTCCGGATGCGGTGGGGACGGTCGGGTTGATCGAGAACAGGCCGAACAGTCGCAATGTCGTTCCGGGGGACGTGTTTTTTGCGGTCGATTTCCGTGATCCGGACGACAGCATTGTCCAGAAAATGGAAGAGGCGTTTTATGCACAGGCGTCGGAGCTGGCCGAAGCGGCCGGTCTGACGCTGGAGATTGCGCGGGTATGGGATACGCCTGCGGTTCAGTTCGATCCGGAATGCATTGCATCCGTCGCGCGTGCGGCTGATGCGCTGGGTTATCCGGCCCGGCGGATCGTTTCGGGTGCGGGGCATGATGCGACCTATATGGCGCAGGTTGCTCCGACTGCGATGATTTTTGTGCCCTGTGCCGGAGGGCTCAGTCATAACGAGGAAGAAAGTGCCGAGCCTGACGATGTGACGGCCGGTGCCAATGTGCTTCTCCGGGCTGTGCTGGAGACGGATATGCGTCTCTGACAGGCGCGGCTGGCCGGATTTTTTGAGACTGGGGAGGGGCGTTGATGAAGCCGGGTTTTGCAGCGGATCTCTATAACGAGGAACTTGCCCCGGTTGCGCCGGAGAAGCGGAACTGGTCATGGCTGAACATGGCCACGGTCTGGATGGGGATGGTCCATAATATCGTGGCCTATGAAGCGGCGGCCGGTCTTATGGCGCTTGGTCTTTCAGCGTGGGAATGTCTGGAAGTCGTGGCCGTTGCCTATGCGATCCTCTTCGTGACGATGTGGCTTAATGCGCGGCCCGGAACGCAGTATGGGATTCCGTTCTGTGTCCTGATCCGTTCTGCTTTCGGGCCGAAAGGGGCACAGATTCCGGTTGTCCTGCGGGGATTTTGTGCGGTTTTCTGGTTTTCCGTTCAGGCTTATGCCGCCACACAGGCGATGGATGCCATTCTGTCCACGCTGAGTGCGACATGGGCGTCTTTCACTACGCCTGTTCTGGGGATGCCCGAAAAGCGCTGGGCGTCGATGGCGATCATCTGGGCGCTTCATGCCTGGATTTCGAGCCATGGTGTCCATCGTATCAAGAACTTCGAGCTGGTTGCAGGGCCACTGGTCATTGTGGTGGGGCTTATCGCGACAGTCTGGGGACTGCGGGTGGGGCATGGTCTGGGGCCGCTGTTTTCCGTCCCGTCCCGGCTGCACGGGTTGGCCTTCGTGGCGACGTTTGCGCTGGGCGTGACGGGCATGATCGGGATGTGGGCGACATTCGCCGTGAATATCCCGGATCTCTCGCGGTTTGTCCGGTCCCAGCGGGATCAGGTCATCGGGCAGGCCATCGGTCTGCCACTGACGGCGCTTGTTTTCACTCCGATGGCCATCATTACCACGTCGGCGACTGTTCTGCTGTTCGGGCGGCCGATCTGGAATCCGACAGCGCTTCTGCTCGCGCTCAATCAGCCTCTTGTTACGGTCATCGGCGGGGCCACGCTCATTCTGGCGACACTGTCCGTGAATGTGGTCGCCAATATTCTTCCCGCGTCCTACGATCTTATCAATCTCTTTCCTCGCCACCTTGATTTCAATCGGGCCAGCCGGCTTGTTCTTGCGCTGGGCGTTTTCTTCGTACCCTGGCTCTGGTTCGATCATGCCGATAACATTTATCGGATGCTTGATGTCATCGGTGGTACCCTGGGGCCTGTGACCGGTATTATGCTGGCTGATTATTATATTGTCCGGCGGCAAACACTTGATGTGGGTGCGCTTTACCGGCACGGGGATGTCTATGACGGCCGGGGAGGCTGGCATCTGCCGGCGGTCATTACTTTGGTGGTGGGGGGCGCTGTCGCTTCGGCTGGGCAGGTGGTGCCAGCTCTGCATGCCCTGGGGAATGTGTCCTGGTTTGCTGGGATTTTCATCGGGTTTGGACTGTATCTGGGCCTGACCTGCGACTGGCAGAAACGGAGCGTACAGATCAGATGACCGGCGCTCCATGACAGTTCGGTGAAGAAATCATACGTTGCAGATTCGAATCATTGTGTCTTCCGTCCGGACTTGATACTAATTTGACTGTTTAGTCAGCTTCACAATGTTTCAGCCCCGTGCCTTTGCAGCAGAATGTTGCAGGATACGTCCTCTGAAGGAAAACGCGTTTCCATGTCGCTTCCTTTTATCCGAACCTGTTATGTAACCCTTCTTGCGGGCACGGCACTGGCCAGTGTGGCTGCGCATGCGGCATCCCCGGACCAGACATCCCATAAGCCTTCTTCTGCGACACCTTCCGGCAGCAGGTCGGCATCGGGTTCGGGTAAGGCTGCAGCTTCGGCTGCACCCGCGGTGAGAAAAACTCCGCACGACATGACGGCGGCTGGCAAGGTCGAGGAAGTCAACGTTTCCGGGCGCAGCACGCGGACGCGTTCGCCGGGCGGTGGCCTGATGCGGGTCGAAACAGCGGCGAAGGCCGTCCAGACTGTCACGCGCGATTTTATCGCAAAGCAGATGCCCTCCGCGAACGTCCAGCAGCTTATTGCGATGCTGCCAAGTGTGAACGTTGCGCAGCAGGATCCGGCGGGGCTGTATTCCGGGCAGGTCAATGTCCGGGGATTTGACCAGAGCGAAGTGGGCTGGATGCTCGATGGCGCGCCGCTGAATGATATTGGTGGCGGCCAGTTCTATGCGAACGAAGTTCTGGAATCCGAGGATCTGGAGAATGTCTCGCTTCAGCCCGGTTCGGTTGATATCAACAGTCCTGTGGTGAATGCGTCTGCCGGTCTGACCAGCATGACCATGACGAATCCGACGACGCGCGCAGGGGGACTGCTGGATGTTTCCTTCGGTTCGTTCGATACGTTCCGCGAGTTTCTGCGCCTGAACTCCGGCTATATCGGAAACAGCGGCATCAGGGCCATGTTTGCTTTCAGCCATACAAAGGCCAACCAGTATCGCGGCCCCGGGCAGGCGGAGAAGTTCCATTATGACTTCAAGGCTGTAAAGGATTTCAGCAATGGAAGTCATACCGGTCTGACAGTGTCGTATAACGACCAGGTCAATGATTCCTATCTCAACCCGAGCCTGCCCAACTACCTGAAGTCCGGTTACAGCAACAACTACGTGGCGGATTATACGGGCGTGAGTTCAGGGGCCAATTATTACCGGCTCCATGTCAACCCGTTCCGGAACGTGGTTGCGGTGTTGCCCACCCATATCGTGGTTTCTCCGAACATTACGGTCGATGACTCTCTTTATTTCTGGCATGGAATTGGAAACGGCACGGGGGCAGGGCTGGTGAATGCTTCGACCGGCCTTGGCAATCAGTCTGTGACACTGGATCTGAATGGTGCCAGCCGTGCGCTTGCACTGACGCCGTCCAACCAGGAACAGTTCCGTACCGGCAACACGCTTTCCCTGCATTACAGGCCGGACCGGCACCATGATCTTTCCATGGGGTGGTGGTATGAATATTCCAACGAGCTTCAGTTCTCTCCCTATGGGAGTGTGAGTCAGACGACTGGAGAGCCGGCCAACATCTGGGGCACGAGCGGTATTCTTCAGACGACGACGGGACAGGATTATAACGTCCGCAACTTCCTGACCCTGACGCAGGTGAACATGCTGTTCGTCGGCGATGAGATGAAATATTTCAATGACCGTCTGAAGATCGTTCTGGGCTTCAAGGAAGCCATGGTGACGCGCCGGACCTACAACTATACGCCCGGCACGACCTATAACCGGAACCTGCATAGTGCGGAGCCGCTGCCGCAGATCGGGTTATCCTGGAACTTTGATCGCAAGAACCAGATCTTTGTTTCCGGCAGCACCAATTTCAAAATGCCGTCCAATACGTCTCTTGTGGATTATTACGGCACCGGGAAAACGAAGACACAGCTCGGTGGTCCCAGCAATCCCGAATATACGATCGAGGAAGAACTGGGCTACCGTTATAATGGCGATGTCATTATCGGGTCAGTGTCCTTCTTCAACTACAATCTGTCCAACCGCCAGCAGTCTCTGAATTATTATCTGGGCGGGACGGCGAACGGGGCGTCCTACAGCCAGACCGTCAACGCCGGTGGGCAGACGACGCGGGGTGTTGATATCCAGCTCAGCACGCGTCCGATCTGGCATCATCTGCGTCCATACGTGACATTTGAATATCTGCACTCGACCATCGACAATAATATCGCGGCGACCACGACCAGTGGGACCAGTGACTTTCTGCCGACCAAAGGCAAGACGGCCATTCGTTCTCCGCATGAGATGGCGGGGATCGGCATAGATTACGACGATGGCAGTTTCTGGTTTTCCGGGCAGGTCAAGTATGTGGGCAAGCAGTACGCCACGTTCATGAACGATAATGCCATTCCGCAGTACATCACGAACAATGTCGGCATGGGATACCGCTTCCACAATACGGGTTTCCTGAAATCGCCGCAGATCCAGCTGAACATGCAGAACCTGACGGGGGCCAAGTTCCGTAGCGGCGTTTACGGTTTCACGACGAATGCGAATGCGACGAAGGGTGTTTTCGGCGGTACGATTGCAGGATCTGCCCCGAGCTATTACCTCCAGGTACCATTCAGCGCGATGGTCACGCTCTCGACCGGCTTCTAAAACGCAAGGGGCCTCACCAGGCACAATCGATAAATTGTGCCTGCCCGACTACGTGTATGTGAGGCGAGTGCTGTGAAGCTGTTGAGTATGGCGGAGCAGACATGAATTTCGCTGGTTCGGCGATTGAAATGCATGTCCATTCAGGCGCTGCGAGGCGCCTGAAGATGAGTGATCTGTATTGACTGATACGAACAGACTAAGCGGCTGCGGCTGATTTCCAACGAAGCACAACAGCAGGCCCTGTGAGCAGTGACACGGGACTGCTGTTGCGGTTTATCGGATGTATTTCTGAAGTGTTCGACCGATCCTGTTGGCTGGCATTTCAATGAAATGAAAGCAGAAAGAGGCTGATATAAACGAAATGATCAGGACAGGAAGCAGCATGACTGAAATCTGCACGGACAGGGGCTCTGAAAGCAGGAGAGGGCTTACCAGACGTGCAACAATGACAATCACCAGAAAATGGAAAAGGTATATTCCAAACGATATATCGCCAATTCGAGACAGCCAGCGGTGCGACAGAACTCTGGACATATGATTTTTTGTCGCTAGTCCATAAATAATGACTGCAGAAAAAAGGGCTTCAATCAGGCTGCATAAGGGATCGTGAAATGGGATTTCGCCCTGGTGGGGGAATAGCCCCAGTGTTCCTCGAACGCCAAACAGGCCAATTACAGCAAGATAGAAGAATACATCAGGGTAGTTTCCTTTATGCGATTCCAGAATTTTAAATGTTAGAATGCCAATAATGAAGTCTACAGCATAAAAAACTGGCAGAGTCTTTCCGCCGCCATCAGCTACAAGAAAAGACAGTCCTGCAAATATTGCAGTAGTGAGCGCTGCCATCCATACGCGCCCGGTGCAAGCCTTGATAAAAAAAGGCAATACAAATGCGACCATAATTTCGCAGGTAATCGTCCAGTTCTGAGGGACGAGAGCACTGTTCATGCCAATAAAGCATTTGATTATGGTAAAGCCGGATAAAGGCAGTCCATGAGGCAACAATCCCTGAAACCAGGTATTGAGGAATGGCACGTTTCTTTCCGAGAGACTCGACTTTACGTAAATCAGGGATAAGGCGGTGACGACCATCAGGAGAGGCAGTATTCGAAAGATGCGGCGTGTATAAAAACCCGCAATTTCTCTGATTTCGAGTGGTTTTCTGAAAAAGGAAGGTGACAGGACAAAGCCGCTCAGAACAAAAAATACAACGACTGCAGCATGGGAGTTGAGGACAACGTCCTCAAATGTAAGCCAGAAAGAACTGCTTACAGGAAAGCAAAGCACATAGTGTCGTAGTAATACGATCAGGGAAGCAATTCCCCGCAGTGACTGGAGGGATGGAATATGATGGTCAAAGGATTTTGTCGCTTTGAATGATTTTCCAATCGAATGAGACACCGTTACTTTTTTCTCCCGCAAAATTTAGTTCGTTATAAAGCAGCTGAAATAAAAAAAGGAAGCACCCGGATACGGGTGCTCCCTTTTCTATGTAGAAACAGGCTAAGTGCCGAAACGATCAGCAGCCCCAGTGCGATGTGTTGTGCAGCACGGGAACCTGCGAATGCGAAGCCGACTGTGTGGTCGACGAGAAGCAACCCTGTGAACCAGCGTGGCTCGTCGATGCGGTGGAGCAGCCCCATGCGTTGCCCGACTTGCCGAAGCTGCCGCCGAAGCAGTTGCTGCTACCGCTACCGCTTGACTGCCATCCACTGCAGGACGAGAAAGCTCCGTTCATTGCAGAAATGATCTTGTGAATGGAGGAGGCAAGATCGCTTCCGCTGCAGCCGCCAGAGCCCCAGCCCCAGCTTCCGCTATGGCTACCGCAGGCAGTGCTGCTGCCATTGTCATTGTGCGTTGAGCTTCCGTTGTGGCCATTCCAGCCGGAATGTCCGTCCTTACCGGAATGTCCTTCACAGCCGGAATGGCTGTTATGGTCCCAGTGGCCACAATGACTATTGTCCGAGCTGCCTTTGTCAGCCGAGGCATCAGAGATCAGATAGTTTCCGCTCTTGTCCTGCGTAATCTGAAGCGTACCGGGGGTATAGCCTGAAGCCATCGAGACATTGCTCAGGGTTAGCGTATGATTGTCGCTTTCCTGAACAACGAGGCTGTAGCTGCCGTCGGTGTTCTTGACATAGGAAGCTGAAAGCGGAGTTTCACCCGTGTTGGCGGTAATGCCGAATTCCGTCTTGCCAGAAACATTGCTGAAGCTGGTATCAACGGTTGTGTCCTGGCCGTTGAGGAAGAACTGCTCGCTCGACTTGGGGTCAAAGGAGACCGAAACGCCGGTTGCCAGGAAGCCCGTGTAAACGGAGCTGTCACCAGACAGGGTGATATGCATCGAATTGGCGATGTTGACGCCGTCCGTCTGGCTTCCGAATGTCGAATTGACAAGGTTCAGCGTACCGCTGCCGTTCAGTCGCTCGCCATCGCCCATAAAGACGTTACTGCGGTTGTTCTCAATGGTCATGGTACCGTCCATGACGTTGATGTCGCCAAGCTGAACAGCCGAACCCGTATCGATTACAATCGAGCCGTACTGGAACACCTGAAAAGAACTCGTCGAGAAAACAGGCGAGCTTTCACTGGACGTGCAGGAAGACGCCGTGATGTCGAGTGTGCCGTAATCACCGATTGTCAGGCTGGGAACAGCCGTCGAATTTGCCGTTCCGGCGACAGCTTCAGCTGTGGCGGTTGAGCTCGTTCCGGTAATATTGACATCGTGATAGGTCGTCGGGGAAGCGCCCGTGGACCAGTTCTTGACATTATAGAAATCGCCGTTCGTGCCGCCGGTCCAGTAAGTAGAAGCCATTAGACAAGTATCCTATATTCCAGGGAAACCCGGATATTCTTATGTTCAAAGCTCGAGTGCAGAATTATTCAACCCGCGCACTCTCATCCGGGATCAATGCTGGCTTAATTTGCACATCTCAAAAATATTTTCTCATTAATAAGACGTTAAATGCTTTTTTTCTATAAATTGCAGATAGCCAGAAATTCCCGGAATCTCGGGTATCAGCGCGGTTTTTTCCAATTTCCGAATGTATGCTGGCGATCTGTTTTCGTGGGCTCGTCAGGAAAGATCGGGTTTTTCTGACCACGATTCGTCCGGTCTGGAGAATTGCACAGACAGGCAAATAGCGATTATGACAGCCGCGACATATCTGGAAACGCACAAGCAGGATGATCAGGATATTCGCGTTCCGATATTCCCCTGTGCTGTGACAGTCGGGTCATCGAACGGGCATAGTTTTTGGGGAGGGCAAGCTGCGTAGACCAATCTGACAGACTTCTCTACGTTTCCAAAAAACAGTATCATAGTGAGACCCCCATTGAGCGCCGAAGTAAGAAAAATTGCATTTTATTTGCCGCAATTTCATCGCATTCCCGAAAACGACAAATGGTGGGGTGAGGGCTTTACGGAGTGGACTAACGTCCGCAAGGCGAAACCACTCTTCAAGGGGCATGTTCAACCTATCGTTCCAGGAGAGCTGGGATACTACAATCTGTTAGACGAGCAGGTTTATGCTGCTCAGGCGCAGATGGCCCAAAGTCATGGAATTGAGGGGTTTTGCTACTGGCATTACTGGTTTGGAAACGGAAAGCGGATTCTTGAGAAACCCTTCAACAAGGTTCTGGAGACAGGAAAGCCTGATTTTCCGTTTTGTCTGTGCTGGGCCAACCAGTCCTGGACAGGTGTGTGGCATGGGGCCCCAAAGCAGGTGCTCATGGAGCAGACCTATAATGGTGAGGAGGATATGCGGGCCCATTTTGCATTTCTCGCAAAGGCTTTCCGGGATCCTCGCTACATTACCTTCAATGGTCGGCCTGTTTTTCCGATCTATGGCGTTCGTGAACTTCCTGACCCACCGGCTTATATTAGGGCGCTGCGAAATCTGGCGGTTGAACACGGATTTCCGGGTCTGCATGTTATTGGTATGGCCAATAGGGATGCCGATAAACTTCTGACCTGTTGTGATCAGGTTATGCCTTTTGGGCCTGGAGATTATCTGGACAACAACCCATTAGGATTAGGATTGGTAAGACGCGTATTGCGTCGTTTTCTCTGCACATCAAAGGCGGACTGGCTGCCTGATGCCCTGCGAAAAGCAATGAATGCACCGATTCATCATCCATTTCGGGATGTGGTCGATCAGGCTTTCAAAGACCTTCCTGCGTCTGCGGATTATATCCCCTGCGTCACGACTGGCTGGGACAATACCCCACGTTCGAAACGTAGAGGGGTTGTCTTTGAAGGATATTCTCCTGAACTGCTGGGCGAATATGTGCGCAAGGCAGTACTGCGGAACAGGCAGATCGGCAGTGATAATTTCATTTTCTTCAAAGCCTGGAATGAATGGGCGGAAGGCAATATTCTGGAACCTGAAACGCGTTTCGGGATGAAACCGCTTGAAGCCGTAGCGGCAGCGCTAAAGGATTGATCTGAAATCGTGACCGACAGATCTCAGCCAGAAACTCTCCTGAATCCGGAACATGAAGTCATGACGGATACAGGTGCAAAAACAGCGCGGGGAGCGGCCTTTCTGCTTGGTACCAAGCTCTCAGGCCGCGTTCTGGATTTTATTTCTCTTGTCGTTCTGACACATCTTCTGCGACCAGCCGATTTCGGTCTGGTTTCGTTGGCCATGTCCGTAATCTATCTGGCAGAGGCAGTTTTCGAACTACCTCTGTATCAGGCACTGATTGTTCTGGATCTGATAGACAAAGATCATCTCGATACTGCATTTACACTGAGCTTCCTGCGTGGGTTCGCAATCTGTATCGTTATTCTCGTTATTTCCGCGCCGTTCTCGATTTTCTATCACGATTTCAGACTGTTTCCGCTTCTTATGGCACTCAGTCTGGCGCCTGCATTTCGCGGACTGCACAGTCCGGGCATCGCAATTTATGCCAAGCAGCTCGATTTTGCGCGCGAATGTGCCATTGAACTGCTGGGGAAAGGCTGCGCGGTAGTTGTTGCCGTTCTGGTCGCTTTTACAATGCGATCATATTGGGCCATTGCGGCCGCAACGATTACCAATGCTGTTGCTTCCATGGCCGTCTCGTATGTTGTATCCGCGTATAGACCACGTTTTACACTGTCTCGATGGAATGATTTCAAGAGCTTCCTTGGCTGGAGCAGCGGTGCCCAGATTCTCAGCGCCATTAACTGGCAATACGATCGCCTCATTCTGGGCCGTCTTGTCTCTGCGCCGACCCTTGGTGCTTTTTCGATAGCAAGCGATCTCGTTGGCATTCCTTCTCAGGCCATTGCCGTTCCTCTGGGTCGTCCTCTTCTTTCTGCTCTCGTCGCGAGCCGTAATAATCTGGATCGTCTGAGAAATCTTTATCGCCTGTCGAACACGACCATTTTTATGGTCATTCTTCCCGTTTTTATTGAGATGTCTTGTCTTTCCAATGAAATCGTTCACACGATTCTGGGACCAAAATGGGAGAAATCCGTTACTTATATTTCTCTCCTTGCCATTCCTCCAATGATTGCAGGTCTGGCTGAGGGTATTGGGGCTCTGGTGACGGCTTTCAAGAAAAACCACCTCTATATGCGCCTTAATGCTCTGGAATTCTTTCTCAAGATACCCATTATTACGGGCGTTTCATTTCTCTTCGGAGCGATCGGGGTGTGCTGGGCTCGTATAGGTATAGCATCCATTATGATGGTTGTTTGCCTCACGATGACCAGATCTCTGATCAAGACATCCTATACCGAAATATTTTTTCAGAACTGGCGTACCGCTCTGGCTGGAATCATTTCCTGCCTCGTCATGGAAGGTCTGAAATACAATATTCTGCCTTCAACGTGGCCGGGGCTTGCGAGGCTGTTCATTCTGGGATGGGCCGGAATAGGGGCCTATGTCCTTGCTCTGCTTGGGCTCTGGTATCTGACCGGGAAAAAAGCTGATGATATTGAAGCCAAAATCGTCGGGAAACTCCTGTCGAGATTCAGGAAGCCCCAGCCGCAGTCCTGAGACGCGGTTTCCTGGTGACTTCAAGCGTTAGTAGCTCTCTTCAGCGCTTCGATTTGTAATATGCGGCGCTAGTTCCTCCCGACGCCACTGTTCTGAGAACTGGATTGAGCGGATTGGGCTTCGAGGAGCTGGCGCAGTTTAATGGCCTGTTCACTTCCGCGATCTGCGGCAAAATCCAGAAGCTGCTTCGCTTCTGCAGGATCGGGCTCGCACCCCATTCCATTGTAGACGAGCTGGGCAAGCGTTACGGCCGCTCCGATATGCCCGGCTTCGACGGCCCGGCGATACCATGAATGGGCTTCAAGGAAATTGGGATCAATGCCATCGCCCTGAAGGTTTATATCACCGACCAGTGCGAACGCTTCAACCTCGCCGCCCTGTGCGGCTTTTCGCAGCCACGTCTCGGCTTTCGATACATCCCGTTCGACACCGCGGCCCTGATAATAGGCAACTCCGACTTTCATCTGCGCTGCCGGATGGTTCTGTGTTGCGGCCTTCATGAAATGGCTCAAAGCCTGAGCGTCTTTGCCGCCTTCATATTCCAGAATTGTACCAAGCATCAGTTCGGCGTCTGGCAGGCCGCCATGAGCTGCCTGCTGAATGAATGCCGCTGCCCTGCTGCGTTCTTCGGGCGTCCGCGCCGCGCCAAGCAGAGTGATCCCATGACCGTACAGTCCCTGAACATTTCCTCCTTCAGCCGCACGCTGGTAGAACTTGCGGCCTCTTGGGATGTCGCGAAGCGTTTCCGGGCCCTGTGTCAAGAGATAGGCTGCCAGCGCCATGCCTTCCAGATCGCCGCCTTCTGCTGCCCGCTCAGCCCAAGACAGTGCTTCTGCATGATCAGGTTCTCCCTGTTTCAGCGCCATATCGAACACTTTGACCTGATCTCCGGCAGGTGCGCTGAAGCCCATATGGCTCAGTACGCCCAGTCTGTGACAGGCTTTGGCATGATGTTGTTCTGCGGCTTGCCGGAACCAGCGAAGGGCCTCGTTTCCGTTCATCGGAACATCCCGGTCGGCCAGATACAGTTCTCCGAGCACAAACTGGGCTTCTGCATTCCCTGCAGTCGCCAGCGTGTGAAGCTGTTTTATTCCCTGTCTGGTTTTTCCGTTTTTCAGAAGATTCTGTGCGTGCTTCAGTTTTTCTTCAGGGGTGCCAAATAACGGGACACGAAAATTCTTCATGTTATTTTCCCAAATCATTAGGAGATGGTTTTTGGAATGCAGAAGGGGTTACAGGACAGCGCATGAGGGGTGCAACAAACCGGTGTGAAAAATACTCAAGCCACATCTCCACTGGGGAGCGCAGGCCATGCAATACCATCGTCAGAACCAGACCACCGGTTATCAGGAAGACGGTGGGCCGGTTCAGCCATGCCTTTCCCGAAAACGCACGCAATTCGTTCTTTCTCGCTAGTGTCAGAAACAGGACGCCCAGCAAACCGACGCTCGCACCGACAAGAACTTCTGCACGGGAATGAACATGCAGGGCGATCCGTGCACAGCCTGCGAACAGCGCCACTCCAACTGCCGCGACAAAGCACATGCGCGGATATCTGCTGAAAAGCACTGCAGCCCCGCCATAGACAAAAGTCGTCCCTGCCGTATGTCCGCTGGGACTGTACAGGCTTTGTCCCGGAAGCCGCCCGCAGGCCTCAAAATAGAGTTTGAGGACCAGTGTTCCCCCGAAGACCAGAAGCACCAGGGCAGAGTAGTACAGAAATATCCTGTATCGTCGTTGCAGGATGAGGGTCAGGCTAATCAGCGCCATCAGGGGCCACAGAATATTCTCGTCCCCGAAATCGCTCAGAAAGCCGATAAGCATCATGGGGCTGTCAGGCATGCCCCGTTTTTCCCTTTCCGGCCTGAACTCTCATCAGCGATGAGACCAGCACGGCCAAAAGCACATAAAAATCCATCGTTCCCAGAACGGGACCGGAAATCAGTGTCGCCACCGTCCGACCAAGCAATGCCGTAAATGTTGCTTCGATCATCCAGGCATCCAGCGATTGTTCATTCGCTACTGCCCTCAGCGTACGGAATATTGTTACAAACAGTCGGCCGTTCCAGAAAACGAGCCCCAGAACGCCTACAATGCCAATGGTAGACAGAAAACCCGGAAGCAGGCTGGAGGAACGGTTGCTTCCCCACCCGGTTCCCAGGCCATAGGTTTCCAGAGCAAGCTGATATGAATCGTTGTCTTTCTGAGTGCGCTCTTCGTATGAAACCGACTGTTTCTTGTCCTGAGTTTCCAGCATCACGACCGAAGCTGCCTTGATCACATCAGGCGCGAAAGCGGCAAGGGCTAATGTCGTTAAGCCCATGCACAGGACGCCGGCTCCGATGAACATCATCAGCCGCCGGAACAACTGCCGTTTCCGGGTGACAATGGCATAGATGACCAGCAGCATCAGCCCGACCAGCATGGCAACATAACCAGTGGTTGAGGTTGTCATCAGCAGGCAAATTACGCTCATCACCAGCATGAGCCGCGTCAGCCATCCGCCATAACCTCTCAGTGTCGACCACACTGTCGAATAGAGTGTACCGATCAGGAAGGTCGCGCAGGCCGAAGGTTCCGCAAATGTGGCATTGATGCGCGGGACTGGCCCGCTCATTTGCGTATCGAGGACAGCCCAGCCGGGATTGGAATATAAAAGGGTCTTTGGGAACGGAATACTGCCTATAAGCCTGTGTGCCATTTCCCAGAACCCGATGAGACATGCAAGCATCGCACCTATGAGATAGGCCAGATATAGCCGGCGCGGGTCGGCCTCGCGTCTTGTCAGGAACAAGAGCGTCATGATGAACATGACGAGATCGAGTATGAGGTAGGTGTCCTGCGTTATGTTTCCGCGTTGCGGGGAAAGCGGCATACGCGTTGCGAGCTCATCCAGCTTCTGAGGCCAGACAAGAACTTTGCCTTCAAACAGACGCGGAAGCAGAATGGAGCCCAGGATTGCCCAGGAAAAAGCGAGAAGCAGCGGCAAACAGAATTTTATCTGGCGGCTCGCTCCAGGAAAGGTGATGCCCAGTGCAAGCTGAAGCCCCATGAATGCAATAAACATCATTCCCGGAGCCATGGAGGGCTGTAGGCCCAGCCCCCCCAGCACCAGAACAGCGGCAGCCTGGAAGACACCCCCAATAACAGTCAGTTCCAGAAGGCGCTGCGGATCTTTTCTGAAAAAGAAGATAAGGCTGAGGGGCCAGAAGATCAGCCCCATCGCAGTCAGACCCATGTCAGACCTTGTCGGCTGGTTGAGACGGCATAAAGGCCTGCCATTGCTGTTCAACAAATGTCGTGAAACGCGATCGAAACAGTTCTTCCGAAAACCGGAGTGCGTTCTGATGACAGAGTTCGGACGTCATGTCCTTTTCATGTTCCTCAAATGTCCGCACCGCATCGATAATGCTTTCCGCGCTCTGGCTGTCGAACAGGAGACCTGTTGTTCCAGACTGGACAATGTCGCAGGCCCCTCCGCGTCCGTAAGCGATTACGGGAGTTCCTGCGGCCTGTGCCTCGACAAGGGAAATACCGAAATCTTCTTCCCCGGCGTACACAAAGGCCCGGGCCTTACTCAGCGTCATCTGCAATTCGGCATCCGGGATATGCCCCCGAAGGCTGATATTTGAAGCTCCGGCCGCTTTCTGACGGACCAGTTCCGCGTCAGGTCCGCCTCCAATGACGATCAGCTTCCTGTCGGGCATGTGGCGGAATGCTTCAACCACCAGGTCAATCCGCTTGTAGGGCACCAGTCGTGAAACAACGACATAGTAGTCTTCCTTGGTGCCATTCACAGAAAAACGGTCCAGATTGACGGGGGGCGGAATGACATGGGCTTCCCGTCGCCATGTCTTGCGGATCCGGCGGGCGATATAACCTGAATTTGCTACGAATGCGTCCACACCGGCCGCCGCTCTGACGTCCCAGTTTCGCAGGCGATGGAAGAGCCAGCGGATATAAAGGCCACGCAGCCCTGTATTCAGTCCGCTCTGACGAAGATAGGTGTTCTGGAAATCCCATGCGTACCGCATTGGGGAATGGACATAGGACACATGGAGTTGATCCGGTCCTGTGATGATACCCTTTGCCACGGCATGATGGCTGGAAATAACAATATCAAATCCACTGAAATCCCACTGCTCGACCGCCAGAGGCATCAGGCCGAGATAGTGCCTGAAAAACCTACGTGCAAATGGCAGCTTTTGAATGAACGATGTTTGAATTTTTCGATTTCCCAGACGCGCACGGTCTTTTGGGGAAAGAAAATCCACAACAGAGAAAATTTTTGCGTCCGGGTAACATTTAATTAATTGCTCAATGACAAGCTCAGAACCGGCCCAGTTTTCCAGCCACTCGTGTACAATCGCAACCTGGATAGATTTCATGTCTATTTTTTCTCATTCTGCGGTTTTCAAAGTTCCGCTGCCCGCAGGGACTTACGCTCTCTTTGTAACACCGTCGTCGAAGCAGTCTTCCACGCCGGTTGCGGGAAGTGGCATTGGTCTGGCAGCATTCCTCGGCACATGCATGTGGATTGCCGGAGGCTACTGGCTTTTCTCCTGATCAATCTCAAGGACCGGCGGCTTGCTCATCTTCGGAGAAGGGGGAGCAACATCAGAAATGCCGCTCATATACCTTGATGACATCTCCAGGTTTGACAAAATTCTGAGGATAGAGAAGGCCGGTGACTGTGCTTCCTCCCTCCTGCCGGATCGCATACGCATAGTGTTCCCATGACCGGTATGTGAATCCTCCCGCCGCTGCGACGGCTGAAAGCAGTGTCATACCCGGCTGGTATGCATACTGACCCGGATGTTCGACCTCTCCGATGACCGAGATGAGGCGGTAGGCTGTAACCTGCACCGCGATTTTTGCGTCCCGAAGAATGGCTTTTCGCCGAAGCTCAGC
This sequence comes from Gluconobacter roseus NBRC 3990, assembly GCF_006538885.1. Taxonomy (GTDB): domain Bacteria; phylum Pseudomonadota; class Alphaproteobacteria; order Acetobacterales; family Acetobacteraceae; genus Gluconobacter; species Gluconobacter roseus. The sequence goes on from NZ_BJLY01000004.1 coordinate 24,759, forward strand.
CGTAACATTTTCTCCTAATTCCCGGGTCGTCAATCCGGATGCATGTACATTTCCCAGCAATGGCACATCAATATTGCCTGCACTGTCGATGCGGAAATCAGAAGTTAATTGATCCTGACCATACGTCATCAGACGCACTTCATCATCGGTCCCAAGTTTATACTGCATCGGATCGTATGCTGGTACCGCTGTCAGCCCCCGGCCCGGACTACAGGCCGCCAGACAGCAGCCTGACACGCATAGAAGAATATATTTTCGCAGGCTCTGCAAAAGGCTCATCCCAAAAAATCCGTCATGATGAGAATTCTATCACAATTGATACTTTATGCTTATCACAGCCGTATCGATACTGTATCGCTCAGTTCCGACAGCATTGGCATTTCTGTAGATATTCGATGCTTCCAGAGAGAAGTTCCGGTCTAGCGCCCAGTCGAAGCCGACGTTGAAGTCAGCATTCAGCTGGGATGTCATAACCTGATACAGTGGAGTATGTTCGAAAATAGCCGGTGTTCCTCCTCCTCGACCCTGCTGAATCTGAGCCCCGGCATGTAGTACGAGGTTGCGGGAGTAGGCATGGCGGATATCGAGTGCAGCGCTGGTATAAACAAAGCCGACCACACTTTCGAAAGCACTGTCTGCAATTCCACGCGATACGGTCAGAGAAACCCGTGTAAGATGCGTGGGCGTCCATGTTCCCCGTAGCTCAACATAGAAGGTGTTAAGGGCTTTATAGGCCGATGCAGCGTAGATGCGGCCTTGATATCCCCCTAATACCCGAACGCTGAACGGGCCAGGCATTTTGTAATCATATCCCGCCAGAGCAGAAAAACCATTGGAGTTTCTGGAAGGAAGATTGAAACGATTATTCGAATACCGGATCTCGACACCCTGGGCGATCATCAGAAGGTCGCTACCTTCGGCCATGGAATACCGCAACCCGACCCCCTCAGAGAACAGCACCCGGTTACGGTAGGACTGCTGCAGGTAAATATCGTTTCCCCCCAGATCTGCGAACTGAAAGCGTTTCAGATCAAAGTTTGGAATTATCGAGAGCTTTCCGTGCGTTTCGATCCGATCATCCAAAGCCAAATCCTGTATGAAATAGGGAATGGGTCGATTTGCGGCCAATGCGCCCAGGTCAAATGGCATCTGGGTCATTTTTTCATGGCTCAGATGATACTCGAGCCGATCATGGCCCAGACTTTCATCTCCTGACAAAAATGCAGACCAGTTAGTCTGATCCTGTAATTCGCGCTCGGGATAGTAAAGCTGATCAACGGATGCCCCAGCCCTGATGTGCCTCCGGCTCTGAATGAGTAATCCTTCCAGATTTGCCTTGGTCTGGCTGGCTGCGCTGGGAACGCCGCCCATAATCTGGTCGGCGTTATTGGTGTAACCCCATCCTTCGGAGGCCTTCCCATTGATAGTCCAAGGGCCGAATCTGAGGCCCTGAGCCCCGTATCGATAATCTGTATCCGACTGGAAAGCATCTGCGGTTGCACTGCTTTCAGGACTACCCAGAGCCGAAAGGTTCTGTGTAACGACCTGTGCATATGCTGCGTTGCCCAGAAATAGCGGCGACTGGAAAGACGCCCCGATTCCCAAAGCGAACAATACGCTCAGACCAGATTTTTCCCGATACAAAAACATGCGACAATTTCTTATCAGAAAAACACTTCTCAAGAAATCCTTCCCGTGGAAACAGTCGAAAATCATAACGTGAATGCTGCTATAACGTTTTATTAACTCAAGTTGATGTAGACCTTTGTTAATTTTTATGTAAATAGATATCGTCGTCAACGACACAAGTTGCTATTGTTATATATCGTTCGGAAAGTGGCCGTGAATAACACTGCTATCGCCTTCGATAATGAGTGTCATTCTACGGGGAACCGATGAGATTATCCTTCTCCTTTGATCGGGCTGCTTCCAAACCCTCAGCAGACAAGACGATGATTTCTGCGGTTGGCAATGTTCGCCCCCGGTTTGTTGTGGAGCTTGCTCGTCGGATACCGCTCGTCTTTTTTTTCAGTGATCTCGTGGCTGTATTTCTGTCGGGGGTGGCTGGAAGCTGGATTGCTTCGGCTGTTCACAATTCGTCAGTCGGTGCGCCGCTGTTTCTTGATGCAAGCCTGAATGCATCCCGTGCAGCAGGCCATCTCATGCCGATCTGTATCGGTGTTCTGCTCTACATGTTTGTCAGCGGTGAATACCGTAACAGATTCCCGTTCTGGAGCGAGTTCGGGCGTCTGATCGCAGCGTCGTTCTGTGCCCTGCTGGCATCGGGCTTCTGGGCATTTGCGTTCCAGATTTCCGATCTGCGGATGGCAATCCTGCTGCCTTGGGTCATTTTTCCGTTCTGCAGCGAACTGCTTCGGCAGTTCTGTCGTCGCGGACTGCACGCAGTCCGCTTATGGCAAATCCCTACACTGCTGGTTGGGGGTGAGGCAGAAACGGACCAGGCAAGGCGTATCCTGAATAGTGAATCCCTTCCCAGCTACGAAATCACCAGGCGTCTCAGTCCGGAGGAAGCGATAAACTTCCTTGCGGCATCTGAGGAAACGAATTTTTCCCGCGGGTTCGAGTTTCTGTTATGCCTTGATCCAACCGATACGCGTTCTCGGGACCTTATCGAGCGACTGACCCGGAGGCGCATTCCCTTTGCCCTGATCCCTCAGGTCTCCGGAATGCCTACTCACGGTCTGACGCAATCATCCTATTTCAGTCATGATACTATTATTCTGTCCTATCGGAGCAATCTGGAAGAACCTGTTCATCGTTTTTTTAAATTCACGTTTGACTTTCTGCTGGCCGTAATCCTGTTTGCGCTCGTTTTTCCTGTCTACGTGATCCTCTATGTGCTCATTGCTCTGGAGGGTGGGCAGCCAATTTATGGCCATCGCCGGATCGGTCAGAATGGGCGTGAATTCAAGTGCCTGAAATTTCGCACAATGGCGAAAAATTCTGATGAAATCCTGAAGCATCTTCTTGAAACCGATGCTGAGGCAGCCGCAGAATGGCAGGAGACACAGAAACTGCGTCGTGACCCCCGGATCACCCGTATTGGACATCTGCTCCGGAAAACGAGCCTGGATGAACTGCCGCAGCTTCTTAACGTTATCCGAGGGGAAATGAGCCTGGTGGGGCCGCGTCCTATCGTGCAGGCGGAAGTCCATCACTATGGTGAGAATTTCGAGTATTACGAAGCGATCCGTCCGGGAATTACCGGGTTGTGGCAAGTTAGTGGTAGAAGTGATACAGGTTATGCTGAACGTGTTCAGCTTGATCGGTGGTATGTTCGTAACTGGACTCTCTGGCACGATGTCGCCATCCTGGCGAAAACCCTTCCGGCAGTTTTTCTGAGACGCGGTGCTCGGTAAGCGGAAATTAATATTTATGAGTCAGATTTCTGCTACGATGAATCCGAAACCCTCTTATCCAATTGAGATTACTCCTGCCCACGAGCAGGAATTCGCTGGTTTCAGCCAGTTGTTTTCAAGTCTCAAAAGGCACAGGCTTCTGATGTGTTCCGTCACAGGCGGCACATTCCTTCTAGGGGTCCTCGCCATTGCGAGCCTCAAACCTTACTATCAGTCTGTTGCTGAAGTCGCGGTAGGGGCCCGCGGCATGATATCGCCGTCACAACTCAGCCCCTATGCCGATCATGCTTTGGATCTGGTCGCGCTCAATACCCAGCTCCGCATCATCAAAAGTCCGGCAATCGCCCTGATGGTGACGCAAAGACTGCATCTTACGGATACCCCGGAATATGAGCAGGCGCTGCGTCCCTCGCTTCTGTCAAAGCTCAAGAGAAGCCTCGGTCTTCAGAAAGCCCCGGCTCCCCTGACACCTGAACAGCATGAAGAGCTGGTTTCCGACCTGCTCATGCAGAAGGTGGTCATCAGCAATGACGGTCGTTCGGCGATCCTCGGGATAACCGCGCGGTCTGCCACGCCCGACCTCGCGCCCGCTATCGCCAATGCCTATGTGCGCGCGTATCTCGACTTCGAACAGCAGGCCAAGATTCAGGCGGCCCGCAATGCAAGCGTTCTTCTCGAGGAGCAGATTGCCCCGCTGCGCGAAAGAGCGATTCAGGCAGAGCAGGCTGTTTCCCGCTACAGGCAGGAACACAATCTGCATCTGCTTGGAGACGATACGGGTAATGATGCAGATCGTAAGGGGCGTATTGCGCTTCCCGCGACAGAGAATGATGTGCGTCTTACACAGATGAATCGTGAACTTGGTGAGGCGGAAGCAGATCTGGCGCGAAAGCAGGCGATATACAGTCAGGCTGAGTCAGGCGGAAACATCGAGACCATTACCGCAATCACGGCGTCACCGCTGATCCAGAGTCTTCTCCTTCAGCAGGCGCGGATCAATGCACGTATCTCGACGCTGTCCGCCACCGCTCTCGATCAGAATCCGGAACTGATCTCTGCCCGGGCCGAAGAGGCGCGAATTGAAGCCCAGATTGCCACGGAAAGCCGCAAGCTTCTGCAGAACCTCCGTTACGAGGCTGAAGCTGCTCAACAGCGGGTCAACGCTCTGAAAGAGCGTACAAACATCCTGCAAGCAAATGCGACGGAAGAAGAGCACGCTGACATCCGCCTGCGACAGCTTGTGGGCGAGGCAACAGCCGCACAGACCCTGTATCGGGATTACCTTTCCCGCGTTGGTCAGATTTCTGCCGAGACGGCCATACAGCAGGCAGAAGCACGCCTTATCACGCCTGCTGATCAGCCTCTCGGACCAGCAGGGCCACCAAAAAAACAGTATGGCGTGCTACTACTCCTGATTTCCCTAGGACTTGGAGCTTGCGCTGCTCTGCTGAGAGACCGTTCCCGCAGCACTCTTCGGACCCTCAGCGAGCTTGAACAGCAGACCCATCTGTTCGGCCTTGGGGCCCTTCCGCGCTTTGAAGGTCCCCTGCGGCAGCAACTGGGCTATAGCAATTCCCTGTACGGCCGGATGCTTAATTCCATGCGGGCCATCCTGACCTTCGGTAATCCTTCCATCCGCACGAAAACCACGGTTATTACCTCGGCTGTAGGCAGCGAAGGCAAAACCACACTTGCCATTTCGCTTGCCAGCAGTGTGGGGGCGCTCGGCAAACGGGCCCTTCTGATCGATTGTGATGCCCATCGTCCAGGCGTCCTCCTGTCGCTGGGGCTGAATGAAACCGCTGACGGTTTCATTCGCGAAGCGTTGCCAGGAATGGATATTTTCGTGGCCAGCCAGAGCAGCGAACGCGGGGTAATGAATTTTGAAGCCCTGGCGCAGTTTCTGGAAACGCATCGCGATGATTACGATCAGATCATCATCGACACGCCACCAGTTCTGAGCTTCCCCGAGGCGGGTGTTCTGGCCTCTTTCGCTGAAGGAGTAATCCTCGCCGTCAAATGGCATCATACGTCTGCGAGTGCCGTTCTTGAAGCACAGAGAATTCTGCGCACCCATCATGCAAACTGCCTGGGTGCCGTTCTGACATTTGTCGACATTGAAAATCTGCACCCCGAAGAGAGTGTCCGGATCGGAGAATATTCCTACTATCGCAAGCTTGTTTCCGCACCATAATGTCTGTTTCTTCCATGCCCCGGATCTCTCTGAATGGACGTTTTTCCGTTCAGTCCCTCAGTGGAGTGCAGCGTTTTGCGACGGAGATTACACGCGCACTTTCGGAAATCTGGCCAGTTGACCTGCCGCGCCCCGAACTGTTGACACCACAGGTCCCTTCTTCTGCGTCGCCCCCTGTTGATATGGGTTTTCCGGTACGACCTTGTGGCCGTTTTCAAGGCCAGCTCTGGGAGCAGATTGATCTGCCCAGAGCCGCAGGCCTGGGATTGCTTGTGAATCTGGGAAATACTGGCCCTCTTATTCTGCCAGCACGGAACAGTCGTCAGATCGTCGTCATCCATGATGCCGGCGTCTTTTCCACTCCCCAATCCTATTCGCAGCAGTTTCGTGTCTACTACAAAACCCTGCACCGGTTACTGGCGTCAGGCAGAACCCGTATTGTCACGGTATCAAACTTCGCTCGCAATGACATTGCCCGCCATCTCCGGATTGATCCGGCCAGGATCAGTGTCATTACCGAAGGTGCGGAACATGCTACGCGTCTTCCAGCAGACAGAACCATTCTGGAACGCAGTGGACTGGAAGCAGGGAAGTATGTGTTGGCTGTGGGCAATATGGCTCCGCACAAAGATTTTGCAGCACTTGATCATCTGGCAGCGACATTACCCCAACGCGGACTGAAGCTGGTCATCAGCGGCGGAATGAATAAACGGGTTTTTGACACTGACATGCCTGATCTGCAGCATGCCACTTATGTCGGTCGCGTGACAGACGAAGAACTTCACGCCCTTTACAGGGATGCAGGCTGCTTTGTTTTTCCTTCCATTTACGAAGGTTTTGGTCTTCCGCCGGTCGAGGCCATGGAAGCGGGTTGCCCCGTTGTTGCGCGCGACATCCCTGTGTTGCGTGAAGTTTGCGGCCAGGCTGCTCTCTACGGTTTCACGCCAGCCGATCTGACGTCCCGGGTTTTGGAAATTTTTGATAATCCCGATGTTGCCAGAACGCTTCGCCATGCGGGCCGGGAACAGGTGAACCGATACCGCTGGTCAATCGCAGCCGGTAAACTTCTGGATATCATGCGCGAGGAATTCTCCAAGTGCTGAAGATTCTCCGCATCGTTCACATACTGGCTATGCTGGCCTCAATTGGCACTGTGATGCCAGTCAGGGCACAAGAATTTACCACGAACGAAGACACTTCCTCCGCTCCTCTTCCCACAAGGATGCAGTTGTGGTGTTCAATCGCGGATTTGGCTTCAAATCGCCTGTTCGTTTCCAATCCAATACCTACATCCGCTCTTAGCCATATGGTATTATGGAACGTGAGTAGCCGTTTTGTAACAATTGTAAATAGCCGCTACAACCTGACATTTCGTAATAGTGATCATGCATGTGTCATATCACACGATATGACACATGCCACGAAAGCAAGGAGTACCTTGATATCCTTGGCGCAACATCGTGGCAGCCGCATTATTATTGTCGGTTTGAACTAGAGCATGACATCCGTGATTACCTCGACCGACCTGGAAGCAAAGGATATTTTGCATAAAACCAGCATATTTTTATCAGAGAGACTTACAGAGACTGGAGAAAGAGTGTCCCTGCCAGAACCATCGCGGGTTATTGTCGGCATAGCAACCAGCGGTCGGCCTACCGTTCTTGCCGAGCTCGTGCGTCAGTTGGCGAACCAGTCGGTTCAACCGCACAGATTCATCATCAGCTATGCCAAGCCAGATGATATTTCTGCTATTCCCCAAACACTGCGTGACAGCCTGAAAATTGAATTTGTTACTGGTCATATGGGGCTGACGACACAGCGTAATGTTATCCTCGATCATATGTCAGATGAGGATATTCTCCTTTTTTTCGATGATGATTTCTTTCCACACCCGACGTATATTGCCAAGATCATCGAATGTTTTTGGAATAACCCAGATGTGCTGGGCGCTACGGGATCTCTGCTGGCAGATGGTGCCAAAGGACCCGGCTTGGAAATCGAAGACGCCAATCGACTTAATGAGACTGCCCATATAATGGCAATTTCCCCAGTCGAGGATGTTTTTAATACCTATGGTTGCAATATGGCTTTCCGCTGTGATGCCATAAAGCGTCTGGGCGCCCGCTTTGACGAAAATCTGCCTCTTTATTCCTGGTATGAGGATATGGATTTTTCACGATCTCTCCTTCCATATGGCAGAATTGTTCAGGTCAATGGTGCCAGAGGCGTGCATCTTGGTAACAAGACCGGCAAAGGATCAGGTATCCGCCTCGGTTATTCCCAGATCATCAACTGCATTTATCTCGCTCGCAAAGGGACCTATCCCTGGTCGCACGCGCTGAAAAGCGCAGGACGGCATTTCCTCATCAATGCCGTCAAATCCCTCAAACCAGAGCCTTACGTTGATCGTAGGGGACGTTTGCGGGGAAATCTGATCGGTATAGGCGATTTGCTCCGAAACCGTATTACCCCTGAACGTGCCGCCACAATCACCATTTCAAAAGTAGCATCCTGACATGCGGTTCTCACTTATCGTCCCCACACTCGACCGCCCGGCTGAAGTTGAAGCTTTCATGCAGGGTCTCGACCGCCAGATTTTCCGTGATTTCGAGGTCATCCTTGTCGATCAGAGCGGAACAGATCTTTATGAGGATATTGTTGCACGATACAGCCGTAAATGGCCCGTGAAGCATGTCCGATCTGATGTCCGCAAGCCCCGACACGCGTGTAATCTGGGCGCCCGTCAGGCTGTGGGGGAAATTATTGCTTTCCCCGATGATGACTGCATTTACGAACCAGACACGCTCGAACGTGTAAATGCCTATTTTCGTAAAACAGGTGATCAGGGATTTATAACCGGTGCGGTACTGAACCTCGATGGGACACCAACAGCAATGGGGCGATGGCTGAAAGAAAGCCAGCCTCTTAACCGTCACTCCATCTGGACGGGCCTGATCGAATTCAATTTCTTCATGCCTCGCGACCTGTTCGAACAGGTCGGCGGTTTTGATGAAAATCTGGGGCCGTGTACGTCATTTGGCTCCTGCGAAGGGCCAGATCTTGCGCTGCGTCTGATGTCGGTCGGAGCGCATGGATACCATGATCGTAGTCTGCTGGTCCGTCACATGGACAAGTCTTCCACGCTCAGTGGTTCCCGCGCCTATGATTACGGGACAGGAATGGGATATGTCCTTCGCAAAAACCACGCTTCCGTGCGAACAGTCCTGACATTCTTCATTCGCCCACTGGGAGGAACGCTCCTCAGTCTTCTGCGACGGAAACGTGACCGGGCGACATATTATTTCAGGACACTTCAGGGCAGGCTGGCAGGGTATTTCTCCAGACAGACCTGCCAGATTGCACGGCATACTCTACGGGAAAATATTTCCTGATAGTCCGGAAGGTATTCCGGAACGACTGTAAAGGCGGGTTCATGACAGGAAATTTTCTCAAGGTTTTTGGCATCTTGAGTGCAATCCCAGCGGTGTTTTGCATTCTCACTGCACATGCTGATGCAGCAGATCCTGCCCGAATGATCGCAGCCTGTCCGGCATGGCCTGCCCATTGCAAAATTGATCTCAAGGGGCAGGTCTACAAGATCCAGCACACACTGCATCTCAATCCACTGACCATGAGACTGACCAATGGCGTACTGGATGCCTCGGGGCTGCCGGATGGTGAGCCTGCAATTCTTGTCTCGTCAGATGGTCCGGGCCAGCCCGAAAGTTACGATACCGCGGCAGACAGCATCGATCATATTGTTCTGACAGGCCAGCCGAAAGCAGATGGGATCGTTCTCGATAACAGGAATGATGATAATATCCGTATGGCTGCCATTACGATGGAAAATGTCTCCATTTCCGGATTTCGCCGTGGGCTGACTTTTGGCAGTCATGCCTATGTTTTTGGACTTTCCCACGTCCAGATCCATAATAACGCAACGGGCCTGTATACGGTCCCGAACGCAGTGGATGCGGGAGAGCGCATTACCCTGGAGGATGTCAACGTTTTCAATAATACCTTGGGCGTTGATGACGAAGGAGGCATGGAACTCGACTGGCTCGGATCACGTCTGGATTACAACGCGATGACGGCGGTGATCTCAGGTCTGTGGAATTTTGACGGTCATATTGAGATTGCTCCTCCGCACGTTCCTCCGATCCGGCTTCATGCCCTCGTCGGTCAGCCGGCAGGTTCACTTTTCATAACGCCCGGGTCTTTCGTGATCGTCAGTCAGTCCGGCGGGCAGGCAAGCAGCGACTACTGGGTCCAGAGCGACAGCCCGTACAGTGCGATCCAGTTTCCTGCCCACACTTATGGTGTTCGAGGAAAGATCGCTGTTATGAACGGTCCTGCTCCCGTTTATGGGCCTGCCTTGCCGCCCTACAATCCGTACTGATCCTGACAAGCCCCTGCCTGGAGGCAGGGGGCCCGCAATAGAGTTGTGTTACGCCATCCAGCGGCCTACTGCCGCCATACCCAGCGTCAGAAGTTCTTCGGCCCGCTGAGGCGTGGATGCCTCAACATATACCCGTAGTTCCGGAGCATTTCCTGACGGGCGCAGATGGATAATGTCATCCTGATGGAAAGTGATGCGGATACCATCCGTTTCATCGACCTTTGCAACGGGACCACAGGCATCAACGAAACCCAGCATTTCGCTGACACCCGCAACGTCCTCGCGTAACATGGTCAGGCGTGCTTCACTCTGCGTTCTGGGGATGTTTTGCAAACGGTCGCTCTGTGTGAAACGCGGCGGAAGTGTTTCAAGAAGTTCCGCAACACCGCGCTGCCCGTCCTGAACCGAGGTCAGGACACAGATCATTGGTAAGACGGCGTCCCGGGTTGGCAGGGCAGCGAGAAATTTTCCCTGATGGTTGATATCACTGGCCAGCAGGAACCCGCCATTGGCTTCGTAACCAACGGACGGAACATTGCCCGCCTCAACGGCATCCATCATTCCCGTCACGACGTAAGGTGAGCCAATCCGGGTGCGACGTATGGACGGAACAATTCCCGAAGCTTCGAGGGCCGTATTGCTGCTGACAGGTGTGGTCACCGAAGCGGCGCCGAGGCTCTGTGCCGCCAGAATTCCAAGGACGTCTCCCCGCAGCCAGCGCCCATGCTGATCCGTGAGAAGAGGGCGGTCTGAGTCCCCGTCCGTTGTCAGGATGGCGTCATACTCGCCGTTCTGTGCCCAGTCGCGCGCAAGAACGATATCTTCCGGACGCACTGCCTCCGTATCGACGGAAACGAAAACATCCGAACGTCCCAGAGCAACGGCTTTTCCGCCCAATGCTTCGATAATGGATACCAGCACGTCTCGTCCTACGGCCGAATGCTGGTACACACCAAGTGTCTTTCCGGAGAGCGCCGTGGGACCAAAAAAATCCACGTAGCGTGAAATATATTCCGGCAGAACATCTGTGACGGCAGGAAGCGTGATATCGGCCGTCAGGGTACCCTGATCATCGAACCATCCGTGCGGGAGGCTGACGTCCTGTTCGCGCATGCCGGTTTCGTCGCTTTTGAGGAACTCTCCCTTTGCACGGTTGAACTTGATGCCGTTTCGATCGCTGGGGATATGGCTTCCTGTCACCATAAGTGACGGCATATTCCGTGAAAATGCATACAAGCTTAACGCGGGTGTAGGAACCAGACCGCAATTGACCGGCTTGCCTTTCATCCACACGATGGCGGCAGCGCATGCCCGCAGAATGCGAGGGGTGCTCGGACGCAGGTCTCCTGCAATAGCCACGGGTTTTCCGGGACTGAACTCCCCGATTGTCTCCAGATATTTCAGATAGCCAACAGTATAAGCAAAGCAGACGGCGTCCGTCATGGACGTGACAAGTCCGCGTGCGCCACTTGTTCCGAATGCTACTTCTGATTGTACCATCCAGTCAGAAATCTTCATGTATCTTCAGCCTCATGTCATCGGGGAAATAGTTCATGCGTATCTCTTCCCGAACATACATCCGCGCTATTGGACCTGATAGGGCTTCCCGGGAAAATCATGGATGAGCATGGCTTCGCATGCGTAAAAGTCTCTTCCGGGGTGTGGCGACGGGGACACAGCATCATTATTACACAATATTGCTAATGAGAATCATTTGCATTAACAACTGGAGTGAGGGAAACAGGGCTCAGTCAGAACGTCGCGACGGTTTCTTTTCCGATGGCGGATCATGGGTGTGCAGGCTGAAACCAGAAGCGTTTCGGTCGCAGGGAGCGGCACCTGGTCCGATCGGATGAAAAGCTGTCGGAAGGTCTGTGGCGTAGTTTCCAGAGTTCAGGTGTTGCATGCCGCAAGAAAACGATTTTTCGCTCTCCTCCCTGTCGGGTCCGTCTTTCCGGTCCTCCCGTGAAGGTTCAGGCCAGAAATGGTCTGCCCTTGTCATGCTCGCACTCGGTGCAGGGCTGGGTGTGGCCGAAGCCGGTGAGGCCGAGGCGCAGGATGGAACGGACACGGCAGGAACAACCGCGACCGACAGCACGATCAATCTCTCCGCCGTGCGGGTGCATGGTCAGGCCGACGTTGAGGGGAGCAATACGAACAACACGTCTCTCGATATCGGGCGCATGCCGGGCACGGTCCGTGACACGCCGCAGACCATCAGCGTCGTGCCGAAAGACCTGATCATCCAGCAGCGTCTGTTCACGCTGGATCAGGCGCTTGCCAATGTTCCGGGCATCACGATGTCCACGGGCGAGGGCAATGGTGGCCTGAACGGCGACCAGTTCCGTATCCGTGGCCAGCAGGCACGTGGCGACATCTATGAAGATGGCCTGCGGGATTTTGGAACCTATGTGCGGGACACCTTCAACACCGAGAGCGTCGAAGTCATCAAGGGGCCGAGCGGCGAGTATTTCGGCGCGGGCAATGTGGGTGGCGTGATCAACCAGACGCTCAAAAAGGCGCATCTGGGCAACCATTACGATCTGGACCAGACCTTCGCCAGCGGCATGCAGTATCGCGGCACGGCGGATGTGAACTACCAGCTTGGCAAGCATACCGCCCTGCGCGTGAACGGCATGTATAACAAGCAGGACGTGGCCGACCGCGACAACATCCGCACGGACCGTTACGGCGTGGCGGCGGACCTCGGTTTCGGGATCGGGACGAAGACGACCTATCACCTGAATTACCAGTGGCTCGGCAGCCGTGGCACGCCGGATTACGGTGTTCCGATGATCCAGATCGGCGGCATCTATTCCCCGATCACGAGCCATGGACTGGCCCGCGATACGAGTTATGCGCGCAGTTTCAACATGGATAATTCGAACATCCACATGGTGACGTCGAAGTTCTCGTCACAGATCGCAAACTGGCTGACATTCAATAACGATACGCGCTTTACGCATTATCATCGTGATTATTCCGCATCGAACCCGAATGCCTGTACCGGGTCATGTGCCACATCCTTTCTGGCGGGTGGCAATCCGGCGCTGGCTTATGGTGCGGGCGGTGGCGCGGCCTATAATCAGGATGGCTGGGGTATCCAGAACGTCATGATGGCGCGGGCGAAGTTCAATACGGGCTTCCTGCGGCATGACATCAGCGCGGGTGTGGACATCAACTACACCAAAGATGACCGGATCATGGGCACTTATGTGAACCGCATGAACGACCAGACGATCCGCAATCCCTACTACTCGGCACCGAATACCTACATTACCTGGCCGTCTTCGGGGCATCGTACGGCGGATTTCCGGGATCTGGGCCTGTTCCTGGCGGACAAGATCCATATTACGAAGCGCCTTTCCCTGTTCGGGACGTTCCGCTGGGATAATTACGAGAGCACCTACTGGAGTGCTGCCGCCTCTGCTGCAGGAACACAGTCCCAGTCGTCCAGCAAGTTCAGCCCGTCTGCGAGCCTGATGTATGACGTGGACGACAACAAGAGCGTCTATTTCACGTTCTCACGCTCCTACAAGCCAGTTGGGACGGATGTGGCGTCCGAGGTGACGACGCAGTCCAGCATCGGGGACGTTCCGGTCAACGGCCGGAACCTCAAGCCGCAGCGCAGCGACCTGTTTGAAGTTGGCACCAAGATGGACTTCCTCAACAAGCATCTGGGCATGACGGCGGCGCTATATCAGATCGAGCAGAATAACTCGTATACCTATGACGAGAGCGGCAATGTCATCACCGGCTTCCAGGATGCGGGAACCGGGCGTGAGATCCGCGGGGCCGAGCTGAGCCTGACGGGCAAGATTACGAAGGACTGGGAAATCTACGGCGCCTATTCCTACATGGGCGGCAAGGTGACCAATTCCTCCACCACGGCCGGCAAACAGGCGCCGCAGCTCCCGCACAACAATTTCTCGGTCTGGACGTCCTATAATCTGTCTCCGCTGCTGCTGAAGCCAGGTCAGGGCAAGCTGAGTGTCGGTGGTGGCGCGCAGTACAGCTCCGGTTACTGGGCGAACGAGGCGAACACGGCCCGCATGCCGTACAATTTCTCGCTGAATACCATGATTTCCTACCAGTACGGCCGGTATCATGTGCAGTTCAACGCCAACAACCTGTCCGATCATCTGAACTATGCCTCGGCCTTCAATACGGGCCGTGCCGTGCCACAGTCCGGCCGGACGTTCATGGGCAATTTCGGCGTCGGGTTCTGAACCGACCTGTCATGAATGACCGGGCTTCATGAGGAACGCGATGTCATCAGGTCTACAGGACTGTCAGGATAACGGGATATTGCATCTCGTTGTGCCTTTGCCTGTTCCGCAGCAGGTGAAGGCACAGCTGATCCTGGCACAGACCCATCTTGATGCGGGCTGTGCCGAGGACGCCTTTTCCTGTTTCGCAATTGCCGCACGGAGTGGTCATCCCGTTGCGCTGAACATGCTGGGTCGTGCCTATGAGCGTGGGTGGGGTGTGACGCGCAATCCGGCACTGGCGGCATGCTGCTTCGAGGCAGCCCTGCGTGGCGGAGACGGGTGGGCCATGTTCAATCTGGCCGATCTCTTTTTTACGGGAGAGGGCGTGCCGAAGAATCACCGTCGGGCTTACCGGCTTTATGTCGATGCGGCCCGCTCCGGGAACGCGAAGGCGCTGAACATGCTGGGGCTCATGCATGAAGAGGGGAGCGCACCGGGAGAGAGTCCTGATCCGGAAGGCGCGCGGCAGTTCTATCTGGCCGCCGCCGAGGGCGGGGACTGCTGGGCATGGCTCAATCTGGGTCGGCTTTCACTGGAGGACGGTGAATGGCCCGATGCGGCGGAGGCGTTCACTAAGGCGCTGGATGCGGCAGTCGATGGTGTGCCCGAGGCCGTACTTGGTCTGATCCGGCCATATGTGCAGAAGCCTGTTTTTCAGGCTGTTCTGCGCCGGTGTCTGGCGAAGCATGGCGTGTCTTCAGACAAGAAGGTGTGCCATGCAGCCTGACCTGAAACAGCTCCTTACAAACGGTTTTTCTTTCATACAGAATGGTGACGTGACAGCGTCTGAAACCGTGACAGGATGGGTATCTGGAGAAAGGAAACACTCTCATGGATGATCGTGTCACACAGGTTCTCGAACTCTATCACGAGCGGCTTGAAGCCGAACGGCAGGAGCGGATTGCCGGGGTTCAGCGGCCAAACTCGGAGCGGTTTCTGGCGGTAGGGCGCCGGACCGGACAGCTCATCAGCATCCTGGCGCGGTCTCTGGACAAGCCGACCATTCTCGAACTGGGAACATCCTACGGCTATTCCAGCATTTGGCTGGCCGAGGCTGCGCGTAGTGCGGGCGGACGGCTGGTGACGATGGAGCTTGAGACTCACAAGATCGCCTATGCCCGCGAGATGGCTGAACGCGCCGGGCTCTCGGACTACGTTGATTTTCGCAACGGCGATGCGCTGGAGCTGATCGGACAGATGGACGACGGCATCGACTTCGTCCTGATGGACCTATGGAAGGACCTGTACGTGCCCTGTCTTGAGGCCGTTCTGCCGAAACTCAGTCCGGGCGCCATTATCGTTGCGGACAACATGCGTATTCCTGGTGGCGAGGATGCACAGAAATATCGGGAGGCCGTCCGTGCAATCCCCCACATGCTGAGCGTGCCCCTGCCTGTGGGGACGGGGCTCGAAGTCAGCCGCTATTGTCCTGAGTAATTCCCTTTCAAATCAACCTGCGTCTGGGCATGTCCCGGCACAAGAAAGCAACATGTTCAAGACATTCATGAACCGATATGGGACCCCACTGACGACCGGGTTCTTCATTGTCTCCGGCGTCACAGGCGTGGCGCTGTTCTTTCACTGGGGGCCAACAGCGTTTCATCCCATCCATGAATGGCTGAGCATGGTGCTTCTCGCACCCTTCATCCTGCATCTGGTGAAGAACTGGACATCGCTGGTCAATTACGCCCGTCGCAAGACGCTGTATGTGCCGCTGATCATCGCGTTTGCAGCCTGCATTCCGTTCTTCTTCCAGGCGCCCAGCGGACATGCGGGTAACCGGCAGACGGCTTTCATGGCACTGCCGGTTCTGGAACACGCGCCGCTCACACAGCTTGCGCCGCTGGTCCATATGGATGCGGACGGACTGGTCCATCGCCTCCAGTCGCAGGGTTATACGGTCGGCTCAGGGGACCAGACGCTTGAGGATATTGCAAAAGCCTCAGGGCATCCGGTTAATGACGCCGTGGTCGCAGCGCTGCAAAATCCACATGGTGGCGGCCCGGGCCATGGCGGCCATCATCCGCATCAGGAATAAGACAGAAAGCCTCGGTCAGACCGGGGCTTTTTTTTATGAGGGCCCTCTCAGGACTGCGGACACGATACGACACGGAAGAGCCGCCGAATCATTCTTGATAGTGAGAATGACTCTCATTATCGTCGGATTAATATCCCCGCAGTCCAACAGGTGCCGTGATGTCCCTTAGCTTTTCCCCCTGGCAGATGTTTCTCGACGCCGGCCCGGTCGTGCGGGGCGTCATGACAATCCTTGCGATGGCCTCGCTGGTGACCTGGACGATCTTCATTGCCAAAACCATTGAACTGCAGCGCCTTCGCTCGCGTCTGAAGAAATCGGAAATCACGCTCGAAGACGCCGAGACGCTGGATATCGGCGAGGAGTGGACGCGCACCGGATCGGGCTCCGGCATCGCCCATGCCATGGTCATGGCTGCCGAAGTGGAGCGTCAGCGCTCGCAGGACATTCCGGGGGACCGTGAGGGCATCAAGGAGCGCATTGTCCTGCATCTGGAAAGGCTGGAAGCCGCTGAAGGCCGCCGCCTGATGCGGGGGACGGGCGTTCTCGCGACTATCGGTGCGACGTCTCCGTTCGTCGGGCTGTTCGGCACGGTCTGGGGCATCATGTCGTCCTTCACGGGCATTGCGGCCGCCCATGCCACCAGCCTCGCAGTCGTGGCACCGGGCATTGCCGAAGCACTTCTGGCCACGGCACTTGGTCTCGTCTCCGCCATTCCGGCCGTGGTCATTTACAACCATCTCGCCCGCCAGACGGCAGCCTGCCGCGCCTGCGTTGCGGATCTGACGTCACTCGTAATGCGTCTCGTCTCGCGGGATCTGGCGCGCGGGATCAGCGGCGGCAAGGTGCTCCGCTTCGGGCGCGATACGCTGGCTGCGGCAGAGTAAATTTCCATGGCCATCCGGATCCGCCATGCGGACGAAAGTGTGCTCGAAGCGCATGAAATCAACGTCACGCCGTTTATCGATGTCATGCTGGTGCTGCTCGTGATCTTCATGGTCACGGCGCCGCTCACCACCGTCAACGTCCCCGTCGATCTTCCGTCCTCCACGCAGCAGACGGCACCCCGGCCGGACGAGCCCGTCTTCCTGACCGTCAAGGCAGACCACAATCTGGCCCTCGGCGAAAACGATGTGCCCGCCGCGCAACTGACGGAAGCGCTCGCCGCCGCGACCAAGGGCAACCGCGACGAACGCATCTTCCTGCGTGCCGACAAGACGGTGGATTACGGCACGCTCATGGACGTCATGGATCATCTGCGAAGCGCGGGTTATCTCAAGGTGGCCCTCGTGACGTTGCAGGGCCAGACGACCGGAACAACGCCCTGATGTCGGACGGGCTGATCTCCGAGCAACCGACGCTGCCGAGTTTCCGGGAATGGTACGCCGCGACCTGTCGTGTGGAAGACCGCTGGAGTGCAAGGCTCTGGGGTGGCTCGGCGTTGAGCGTTGTCATCCTCACGGGGGCTGTCCTGTTCTGGGCAGTGACGTCCGCCCATCCCCAGCCCATTCTGGCGGCGGAACCGCCCCCGGCTGCGATCAGCATCGATCTCGCTCCTGTCCCCGCGCCGGTTCCGGCTCCGCAGCAGGATGTCGATCCCGGCCCGCAGCAGGCAGTGGCCTCGACGGAGCCACAGCCGGAAGATCCGCCCAAGGTCGAAGCCCCACCAAGCCCCGCGCCCAATCCTCCGGTCCCGGTGCCCAAGCTGGAAAAGATCAGGTCGCACAAACCAACTGTGCACAAGCCGCTCCCGCCCGTTCCGGTCAAAGCGCCGCCTGCGGAAAAGACAACGGCCCCGCGCACTGTGGAAGCCCCGCCCACGACCAGCCCGAGCGCCGCTTCGGCCACTACGTCCAGCCATGCATCGCATGATCCCGTCACCTGGCAGGGTGAGCTTCTGGCGCGTCTGGAACGGTTCAAACGCTATCCGCAGGAAGCCCAGTCCACGCATCAGGAAGGAACGTCCCTGCTGCATTTCGTCATGGACCGCAAAGGCCATGTTCTGAGCGCCAGCCTCAAGCGCAGCGCGGGGCATGACCTGCTGGACGCGGAGACGCTGGCCCTGATCCACCGTGCCGAACCGCTGCCCATTCCGCCCGACAGCGTGCAGGGCGATCCGCTGTCCCTGACGGTTCCCATCGAGTTCTATCTGGAACACTGATCCGTTTTCCCCGTAAACATCGCGCAGGGAGAGACGACATGGATCTTGTTCTCGGGGCCTCAGGGCATGTGGGCGGCACGGTCGCCAGAATTCTGCTGGAGCAGGAGCGGGCGGTTACGGTTGTTTTGCACCGTCCGGAACAGGCTGCTGCATGGTCTGCCCGTGGGGCCAGCGTGGCCGTGCTCGATGTTCACGACACGGCGGCCCTGACGGCAGCTTTTTGCAAAGCCCGGCGCGCATTTCTGCTGAACCCGCCCGCCAGCCCAACGCTGGATGTGGACCATGAAGAGCGCCGCACGGTTCATTCCATCCTTGAAGCCGTCCGGGGCGCCTCGTTGGAAAAGATCGTCGTGCAGTCAACCTATGGCGCGCAGGACAAGCCGCATTGCGGAGACCTTGGGAGCCTGTACGCCTTCGAGCAGGGCGCACGGGAAACGGGAGTGCCGCTCTGTATCGTGCGAGCGGCGTATTTCATGAGCAACTGGTTCGGTGCCCTGTCCACTGCGCGGCAGTCAGGGGTATTTCCCAGCCTGCTTCCCAAGGGGCTCAAAGCCCCGATGGTCGCGCCGCAGGATGTGGGCGAACTGGCGGCCCGTCTTCTGGTCGCGCCTCTTGAAGAGACGGGCACTTACAGCATCGAAGGCCCCGAAACCTACACGCCGGAAGACGTTGCCACAGCGCTCAGCGCCGTGCTGGAGCAGACTGTGACGATGGATGAAATCCCGCGTCCGCAATGGCTGGAGTTCTATCGCAGTCACGGCTTCTGCCCCGAAGCCGCGCAGTCCTATGCCACAATGACGGGGATTTTTGTGGACGGCCGGTATGACCGTCCGCGCACGCCCTTGCGGGGTGCGACGGACCTTCAGACCTGCCTGCGCGATCAGGCGTCGAGATCGTCCAGATAATCGGCTGACGGAACAAAGAACAGCGTGCCCGTGACGGGGCGGCTGTAATCCAGCAGGCGGTCGTAATTCCCTTCCGGCTTGCCGACGAACATGTTGTGCAGCATTTCCTCGGTCACGGACGGGGAGCGGGCATAGCCGATGAAATAGGTGCCGAACTCGCCCTTGCCGGCTTCACCGAACGGCATGTTGTCCCGCAGGATATCGACCTGTTTGCCGTTGCGCGTCACGACATTCAGGGCGTTATGGGCGTAAGCGGGCTTTGTTTTGTCATCAAGCTCGACATTGGAAAGCTTTTTGCGGCCGATGATCTTTTCCTGCATCTCGATCGGCAGGGTGTTCCAGGCGTCGAGATCGTGGAAGTATTTCTGGGTGATGACGTAGCTGCCGCCTTTGAAAGCCGGGTCTTCATCGCCGATGATCGCGGCTTCGCACGCAGCGGCGTTTTCCGGGTTTTCCGTGCCGTCCACAAAGCCGATCAGGTCCCGGTCATCGAAATACTTGAAGCCATGCACTTCATCGACAACCGTGCACACGCTGCGCAGGCGGTCCATGACCAGCTTGGCCATCTCGAAACACATGTCCATACGCGTGGCGCGGATGTGAAAGAGCATGTCGCCGGGCGTGGAAACGGCGTGATGGACGCCTTTGATTTCCTGAAACGGATGCAGTTCCTTCGGGCGCGGACCGGGAAAAAGACGGTCCCAGGCGGCAGACCCAAAACCCAGAACACAGGACATCTGTCCGTTCAGGTCCCGGAAACCGACCGTACGACGCAGCCCCGAGAGGTCCGCGCACAGGCTGCGGATGGTCTTTTCCGCATCCGTGCCGGGATGGATGTTCAGGATCAGAAAAATGGCCGCCCGGGTGAGGGAGGCGGCAACGGGCTGTGGCGTGGGGTCGGGCATGGGAACGGTCTTTCCGTCAGCATTGCGTGATGTGTCAGGCGCCGTTGATAGCGCGCTGTGCGCTGAAGGAACAGATTACGAAAACGGGCGAGCCCCGTTTTGAAATGTGCTGCGCGTGCAGTAGGGTCCGGCCACAAACGAGAAAGGCCGATCATGGACAGCAATCTGAAATGCCCCGTCTGCGGGTGCGAACATGTTTATCCGGATGGTGCGCTGTGGATGTGCCCGGAATGCGCGCATGAGTGGAACCCGGCCGACACGGCAGCGGAAAACGGCGAGGCTTCTGCCGAGATCCGCGATGCCAATGGCAATGTCCTGGCCGATGGCGACAGCGTGACGGTCATCAAGGATCTGAAGATCAAGGGCTCGTCCATGGTCGTCAAGGGTGGCACCAAGGTGAAGAACATCCGCCTTTCGGACGGTGGCGACGGGCATGACATCGCCTGCAAGATCCCCGGGATCGGCGCGATGAACCTCAAATCCGAGTTCGTCAGGAAGGCCTGACGGGCGACGGGGATGCAGCCGTATCCCCAAGGATCTGGTGGGCGGCTTTCAGCGCCGTATGCAGTTCGGCGTAGATATTGCCGTCCCCAAGGGCCGGGGTGATGTGGTGCCGGTCCATATCGGCGCGCAGATAGACACTCACCCGCCCAAAGAGCAGCGCAATGCCGCGCTGGTGCAGTTGCGCGATCAGGTCCCGCAGGTCGGCAGCGGCGGAATAGTCAATGTCGGTGACGGGGCTTGCATCCAGCACGACGCAGCGGACGGGATGGGGCGCATGCTCCACCAGATCCAGCAAATCCTGCCGAAAGCGCGTCGAATTGGCGTAGAACAGATCCGCGCAGAAGCGGAAGACGATCAGCCCGGGCGCGCTTTCCAGCCCGTCTTTTGCAGGCAGGGCTTCCAGAACCCCGGCCGTCGAGGACTGTTGCAGCACCATCGTATGCGGCTCGTAGCTGTGCCGGACATGGCGGAACAGCGAGAGCGCGATGGCAAGGAAAATGCCTTCCTCGACGCCGACACCGACCACGACAGCCGCTGTCGTAACGGCCAGCCAGAACTCACCCGGGCTTTCCTGCCGGATCGCACGCAGGCTTTTCAGATCGACCATGCCGACCGCAACGGTAAAGACGATCCCCGCCAGAACGCAGCGGGGCAGGGCTTCCAGCGGGCGCGTAAGAAACAGCAGCACCATGAGCGTCACGCAGGCGAACGTGACCTGCGCCAACTGCGTGCGGGCACCGGAACGCACGGCCATGGCCGTCTGGGTCGGGCTGCCATTGACGGTGAAAGTCCCGCTCAGTCCCGCTGCGACATTGGCCGCCGACAGCCCCAGCAAATCGCGGTTCTCATCAACGGTTTCATGAAACCGCTCCCCGAACACGCGGGACGTGGCCGCACTCTGCGCGATGATGACGAACACGCAGGACGCCGCGACGGGCAGGAGGGCGAGAAGCTCGTTCCAGGAAACATCTGGCAGACCGAAATGCGGCAACCCGCCCGCGACATGCCCCAGTGTCGGGACACCGTGATGGGACAGGTTCAGCCCCATGCTCAGTGCGATACTGCCGATCACGACGCAGAGCCCGGCCGGCAGATGCGGCGCAAGGCGCTGCCCGGTCATGAGAATGCCGACCGTCACCGCCGAAAGACCCGCGACCATGAGGCTCCCATGCGTGATCTGGCGAAGGGTCTCGTAGGCCTGCACCAGCGGATTATGCGCGCTGACCGATACGCCCAGCATGTCATGCAGCATGGCGATGCAGACCTGCACGCCCACCCCGGCCAGAAATCCCGTCAGCACGGTGCGTGACAGGAAATCCGCCAGAAACCCCAGCCGGAAAACCCGCGCCACCAGCAGAAGTGCCGCGCAGAGGAGTGCGGTCATGCTGACGAGCGCGATGTAATGCGCGCTTTCGGGCGGTGCCATCTTGCCGATGGCACTTGAGAAAATGGCAGCCGTCGCGGAATCGGCAGCCACGACCAGATGCCGGGACGAACCGAACGCTGCAAAGGCCACAAGTGGCAGCAGGACCGTATAAAGCCCCGTGACTGCTGGCATGGCCGCGATGCGCGTATAGCCCAGAACCTGCGGAATATTCACCGAGGCAAGGGAAAGACCTGCGACAATATCCGTCCAGCTTCGGCGGGTGTCTGTGGGCTTTTGCTGTTCCGACATAAGGTGCGTTCTAGGCCTGTGGTGGGGATCTGTCTTCACAATGTTCTGTGGGTGGTTGGGTCTGATCCGGAAATGCCTCATGATCCGACCGCTCAAGACGGATTTTTCGTCAATGCAGTCAGAAGGAACTGGATTATGACCCAGAGAGTAGCGCTCATTACCGGTGGATCACGCGGTATCGGTGCAGCGATCGCGCTGAAGCTGGCGCAGGATGGCTTTGATATCGCCATCACCTATGCCCGCAACGAAAAAGCTGCGCAGAAGGTCGTGTCAGAAGTCGAGGCACTGGGCCGCAAGGCCGTCGCCGTTCAGGCCGATGGCGGCAGCACGGACGGCAATATCGCAGCTATTACGAAGACGCATGAGGCGTTCGGACGTTTGGACGCACTCGTGTGTAACGCGGGCATCTATCCCTATGGCCCGATCGCCCAGATGACCGTCACGCAGATCGAGGATGTTCTGAACCTCAACCTGCGCGCTGCAATGGTTGAGACGGTCGAAGCGCTGAAATACATGAAGACGGGTGGCCGCCTGATCTATATCGGCTCGGCTTTCGGTGAGCGCGCGCCGTTCCCGGGCATCTCGCTCTATTCGGCAACGAAGGCCGGTCTGATCGGCTTTACGAAGGGTGTGGCGCGGGATCTCGGTCCGCAGGGTATTACGGCAAATGTCGTCGAGCCCGGCCCGATTGCAACGGATCTCAACCCCGAGGACGGCGCGGCCGCTGCTGTCATTCGCAAATTCACGGCCACGGAATCCTACGGCAAGGTCAATGATATTGCCCGCACCGTGTCGTTCCTCGCCAGCCCGGATGCGTCCTACATCACGGGTGCATCCATTCTGGTGGATGGCGGTCTCGTCGCCTGAGACCGAAAACGGCTCCCTCGATATGAGGGAGCCGTCGTTGCTTCAGAAGCTGGTGGAGAGCGAGCCCATCATCGAGAAGGGCGGCTGGATGTAATAGGACGGCGCGGAATCAGCCGAGATCTTGTTGCCGTACACACCCGTCGTGGCCTTCGCATTTTCCGAGAAGTTATAGACGCCCCCCAGCTTGTACTGGCCGGTCAGGTTGGTGAAGTTCAGCTTGAAGACCGGCGACTGCGCGATGAAGAACTTCGGCAGGTGGTAGCCCAGGGACAGCGAGTCCGAGAAGTAGGACGGCATGGCCTGGTCGTTCATGAACGAGGAATACTGCTTGTCCGTGTAGCGGATGCTGGCATTCAGGAAGAACGGACCTTCCGTATAGGTCAGGCCGATGCTGCCCATGAACTTTGGCGTCATGATCGGCGTCTTGCCCTTGGTCTTCAGATAGTCGATCGAACCGTTATCCGCAGCAACCGGCAGGTTGTTGTCCATTGTGGCGTGCAGGTATTCGAACGACAGATATGGGCGGAAGCGGTGGAACAGCGGCTTGGTGGACAGCATCAGGTCCACGCCGCGGATCGTCTCGCCACCCGTATTGAGCGTCGTGCTGACAGGCACGTCATTGCTGTAGGTGTTGAGTGACAGCAGGCGGTTGGTGACGTTGAAATTGTAAACGCTGATATCCGCCAGGAACACGTTACCCGTATAACGATAGCCCAACTCTTCCTTGATGGAATACTGCGGCTTTACATTGGCCCCCGAGGTGGTCATCGCACCCGTGGAGGTGCTGTAGCGTGTGATGAGGTTGACGGGGGATGGCGCGCGGAAATCACCCTCGGCATTGATGTAGATCTGGTGATGGGGCGCGAAGTCCCAGGACCAGGACATGCGGGGCATCGGTGAGACGAAGGTGTGGTTCGAGCGGCTGGCCGTGCTGGTCAGGAAGTCCTGTCCACGCAGCGTTTCGGAGACAACCTTGATCCCGCCGGTCAGCGACATCGTGCGGTTCAGGAAGTGCTGCGTGTCTTCCATAAAGCCGGAATTGAGGCTGTAGGAGCCGAGATAGTTCGTTGAGTAATAGATGTTGCCGCTGGTGGTGCGGTAATAGGCGGCCGTATCCGTGTCCGAAGGCTGGGCACCCGTGACCTGGTTCATGCGCGAGAGAGGCGTCTTGAGGGAATAGGAATTCTCCTCGTGCCAGTAGCCGATCTGGCCGTCGTTGTTCTCGCCATGCCAGTGCAGGCTGGCGACGACGCCGCCCTGCTGGTTGAGGGACATGGCATTGCTCGAGACGGCCGCGCGTGTGGCCGTGCTGATCTTGCCGTCACCATTCAGGTCAACCTTCTGCAGGGCTGTTCCCGCATAGGTATGGCCTTCCTGCAGGCGCGAGGCGCTGTTCAGTGTGATGGCGCCGCGCTGGTAATAGGGCGTGATGGTGACGCTGAAGAGATGGTTCAGCGCGAAATGCATCGGCAGGGACGCATAGAACTGGTCCTTGTCCGAGCCATGCGTGCCGTAATAGCTGCTGGGGGACGTCGCACTGAAGGTCGCGGTGTAGCTGATGGGGGTTGTGACCGGCAGGCCGTTCTTGTCCGCGTAGAAGTTCGCCATCGTCGGATAGCGGTTCTGGTAATAGAACGAGTGGTTGTAGCCCACGAACAGATCAATGGCGCTGCGCTCACCGATCTTTTTGGTCATCCGGAAATCCATGTGCTTGCGCTCGCTGGTACCCGAGCCGCGCCAGGCGTCTGAATGCATGTTCGAGAACGAGGCATAGCTCGTGATACCGGAATGACCGATCTCGCCGCTGTCCAGGCGGATGAATTCGCGCGACGTGTTGAAGGAGCCGTAGCTGCCGGAAACGAAACCGCCAAACTTCTGCGAAGGCGCGCGGGTGGTGATGCTCAGCGCACCAGCCGCGGCGGAGGTCAGCGGATCTTCGACCGAGATCGAACCCGGCGTCATGGATTCCGAGGCGATGTTGTTGCTGTCGATGTAGTTCTGGATGAAATTCGACGCAGACGTTGAAGACCCGTTGGCGATCGGCATGCCGTTGAGCAGGAAGCCGATGTCGTTGTCATACAGGCCACGGCTGCTGATGGAGCCGCCTTCGTTGCCGGAAGGATCTGGCGTCGAAATATTGACGCTGGGCAGGTTCTTGATCAGGTCGAGCGGGGAACTGGTCGGGCTCTGCATCTCGATATAGGCCTGCGTGACCGACTGGACCGAACGCGCCGCCGTTTCTGCCCGCATCATGCCGCCGCCAGGGGCCTGACCGCGCTGTCCGAGAACGCTGATGGATTCCTGACCGCCCTTGGGTTCTGCCACGGTGCGTGGTGCGTGCTGGGCGGTCTTGCGGCTGTGCTTCGGCTTCGTAGCGTCTTCGGCATAGGCCGCATTTGCGGCCAGAACGGTTGCGCCGCTGAGGATCGTGGCAGTTGCCAGAAATTTTTTCCCTCTTCCCATCAGAAAGGAGAACGCGGGCAGTCGGCTGGGACGCACGGGGCCTGACGGAGAGGGGATTCTGAAAGACATTTCTGGCGGGATCCTGAAAAAACTAACGCTACGGTACCGTTATGAATCTGTGGCTTGAGATAAAGGAGGCGTTCATAAGAACATTCCCAAGGAAAAATTGGTAGTTTCATAGTCTGTCATGAAGCAGGGGTTTCCATTGCGTCACAGCAACATGGAAACTCCGGAACGTTCGCCTGTCAGATCAGGCGTCGTGACAGGAATATCGCCGTTGCGGAGATCAGTGCGGTCAGACCCAGGTAGAAGGCTGGGGCCTGCTCCGTACCGCTCCAGGACATGAGAGCCGCGTTTGTCAGCGGAGCCAGACCGCCGAACAGGACCACCCCGAAGGAATAGCCGATTGTCAGGCCGCGTCCGCGCAGACGGTCAGGGAACAGCATGCCGATGAAGCCGTCGAGGGCTGCGAAATAGAGCAGTCCTGCGACATTGAAGAGCAGCGGCATCAGCAGAATGCTCTCGGGCCAGAATGCGACCAGCCGGAACATCGGCCAGGGCAGGCAGAGCAGGACTGCGCAGGACAGGAGCATGGGCCGGATGCTGTGGGTCCTGTCGAAATGGTCGGCCAGTTTCCAGCGCAGGGGTGTGAACAGAAGCTGTCCGCCATAGGTCAGCAGCGCTGAGGCATAGGCGTGGGACGCGGCAACATGAAAGTGCAGCCGGGCATAATGCGGCATGTAGATGCCGAGATAGGTGATGCCACTGCCCAGAGCGACAGCACCCATGACGGCGACCGTGCGGAACAGGTTCTCACGACGCAGGAAAGGGGAAGAGAAGGGCGATGTGACCGGCAGGGCAGGCGGCTGGTTCCGGACAAGCCTGAAGCGCAGGATCAGGGCCGCCAGCCCTGCAAGCGCGCCAAGCCCGGCGGCGATGCGGAAACCGTAGCTGTCAAAGGCCTGTATCGGCAGCAGGAGCGTCAGGCCAAGCGTGACGATGGCTGCGGTCAGCGAAGCGACGATCTGCCCGATGGCCTGCCAGCTTGCGGCCCGCGCCTCATGGCCCGGCGCCTGTTCGATGAGGAAAGAGGTGGCGCTTCCAAATTCTCCACCAAGGGAAAAACCGTGCAGCAGGCGCGCGGTGACGATCAGCGCAGGTGCGGCGATTCCAATGGTCTGGTAGCCGGGCGTGATCGTGATCAGTAGGCTGCCCAAAGCCATGAGCAGGATGCACAGGATCATCGTGAAGGTGCGACCTTTGCGGTCCGTGCAGATCCCCAGAACGATGGCGCCGACGGGGCGGGCGAGCAGGGTGAAGCCGAAAGTGGCGAGGGTCAGGGCGACCTGCGACAGCGCCAGTCCGGACGGGAAGAATGTCCGGCCGATGGAGGCCGAGAAGGACGCGTATATTACGAAATCATAATATTCAATGATGTTGCCGAGAATGGAGGCGATGACAGGCAGCGTCATCCCGGGTCGTGGGAGAAGCCTGTCGCCGGTGGTCATGATGCGCCGGGCCCGATCTGCCCTGACCCGGTCTGGCGGTCGCCAAGATTGCGCATCATGAACTGGATGAAGGAATGCAGCGTTGGCGCGCTGTAGCGTTCCTTGTGATACAGCAGATAGATCGGCCGTGAGGGTAGGGTATAATCGGGCAGGAGCGACTGAAGGGTTCCGGCTTTCAGATCTTCCTGCACCAGATCCGTCGGGAGCATCGCGACACCAAGACCTCCCAGAGCGGCGCGGCGCATGGCCTGCGTGCTGTTGAACAGGCCGCGCCGGCGCATTTCCACCGTCACGCGCCCCTTGGGGCTCTCGAAATGCCATTCATGCCGCGCCCAGTGCCAGGGCGACGACGGCGTATAGGCAAAGGCCAGCGCATCATGCGTCGCAAGCTGTTGCGGAACCAGAAGTTCATCCCGGCGGGCGAGATAGTCCGGGGAGGCGCAGAGCGTCATACGGTAATCCGTCAGGCGGCGACACATGAGCGAGGAAGGCTCCGGCACGCCAAGGCGGATCGCGATGTCGAACTTCTCATGCGTCAGATCCACGCTGCGTTCCGTCAGCACCAGATCGACATCCACGGACGGATTTTCAGCCAGATAGCGGGCCAGGCAGGGGGTAACGCTCTGGGTGCCGTAAGTGACCGGCGCCGTGACCCGCAATGTGCCGGAGGGCAGGGTCTGCGCCGCCTGTGCCAGATGTTCGGTCTCATCCAGCAGGTTGAGAATGGACTGGCATTTCTCGAAATAGACAGCCCCGAAAGCCGTAAGGCTCTGCCGGCGCGTCGTGCGGCGCAGGAGGCTCGTGCCCAGTCGTTCTTCCAGAAGGCGCACGTAATTGCCCACCATTGTGGGGGAAATGCCGCAGCGTTCTGCAGCGGCGGTCATGCTTCCTGTCTCGACGACCGCCATGAAGGTGGTCATGGCCTGAAAAACGTTCATTGCAAACCGTTGGTTGATAATGTTTCCATCATAGCAGCATTTATCGGGGCGATTGAAGGCCGTAACGATCCTGTTACGATGTTTTCCGTTCCGACCATGAAAGTATGTGCTGCATCATGCATTCCAGAGCATTTCCTGCATCCCGTCCATTGGCGCGCAACCATCTTTTCAGCCGGAGCCGGGCCAGTCTGTGCGGAGTGTTCGGCATAATGGGACTGGTGCAGACACTGGCGCTGGGCGGATGTGCGCAGACGGAGCATGCGGCTGTCAGTCCGGCTCCGGTTGCCCAGCCCAGCACGGCCACGACATCCATGGCTGCCACCGCCAATCCGCTGGCCTCGCAGGCCGCGATGGATGTGATCCGCCGCGGTGGCAGTGCGGTTGATGCCGCTATTGCGGGGCAGATGATGCTGGCGGTGGTCGAGCCGCAGGCCTCCGGTCTGGGGGGCGGGTCCAC
Source organism: Gluconobacter roseus NBRC 3990 (assembly GCF_006538885.1). Classification (GTDB taxonomy): domain Bacteria; phylum Pseudomonadota; class Alphaproteobacteria; order Acetobacterales; family Acetobacteraceae; genus Gluconobacter; species Gluconobacter roseus. The sequence continues at coordinate 53,421 of NZ_BJLY01000004.1, forward strand.
GATCCTGTACTGGGACAAAGGCGCCGGAAAGCTCTCGTTTTATGACGGTCTGGCCGCCGCTCCTGCCATCGTGCCGCAGGATTACGCGCATGATTCGGACGGGCACGCCATTCCTCACGCTCTGCTGGAACGCAGCGGGCGCGTCGTCGCCGTCCCGGGCACGCTGCGGACGCTGGAGTTTCTGCACAAACGTTACGGCAAGCTCCCCTGGGCCGATCTGTTTCAGGCGGCCATTGCTACGGCCCGCAATGGCTATGCGATGCCCGGCTACCTGCATCTCGTCCTGACGGAACGTCCGGAACTCGCGCGGAAAGCCAGTTTCAAAGCCTATTTCGATGCGGACGGTCATCCGCTGCCCAAAGGCACGATCCTGCACAATCCTGCTCTGGCCGAGACGCTGACGCAGGTGGCGGCAAAGGGTGCGGACTATTTTTATGGCCCCGCTTTCGCCCGGAAGATTTCCGCTGCCGTGACGACAGGGCCGTATCCGGGGCACATCACGCCGAAGGATCTGGCAGCCTACAAGGTCCGTGAGCGCGCGCCGCTCTGCGTCGAGGCGTTTGGCCGCCGCATCTGCTCTGCAGCGCCTCCGGTTGCGGGTGGACTGTCCGTGCTCCAGCAGCTTGCGATTCTTGATCGTCTGAAGATCGGCCAGTACCACCCCGGCAGCGTCGAGGCTGCGCATCTTCTGCTCGAAGCCTCGCGTCTGGCAGAGGCCGACCGCCGCAAATATGCCGCCGACCCCGACTACACGCCCGTTGCAACGGATGAACTGCTGAGCTCGGCCTATCTGGACGCGCGTGCGGCTCTCGTCTCGAAAGGGGAGGCGGCAGGGCAGGTGCGTCCGGGCGTGCTGAAGAGCCGTCTGGCCAGTCTGCCAGCGTCCGATGCCATGACCGTGCCCGCCACGACGCATCTGGCCATTCGGGATGCTGCCGGAGATGCGCTGTCCTTCACCACGACCATCAATCTCAACTTCGGGGCGGATATTGTCGTGGATGGGGTGGTGCTCAACAACGCGATCACCAATTTCGCAACGCATCCTGTCGTGGACGGACAGCCGGTCGCCAATATCGCGGCCCCCGGCAAGCGGCCCATCACAACGATGGCGCCGACCATCGTATTCGGCGCGGATGGCCAGCCTGAAGTGATCGTGGGCGCTGGCGGTGGCGCGCGGATCATTGATTCCGTGGTGCAGACGCTGGTCGGCCATCTTGCCTGGGGCCAGAACATTCGCACGGCCATCGAACAGCCGCGCATCGGCGCGCAGAACCGCGCGGAAGAACTGGAACACGGCACGTCAGCCGCCGAACTGAAATCCGCGCTTGAGAGCATGGGCCATCACCCGCATCCTGCCGTGATGAATGCCGCCGTGCAGGCCATCACCATTGGTCCGGACGGGCTCACCGGCTGGGGCGATCCGCATCGCGACGGTGTTGCCCTCGGCCAGTAAGCCTTTGACCCTCAACGACATCCTTCCCATCCGCTGGAGAGCCTTATGAAGTTTCCTGCCCGTCTTTTCCTGTGTGCCAGCGCACTGGGAACGCTCGCCGCCTGCGCCACGCCGCAGCCCGCACCGAAACAGCAGGTCGCAGTAGTCGAGCCGGACCGCCCGCACGGCGATGGTGGCGTCAGCGCCTTCTATCAGCCGCCGGCACAGCTTCCGTCCGGGCCGGGCAACATGATCCGCACCGAGGAAATTCAGGGCAAGCACCTGCCGGACAATGCCGGTCTGGCCGTCCGCACGCTTTACACATCCGTCAGCGGTGTCGGAGAGCCCGCGCCGGTGGCCGTCTCCGGGCAGATCATCTTCCCGAAGGGCACACCGCCCAAAGGTGGCTGGCCGATTGTGGCCTGGGAACATGGCACGACCGGGATTGCCGACATCTGTGCCCCCTCATGGCGCGGCTATTTCTCGCGGGACCGGGCCTATCTGGACCGCTGGCTGGCCGCAGGCTTTGCCGTGGTTGCCAGTGACTATCAGGGGCTGGGAACGCCGGGGCCGCATCCGTATCTGATGTATCGCCCCGAAGGCTACAGTGTCCTGAACGGGCTGCGCGCCTCGCTTCAGCAGTACAAGGGCACGCTGCGCAACCAGATTGTCCTTGTCGGGCAGTCACAGGGCGGTGGTGCGGCGCTTGGAACCGGCTGGCTCGCTCCGCAATATGCGCCGGACCTGCATGTTCTGGGTACGGTGGCGACGGGCGTCGTGATCGCGTTCCACGTCCCGGCGAACACGGCTCATCCGCAGATCACGCGGGACAATCCGGAATCCCCGCACATGTCGGCGTCCTACGGCATCCTGACGGTCGAAGGCTCCATGACCAGCCTGCATCCGGAGGCGGATGTGCGGCAGTTCATGACGGAGAAGGGAAAAGAGCTCTCCCATCAGGCGCGTCAGTCCTGCCTGGGCGATTTGTTCAAATACACCAACGCTCATGACATGACGGAAGAGAACGTCTTCACTGGCGACCGCTCGCCGCTGGAACAGGGCTTTGATACCGCTTTCACTATCCCGGACGCGCATCTGAAAATGCCGGTCTTCGTGGGAACGGGACTTGCGGATGACGAGGCCGGCGTGTCCCAGCAGTACGATGCGGTCGCGGCGATGTGCGACGCCGGAACGCCCGTGACCTGGAAGCAGTATCCGGGCCTGACCCATAACGGCGCGGTCAATGTTTCGGCTGATGATTCCGTACCCTTCGCGCTCAGCCTGCTCAAGGGCGTCAAGCCGCGCGGCAACTGCCGGACCATCAAGCCGATCTCCAAGCTGGAGAAGCCGCTCGCCGGTGTCCGCTGGAACAACTGATCGGGCGCTACTTCGTCAGGCATGAAAAAACCCGGGAAAGGCGAGGCCTCTCCCGGGTTTTTCTGTCCCGTGGCGTTCCGTGAAGGAACGCCGCGGAGCCTGAAGGATCAGGCGAACTGGGCAGCAGTCTCGACTGTGCTGTCTGCGAGATACGGGCCCGCGGCGCGGATCTCGATGGAGAGCAGGGCCAGGCTGTCCTGATCACGCTCACCGAGCGTCAGCAGGCCGTTGCCAGCCGTCCAGCGGCAGGCTGCGTTATCAGCAATCCGCCAGCCTTCGAGATCGGCCTGCGTCAGATGCGACGTGATGGAGCGCGTGGCGCGGGAGTCGTACAGGACGACATCGCCGACCAGAATGCCCAGTTCACGACGGTCATCAACGAACGGTCCAACCGTCTCGGACGGACGGGCCGTGCGGGAGACGATGCGGACTGCCGTCACATCGGCAGGGATCATGAAGATCGCGCGGCCAGCGGCCTCACGGCTCTGACGGATGACCGTACCGTTATCAGCCACAAGGTGCAGATCCGCATCCTGGGTCAGTTCGGCAGCAGCCTCATGGTTTTCCAGACCGGCAGCGATGGCGCGGTCCGCGATCTGGCGGAACATCGGCTCCACCGTTGCGCGGTCCACGGTCAGGGCTGCGGCAGCGTCCTGTTCCCAGCTCTTCTGACGGCCACCGAGGCTTGCGACTTCACCGTGCTGGGTGAAGGTGCGACGGTTGCCGGTATCGAGATAGCTCTCGGTCAGCATGCCGTCCGCCATGATGACGAAGTGGTTTTCCGTCTCGATGTGGAAGTAGTCATAGACGCTGATGGAGCGGTCGTAGAACACCGAGCGGCCGTTGACGAGCATGCGGGTCGGCACGAAACGGCCATCGATGAAGAGGCAGTGTTCCGGCGTGACCAGCAGGTCCTTGTTCGGCACGTTCGTAGCAATCGCATCCTTGAGGATACGAACCGGATGACCGGAGAGGTCAGCCGAGGCGCCACCCTGTGCACGAACGCGCTTGCTGCCGACCCAGGTGATCTTGCGGCTGACGGGGCTGCCATCGACCCAGGCCGTAACCTCGTCACCGATGCGCAGGACTTCGACGGCCGTGGTGCCGGAAGGCGTCGTGATCATCGTGCCCGGCAGGAAGCAGATCTCGCTGCCCTTGGCGAGCGTGACAACCGTGCTGCCATCGCGGTCTTCGGTCAGATCGGCATGGTAGCCGGAATAGTCGCCTTCGAGGTCGATCGTGTAGCTCGTGCCGCCTTCGGTAACGACGAGGGTGTCGCCGTTGATGGCGGCCTTGGCCACGCCGGCATACTGCAGGCTGTCGATATCGATATGGCCACCGACTGCAAGGATCGTCTCGTCGATCTCGCCACCGGCATCAACCGTCAGCCAGGCACCGGAAGCAACGCTGGTTTCGTCAGCAACGCCGCCGGAGAGGACCGTCTCGAACGCATTCTTCTGCAGGACGGTGTGATCGGTGCGACCGCCGTCATACTGGACGGATCCGCTGCCAACCGTCGTCTCGCTGGCCGTGCCGCCTGCGCTGATGAACTGCTGGCTGCCGCCTTCGACCGTGGCACTGATGGAGGCGCCATACACATAGTCCATGCCCTGCTGGTCGAGGACCGTGCCAACGGCCGTGCCGCCTGCGCTGATCGTCTCGTGAGCGTGGCGCGTGATGGTGCTGCCGCTGGTGTAACCGCCGGAGAGGACGTCGATCTTGCCGAGTGTTGTGGCGCTGTCACCGAAGGCCGAACCTGCAATCCATTCATGGCCGCGAATGACGGTTGCACCGTTCTCGACGCCACCAGCCTGAACCGTCTCGAAAGCCTGACCACCGCTGAGGAGCGTGCCAACCGTTGAGCCGCCGGACTGGACGGTGATGTTGCCCTGGGTTTCGGTTGTGGCGTTGGCAAAGCCGCCGCTTGCGACCGTCATGGAGCCACCCGTGATGATGGTACCGTCGGCAAGGCCGGAGTCCACAAGCGTGCCGCCGCTGACAGCGGTCTGGATGGCCTGGCCGCTGGAGCTGACAACTTCGCTGCCGCTGATCAGGTTCGTACTGACGGTGCGTCCGCCGGCTTCGACCTTTTCCACACCACCGGTCACATTGGTGTTGTAAGTCCGACCATTGGACAGAACGTCTTCAACACCACCCTTGTTGACGGTTTCGCTGACACCTGTGCCGTAAGCATTGACCTTCTCGATGCCGCCGTTGTTGATGACGGTTCCGAAGGAGAGGCCATCCTGCCCCACGATTTCGGTGCCGCCGGAGTTCAGGACGGTTTCGTTGGAGGTGCCGTTGTCGTACTGGACAGCGCCGGTGGACAGCGTTGCAGTGCTTGCGACACCGCCTGCGCTGACGATCTGGATGCTGTTGGTGGTCAGCGTGGCCTCCACGGAGGAACCGGCCACAAACTCCATGCCCTGATAGGACAGGGTCGAGCCCGAAGCGATGCCGCCCGCGCTGACATATTCATGTCCGTGGGTGCTGACGGCCGTGTTGGACGCGACGGCACCGGATGCGATGTGCAGTTCGCCAATGCCGGAAAGCACGTCATTGACGGCAGTGCCCGACAGCCATTCCTTGGCGCCGTTGATGATGGAGGATGCGGAGTCCACGGCACCCGATGCGACGCTCTGGAAAGCAGTACGGCCGTTGATGACGGCACCGCTCGTGACGCCGCCGCTTTCGACGACGGACCAGCCGCTGGTGTTCTGGGTGCCCGTGGCGCTGCCACCGGCCTCGACGATCAGGGTGCCGCCGCTGATCGTGGTGCCGAGAGTCGAGCCTGCGTCATAGAGATTGCCGCCGGACAGGGTCGTGTTGCTGGCCACGCCATGGGCGTAGAGCTGTTCGTACGCGCCGGTATTGACGGTCTCATTGACGGACTTGCCGCTGAGTACGACGTCAAAGCCGCCGCTGTTGACAACCGTATTGTAGGACGAGCCGCCCTTGCCGGTGTGGTCAGCAGCATCGCTGTACTCGACCATGCCGCCGCCATTGTTGATGACGGTGTTGGTCATCGTACCGCCATCGACATAGACCGCATAGTTGCCCTGCGAATTGACGGTGACGTCTGTTGCAGAGCCATTGCCCTGCACGGTCATGCCACCATCGTTCAGGACGACGCCCGAGGCCGTCGCACCGTTCAAAACGATGAACTGGTCATGGAACACGGTCGTGTTCACGGCGGAGCCGCCGCTTGAGACGATCACGGATTGGTGCTGGTCCTCGGTATCGGTAGCGCCCGAAATCGCGGTGTCGGAAATGACCCCTCCGCTGAGGACGGCCATTGCGCCGCCATCGAGAACAGTGGTCGAAACAGCGCTTCCACCTGCGGAAATGATCAGGCCATCGCCGGAGGAAAGCGTGGTTCCGCTGACGGTCTGGCCGGATGTAACGGTTTTTTCGCTCATCGGAGTCTGGTCCACATCTAGTGGTTAATAGTTTCTTAACTATGCACTTCAGGAAAAAATTAACAATTTGTTTTTGGCTTTCCCAACAAAACGTGACTGACGGGGAAACAGGGACGATCGCGTTGTGAGGCAGGTTCTGACGTGTTTTCATGGGGATGCCATCCGCACCCATCGCCAGATCGGGAACACACTGCATGACCGCGACTCTTACGATTTATGGAATCGCCAGCTGCGACACGATGCGCAAGGCGCGAAAATGGCTTGCGGATCACGCGGTTGCCGTCACGTTTCACGACTATCGCAAGAGTGGTCTGGACCGGGCGAAGCTTGAGAGCTGGACGGATCAACTGGGCTGGGAAAAGCTGCTGAACCGTTCAGGGACAACGTTTCGCAGGCTGGCACCGGAACTGCGGGAGAACCTCGATACAGAACGGGCCATTGCGCTCATGCTGGAGCATCCGGCAATGATCCGGCGGCCTGTTCTTGAAGGTCCGGGTATTCTGCTGGTCGGATTCCGCCCGGACGACTATGCCGCCGCGTTCAGTGATCCAGGCCAAGCATCCTGATTTTGCGGTGAAGCGTGGAGCGGCTCACGCCGAGGAGGCGGGCGGCCGCGCTGACATTGCCATGCACTGTCACGAGGGCAGAGCGGATGACCTGAGCCTCCGCCTTGCGGAAGCTGGGTTCTTCCTGTGTGTCGAGCAAAGGCAGCAGGGCCGGGAGGTTGGACAGCTCACCATCCGGCCAGTTCATGTGCTGGCGGCTGGCATGGGTTGCGCCCCGGATGTGACCGTCCCGGTCCAGGGCGACGAGCATTGCTGACGAGGACGCTGACGGTCCAAGTGTGACGATCATGTCCTGTCGGAAGCGGTCATGAAAAAGCTTCTCTTCCACGCGCCGCGCCGTGGTTAGCAGGGCGTCCATCAGGAGCGGTGCGACGGGTAGGACGGTCTCGGCTGTGAATGAACTGATGTCGATCGCGCCTGCCAGTTCCCCGATGGAATTGTAGACCGGTACTGCCATGCCCGTCAGTTTGCGGAAACACAGGCGCCAGTGCTGGTCATGGACGACCATGACCGGGCGTTCTTCCCGCAGGCAGGTACCAATGGCGTTCGTGCCCGCATTCTGTTCGTTCCAGACCGCGCCCGCCTGAAAGCGCCAGCGCCGGCAGCCACTGAGCTTGCTGCGCTGGGTGTGGCGGGAGAGGACGATGCCTGTGGGGTCAGCCAGCAGAACGGTGAAATCCAGCGGGTCAACCAGTGTGTGCAGGCGCTGCATTTCCGGTACTGCGCTCTGGATCAGGCGCTGGGTGCGGCCGCTGACAAAGCGCAGCTCGGGCTGGCTGAGAACATGGGTTTCCCAGCGTTCGGACGGATCAAGATTGTAGCTTGTGGAGCACCGGGCCCATGAGTCTGATAGGCATGTGCGGGAAGCGGCAGCCGTCATGAGGCCTCGCATTCGGCATTATTCGGCACCGGGTGCCAAAAAACTGTCGCAGAACTGCGACAGGTGCGACGCAGACGGTCACAATCGGGTGAGCGCTCAACGATGCGGGATAGCCCGTAGCTGACACATTCGGGAATGACGATTTCTGGAAAAGGCGAAGCGTTGCGTGCCGTGTGTGTGTTCTTGCAGGCCATTGGTAACGCAACACTCCTCTCTTTTTCGGTTCAGTGCTGTGGGTCGGATGGGAAACAGGCATGAAAGCCGGCGCTTTTGCAAGCGCCGCCCAGTGCCACTCCTGACGCACGAACAGGACTGTCCCGTCCGTCACAGCCATGACGGAGCGCCAACGGTATCGCGTTCCGCCGATGATCAGGAAAGACAAATCATTTCAGAAGGAATGGTTTTCGTTTTTCACAAGAACGAGGTGTCATGTCTGCTTCACTTCAGAGGGTAATGTCTCCATTAACCTCTATCCTGCTCGCGCTTGTCGGGCTTTTCCTGCTGGGAGGAGGGGGATATCTCCTCATTCTTGGCGGTTCGTGGTTCTACGCCTTTCTGGGCCTCGTGATGCTTGCGGCAGCTGGTCTCAGCTTCCGGAACCCGCTGCTGGGTGCGCGCCTGTATGCGGCTCTTCTGCTGGTGGCGACCGTCTGGTCCGTCTTTGAAGTCGGGTTCGACATCTGGGGTCTAGAAGTCCGTCTGTTCACGCTCGTCGGCATTGCAGCCTGGATGCTGCTGCCGTGGGTGTGGCGTACCGGTCATAACTGGGTTTCGGACAAGCGCGAGCTTCTCGGCTCAGCTGCGATTGCGATGGTTGCAATCATCGCAAGCTGCTTCACGTCCTACTCCATCGACGGCACGCTTCCCGCAGACCGCATGGCGGCGACGGGTCAGTCCGATCTAACGGCCAAGGACACCCCGGAAGCCGACTGGCCGGCCTATGGTCGCACGGTGGGTGGTGATCGCTACAGCCCGCTGGCGCAGATCACGCCCGCAAATGTCAGCCACCTCAAGCGCGCCTGGGTCACCCGTACGGGGGACGTTCAGAAGGCCGATGAAGGTGTGGTTGCCGGACCGGATCAGGGCCATGAGTTCAATCTTGAGGTCACCCCGATCAAGATCGATGACACGCTCTATCTGTGCACGCCGCATAACTGGGTCATGGCGCTCGATGCCAAGACCGGTAAGGTGAAGTGGAAGTTCGATCCCAAGCCGGCTGCTGCCGATCTGGCCGCGAACGTCTATCTGGCCTGCCGTGGTGTGTCCTATTACAAGGCGCCGGACAACTATCAGGCTCCGGACGGGTCCAAGGCCTGTCAGAAGCGCATCTTCTCCCCGGTTGGTGACGTGCGTCTGCTGGCTGTCGATGCCGAAACCGGCAAGCCCTGTGAAGACTTCGGCGAGCACGGCTTCATCTCCCTGCGCCAGTATCTCGGTCATGTTCCGCATGGCTTCCACTTCGTGACGTCGCCGCCGCTGGTGGTGAAGGATCGTGTGGTTCTGGGCGGCTGGATCTTCGACAATCAGGCGAATTTCGAGCCCTCCGGCGCGATCCGTGCGTTCAACCCGATCAACGGCGAAATCGAATGGGCCTGGGATGCCGGTCATAACCCGGAAAACTGGAAGCCCGGCCCGAACGACGTGCTGACACGTGACACGCCGAATGCCTGGGGCGTTTACACGGCCGATCCGGATCTGGGTCTGCTCTATCTGCCGATGGGTAACTCCCCGCCGGACAACTGGGGTGGCTCGCGCCGTCCGTTCGACGATGCAACCTCCAGTGCCACGATTGCTCTCGATATCGAGACGGGTGAGCGTCGCTGGACCTTCCAGACCGTGCATCACGATCTGTGGGACATGGATCTGGCCATCGGACCGTCCATGGTTGATCTGCCGGGCCCGAATGGCGAGAACATTCCTGCTCTGATCCAGAGCACGAAGCGCGGTGAGTTCTTCGTTCTGGACCGTCGCACCGGCAAGCCGGTTCCGGGTTACCCGGTTGAGGAACGTCCGGTTCCGACCGCGGGTGTTGCAGCGGATGACCATGTCTCCCCGACGCAGCCTTTCGCTGTCGGTCTGCCGTCCCTGACGCCGCCGGACCTCAAGGAAAGCGACATGTGGGGCGCGACGCTGCTGGATCAGATGATCTGCCGCATCCAGTTCCGCCAGTCCGCTTACGAAGGTCAGTTCACCCCGCCGCATGTTGGCAAAACGACGATCGTCTATCCGGCATTCTATGGTGTGGTTGACTGGCAGGGCGCTTCCATTGATCCGCAGCGCAAACTGCTGATCGCCAATGCGAGCTACCTGCCGTTCCGGATCCGTCTAGAGCACCGTCAGAAGGCCGAGAACGCCGGCATCCTGCCGAAGTGGAACGGTCAGGGCGACAAGCCGGAAGCCAAGGGCGATGCGCTGAGCGTCTCCCCGGATTACGGCACACCGTACATCGCCTACACTAGCCCGTGGCTGAACCCGCTTCAGATCCCCTGCAAGGGACCGGTCTGGGGCAAGATCACGGCCATCGATCTGGTGACGAAGAAGATCGTCTGGCAGCACCCCGTCGGCACCACGCGCGATACGGGTCCTTTCCGGACACACAACAACCTTCCGCTTCCGACCGGTATGTACAACATCGGCGGCAGCGTCCTGACCAAGGGCGGCGTCTCCTTCATGGGGGCCACGGCCGACGATTACCTGCGCGGTTTCGACATGTCGAACGGCAAGGTGATCTGGCGTGACCGTCTGCCCGCAGGCGGACAGGCTACTCCGATGTCCTATCAAATTGATGGGAAGCAGTATGTTGTGATCGCCGCAGGCGGTCATGGGGGCCTTGGCACCCGCAGCGGTGATTATATCATCGCTTACAGCCTGGATGGGGATCAGGGCGCACAGGCGCACTGATCATCCGGTTCCGGATGGAGCGTGTCCCTCGGGGGCACGCTCCAAATTTCTTATTAATGTCTATGGAAATTCACGTCATGCGTTGCAAATTCACGCTCGGAGTGCGCCTTGGGGCCCTGACAGCCTGGTTGCCTGCTGTTGCCCTCATTCCGGGCTTTGCCGCTCATGGCGCGGATATTCCACTGGCCATCATCGGGCCGCATGAATACGACCTGCCGGTGGACTTCAAGCCGTTCAACGTGGTCGTGCAGTACGGTGATGGCAATGCGGCCGGCTCTGTCTATGACAGTGGCGGCCAGCGCCGGGCGCGGGGCGGCAGCCACACCTGGAGCGGCATGACGAAATACGTGCATTTCCGCAGTTTCGACGCGATCCCGCATGTCAGCTTCGCCTTTGAGCTAATCCAGTCCGAGGCCTACACGCTGGCCAACGGGCAGAACTGGGGCGGTCTGGGCACGACGATTGTCGGGCCGGCCGGATGGTTCAAACCCAACAAGCACAGTACGCTTGGTATCCAGACCTTCATGGAAACCCCGTCAGGCACGCGGGATTCCATGGCGATGCATTACTGGGCCAACCTGTCGAGCATCATCTTTGACTACGAATGGAAGCATTTCAGCTTCGACGGCGATCTGGGCAGCGTGGTGAGTTCGACTAAACACCGCAACGGCGAACACAGCTATTCAGCCGGCAATGTGTTCTACACCAACCTGCGTTTCAGCTGGAAAGCCTCGTCACGTTTTGAGCCGTTCTTCTCGCTCGACTGGCAGAACAGCGGCGGCATGCATGACAACACGTCCAACCTCTGGGTTGCCAATTCCAGCAGCCGCGAGACGGCGCTGGGTGTGGGTGCGATGATCTACGTCACCAAGCGCCTGTCGATCACGCCGCGCTATTCCCATTCCGTCGAAGGCCGCAACGTGGCGGAGACGAACGCCTATTACATGAAGATCGCCTATTTGTTCTGAGGGCGTTTCCGCGGCCTGTTTCAGGCCGCTGCCTTCGGGCGGAAACGTGCCGTGGTGATGTCGCAGTCATACTGTGCCGCCGTCTCGCAGGGATTGCTGGCGAGTTCATTGACGGCATTCAGGATGCGCTCGACCTTGCCGTCATCCATCAGTACGCTGAAATTCAGGCGCGTCCAGCCGGGCTTTTCGATTTCCTGACCCGAGAGAATGGCACTGCGGATCAGGCCGGACTCATCTTCATCAATTCCCAGCAGACGATGTGCATACGGCCCCGCGCAGGCACAGCCGCCACGGACCTGAATGCCGTAACGGTCCGACAGCATGCGCGTGAAAAGCTGCTGGTGAATGAAGCCGCCATTCTTCGTGTCGCGGATGCGAAACGAGAAGATCGGAAGGGCATCGGCGGTCGGATGGCCAAGGATTTCGATGGCCGGATTGCTGCTCCAGGCCTTCACGGCCCGCGCGCGCAGTTCGGCGTTGCGCTGCGCCATATAGGCCTCGCCGATGACGTCCTTGACGATGAACGCCAGCGCCGCGCGGATATCCCCGATCACGTTCGGTGTGCCGCTCTCTTCGCGTGCGGCGAGGTTTGCGGTGTAATCGTGGTTCCAGGGCGAGACAAAACGCACCGTGCCGCCGCCCGGAAGGACAGGCGTCGTGCGGGGCATGGCGGCATTGCGCACGATCAGCACGCCTGATGCTGCGGGGCCACCGATGAACTTGTGGCAGGACACAACGACCGCATCCTTTTCAAACGGTGTGCCGGGCTGCATGTCGATCGGGCAGTAAGGCCCAGCCCCGGCATAATCCCAGATGGACAGGGCACCGTAACGCTTGAGCAGGGCCGTGACGGCATTCACATCCGTCAGGATACCTGTGACGTTGGACGCAGCCGAGAAGGAACCGATCATCAGCCGATCCTCCGGGCAGGCCTTCAGCGCCTGTTCCAGAACATCCAGATCCGGCCCACCTTCGGCCGCCTCGGGAATTTCGACGATTTCCGCACCGCTCTCACGCCAGGGCAGGATGTTGGAGTGATGTTCGTAAGGGCCGATGAAAACGGTCGGGCGCTTTCCGGCTTCGCACAGGGCCGGGATTTCCAGCAGATGGACAAGGCGGTTCAGCCCGGCCGTGGCGCCATTGCCCATGAAGATGGTCGTGAAATCGGGGGAGGGGGCATGGCAGAACTGGGCGATCATGGCGCGGGCGCTGTTGCGCAGGCGCGTCATGTAGGCACCGCAGAAAGACGCTTCGGTATGGCTGTTGGCGTAGAACGGCAGGATTTCGTCCATGATGAACGTCTCGATCTGCTTCAGCGCACGGCCTGAGGCGACATAATCGGCATAGAGCAGGGACTGCGTGCCGAACGGCGTCGAGAACTTCGCGCCATCCCCGATTACACCCTTGGCGAGCGCGGCCAGCCCGTTATTGCGCAGCGTCTGCTCGAACTGTTCGAGAATGGCGGTGCTGTTGTCGAGATTGCCGATCGTTTCCATGGCGCGATGTTTCCCCCGTCCGTGATGGCCCTGCGTGATGAAAGGACGATAGACCGACGGAAAGAGTGAAAACTGCTTCTTTTTTGAGGGTGAAAAATCCTTTTTGTGGTCATATGATGCGGTATGGCCAGAAAGCTCGATCAAACGGACAGGGCGATCCTGAGAATCCTGCAAAAGCAGGGCACTCCCTCCCAGCGTGAACTCGCCGAGAAGGTCGGCCTATCGCAGAACGCCTGCTGGCGGCGGCTGAACGCCCTGCGCGAGGACGGCGTGATCGCCCATGACACGGTGCGGCTCAATGCCTCCGCGCTGGGCCTGACCCTGACGGTGTTCGTACTGATGCGCACACGCCACCATTCGCGCGAATGGTTCGAGACATTCCGCAAGGTGGTCGGTTCGATACCGAACATAGTTGATTTTTATCGGATCGCGGGCGAATACGATTATCTTCTGAAGGTGGTGGCCTGCGACATGAACGATTTCGATCGTGTCTATCAGCAGATCATCAGCAAGGTGGAGCTTGATGCCATTACCTCGTACATGACCATGGAAACCCTGGCGGACAACAGGGACCTTCCGGTCTGAAGCGTCCTTCTTTTAAAACGCCTCTCCCGTCCACAGCAGGAAACTTCTTGTCCATGAGCCAGCCCGACCAGCTTGCCCACAGTCTGCGTACGCGCCATGTCGTCATGATCGCCCTGGGAGGGGTGATCGGGGCGGGATATTTCATCGGAGCGTCCGCGGCACTCTCGCTGGGTGGTCCTGCGGTGCTGCTGTCCTATGCGCTCGCCGGAACGCTGGTGTTTCTGGTCAATCTGATGATGCGCGATCTGGCGCTGAAGGTGCCGGGTCGCGCGTCCTTCCTGCGGCAGATCCAGTATGCGCTCGGCAACCGGGCCGCTTTCGTGGCGGGCTGGGCCTATTGGTTGACCTGGATCATCGCGATTGCCGTGGAAGTCATTGCGGTGGCGACGATGCTCGCGCCCTATATTCCGCTGCCCTACGCCGTGCTCGAAATCCTCATCATGGCGCTGATGACCGGCGTGAACCTCATGTCCGTCAAGGGCTATGGCGAGTTCGAATACTGGTTCTCCGCCATCAAGGTTCTTGCAATCGTCTGCTTCATCGGGATTGGCGTCTGGGCGCTGCTGAGCCGTCCCATTCCCGTGCATGATAACCTGTTCGCCCATGGGGGCCTGCTTCCGCATGGCTGGCTGGCGCTTCTGGCCGTGATTCCGACCATCCTGTTCTCCATGGGCGGCAGCGAGATTTCCACCGTCGCGGCCGTTGAATCCGACAACACCGAGCAGAACATCGTCCGCGCCACGCGCTCCATCGCGCTGCGGATCGGCGGGTTCTATCTCGTCTCCATCGCGCTTGTGCTGTGTCTGGTGCCGTGGAGCGATGTGGTGTCCGGCTATTCGCCATTCCTGCTGGTGCTGCATCGTCTGCATGTCCCGTTCGCAGACGTGGCGCTGGCGATCGTGGTCATGACGGCAGCGCTTTCCAGTCTCAATTCCGGGATCTATGTGACGTCTCGCATCCTGTACGAACTGGCAGAATCCGGCTCTGCGCCGGGTTCGTTCCTGACGGTGGATGCGTCCACAAAACTCCCCCGCCGCGCCATTCTGGTCAGTGCGTTTGCGTCCATTCTGGTGGCCGCCGTGGCCGTGCTTTCGCCGACGCTGATCTTCGGCCTGCTGGTCAGTCTCACGGGTGGGTTCATGGTGTTCAACAACACCATGATCGTGGCGGGACGGCTGAAACTCGTACCTGAATCGCCCTGGAAAGCCTATGCCGCTCTGGTGCTGATCGGATGCACGCTGGTCGCCATGCTGATCCAGCCCGAAACGCGCTCGCAGATCGTGCTGGGTGCTGCGGCACTTCTGCTGATCTTCCTGGCGGAGCGGTTCGTGCCGCGCCATCAGCCAGACTGAGGCTTCAGAAAAGCGCCCCCTGTGCCGGGGTGCTGGGCACGGTCCGTCCAAAGTCCCGCTCGATCCAGCTTCGCAGCACAAGCAGGATCTGCGCCTGCTGTTCGGACGTCAGCGCCTTTCCCGGAGCCATGCCATGCCATTTGGACAGGCAACTCCGGCAGCACGCACCGGTGGCATGCTGGGCGATGAAGACCGGATGGCCACGCATGGGCGTCTGCTTGCCATCGCGGGGTGGATGGGCCGGGGCAAGACGTTCGGTAATGAAAGCCGCACCATGCTCCATGACGGCATCAAGGCCCCGGCTTTCGAGATAGAGTCGTGCCTGATCGTCCAGATGGAAGCGGGTTCGGAACCGGGAGCGGGCAAGGCGTTCGAACAGCTCTTCGGGATCAAATCGGCTCACCAGCCCACAACCTTCTGAAAAACAGGCAAAAAATCGCGTGAGAGGGCGTCCGCCCCCTGTAAGAACATTTGTTCTTTCTCCATATGGTAACGAATGGACGCTTTTCCGAGACGCTCCCGCTCATCTTCCGCGGCGGGAGATACAACAACACTGACAGTCCTCTCTCCGCTTCAGGTGCAGGACCTGTTCTCTGCCCGGCTGGATGAGATCTGCGCCGCTTTCGATGAATGGGGCTTTCCGCTGGTCGTGGCGGGACAGCTCGGCGACGCCGCGCCCAATGCCTATCCCAAATATTACCAGCTTCCGCTGATTGACCCGCAGTTCGGAACAACGATTGGGCTGGAAGTTCAGAAATCCATTCTGGCGCGGGCGGAAGTTGGCCCAGGCGATCATGTCCATGTCACCGGCATGCTGCGCGCGCGGCAGTATCGCGGGCAGGTCGCCCTGCGGTTCGAAGTGGTGGCGGTGGAACTCCACGATCCGGGACAGCAGCGGACGGAGCGTGTGGAACGTTCCGTGCTGGATGTCCTGCGTGGGCTGCCCTGCGCATTTCATCCTTACCCTGCGCGGCCTGATGCGCGGCTTTTGCTGATCCACTCGGCTGCATCCAGCGCACTGGTGGCCGAGGATTTTCTTCAGGCTCTCGGCGGCGCCTGGCGTCCGGAGCGTGTGCGCAGTCTGCCGACGGCGATGAATGATCCCGGCCGTCTGGCTGAAGCGATCGGGACCTGCCGGGAAGACATCATCGTGCTGATCCGCGGAGGCGGGGATGTGTCTGATTTCGTGGTGTTTGAAAATCCGATGGTGCTGGAGGCTCTGGCCGTCTGTCCGGCGCATCGCGTTCTGGGACTGGGCCATACGGCAAACCGGACCCTGGCCGAGCGCGTCGTGGACCATGCCGCAACAACGCCTGCCGATGCCGGACATTACATCCGGCGTATGAGCGGCCGGGTCTGGCAGGAACAGGAAGAAGCCCGGGCGCAGCAGGAAGAAATGGTCGCCCTTCGCGACAGCGTGACGCAGACTGTCGTGCCGGAGCGGACGCCAATCGGAACACGCCTGCGCAACGGGTTGATCCTGCTCGCGATCGGTCTGGCGCTGGGTCTGCTTTTGCCCCGGCTGCTCTGACCTCTAGCGGACGTCGACGCGGACGAAAGGCTTGGCAGCTGACGGATCGGTCGTGGCGTGCATTTCGATCTGGATGGGCTGGGCGCCGGCTTTGGCAAGATGTGCTGCGAC
Source organism: Gluconobacter roseus NBRC 3990 (assembly GCF_006538885.1). Classification (GTDB taxonomy): domain Bacteria; phylum Pseudomonadota; class Alphaproteobacteria; order Acetobacterales; family Acetobacteraceae; genus Gluconobacter; species Gluconobacter roseus. Next base: position 70,039 of record NZ_BJLY01000004.1, read on the forward strand.
CAGAGCGGCCAGATGATTGGTCACGTCCGTCAGGGCCTGCGCCTGTGCGTCCGGGGTCGGCTGCGGCGGGGCAAAGGCCTGCACGATGAAGAGCACGTTCGGCTTGCGCGACAGGGCGGCTTTTGCAGCACGTTCGACGATGGGGCCGTAATCGGATTCCGGTGTGCCTTCGGAGACTGACAGGAACGGCGCATGCGGCGGCGGTCCCGGCGGTGCAGGCGGAATATAGGGATGGGGAGGCTTGCCCGCATTCGGATTGAACGTGCGCTGGTCCAGCAGCTTGCATCCCGAGAGCAGGGGCATGGCCAGAAGAAGCCCTCCCATCAGGAGTGCGGAGTGCGGGACGAAGCCCCGGTGCGAACGGAAATGTCGGACAAGTGGTGCCATATCGCGCGGAACCGTCGCAGGAACGGAGGCTTTGAGCAAGATTATAGAGTCAACTTCATGAAAAACTGTTGATGCCCCCTGTTGCTCTGCTGTGGCAGTGCTATGGAAGATGCCCGAGTTTTCAAGGAACGGAGTAGGGCAGGTCATGGCTGTAAAAATCGCGATCAACGGCTTCGGACGGATCGGACGGCTGGTGCTGCGTGGCATCATCGAGAGCGGACGGACGGATGTTGAGGTTGTCGCCATCAACGATCTGGGCTCGGTCGAGGCCAACGCACATCTGCTGGCCCATGACAGCGTCCACGGCCGTCTTCCGGGAACGGTCCGCGCCGAGGGCAACACCCTGATCATCGAAGCCAATGGCCGCACCTATGGTCCGATCAAGGTGTCTGCCGAGCGCAACCCGGCACAGGTTCCCTTCCAGGGCGTCGATGTGGCGATGGAATGCACGGGCCTGTTCACGTCCCGCGAGAAGGCGTCTGCCCTGCTGGAAGCCGGCGCCAAGCGCGTCCTGATTTCCGCTCCGGCCACGGACGTCGATGCGACGATCGTGTTTGGTGTGAACAACGACGTGCTGACGCCGGACATGAAGATCATCTCCAACGCGTCCTGCACCACGAACTGCCTCGCCCCTGTGGCGTCCGTTCTGGACAAGGCCTTCGGAATCGAATGTGGCTACATGGTCACGATCCATTCCTACACGGGCGACCAGCGCACGGTGGACACCCTGCACAAGGACCCGCGCCGCGCCCGCGCTGCGGCGCTCAACATGATCCCGACCTCCACGGGTGCCGCCAAGGCCGTGGGTCTGGTCCTGCCGCATCTGAAGGGCAAGCTGGACGGCACCGCCATCCGCGTTCCGACGCCAAACGTCTCGCTCGTCTCGCTGGATTTCGTGCCGCAGAACGCCCCGACCTCCGTCGAAGCCGTGAACGAGGCAGTCCGCGCAGCCGCTTCGGAAGGCCCGCTCAAGGGTATCCTGGCCTACAATACGGCGCCGCTGGTGAGCTCCGATTTCAACCATGACGTCGCGTCCTCCACGTTCGATGCCACCCAGACGGCTCTGGTCGATGGCGGCAAGCTGGTGCGCATCTGCGCCTGGTATGACAACGAGTGGGGCTTCTCCAACCGCATGGCCGACACGGCCGCCCTGTTCGGGAGTCTCTGAGTGATGGCCTTCCGCACCCTTGATGGTGTGGACGCACGCGGCAAGCGCGTGCTGGTCCGCGCCGACCTCAACGTTCCGATGCATGACGGCGTCATCACCGATGACACCCGTCTGCAGCGGGTTGCCCCCACCATCCGCGAACTGGCCGACAAGGGCGCCCGCGTCGTGGTGTTCAGCCATTTCGACCGTCCCAAGGGCCAGGTCGTTCCGGCGCTGTCGCTACGTCCGATCGCGCTGAAGCTCGGCCAGATCCTCGGCCAGCCGGTCGGCTTCGTGGCCGAATGCGTCGGTCCGACCGTGGAAGCCGCTGTAGGCGCCATGGCGGACGGGGACATCATTGTTCTTGAGAACACGCGCTTTCATGCGGGTGAGGAGGCCAATGATCCGCAGTTCGCCAAGGCTCTGGCGCAGAACGGCGACATCTTCGTCAATGACGCGTTCTCGGCGGCGCACCGTGCCCATGCCTCCACCGAAGGCGTAGCGCGGGATCTGCCGTCCTTCGCCGGACGTCTGATGCAGGCCGAGCTGAGCGCCCTGTCCGCCGCTCTGGAAAACCCGGAGCGGCCGGTCGGTGCGATCATCGGTGGTTCCAAGATCTCGACGAAGCTCGATCTGATCGGGAATGTCATCGAGAAGGTGGACACGCTGTTCATCACCGGCGCGATGGCCAACACGTTCCTTGCGGCTGAAGGCATGAATGTGGGCAAGTCCCTGCAGGAAGCCGACATGCACGAGACGGCGCGCAAGATCGCCCATCTCGCACAGGAAAAGGGCTGCGAGATCGTCCTGCCGGTTGATGCCGTCGTGGCGCGTGAGTTCAAGGCCAATGTCCCGACCGAGACCTGTCTGATTGGTGAAGTCCCGGACGACGCCATGATCCTCGATGCCGGTCCGCGCACGGTTGAGCTGATCCGGGACCGTCTGGACACGCTCAAGACGCTGGTTTGGAACGGCCCGCTCGGTGCGTTCGAGATCGCACCGTTCGACAGGGCGACCGTCGAGGTCGCGCAGTATGCCGCGCAGCTCACGGAAGAGGGCAAGCTCAAGACGATCGCCGGTGGTGGCGACACGGTCTCGGCCCTGCGTCATGCCGGGGTTGTGGACAAGATGACCTATGTCTCCACGGCAGGCGGGGCTTTTCTCGAATGGCTGGAGGGCAAGATCCTTCCGGGGATCGAGGTGCTTCGCTCCGCGGGCCACGATCTGGGGCTCGAATAAGACAAAAGCCGGGAAGGGGCACCTTCCCGGCTTTTTTATGCGCTTTGCAAGGGAAGGCGGATGTTGAGGAAGTTCCTGTCAGGCTGTTGCCTGCTGTGCAGTCTTGCTGGCTGTCAGGCGTACAACCAGCCCCCGAAACCGCCTGCTCCACCTTCGACCGGAGATCCTATCCGCAGCGGACGTCCCGCTGGAATGCTGCTGTCTCCTCCAAGACATGGGAGCAGCATGTACTACTGATCCGGTTGTGCGACGCTCAGTCGATTGCGCCGCGGGTTTCGATCTGTCCGCTCCGCCTGAGCACCAGCATCGCGAGAAGATAGACGAGCAGTCCGCACGCCGAGAGGATCGCCCCACCGAAGCCGAGTGAGCCATAGCCGAGCTGGTGGGCCAGCAGGACACTACCTAAAGAGGCCCCCAGCGCATTGGCGATGTTGAACGCGGAATGGTTCAGCGAGGCGGCCAGCGTTTGCGCATCGCCTGCAAAATCCATCAGGCGGGTCTGAAGCGCGGGGCCAAGTGCGTTCACGAACGCTGGGACCAGAAAGACATCCACCATCAGCGCCGGACCGTTATGGAGCAGGATGGGAAAGGCCATCATGACCACGGCACTTCCTGCGAGCGCCAGAAGAGCCGCGATATCGAGGTTCCGGTCCACGATCCAGGCACCGATATTGGCCCCTGCGAGCATCCCAAAGCCCCAGATCACCATGAACAGCATGACCTGCCATTCCGGAACATGTGTGACGTTCTGAAGCACGCTGGTCAGATAGGTGTAGATTGCGAACATGCCGCCAAAGCCGATGGCCGCCGTCAGCAGGGTCAGCAGAACCTGCGTGTTGCCGATGGCGGTCACTTCCCGCAGGGGGGAGTTTTTGCGGTTGGGAGTGTCGGCCGGGATGTAGCGCCAGACGCCGAGAAACGTCACGAACCCGAGGATCCCGATAATCAGATAGGCCATCCGCCAGCCGAAATGGTTGGCGGCAAAGGTTGAGAAAGGCGCGCCGATCAGGGTTGAGATCGCAATACCCGACAGTACGCGCCCAACCGCCCAGCCACGTCTTGATCGTTCCACCATGGAAGCGGCGACCAGCGCTGAAATCCCGAACAGAGCGCCGTGGGGCAGGCCGGTGATGAAGCGTGCGACTTCGACCAGACCGGGTGTTGGCATGGCAATGCTGAGCAGGTTTCCGAAGCAGAACAGGATCAGCAGAAGCAGGAGCAGCTCCCGGCGTGACAGCCGCGCACCGAGGATGGTGATGAGCGGGGCGCCGATGACCACGCCGAGCGCATAGGCCGTGATGGCATATCCGGCCTCGGCGGGAGACAGGCCCAGGGAATGGGCGAACTCCGGAAGCATGCCCATGATGGCGAACTCTCCTGTCCCTACGACGAATGTGCCGAAGGTGAGGGTGAGGAGGGCGGCTGTCCGGCCGTGCGGCGCGGAAATCTGTATCGTGGCGTCTGGCGCGGTCATGGTGTCAGTCGTCATGGGAGGGGACCATTGATGGGATGTCAGATCAGGTGCTGAGTGCTGCGGCGCCAGCACGCGCTATGGCGATGTCTTCGTCCACGCTGGCGCCTGATACGCCAATGGCACCAAGGATGGAACCGTCTGCGGCTTTCAGCACCACGCCGCCGCCGAAGCTCGTAAGACCGCCATTGGTGTTTTCGAGCGTGTAGGCTTTACCGCCCGGACTGCCGACCTCGGCAAAATCGGCGCTGTCCATCTGGAAGAGGACGGAGGTGCGCGCTTTCTTGGTGGCGACCTCGATGGCGCCCAGAGGGGTTCCATCCATGCGGATCATGGCCATGGGCCAGGTGCCTGCATCAAGGATGGAGATGCAGACGGCGACATTCAGTCGTGCCGCCTCGGCATGGGCAGCGTCCAGCATGGTGGTGGCGATGGAAAGTTTCATGGTCTCGGCCTGTTTCGCGGAGGAAATGGCGGAGACTATCGGTGTCGTCAGAGGATGAAATTGGCAAATTCGTGAAAAATCAATTTGTCCAGCATTGTTGAACCTGCGCTTTCTCAACCTGCTTCATCATCATCCAGCTCAGATGGATCAGGCGATGACGCGGAAGGGTTTCGGCCGGTCCGCTGACACAGATGCTGGCACGGACTTCGCCATTCTCGCGCCAGGGAATGGCAACGGCGTTCCAGCCGGGACGGAATGTCTCAAGGTCGAGGGAGTATCCCTTGATCCTGACATCCTCGATGCGGTTGAGACTGTCTCCGTCGAGGGCATGGGTGCGGGTGCTGAGAACGCGTCTGCCCAGACCGGGCACGAAGGCGAGAAAGACCAGCCCCACGGCCGAGCCTTCCAGCGTCTCACGCTCCTGCATCAGTGTAGCGGCCATGTCGGGGTCATGGGGATTGAGAATGTCGAGATAGGTGACCTTATCGCCGCTTGGCACGCCGAGAAACACCGTCGCACCGCTGTCTTTCGCAATGGCTTCAAGGGCGGGACGCGTCCGCGTGCGCAGGACGTGATCGTCCCCGGCAATGCGGGAGAGGTTCAGGACACGGCCCCCCAGATGGTAGCGCATGTCTCCCGGCCGCCGCTGGACGTAACCGAGCTGCGTGAGCGTCTGGAGGATGTTGTGGGCCGTGGTTTTGCCGATACCTGAAATTGCCGCGATTTCCTGAAGCCGTGCCCCACCCCCTTCCTGCGCGATGATCTCAAGGATCGCGGCGGAACGTTCGATGGACTGGATCATGCGCGGGGCTCTGGTCATGGATTTCTTTCGGTCTGGCAGGCCTGAGTTCACCATAGATGAATATCTGGACATTCCCCGGTCAAGAACCCTGACGGCACAGAACCCGGCCAGCGTGAAGCGCCTTGTAGTGGCGTAAGCAGGAAGACGCAGCATCGTTTTCCTGTCCGATGCAACAGACAGGGGAGCATGTCAGTGAAGGATTTTGCAGGCAAAACCGTAATCGTCACCGGAGCCGCTTCGGGCTTTGGCAAGGTCACGGCGACACGGTTTCATGAAAAAGGCGCCAGTGTTGTTATGGTGGACAAGGATGCGGAGACACTGAAGTCAGTTGCGGAGCAGTTCGCCGACAATGCTCTTGCCATCACATGCGACGTGTCCGATCCGGAGGCGGTCGAGAAGATGTTCAGCCGTGCCATCGGGCATTTCGGGCAGCTTGATGTGCTGGTTAACAATGCAGGCATCGCCGTTCCCGGACAGCCGGACGAGATCGACAATGCTACCTGGAGTCGGGTCATCGGCACCGATCTGAGCAGCATTTTCTACTGTTCGCGGACAGCCATTCCGCATCTGAAGAAGACGAAGGGCAATATCATCAATGTGGCTTCGATTTCCGGTATGGGTGCAGACTGGAATTTCCCGGCCTATAACGCAGCCAAGGGCGGTGCGGTCAATCTGACGCGCTCTCTGGCGCTGGATCTGGGAAAGTATGGAATCCGCGTCAATGCGGTCAATCCGGGACTGTGCCGCACGGCCATGGGCAAGGCGCTGGTCGAGGATTCGGAAAAGGCGAAGCGTTTTATTGAGCGCACGGCGCTGGGCCGGCTGGGTGAGCCCGAGGATGTAGCGCCGGTAATCGTGTTCCTGGCAAGTCCGGAGGCCGGATTTGTCACGGGTGCGACGGTCGCCGTGGATGGTGGCACCTCAGCCTCCAACGGTCAGCCGCCGATGTCCTGACATGAAAAACCCCGCTGAAGCAGAACTTCAGCGGGGTTCTCCGGGAGCGGTATCAGTTCAGGCCTGAAGACCGTTTTCGCGGCGACGATGTTCCACTTCAGCGGCCATGGCCTTCTGAAGCTTCTCCATCGCACGGGCCTCGATCTGGCGGATACGCTCACGCGAGACATGATAGTGATGGGAAAGCTCTTCCAGCGTGGAAGGCTCTTCCTTCAGGCGACGCTCGCTCAGGATGTGACGCTCACGCTCGTTTAGCGTCATCAGGGCCTGATCCAGCAGAGCCTTGCGACCCGTGAACTCTTCGGATGCGGCGTATGTCTGCTCCTGGTTCTCGTGATCATCCACGAGCCAGTCCTGCCACTCGCCTTCACCGTCGATGCGCAGCGGCGCATTGAGGCTGTGGTCGGGTGCAGCCAGACGCTGGTTCATCGAGACCACGTCCTGCTCCGGCACGCCGAGCGTCGTGGCAATGGAATTGACCTGCTCGGGTTTCAGATCACCGTCATCAATGGCCTGCATCTGCCCCTTGAGGCGACGCAGGTTGAAGAACAGCTTCTTCTGCGCGGCGGTCGTGCCCATCTTCACCAGCGACCAGCTGTGCAGGATGTATTCCTGCATGGCGGCGCGGATCCACCACATGGCATAGGTGGCGAGACGGAAGCCACGCTCCGGATCAAACCGGCGCACGGCCTGCATCATGCCGATGTTGCCTTCGCTGATGAGTTCGTTCACCGGCAGGCCATAGCCACGGTAGCCCATGGCAATCTTGGCCACGAGACGCAGATGGGAGGTGACGAGGCGATGGGCCGCGCTCGTGTCTTCGTCCTTGCGCCAGCGCCGGGAGAGATCAAGCTCTTCCTGCGGCGTCAGCAGCGGGAACTTGCGGATTTCCTGAAGGTAGCGGGTGAGATTGTTCTCGGGACCCACTGAAATGACGGCTGGGGATGCCATGATCTTCGACTCCTTTCGCCCGGGGCTTAACCCGCATCCGGATGAGATGGAGACTCATACGGACCGGCGACGGGATAGTTCCGTCTGACCCAGGTGACGCATTGGGAAGGACTTTCACGTCCCCGACCGTCAGCCCCCGGACTGGGCGACCTCTGGTGGTACGATCCATTCCGGCGGCGCGTCAGCTCGTCGGATGAGCTGTTTATGACAGGCTCAGCCAAAAAAGTCAATGGCCTTTGAAGGTTTAGCCGATCAGTCGCTTTTTCAAGGTCTGGAAGTCTTCAGGAGGCGCAGTTTCGAAAGAAAGCTGCTTTTTCGTCCGCGGATGGATAAATCCGAGTCGGGTCGCATGGAGCGCCTGACGGGGGAAATCAAGGGCCGCTTCCTTTGCATCCTGCGACAGACCGCGCGCTGCTGCGGGAATCCGGCGCAGATAGACCGGGTCTCCGAGCAGGGGATGGCCTGCATTTGAAAGGTGAACACGGATCTGATGGGTCCGTCCAGTGGCGAGGCGACATTCGATCAGGGAGACGGCGGCCTGAAAGGGTTCGATCAGTTTGAATCGTGTCAGGGCCACCTTGCCCCCACTTCCCACGACCGCCATGCGTTTGCGGTCCCGCTTGTCGCGGCCGATATTGCCGTCGAACTCGCCCTCGGCGGGAAGTAATCCCCAGGCGAGCGCCAGATAGGCGCGGTCGATGTCACGGGCGGCAAAGGCGTCTGACAGCGCGTTATGGACCATTGCCGTTTTGGCCACGACCATCAGGCCGGACGTGTCCTTGTCCAGACGATGCACGATTCCCGGACGCTTCTCGCCGCCAATGCCCTCGAATCCTTCCCCGCAATGCCCAAGCAGAGCATTGACCAGCGTGCCGGTCTCGTTCCCCGGCGCAGGATGGGTGACGAGCCCGGCCTGCTTGTCGAGCACAATCAGGTCGTCGTCCTCGTAGAGGATGTTGAGCGGGATCTGCTCGGCGACCGGACGGGCAGGGGTGGGGGCGGGGAAGGTCAGCACCATTTCCATGCCGTCGCGCAGCGTTTCCGCTGGCTCGCAGACCGTCTTTCCATTGACGGAAAGATTGCCGCTTTCAATCAGGGCCTTGACCCGGGAGCGGGAAACCGTGCCGATGGCGTCCGCCAGCGCCCGGTCGGCCCTCTGGCCAGCCGTGGACGCATCGACAACAAGACGGAATGGGGAAACAGGATCAGACATGACACAGGGTGTAGCCGAGGAAATGGCGAACAGCGAGTCGCAGACGCCAAAAGCGCTTCTGGCCGCCGTAATTTTGATGGGCGTGCTGATTATCGCGGCTGTCTTCGGACTGATCGGCGTGATTGCCTACCGTTTTCTGCATCCCCGTCCAAGCGTCACGGCCACCGTGCCGCTGGCTGACGGCGGCTTTTCACGTCTGGCGCTTCCGCTGGGTGCAGGCGAGCACATCACGGCAGTCACATCCCGTCCGGATGGTCTGATGGCGGTGACGCTGAGCGGGGCGGGAAGTGACCGTGTCCTGCTATGGAATCCGGAAGCCGGCAAGATTGCCGCCGAACTCGATTTCGGAACGCCCGCGCCGTCTGCGTCCCCGTCTCCCTGAACCGTGAGCCCTGCTGCCGCGTTAAGGCAGAAGGATTTATGAAGGATCAGGGATTATGGGACGTCTGATTGATGCGGTCGTGGCGGCCGGTACGGTGTTCGGAGTTCAGTACGCAGCCAGGGAAATCAGCCCGGCTGATGATAAAGCGACCCGCCGCTGGTACGAACATCTGAACAAGCCGCATTTCAATCCGCCTGGGCCGGCCTATGCCGTAATCTGGACGGTGCTCGACGGGCTGCTGGCCTGGTCTGGTTACCGGCTGCTGCGGGCCGAGAAGTCCTGTTGCCGGACAGCGGCGCTTGTTCTGTGGGCACTGTGTGTTGCGGGCGTAGCGGGCTTCCCGTTCTTCGTGTTCCGCAAGCGTCAGCTTGGGACCGGTCTTGCGATCTGCATTGGCCTGATCATGACGTCCGGTGCCTCGATCTGCACGGCACATAAGGTGGACTGCAAGGCGGCCTCAATGCAGGTGCCGTTCTTTGTCTGGCTGATTTTTGCAACCTGCATCCATGAACAGATCTGGCGCAGGAACTGAAACCTGTCTTAAGGCGCGCTGAGTATAGCCGCCAGTAGCCCGGGGAACCGCTCGTCGAGTTCCTCGCGGCGCAGGGAATTGCGATGCTGGACGCCCTCGATCCGCGTCCGCAGGATTCCGCTCTCCCGAAGCACCTGAAAATGATGCGACATGCTGGATTTGGGCCGCGTCCCGATCAGCGTAGCGCAGTTTGCCTCCCCGACACGCTCCAGATGCCGCACGATGTCCAGCCGTGCGGGATCGGCGAGGGCCCGCAATACCACGGTCAGTTCAAACGTCTCGGGGGCGGGATGGTCATAGGCAGCCATGGCGTTCTTATCCCTTTCCTGAGGTTTTATCGCAACAGTTGCTTTGTTCGGGTGTTATCGAACAACAGGATGACCTGGTTCCAGGAGACAGATAATGCCAACGCTTTTTGATCCCATTGATTTCGGTCCCATTCACGCAAAGAACCGTATCGTGATGTCGCCGCTGACACGCGGACGGGCCACGAAAGAGGCAGTCCCGACCCCGCTCATGGCGGAATATTATGGCCAGCGCGCCAGCGCGGGACTGATCATCACCGAGGCCACAGGCATTTCCCGCGAAGGTCTGGGCTGGCCGTTCGCTCCAGGTATCTGGACAGATGAGCAGGTCGAGGCCTGGAAACCAATCGTGGAAGCCGTTCATGCAAAGGGCGGCAAGATCGTCTGCCAGCTCTGGCATATGGGCCGCATGGTCCATTCTTCCGTCACCGGAACGCAGCCGGTCTCGTCCTCTGCGACCACGGCGCCCGGCGAGGTCCATACCTATGAAGGCAAAAAGCCTTTCGAACAGGCCCGGGCCATCGATGCAGCAGATATCAGCCGTATTCTGGGTGATTATGAAAATGCCGCCCGCAATGCGATCCGTGCCGGTTTCGACGGAGTGCAGATCCATGCTGCCAATGGCTATCTGATCGACGAATTCCTGAAGGACGGCACGAACAAGCGTACTGACGAATATGGTGGCAGCCCCGAAAACCGCACACGCTTCCTGCGTCAGGTAGTGGAGCGTGTCATTGCTGCTGTTGGTGCAGAACGGACCGGTGTGCGCATGTCTCCCAATGGTGACACGCAGGGCTGCATCGACAGCGCACCGGAGACGGTTTTCGTGCCGGCTGCAAAGCTGCTTCAGGATCTGGGCGTTGCCTGGCTCGAACTGCGGGAACCCGGACCTAACGGAACGTTCGGAAAGACGGAGCAGCCAAAACTTTCGCCGCAGATCCGCAAGGTGTTCCTGCGCCCGTTGGTGCTCAATCAGGACTACACGTTCGAGGAAGCGCAGGCTGCACTGGCAGAAGGGAAGGCCGATGCGATCGCCTTCGGTCGGAAGTTCATCTCCAACCCGGACCTGCCGGAGCGCTTTGCCAAAGGGATTGCGCTTCAGCCCGACAATATCAAGACCTGGTACAGTCAGGGACCGGAAGGATACACGGACTATCCGTTCGCTACGTCCAGCTCTGACTGAAACAGGTCTTTCCGGAAGCAGACATTGCTCCCGGAAGCTGCCCGTTCAGACCGGGCGAACCAGTTCGTAGAGTGCCACGGCCGCGGCATTGGAGACGTTCAGGCTCTCCATGTCGCCGGGCATGTAAACACTGGCGATTTCGTCACAGGTCTCACGCGTCAGACGACGCAGCCCGGCGCCTTCGGCTCCAAGCACAAGCGCCACGCGGCGCCCGGCAAAGCTCTTGCCATCTAGTCGTGTGCCCCCGGCATCCAGTCCCACGACCCAGAAATTCTCGGCCTGAAGCGCCTGCAGGGCTCGGGAAAGATTGACCTCACGCAGAATGGGTACAACGTCCAGCGCACCCGAAGCGGCCTTCGCCATGGCACCACTTTCCTGCGGAGCATTGCGATCCTGCACGAGAAGGGCAGCCGCACCGAACGCCGCGGCGGATCGCAGAATCGCACCGATATTGCGCGGATCCGTCACCTGATCGAGCACCAGAACCGGGCCGGTCCGCTCGACGATGTCCGGGATAGCCAATGTTTCCAGAGGCTCGACCCGCAGGCAGACGCCCTGATGCACGGCATCGCGCTCACACAGACGGTCCAGTCGCTCACGGTCCACGATCTGCGGTTTGCGGGACGCATTGTCGAAAGCAGCTGCGGCTTCGCGCGTGGCCAGAAAGTCGTGGATGACACGCTCGGGATTGGCCAAAGCCGCCTGCACGGCATGGTGTCCGTAAATCCAGTAACCGGGTCCGGAGCTTGCGGCACCGCCACGACCGGAACGGCCACCCCGTTCTCTGGTGCGGCCTCCAGACGTATGGGTGCCGTGACCGGCATTACCGGTAGAAGGGGAGGAGCGATCCGTGGAACGGTCGGGAGCGGAACGGGAGGGAGATCTTCTGGCCATAAAAAAGCATATAATCGACAACAGGCGATTGACATAGCCGTCAATCCGCCATATCCCAACCGCCGACCCGGAGAGGTGCCCGAGTGGCTAAAGGGGGCGGACTGTAAATCCGCTGGCGTACGCCTACGTTGGTTCGAATCCAACTCTCTCCACCAGGTCCCCTCATTTTTCCATAAAATCTAATTGCGTTATGGGTCAGGCATTGATCCGCCCATGATCTGATTTGGGGCTCAGATATCTGAGCGGCTCGCGATAACGCAAAATCAATTATAAAAAAGCTCACATCGGGCTGGCCATGTTTCTTAAGCGTGGCAAGGCAAACTGGCACAGCTGTTGCTTCAGGAGCGGCTACCAGAGAGTTGCTGAATTTTGCAAAAGCGAAACTGCGGGAGGACAAAATGATCCTCTTACCGATGTTTGCTGCTCCTTAATTCATGAACAAAATTCATATATAAATGAAATAAAATCATTTTTGCTCAATGAACGGCTCGGGCATAACAGCCAGCAACGCTTCCTGGCGCACATGGCATGCAGAGCAATGCCGGAGAACTATAAAATAAATAAATTCTCGCAATGTTCGAAATAATGGGCATGAGAATTTGCTGCATAGCAAGGTCACGCAGAACATGACTATGGATTTCAGATTCAACATCAAGAAAACCCGATTTGACGAGGACTATTGCCCGTCAAATGATACTCGCCTGACAACGAATTTTGCCAATCTGGCCAGAGGTTCGCATCGTCAGGAAAATTTGCGTAATGTTCTGAAGATGATTGATAATCGTTTCAATGCACTGGCGCACTGGGACAACTCCAAAGCAGATCGTTATGCTGTTGAGCTGGATATCATTTCTGTCGAGATGGTTGCCAATTTCCGTGGCGAGCATGAAACATTCCCATTAATCGAGATTCTCAGCACATCTATTATTGATAAACTCCGAAATGAGCGCATTCCCGGTGTTGCCGGAAACAATTTTTCTTCCTACGTCCGGGATTACGATTTCAGTGTTCTTCTGCTGAACCATAATAAATCCCGTTCTGAGTTCAGTATTCCCGATCGCTTTGGCGACCTTCATGGGAATCTGTTCAAATCCTTTGTGTATTCTGATGAATACAGGAAAAACTTTAGCAAGATGCCTGTCATCTGCCTGAGCGTTTCAAGCAACAGAACCTACCACAGAACCGAAAACCATCATCCGGTTCTGGGCTCTGAATACGAGCAGCCCGAATACTCTCTGACGGATCAGTATTTTGAAAAAATGGGTATGAAGGTGCGGTATTTCATGCCGCCTCACAGTTCTGCACCTCTGGCATTCTATTTCTTTGGTGATCTTCTTTCAGATTACTCTGATCTGGAGCTTATCAGCACCATCAGCACGATGGAGTGTTTCCAGAAGGTCTATCGCCCGGAAATTTATAACGCCAATTCGCCGGCAGCAGGATGCTATCAGCCCAGCCTGAAACATCAGGACTTTTCGACGACCCAGATTGTCTATGATCGTGAAGAACGCAGCCAGCTGGCAGTGGCGCAGGGAAAATTCACCGAAGAGACCTTCATCAAGCCGCACCAGGATATTCTTGAGCAGTGGTCTGCTCAGTATTCCGCCTGATTACCTGACCACACAAGGCCATTAACCATGACAAGACTCCTCCCGACCTCGACCGTTGGCAGCCTGCCCAAGCCTTCCTGGCTCGCGAAGCCTGAAACTCTCTGGTCCCCCTGGAAGCTGCAGGGTGAAGAACTGATCGAAGGCAAACAGGATGCGCTGCGCCTGACGCTGGATGATCAAAACCGCGCCGGGATCGATATCGTCAGCGATGGCGAGCAAACGCGCCAGCACTTCGTTACGACGTTCATTGAGCATCTCAGCGGTGTGGATTTCGAGAACCGGCAGACGGTCAAGATCCGCAACCGATACGATGCGAGCGTGCCGTCAGTTGTGGATGCCGTGGCGCGTGAAAAGCCCGTCTTTGTCGAAGATGCGAAGTTTCTGCGGTCGCTGACAGACAAGCCGGTCAAATGGACGCTTCCGGGCCCCATGACCATGATCGACACGCTCTATGATGGTCACTACAAAAGTCGCGAGAAGCTGGCCTGGGAATTTGCAAAGATTCTCAACCAGGAGGCCCGGGAACTGGAAGCTGCTGGCGTCGACATCATCCAGTTCGATGAACCTGCGTTTAATGTGTTCTTCGATGAGGTCAATGACTGGGGTGTGGCTACTTTGGAAAAGGCTGTCGAGGGACTTAAATGCGAAACCGCGGTCCATATCTGTTACGGATATGGCATCAAAGCCAATATCGACTGGAAAAACAGTCTGGGGGCAGAATGGCGGCAGTATGAGGAGATTTTTCCCAAGCTGCAGAAATCCAGCATCGATCTGGTTTCTCTGGAATGCCAGAACTCCCGTGTTCCGATGGATCTTATCGAACTGATCCGCGGCAAGAAGGTAATGGTCGGCGCCATTGATGTGGCAACGAACACTATTGAAACACCGGAAGAGGTGGCTGCCACTCTGAGAAAAGCTCTGCAGTTTGTAGACGCGGACAAGCTCTACCCTTCCACTAATTGTGGCATGGCTCCCCTGTCACGCCAGGTCGCCCGGGGAAAGCTGAATGCGCTCGGCGCTGGTGCAGAGATCATTCGCAAAGAGCTTTCTGCCTGATGAGCCCGATATCCGGTGTATGACGCAGTAATGTGTTCATGCACCGGAAAACCGGACGACATTCTGACGCTCCGTGGTTGCTTCCTGTTCTGATCAATGTCTGGAGCGCAAGTATCTCCTGCAAAAGTGCTTCATAAGCCCCATGGCATCGCACAGCATGGGCACTCCCATGGTTTTCCACCTTCCGGGTCCGTGTCTTCCGGTTCATCGCATGTCAGAAATGGCGTGCGGGATTCACTCTGTGTTTTATCGTGGCGGCGCAAGGCCGCAGTTTCGATATCATCCCGCTTGTTCCATGGTTGATCAGTCATCAGTCTTGTCCTGCTGTCCGGAACTGTCAGCCTGCTTGAGCGAACCCGTCGGACGCGCGCCAAGAATATGAGCAATTGCGTAGCTCAGATCAGGTCGGTTCAATGTGGATACGTGAAACTCATTGACGCCTCTGGCCTGCAGGGCACGGATCTGCTCAACGGCGACAAGGCTGCCGATGGTCCGACGCAATTCCGGATTGCCTGAGGTTTCTTCGAACAAATGCGTCAGCCAGGACGGCACGGTTATTCCGCACATTTTTGAAAATTGCGCGATCTGATCATAATCCGATACCGGCATGATGCCGGGTATAATCGGCGCGGTAATGCCTGCCGCCAGACAACGGTCCAGAAAGCGCAGATAAGTCGAGGCCTCAAAGAAATACTGGGTAATGGCCCGTGTCGCCCCGGCATCGAGCTTGCGTTTGAGATTGTCGAGATCGGCTTCTGGACTCAAAGCCGCAGGATGTCCTTCAGGATAAGCAGCGACAGAGATTTCAAAATCCGCAATCCGGCGCAGGCCCGCAACAAGATCGCTGGCATAGGCATACCCATCCGGATGCGGCGTATAGCCAGCCCCTCCCGCAGGCGGATCGCCACGCAGGGCCACGATATGCCTGATCCCGGCCTCCCAGTATTGACGGGCAATATCGTCAACTTCCTCACGCGATGCTCCCATACAGGTCAGATGCGCAGCCGGAACCAGATTTGTTTTCTGTTGAAGACGCAGCACGCTGGCCTGTGTGCTGTTCCGTGTGCTTCCACCGGCACCATGAGTCACCGATACGAAACGGGGCGAAAGCGGGGCCAGACGGCGGATGCATGCCCACAGACGCCGCTCCATCGCCTCAGTCCTTGGAGGAACAAACTCGAAGGAGAGGACAGGAACGGGCAAGCCAGAACCACAGGACGGCAGGGAGCCGCTTTCTTCTTCGGAAGCCCTGCGTTTCAGCTCCGAACTCATGTCAGCGCCTCTGAAATGACAATGGCGGACTGGCGGGAGATGAGCATGGAGAAAAGATCCGGATGTGCTTGGAACCGTCTCCAGATAACCGTTCCGGACAATGCGCATAAATGATATGTTTTCATGAATACATGAATTTGATGCATCTAACTGGTGAGACATGGGCATTCTCGAACGCAACCATCTGATGATTATCCGGGAGGTCGCCCGGGAAGGCTCATTAACAGCGGCAGCAGTACGGCTGAATCTGACCCAGCCTGCGCTCAGTCATGCCGTCCGCAAGATCGAATTCCAGCTTGGTGTGAAGATATGGCGGCGCGAGGGGCGCTCGCTGGTGCTGACGCAGGCCGGGCAGTGGCTGCTTTCTCTGGCAAACCGGCTGCTGCCACAGTTTTCACTGGCGGAAGAGAGGCTGGAACAGTTTGCCAATGGCGAACGCGGCACCCTGAGGATCGGGATGGAATGCCACCCCTGCTATCAGTGGCTTCTCAACGTTGTCTCGCCATATCTGGAGCGCTGGCCGAAAGTGGACGTTGATGTGCGACAGAAGTTCCAGTTCGGCGGCATCGGAGCGTTGCTGAGCAACGAGATCGATATTCTCGTAACGCCGGACCCGCTTTACAAGCCCGAGCTGAATTTCACACCTGTCTTCGACTATGAGCTCGTCCTCGTCGTGGGAAGCGGTCACAAACTCTACGGCGCAAAGCACATCACACCGGAACAGCTTTCCAGCGAAACACTCATTACCTACCCCGTACCCTCTGAGCGGCTGGATATTTATACCCAGTTCCTCCAGCCCGCCGGTATCGCCCCGCGCCAGCAGAAGCAGATTGAAACAACCGACATCATGCTGGTCATGGTCGCGCATGGTCGAGGTGTTGCAGTCCTCCCCCGCTGGCTCGTGGAAGAATACGCCTCACGCTATGATCTCCATGCGATAAGGCTGGGGAAAAACGGGATTGCAAAACAGATTTTTCTCGGACGGCGCGAGACGGACGATGATATTCAGTATCTCGCCGATTTCATAAAATTTGCCGCCGAGCCCCGGGAAGAGGCTCAGAATTCGTAGCTGATATTCATCATCGGCCTGCCAGCTGGGAAAAAGCCAACAGACAGGTTCATCTGTTGATCCGGACAGGTCGCCCTGTCCGGATTATGGTTGGTCAGATGGCTGTTTTCAGTTCCAGCTGATGGCACTTCACGGCCTGTGCGAGTGCTGTGGTCACGGCGTCTGTGGAAAATGCCGTGCTTGCATAGGCCTGACCGGCTGCGACCAGTCCGGACAGGTCTGCAGTATTGTGCAGGGCCACGATCCGGTCAGCCAGCGTGACCGCATCGGCTTGGACAAGGTCCTGAAGATCGCCGGGCAGTGCGAGACCTTCGGCCGCTACAGGCGTCATGACGCAGGGCAGGCCTGAGGCGAGGCTTTCGATGACCTTGCCCTTGATGCCCGCGCCGAAGCGCAGGGGGGCGACACTCAGGCGATGGGCTGCAAGCACGGCTCCCAGATCCTGCGCATGTCCCAGAACGCGGACGCGTTCACTGGCGAGAGCCTGAAGGCTTTCAGGCATCTCCGCGCCCACCAGAGTGCAGCAGATGGTCGGATCGGCAGCCCATACGGCGGGCATGATCTCTTCAACCAGCCAGCGTGCGGCATCGGCATTGGGCGCATGGGCGTAATTACCGACGAACACCACACCGCTGCGATCGACAGAGGGACCTGTTTGGGCAGGGATGGCCCAGGGAACCACATGCACGCTGGCCTGTGGCAGATCCCTGCGAAGCTGATCGGCCTCGGTCTCGGAATGCGTCAGGACGGCATCGGCCTGAAGAGCGGCCCTGTATTCCGCGATACGCATCTGGTTGGCCTGTGCCATCAGTTCTGGGCGTCCCTGTACCGCAGCCTGACGGGCCAGGCGCAGGAAGTGCAGGTCCGCGACACTGTAGAGCACGCGGGCCTTGCGCTGGTTGCGACGGACCAGCGCCATGTAGCGTGTCGCGATGTCCTCGCGGTGCAGATAGACGACGTCAAAGCTGTTGGCCTGACGCCGCAGCATGTCTTCGACAGATGTGAAGAACGGATGGCCGAGAACGCTCACGTTGGGCAGACTCTCCAGCATTGAAGCTGTGTCCATCTGGTCGGCTGCGATGAAGCTGACTTCGTAACCGAGGGCCTCCAGCGCTGCCATATGTGACAGGACCGCCTGCGATCCTGCATCGCGGTTCGCCATTGGATGCTGGCCATCGATCACCAGAGCGCGGCGACGCTGAACAGTGTCTGGTGTGGCCATGCCACGGCGACGGCGGGCAGCCCCGAGTGCTGCCTGTGCGGAGCCACTTTTAGAATCCGCACGGGCCTGACGGAGCTTCTCCACCTGTGCGAGCAGGAAGGACAGGACCTGATCGCTGGTCTGCTCGTCTGCGGCGGCAACGGCGCGGGCGATGCCCTGCGCCATGTCGGCGTCGAACGTATCCGCCGGTTCGATGATCTGTGGCTCGCCAAGGAGCGCACCGTCACAGGTTCGACGGATTTCCAGCACATGGCGCGTGAGCGGGGACAGGCCACCCGGCAGCAGGACATCGAAGCCGCAGAGCATCGGCCGTCCGGTTCGGGCGACGTCCGGGCGACGTCCGTTGGCGACCACGGAGGCAAGAGGGACGCCGTTATCGACGATCTGCAGGATCACGGCCTGATCGGGCGTGGCGGGGTTGCAGACCCAGCCGGAAATCCGACTACGGGTGACAATATCGACACAGCCATCCATCGGGGTGACAGGAGCGGACGCCACGATGGCCTGACGCAGCTTCTGCTCGGTCTGATCCATCATCCAGGGCACATGGGCGAGGGGGGCGTGATCGTCGACCCGGCGGACTTCCAGAACGTGGCGCTCCAGCGGAGAAAGACCGCCTGGAATGTCAAAACGGAACCCGCAATCGCCGCCAAGATCAGCCCGGGACTGGTTGGCCAGGACTTCACCCAGCACCACGCCGTTATCGACGATCTGCAAGCGTACAGGCTTGGCGCTACCGGGGATGCGGGCCCAGCCCCGGACATGGGTGTGGGTGGCTGCGTCCAGATAGCCCTCGAGTGGGGTAAATGTCGTGGTTTTGCGGCGGGCCGGGTTCAGACGGCTGCGGATGGCCTCAAGCTGTGCCCCTTCCTCGACGCGCGGGGCGCAGTAACGGGCGGCAACCGGGCTGGCATCCGGATAAAGGACGTCATATTCGCCGGCATTGTGAAACATGCCGCGGGAGCCGTCATCCACAAAGGTTTCGGACTGCGTGCCGTTGGCAATGATGATGTCGTGGTGTTCCAGCTCGATATGGAAATAGGCGACTTCATCCATGCGCTCGGCCTGAAGGATGGTGTTGCCATTCACCAGCAGAACGGCCGGAACCAGAACGCCATCCAGATACATCGCATGAAGCGGTGAGACCGACAGGTCCTGATGCGGAAGGTCTTTCCCAAGCGATCCGCGACGGAAGATGACGGGCATGATGTCACGGTTGCCGTTGGCGAAGGTGCCGGAATAGCTGCGACGGCCAATCCAGCGGATCGGGCGCAGGCCGTTTGTGGCCGTCTGGACCAGATCGCCGATCTGAAGGCTCTCGACGGGCACTTCACGGCGATCTGTCAGGATCAGCGTGCCGCGGCAGTAGCAGGGTGTGCCTTCCGCGAGCAGCATCGTGCCGCCGCTGCTGTCGGAAGCGAGGCTGAAGAAATCGGCGTCATAGGCCCCATCGAGGCCGATCGTGTAGGTGCTGGTCCCGTTGGTGATCTGAAGGGTCGACGGGTCTGTCAGGGTCGTGGTGGCATTGCTGGACCAGGCGAGTTCCGGCAGGTCGATTTTGGCGCCACTGGCAAGTGCGATGTTGCTGGCAGTGCTGCCGGAATACAGTGCCAGACGGCTGCCGTTGCCGACCGAGATGTTCGAGGCCGTGCTACCGCTATGGACCGCGGCCGTCTTGCCGGATGCTAGGGCAATGTCAGACAGGGCGGCGCCGTTCGTGGCGTTGTAATCCGTCATTGCGAGCAGGGTGACGGACGGATCGTGATCAGACTCGCCGGTCAGGGAGCCCGTGTTGACGTGGATCGTCTCGAACTTGCCCGCACTGGCGAAATCCGCGCTGCCGATCGTATGATCCAGCGATTCCGCGTTGCCTTCGAAGATATAGGTGTAACGGTTGGACGGGTCTTCCGTGTTGCTCATATCCGTCAGGCCGGCATTGGCATAGACCTGCTGGGCGTCGCTCCATTCGGTGTCGTTGAAATCCCCGAGGATGCCGACTTTGGCGGTTGGATCACTGGTCAGCAGACCGTTGACGTAGTTCGTGATGTACTGCGCCTGCGCGATGCGGTTGTTGACCGTATCCGTCGTGCCGCCGTGGTTCACGGGCGGCTGGGTTGCACCATAAAGCTCGCTGCTGCCAGCCTGCGAGGACAGATGCACGTTGACGAGTGTCACCGTCTGGCCGTTGAACTCGAACGTGCCCACCAGGGGCAGGCGGGTGTTCTTGAAGGTGCCGCTGGCCAGTTCCTCGTCACCAATGGTCGTGACGGGCGCTGCGAGGCTGACGCGCTCGGGGTTGTAGAGGAAGACGCTGCGGATATTGCCGCCCGAAACGCCGCCCGAGGCGTTGTTGGTCGGGTCCACCTCGGCCCAGGAATAGGTCGGCCCACCTGCATCCGCGATGGCTTTGACGATGGCCGCGAGGTTCTGCGAAGCGCTGACGGTGCCGTCATTGGTCGTGCCGCTGTCGTCCTGGATTTCCTGAAGCGCCAGTACGTCCGGGCTGTCGAGGTTGCTGACGATGATCTGCGCGACCTGCTTCAGACGGTCCGCATTGGCCGGGTCGAGCGCGTTGAAGTTCTCGATATTGTAGTCGCTGACCAGCAGGTTCTGATCGTCCTTGTGCAGGGACGTGACCGGGGCTGGCGTGTCGGTATGCAGGACCGTGACCTGTGTGGTCGGGACCAGTTCATAGACGCCATTGTAATAGGTCAGCACACCCGTGATGTCGCCGAGCTTGTCTCCGACTTCCGCACTGATGGCAGACCCCGGCGTGACGCCGCTGTCGTAATAAAGCTCGATCCGCTGCGTGTTGACGCTGTCGGCCGTTTCCTGAAGCGCACCAGTCGGGGTCAGCAGACCATTGCCGTTGTCGGGGACGACCCATGTCGCATTCGAGGCCGTGGCGCCGACGGCCACGGCATCATGGATCGTAATGACCTGACCGATCAGGTTGCGGTAGAAATCGAGCGCATTGGTGTCGGGGCTGAGAGAGGCTGTGCTCGTGTTCAGGTTGATCGCCTGCGTCAGATCACCGAGATAGGAGGCAGCCGGAACTGTCAGGCCACCCTGACCAACCACGACAGGCGTGGTGTTCACATAGGCCGCGCCGGTATCGGTGTAAGAAACAAGGTTGATTTCCGGAAGGGTGAGGGACTTGCTCCACGACGTGCCGGAATAGTTCGTGACCGTGCCGGTTACGGAAACGGTCTCACCCACCGTTGGAAGTGTCGCCGTCTTGCCCGCATAGATGAAGATGCCCGAACTGCCGACCGTGTTCTTGTCCGGATTGGACTGCTGGATCCAGAAACCGATGCTGCCATTCGTATCCACGGCAGTCACGACGCCCGTAGTCATGACAGAAGCATTGGCATACGGGCTGTAATAGCCGGTGCCGTTGATCTGCTGGATCGTCAGGTCCTGCGGGGTTGTCGTATCGCTCCCCGTGCCCGAACCTCCGGTATCGCTGCCTGAACCGCCTGTGTCGGAGCCGCCCGAACCCGATCCGCCAGTGTCACCGCCCGTGCTTCCGCCGGAAGGTGTGCCGTCATTGGCCGCACCGGGCGTGACCAGAACCGTGCCTGCCGCGGCAACGGTGCCATAGCCGTCAATCCCGGCGAGGGACGGGTCATCCGCGACCCAGTCCGAAGTGCTGTCCGTATCGGTGCCATCAGGAATACGCGAGGCGCCGTTGATGATCGAACCCGTCAGGACAGGCGTGCCGGCATAGGTCGGATCGCCCTTGCCGCCATCGGAGACGGCGATCGTGTCCCCGATTTCGGACCATGGTGTTGATGTGAAGGTTCCGGCATTGGCCGTGTCGAGATCATCGCCGGCCTTGCCGGTGAAATCCTTGACGAGAAGGACGGTCTGCGTGCCGTTCTGCAAGGCATTCGTCTGAAAAGGCGTGACCCAGTAGCCGTCGCTGTTCGTGACGCCGACAGTAAAAACATTGTCGATTTTGCCCGCTGCGGTGCCGTCACCATCGACGACGATCAGGGACCAGGCACTGTAATCGGTACTGGCATCGCCCTTTACTTCAATAAATTCATCTGGATCACCAGAAACACTTGGATTGAACATGAATTCATTAATAAGTAATTTCGACGTCATTGAACTCTATCCTGACGAGGGGCGTTCCCCGGGATGATTACTGAAAAGCAAACATGAATTTCGGTGAATGTATAAAAAAGAGTCAATATGTTTCGATAAAAATACGGTATTAATCATGAAAGCTTCATTTTGTGTCTTTTCATTTCAATATAATAACGAAATATATCTTGTGCGCGGGGCAGGATTTTCCCTTGAAAAGTCCTCGTTTTTTCAGAAGAAAGAAGCGCGTCCAGGCACTGAAATACCTGCAAACGTAATGGTTCGTTGCTTCCGCGGGCGCGGATGTCCGCTATGACAGGCGCGACCTGATCAGGGAGTCTGTGTCCGCATGAAGCCGCATATGTTCATCATGATGATTCTGGTCGGGCTGGCAGGATGTTCGCATCCACGCCCGCAGCCGACGGACAGCCGGTCCGCGCTGCTGAGGCCGCTGGTTACCAGTGGCTCCGACAAACAGGCGGACTCTTCCCGGCCGGATCACAAAATCCACGGGGCCGTCAGTGTTGGAACGGGCTTTGGCAGTGCCGGGAATTATGGTGTTGGCCCGCAATCCGGCCTAGGTTCTGCGACCGGAATTGGAGCGGGCCGTATGGGGTTGACGCCGGAAGGTTGGTAGACGCTCCCGGCGTCGTATGGCTTCAGTTCAGCGGGGCGATCTTCACGACAATATACGGCATGACTTCGAGATCCTTGCCATCATGGAAGGCCGGCAGCCGGGCCTACTGGCCGATTGTGCTGTAGAGGGCGCCATTGGCATAGGCCAGGCCATCGGGTTCGGTCATGTGCGGATCATGGGCGACGACGGAGATTGCGCCGTCCGGCTTGCGCCGCAGAATGGCGTGGCGCTCATCATCCGTGATGTAAAGCGATCCATCCGGGCCGGTCGCCATGCCGTCTCCCATGCCGGTTTCGCCTTCATCCTTCACAGCCCGCTCCAGCGTGGTTTCGCTGGCTTTCGGATCGGACAGGACTGCAATCGGTGCAGAATAGAGGCGGCGGCTGGTCTGTGGCTGCCAGTAAAGCGTCTGCTGGTCCGGGCTGATGGCAATGCCGTTCACACCACCCTGGGGCAGGATGGCGTGGTCCGGATCGTAGCGTCCTGCGACACCGTCCATCATCGCAACAAATCCCGGCTGCGGCATGACGGAAACCGTATCACCAAGGATGCGCCGCTGATGTCCCGTTGCCAGATCAACGACGACTAGCGCCGGATGCACGCCGGTTGAACTGTCGGTGATGAAGGCCGTGCCCGTCGTACCATGCGTCAGGTCGATGCGGACGTCATTGACGTGGCTGTCCGGCAGCAGGGCGGGTGCGGAGAGCGGGATGACCTGCGCGATCTTTGCACTGGCGGGATCAATGCGGAAAAGCTTCTGCGCTCCTGCAACCGTGCCCGTTCCGGCCACCATGCCTTCATCCAGAACCCAGAGCTGTCCTTTCGCATCAACCGTCATGCCCAGCGGGGAGACGAACTGCTCCTGCGCGGCAGCATCGGGGAAGGGCGTCAGCTTTCCGTTTGCATAGAGCGCCAGACGCGGCCCGGAATGTTCATGCGCACTGCGCGGAAAGCCCAGCACCAGACGGCCATCGGGCAGGACCGCAATGCCGGACGGCTGGGCGTTGGAAAACCGCCCGATGATCTGCACATTGCCTGAAGGGAGCGTGCCTTTGTCCACCGTCTGGGCGGCGAGGGCAGGGGACGCAGCGGACAGCGCGGCGAGACCGGCGCTGAAAGTAAGGGCCAGAAGTGTCTGACGGGCCATGGTTGAAATCTCCTTTGCCGCACAGGACCAGAGCGGCTGCATGATGACAACTCACGCAAACGCGAGCACAGAGGTCAGGTTCGCAGCAGGCGCTCACGCAGGGCAGGATCATGGGCATACAGGAACAGCCCGTGGATGCCGCGTGTGAGAATGACATTCAGCGCATTGAGAATGACGCGCTTCTTCGCCTCTTCCGGCGTCGCAATCCCGTCGCGCCCCTGAAACGCCGCGCTGTCCTCGTAACGCTCCGGCCGCACTCCGATCCGGTCATTCTTCGCGTCGTAGAACAGCGACGGCCCGAGAATGACGCCCGCATAATTCAGATCGAAGCCCTGGATCGTATAGACGGACCCCACCTCGTCGATCGTATCCGGTCGTTCGGCCCAGGGCAGTTTTTCGCTCGGCAGGGAACGGTCCCAGCGAAGGCGAAAGTCGCCTTCGGTGATGAAATGGTCCTCATCGTTGAGTGTGTAGGGATAATCATAGGTCGAGAGCAGGCGGCACAGACCGTATTTCGCATTGCACGTGCACAGATCCGCATAGAGCTTCGCGCAGTCGTCATAGAGGCGCAGATCAAAAGACGGATCTTTCGGGCGCGGCAGGATGTCCCCCTGTCCGAGCGCATCAATCCACGAACATGTCGCCGGACTGGCCGAAACGCGGAACTGCGTGTCGAGATGGAACGTCTCCGACGGACGGCCCTTGCGGAAACTCTCCAGCAGATCGGTGGACCAGTGGCTCTTGAACTTCAGGACCTGCAACGGATCGAACACCACCACTACGATCCGCGCCCAGCGCAGGATTTCTTCCAGATGGTTCTGTTGTGCGAAATGGTTGTAACGGTCCGGCCGCGTCAGCAGCAGATGCGCCTCGTCCACCAACACGATATCCGCGCGCCTGCCGGTTTTGGCCGATTTGTTGATGAACGTCGTCGGGCGCTCGTAATCGCTTTTGCGCAGGTTGGGCATGGTGGCCGCAATATTGCGATAGAGCTTGAGCATCTCCGGATGGTTGACGATCACCATGTTCCGCAGACCACGCAGCAGATCATCCGCCGCGCCACTCCGCGCCCGGGTCTGGAGCGTATTGAAGATCGCGTTCAGGACAACGCTCTTCCCCGTGCCCGCCGCACCCTCGATGACGAAGAGCGCGCTGTCATCGGCCTGATGCCGCTCGCAGAACGAAACCACCCGATGCAGCAGCTCCGTCTGCGGTTCGGACAGCGCAAGGTCGGGGGAGAGCTTGTGCGTCGCGGCATTGTCCAGCGCCATGGGGGAAGCGGTCACGCGGCTCAGTCCGCGGCGATATCGGCCACTTTGGCATCCGTGGCGCGCTGGGCATCCGCCGGCGTGATCCGTACGACAAAACCCTGACCCCCCGCATTGATATAGACATGCTCACGCGGCATGGCGTCCTGCGAAATGACCACCGGTATCGGCGTTTTTGAACCAAACGGGCTGGTCCCGCCGGACTGGAATCCCGTCAGCTCCTGCGCCTTTTCGGGGTTCATCATCCGCGCATTGCGTCCGTCGAACAGGGCCGCAACCTTCTTCAGGTTCATCCGCTGATGGGCCGGGGCCACAACGCAGACCGGCTGCTTCTTGTCCACTTCGACCACCAGCGTCTTGAGCACATCTTCGGGCGCCACGCCGATGGCCTCGGCCGCCTGCATCCCGATCAGCCCGCCATTGGGGGCGTATTCGTAATCATGGACGCTGAAAGGAATGTTTTTCGCTGCCAGAAAGGCCGTTGCAGCTGTTTCGCGGGTCATGTGAGCGCTCCGTTGCCAGCAGCAGGTCTGCACGCGCCGGACGACTGAAATCCCTTGGAAAGCAGTTCCGGCATGACCTGCAATAGTTTGCAAACTTTATGGCGGCACAGGCCGGGATTGGCAACATGCAGGCCTTGTGAAGTTCGGATGCGATCGTTCGGGAACCTTTTGGATGTATCGTTCTTTTTGAGAAGAATGACTTTTTCTTTGTTATTGTTTAGCGGTAAAGATATTCCTGAGATGTCGAGGTCCGGGAGAATCGGCATGAGCAGTCGGCCCGTTAAGAGCCTGTCGGGAGGTTAATCGTGGATCAGAAGAGCGTCTGGATCGGGACGAACTGGAAAATGAACAAGGGGCCGGCCGAAGCCATTGCGGCGGCCCGGGCTTTTTCTAACTTCCACCTGCCCGAAGGTGTCCGGTGTTTCCTGACGCCGCCTGCGACATCCCTGCGGGACGTCTGCTCGGTGCTTCAGGACACCCCCGTGATGGTGGGGGCCCAGAACATGTTCTGGGAAGATAGCGGCGCCTGGACCGGTGAGATCTCCGCGCCGATGGTCGCCGAATGCGGAGCGTCCACCGTGCTGCTCGGACATTCAGAGCGCCGGCAGCATTTTGGCGAGACAGACTGGACGGTGAACCGGAAGGTCCGTGCAGCGCTGCGGCATGGTCTGCGTCCGCTGATCTGCATTGGTGACACGGCGGATGAATTTGAATTTGGCGTCTCGCAGGAGACGCTCGCGCGTCAGACGAAAATTGCCCTGCATGGTGTTTCGCAGGAAGATCTCGGGCGCGTGGTCGTAATCTACGAGCCTGTCTGGGCCATCGGATCGGCGGGGCGTCCGGCCGAAGCTCCGTTCGTATCGGAGATCCATACGAAGTTGCGGGGCGTGGTGCAGGGCGTTGTGGGGCGCAACAGCTCCGTGCGGATTCCACTGCTTTATGGTGGCAGCGTTTCCCAGGCCAATATCTGCGATTATGTCGCGCTGCCGGATGTGGACGGGGTGCTGGTCGGCCGGGCCGGATGGGATCCTGCGGATTTCATCAAACTGGTTTCCCGTGTGGGCGAACTGGTGTCTTCGAAAGTTGCTGCCTGATGAACGCCATGCTCATGGAAGGACAGGCCCTGTCCGGTCGCCGGCGCGGTATCCTTGATTATGTCATGGAGCAGGGCGCGGTTCCGGTCGGGGAGCTGCTGAAGCGCTTCTCCCTCAGCCGGACGTCCATCAACCGGGACCTGCTGGCGCTGTCGGCACAGGGGCTGATCCGGCGGAATGGCGCGAACATCACCGCACTGCCGAGTGTGAGTGCGCCAGGAAGCATCCTGTATCGTTCGCGGCAGAAGGTTGCGCAGAAACAGGCCATTGCCAGACTTGCAGCCTCCATGGTCAGTCCGGGCGATACCGTGGCGCTGGATGATTCCACAACTGCACTCTGTATGGCTGAAAGCCTGTCTGAAATCGCTCCATTGACGGTCGTGACCAACAGTCTGGGACTCGGGATGCGTCTGGGGTCATGCGAAACGGTCAGTGTGATCGGTCTGGGCGGGAATTACAGCCCGATATTCGATGCGTTTGCCGGCATGGTCTGTGAGCAGAGCGTGCGTGCCATGCGGATCGACATGGCGTTCGTCTCGGCCGCTGCCGTTCATGGTCTGACGGCCTATCATCAGGTCGAGGAGATCGTCCGGGCCAAGCGGGCACTGATGGACACGGCGGATTGCCGCGTCCTGCTGGTGGACAGCCGGAAGTTCGACACCTCCGCCATGAGTCGGCTGGCGATGCTTTCCGAATTCGATGTGGTCATCACCGATGACGGCATCGACCCTGACTATGCCGGAATGCTGCGCGATGCCGGCGTTACACTGCGGATTGCTGCGGTATCGCCCTCGGCTTCGGAAGATGGTTTTACTGTGGAATAGAGATCTCCTCACGCACCGTAACCGGAGCAGCGGGCCAGAACGTGGCTGAGACCTCCGCCTGCAATGCTGCAAGCTCGTCTTGGATGTAGGTCATGTATTCATGCAGGCCACGCGAGATGATCTCTTCGGCCGTCTGGTCTTCCAGCGTGGCACGCATGTTGATGATGCGTTCCTGAAGCGGCCCGCACTGATGTCGCAGGTTGTAATGGGTGGAGAGGGCGGAGAGCGTACTGTCCACCTGGCGCAGATTGAGCATCAGGGAGCGGGGAAAGCCCTCGTTCTTGAGAAGAAAACCCACGACATTGGCCGGTGTGGTCGTAACAGGCTGCAGACGTCGGAAAGCATGATAGGCGGCGGCTGAGCGCAGGACGGAGCCCCATTGCGTGATGTCCATCTGCGAGCCGGAAGTCTCCCCGCTGGGGAGAAGCGTATGATAGCGGATGTCGATCAGGCGGGTGATCTGGTCGGAGCGCTCCAGATACTTCCCGAGCAGATAGAACAGCCAGGCCTGATCGCGATAGAGCGTGCCTTCGGTAATGCCGAAATGGGTTTGGCAGTCCTGTTTGAGGCGGTTGCACAATCCGGACAGACCATGACGCCGGATGTCAGGCGTGGAAAGCTCCATCATGCTTCGGGTGAAGACGTTGAGCTGCATCCACATTTCGGTGGAAATCAGGGGGCGGGCCGAGCGGGCGTTTTCACGGACCATATGGGCCATGGCACGGATGGACGTCGGGTTCGTGCTTTCCGTGATGTAGAAGGCGAGGATGTTCTCTTCTGTCGCGGGCAGCGGATAGATCGCGGCGTAACGGTCCTCGTCGGAATTGATCTGGAGGATGGAATCCCAGCCCGGACTGCCGTCGGGATTGCGGACGAAAGCTTCGGTGACTTCTAGGAGCCGGGCGAGATTCTCGATTCGCTCCATGTAGCGGGCGAGCCACATCATGCTTTCGCCATAGCGCGACAGCAGCGTGTTGAGATTGGCGAGCATGGCGGGGAAACGTGCGCTGGTCTGTGTCATCGGGCCATCACCCATGTGTCTTTTGAGCCGCCGCCCTGTGAGGAATTGACGACCAGCGAGCCCTTGCGCAGCGCCACGCGGGATAGGCCGCCGGGCAGAACCCATGTGTTCTTTCCGGTCAGGGCGAAAGGCCGGAGATCCACATGCCGGGCCTCAACGCCGCTTGGGCACAGCGTCGGCGAGACGGAAAGGTCGATGACGGGCTGGCTGATATAGTTGGACGGGTCTTCGAGCAGCTTGGCGCGGAATTCGTCCAGTTCGGTCTGTGTCGCCTGAGAGCCGATCAGCAGGCCGTAGCCGCCGGACTCGCCGACGGGTTTGATGACCAGCTTGTCCATATTGGCGAGCGTGTAGGCCAGACCTTCTTCTTCGGCGCAGATATTGGTCTGGACGCTGTCGAGAATGGGGTCTTCGCCCAGATAATAGCGGATGAGGCGGGGCATATAGGCATAGACGGCCTTGTCATCCGCCACGCCGGTTCCGAGCGCGTTGGCCAGCGTGACATTGCCGCGGCGATAGGCTTCCACAAGACCGGGAACGCCCAGCATGCTGTCGGGGTTGAAGGCCAGCGGGTCCAGATACTCGTCGTTCAGGCGCCGATAGATCGAATGGACCGGGCGCAGGCCTGCCACGGTGCGCATATAGACGCGGTGGTTCTCGACGATCAGGTCTTTGCCTTCGACGAGGGGGACGCCCATTTCGCGCGCCAGAAAGACGTGTTCGAAATAGGCGGAATTGTAGATGCCGGGCGAGAACAGCACGACCTGCGGATCGGTTACGCCCTCGGGCGCAACCTCGCAGAGCGTCTGATGCAGTTTGAGTCCGTATTCCTCAACCGAACGCAGGGGCATGCCCGAAGCCAGATCCGGCATCAGACGCAGCATCATGTGCCGGTTTTCAATGACATAAGACACACCCGATGGTGTGCGGGCGTTGTCTTCGAGCACCATGAAACGTCCGCTGCGGTCGCGGATCAGATCGGTGCCGTTGATGTGGACATAGACGTCGCCGGGCACGCGGACGCCGACCATGGCTTCACAATAATTCGGATTGTTGAGCACCAGATCGGCGGGGATGATGCCGTCCCGCAGGACGTGTCGCTCATGATAGATATCGCGCAGGAACAGGTTGAGCGCTTTGACGCGCTGCTGCACGCCACGGTCGATATGGTCCCATTCCGCAGCCGTAAGGACACGGGGGATCATGTCGAAAGGCAGGATGCGGTCGATCGCTTCGCGGTCGGAATAGACGGTGAAAGTAATGCCCAGACGATAGAGCTGTGCTTCGGCCGTGCTGGTGCGGTGGCGCAGTTCGTCAAGGTCGAAGCCTGCCAGGCGGTCGCGGACGGTCTGGAGCGAGGGGGGCATCTCGTCCGTCCGGCGCATGAGTTCGCAGAAGAAATCCGATGTGTCGTAGGCGGCGAACATGCCCGCTTTCGCGGCCGGAGCCTGTGCTGCGCTGGCCGGGGAGGGGATGGGAGACTGCAAAACCGGCCTGTTCATTTTCTGCCTCACCACCCTGGTCTCTGACCGGCGGTGCCTGCTGAAGGGAAATTCGATCAGCCGCGCCGGTTCATTACGATATTTTATTAACGGAGCAAGATTCCAGCACTTTGCCAAGCGTGAAATTTGCCGTTTGGACGGATCAGGAAAAGTCGGGTGGAAATTGTTGCGGTTCCCAGGAAGACTGATAGGGTGAGTGTTCGACTGATGTCAGACCCCATGGTTGGCGGAACGGGATGGCCCGAAAATCGCGTGTCTGAAAGCAGGTGTCTGAAACCGTTTCCACAGGGCCTCCTGAACATGACTTCCCGCGTCGTCCTGAGCCACCAGACCCGATACCAGTACGACCGGCCGGTGTTTCTGGGACGTCAGACCGTGCGCCTGTGCCCGGTGCCGCAGGTCCGATCCGCAGTCCAGAACTATGCACTGGATGTCTCGCCGGAAGGCGCGGATGTGGTCTGGCGGCAGGATGCATATGGCAATCGGGTGGCGGAAATCCGGGTTCCGGAGCGTGTGACGCGGTTTGATGTCTCCGTCAGCATGGACGTGGATCTGCGGGCCCGGCGGGATGGTATGGTCGGTGCGGAAGCGCCGGTTTGTGCCGCATACCGGGATGTCGATGCGGCCGGGGCGCAGGTGTCGCGGTTTGTGGAAGCCTGGCGTCCGGCGGGGGCAGAGGGCACTTCGGAAGCGGTGGCAGAACTCAACCGGGCCGTGGCGGAACGCCTGACCTATCAGCGCAGGCTCGAGCCGGGCGTGTGGGCGCCGGAAGAGACGCTGGAACGTGCAAGCGGATCGTGCCGGGATAGTGCGTGGCTGCTGGTTACGGTCCTGCGGCATCTGGGGTTTTCGGCGCGCTTCGTGTCCGGATATCTGATCCAGCCGGACAAAGCGGGTGGGCTGGACTGTGATCTTCATGCCTGGGCCGAAGCCTGGATTCCGGGAGAAGGCTGGATCGGTTTCGATACGACATCGGGGCTGGTGGTGGCGCAGCATCATATTCCACTTGCAGTGGCCGGGCGGCCCGAGGAGGCGGCTCCGGTTTCGGGGCTGCTGGACCGGTGTCGGGCGACGTTTGACGTGACGATGCGGGCGACGCCTTTTGCATCCGCAGGAAATGTGCCGGAACTGGCCATGATCGGGAAAACCGGTGTAATGCGATCCCATGAAGCTCTTTGAGTGCCAGTCCTGCGGGCAGATTCTCTTTTTTGAAAACACGGTCTGTGAGCATTGCCGGCACCCGATCGGGTATCTGCCGGACCGTTCGCTGCTGACGGCGCTGGACCCGGCAGGAGAACGGTTCTGGCATCCTCTGGAGCCGTCGGCGCAGCAGGAGCGGGTGCTGTACTGCTCGAACCATGATTATGACGTCTGCAACTGGCTCACGGGGCCGGACGCGGCGGGTGGCAAGCCATTCTGTTTTGCATGCCGGTTCAACCGGACAATCCCGAACCTTGAGATCCCGGAAAACCTGGAGCGGTGGCGCAAGATCGAAGTGGCCAAGCACCGGCTGTTCTACACGCTGCTGCGGCTGAAACTGCCAATCCGCGACCGACGGGAAGACCCGGAAAACGGGCTGGTCTTTGATTTCCTCGATGACCCGCCAGACGGTTCGTCATCGGTGATGACAGGGCATTCCAATGGCGTCATCACGCTCGCCATGCGCGAGGCGGATGATGCGTCGCGGGAGCGCATGCGTGTCGAGATGGGGGAATATTACCGCACGCTTCTGGGGCATTTCCGGCACGAAATCGGGCATTATTACTGGAACCTGCTAGTGCGGGATGCCGGGCGGCTTGATGAGTGCCGGGCGGTGTTCGGGGATGACCGTGCGGATTACCAGCAGGCGCTTCAGACCTATTATGACAGTCCGACGCCATCCAACTGG
This sequence comes from Gluconobacter roseus NBRC 3990, assembly GCF_006538885.1. GTDB lineage: Bacteria > Pseudomonadota > Alphaproteobacteria > Acetobacterales > Acetobacteraceae > Gluconobacter > Gluconobacter roseus. The sequence continues at coordinate 102,149 of NZ_BJLY01000004.1, forward strand.
CAGGACAGTCATGTCAGCATCTATGCGACGTCGCACCCCTGGGAGGATTTTGCGGAGACCTGGGCGCATTACCTGCATATCGTCTCTACGCTTGAGACGGCTTGTGCATTCGGGGTCAGCGTCAATCCGATCGTCAAGGGGATCGGGCGGGCTTCGGGGCGCAAGCTCGGGGACCCGTATACCGAGGCGTCTTTTGAGGACATCATGCAGGCCTGGCTGCCGCTGACCTATGCGGTGAACAGTCTGAACCGCTCCATGGGGCTGGCGGATTTCTATCCGTTCGTGCTGACGGAAGGGGTCATGCACAAGCTGGCCTTTATTCACCCGCTGATCCGCGAGAGCCAGACGGGCTGACGAGAGGCATCCGGGTTCACCGTGACGTGTTGCCGTCATGACAGCTTTTCCTGCTCATGATGTCGGAAGACGGTGTGTTTTCGTGGGAAATGTCGTATCCGTTCCGGGACCCGGATGGTTGACCGGACGGGGCTCTGAAAAAAATGCGGGGTGCTGGCGGAGGCTCCGTTTTGTTTCAGGGAATGCTAGCGGAATAAACAGGTAAAGCGATCTATGTGCATGCGGTCCGCCTTTCTGCGTGTTGTCTTATCGGTCACGACAGTGCTGTCGGCTGGGTTTTCTCCGGTCGTTCTGGCTGCGGTGACGCATCGGGAGCCGGGACATCATCCTGCCCGCAGGCCGGTCCATGCCGCTCCTGTGCCAAAGCATCGTGCCGTGGGCCCGTATGTCAGCCAGAGCGCGGAAAACATGGCCGTTGTGGCGCAGCATCCGCCGCGTGGGACGGTCGAGACGGTCAGCCAGAGAATGCTGGCGGAAGCACCCGCCGGGACCAATCCGATGAAGGTCATCGCCCAGCTTCCGGGCGTCGTGTTCCAGTCCGGCGATGCGCAGGGCCTCGATACATGGAGCATGCAGGTCTTCATGCACGGCTTCCAGCAGCAGGAAATCGGCATGACGCTTGACGGAATGCCGCTCGGGGAAATGACGCTCCGAAACTATAACGGTCTGAACCCGATCATGGCGATTTCGTCGGAAAACGTGGCGCGCATTGACGTGTCGCAGTCAGCCGGTGCGGAAAGCATGGCCGCGAGCAACAATCTGGGCGGCGGGCTGAGCTATGTCTCGATGACGCCATCGGACAAGATGGGTGGCACGGCTGCGGCAGGTTTCGGTAGCTACAGTACCTATCATACCTTCCTGCGCTTCGAGAGCGGGAAGCTCAATTCCAGCGGCACGAAGTTCTACACGTCCTACATGCGCAACGACAGCGGGATGTGGAAGGGCTATGGCGAGCAGTTCATGCAGCAGGTGAACGCCAAACTCGTGCAGCCAATCGGACATGACAGCTCGATCTCGGCGTTTTTCGACTGGAGCGACCTGCACCAGAACACTTATCCGGATGTTTCGCCGCAGATCATCAACCGGGTCGGCTACGGTCTGCCGAGCTACGAGAATGGCAGCAATTCCGGCTATATCGCGGCTGTGAATGCGGCGAACGGGATCTATCCGGGCAAGGTCGGGACGCTCGATGATCCGACGGACGCGGCGTATTATGATGGCAGCACGAATACGGTCGATACGTTTGGCGGCATCAAGGCCGATCTGCGCCTGACAGACCGCTTGACCTGGAACACCACGGCTTACGGGCATGGCGAGCGAAACCAGACCTCCTGGGCGACGCCATATTATCCGTCACCTACGGGATCGCCGGTCAGCGAACTGCTGAAAGAGCCGGAAATCCGGCGTTTCGGCATCGTCTCGGCGCTGCATTACGATATCGCGCGCAATCATATCGGCGCGGGTGTCTGGTACGAGAACAACAGCTACATGTCGCCCATGAACGCCTATGCGCAGCCGGCGGTCGTGAATGGTGTGGTTCAGGGAAAGGTGCATGATCCGCTGACCCAGTGGCGCGATCCGTTCGCACAGATCTTCAACCAGAACTACAACACCAACACGTTCACGGCCTTCGTGCAGGACACGTATAACGTGCTGCCGAACCTGGCGCTGCATTTCGGCTTCAAATCCCTGCTGAGCACGACGCGCGTGGGTGACGGCTATCTGAACCAGGACTATTACGGTGCAGGTGCTGCCATCACGAGCGGGGAGAGCCTCACGGTGGCCAAGCCGTTCCTGCCGCATATCAGCGCGGACTGGCATTTCCTGAAGGATCACGAACTGTATTTCGATATTTCGGAAAACGCCCGGACCTATGCGCAGTCCGGCTACAAGCTCTCGAATTCGCCCTTTGCCGTCTCACAGACCGCCTATGACGATACAAAGTCTTCGATCCGCCCCGAGACAGCGTGGACCTACGCGATCGGCTATCGCTACACGGGCAAACTGGTCGCCGCGACGGTCTATGCGTATCGGACGAACTACAACAACCGTTTGCAGCAGATTACGGAAGGGCCGGTCGTCAACCCGATCTCGGCTGTTTCGAACGTGGGTGGCGTGACGATGAATGGCGTGGATGCAGGACTGACGCTGATGCCGTTCAGCGGTTTCGCGCTGACCAACTCCGTCAGCTACAACCATGGCGTCTACGACCAGAACCTTGTCAGCGGCTCCACGGTGTATGCGACGAAAGGCCAGCAGATCGTCAATTATCCGCGCTTCATGTATAAGGGGCGCGTGTCTTACGAATGGCACGGCATGACGGCCTATGCCGATGGAAGCTATACCGGAACGCGCAATTACAGCTACACGGGAGACGTCAAAAGCCCCGGCTACTGGCTGACGAATGTAGGCGTGCAGTACAGCTTCGGAAACATGAAGCGGTACAACCGCTCTCTGGGCGCCATCAAGAACCTGACGGTTTCGTTCAACGGCTCCAACCTGACGAACAAGCGCTATATTTCCACGATGGGCCAGAACGGCAATCCGGCGGATATCGCCTCGGGTGCGCTGACGGACCAGTCCATGCAGATCGGGGCGCCACGGATGTTCTTCGGCAGCGTGCGGGCGGATTTCTAGGACAAAAAGCCCGTGGCGTAGGCCGCGGGCTTTTTTGCTGTCAGGCGGGTTTCTCAGGCGCGGATGATGCTTAGTCCAGCCGCACGGAAGGACGGACAAAGGTCTCGACCCAGTCGGAGTAAAAGGACATCAGCCCCCGGTAATAGCCGAACAGCTCGATCTGGTGCTGGCGATAGAGCATGAGATGGGCCATCCGTGCCGAAAAGCCGTGCGAGATGCCTACCCCCCCCCCCCCAGACAGTGCCACCGGGAAGGGCGGCCCAGCCATTGTATTTTCCCAGAGCCACGATCGCGCCCTTGTTATGGAAAATACAGCCCGGAACCCTGCTGGCCGTGCTCGATCCACGCGGGCAGATAGCGGGCAAGATGCTTGGCCTGCTGCCGGGCGACCTGTGCCGTGGCGGGAAGGGGATCGTCCTGAATGAAGGAGCAGTCTCCGAGCGCGAAGATGTGTTCATCATCGATCGAGGACAGGTTCTGATTAACGAGGATCTGGCCGGTCCGGTTGATCGTCAGGCCACCATAGGCCGTGGTGACTTCGGGAGCTTTGACACCCGCCGCCCAGACACGGAGTTTGGCAGGAACATAGGAGCCGTCTTTCAGCGTGAAGCCGTGGTCGTCGGCGCCAGCGACGCGCGCATTGGTGCGGACGGTGACCCCGATATGTTCGAGTTCCTGCTGGGCTGCGGCGGAGACGGATTCCGGGAACGCAGGAAGGATACGGGCGCCTGACTGCAGGAGCGTGACATGCAGTTTGGGCGGGGCCTTGCCGAACGCATGCAGGTTATAGGGACCGACGATTTCCAGCGCCTTGTGCAGCTCGGCGGCGAGCTGGACACCGGTTGCACCACCGCCGACGATGGCGATGTCCAGTTCTGAATTGTTGGCGAAGGCGCGGAGCAGTTCCATCCGGAATTTTTCGTTGAAGGCGTTGGCCTCCACGAGATTGTCGATGGACATGCAGTATTCCTTGACGCCGGGCGTGCCGAAATCATTGGCGCAGCTGCCGATCGCAATGACGATCGTGTCGTATTTCATGCGCCGGCTTTCGAGAATGACGGTGCCGTCGGCTTCCAGAAGCGGGCTGAGGACGACTTCACGGTTCTCGCGGTCGATGGAAGCCACTTCGCCGGGCCAGAACTCGAAATGGTGGCCGCTGGCCTGGGAGATGAAGTTTACCTTGTCGTTTTCATTGCTGAGCGTGCCGGAAGCAAAGCAGTGCAGCATTGGCTTCCAGACATGGGAAAAGCTCTTGTCGATCAGCGTGATGCGCGCCTTTCCGGGTTTTCCCATCGATTTGCCGAGGCGGGTTGCAAGGGCAAGACCGGCAACACCGCCACCGACAATCAGAATTTCAGATCGAGACGCCATCGGTTTTCAGGCCTCCGTGTAGGGAGTGGGCAACAGAAAAGTTACGAGGGGAGGAATATCTGCCAAGCTCTCTGGTGGCTGATATGAATGCTTTGGGTGTATTAAGGGCGTTCAGGTTGTGATGAAAATCATATTCAGGTGACTGAAATACACATTCATCACATATCAAGTACTGGAAAGCTGATTTTCAAAACGCCGTGAGGGGCGGGAAGGCTCTGTTTCCCGCCCTGATCGACGTCCTCAGAGCGGGGCGTCGATATCCACGATGTTGATGAGCTTGTGGTTCACGAACTCCTTGATGCCCAGGCCCACCAGCTCGCGGCCATAGCCGGAGCGGGCGATGCCGCCGAAGGGAAGGTCGGCCTTGGGGATCAGCGGGTGGTTGACGTAGACCATGCCCGTACGGATCTTCGAAGCCACGCGGGCGCCACGGCTCTCGTCCTTTGTAAAGACCGCACCGCCCAGACCGTAGGGAGAGTCGTTGGCGATGCGGATGGCATCGGCTTCGTCCTTGGCGCGATACAGCTGTGTGACCGGGCCGAAGAACTCCCAGTGACGGGCCTCGTTGTTTTCGTCCAGTCCAGTCATCAGCAGAGGCTGAAAGAAGGAGCCTTTCGTGGGGACCGGAGCGCCGAGGGGCTCGACCTTGGCGCCGTGCTTCTTGGCTTCCTCGACCTGCTTGCGCAGATCATCCGCCGCACCCTGCGAGCAAAGCGGGGCGAGGGTGATGGACGGATCCATCGGGTCACCGGCCTTGAGTTCGGCAACGCCCTTTTTGTAGAGGTCCAGGAAGCGGTCATAAATTGCGTCGGCCACGATGATGCGCTTGGCGGAGACGCAGACCTGTCCGGCGTTCCAGTGGCGACCGAGAACGGCCCATTTCGCGGCCTTTTCAACGTCCGCGTCATCCAGCACGATGAAGGCATCGGCGCCGCCGAGTTCCATTGTGGCTTTCTTCAGCGCCTTGCCGGCCGTTCCCGCGATGATGACACCTGCACCCTCGGAACCTGTCAGAGCCACGCCGCAGACGCGGGGATCGTTCAGGATCATTTCCGTATGGGGACGGGCAAGATAGAGGTTGCGGAACAGTCCCTTGGGCAGTCCGGCCTCGTTCATCAGATCTTCGCAGATCGCGGCACACTGCGGCAGGTTGGATGCGTGCTTGAGCAGGACCGCATTACCGGCCGAAAGCTGCGGGGCAATGATGCGGACGACCTGATAGAACGGGAAGTTCCACGGCTCGATAGCCAGCACGATGCCGAGAGGTTCGTGAACCAGCGTAGCCTTGCCCTCGGCCGGATTGGCGACCGGAAGCGTCTCGGGCTTCAGCAGTTCTTCGGCATGCTCGGCATAATATTCAAAGATTTCGGCGGAGAGAATGATCTCCATCTTTGATTCTTTGAACAGCTTGCCCATTTCGAGCGTGCCAAGACGTGCATATTTGTCGAGGTCGCGGCGCAGGATTTCGGCGGCAGTTTTCATGATCTTTGCGCGTTCGACAAAGGAGGTATCGCGCCAGCTTTCAAAGGCCTTGTAGGCGTCTGTCAGCGCGGCCTGGACTTCTTCATCCGTCGCGTTCGGGAAGGTCTTGAGGACTTCGCCGGTGTAGGGATTTGTCGTTGCGTAGGCCATGTTTACCTCGTTGCCGGTTGGGAAAAGGCGTGCGGCCGCAACAGGGCCGGTCGGATGGCTTTTCCCGTCATCATCTGGGGGAGCAAACAGGTTTCCAGTTCGGGACCGGGCGCAGAATGTCCGGGCTGGACAGAGTGCGTTTCTGAAAGAACAGAAGAAGTATCTGTCTGGAGAAAACGGAATGAAGAGGACGCACTGGCCGCTTTGTCCTCAAAGGACATCGCGGATTTGTGGTTTGTATTTAACATCCATTTTATCCTTTATCCGGACTGAAAACAGATAGACTGTCGAGTGGCAGGTTGTCGTCTAAATATGACACTCAGTGTCAGAAACGGGTATTATCCATATCCCGACTGATTACCAGAGCGCGGGCATCACATGGGTGTGAAGCGCCGTGACGTGCCCATGGCACGCGCAGGTTCCGGGATGCGTAAAGCTGCTGAAATTATGGAGAAAACCGGTCCATTCAGAATGTCAGGATTTTCTCTTCGGATAGTGGAATCCGATGGCGCTTTCAGGCGGCGCAGGAGGGCTTTTCAGAGTCGAAAAGGGAGTCGCCGGGCCTCAGGAATAGTGTCGTCCGGGCGCGGCTGAGTGGCCCGGGACATGTGTCATGTCCCGGGGATAGGCGTGTGGTTCAGGAAGCAAAGACCTTGGAGATGGCGTCCTGCGCTTCCTGCTGGATCGCGCGCAGATGCTCCTCGCTGACGAAGCTTTCGGCATAGATCTTGTAGACATCTTCCGTGCCGGACGGACGGGCGGCGAACCAGCCGTTCTCGGTCACGACCTTCAGCCCGCCAATCGGCGCGTCATTGCCCGGCGCACGGGTGAGCTTGCTGATGATCTTGTCGCCCGCCAGCGTCTCCAGCGGGAACTGCTCGGCTGTGAGTTTGCTGAGCTTGGCCTTCTGTTCCGGATTGGCGGCGGCATCGATCCGCTCGTAATACGGTGTGCCGAGACGGGCGATGATCTCATGATAATGGGCGCTCGGGTTTTTGCCGGTCTTGGCTGTGATTTCAGCCGCCAGCAGGCCCAGAATGAGGCCGTCCTTGTCGGTGGTCCAGACGGTGCCGTCCCGACGCAGGAAGGTGGCGCCTGCGCTTTCCTCGCCGCCAAAGCCAAGTGAGCCATCCATCAGGCCCGGGACGAACCATTTCAGCCCGACCGGTACTTCAACGAGCTTGCGGCCCATGTCCTTTGCCACGCGGTCAATCAGCCCGCTGCTGACGAGCGTCTTGCCCACACCCAGTTCCGGGCTCCAGTCCGGGCGGTTCCGGAACAGGTAGGAAATCGCCACTGCAAGATAGTGGTTCGGGTTCATCAGGCCGTCGGGCATGGCAACAATGCCGTGACGGTCGGCGTCGGTGTCATTGGCGAAGGCGACGTCGAAACGGTCGCCCATTTCGATCAGACGCGCCATGGCATAGGGGGAGGAGCAGTCCATGCGGATCTGCCCGTCCCAGTCGGCAGTCATGAAAGAGAACGTCGGATCCACCACGTCGCTGACGACGGTGGCGTTCAGGCCGTAGCGCTCGATGATGGGCTTCCAGTAAGCCACGGCAGCCCCGCCCAGCGGGTCGATGCCGATCTTCACGCCGGCATCGCGGATCGCCTTCATGTCGATCACGGAGTCCAGATCGTTCACATAAGGCGTAATGAAATCATAGCCTTTGATGCAGGCTTCCTGCCGTGCCTGTTCGTAAGGCAGGCGTTTGACGTCCTTCAGACCGTTGGCGAGGAAGTCATTGGCCATGTCCTGAATGGCCTTGGTGATGGACGTATCGGCCGGGCCACCATTGGTCGGGTTGTATTTGAACCCGCCATCGGACGGCGGATTATGCGACGGCGTGATGACCACACCATCGGCCAGACCCGTGGTGCGGCCCTTGTTGTAGGTCAGGATGGCATGGGAAATGACAGGGGTCGGCGTGTAGCCGCCATTTTCATCAATCCGGGCGTCGATCCCGTGGGCCGCAAAGACCTCGATGGCGGATTTCTGCGCCGGTCCGGACAGGGCGTGGCTGTCCATGCCGATGAAGAGCGGGCCGTCGATGCCTTCGGCCTTGCGATGGCGGCAGATGGCTTCGCAGATGGCGAGGATATGGTTCTCATTGAAGCTGGTATGGAACGAAGAGCCCCGGTGGCCGGAAGTGCCGAACGAAACGCGCTGCGTGGCAATCGAAGGGTCGGGCTTGCGGTCATAATAAGCCGCGATCAGGGCGGGAATGTCGGTCAGCTGGTCAGAGGGAAGTCTTTTTCCGGCCAGGGGGCTGAGATGGGCCATTGCTTCAGATATCCTTGCATTTGCCGTTGCGCAGAGACGTCGGTTGACGGTCGTAACGCATGAACGCCCTGCCTGGGCGCGTCGTTCGGGCAGGAAAACTTGTATCCGGGCTGATGTCCAGAGAGGCGCGTTAGTTCTGTGAAGTTTGTGTTGCTGGAACGACAAGTCTCTCAGGCGCATGATGACATGGAAACTGTCACGGGCTGGAGGATGAACAGATGAAACAGCGTTGCGGAACTTCTTTTGGCGCTCTGCACAGTCTTGTACCGGCCTGTTCCATACCGGCTGGGCTGGAGGAATTCTTTCGGACGCTGCGTGGGGTGATCCAGCATGAAATTGCCCCGAGAGCAGTGGAGAACGACCGCATCGGGCGTTATCCCCAGGCATCCATTCTGGCTTTGAAAGTCTGCGGACTCATGCGGGCGCCTCTGCCGGTTTCGCTTGGCGGTTTCGGGTTTTCCCAGGCGCTGTCTCAGGAAGTCTTTCTGGAACTCGGGATGGCGGATCCGTCCGTGGCGCAGATCTACAAGGTGCATGATGATGCGGTTCGCGAATTGCTGTCCGTAGCGCCGGCAGCGTTCTGTCAGCGGCTGGCACAGCGGATCTGTTCGGACGGGGCCATTATCGGCATGGCGATTGCCGAGGATGGCAGGCGCGCTGTTGATTTCGGGCACGTGGTGTCACGGCCCGAAGGGGGCGGGCATCTCATTGACGGACGCAAGATCTATGCAACGGGGGCTGTAGGGGCAGATCTGCTGCTGGTGTCGTCCTATGATGTTGTTGCAGGCGCAGTCCGGCTGGACCTGTTGCCGGCCGGGACGAAAGGTGTGCGGTTTCTGGAAGACTGGGACCGGCTGGGACAGCGGGCAACGGATTCCGGGACCGTGATGCTGGAACACGTGCTGACGCAGCCGGAATGGTCGGTTCTGACGGGAAAATCCTTGCCACAGGTGCATGCGCCCCTGCGTTATCAGAACGGGTTTTCGATGATTCTGGTGGGGATCGGGCTGGCGGCTCTGGATGCCGGGATCCGGTTCGTGCGTGAGCATAGCCGCCCATGGGCATCTGCAGGTGTTGAGGTTGCAGCGGATGATCTGCTGGTGCGGCGGCTGTTTGGTGAAATCGGTGCGGATCTGGCGGCAGCCTGTGCGAGTGTGCGGGCTGCGGCGAAGCTGCTGGATACGTTTGAGCAGGGCGGGATGACGCGGGCGGAGGTTGCTGTTCCCGTTTATGCGGCGCGGTCCTCGGCATGTCGGGCGGCGCTGCGTGCAGGGTCGGATCTCATGTCGGTGCTGGGTGCGCGGGTGACGGATGCAGCATGGGGATTTGACCGGTACTGGCGGGATGCGCGGACCGTGTCGCTGCATGATCCGGTGGAATGGAAGCATGAGGAAATCGGGCGGAATCTTCTGACAGGCTGGGAGCCCGAGCCCGGGCTTTATCAGTAATCACCAACTGGGTCAGGTTCGCGAGAGGTCCAGCCTGTCCTCAGAAATGGGCACTGACGGTTCCGAAGAACTGACGCGGTGCACCCATCAGGAAGTAATTGTATCCGGTATTGACGAAATTATTGCCAAGCTCGTTGGTCGTCGAAACATAGGTCTTGTTGGCAAGATTGTAGATGTTCAGGCTTGCCGTCAGCCCCTTGAGGACGCTGATATTCCCGAAATTGTAGCGTGCCCCGAAATTGGCGAGGAAGTAACCCGGGACATGCAGATCGTTCGTATAGGTCAGCTGCCGGCTCGACAGGTAAGTCCCATCGACATGCACCTCAAAACCGCCGATGCGGTAGGTGATGTTTCCCTTGTACATGAACTGCGGATAGTTCGGCACGAGCTTGCCGCGCGTTGCCTGCACGCCGGATGCGGTCGTGACATCCTGATCGTAGGTGGAGTGAGCGTAGGAGAACGAGTTGTAGATCGACAGTCCGTCGACCGGCCGGATCGTGACGCTTGCTTCTGCACCGTTCGTTGTCACGCCGCCTACATTCTCGACCGCCGTGATCGGGTTGATGCCCGACTGGCTGTTGATCAGCTGAAGGCGGTTGGAGAAGTTGATCCGGTACAGGGAGGCCAGGGCGCTCAGGAACGGTGTTGTGTAGCGGTAGCCCCCTTCATAGACCCAGTCGGTTTCGGGGCGCAGCGTGTTCTTCGTGCTCTGAAAAGCGCTCTGCGACGATGTCCAAGGGGTTGCGGAGACGTTGGTGCCGTATCCGTCTTCCGGGAAGGAGCGCATGTTGTGCGAGACGTCGAAGAACAGTTCATGGTGGGGCAGGAAGCGCCAGTTGGCCGAAACCTGCGGCAGGAACGCGTTGGAAGCCTCAAGCCGTCCCTGTGCGATCTGCGTGCCGTTGATGGCGAGGCTCTGCGTGGGGACGCTGTTTCCGGCATTGACGATCATGGATTTGAAGCCTGCATTGACTGTCAGGGTCTTTGTGATGCGATAGGTGTCCTGAAGATGGAACACGAATGTGTTGGTTGAGAATGCTTCCTGCCAGGGTTGGGCAAAGACCTTGCTGGTCGGAAAGCCCGTCGTCGGATTGCCAAGCGTGCCCTGTCCCAGAACCGGGGCTTCGGTGAAATAGCGGCTTTCGTTGAAATTGCCGTATTCGTACCAGACACCGGCATTGATCGTATGGCGCGCGATCTTGTAGGTCAGCGCGGTCTGGAAGCCGCCGCGTGCGATTTCCGGCGTCTGGATGCGCTGTGACAGTGGTGCGCCATTGGGGGACGGCATGTAAGGTGTGGTCCAGGTGCTGTAGCCGGTATCGGCGTGACCATAGAGCGTGGTTTTCCAGTTCAGCCGGTCCGTGAAGTTCTCGTCCAGCGTCAGGCCACCCAGATAATCGACGCGGTTGGCCGTACCGGCATAATAGGCTGCGTCATATGGGTCGTTGGTTTTCTGAAGCGCCGGGCGATAGATGCCCTGCGCTGCCTGATAGGCTGCCGTGTAGTCCGGATAGTAGTTGGCAAGGTTCGGACCGACCGTATGCAGGTAGTTCATGGTCATGTCCTGGTAGTCGAACTGCTGCGTCGAGCTCCAGTCGAAGAAGGCCTTGATGGACGATCCCCGCGCCAGCGGCTGGACGATCTTCGCGTTCACCTGATCGGAATAATCGTAGCCGCCGCCTTTCCACAGGTTCATGTTCGTGCGGGCATAGGCCACATAAAAGCGCGTTCCGGACTTGTTGAGGTCGCCGCTGTCCAGCCGCACATAGGTACGCATCGCGGAATTGCTGCCGAAGGTCTGGCTGACCGTGCCGCCACGCTTGTGGGCGGGGTCGAGGGAATGGATCTGGATTGCACCGCCCAGATTGCTGGTGGAGGCGACGTCAATTGCACCAGCGCCCTGTGAGACATCCACGCTGCCGACATCATCAGAGATGATCGAGCGTGTCACGCTCAGACCGTTGTAGTTGTTGAACTACTGGTCTCCGAGCGGAATGTCATCAAGTGTGAAGCCGAGCTGGGACTGGCTGAAACCGCGCATGAAGATCTGGCTGGAATATTCATAGGCACCGAACGGATCGGCGGACTGATAGACGACGCCGGGCAGCTGGCTCAGAACCTTGAGCGGCGAAGTTCCCGGTGCGCTTTGCAGCATCATGCTGTGTGTGATGCTGGTCATCTGGCGGGTAGAGCCATGACCAAAGACGGTAATCGCTTCGTCATGTCTGGAAATGCGGACTTCCTTTTTCGCCGGGGCTTTCCGGGCAGTTTTCGGAGCAGTGGCAGCATGGGGCGTCCGGGACGACGCATCTGTCGTCCTGCCGGATGTGTCGGCTGCGCGGGCCGGGCTGGAGAGAAGCCCCGGACAGAGAGCGGGGATCATTGCCACGCCACTGAGGACGGTCGAAAGCGTGAGAGCCTGTCGCGTGATCATTTGATCGTTCCTTGGTTTGCCGGGGTCGGCAGGGAGAAAGGGGGCATGGGGAACGCAGCGTGGCTGTCCGATGCATCCGTTTCACGAAGTCCGAACTGGTAAATGGCGGCGCAGGTCAGCCCTACACCGCAGGCAATAAGCATCGAAGGCGCGAAGGATCTGAAGTGATCCACCATGATGCCGGTCACGACAGGGGCCAGCGCACCACCGAGTGAGCCTCCCGTGTTCTGGATGGCCTCAAGCGTCGCAACGCGATGCTCTGCGGCAATGACGGTTCCAAGTGTCCATCCCGTGCTCATGGCGACCCCGCCTGCGAACAGGGCGGCGGCCATGAAGGCCATGGAGATGGTCAGGCCGGTATCAAGCGCGGTCAGCCCGGTCATGATGGCGGCCACCACCATTGAGAGCACGAGCGGACGGCGGCAGGCTTCCAGTCGTCCGAGGCCCCGCGCCATCAGACGGTCTGAAAGCAGGCCACCCGTCAGGTTGCCGGCGAAACCGCAGATCTGGGGCAGGGCCGAGAGCAGTCCGGCCTGTGTTGCGGTGAGATGATAAGCGGACTGGAGCCATGCGGGCAGCCAGGTCGCATACAGCCAGGTCAGGTAGATGATACCCGCAAAACCGGCAGTCACGATCCAACTGGAGCGCTGACGCAGGAGATATCCCAGATCATCGCGCAGGATGGAGGGTGGCCGGGAAGAGGCGGACGTAGTGGGCATCGGATCGCGGTAATAGAGAACCCAGACCAGCCCGAGCAGTAGGCTGAGCACGCCGATGATGACCGACATGCCGCGCCATCCCTGAAACGCCATGATCGCCAGAAGCAGGGGAGGGGCAAGCGCTGGCCCGAGGGCCGCCGAACCGTTGAAAAGCCCGATGACCGTTCCTCTCTCCGCAGGCGGGAACCAGCGTACGAGCACGCGTGTGCCGGCCAGAAAAAGCGGGGACTCCCCTATGCCGAGCAGGATCCGGCACACGAACAGTCCCGCTACACTTGGCATCAGTCCGAAGCCGATCTGGGCGCAGGACCATACGCACAGGCCCGCCCCGAGCAGCATCCGTCCTCCCAGACGATCCGCCAGAAGTCCGGCGGGAATCTGGCTGACGAGATAGGCCCAGGCGAAGACGGAGAGCAGCCAGCCCATGCCGGTATAGGACATGTGCATGCTGGACATGATGGCGGTGTTGCCGATGGAGAGGGCGGCCCGATCAATGTAGCTGATGCAGCCTGCCATCACGAGCAGGGAGACACTCAGACGCCGCCGCCAGCCCGGAATGACGGTCATGCTGCGGACTCCCGCACGCAGGCGGCCAGACGCCCGATGCTGGCAGGATAGGAATAGCTCTTCTCCCGGAGGGCGCGCGTGGTTAGGCGTTGCAGCGCCGTGGCTGAGTGAGACAGACTCTGGCCATATGCCGTTAAAACCGGTTCAGGATGTTGCCGCTTGGCTGTGCGCAGGATCAGAAGAAATTCCATGAATCGTTCGAGTGTCAGGACAGCATGATTGATTGTGGACAAACTGCCCCAAGGCTGCTGCGGCCTGCGTCAGAGAAGCGGTATCAATCAGAGCTACAAAATATGTTGGCGCTGTAAGTTCCCTAAGCGGCAGATTTCGTAAAAGCCGGGCCCTATAAAACCATAAGTCTTCGTTTTATCCGTGAAATCGATGGTTCTTCGCTTGGGTGGTACCATGCACCAGCCGGATGTGCAGAAAGCCGTCACTTTTGCGGGAAGTCGAAATCGGGAAATAACAGGATCCTCGTAGCATGTGTGGGCCTTCTGAGACTGGCTCGCCGAATGATCAGCCAGCCTGACTGCCCTTTTCTCACTGTGCCTTGAGTTCAACAAATTACAGGGTGCGTTTTTTTGGGAGAGAAGTCGATTTCTTGATTTCTACTTCTATTATTTTTCAGGAGTAGAATACTGAATGGCATGCAACGAAATATCTTTTCGTGAGTTGAGATGTGAACGCGTTGCAAAGTTTCACCGCGCATCATGTCCAGGGAATGGATGCGATCGTCAGGTAGAAAAGGCCAGAATGGGAATGACGGTTTGATGCCAAGGCCTGCAGTGAAGTCCGGTTCCCTTCTTGGCCGACGGATTGCGATTGTTGGGGGAGGGCCGGGCGGACTGGCTTCGGCGATGCTGCTGGCCCATGAGGGCGCGAATGTTACGCTCTATGAGCGTCACGGTCAGCTTGGGGGGCGGTCCTCCGCGATCGAGGGTGAGACGGAGGCCGGAGCGTTTCGGTTCGATACCGGGCCGACATTCTTTCTCTATCCCCAGATCCTTCGGGACATCTTCACGCGCTGCGGGCTGCGGATGGAAGATACGATCACCCTCAAGAAGCTCGATGAAAATTATGATCTGGTTTTTGAAAATGGCCCGTCCCTGAAGGTCACGTCCGATATTGACGTGCTGGAGCGTGAGATTGCGCGGATCGATTTGCAGGATGCCGGGCGGGTCCGGGATTTCATGGTCGATAACCGTGCCAAGTTCCGCAATTTCATTCCTGTTTTGCAGCGGCCTTTCAACAGTGTGCTGGATCTGTTGCGGACGGACATGCTGCGGGCTTTTCCGAAGCTGCGGCCGCTGGCTTCGGTGGATCGGGACCTGAGCCGGTATTTCCGTGACCCGAGGACGCGGCTCGCCTTTTCGTTCCAGAGCAAATATCTCGGCATGTCGCCCTACAGGTGCCCGAGCCTGTTCACGATCCTGAGTTTTATGGAGCATGAATTCGGCATCTATCATCCTGTTGGCGGAACGATGGCCGTCATGGAGGCCATGGGGCAGGCGGCGCAACAGCTTGGGGTTAAGATCCGTCTGAATACGCCCGTGCGCGAGATTTTGACCCGCAAGGGGCGCGCGACGGGGGTGCTGACGGATCAGAGGTCTGAGCAGGCGGATGCCGTCATCATCAATGCCGATTTCGGGCGGGCGATGACCAAGCTGGTTCCGGATCGCAAACGGCGCCGGTGGAAGAACCGGTCCATCGAGCGGAAGAAATACTCCTGCTCGACGTTCATGATGTATCTCGGGATCGAGGGCAGTGTGCCGGATAAGGGGCATCACACGATTTTCCTCTCGGAATCCTATGACCGGAACTTCGCTGAAATCGAGGCCGGGAAGATGCTGTCCGAAGAGGCGTCCCTTTACATCCAGAATGTCTGTGTGACCGATCCGCATCAGGCGCCTGCGGGGCATTCCACGCTCTATGTCCTGATGCCGGTCGGGCATCTGCGGGATGGTGGCGTGGACTGGACGGATGAGACACGGGCGCAGGCCCGCAGCCTTGTCATGGCCCGTCTGGAGAAGGCCGGGTTTACGGATATCGAGGAGCGGATCCGCTTTGAGAAGATCATAACGCCGGCCGACTGGGAGGAGCGTTATGACGTTCACAAGGGGGCGGTTTTCAATCTGGCGCATAATCTGGGGCAGATGCTGCACCGGCGGCCGCATAACCGTTTCGAGGATATCCGGGGCGTTTATCTGGCGGGCGGAGGGACCCATCCGGGCAGCGGGCTTCCGGTGATTTTTGAGGGTGCACGGATCAGCAGTGATCTGGTGATCCGGGATCTCGCATCTCGCAGGCGCTTTGCGTTTTTCAACCGGCGTTCCCGGAAAGGGGCCACCCATGTCACGTCCTGAACAGAAATCGTCCGTCATTGTCATTGGCGCCGGGCTGGGCGGGCTTGCGGCGGCCTGCACGATGGCGGCGCGTGGCCATAAGGTAACCGTGCTTGAGGCCAATGACTGGCTGGGAGGCAAGGCTGCGGAATGGCGGGAGGGCGGCTACCGCTTCGATATGGGGCCGACGATCCTGACCGTTCCGCGTGTGCTGGAGCGTGTGTTCTCCGAAGCAGGCGTTGATATGCATGAGCGGCTGGATCTGCGTCGGCTTGATCCGCAGTGGCGCTGTTTTTTCGAGGACGGGCAGACGCTTGATCTGGAAGAAAATGCGGAGCGGATGTCGCAGGTTCTGGAAAACCTGTGTGCGGGGGATGGCGACGGGTATCGCGACCTGATGGAAACCAGCCGTCAGCTGCATGAGACGTCCGAACGGTTTTTCTTCTGGAAAAGCGTAGGCGGCATTGCGGATACGATGGATCTGCGCAGCACCTTCACGCTTGCGACCCTGCGCGATGTGTTGCGGCTGCGGATGGATTCCACGTTTGCGCGGGAAATCCGCAAGCGCATCCATAATCCCCAGGCGGCCCAGATGCTGGATCATCTGACGCAGTATGTGGGCTCTAATCCATTTCAGGCACCGGCCGTTCTTTTGGGAATTGCCGACATGCAGAGCCATGACGGGGTCTGGTATCCGATGGGGGGCACCCGTGCTGTTCCGGAAGCGCTGGTCCGGCTTGGCGAAGAACTTGGGGCCGAATTCAGGACCGGGGTGCGGGTGCAGCGGATCCTGACGCGGAACGGACGGGCCTGCGGTGTTCTGACAGCGGAAGGCGATGTGCTGGAAGCGGATGTGATCATCTCCAACATGGACAGCGTGCGCACGATGCGGGAGTTGCTGGCGCATGTTCCCTCCGCAGGGTTCGAGCGGAAGTGGAAGCGGCGCAGACCGGCCTGTTCGGGTGTGGTGCTCTATCTGGGGCTGGATCGTACCTACGATCATCTGGCGCATCATGACTTCGTCTTTTCTGCCGATCCGGAAGAAGAGTTCGACGCCATCTATCGCCGGGGCGTGCCTGCGCCGGACCCGACCTGCTATCTCGCGGCACCGTCACGGACCGATCCGGACGTCGCGCCGGAAGGGGGCGAGGCGCTGTATGTTCTGGTGCACACGCCTTACATTCATCGCGGTCAGAACTGGCAGGAGATGTTTCCGGGATATCGACAGGTCATTCTGGACAAGCTGAAACGCTGCGGAAGAATGCCTGATCTGGAAGAGCGGATCAGGGTGGAGCATCATCTGACGCCGCTCGATATCCAGGAGCGTTATTCGACGCTGCGCGGGGCGATTTACGGTCTGGCGAGCCATGGGCGTCTTAACGGAGCCTTCAAGCCTGCGAACCGCTCAACAGATGTGTCGGGGCTGTATCTTGCGGGCGGCTCCGCGCATCCGGGGGCAGGGATGCCGATGGCGCTGATGTCAGGCTGGATTGCGGCGGACTGCGCCGATCATGATATGGCGGAAGCGCGCGCATCATGACAGCGCCCGGGGGGCGTCATCCGCTGGTGGCTGCGCTTGTTTCGCGGGGGATGCGCCGGGGGATTGAGCGTCGGTTCAATGCGGTCCGGCTGTCGGGGAACGGAGAGGTATTGCGTCATCGCGGGCCGCTTGTGGTGTGTGCGAACCATCCGGGGTGGTGGGATCCGGCGGTTTTTGCATGGTTGCAGCATCATTTTTTCGGGCATTGTCACGGCTATGGGCCGATGGAGGCTGCGGCGTTGCAGCGGTATCCGCTGCTGGAAAAGGCCGGGCTGATACCGGTTGATCCGGATGATCCGCAGTCGCTCCGGCGGTTTGTTCGTGTGGCGCGGGATGTGCTGCGACAGGGTAATATCTTGTGGATCACGCCTCAGGGGCAGTTCACTGACAGTCGTGTCCGGCCCATCCGGCTTCAGCCGGGGTTTGCGCATCTGGTGCGGCATATGCCTTCGGTCCGGCTTGTACCGCTGGCGATCGAATATCCGTTCTGGAACGAGAGCCGGCCGGAGCTTCTGCTCAGGTTTGGCGCTCCGGTTCCTCTTGCTGAGAGGGAGGATGTGCGCAGTGTGACTGCGCGTATGGAGGAAGCCCTGACGGAGACGATGGATACGCTGGCCCGGGATGCCTGCACGCGCGATGCGTCGCGTTTTACGACGTTTGTGCAGGGACAGGCGGGGATTGGCGGGATTTATGATTTGGGACGCAGGGTCCGGCAGTGGGTGCGGCGGGAGAATTTTCAGCCCCGGCATGATCCATGACCCGGAAGCTTGAGAAACTGGCATTCGGCGCGGTTCTTCTGCCGTTTGTCATGACGCTGCTGAATCTGGGGCGATTGCGCAGACTTCCGGACAGATCCGGGCATGGGCCGGTCTCTGTGCTGATTCCGGCGCGGGATGAGGAAGAGACCATCCAGGGGGCGATCGATACGGTTCTGGCCAGTGAAGGGGTGGAGCTAGAACTGATCGTGCTGGACGATCATTCGAGCGACAGGACGATGGATATTCTGCGTGCCTGCACTGACCCGCGGCTGCGGGTTTTGCAGGCGCCGAACCTGCCGGAAGGGTGGTGTGGCAAGACTCATGCCTGTGCGCTTCTGGGGGAGGCAGCGCGACATGGTTTGATGCTGTTTGTAGACGCGGATGTGCGGCTGCGGCCTGATGCGCTGGCGCGGCTTTCCGCCCTGATGTCGGCTCGGCCCGAGATTGCGTTTCTCAGTGGTGTGCCCCGGCAGGTGACGCGGACATTTCTGGAATGGCTGTTGTTGCCGTTCATTCATGTTCTGCTGCTGGGGTATTTGCCGATGGTGTTTGATACCGGGCAGAAACCGGAGTTTGCCGCGGCCTGTGGGCAGCTCGTTCTGGTGAGGCGCAGTGCCTATCGGGTCAGTGGGGGACATGCTGCCATCCGCAACAGGCTACATGACGGGCTTGCGCTTGCACGGCAGTTTCGGAGCGCAGGCTTCCGGACAATGCTGTTTGATGCGACGGACATTGCGTCATGCCGGATGTATCACCGGGCGGCAGATGTCTGGAACGGGCTTCTGAAAAACGCGACGGAGGGCATGGCGACCCCACGCGGACTGCCAGTCTGGACCGGGCTGCTGGGCGCGGCGCAGATCCTTCCGTTTGTGCTGCCTGCAACGCGGATGTCACGGCTGGCGGTCGGGATGACGCTCCTGACCCGCGGGCTGATCTCGTACCGCTTCCGGCAGGGTTGGGGCACGGTTGTGCTGGCACCCCTTGGGACGGCGATGCTGCTTCTGCTTCAGTGGCAGGCGCTGATTGGCGGGTATCTGGGGCATGCGCCGCGCTGGCGGGGACGGTCTTATCCACGGAGATCCGTATAATGAAACTGCCTTTGACGATGTTTTTGCTGCTGCTGCCCTGCGTCGCTCGGGCCGCTGCTCTTGATGTGACTGTGACGAACATTCCCGATGCGACAGGGAATATTCGTGTGGCAGTGTGTACGAAGGCGGAGTTCCTGCAGCCGGATTGCGGGTATCATGCAATAGCGCCATCCTGGGCGGGACAGGTCAGCGTGACGTTCGGGGACGTCCGGCCCGGAATTTATGCGGTTCAGGTTTTTCAGGATCGCAATGCCAATCAGAAGCTGGACACGAATTTTCTTGGGATGCCGAAAGAGCCGCTGGGCTTTTCGCGTAACCCACCGATGCATTTCGGACCGCCCCGGTTTGCCGATGCGGCGTTTTCTCTTGGAACGCAGAACAGCGCCGTCTCCGTCGCGCTGAGAACGAAATAGAGGCCGGACGAATGGCGCTGCCCGATGATGCGGTCGAACGGCTGAGACGGGCGGCAGAGCTTTGGGATGCGGTTCCGATGGCTGCGCGGCTGCGTCTGGTCAGGCGTTTCCGGTGTCTTCTGCGGCGCAAATGGCGGATGCTGCCGGATCTGTTTCCAAAACGTCCGGCTGTGGAGACACTGACGGTTGAGCTGCTGCCTTTGCTGGCAGCGTGTCGGTTTCTTGAGCGGAATGCCGGAAAAGTTCTGCGTGAGCGCAAGGCTGGCGTGTGGAGGCGGCCTCTGTGGCTGCCGGGGGTGACATCGCGTGTGGAGCGGCGGCCTTTCGGGGCGGTTCTGATTCTGGCGCCAGGGAATTATCCGCTGATGCTGCCCGGGATCCAACTGCTGCAGGCTCTGGTGGCGGGCAATGTGGTGGCCCTAAAGCCTGCTCCGGGTGGTGAGACAGCGGCCCGTCTGTTGGCCGATCTTCTGGTGCAGGCTGGTTTTCCACTGGCGGTGTGCACGGTTCTGCCAACGGATTCAGGGGCAGAAGCGGTTGCTGCGGGTTTTGATCTGATTGTGTTGACGGGATCAGCGCAGACGGGGCGGCATGTGCTTCAGGAAGCCGCCAAAACGCTGACGCCCACGATCATGGAGCTTTCAGGCGTGGATCCGGTGTTTGTACTGCCGGGTGCTGATCTGGCTCATGTGGCCCGCCGGCTTGTCTATGGTGCCCGTCTGAACAACGGGGCGACATGTATTGCGCCGCATCGGGTTTTTATTTGTCGTGAAGATGAGGCGGCGCTGCTAACGGTGCTGCGAACCATGCTGGCGAAAAAGCCTCCTCTGTCATGCGACAGCGCGGGCCGGACGCGACTTGCGGCGCTGGTGAAGCGGATCGAAGCTGCGGGCGGTCGTGCGGAGACGGTTGGGAATGTGGTCATCTTCACGCAGATGGAAGGGCTGCATAACCTGCTGGATACAGACATCTTCATGCCCTGGCTGGCGCTGACGGGTGTGTCGGATATCGAGGAAGCCCTGATACTGGAGAAAAGTACGTCCTATGCGCTGGGAGCGAGCATTTTTGGACCGGTTCCAGAAGCGACACAATTGGCACGAAGGCTTCGCTCGGGTTCGATCTGCATCAACAATCTGATCGTCCCGACTGCAGATCCGAGGCTCCCTTTCGGAGGGGCAGGCGGAAGCGGTTACGGAGTGACCCGCGGGCCAGAAGGCCTTCTGGCGCTGACACGGCCTGTAGCCACATCTGTATGTTAGGCCTCTACAAAGGTGATTTCTTTCGGCAATATCACTGTCAAATCGCAATGATTGAGCCGTTTTAGGCTCAGGACCTATTGATCTGAGTGGAAGAGTCCTTAGGCCTAGCTATAATTCTGTAAGCGCTCTTTAACTAATATGTCACCAATTAGAACCATTATTCTGCTACCAAGACTTGCTGTGCAATGCTTGTCGTGAAGCGGAGTAGAAATTGTACTTAGCCTTGGAACGATATTGTAGGTGCTGGTGATCCGACGCTCAGGAAGCCGGCTTTAAGCTCTCAAGGCCTGGGGCACTGAAACCAGAAGTCTCAGCGTAGTTATGGCCACCCCGCCCATGGCTGTCCCTGCTATTACTAGTGACATGGTCGAGCTTTTCTCACGCGATCAATGATCGCATAGAGATCGATAATGAGATTTAGATTGTATGGAAAGCAAAGACGGCTTGCTAAAAGCAGCTTGGCTCAGATTACCCGAAACCGAAATTTCACATTTTTGGATGAAAATTGGCGTCCCATAGGGGATTCGAACCCCTGTTGCCGCCGTGAGAGGGCGGTGTCCTAGGCCTCTAGACGAATGGGACGAGGCGAGGGGCTTGATAGTCGGCCCCTCGGGTCTTGGCAAGTCTTATTTAAGAAGTTTTTTGTGTCAGCAGTGGACCGAGGGCAGCGCCGCCGAACAGATGGACGTGAAAGTGGGGAACTTCCTGTCCGGAGTTGGGGCCGGAATTGCTGATGAGGCGGAAGCCTTCGTGGGTGAGGCCCTGCTCTTCGGCAATTTTCGAGACGGCGCGCCAGAAGCCCGTGATTTCTTCAGGAGAGGCCGTTGCGCCGAAATCGGCGATGGAGACGTATGGCCCCTTGGGAATGACCAGAACGTGGATCGGGGCCTGCGGGGCGATGTCGTGGAAGGCGAGCGCGAAGTCGTCTTCATAGACAGTGCGGGCCGGGATTTCCTTGCGCAGAATACGGGCGAAGATGTTGCCGGGATCGTATGCCATAGTCTGTTTCCTGTTCAGCCGAGCTTTTCCTTAGGGCGTGCCGCCTTTTCGGCGATGCCACTCGTGCCTTCGCGACGCTTGAGTTCCGTCCAGACGTCTTCGGGAGAGACACCGGCGTCAACCCACATGACGATCAGGTGGTACAGCACGTCTGCGCTTTCGCCGATCAGTTCCTTGCGGTTGCCGTTGACAGCCTCAATCAGACATTCGACGGCTTCCTCGCCGAATTTCTGGGCAATCTTGTTGCGGCCACGGGCCATCAGGCGTGCGGAGTGACTGAGGGACGGGTCGGTGCCGCGACGGGACTGGACCGTGTCATACAGGCGCTGAAGCACCAGTTCCTGCTGAAGATCGGACTTCTTGTCGTCCTGCTGCTTCGAAGGCTTCGGGGCCGGTTTGGTGGCGGGTTTTCCCATGGTCTTACTCTCCAAGCCTGACCGGCAGTCCGGCCTTGTTCAGCGCGTTCTTGACTTCATCGATACGGAACTGGCCGAAGTGGAACACACTTGCCGCCAGAAGGCCACTTGCGCCGACTTCTGCGCCTTCCACGAAATGCTGCAGTTCACCCACGCCACCCGAGGCGACAACCGGAACAGTCACAGCGCCGCAGACGGCGCGAAGCAGATCCAGATCGAAGCCTGCACGCGTACCATCGCGGTCCATGCTGGTCAGCAGGATTTCGCCCGCTCCCAGATCCTGCATTTTCTTGGCCCATTCCACGACGTCCAGACCCGTGGGTTCGCGGCCGCCCTTGGCATAGACTTCCCAGCCGCCCTTGCCGTCGGAACGGGCATCAATGGCGACAACGATGCACTGGCTGCCAAAGCGCTCGGAGGCTTCGCGGATCAGGCCGGGGTTTTTGATGGCAGCGGAATTGACGGCGCATTTATCTGCCCCGGCCAGAAGCAGGCGGCGCATGTCTTCACAGGTGCGCACCCCACCGCCGACAGTCAGGGGCAGGCAGATGGCTTCGGCCGTACGGCGGACAACGTCTAGGATGGTATCCCGGTTTTCGACGCTGGCCGTAATGTCGAGGAAGGTGAGTTCGTCGGCACCGGCCGCATCGTAAAGCTTGGCCTGTTCGACCGGGTCGCCGGCATCGCGCAGGGAGACGAAATTCACCCCTTTGACGACGCGGCCGTCCTTGACGTCCAGACAGGGAATAACGCGGAGTTTCAGCATGAGCCGAGGACGTCCAGAGCGTCTTTGAGCTTGATACGGCCATCATACAGGGCACGGCCGACAATCGCACCGGAAATGCCCGGAACGTCGCGGGCCACATCGCGGAGCGCCTTGAGATGCTCCAGACTGCCCACGCCACCACTGGCAATGACAGGGATGGAGAGGCGGCGTGCCATGTCTGCGGTCTGTTCAAGGTCCAGTCCGGCCAGCATGCCGTCCCTCGTGATTTCGGTGAAAATCACAGCGGCCACACCGGCATCTTCCATGCGCAGGGCAAGGTCGTTGGCTTCCAGTTCGGACACTTCGGCCCAGCCTTCGGTGGCGACGCGGCCCTGTCGGGCATCGATGCCGGCGACGATGCGGCCCGGGAAAGCGCGGGCGGCCTGACGGACCAGTTCGGGGTCCTTGACGGCCACCGAGCCGAGAATGACACGCGAGACGCCTGCTTCGAGCCAGCGTTCAATGGCGGCCATGTCCCGGATGCCACCACCGAGCTGCACGGGCAGGTTCGTGGCTTTTACGATGGATTCAATGGCCGGAATATTGGTGGAACGCCCTGCAAAGGCGCCGTTCAGATCCACGACATGCAGATGTCGGCAGCCGGCTTCCGCGAACAGCTTGGCCTGTGCTCCGGGATCATCGGAATAATGAGTGGCGTCTTCCATTTCCCCGCGACGTAGACGGACGCAGGCGCCGTCCTTGAGATCGATGGCCGGGTAGAGTGTCAGGCCGTGAGCCGGGGGAGCAGTGTTGGTCATCGTGTCTGAAGCCGCGCTGCTGGTGTCAGGCATGGCGATGCTGGACTGCCAGCGGGCGGCCTCGTTCTCGTTTGCCAGAAGTTTCGAGAGAAAAAGTCCGCGCACCGTTTGCCCTCCGATCCGTGCATAATAGGGATGGGTCCCCCAGTGTTCGAAACCGAACGACCGGAACAGCCCGATAGCGGCGACATGCGTTTCGCGGATGTCGCAGTTTACAACCTTGCAGCCAATGGCCTTTGCGCCCTTGAGCATGGCTTCCAGCAGCGCGCGTCCCAGACCGCGACCGCGGGCATAGGGGGCCACGAAGAAGCCTGTCAGATTGGCGGTGGCGGCATGGGCTTCATAGCTGGAGGGCGGCCGGACAAGCTGGCCCGCGCCACAGATCACACCATTCTCACGCACCACATAAAAGCTGCGTTCCGGCACCAGCAGCAGGCCTTCGAAATAGCGGGCCAGAGCCTGATGGCCGGGAGGCTGAAGCCAGCCAAAGCCGCCGCCGTCCAGAATGCCAGCGGACGTGGCCTCGATCAGCGCGTCCAGATCTTCGGGCGAAAGCGGCGAGAGGACGCGTTCACAGGTGATGGTCATGAGGTCCACCGCAGGAAATTGCCGAGGATCGTCAGACCGACATCCTGGCTCTTTTCAACGTGGAACTGCGTGCCGCAGCGGTTGCCGCGCGCGACGATGGCCGGAACCTGCGTGCCATACTGCGCCGTTGCGACCAGATCGCTCTCCGCACCATCATGCAGGGCATAGGAATGGACGAAATAGCCGTGATTACCGGGCGTGAGGCCATCCGTCAGCAGATGCGCGCCGGGCGTGAAGTCCAGCGTGTTCCAGCCCATATGTGGCAGGCGCAGCCCGGCATTTGCGGCCTCGTCCATGCGGCGGATATTGCCGGAAATCCAGCCCAGACCTTCGGTGCGGCCATGTTCGAGGCCGTATTCGCACATAAGCTGCATGCCGACGCAGATGCCGAGAAACGGTGTGCCATTGGCAGTGGCGGTTTCGAGCATGTTGCGCAGTTCGGGGCCAAGGCCCTGTGCGCAATCGGCGAAAGCACCCTGTCCGGGAAGGATCAGGCGGTCTGCATTCAGGATGTCGGTCGCGTCGCGGGAGATGATGACGTCGGCCTCAATCCCCTTGCGGATTGAGGCCTTGCGGGCTGCCTGTGCGGCCGAGGCGAGATTTCCGCCATTGTAGTCAATTACGACGACGCGCATGGAAACTCCGGAGATGTGCTGCCGTAAGGGGCGGCGTAGTGCTGCTGGTCCATCCAGCGCAAAAGCGCGATGTCCCGGCTGGGGGCTGCGATCGGCGTGCCGGTAACGCGGCCGTTCAGGCGCTGTTCCCACAGGCGGATCTCAGCCGTGAAGCTGGCGAGAACGGCATGAATGGCCACGATCAGGTCAAGCCGGGACCAGAAACCCATGAAAACATGCAGCGTGATCATGGTGGCGGCTGCGGCCAGCAGGGCGGAAATCCATGCGCCGTAGGTCAGAAGGCCGAACCAGCCGAAGAACAGGACGCGCCATGAAAACCCGTCCTGCACCATGACAGGCATCTGAGGTCCGGCGGCGTCCGGTTTCGTGCAGGGAATATAAAGCTTCACAGCACGCCTTTGGTGGAGGGAATGGTGCCAGCCGAGCGGGGATCGTACGAAACAGCGACCTTGAGGGCGCGGGCAACGGCTTTGAATCCGCTTTCGGCGATGTGGTGGGCGTTGGTGCCCGCCTTGCAAGTCAGGTGCAGGGCGATATGGGCGGACATGGCGAAGGCCCGGAAGAACTCTTCAAACAGCTCCGTGTCCATCGTACCGATCTTCTCGCGCGGGAAGACGACGTTCCATGCAAGATAGGGGCGGCCGGAAATATCAACGACCGCTTCGCACAGGGCTTCGTCCAGCGGCACCAGGGCATGGCCGAAACGCTCAATGCCGCGCTTGTCGCCAATGGCCTGACGGAAGGCCTGCCCGAAGACGATGCCGACATCCTCGACCGTATGATGGCCGTCAATATGCAGGTCGCCCTTGGCTTTCAGCTCAAGATCGAAGCCGCCATGCTTGGCCAGTGCCGTCAGCATGTGGTCGAAGAAACCGATGCCGCTGTCCACGTCGGAGCGGCCCTGGCCGTCGAGCGTGAGGGCAAGGGTGATGTCGGTTTCGCTGGTGGCGCGATGCAGGCGGGCGTGGCGGCTTTCGTTCATGTTCTTCCTGCTACACCAGCATGAGGCGGATTTCCACGCTCTCCGTGGGGGCGGAAGCGTAAAACCCGATTATGAGCGCCTTCTTTGTCCGAACCATCCTCGCGGAATGAGGGGCAACCAAGCCTCACTGTGCCTTGATCGGAAGGACTCTGGAAATTGCCCTTGGCGGGGCGGGGAGATCGGGCCATATTTCTTCATTATGGCACATCATCATTCCCCCCTCGACGTCCTTCTCTCCCGCGCCTCGACGGACCATCTCGTCGAGCCTCCGCCGAAGGGGGATGAACTGCGAACCATTCTGTCCGCTGGCCTGCGTGCGCCGGATCACGGGAAGATGCGGCCTTGGCGCTATACCGTCATCAAGGGCAAGCACCGTGAGGCCTTTGCCGATCTCGTGGTGGAAGCCATGGGGCGGCAGGAGCCCGATGCTCCTGCAGCGAAGAAGACCAAGCGCCATCACCGCTTTGCCAACATGCCGATGATCATCGCACTCGGCATGCATCTGCAGCCGGAAGGCAAGATCCCCGTCATCGAGCAGGAAATGGCTGTGGCGGCAGGAGCAATGAACGTCCTGAATGCGCTGCATGCGACCGGATTCGGCGGGATGTGGGTAACGGGCCCGTTCTGTGAAGATCGCGCACTGCTTGAAGCGCTGGGTCTGCCCGAGCCCCATCGTCTGGCCGGTTTCCTGTTTGTAGGCACACCGGCAAAGCATTCGGATGAGCGCAAGCGCCCCGACATCGACGATTACATGGCCATCTGGAAGGGAGACGCCATCAAGTTCCCCGCGGATGCCGGCTGATCCGATGCGTTACGACGTCATTGTTGCCGGTGGTGGCCCGGTTGGTCTTGCCTGTGCCATTTCGCTTGGGCGTGACGGGCGCAGGGTCTGCGTTGTCGAGCGGTCGCCAGTGGATGTGCTGGCCGATCCACCCTTTGACGGCCGGGAAATCGCGCTGACGCATCATGCGTCGGAATGGCTCAAGGCGATCGGCGCCTGGGAAGAAATCCCCTCGGGCAGCATCTGTCCGATGTACACGGCCCGCATTGAAACAGGAAAGACCGGCAGTCCGCCGCTTCTGTTCGATGCCCCGTCTGATGGACCTGATGCGCTGGGACATATGGTGGCAAACCATCTGATCCGGCGTGCCCTGTATCGTGTGGCTGCCCGGACGCCGGGCGTGGATATCCGGGCCGGAGAGAGCATTGCCAGTTCGTGGCATGATGCGCGCTCTGCGGGTGTGGTACTGGCCAATGGTGAGCGTATTGAAGCGGATCTACTGGTTGCAGCGGACGGGCGTTTTTCGCGTCTGCGGGCCGAAGCCGGGATTGGCGCGATCGTTCATGATTTCCAGCGCAACATCATGGTCTGCCGCATGCGGCATCCGGAATCCCATGCGAATACCGCGCTCCAGTGGTTTGACGAAGGGCAGACGATTGCCCTTCTGCCGGTTGCTCCCGATGAGCGTCCGGGATCGTGCTCTTCGCTCGTCCTGACGCTGGAGCCGGATGAAATCGCCCGTCTCAAGGCGCTTGATGGCAAGGCGTTCAGTGAAGACATCACGGCCCGGACACAGGGGCGAATGGGACAGATGACGCTTGAGAGCGCACGCTGCGTTTATCCGCTCAAGGCGGTCTATGCGCATCGTTTCCATGCCCCGCGTCTGGCGCTGATCGGCGATGCAGCCGTGGGGATGCATCCGATCACGGCGCATGGGTTCAATCTGGGCCTCAAGGGACAGGAAACCTTGGCGCGCGCGATTGCGGACGGGCCGGGGGATGCGGGTGATCCGTCCGTGCTGGCGCGTTTCGAGCGGACACATCGTTTGGCAACGGCCCCGCTCTTTGCCGCAACCAATGCGATTGCAACGGTTTATACCCGTGATGAGCCACCATTCCTGATGGCACGGCGGGCCGGACTGGCAGTTGCCAACCGTCTTCTGCCATTCAAGGCGGCGGTGACGAACATGCTGATGGATCGCCACGGCTGACGCATCCGGCTGCGCTCTTTATGAGTTAGGAGATCACTCCCATGAAAGCTTTCGGACACAGACGCGCAACCCGCATGGACGAGTCCGATGCGCTGGTCGAACTCGATATCCCGATCCCCGTTCCGGGGCCACGGGATGTCGTCGTGGAAATCCGGGCTGTCTCGGTCAATCCTGTGGATACGAAACTGCGGTCGATGGACCCGCCGGGCGATGAACCCCGCGTCCTTGGCTATGACGCCGTGGGCACGGTTGTTGCGACCGGTGGGCAGGTCCGGGGTTTCCGGGCCGGGGACCGCGTCTTTTACGCTGGCAGTGCGCAGCGGCAGGGAAGCGATGCGCGTTTTCAGGCCGTTGATGAGCGTCTGATTGCGCGCGCACCAAAGACCCTGTCCGACCCCGAAGCCGCTGCCTTGCCGCTGACAGCCCTGACAGCATGGGAGCTTCTGTTTGATCGGCTGGGCGTGCGGCTGGGTGACATGGAAAACCCGGAGGCCATCCTGATCATCGGCGGCGCCGGTGGTGTGGGCTCGATCCTCACGCAGATTGCGCGGCGCCTGACGGGGCTGACGGTCATTGCTACGGCGTCGCGTCCGGAGACGACGGACTGGTGCCGCGAGATGGGCGCGCATCATGTTATCGACCATCGCCGGCCGCTCGATCAGGAACTGGCACGGATCGGGCTTCCGCAGGTGCGTTATGTTGCGGGTCTGACGGCATCTGGTGAGCACCGCGACGCGATTGTGCGGTCTCTGGCGCCTCAGGGGGCGCTGGCGCTGATTGATGATCCGGGCGAATTCGACATCATGCCGTTCAAGCGCAAGTCCCTGTCCGTGCACTGGGAATACATGTTCGCACGGCCGATGTTTGAAACGCCGGACATGGCAGCGCAGGGAAAGATCCTGGGTCAGGTCGCATCGCTGGTGGAAGCCGGGCTTCTGAAAACGACGCTGCATGAGGTTCTGGGGCCGATCAACATTGCCAATCTGCGCCGGGCGCATGAGCTGCTCGAAAGCGGCAAGGGAATAGGAAAAGCCGTACTCTGCGGATTTGAATGAAAGGCTGAGCTGACGGATCAGGACTGATCCGTCAGTTGAAATGGGCCCGGAGCAGCGGGGTGGACGAGATGCACAGCATGATCAGTCCGAACAGCGCCATCACTTTGATGACGAAAAAGCAGGCATGCTGGCGGGCTTCTGCACCGGTGGCCAGCATCATGAACGGGTCCGGATCGGGAAAGCCGGTTCTGCTGCCGATCTGAACCAGCTCCAGCGCACGCTGACGGGATGCGGCTGCCTGCGCGCGACGGCGCGTCATTTCCGTGCCGGAAATGTCTGCTTTTTCGTGCAGGGCGGTAAGATAAAGCTCCAGATCCTCGCGACGATAGGCGATCTTGCCGTCCGGCGTCTGTGTGCGTGCGGGTCCCGTTCCGAGAAGTGACAGCAACTTCATCCTGCGTTCGGGCAGACCCAGATGGACTGCCGCTTCTGCCATGGAAAGCGTCTTTGAACGGACGGGCAGGTGAAAGACCTGTCCGGCCGGCTTTTCTCCGGAAATATTTGTCGGGGACGGCATCGGTTCGGATCCTGGCCTCTCTGAACGGAATGACCTTAAGGCCACCCCGCCGGAAAATCGAGTATCGACTGGAGTCTCGGGAAGTATTTTCCGTTCATGCTGTTGTGATGGCGACGTCTTCGGCATGAAAGCGACGGAACACATCAAAAAGAATGGCATCCTGAACACTGCCGCCATCGCGGGCGGAGACCAGTGCAACACTCAGGGTCATGGTCAGACTGTCCCCGGCGATGGCGCTGACACGGACCTTCGGCGAAGGAGCTGACAGGACTTCGTCACGATGGGCCGCGACTTCGAGCAGCATGGCTTTCGCCTTTTCCGGATCGGTCGTCAGGGGGATTTTGAACGTCAGGGTCAGGACGCCAGTGGCACCGCTCAGCGTGGCGTTCTTAATGCTCGTGGTGATGAACTGGGAATTCGGGACGATCATGGTCGAGCCGTCGCTCAGGCCGATATCGGTTGCGCGGATGCTGATGCGTTTGACGTCACCGCGTGTTCCCGCGATTTCAACCATATCGCCGACGCGGACAGGGCGCTCCGCCATCAGGATTACGCCCGAGACGAAGTTCTGCACGATGGATTGCAGGCCAAAGCCGATACCGACGGACAGGGCACTGACCACCCAGGTCAGGTTCTGCACGGACACGCCGGCAATGGACAGGATGCCGAGGCCAACCATGATCCAGGAGCAATAGGTAAAGATGCTCAGGATCGAAGTGCGGCTGCCGATGTCCAGCCGGGTGGTGGGGAAGAAGCGGTCCCGGATCCAGGCGCGGGTTTGGCGGATGGCGTAATAAGCCGCCACGACCAGAACAATGGCCAGCACCACCGTATCGAGCGAAATCTTCACGCCGTGGATGGTGTTACCGACAAACAGAAGCCACAGCCTGTTGGTGATGTCCGCAACGCTGAAGCTGCCATCCGTCTGCGCGATGGAAAACAGCAGGAGCAGGAGCAGCACATTGCCAAGACCGGAGAGAATGACCCCGATCTGAGACAGGCGACGCTGTGTCAGACCGAGCTGGACCAGACGCCGGCTGAAGAACCCGTTTTCGGAGAACAGGCGGTCCAGCACGTCGCGCCAGCACAGTCCCAGCAGGGTCACTATGGCGATGCCCGTCCCCAGCGAAAGCAGCCAGCCATTGAGCGTAAAGGCAAAGGCCACATAGCCTAGCAGAATGGAAATGACCGTGACGGCCAGAAGCAGACTGGAGACACCCAGCGCCGACGGGGCGAAACCACGCGTATCATTCTGGTTGCTGAGACGGCGGAATGTATCGACTGCACAGCCGGCAATGGCGATCGAGAATGCGATTTCGAGCAGGAGCTGAAGCGTCTGTCCGAAAGCGTCCTGAGCCTGAAACGCCCGGAGGAGATCCAGCAGCAGAATGCTGATCGCGAGGATCCAGTCCACGCCGCGCAGGGCCTTGCGCTCGCCGGGGTTACCCTGCGCCAGAACGCCGCTTCGTCCAAAGACTGGCAGACCGGCGCCAATGATGAAGCCGCAGACGGGGACCGTCTCGCCAATGATCGCCCCGATCGGGCCGCCACCATCCGGAAGGGCCGCGGCTGACCAGATAAACCAGGTCAATGTGGCGATGACGGCTTCCAGCGCACCGTTCAGCGTGATGGCGATGATGCTCGCGGAAAGGGCTTCTTTCACGCTGTCTTCGGTCGCCGGGCGGAAATGGGCTCCACAGCGCTTGAGCAGTCGCAGGATCAGCGGCGAGCTGAAACCGATGGCAACAAACGTGATCGCACAGCCGATCAGAAGGTAAAGCCAGTCGGACAGGACGCCACCCGCATGGAGCGAATAGCGGTTCTCCGCCCGCTCGGTCAGGAGCGTGTTCCAGAAACGCGGGGCAAGCGGAGAGACCGTGCGTTCGGACAGGGCTGCGTGTTGCAGACGTGTGCGACGGGCATTGATGGCCGTGTTGAGCTGCTGGGCCTGAAGATTATAGAGCTTGGCCCGCATCAGCGCCGATTTCACAGACTGCGAGTTCTGCTGCATCCGCTGGCGCTGTGCCGTGACGGACGGATCCTCGTTTTCCGCAGCCTTGGGGCCGAGGATCTTCAGGAAAGATTCGGTAATGCTGTCATAGGACTGGATCTGCGTGACCGCATCCTGCGTGTTCTGCTGGACCTTCTGGACCTGGGACGAAAGACCGTCGAGTTCACTGTTACCCGTGTTCGCGTCCTTGCGGTTGAGTGTCGCGAAGACCTGCTTCAGCACAGTGGCGCTGTCATCGAGTTGATGGTCGATGGACGTGGAGACCGCGTTCCACCCAAGACCGGAATTGCTTCCAGGATCAGACGACGTGTCCTTGGCGCTGTCTTTAGGCGCATCCTTGGAAGGTTGTGCCGTCGTCTGCGCAGCGGCCAGTGCTGGATGGGCAGGAAGCAGTCCGGCGCAGAGCAGTCCCAGAGCCAGAAAAACACATCCCAGCGCATGTCCAAAAGCGGGTTCGGAGCGCCAGCGCAGGGAGTCTGAAAAGGCAGGCGCGACAAGCCGTTTGGTCATGCGTGGGTATTCCGTCCAGTGTCTTGAAGGATTTTCAACGGTTTGCAGGGGCAGGGGTTCGATCATCACATATCCGTGGGCCTGTTCATCAGGCCGACGGAGACGAAAAAGGCACCTTTCCGGGGCGGGAAAGATGCCTTGGTCGCTGCGTGAAGAACGTGTTCAGGCCGGGCGGTCAACGCCGTGGGCGTCGGCAATAGTCTCGAAGCCGTCCCGGCGCATGGCGTCGAGCAGCTCCGTCTTCATACGGGGCAGGATGCTAGGGCCCTGAAGCACGAAGGACGAATAGATCTGCACCATATCCGCACCCATGCGGATGCGGGCGAGAATGTCTTCACCGGTCTCGATGCCACCACAGGAAATCAGCGCCAGACGGCCCTTGTTCAGACCCGAGACGATCCGCAGCACATCGCGCGAACGCGGGGCGAGGGGGCGGCCGGAAAGGCCACCGCTTTCGCGGGCTGCCGGGTCATGCAAGGTCGCAGGACGGGCAATGGTGGTGTTGGTCAGGATCAGGCCCTGCGCGCCACCTTCGATGGCGGCTTCAAGGATCGGCTCGTAGGAGCTGTCATCCAGATCGGGCGCAAGCTTGACCAGAAGCGGCGGGCGCTCCGGATTGCGCGTGTTGATGGCGTCCAGAAGCTCTTTCAGCATCGTTGCCGACTGGAGATCCCGCAGGCCCGGCGTGTTGGGGGATGACAGGTTCATCGTGATGTAATCGGCATAGGGGCGCACGCGCGCCACGAGGTCCGGATAGTCCCGCAGTGGGTCGGAACCGGTCTTGTTGATCCCGATATTCACGCCGAGCGGGACGGTCGGGCCGCGCATCCTGCCATTGGGCATCGGGCGGTGCAGACGGGCGAGACGACGGCAGAAGCGGTCCACGCCGCAGCCATTGAACCCCATGCGATTGATGATCGCACCATCCTCGACCAGCCGGAACAGGCGGGGGCCGGGATTGCCGGGCTGGGGGCGGGGGGTCACGGTCCCGGCCTCGATATGGCCAAAGCCCAGCTTTGCCAGCGGACGGATGGCGCGTGCGTCCTTGTCGAACCCGGCAGCGAGGCCGATCGGGTTGGGAAAGCGCAGGCCGAGCGTACGGGTCGAGAGGGCCGGCACGTCCTTCGGGGCATGGCCCCCGAGTCCGAGTGCTAGGGAATGAATGGCGAGTTCATGCGCCGTTTCGGTGTCGAAGCGGTGCAGGAGGGGGGTGACGAGCGTTCCGAGGTCGATCATGAGTTGTTTCCATACCCTAATCTTCGGTGCGGCGCATCAGCTTCGCGCTCTGGCCTTGCACCGGCGAGGGCTCATTTGTCTTGGCGGGGGAACGGGGACGCGATAGATGCGAAGGCATGTCCAACGCATCCACTGAATCCTATGACGAGCCTTATCTTGAGACCTGCTGCCGCTCCACGCTGCACCGGTTGCTGCTCTGCGCCTCGACGGGACGACCGACAGGGCTGAAGGACCAGCCCTGTCTGGAGCGGCTGGAGCGACTTGGTCTGTCTGAACTGCGGGATGACGGCCGTTTCGTCATCACACAGGATGGTCTGAAGCGCCACCGCGAGGAAATCGGTCCGGTGGACTGATCGACGGACTGAAAATCAGGACGCGCTCGCCCAGGCCTGATCCAGTCCTTCGCGGCAGAAGCGGATGACTTCGCTCAGATCGCGGTCATACAGACTGTCCGGCACGCCGGAAGAGAAGATCTCCACGGTACAGGCGCCACGGAAGCCCGCGTCCCATGTGGCATGCAGCATTTCATGAAGCGGAATGCAGCCATCGCCGGGGATCAGACGGTCCGCAGCGGAATAGGGTGTGCGCCAGTCGCTGACCTGAAGGACATTGATCTTGTTACCCGCAGCACGGATGGCCGCGCAGACATCCTTCTGCTGCCAGATGTTCCAGTAATCCAGACACAGACCCATGGCGGAGTGTCCGACACCGTCGATGATGTCCATGGCATGTTCAATGGTCCAGATCGCGCTTTCGGTGTTCACCGAGGTCGGGTTGAGCGGTTCCAGTGACAGGGAGACGCCCAGATCTTCCGCAAGCGGGCAAAGCTCGCGCAGATAGCGCACCGTCTCGTCCATGGTGCGGCGCATGTTCCCCTTGGGTGGTGCGCCGGTATTGGTGACGAAAACACTGCCCGGCACATGCGGAGCCAGGGTTTTCAGGCTGCGGGTCAGGCGTTCAACGCGGGCTTCAGTCGCGCCGGGCTCGGGCACCATGGCGCTACCAAAAAATGTACGGACAGCAGGCTGTACGGCGCTAACGGTCAGGCCGCTGTCTTTCACGAGGCGCATCTGCTCTTCAATGCGGTTCTGATCAAGCTTGGCCTCACAGATCTCGATCGCATCCACGCCAAGCTCGCAATAGCGGGTGACGTCTTCCTCAAACGACCAGGGCTGGGTCGTGAACTCGTTCATGCCGAAGCTGAAGGGCAGTGTCGTCATCGGTTCAGCCCTTCATGAAATCGAGAACGGTGCGGTTGAACTTCTCGGTCTCGTCGAGAAAGACCATGTGGGCGCTGTCCGTAAACTCCACGCCCCGGCAGTTGGGCATGTGCTGTGCGACCCAGGCGGGGCCTTCCGGGTTCAGAACCTTGTCCTTGCGCGCAATCATCATCAGGGCCGGAATGGCGAAGCGGGGGATGATATCGCGCCAGTCCTGTGTCGTATGATCGGCCATCATGGCACTGCGGGCATAAGCCGGGCTCTGTGCCATTTCCCGGAGCAGGAAGGCCTTTTCATCGTCCGGGAGCGGATGGCAGATGCAGCTCTCCAGATTGCCCTTGTCGAACTCTTCGGGCATCAGGGTGAGCTGCTGCTGTACGGCTGTCAGACCGGCCTGATCGTAGCAGGCGGCATGTCCGAGCTTCCACTCGGCGGAATAGTACTGCTTGGGGGTCTGCTGGACGAAAATGGCATTGCGGATGCGTTCGGTGCCGAACAGTTCCAGATACGACCAGATGATCGGGCAGCCCAGTGACCAGCCCAGAACGGTGACATCCTGAAGGTTCAGCGCAACCAGCAGGTCCCGCAGATCAGCGGCGAGACGGGAAATCCGGTAGCCGTGCTGCGGCTTTTCGGAACGTCCGTGACCGCGGAGATCGACGGTAATGACGCGGGCCTGTTCGGAGATCGGGCCGACATTGCGATGGAAAAAGCGCCCCGAGAAGGTCCAGCCGTGGATCATGACGAGGGGGCGCCCGTGTCCCTGCTCTTCGTAATGAATGCGGGTTCCGTCGCTGGTCGTGATGTGCGGCATGCTCTTCTCCATGAAGGGTGGCGGAAAGGGGCGTGAAGACTGTCCGGGTCATAGCGCACGGACATGGGGGCGGGTTGCGTGCAAAGGAGCGTTTGCGCTTGCGGGAGCAGGACGGTAAATTGACCCTGCCATGACTGCTTCTGCTCCTTCCGCCGCCTCTGATGCGCCTGCCGCAGCACCCCCGAACCGTGTTCTGAAACCCATCGATCTGGGGCAGGGCGTGGTGATCAAGGACCCGGTGATTCTTGCTCCGCTTTCGGGTGTGACGGATCTGCCGTTCCGTCAGCTTGCCCGTGATCTGGGTGCGGGGCTCGTCGTGTCGGAAATGATCGCTTCCTGGGCGATGATCCGCGAAAACGAGAACACCATGCGCATGGCGCGGATGGCCGAGCGCGGGCCGAATGCGGTCCAGCTGGCTGGATGTGATCCCGAGGCCATGGCGCAGGCTGCGAAGATTTCGGTGGATGGGGGCGCGAACCTCATCGACATCAATTTCGGCTGCCCGGTGAAGAAGGTTGCGATCGGGCAGATGGCTGGTTCTGCGCTGATGCGGGACGAGGTTCTGGCCGGAAAGCTGCTCGAAGCGACGGCGCGGGCCGTGAATGTGCCGGTGACGCTCAAGATGCGCATGGGCTGGGACCATAACTCGCTCAATGCCCCGCGTCTGGCGAAGATCGCGGAAGAAAGTGGCATCCGGCTTGTGACGGTTCACGGTCGCACCCGGCAGATGTTCTATAACGGCACGGCGGACTGGCGTTTCGTCAAAACGGTGAAGGACGCGGTGTCGCTGCCCGTCATCGTCAATGGCGATATTAACACCATCCGCGATGCACGGGAGGCGCTGCATCAGTCACAGGCCGATGGCGTCATGATCGGGCGCGGCTGTTACGGACGGCCCTGGTTTACGGCACAGGTGGCCCAGTCCCTGCGGACCGGTGAAGATGTGCCAGACCCGGATCTGGCGACTGAAAAGGAAATCGCCCTGCGGCATTACCGGATGATGCTCGACCATTTCGGCGAGCGGCCGGGGCTGCGGCTCGCGCGCAAGCATGTGTCCTGGTATTCCGCCGGGCTGCCGGGCTCTGCGACGTTCCGCTCCACCATCAATGGTGTCGAGAGTGCAGCCGAGGCCATTGCACTGCTGACCGCATTCTATGACCGTCATATCGACGCCGGTGTCGTGCGCAACCGTGAGGCCGGCCCGACAGGCAGTCTGAGCCGCGACGGCACGCGTGAAGCGGCGTGAGGGCGTGAGCAGCCCTGCGCTTTTATGGCAACCATGACGGAGCAGTCCGCTTCAGGTCTGGTCGAACAGGGCTGCCATCCGGTTTTTCTGTACGGGGCGTCCCGGCTGGATCGGCAGGATGTCGCCCGGCGATTGCACAGTCATAGCCCTCGCGCGCAGAATCCGTTCGTAATTGCAGCCCTGACCGCCACGCCGCGTGCGCTTCGTGAAGCGGCTCTTTTTGGCAACGGCGAGGCCGGCTGGATCCAGCAGGCGCAGGGCGGAACGTTGCTGCTGGACGAGATCGACTGTCTGTGCCCGCTGATGCAGGACCGGTTCATGGACTGGCTGGCACAGGCGGACACGGATCTGCGCGTGATCGCAGGGAGCCGGCATGATCCCGTTCTTCTGCTTCGACAGGGTGGACTGTCCGCAGCCCTGCATCGCTGGCTGTCGGCACTGCCCTCGGCGCAGCGTCTGGGGCCGGAGCGGATCAGTGCGGTCTGTCGTCTGGCGGCCGGAACGGGCACGGCGCGCCCGCGTGGGTTGGAACGGGCGCTGGAACGGCCTTTATCCGAATATCTCGAGGGCGATCTGGAAAACGGGGCGGGGGATCTGCATGCCTGTGTGGTGGGCGAGGTCGAACGTCCGCTGATCACGATGGTTCTGCGCCGGACCTGCGGCAACCAGCTCCGGGCCGCCGCCATCCTGGGTGTAAACCGCAATACCCTGCGCAAGCGGATCCGTGAGCTTGATATCACGATCCCGAAAGGCATCGACGAGTGAGACTTCCTTCCCTGAGGCGCCTGTTTGCAAGGCTGACGAGTGCCAATGGGGCGGTTCTTCTGACAGTCATGGCGCTGGTGCTCGCCTTTGCGACGTTCGTCGTGCTGTCGGGCGGCATGTCTCTGGCGCATCGTCCCCAGGTGCAGGCGATCGTTTTCCTGCTCGACTTCATCACGCTCATGCTGATTGCGGCGGCGGCCGTGGTGCAGATCGGGCGGATGGTCGCCGAACGCAGGCTTGGGCTGGCCGGCGCGCGGCTGCATGTCCGGCTCATTACGCTGTTTGGGATCGTTGCGGTTGCGCCAACCATCGTGGTGGGCGCTGTGGCGACGCTGTTCTTCCATTACGGTGTGGAAATCTGGTTCTCCAACCGTGTGAATGATGCCCTGACCGAGGCCCGGTCTGTCGCAGTCGGCTATCTGCGCGAACATAATGACAATGCCCGGACCGAGGCTTTTGCGCTCGCGAACACGCTGATCACTGTCCAGAATGACGAGCTTTTCTCCCGTGGGATCGATCTTTTTCACGACCCCGCCCGTCTTCAGGAATTTCTGGACGATGAAGTCACCGAGCGCGGCCTGACGGATGCAGAGGTGTTCGATCCGCTGACCTATAAGGTTCTGGCGGTCGGTGGCCTTCTTGGCAGCGATGCCGACATGACGACCGCACCACCTCTGCCGCCGAAATCGGTCGTCGAACTGGCCCAGCACGGCGAGGCAGTCATTCTGGATCGCCCTGACCAGCGGAAAGTGCGCGCCGTGGTGGCTCTGGGGGGCAATTCCGGCCTCATGCTGGTCATTACGCGCCCGGTCGATCCGGATGTCGTCGAGCATATGCGCCGGACAGATACGCTGGTGGCGGATTACCAGCGGCTGATTACCAATCGCGGGAAGACGCAGGTTCTGTTCGCGGTCATTTTTGCCCTGATGGGCCTGCTGGTGCTGGCTGTCGGGATGCTGACCGGGCTGGCACTGGCCAATCGTATCGCCAATCCGCTCGGCCTGCTCATTCTGGCCGCACAGCGGATTTCAAAGGGCGATCTGGGGGTGCGTGTTCCGGTTCCTGAAGATGCGGGACGGGACAAGGATGACGAGGTTACGGGGCTGTCCCGCGCTTTCAACAGCATGACGGACCAGCTCGAAAGCCAGCGCTCCGAGCTGATGCAGGCCTATGACCAGATCAACGAACGCCGCCGTTTTACCGAGACGGTGCTGGCAGGCGTTTCGGCTGGCGTGATCGGGCTGGATCGGATGCAGGTCATCGAACTGCCCAACCGTGCAGCCTCCAGCGTGCTCCAGCGTGATCTCCAGCCTGCGATCGGGATGAAGCTGACGGACCGGGTGCCGGAGTTCTCGACCCTGCTGGATGCGGCCCGCATGGCACCCGAGCGCGTCCATACCGCCGAAATTCAGGTGGATACGGAAGGCGCGCAGCGTCCGGGCGGACCGGGTGATGGCGCTGGTGCCGGTGCGGGACGCACACTTCTCGTACGGGTTGTGGCGGAGCTGCGGGGACAGGATGTCGCGGGCTACGTCGTGACCTTTGATGACATTACCGATCTTCAGTCCGCACAGCGCAAGGCGGCCTGGGCGGATGTGGCGCGACGTGTGGCACATGAGATCAAGAATCCGCTAACCCCGATCCAGCTGGCAGCGGAGCGTCTGAAGCGGCGCTTCCTCAAGGAAATCCATTCCGATCCCGAGACCTACACGCAGCTTGTGGACACGATCGTGCGGCAGGTCGGGGATATCGGGCGGATGGTAGACGAGTTCTCCGCCTTTGCGCGAATGCCGCAGCCCGTGATGCAGCTGGAAGACTTCTCACGGCTTTGCCGGGAGGCGCTGGTGCTTCAGCGGAATGCTCATCCCGAAATCGTGTTCGAGACGACCGGACTGCCGCCTTCAGGGCCGATCGTGCGCTGTGACCGGCGACTCATCGGCCAGGCCCTGACAAATCTGCTACAGAATGCAGCCGATGCCATCAGCATGGCAGGCCGCGGAAAACCGGGAGAAAACGCTCCCGGACAGTCAGTGCAGCCAATTGGACACATTGTGGTGGGCTTGCACATTCGCGGCGGGCATGTCCTGCTAGACATAGAAGATGACGGGATCGGCCTGCCGACGGTGGAACGCCACCGGCTGACCGAGCCTTATGTAACCCACAAGGCGAAAGGCACCGGCCTCGGCCTTGCGATCGTCAAGAAGATCATGGAGGACCATTCCGGGATGCTTCAGCTCACTGATCGGGAACCAGACGACTCCCGTGGCTTAACCGGGCAGCGGGGAACGCGCGTCACCTTGTCCCTGCCGTTATGGGAGCAGGAGAGCCATGTCCCGGGTGGAACGGACCACCAGAGCATGAGGGCAGCAGATGGAACATGAGATCCTGATCGTCGATGACGAACCGGACATCCGGTTCCTCATCGAGGGCATTCTGAACGACGAAGGCTACAAGACCCGCACGGCTGCCAATTCGGATCAGGCCCTTGAGCTTTTCCGTGCGCATTGTCCGTCGCTGGCGATTCTGGATATCTGGCTGCAGGGATCCCGTCTGGACGGGATCGAACTGCTCAAGATCTTCCAGGCCGAAGAGCCAGGCCTGCCGACGCTGATGATCTCGGGACACGGGACGATCGAGACGGCGGTGTCCAGTCTCAAACTCGGGGCCTATGATTTCATCGAAAAACCGTTCCAGTCGGACCGGCTTCTGGTGGTGGTGCGCCGTGCGCTGGAAGCGGCACGCCTGCGCCGGGAAAATGCGGAACTCCGTCTGCGGGCAGGTCCGGAAACGACGCTGTCGGGGGACGGTGCTGTCATTTCGGCCCTTCGTGCCCAGATTGAGCGTGTTGCCCCCACCAATTCGCGCGTGCTGATCAGCGGTCCGGCCGGCTCGGGCAAGGAAGTGGCGGCGCGCATGATCCATGCACGCTCCCGCCGTGCGGAGGGACCATTCATTGCCCTGAACTGCGCAACGCTGGCGCCCAACCGCTTTGAGGAAGAACTCTTCGGCCTCGAAGGCGAAAACGGTCAGCCGATGCGCCGCGGCGTGCTGGAGCGGGCCCATCGCGGCACATTGCTGCTCGATGAAGTTGCAGACATGCCGCCCGAAACGCAGGGCAAGATCGTCCGTGCCCTTCAGGATCAGACATTCGAGCGGCTGGGGGGCAATACGCGGGTAAAAGTGGACATCCGCGTCATTGCCACCACCAACCGGGATCTCCAGTCCGAAATTGCCGCCCATCGCTTCCGTGAAGACCTGTATTACCGTCTCGCGGTTGTCCCTCTGCGGGTGCCATCCCTGCGTGAGCGGCGTGAAGATATTCCAGGGCTGGCGCGGCATTTCCTTGAGCGTTGCGCGCAGTCATCGGGTCTTCCCGTTCGGGAACTCTCCGTGGACGCACTCGCGGCGCTGCAGTCCTATGAATGGCCGGGCAATGTGCGCGAGTTGCGCAACCTGATGGAACGGCTGCTGATCATGATGCCGGGGACGGGGAATGATCCGATCCGGGCGGACATGCTGCCGGCCACCATCAGCCAGGGCGCGCCATCCATGACGCGTCTCAACTCCGGTGCGGATGTCATGAGCCTGCCGCTGCGGGAAGCGCGGGATCTGTTCGAGACGCAGTATCTTCAGGTGCAGCTCATGCGGTTTGGTGGTAACATCAGCCGGACGGCCAGTTTCGTCTGCATGGAACGCAGTGCGCTGCATCGCAAGCTCAAACAGCTTGGGGTGACGACGAATGACGAGCGTTCGGGCGCGGCCTCCACGCCGGTGAGCAGCTGAGATGAAACGCCGGCTTTTCTCCTTTTCCTTCAGTCGACTGATAACAGCGTGACTTCAGAACCCTCCTCTTCTGCGCGTGCCGTGCAGGAGGTCTTCCTCGATCATCTGCGCAGGACGGAAGCCTCCGTGACCGTTTTTCTGGTCAATGGCGTGAAGCTTCAGGGCATTGTCGCCCAGTCGGACGCGCAGACCCTGCTGCTCCGCCGTGATGGTCATGTGCAGCTTGTCTACAAACACGCCGTCAGCACGATCATGCCGGTGGCGGCCATGTCCCATTTTGTGGAAGAAGAACTTTGAGCGGTTTCGACACCAAAAAACCTGCAACCCGTGCGGCCGTCATCCTGCCCTGGGAGAAGTCGGGACCGCAGGAGGAAATCCGCGCGGCCGATGCACGGCTTGAGGAAGCGGTCGGCCTGACAGCGTCGATCGGGCTTGTGGTGGTGCGTCAGGCAGCCATTCTGCTGCGGGCGCGCCGTCCGGCGACCCTGCTGGGAAGCGGTCAGGTCGAACAACTGGCGGAAGCGGTCAAGTTGGATAACGTGGATGTGGTCGTCATTGATGCGCGTCTGTCTCCCGGTCAGCAGCGTAACCTTGAAAAGGCTCTTGGCTGCAAGGTCGTGGACCGGACCGGGCTGATTCTCGATATTTTCGGTGCACGCGCGGCAACCCGTGAAGGTGTGCTTCAGGTCGAGCTGGCTCATCTGGAATACCAGCGCTCGCGGCTTGTGCGGCTGTGGACCCATCTTGAGCGTCAGCGCGGTGGCTTCGGCTTCCTTGGTGGTCCGGGTGAGACGCAGATGGAAGCGGATCGCCGGATGCTGGCCGAGCGGATCGGCAAGATCAAGAGAGAGCTGGAACAGGTCCGCCGGACGCGCGGGCTGCATCGTGACTCCCGCAAGCG
Organism: Gluconobacter roseus NBRC 3990; assembly: GCF_006538885.1. GTDB lineage: Bacteria > Pseudomonadota > Alphaproteobacteria > Acetobacterales > Acetobacteraceae > Gluconobacter > Gluconobacter roseus. Next base: position 144,188 of record NZ_BJLY01000004.1, read on the forward strand.
CGTGCCGTTCCCGGTCGTGGCCCTTGTGGGTTACACCAACGCCGGCAAGTCCACGCTGTTCAATGCCCTGACGGGTGCATCCGTCCATGCGCAGGACCAGCTTTTCGCCACGCTGGATCCGACCATGCGCGGGCTGCGTCTGCCCTCGGGCCGCAATGTGATCCTGTCCGATACGGTGGGCTTCATCAGTGAACTGCCGACAGAGCTGATCGCGGCCTTCCGTGCAACACTTGAAGAAGTGGCGCAGGCAGATGTGATCCTGCATGTGCGCGACATTTCGCATCCTGACAGTGCGGCACAGCGGGCGGACGTGCTCAACGTGCTGGACGGCATGGTGCGCGACGGAATGCTCGATGCGCACTGGCCGGACCGCACGATCGAAGTGCTGAACAAGGCCGATCTTGTGGGCGGTGTCGAGGCCGTGCCCAAGCGTGAAAACGCGGTGGCGATCTCGGCCATCACGGGCGAGGGGCTGCCGGATCTGTTCGAGATCCTGGACCAGTATCTGACGCGATCCATGAAATCCGTTGATGTCCGTCTCCCGATCACGGATGGGGCGGCTCTGGCCTGGCTTTACCAGCATGGTGAAGTCGTCGGGCGGACGGACCGGGAAGACGGGATGGACGTGCAGGTCCGTCTTTTCTCAGCGGATCTGGAGCGGTTCGAACTGCTTCACCCGGACCGGATCATCCGCCCGGAAGCCTGAGACCTTCCTCTTTGGGCGCTGACACAGCCTGTGCAGCGCCGGGGGAGAGGCGGGCGGCTCTGGCGCGCTGGCGGGCACGATCCAGTGGAATGGCCAGCGCGTAGGTCAGGCCAAGGCCGACCACGTTCATCACGAGCTGATCCCACAGATCAATGCCGAAGCTCGCGAACATCAGCCGGCCCAGCAGGTCCAGCACCGTGCTGCACGCAAAGACTTCCAGCGAGTTCCGTCCGAGCAATGCGAGGCTCTGGCCGATCCGGTCGGCGGAAATACGGCGCAGGACTTTGGACGACTGCACCAGATAGAAAATCGCCATGATGTCCAGCAGGCGCCAGATGGCGAGCGTGGATTTGCCTGTATTGGGCGGGGCCGGAAAAATCCGTAGAAACGGGACGTGCCAGTATTCATACGGAAAGCACAGCACGAAAGCGCCTGCCAGATAGGTCAGGCACAGAACCTTGGCCCAGGGGCGATAGGGCAGATCGCCATTATGTTTCGAGGCCCAGACCGCGCCCAGAATCCCCAGGATATAGAGAAACTGCCAGCCGAACGGATTGAGATACCAGCCATTGGGATCAAGCCAGTTCGGGATGGTGATGCGCGGGTCCAGATTGGCAATGGCCCAGATACCGATACTGAGCGCCAGCAGTAGCCATACGCTGCGCTTAAGTACCCAGTAAATGGCCGGGAACAGCGCCAGAAGCACGACATAAAGCGGCAGGATGTTCAGGTAGCTCGGCAGCGCATCGAAGGTCAGAATGCGCCACAGCCAGCTATAGCCATGCGCAAGCTGGGGCTCGATCGTGTATTCGGGCAGGGGCTGGTAATGCCGCCACTGTCGCACGGTCCAGACAAAAACCAACGTCATGCCGGTCTGGTACAGATAGAGTCTGACGCAGCGCCCGAAAATGCGGTGGATGCCGGTTTTCCAGCCCTGCCGGTCGATCAGGCGTCCGTACGCCAGATACGACGCATAGCCTGCCAGCATGACGAAGATCTCGGCCGCGTCCGCAAAACCGAAATTGCGGATGGTGATGCGGTTGAGCAGATCATCGGGAACATGATCCACGAGCATCATCAACAGGGCGATGCCGCGCAGCGCATCCACACGGTGGTCGCGGGGATTCTTGCGCGCTAAAGCTGCTGGGGGCGGTTGGGGCGGCTCCATGACTTCTTCTTACCGTCAGTACGGGGGCAGGGGTATGGGTGACTCGTTACGGTCGGATTAAAGATTGGACGGAATTACAGACTGTGACTGTACGTCTCCGGATGGTGCAGGGCCGGGTCCGTTCCGCCCTGCATGCCCATGCCACCGCCTCCACCGCCGTCACCACCTCCTCCGCCTTTTCCGCCTTCCTTGCCGTCACCCTTGTTCCCGCCATTCGAGGAGGGGCGGGCAGGCCCCTGTTCAGGCAGAACGAGATTGGAAGGCAGGCTTTCAAGGTTCAGGGCCTTGCGGATGAAGTTACGCAGGGACACCACCAGATCATGGGTAGGGACAGGACGTCCGGCCACGAGTTCCGCCGCCGCGCGACCCGCCATCCGGACCTGTTCTTCCGTTCCAAGCAGGATGATATCGGACAGCGCAGCTTCGACGGCATCGCGGATGCGGCGGTTGCGGTCCGAGCCGGAAAGCTGATCAGGCCCCAGATCCCGCTTGTGCGTCGGATCCACAAGCAGGGTGCCGGTGAACGAACCGCCTAGCGTGCGATAGGCGGCCATCAGGACGCGCAGGCGCTCGTTGATCTGGCGGTTCATCCGCTCCCGGCGCTGCTGGATGGTCAGCATCGTCAGCAGGCGGATTCCGACGCCGATCAGCGTGAAAAGCGCCAGCCCGATCAGGGTGGCCAGCAGGCTGTGCCAGGAACTGAAATCAATCATGCTGCGCAACGCGTCTCTCCGGATCGCTCGGGGATGCCATTATAACAGTCAGGCATCCGCACGGTTTTGCGATTTCAGGTCCTGTCGAGCCTTACAGTGCGAGCAGGCTTTCATTCGACTGCGTGGCGATGATGCCATGCTGGTCATGATGAAGCCCCGTGACTTCGACTGTATGGCCGTGGGACTGGAGTTTGCCGATGATCTTCTCCAGAACCTGCACCGAGGTAATGTCCCAGAAGCGCGCATGGGTGAGGTCGAGCACTACGGTCTTTGCATCCGTATGGTAGTCGATGGCATCGGACAGGCTGTCTGCGGATGCGAAAAAGACCTGTCCGGACGCCCGGTATGTCAGCGTCTCGCCCGACCGTTCTTCCGTAACACGCAGGAGCTTTGCGGCATGCCAGGCGAAGAATACGCCCGAGAGCATGACACCAACCGCAACGCCTGCGGCCAGATCGTGCGTCATGACGACCACGGCGACGGTGACGAGCATGGTCAGGCTGGACAGGCGCGGATGGCGGGTCAGATCGCGCAGGCTGCTCCAGGAGAAGGTACTGGCGGAGACCATGATCATGATGGCGACGAGAGCAGCCATCGGAACCTGTCCGACCCAGCGATGCAGCAGGACCATGAGGGCCAGCAGAAACGCGCCGGCAGTGAAAGTGGACAGGCGCCCGCGTCCGCCATAGCGCAGGTTGCCAACGGTTTGACCGATCATGCCGCAGCCCGCGATGCCGCCGAAAGCGCCGACGAGAATATTGGAAATGCCGAGGCCCGTGCATTCCATGCGCTGGTCGCCATGGGTGTCGGTGATGTCATCAACAACAGAGGCCGTCATCATGGATTCCAGCAAGCCTACGGCAGCCATGGCCAATGCGTAAGGCAGCACGACCGACCATGTGGCCCAGTTCAGGGCGATATGCGGGAAGGTCAGGCTGGGCAGTCCTGTCGGCAGATCGCCGAGATCCGAGACCGTATGAACCGGCATCGGATGCAGCATTGTGATGGCGGTCAAAATGACAATGCAGATCAGCGGCGAGGGGATGGCGTCTGACAGGCGGGGCAGCAGATAGATGATGACGAGGCCCAGCGCGATCAGCGCATAGGTGTGCCAGGTCACGCCCAGCATCTGCGGCACCTGCGCGGAGAAGATCATGATGGCCAGCGCATTGACGAAGCCCGTGCGAACTTCGGCAGGCACGAACCGCATGACGGCCTGAAGACGCAGCAGACCGAACAGGACCTGAAAGGCACCGGCCACCAGCGTGGCGAGCAGCATGGCCTGTACGCCATGAGCGTGAACCAGCGGTGCCGCGACCAGCGCCACCGAACCGGCAGCGCCGGAAATCATGCCTGGGCGGCCGCCGAAAATGGCGATCGAGACGGAAATGACAAAGGACGCGAACAGCGAAACAGCCGGGGAGACGCCGGCGATATAGGAGAAGGCAATGACCTCGGGAATGAGGGCAAAGGTGCCGACCATTCCGGCCAGCACTTCGCGCAGCGGGTTCTGTGCCCACTGGCGACGATAGAGAGCGGGAGTCATGAAGGATCCTTGAGCGTAGGGCGTGAACAGGGTGCGACGTATTCAGGCCCGGCGCGGCAATGAGGCAGACAGTGTAACCCGGCTCGCTTCAGGATTGAAGATGCGGAATGACCATGAGGTACGGAGAATGCCTCGAAGACTTTCCGTCAGGACGTTGGTGTTGCGAATTGAACATCCGGAGGCGTCGCTGCGTTGGGACCACACTGACATTCCACATCCGGAGATTATCATGGCCAATTATCCGTCCCCACCGTTCAACACGCCGCATCAGGATCACATTCCGGGACAGACGTCTCTCATGACACCGAAACCCGATCATGGCGAACAGAGCTATGTCGGCCATGACCGGCTGCGTGGAAAAATTGCGATCATCACGGGGGGCGATTCCGGGATCGGACGGGCTGTTGCCATCGCCTTCGCCCGTGAGGGCGCGGATGTCGTGATCTCCTTCCTGCCCGAGGAAATGGATGATGCCCGCGAAACGGAGAACTGGATCAAAAAGGCAGGCCGACGCGCTCTTCTGGTACCGGGAGACCTGCGGGATCGTGACATCTGTGCCGAACTCGTGGACCGCACGGTCGCGGAATTCGGGCAGATCGACATTCTCGTGAACAACGCCGCCTTCCAGATCGAGCGGTCCTCACTGGCAGATGTCAGTGAGGAGGAATGGGACAAGACATTCGATATCAATGCCGGCTCCGCGTTCCGGCTGTCGCGTCTGGCCCTGCCGCACATGCCGCGGGGTGGTGCGCTGATCCATACGGTTTCGGTCAATGCCGATCAGCCCAAGCCGAAGCTTCTGGCCTACTCCGCGACCAAGAGCGCCATCCAGAACTTTAGCGGCGGTCTGGCCCAGCTGCTAGGCGAGAAGGGAATCCGCTCCAATGTTGTCGCCCCCGGCCCGATCTGGACGCCGCTGATCCCTGCGACCATGGATGTCGAACACGTGGAACGCTTCGGCGCTGATACGCCGATGAAGCGCCCGGGGCAGCCGGCAGAACTGGCCGGGGCCTATGTTTTCCTTGCAAGTGACGAAGCCAGCTACGTTTCCGGTGCCACGCTTGCGGTCACCGGCGGGACTCCGGTGATCTGATCCGGGGTGGGGCAGTCGGAAAAACCCGGAGCATGAAAAAAATTGCTTCAGGGGACTGGACGACAGCCCCAACCTTCCTCTAGAGAATGCGTCGCTGTGTGGCGGATGTAGCTCAGTTGGTAGAGCGCCGGTTTGTGGTACCGGTTGTCGCGGGTTCGATCCCCGTCATTCGCCCCAGCGCTTCTTTTTCCAAGAAAATCAATGAGTTAGCTTTCAGGGTCTCTTCCCGATTCTAACGCTGCGTTACACGCTCACCGTTACACCTTTTGGTTCATCTGAAGGGTGTTTGAAGACGTGTATCAACTGCTTCTGAGGCGTCGGAGTTACGCTGTCAGGTTCACAATCCCGAAGAATCGTTGGGCAGACGTTGGGGCTGTAAAGGGATCTTCTGGCGGGCTCTGTCGAGAAATCGTGCGGACGCTCGGTACCAGAGACAATCGTGAGGCTATCAGGCGTCGAGACGCTGCTATCGCTCTAATCCGTTCCCAGCTCAATGAAGCCCTTCTGGGAGCTGGTCAGGAGCCTCTGGAAGGTGACTGGAAGCCTTCTTGGGGAGAGGTGGGCACAGGCATCTCCCAGCGTTCATCTGGGTCTCTTCAGGCCTCTTCTAGGCTTGTGAGGGACACTCCCCACACAGGCACCATGCCTCACGATAAAGCCCGCTCTTCCGCAGCTGAGGACACTTTGGGGTCTTTGCTGGACCGATGGCATCGGGAGCTAGATGGGCAGGTTACGAACGAACTTCTAGACCGTCACAGGCTATCTCTGAGGTATCTGGGAGAGTTCCTTGTAGGGGCAGAGACAGGTGATCCAATGGCCCATGTCCACTCTCTCAGGCTCTCTGATGTGACCAAGCGGGAAGTCTCAGGCTTCCGGGAATGGATGATCCAGACCAAAGGCATCCAACCTCTGACAGTTGGTTTCCGTCTTTCCTGTCTCAAGTCCTTCTGGGACTGGGCCTCTGACGCTGGGCTGACGGATGCTCCTAATCCATGGCAAGGGGCCGCTCGTGGCCTAAAGAGGCGTGCTGAGAAGGTTGTGAAGCCCAATGGTGAGAAGCGGCCCTTCACTGAAGCAGAGCTCTTGGCGCTGCTGTCTGCTGATCCTCAGACCAACCGCAATGGGAAGTGGGGCCCGGCGATTTATGACACCTTCCGTCTGGGTCTTCTCACAGGAGCCAGACAGAACGAGTTAGCCAGCCTGACGATGGGCCGTGTGATCCAGTCCGATAGTCTAAATGTGCTCTGGGGCCTCAGAGTGACGGCTGATGTGGGCAAGACCAAGAGTGCTATCAGGCAGATACCACTGCATCCCATAGCCAGAGCGATTGTGGAGAGGCGTCTGAGAGCTTTGCCTCGGGGGTCTGGACAAGAAGTCCTTCTGTTTCCTGAATGTGTGCCCGGCGGACGTGATGAGAAGCATGGGCACTATCTGTCCAAGCGTTTTGCAACCTTCCGACAGACCATTCTGGGGAAGGAGAGTCCAACAGACTTCCACAGCACAAGGCGGTGCTTTGCCACCTTCATGGCGGCTGCTTTAGCCAATGGGGTGTCAGAGTGCTCTGAACTGGTCCGGGACCATCTGATCGGACACAGGCCGATGGCGCTGGGCTCTAACACCTATGCGGCAAAGGATCTCGGATGGGAGCTTTATAGCCGGGCCATCATAGGCATGGCGGAGAAAGGCATACCTGAGGCGGTGAGGAGCGCTTTGAGCACTGCATAATTCAGTCCCACGGCATCACTTCCTCAGGATCGCCTTTCGCTGTCACGATCACACGGCTCTTGGAATATGCCCCACCAAGAGGTCTGAGAGGCTTGTCTGCCTCCTCAGGTGTGTTGGCCTGAGCCAACTGTGAGGACTCTTCCAAGGCCTCTGAATGTCCTCTGATGGCCTCATTCAGGAGGCTTGAAGGAGGGTCTTCAAAGAGGAGCTTCGTATCAGCCATCAGCTTGCCCTGACAGGTTAGAGAGCCAGTGTCATAGACACACACCATCCGGCCATCACGGGTTCTGATCACTGAACCATGACCGCTTGGCATCTTCTCGATAGTGGAGACTTCTATCCCCACTTCCCAGAGGCGGTTCTCGGCATCTTCTAGACGCCATTTCACTTTAGGGGCGCTTTTAGCGCTGGGCTTTGCCATGCTTGAGCAGTTCGTTTCCAATACCGGGCGACATCATCGCTCTTGTGAGTGTCCTGAGCGGATGTTTTGAAGACATCTTGAAGGAAGGAGGAGTGTGCGAGAGCACATCCCGCTCAGGAGACCTATAGGGTTCCTATAAAGTGTCTTGAATGAGGAGGGAGTGCAGGAACACACCATCGCTCTGGATGATCTTCAGGGATCTTTAAGACTTCCTATCTAGCTGGGGCTTCCGCCCACACGCTCCTCACTTAAGACTATCCTAAAGGACTTGAAGGTATCCGCTCAGGAAACCCTCAGGGTTCTATATAACCGCTAGGTATCATTTTCCGTCTTTGTCTCTCGACACTGACAATCTTCAGACACAAGCGACAAGAGGATTGGATGAATGAGCATAGCAGGGTCATACGGCACCGAAGGAAACTTGCGGATGCTCAGCCTCATAGGGATTTTAGGGGTGTTAGAGGGTTTTCTCTCTATATAACTGTTAACCATCATTTTCCCGTCTCCGTCTTTCGACTGTAGCAATTCCCATTCCTGAGAGATCAGCCAGTGTCTTGTTCGGGAGGTAGGAGTGATGAGTGAGTAGCCATGCTAGACGTGCCTTCTTGTCCTTCAAGGCACTGACAGTGTTCAAGATGATGTCCCAACCTAACGTCCAGATCACATCCCGCACCTTGTCCTCATAGAACACGGGAAACGGGAAGGACTTCTTGCCACCACTGATCTTGAGGCTGTGAATGTTGGAAGGATCAACCGTCTGACCATATCCACCTTCTACCGCCGTATCCGTGACGAACCATCGGGATTGCTCACGCCCGAAAGGGGCCCGCTTAAGCCAGCAGTTTTCCTGAAGGAGCCGGCAAAGGGCTTCTCTATCTGGCATAACGGCACAATCGGGTGACAAGTCACCATCGCCCCAGAGAGAAACATCTGAGGCCATTTCCTTCACAATGACGCCGCGCTCCTTGCGCTGGGCTTGGGGACGAAGAGGTGCTTTGTCGTCATGTCGAAGACGCTTGCCGCTGAGGCCCTCAGGATCACTCAGGAGAGGTAGTTCTTCAAGTAACCCATAGTCGCCCATGGCGAGCCTTGAGTGGCCCCAGGGACTCTCTGTGACTGTCTGGTGCAGTCTTGCGACCATCTCAGGATCATCTCGATAAAGGGCGTCCTGAGCATCTTTGAGTGAAGCCTTGCCATCCCTAATCAGGTCCATGATGGAGAGACGGATACGGACTTCATCTGGTGAGAAGATCAAGCTGGGAAACCGAACAGATCGGGCTGATCGGGATTAGCCGCTTTTCGGACGGCTTTGCGTACCGTGTTGAGGTCTCTGCCCATCTGTTTGGCAATTTGCGCGACAGGGGTTCCTATGGCCTTTAGTGCTTGAATATGGCCGATTTCTGTAAAGGACATGGGTTTGGCATATCTGCTTCTGCCCTTTACCATCATGTCGCGGACGTTATCAGCCTGAGTGCCTAGTCTGAGATGATCGGGATTGCAGCACGCTCGGTTATCACAGGTGTGCATCACCACCCTATCGGCAGGGATAGACCCGTTGAGGTGCTCCCACATTACACGGTGGGTGTACTGCTGTGCCCTAGAGCCGTCTGATCGTGGCCCGCATATCTGCGGATAACCGTTTCCGACCTTGCGATGAGAGCTAATCCAGCACCGGCCTTTTTCAGGCTCCGTTGGATGAATTGGACCTTCTCGGTCCACTCTGGCCATCAGCCGCTCGATCATGGGAGCAGATTTCTTGGTAGATGCTGCGCTAGCGCCGGGCCCTTGAATGGGCGTGTTTGAGGAATGAACGTTAGGGTTCATTGGGTCCTTTCTGAGTTTTGTAGAGGAGATGGATGTGTGTGGCGACGCATCGCCTTGTTGCCGGGATCACCTGTGCGATGCCTCAGAATGAACGACCACCCTGCGCCCTAGCTATGGACGGAAAAGGTGTGGCTAGCCCCTAGGGGGCAGTCATTCATTGCGGGGGTGTGGCTCGCTCTATGGGCGGCAGAACACACCAAGAAGCCGAGGAGAGTGCTCTGTGTGAGCTGTCCTCAGTTTCTTGCTAGGTTCCGATGATAGAGACGAATTAGGGCCGTTATGGACCTATAAACGGCTATTTTGTCTGGGAGAGCGTGTGTGAATGAAGAAGCTAGGACCTGATGATCCTGAGCGAGAGGGTGCTCCCGCACACCTCCTCATCCTAGAGGGGGTCTTTAAGATATCCTTAGGAGGGAGGGCCTTCTAACCGAATACTGGAGGTATTAGGGGGAATTTGTTCAGTTTATGGCAGTTTCCTGCGGGTTCAAGCCTGTTCGAGATGGAACCGCAAAGGCATCTCTATATAGGACCCAAGCGCTCTCTCCGAGCGCCCCAAAATCTCACAGCAACAACCCCGCTCGATAGTGTCGGACAATAACGACAACAAAGGCTTTAGGCCCTCTTTTTGAAGGCCGCTCAGGACCTCAGAGGGCTCACGGTGGCCCGTTGGGAGTCCCATGCGGGTCCTCTGGGCATTGGGGTGGTAAGCCCTGCATCTGAAAACAAGCTCTCTCCAGTCACACCTGTTCCAATAGGGCAAGGTCTAATGAAACGCTGGTCATGGAACAGTTATGTGTTCCATTAGGGTCCATATTGACCATATGGAACGATAACGCTAAAGGGTCTAAACCTTTTGGAACGAATGGACGCCTGATTGTGAAGATTGGATATGCCCGCACCAGCACGACAGAACAGCTTGCAGGCTTGGAAGCTCAGAGCCGAAACCTGAAGGAGTGGGAATGTGAGCGCATCTTCTCGGAGCAGGTGTCTGGTGCATCCCCTCACAGGCCCCAGCTAGAAGCCGCTCTGGATCATTTGAGGCCCGGTGACGTGTTAGTGGTGACAAAGCCAGACCGTCTTGCTCGCTCGACTGCGGACCTGTTGGGCTATGTGGAGAAGGTAAAGGCCAAGGAATGTGGTCTTGTGATCCTATCCATGTCCGGCATGACACTCGATACCACCAATCCCACGTCTAAGCTGATGCTCACCATGCTTGCAGCGGTCGCAGAGTTTGAGCGGGACCTGATGAAGGAACGTCAGGCTGAAGGCATCGCCAAGGCACAGGCAGATGGCAAATACCTCGGACGCAAACCCACAGCACGCAATCAGACAGAAGAGGTCAAGGCTCTGGCAGCATCAGGCATGAGCCCCTCAAAGATCGCTGAGAAGCTCGGGATGGGCCGCACGAGCGTCTATCGGTGCCTCGGAAAGGTGGCCTGAGCCGCTCAGAGAAAGCTGATTTAGGTGCCTTCAAGCACCTGACTTGCCATCCGTCTAGGAGCTTGCAATGCTGCCTAAAGGTGTAACGGTGAGCGTTACACACGGAGCGTTACAAGAGGCCTATTCAAGCTAACTGACTGATTTTTCTGAGGAAAACAGCGCCGGTTTGTGGTACCGGTTATCGCGGGTTCGATCCCCGTCATTCGCCCCAGCAATCCTAATTCTGAAAATCTGAATATCAGCCCTAGGGTTTTGCGGCATCGACCTGATGGTGATGTCGGTGCTCCCAGTGCTCTTCCAGAGCCATGCGCTCGAAGCGCAGTTTCTGGCGGATCCAGTTCAGTATTCCCGAAAGCGTCACGACGACGATCCCCACGAACGTCCAGTTGTCCAGCGGCTGGTGAAACAGCAGGTAGCTGAACGCCACCGCCCAGACCATCTGGCTGTATTGCGGAAGGGCAACCCGGTTCGCGGGGGCGACGGCTGTGGCCATCATCATGAAAAGCTGACCCAGAGCGGCAAGGAAGCCGTAGCCGAACAGGATGGCCCAAACTTTCAGGCCATGTGGCCAGGATGCATGAGTGATCATGAGCAGGCCATCGCCGATCAGTGGACCGAACAGGCTTGATCCGAACAGGGAAAGCCGTGCGCTCCCGTCTCCTGCCAACCGGTACGCCACGACGCTGCTGGCATTGGCGAGAGCGGCGACGATGGCGCAGACATGGCCCAGATGGAATGTCCGCGCGCCGGGCCGCAGGACGATCAGCACACCGAGGAATCCGACCGCGACCGAAAGCCAGGTCCAGAACGAGACCTTTTCCTTGAGGATCATCACGGAAATGATGGTGACGAAAAACGGCATCAGGAACATCAGCGACAGGGCTTCTGGCATGGGCAGCAGCATGAAGGCCATGACGCTGGCAGCCGTTGAAACGAATGTCGAAACGGCGCGTAGGATCCACATGCCCGGGCGCGTCGTCGCAAAGATGTCGGAATAGGGCTCTTCCGGACGGCGGATGAATGGCAGCAGAATGAAACCGAATATGCCGCCAGAAAAGGCAACTTCAAATGGATCGAGATGCCCGGCGAGTCCTTTCGAGCAGGCATCGCTGATCGAGAAGGCGGCATAACCCAGAAGCGCCAGAAGAATGCCTGAGGAGAAAATATTCTGCTTCATGGATGTGTTTCTCCGTGGGCAGCTTCATGCCCTCTTTCGGAGGAATAAGAAGACCTCATGGCTCATGCAGTCAATGTGCCGGAATGTAAATCTGATGTTTCTATCCTTCTTTCCAAGTGTTGATGCAGTAGAAGGCGTGAGGTGGTAAATTGGAAAGACGGCTTCCTTCATGTATGGTGCCGGTCCCTTTGGGCAGGCCGTATGGCGCCCATACACGTGGATGAAAAAGCGTAAGCCCTCATGTCCCAGAAGATCGTTCCAGTCATTCTCTCCGGCGGGTCAGGCAGTCGTCTGTGGCCGGTTTCGCGCAGCAGCTATCCCAAGCAGTTCTGGCCCCTCCTGTCGGATAAGACCCTGATTCAGGAAACAGCTCTGCGAGGCGCCCGGGCGGGTCTGGCTGCGCCGATCGTGATCTGCAATGCTGAACATCGCTTCATTGTGGCCGAACAGTTGCGGGATGTCGGGATCGAAGATGCCCGGATCGTTCTTGAACCCGTAGGGCGCAATTCCGCGCCCGCCATTGCCGCAGCAGCGTTCCTCGTCGCGGAGACCGATCCTGATGCGGTTCTGTGGATTATGGCCGCGGATGCTGCCATTACCGATAAAGCGGCACTTTATTCCGCGCTTGAACACGCTGTCGCTGCGGCGCGTGAAGGTCGGATCGTCACGTTTGGAATGAAACCGACGCGTGTCGAGACAGGCTATGGCTATATTGAAAGCGGTGCAGTTCTGCCAGGGCTGGATGGCGTTTACGAAGTGGCCCGCTTTGTTGAAAAGCCTGACACGGCAACGGCAGAGACGTTTTTCCGTGATGGCCGGTATCTGTGGAATTCCGGCATGTTCGTCACACAGGCAGGCGTCTTCCTTTCCGAGATCGAGACTTTCGAGCCGTCGATTTACGAGCATGTCGGACAGGCTGTCCGGGCCCGCAAGAGCGATCTCGACTTTGACCGTCTCGATGATGCGAACTTCCGTCAGGCTCCGGATATTTCCGTGGATTATGCCGTGGCCGAGCGCACAAAGCGTGCGGCTGTGGTGCCGGGAACATTCGGCTGGTCGGATATTGGCAGCTGGGATGCGCTATGGGAACTGACGTCCAAGGATGAGGCCGGGAATGCCACGTTCGGGGATGTTTTCCTTGATGGCGCGCGGAACTGTTATGTCCGTTCAGACGGAATCGTGGCTACGGTTGCCGGCGTCGAGGATCTGATCGTGGTTGTGACGCAGGATGCCGTCATGGTCTCGCATCGTGACCGGGCGCAGGACGTCAAGCACATGGTCAGCCGCCTGAAAAAGGCGGGACGCAAGGAAGCGGTGGCGCATAACCGCATGTATCGTCCCTGGGGCTTCTATGAGAGCCTGATCCAGGCAGACCGGTTCCAGGTGAAGCGGATCGTGGTCGAGCCGGGTCAGAAGCTTTCACTTCAGAAGCATTTCCATCGCGCCGAGCATTGGGTGGTCGTGGGTGGTACGGCAGTCGTGACCCGTGATACCGACCAGATCATGGTGCGTGAAAACGAAAGCGTCTATCTGCCGCTGGGCTGTGTGCACCGGCTGGAAAATCCGGGCCGCATTCCGCTGACGCTGATTGAAGTGCAGTCCGGCCCCTATCTGGGCGAGGACGATATCGTCCGGATCGAGGACGTCTATTCCCGCAACTGATCCGGTAGGGAGGCCCTGATCCGTTGAGGATCAGGGTTCCCGGTTCTGATGGGACCGGCTTCCGAACAGGTGATGAAGTCCGTTGGCAAGCGGTATGGGTACAATACCCAGACGGCTTTCCATCGGGCCTACATCAAAGTTCTTGTCTTCCAGAAGCCGCCGGATTTCTTCCGGTGCGATCTGAGGAAGTCTGCGGATATGGCGCGTTACATGTGAAAGCGCCATGAGCATCCATCCCGGCAGGGACATGATGGGGCGTCCGCCAAGTCCTGCAAAATACAGCACCATACGCACGAACGTCCGGTAAGCGACCGCAGTCGGACCGGCGATCACAATGCTTTCCGGGCCTGTGACCTCACCCTTCTGGATCAGGTGAATGGCCGAGACCAGACAGCGTGTCACATCACGCTGGTCGATGGGCTGCACCAGTGCGCGACCACCTCCCGGAAGCGGAATGACTGGTAGGCGTTCCAGAAGCTTTGCCAGCCGCTGCACGTTGTCTTCGCCCTGTGCTCCATAGATCATGGTCGGATGAAGAATGATTGAAGGTCGTCCATCGATTTTCAGCGCGGCTTCGCCCGCCAGAACGCCGCGTCCATGATCGTCGGGCCAGCGCGTGAACTTGCGTGTGCTTCCCAGAGTTACGACAGGCGCTTTCGTTGCAGCCAGAATGGCCGGAAGATGGCGCGCATGAGCTGTATTGACGACGACGGCTACGCCTTCAAATGCGAGTGGAAGCGTAGTGCTGTCCGTCAGATCAGCGATACGGACAGCGACGCAGGCTTGGGCGATGTCGGGTGCGAGATTGCCCTGACTGCGTACGACAGCAATGATCTTCTGACCTTCGGCCAGAAGCGCGCGGCAGAGTGCCAATCCTGAACGGCCGCTTGCGCCGATGATGCAGACCGGACCCTGTGCCGGTACAGCGGGCTGCGGAAGGTCGCCGGTCATCATTCTGCGGAAGCTTTCAGGTCAGGTGAAGCGAGAAAAGCCATCATCGCAGCCGGAGAAGAGGCCGCTTCATTGAGTGTCTTCAGGGGCACTGGTGCAGTGGAAGCATAAGACACCGTCAGGGTGCGGCCTGCCGGATTGGCAACATAGTCCGAAACAGCACTCAGTGCGGGATTGACCGAAAGGGCAGCCTGAAGGACCTGACTGGTTTTCTCACGGAGTTGGTTCGCGGTTGTGCCATTTCCGGTCTGCCGGGCAGACAGCGTGAAACCGGTATCAAGCAGTCTGTCGCCCTGCAGCGAGAGGGTCATGTTCTGAAGTGCCGTGGATTGCAGGACCTGCTGTGGCGACGAATGGCCGTTCGCGAAGTCTGTCTGGATGATACGGGCATCAGCCCTGAGCGTCATGAAGTCAGGGATCGTAATGGTCGCATGGGTCTGTGACGTATGATCCGCCAGATTTGAGACCTGCACGGAGTGAGCGGTTGACGCTCCGCCGTTGATCGGGAAGGGCAGCTTTTCGTCGCTCTGGAAATGGAAACCCTTCACATCCTGCGTCAGCGTGGCCGTCTGGTCTTCAAGGGTGCCTGTTCCACGCAGGTCATCGAGGCGGATTGTCCCCGATGTCATGCTCAGTCTGAAGTTGTGGGCAGCGAAACTCTGCGGTGGAGGCATATGCGAAGGAAGCGGGTGATGGTCCCATACAGCCGCAATCTGCGCAGCGAGATCTTTCTGTTTCAGATCAAGCCGCTCCAGGCTCGCCTGTCCGCTGACAAGCTGCGGATCTTGCCCCGGTGCGTGGACAGTCCGTTCATAGGCGAGGGTTGCGCCATCACTGCGCAGGGACGTGACGAGGGCCGGGCCGTAGTTGTCCAGTATGACGCGGTTGGCGAACAGGCTGTGGACATTGATTGGGCCGGGTGAGGGCGAGGGAGCAAGATTCTGCACGGAGAACTGCTCGACCTGTCCATGAGCCAGGGCAATATGTGCCAGATCGATCCGGGACTGTCCGTCCGCTGGCGGGCGCGAGGGCGGCAGGATCAGCTGGCGCAGGCTGAGCGTGCTGCCATGGACGATCTGGGTCGGAGTCTGAAGTAATGGTTCGCGGACTTCCACCGCGCGGATCGAGAGCCCGCCATCCGGCGTGGGGCGCGGATGGCCCAGCCGCATCCGGGTGGCGCGCAGGGTAATGGAGCCGTCCCGCAGGGTGATGTCCGTCAGGGTTGCGCCCAGCGAGAGGATCGCCGGCTTTGCACTGCCATAGGTGAATGTCGTGCCCGGAGGGAGCGCGGCCCTAAAGCTCGACAGGCCGCGGACCAGTTCCATATGGGCCTCATGGTGCACGCCAGCCATGCCCATGACGGCAATTACCGAAATCAGGCTCGCCGTGAGCCAGGGTCTTTTCACGTTGATGTTCCTGTCTGAAACGGTCCCGCACAGGTGTCGGGCGCGAACGGTCTGCGTGCTGGCAGGATACCATTGTCGTGTCAGGGGGCAATGCAGACGTCGTTTTTGTTATGGTAACTGGATACCGCATAGCTGAAAACGGCGGAAAACCGCTGCGAATCACATAATTCAATGTGTGAACGGGGCTTGACGTGCGCGCCGAGGACGGCAATAAGGCCCCACCTGATCCGCTTTGCCGGAGGAAAGGGTGCTTTCGGGCACCGTTTTCGCTGCAAGCGCCATCCACGGTGCGGCCCCTGGCCGTGCCCCAAGCTGGAATGTCACTAATGAAGACCACACGTTCGCTGAAGCCAGCGGAGGTGACGAAGAACTGGGTGCTGATCGACGCCGAAGGGCTCGTTCTCGGCCGTCTCGCCACCATCATCGCCACCCGCCTGCGCGGAAAGCACAAGCCGCAGTTCACCCCGCACGTTGACTGCGGCGACAACATCGTCGTCATCAACGCCGAGAAGGTTGTTCTGACGGGCAACAAGGTCGGCCAGAAGCTGTTCCACTACCACACGGGTCATCCGGGCGGTATCAAGGAGCGTACCATCACGCAGCGTCTCACGGGCAAGAACCCGGGTGAAGTTGTCGAGAAGGCCGTCGAGCGCATGATCACCCGTGGTCCTCTGCAGCGCGCCCAGATGAAGCACCTGTATGTCTATGCCGGTTCCGAGCATCCGCATGACGGCCAGAAGCCTGTCAAGCTGGACGTTGCTGCGATGAACCGCAAAAACACCGTAACCCACGAGTCGTAAGGCCTGTATCATGTCCGAGACCCAAGAGCGCACCGGCACGCTGCAGGACCTTGCGAGCGTTGCTCCTGCCGTTACCTCCAACGCTGCCCCGGTTCACGAAGTCAAGCGTGACGCCCAGGGCCGTTCCTACGCAACCGGCCGTCGTAAGGACGCCGTGGCCCGCGTGTGGATCAAGCCTGGCAAGGGTGACATCATCGTCAACGGCCGTCCGGTCACGACGTATTTCGCCCGTCCGGTCCTGCGTATGCTTCTGACGCAGCCGTTCCTGATTTCCGACCGCTACAACCAGTTCGACGTGTACTGCACGGTGACCGGTGGTGGTCTGTCCGGTCAGGCTGGCGCCGTCCGTCACGGTATCTCCCGTGCGCTGACGTATTACGAGCCGAGCCTGCGTGGCATTCTGAAGGCTGCCGGCTTCCTGACGCGTGACAGCCGTATTGTCGAGCGTAAGAAGTACGGCCGTGCGAAGGCGCGTCGTTCCTTCCAGTTCTCGAAGCGCTGATTTTTTCAGCCTTTTCGAACGACGGAAAACCCGGCCAGAAATGGCCGGGTTTTTTTGTGCCCGGTATACGGGAATGGCCTTGGGATTATGCTTTCAGAAATAAAAAACTGTGAAATGACCTTGTTGCGCATTTTTCGGTCCAAAAAATAATTATAAAAGAAATAACCTTTCCATATCGCCAGCGCCAGGCATGTATGGCAGAGTGCGTCCGCTGTTTTTAAGACCAGAATCTTTGGAAGATGCTTTCCTTATGACGACCTTCATCATTGAAAAGACCGATACTCCCACCGATCCCGTGAAGCGGACGGAACTGCTGGCCAATCCGGCCTTTGGCCGCGTTTTCACCGATCACATGGCCATCATCAGCTACTCTGCTGACAAGGGCTGGCACGATGCAAAAATTACGCCGCGCCGTCCGCTGAGCATCGACCCCGCCTCAACGGTCCTGCATTACGGGCAGGAGATCTTCGAGGGCATGAAGGCCTACCGTGAGAAGGATGGCCATGTCGCCACCTTCCGCCCTGAAGCCAATGCGTCGCGCTTTGCCGCGTCCGCCCGTCGCATGGGCATGGCCGAACTGCCGGAAGATCTGTTCGTTCAGGCCGTGGACGAACTGGTGCGTGTGGATCAGGACTGGGTGCCGTCCGGCGACGGGCAGAGCCTCTATCTGCGTCCTTTCATGATTTCCAATGAGGTGTTCCTCGGCGTGAAGCCGGCGACGGAATATCTGTTCATCGTCATCGCATGTCCTGTGGGCGCCTATTTCAGCTCGGGCTGCGTATCCGTCTGGGTGTCCGAGCATTACACGCGCGCTGCCATCGGCGGCACGGGTGAGGCCAAGTGCGGTGGCAACTATGCTGGAAGCCTGATTGCCCAGGCGGAAGCCAAGGACAAGGGCTGCGACCAGGTTCTCTTCCTTGATGCGCGTGAGCGTCGCTTCGTTGAGGAAATGGGCGGCATGAACGTGATGTTCGTCCGCAAGGACGGCAAGATCGTCACCCCGCCGCTGGGTGGCACCATTCTGCGCGGCATTACCCGCAACAGCCTGATCCAGCTCGCTGCAGATCAGGGGATCGAAGTGGTTGAAGAGCCGGTCGATATCGACGAACTGTTCGCCGGTGCCGCTTCGGGCAAGTACACGGAAGCCTTCGCCTGCGGTACGGCAGCGGTCCTGTCACCGATCGGCAAATTCGTGCGCCCGACGGGCGAGGCCGTGTTTGGTGACGGCAAGACGCCGGGACCGGTTTCGCAGCAGCTCAAGAAGTCTCTGACGGATGTGCAGGGCGGCCGGACAAACGACGTCCATGGCTGGATCCACCGCATTTCCTAAAAATGACAGGCCGGGTTCGTCAGGAACCCGGCTTTTTCAGTCCGGATCAATCCATCCGGCGCGGATCGCGGCCTTAAGCTGGGCCGGTGTGTCGATGTCAAAAGCAAGTTCCGGCGCATCAACCAGAACCGGCGCGATCTCAGCGTTTTTCCAGAGCTGACGCAAACCTGTGTCGCCGTGCAAAGCGTCAATGCGCTGCTGTGTGGCCGGGCTCAGCAGAACCGGAATGCCGCGGCTTTCCGGACCATAAGCCGTCACCACATCTTTCCCGGCCGCTCCGTGCTCCAGAAGTGCGCGGAGATGCTTCTCTGTCAGGCGGGGCTGGTCCGTTCCGGCGATCAGGAGCGGAGCGTTGTCGTGTGCAAGCACCCGGTGGCCGCATCTGAGCGAAGATGCGAGACCCGTCTGCCAGTCTTCGTTCCGAACCGTGACACTGTCGAGGCCCGCAAGCGCTTCACGTACGCCCGTTTCCGCGCCGCCGGTTACAACGACAAGGCGTGTGGGCTGTGTTGCCAGCAGAAGCTCCGCCATATGGCGGACCAGAGGAACCCCGCCGATGTTCAGAAGCTGTTTGGGGCGTCCGAGGCGCGTACTGCCTCCAGCCGCGAGCAGAAGGGCGGAATAAGGCATCATCGGGGACGTGTCGCAATCATCTGGGTCAGAATGGAAAGCGCGATTTCCATCGGGGTCCGCGCGCCGATCTCCAGTCCTGCGGGCAGATGCAGGCGGCTGAATGCGTCTTCCGGAACCCCCGCTGTTCTCAGCGCTTCAAGACGGCCCGGAATCTTGCGCCGGCTTCCGAGAATACTGACGCAGAACGCTTCGGATTTCAGGGCATGCGCAGTGAGCGTCAGGTCAGAACGGGCGTCATGGGTCAGGCTGTAGACGGCCGTCCAGCGATCAAGCGCGAGCGTGGGAAGGGCGGCCTCCAGACTGCCGCGGATATAGCGCGCGGGTGACAGGCCGGGCGGGGGCTCGGGCGGGCCGTAGGGTCGGAGCAGGATAGTTTCGAGTCCCATGAGGCCGGACAGGCTCAGGATTGCAAGGGTGATCGGGTCCCCGCCGGACAGGACCAGCCGCAGGGGAGGGAGGTACTGGCGGGCGAATGTCCTGTCTTCCAGACCAGTGGCACGTGCTTCCGCACAGAACTGCATGGCCCCGGTGTCGAGATTGGTCAGAAGCGTGATGGGACGGCGGTTTGCCCGCGCCGCCTTGAGGGTGGCGACATGGGCGGCAAGGTCAGGCAGGGCGCGCACGAAAATCCTGATCCGGCCGCCGCAGGTCAGCTGGATGTCCAGAACGGGACTGCCAGCGCCATAGTCCAGCATACGCGGCAGACCGTCTTTCAGGCAGTCCAGTGCCTCCGCGCGTACGGCTGCTTCCACACAGCCGCCGGACACATAGCCCTGGACCTCGCCATCCTCACAGATCGCCATTTCGCTGCCGAGCGGGCGGGGTGAGGACCCCGTGATGCTGACCAGGGTTGCCAGAGCCGCGCGTTTCCCCTCGGCAGACCAGCGTTCCAGTGTGGGAAACAGGTCGTCCGTCAGGCCGTAAGCCGGCCACTGGGGAAGGGGAGAGAACTGTGCCGCGGCCGTCATGGAGGGTCCCTGATGCTCTTTGGTGGCATAAGGGTAACGCCAAAGACGATTATGACATACCCTTTCGCCCGTAGACTGTTGATCCGGGGGCCGTGAGGTCTATATCGGCAGGGTATGCAGCGTCGGCATTTCAGCCAGCGGAACAGACACGGCAGCGACCGGAGCGGAAATGAGTGAACTCCTGAGCGTTACACGGGCCATGGAGCTGGTGCTGGATTATGCCGGCAGCTTCGGGACCGAGACGGTTGATCTGACAATGGCGGCCGGGCGCATCCTCCAGCAGACGATCCGCGCCGAACGCGCCCAGCCCCCCTATGACCGCGTGATGATGGACGGAATTGCCTTCCGCCACGGAAGCGGCTCCACGCTGGTGTCGCACGGAATCCAGCGTGCCGGGGCACCGGGACAGCCACTCCCGGAAGGGCATGTCTGTCTTGAAGTCATGACAGGGGCGGTATTGCCTGAAGGGGCAGATACGGTTGTTCCGGTCGAACGTCTTGTGCGTGAAGGCCGGCTGATCCGCTTTGAAGACGGATATGAGCCGCGCAAGGGGCAGTTCATTCATCGCCGGAGTTCCGACTGTGCGGCGGGCACGGAGCTTCTGGCCCCTGGATGTCGTCTGGATGGTCCCGCGCTTGCGGTTCTGGCAGGCAATGGTCACGTGCATGTCACGGTCTCCCGCATTCCCTCCATCGGGATCGTGGCGACCGGGGACGAACTGGTGGATGTCAGCGCGCCCGTGCGGGACTGGGAAATCCGGCGCTCCAACGAATACGCCCTGACGGGTGCGCTGCTGTCGCGTGGGTTCAACTGCATCGAGCGATCCGTTGTACCCGATGATCTCGCGGAGACGATCGTGGCCCTGCGCGAGCAGCTCTCGCGCCATGATGTCCTGATCCTGAGCGGCGGTGTGTCGATGGGGGCGTTCGATCATGTTCCCAAGGCGCTGTCGAAAATCGGGGTGGAGCGTGTCTTCCACAAGGTGGCACAGCGTCCGGGCAAGCCGCTGTGGTTTGGTGTTGGCCCTGAAGGGCAGCGTGTGTTTGGTCTGCCCGGCAATCCGGTATCTGCCACGACCTGTGGCGTGCGGTATGTCATGCCCATGCTTCTGGCCGGGCAGGGGCTGTGCCGTCCCGAGCCTTACACGGTGATGCTCGATGCAGATGCCGATCTGATCCCGACGCTCACCCGTTTCCTGCCGGTCAAAGTCCGCCATGACGCTACCGGACAGGCGCTGGCGACGCCGTGCCCCATGCCGACCTCTGGCGATTTCAGCTTCCTGGCGTCCACGGACGGATTTGTGGAACTGCCGCGTGGCGACGGTGTGGCGCCGCGCGGAACAGCTGCGATGTTTCATGGCTGGTAACCCGACGCCTGCTCTGACCGATCGCTTCAGCCGTCCGCTGCATGATCTGCGGATTTCTGTCATGGACCGCTGCAATTTCCGCTGTCCCTACTGCATGCCGGAAGCGACCTATCACGAGCATTTCCGCTTTCTGGAGCCGAAAGAGCGTCTGAGCTTTGACGAGATCGAGCGTGTGGCGCGCGTGGCGGTCTCGCTTGGTGTCCGCAAGCTGCGCCTGACGGGTGGGGAGCCGCTGCTGCGCCCGAAACTCCCGGAACTCGTGGCGCGTCTGGCGTCCATTGAAGGCGTGGAAGATATTGCGCTGACCACCAATGGCGTCCTGCTGGAGCGGCATGTCCGGGATCTGAAAGAGGCCGGGCTGAACCGCGTGACGGTCAGCCTCGACAGTCTGGATCCAGCCGTCTTTGCGCGGATGAGTGGCGGCCGGGCGCAGCTTGAACCGGTTCTGGAGGCGATCGACAGTGCCGCGCAGGCCGGATTTTCAGGCGGCGTCAAACTGAATACCGTCGTCCAGCGCGGGCTGAACGATGCGGGTGTCGAGGCTCTGGCCGAACGCTTCCGTCATAGCGGTGTCGTGCTGCGCTTCATCGAATATATGGATGTTGGGACGCGCAATCACTGGGAGCGCGCCGAAGTGGTGCCGTCGCGTGAACTGCGCGAGCGCATTGACGTCCGCTGGCCGCTTGAGCCCGTGGATGCGCATTATCGTGGGGAAGTGGCACAGCGGTACCGCTATTGCGACGGGGCGGGGGAAGTGGGCTTCATTTCTTCCGTCACGGCGCCATTCTGCGGAGACTGTTCGCGGGCGCGTCTGTCGTCGGAAGGGCAGCTTTACACCTGTCTCTTCGCCTCGAAAGGGACGGATTTACGCACGCTTCTGCGCAGCGATGCGGATGACGCAGCGCTGCGTGACCTTCTGGCCGGGGTGTGGCGCCGCCGGACGGACAGGTATAGTGAGGAACGGGCCGCCTCTTCGGATGCGCCTGCACGACGCCGCATCGAGATGAACTATATCGGCGGCTAGAATCGGTGGCCAGAATTCGGTAACCAGACCGGGAGATCGAAGACGATGAAGACGCTCACCCATGTCAACGAGCGCGGCGAGGATCCGCGCATGGTCGATATCAGCGGCAAGGATGTGACGGAACGCAGTGCTCATGCCCAGGCGCGTCTGGTTTTCCCGTCCGAGATGGCGCGGACCCTGTCGGATGCCGGGTTCATGACAGCCAAGGGTGCGGTGCTGACCGTGGCGCAGATTGCAGGCGTGATGGGCGTAAAATCGACGTCGCAGCTGATCCCGTTGTGTCATCCGCTCTCGCTCAGTGGGTGTCGGGTGGACATCACGATCGAAGGTGATGAGGCGGTAATCGACTGCCGTGTCTCGTGCAAAGGGCGCACGGGCGTGGAAATGGAAGCGCTGACCGGGGCCTCCGTGGCCGCGCTCACGATTTACGACATGTGCAAGGCCATGTCCCATGACATGGTCATCCGCGAGGTCCGGCTGATGGGCAAGGCCGGCGGCAAGCGCGACTTCCAGCGGATTGAATCATGACACCACTTTACGGCCTGATCCTTGCGGGCGGTGCCAGCAAACGCATGGGAACGGACAAGGCCGCGCTCGACTATCACGGCAAACCGCAGCTTCAGGCGGCGTTCGAGGTTCTGACGCCTGTTGTGGAGCGGTGTTTTGTTTCGGTGAAGCCGGATCAGGCATCTGATCCACTGCGGTCCAGCTTTCCGCAGATCGTCGATACGGTGGACGTTGATGGACCGGCGGCGGGTCTGCTGTCGGCGCATCGGGCTTATCCGGATGTGGCCTGGCTGGTTCTGGCCTGCGACCTGCCGATGCTGGATCGCGGCACGCTCGACACCCTGATCGCTGCAAGGGATGGAGAGCATGTCGCCGTGTCCTATCGCAGCGAGCATGACGGCCTGCCCGAACCGCTCTGCGCCATCTGGGAGCCGGAAGCGCTGGATCGACTGGAAAAACAGGTTGCGGGTGGACGCATCTGCCCGCGCAAGCTGCTGATCAACAGCCCGACGAAGCTGCTGGAGCCGCATAGCCGTGGTGCGCTCGATAACATCAACACGCCGGAGGAGCGCGAAGATGCGGCCCGGCGCCTGAAGGATCTGCCGGGAGGGCCGATGATTCGCCTGACACTGGAATATTTTGCACAGCTGCGGGAGCTGGCTGGAACGCGGGAGCAGTCGCTCGAGACCTCATTCGCGACCGTGGGGCCGCTTTACGAGGAATTGCGTGAGAAATACGCTTTTCCGTTCGAAGCTTCGAAGCTTCGCGTGGCGATCAACGGCGATTTCGCGCCTTGGACACAGACTTTGAAGGACGGGGACCATATCGTGTTCATTCCGCCGGTGACGGGCGGATGAGCCGCTTTCGTATGGCGTCCGCGCCCGTGGATCTGAACGCGCTGCGTGAGGATCTGCATCTGGCCGAGGCTGGCGGGTTCTGCACGTTTGAAGGCTGGGTCCGCAACAGGAACGAGGGCCGTCCGGTGGATGGTCTGGAATATGAGTCCTATGAGGCGCTGGCCCAGCTCGAAGGCGAGCGGATCGTGGCCGAAGCTCTGGAGCGTTTCGAGATCAGCCAGGCCGTAGCGATGCACCGCACGGGAAGCCTAAAGGTCGGGGATGTTGCCGTCTGGATCGGGGTTTCGGCACCACACCGGGATGCGGCGTTCCGGGCCTGTCGCTACATCATCGACGAGATCAAGCATCGCGTGCCCGTCTGGAAGAAAGAGCACTATCTGGACGGAGATGCCGAATGGGTGGCTTGCCATCACTGCCAGACTGCGCCGCGTGCCTCGGAGGCCGGAGCGCATGACCATGACCACGGCCACGATCATGGAAGCTGCGGCCATCATCATCACTGACTGAGCGTTTCCGCAGGGCAGTATCTTTATGCTCTGCGAAGCGTTTTTAAGTTGTAATTGAAAATCATTCTCAATTAGGGTGACTCTGGTTCTGCTGATTCGGAGTTTCCCCATGACACGGCTGTCGCTTTCCCTGTCCGATCTCTGCTGCTGTGAACGGCTCGCGCTGTGGAGCATCCGCTGCCTCATCAGCCATTACCGCTTGCCAAGCTGCCCCGAGACCAAGACGACCGACGGCCTGTTTCCCGCCTGTTTCCGCCCGGCTCTTGATGCGGCGGAAGGCGCCTTTGCGGATGCGACCTATCATCTGAAGGCGGCAGATCTGCCGCTACTTGCCGTAAATGCGCCGGGCATGCAGTCCCTGACGGCGCTGGAAGAACGGTTTCTGCGCGGGATCATAGCCGCCCAGAATGAGGGGCAGCGGGAAGTCTTTGTGCTTCTGGCGGAGGTGTTTCCGGACCGCTTCGTGCAGGGCTGCCTTGCAATGGCCCTGACGTTACTGGCCGACTGTCTGGCCGGAGCGGGACACTGGCTGCCGAAAAAGCTGCTTCAGGATGAGACCACGATTTCCGGTGGCGGTGCATTGTCCTCAATCAACCGCTGGCGATCGGTCAGTCCATCGCGGATGCGGGTTCTGTGGCCGCAGGATAGCGGTCCGCTGCATGACGCAAACCGGATGGTGCACTGATGATGTCGCTGGGCACACGCCCCAACCGGGTTCGCGCAGCTGCGCGCCCCAGAGGGCTTGAGGAGCTGGAACACATGACGGTCTGTCTGTTGCTGCTGGCTGTTGGAGTGGTCGGATTCTGCTGGCTGGCCTGCCTGAATCTCGAAATCTCCGCCGACGATCTTCTGTCAGCCCTAGGCTATCAGTCCGGACTGGAAGCGCCGTTTCAGGGATAACGTCTCCCGGAAAGGCGCTTTTAGTAAAAGGTCAGTCCACGCCGACCATGACGCTGGAGGCCTTGATCACGGCATAGGCTTCCTTGCCGACCTCAAGCCCCAAATCAGCCACGGCTTCATTGGTAATGGCGCTGGTAATGACCGTGCCGTTGACGTCGATCGTAATATGAGACGTCGTTGCACCCTTGAGGATGTTCGTGATCCGGCCCTTGAGCTGGTTGCGTGCACTAAGCTTCATGAAAAAAACCTTCCAACGGGAATGGCAGACAGGAATGGCAGACAGGAATGTCTGTCCGCTTCATATCGGAAGGCCGTCCGCCCGCGTCCAGTGATGCAGGCGCGGAAAGTGCCCCCGGCCCCTGAGAGGTCCGGAGCGGCAATTTTCAGATGTAGTGCTCGGTCAGGGGCGGGAAGCCATTGAAGCCGACGGAGCAGTAGGTCGAGACATAGGCGCCTGTGGCCAGAATCTCGATACGGTCACCACATTCAAGAGAATCCGGCAGTGGAATGCGGTTCTTCTCATACATGATGTCCACGCCGTCACAGCTTGGCCCAGCCACAACGCAGGGGGAGCGTACAGCATCCTCTGAGTCACGGGATGTGCGGAAGGTGTAGCGGATGGCTTCGCCTTCGGTCTCGGCCAGACCACCGAAGCGCCCGATATCGAGATAGACCCAGCGCGGATCACCTGCGGCACCACCGCGACGGCTGACGAGAATAACCTCGCTTGATACCACACCGGACTGTCCGACCATGTAGCGGCCGGGCTCCAGCAGGATTTCGGGCGCGCCGTCCGGGAAATGCGTTTTCAGCGACGCATGGATCGTGTCGGCGAAGTCCTGAACAGAGGGCACGTTTTCGCGGTAATGCGTCGGGAAGCCGCCACCCAGATTGAGCATCTGGAGGTCCACGCCCTGCGCACGCAGATCATGATACAGCCCCGCTGCCTTGGCGATCGCATGATCGTAGGCGGCAACACCCGTCTGCTGGCTGCCGACATGGAAGGACAGGCCATAAGGCTTCAGTCCAAGGTCGCGGGCGTGCAGCATCAGGTTGCGGGCATGGTTCAGCGTAGTGCCGAACTTACGCGACAGGGGCCAGTCCGCGCCTTCGTTCTCGACCGCGAGACGGCAGAAAACGCGTGCGCCGGGAGCGTTTTTGCCGAGCTTTTCCAGCTCTTCAATGCTGTCGAACACGAAGAGGTCGATGCCCAGATCATGCGCCTCGCGGATCCATTCGGCCTTCTTCAGCGTGTTGCCGTAGGAGATCCGGTCCGGCGTTGCGCCCGCATCAAGGCACATCCGGATTTCCGCAAGGGATGCGGCATCAAACGAAGAGTCCAGACCGACAAGCCGGTCGAGAATGGCCGGGGCCGGATTGGCCTTGATGGCGTAATAGATTTTCGCTTCCGGGAGCGCATCGTGCAGGGCACGGTAATGCGTCTCCACGACGTCGAGATCGACGACGAGGCAAGGGGTTGCCGGCTGCTGCTCGGCAAGGAAACGGGTGATTTTGGGAGTCATGACACTCAATTCCCAGAACCGGACTCGTCAGGGAACGATATCGCCCTGCGAGTGTGTTGCGAAACGGTCGAACGGACCGGCGAATAGCGGGAATCCGTAACGGGTGGATTCCTGAAGGCCAGAACGCTTGACGTCGTTGCGTAACCTCGAGTGGGCCAGTGGCACGTGCGTTGCTGCGTGAGGGGGGCATATGGGACCAAACCCCGCATCATGCAACCGATAATTTTGCATTGTGACGCTTTTGCCAATATTGAGGGGCTGAATCAGGGCGAATTCGGAACGCGGAAGGCCTCTTTCGCGTAGGTACTGGCTCGTATCGTTCTGATCCGGAATGGTCTTCACCAGCCATCGGGATCAGGGGAAACGAGATCGACCGCTGCCCCCAACAGGAAACTGCCGAGGACACCCTGCGTGAGTTTAACATCCGAGTCTGCGACCATTTCCGGTTCCCATGCCGTGCCGGATCAAGCCGGATCTTCGGAGCCTGAGAAGCCCGGCGCTGCGACGCAACCGAATGATCCGGCGGCTACAGCGTCTCCGGACCGGCTGCATCATGCGGCCTGGCGGGTTGTCGCCAAGCATCTCTTTGCCGAGGTGGGCTCCAGCCAGACATCCCTGTCTGCAGCAGGATGCGCGTTTTACGCCACGCTCTCGCTCTTTCCCGCCATTTCCAGCCTGATCTCCCTGTACGGTCTGGCCTTTGACCTTCAGACGGTCGAGCCGCAGCTCGAAGTGCTCCGTCATCTTTTGCCGCCCTCGGCCTATGAACTGATCGGGGACCGGATTCATGAGTTGATTTCTCAGCCGCATTCATCGCTGACGATCGGGCTGATTTTCTCACTGTCGGTGGCTCTGTGGTCGGCCTCCGCGAGTACGAAGTCCGTCCTGTCGGCGCTCAATATGGCCTATAATGCGCAGGAAACCCGCAGTTTTCTGAAATTTCAGGCGATTGCGCTCTCAACCACGTTGATGGCTGTTGTGGGGGCAGCGCTCACACTTGCCCTGATGGTGGCAGCGCCAGCTCTCGTGGATTATCTGCCGCGTCATGTCAGCTTCCTGAGCGATCCGCCATTCCCGATCGATCTGCTGCTTTCCTATGGCGCGCCCATGGTCGTGCACACGCTCGCGCCGATCCTGATGCTGCTTTTTGTCTTTATTGCCGTAACGCTGCTCTACCGTTTTGCGCCCTGCCGTGTGCATACGCAGTGGCGCTGGATTTTCCCGGGGTCAGCACTGGCGACGCTCCTGTGGGTCGCAACCTCGCTCGGCTTTTCGTGGTATGTCGCGCATTTTGCGAGTTACGGCGCAACCTACGGACCTCTCGGTGCGGTCGCAGCCATCATGATGTGGTTTTTCGTGAGCGCGTATGTCGTACTGTTCGGGGCGGAACTGAACGCCACCCTTGAGGCCCGAGCCGGTCAGAGTCAGGCTGTGCCCCCGCAGGCTGGAGCGGCCTGAAAGACTTCAGGCCTTACCCGGATATCAGCGGTGATGATGCGGGGTCCGCTGGGAGCCCGTGCTGCCCGCGGCCTGAATGGCCTGTGCACTGGTGTCTGACGGATCGGCTTCCGCCACTTCAGGCTCGGTGGTGGACTGCATGGACGGCGCCATCTCGGTCATTTTCGCAATCGTGACATGAGCCGTGCCCGCGCCCAGCATTCCGATCTTCGCAGCGGCAGCATGGGACAGATCGATGATGCGGCTGTTGAACGGGCCACGGTCATTCACTGTTACCACGACTGAACGGCCCGTATCCTGCGACGTTACAAGAAGCTTGGTACCGATCGGCAGGGAAGGGTGCGCCGCCGTCAGGTCGTTCGTGTTGAAAACCGTCCCGCTTGCCGTGCGCCGTCCGTGGAAGTGCCGTCCATACCAGCTGGCGACGCCATGCTGGGACCAGGCATGGGCTGCCTGATGTGCGCGGTTTGCCAGTGCGGTCCGAACGGACTCTGCCCAGCTTGTCTTTGGCGTTCCATCGGTTGCGGAATCGTCACTCGCATGAGCGGTGTGATGACCGGCAAGCCCTGCGAGAGCAACGGCAAACGTCATGCTGCGCAGTGGAATGAAACGGAAGGGTTTGCGAAGGACAGACAGATCAAGGCGCACTATATCAGGTTCTTCTCCAGTGAACGGGACGGGCTCAGTTCCTGCCGGATAACACAAAAATGCGGCCCTGTCCCCTTTTGGACGCCCTGAAGACGGCAGCAATAGGGCAATGACGCTTTCATGACAGCTCCGAAAGTGCTATCGCGCGGCCAGATGAAACGCCCTCTGATCACCGTTCTCAACGGTCCGAATCTCAATATGCTGGGTCTTCGCCAGCCCGGAATCTATGGTCACGCCACGCTCGACGACGTTGAGCAGGTGTGTATTCAGGCTGCCGAACGGCTTGATGTCGCCATTGATTTCCGCCAGACGAACGGAGAGGGTGAGCTTGTGTCCTGGGTGCAGGAATGTCGCGGCCGTGCAGACGGAATCGTGATCAATCCTGCCGCTTACGGACATACCTCGATTGCCCTGCTCGATGCGCTTCTGGCGGTCGAGCTGCCCGTGGTCGAGGTTCATATTTCCAATATCCATCGCAGGGAGCCGTTCCGTCATCACACTTACGTCTCGCAGGCCGCCATCGGCGTGATCTGTGGCCTCGGCGTCAGGGGATATGCGCACGCGCTTCAGGCAATAACCGACATGATCGAAGACGAAGGATGAGCCGTATGCTCGTGGACAAGGATGCCATTCGGGCATTGGCCGATATTCTGACGGAAACCGGCCTGACCGAAATCGAGATTTCCGAAGCTGACAGCCGGATCCGCGTGGCCCGCAATGTGAGCGTGGTCCAGGCTGCTGCCCCGGCACCTGCTGCCGCAGCTCCGGCAGCTCCTGCAGCACCGGCTCCTGTCGCTGCTCCGGTTGATCCGGCAAAGCATCCGGGTATGGTTCCGAGTCCAATGGTTGGCGTGGCCTACCTGACGCCGGATCCGGCTTCTCCGCCGTTCGCTGTTGAAGGCCAGCCGGTTGCTGCCGGTCAGACGATCATGCTCATCGAAGCCATGAAGACCTTCAACCAGATCAAGGCGCCGCGCGCCGGTACGCTGACAAAGTTCCTGGTCGAGTCCGGTCAGCCGGTCGAGTTCGGCGAAGCTCTGGCGATCATCGAGTAATGATTTCCAAGGTCCTCATTGCCAACCGGGGTGAGATCGCGCTGCGTATCCAGCGCGCCTGCCGCGAGATGGGCATCAAAACCGTTGCCGTGCATTCGACGGCTGACGCCGATGCAATGCATGTGCGTCTTGCCGATGAAGCCGTCTGCATCGGTCCGCCAAGCGCACGCGACTCCTATCTGAACGTGGCTGCCATTCTCTCGGCCGCGACGATCACGGGCGCTGACGCCATTCATCCGGGCTACGGCTTCCTGTCGGAAAATGCCGAATTCGCCGAGACCGTGGAAGAACATGGTCTGGCATTCATCGGCCCGACGGCGGAGCACATCCGCACGATGGGCGACAAGATCACGGCCAAGACGACCATGCGTGCGCTCGGTGTGCCGCTGGTTCCAGGTTCTGACGGCGCCCTGCCGGATCTGCAGGCCGCCCGCGAAGTGGCCGAGAAGGTCGGTTATCCGGTCCTGATCAAGGCGGCCGCCGGTGGCGGTGGACGCGGGATGAAGGTGGCGCAGACCGCTGACGATATCGAGGAAGCCTGGTCGGTGGCTCGTGCGGAAGCCCGTGCAGCCTTCGGCAATGACGAGGTCTATCTCGAAAAGTACATGAACCGCCCGCGTCATATCGAGCTTCAGGTCCTCGGTGATGCGCATGGCAATGTCGTACATTTCGGTGAGCGTGACTGTTCGCTCCAGCGCCGTCACCAGAAGCTTCTGGAAGAGGCCGGTTCTCCCGCTTTGACGGATGCCGAGCGTGAGGAAATCGGCCGCACCGCGACCGAGGCCCTGTCGCGGATGGGCTACCGCAACGCGGGGACGCTCGAGTTCTTGTATCAGGACGGCCAGTTCTGCTTCATCGAGATGAACACGCGTCTTCAGGTCGAGCATCCGGTGACGGAGATGGTCTGCAACGTGGATCTCGTGCGCGAGCAGATCCGCATCGCATCCGGTGAGCCGCTTGGTTACACGCAGGCTGACGTCAAGATGTCCGGCCATGCGATCGAGTGCCGTATCAACGCCGAAGATCCGGAAACCTTCATGCCGAGCCCCGGCACGATCAAGGTGTTCCATGCTCCAGGTGGGCTGGGTGTCCGCATGGACAGCGCCATTTACGTTGGCTATCGCATCCCGCCTTATTACGATAGCATGATCGCCAAGCTGATCGTCCACGCTCCGACCCGCGCCGAGGCCATCGCCCGTATGCAGCGTGCCTTGGACGAATGCGTGGTTGACGGTGTGAAGACGGTCATTCCGCTGCATCAGAAGATTCTGGCGGACCCGTCTTTCCAGAAGGGGGATTATACGATCCACTGGCTGGAGAACTTTGTCGCTGCCCAGCAGGCAGGGAAATAACCCGGAGTCAGTCCATGAGTTATGCAGAAACCATTATTCTCGATGTCCGCATCGGACAGGTGCCGAAAGTGGTTTCTGCGCTCTCGGGGCGTGAGGGTGTTGCTGTCTGGACGAGCGAAATCGGTGTCCTGAACCGGGTTATCCTGTTCCGGACGGCCGAGACCTATGCAGCACTTCTGGATGGTCGCCCGGATCTGCTTACGGCGATACCGGAAGACGCTGTTCAGACAGTTGACGTGACAGGCTGGCGTATTATTTCGCCTCTGCTGCCAGCCGGGGAACATGGCAGCATCTATGAATGGCGCTGCTATGAACTGAAGCTCGGACAGGCCGGGAACGTGGAAGACGCTTTTGCTGCCGCTGTACCGGGACGGCTTGGACTGTCGCCGTTGCTGTGCGGAATGATCTCGATCGAGGGCACGCCGCGTCTGGCCCATATCTGGCCCTATGCGGATATGAATGCCCGTCTCGATATCCGTGCGCAGGCTGTGGCCAGCGGTATGTGGCCGCCGAAGATCGGTGGTGGTCTGGTCGCCATGGAAAATGCGATTCTGCTTCCGGCACAGGGCTCCGCCTGGAGCTGAGATATCCTAAGAAACAGGCACAAAAAAAGCGCTGCAGGTCTGACCTGCAGCGCTTTTTTTTGTCTGAGGGCAGGGCCTTGAAGATTACTTCGTGGCAGCAGCCGGAGCCGCGGTGGCCGGGGCTTGTGATTCAACTGCGTTCTCGGAAACAAAGATGACTGAATCCAGAGCCTGGTTCAGCGCATCAACGGCGTCCTGCGGATGATGGCCTTCTGTGAACACAGTCGCACGATAGACCGCACCCTGAACCGGCGTGATGGGCGCAAGAGCCAGGATGAAGTCGGCATCTTCTCCAACGACCTTCATCGTCTCGGCGGCCTGATCCGTATTGCCGGATTTCATCTGCGCATTGGCCGAGGCCACAGCCGTCTTCTTTTCGGGTGCGAGGGTTTCATTCACGATGAACTCACCGCCAACCGGGAGCCAGTCAGTCTGGCCCATGACAGGCTGATGGTTTGCCGCAACGGGATGCTGCGGAGCAGGGTGAAGATCGCTTTCAGCGGCCTGAAACTTCTTATCGGCCTTTTCAGCAGCGGCGAGACGCTTCTGGGCGTCATACAGCGCTGGGATGGCAGCTTCAGTCTTGCCTCCCGTCTGAAGGATGTCGCGGGCGCTCATGATGTCCTGAAAGGCGCGCTGTCCATCAGCAGAAAGATGGTGAAAAGCCCGGTGTGCCTTGAACTGCTCCCAATGCGAATGAAGTGAAGCGGCACCGGCCAGAGGTGTTGCGCAGAGAAGGGCTGAAATCGCAGCCATGGCAGGAATGAATTTCATGATATTGACTCCGTGAATATTCGGTTCTGACTCTCATGGATATTTCATGGAATCAAATCGGGCAAATTACCGATCATTTAGTGACTGTCCGGTCAACTGACTTGTTTTGTCAGTCACCCTGAAGGATGCGTTTCAGCTCTTTCAGGGAGTAAGCAGGGTTCAGAAAACGGTTATTAACAGAATCAATTCTCATTGTTGCGTCTAAAATGTGATTTTTGGAACTTAGAAACCGGATCTTGTGAGATTGCGAAACAAAAATGGAGATATCAGGGTTTTCGCTTGCCGGGTGGCTTGCCCTGCGGAAGGGCATTCCGTATGAACGGTGCCTCAATCACGATACCGTGCCTTGCGCCGGAAAGTCGGCCTTTCCTGAACGCATTGCAGGCATCAGCCGAGTAGCGAGTATTTCCAGATGTCTCTGAATCCCGTCGTCGAGAGCGTGACTGCCCGTATCATCGAGCGTTCGAAAGTCTCCCGTCGCCGGTATCTCGCCCTGATGGAGCGCAACCGCGCCAAGGGTGTGCTCCGGCCCAAGCTGGCCTGCGGTAATCTGGCTCATGCCATTGCAGCGTCAAGCCCCGACAAGCCGGATCTGATGCGTCCCACCGGGACCAATATCGGCGTCATCACGACGTATAACGACATGCTTTCGGCGCATCAGCCCTATGGCCGCTATCCCGAGCAGATCAAGCTGTTCGCCCGTGAAGTCGGTGCGACGGCTCAGGTCGCGGGTGGTGCGCCGGCCATGTGTGACGGTGTGACGCAGGGTCAGGAGGGCATGGAGCTTTCCCTGTTCTCCCGTGATGTAATTGCCATGTCCACGGCAGTCGGGCTGAGCCACGGCATGTTCGAAGGCGTGGCGCTGCTGGGTATCTGCGACAAGATCGTGCCGGGCCTTCTGATGGGCGCGCTGCGCTTCGGCCATCTCCCGGCCATGCTGATCCCGGCAGGCCCGATGCCGTCTGGTCTGCCGAACAAGGAAAAGCAGCGTATCCGCCAGCTCTATGTGCAGGGCAAGGTCGGTCAGGACGAACTGATGGAAGCGGAAAACGCCTCCTATCACAGCCCGGGTACCTGCACGTTCTATGGCACGGCCAATACGAACCAGATGATGGTCGAGATCATGGGCCTGATGATGCCGGACTCGGCCTTCATCAATCCCAACACGAAGCTGCGTCAGGCCATGACGCGCTCGGGCATCCATCGTCTGGTGGAAATCGGCCTGAACGGCGAAGATGTGCGCCCGCTGGCCCATTGCGTGGACGAAAAGGCCATCGTGAACGCGGCAGTGGGCCTTCTGGCAACAGGTGGTTCAACCAACCATTCAATCCATCTTCCGGCCATTGCCCGTGCCGCCGGTATCCTGATCGACTGGGAAGACATCAGCCGCTTGTCCTCTGCGGTTCCGCTGATCACCCGTGTTTATCCGAGCGGTTCCGAAGACGTGAACGCGTTCAACCGCGTGGGTGGCATGCCGACCGTGATCGCCGAATTGACGCGCGCCGGGATGCTGCACAAGGACATCCTGACGGTTTCGCGTGGCGGTTTCTCCGATTACGCCCGCCGGGCCTCGCTTGAAGGTGATGAGCTCGTCTACAGCCATGCAAAGCCATCCACGGACACCGATATTCTGCGCGATGTTGCTACGCCTTTCCGTCCGGATGGTGGCATGCGCCTGATGACGGGCAATCTGGGCCGCGCGATCTACAAGAGCAGCGCTATTGCGGTCGAGCATCTGACAGTGGAAGCGCCTGCGCGGGTCTTCCAGGACCAGCATGACGTCATCACGGCCTATCAGAACGGTGAGCTGGAGCGCGATGTTGTCGTGGTCGTGCGTTTTCAGGGGCCGGAAGCCAACGGGATGCCGGAACTGCACAAGCTGACCCCGACGCTGGGTGTGCTTCAGGATCGCGGCTTCAAGGTGGCTCTGCTCACGGATGGACGCATGTCCGGTGCGAGCGGCAAGGTGCCGGCCGCCATTCATGTTGGCCCCGAGGCGCAGGTTGGCGGACCGATCGCCCGCGTGCGGGATGGTGACATGATCCGCGTCTGCGCCGTGACGGGACAGATCGAGGTTCTGGTAGATGCCGCCGAGTGGGAGAGCCGCAAGCCGGTTGCCCCGCCACTCCCGGCATTGGGAACGGGCCGCGAACTGTTCGCGCTGATGCGTTCGGTGCATGATCCGGCCGAAGCTGGCGGATCCGCGATGCTAGCCCAGATGGATCGCGTGATCGAAGCCGTTGGCGACGACATTCACTAAGGAAGAGTTCTGATGATCGACACTGCCAAACTCGATGCCGTCATGAGCCGCTGTCCGGTCATGCCGGTGCTGGTGGTCAATGACGTGGCGCTGGCCCGTCCGATGGCTGAAGCACTGGTCGCCGGTGGCCTGTCCACGCTGGAAGTCACGCTGCGCACACCCTGTGCCCTGGAAGTCATTCAGGAGATGTCGAAAGTGCCGGGTGCGCTTGTCGGTGCCGGTACGGTTCTGAATCCGTCTGACATGGACCGCGCCGTGAAGGCCGGTGCCCGCTTTATCGTCAGTCCGGGTCTGACCGAGGCGCTGGCGAAGGCCTCCGTCGAGCATGACGTTCCGTTCCTGCCGGGTGTGGCCAATGCAGGTGACATCATGCGCGGTCTTGATCTGGGCCTGTCACGCTTCAAGTTCTTCCCGGCCGTGACGAATGGCGGCATTCCGGCACTCAAGAGCCTCGCAAGTGTTTTCGGCAGCAATGTCCGTTTCTGCTCCACGGGCGGCATTACGGAGGAGAGCGCACCGGACTGGCTCGCCCTTCCATCTGTCGCCTGCGTCGGTGGGTCGTGGGTTACGGCGGGAACGTTTGATGCGGACAAGGTCCGTCAGCGCGCGACGGCGGCAGCCCTGCTGAAGGTCTGAGCGGGCTGTCTGTGGCCTGATCCGGAAAAGCATCACACGGATGCCTGCATAATGTTGCGGCATCCGTGAACGTTTTGTGAACAAATGGTTTGCGAGACGTGCTGAACCGGATCATAAGGGCGCGTGACTGGACGTTCCCATCTGCTGATCGGCGGCTTTGCCGTGCTGTGCGCCATGCGCTGGCATGTACTGTCGCCCGAACCGTTTTCCATCTGCACAGGTCTGCTGGGTAGCCTGCTGCCAGATCTCGATACCGAGCGCTCCATGCTCGGCAGCCGGCTCAAGTTTCTCTCCCGTTTTCTGGCAAAGGCCTTTGGCCATCGCGGTCTGACCCATTCCGGGGTAATGCTGCTGGTAGCTGCCGCCATCATCAATGGCCTGATGGGGCCTGAAAGCCTGCATGGCCCCTGGGGTGCGCTCCTGCTGGGCGCCGCGACTCATATTGCCGTTGACCTCCCGACAGGCGGCTGCCAGTTGCTGGCTCCCCTCAGCCGTTCGCGACTCTCGCTCTGGCCCTATGTCCGGACTGGCGGGATCGGGGAAATCATGCTTCTTGTGCCCATCCTCTGCCTGCTGGGCTGGGCAGGATTTTCCGGAAATGGCCCCCTTCCGGGTCATGTTCCTCCCGCTGCGCATCACTCGCGGTTGCGCGGACATGTTTTGAAGGATATTTCATTCTCATCATGACTGAGACCCGACTCCCCGTCCGTCGCGCCCTCCTCTCCGTTTCTGACAAGACGGGACTGATCGAACTGGGGCGTGCGCTCGCCGCCCACGGTGCGGAACTGCTTTCGACGGGAGGGTCCGCAAAGGCTCTTCGTGAAGCGGGTCTGACAGTCAAGGATGTCTCCGAGCATACCGGTTTTCCGGAAATTCTGGATGGCCGGGTCAAGACCCTCGTTCCGCAGGTCCATGGCGGCATCCTGGGGCGTCGCGATCTTCCCGCCCATGTCGCGCAGATGGCCGAGCACAATATTGCGCCGATCGATCTGGTCTGTGTGAACCTCTATCCGTTCGCCGCAACAGTGGCATCGGGCGCCGGGGACGAGGATTGCATCGAGAACATCGACATCGGTGGTCCGGCCATGATCCGCGCCGCGGCGAAGAATTTCGATCATGTGGCGATCCTGACGGACCCCCAGCAATATGCCGCGGTCATCGCATCGCTGGAGCAGGGGGGAACGGTTCTGGCCGAACGTCGCAACTACGCGGCTTCCGCCTATGCTCATACCGCCGCTTACGACAGCATGATTTCACGCTGGTTCGCCAAACAGGCCGGTGAGATCCTGCCTCCCGTCCTGACCCTGAGCGGCACCCGCGATGATCTGCTGCGCTATGGTGAAAACCCGCATCAGAAGGCGGCTTTCTATCGTGACGGAAGCCAGCGTTCGGGTGTGGCGACAGCCCGCCAGCTTCAGGGCAAGGCGCTGAGCTATAACAACATCAATGACACCGATGCGGCGTTCGAAGCAGTTGCCGAGTTCGATGACCCAACAGTCGTGATCGTCAAGCACGCCAACCCCTGTGGCGTGGCGTCGGCTGCAAGTCTGGAACAGGCCTGGATCGCGGCCCTGCGCTGCGATCCGGTTTCAGCCTTTGGTGGGATCGTGGCGGTCAACCGCACGCTGAATGGCGCAACGGCGCAGAGGATCAGCAAGATCTTCACGGAAGTGATCGTTGCACCGGACGCTGATGCCGAAGCGATCGAGGTCCTTTCCCGCAAAAAGAACCTGCGTCTTCTGCTGACGGAAGGCATGCCGGACCCGGCAGCCGAGGGGCTGGCATTCCGCTCCGTTGCCGGTGGCTTTCTGGCGCAGAGCCGCGATGCAGGCCGTGTGACGGAAGCCGACCTCAAGGTCGTGACCAAACGCGCGCCGACGGCACAGGAAATGAAGGATCTGCTGTTCGCTTTCCGTGTCGCCAAACATGTGAAATCCAACGCTGTCATCTATGTCCGCAATGGTGCCACTGTCGGGATTGGCGCCGGACAGATGTCCCGCGTGGACAGTGCACGGATCGCGGCACGCAAGAGCGAGGATGCCGCAAAGGAAGCCGGTGAGAACGCGCCTCTGACAACAGGGTCGGTTGCCGCTTCTGACGCATTCTTTCCCTTCGCTGACGGTCTTGAGAGCGTTGTCGCAGCAGGAGCCGTGGCTGTGATCCAGCCGGGTGGTTCCATTCGCGATCAGGAGGTGATCGACGCGGCGGATGCTGCCGGGATCGCCATGGTATTCACCGGCATGAGGCATTTCCGACATTGAAAAAGCTTGCTTTCGCCAGTCTGGCCCTGGCGCTGTCCGTCTCCGCAGCTCAAGCTGCGCCCTGCACCTATGATATGTCTCCACTTCCCGTGGTGCAGGGAATCGTTTCCGGTATCACGCCGACCGGCGTGAAGCTGCGCGATGGCACGACTGTCATTCTTCCGGATGAATTTCTGGCAGTCGTTCGGCTGAACCAGAAACTCGCCGTGAGGGGGCTGGTTTCGACGGCAACCCATACGGTTCAGGCTTTGGCGCTGGAAGCCAATCCTCCTGTCTGTCCAAGCGCCCCGACAATCCCCCGAGGGCCGTTTGCAGGCTCTCCGGCCTATGACGCGATCCATCCCTAAGATCGTCTGCACGGTTGCCACGGCCGTTATGCGGCCGGATAGCTGAATCTATTCAGCCAGATAAGGGCACAGAAAACCTTTTGCCGGGTTTTTCTGTGTCCTTATCTGGCGGAAGAGCTAAACGCTTTCTTTACAATTTTTGTGCCAAGAAAAGCTCGGATTTCCCATTCTCTGCGGGGCCGGAGGCGCATTTCTTGTCACATGTCACGACATCCGCAGTTGTATCAACGGCTGGGTTGACCCGCGGTGAAATCTCACCCCAGACGCAGTCAGCGTCGAATGAGCGCTTTCAGGATTTTTTAAAGAGCTACGAGCATGAGCAGGCGCGTGCTCATGCAGAAGTTGCCCAGAAAACAACAGCGAACAACTCCTCTGCGACCAAGACACCTGCAGCGGATAACAGTTCTGCGAATCAGTCTCCTAAAACACAATCCGCAGTTCAGCCGGCAAAGTCTGTGGCACAGGAAGCAGTAGATTCTGCTTCCGTACGCCGGAATACGCCCGAAAAACAGCCTGCCAGCACTGCAATTGCATCATCTGATACGACTCAAAAGAGTGCCAGCGCTCCAAGCGCAAAACAATCACAGGCATGCAGTCCGACGACGATATCGCAATCGGCGCCGCAATCACTGAGGGCGGAAAACACCGGCAAGTCCTCGGCAAGCGAGCGTCAGATAAGTCCAGAAGAACCAACGCTGTCAGAGAGTACGCCTGAGAGATCTGCAACGCCTTCAAACGCGCCTGATCAGGAAACCCCGAACATCGTTTCTACGCGGCAGGAAGCTTCTGTTGCACAGGATCAGTTACAGGCAGCCAGTGAACCGCCTGCTGATAGTGTTCCCAGTTTTTCGGATATCAGTGCCAAACAGGCATCTGCACAGAATGACAAGGTAAGTGAGGCTGGTACGGAAAACCTCTCGGTTACAGACGTCGCAAAAATGCCGGAGCCATTAACGGCGTCAGAGAACACGTCACCTGCGCAAACGGAGATTATCTTTGACGAGAACGCTCCTGCTGATCCTTCTCCGGAAGCATCATCTACCGCTCATGCGGAGAATGCGACGGATGCAGCAACCGAAGAAGATCATGTTTCCCGGCACGATGAGCAACAGCCTTTGCTCTATCAAAAAACCAATGATGGAACGTCAACAACCCACATTGAAATGAATATCGGGAACCATGAAAAGGTTCATGTGGAAATTGGTGAAACCACGACGAAGGCACACCGGATCCACATCAATACCGATAATCCCGAGGTCTATCAGTCGCTTAGAGACAACCGTGAGAGCTTGCTCGCGTCGCTGGCCCAGAATTCGGCTCCTATGCCTGATCTGCATGGCACAGCACCGGCTGATATTCAGATCAGTCTTTCAACACCATCGTTTCTTGACATGTCGTCAGGTGACAACCGGCAGGGTGGTGGCAGCCATCAGCCAAGTACATCGCAGAATGCGTCGTCAGCCAACGCCAGCACTACAGATAAACGCCGCATCCTGCGCGGCGTCATTGATCTCACCGTCTAACTTAGGATCGGAATCATGGTCTCTTCCATCGGCACAACGTCGAGCACGTCTCTTCTGAGTCAGGCAATTACTGCGGCTAAAAGCAATGCGGCCACAAATGCGGCAGCAGCCTCGTCCAGCACGTCGACGTCTTCGGGCAGTTCCAGCAGTTCCCTGTCGTCTCTGGGTGGAAACTTCAACCAGTTCCTCACCCTGCTTACAACGCAGCTACAGCATCAGGATCCCAGCAATCCAACAAGTACTGACTCGTTCACTGCAGAACTTGCCCAGTTCGCCGGGGTTCAGCAACAGGTGGAAACCAACACCAACCTGACCAGCCTGATTTCTGCAACACAGGATAACCAGATGGCTTCGGCCGTCAGCCTGATCGGCAAGACAACAACCGCCAGCAGCTCCAGCCTGCCATTGCAGAGCGGATCTGCCTCCATGTCCTTCACGGCACCGCAGGCGGGAGACGTGGCAATTGCCGTCACAGACAGCAGCGGTAACGTCGTAAAATCTGCAACAGTCGATGCGTCCGCAGGGACAAATACCTGGCAATGGGATGGCACCAACAACAGTGGAACGCAGCTTGGTGATGGTGCCTATACTGTTGCCGTAGAAGGTACTTCGACTGATGGTACGAGTGTTGCTCTTCCCACAACGATCACAGGACAGGTCACTGGCGTCTCCAAGAGCGCGTCCGGTGTGAATGTTGATATGGGTGACGCCACGATCGATATGAGCAATCTGACGGGTTTTTCGAGCACCTGATTATGCGCGGGATGATGGCGTTTGTTAGCCGTGCATTAACCTTTCTGTCCGACAATGAGCCTTATCGAAAGTACGGTTTTTAGGGGTAAGCGAGCATGTGGCCAGGGCAGGGAGGCTTTCCTGAGGCAAGTCATAACGACTGCAGCTCATTGAACAGGCAGGGAAAGAGCAAACAGTGAAAGCGCTGCTAACAAACCTCAAGCAATTGGGGCTTCCGCGTCTGGCCGCTCTGGGCGGCGTCGGGGCTGCGATGCTGATTCTGCTGGGAGTCCTTGTTCTGCATGGCATTAATGCAACCAATGGATTGTTATATCGGGATCTGGAGGCGCATGAAGCTGGAGAAATCGTAGATCAGCTCTCAAAAGCCCACATCAAATATCGTCTCCAGGATCAGGGTAGCACAATTATGGTGCCTGAGGACGATGTTGCCCGTGCCAGATTGATGCTGGCCCAAACCGGGCTTCCGTCAGGTGGCTCCGTTGGATACGAGATTTTTGATAAGGGCAACAGTTTCACGGCCACACAATTTGAACAGACCATCAACGAAACGCGTGCCCTTGAAGGAGAACTCGAACGTTCAATCCGCCTCATTCACGGCGTAAGAAACGCACGCGTTCACCTTGTTCTGCGTCACAGAGAACTCTTTTCCACGGATGAACAAAACGCTCAGGCCAGTGTGCTGCTCTCGATGGATGGCGGACGCCGTCTCGACGAAGAAAGTATTTCTGCAGTTGTTAATCTTGTTTCCGCAGCTGTTCCAGGGCTCGACGCACATAATATTTCCCTGATCGATAATCGTGGGCATGTGCTTCTGAAGCAGGGACAGGGTGCTGCTAACGGAGGTCAGTCTCCTGAAGAG
The DNA here is from genome assembly GCF_006538885.1 of Gluconobacter roseus NBRC 3990. Taxonomy (GTDB): domain Bacteria; phylum Pseudomonadota; class Alphaproteobacteria; order Acetobacterales; family Acetobacteraceae; genus Gluconobacter; species Gluconobacter roseus. Next base: position 185,446 of record NZ_BJLY01000004.1, read on the forward strand.
CAGCGTCAGTTGATCGAACAGCGTATTGCTCGCGAGGTTGAGGATCTTCTGGGTTCGTCACTAGGTCCGGGGCATGTTCGCGTCGAGACCAACGTGACGATGAACAACGACCGTGTCCGCGAAACTCAGGAAAATTACGATCCTGACCAACAGGTTCTCCGATCGCAGCAGACCAAAACAGAAAAGAGCATCAACACACAAGGTTCTACAAATACGACGGTGGCGAATAACCTCCCAAATGCTAACGCCGGCCAGCAGCAGAACGGAAGCCAGAGCAACCGCCAGGAGCAGACAAATAATTATGAAATCGGAAAGACCGTTCGTACTCTGATTCAGGATCAGCCGCGTATTGCGCGTATCAGCATGGCCGTGATGGTCGATGGGGTTAGTCAACCAGATGGAAAAGGTCATTCCTCCTGGCAGCCTCGGACACAAGAAGAACTCAGCAGACTGACAGCACTAACTAAGAGTGCTGTCGGTTTCGATCAGGCTCGCGGTGACGTGGTGACAGTCATGTCCATGAAATTTAGCGATATGGACTCTGAAATGCGACCGACCACTTCAGGCTGGGGCAAGTTCTTCACGCATTCGAATCAGATGGAAGCGGTAAGATTTGGCTTGTTTGTGACCTGTTTGGGTATGGTTTTGTTTTTTGTGGTCAGACCACTTCTGCGGCCCCCGGGGGAAAGACAAACTTCCGGCCTACTTGGAATGCCGGCTTCAGAACCGCGGGTTCAGAACGGTAATTTTCCGGCAGCACCATCTGCTTACCTGACAAACGGTCAGAATGAGAGGCCAGCATCCCCAATGCTCGAGGCTTCATATGTCAATGCCGAGCCTCTCGAAGAAGAGACTGTTTCCGTTAATGGGGTTCAGGGACGGATTAGAGCATCTTCAGTACAGAAGGTCGTAGATTTGGTAGAAACGCATCCATCTGAAAGTATTGCTTTGGTTCGAGGATGGTTGATGCCTTCTCAGGAAGGTGTGGCGAGATAATGGATATGGAAAAGAATATCTCAGGAGTTCAGAAGGCTGCCATTTTGATGATGGCACTGGGAGAGGAAAACTGTTCCCGCTTATTTGAGCAAATGCATGAAGAAGAGATTAGAGAAATTTCTTCTGCAATGGCTCAGCTTGGGATGGTTTCTTCTAATATTGTTGAAAAAGTATGCCATGAATTTAGCCAAGGTCTCGGTTCGGCTGAAGGGGTAATCGGTGACTTGGAAAGCACCGAAAAATTACTGAAAAATGCGCTTCCCGCTAATCGGGCTGCTGCAATTATGGAGGAGATTCGTGGTCCTGCCGGACGTACCATGTGGGATAAACTTGGGAACGTCTCGGAAACCGTATTGGCAAATTATTTGAAGAATGAGTACCCACAAACAGTAGCAGTTATCTTGGGAAGAATTAAACCTTCTCATGCCGCAAAAGTTCTTGCGCTTTTTCCGGAAGAATTTTCTTTGGATATCATGCTTCGAATGTTGAAGACTGAAACCATACAAAAAAACGTTCTTCAAAATATCGAAAAAACGCTCAGATCAGAGTTCGTTTCTAATCTGCCACGAGGCATTAATCGTAATAGTCATGAAGTTCTAGCAGATATATTCAATAATTTTGACCGTCGTCTAGAGGGGCGGTTTATGACGGCGTTGGAAGAGCGTAGTCAAGATGATGCAGAACAGATTAAGAGTCTTATGTTTACCTTTGAAGAACTCGTTAATCTTTCTGCTGAAAGCCTGATAACTCTACTGAACCAAATTCCTCGTGAAAGCCTTCCTTTGGCACTTAAGGGAGCAAGTGACAAATTGAGACAAGCCTTTTTTGCTTCCATGTCAGAACGTGCTGGGCGCATTCTTCTGGACGAAATCGAAAGCCTAGGCCCAGTGCGAGTTAAAGATGTTGACGCAGCTCAGAATGAAATTCTTCTGATTGCAAAAGATCTTGTGGATCGTGGAGAAATTGATCTGATTGATCAGGAACAGCCTGGCAATGAGATGATAATCTAATGAATAAACACTATAATGATAAAAAATATGTTCCCGAATTTCTTTATGTCGAGGATTTTGGCGCGGCTTCCCCAAAAAAAACTGAAGAAGTAGAAAATATTCCGATTGTTGCTGATACGCCAATAGATATTCAGCCATCTGAGGAAATAATTCAGGAATATTATGGAAAGGGTATTGAAGAAGGTAGGAAATTAGAAAGAGAAATATTCATTAAAGAAAAAATGGAAATAGAGAAAGAATTTAAAAATAACTCATTAAATTTAGCAGAAAATATTGAGAAAAAAATAGAAGAATGCAAGAAGGATATTTTTCATAATGTTTCTAAAGTAATTTTAGATTCGTTTGTGACCCTTCTTCCTAATCTCTTAATGCAGTATGGTGTGAAAGAAGCAGAAAAGAATATTGAATTAATGGTCCCATGTTTTAAAAATCTGGGCAGCATAAAATTAACTTGTTCTAAAGAATTCTTTGAGAAAATACAAAAATACTTTTCAGAAGAAGCTCAGAAAAAACTTGAGTTGGAACTAGATCAGAAAATGAAAAATGGTGACTTCTCTATATCTTGGGATACAGGCCAATTGTCGCATGATGCAAGCGCAGCTGTTCAAGAAATAATGTCTGGTCTTCATAAATTACCTTTTATCAGAGAAGGGGTCTAAGATGCTTGATCAAGAAAAAGATGATTTCAATACAAACAATGAAGATTTCAAATCTGATAATTTATCAGATTCGAAATCTTCTGGTGATTTGGAAGCGATTTACGACATCCCAGTAACAGTGAGTGCTGTGCTTGGAAGAACAGTAATGCCTATAAATCAGCTCTTGCGGTTAGGACGAGGTGCTGTTGTTGAATTAGATAGAAAAATCGGAGACCCAATAGATATACTTGTAAATAACCGTTTGATTGCGAGGGGTGAAGTTGTAATGGTTGATGAAACGCGACTTGGAGTAACCATGACAGAGATAATAAAATCAGATAAATAAAATTATATAATAAATAAGACATTTATTATATTAGAGTATGGAATAAAATGGCAAATTCTGGAAGAAATTTTTTATCGGGATTTGAGGGACTATTTTCGTCTTTTAATCTTCCTCCGGGTATTAAAGCGCTAAGGGCTTGGATTCCTGGTTCGGATATAGGGCTGGCGCTGTCAGTTTCAGCGCTTTTATCTATACTGATATTGCCGCTTCCAACTTTTATTCTCGATATAGGTTTATCTCTTTCAGTAACTTCATCTATTCTTGTGCTTATGGTCGCTTTGTTTCTAAGCAGGCCTCTTGATTTTACCTCGTTTCCAACATTGTTGCTTTTGACAACCCTATTAAGGCTGTCTCTCGAGGTGGCGACCACCCGATTGATTTTAAGTCATGGTTATGAAGGAGCGTACGCTGCCGGGCATGTTGTGGCGGCATTTGGTGGCTTCTTGATGGGAGGAGATGTGGTTATTGGAGCCATTCTTTTCTCAATTCTTCTGGTCGTAAATTTTATGGTGATCACTAAAGGGTCCGGCCGTATTGCAGAGGTCGCCGCAAGATTTTCTCTGGATTCAATGCCGGGGAAGCAGATGGCTATCGACGCTGAATTATCATCAGGCGCTATTAATGACGTTATTGCACGTAAGAAACGCAAAGAATTGGAAGAAGAAAGCGGATTTTATGGTGCGATGGATGGCGCAGCCAAATTTGTACGTGGTGATGCAATCGCAAGCCTTATAATCACAGCTATAAATATTATTGGCGGTCTTACAATAGGTGTTGTAAGGCATGGAATGTCGGTACCAGATGCAGCTACTGCTTTTACTACTCTAACAATAGGCGACGGGCTGGTTTCGCAGATACCAGCTCTCCTAGTTTCTACTGCATCTGGTATTGTTGTAACTAAGGGCGGAACAGAAGGGGGAGCGGATGTTGCGCTTGTGAGGCAGCTGGGTGGAAACCCAAAGCCCCTTGCCTTGGCTGCGGGAAGCGCATTTGTCTTGGCATTAATGCCCGGCTTGCCAACATTTCCGTTTCTTTTTTTGGCACTGCTGTCTGCGGGAGCAGCTTGGGTAAGGTATCAGTCGCCTGTTGAAGACAAAGATAACGACGGAGATTCAGTTGCAGTTCCTGAAAATAACAATCCTGTCGAAGTCCCAATTTCGGAAAGCCTGAAAGTCGATTTGTTAAGATTGGAGCTGGGTTTTAACCTTCTTGCAATTGCAAGTGGTGAGAGCGCTCGTCTCACAGAAAAGATTAAGGTGTTACGTAGAACAATTGCAAGCGATATGGGCTTTGTGCTGCCTCCTGTGCGTATTCAAGATAACCTTCTTTTGCCGCCCGACTCTTACTCGGTATGTATTAAAGAAATAGAAGTGGGACGCGGAGATGTCAGACTTAACAAGCTTCTAGCCATGGATCCTAAGGGCGGACAACCTAATATTGATGGTGAAAAAACCAAAGAGCCTGCCTTTGGTTTGCCAGCATTGTGGATTGATCAGAGCTTGCGGGAAAATGCGATCATTCAGGGATATACAGTTGTAGATCCTGCCAGCGTTATTATCACGCACCTAACTGAACTCGTTAAAGATAATATGGCAGATCTTCTGTCATATTCTGAGACTCAGAAGCTTCTCGATGAACTTCCTCGTGAGCAACAGAAACTTGTTGTGGACCTGATTCCTTCACAGATCTCGGTAGGAATGGTTCAAAGAACGCTTCAGTCACTTTTGGACGAACGTGTCTCCATTCGTGACTTGGTCAGTATTTTGGAAGCTCTTCAAGAGGGATGTAGCCAAGGTTTCAAAACAGTTCCGGGGCTTGTTTCGCACGTTCGTATAAGGCTGGCTCGTCAAATCAGTGCAACAATTACAGGGCCAAAGGGATATATTCCTATACTGTCCCTTAGTCCTGACTGGGAAACCTCTATTATTGAAAATCTTTCCAATTCAGGGGAAGAGCGGCATATCAATCTTCCTCCTTCTAGGATGAATGAGTTTGTGGCTCGCATGAGGTTTTGTCTGGAAAGCGCAATGAAACAGGGTGAAGTCCCTGTAATACTGGTCTCTCGCAACCTTCGGCTGCCAATGAGACGAATAGTTGAGCGTATTCAGCCAGCTGTACCAGTTATCGCTCAGGAAGAAATTTTCTCGCGTGCTAAGATTCGAACTGTCGGATCGATTTGATTATTTGTTTGGAGAATTGCAGGCGGTTTGTGTTTGAATAATAATGAGTCTTAGAGCCTATTTGGAAAACGGGAGGAGTGTGATTCAAGGTTTAGATCTGGGCGTCAGAGCAAGGGGCTGGATGGCCAAGGATCATCCGCCAGATATGATCTCGATGTAATTGCGGTAGCTATATCTTCGCTTATTGTATTTGATGGATGCTACTTGGGATTTCCTTCCTTGAAATGCAGGGTTTTATCCCTTTTCCCTTCAGGGCATCTCTTAAGCAGTCGGCATCATAATCCTGGCCTGCCAGAAGATATCTCGGCTTGAGGAGGCTGACCTGTGCAAGCCATTACCTTCCAAGGGCCTCACTCGCTCCTGAGTGTAAAGCAACCAAAATTCTTGGTGTTTCGCTGGATACGGTTCGTAGCCGAGAAATCTGCTAAGGTTTGGCGTAACGGAGAAAATGATCTCCACTGAATCTGGACTGATGTGATTTCGGTATGAAAATTCATTTCGTAGCCTCCTCAGCTGACCCTGCTCAGGCTGCACTGGAACGACTTTCCAAGCAGTATGGAAATGTACGCCTTCATGATGCGGATGTTGTGGTGTGTCTGGGAGGAGACGGCTTTATGCTTAAAGCCTTGCACAAGGTCCTGGACAAAAGTATCGCTATTTACGGGATGAACTACGGCACGGTCGGCTTTTTGATGAATGCTGCCAATGAAAGCGATCTTTTGCAGCGTCTTGCAAAGTCGCAGCCTTCGGTTCTGCATCCGCTTCACATGCAGGCTACGACCGTATCAGGAGAGGTCAAAAGCGCATTGGCTTTCAATGACGTATTTCTGTTTCGGCAAACGCGTCAGACGTCCCGTATCAAAATTGACATTGATGGACGAACCCGGCTTGAGGAACTGATCTGCGACGGGATAATTGTTTCCACGCCTGCGGGGTCGACGGCTTACAATCTATCGGCTCACGGGCCTATTGTTCCGCTGAGTGCCAATATTCTTCCTCTGACGCCAATTTCTGCATTTCGTCCCCGGCGTTGGCGGGGAGCACTGTTGCCCTCGACTGCTGTGGTCAAGCTGACGCTGCTTGATACGGAGAAGAGGGCAACAGCTGCCGTGGCCGATTTTACGGAGATCCGCAATGTGGCCGAGGTCGTTGTTCGGGAAGATCGGGAACACCAGGCCACCATCCTGTTCGATCCCGATCACGGTCTTTCAGAAAGGATCATCGCCGAACAGTTTGTCGCCTGATGCTTCAGATGACCGGCGTCAGGAGGCTTTTGTCAGTAAAATAAGCAATCAGGTTATCTGCGACCAGATTGGCCATGGCTGTTCTGGTCTCTACCGTAGCGGACGCCTGATGAGCCTGTAGAACTGTATTGGTCAGAGCAAAGAAGGCCGGGTTGATGTTCGGCTCGTTCTGGAAAACATCCAGACCAGCGCCAGCAATGCGTTTCTCCTGAAGAGCGGTAATGAGCGCTTCTTCGTCTATGACGGTACCGCGGGCAATATTGATCAGAAAGCCGCTTTTACCCAAGGCATCCAGAATGTCCCTGTCGATCATGTTTGCAGAGCGTGGCCCGCCTGATACAGCAAGGATTAGCACATCACACCAGTCTGCCAGCGTCTTCAGATCAGGCTCAAAATGATAGCTGCTTTCTGGGCGGGCATGGGAATTGAAATAGGCCACTTCCATTCCGAAAGCTGAGACCCGCTTGGCAATGGCCTGTCCAATATGGCCAAAGCCTGCAATGCCAACACGTTTTTTCGTTAAGGTATGACCCAGTGGAGACGGTTCTGACGGCCATTTTCCGGCACGGACGAACTGATCATTCGTTACGATACCCCGCATGGTAGACATCATCAGAACAACAGCCATGTCTGCCACGTCGTCCGTCAGAGTATTCTGGGTCGTGGCAACGCGGATGTTCCGGCGTTTCGCTTCGTCCAGATTGATGCGGTCAGTACCGACCCCATTGACTGAAATGACCTCGAGATTGGGCAGGATGTCCATGATTTCAGACGGTACGCCGGATGCGCCTCCCGTCGTGATCCCGCGGATCTCTGGAGCAATGCTCTTGAGATTCTCCAGCGTCGTATAGGAATGGAGCGTGAATGACTTCTCCATTTTTTCCCTTATGCCGGGAAAAAGGGGGTCAATCATCAGGATGTCGGGGCGGGATGACATGCAACTCTCCTTACGTGTTTCGCTGAAACCGTGAGACTCAGGGACGTGGGCCAAGATTTGTTTGCGCTAGAGCGGCGCATCCGGCTTCAACATCTTCCCATGTAGTGACGAAGCCCTCGTCAGGCCCGTAATATGGGTCAATGACGTCCTGTCCTGCACGGTTAGGAACATGGTCCAGCATCAGGGACAGGCACGACTTGGACTGTCGGGGCTGCATTTGCCTGAGGATGGCCAGATGGGACCGGTCCATGGCTATGATGTGATCGAAGCGGAAGAAATCATCCTCGGTGACAAGACGCGCCCTGAGCGTGGACGCATCCAGCCCCTGTCGGGACGCAATGACACGGGCGCGGGGATCAGGTGCTTCGCCCAGATTCCAGTGCCCGGTGGCTGCGGAATCAATGTCGAGGATCAGTCCGCGAAGTTCGGCTTCCCGGCGCATGGCCAGTTCTGCCAAGGGAGAGCGGCAGATATTGCCCGTACATACGAAAAGAAAACTGGTCATGCACCTGTCAGCCAAATGAAGAACGCCATGGTGAAGATTGAACTTAACGTTCCGAAGAACAGAACGGATGCAATTTCACGTTCCAGCACATGATATCGCATGGCGAGGATGACGTTGATCGAAGCACTGGGAATGGCCATGGTCAGCACGCTTTCCTGCAGCGCAGGCAGGGGAAGGTGCCACAGCCGGGCGAGGGTATAGATGATCGCCGGAATGATGACGTTCCGGACGGTGACGATTACGCCAACCAGCGGGCTGAATTTGACCTGACGCGTAAAGAGCACGACGCCTGACGCAAAAAGCGCTGCTCCGCCCGTCGTGCGGCCAAGTAGCAGAAGCGAACCTTTGAGAAACTGAGGCAGGAAGGCGCCAGCGCTGACCAGAACAAGGGCCATCATCGGAACCCAGACAACCGGCTCCCGGCAGGAATGCATCAGATGCCCAAAAAGCTCGCGAAGTTCGTTCCGGGCCTCCCCCTCAGTCTCGACGCGGTGGCGCGTGCCACGATCATGGCCCATCAGGATCAGTGTGATGGGCAGTTGTACCAGATTCATGGCGAGAGAGGCGATCGAGATGGGGACCGAACTGGCCGGTCCAAAAATCTGGCCCAGCACGGGAATACCGATGAAGGGGACAGACGGTCCGGTGATGGTCATTGCGATCAGCGCCGCTTCGCCGAGGCGGCGGTTGAGAACGCCACGCAGGATGGCAAAGATGATGCCGTAGCCCCCGACCATGGCCAGCAGGATCAGTGCCGCAACCGGTCCCGCGGCCAGAACCTCGTTACGGGGCGTGCTGAGGATGGATGCCAGCAATTCCAGAGGGAGGGCATACAGCATGACCAGACGTGTCAGAACACCAGCCTGCTGCGCATCAAAATCCTTTCGGAATGCTGCGAAATATCCAAATCCCAGTGTTACGAGAATCGGGAGAATGGACTGAACGATCGTCAGCAGCAGGGCAGGCGAATTCGTCATAGAGGATCCATGAAAGAAAATCCGGTCAGGAAAGGATCACCTTTCGTAACGGTCGCTCCAACATCCGTCTATCCCCATGGCAGATGACAGTTGACCGGAGGCGCGGAGAATGGCTTTGTGGAGTGCTCTTGTCCTCTTTCAAAATGGTGCCAGATCACGTGATGCAATCCATACTCGATACGTTGTGGGGTTTGATCCTCGGGCTACTGGGCGTGGTTGTTGCCGGTGTGGCCATTATCGAGGTCATGGCCCGAACAGTCCTGGCCAGTCTCGGGATACAGGGAAACTCACAGACGGTGCTGCTGTTCCTGCTCCTGGGAGCGCTGATCGTGGCATCGTTCAGGATTTTCGGACGGCTGTTTGCCGTACTGCTGGTCGCGGCTTTTTCCGTCTATTTCATGCATGTCGTCTTCGGGTTCCTGAGCGACGCGCTCATTCCGGTTCAGACATCGGGCGGCACGACCGATGTCTGAACCCTGTCAGGGCTGACAGATCAGCTTTTTGGGGCCTGAATGATGCTGATCAGTGTTGCCACGATCTCAGGATCGGCGAGGGTGGAAAGATCACCAAATCCTTCGGTCTCTCCGCAGGCAATTTTGCGAAGCAGGCGCCGGACGCTTTTTCCGGAACGTGTCTTGGGCAGGTCTGGCACCACATGGATACGCTCGGGCGCAGCGTAGCGGCCAACCTTTGATGTGATGGCCTTGGCGGCTCTCAGGTGAAGGTCGTCCGGAGCACCGTCGCGAGGAACGACATAAACGACGATACCCTGACCTTTGAGGTCATGAGGGATTCCGATTGCAGCGCTCTCGGCGATGAGCAGCTCGGTTGCCAGTGCATCCTCAATCTCGGCAGAGCCTATCCGATGGCCGGAAACATTGATGACGTCATCTACACGTCCGGTGATCCAGTAATACCCGTCCTCGTCACGCCGCGCGCCATCACCCGTGAAATAATAGCCGGAATAGGGCTGAAGATAGGTGCGCTCGAAAAGGGCAGCATCATTCCAGATCGTGAGCGCCCGGCCGGGCCAGGATCCCCTGAGGCAGAGCACACCTTCCGTCGCGCCTTCCTTCGGAGCGCCACGTTCGTCCAGAAGAACGGGATGAACGCCGGGCAGGGGAAGCGTTGCGGATGCCGGCTTTTCCCTGACGGCACCGGGCACAGGCGAAATCATGATCCCGCCGCTTTCGGTCTGCCACCATGTGTCGACGAAGGCGCAACGGCCCCCACCAACATGGTCATTGAACCAGGACCAGGCTTCCTGACTGATAGGCTCGCCGACCGTTCCCAGAACCCTCAGGGAGGACAGGTCGTAACGCTGCACGACATCATTACCTTCGCGCATGAGTGCGCGAATGGCGGTGGGGGATGTGTAAAAAGTCGTGACCTTGTGGTCCTGGATCACGTTCCACCAGCGACCCGGTCCGGGATGTGATGGCATACCTTCGAACAGCAGGATCGTTCCACCGTTCAGCAGCGGGCCGTAGACGCCGTAGGTGTGACCGGTAATCCAGCCGATATCAGCCGTACACCAGAAAACATCGCCTTCCTGATGATCGAAAACCAGCTCATGCGTATAGGACGCCCAGACCAGATAGCCGCCCGTGCCGTGTACGATACCCTTTGGCTTGCCGGTGCTGCCCGATGTGTACAGCAGGAAAAGAGGCGCGGAAGCAGGCATGTCCTGAGGAGCGCATTCGGCCGCAGCTTCTTCCAGCAGTGGCGAAAGCCACATGTCCCGGTCTGCCTTCATGCTCACGACATCATCGGTCACGCTTACGACCAGAACATGATTGATGGCATGAGCCTCAGGACGCAGGTCCAGGGCGGCATCGAGGGTTGTCTTGAACGGAATCCGCTTTGCGCCTCTGCGGCCCACATTGGCTGTAATGACCAGTACCGCACCGCTGTCAGCCAGCCTGTCAGCGATGGCTTCCGGAGAGAAACCGCCAAACAGCACGACATGGATTGCGCCTAGCCGTGCGCAGGCCAGCATGGCGATCAGACCCTCGGGGACGGAGGGAAGATGAATGGCCACCCGGTCTCCCGCCCGGACGCCTTGGCTCCGTAGAACATTTGCGAGACGGCAGACCTGTTCATGCAGTGTGCGGTATGTGAAGGTCACAACCCTGTCGGCATCTTCTGCCTGCCAGATCAGAGCCGCCTGATCGGCTCGCGTCGCAAGATGCCGGTCAAGGCAGTTGACGCTTGCATTGAGGGCGCCATCAACGAACCAGCCCTGTTCCTCACAATAGGCCTGACTGGGCTCGGCGCTCCAGTTCAGCCGTCTGCTCTCACCTTCCCAGTAAAGCTCAGGCTCGGCAGCCGCCCGGTCTGTCAGGGCTTTATAAGCCACTGGAGACAGGCGGAATGTATGAGGATGAGGGGATGAAGACATGAACCTGAAACCTTACGCACGAAAGACGAACGCCATATAGCGGGTGTGCCGTTATATTTGGCTTACAGGATCGGAAATAGAGAAAATTTTCCCGTCCTTGCACAAAGACTCTTGCAAGGAGGTATGGTGTCCGCGAGAGGATTCGAACCTCCGGCCCCAGGATTCTTACCACTTCGGTTTTCACCGCCATGCCCTGAAAGCATGTTCGTGGTCTGGACTGTCTCTTCACCACAGCCATCGACAAGGAAGGCCAAGGTGTCACCCGTACAGTCTCTACACCTTCTTTCCGATATGCCGGAAAGCTTGGCTCGGGATTGGCACGATCAAGATGATCAGAGCGTTCCCCGAATTTGAGCGAATCCACCATGCGGTTTCCCATCATGGCGCCCAATTCAAACCTTAGGAATCCTGTGCTCTATCCTGCTGAGCTACGCGGACGAACAACTGGATGATATCCCGGTTACAATATTCCTGCAACCATGGTCATTCCCTCTTCAGGTAGAGAAAAGCCTCGACACCAGCGCTCGGGCGCCTGTTTCGTCTAGCAGGAACATGCGCGTAAATGCTCACGAAACAGCCTCGGTCAGACAGGAAAAAACGGCATAATATGTTTATGCTATCTAAACCTTTTCTGGCTAAGCTTTCGGGTGAGGCTTCAGCTATGGCCTTGCAAGGCACCTCTTTTCCATCAAAAAGGTGATCTGTTTTCTGGTAGTACCAAATCCTGAGTAGGATCGATCGCATTCGCGCCTGTCATCCTACACAACATCTCATCGTGGAGGTGTTGCAGGTTTGACTGGGTTGAGAATTGCCATGATCTGCATTGCTTATGACGACATACTGAACCAGTTCGGGCTTTTTGCCCTTCCCGGCCGGGGGCGCTGAAAGTGGGGGCGGCAAAGATGATGGAAAGTGCACCCCGCCACGTCCGCGAGACCGATCCTACGCTTCTGCGCCTGAGGCTGATCGGGCAGATGGAGGCAAAAACCCTTACAGGCGAGAGCGTCCTTCCTGTTGGGGGCAAGACACGGGCCCTTCTGGCTATTCTGGCTCTTTCTGATCGAAAGCCGGTCCTGCGATCCCGTCTTGCGGAGCTGCTGTGGAGTCAGCGTCCCGAAGACATGGCCCGCGCATCGCTCCGGCAGGAGATCCACCGCCTTCTGGATGCCCTGAGTCCACTGGGTGTGGATGTGATTGATGTCCAGCGCCATTCACTTGCCCTGAAGCCGGCGCTGACATCTGTCGACGCCGAGAGGCTGCTGACGGCCAGTGTCCGAACGATCGACAGCGTCACGCCGCCCGACGAGCCATTGCTTGGTGAACTGGTTGGTGTAGATCCCGCGCTGGATGACTGGCTTGTCCAGCAGAGGGAACGACTGTCAGCGCATCTTCAGCATGTTTATGAAAATGCTGTCCGAGAACTGACCGATCCGGATCAGGTCGAGGACATGGCAGAACGCCTGCTGAAGTTTGATAACCTGAACGAGATTGCCTGGCGCGCAAGAATACAGACCGCGCTCCATCGCGGAGATCAGGGGCGGGCAGCAGCACTTGCTGATCAGATGAGCCATCTGTTCGGGGATATTGAAGGACATATTCCGGACCCCGCGACCCAGTCCCTGATTGCGAATATCTCGACGCAAGCTCATGGCAGCGAAGTCGCAAATGATTTCTCCCAGGCGGTGCTGCCGACTGGAGGACCCGACATTCCTTTCAGCGCGCCCATGCCACGACTGGACCCAATGCTGGCCCTGCCGCTGCATTATGCTTCGCGCGACCCTTCATCTGTGGAACCTCGCCGGATTTCACTGGTGTTCCTGCCGCCATCATGTCCCGATGGAAAGCTTGCGAAGCAGGCACAGGATCTGCGGGATCAGCTCGAGCTCATATTCGTGCACATGGGAACGTTTGATATCCTTTCCGTTCCCGAGCCATCTTTGCCGGATCCCGTCAATGCGGCGGCAGTTTATCGAAGCTGGGGCACGGATTACATTATTTCCGGAAGTCTGCGCGCAGGACTTGATGGCGCAGATAACCGGCTCATTGTCCGCGTGCTGGATGCACGGCGCGGTGGTGTCATTATCTGGGGGACACATTACGATTTCCCATCCGCTGGTCCAGACGCTGCAAAAAACAGTCTGCTTGCACCGGCACAGGCGATGCAGTGGAATATTTTCGTCGTAGAAGCCCGGCGGATCGCTGCGCGTCCGGATGCAGAGCTGTCCGCCCTGGGCATGGCATTAAGAGCATTCATGCTCCTTCTGCGCCATGACTGTTCTTTTTTCGACCGGATCGGGGTTCTGCTGGAGCGTGCGACCGTTCTTGAGGAAGAAGATGGAGCGATTGCTCTTATTGACGCGCTCCACTGCTATATCCGGTTCCTGAACGACTGGAGCGCGGATGCCGAAGCCGTGTTTGCGCGTGGGCTTCAAAGGGTCCGGGCCGCAGTCTCGCTGATGCCGGATCTACATGCCGTCGAGGTCCTGCTTGCAGCCTATCTGATGTATGACCCCACCATGCAAAGTACGGCGGTTTCGGTTGCCCAGGCTGCAGCGGAAGGCATTTCCCGCAATGACCAGAACCACAGGGATTCTCCTGACTATCTGATGGCTTCCATTGTCCTTGACCTGCTGCAGGGCAGGACGAATGCAGCCGCCACTACCGTAAAGGTTCTTCTTGAAAATGGTTGTCGCTCCCAGTTGCTGGAACTGCTGCGACCGGTTTTCATGATGATCCTGCTGCTGGGAGAAGACTATCAGAAAGTAATTTCCATAGGCCGGTTGATGTCCGGTTTGTATCCGGTGTGCCCGAGTTCCCTCGTTTATTACCTCATTGCCCTGATTGAGACCGGTGATTTCCCGGAAGAGACCCAACAGGTCCATCAACACCTTCTGCGCCTGGTGCCTGATCTGACAATTTCAAAAATCGTCAGCAGGTTTCCTTTCATTGAGAAAGCGCATCAGAAAAGGCTGATGGATGCATTGGGTCGGGCTGGGCTGGTCAAGGGATAAGAACATCTCTTTCAGGTGCTTGGCCTTGTGCCGCCGGCACGATATGAACACACAAACAGAAGTTGCCGGCTGCAGGCCTCGCCAGTCTGCATCCTTGCTTGTGACCGGCCCTGGCGCGGCCCGCAGGACCACACATGATGTCTCGCATCCAGTTGACCGTTCTTCGACCTTTTCACCGACCGAAAACCCGCCTTGCTCTGGGATTCCTGGCACTCGGCGCTCTTGCCGCCTGTGGTGGCGGACGTGATCCCAGCACTCTGACAGCGCCCCGCAATCATCTTCTGGGTGTGGACCGCGGTGCTGAAGGCGGTGCTGACGAGCTTCGTGGTGGCGTGAATGCCTATCTGTGGCGTGGAGCGATCGACACCCTGTCCTTCATGCCGCTGGCTTCGGCCGATGCCGTCGGCGGCGTCATCCTGACCGACTGGTATCAGCCCTCCGCCAGCCAGAACGAGCGGTTCAAGATCGCAGCCTATGTGCTGGATCGCCGGCTGCGTTCCGACGCCCTGCGGGTTTCGGTGTTCCGTCAGGTTCTGCAGGACGGGCAGTGGGAAGACACGCCGGTCTCGGCAACCACCACATCCGATATCACCACCCGCATCCTGACACGCGCGCGCCAGCTGCGTGCTGAAAATGGCGAGCGGGACAACTGAGTTAGACATGAGCGATACCACAGCCCCCGCATTCGACTTTCAAAATCGCGAACCGTTCTGGCAGGAAGAGTGGAAGCAGCGGAACATTTTCGCGGTTCCGGATGTTCCTCCCGCTGACCGGCCGAAATACTACGTGCTGGAGATGTTCCCGTATCCGTCGGGGCAGCTCCATGTCGGACACGTCCGGAACTACACGCTCGGGGACGTGGTTGCGCGGTACAAGCGGGCCCGTGGTTTCGCCGTCATGCATCCCATGGGCTGGGACGCCTTCGGTCTGCCGGCCGAAAACGCCGCCCGGGAGCGGAATGTCCATCCTGGCAAATGGACGATGGACAACATCGCCACGATGCGCGGCACGCTCCAGCGCCTCGGGTTCTCATTGGACTGGGATCGTGAAATTGCGACCTGCCTGCCGGAGTATTACGGCAAGCAGCAGAAGCTGTTCACCGACATGTTGGCAGCAGGGCTGGTCGAGCGGCGTGATTCCCTCGTCAACTGGGATCCGGTCGATGAGACGGTTCTGGCAAACGAACAGGTTGTGGACGGCCGTGGCTGGCGATCCGGAGCGCTGATCGAGAAAAAGAAGCTCTCCCAGTGGTTCCTGAAAATCACGAAATTTGCCCAGCCCCTGCTTGATGACCTCAAGACGCTGGATCGCTGGCCTGAGCGCGTCCGGACAATGCAGGAGCGCTGGATCGGCCGTTCGGAAGGCGCGCGGGTCCGTTTCGCCCTGCACCAGCCGCCAGCAGGCTATGACGAAGATCTGGACAGCGTTGAAGTCTTCACGACACGTCCTGATACGCTTTTCGGGCTGAGCTTTATCGGGATTTCGGCAGAACATCCTCTGGCGCGCAAAGTTGCGGAGACCAATCCGCAGGCCGCTGCCTTTATCGAAGAATGTCGCCGCCTCGGGACATCGGAAGAAGCCATCGAGGCCGCCGAAAAGCGCGGCTTCGATACCGGTCTGCGTGTCGCCAATCCGCTGGATCCGGAAAAGACCGCACCTGTCTGGATCGCCAATTTCGTTCTGATGGATTACGGCACCGGCGCCGTCTTCGGCTGCCCATGCGGTGATCAGCGCGATCTGGACTTCGCGCGCAAATATGACCTGCCAGTTCCGCAGGTCCTGTTGCCCGCCGGTCAGGATGCCGAAACCTTTACGCTTGGCAAGAAGGCCGTCTCTGGAGACGCCACCCTCTTCAATTCCGGCTTTCTGGACGGACTGGACCCCGCAACGGCCCGGACGAAGGTTATCGAGCGCCTTGAAGGTCTGGGCGCCGGCAAGGGCGTCGTGAACTGGCGCCTGCGTGACTGGGGGATTTCCCGCCAACGGTACTGGGGCTGCCCGATCCCCATTATTCATTGCGAAACCTGTGGCCCGGTTCCTGTTCCGGATGACCAACTACCGGTCATTCTGCCTGAGGATGTGACATTCGACCGTCCCGGCAATCCACTGGATCATCATCCCACATGGAAGCATGTGGCCTGCCCCTGCTGTGGCAAGCCTGCCGTTCGCGAGACGGACACGTTTGACACCTTTGTTGACAGTTCCTGGTATTTCGCCCGCTTCACCAGCCCGCATGCCGAGACCCCGACTGTCCCGGCTGCGGCCAATGGCTGGCTCCCGGTCGATCAGTATATCGGTGGCATCGAGCATGCGATCCTGCATCTGCTTTATGCGCGTTTCTTCACCCGGGCGATGCACGAAACCGGGCATCTGGATGTCGATGAGCCGTTTGCCGGTCTCTTTACGCAGGGCATGGTGACGCATGAGAGCTACCGGGATGACAGCGGCTGGCTGTATCCCGAAGAAGTCGAACGTCAGGGTGACAAGGTCGTGCGGCGCGAGGGCGGGACCCCAGTTCAGGTCGGCCGTTCCGAAAAGATGTCCAAGTCCAAGCGCAACACGGTGTCTCCAGTGGACATCATCGAGCGATATGGCGCCGACACGGCCCGCTGGTTCGTGCTGTCCGACAGCCCGCCCGAGAGGGACATGGAGTGGACGGCGTCAGGTGTCGCAGCGGCTGCCCGTTTCGGTCAGCGCCTGCATCGCCTCGTCTCAGCCGTGGCTGCCCGGGATGCGGCCGATAGCGCACACGGAACTGCCGGGGATGATCTGCGTCGTGTGACACACCGGACCATCGTGGCAGTCGGCGAAGCGCTTGAAGCCTTCACGCCAAATGTCGCCGTGGCACGTCTGCATGAACTGACATCGGCACTGGCTGAGGCTGAACGCATCGAAGGCGCTGGCATTGCCGCCGCCCGCCGGGAAGCAGCACGCGTGCTGTGTCTGCTGACCGCGCCGATGATGCCGCATCTTGCGGAAGACATGATGGCGGTTCTGGAGCCGGCCAGTGCGCTCGTTGTAGAGCGTCCCTGGCCGGAAGCCGAAGAAAAATGGCTGGCCGTGCAGAGTGTGACGATCGGTGTGCAGATCCTCGGCAAGCTGCGCGGGACCATCGAAGTCCCGCCCGATGCGCCGAAAGAAGACGTGCTGGCCGCAGCGAAGAGCGAGCCGAATGTGGCTCGCCTGCTGGAAGGAAAGCGACTGGTGAAGGAAATCCATGTTCCGAACCGGATCGTCAATTTCGTGGTGGCAGGCTGATGTCTGACCGGCGCGGCACTTTTCTTCTGACAGCGTGTCTTTTTCTGGGAGGGTGCGGTTTTACCCCCCTCTACGGAAAGCTGACGCCAAAAACCGACATGTCGGAAGAGCTGGCCCAGATCTACGTGGACAACATTCCGGGTCGTTACGGTCAGCTGCTGCGTCTGGCTCTTCAGAAAAATCTGGCAGGCGCCGGGCCTGAAGATCCTCATAAATACATGCTGAAAGTCTATTCGGGCATGAATGAGGAAGCGGTGGACATCCATCAGGACAACACCTCAGGTCGCACAAGAAGCACGGGGTCAGCGCACTGGGTTCTGATCACGGTGGATCAGAACCCGCGTCTGCTGGCGCAGGGCGATGCGACAACGCTGGATGGCTTCAACACCACGTTCGAGCAGTATTTCGCCCAGACTTTGAATGACGAAACGCTTCAGGCACGTGTCTCGGATACCCTAGCCCAGACGGTGACCCAGCAGATCGCAATCTGGTTCCGCAATCACAACATGCCTGAGAAGGCCGCTCCTGACGAACTGCCGCGTTATCTGAATACGGACCGTATGCCTGACGATAACGGAAATGCAGCGACGGATCGGACTGGTGTGGACGGCTTCCCGGCTTCCGCCACAGGCCGTCTGTCCCGGGGTACGTCCAGCGCGACCCCGCAGTAAATGAAGTCTGCCACGTGAAGATTGACGCACGGAGTATCGGGCGCACTCTGGCGGATGCCGGTTCCTGGCGGGCAATCGTGCTTCATGGCGATGACACGGGTCTTATCCGCGAACGCGCTGTTCAGGCCGTCAAGCTGGTAGCCGGAACGCTTGATGATCCGTTTCAGGTCGCCCAACTGGACCGGGAAACGCAGGATCGGCTTGAAGAGGAAGCCACGGCGCTCTCCCTGATCGGCGGGCGGCGCGTCGTCTGGGTGCGGGATGGACAGGACAGTCTGGCGCCACTGTTCAAGCGGGTGCTGGAGACCGCAACAGACGCGCTGATCGTTATCGAAGCACCGGGAATTACGGCGCGCTCAAAGCTGCGTGCGCTGGCCGAAGCCCATAAACAGGTCGCATCCATTGCCTGCTATCCCGAAGAAGGGCGGGCATTATCCCAGACCGTCACGGATGCTCTCGGTCAGGCCGGGGTGACAATCGATCGTGATGCACTGGTCTGGCTGCTGGGTGCGCTCGGCGCCGATCGCAGTGGTGTGCGGGGCGAGATCGAAAAGCTTGTCCTCTATGCGGGTGAGGGCGGTCGTCTTGATCTGCAGGCTGTGCAGGACTGCGTAGGGGATGCAGGCGGCAATTCGCTGGAAGATGCCGCTTTTTCCGCCCTGTGCGGCAACCGGCTGATGGCTGATCAGGCGCTTGAGCGGGCTCTCGCGGATGGTGCCAATCCCGTGGCGGTGGCGCGGACGGTTCTGGGCGTTCTGGTCCGACTTCAGAAGGTCGCTCAGAGCGTGCAGGAAGGCCATGGTCGGGCTGAGGCTATGAAGGCACTGAAGCCCCCCGTGTTCTTCAAACGGACGGCAGCCTTTGGTCAGGCACTGGACCGCTGGTCTCTTCCTGCACTGGCCATCGCAGCGCAGGAAACGCAGGCTTTTGAACTGGCCTGCAAGCAGAGCGCATCGCCTGACATGGCGCTGTGCAGACGCCATATTGCGTCTCTCTGTACGGTCAGGAAAGTCTGATCAGATCAGTGCCCGGCTTCAAAGCCGAGTTTTTATGGAAACTTCCTGTTCCGCGAGACTGTTTCTCTTCCGTCAGAAATCAATGATCCGCAGGGTTGGCCGGGATGGACCAGTTTGCGGAGAACGGAAAAGGACAGGTTCATGACTGAACGGAATTCCGATGATTCCCGCCGCAAGGTTCTGAAAGGCGCGGCTCTGGGGCTTGCTGCTGCGGCGGCCGCAGGGAGCAGGGCAAAGGCAGCTGACCCTACCATGTCTGCCGAAAACGGCGCGCCCCCGCTTTCCGATCCTGCCAAGCGCTATACGGATGGTCCCTTTCAGGCCCAGCCGCAGCCATGGCCCGGTCTTGCTTCCAGAATGTCCCCGCGTCCTGATCATGGTGAAACCTCCTACCGGGGATCCGGTCGCATGGCGGGACGAAAGGCACTTGTAACGGGTGGAGATTCCGGTCTGGGACGCGCCGCAGCCATCGCTATTGCCCGCGAAGGGGCGGATGTGGCGATTTCCTATCTTCCGGCTGAGGAAGAAGATGCAAAAGAAGTCATGGATCTCATCCGGAGCGCCGGACGCAAGGCGGTGGCTCTTCCTGGCGACATCCGTTCGGAGAAATTCTGTCAGAAGCTGGTGGCCAATGCAGCGCGCGAGCTGGGCGGTCTGGACTGTCTCATCAACTGCGCCGGACGTCAGCATTATCATGAGAGCATCCTCGATCTGACGACAGAGGATTTCGACTGGACGCTGAAGACCAATCTTTATGCGCTTTTCTGGATCATCAAGGCGGCCATCCCGCATATGCCGCCGGGCAGTTCGATCGTGAATACGAGCTCGACCAACGCCTATAATCCTTCCGAAATCCTGGTGGATTACAGCATCACCAAGGCAGGCATCGCGGATCTGACGAAGAGCCTCGCCAAGCAGCTTGTCCCCAAGGGCATCCGCGTCAATGCGGTCGCACCCGGACCGTTCTGGACGGCCCTGCAGGTCAGTGGTGGCCAGCCCATGTCCGCGGTCGAGAAGTTCGGCTCGACCGTTCCCCTCAAGCGCCCAGGCCAGCCCGCCGAGATCGCTCCGCTCTATGTGCAGCTTGCCAGCACGGACGGCAGCTACCTAACCGGACAGATCTTCGGAGCCACTGGTGGAACCGGCATTCCGGGCTAACAGTCATTGAGAACACAAAAAAGCGGAGGGCCGAAGCCTTCCGCTTTTTTTGTGGCTGATCAGAAACGTGCCGAGACGTCCAGATAGTAATAGCCGCCATTCATGCCGAGCTGTGATGTGCTCATGTAGTACTTGGGAACGCCAAGATAGCGGTTCCCTTCAGGCACGACTGATGGGAACTTGGCGAAGATGTTGTTGCCACCGATCGTCGCACTCCATTTCGGCGTGATGTTGTACGTGACAGACGCATTCGTGGTCCATTTTGGCACGTTCTGGAACTGGAGGAAGTGGCTCGTGGAGTAGGTATATGGCCCCGTATAGTAGGTCAGCTGCGATGTGGTTTCGCCATAACGGATTTCGTGAACGGAGACGGCCCACTTGTTATGCGCCGACCGCCAGGTGCCCCCAAAAATGATCTTGCTGCGCGGATAGGCCGTGGTGATGTAAGCAATATTCTGGGCGTTCAGCAGGGGCGCGCCAGTCGTACTGTTGGTCTGATGGCGCAGACGCGTGCGGTTCAGGTTGATGGCAACATCCCAGTCCGCATGACCATAACGGCCGAAATCGGTCGGGTAGTTCGCCGTCAGGTCGAGGCCCTGCGTGCGGGTATTGGCCACGTTGGCAAACCAGTGGGTGGCAAGCTGGCTGCCTGTCCAGTTTTCCGATCCACTGGGCAGATTGAAGCCATCGGCGGCGAGTGCGCTATAGGCCTGCGATCCATAGATCGTTCCACCCGGCATGATCCGGTCGCGCAGATCAATCTGATACACGTCCACGGTGACATGCAGCTTCTTGATCGGCTCCACGATGATGCCGCCTTCGGCGCTCGTGGAAGATTCCGGCTTCAGGGCCGAAGCACCGTTGGCGAGAGCGCCAGCAGAGCTTGCCGCGATGATGCCGCTTGCCGCAGTCGGGGAGACGGACAGGGCAGAATAATGTTCCTGCGCCAGAGTCGGCGCATGGAAGCCGTTGCTGAACGTACCGCGGATCGCAAAGCGCGGGCTGAAATCATAACGGGTCGAGACCTTGCCGGTCTTGGTATTACCGACATCCGTATAATGCTCGACGCGCCCGGCCAGATCGAGCTGCCAGTGCTTCATCAGGTTCGTGGAAACATCCAGATAACCTGCCGCAACGTCACGGGACCATTTGCCGGCATTGGCCGGGTTGGTGCCGGGGAAGCCGTCCGAGCTGGAATAAGTGTAACTGGCCGGAGAGCCCGTACCGATCGCATAAGCCTCATAGCGATAGGATGCACCGCCCGCGACGTTGATGGCGTAGGGCCAGAAGGACGTGCGGAATTTGCGGCTGAGGTCGACGCTGTTCGTCCACTGCGTGTCGTTATAGGCCTGTGCGGCAAAGGATGTCGGGGTCTGACCCGTAGCCGCATAAAGGCCCACATTCGTCGTGCTCTGGGCGTTGACGGCGTCGTAATCCCGGCCAAAGACCGAAGATACATCCCAGTGCCAGCCTGCCAGCGTGCCCCTGAAGCCTGCAGTCAGCTCGTAATCGTTCTCGTTCAGCTCTTCGATCGGCGCGTAGCCATAAGGATAGATCGCTGAATAGCCGGGATATTTCGCGAGCGAAGAGGGCAGGCGGTAGTTCTGGTACGATTCCGCGTGACGATGCGCATAGGTCGCGCTGGCATAGGCCTGCACGTTGTCGGTGATGTCATAGCCCGCGTTGATGGCGACGCTCTCACGGGTCTGCTCTGGCTGGCCCAGAAGCTGGTTAACATAGGTGTTGGTCCGGTTATCGGCACCGGAACGCACCGTATGATCCTGATGCACGAAATCGCCACCGATATGCACGAAGCCACGATTGTTCAGGTTCGCACCACCGTCGATGAACACGCCCTGCTGGAAACCGTCACCTTCGCTCGTAATGCCCGTGTTCGAGCGCATGGTCAGACCATGGTTCTGCTTCTTCAGGATGATGTTGACCACGCCCGCAATGGCGTCCGAACCATACTGGGCGGATGCGCCGTCACGCAGGACTTCGATATGGTCGATCATGGACATGGGGATCATGTCGATATCGACAGGTGTCGAGCCCTGCGAGGGGCCGGCATCGGCATAGATATTGGCCGTGGTGTGACGGCGCTTGCCATCCACGAGCACCAGCGTCTCGTTGGGATTGAGGCCACGCAGCGAGATGCTGTCGGTCAGGGCACCGGCATCAAAACCGCCAGTCGGTACGGTCAGGGATGGAAGCAGCAGCGCCAGAGAGTCTCGCAGCGTAGGCTGGCCAGTCCCTGTCAGCTGGCGATTTGTGACGATATCGACCGGAGCGATCGAATCCCGGGCCTTCTTGCCGAACTCGCGCGTTCCCGTCACAACCACAGCCTCGCTACCCCCCGAAACCTCGGGCGTGGGCCTTGCTGCCTGTCTGGGAGCTGGTTTCGCCGTCTTCTTGGCAACCGGTGTTGTATGGGCCTGTTTGTGCTGAACCGGAACGGACTGCGTCGTCGCAGCCCGGCTTTCGTCCGTCATCAGGACAAACGCAGAGCCAAGGAGGGATGTCCCCAGAAGGGTCAGGTGACGAAGAGAGAGCTGGTTCAGCACTTTTACCACGCGATAAGTTAGTAATTTATACGAAATACAAAATCGTTTCGTATTTGCGGAAGGTCAACACAATTTTCCGCTTCCGAAAAGATTTCGATCACATTTTGTCAGGGCTGTGGCGTTCTTCACACGGATCGGGCGTTATGGAAATGGTTTGTCTTGTAAATGGATTACGGGAGTTCGTGCATGAAGCGACGTCATTTCCTGCGGGCCGCTTCGGCAGCCCCAGCGTCTCTTGCAGTCTCGGTGGCCCTGCCGGGCACTCAGGCCTATGCCGCCGGAAACGAGGATAACGGAACAGGCCCCTTAGGCGAACTCGACATTGTGGCCAGGTTTGACGGACCCGGCCCGTCGGGGATCGTGGTTCTGCCAGATGGCCGGACCTTTGTCGGCTTCCCGCGCCATGCCGTGGACCATAAGGGCGCGACGCTGGGGGAACTGGTGGATGGAAAGGTTGTGCCTTATCCCTCCGCGGCTATGAGCCTGCCCGCAGAGGTTCCGGCAGAGTGCCTTGTCTCCGTTCATGGCATGACGATGGATCGTCAGGGTCGTCTCTGGGTCATTGATGACGGAAAGCGCGCCGGCCATCCGTTGCAGCCGGGAGCGGCGAAAATCGTCTGTATCGACCCGGTGACGAACCGGGTTGCGCATAAGATTATTCTCAAGGCGCCTGTGCTCCTGCCGGACAGTCACATGAACGACCTGCGGGTTTCCCTCTCGCATGGCGCGCAGGGAACGGTCTTCGTGACGGACTCTTCATTCGGGACGAAGCCCGGACTGGTGATCGTCGATGTGGCAACCCAGCAGGCGCGCCGGGTTCTGACAACACATCCCGCGATCCTGCCGGAGGCCGGCTTTTTGGCGATCGTGGAAGGGGAGCCCCGCCGCTACATCCCCGGTCATCCGCAACTCGTCTCCGGCGGGGTCGATGGCATTGCCCTGACAAAGGACGAAAAACGTCTGTATTTCTCACCCCTGACCAGTCGGCGGCTCTACAGCCTGCCGGTCGATCTTCTGGCCGATCCGTCTTCGGATGATGCAGTTCTGGCGCCCGCGATCCGCGACGAAGGTGAGAAGGGGGTTGCGGACGGTCTGGCTCTGGATGATCAGGACCGGCTTTATACGACGAATTACGAGCATGACTGCATCCTGCGGCGCGATCAGGATGGATCTTTCAAAATGATGCTCCGCGATCCCCGCGCCCTGTCCCCGGACGGGATCTTTGCGACCGCGGATCATGTCTATTGTACGTTCGGGCAGTGGAACCGCCTTGCGTCATTCAATGAAGGGACCGATCGCAGGGTCACGCCCTATCTTCTGATCCGTTTTCCGATCGAACAACCGCAGCCTTACAATGCTTTGCCGCAGGGGCAGAAAACCTGACCTTAGATACGAAAAAACCCCGGTGGATCGGTCCACCGGGGCTTTTTACTATTTGTTGGTCGCCGTCTGGTTTCAGGCTGTCGTAGAAGGTGCCTGACCGTCCGGCGTGTGCTTGCCCACTGCGGCGGGGAGAAGCTGTGCCAGTGCCGGCAGGATCGTTCCGGCGGGTAGACCCGTCTTGCTGACGATCATCTGGATCTGCTGATCCGTCAGGAGGCTGCGCAGTTCATCGGTGGTGATGGGCAGGTTCTCGCCATTGCCGATCCAGGAATGGATCTTGTCGGTCAGACCAGCATTCTGCGCCTGGCTGAGAAGCATGTTCAGGCCGTCTCCCTTGAGGAAGTCGCCGATGCTGCCACCGAATTTTTCGCCAAGCTGTCCGCCAATTGCGCCGACGGCCTGATTCATGATGTTTCCAAGAAAGCCACTCATCCGTATTGTTCCGTCTCTTGCAGATGCGGCATCAGGGCCGCACCCGGTGTGTCTGGGGCAGGATCTATCCGGGAAGAATCCGGATCAGGATCCCCGCTTGCCGCTGAGTTCCTGAGGAACCTCGACGTCAATTTCGAGCATGGAGCAGCCGCTGCCACGATCGACCTTGATCTGGACCTTGTCCTGATCAACGGCGACATGACGGGCGATCACTTCCATGATCTCCTTGTGAAGCTGGCGGATCAGATCAGACTCACCGGCCTCACCCGCACCGCGCTCATGCGCGAGCAGGATCTGCAGACGGTCCTTGGCGACGCTGCTGGACTGCTGCCGCCGGGCGAAGATGTTTGAGAGAAAACTCATGAACTCATGCGTCCCTCTTGAAGAGCCAGTCAAAGAAACCGCGTTTCTCGACTGGAACCGAGACCTCGAGCTTCTCGCCGCTCAGGCGACGGGCTGCTTCGAAATAGGCGCGGGCAGGAAGGCTCGTGGGCGCAGCGAGCGTCACGGGTGCACCGACGTTGGAGGACTTCAGCACATCCTCGCTTTCCGGAACGATGCCAAGCAGCGGAATGGAGAGGATCTCGAGAACGTCCTCGACGCTCAGCATTTCCTTGCGGGCGGCACGGGCAGGGTCATAGCGCGTCAGGAGCAGGTGCTTTTCGACCTTCTCGCCCTGTTCGGCCTTCTGGGTCTTGCTGTCGAGCAGACCGATGATCCGGTCGGAGTCACGCACCGAGCTGACTTCGGGATTGGTCACGATCACGGCCATGTCGGCGTGATACATGGCGAGCTGCGCGCCACGCTCGATACCAGCCGGGCTGTCGCAGATTACCCAGTCGAACTTCTCGCGAAGCTCGTCCATGACGCGGGCAACGCCCTCGGACGTCAGCGCGTCCTTGTCACGGGTCTGGGATGCCGGGAGGATGGAGAGCGTTTCGCAGCGCTTGTCGCGGATCAGGGCCTGCGACAGGCGGGCATCGCCCTGCACGACATTGATCAGATCGAACACGACCCGGCGCTCAGCGCCCATGACCAGGTCAAGGTTCCGAAGGCCGACATCGAAATCAACCACCACCACATTCTGCCCGCTCTGAGCGAGAGCGGCGCCGAGCGCGGCGGTCGATGTCGTCTTGCCGACGCCACCCTTGCCGGAAGTGACAACCAGAACCTTGGCCATGAATACTCCAAAATAACGTCTTTGCGGTCTGCGGTTGCCTGTAACGAAGGACCGCAACCGGTTTTCTCATTGTATGAAAGTTTTATGCCCCGCGGCAACCGGCGAATAGGGGTGCTTTCGTGGCAGTGATGCCCAATTTACGGTTCAGGTTAAGCCGGCAGGGGCAGGACACGGACCCGGTCCTCGTCCAGCGCCGCCTGTGCGGCCTGTCCAAGGATGGCAGGATCGATGTCTTCCGTGACGGCATAATACCCGTCAAGGGCCAGCAGTTCAGCCAGCATCCGGCTTGCGAAAATGCGGCTCTGGGACTGTCCGCCCACCCCGGCGATCGCCCGGCCGCGCAATGTTCCGTACACATGGATGGACCCTGCGGCCACGATTTCCGCGCCAGACGAGACGGATCCAAGAATAATTACATCGCCCTGCATGTGCTGGATGCTCTGACCTGAACGGACATGCTGGTCGATGATCAGCGTCCCCCCCCCCGAAACCGGGCCTGCTGCACTGACGGCGGGATCTTCCGGGATCTCGACTTCTCCCGCCGGACGGCCGCCATCCAGTGTTTCCGGCCAGTCCCAGTGCGCAACTGCCGGCCAGTGCCGGCTTCCGCCTTCGATGCCGATGATCCGGACACCACGGCGGCGAATATCATCCAGCAGCGTCGCCAGACCCGGCGTGGTTTCGTTGAGGAGGCCGAGGTCGAGGATGACGGGCTTTCCGGTGAAGAGGCCGCCAGAGCGGGCGATCTGGTAGTCGAGGCCTTCCAGCCAGAGGGGGAGGGGCGCCTCGGGCGACAGGACAAGCGCCAGAAAGGAGCGGCCGCGTGCACGGATGCGCATGGGGGCGTGTGAAGAGGCAGTGGAAACGGGATCGGGCATCGTGAAAATCGTCGGACCTGTGTCGGGCAGTCGGTGAGGCTCTTGTGAGCGGGTATCGGCTGACTTAGAAAGTGGCAATGCGTATCCTGCATCACCTTCCACTTTCTCCGCAATGCCGTCTTGTGAGGCTCGCCCTCAGCGAGAAGCGACTCCCGTTCGAACCCGTGATTGAACGGGTCTGGGAGCAGCGTGAGGAATTTCTGCATCTCAATCCCGCAGGCGAGGTGCCTGTGCTGGTTGAGGAAAACGGTCTGGCCGTACCGGGCGGGCGTGTCATCTGCGAATATCTGGATGACGCCTATCCCGATACACCGCTTCTGGGACGCACTCTGGCCGAGCGCGTCGAGACGCGGCGGCTCGTGGACTGGTTCGAGACCCGCTTTGCGCAGGAGGTTACCCGCAATCTCCTTGGCGAAAAGGTGGACAAGCGCCAGTTCGGACGCGGGCATCCTGATGGCAATGCGCTGCGAGCCGGCTATGCGAACATGCGCTTTCACCTTGATTATATCGGCTGGCTGGCAGAGACGCGGTCCTGGCTTGCGGGGCCTGCATTGTCGCTCGCGGATTTCGCGGCCGCGGCTCATCTGTCGGCGCTGGATTTCATCGGGGACGTGAACTGGTCCAAGGCACCTGCGGCGAAGGACTGGTATGCCCGGGTGAAATCGAGGCCCTGTTTCCGGGGGCTGCTGTCTGACAAGGTCAGTGGCATCACGCCGCCGGCGCATTACGCCAATCTGGATTTCTGAGAGCCGCCATGATGAACCCCGATGTGATTGTGCTCGGAGCCGGTGCAGCGGGGCTGATGGCTGCGGCGACAGCCGGTCAGAACGGGGCGCGGGTCCTTGTTCTGGACCACGGTCCGGAGCCGGGCCGCAAGATCCTGATTTCGGGCGGTGGCCGGTGCAATTTTACGCATCTTGAGACCGGCCCCAACTGTTTCATCTCGCAGAACCGCCATTTCGCGCGTTCTGCACTGGCGCGATACACGCCGCAGGATTTTCTCAAGCTGGTGAACCGCTACGGCATTGCCTGGCATGAGAAGGCGCGGGGTCAACTCTTCTGCGACGGCTCGGCCGGGCAGATCGTGGACATGCTGGTGTCGGAATGCCGGACCGCCGGGTGTGAGTTGCGGATGCAGACCCGCATTCTGGATGTGCGGCAGGCGGAGCACGGCTTCATCGTCGTCACGGATGGGGGCGAGATCCGGACCGGGGCGGTGATTCTCGCGACGGGCGGGCTGTCCATTCCCAAGCTTGGAGCATCGGATCTGTCGCTCCGGTTGGCGCGGAAATTCGGTCTGAGGATTGTGCCGCCGGCACCTGCGCTCGTGCCGCTGGTTCTGGCGGACGCCGATCCGGAGCTTGCTGGTGTGTCGCTGCCGATCGTGGCGCGCGTGGGCAAGAAGGGGCCGCGGTTCGAGGACGGAATGGTCTTCACGCATCGTGGCGTATCCGGCCCGGCGATCCTTCAGATCTCATCCTATCTTGAAAATGGTGAAGCGGCGCAAATTGATCTGCTGCCGGGGCAGAACGCGCTCAATGTGCTGCTGAAGGTCAAAAAAGACAGGCCGAAAGCCCTGCCGCCGAGTCTGCTGGAAGCACTGCCCCAGCGGCTGGCGCGTGTTCTGGCCGCCGGGCTCGGGGACACGATGCTGGCGAACCAGCCGGATCGTGCAATCAGGGCGCTGGCCGAGCGTGTGTCGAACTGGCAGCTTCGTCCGGCCGGGACGGAAGGTTACGCCAAGGCGGAAGTCATGCGCGGCGGCATTGATACGCGAGACCTGTCGTCCCAGACGCTGGAGGCCCGTGACATTCCGGGGCTGTATGCGATCGGTGAGGCCGTGGATGTGACAGGCTGGCTGGGCGGGCACAATTTCCAGTGGGCCTGGGCGAGTGGTGTTGCGGCAGGACAGGCTGCTGCCGGGCACCGCTAGGCGCGCTCTGCCACAGGATTGCCATTCTCGCATCCGATCACGCGGCAACCGGTGCGGCGGCGATCCGTTTCCGCTTCTCCAATTCCGGTTTTCTGAAACTGGCTGATCAAGGACACATCGAAATGTCTCGTTCCGTTTTCCGTCATGTTCTGCGTGCTGCTGCCGGTCTGTCCTTTCTGGGGCTTGGCGCCTGTGTCGGCACGGCGGCGTCCGGTCCGGTTGCGCCGGGCACGCCCATCGCGGGGTATGGCTATACCTGCAAAGCCGGGATCTACACCTGCAAGATGCCGACGCAGGTTCCGCTGGGGGCGCCGTGCTCGTGCCCGGGACTGGGTGCTGCGTCTTACGGCAATATTCATCAGCCGTAAGACGACTGGCATTGGCCGTCACGGACTGACGGGGTAGGACTGCGCCATGCAGGAGGGTTTTTCCGGAATGGCGCAGTTTCTTCCCTGGATCGTGGCAGCGGTAGGGCTGCTGGTTGCGCTTGTTGCTGTCCTGCGGGGCGGCAATGGCAGTGGCCGGTTCGAGCGTCTGCTTGAGCGCGAGGCTCAGGAACGGGCGCAGGACGTCGAATATCACCGGGCGCATCTGTCGGAAGTGGAGCGGGTGTTGTCGGGGCGGCTGAACCAGTTCCGGCTGGAAACCAGCGAGCGTCTGAGCACGCTGGCGCGTAATCTGGGGCAGGATCAGGCGGAAGGGCGGCTCCTGCTATCTGATGCGCTGCGCGAAATGGCGCAGAGCCAGAACGAGCAGATCGAACGGATCCGTGCGACCGTGAACGAACAGCTTCATGGCGCTGTCGAAAAGCAGATGCAGACCAGCTTCCAGCGCGTGGTGGAGCAGTTCAGCGCCATGCAGAAGGCCTTGGGCGAAGTCACGAGTGTGACGGCGCAGATCGGCGATCTGAAGCGGCTGTTTTCGAACGTGAAGACGCGCGGTGGCTGGGGCGAGGCGCAGTGCCGGGCCATTCTGGACGATATTCTCCCCGAAGGCAGTTATGACACGAATTTCCGTCTTGGGACGGCAGGCGAGAACGTTGAGTTCGCCGTGAAGATGCCGGTGCGGGGTACGGAGACGCCGCCACGCCTCGCGATCGACAGCAAGTTCCCGACCGAAGCCTATGAACGTCTGCTGAATGCTTCGGAAGCGGGAGACGCGCTGGCCGAACGGCAGGCCCGGCGGGAGCTTGAAAATGTCATCCGGTTCGAGGCGAAGAAAATCGCGTCCAAATATATCCTGCCGCCGGTGACGGTCGAATTTGCCGTACTCTATCTGCCGACGGACGGGCTTTATGCCGAAATCGCCCGGATGCCGGGCGTGATTGACGAGATCGGGCGGCTGTATCGGGTGATGGTGATGGGGCCGTCACTGCTGCCCGCGATGCTGCGGACGGTGCATCTGGGATATGTCACGCTGACGCTCGAAGAGCGGACGGAGGCGATCGCGGGGCTTCTGGGGGCGACGCGGCAGGAAATGCTTCGGATGGATCAGGTTCTGGAAAAGCTGCACCGCAGTGCGGGGACGATGGGCAACACGATCGAGGAGGCCCGGCGTCGCACCCGCGTACTTGGGCGAAGGCTGCGGGCTCTGGACGGCACGGCGGATGAAATGGAAGAGGCGCTGGACGAGACGTCCCTGTCCTGAGGCTCGGCGCCTTTAAGAGCGATTTTAATTGGATGACATGGGACGCTGCCCCATGTGAAGATCATGAACATGACGTCCGCACATGAATCCGGGGCGCCTGAGCGCCTTCCCGAACCCTCTCCCCGGCTTCTGCTGATCGAGGATGACGACAGCATTGCGGCCGAGGTCGCCGAGGAGTTGACGACGCGCGGCTATGACGTGACGCGCGCTGCAACGGGCGTTGAAGGGCTGGACCATGCCTGTGCCGGGCAGTTCGATCTGATGATCGTGGACCGCATGCTGCCGGAACTGGACGGGCTGACCGTTATCGAGAGCGTCCGGGCCCAGCGGATCAACATTCCCGTTCTGGTGCTCTCCGCGCTTTCGGCGGTGGATGACCGGGTGAGCGGCCTCAAGGCGGGCGGAGACGACTATCTGACCAAGCCCTTTGCCATGGAAGAACTTGCGGCCCGTCTGGAAGCACTTCTGCGGCGTCCGACAGACAGCCGCGTGACGATGCTGCGGGTTGGCCCACTTGAAATGGATCTGATCGAGCGCAGGGTGTTCCGTAACGGGCAGGAAATCGATCTCCTGCCGCGCGAGTTCCGCCTGCTGGAATACATGATGCGCCGCCCCGACACCGTACTGACGCGCACCATGCTGCTTGAAGATGTGTGGAATTACCGGTTTGTTCCGCAGACGAACCTGGTCGATGTCCATATCGGGAAACTGCGTCGCAAGATCGACGTGCCCGGTGAGGCGCCGCTCATTCACAGCATACGCGGTGCCGGGTTCAGTCTGCGTGTCCCGGGCTGACCTGCGCCTTTCCGAACTCTTCCGGGCTGATCTTTTCCGGACGGCTACGTTCCGGCTGACACTGGCCTTTGTTGTGGCGATCATCGCGGGAATGGCGCTGCAGTTCGGGCTCGTTTACGGCCAGATGAGCGGATACGAGCAGCAGCGCTCGACCGATCTGCTCCAGCGTGAGGCGGCGCTGCTGGTTCATGAAACGCCGGCCCAGCTTGAATATGAAGTTCGCGAGCGCAGCAAGACCGATCTGCGCGTGATCCTCAACGGGGCAGCCCTGTTCGACATGAGCCGCAACCGGATTGCGGGTGACATCAAGAAATGGCCGGTCGGGCTTGAGGTCTCGCCCAGGACGCAGCGTCTGTGGGATGCGCCGCCGGGGGATACGCCCTACGAAATGCGGTATCTGGCCGTCGAGGTCGAGGGGACGAACGGCAACCGCGACCGTATTCTCGTTCTGGCCCGTTCGCTGCACATGGCGAATGAACTGCGCTACATCACCAAGCGTGCGGCATTGATGTCTGTCGTCCCGGTCGTGGCGTTTGCTCTGATGGCCGGGATTTTCCTGAGCCATCGTGCGCTGGGGCGGATCAAGGACATGCATGAGGCGATTGACCGCATCATGGATGGCGATCTGCACGAGCGCCTGCCGACCGGTCGGGAGCGCGACGATATCGAGCGGCTTGCGGTCTCGGTCAACCGGATGCTGGACCGGCTGGAACATCTGCTCGATGAGATCCGGGATGTGGGCAATGACATCGCCCATGATCTGCGGACCCCTCTGGCACGCGTGAAGGCCCGGTTGGAGCGTGTTTCGGCCATTACAAATGATCCGGCCGCGCTTCAGGGTGCGATCGAGCGGGCGACATTGGATCTGGAGCAGTGTTTTTCCGTCATCACAGCCCTGCTGCGGATCGGCGAAATTGAGAACGGTCGCCGCCGGGCGGGTTTTGCGATGATGGATCTGCGCGAACTGCTTGTCGGTGTCGTGGATCTGTATGAGCCTATTGCTGAAACGGAAGGCGTGACGCTTCAGATGGCGGACTCGTCAGAACCTGTGCCGTTGTTCGGGGATAAGGATCTGCTGAACGAGGTTCTGGCCAATCTTGTGGATAATGCGATCAAATTTACCCCGGCTCCCGGAACGGTCAAACTCAGTGCCGGACAGGGGGCTGATGGCGCATGCTGGCTGCGGGTCGCGGATACGGGGATCGGGATTGCGGAAGACGAACGCAAGGCTGTCATGGGGCGCTTCTATCGTTCGGACAAAAGCCGCCATGTTCCGGGGAGCGGGCTGGGTCTGAGCCTGGTATCTGCCATCCTGCGACTGCATGGCGCGACCGTTGATATTGTGGCGGCCCGACCCGGCGACGCGTTGCCCGGAGCGGTTTTTACCATTCATTTCGCGGCACCCGCATCTGTCTGAGGTGTGGGTGTAATGTGTCTTACTGTGTCAATGTTTGCCGCGTGTCTTGATATTTAAACAGAATTTTCCTTGTCGTCTGAGTCCCGATGGATATGACTCGGATCAATTTGCAAGGGGACACCCGTTGAGAATGACCGGACCAGGAAGAGCCCGCAGGGGTAGTCTGACCGCATGAATGCCATCGTTGTTACCGCACTGAAGCGGCCTTATACCTTCGTCGTCCTGTCGATCATGATCCTGATTTTCGGCGTCAGGGCCATTGTTTCCACGCCGACGGACGTGTTCCCGTCCATCAAGATTCCGATCGTGGCGGTCATCTGGTCCTATACGGGTCTGATGCCGGAGGATATGTCGGGCCGTATCGTTTACTATTACGAACGGTCACTGACGGCGACGGTTAGCAACATCGAGCATATCGAGAGCTCGTCCTATTACGGGCGTGGCATCGTGAAGGTGTTCTTCCAGCCGGGGACCAATACGGCTGTTGCACAGACGCAGATTACGTCGGTGTCCCAGACGGTCATCAAGCAGCTGCCGAACGGTTCAACGCCGCCGCTGATTCTGGCGATGGATGCGTCTTCCGTTCCGGTTCTGACGCTGCAGGTCAACAATCCGACCATGTCCGGGTCGGAAATCTACAACATGGCGTCCAACCTGATACGGCCGGAGCTGATTTCCGTGCCCGGGGCGGCCATTCCCAATCCCTATGGTGGTCTTGCGCCGGACATCATGGTGGATATTGATCCGATCAAGCTTCTCGCGCACAGGCTGTCGCCTGAGGACGTGGCCTCCGCACTGAACCTGCAGAACATCGTTCTTCCGGCGGGTGACCAGCGGATCGGCCAGCTTGACTGGATGGTGAAGACCAACTCCACGCCCCTTGATCTGGATGTGTTCAACAAGATGCCGATCAAGCAGGTCGGCAATTCCGTGATCTATCTGCGGGATGTCGCCTGGGTGCACCGGGGAGGGCCGCCGCAGATCAACGCTGTCCTTGTGAAGGGGCAGCAGGCAGTGCTGATCGTCATCCTCAAGAGCGGTGACGCGTCCACTCTGTCTGTCGTGAGCGGGATCAAGAAGCTCCTGCCGCAGGTCGGGGCGACGCTGCCAGCCGGAACGACGATGAACGTCCTGACCGATGCGTCGAGCTTCGTGAAGGAATCGGTTGTGGACGTGGTGCGGGAAATGATCACCGCCGCCATCCTGACCAGCCTGACAGTCATGCTGTTCCTGGGCTCGTGGCGCTCGACCGTGATCGTGGCGACGTCCATTCCTCTGGCCATGCTGTGCTCGATCATCGGGCTGAGCATTGCGGGGCAGTCCATCAACGTGATGACGCTGGGCGGTCTGGCGCTGGCCGTCGGTATTCTCGTGGATGATGCGACCGTCATGATCGAGAACATCGATGCACATCTTGAGACCGGCAAAGACCTTGAGGACGCCATCATTGATGCGGCGAACCAGATCGTCATTCCGACCTTCGTGTCCACGACCTGTATCTGCATCGTATGGCTGCCGCTGTTCGAACTGACGGGCATTTCCGGCTGGCTGTTCATGCCGATGGCCGAAGCCATCATCTTTGCGATGATCGCATCCTTCATCCTGTCGCGGACACTGGTGCCGACGATGGCGAACTGGATGCTGGCGGCGCAGGTGCGGATGCATCGCGATCCCGAATGGCATAATCGCAAGCTCAGCATTTTCGGACGTTTCCAGCAGGGTTTCGAGGCGCGCTTCACCAGCTTCCGCGAGCATTACAAGACCGTCCTCGAGACATTGATCTCGATCCGTGGCCGTTTCGTGACGCTGTTCCTGCTGGCGGCCATCTCGTCCATGGCGCTGCTGCTGTTCATCGGGCAGGACTTCTTCCCCGAGATCAAGTCAGGGACGCTGCAGATGCACATGCGCGCGCCCATCGGAAGCCGGCTGGAAGAAACCGGCAAGATCGCCGGGCTGGCCGAGCGCCGGATCCGCAGTCTGCTGCCGGGACAGGTGGTCAATGTCGTGCATAACTGTGGCCTGCCGTTCAGTCAGCTGAACCAGGCAATGATCCCGTCTCCGACCGTCGGATCGCAGGACTGCGACATCACCATCCAGCTGCGCAATTCCGAAAGCCCGATCCCGGAATATCGCCGCACGCTCCGCAAGGGGCTGACGAACGACTTCCCGGGCACGGTCTTTACGTTCCAGCCGGGTGACCTGACGGCCAAGATCCTGAACTTCGGTCTGCCGTCACCGATCGACGTGCAGGTCGTCGGTCGTGATCTGAGCGGAAACTTCAAATTTGCCACGAGGCTCGCCAAGAAGCTCCGTCACATTCCGGGCATTGCCGACGTCTCCATTCAGGAGCCGATGACGCAGCCGACCATCATGGTCAATAACCGTCGAAGCTTTGCGCTGGGAACAGGCATCACCGAGCGTGATGTGGCCCTGAACGCGCTTGTCACGCTCTCCGGCAGTGGTCAGGTGGGGCAGACCTATTACCTGAATGCCCAGGGCACGTCACAGCTGATCGACGTGCAGACACCTGCGAACTATCTGCAGACCATGAACGATCTGGAAATCCTCCCGATCGACAAGGGAGACGGCAATCCGACCAACCAGACGCCGCAGCTTCTGGGTGGTCTGAGTGAACTGGTCCAGACCGGGACGCCGGCGGAGGTCGCGCATTACAACATCATGCCGGTCTTCGACATCTATGCCGCGCCGGAAGACATGGATCTCGGGACCGTCTCACGGGCGGTGAATCGGATTGTCGATCAGGAGCGCAAGCTTCTGCCGCATGGTTCGAGCCTTGTGGTTCGTGGTCAGGCCGTGACGATGAACGACGCCTATGTGCAGCTGATCGGCGGGCTCGCGCTGTCGATCGTGCTGGTTTACCTGATCATCGTCGTGAACTTTCAGTCCTGGCTTGATCCGTTCGTCATCATTACGGCCCTGCCGGGTGCGCTGGGTGGCATCTCGTGGAGCCTGTTCCTGACGCATACCTCCATGTCGGTGCCAGCGCTGACGGGCGCGATCATGTGCATGGGTACGGCCACGGCCAACGCCATCCTTGTGGTGTCCTTCGCCCGTGAACGGATGGACCATCATGGCGATGCCATCACAGCGGCACTGGAAGCGGGGTACGAACGTATCCGCCCGGTTCTGATGACGGCGCTAGCTATGATGATCGGCATGATTCCGATGTCCATCAGCAATTCCGACAATGCCCCGCTGGGCAAGGCGGTGATCGGTGGCCTGCTGGTTGCGACCGTTGCCACACTGCTGTTCGTCCCCTGCGTATTTGCCCTTATTCATTACAGGCGTCCTGCTGAGCCTGAAGGAGACCACGCGTGAGCCATTCTACGGATCAGGGGCACGTGCCTCCGACAAACCATCCGGCACGCACGGGCTCCGGAGCGCGGGGCAAGATCATCCTGCTGGTGGTGGTCCTGCTGGCGATCGCGCTGGCCGCCTGGGGCATCGTACAGCGGGGAACGCATTATCATTCCCTGACGGGCGCGACGGAAGATGCGGCCATTCCGCCCGTCACCCTGATCACGCCGCAGCCGGGTCCGAAGACACGGCAGGTGGATCTGCCGGCCAACCTGGCCGCCTGGTATGAGGCGCCGATCTACGCGCAGGTCTCGGGCTACGTGAAGATGTGGTACAAGGACTACGGCGCGCATGTGAAGCGCGGTGACGTTCTGGCGGAAATCAGCACGCCAAGCATCGATGCCCAGTTCGAAGCCGCCAAGGCGCATTACAACGTCATTCTGGCGCGCTACAATCTGGCCGTGATCACGACCCAGCGCTGGACGGCGCTGAAGGGAACGCAGGCTGTGTCCCGTCAGGAAGTGGACGTGCAGGCCGCCAACGCTGCTGCACAGAAAGCCGAACTCGAAGCCGCGCGTCATGACGTGGACCGTTTTCAGGCTCTCGAAGACTTCAAGAAGATCGTCGCGCCTTTCGATGGCATCGTGACGTCGCGTCTGGTGAACGTGGGTGATTACGTGAATGCCGGGGGCGGGAACCTCAATTCACGCGGTACGGCCTCCGAGCTGTTCTCGGTCGCCGATGTGCACCGCATGCGTGTGTTCGTCTCTGTGCCGCAGGACTTCGCGAGCGTCATCTCACCGAAGATCGAGGCCGAATTGACGGTGCCGCAGTATCCGGGAAGCCGCTTCCGGGCGACATTCCTTGCAACAGCCAATGCCTTCAATGCCGCGACCCGTACGGTCACGACCGAGCTGACGCTGGATAACAGCGACAATCTGCTATGGCCGAACTCTTATGCCACGGCCCATATTTCGGCTCCGGGAAACCCGAACATCCTGATCCTGCCGGAAGGCGCAATCATCTTCCGGGCTGAAGGGACGCAGGTGGCCAAGGTCATCAACAACCATGCCCATCTGGTGAACGTGAAAGTCGGCATCAATTTCGGGACGACAGTTCAGGTGCTCAGCGGTATTACAAAAGACGACCGCGTGGTTGCCAACCCTACGGCTGATCTGCTGGAAGGGGACGAGGTCAAGATCGTCCCGACCACACCGGGATACAACACGCCGAGCAAGGCGCAGCAGGATGCCGATCAGCAGCCTGTCCGTCAGCATGATGCAAACCCTGAGGAGGCCGGATCTCGCTGATGAAACCGGAATGTTCCCAGTCATCTCCAGCCACCCCGGCCTCTTCCAGACGTAACCGCTCCAGGTGGCGAATCACGACGGCTCTGGCTGGCGTGCTCTCGATCGGGCTGGCTTCATGTGATCTGGCGCCGGAATATCATCCCCAGAAATTCCTCTATCCCGACGGCTGGGAAGGGAAGGGGCTGATGGTCAACGCGCAGCCCGCGGATGGTGCTGTTCGCAGCGACTGGTGGACCATGTTCAACGATCCCATCCTTGATGGGCTTGAAAGGCGCATGCTGGCCGTCAATCCCGACCTGCAGGCACAGGCGGAAGCCTTCACGCAGGCCCGGGATGTGGCCCGCGAGACGGAAAGCCGTCTGTATCCGCAGGTCACCGGTGCTGCTCACATGAGCGACAACAAGGGTTCCGTAGGCCGGCTGTATAACAACACGGCCACCAGCAGCAGCCTCGTCTATGAATCCAATCAGGCTTACAGCGGCGCTGCAACCTGGGAACCGGATTTCTGGGATTCAATCCGCAACACCACGCGGATGCAGAAAAACCTCGCACAGGCTTCGGCGGGCCAGTATGCGCTCGCACGACTGAGCTTGGAGGCCGAACTGGCGTCGGATTACATCGCGCTGCGCGGACTGGATGCGCAGAATGCGGTCTATGATGACTCCATCCGCTACTTCCATGCCGCGGTTGAAATCACGGAACTGCGTCAGGCGGGGTCAATCGGTGCGGGTCTCGATGTCTCGCGTGCAGAAACGCAGCTTTATTCGGCACAGGCCGGAAAGAGCAATCTGATCGCCCGGCGCAATGTCATGGAACATGCGATCGCAGTTCTGCTGAACACGGCTCCAGCAGGTTTCCATATCGCGCCCGTCAAGGACGTGAAGATGCATTTCGGGGTCGTGAAAATCGACGCCGGACTGCCTGCCTCGCTGCTTGAGCGCCGTCCGGATATCGCAATCGCTGAGCGCCAGATGGCCGCGTCGGCTCGTGCGATCGGCGTGTCACGTGCCGCCTTCTATCCGCACATCACCTTCAGCGCCGAGGGCGGCTTCGAGGATGGTGGGTTCGATCTCGCCAGCATCTCCCGGGCTTTCTGGAAGATTGCGGTTCAGGCGGTTGAACCGGCCTTTACGGGTGGCCTACGGCGTGCGGCCCTGCAACGGTCCTGGTCGCAGTACCGGGAGATGGTGGACAACTACCGCTCCGTGGTCCTTTCGGCGTTTCAGGACGTTGAGGATGGTCTGACGCAGACAAGGCAGTTCAAGATCGCACAGGACCAGCAGCAGAAAGCGGTGGAAGCCGCGCTGCGGACGCAGAACATGACCATGGCGCTCTATACTGGCGGTCTGTCGAACTATCTTGATGCCCTCGTGGCGCAGCAGGATGCGCTTCAGGCGCGTCTGGCCGAGGTCGAGGTGCAGACGGCGCAGGTCCAGTCCTCCGTGCGTCTGGTCCGTGCCTTGGGTGGTGGCTGGAGCACGGCTGACCTGCCGGGTATCAAACAGATCGATCCGTTCGGTCCGCTTCAGTATAACAATCTGCGCACTCCGAAGCCGGTCAATGGCATCGATAATCACGCCAAGCCGCTGGACAATGATCTGCGCGGTGATCAGGTGTCGGCGAATGTCCAGCAAGGCTTGACGAAACGGCCCTGACTGGTCTAGGGGTCCGCCTCACTTCGAACGCGGGAGGAGCTGGCACGGCCGACTCCGTTGAACCGCGGTTCGGGAACGACAAACAGGGGAGTCCCGGATATGGCCAAAAAAGTTGTTGGCTACATCAAGCTTCAGATCCCGGCTGGTAAAGCCAATCCTTCTCCGCCGGTTGGTCCGGCTCTGGGTCAGCGCGGCCTGAACATCATGCAGTTCTGCAAGGAGTTCAACGCCAAGACCCAGCAGCTCGAGCCCGGCATGCCGATCCCGGTGGTCATCACCGCCTATGCGGATCGCACGTTCTCCTTCATCACGAAGACGCCGCCGAACACGTACTTCCTGCTGAAGGCTGCCAAAATTTCCAAGGGCAGCCAGACGGTTGGCAAGTCTGCTGCGGTTGGTTCCGTGACGACGGCTCAGCTTCGCGAGATCGCTGAGACGAAGTTCAAGGACATGAACGCCAACGACATTGACGGTGCCGTGCGCATGCTCGCCGGTTCTGCCAAGTCGATGGGCCTGAACGTGGTGGAGGGCTGATATCATGGCCAAGAACAAGCGTCTGAACGCCGCACAGGCAACTGTCGAGCGTAATAAGCCGTATGGTCTGTCCGAGGCTGTCGCTCTGGTAAAGAGCAACGCCAAGGCAAAGTTCGACGAGACGATCGAAATCTCGCTGAACCTTGGCATTGACCCGCGTCATGCTGACCAGATGGTCCGTGGTCTGATCTCCCTGCCGAACGGCACGGGCAAGACCCTTCG
The DNA here is from genome assembly GCF_006538885.1 of Gluconobacter roseus NBRC 3990. GTDB lineage: Bacteria > Pseudomonadota > Alphaproteobacteria > Acetobacterales > Acetobacteraceae > Gluconobacter > Gluconobacter roseus. The sequence continues at coordinate 225,062 of NZ_BJLY01000004.1, forward strand.
CGTCGGCGTTTTCGCCCGTGGCCCGAAGGCTGAAGAAGCCTTGGCTGCCGGTGCAGAAGTTGTCGGTGCGGAAGATCTGGCTGAAAAGATCCAGGCTGGCGAAATCGATTTCGACCGCTGCATTGCAACGCCGGACATGATGGCTCTCGTGGGTCGTCTCGGTAAGATCCTCGGCCCGCGTGGTCTGATGCCGAACCCGCGTCTCGGCACGGTGACCATGGACGTCAAGGGTGCCATCACGGCAGCCAAGTCCGGTCAGGTCGAATACCGCGCCGAGAAGGCCGGTATCATCCACGCTGGCGTTGGCAAGGCTTCCTTCGACGAAGCCAAGCTCGTCGAGAACATCAACGCTCTGGTCGACGCCGTGCAGAAGGCTCGTCCGACGGGTGCCAAGGGTACGTATCTGAAGAAGGCAGCTCTGTCTTCCACGATGGGCCCGGGTGTTCGCGTTGACGTTGCGAGCTTCGAAGCCTGATTGACAGGAGGTCTTCCTTCTGGGAAAGACCTCCACGAAATGACGTCATGCCTTCGGGTATGATGGCTTAGGGGTGGCCTGCTTCGGCGGGCTGCTTCCAAACCTGTCCAAGACCGCACGTGGACCTTCGGGGCTTTAAGGATCTTTCGGGATCGCGGGCGTCAGACGGGGCGACAGTATTAGTGGCTCTGCTGCGATGTGCTGGGTTCGCTCACTTCTGTGGACAGGCGAGCGGGACCGCTTCGAAAGAGGTGGTTCCATGGGTAACCTGGTCCGGTGAAAGCTGGACTGACGAGGAGACAGGTTTTGGACCGTACGGAAAAACGGGCCTTTGTTGAGTTCCTCGCCGATGTGTTTGGCAGCACGTCCATGGTTGTCGTCACCCAGAACAAGGGTCTGACGGTTGCCGATGTGACGGAACTGCGTCGACGCATTCGTGCGGCAGGGGCGACATACAAGGTTGCGAAGAACCGGCTGGCCAGCCGTGCTCTGGATGGGACCCAATTCGACGGCATCGCGCCGCTGCTCAAGGGACCGACCGCGCTTGCGTGGTCCGAAGACCCGGCAGCAGTGGCAAAGGTGATCGTCGAGTTCGCCAAGACGAACGACAAACTGGTGGTACTTGGTGGTGCCCTCGGTTCCCAGACGCTTGGCGTCGATGGAATCAAGGCCCTTGCCGAGCTGCCGTCGCTGGACGAGCTGCGCGCAAAGCTGGTGGGTATGATCAATACCCCGGCCACGCGTATTGCAGGTGTTGTCCAGGCGCCGGCTGGCCAGCTTGCTCGCGTCTTTGGCGCCTATGCCAAGGCCGGCGAAGCAGAAGCCGCCTGAGAATGAAGGTCTGCGTTGCGGCGTAGGCTTGAACCTGATCAACAGTACATCATATTAGGATAAGACCATGGCCGATCTGGCAAAGATTGTTGAAGAGCTGTCCGCTCTGACCGTTCTGGAAGCTGCAGAACTCTCCAAGATGCTCGAAGAGAAGTGGGGCGTTTCCGCTGCTGCTCCGGTTGCAGTTGCTGCTGCTGCCGGTGGCGCTGCTGCTGCACCTGCTGAAGAGCAGACCGAATTCACGGTTGTCCTGGCTGATGCCGGCGACAAGAAGATCAACGTGATTAAGGAAGTCCGTGGCATCACGGGCCTGGGTCTGAAGGAAGCCAAGGACCTGGTCGAAGGCGCACCGAAGACCGTCAAGGAAGGCGCGTCCAAGGACGAAGCTGCCAAGATCAAGAAGGCTCTTGAAGACGCCGGCGCCAAGGTTGAAGTCAAGTAATTCACTGACTTCAGGCTGCACCGCTCGCGGAGCAGCCTCTGCCTGGCAGACAGATGGGGCGGGGATCGCATGCGGTTCCCGCCCGATTTGCCGTTGGAGCAAAACGGGCGTATAGTGCGCGGCTCGCCACGTACTGAAAATTTCATAATGACCGGTCGTTCCGGTCGTCCGCAATGCTGGGGCCAGATTCCCAGCGCCGTTTACGGGCGACTCGAAGGTCTGGTGCAGAGGGCAGAAGAGATGAACGCGATCACCAAATCGTTCACGGGACGCAAAAGGATCCGCAAAAGTTTCGGGCGTATTCCCGAAATTGCGCCGATGCCCAATTTGATCGACGTGCAGCGCGCCTCCTATGAGGCATTCCTGCAGATGAACGTGAGCCCTGACAGCCGGCAGGATGCCGGGCTTCAGGAAGTCTTCCGTTCGGTTTTTCCGATCAACGATTTTGCGGGTCGCGGTCGTCTGGACTTCATGTCCTACGAATTCGAAGATCCGAAATATGACGTCGAAGAATGCATTCAGCGCGGTCTGACCTATGCAGCGCCGCTGAAAGTCATTCTTCGTCTGACGACGTGGGACATCGACGAGGATACGGGCTCACGCTCGATCCACGACATGAAGGAGCAGCCGGTTTACATGGGCGACATGCCGCTCATGACCGATAACGGCACCTTCATCATCAATGGCACCGAGCGTGTCATCGTCTCGCAGATGCATCGTAGCCCTGGCGTGTTCTTTGATCACGACAAGGGCAAGACGCATTCTTCGGGCAAATACCTCTTTGCTGCCCGCGTCATTCCGTATCGTGGTTCCTGGCTCGATTTCGAATTCGATGCCAAGGACCTGATCTATGTCCGCATCGACCGCAAGCGCAAGCTGCCGGTCACCACGCTTCTTTATGCGCTTGAAGGTGCAAACTACCTCGCGCAGCGTGAGCAGAAGATTGCGGACGGTGGCGATGTCGAGGGTCTCGATATCCGCGGCATGGATCAGGATGAAATCCTGTCCTATTTCTATGAAGCCGTGCCGTTCACCCGTCTGGGTGGCGAATGGGCGCGTCCGTTCGATCCGGATGCCTTCCGTGGCCTGAAGCTGCTCAGCCCGCTGGTCGATGCCGACACGGGCGAAGTGGTTGCCGAGGCTGATGCCAAGCTGACCGCGCGCATGGTCCGCAAGATCGCGGAAAAGACCCGCGTCGTGCAGGTCGGTCGCCTCGATATCCTCGGACGCTTCCTGGCCTATGATCTCGTGAACGAGAACACGGGCGAGATTTATGGCGAAGCAGGCGAAGAGCTGACGGAAGACCGCCTGGCCGCGCTTGAGGAAATGGGGATCACTGAGCTTCCGCTGCTGTCCGTTGACGGTTCGCATGGCCCCTGGATCCGCAACACGCTGGCTGCCGACAAGAACAGCTGCCGTGATGAAGCGCTCATCGACATCTACCGCATCATGCGTCCGGGCGAGCCGCCGACCAAGGAAACGGCAGAAGCCATGTTCCATGGTCTGTTCTTCGACCAGGGCCGCTATGACCTTTCCGCGGTCGGTCGTGTGAAGATGAACATGCGTCTTGATGTCGACGCGCCGGATACCCTGCGCGTGCTGCGCAAGGAAGACATTCTGCGCACGATCAAGATCATGTGCGACCTGAAGGATGGTCGCGGTCAGATCGATGATATTGACAACCTTGGTAACCGTCGTGTCCGCTCTGTCGGCGAACTGATGGAAAACCAGTATCGCGTTGGCCTGCTCCGCATGGAGCGCGCTATCCGCGAGCGTATGGGTTCCGTCGATATCGATACGGTCATGCCGCATGACCTGATCAACGCGAAGCCGGCTGCCGCTGCCGTGCGTGAGTTCTTCGGCTCCTCGCAGCTCAGCCAGTTCATGGACCAGACGAACCCGCTCTCCGAAGTGACGCACAAGCGTCGTCTTTCGGCGCTTGGCCCGGGCGGTCTGACCCGTGAGCGTGCAGGCTTCGAAGTCCGTGACGTTCATCCGACGCATTACGGCCGTATCTGCCCGATCGAGACGCCGGAAGGCCCGAACATCGGTCTGATCAACTCGCTGTCGACCTATGCCAAGGTGAACAAGTACGGCTTCATCGAGACGCCGTATCGTCTGGTGGAAGAGGGCGTTCTTCAGGATGGCTGGAAATATCTTTCCGCCATGGAAGAAGAGAAGCTCGTCGTCGCCCAGGCTGATGCCAAGCAGAACGACCAGGGTCGCCTGACGGACGAACTCGTTTCCGTTCGTCGCTCGGGTGACTTCCGCGTCGTTCCGCCGGAGCAGGTCACGGCCTGTGACGTTTCGCCGAAGCAGCTTGTCTCTGTTGCTGCCGCGCTCATTCCGTTCCTTGAGAACGATGACGCCAACCGCGCATTGATGGGCGCGAACATGCAGCGTCAGGCCGTGCCGCTGGTGAAGGCTGATGCCTCGCTGGTCGGTACCGGCATGGAAGCTGCTGTGGCGCATGACTCGGGTGCGACCATCGTGGCCAAGCGCCGCGGCGTGGTTGACCAGATCGATGGTGCCCGTATCGTCGTCCGTGCAACGGATGAAGCTGGTGCCACGCAGGGTGTCGATATCTATCGTCTGCGCAAGTATATGCGCTCCAACCAGTCCACCTGCATCAACCAGCGTCCGCTGGTAAAGGTCGGTGACACGGTTCATGCCGGCGACATCATCGCCGATGGTCCGTCCACCGAGCTGGGTGAACTGGCTCTGGGCCGCAACGTGCTCGTCGCGTTCATGCCCTGGAACGGTTACAACTTCGAAGATTCCATCCTGATCTCCGAGCGTATTGCCCGTGACGACGTCTTCACTTCGATCCATATCGAAGAGTTCGAAGTCATGGCTCGTGATACGAAGCTGGGTCAGGAAGAAATCACGCGTGACATTCCGAATGTCGGTGAGGAAGCCCTGCGTAACCTCGACGAAGCCGGTATCGTCTATGTTGGCGCCGAGGTGAACCCGGGCGACATTCTCGTTGGCAAGGTGACGCCGAAGGGTGAAAGCCCGATGACGCCTGAAGAAAAGCTTCTGCGCGCCATCTTCGGCGAAAAGGCTTCCGATGTCCGTGACACGTCCCTGAAGCTGCCGCCTGGCACGACGGGTACGATTGTCGACGTTCGCGTCTTCTCCCGCCGTGGCGTGGACAAGGACGAGCGTGCGATGGCCATCGAGCGTGCCGAAATCGAGCGTCTCACCAAGGACCGTGACGACGAGCGTGGCATTCAGGAGCGCAGCTTCTACAACCGTCTGCGTGAGCGTCTGGTTGGTCAGACGGCCGGTGCCGGCTTCAAGGGCATCCGCTCCGGTACGCCGATCACAGAAGAAGTTCTGGACGAGCATCATCGTGCGACCTGGGCTAGCATCACGGTCACATCCGACGAAGTTATGGCGGAGCTTGAAAAGCTGCGTGGTGAGTTCAAGGAAGCGACCCGCCGGATCGATGCGCGTTTCGACAGCAAGGTCGAGAAGCTGCAGCGTGGTGACGAGCTGCCGCCTGGCGTGATGAAGATGGTCAAGGTCTTCGTTGCCGTGAAGCGCAAGCTTCAGCCGGGTGACAAGATGGCTGGTCGTCACGGTAACAAGGGTGTCGTCTCCCGCGTTGTTCCAGTTGAGGATATGCCTTTCCTTGAGAATGGTCAGGCCGTCGACATCGTACTGAACCCGCTGGGTGTGCCGTCGCGCATGAACATCGGTCAGATCCTCGAAACCCATCTGGGCTGGGCCTGTGCCAATATCGGCGCAAGCATCGGTGATATGGTGGACGAGTATCAGCGGACCGGTGAGCGCAAGCAGGAGCTGCTGGATCGTCTGCATGAAGTCTATGGCGATGTCATCTTCAACGAAGATGTGGCGACCCTGCCAAACGAACAGCTGATCGAGCTTGCGAACAACCTTCGCAAGGGTCTGCCGATCGCAACGCCGGTGTTTGACGGTGCCTCCATCCCGGACATCGAAGAGATGCTCGAGAAGGCTGGCGTCAACAAGTCGGGCCAGTCGCAGCTGATCGATGGTCGTACGGGTGAGCCGTTCGAGCGTCAGACGACGGTTGGCTATATCTACATGCTGAAGCTGCATCACCTTGTCGATGACAAGATCCATGCCCGTTCGATCGGTCCTTACTCGCTCGTCACGCAGCAGCCGCTGGGTGGTAAGGCGCAGTTCGGTGGTCAGCGCTTTGGTGAAATGGAAGTGTGGGCCCTTGAGGCATACGGTGCAGCCTACACGCTGCAGGAAATGCTGACGGTGAAGTCGGATGACGTGTCCGGCCGTACCAAGGTCTACGAGGCAATCGTTCGCGAGCAGGACGATTTCGAAGCAGGCATTCCGGAGAGCTTCAACGTTCTGATCAAGGAACTGAAGTCGCTCGGCCTGAACGTCGAACTCGAGCAGAGCGGGCTTTAATTGCCCGCTCCCTCCTTCTCGCCACGGTTCATTTTTAAGGTGTCCGCGGGACGCCGCGGTACACATTGGGGTTTCGGCGCATGAACGAACTCATGAAGATCCTGGGTCAGACCGGCCAGTCGGTGACCTTCGACCAGATCAAGATCCAGCTCGCTTCCAGCGAGCAGGTGCGGTCGTGGTCTTACGGCGAAATCAAGAAGCCGGAGACCATCAACTACCGGACGTTCAAGCCTGAGCGTGACGGTCTGTTCTGTGCTCGTATCTTTGGCCCGATCAAGGATTACGAGTGCCTCTGTGGCAAGTACAAGCGGATGAAGTTCCGCGGTATTGTCTGCGAAAAATGCGGTGTGGAAGTCACGCTGGCCAAGGTGCGCCGTGAGCGCATGGGCCATATCGAACTGGCTTCCCCGGTTGCACATATCTGGTTCCTGAAGTCCCTGCCGAGCCGCATCGCCACGATGCTGGATCTGCCGCTCAAGGACGTCGAGCCGGTTCTGTATTTCGAGAAGTTCCTGGTGCTCGACAAGGGCGTCTGTGAATCCGATCAGATCGATTCTTATAAGAACGGCAAGAAACGCGACCAGTACCTGCTAGACGAAATCCGCTGCGAAGACCTGCTGGATGAATATCCGGATGCGGGCATCGACGTCGGAATCGGTGCGGAAGCCATCAAGCGCGCGCTCTCCAGCTACGACTGGGGTATTCCGAACGACCAGGAACGCGACCTGAGCCTCGCGGCGAAAGAAAAGGGCCTGCCGGATCCGTTCGACTATGACGCTGACGTCATGGAAGGCGATTCCGAGAAGACCATGATGCGCAAGAAGCTGCGCAAGGCGACCTCGGAAGCCGCGCGCAAGAAGCTCGTCAAGCGTCTGAAGCTGGTCGAAGCCTTTGTGGAAAGCGGCTCGCGTCCGGACTGGATGATCATGGACATCGTCCCAGTCATTCCGCCGGAACTGCGTCCGCTGGTGCCGCTGGATGGCGGCCGTTTCGCGACGTCTGATCTGAACGACCTGTATCGCCGCGTCATCAACCGTAACAACCGTCTGAAGCGGCTGATCGAGCTGCGTGCGCCGGACATCATTGTCCGCAACGAAAAGCGCATGCTGCAGGAAGCTGTTGACGCCCTGTTCGACAACGGCCGTCGTGGTCGTGCCATCACGGGGGCCAACAAGCGTCCGCTGAAGTCGCTGTCCGACATGCTGAAGGGCAAGCAGGGCCGCTTCCGTCAGAACCTGCTCGGAAAGCGCGTCGACTATTCCGGCCGTTCGGTCATCGTGGTCGGTCCGGAGCTGAAGCTGCATCAGTGCGGTCTTCCGAAGAAGATGGCGCTCGAGCTATTCAAGCCGTTCATCTACTCGAAGCTCGAGAAGTACGGTCACGCCACCACCATCAAGGCTGCAAAACGCATGGTGGAGAAGGAACGTCCGGAAGTCTGGGATATCCTCGAAGAGGTGATCCGCGAGCATCCGGTCATGCTGAACCGTGCGCCGACGCTTCATCGTCTGGGTATCCAGGCGTTCGAGCCGACGCTGATCGAAGGCAAGGCCATCCAGCTTCACCCGCTGGTCTGCACCGCGTTCAACGCCGACTTCGACGGTGACCAGATGGCCGTTCACGTGCCGCTGTCGCTTGAAGCGCAGCTTGAAGCCCGCGTACTGATGATGTCCACGAACAACATCCTCAGCCCCGCGAACGGCAAGCCGATCATCGTGCCGTCCCAGGATATCGTTCTGGGTCTGTATTACCTGAGCCTTGAGGTTCCGGAATACCGCGAGACGCCGGACGAAGCTGTCATCAAGGATGGCAAGGTCGTCACGGCTGCTCCACCGGCCTATTCGGATGTTGCTGAAATCGAAAGTGCCATGCTTTCGGGCTCGTTGAAGCTGCATGACAAGATCCGTCTGCGCCTGCCGACGGTTGATGCCGATGGCAAGCCCGTGCGTCAGACGATTCTGACGACACCGGGTCGTGCCCTGATCGCGCAGATCCTGCCGAAGCATCAGGCCATCCCGTTCAGCCTGATCAACAAGCAGCTGACGAAGAAGAACGTGTCCGACGTGATCGACACGGTCTATCGTCACTGTGGTCAGAAAGAAGCGGTGATCTTCTGTGACCGCCTGATGGGACTTGGTTTCCGTCACGCAGCCCGCGCCGGCATTTCCTTCGGCAAGGATGACATGATCATCCCGGAAGCCAAGGCAACGCTGGTTGGCAAGACGTCGGAAGAGGTCAAGGAGTTCGAGCAGCAGTATCAGGACGGTCTGATCACGGCTGGCGAGCGCTACAACAAGGTGGTGGATGCCTGGTCACGCTGCACGGACGAAGTCCAGGCCGCGATGCTCAAGGAAATCTCCAAGCAGGTCATCGGTAAGCCAACGAACTCGGTCTGGATGATGAGCCACTCCGGTGCCCGTGGATCGCCGGCCCAGATGAAGCAGCTCGCCGGTATGCGCGGCCTGATGGTGAAGCCTTCGGGCGAGATCATCGAGCAGCCGATTATCGCGAACTTCAAGGAAGGCCTGTCGGTTCTCGATTACTTCACCTCCAGCCACGGTGCCCGTAAGGGGCTTGCGGATACGGCGCTGAAGACCGCGAACTCGGGTTACCTGACGCGTCGTCTCGTCGACGTGGCGCAGGACTGCATCATTGTCGAGCCGGATTGCGGTACGGAACGCGGTCTGACGGTCCGTGCGGTCATGGATAGCGGCGAAGTCGTCGCGTCCCTGTCCGAACGTATCCTGGGCCGTACGCTGCCCAAGGACATCGTGCATCCGGTTACGCAGGACGTTATCCTGCCGCGTAACACGCTGATCGAGGAAGCCGAGGCTGAACTGATCGAGAAGGCAGGCGTGGAAAGCGTTGATATCCGCTCGGTCCTGACCTGTGACAGCCGCGTGGGCATCTGTGCTCACTGCTATGGCCGTGATCTTGCTCGCGGTACGCCGGTCAACATTGGTGAAGCTGTTGGCGTTATTGCCGCTCAGTCCATCGGTGAGCCGGGTACCCAGCTGACGATGCGTACCTTCCATATTGGTGGTGCAGCAACGCGTGGCGCCGAGCAGTCCACGGTCGAAGCATCCCGCGACGGTATTGTGACGATCAAGAACCGGAACGTCGTCGAGAACTCGCAGAAGGTTCTGGTTGTGATGTCGCGTAACTGCGAGATCCTGCTGACCGACGAGAACGGCGTGGAACGTGCCCGCTACCGTGTGCCTTATGGTGCGCGTCTGATGGTCTCGGAAGGCGAAGCGGTGACGCGGACCCAGAAGATGGCCGAGTGGGACCCGTACACCCTGCCAATCATCACCGAGCAGGCTGGTACCGTCGAGTATCTGGACCTGATCGACAGCATCACGCTCGTTGAGCGCATGGATGAAGTCACGGGCCTGAGCTCGAAGGTCGTCGTTGACTACAAGCAGGCAGCGAAGGGTGTGGATCTGCGTCCGCGTCTGCAGCTCAAGGATGCTTCCGGCAACGTCGTCAAGCTCGCCAATGGCAATGACGCCCGCTACTTCCTCTCGCCTGACAGTATTCTGTCGGTGGAGAACGGAGCAGAGGTTAATGCCGGTGACGTGCTGGCCCGTATTCCCCGCGAAGGGTCCAAGACGCGTGACATTACGGGTGGTCTGCCGCGTGTGGCAGAACTGTTCGAGGCACGTCGTCCGAAGGATCATGCGATCATCGCCGAAGGTGAAGGCCGCATCGAATTCGGGAAGGACTACAAGTCCAAGCGCTGCGTCATCGTCAAGAACGACGATACGGGCGAAGAGACCCAGTACCTCATCCCGAAGGGCAAGCACGTTTCCGTTCAGGAAGGCGACTTTGTCCAGAAGGGCGATCCGCTGGTCGACGGTCCGCGCGTGCCGCATGACATTCTCAAGGTCATGGGCGTCGAGGCTCTGTCCGGCTATCTCGTCAACGAGATCCAGGACGTCTATCGACTGCAGGGCGTGAAGATCAATGACAAGCACATCGAAGTCATTGTTCGTCAGATGCTGCAGAAGGTTGAGATCCTTGAACCGGGCGATTCGACCTACCTGATTGGCGAGACGGTGGACCGTATTGAGTACGAGGGTGAAAACCAGCGTCTCATGGAGAACGGGGATACGCCTGCAAGGGCCATGCCGGTTCTGCAGGGCATCACCAAGGCGTCTCTGCAGACGCAGTCCTTCATCTCGGCGGCCTCCTTCCAGGAGACCACACGTGTCCTCACGGATGCGGCAACGTCGGGCAAGGTGGATACGCTCAACGGTCTGAAGGAGAACGTGATTGTCGGGCGTCTGATCCCGGCAGGAACGGGCAGCGTGATGAACCGCCTGCGGGGCATCGCTGCAAGCCAGGACCGTCAGCGCGTCGGCGGAACATCTCCCGCAGCTGTGGAAGATGCCGCAGAATGAAGAACAGGATCCCTGCTTTAAACAGGGCAGGGATCCGTTCAGCCCGATTCCGCAAACTTTCGGGGCAGAATCGGGCCATTTCGGCTGAACCACTTGACTTGGCGTCGAACCCTTCGTAGGTTCCGCGCCCTCGGCTCCTGCCTTCCCGGAAGGCTGAAAAAGCCGACGAAGTTTAAAGAATCGCATGCGGTGCCGCTATTCTCTTCCGGGGGAAAATGCCAAGGCCGTACGCTAAAGAGAGAAGGGAACAGTTCAGGCTGTTTCCTTTTCACGATGTGGAAATGGCAGGCGGTCCTACCGCATGTCGGTTGGAACAAATGTCACGACAGAAACAGCAATGTTGCTGTCTGAAATAGGACAAGGATTGGGAAGGGCGCATGCCGACCATCAACCAGTTGATCGCGAACGGCCGTGAGCCGGCCGCAAAGCGGAACAAGGTCCCCGCACTGCAGGGCTGCCCGCAGAAGCGCGGCGTTTGCACGCGTGTGTATACCGTAACGCCGAAGAAGCCGAACTCCGCTCTGCGTAAGGTCGCCAAGGTGCGTCTGACCAACGGGTATGAGGTCGTGAGCTACATTCCGGGTGAAGGCCACAACCTTCAGGAACACAGTGTTGTTCTGATCCGTGGTGGCCGCGTGAAGGATCTTCCTGGCGTCCGTTATCACATCCTGCGTGGTGTGCTTGATACACAGGGTCTCGCCAAGCGTCGTCAGCGTCGTTCGCTGTATGGCGCGAAGCGTCCGAAGTAAGAGGTATTTGGAATGAGTCGCCGTCACCGCGCTGTAAAGCGCGAGATCCTTCCCGATCCGAAGTTCGGAGACGTCGTCATCACGCGCTTCATGAATGCGCTGATGTATGATGGTAAGAAATCCACTGCCGAAGGCATCGTTTACGGTGCCCTCGAAGTCATGCGCCGCCGCGGCGGCACGACTGCAGATCCGGTGGCCATGTTCCACTCGGCTCTGGACAACGTGAAGCCTGCGGTTGAAGTCCGCTCGCGTCGCGTCGGTGGCGCAACCTATCAGGTTCCGGTTGAAGTCCGCGCCGAGCGCCGTCAGGCTCTCGCGATCCGCTGGCTGATCGATGCCTCCCGCAAGCGTGGCGAGAACACGATGCAGGAGCGTCTGTCCAACGAACTGATGGATGCGGTCAACAACCGTGGCTCCGCTGTCAAGAAGCGCGAAGACACGCACCGCATGGCTGAAGCCAACAAGGCATTCAGCCACTATCGCTGGTAATCAGAACCGGTTAAAGGGCTTCCGGCAGTGTCTCGATCTTCGGATCCGGCACTGACTGGTTTGAACTTTCAGTCTTACTCCCGTTCCAGGTGGAGCGGGGTTTTGGAGAAAGACGATGGCAAAGGCTAAATTCGAGCGGACGAAGCCGCACTGCAACATCGGCACCATCGGTCACGTCGATCACGGCAAGACCTCGCTGACTGCTGCAATCACCAAGACGCTGGCAAAGACCGGCGGCGCCACCTACAGTGCGTACGACCAGATAGACAAGGCTCCGGAAGAGCGCGCCCGTGGTATCACCATTTCCACGGCTCACGTTGAGTACGAGACGGCTGACCGTCACTACGCTCACGTCGACTGCCCGGGTCATGCTGACTATGTGAAGAACATGATCACGGGTGCAGCTCAGATGGACGGCGCGATCCTCGTCGTGTCCGCTGCTGATGGTCCGATGCCGCAGACCCGCGAGCACATCCTGCTTGCCCGTCAGGTTGGCGTGCCGGCACTGGTCGTGTTCCTGAACAAGGTTGACCAGGTTGACGATCCGGAGCTGCTCGAGCTCGTGGAAATGGAAGTTCGTGAACTTCTGTCTTCCTACCAGTTCCCGGGCGACGATATCCCCATCATCAAGGGCTCTGCTCTTGTGACGCTGGAAGATGGCGATCCGGCCATCGGTGAAGACCGCGTTCTCGAGCTGATGACGCAGGTTGACGCCTACATCCCGCAGCCGGAGCGTCCGGTTGACCGTCCGTTCCTGATGCCGATCGAAGACGTGTTCTCGATCTCGGGTCGTGGTACGGTTGTCACGGGTCGTGTCGAGCGTGGCGTTGTTAACGTCGGTGACGAAGTCGAAATCGTTGGCCTGAAGGACACCATCAAGACGACCGTTACGGGCGTTGAAATGTTCCGCAAGCTGCTCGATCGCGGTGAAGCCGGTGACAACATCGGTGCGCTGGTTCGTGGCACGAAGCGTGAAGACGTCGAGCGTGGCCAGGTTCTGGCAAAGCCCGGCTCCATCACGCCGCACAAGAAGTTCAAGGCTGAGGCTTACATCCTCACGAAGGAAGAGGGTGGCCGTCACACGCCGTTCTTCACGAACTACCGCCCGCAGTTCTATTTCCGTACGACCGACGTTACGGGCGTCGTGACGCTGCCGGAAGGCACGGAAATGGTCATGCCGGGTGACAACGTTGCCATGGATGTGGAGCTGATTGCTCCGATCGCCATGGACGAAGGCCTGCGCTTCGCTATCCGCGAAGGTGGCCGTACCGTGGGTGCCGGTGTGGTTTCTTCCATCACCGCCTAAGTCCTGCGTTTAGCCGTTGGCTTTGACAGCCCCGGTCAGATTTTTTCTGACCGGGGTTCCCTTTCAGGGGCAATGGCAGTAGGACGACACCCGAATTTTTGAGTTGGACGAACAAGAACATGGACAACCAGAACATCCGCATTCGCCTTAAGGCGTACGATCATCGCGTGCTGGACAACAGCACTAAGGAGATCGTAAACACGGCGAAGCGTACGGGTGCGCGGGTTCGGGGTCCGATCCCGCTGCCGACGCATATCGAACGGTTCACGGTGAACCGCTCGCCACACGTGGATAAGAAAAGCCGCGAACAGTTCGAAATTCGGACTCACCGCCGGCTGCTCGACATTGTCGAGCCGACCCCGCAGACCGTGGACGCCCTCATGAAGCTCGACCTCGCCGCTGGCGTGGACGTCGAGATCAAACTCTAAGGTCCAGACGATGCGAACCGGATTGATTGCAAAGAAGCTGGGTATGACCCGGCTGTTTAAGGAAGATGGCACGCATGTGCCTGTGACGGTCCTTCACCTTGACAATGTCGAGGTTGTGGATGCCCGCACGAACGAGCGCGATGGCTATACCGCCATTCAGCTCGGACTTGGTAATGCCAAGGTGAAGAATGTCACCAAGGCGAACCGTGGCCATTTCGCCCGGACCAAGGTCGAGCCAAAGAAGCATCTGGCAGAGTTCCGCGTCTCCGAAGACGCCCTGCTGGAAGCTGGAACCAAGCTGTCCGCTGCTCACTTCGTTGTGGGGCAGAAAGTTGACGTCACGGGCCAGAGCAAGGGCAAGGGTTTTGCGGGTGTTATGAAGCGTCATAACTTCGCAGGTCTCGAAGCGTCCCACGGCGTCTCCATCAGCCACCGTTCCCATGGTTCTACGGGCCAGCGCCAGGATCCTGGCAAGGTCTTCAAGGGAAAGAAGATGGCAGGTCACATGGGTGACGAGCGTGTTACCACGCTGAACCTTGAGATCGCTGCCGTGGATGAAGAGCGCAACCTGATCATGGTCAGGGGTGCAATTCCTGGTGCGAAGAACGGCCTTGTGCTGATTCGCGATGCAATCAAGAAGGCTCGCCATGCTGATGCGCCGTATCCGGCAGCAACAGTGGCGGCCGCCGGTTGAGGACGAGGGGCATGGAATACGATATCAAGACCCTCGATAACGGTAGCGCAGGCTCTGTCGCGCTTCCGGAAGAGATTTTCGCGGTCACGCCGCGCTCTGACATCATGGCACGTGTTGTGCACTGGCAGCTCGCAAAGCGCCGTGCCGGTACGCACCGTACGAAGGGCATGGGTGAGATTTCTGGCACGACCAAGAAGCCTTACCGCCAGAAGGGCACAGGTTCTGCCCGTCAGGGCTCCCTGCGTGCACCGCAGTTCCGTACGGGTGGCGTTGTCCATGGTCCGGTCGTTCGCGACCACGGCTATGATCTTCCCAAGAAGGTCCGTCGTCTCGGCCTGATCTGCGCCCTGTCGCAGAAGGCAGCCGAGGGCAAGCTGATCGTTCTCGATGCAGCCAACGGTGTCACCAAGACCCGTGAAGCCGCAGCGAAGATCAAGGCCCTGGGCTGGACGTCCGCGCTGATCGTTGATGGCGCTGTTGACGAGCAGTTTGCTCGCGCAATCGCCAATCTGCCGAAGATCGACGTTCTGCCGACCATTGGTGCAAACGTCTATGACATCCTCAACCACGACGTGCTGGTCATCACCCGCGCCGGTCTTGAGGGTCTTAAGGAGCGTCTGGCATGACCACCAATACCGTCATGAACGCACACAAGACGGCACAGAACATGTCGCAGGAAGCCCTGTACGACGTGGTCCGTGCACCGCTGATCACCGAAAAGGCTACGCTTCTTTCCGAGCGTAACCAGGTGGTGTTCAAGGTCGCTCCCGGTGCGACGAAGCCTCAGATCAAGGCTGCGGTTGAGAAGCTCTTCAACGTGAAGGTTACCGGCGTGAACACGCTGGTCCAGAAGGGCAAGGTCAAGCGCGTCAAGGGTCGTCCCGGCCGTCGCTCGGACATCAAGAAGGCGTATGTACAGCTTGCTGAAGGTCAGTCCATTGACCTTACAGCCAAGCTGGGCTGACGCGGGGTAGGATACCATGGCACTCAAGCACTTTAATCCCACGACGCCGAGCACACGCGGCACCGTGCTGATTGACCGCAGCGAGCTCTTCAAGGGCAAGCCGGTCAAGCAGCTGACGGAAGGCAAGAACAAGTCGGGCGGCCGTAACAATCACGGTCGTACCACGGTTCGCTTCCGTGGCGGCGGGCACAAGCAGTCCTATCGTTATGTGGACTTCAAGCGTCGCAAGTTCGATGTGGCCGCAACGGTCGAGCGTCTCGAATACGATCCGAACCGCACGGCATTCATTGCGCTGATCAAGTATGAAGATGGCGAGCTCGCCTACATCCTTGCTCCGCAGCGCGTGAAGGTTGGCGATCGCGTCATCTCCGGCGCCCACACGGACGTCAAGCCTGGCAACGCAATGCCGCTGGGTGCAATGCCGGTCGGAACGATCGTGCATAACATCGAGCTGAAGCAGGGCGCCGGTGGCAAGCTGGCCCGCTCCGCTGGCACGTATGCCCAGCTGGTTGGTAAGGACGCCGGCTACGCGCAGGTCAAGCTGCAGTCCGGTGAGCTGCGTCTTGTTCGCGGTGAATGCATGGCAACCGTTGGTGCCGTGTCCAACCCGGACAACATGAACCAGCACATGGGCAAGGCCGGCCGTTCCCGCTGGCTCGGACGTCGCCCGCACAACCGTGGCGTTGTCATGAACCCGGTTGACCATCCGCATGGTGGTGGTGAAGGCCGGACCTCTGGTGGCCGTCATCCGGTTACGCCGTGGGGTGTTCCGACCAAGGGTTACAAGACGCGTGTTAACAAGAAGACGGATAGCCTGATCATCCGTCGCCGTAAGTCCGGCAAGTAAGAGGGGGCAAACAGAGATGGCACGTTCCGTCTGGAAGGGCCCGTTCGTTGACGGGTATCTGTTCGGTAAGGCTGAAGCGTCCCGCGCTTCGGGTCGTAATGAAGTGATCAAGATCTGGTCGCGTCGTTCGACGATCCTTCCGCAGTTCGTCGGGCTTACGTTCGGCGTCTATAATGGTCACAAGTTCCTGCCTGTGCAGGTCACGGAGAACATGGTCGGTCACAAGTTCGGTGAGTTCTCGCCGACGCGGACCTACACCGGTCATGGCTCTGACAAGAAGTCGAAGCGGGGCTGAAAATGAGCAAGCCGAAGCACATCCGCACGCTCGCTGATACGGAAGCGCAGGCAGTTGCCCGCAACATCCGCGTCAGCCCGCGCAAGCTGAACCTGGTCGCGGCAATGATCCGCAACCAGCCGGCTGACAAGGCTATCGCCGCTCTGACCTTCTCGCGTCGTCGTATCGCGCAGCAGGTCAAGAAGACTCTTGAGAGCGCCGTGGCCAACGCTGAAAACAATCACCAGCTCGATGTCGATCAGCTGGTGGTCAAGACGGCAGAAGTGGGCAAGTCCATCGTCATGAAGCGTTTCCACGCTCGTGGCCGTGGCCGTTCCGCTCGCGTCGAGAAGTTCTTCAGCCACCTGAAGATTGTTGTTGCCGAGCGTGCAGAAGCACCGGAAGAGACGAAGCCGTCTCGCGGAACCAACAAAGAGCAGAAGGCAGCCTGATCCATGGGACACAAGGTCAATCCGATCGGGCTTCGGCTCGGCGTCAACCGTACCTGGGGCAGCCGCTGGTACGCCGGTCAAGACTACGCACGTCTGCTGCATGAAGACCTGAAGCTTCGTGCATTCCTGCGTCGCAAGCTGTCCGGCGCAGGCGTGTCCCGCGTTGTTATCGAGCGTCCGGCCAAGAAGCCCCGCGTGACGATCTACGCCGCCCGTCCGGGCGTCGTGATCGGCAAGAAGGGCCAGGACATCGACGCGCTCCGCAAGGAACTGAGCCGTATGGCGAAGACCGACGTGGCGCTGAACATCGTCGAGATCCGCAAGCCGGAAATCGATGCGACCCTCGTTGCCGAGAACATTGCTCAGCAGCTGGAACGTCGTGTTGCTTTCCGTCGTGCCATGAAGCGCGCAATTCAGTCCGCAATGCGTCTTGGTGCCCAGGGCATCCGGATCACCTGCGGTGGTCGTCTGGGTGGTGCTGAAATCGCTCGTGCCGAAAAGTATCGTGAGGGACGTGTTCCCCTGCATACGCTTCGTGCCGACATCGATTACGGTACGGCAACGGCCAAGACAACGTATGGCACCTGCGGTGTGAAGGTATGGATCTTCAAGGGTGAGATCCTGGCTCATGACCCGCTGGCACAGGATCGTCGTGCTGCGGAGCAGGCTCCCCAGCGCTAAGACTGTGAGCGAAAGCTCACAGTTCCATTGCTGGTGCTGATTTGAGGATTTAACAACATGCTTTCCCCGAAGCGGACAAAGTTTCGTAAGGCCCACAAGGGCCGCATTCACGGTCTGGCGAAAAGCGGAACCCAGCTGAACTTCGGTGCCTTCGGCCTGAAGGCGCTGGAGCCGGAGCGGATCACCGCTCGCCAGATCGAAGCCTCCCGTCGTGCGATCACGCGTGCCATGAAGCGTGCCGGTCGTGTGTGGATTCGTATCTTTCCGGACACTCCGGTCTCGACAAAGCCTGCAGAAGTGCGTATGGGCTCCGGTAAGGGTAACCCCGAGTACTGGGCAGCACGTGTCAAGCCGGGTCGTATCCTGTTCGAGATCGAAGGCGTTCCGCCTGAGGTTGCCAAGCTGGCCCTGAGCCTGGGTGCTGCAAAGCTTCCGATCAAGACCAAGTTCGTTCAGCGTATCGGAGACGCGTAATGGCCGACACGTACAAGCCTGCCGATCTGCGCGCGAAGAGCGAGGACGAGCTGAACGCTCTTCTGCTCGATCTCAAGCGCGAACAGATCAATCACCGTTTTTCGGCTGCCACCGGGCAGTCGGAGAATACAAGCCGCGTCAAGGTCGTGCGCCGTGCAGTAGCACGTATCAAGACACTGGCTCATCAATCGAAGAACCGTGCGGGCGCCAAAACGTCCGCCGCTAAGTCCTGAGAGGAGACGGACGATGCCAAGGCGCGTCCTGACGGGTAGGGTCACGAGCGACAAGATGGACAAGACGGTTACCGTTCTTGTCGATCGTCGCATCATGCATCCGCTCTACAAGAAGTTTATTCGCCGCTCCAAGAAGTATGCGGCTCATGACGAAGAGAACGTTTGCCAGACGGGCGATCTGGTCCGCATTGAAGAATGCGCACCGATCTCCAAGCGCAAGACGTGGTCTGTCGTGTCGCGCAACGGAGAGGACTTGGCTGCTGCCTCCTCTTCCGTCAGCGCTTAAGGGGGTAGACACATGATTCATCCCGAGACCAACCTGGACGTCGCCGACAATTCCGGCGCACGTCGGGTGCAGTGCATCAAGGTGCTGGGCGGTTCCAAGCGGAAGACCGCCTCGGTCGGCGACGTCATTGTCGTGTCCGTTAAGGAAGCAATTCCCCGCGGCAAGGTGAAGAAGGGGGACGTCCATCAGGCCGTTATCGTTCGCACCTCCTACCCGGTCCGTCGTGCAGATGGCTCCGCCATCCGCTTCGACAAGAATGCTGCCGTTCTGCTGAACAAGCAGCAGGAGCCGATTGGTACGCGTATCTTTGGCCCGGTGGTTCGTGAACTGCGTGCGCGCAAGTTCATGAAGATCATCTCGCTGGCTCCGGAGGTGCTGTAATGGCTGCTCGTATCAAGAAGGGTGACCAGGTTCTGGTCCTCTCCGGCAAGTCCCGTGGCGTTCGCGGCGAAGTTCTCGCCGTGATGCCGAAGGCCGAGAAGGCTGTTGTGCGTGGCGTGGCAGTTGCCAAGCGTCACACGAAGCCCAACCGCATGGGTGGAGAAGGTGGGATCATCGAGCGCGAAATGCCGATCCACCTGTCCAACCTGAAGCTGGTTGATCCGAAGAGCGGCAAGCCGACGCGCGTTGGTTTCCGTATTCTGGAAGACGGTCGCAAGGTTCGCGTTGCCAAGGCAACCGGCGAAGTGATCGAAGGCTGAGGAGCGCAACAATGAGCGAATATAAAAACGCTTTGCCGCGTCTGCACCAGCGCTACGAAGACGTTCTGAAGAAGCAGCTGCGCGAGCAGTTCGGTTACGCCAACGAACTCCAGGTTCCCAAGCTCGAGAAGATCGTGCTGAACATGGGTGTTGGTGAAGCCGCCGGCGACCAGAAGAAGCTTGATGCCGCTGTTGCGGAAATGACCGTTATTTCCGGTCAGAAGCCCGTCAAGACCCTTGCTCGCAAGGCTATTGCTGGCTTCAAGATCCGTGAAGGTCTGCCCATCGGCTGCAAGGTCACGCTCCGTCGTGCCCGCATGTACGAGTTTCTTGACCGTCTGGTGACGATCGCCATGCCGCGTATCCGCGATTTCCGCGGTCTGCCGGCAAACAAGGGCTTTGATGGACATGGCAACTTCGCCATGGGTATCAAGGAACAGATCGTGTTTCCTGAGATCGAATATGACAAGATCGATGCCGTTCGCGGCATGGACATCATTTTCGTGACCAGCGCCAAGTCTGATGCTGAAGCAAAGGCCCTGCTGAAGGCCTTTGATCTGCCGTTCAACGGCTGATCCATAATTTTTCAGACCGATCACGGTTAAAATCAGGATTCGGCCTTCCATTGGAAGGCCGCTTTCCTTTATAGACACGCTGATTGGAAAACCGTCGGGATAGGCCTGACAGGTTCCGGGAGAAAATTCGAGATGGCGAAGGTCTCAGCGGTAAACCGTAATAACCATCGCGCTGCCCTGGTGAAGCGCGACAAGGAAAAGCGGACCGCTCTCAAGAACATCATCAAGGATCGCACTCTGTCGGTTGAAGACCGCTTTGATGCGACCCTCAAGCTGGCCCAGATGCCGCGTAATGGATCCGCCACGCGCGTCCGCCTGCGTTGCAAGCTTTCTGGTCGCCCCCGTGCCAACTATCGCAAGTTCGAGCTGAGCCGTATCGCTCTGCGTGACCTTGCCTCCGCCGGCCAGATTCCTGGCATGGTCAAGTCGAGCTGGTAAAGGGTAGATCGAATGTCTTTGTCTGATCCACTGGGCGATATGCTGACCCGGATCCGCAATGCGCAGCGTGCCCGTCATGCTGTCTGCGTTGCGCCTGCATCCAAGCTGCGCGCAAGCGTTTTGGAAGCTCTGAAGCGTGAAGGCTACATCCGTGGCTTTGCTGCTGAAGAACTCCGCAAGGGTGTTGCACAGCTCCGCATCGAGCTGAAGTATGTAGAAGGCCAGCCGGTCATCAAGGAAATCCATCGCGTTTCCAAGCCCGGCCGTCGCGTCTACTCGAAGATCAAGGAACTTCCGCGCGTTTATGCCGGCCTTGGTGTGTCGATCCTGTCCACCCCGCGTGGCGTCCTGTCGGACGTCGAGGCTCGCGCTGCCAACGTTGGCGGCGAGGTCCTCTGCCGCGTCTTCTAAGGAGGATCGCATGTCTCGCGTAGGTAAATATCCCGTCGAAGTTCCGACTGGCGTGCAGGTGTCCGTTGCTGATGGCGTATTCAAGGCCAAGGGCAAGCTGGGTGAACTGAGCGTTCCGGTGTCCCGTCATGTAGAAGTCAAGATCGAAGGCAGCAATGTTTCCGTTGCTCCTGTTGGTCGTCGCTCCCGGGAAAACTGGACCATGTGGGGAACCACCCGCGCTCTGATCGCCAATACGGTCAAGGGCGTGTCGGACGGCTTCACCAAGGGTCTTGAAATTCAGGGTACGGGTTTCCGTGCTGCTGTTCAGGGTTCCAACCTGGTGATGAACCTCGGCTTCTCGCATGATGTTGTCTATCCGATTCCGGAAGGCATCAAGATCACCACTCCGCGTCCGACCGCGATTGTCGTTGAAGGTAACGACAAGCAGCGTGTTGGTCAGGTTGCGCTCGATATTCGCAGCTTCCGCAAGCCTGAGCCTTACAAGGGCAAGGGTGTTCGGTACGACACCGAGGTTCTGCGTCGTAAGGAAGGTAAGAAGAAGTAATGGCATCGCAGCAAGGATTGCAGGAACGTCGCCGTCAGCGGCTGCGCTTCCAGCTTCGTCGCAAGAGCGGCGGCCGGCCGCGTTTGTCGGTCTTCCGTTCCAGCAAGCACATTCACGCCCAGATCATCGACGACGCACAGGGTCGCACGCTTGCCAGCGCTTCCACGCTGGAAAAGACGCTGCGTGACGCTGGCAAGACCGGCGCCGATGTCTCTGCGGCTACGGTTATCGGCAAGCTGATTGCCGAGCGCGGTGTTGCAGCTGGCGTCAAGACCGTCGTGTTTGACCGCGGCTCTTATCTGTATCATGGCCGGGTCAAAGCCCTGGCAGAGGCTGCCCGTGAGGGCGGACTCTCGTTCTAAGGAGGATCACACATGGCACGTGAGCCAAGAGAAGGCGGCCGTGGTGGTCGTGAGCGCGAGCAGGGCGATGATCTGGTCGACAAGCTCGTAACCATCAACCGTGTCGCCAAGGTCGTGAAGGGTGGTCGCCGTTTTGCGTTCGCCGCCCTCGTGGTTGTCGGTGACCAGAAGGGTCGTGTTGGTTACGGTGCGGGCAAGGCCCGTGAAGTTCCCGAGGCGATCCGCAAGGCAACCGAGCGCGCCAAGCGCACGATGATCCGCGTACCGATGAAGGAGGGTCGTACCCTTCATCACGATACGTTCGGTCACTACGGTGCCGGCAAGGTTGTTGTCCGTGCGGCTGAAGCCGGTACGGGTATCATCGCCGGTGGTCCGATGCGTGCGGTGTTCGAAAGCCTCGGCGTCAATGACGTTGTGGCCAAGAGCCTCGGAACGCGTAACCCGCACAACATGATCAAGGCGACATTCGCTGCGCTCGAAAAGGCCAGCAGTCCGCGTCATGTTGCATCCCGTCGCGGCAAGAAAGCTGCTGAACTGTTTGGCAAGCGCGAGCAGAGCCAGACGGAAGCGGAGGTGACAAATGGCTGAAAACGGCAAGACCGTCCAGGTTACGCAGATCGCTTCGGTCATCGGTCGTAAACCGGGCCAGGCTGAGACCATCACCGGTCTTGGTCTGCGTGGAATTGGTTCCACGCGTACGCTGGAGGATACTCCGGCTGTGCGTGGAATGATCCGCAAGGTTGCCCACCTCATCAAGGTGGAGGGTTGAAATGAACCTCAACGAACTGCGTGACAACGAGGGTTCTCGTTATCGCAAGAGGCGTCTTGGACGTGGCATCGGGTCCGGCAAGGGCAAGACGTCAGGTCGCGGCGTCAAGGGTCAGAAGGCTCGTGAGGGCGTGTCTCTCAACGGCTTCGAGGGTGGTCAGCTTCCGCTGTACCGTCGTATGCCGAAGCGTGGCTTCGTGAACATTTTCCGCAAGGAATATGCTCCGGTGAACCTCGGCGCGATCTCCAAGGCGATCGAAAGCGGCAAGCTGGACAAGGCTGCAACCGTCAATGAAGAGTCCCTGCGCAAGGCTGGTCTCGTCAACGGTAGCAAGCTGGCCGGTGTCCGTCTTCTTGCCCATGGTGAACTTTCGCATGGCGTGACCATCGAAGTTGCCGGTGCCTCGGCTGCAGCTCTGGCTGCTGTCGAGAAGGCCGGTGGTACCGTGACGGTACTCGAAGCCAAGAAGGAAGCTCAGGCTGAGGCCTGAGATTTCTTTCCTGGGTTTTTCCCGGGATAGGGTTAGATAGTGAACAGCGTCCCGTGCTCTTGTGCGGCGACGCTGTTTTCATGAAAGGACAGGTGGATGGCTTCCGCAGCAGAGCAGCTCGCCGCCAATCTCAATATGAGTTCGTTTTCCAAGGCGACCGAACTCAAGAAGCGTATCTGGTTCACCCTGGGTGCGCTGATCGTCTATCGGCTTGGCACGTATATTCCGGTTCCCGGCGTGGATGCGACCGTGATGGGGCAGCTTCTGGCCCAGCATCAGGGTGGCATCCTGGGAATGTTCGACATGTTCACGGGTGGTGCGCTTGGGCGTATGACCGTGTTCGCGCTGAACATCATGCCGTATATCAGTGCCTCGATCATCATCCAGCTTCTTTCCACGGCGCTTCCGTCCATGGAAGCCATGAAGAAGGAAGGTGAGGCGGGTCGTAAGAAGCTCAACCAGTACACTCGCTATCTTACGGTCTTCATTGCTCTTTTTCAGGCCTATGGCATCGCTGTCGGGCTTGAGAACATGACGGCGCATGGTGCGAGCGCTGTGGTGGCCCCCGGGATGTTCTTCATTGCGTCCTGCGTCGTGACGCTTGTGGGCGGCACGATGTTCCTGATGTGGCTCGGAGAGCAGATCACGTCCCGTGGTGTGGGAAATGGGATTTCCCTCATCATTTTCGCGGGTATCGTTGCAAACCTGCCGCATGCCATGGCCAGTCTTTTCGAACTCGGACGGACAGGGGCGCTGTCGCCTATTTTCGTTGTGATCTTCCTGGTTCTGGCGATTGCGGTCATTGGCTTCATCGTCTTCATGGAGCAGGCGCAGCGCCGTGTGGTGATCCAGTATCCCAAGCGTCAGGTTGGAAACCGCATTTTTGGCGGTGACTCCACCCATATGCCGCTGAAGGTCAACACGGCTGGTGTCATTCCGCCGATCTTCGCGTCCTCCGTTCTTCTGATCCCGGTGACCATCTCCGGCTTCATGAACGGACATTCGATGCCGGGATGGCTTTCGGTTCTGGGCCAGCAGTTGGGGCAGGGACAGCCGCTGTACATGCTGTTCTATGCCGCAATGATCCTGTTCTTCTCCTATTTCTATGCGGCGATCACGTTCAATCCCGAGGAAACGGCCGAGAACCTGCGCAAGCAGGGGGGCTTCATCCCAGGTATCCGTCCGGGTGCGAGTACGGCCACGTATTTCGACAAGATCCTGTCCCGCCTGACAGCAATCGGTGCACTGTATCTTGTCGTGGTCTGCCTGCTGCCGCAGATCCTGATCAGCAAATATAACGTGCCGTTCTATTTTGGTGGTACGAGCCTGATCATTATCGTGTCCGTGACGATTGATACCGTGACGCAGATCCAGTCGCATCTGGTCGCTCACCAGTATTCGGGACTGATCCGCAAGCAGCGTAGCCGTGGCTCACGTGGCGGCGTACAGGGAGGCATGAAACGTCGATGAACATCATTCTTCTTGGGCCTCCTGGGGCCGGTAAGGGAACTCAGGCCAAGCGGCTTGAGAGCCTGTATGGCTTCAAGCAGATTTCGACTGGCGACATGCTGCGTGCAGAAGTTGCGGCAGGATCTGATATCGGAAACGAGGCGAAGGCGATCATGGCGAAGGGGCAGTTTGTCCCCGATCCGATCATTGTCGCCATGATCCAGAGCCGGATTGCACAGCCGGACTGCCAGCGGGGTTTTATCCTTGATGGTTTTCCGCGGACCGAGAGTCAGGCCGAGGCGCTGGATACCATGCTGTCCGCGCGCGGCTTGACGATCGATGCCGTCATCCTTCTGGACGTCAACGAGGATGAACTTGTTGAACGGATCGCCAGCCGTCGCGGCGAAGACGGAACACGTCGTCCGGATGATAACCCCGATGTGGTCCGTGCCCGTCTGGATGTCTATCGTAAGCAGACCGCGCCGATCCTTCCCTATTATGAGAAGGCCGGACGTCTGCTGCATGTCGATGGCATGAAAGACGTTGAGAGCGTTGGCAAAGAGATCGATGCCATCGTTGCGGCAGCGAAGAAACACTGAGTATTCTGATAGAATCACGAAAAAGTGATCTCTATCATTTGACTCAGGTAGGGTGGGCAGTATATTGCGCGCCCTCGACACAGGTGCAGTCAGACCGTGTATGCGCCTGCCGGAATCGGCAGGTGACAGGTCCGGCTGCGACATAATCGACCTGGCCACGGCCGGGCACGTAACAGTCTGGTGCGGTCCCGAACCGCGCCAATGGGAGTAACAGGCGTGGCACGTATTGCCGGCGTAAACATTCCGACCAACAAGCGGGTCGTCATTGCCCTGCGTTATGTCTACGGCATCGGCCCGTCGACGGCGCAGTCCATCTGCAACAAGCTCGAAATTCCCGATGCCAAGCGCGTCAACGAGCTGTCTGATGATGAAATCGTGAAGATCCGCGAGCTGATCGATTCCGAACTGCGCGTTGAAGGCGACCTCCGTCGCGAAACCGCAATGAACATCAAGCGTCTGATGGACCTCGGTTGCTACCGTGGCCTTCGTCACCGTCGTGGCCTGCCGGTCCGCGGTCAGCGCACGCACACGAACGCCCGTACCCGCAAGGGCAAGGCCGTGGCGATTGCCGGCAAGAAGAAGGTCACGCGCTAATCCGCGCCTGACATCTTCATCGACGTTTTTCGTTAAACTTTTAGGACGACCTCTCTCATGGCCAAGGCCGCTGCTCCGCGTATCCGTAAAAAGGAACGCAAGAATATCATCTCCGGTGTTGCTCACGTGCTGTCCACGTTCAACAACACCATGATCACCATTTCTGACGCACAGGGCAACGCGATTGCCTGGTCGTCGTCGGGTGCGCAGGGGTTCAAAGGCTCCCGTAAGTCCACGCCGTATGCTGCTCAGGTCGCTGCAGAAGATGCCGGCCGCAAGGCACGCGAGCATGGCATGGAAACGCTTGAGATCGAGGTCTCCGGTCCGGGTTCGGGGCGTGAAAGCGCTCTTCGTGCCCTTCAGGCCGTAGGGTTCAACATTACGTCCATCCGCGACATGACGCCCGTGCCGCACAATGGCTGCCGTCCCCGGAAGCGTCGTCGCGTCTGAGTGATGCTTTGCTGCGTATCGTGCGCGATACGCAGCATCTGTAAGTGATTGCATCTTTTGCCGCACCTCTGGTGCGGGCCCAGGTGCCGCCAATTTCCCTTGGCGTGCTTCGTTGTTTGAAAGGCCACGACCTTGGTTCTCCAGAAAAACTGGCAGTCCCTCATCAAGCCGGAGAAGCTTGAAGTCGAGCCCGGACCGGTTGCCTCGCGCATCGCCACTGTCGTGGCCGAGCCTCTGGAACGCGGCTTCGGCATGACGCTCGGTAACGCACTGCGTCGTATTCTCCTGTCGTCGCTGCAGGGCGCTGCCGTGACCGCCATCCAGATCGATGGCGTGCTGCATGAGTTCTCCGCTGTGCCGGGTGTTCGCGAAGACGTCACGGACATCGTCCTGGACGTCAAGCAGCTCGCCCTGCGTATGCATGGTGAAGGCCCCAAGCGCATGATCCTGACGGCCACGGGCCCGGGTGAAGTGACGGCTGGCCAGATCCAGGCGGGTCATGACATCGAGATCATGAACCCCGATCTCGTGATCTGCACGCTCGATGACGGTGTGAAGCTCGGCATGGAATTCACCGTCAATATGGGCAAGGGCTATGTTGCAGCAGCAGCAAACCGTCCGGAAGATGCCCCGATTGGCCTGATTCCCATCGACGCGATCTACTCGCCGGTGCGCCGTGTGTCCTACAAGATCGAGCAGACGCGTGTCGGTCAGGTTACTGACTATGACAAGCTGCTTCTGACGGTCGAGACCAACGGTGCGGTGACGCCCGAAGACAGCCTGGCTCTTGCAGCCCGGATTCTTCAGGATCAGCTGCAGTTGTTCATCAACTTCGATGAGCCGCGTCCGGTCCAGCATGAAGAGCCGCAGGATGACCTGCCGTTCAACCGCAATCTTCTCCGCAAGGTTGACGAGCTCGAGCTGTCGGTGCGTAGCGCCAACTGCCTCAAGAACGACAACATTGTCTATATCGGCGATCTGGTGCAGAAGTCCGAACAGGAAATGCTCCGTACGCCCAATTTCGGGCGCAAGTCGCTCAACGAGATCAAGGAAGTTCTCACCGGTATGGGGCTGTCGCTCGGCATGAGCGTCCCGGCCTGGCCGCCCGAGAACATCGAGGATCTGGCCAAGCGTCTCGACGAGACGTTCTGAGAACTTTCAAGGTAAGGAAAACTAGCAATGCGTCATGGTGTGAGCGGGCGTAAGCTCAACGTCACCTCTTCTCACCGCGCTGCCATGTTCCGCAACATGGCCGTGGCTCTCATCAAGCACGAGCAGATCACGACGACGCTGCCGAAGGCGAAAGAACTTCGCCCGGTCGTCGAAAAGCTGATCACGCTCGGCAAGCGCGGCGACCTGCACGCCCGTCGTCAGGCTTTCGCACAGCTGCGTGACGATGCCGTCGTGACGAAGCTGTTCTCGGCTGTTGCCGAGCTCTACAAGGGACGTGCCGGTGGCTACTCCCGCGTCCTGAAGGCTGGCGTCCGTTATGGCGACAATGCCGATATGGCCGTGATCGAGCTGGTCGATCGTGATGTCTCTGCCAAAGGCCAGGACAGCGGACCGAAGCAGAACGTTGCAGAAGAGCAGGAAGCCGCCTGAGGCTCCTGTTTTTCAGGAATTCGGAAGAGGCCGGGGCAGGAATGCTCCGGCCTTTTTTGATTCGTGGTTTCTTTGCCACGATGTTGTGTGGTATGCACTCATCACTCTTTGCAGAATCTTTCCTGTCTCCATCCGGAGACAGCCTGAATGTCCGCTCCTTCTTCAGGAGCGGTTCGTACCCTTTTGGAGAACGTTCCTTCGTTCTCCGCGTTGGGTCTGCACAATTCTGAGAAACAGGTCCGAGCACTCTCGTAGGGCCTGCCACGACGCATCGAATATGTATCCCGGCAATGAGGCCTGGATGGGTTCGTGATGCGTCCAGCGTTTGGAGAGCGTTATAATGTCCGAATCTTCCCCCCCCAAGCACGGGCTTGCGGAAACCCTTGGGATACCCAGAGCCCTGTTCTGGGCATTTGTGGGGCAGCTCCTGTTCATGGTCGGCGATGGTGTGGAGGCGGGGTATCTCGATACCTACATGCTCCATCACGGCCACACGCAGGGTTTCGTGAACGAAATGTTCACGTTCTACGGTATCACCGTGATGATCGCCGCCTGGTTCTCCGGGCCGCTGTCGGATCTCATGGGGCCGAAGAAAGTCATGTGGCTTGGTCTCATCCTGTGGTCCATTCTTGAAGTGGGCTTCCTGTCCCTGGGTCTTGGACCCAACAGCGGACCGATGATCCTGCTTTTCTATACGCTTCGCGGCTTTGCTTATCCGCTCTTCGCGTATGGTTTCCTTGTCTGGATCGCCGCCGCCACGCCGACCGCCATGCTGGGCTCGGCTGCTGGCTGGTTCTGGTTCTCCTTCTCCGCAGGTCTGCCGACGCTTGGCTCGCAGTTCGCACGGTTTGCCATTCCGCAGATCGGCGAACTCCGCACCTTCTGGTGCTCGCTCGGACTGGTGATCATCGGTGGCCTTGTGGCCCTGCTGTTCACGCATGAACCGACCGGCAAGAAGCGTCTGCTTCCCGAGCATGTGCCCACCAAGGACATTTTCTTCGGGTCCATGAGCATCATGTGGCGTGAGCCCAAGACGCTGATTGCCGGCATCGTCCGTGTGATCGACACGTCTTCGGAATATGCGTTCCTGGCGATCATGCCGGCCTTCTTCGTCGACCATCTCGGGTTTTCCCTTGGCCAGTGGCTGAACCTGCTGTCGCTCATCTTCCTGAGCAACATCCTGTTCAACCTCGTCTCTGGTATGGTGGCCGACAGCCTTGGGCACCGGTTTGTTGTCGCCGTGTTCGGTGGCATCGGCGGCTTTATTGCCATTCCGCTGTTCTATTATGTGCCGCTGTGGTTCCCCGGAAACTTCTGGGCTGTGGCCGCCGCAGGCATCTTCTATGGCGCGACCGTGGCAGCGTTCGTCCCGCTGTCTGGCCTGATGCCGCAGATCTGCCCGCGTGAAAAAGCTGCTGCCCTGTCCATTCTGGGTCTGGGTGCTGGTGCATCCACCTGGGTTGGTCCGGCGGTTGTGGCCGGCTGTGAAGCCGTCTTCGGTCCGGGCATGCAGTATGTGATCTGGACCTTTGCTGTGATCTATCTGGCTTCTGCCGGCATGACGATGGCTCTGACCATTTCGCCGGAAGCACGTCGCTACAGCGAAGAAGCTGCAGCACGGGGCGAAAGCGGTCCTGTAGTCGGTCACTGATCCAGAGCATCACATCATCGCTCTGAGGATGTAAAAGGAAGGGGCAGTCCGGCATCGGGCTGCCCCTTCCTGCGTTTGGGACCTGTCATATCAAGGAGAAGACCTATGGACGCCGATCTGGAGCGTTATCTCGAAGCCGGTGTAGGCCGGGTGCAGGACGAGCCTGCCTGCTGTTTTTCGAAATGTGGGTTTGGAAAAAAGATTTCTGGTGCGGCAAGAGAAACGGAAGCACTTGTTAGCGATCTGATGGTGGATCAGCCGCTCCTGTGGCTTCTGGTTTCGTTTTTCCTTGGTCTCTTGCTGGGAAAGCGACTTTTTCGAGGAAATTAAACTTCTGCAGGTTGCTCACGTTACGACATGACCACGAACTCTTGGGCGAGGAGCCTGCGTCATGCTGCACTATGCGATTGTTTTCTTTATCATTTCCATCATTGCCGGTGTTTTCGGCTTCTCTGGTATTTCAGCCGCGACCGCAGGCATCGCCAAGCTGTTCTTCATCGTCTTCCTCGTGCTGGCCGTGCTTGCCATTCTCGCAGGCGTAGCTGGGCTTCACGCTCTCTGAGGGCATGACGCAGGGCTGATGTGAAAAGGGCGGGTGCCAATGGCCCCGCCCTTTTTTGTTGTTCAGTTCCCGTTCTTGTCCCTCTGGATGAAAGAGGGCAGGAAGGGGTTGTCCGTCTGAAGCGAGCCCTTGCTGGGAAGCTGCTGGGTGGTCCATCCGCCGCCCAGATCCGTGATGAGCTTGACCTCGGCCAGGAACTGCTGCTGGCGTACGCTGAGCTGCGTTTCCTGATACTGCAGGGCGTTCTGTTCGGCAGTGATGACCGTCGTGTAGATCTGGGTGCCGGCAAGATACTCGTTCATCGAGACCTGAACTGCTTCCTCTGCGGATTTCACGGCCGCGTTCTGCAGGGCCAGCTGCTGATCGAGATAATGCAGGCCCGACATCTGGTCTTCGGTATCCTGAAGCGCAGCCAGAACGGTCTGGCGGTAGGTGGCAACGGCATTATCGTAGTCTGCTTCGGCGCTGCGGACGGCTGCGGAACGTGATCCGCCCTCGAAGATTGTTTCCGTTGCCGCGGCACCAAGGCTCCAGGTCCGCGTTGCTGTCTGGATCAGCTGCTGAAGCGGATTGCCGCTGTAGCCGTAGGACGCGGAAAGCGTGACCTGCGGGAAGAAAGCGCCAATCTCGTACCCGATTTCTGCATTGTAGGATTCCATGTTGCGCTCGGCCTGCGCCACGTCCGGCCGGCGTTCCAGCAGCATGGAGGGAACGGCAGCAGGTGCAGCAGGAATTGTCGCGGGAAGGGGCGACGGCGCCAGCGTCAGTTCGGCAGGGGCCCGTCCCGTCAGAACTGCAATGGCATGTTCATACTCTGCGCGCGCGATA
This sequence comes from Gluconobacter roseus NBRC 3990, assembly GCF_006538885.1. Classification (GTDB taxonomy): domain Bacteria; phylum Pseudomonadota; class Alphaproteobacteria; order Acetobacterales; family Acetobacteraceae; genus Gluconobacter; species Gluconobacter roseus. The sequence goes on from NZ_BJLY01000004.1 coordinate 255,528, forward strand.
TGGGCATTGGCCAGATTCGCCTGAGTGGATTGTAACAGGTAACGCGCCTGCAGAACGCTGGTCGGATCGGCCACGCCAGCTTCAAGCTGGTTCTGAAGAATTTCGAGGTTATGGTGGTACAGATCCACATTGCGGGCATAGAGCGCAATCAGACTGTCCTGATAGCGCAGCTCAAAATAGTCCTGGGCCAGCTGAAGCTGATAGGACAGGCGCATATTCGCAACCAGCGCTGCGTCGGCCTGCGTCGCCGCGACCTGTTCCTGCACCTGACGGCGGATCATGCCCCAGACATCCACGGTCCAGCTTGCCGATGGTCCGGTGGTCCATGTGTTGGACGTGTAAGACTGGCTGGACGTGTAGGTGAAGCCGCCACTCGTATTCTGGGCGCTACTGCCCTGCGCATAACGGTTGAAGCTGAACTTGCCGCTCAGGGTCGGGAAGAGCTGGGCGCGGATCGAGTCAATTGTCGCGGCAGCCTTGCGATACTGCGCCTCGTATTCCTTCAGGCTCTGGTTGGACTTGGCGACACGTTCTTCAAGATCGTTCAGAACGGGGTCGTTGAAGACCGTCCACCAGTCGCCTTTTGGCATTTTTGCAAGATCCGGGGCGGCCATCTGCCAGCCCGGCGGTGGCGGGGCTTCCTTGAATTTCGCAGAGATGATGGCCTTCGGGCGATGATAATTCGGCCCGACCATGCCGCCGATGCAGCCGCTCAGGAAAGGCAGGGTTGCTGCCCCCAGCAGGGCATTGCGCAGGGTAGACTTACGGAGGGCGGTCATCAGGACTGTGTTTCCCGGGATGAAAGATGAAAGAAGGAGGCGAGATGGGCCCGCAGACGGCCCATGGCGCGCCCGAACCGGTCGAGATACAGGAAAATGACGGGGGTGCTGTAGAGCGTCAGAAGCTGGCTGACCACGAGACCGCCAAGAATGGCGATGCCCAGCGGACGCCGGAGCTCACAGCCGTAACCGTTGCCGATGATTAGTGGTACGGCGCCGAAAGCCGCGGCCAGCGATGTCATCAGAATTGGACGGAAACGCAGATGGCTGGCCTGACGGATGGCATCCATGGCGGACATCCCCTCGCGCTGTGCCACCAGGGCGAAGTCGATCAGCATGATGGCGTTTTTCTTGACGATGCCAATGAGCAGAATGACGCCAATCATCGCCATCAGCGAGAATTCTTCCCCGCAGATCTGAAGCGCAAGAATAGCACCCACGCCTGCGGAAGGCAGGGTCGAGAGGATCGTCAGGGGATGGATCAGGCTCTCATACAGAATGCCGAGAACAATATAGACCGCGGCCAGAGCGGCGAGGATCAGCAGGATCTCGCTGCTGGCCGATTGCTGGAAGGCGGCCGCATTGCCGGCAAATCCGCCATGAATGTCCGAGGGTACATGAAGCTTGACCATGGCTGACTGAACGGCATCGACGGCCGGCCCAAGCGAGACGCCCGGCGCCAGATTGAAGGAAATGGTCGTAGCGACGAACTGTCCCTGATGGCTGACCGTCAGCGCCGTATTCGTGTTGCGCTGTCGTGAGACAACGGAGAGTGGAACCATCGTGGCAGCGCTCGTCGCGACAGCCGAACCACTCGAAGCCGACTTGCCGCCCGCGAGCGCGTTTGCGACCGAGTTCTGGTAGGAGATTTCGCTCTGGGACAGGGTGGTCGCCGTCGTCGCGGCTTTGACGCGGATGTTGTTGGAGGCTGTTCCGCCTGCCGCTGTCCCGCCCGAGATGCTGACCCACATCTGCTCCAGCATCGACGGGTCCTGCCAGTAGCGCGGAGCGGCTTCCATGACGACGCGGTACTGGTTGAGATTGCCGTAGATGATGGATGCGGCGCGCTGGCCGAAGGCATCATAGAGCGTGTTGGAAATCAGCTGCGGCGTGACGGAATAGCGCGCTTCCGTATCGCGATTGATGGCGATGTTGATGCCCTGTCCGCCCTGTTCCACGTTCGAGGTCACGTCCATGAGCTGCGGCAGTTTCGAGAGCGCGGCCACGATCTTGGGCGTCCATTCGAACAGATCTTCGGCAGATGCGCCTTCCAGCGAATACTGGTAGGCGCCATCGCCGGAGCGCGCGCCCGTCCGCACGCTGCCCGGTGCCATCAGGCGCAACTGGGCGCCGGGGGTATGGGAGAACTTGCGGGTCAGGCGCTGGATGGTCGTGGCGAGATCGTCTGTCCGTTCGGATTTGGGTTTGAGGGCCACGAAGACATTGGCAGAGTTTGCCGAACGTCCGCCCACCCCACCCATGACGCCGACGACATCGCGGTCGGATGCGATCACCTTCATGGCCTTGACCACGATTTTCTGCAGCGCCTGAAAGGAGATCGACTGGTCGGCAACTATGCGGCCCATGATCTGTCCGGTGTCCTCGGACGGGAAAAACCCCTTGGGCATTTTCACGAACAGTACGCCCGCGAGCACCAGCGTGGCAGGCAGGGACAGTGCGATCAGGAACTGATGACCCAGCGCCCAGTCCAGCGATCTGCCATAGCCTGCCGTGGTGGCGTTGATCATGCGCTCGCAGAACCGGCCGATTTTTTTCCAGAAGCCGGGCCCGTTATCGTCCGAATGGGTCAGGAGCTGGGCGCTGATCATGGGCGTCAGCGTCAGGGACAGGACCAGGGAGATGCAGAGCGTGATGACCATGGTCATCGCGAACTCGTGGAACAGACGACCGGCGATCCCACCCATGAGCATGATTGGCGCGAAAACGACGATCAGCGAGACGGTGATTGAGATGACGGTAAAGGCCACCTCGGTCGTGCCCTTGATGGCGGCTTCCTGCCGCCCGTAGCCTATCTCCATATAGCGGGCGATGTTTTCCAGCACCACGATGGCATCATCGACCACGAAGCCTGTCGAAATCGTCAGGGCCATCAGCGACATATTGTCGAGCTGGTACCCCATCAGCGACATGACGCCGAACGTGCCGATGATCGAGACCGGCACCACGATTGCGGGCACCATGATCGCCGACAGGCTGCGCAGGAACAGCAGAACCACCGCCACCACGAGGACGACCGCGATGATGAGCGTCTGTTTCGTATCGTCCAGCGAGGCGCGGATCGTCTTGGAACGGTCGATCAGGATCGAGATATTCGTGTTGCCGGGCAGGGCGGACTGCAGCACGGGCAGGCGGGTGCGGATCCCGTCGATCGTCTTGATGACATTGGCGCCACCCTGCGTGAACACGGTGCAGATGATGGCGGCCTGGCCATTCAGATAGCCGGCCTGCCGCAGATCCTCGACGCCATCATTGACCTCCGCAACATCCGTAAGACGGACGGGCTGGCTGTCGCGATAGGCGATGATCAGGTCGCGGTATTCCTCCGCTTTCGTAGCCTGATCATTGGTGGACAGCATCATGCGCGCGCCGTTGGCATCCACAAAGCCCTTGGGCGTATGCGCATTGGCGGACGCCAGGGCAGCGCGGAGATCCTCAAACCCGATCCCGTAGCGGAACAGCCGCAGCGGATTGATCTCGACCCGCACAGCTGGCAGCGAGGCGCCACGGATGTCCACGTCACCCACGCCCTCGATCTGGCTGAGCTGCGGGATGAGGATGTTGCTGGCGAAATCGTAGAGTTCCTGCGGCGTCCGGGTGCTGGATGTCAGCGTCAGCGCAAGAACGGGCGGGCCGTTCGAGTTCGCCTTCATATAGGTCGGGTTGCTGCGCAGGGTCGTGGGCAGATCCTGCCGCGCGCCCTGCAGCGCTGCCTCCACGTCACGCGCCGCGCCGTTGATGTCCCGCGATAGATCGAACTGCAGCGTGATACGCGTCTGGTTGACCGTGGATTCCGACGTCATCTCGGTCACGCCGGAAATCGCGCCCAGATGCCGCTCCAGCGGGCCGGCGATCGTACTCGCGATTTCGGACGGAGAGCCGCCGGGCTGGTTTGCGGTCACCATGATGACCGGGAAATCCACGTTCGGCAGATCGGCGACCGGAAGGGCAAAATACCCCATGATGCCGCCGATCACGAGCGCCACGGCCATCAGCGTCGTGCCAACGGGCCTCAGAACGAAGAGGCGGACCAGATTCACGGAGCGCCTGTCTGGGGGTTGGAGGGCTGGTTCGGTGACGGCGGACTGCTGCGGCGATGACGTTTGATGAAGGCACGGCTCCGGGTACCAAGCTCATCCATGAACAGATAGATGACCGGCGTGGTGAACAGGGTCAGCAACTGCGACATCATCAGACCGAAGACGATGGCCACACCCAGCGGACGGCGCAGTTCGGAGCCAACGCCCGTGCCAAGCAGCAGGGGCAGGGCGCCGAACAGGGCCGCCAGAGTGGTCATCAGGATCGGACGGAAACGGAGCATGGCCGCGCGCTTGATGGATTCAAGGGGCGTATGGCCTTCCAGACGTTCGGCTTCGAGCGCGAAGTCGATCATCATGATGGCGTTTTTCTTCACGATGCCGATCAGCAACACGATGCCGATGATGCCCATGATGTCGAGATCCATCCCGAACAGATAGAGCCCGATCAGCGCACCGATGGCGGCCGAAGGCAGGGTGGAGAGGATCGTGATCGGATGGACGTAGCTCTCATAGAGAATGCCCAGCACGATATAGACCGCAATCACGGCCGCCATGACCAGCCAGACCTCGTTGGACAGCGACGAGCGGAAGGCCGCAGCCGTGCCCTGGAAGGCGGTCTGGAACTCGGGCGGCAGGCCGATCTGCTTTTCCACGCGCTCGATAGCGTTGGTCGCGGTCCCCAGCGAATAGCCATTGGCCACGTTGAACGAGACGGTCGTGGCCGGGAACTGTCCGTAATGGCTGATCAGCAGCGGGGAGAGCGCGTGCGTGATCGTCGTCACCTGTGACAGCGGCACGAGGCCGGAGGTCGGCTGGCGCGTCGGACCCGACGTGCTGCCACCGGCTTCAGACGAGATGCCCGGCAGGTAAAGCTGGCTCAGGGACGTTAGATCGGTCTGGAGCTTCGGATCGGCTTCCAGAATGACACGGTACTGGTTGGATTGCGTGTAGATCGTGGTGATCTGGCGCTGGCCGTAGCTGTCATACAGAAGATTGTCGATCGTCTGCGGCGTGATGGAGTACCGCGCGCCGGTCGGGCGGTCGAGCGAGAGCTGGGCAACCAGTCCCTCGGCCTGAAGATCGGACGTCACATCCGTCAGGGACGGCTCCTTGCGCAGCGCATCCACGAATTTCGGCACCCAGGTCTTGAAGGTGTCGTAATCCGGGTTTTCCAGCATGAACTGGTACTGCGTGGCGGAGATCGAGGAATCCAGCGACAGATCCTGGATCGGCTGGACATAGAGTTCGGCGCCGATCACCTGCTGCCCGACGGAAGAAAGGCGGCGCAGGATCGTCTGAAGGTCGCTCGTCCGCTGTTCACGCGGCTTGAGGTTAATCAGGAAGCGGCCGACATTCAGCGTCATGTTCTGGCCGTCGATGCCGACGAAGGACGAGATGCTGGCGACGTCCGGGTCCCTGAGGATCACGTCTCCAAGGGCTGCCTGACGCTCCTTCATGCCTTCAAACGAAATGGCCTGCGACATCACGGAGATGCCCTGGATGACGCCGGTGTCCTGTGTCGGGAAGAAGCCCTTGGGAATGGTCCAGGCCAGCACACCGGTGAGTACGATCGTCCCCAGCGTGACGAGCAGGGTCGTGACACGGAAGCGCAGCACCACGTCGAGCCAACGGCCATAGCCTGCGATCAGCGCATTGATGCCGCGTTCGGTGCTGTTGGACAGGCGGCTCCAGAGCGTGTTCTTCGTGGACGGCGCATGCGTATCGGACAGCAGACGCGCGCACATCATCGGCACCAGCGTCAGGGCGACGACGGCGGAAATGATGATGGTGATGGAGAGCGTCATTGCGAATTCATGGAAGAGACGTCCAACGACATCCTTCATGAACAGCAGCGGGATCAGCACGGCGATCAGCGAGACCGTCAGCGAGATGATGGTGAAACCGATTTCGCCCGCGCCCTTGAGTGCTGCGGTATAGCGATCCTCGCCAGCCTCGACGTAACGGGCGATGTTCTCGATCACCACGATGGCATCATCGACGACGAAGCCGGTCGCGATGGTCAGGGACATCAGCGAGAGATTGTCGAGCGAGAAGCCCAGCAAATACATCGCCGCCAGCGTGCCAATCAGCGACAGCGGAACGGAGAGGCTGGGAATGATCGTCGCCGGAACATTCCGCAGGAACACGAAGATCACGCCCACGACCAGCAGCATGGCCAGCGCGAGTTCGTATTCCACGTCATTGACCGAGGCGCGGATGGTCGTGGTCCGGTCAGTCAGAGGCGTGACGTCAATGCCGGGCGGCAGGTCGAGCTTGAGCTGCGGCAGGACGCGCAGCACGTTGTCTACGACACCGATGACATTTGCGCCGGGCTGGCGCTGCACGTTCAGGATCAGCGCCGGCGTGCGGTTGGCCCAGGCGGCGAGCTGTGCGTTTTCCGCACCTTCGACGACGGTTGCGATGTCGCGCACGCGGATCGGACCGTTGTTCTGATACGCGATCACCTGGTTCATGAGCTGTTCGACAGACTGGATCTGGCCGTCGATGCGCAGGGAGGTGGAGCGTTTGGGACCGTCGAACGTACCGGTCGGCGAATTGACGTTCACCGTGCTGATGATGGTGCGCAGCGTATCAATCGCGATACCGTACGAGGTCAGCTTCGGGATATTGACCTGGATCCGGTACGCCTTGCGGTTGCCGCCCGACAGGGTGACGAGGCCGACGCCGGAAATCTGGCTGATCTTCTGCTCAAGGCGCGTGTTGACGTAGTCCTCGACTTCTGGAAGCGGCAGCGTCTTGGACGTGATGCCAAGCGTCAGAACAGGCGTGTCAGCCGGATTGACCTTCGCATAGATCGGGGGCGCGGGCAGATCGCTGGGGAGCAGGGAGGTGGCGTTGTTGATCGCCGCCTGGACTTCCTGCTCGGCCACGTCCATCGACATGTCGAGCCCGAAGCGCAGGGTCACGACCGAGGCACCGCCCGAAGACTGGGACGTCATCTGGTCCAGCCCGGCCATCTGGCCAAGCTGGGTTTCCAGAGGCGCTGTGACGGACGTGCTCATCACGTCCGGGCCGGCGCCTGGATAGAAGGTCGAGACCGTGATCGTCGGATATTCGACCTGCGGCAGGGCTGACACGGCCAGGAAGTGATAACCGAGCAGGCCGCTCAGCAGGATGGCGAACATCAGAAGGCTGGTGGCAACCGGGCGCTCGATGAACAGGCGGGACGGATTCACGGTCTTGCTGTTCCCTAATCTTGCTGTTCTGGTCGGCGATCAGTGATTGCCGGTATCGGCGGGCGAGGACGGGTCGTTCTGCTGCTGCGATGCGTCGGAGCTCTGCTGTCCGTTGCGGTGACGGCGGTGCTGGCCAGCCGTCTGCTGCTCGGCTTCCGTATTCTGCTTCGCTGTCGAAGACGTATCGGGGATTGAAACCTTCTGACCCGGACGCAGATGGCTGACGCCGTCGGTGACGACGCGGTCGCCTTCGCTCAGACCCTTCTGGATCACGGCATTCGTGCTATCGGTCGTGCCCACGGTGACGGGTACGGTTTCCACGGTCATGTCGGACTTGACGCGATAGACAAAGCGCCCGTCCGGACCGGTCTGCAGGGCGTTGCCGGGAATGAGCAGCGCGTTGTGCAGCGTTGTGACCAGAAGATGCGGATTGACGAACTGGTTCGGGAAGAGGTGCTCGTCCTCATTCGCGAAAATGCCACGCATCCGGACCGTTCCGGTTGAAGTATCAATCTGGCTGTCCAGCGCCTTGACGGTGCCAGTAGCGAGTTTCTGGGTATTGTCGCTGTTCCAGGCCTCCACCGTCAGTTCGCCGGCTTCACGCAGATGGGTTGCGACTTCGCCAAGCTGGTTCTGCGGGACCGTGAAGATCACGGAAATCGGCTGCATCTGCGTCAGGACCGTCAGACCGCCGGACTGGCCAGCGGTGACATAGTTGCCAACGTCGAGCGCACGGATACCGACACGGCCTTCGACCGGAGCGATGATGTGGCAGTACATCACGTTCAGTTCGGCATTGCGGACATTGGCGCGGTCGAACTCGACCTGGCCTTCAAGCTGCTGCACCGTGAATTCCTGGTCACGCGCGGTCATGGCCGAGGTCGAGTTCTGCTTGATCAGGCGCTGGTAACGGGCATTGTCCACGCGGGCCTTTTCAAGCTGCGCGATATCGGCGGCGAGCGTGCCGCGATACTGGGCGAGCGTGGCCTCATAGGGGCGCGGATCGATCAGCTCGAGCTCGTCTCCCTTATGAACGTGCTGGCCTTCCTGATAATAGACAGCGGCGATATGGCCGTTGACGCGCGGCGTGATCGTTACGTTGGTGACAGGAACGACCGTACCGATTTCCTGAAAAATGACGGGCATGTCGCCGGTATGGGCTGTGGCGACGGCGACGGGCTGGACGCTGCCATCGGCTGCTGCACCATGACCGTGCTTGTGTGTTGTCCCGTGGGGGCGGAAGATCGCGAACAGGATCAGAAGAGCGACCAGAAGAACAACGGCCCACAGGATCCAGCGACGGCGGGACCGTACGCGGGGCGGGGCGGACTGGGTGGTGCTGTTCGTAAGGCGGTCGCTGGAGCCGGCCGTCTGCTGATCCATAGTCGTTCTGTCTTTCCCGTATACCAGAGCGCGGAGCTCTCAGGCGGCAATGCTGTATGTTTCCACACTTATAAGGCAGGAGATCCGGTGCTGCCATGACGGGACCTTAAATCCTGTTCAGTTTTGATGGTGAAAATCAAAATGAGCACAAATGATACACTATGTTACCGATTTGCGGGGCTTGTCTCTTTTCCGCTCAAGGATCATATCGGACAGGAACCGGATGCTCCCGTTGCGCGTTGGAATGCGGACACAGGTTTATCCGGACAAAGGAGAACAAAATGGCTGATACAACTGAAACGAAGGCTGAAGGCCTCCTGGATGACGTCAAGGGCAAGGTCAAGGACGGCGTTGGCGGTCTGACCGGCGATGCCAAAATGCAGGCCGAAGGCAAGTTCGACCAGCTTTCCGGCATGGCACAGCAGGATTTTGCCGATCTGTGCGACGAAGGCGAGACCAAGCTCGAAGCCGCTACGGCATTCGTTCAGGACCGTCCGCTGATTTCGCTGGTGATCGCCACGGTTGTGGGCATGATTGTCGGTGGACTGATGTTCGGCCGCAAAAGCTCCTGAAGGAGCCACAGGCCTTTCGACCATTGCAGGGTCTTTGTGCTAGAAGCCTTCCGGAGCAATCCGGGAGGCTTTTTTTGCATGGAATGGTTTTACGAGAATAACGGGCAGCAGGTTGGTCCCGTTTCCCGTGAAGAAATCCTGCGTCTGATCATGCAGCAGCGCATCAAGCCCGAAACGCTGGTCTGGACGTCGGAGTTCGGCGAGGCCTGGCGTCCGGCCAGTGCTGCCGGGCTCGTTTCTCCGCTGACGGGCCTGCTGCGCCTGTCCACGGGCATCTCGGAACACTGGGCCTGGGTCCTGCTTGTCGGGCCGTGGCTGATCCAGCGTCTGGCGCTGCTGATCCTAGACTGGCGTCAGGTTCCTGACAGCGAGCGAATGGGGACATTCTCCATTATCGGGATCATGTCGCTGGTGCTGTTTTTCACGGCCTTCACGCTCGACCGCAACTCCATCCGCGAAAACGGCCAGACGCCACCGGGCTTCTGGTGGTGGCTGTTCCTGCCGGGATATTTCTGGAGACGGCGTCAGATCGTCGGGCGGGGGCTATCGCTGCTGCTGGTCAGTCTGGTGCTGCTGGCAGCCAATGTGACCGAGAAGATCTACCAGTTGCCGCAGATGGAAGCTGAACTCCAGCACCGTCAGGAGCAGACGCACCAGTCCGTGCCGTCGCAGCCGCCAGCCTCATCCGGACAGGACGACCAGCAGGAAGAACTCTGAGCCCGACTGACAAGAGTCTTTCGAACCACACTTGACATACTAAACTGAAGAACAATGCATTTTTAGGCTTCCCTTTCGAGTCGCCATGATTCAAAACCGATTCGGTCACCTGATTTCGCGGTGATCTGTCGGGGAGAATGTTCAGAAATGCCGGATTACGCCCTGGAAGCTGCCCATGGGGGGCTGGTCGTCGGGATCGACGAAGTCGGGCGTGGTCCTCTGGCAGGGCCGGTTGTGGCGTCTGCCGTCGCATTTATGGCCCCTCCGTCAGATCACCTGTGTTCCCTGCTGGATGATTCCAAGAAACTGACGGCCCGTCGCCGGATGCTGGCTTATGACGCCCTGATGGCGGATGAGCAGGCACTGATTGGCATCGGTGCTGCGTCTGTCGCGGAAATCGAGCAGATCAATATTGCCCAGGCCTGTTATCTGGCCATGCGGCGCGCGCTGTCCCGGCTCGGCCGGACACCTGATCTGGCGCTTGTGGACGGCAAACATGCCCCGAAGCTGCCATGCCCCATCAAAATGGTGATCGGTGGAGACGGGATCAGCCTGTCCATTGCCGCAGCCTCCATCATCGCAAAAGTGACGCGGGACCGCCTGATGGCGCGTCTGGCCGTGCGGCATGATGCCTATGGGTGGGAGCGCAACGCCGGTTACGGCACGGCGGCGCATCTGCTGGGACTGAAGCTCCGGGGGGTGACACCCCATCACAGGCGCGGGTTCGCGCCTATACGAAACATGATTGAAGCAGAGGCACACGCAGTATGAGCGGTGAATTTCCCGTCGACCAGATCCTGCGTGGAGAGTGCATCGAAACGATGAAGACGCTTCCCGATGGGAGCGTGGACTGCATTTTCGCCGATCCTCCATACAACCTTCAGCTGCGCGGTGAGCTGCGTCGTCCGGACGAAACCGTCGTGGATGGTGTGGACGATGATTGGGACAAGTTCGCGGATTACGCGACCTACGATAATTTTACGCGCGAATGGCTGCGCGAAGCGCGCCGCATCCTGCACAAGGACGGCACGATCTGGGTCATCGGATCGTACCACAACGTTTTTCGGCTGGGTGCGATCATGCAGGATCTGGGTTTCTGGATCCTAAACGACATCGTCTGGCGCAAGTCCAACCCGATGCCGAATTTCCGCGGACGTCGCTTTACCAACGCGCATGAAACACTGATCTGGGCAGCGCGCGGTCCGCAGAGCAAGTACCGGTTCAACTATCAGGCCATGAAGGCTCTGAACGACGATCTTCAGATGCGTTCGGACTGGTATCTGCCGCTCTGCACGGGCAATGAGCGCCTGAAGAACGAACATGGTCTGAAACTGCATCCGACGCAGAAGCCGGAAAGCCTGCTGCATCGCGTGCTGGTGGCCTCGACCAATGCCAATGACGTCGTGCTGGACCCGTTCTGTGGAAGCGGTACGACCCCGGCGATGGCCAAGCGTCTGGGCCGGCATTACATCGCGATCGAACGGCATCCGGATTACGTCAAGGCAGCACGGGAGCGCGTGGCACGCGAGGAGCGACTGTCGTCCGAGCATCTCGCGACGACGCCTGCCAAGCGCGAAATGCCGCGTATTCCGTTCGGAAGCTTCGTCGAGACGGGAGCATTACCGGCCGGGACGCTGCTGTACGACCGGCAGAAGCGTCTCAAGGCGACGGTTACGCCTGATGGCACGCTCGTATCGGGCAACCAGCGCGGCTCCATTCACAAGCTGGGCGCAATGCTGACCAATGCACCGTCCTGCAATGGCTGGACGTTCTGGTATTTCGAGCGGGACGGTCAGTTCGTTCAGATTGACGTGCTGCGTCAGGAAAGTCAGGCGCTGCGTAACGTCGGCTGAGGCCAGGACAGAGCGGATATAAAAAAGCCGGAGACTGCTCTCCGGCTTTTTTCGTGTCTGGGTCAGAAAAATCTAGTGTCCCGCGAAGCCGAGGAAGCCGACCGAGGGATCTGCCTTGCCACCACTTGTATCGAAATGAGGTGTAGCTGCGACGAGGGAGCGCTTCGGCGTGACGGTTTTGCCGCCGATCGTCAGATGGCCGTTGCCATTTTTCATTTCGACGCCCTGATCGGAGACGCTGTTCTCGATCCTGCCGTCCGGGTTGTAGGTCCGCATCGACAGCAGCAGGAACATGATATCCTTGCGGTTCAGGTCGATGGCCATGTCCAGCGGCGTCTGATCCAGCACGTTGTGACCGCCCATGTCGGCACCGCGATTGAGTGCTTCCTTGGCGGCGTTGAGTGAGCCGCGGTTGATCGCATCGAAAAGCGCGGTCGTCGGGTTCACGTCAGCACGGGCATGACCGGCATCCTCATCCGCAGATTCTGCTCCGGGCAGGGCAGAAGGCGGCGCGGCGCGCTGGGCAGCCTTGCGGGCCTCGGCCTTCTTCTGGGCGGCTTCGGCTTCCTGTTCAGCCTCGGCGTCGTCGGCATCCTGAGCCTGGGCGTGATGCCAGGGTACGAGAATCGTCGGCGTCATTGCCAGAGCGGCAATGAGCAGCAGGCGGGGCAGGGTGGGGAGCAGTCGCATGGTGCCAATATACTGTGATCGATCGTCCTGTGCGAGTCTGCAGATGCCTCTCAGGCATGCCGGATTGTGACATTTTTTCAATGACCTTCTCGCCACCATCCGATCGCAAGGAAAATCAGGGCTGCGAGCAGCGCCGCCCAGGCCGGAACAAGGTCTTTCGTGCGCGTCTCGCCTGCGACGGCGGCGGTCGTGACGGGCAGGCCCATCCAGTCCGATCCGCTCATGGCGTTACCGGCCGGGACCTGCCGTAGATGGGGCGTCTGATCCGCAATCCATGAGACGGTTCCGCCGGAAGCTTTGGCACTGGCGCCCATGACGGTCGCGGTGGCGCGCAGATCCTGACGTTCGATCGGGTCATGGGAAACCGGGCTAGCAAAAGCAACGAGGCCGTCTTGTCGGACACTCCAGATTCCCGGCAGGGTCGCGGGCAGGCTGGCGTGCCAGACGCCTTTGGTCTGGGTTAGCGTGATAGGCTGGCGCTTTCCGTCGGGTGCGGTCACGAAGGCTTCCGGCGACACCGTCTGCCCGGCCGCATGACGCTCCACGGTGAGCTGTCCGTTCTCGATCCGGGCAGTGAGGCGGTTTTCCTCAAGGTCCGGCTCTTTCATCAGCCAGTGCGACAGGCGTCGCAGAAGTTCGGCCTGCGGTCCGCCGCCACCCTCACCGCGCGACCAGAGCCAGAGCTGATCCGACATCAACATGGCCACGCGCCCGCGATCCACCCGGTCCAGCAGAAGAAGCGGTGCGCCATCAGGACCGTGCATCAGGTCTTCGCCGTGGGACTGGTCAGGGCGAAGTGCGCGGTACCAAGGGCCCCAGTCTTCCGTCAGACCAGCGGTAACCGGATGCGTCCTGCCCAGATCGGTCAGGGCGGGGCGGAAGGCGCGGGTGACGATTCCGTCCGTGCCAACATGCGCGGGCAGCACCTGTGCGAGACTTGTGTCCTGAAGCGTGCCGTCCTGTGTAAACTCGGGTCCGGCCGTCACAAGGAGGCCGCCACCATTGCGCACGTAATCCGCGATATTGGTCAGGTATTCGTCGGGCAGGATGTTGCTGTTGCGGAACCCGTCCAGAATAATGAGGTCGAAGCTGCGGATCTTTTCCTGAAACAGCTCGCGGATAGGGAACGGAATCAGCGCCAGATCCGACAGCGGCGTGCCATCATCGGTATTGGGGGAGCGCAGGATGGTGAAGTGCACGAGATCGACGGACGGATCGGCTTTCAGCAGCCGACGCCAGACGCGCTCTCCCTGATTGGGCACGCCTGAGACCAGCAGCACACGCAGCCGGTCCCGGACGCCACGGATGCGCACGACTTCACTGTTGTTCTCGGTAGACGCTTCCCCGGCCAGAGGGGACACGGACAGCCCAACCAGCGTCTCGCCGGGATGCTGGACAGGGAGCATGATGTCCTGCGGCGTACCGGTCTGGATGGGGCGTGTCTGCGGTGGGGCTTCGCCGGAGCGGATGGTGAGGATGGCGTCCGAAGCGCTCGGAGCGCCCAGATCGTCCACCTGAACGCGGATCGTGGCGTTCTGCCCGACGATCGCATAAGGCGGTGTGCTCAGGATGCGCAGGCGCCGGTCCTGTTCCTCGCCATGCGCCGTCAGCAGAAGATGCAGCGGAAGCGTCTGGCCGTTTGACCCATGGAAGCGGGGCGGCAGATGGGGCGGAACGTCATGATCCATACCATCCGTCACGACGATGGCGCCCGCGAAACGGCCCTGCGGCAGATCGGCGTGGTCCAGCGCCTCGAACAGGCGCGTTCCGTGACCGGTCCCGCCCGGCACATCGACGCGATGCAGGGTCAGGCCCGGAAGATGGGCCGCGTCCTGCATGATCTGTTCGGCGGCATGGTCAGCGATGGCAGTCCGGTGGCCAACCTGCATGGAGGCCGAGCGGTCCACGACCAGAAGAGCATCCTGCGGCACAGGACGCAGCACCGGATGCAGCGAACGCGGTCCGGACAGCCAGCCCAGCAGGGCCAGCACAGCCAGCGTCCGCCAGAGCATGCCGCGCGCGCCACGGATAGCACCGTAGACTGCGCCCACAACGGTCAGGATTGTCAGTGTCGTCAGAAGCCAGACCGGCAGCATGGGAGAAAGATCGAACATCATGGTGCGTCCTCCTCGTCAACGCTGTCCGGGCTGGTTGCGGCGGCTCCATTGTCGGGTGTGCCGAGGCGGCGGAGCATTTCCGGGTACTGGGCCTGATCGTTCTTGTAGTTTCCGGTCAGGGCGTACAGCACCATGTTCATGCCGAAACGATAGGCCTGCGTGCGCTGGTCCTCGCCACCTGGGATAACGGCGAAGGGATGGTTGCCCGAACCATCCACGGCCCAGGCATGCGCCCAGTCGCCATTGCCGATGATGACCGGGCTGACATCATCATTCGCCTCATCGCCATTACGCGCGACATAGACCGGCTGTCCGGCAACGCGGCCGGGAAAGCCGCTGTGCAGCAGATAGAAGGTGTGGGCCAGAACATGCTTTTCCGTCAGCTTGGCGAGGGGCGGCACGACGAGGCCGTCGGTGACGCGCTGCAACGCGGCCCGGGCGGCGGAACTGGTTCCGGAATCCGTATCGGTTCCTGCGCCCTGTTCATCGATCAGCAGGATGCCACCATGATCCATGAACGCATTGAGGGCTTTCGTGCGCTCGGGGTCGGGCTGGGCGTCGGGTGTGACCGGCCAGTACAGGAGCGGATAGAACGCCAGATCGTCCTTGCCCGGAACGACGCCATCCGGATGGCCGAGCGTTGCGGAACTGCGTGCAGTCGTGAAGTCGGAGAGGCCCTGAAGCCCCTCGCGGGAGACAGTGTCGATATCGTCATGGCCGGTGATGACATAGGCCAGCCGTGTATCGAGCGCGGCCTGTGGCACTGTGGTCGGCAGGGGCGGCATCTGCGTCGGGCTCTGGGCATGGGCCACGGGCAGGATCAGCAGACAGGCCACGCCCAGAGCCCCCAGCAGACCACGCCGACGCAGGGACAGGATCAGGTCCAGAAGCAGAAGCAGCAGACCCGCTGTCATCAGCGCAGGGCCAAGCGGACGGTCCGCATGGGCGCCATCCGGTAAAATCCGGGTCCCAAGCAGGGCTTCTTCCTTCATTGCGGGCGCGGAGTCGGAAAGGTTCAGGGCATGCGTTCCATGGGCCGGACCATAAAGTCCGGCGGGATGAGTGACGGAGACAGGCGTATGCGCCAGATCCGAGACGCGGATGGAGCGCGCGGCTTGGGGCGGCATGATGAGCCCGCCGTCACTTCCGACAATCCGCCACGGTGCAAGCTCCGAAGGTCCACCGCCCGCGACACCGGCCGAACGCTCGATCAGGCGCTCCAGCATGTCGGGGAACAGCCCGGACAACGGCACATTGGACCAGTCCGGCGAGGCCGTGACATGGAACAGGACGATCTCGCCATTCCCTTCTGCCCGTGCGGTCACGAGAGGTGTTCCGTCACTCAGAGCCGCCCAGACATGATCCGTGAGGCCCGTTTCAGGCTTGGCCAGAACCTGCCGGGAGACGGTGACATCGGGCGGGATCGTCAGGTCGGAAAACGGCGAGGTCTCGGGGAAGGGCGCCAGCGTCTGCGGCTTGCCCCAGGACATGGGACCGCCGAGCTGACGCATGCCGCTCATGAGATGGACGGGCAGAAGCGCGTCTGACGTGGCGTCGGACGCAGCGCCCTGATCGGCGGCGAGGCCGGGACCGGCAAAGCGGACGAGCATGCCGCCATGACGAACCCAGTTCAGGACACGGCTGCGCGTCTGATCGCCGGAAAGTGCGCCATCAGTCGCAATCAGGACAGACAGGGGCGCACTCAGCATGGCCGTCGCATCCCCACTATGCAGATCCGAAATTGGCTGCAAGGCGCGGTTCAGGAAGAACGCCGAACCGACGAGCGGTGTGGCATCGCCGGGCGTCTGGAGGATGCCGACGGGGCGGCGATGATCGGCCTGTCCCATCAGATGCACGGCAGCCGGACCGGTCGCACCTTCCAGCGTCAGATGATCAAGCTGGTTCCGCAGGAGGGGCGGGAGCGAAATGGTCTGATCCTGTCCGGTTCTGACGGGATAAGCGGCGAGCGTTCCACCATTGGCATTGGCGGCATGGAGCGTCACGGTCCGCGTGGGGCAGGACAGCGTGTCCACTCTGGCATGAAGGGCACCGTCCTGACCGGTGGATGCCGCAAGGCGCAGAATGTCGCAGCCATTCCAGCGCATGTCCTGCACCGAACGGGCCTTTGCGAGCGCGTCATGCAGGGCAGTGTCTCCGTTTGCTGCCAGTCCGTCCGAAAGGACCATCACGCGCTGGCCGGACAGGTCCCGGTGCTGGAGCAGGGACGCCAGGGCCTGACGGTCCGTCGGCCAGGGCTGAGGCCGTAGGCGGGAGAGATGTTCGGACAGGGCGTGCGCATCATGCGTCGTGAACGCTTCGGGCATCGCACCATCGGGAGCGCGCACTGCATGCAGAAGCGTCACGTCCTGACCATTGCGGATCGCAGTTTCGCCAAGGGCCAGAGCCGCGGAAACCCGTTCGTTCCAGTGCGGAATGGCCGCCCAGCCATCATCGAGCACGAGCGTGAGCGGTCCGTTGCCGGTTTCTGCCTGATGCGGTGTCAGGACAGGCCGGGCCAGTCCAAAAATAACGAGAGCCACGGCGGCCATGCGCAGAAGCAGGAGCCAGAGCGGAGAGCGGGCCGCATCCTCACGCCGCGCTGTCAGCCGGTTCAGGATGAGCAGGGACGGAAAGCGCTGATCCTGCGGGGCGGGCGGCGTGGCGCGGACCAGCCACCACAAGGCGGGCAGCGTGAGGAGGCCGAGCAGCAGGAACGGGGCGAGAAGGATCATCGGCCGCCTCCCAATGCCATGTGAAGCGCCAGCAAGGCCGGAAGCGGGCTCTGCGACGTGTCATGCAGAATGCACTCGGCATGGAGCGAGGCCGCACTCTGCTTCAGCGCTGCCAGATGGGCATTCATGGCCTGTTCGTAGGCAGGGCCAAGACTTTCCATGGCCGGAAGCGTCAGAACGCCGCCTTCAAGGCCTTCGAACCGGATTCGTCCGGAGCGTTTCAATTCCCGTTCCGCAGGATCGAGAACGCAGAGGAGATGGGTACGCACGGGGCGGCTGGCGCAGGTCTTGAGAAATGTGTCGATCCGGTCTTCGTCCCACAGGAAATCGCTGATCACGACCAGATCGGACCGGGTGGAAACAAGCGCCATGCGGGGAAACTCTGGTTCGTCCGCATCGGGACGCAGAAGGGAAGCGGCTAGCCGCGGCAGGACCTGCCGACCAGCGAGCGCACGTCCCGCCTCGATCCCGGTCAGCAACCCGGCGCGCTCGCCGCCCCGCAGGGATGCGGAAGCCAGCGCCAGCGTGCAGAGCTGGGCCCGCTCGGCCTTGGTGGGCAGGGCATCGGACGAGCGCCACTGCATGGAGGGCGACGGGTCACACCACAGCATCAGCGACTGGGCGTTTTCCCGCTCGCGCTCGCGGACCCAGAATGTGTCTTCGACCGGAGAGCGGGCAGACTGCCGCCAGTCGATGGACGTCGCGGGCTCGCCGGCGTGATAAGGACGGAACTGCCAGAAATCCTCACCCGCGCCCGAACGCCTGCGGCCGTGAACGCCGCTTTGCAGGCTCGCGGCAATCTTTTCGGCTTCAAGAACAAGTGCGGGCAGGGCCAGACTTTCCGCCTGCACGGTCGGAGCACTGGAAGCGGCGCCCCGGTTGCGGCGGAAGAGACTGCGCAGGGTATCGGACGGACTTTTCACGGCGATCAGAGGAGGGCCTGTGCCTGCTTGCGGATCAGGGCTTCACGATCTGTCCCTGAGGCGCGGGCACCAAAGCCCAACCCGATACGATGGGACAGAACCGGGCTTGCAAGGGCCACGACGTCATCCAGGCTCGGCGCCAGACGGCCGTCGAGCAGAGCGCGGGCGCGGGTTGCAATCATCAGGGCCTGTGCCGCACGGGGGCCGGGACCGTAGGACACTGCTTCCCGCACGTCCTGCGGAGAGGACGGATCTTCCGGACGCAGGGAGCGGGTCAGGGTCAGGATTGCGTCAACGACCTGATCGCCAACCGGTAGGCGGCGAACGAGGTTCTGGGCCGCGAGAAGACTTTCGGCATTCATTAGTGCCGTGGCGGTCGGTGTCGTGGCGCCTGTGGTCTGCAGCAGCATCTGACGTTCCGCATCCCGTCCCGGAAATCCGAGGCTGATCTGAAGCATGAAACGGTCAAGCTGGGCTTCAGGGAGCGGATAGGTGCCTTCCTGCTCGATCGGGTTTTGGGTGGCGAGAATGTGGAACGGGCGCGGAAGAGCATAGTCCTTGCCACCCTGCGTGACACGGCGCTCCGCCATGGCCTGCAACAGTGCGGACTGGGTACGCGGGCTGGCACGGTTGATTTCATCGGCCAGAACGAGCTGACCGAAAATCGGGCCAGGCAGGAAGCGGAAGGCGCGTCGCCCGTCTGCATCCTGATCGAGGATTTCCGCGCCCGTGATGTCCGACGGCATCAGGTCAGGCGTGAACTGGATGCGCGTGGCGTCCAGACCCAGCACGCGCGACGCCGTATTGACCAGAAGCGTCTTGCCCAGACCGGGCGCGCCCATCAGAAGCGCGTGACCACCGGACAGGATCGTGACAAGCACCTGTTCAATGACGCTGTCCTGGCCGAGAACAATCCCGCCGATGGCCTGACGCACATGACGAAGAACCGGGGCCAGACGGTCGGCTTCAGCCACGTCCGCCTCGCCCTGCAGGGTGCCGGCGAAAACGCCGGAAGAATATTGCTGCTCGCTCATGCTGCCAGTCTGACAGGTGTGGGGGTTTCATCAAGGCTCGATTGCACCCAAGTTGGTGTGAGAAGAGAGTTTTTATGCAGTTGGAGGGAAAATTGAGCGATCATGAGTTCCGGCAGGCGGCCCGTCCTGACGTCTCCCTGTCTCCAGATCCCCTGATGCCCCCGTCTTCCTTTCCCGGAACACCCGGTACAGGCCCGCGGCTGCTGCCTTTTCTCATTCAGCGCGATGGTACATGGCTCTACCGGGGCTCTGCGATCAAACGCAAAGCCATGCTGTGCATGTTTTCTTCGATGCTGACCCGTGATCCCGAAGGGACGTACTGGCTGAAAACGCCGATGGAGCAGGGCATCATCCAGGTCGAGGATGCGCCGTTTGTGGCGGTCGAGCTGGATTTCCGCGGAACCTGTGGCCGTCAGCAGAACCTGTGCTTCCGTACGAATATGGATGAACTGATCTGCGTCGGGCCCGAGCATCCGCTGTCCTGTGACTGGGATCGTCCGTCCGATGACTGTGCCAGCGTACCTTACGTCCATGTCCGTGACGGCGAGGGGGCCTTTCCCATCCTCGCGCGGGTCACGCGTGCGGTCCATTACGAACTCGCCGCCCTTGCCGTTCCCGGACATGTGAAAGGGCAGCCCTGTCTGGGCGTCTGGAGTCAGGACTGCTTTTTCCCGCTCTCGCGCCCTGCATGATGCAGAATGCAGGCCTGTTGGAGCGCCTCCCGGACCGGTCCGGTCTGGAGCGGATCTGGAATATTCTGCCTGCTGCCCGGCTTGTCGGCGGTTCGGTTCGTGATCTTCTTGCGGATGTCACCGTCCACGATCTGGACCTTGCGACTCCGGAGCCACCCGAAGATGTGCTGCGCCATCTTGAGGATGCCGGGATCCGCGTCATTCCGACCGGACTGTCCCACGGGACGGTTACGGCAGTGCTGGACGGCGTGCCTTACGAAATCACGACCCTGCGCCGCGATGAAGAAACCGACGGACGCCATGCGGTCGTCGCCTGGACGCGAGACTGGGCGGAAGATGCGGCCCGACGGGATTTCACGATCAATGCCATGTCGCTGGACCGGCATGACGGACTCCACGACTATTTTGGCGGCCGGGAAGATCTGGCGAACCGGCATGTCCGGTTCGTCGGAGAAGCGTCCCGCCGGATCGAAGAAGATGCGCTGAGAGCGCTGCGTTTTTTCCGGTTCGATGCGCGATATGGGAACGGTGCTCCGGACAAAGCGGCGTGCGAAGCCGTCTCGAAACAGCTTGAATTGATCCGCACACTCTCGGCCGAACGGATCGCATCCGAACTCCTGCGGATTCTGGCAGGTCCCCGTCTCATGGAGACGATCACGGCAATGTCGCGTGTTGGCCTGCTTCAGACCGTTCTGCCGTCTCCGGACACCGCTTCTCTGTTGCGTCTGCTAAACTGTGATGCGCCATGCAATCCGTTGCTGCGCCTGTTTGCGCTCTGCCGCGAAAGAAGCAGCGAACTGGCCGGACGTCTGAAGCTCTCCAATGCGGACGGTGCAAAGATTGAAGCTTGGGCCTCCGACAGTCCGGCGCTGCATCCGGACGCATCAGATGATGATCTGCGGCGCCTGCGTGTGCTGCAGCCTCTGGATTGCCTCATGGAACGGAGCTGGCTTGAACAGGCCCGGCGTGTCGGCGCGGCTGACCCTGACTGGGACAGGTTCCGGGAGAGCCTTCAGGCCATGCCGCAACCGGAGTTTCCCCTGTCAGGCAAGGATGCCATTGCCCAGGGTGTTCAGCCGGGACCGGGAATGGGGGCATGGCTGAAGACCGGGCGGAACTGGTGGATGGCGAAGGGATGCCTGCCAGACCGGGCCGCCTGTCTGGCCTATTTGGCCGCACACAGGTGAGGCTGCGGTTTCGTCCTTTTCGCAAGGCCTGCTAAACCCCCGGATATGACGAAAACGACAGCTCTTGATACGGACAGCCGCGTCCTGATGAAACGCATCTGGCGCGAGGAAATGCGCCAGCATGTCGGACGGATCATATCCGTGGTTATCCTGACGGTTCTGATGGCCGGGCTGACCGCGCTTTACCCTGCGGTCATCAAACGCGCCGTGGACATGTTTGCCGCGCATGATTCCCGGATTCTGTATCAGGTGCCGGCGCTGGTCGTGATTGTCACAGGGCTTAAAGCCGCCTCGCAGTACGGACAGACGATTGCCGTGCAAGGGCTGGTTCTTGCCGTGATCCGTGGCCTGCAGTCCCGCATGTTTGCGCATTCGCTGCAGGCCGACGTCTCGACCATCGAGAAGGAAGCCCCGGCCAAATGGGCGGCGCGCTTCACAACGGATGCCATTTCGATCCGTGAAGCCATGATCCGGGTGGTCAATGCGCTCGGGGATGCGGTGACGGTGGTGGGACTGGTCATTTCCATGATCGTAACCGACTGGGAACTGAGTCTGATTGCGCTCGTGCTTTATCCGGTTGCGGCAGTCCCTATCCAGAAGCTGGGCAAGAAAGTACGCCGGGCGTCGGGCGGCATGCAGGAACAGATCGGTGAGACATCCGCCCTGCTGAACGAGAGCTTTGCCCTGGCCCGTCAGGTCCGTATCTATCGTATGGAAGACCGGGAAAGCACGCGGGTCGATCAGTCTCTGGATCTGCTGCATTCGGCATTCCTGCGGATTGCAAAAGGCCGTGCGCGCGTCGATCCGGTTCTTGAAGTTCTGGGCGGAGCAGCTGTGGCGGCCGTGCTGGGTTTTGCGGGCTGGCGGGCGGCGCAAGGTGGCGCGACGCTCGGAGATTTCACCGCCTTCATTGCAGCTCTTCTGACGGCATCGCGGCCAATCCGGGCGCTTGGCTCGCTCAATACGGCTCTTCAGGAGGGGCTGGCTGGCCTGTCGCGCGTCTTTGCCGTGATCGACGAACCTCCGGCAGTGATGGAACGGTCCGGCGCGATATCGCTACCATCCGGAAAAGGCCATCTGGCCTTCCAGCAGGTCAGCTACCGTTATGACGACGGACGGGTTGGTCTGAAAAACCTGACATTCGAGGTCCAGCCAGGAAAAACAGTGGCGCTTGTCGGCCCCAGCGGCGCAGGCAAGTCCACAGCGCTTTCCCTGATCCCGCGCCTGCATGATGTGATCGAAGGCAGCATCTGTCTGGAAGGTGTGGATCTGCGGGATCTGACACTGTCATCCCTGCGCGACGCCATTGCGTATGTCAGTCAGGATACGACCTTGTTTGACATGTCCCTGATCGAGAATATCTGGATCGGGCGGCCGTCTGCATCGCGGATTGAAGTCGAGAAGGCCTGCGCCATGGCCGCAGTCGATTTCCTCGATAATCTCCCGGCAGGTCTGGAAACACGGGTAGGGCCGGGCGGTCGTCGTCTCTCGGGCGGACAGCGCCAGCGCGTGGCACTTGCGCGTGCCCTGCTGCGCAATCCGCGAATTCTGCTTCTGGATGAGGCAACCAGTGCGCTGGATTCTGAAAGCGAGGCCCGTGTGCAGAAGGCACTGGCCAATCTGCGCTCAGGCCGGACAACCGTGATCGTGGCACACCGGCTTTCAACCGTGCAGGCAGCCGATCTTATCGTTGTGATGGATCATGGTGCCGTCGCCGAGGCAGGCACTCATGCGGAACTTCTCAGAAAGAACGGTCTTTATGCGCGGCTGGTGCGGACCCAGTCTTTGGCAGCGGCCTGAAACAGGGTCGTCAGTTCCGGAATCAGCGCTGCATAAAGATCTTTCTTGAAGCCCAGATTGCGCTCCAGCAGCACTGTCGGCTCAACCCATTCCCAGGTGTCGAATTCCGCCGGATCATGAAGGTCCAGACGGATATCGGAATCCTGACCTTCATAGCCCATCACGAACCATTTCTGTGTCTGCCCCCGAAAGCGGCCACCAAGAGCTTTTCCCATCAGAGCCTGCGGCAGATCATAGGAAAGCCAGTCTTCGCGCTCTGCCAGAATACAGGCGTTCCGCGTTCCGATTTCCTCTTCCATTTCCCGCAGTGCAGCGACTTCTGGTGTCTCACCGTCATCAATACCGCCCTGCGGACACTGCCATACATCACCCGGAAGATCCGTCCGGCGGGCGATGAACAGTTTGCCATCGTGGTTAAAGAGGGCAATGCCCACATTCGGGCGATAGGGCAGGGTCTGGGGATCGATCACAGAGGGGCTCCCTGGCTGGAGGATGAAAGATTGGCCGCCTGATCATTGCTGATGCCGCTATCCGCAAAGGCCGAAGGAGGCACCAGCACAAAACGGGCTGCCGCAGGTCCCTTGAGCCAGTTCGCCAGCCGGTCAATCATGACCGGCGTGACCGGTCCGACCATCAGCAGGATTTTTGCGGGTTTTCCATCCTGAGGCAGCAGGGCCGCGAGCCTGTTATCCAGAGTGGTGGCGTCCGTATCCCCATCAATCCAGGCCGTTGCCGTCATGCCGCGCGTCCGGCGTCCATCCTGTGCTGAACCGGCCAGATACAGCAGGCCCTTACTGCTGATGATATTGGCGATCGGTGAAAAATCCGGAGAGGTCGCATAGCCACCGCCGGGCTGATCATCCCCGTTTTCGGACGCATCTGTCAGGCCTTCCGCACCCGCCGCGCGGGACAGGCACCATTCCAGTTCGCGCTGGTCGTCAGCAGCCGAGTTTCCATATCCAAGGGCATGCGGACCTTCATCGACCCGCTCAGGATGCGCACTCTGCATCGGCAGGGTGACATAGACTTCCCGATGGCTGGCATGTGCCCGCGCAATCACGTCACTGATATTGCTAACATACGGCGACACGCCCACAGCGACAGGCGCGGGAATACGCGACAGCACGTCATAGGTCAGAGCGTCAGAATATCCGAACCCCTGCAACACGATCGCGACAGCGGTTTTATCCACTGGAAGCGCAACCGGAGCCGGGCTGACAACTGCCGGTAAATTGGGTGCGGTAGGTGACGTAACCGGCGGAAGGGACTGCTGTGCAACAGCGTTTGGATCTGCCTTGGGCACCGCCGCATCAGTCGTGGCCGGAGGTGCCGCGGTAGAAGATCCCGCCGAATGCGGGGCCTCCTGTACCGGCTGAGCCTCAACCGTTTTTACAGCCGGAGCGGTATCATTCGGAACCGGTGTAGAAGCAATTGACGACTCAGTGTGAGCGGGAACGGCAGGCCTAACTGGTGGCGTTGCTTTCGCGATGACCGCAGGTTTGCGCTGATGCAGCAGAAATGCCGTTGCGCCTGCCCCTCCCGCAAGGAGGACAGCCCAGAACGCGATCAGAAGGCGTCCGATAACAGGAAGTCGTTGCCAGAGCCCTGGTCGGCTGGAGGCGGGACGGTTCTGCACGATCCGGGATGTCCTTTTTTAGTTTTTAGTGACGCGCTTCAGGCGGCTTAGGGGAAGTGGCAGGTGTGGACGCCTTGACCTCGGTCGCAGGCGCAGTCGCCGGAGCCGGGTTTGAAAGCCCAGCCATGGCATTGATCACCTTGATCGCCTGCTGAAGCTGGAAATCGGTTGCAGGCTTCGTGGCATCGAATGCGGGCCAGCTGGCATCCGGCATCTTCGGAATGGATTTCGCGATCGGCGGAATATCAGTACGCGGGGTTTCGTTCGTCCGGTTGCCGCCGATATTCGTCAGGATGTGGGACAGGTCGGCCTCACGATAACCATAGGCATCGTCATCCTTGGTCTCGGCCACGGGAATATCGGGCGTAATGCCAAGGCCCTGAATGGAGCGGCCGGACGGCGTGTAATAGCGCGCTGTCGTCAGACGCACTGCACCCTGATCGCCGATGGGGATGAGAGTCTGGACCGAGCCTTTGCCGAAGGTCTTCTCACCAAGAATGATGGCGCGATGATGATCCTTCAGGGCGCCCGCCACGATTTCACTGGCCGAGGCCGAGCCGCCATTCGTCAGGACAACGATCGGCAGGCCATTGGTGATGTCCGTGCCCTTGGCATCCCAACGCTGGTTGTTTTCAGCGTGACGGCCACGGATCGAGACGATTTCACCGTCCTTGATGAAGTCGTCCGAAACGGCAATGGCCTGATCGAGCTTGCCGCCCGGATTGGAGCGCAGGTCAAGGATGATGCCGGTCAGTTTCCCGCTCGGCGCCTTGGTGGCCTGTGCTTTCAGCTTGTCAAAGGCGGCATGCATGGCACTTTCGAGATCATCATCGAACTCGGTCAGGCGGATGTAGCCGGTGCTGCCATACAGCGCAGACTTCACAATCTGGACGTGCACGATCTCACGCGTCATGTCGAAGGTGAGCGTCTTGCCTGTCTTGGGACGGACGATCGTCAGGCTGATTTTCGTGCCCGGATCACCACGCATTTTACGAACAGCCTGATCGAGCGTCAGGTCATCAATGCTCTTGTGGTCCACCATCGTGATGAAATCGCCGGGCTGGATGCCCGCGCGCGCGGCCGGGGTGCCGTCGATCGGGGAGACCACACGAACATGTCCGGACTCACCCTGAACCTGAAGACCCAAACCACCGAACTTGCCCGAAATCTCGGTCTGCATGTCGTGGAACTGGGCTGCGGTCATGTAGGACGAATGGGGGTCGAGATTGCCGACCATCCCATCAAGCGCGTTATTGATCAGGTCCTTGTCGGAGACGGGGTGGACATATTCCGCCTTCACCACATCCATGACCGTTCCCAGCAGTGTCAGCAGACGGACGGTTTCCGCGCTGTTGTCATGGGAAATTTCACGGGCGAGGGCTGCGCCCGGAAAGTCGCCGGAGCTAGCAAGACGCAGGGCGCCCGGTCCGACGGCCAGTCCGGCCAGAAAGGCGGTGCCCAGCAACAGGCCACTGCGAAACTTCATGTGATCTCCATCCTCGGGAACGAAGGAATGTCCTGACCCGTCATTACCTGCTAAGGCAGGCTTAGCCGGTTCAGGTTGCCAAATTACTAAGAAATGATCCTACAAGGTCAGACGCGCTCGGCAAACCGGATCATAGGAACGGAGCAGGACTGACGACCTGCGTGCCATGCCGGAGCTGGACAAAAAGCATCCCATCGGCCGCAGGCATCTGGCCGAGTGTGGCAGCTTTCCTGATGCTTTGGCCATCCGAAACATTCAGCTGTCCCAGTCCGGAAAGGACGAAGCGGTAATTCCGTCCGCAGTCCAGGATCAGCATCTGCCCAAAGGAGCGGAAGGGGCCGGCAAATTCGACTCGGCCCGTGCAGGGGGCCTGTACGGACGCGGAGGAGAGGGCGGCATAGGTGATGCCGGTTGCGGGGCCGGCTTCCGTCGTCTGGCCCCAGCGGATGGCAACATGACCTGAAACGGGTGCATGGCCGCTGCCACTGGAAACGCCCTGTCCGGCCGAAGACAGGGCCTGAGCCTGCGACCGCGCATGGCGCGCGCGTTCGAGCTGGTGCTGCCGGGCCAGAGCAGCAGCTTCCTTTTCCAGTTCGGCGCGCGCCTGGGCTTCCTGACGGACAAGCGTGTCGATTTCGGCGGACAGATCCGCTGCGGCCTGCATGGCGTCGGCAACGGCCTTGCGGGCTTTCAGGGCGCCCTGATCCGCGACGGCTTCCTGTCGTGCTGCAACTTTGGTGCGGGCTGCGGCTGCATTGCGCTCGCGGGTCTGTTGCGCAAGCAGGTCTGCAAGTTCCTTCTGCCGGTTATCCAGATCGATACCGATGGCATGGAGTTCGTCTTCGCGGGACTGCAATGCCTGTGCCCGCTGCTGGGTCAGGCGCGAGAAGCCACCAAGCACGGAGAGTGCCATTACGCTTTCGGACGCTGTTTCAGGCGAGGCCAGCAGTGCTGCATCCGGTGCGATGGACAGGCGGGCTGCGACGGGAAGCAGGGGCTGAAGCGCATCGTTCTGGTGGCGAATATCCGCTTCAACAGCCGTCCGCTTGTCTATCAGCTCCGCAATACTTGCCTTGAGTGCAAGGATGCGGCTCTGGGTCGTGTCCACGGCAGACTGTGCCGTATGGGTCTGGGCCGTGAAGGCGAGAGTGCGTGCATTGTCCTGACGGGCCTTTGCTTCGGCCTGTGCCGAGGCAAGCTGTTTTGCCTTCAGGGCCGCAGCTTCATCCGCCTGCCGTTTTTCCAGAGCTTTGCGCGCGGCCTGGGCGCGGGCGAGGGCTCTCTGTCCCTCGCTGGGCGCGGCGACCGCCGGTTTTTCTGTATGGCGGATGTGATGATGAGACGCGTGATGGGCTGCCGCCCAGCCGGGCGACAGGACCAGAACGAGCGGCAGAAACGATCGTGGATCAGGCGCTTTCAAGCAGGGAAACACCCGTCATGGCTTCAGGCTGTTTCACGCCCATCAGGGCCAGCATGGTGGGGGCCAGATCAGCCAGACGGCCGTCATGGATTGTCCGGCCGTCCGCATGTGCCAGAATGACAGGCACGACGTTCAGCGTGTGAGACGTGTGCGCACCGCCCGTCACGGGATCGCGCATGGTCTCGCAGTTACCGTGATCTGCCGTGACAAGCAGGCTGCCGCCCGCCTCGACGATGGCGTCATTGATGCGGCCCAGCCCCTGATCGACGGTCTCGCAGGCCTTGATGGCGGCGGGCAGGGAGCCGGTATGGCCGACCATGTCCGGATTGGCGAAGTTCAGCACGATCATGTCGAACTTGCCGCTTTCGATGGCGGCAACGGCCCTATCCGTCAGTTCAGGGGCGGACATTTCGGGCTGAAGATCGTAGGTCGCAACCTTGGGGGATGGGACCAGAATGCGCTCTTCGCCTTCGAACTGCACTTCGCGGCCACCATTCAGGAAGTAGGTGACGTGCGGGTATTTTTCCGTCTCCGCCATGCGAAGCTGTGTCTTGCCGGCTTTGGAGACCACATCACCCAGCAGATCATCAAGCGAGACCTTGGCGAACAGGACGCTCATATGCGGGGCCAGATGGTCGGAATAGCGCGACATGCCGCAGACGGATGCGAACTTCACCTTCCGGCCGCTGTCGTAATCCGCAAAATCGGGCAGGACGAGGACGTCCAGAAGCTGGCGGATGCGGTCTGCGCGGAAATTGCAGGCCAGAATGCCGTCGCCATCCTTCATGCCAGCATAGTCGCCCAGAACGGTGGGGAGAACAAATTCATCCCCCTTGTCACTGTCGTAACTGGCCTTGAGGGCGGAAAGCGCGTCCGGAGCGTGAGGGCCTTTCGCATCACGGATGGCATCGACCGCAAGAGCGACGCGTTCCCAGCGACGATCACGGTCCATCGCATAATAGCGGCCGCTCAGGGTTGCGATTTTGACGCTGTCAGGCAGGTCCTTGAGGAATTTGCCGATGAATTCCTCGCCCGAACGCGGCGCAGTATCGCGGCCATCACTGAAAATATGCACGGCAACCGGAATGCCGGCTTCGCTGACGATCTTCGCGAGCGCGACGACATGGTCCTGATGGGCATGGACGCCGCCGGGCGAGATCAGGCCCATGAGATGGCAGGTACCGCCCGAAGCCTTCAGGGATGCAATAAAGTCCAGAAGGACCGGGTTTTTAGCCAGCGAGCCGTCACGGGCGCTGCGGGAAATGCGTGGCAGTTCCTGCATGACGACACGACCGGCGCCGATATTCAGATGGCCGACTTCGGAATTGCCCATCTGGCCGTCGGGCAGACCAACGTCTTCACCTGACGTTTTCAGGAAGGCATGGGGGCTGGTGGTCCAGAGGTGGTCGAACGTCGGGATATTGGCGAGACGGACCGCATTGTCGGATTCATCCTCACGCCAGCCAAAGCCGTCGAGAATGACGAGCATGACGGGGCGGGGGATCGGGGATGTGGACATGGGCTGTCTCCTGCCGGGAAGGAGGGATGGGACTGTTTCCCCATCATGCCATCATTCCATACAAATGCGAACGCCCGCCATGAAGGCGGGCGCTGCATCGTGATCAGTGCGTCAGCGTCAGAGCTTGTCGACGCCGCTCTTGACCGCATCCTTGGCATCGCCGGTGGTCTGCTGGACCTTGCCCTTGATGTTCTGGGCCACGCCCTCACCTTCAAGTTTCTT
This sequence comes from Gluconobacter roseus NBRC 3990, assembly GCF_006538885.1. Taxonomy (GTDB): domain Bacteria; phylum Pseudomonadota; class Alphaproteobacteria; order Acetobacterales; family Acetobacteraceae; genus Gluconobacter; species Gluconobacter roseus. Next base: position 284,765 of record NZ_BJLY01000004.1, read on the forward strand.
GTCGTTCGTCATGTGACCGACTTCTTCCTTGACCTTGCCGGTAGCCTGGTTGGCAACGCCTTTGATTTTGTCTTCCATGGAGCTCATGATCGCATCCTTTCGTCTTCAGGTGTGTTGACGATAACGGTCGGCGATGCGGCAGGTTGCGTCCTGACAGTTTAAGATGCGTGACAAAATACGGCGGCGCTTACATACATCCCCACAGAAGCCCTTTTACAGAAGTCCTGCCTGAAGACGTCCTCAAGATTTTCCGGAGAACCAGCATGACCCAGAGTTGCGGCCCGAACGGGCAGACCGGTGGCGGTTGCGGTGTTGGCCTGACACCGGAGCAGCGGCGTATCCTCCATGAACACGGAACGGAACGCCCCGGCTCCAGTCCTCTCAATGACGAGAAGCGTGCGGGGATCTATGCCTGCGCGGCCTGCGGGCGGGAGCTGTTTTCTTCGGACACGAAATATGACAGCGGAAGCGGCTGGCCGTCTTTCTTTCAGGCGCTGCCCGATGGTGTCAAAACGACACAGGACAGCCGCTATGGCATGGTCCGCACCGAGGTCCACTGTGCGAATTGCAAGGGGCATCTGGGGCATGTCTTCCCTGATGGGCCGCCGCCCACGGGACTTCGTTACTGCATGAACGGTCTGGCGCTCGATTTCCGCCCGGCCGAAGGAGAAAAAGCATGAGTCAGGCGCTGCCGCCTATCGTTCTCGACCACCCGCTGGTGCGCCACAAGCTGACCCGTCTGCGTGACCGCAATACCTCCACGGCCGGGTTCCGCCGCCTGACGCGCGAACTCAGCCTGCTGCTGGCCTATGAAGCCACACGCAATCTGTCACTGGTGCCGCGTCATATCGAGGCCCCGAGCGGCCCGATGGAAGGTGAGGAACTGGACGGCAAGAAGCTCTGCTTTGTCTCCATCCTGCGCGCTGGCAACGGTCTGCTGGATGGCATGCTGGATCTGGTGCCGTCTGCACGTGTCGGGCATATCGGTCTGCGCCGCGATCACGAGACGCTGGAAGTCAGCGAATACTACTTCAACATGCCAAGTGACGTTCCGGGCCGGACCTGCATCGTGCTCGATCCGATGCTGGCAACGGGACATTCCGCTGCTGCGGCCATCACCCGCGTAAAGGCGGCTGGCGCCAAGGATCCGGTTTTTGCCTGCCTGCTGGCCGTGCCGGAAGGGATTGCCCATGTGCAGGGACTGCATCCCGATGTGCAGATCGTGACCTGCTCCATCGACAGCCATCTGGACGAACACGGCTATATCGTTCCCGGCCTCGGCGATGCGGGCGACCGTCTGTTCGGTACGCGCTGAGGCTGCGGCACACGCTCTTGTGTGCTGAAAGTTACGGTATTTTGTGGCGGGTATGGAGGCTCATCCTGAGGAGAGCGTTCCATGCCTGCCTATGCCGTATTCATTCGTGAAAAACTGACCGACCCGGCCGAATTCCAGAAATATTCGGAAGTGGTCGGTGAGACCTTCAAGGGCTTTCCGGCCAAGATCCTTGCGGCTTATGGCAAGCAGGAAAAACTTGAAGGCACCGAGCCCAATGGTGTCGTGATTATCGAGTTTCCGGACGCGGCGTCGGCTCGGGCCTGGTATGAAAGCCCGGCTTATCAGAAAGCTGCCGCGCATCGCTGGAAAGCCGGGCCCTATAACGTTGTTATCGTGGACGGTCTCTGAAAATCAGTCGCGCCGGACGATGTAATGCCGCGCCAGATCGGTCTCGATCTGGTGGGCATGTTCAGTGTCGCGGGCTTCCACCATCACCAGAAGTTCGGCTGTCTGAACGGACGGGGACGCGAACAGGCGGTGATGGGAGACCTCGATGATGTTTCCGCCGTAATTGCCGATGCGGGCCGAGATATCCGCCAGCATGCCCGGACGATCGGGGATCTGGAAGATTAGCCGCAGGATTCGCCCGTCCCGCAGCAGGGAGCGCAGGATCGTGTTGGCAAGGATGCGTGCGTTGATGTTGCCGCCAGACAGGGGTAAGGCAACGCGCCGTCCCTTGAACAGCTCAGGATAGGCCAGAACGGCGGCAAGGCCCGTGGCGCCTGCGCCTTCACAGACCTGCTTGGCCTTTTCTGCCAGCGTCGTGATGGCGCTTTCGACCTGAAGCTCGCTGACAACAAGGATCTTCGAGATCCTGTTACGAAAGGCGTTCAGGCAGTGATCGCCAAGCCTTGTGACGGCAATACCTTCCGCGATGGTCGATCCGCCCTGCGTCGGGCCGTCTTCCTGCGGATAATTTGACAGGGACGCATAGGCCTCGACCTGCACGCCAATGACCTCGACATCCGGGCGAAGCGCGGCCATGACGGTCGCAAACCCGCCGATCAGTCCGCCGCCGCCTACGGGGACAACGACCGTGTCAATATCCGGGGCATCCTGCAGAAGCTCCAGCGCCGCAGTCCCCTGACCGGCGATGACGGCAGGGTCGTTGAACGGATGGACGAGAACGCGACCGTCCTGTTTTTGAAGCTCAGCGGCCGTTTCGCTGGCCTGCGCGAAATCGTCACCCGCGAGCACGACATTTGCTCCCCAGGCCTGCGTCGCCGCGACCTTGGTGGCCGGCGTAAAGCGCGGCATGACGATAGTCGCATCAATACCGAGAAGACTGGCCTGACGGGCCACACCCTGTGCGTGATTGCCTGCCGAGACGGTAATAACGCCACGCGCCCGTTCTTCCGGCGTCAGGAGGGCCATTTTGTTGGCCGCTCCGCGCTCCTTGAAGGAGCCGATCGCCTGAAGGTTTTCGAGCTTGAGCGTAATCTCCGCGCCTGTCAGCCGGGAAAGGGCCGGGCAGGCGATGGTTGGCGTGCGGACGACCGTGGACGCGATGCGCTCATGGGCGCTCTCGATATCCGCGATGGTCATGACAGGGGTGGTGGACGTCAGGACGTCAGACATCAGCGATATGCGACCTTGAGGATTTCGTAGGTCCGGTCGCCGCCGGGAGCGGGGACGGAGACAGTATCCCCGACATCCTTGCCGATCAGCGCCTTGGCCAGCGGGGACGAGATCGAGATCAGGCCCTGCTTGATATCAGCCTCATGGACACCCACGATCTGGTACAGGGATTCCTTGTCGGTTTCTTCGTCAACGAGTTCGATATGCGCGCCAAAACGGACGCGCGTCCCGGTCAGCGTCGAAGGATCGATCACCTCGGCATTGGAGATGATGCCCTCCAGCTCCAGAACGCGGCCTTCGATGAAGGACTGGCGGTCACGGGCGGCGTGGTACTCGGCGTTTTCGGACAGGTCACCGTGCTCGCGGGCTTCGGCGATGGCACGGATGACAGCAGGGCGGTCGACGCTCTTGAGGGTCCGCAGTTCGTCTTCGAGACGCTGTAGTCCCTTTGCGGTCATGGGGATCTTCTGCACTCTGAAATCCTCGGAAAAGCGTGACTGAAACTGTGATGAAGCCAGACAATCTAGGGTTTGCGGGGGTTTTTTGCAAGATGGGGCGGTTTTTATTATTGATATTCGATAATCATCCTGTCTTGGATAACCGGTATGAATTTATCGAAAAACAATAATCTACTCTCGCTTTTTCCAGCTCAATCAGCTTGCCACGGAGAGGTGTAGTGCCCGTTCGTGTCAGGCTGGATGATGTTCTCAGGAACCGGAACATGTCCCTGACGGAACTGTCGGAAAATGTCGGTCTGACAATGGCCAATCTGTCCATTCTCAAGACGGGTAAGGCCCGGGCGATCCGCTTTTCCACGCTTGAGGCGATCTGCCGCGTGCTGGACTGTCAGCCTGGAGACATTCTTGATCTGGCCCAGGACTGAAAAACCCCGGCGGAGAGGATCTCCACCGGGGTTTCTGCTGCTTCAGGCCGGGGACTGAAGGGTCAGAATGCACCCTTGAAGTAGGACTGGAGCGGGGCGACGCCCAGATTGTCTTCCTTCATGACCGCAATGGCGTAGGTCGCTGCGCGGGCGCCTGCGATCGTCGTGTAATGCGGGATGCCCATGGTCAGCGCACTGCGACGGATCTCGTAGCTGTCCTGCGCGGCCTGACCGCCCTGCGAGGTGTTGATGACCATTTGCACGTCGCCCGAGCGGATGGAATCCACGCAGTTCGGACGGCCCTGCATTACCTTGTTCACACGCTTTACGGGAATGTCGGCGGCTTCCAGACGTGCGGCCGTACCGCTGGTTGCGAGGATCGTGAAACCCATGGCGACCAGCTTGCGGGCCAGCGGCTGGACATGGGCCTTGTCGCTTTCGCGCACCGAGAGGAATACCGTCCCCGAGAGTGGCAGCTTTACGCCAGCCGCAAGCTGGGACTTGGCAAAGGCACGCTCGAAGCTGGAATCCAGCCCCATGACTTCGCCCGTGGAGCGCATTTCCGGACCGAGGATGGTGTCGGCATTCGCGAAGCGGTGGAACGGGAACACGGCTTCCTTGACCGCGACATGCGGGGAGACCGCACCGCCATTAAGCTGGAACTCGGTCAGCTTTGCACCGGCCATGACGCGGGCGCCGATCTTGGCAACCGGAACGCCGGTGGCCTTGGCGACGAACGGCACGGTCCGGGAGGCACGCGGGTTCACTTCGAGAACAAAGACTTCCTGATCCTTGATGGCGTACTGGACGTTCATCAGGCCGCGGATGCCCAGTTCGCGGGCCATGGCTTCGGTCTGGGAGCGCAGTTCCGTCACCAGTGCCGGGGACAGGGTGTAGGGCGGCAGGGAGCAGGCGGAGTCACCGGAATGGATGCCGGCTTCTTCGATGTGCTCCATGACGCCTGCGACATAGACGTTTTCGCCGTCGCAGATGCAGTCCACGTCCGCTTCGATGGCGTCGTTAAGGTAGTGGTCGAGCAGGACGGGGCCGGTCGAGACTTCGGGGCCGGCGGCACGCAGGACCTCGTTGAGGTAACGCTTGAGGCCGGGCTTGTCATAGACGATTTCCATCGCACGACCGCCCAGAACGTAGGACGGGCGGGCGACGACCGGGTAGCCGACTTCCTCGGCGATTTTCTCGGCTTCCGCCGGGCTGCGGGCGATGCCGTTGCGAGGCTGGCGCAGGCCGAGCTTGCGGAGCATGGCCTGGAAGCGCTCGCGGTCTTCGGCGCGGTCGATCGCATCGGCGGGTGTGCCGAGCAGCGGGATGCCGGCTTCTTCGAGGGCGCGGGACAGCTTGAGCGGGGTCTGGCCGCCATACTGCACGATGCAGCCCAGAACCTTGCCGCCCTTGGCTTCGGTGCGGATCAGGGCGATCACGTCCTCGGCGGTCAGGGGCTCGAAATACAGGCGGTCCGAGGTGTCGTAATCGGTCGAGACTGTCTCGGGGTTGCAGTTGACCATGACCGTCTCGAAACCGGCTTCGCGCAGGGCGTAGGCGGCGTGGACGCAGCAATAGTCGAACTCGATGCCCTGACCGATGCGGTTCGGGCCACCGCCAAGGATGACGATCTTGTCGCGGTTCGTCGGGCGGCTTTCGCAGTCCGGCGTGCCGAACCCGCCTTCATAGGTGGAGTACAGATAGGGCGTGTCGGAAGCGAATTCGGCGGCGCAGGTGTCGATCCGGCGATAGACCGGCGTGACAGCCAGCTTTTCGCGCAGGGCTGCGACGTTCTTGACGTTCTGACCCGAGAGGCGGGCGAGCTGGACGTCGGAGAAGCCCTGGGCCTTGAGGCGGCGCAGGTTGTAGGCGTCTTTCGGCAGGCCGTTCTTTTCGATCTCGCGCTCGGAGGTCACGATATCTTCGAGCTGGCGCAGGAACCACGGCTCGAACTTGCAGGCTTCGTTGATCTGCTCGACGGACAGCCCGGCGCGCAGGGCCTGCGCGGCCATCAGGATGCGCTCGGGGCGCGGCTCGGCCAGTGCGGCGAGATAGGCGTTGTGCGAACCGTCACCAGGGGCTTCGACCGGATCGAGGCCGGTGAGGCCCGTTTCCATCGAGCGCAGGCCCTTCTGGATGGCTTCGGCGAAGGAGCGGCCGACCGACATGGCTTCACCGACCGACTTCATGGACGTCGAGAGCAGGGCCGGGGAGCCGGGGAACTTCTCGAAGGTGAAGCGGGGGATCTTGGCGACGACATAGTCGATCGTCGGCTCGAAGGAGGCCGGGGTTGTTTTCGTGATGTCGTTCTTGAGTTCGTCCAGCGTATAGCCGACGGCCAGCTTGGCGGCGATCTTGGCGATCGGGAAGCCGGTTGCCTTCGAGGCCAGAGCCGAGGAGCGGGAGACGCGCGGGTTCATCTCGATGACGACCAGACGGCCGTCTTTCGGGTTGACGCCGAACTGTACGTTGGAGCCGCCGGTCTCGACGCCGATCTTGCGCAGGCACGCGATCGAGGCGTCCCGCATGCGCTGATATTCCTTGTCGGTCAGCGTGAGCGCGGGGGCGACGGTGATGGAGTCACCGGTATGGACACCCATCGGGTCGATATTCTCGATGGAGCAGATGATGATGCAGTTATCCGCGGTGTCGCGGACCACTTCCATCTCGTATTCTTTCCAGCCGAGAACGGACTCTTCGATCAGGACTTCGGTCGTGGGCGAGGCATCGAGGCCGCCTGTGACGATCTGGTCGAATTCCTCGCGGTTATAGGCGATGCCGCCGCCTGCTCCGCCCATGGTAAAGGACGGGCGGATGATGGCGGGCAGGCCGACATCGGCCAGCGCGGTGCGGGCTTCTTCAAGCGTATGGGCGATGGTGCTGCGGGGGCTTTCGATCCCGATCTCGTCCATGGCTTCGCGGAACTTCTGGCGGTCTTCCGCACGGTCGATGACCTCTGCGTCCGCGCCGATCAGTTCCACGTTGTGCTTCTTGAGAAAGCCGGACTTGTCGAGCGCCATGGCGGCGTTCAGGGCAGTCTGGCCGCCCATTGTCGGCAGGACAGCGTCGGGCTTTTCCTTGAGGATGATGCGCTCGACGAATTCCGGGGTGATCGGCTCGATATAGGTCGCATCCGCCAGACCGGGGTCGGTCATGATGGTGGCGGGGTTCGAGTTGATCAGGATGACGCGATAGCCTTCCTCACGCAGGGCCTTGCAGGCCTGTGCGCCGGAATAGTCGAATTCGCAGGCCTGTCCGATGACGATCGGGCCGGCGCCGATGATCAGGATGGACGAGATGTCTGTCCGTTTTGGCATGGCTCAGGCTCCTGCTTTAGCGCGACGGTCCATGACCGCGACGAAACGCTCGAAAAGATAGAAACTGTCGGACGGGCCGGGGCTCGCCTCGGGGTGGTACTGGACGGAGAAGGCGTCCTTCGTGGTCGAGGCGATGCCTTCGTTGGAGCCGTCGAACAGGCTCACATGCGTCACCTTTACGTCGGCGGGCAGGGACTCCTCGTCCACGGCGAAACCGTGGTTCTGGCTGGTGATTTCCACGCGGCCGGTTTCGACGTCCTTGACCGGCTGGTTGGCGCCGCGATGGCCGCGCTCCAGCTTGTAGGTCTTGCCGCCGAGCGCCTGTGCGAGAAGCTGGTGGCCGAGGCAGATACCGAAGACGGGAACATTTGCGTCCAGCACCTTGCGGATGGCGGGGACGGCATAGGTGCCGGTCGCGGCCGGATCGCCGGGTCCGTTGGAGAGGAACACGCCTTCGGGCTTGAGCTCCAGGATCTCTTCGGCGGTGGCCGTGGCGGGCAGGACGGTGACGTCACAGCCAGCGGTCACGAGGCAGCGCAGAATGTTGTCCTTCGCACCATAATCCATGGCGACCACGCGGCGGCGGTTTTCGCGCACGGGCTTTGTGGAGTGCCACACGCCTTCGGTCCAGACGCGCTTGGGCCGGGTCACTTCCTTGGCGAGGTCCATACCTTCGAGGCCGGGCCACTGGCGGGCACGGTTCAGCAGGCTGTCCGTGTCGATACGGCCGTTTTCCGGGAAGGCGAGGATGGCGGTCTGCGGGCCATTGTCGCGCAGGGTGCGGGTGATGGCGCGGGTGTCGATGCCGCTGATGCCCGCACGGCCATGATCGCGGAGCCATGCGGCGAAGGGCTCGTGGGAGCGCCAGCTTGCCGGGGCGGTGATGTCTTCCTTCACGACGGCGCCGAGGGCGGCCATTTTCAGGGCCTCGTTGTCATCGGCGTTCGTGCCGACATTGCCGATATGCGGGAAAGTGAAGGTCACGATCTGGCCGGCGAAGGACGGGTCGGTCAGGGTTTCCTGATAGCCGGTCATGCCGGTGGAGAAGCAGAGTTCACCGACGGCGCCTTCCGTATGGGCGCCGAAGCCACGGCCCCACAGGACCGTCCCATCGGCAAGGACAAGGGCGGCGTTGGCGCCGGGAGGGCAGGGATTGGACACGTCCGTCTCTCTTTCTTGTTCTTGCTGGGTTTCAGTCGTGGTGAGATCTGCTGTCAGATCCTGCAGGGCGATTCCCGGCACGCGCAGCAGGGCTGGCCAGTGCTTGGTCGGGACCATGCGGGACTGGCGCCACTTGCGGACGGCTTCCAGTCCGACGCCGGCAAGAGCGGCGATTTCGTCCGCGCCTCCGGCTTTTTCGATGATTCTGTCGATGTCCATGGTCGCCCCGTTGCTGGCTGCCGGATGTACTTCTGGGGCCTCTGAATAAGGGATCGGAAACGGAATGGGAAGTTTTTTCCCATTGCCTGTTCTGCGTTTCGGGTTGGGGTGGGAAATTTTTTCCGAATGGCTTGTTTTGCGGCCACACGGGGAGGGCGGATTGTTGCAAACCGGCTTTTGTGCGATTTTGCCGCCATTCAAGGAATGAGGGACGGCTCGCCAAGGGAGTTTCCTGTGGGCTGTCCGATGAAGGAGAACGGCGATGTCGCTTCGCAAGCAGATCATGGACGACCTCAAGACAGCCATGAAGGCCGGTCAGTCCGAGACGGTGGCCCAGATCCGCGGGATCACGGCCAAGATCAAGGATCTGGATGTTGCCGCCCGCGCCAAGAGCGCCGAGGTGACGGATACGGACATCATTTCCGCCCTGCGTTCCATGATCAAGTCCCGTACGGAATCCGCCACGATGTATCGTGAGGGTGGCCGTCCGGAGTTAGCGGAAAAGGAAGAGGGCGAAATCGCGACGATCAAGTCCTACCTGCCGCCGGAGCTGGATGAAGCCACGCTGAAAGCCGGGATCGAAGACGCCGTGAAGAAGACGGAAGCGGCCGGCATGAAGGACATGGGTAAGGTCATGGCCGCGCTGAAGGAGCGTTTTGGCGCGGATCTGGACCCGGCGAAGGCCAGTGCGCTGGTGAAGGCGCATCTTTCGGCCTGATCCGTCGATCAGTCGTATCGTATGACGGAAAGCCGCTCCTTCGGGGGCGGCTTTTTTTGTTTTCAGGGTGTCCGGCAGAGCCTGGCGTAATCGCTGGGGCGATAGCCCGTGTTTTTGCGGAAGGCCGTGGCGAAGGCGCCGAGGCTTTCATAGCCGACGTCCAGTGCCACGCTGGCCATGCTCTCACCGCGTGCCAGTTTTTCCTGTGCGTTCAGGATGCGCAGGCGCTGCCGCCAGACTGAGAACGGCAGTCCTGTTTCAAGTGTAAAATGGCGGACGAAGGAGCGCAGCGACATGGCGGCTAGTCTGGCCCAGTCTTTCTGGTTGCGGGGGTCTGCCGGGTTGTCGCTCAGGGTGTTGGCGACGCGGCAGAGCTGTTCGCTTTTCGGGAAAGGCAGGGATACGGCGGCGCGGGGGGCGGCTAGGAATTCGTGCCAGAAGCATTCCGCGAGGCGGCTGATCTGGGCGTCCCATCGTGTTTCGTCGGCGTCATGGGAAAGGCGGTCCGCCAGGGCGGTGAGGAGACGTGTGCCGCCTGCGAGAAAGGGTTCGTCCGGTAGGCCGGAGCATTTTGCTGCGCTGACATACAGGCTCCAACCTGCGACGGCGCCGTGGGAGCGGGCTTCGTGCGGAATGTGGGGCGGGAGCCAGAGGCACTGGCCGGGGCCAATCAGCCAGTAGGCGTGCTCGGTGCGGATGGCCATGACGCCGCTCTCAATACCGAAGATCTGGCCGCGTGCATGGGCGTGGCGTTCGGCGATCCGGCGCGTGTCCTGCTTCATGTGTCCGCCAAGGAGCCACGGCGTTCCGGCGTCTGTACGGTCTGCGGCGGCGGGGGTCATGAAGGAGTTGGCGCACATGAGTCGAATTATGACCTGAGAGCGTGAGAACGCCAAAATGATTTTCGCTAGAACCGTGGTGTCCGGGCGGGTTTGAAACCTGCACGGAGTGTGCAGCGGGAGATCAGGATCATGAAAGTCGGCTTTGTGGGCCTCGGGGCCATGGGACATGCGATGGCGGAGCGCCTTCTCAAGGGAGGGCATGAGCTTGTCGTGACCAACAGGACGCGCGCGAAGGCGGATGATCTGGTGGCGCAGGGTGCTGTTTTTGCCGAAACGCCTGCGGATGTGGCGCGGCAGGTGGAGGTCGTGTTCTCCATGCTGTTCGATGATGCGAGCACGGAAGAAGCTGTTTTCGGAGAGCATGGGATAGCCACGGCTCTGGCGCCGGGCGCCATTCATGCGTGCAGCAGTACGCTGTCCCTGGAGCAGGCGCGCCGTCTGCGGGACGGGCATGCGGAGCATGGGCAGGTCTATGTCAGCGCCAATGTGCTGGGGCGGCCGCCGGCGGCGAAGGCGGGTGAGCTGTTCGTCGTGACGGCGGGAGCGGATGAGGCGCTGAAGCGTCTGCGGCCTCTGCTGGAGTGTTTTGGCTCGAAGATTTTCGAAGTGGGGCAGGATCCGGTTCAGGCCAATCTGGCCAAGCTGTCTCTGAATTTCATGATCTATTCGACGATCGAGCAGATGGCGGAAGTCTTTGCGCTGAATGAAAAGGCTGGGACGGACCCGCATAAGATTTTCGAGATCATGACGGGCAGTTTCTACAACGCGCCGGTTCACAAGAATTACGGAAAGCTGATGGTCGATCACAAATACGACCATCCGGGTGCGCCGGTGACGCTGGGGCTCAAGGACATGGAGATGTTTCTTAAGGCCGGGGGAGAGCATGCTGTTCCGCTGCCTTATGCCTCGGTGGTGCGGGACCGGTTGCTGAGCGCGATCAGTACCGGGGATGCCGAGCGGGATTTCGTCGTGCTGCTGGAGCGGGCGCGGCAGGATAGCGGGCTGAAATAATGTCAGGACATATTGAGGTGCCCAACCGTGCTCCGGAAAGGATTATCCGGGACATGTTCGCCATGTTTACGGATTTCGGGTCCGATCTGGATGCGCTGACGGCATCCATGACGCCTGATTATCGCCAGCTTGTGGATGGGCGGGAGATGAGTTTGGCGGATTTTCGCGCTCATGCGCTGGCCCTGCGGGAGGGGCTGTCGTCTCTGGAAATCGAGATCCTGCATCTGGTCTGTGAGAGGGACCGGGCGGCGACGGTTCATCTGGCTTCGGCGACCCGTCCTTCGGGCGCGCGGAGCGTGATCCGGGTGGTGGCGTTCTATCAGTTCCGTGACGGGCGGCTCTGTCTGGTGGATGAACTGACGCGTGTTCAGCAAGGCCATGAGGGCGATGGTGCGTTAGGAAGGCTGCAATAGCGTGGGGCGGGTTTGACAGCGCGGCGGCGAGGCCCTCACTCTGAAATCCTGTTTTGTGGGTGAGGCCAGAATGTCGGCAGGTGGTTCAACAAAGGTCGTTTTCATTGCGCTGGGGGTCAATCTTGCGATTGCCTGCGTGAAAGGGGCGGCCGCGCTGCTGACCGGGTCGGCGGCCATGCTGGCGGAGACCGTCCATTCTTTTGTGGACTGCGGCAATCAGCTTCTCCTGCTGGTGGGCATGAAACGGGCTGAGGCGCCGGCGACGCGGGATCATCCGCTTGGCCATCACCGGGAGCTCTATTTCTGGACGCTGGTCGTGGCGGGCGCGCTGTTCGTTGGTGGTGGCGTTGCGTCCCTGCATGAGGGCTGGGAGAAGGTCTGGCATCCGGCGGCGATGGAGCCGATCCATGTGCTGGGGCATGTCTTTCCCGGCTGGTGGCTGAATGTCGCCATTCTTGTGATTTCGGGCAGCATGGAGGGCTATGGTTTTCTGGCGGCCATGAAGTCCCTGCCTGCGGGCAAGGGATCGCTGTGGACCCTGATCCGCCGCAGTACCGATCCGGGGCTGTTTGTCGTGCTGTTCGAGGACGGAGCGGCGCTGGTCAGCCTGATGATCGCGCTGGCCTTTACCGTGCTGTCCGTCGTGACAGGGTGGCATGTGCTCGATGGTGTGGCGTCGCTGCTGATCGGGGTGGTTCTGGTCATTGTCGCGGTGCTGCTGACGAACGAGACGCGCTCGCTGCTGGTCGGGGAGAGCAGCCCGGAAATTGATGCGTTCGTGCGGGAGCAGGCGGCGAAGCTGCCAGGTGTGGTCGGCGTCAACGAGGTCGTAACCGAGACGCGGGGGCCGGGGAGCGTGATTGTCCTGTTGTCGCTGGACTGGGAAGATACACTGACCGCCGGGCAGGTGGAGCGGGGTGTGTCTGCGCTGGAGCGGAAGGTCCGGGAGCGGTTTCCGGCTGTGCTGCGGATGTATGTGGAGGCGCAGGACAAGCGGGACAGTGCCCCGGATATTGCCGTGTAACACCTCTGAATGCAGATCGGGCCCCCTTTCGGGAGCCCGGCACTGTCAGTCGTAACGGACTGGCAGGATATTACTGCTGCGGCTGTGTGGCCGGAGTTCCCGGAGCCGGAGTGGCAGTGCCCGGCTGCGTCGTGCCGTTCATCTGGCCGGGAGAGGTGGAGTGCTCGACATCGTAGGCGGTGGCCTTCTCGATGTAGGTGCCCTTCGCGCCCGGATGTTCCTTGTCGTACAGGGCGGCCTTTGCGCGGGCTTCCTTGCGGTAGCGGTGACGCACATACATGCCGGTCGCACAGCCGCCCATGGCGCCGAGGACACCGTGATGGTTGGCGACATGGCCGCCGACGGCGCCGGCAGCGCCGTATTTGAGGCAGCCGCCCGGTTCTGCTTCTGCCGTGGTGATCGATGTCGCCAGCAGACCGGCTGCGGCGGCAAGCATCAGGTACTTTTTCATGAACGCTTCCTGTTTTCCAAAGCTGCCGGAGCACCCGGTAGCAGAGAGACGGAGCCGAGCATGCCCCAATCCTGCGTTCAGAACAATCGGGACGGGCAGCGCACGACATTTTCGGCCGGGGCGCTGAAGGTCCAGATGGTGCCGTCCGGTTCGTGGGAGCAGGAGACGCTCGCGCCGGGGATGGAGCGGGGATTGTGTTCGATGACGATCGATCCGAAGCCGCGGCGTTCCGGTTGGGTGACGGTGGGGCCGCCGCTTTCCTTCCAACACATCCGGAAAACGGGGCCGTCTTCTTCGGCCTCCAGATCCCAGCTGACGGTCACGGTTCCGGTGTCGTTCGACAGGGCGCCATATTTGATGGCGTTGGTGGTCAGTTCGTAGATCGCCAGACCGATGCGGTCGGCGGTGTCGGGGACGAACTGAAGGTCCGGATCGCCCTCGATCCGCAGGCGGGTGGCGGGGAAGTCTCCGGCGACAACGGTCTGGGACGTGACAACATCGCGGACCGTGGCGCCCGTCCATTCGCCGTGGATCAGGAGGTCCTGGCTTCTGGCAATGGACGTGATGCGCTGTTCCAGAACCTTGACGAAGGGAGCTGTGGCGTCGGGAACGGTGCGCCGGATCAGGGCTTGGAAGATGGCGAGCATGTTCTTCGAGCGATGGTTCAGCTCGTTGAGCAGCAGGGCGATCCGCTGTTCGTGCTCGCGCTGGACCGTCACGTCGCGCGAAACACAGAGAATGGCCTCGACGCCCTGATCGGGGTTCAGGAGCGGAGTCAGCATGTTGTCCCAGTGCCGGACGGGCTGACCGGGAAGCTGGCTGGCGCCCACGAAGCGGACGTTCTGTCCTTCGGCGGCGTCCCGGAGAGCGGCATTGCCGGGAGCCTGGGCTTCTGGTGGGAGCAGGTCGAGCCAGCGCATGCCGAAGCCTGAGGTGCTGTCGACGCCAAGGGCGTCACAGCCGGCCGCGTTCATGTGGACCAGTGTGCCGTCCGTTGCGATTTCCTTGATGCAGTCCACGCTGACATTGAGCATGCGATCACGGATGTCCGCTTTCTGAAGCAGGGCCTTTTCGCGGCGTTTCTGCTCGTGGATGTCAGTCAGGATCAGGAGACGGGAGGGAATGTCGCATCCGGGTGCTGCGCGATGGATGATGCGCAGGAGGAACCAGCGGTATTGCCCGTCGGGGTAGCGGATGCGGAATGTTGCGCTGCGGGTCGTGTCGGGCGCCGTGCTTTCGCGAAGGGCGCGGGTGACGTCGGCCTGATCGGGCGGGAGGACGATTGGGATCCATTTCGAAAAATCATTTGGGATGCCCAGAGCGGAGGCGTGGTGTTTCCAGGCCGTGTTAAAGTGGTGGGAGCCTGCGCCATTGGCGGGCTCCACGCAGATCGGATCTGGAAGCAGGTCAAAGGCGAGATAGGAAGCGTCTCGTGGCAGGGTCTGTGTCTGTCCCATATCTCTTTCTGACGGCAAAACGCAGTATTGCGATGGTTTCTGTATCCATGCGCGATGTATGCGGTCGCGCTGTGCAGCATGTATCCCGAAAGTTTACTTCTCCGAAACCTGTTTCTGGCGCAGGTCAAGGCAGCAGGACTGCGGCACCGTCGAAACGACCGTGGCGCAGATCATCGAGGGCCTGATTGGCGTCCTTGAGAGCATAGGGCGTGTTGGTCACCTTGATGCCGACTTCCGGGGCGATTTTCAGGAACTCCAGACCGTCCTGACGGGTCAGGTTGGCGACGGAGACGATTTCGCGCTCTTCCCACAACGTATCGTAGGAAAAGGCCGGAATTTCGCTCATATGGATGCCGCCGCACACGACCTTGCCGCCCTTGCGGATGGCTTTGAGACCTGCGGGGAGCAGGGCGCCGACGGGGGCGAACAGAATGACGGCGTCGAGCGGTTCAGGCGGGAGTTCGTCCGAGCCTCCAGCCCAGACAGCGCCGAGGGAGCGGGCGAAATCCTGTTTCTGCGTGTCACCGGGGGATGTGAAAGCGTAGACCTCGCGGCCCTGCCAGCGCAGGACCTGCGTGATGATATGAGCTGCCGCGCCGAAGCCGTAGAGGCCGATCTTCTTGCCGTCCCCGGCCTTGTTCAGGCAGCGCCAGCCGATCAGCCCGGCGCAGAGCAGGGGGGCCAGATCCTTGTCCTCGCCCTTGTCACCCATCGGGAAGGCGTAGCGGGCATCAGCGACCGTCATGGTCGCGTAGCCGCCATTGCGGGTGAAGCCTGTGAAGAGGGGATGGTCGCAGAGATTTTCCATCCCGTGTGTGCAGTAATAGCAGTGCCCGCAGGTATGCCCGAGCCAGGGCACGCCGACCCTTTCGCCAAGCGACAGGCCCATGACATTGCTGCCAAGCTTGTCGATCCGGCCGACGATTTCGTGGCCGGGGATGATGGGGAGGGTGGTATGGGGGAGTTCGCCATCCACGACATGCAGGTCTGTCCGGCACACGCCGCAGGCGCCGATCCGGATGCGGATTTCATCCGGGCCGGGTTCAGGGTCCGGGAGTTCGACCCATTCCAGAGGCGTATGATGGGCTTTGAGCTGCATGGCGAACATGGCGTGTTCTCCTTGGGCTGTTTTCAGGACCGGAAGTCGAGCACTGTCCGGCCTTCGAGGCGACCATTCTGCAGATCGTCGAAGATCGTGTTGATGTTTTCGAGCTTGCCGGAGGTGACGACGGATTTGACCTTGCCACGGGCGAAGAAATCCATGGCTTCGATCATGTCCAGCCGTGTGCCGACGATGGAGCCGCGGATGGTGGTGCCGTTCATGACCATGTCGAAGATCGAGACCGGGAAATCGCCGGGCGGCAGGCCGTTCAGGACGATGGTGCCGCCGCGCCGGGCATAACCCATGGCCTGCGAAAAGGCCGTCCGTCCGACAGCGGTGACGAGGGCGCCATGTGCACCGCCGATCTGCTGCTGGATGAACCTGGCCGGGTCCGTGTCCTTGGCGTTGACCGTCAGGGATGCGCCGAGCTTTTTGGCTGTGGCGAGTTTTTCGTCGTCGATGTCCACGGCGACGACATTCATACCCATGGCGACGGCATACTGCACGGCCATCTGGCCGAGGCCGCCGACGCCCGAGACTGCGACCCACTGGCCGGGGCGGGCCTCGGTCATTTTCAGGCCCTTATAGACCGTCAGGCCCGCGCACAGGACCGGAGAGGCCTGAAGCGGGTCGATGGTCGCGGGCAGGTGCGCGACGTAGTTAGGGTCTGCCACGACATATTCGGCGAAGCAGCCATTGACGGTGTAGCCGGTGTCTTCCTGCTTTTCGCAGAGCGTTTCCCAGCCGCCCAGACAGTGTTCGCAGTGACCGCAGGCGGAATAGAGCCAGGGCACGCCCACGACATCGCTGGTCTTGACAAAATCGCCGACCTGACTGCCGACGGCGACGATATGGCCGACGCCTTCATGGCCGGGAATGAACGGCGGGTTGGGCTTGGTCGGCCAGTCCCCGCGCGCGGCATGCAGGTCGGTGTGGCAGACGCCGCAGGTATCGACCTTCACGAGGATCTGGTTGGGCTTGATGTCCGGGATGGGCAGCCGCTCAATGGAGAGCGGCTTGCCGAATTCACGGACGACGGCGGCGAGCATTGTCTCAGCCATGGGAAAGGCTCCTTCTGGCGGAAGTTACGAGGCGGAGAGACCTTTGACGGCCTCCACCATCTTGGACAGCACGGCCTGCGCATCGCCGAAGACCATGGCGCAGTTGTCCTGGAAGAAGAGCGGGTTCTGGACTGCCGAATAGCCCATGCCCATGCCGCGCTTGATGACGAAGACCTGACGGGCCTTGTCGGCATTCAGGATTGGCATGCCGTAGATCGGGGAGGATTTGTCCGTCCGGGCGGAGGGGTTCACCACGTCATTCGCGCCGATGACGAGGGCGACGTCGGTATCGGCGAAGCTGTCGTTGATGTCGTCCATGTCGTAGATCATGTCATACGGCACACCGGCTTCGGCGAGCAGCACGTTCATATGGCCCGGCATGCGTCCGGCGACAGGGTGGATTGCGAATTTCACGTCCACGCCTGCGGCCTGAAGCAGTTTGACGAACTCGTAGAGCTTGCCCTGGGCCTGTGCGACGGCGAGGCCGTAGCCCGGCACGATGATGACCGTGGAGGCATAGCGCATCGTGGTGGCGGCATCGCCAGCGGCGACGGATTTCGCTTCTTTCTGCGGGCCTGTGGCAGCGGCGGCGGTGGCTTCACCGAAATTGCTGAACAGGACGTTGGTGATGGAGCGGTTCATGCCCTTGGCCATCATGACCGTCAGCAGCGTACCGGCTGAGCCCACGACCATGCCCGCGATCATCAGGGCCGGATCGGCCATAACATAGCCTTCAAGCCCGACAGCAAGGCCCGTGAAGGCGTTGTACAGCGAGATCACGACCGGCATGTCCGCACCACCGATGGGAACGGTCATGCAGATGCCGCAGAGCAGGGCGCCGATGAAGAACAGCAGGGCAAGCAGTCCGCCGCCGGGCTGATGGTACAGGGCGACGGCCATGACGCCGAGCAGGACCGTCAGCATGAAGACGGCGGCGTTGACGATGCGCTGTCCGCCGAAGCGGATCGGTTTGTTCATGCGGCCGTCGAGCTTGGCCCAGGCGATCAGCGAGCCGGAGAGCGACATGCTGCCAATCAGGCCGCCGGCGACGGTGACGAGAAGCTGGCCGATGCCGGTGTCTTTCGGGCCGGTGAGGGCAATGACGGACACGGCCGCGGCAGCACCGCCGCCCATGCCGTTGAAGAGGGCGACCATCTGCGGCATCGCAGTCATGGCGACGCTGCGGCCTTTCCAGCCGGCCCAGCCGCCACCGATCAGCAGGGCGAGCACGGCGAGGATGACGTTCACGACGATATGGGGCTGAGCCGCGTCGGAAACGCTGAAGATCTGCAGGAAGCTGGCCGCGACGACGAACAGCATACCCCAGCCTGCGGTCACGATGCCGGAGACGGCCGTGACGGGGGAAGACATGCGTTTGAGGCCATAGACCAGCAGACCGGAGGCAACCAGGCCGCTGAGGGCCACGATATAGGCAAGGAGGATCATGACTTGGCTCCCTGTGTCGGAGCCGGTGTCGCGGATTTGGTGCTGGGCTTGAACATGGCCAGCATCCGGTCGGTCACGACATAGCCGCCGACCACGTTGCCGGCGCCGAGCATGACGCCCAGAAAGCCGACGACCTGTTCCAGAACGGAAGAGGCGTTGAACAGCGCGCCAAGGGCGCCGACGACCACGATGCCGTGCACGAAGTTCGAGCCGGACATGAGCGGTGTGTGCAGGATGGAGGGGACGCGGCTGATGACCTCATAGCCCGTAAAAGCCGCGAGCATGAAGATATACAGGGCGATGACGAACGTCATGGCGGTGATCATTTTGCGGTCTCCTTGCCTGCGTCGTTTGCGGCGGGAGTGGCGGCGGGTGCGGTCGCAGGTGCGGGCGGGGCTGGCGAATTCGGGTCCACTGCTTTGCGGATGCCGTCATTCGTGATGGTGCCGTCATGTGTCAGCGCGGTGCCGGAGATGACTTCGTCGGTGAAGTCAGGCGCCAGACCCTTGTCCTTGGTGATGATCTGCTGGAGCAGATGCATGATATTCTTGGAGTAGAGTTCGCTGGCCTGTTCGGCGAGCATGGACGGGACGTTGACAGGGCCGACGATGGTCGTGGGGCCGACCTGAACGGTCTGTCCGGCCTGCGTACCTTCGCAGTTGCCGCCGCCTTCCGCGCCGAGATCGATGATGACCGCGCCGGGCTTCATGGCCTTGATCTGTTCGGCGTCGATCAGGCGGGGCGCGCGCTTGCCGGGAACGGCGGCCGTTGTGACGATCAGGTCGGAGCGGGCGATATGGTCACTCAGCGCCTTGCGGACTTTCTGTTTTTCGTCATCCGTCAGTTCGCGGGCATAGCCGCCCTGACCGGTGGCATCGACGCCGGTATCGACGAATTTTGCGCCCAGCGACTGCGCCTCTTCCTTGGTCTCGGGACGGACGTCATAGCCTTCGGTGATGGCACCAAGGCGCTTGGCGGTGGCCAGGGACTGAAGGCCAGCCACGCCGAGACCCATGACCAGAACCTGTGCGGCGCGCAGGGAGCCTACCGCCGTGGTCATCATGGGCAGGATCTTGGGCATGTGCACCGCGCCCATCAGAACGGCGTAATAGCCGGCCAGCGTGGCCTGACTGGACAGGGCGTCCATGGCCTGTGCACGGGAAATGCGGGGCGCCAGTTCCATGGCGAAGCAGGTGATCTTCCCGTCCCGCAGGGCCTTCACCAGATCCGGATTGTTGCGGCCATAGATGAAGGCAATGAGGATGGCGCCGGGCTTCATGGCCTTCACCGTTTCCAGCGTCGGGGGCTGGACGGCGAGGACGATGTCGGCATCCGCCGCCAGCGCGTTGCGGTCCGGCGAGAAGGTGACGTTCTTGTAGGTGCTGTCGGGATAAGACGATGCGACGCCTGCGCCCGTTTCCATGGCGAAGGTGATCCCCAGCGGGGCCAGTTTCTCGGCGACCTGAGGAATGAGGGCGACGCGGCGTTCTCCGCCTTCGTCGCGTTCTTTCAGGACTGAAATCTTGACAGTCATTGGCTGCGATCCTGTGTCTGTCGTCGGGCGCGGGCTGTCGCCGAAGGGCAGGCTGAGCAAAGAGAACCCGCGCCCCGTTCAGCGCCACCATGACGCTTCTTCGGGGTGGAAACCATTGATGGATATCAAAAGGAAGAAATTATATCTCCCCTGAAACTGTTCGAAATGACCGATCGGTCATTATGATTTTGTGACAGGACTGACCGATCGGTCAATTTCTCGGGATTTTCTGGATGGCCTCGTGTCGTTATGGACGCTGGCAAAAAACTTCCTGTAGAGAGGGGCTTATCTGGTTCCTGCGTGGAAACCAGTTTCCCAACCCGCATGAAAGGCTCTTCCTGCCCATGGCAATTGATGCTGCTTTTCTGGATGAACTGCGCAACCGGACTCCGCTTCCGTCGCTGATCGGGCGACGTAACAAGTTGGTGAGGTCCGGGCGGAACTGGAAAACCTGCTGCCCGTTCCATGGCGAGAAGACGCCGTCCTTTTACATTTATGACGACCATTTCCATTGCTTCGGCTGTGGCGTGCATGGTGATGCGATCTCCTATGTGATGCAGAGCGAAGGGCGGAGTTTCCCCGAAGCCGTCGAGCAGCTTGCCTCCGAGGCGGGACTCGAGGTTCCGAAAGCGGACCCTCGGACGGAAGCCCGGGCGCGGGAGGCGCAGTCGCTCGGGGATGTGCTCAATCTCGTGCAAGAGAGCTATCGGCGGCGGCTCTATCGGCCGGAAGGGCGCGAGGGGCTGGCCTATCTCAAAGGGCGCGGGCTGACGGATCAGACGATCGAACGGTTCGGCCTAGGCTGGTCCGGTGACGGGCGGCAGTTGCTGGACGAACTGCGGCCGCATGAGGTGACGGTCGAGATGCTGATCCGGGCTGGTGTCATGCGTGTGGACGAGCAGGGGGCTCCGAAAGGGGAACTGTTCTTCAATCGCGTGACGTTTCCGATCCGGGACCGGCGTGGGCGCATCATGTCGTTTGGCGCCCGGACGTTAGGGGACGGGCAGCCCAAATATCTGAACGGTCCCGAGACAGCCCTGTTTTCCAAGCGGCGCACGCTGTTCAATCTCGATCTGGCACGCGAAGCCGTGCATCGCGGGGCGGAACTCGTGGTGGTCGAGGGGTACATGGACGTGATTGCCATGGATCAGGCCGGTTTTGGTGGGGCCGTTGCCCCGTTGGGAACCGCGATGGGTGAGGAGCAGCTTGAACTGCTGTGGCGGATGTCGCCCTCACCGATCCTGTGTCTGGACGGCGATGCCGCAGGTGCGCGGGCGGCGCTGCGGGTCTGTGAGGTTTCGCTGCCGCTTCTGTCGCCCGAGCGGACAATCCGGTTCTGCCAGCTGGACCCGAAAGACGATCCGGACAGTCTGATCCGCAGCCGGGGGCCTCGGGCCATGCAGGAGGCACTGTCCGGCGCGACGTCGATGGCGGAAGAACTGTTCGGGCTGCTGACGGCGGGGCTGGTGGATCCGGGGCCGGACCAGCGCGCGGCTCTGCGTGAAAAGCTGGTGGCGCTGTCGCGGCTTATTCCGGACAAGGCACTGGCGTCCGAATATCGCAGTACGCTGCTGGACATGTTCTTTGCGCGCTTCCGGCGGAAAAAGAATTTTCAGCGCAAGGGAGGCGAAAGCCTGCCGCTTTCCACGCAGGCGCCCGGAGCAATGCGCGATGTGGAGTCGGGAAATCTGGAGCGGCTGAACATTATGACGGCCATGCTGCTCCATCATCCGGATATCCTTCCGGAAGTGGAACAGGCTTATAGCGGTCTGCCTCTGCCGCCTGAACTGGACCGGTTGCGCTCAGCGCTGCTGGACTGGTCCTGTCAGGAAGAGGGGCAGGACGGACTGTCCGAAGACGGGTGCATGGCCTGGCTGGAAGATCACGGGCTTGCGGATCTGGCGGTTGCGGTGAAAAGCGGGCCGCTGCCCCGGGGCGTGGGAGACGAGAAGGTCCGGGACGAGATCCTGAAGGTGGATGTCATTGAAAGCTGGTGGCATTTTTACGGTCTTGTCAATTTCCAGACCTTCGAGCGTGAGGTGACGGCGGACATCCAGAACACCATCATGCAGCTCTATTCGCAGGATGCGCCGGCTGCGGATGCGGGGCCGACTTTTCCGGAAGGACTGCTGGCTCGGATGCGGGCGCTTGAGGCGCTGCGCCGGGGTGAAGCCGTCTAGGAAACGAGCGGCTGCAAACGGTATCGTAATGTTTTTTATTCCCGAAAGGTTGCATTCTTTGGAGTGCCAATCTTGACTTCGGGCGAAGGATCGACCACCTGCACGCTGCCGGATTGCTAACTCGCGGCGGAGTTGACGGAGAGACGAATGGCGACGAAAACAGCCTCTGGAACGGATCGGAACGCGCAGGAACAGGAGGGGGATACCACTCTCCTCGATACGCAGTCCGCTGCCGTCAAGCGGCTGATCGCCAAAGGGCGTGAACGCGGGCATATCACCTTTGACGAACTGAATGCTGTCCTGCCGCAGGACCAGATGTCTTCGGAGCAGATCGAGGACGTCATGGCGGCGCTGTCCGAAATGGGCATTCAGGTCATCGAGAACGAAGAGCAGGATGACGCCGAGGCTCCTGCTGAAAAGGAAGCCGAGGGCGAGTCCGAAGAGGCTGAAGGTCCGCAGGGCGGTAACGTCGATGCCGAGGCCGCCAGCCGTACGGATGATCCGGTCCGGATGTATCTGCGCGAGATGGGCTCGGTCGAGCTGCTGTCGCGTGAAGGCGAAATTGCGATCGCCAAGCGGATCGAGGCTGGCCGTGACGAGATGATCGGCGGTCTGTGCGAAAGCCCGCTGACGATTCGCGCCATCATCTCCTGGCATGAGCGCCTCAAGGACGGTGAGATGCTCCTGCGTGACATCGTGGATCTTGAGGCCAGTCAGGGTGGTGGCCCGGACCCAGAGGCGGTCGAGGGCGAGGAAGGCGACGAGGCTTCCGAAGAGGACGACTCTGCCGAGGACGAGAGCGAAGAGGGCGAAGGCGACCAGCAGGAAGGCAGCGGCCTGTCCCTGTCCGCTCTGGAAGAGAAGCTGAAGCCGGAAATCCTGGCGCGTTTTGAAGCCATCGAGCCGCTGTATCACAAGCTGCGCAAGCTCCAGATCAAGCGCATCGAAGCCCTGACGGGTGGTGAGGATCACTCGGACAAGTCCGAACAGACCTACGAGAAGCTCCGCCATGAGCTGGTCAGCCTCGTCGAGCAGGTGCATCTGCACAATAACCGGATCGAAGAGCTGGTTGCGCAGATCAAGATGCAGGTTCAGAAGCTGAACAATGTCGAAGGCCGGATGATGCGTCTGGCCGAGAGCTGCAAGATCTCGCGTGATGACTTCCTGATCAAGTATCGCAGCCGCGAACTGGACCCAACCTGGTTGGACAGCATTTCCGCGCTGCCGGGCAAGGGCTGGAAGAACCTGACGACCAAGCACATGGACCAGCTGCGCAACCTGCGTGGCGAGATTGCGGCCTTGTCGCATGAGACGGGTCTGCCGGTCGGTGAGTTCCGCCGGGTCTATGCGACCATTTCCCGTGGTGAGCGTGATTCCACGCGCGCCAAGAAGGAAATGATCGAGGCAAACCTGCGTCTGGTGATCTCGATCGCCAAGAAATATACGAACCGTGGTCTGCAGTTCTTGGATCTGATTCAGGAAGGCAATATCGGTCTGATGAAGGCCGTGGACAAGTTCGAGTATCGTCGTGGCTACAAGTTCTCGACCTATGCCACCTGGTGGATCCGTCAGGCGATCACGCGTTCCATCGCGGATCAGGCCAAGACGATCCGTATTCCGGTGCATATGATCGAGACGATCAACAAGCTCGTCCGGACGTCGCGCCAGATGCTGCATGAGATCGGGCGTGAGCCGGCTCCGGAAGAGCTGGCGGAGAAGCTTGGCATGCCGCTGGAGAAGGTCCGCAAGGTTCTGAAGATCGCCAAGGAGCCGATCTCTCTCGAAACGCCAATCGGTGACGAGGAAGACAGCCATCTCGGTGACTTCATTGAGGACAAGACGGCCGTCATTCCGCTGGATGCTGCCATCCAGACGAACCTGCGTGAAGCCACGACGCGTGTTCTGGCATCGCTCACGCCGCGTGAAGAGCGCGTGCTGCGGATGCGCTTTGGTATCGGCATGAACACGGACCACACCCTTGAGGAAGTGGGTCAGCAGTTCAACGTGACCCGTGAGCGTATCCGTCAGATCGAGGCGAAGGCCCTGCGCAAGCTCAAGCATCCGAGCCGTTCGCGCAAGCTGCGGTCCTTCCTCGACGACAACTGATCGTCAGGCGGTGCTGCCCGGCTGGCTCCGACCCAAAGGGGCATCCACCCGTCTTGCGGTGGATGTCACCTTTCTGGAGACGCGTACTGCGTGTCCTACGCCCATCTTGCCGGACGGGTTTCCCCTGACCCGTATGACTGGCAGCGATGTCGTGCCACTCTATCGTGCCCTGTATGCAGGGGTAGGGCAGGAGTACTGCTGGTGGATGCGGCGTTCGATGCCGGATCAGGATCTTGCGGATATCCTGCATGATCCCGCCGTTCATTTCATGGTTCTGCGGGACAGTTCTGGCAGCCCTGTCGGGTTTTATGAGCTTGATCTGAGGCGGGGCGGGGACGCCAATCTTGCCTATTTCGGTCTGTTGTCGCAGGCGATGGGGCGGGGTCTTGGGCGCATGCTGCTGGACCATGCGGTGGCGCGGGCGTTTGATGCCGGAAGCTGGCGGTTGCGGGTCAATACCTGCACGCTGGACCATCCCCATGCTCTGCCGAATTACCAACGGGCAGGTTTTGTGATCCGGAACGTGGTGTCCGAAACCTGGGACGTTCCGGACGAATATGTCCCGGAAAGACTGAGGCGACTCTAAGGCAGGACTTGCCTTGATGCGCATGGTGTGATTAATGCCGCCTTTCCCTGCCGGGCGATGTGGCATCGCACCGGCTATACCCGTGCCCTGAAACATGGGCCCTGTTTCCGGCATGGGCCGGAGCCAGTTTCGGGTTGACCTCATCCGAAGGGAGTATTCATGCCATTGTATGAAAGCGTGCTCATTGCACGTAACGATGTGTCGCAGGCTCAGGTGGAAACCCTGGTCGAGACCATCGAAACCCTGCTCAAGGACAACGGCGGTTCCATCCAGAAGCGCGAGTTCTGGGGCCTGCGTTCGCTCGCATACCGCATCAAGAAGAACCGCAAGGGCCATTACGTCCTGCTGGGCCTTGACTGCACCCCCGACACGCTGCGCGAGCTGGAGCGTCAGCTGGGCCTGAACGAAGACGTGCTGCGCGTTCTGACGCTGCGCGTTGACGAGATCGACGAGAACCCGTCTCCGGTTCTGGCTCGCAAGAGCGACGATCGTGGCGATCGCGGCAACTTCCGTGGCGGCTCCAAGCCGGCCGGTCGTTTCGAGAGCGGCCGTGGCGGTCCCCGTCGCAGCAGCGAAGACCGTGAAGAATATCGTGCACGTGGCGAGCAGGACGATGCTCGTGAGACGGCCGGAGCGGAGTAAGAAACATGTCCGAGACCAACACTCCCGACGTCAACGAAGTGAACCCCGCTGCCCGTCGTACGGCAGTTGGCGCACGTCGTCCGTTCTACCGTCGTCGCAAGTCCTGCCCGTTCTCCGGCCCGAATGCGCCGAAGATCGACTACAAGGACGTGCGTCTGCTGAGCCGCTTCCTTTCGGAGCGTGGCAAGATCGTGCCGAGCCGCATCACGGCCGTTTCGGCCAAGAAGCAGCGTGAGCTGGCACAGGCGATCAAGCGCGCCCGTTTCCTCGCCCTGCTCCCCTACGTCGTGAACTGAGGAGAGCATCATGTCCCAGACCGCACTGATCCTGCTGCAGCGGGTCGAGCATCTCGGCCAGATGGGCGACCTGGTGCACGTGAAGCCGGGTTATGCCCGTAACTTCCTGCTGCCCCAGGCCAAGGCCATGCGCGCCACGGCTGCCAACAAGAAGCGTTTCGAGACCGAGCGCGCACAGCTTGAGGCCCAGAACCTCAAGAAGCGTGAAGAGGCCGAGCGTCTTGCCGAGCGCATGCACGAACTGTCCGTCGTCATCATCCGTCAGGCCGGTGACAGCGGAAGCCTGTACGGCTCCGTCAGCACCCGCGACATCGCGGCTGCCGCTACGGAAGCTGGCCTGACGATTTCCCGTCAGCAGGTTGTTCTGGCACACCCGATCAAGCAGCTTGGCCTGACGGAAGCACGCATCGTGCTGCATCCGGAAGTGTCCATCCCGCTGACGGTCAACGTTGCCCGTTCCGCTGAAGAAGCAGAGCGTCAGGCTCGTGGCGAAGCCATCGGCGTGCAGGACGAGGATGAGAACATCCTTGGTGAACTGCAGGCTGAGAACGCCGCCGAAGAGGCTGCTGCCGAAGCTGCCGAGGCATCGGAAGAAGCGTAAGGCTTTTACCGCTGACCTTGTCCAAGCGAACCCGGCCGGGAGTATTCCCGAGCCGGGTTTTTTGTGCCCGTTTGACTGGCAAGATACAACTCCAGCGCTGCTCGGGCTTTTTCCCGATATTGGATACAGGAGATCGGAATGAAGCGGATTCTGGATTTTGTCTTGAGGAAATTCATTCAGACTGGAAGCCTGAGGGTCACCTTCAGCGATGGCGTTGTCCGTACCTATCGTGGCCGCAAACCGGGACTGGAAGCCGGACTGCATCTGCTGAACAAGCAGGCAGAGCGCGCTCTGATCATCAATTCCGGTCTGGCGTTCGGTGAGGAATATATGGCGGGCAGCATCGTGCCCGATGGCTGTACGCTCGAGACGCTGCTGACGGTTCTGATGGAGAACATCAACGGGCATGGGCATGTCTTCGAAGAAATCGAGGACCGTCTGCGTTATGTGACGCGGGCCTGGAAGACGCTCAATTCGCTCAAGAAATCCCGCAGCAATGTCGCGCATCACTATGATCTGAACGGCAAGCTGTACGACCTGTTTCTGGACAAGGACCGGCAGTATTCCTGCGCCTATTTCGCGCGCGAGGATATGACTCTTGAAGAGGCACAGGTCGCCAAGAAGCGGCATATTGCCTCCAAACTCAATCTGGATCGTCCGGGACTTGAGGTACTGGATATCGGCTGTGGCTGGGGCGGTATGGCCCTGACGCTGGCGAAGGATTATGGCGCCAAGGTTCTGGGCATTACGCTGTCACGCGAGCAGCTCGAGGTGGCGCGTCAGCGGGCGAAGGAAGAAGGGCTGGAGGGGCAGGTGCGGTTCGAGCTGATCGACTACCGCAATCTGCGCCAGCAGTTTGACCGGATCGTTTCGGTGGGCATGTTCGAACATGTTGGTCCGCCGCAGTTCGAGGCATTTTTCAAACAGCTGAAGGCCTGTCTGAAGCCGGATGGTGTGGCGCTGATCCATTCCATCGGGCGTATGGACGGGCCGGGGACGACCAATCCCTGGATCCAGAAATACATTTTTCCGGGTGGCTATTCGCCGGCCCTGAGTGAGACGCTGGCGGCGATTGAGCGCTCGGGGCTCTGGATGACGGATTGCGAGGTGCTGCGCCTTCATTACGCGCGCACGCTGGCGGAATGGCGCAAGCGCTTCGATGCCAATCGTGACAAGGTTCTGGCGCTGTATGACGAGCGGTTTGTCAGGATGTTCGAGTTCTATCTCGTGGGGGCTGAGCTGGCGTTCCGGGTGCAGGGGCACATGAACTTCCAGCTTCAGCTGACCCGGTCGATCGACGCTGTGCCGTTCACGCGGGACTACATGTTCGAGCGGGAACGGGAAAGCGCAAAGCTGTAAGGGGCTTTAGCGGCTGGCGAGATTCAGTTCTGCCAGCCGCGCGAATTCGGCGACCGAAAGCGTTTCGGCCCGGCGGGTTGGTTCGATCCCGGCCTGTTCCAGCAGGCGTTCGCCGCCGATGGATTTCAGCGAAGAACGCAGCATCTTGCGGCGCTGTCCAAAGGCGGCAGCCGTAACCTGTTCCATGGCACGGAACAGCTGTGGGGAAGGCTGCTTTGCGTGTGGAATGATGACGGCGACTGCGGAATGGACTTTGGGTGGCGGTGAGAAGGCGGCTGGGGGAATACGCAGGGCGACCGAGCATGAGGCGCACCACTGAGCCAGCACAGCGAGACGGCCGTAAGCCGAGCTTCCCGGTGCGGCGCAGATACGCTCGGCGACTTCCAGCTGGAACATCAGCGACAGGCGTTCCCACTGCGAGGCCTGACGCAGCCAGCCCACAAGAAGGGGGGTGGCGACGTTGTAAGGCAGGTTGGCAATGATCTGGCGGGGAGCAGGCGCAAGAGCCGCAGCGTCCAGCTTCAGGGCATCCTGACGGACAACGTGCAGGCGATCCGGATAGTAAGTGGCCAGTTCGTCTAGCAGGGGCCAGGCGCGCTCATCAATTTCCACAACATCGACGCGGCTGGCGGGTGTGTCCAGCAGGGCGCGGGTCAGGCCACCGGGACCGGGGCCGATCTCGACGACGCTGCGGCCCGTCAGGTCTCCGCCCAGAGCCGCGATGCGGGCGCAGATACCCGGATCGAGAAGGAAGTGCTGGCCGAGGGATTTCTTTGCATCCAGACCATGGGCCTGGATGGTGTCACGCAGTGAGGGAAGGGACACGTCAGTTGAAAGCCGTTTTGGCGGCAGGACGCATCTCGATGATCGCACGACGCTGAAGGTCACGCTGGAGCTGGCGGGAGGCCTGCTCGACACGCTCGTTCATGAGCTGATCGGCGATTTCGCTCGGGCTCTGCTGGGCCAGGTTCTTCTGCTGGCGGTCGCAGACCATCAGCAGGGCGATGCCATCCATCGAAACGAGTGGGCGGCTGACCCTGTTGGGCGGAAGTGATTCAAGAACGGCCTTCATCTGCGGCATCAGACGTTCGAGAATCTGCGACCCCGGATTGCTGGGGCGCTTTTCACCCAGCGACTTGTTAAGCGCTTCCATCTCAGGGCAGCTATGGGTGTTCTGGACCGCAGCCGTGGCACGCTGGAGCGCCATCTTCTGCTGGTCGGTCGGGTTCTGCGGATTGAGTGGTGCATCGAACGGGAAGAAGGCCTGTCGCAGATCGAGCAGGGTGCCCATCTGCTTGCCGACCACGCGTTTGGACTGCACGGTGGCGATAACGAAGCCGCCTGCAACCTGGATCGGGTTGGAGATGGCGCCGATCGGCATCTGGCGGACGATGTTGACGACCTGCGGATCGAGGTTGTCTTCCTGAACCCAGCCCATGGAGCCGCCATCGAGGGCTGACTGGGCCTGCGAGAACTGGGCCGCTACAATCGGGAAGGGCGCACCTTCGCGGAGCTGGGAAATGATGGTTTTGGTGAAGGCGAGTTCGTTCTCGTCATGGCGCGGATCAGCCACGGGAACGAAGATCTCGCTCATGAAATACTGCGCACGTCCCTGTTCGGCCTGAAGGGCCTGCTCGCGCTGGCTGATCTGGGTGGCGGTAATTCGCCCTTCTTCGCCCAGCTTTTCACGAAGCACCTGCATCCAGCCGATCTGCACGCGGATTTGGTCGATCAGCGTCGTGAGCGATACGCCATCGGTTGCCAGACGATCACGCAGGGCATTCTTGGGCATGCCGTTGCGCTGTTCGATGTTGGAGATGGCGCCGGCAATCTGGTCAGGCTCCACATTGATGTGAAGCTTGAGGATTTCCTGCGTCTTCAGACGCTCGTCGATCAGCTGATGGATGATCTGGCCGCGCATGCGGTTCATGATCTCCGGGCTGATGGGCAGGCCGGTGGAAAGCACGAAGAGCTTTGCGCGGTTGTCCACGTCACGCTGCGTCAGGACCTGTCCGTTGATGACGGCCAGGATCTGGTCCTCAGGCGGCTTGGCCGGAGCAGCAGCCTGCTTGGTGGTTTCTGTCTTCGGGGCTGCCTTGTGATGTGGGGCGGCCATGGCCGGGCAGACTGCCGAGAAGGCGAGGAAGGCAGCCAGGGCCGTTGATGCGGTGCAATGGGTCTTGGACATGCTCAACCGTTGATTCCGAATGTGCCGATCGTCTTGAACGTGAAGTTGAACAGGATGGTCTCGTTACGCTGTTCGCCGCCGATACGGGTGTATTGCTTGATATACATGATATCCAGCCCGAAACAGTCATTGGAATAGCCGATCGTCCCACCATTTGCGACGAACTGTTTCCGCGACAGGCTGCGGCGGAAGAAACCGGACGCATGGTAGTTGCGCCAGCGGGTTGAGAAACCACCCGTCACTTCGCTTGTCTTGACGATATAAGGCGCGTTGGGGCCGTATTCGCGGAAGTTTGTCGCGTAATAGTAATACGGCGTTACGGGTGCGTAGACGTAGCCGCCCGTCAGATGGAACAATGGAACGCCGGTGCTGATAAGGCCTTCGCCATAATCGAACTGATGCGTCCAGGGATTGAAACGGCCACGGGCCGTGACATCGACATACTGGTTCGGGCTGACACGCAGCCGGCCCACCGGATCCGACAGGTGATGGTCGAGGCCGGAATAGGGCAGACGGTTGTGATCGATATGTTCCTGGAAGCTCTCGCCGACGAGCATGTCGATGGCGTGGCCGTTCCAGGACCAGTTCTGGTGAATGCCCACATTCGCGCGGATTCCGCCGTCGAGACGGTCCGTGCCGAGATAGCGGTTGAGGGAAAACAGCGTCGTGTCCGTGAATTCGTAGGACAGACTGTCTTCGTTGGGCAGATTGCGGTTCTGCGAATTGCCGGTGTTGGGAGAGGCAATGATCTGGGCGATCGGCTCAAGGATCTGCGAACCGTGGCCCTTGGCAAAGCTGCGCAGGAACGGCCAGTTCATGCGCAGGGCGACGGTAGGCTGCACCTGTCCCACAAGGTGGTTGCCACCGGCGTTCGTATAATAGGTCGGCTGCTGGTACGCCCGGGTGGCATGATAGACCATCGAGTCCAGGCGTGCCGTCAGGAGGAACTGCTGGCCGAGCCTGTTATGGAAGGGACGGTCCCACTGGATGGCCGCTTCGCCGCGCTGGTCGTTGATGCCGTTTTTTCGGTACAGATTAAAGTTTGTTGTCTGGACGCTGAGGCGACCGCCAAACATGTCGGGCTGACCCTGGAAGGCATAGGTCAGTCGGGGAAGCGCCCAGGGAAGATCCGAGTTGCGGATGACGCCCTGGTTCAGGCCCTGATAGGCCTGGCCGTCAAAACGCAGATAGGACCCGACGCCGTATCCTTCGAGGAACAGGTTGGAGTTCAGCATTTCCGAACCGTAACCGGGGACACGGTAATCACGCATATAATTGGCGGAACTGGCGACGTTGATGTTGGCGCCGACCTGCCAGTTGCGGTCGATGGCGAAGTTGGCGCGGCCGAACACGTAACCCTGCACGCCGTATTCGCTGGAGGCGCCGACGTTGTTGCCGAACGTGTTCGTGTAACGGCTTTCGTCATGCGTGTCGTAAGCGATGCCGCCGGTCACGTCGATCGCTCCGAAATTAAGGCGGTTGCGGTACTGTGCCGTCAGTTCGGGGCCGGTTTTGGTCGAGACGAGGCCGCGGACCGTCAGGTCCTGCTGCTCGTCGATGGCCCAGAAATAGGGAAGTGTGAAATACGTGCCGAGATAGCGGTCATGCGGGCTGATGCCGGGCATCAGGAAGCCGCTCTGCCGTTTGACGGACGGATCGGTCATGGAGAAGAACGGGAAGTAGAAAACCGGCAGGCCGAGCATTTTCAGCCAGGCATGATCGAACTCAAGCCGCTTGTGCTGCACGTCCTGCGTCGCATCGAAGGCCTGGAACTGCCAGAAGGGGGGCAGGTCGGGGTTTTTCTCGCAGATCTTGCAGGCCGTGTAGACGGCATGTGTGAGGTCATTCAGCATCCCGTTCGTGCGGCGCATGCCGTTGCCGGCAAGCTTGGCGTTTTCTTCCATACGGATGTAGATGCCGCTGCCGATGCCGTCATGCATGCCGTGGGTGAACTCGACATAATCGGCATAGGTCGTGCTGCCATCAGGTTCGACGACGGCGACATGGCCCTTGGCCGACAGAATGCCGGTACTGCGGTCATAGGTGACGCGATCTGCGCGCAGGGCGTGATCACCCTGCCAGACGCGGACATTGCCGTCCCATGTGATCAGACCGTTCTTGGCGTAGCTTTCGCTGTCCGCAAGATAGGTCAGTGGATCAGTCTGGGATGTTGGTTTGCCGATGACGATGACATGGGAGTTGTCGCGCTGCATCGTGTTTGCAGACATTTTCTGCGGCGCCACGAGCGCGGTTCCAGCCATCAGTGTGGCACCGACGAACGAAGCGCGTCTGCGGGCGCGTGTTGGGAGCCACAGGGGCACCGTCATCAACCATCCTCCATGTGCAGCAGAAGTGCTACGGCAAGGCAGAGCCCCGCACCCGTCGGCGCCCATGCTGCAAGAACCGGCGGCAGGGCGCCGGATTCACCAAACTGTTCGGCCACTTTCGAGATGGTGAACAGCGCAAAGCCTGCGGCGATTCCCGATCCCAGCATCCGGGCCACACCGCCGCGCCGTGTCGGACGCATCGAGAAGCCTGCGGATACCAATGCCATGGTCCCGGCCAGAATGGGAAGGGCCAGTAGCGACTGGAAATGAAGTCTGTGCCGGATTGAGGGAAAACCGGAGCGTTCCAGAAGGTTGATGAACCCCGGAAGCGCGAAGACGGAGAGGGTATCCGGCGATGCGAAACTTTCCTGAACGCGGCCGACGGTGAGGTCGGATGGCAGGGTCATGTCGCCGATCTGCTGGGGCAGGTGATCCGGATGCAGCAGGGAGGTGCCGTGAAGGATCCACTGATGATTGCCAAGGGAGCCGCTGGGCGCCTCGACGCGGACGATCAGGCGGTCATGGTCATCGAGACGGAAGATCGAGACACCCGAAACCTTCAGTTCTCCGTCAACGAGATGGACGTCCTGGGCATGCAGAATGGCAACGCCATGGGGAACAAGACCGTCATCGGCTTGTCTGAGCCAGAGCGCCCCCCCATTCAGGGTCAGGGGGCCGCCGCCGGTGCGCAGATAGGTCTGATCCAGCATTTCGGCGCTGCGGAACATGTCCGAGGACAGGGCGGAAATGCCCGTCGTCGTCAGCAGTCCGGTTAACAGGGCACAGGCCAGGGGGCTGGCGAGGAACTGCCAGGCTGAGATGCCGGCCGCGCGTGCCACGATCAGTTCGGACGAGCGCGTCAGGCGCGAGAAACAGACGATCCCGCCCAGCAGGATGCCGAAAGGCAGGACGTAGATGACGTAATACGGGACATGCAGGGCTGCGATCTTGACGACGAGGCTGGCCGGAACATTGGGGCGGGTGGCCGCACGGCGCAGCAGGTCGATGAAGTCGAACAGCGACACCAGTCCGGTCAGCGCAAGCACCATGGAAAGGGTGCTGAGCATGAACTGCCGTGCGATGTAGATCGCAAGTGTCGTGGAAAATCCTGCGTGATCGTCGCTGGTGCTGAAGATCTGGAACAGGGACGTCAGCCACGGACCTGGACGGAAGGCAGACGTAGCCCTCATCGGGCGGCCTCCGCAGATGTCGGGGCTGAAGCGGGTTCACGCACACTTCCGGTCCACTGTTCGAGGAACAGGAGCACTGCACAGACCACGGCGGGCAGGAGAGCTTCGATCCAGATCAGCGGGACCAGGACGAGATGTCGTCCGGCGAGGTTCTGGAGCATGAGCGAAACGGCAAGCAGGCCGACAACCGTCAGGATGGCCGTCAGAGGACGGGTGATGTTGCCATGTCGTGAAAAGGCACCCCTGAGCACGGTGACGAGGCCGATCATGGCAAAGGAAAGGGCCGTCAGCGGTGAGGTAAGGCGGCGCCAGGCCACGACGATGTTCTTGCCGCGGTCACGTTCGGAGACCTCATGCGGATCGGGATGGAACAGCTCGTGGAGCGACATCTCGTCTGGGTCCCGGTCTTCATGGTTGTTCTGGCGCGATGAGGTGAGGTCGATCGTATTGCGTCCGAATGTCAGGACATTCAGCCGGCCGGTGTGGCGGTCGATTTCCTCTCGGGAGCCGTCATACAGAACAACACGGGGCTGGTCATTGACCACGACCATGGTGCCGCGTTCTGCCAGGATCGTCGTGTGGGAATCGGGATCACGGTCATCTTCGACCAGTACGCCGTGGAGCTGTCCGTCATTGGTGCGGCCCCGCACATAGACCGTCATGTCGCTGGACAGGCTGGTGAAAACGCCGTCCTGAAGCAGGAAGGCGGCCATGCGGTTGCGGATCTGGAACTCGTAACGGTGGAACGCATGATAGGAGACCGGCGCGAGCCACAGGGTCAGGATATAGCACAAGATTACGGAGAAGCCCGCGCAGAGCAGGCCGGGACGGGCAAGCTCCAGTGGTGATCGGCCGGCAGCGCGCATGACCGTGAGTTCCCGGTCGCCGACCATCCGCTGATAAGTGAAGAGCACAACGAGAAACGTCGTGATGGGCAGGATGACGGCGATGAAGGATGGCAGCATCAGCGAGGTGAGCTGGATGAAGACCCGCAGGGACAGGCCATGCTGGACCACCATCGAGACAAAGTGCAGCGACTGGGTCAGCCAGATCAGTGCCGTCGCACCTCCTGTCAGCGCCAGCAGGGCGATGAGGAGCTGACGGAGAATATAGCGGTCGAGCAGAGGCAGGATCTGCCGCCCGGAGGTACCGGAGGATGAGGCCATGGCCCTTCATCTATCCCTAGCGCGTGGCGGGAGGAAGGCGAAAAAACGAAACAGTTTCTATCGCAGATAGGAGGCCCGGTCGATGGGTGCCCTTGTGGGTGTCAGGCTGTGATAAAGTTCTGTTGCGGCAATGCCGACCAGAAGGCCTGTGCCGACCGCGAAGACGATTGCCACATAACGCCAGGGTTTCTGTGTTTGCACGGTCGCCATCTCCATCTGAAGCAGTCCCACATCCATCTGGCATCGGCCCAGACGGAGCTGGGCGGTACGGGTGTCCGCTTCGCTTTGCCGGAGGCGGCGCTCCAGCGTTGAAATCCGCTCCTGCAGTCCCTGTTCTCGATCCGATGTGTCTTTCTGCGGGACCGTTCCGATGCGGGTGATGAACAGGTTTTTCAACGCGCCGCCCGTGACGTTGTCACGCCGGGCCATCTGGCGGATCCGCTCCAGCGCAGTGGCGGCGTGACCGGGCTGTTCGTCCAGCACCAGAGCCAGGATATCGGAGAGAATCTTGATTTCCCTGGGATCCGGGGCGCGGGCCATCGTCAGGAGAGCGTCGCAGCATCCGTGCGCGGTTCGGCGGCACGGCGAAGACGGTCACGGATGGCGAGGCCAAGCCCATGGCGCGGGATCGGCTGGGCGGCGATGGTTTTCAGGCCGCGGCGGGTTCCTTCCGCATCCAGAAAGCGTAGTCCGGCGAAGAGACGGGCCGCAGCTTCTTCAAGGTCGCCGCTCTCGCTCAGGTTCCAGGTCAGGCCGGCGCCGGGAAGGGGCGTGCCAAAAGCAAGCTGGGCCTCGTTCGGGGCGATGGAGGTTGCATCCAGTCTGACGGGCAGGCTCGGGGCATAGTGCGAGGCCAGTCTGCCGGGGGAGGCGGGGGCAATTTCCGAAAAATCGTCCGGATGACGGATCGGGCCGCAAAGCGCGGTCAATTCTTCGAGTGTCACGCCGCCCGGTCGCAGGAGGACGGGTACTTCGCGGGTCAGGTCGAGCACGGTGCTTTCCACACCGATAGAGCATGGGCCGGAATCCAGAACCGCGTCGATCCGGCCATCGAGTGAGCGCAGAACGTGGAAGGCATCGGAGGGACTGACGGTTCCCGAGACGTTTGCAGACGGTGCAGCCACAGGGGCGCCAACTTCGCGGAGCAGGGCCAGAGCCGTCTTGCCACGCGGGACACGCAGCGCCAGCGTGGACAGGCCGGCGGCGGCAAGATCGGAGACAGTCGAGTCCGGGGAGCGGGGAAGCACCATCGTCAGCGGGCCGGGCCAGAAACGGTCGGCAAGGGCGTGTGCGACGTCTTTCATCCTGCCGCTGAGCGAGGCCTGTGCGAAAGCGCTTTCAGCATCGGGAAGATGGCTGATGAGCGGATTGAAACGTGGGCGTCCCTTGGCGGCGAAGATTTTTGCGACAGCCGTATCGGACGAGGCAATGGCACCCAGGCCGTAGACGGTTTCGGTTCCGAACGCGACGAGCTTGCTGGCTTTCAGAAGTTCAGCCGCGCGGCGGATCCCTTCGGGTGTGGCTGTCAGACGTTCGGTATGCGGCGTGTCGCTCAAGATGCGCCTCCGGTGCAGTAGAAAGATGAATTCAGCCGGTCCGGCTTGCCGTAGCGCAGGGGGTTTCCGTGCTCGTCCAGAAGGGCGCCGCCTGCGGCTTCCAGAATGGCCTGGGGGGCGGCCGTGTCCCATTCCATGGTGGGACCGAAGCGGGGATAGAAATCCGCAGCGCCTTCGGCAACCCGCATGAACTTGACCGAGGAGGACAGCTTTCCCACGGAAGCGACTTTCCGTCCTGCGAGCCAGCGCTCCAGCAGTTCCGGGTTGCCATGGTGGCTGGACGCCAGAACGCGCAGCCCCTCGGCCGAGGGTGTGGCGGTCCGGATCGGTGTGCTGTGGGTTCCGTCCGAACGGTAGGCGCCGAGACCCTGTCCGCCGCTATAGATCAGGCCGTAGCCGGGAAGGGCCACGACGCCCAGAACCGGGCGGTCGTGTCGGACAAGGCCGATATTGACGGTGAAATCTTTTCCCCCTGACGCAAAGCCGCGTGTTCCGTCGAGCGGATCGACCAGCCAGTAGGAGTCTTCTGCATTGACCCGGATCCCGGCTGACATTTCTTCTTCGCCGATGGCGGGAATGGACGGGCAGGCTGCGCGCAGGCCGGACAGGATGTGCCGTTCGGAAGCATGATCCGCTTCCGTGACGGGAGAGGCATCGGTCTTGATGTCCGTTTTGAAACCCCGGGCGCGAATGGCATTGATGATGTCCGAGGCTTCGGAAGCGAGCCGGAATGCCAGGGCCAGAAGGGCGCGGTCATCGTCCGCAGGAACGGTGATGGGGGGGGCAGAAGTCATTTTCCCAGACTACTCCAAGATACACTTTGCGTCATGTGCTGATGCGCCCGTTATTGCGGGCAGGTCAGGACGGGCTCCTGATCACCGTTCCATTTTGCGAACGGGATTTTTGTCGCAGCGCTCAGGGCGATGTCTGCGTGGCATGTCGTGAGCGGGGAGGGGAGCGTGGTGCGGAGTGAGAAATAGAATGGTGTGGTGGCAGGTTCTCCGTCTCCGCGCGTCAGTTGATAGATCCGGACATGCGCCGGGCTGGGCTGTGGGACAGGATGGGCACCGGTGTCGCGGGTGGTCACGAACAGCAGGAAGGCTGGCTTTCCGTTAGCCCGGCCGAAGGCAAAATGAATGGTCTGGATGGCATCTTCGCCGGTATGCGGAATGTCACGCAATATATCGAGAAGCTGACCGCCTTTGTCCGGGTCTTCTGTATCCACAAGGCTTGTGCGGTCGGGTTGTTCTGTATCGCGGGTGCTGATGGCATACAGCGTGTAGCTCCATGCATTGCCGTTTTCGCGCCATAGCGGCGTGATGGTCACGTCAGGGAAACCTGCCGGGTGAAGCGTGACGGGACGGTTGTTGATCACGATCGGGTGGATATCGGTAATCTCTACGTTGGCCGTGGCAGCGCATCCCTGTGTGGTTCCGAAAGCCAGGCTAGCGCAGAGCAGGATCTTCACAAGAGCGCGATGCATGGAGAGGCCTTTCTTCAGGCCGGACGTGCAGAGGGCTTGTATGGGCGGTTGGTGTTCCCGATAACGGGGACAACGACTTCATGTTCCAGACGACAGGATCATCATGCTTTCAGTGATTTTCGATTCCCTTCCAGCCTTTTCTGCGGATGCGCCCAAGGCTGTCGTTCTGTTGTGTGATGCGGCCTCTGGCGAGATTTTCGCGGCGCTGGACAAGGCTTCGGCAGGAGCAGTTTCGCGCGCTGTTGCGCTGAAGGGATTCAAGGGTGAGGCCGGGCAGAGCGTGGTGCTGCCGGCTCCGGCTGAAGGGCTGTCGCAGATCGTGCTCGCCGGCGTGAAACCGAAGGGTGGTGCTGCTGTGGATGCCGTGGCCGTCGAGAACGCTGCCGGTCGGGCCGTTCGTCTGCTGGATGGTGTTGAGAGCGCGGTTCTGGCGCTTTCCGAAGGGCTGGAGCAGTTTGCTCCGGACGCGGCTCTGGGCGCGCGCCTGTCGTCCTATGATTTCGATGTGTACCGCACGAAAAAATCCGACAGCCGTCCGGTTCTGAACACGCTGCATGTTGCGGTTTCCGATGTTGCGGCGGCGCGGACGCGATGGGCGGATCTGGATGCGGTCTCGCAGGGTGTGATCCTGACGCGGGATCTCGTGAGCGAGCCGCCGAATGTACTTTATCCCCAGACCTTTACGCAGCGTATCGAAGAACTGCGCGAGCTTGGACTGACGGTTGAAGTTCTCGACGAAAAGGCCATGACGGAGCTGGGCTTTGGCGCACTTCTGGGCGTGGCGCAGGGTAGTGTGCACAAGCCGCGCACGGTGATCGTCCGTCATAACGGCGGTGGCAGCGAGGCGCCTCTGGCCTTCATCGGCAAGGGCGTGACCTTCGATAGCGGTGGCATTTCCATCAAGCCTGCGGCCGGCATGGACGAGATGAAGACGGACATGGGCGGTGCTGCGACCGTGATCGGTCTGATGAGTGCGCTGGCCCGTCGCAAGGCGCCGGTCAATGCGATCGGTGTTGTGGGGCTTGTCGAAAACATGGTGTCCGGCGGGGCGCAGCGTCCGGGCGATATCGTGCGGGCCTATGACGGTCAGACGATCGAGGTGCTGAACACCGACGCAGAGGGACGCCTCGTTCTGGCGGATGTGCTGTCCTATACGCGGAAGCGGTTCAGCCCGAAGCTGATGGTCAATCTGGCGACGCTGACGGGCGCGATCGTGGTCAGCCTTGGCTACGAAAATGCCGGTCTGTTCAGCAACAGTGATGCTCTGGCTCAGGGACTGGCCGAGGCCGGGGCGCAGGTTGGTGAAGGTCTGTGGCGGATGCCGATGGGCGAGGCTTATAACCGCCAGATTGATTCCGACATCGCGGATATGAAGAATATTGGCGGTCGTCCGGGCAGTGCCATTCTGGCGGCTGAGTTCCTCAAGCGTTTCGTGGGTGACACGGACTGGGCGCATCTGGATATTGCGGGCACGGCCTGGAAGACCAAGGCGTCCGCTATTGCGCCGAAGGGTGCGACAGGTTTTGGCGTGCGTCTGCTGGACCGGTTCGTGAAGGCACACGAAGCCAGCACCTGAGGAGCGGGATAACGCCGTGGATGTCGGGTTCTATCATCTGACGCGCACGCCGCTTGAGCAGGCGCTTCCGGCCCTGCTGGGCCGGACGCTGGATGCCGGGGAACGCGCGGTTGTGCGCTGCCCGGATGCGGCTGCGGTCATGGCGCTGGATACGGCGCTGTGGGCGTGTCGGGATCCGGTCTGGCTTCCGCATGGCACTGCAAAGAGCGGCCATGCGGCCCGGCAGCCGATCTGGCTGACCGAAGGAGAGGACGTGCCGAACGGGGCGCGGTTCCTGTTCCGCGTGGATGGGGCGGGAAGCGATGCGTTCGCGCCCTTCACCCGGATTTTCGATCTGTTCGATGGTGGAAATCCGCAATCCGTTCAGCGGGCAAGAGAACGCTGGGTTACGATGAAATCTTCCGGTCACAATCTCGTGTACTGGAAACAGGAAGAGCGGGGCTGGAAAAAGGCGGGGTAAGGTTTCAAATTGTGTCTGAAACCATTGATGGAAGACGCTCCGTAACCGGGGTGCCGTTCATTGCACTGGAGAGGACGCCCGACTGTGCCAGACCCCATGACTTCTTCCCCCGCATCTCCGAAAACTGACCTTCGTCGCGCCGATATCAATCCCGACTTCTGGTATCCGCTGGCCTGGTCGAAGGATCTCAAGCGTGGCAAGACGATCGGGCGGCGGTTCGGGCGCTTTCCTATTGCACTGGTCCGTCCTGAAGAGGGCAGCGTTTTTGCGCTTGAAGATCGCTGCGCGCACCGTCAGGTTCCGCTCAGCCTCGGCAAGGTCAGCGGTGAGGCGGTGCAGTGCTGTTATCATGGCTGGGCCTATGGCCGCTCGGGACGCTGTATTGATGTGCCGTATCTGGGTAAGGGCAAACTGCCGAATGGTGTGAAGACATATCCCTGTCGTGAGGCAGGCGGAATGATCTTCGTTTTCCCCGGTGATGCGAGCAAGGCGGAGAGCGTGCCCCTGCCGCCTCTGGCACAAGTGGACAATCCGGCGTTCAAGACACGGCATTTCAGTCCGGTCGTGAAATGCCACTACACGTTCCTGCATGAAAACCTGATGGACATGAACCATCAGTTCCTGCACCGCCGTCAGATGGGGCAGATCAAGGCGCGTTTTCTGGGGCAGGACGCGGGCGAGAACTTCATCGAGGCGCGGTACAGCTTCGCGCGGACGGGAAACCAGCAGCCGCTGGCGGAACGCCTGATCTTCGGCAAGCATCATGATGATCCGACCCGGGAGCAGCCGGTTGAGGAAATCGTCAGCATCCGCACGACCTATCCGTATCAGAGTCTGAAAATCCATGACAAGGACGGTGATCTGATCATGGAGCTGTTCAGCGTTTATGTGCCGAACACGGCGGATGGGATGAGCACGCAGACTTTCGGTCTGCTGTCGGTACTGCGGCCAAAGACGCCGTTCCTGATTGATCTGATCTGGCCGGCGCTGGGCATTTTCACGCACCGGATCTTTGAAGAAGACCGCGAAATCATGGAGCTGGAGCAGAACGCCTGGCGCGAACTGGGCGGCGATCATAACGTCGAGGTCTTCCCGATCGTGCGGAAATTGCGGGATCTTCTGGCAGCCAATGGTGCGGCGCCGGGGACCGATACGACGGCGCAGGCTGAAGTTTCGAGGGAACAGCCGGCTGATCCTGTCGTTGTCTAAAGACACAGACAGGAAACAGTCATGAAGACAGTCACACTCAGGAATGGTGTTACGGTTCCCGCGCTTGGAATGGGAACCTGGAATGTCGGCGACAGTGCGGCCCGGCATTCGGATGAGGTCGAAAGCCTGCGCAAGGGGCTTGAGGCCGGTCTGCGGGTCATTGATACGGCCGAAATGTACGGCAATGGCCGGTCGGAAAAGCTGGTGGGCGAGGCCATCGCGGATGTGCGTGATGACGTCTATCTCGTCAGCAAGGTTGTGCCGTCAAATGCGTCCTATGACGGTGTGCACAAAGCGTGCCGACGTTCGCTGAAGCATCTCGATACGGACTGGCTGGACCTTTATCTGCTGCATTGGCGTGGGGGCACGCCGCTGGAAGAGACGATCCGGGCGTTTGAGGATCTGAAGGATGACGGGCTGATCCGCGGATGGGGCGTTTCGAACTTCGATGTCGATGACATGGAGGAAATCGAGAACCTGTCGGGGAACTGTCTGGTCAATCAGGTGCTCTATAATCTGGAACATCGCGGGACCGAGTTCGATCTTCTTGAACATGATCTCAAGTCCGAAACCGTGACGATGGCCTACTCGCCATTGGGACAGGGGGGCGAGCTTCTGGATCATCCGGCGCTCAAGGAAGTGGCGTCACGGCATGAAACGTCGCTTGGCCCGGCGGATACGGCCCAGATTGCTCTGGCATGGGTGCTGCGGCGGCCGAATATCATGGCGATCCCGAAGGCCGGCTCTCCGAAGCATGTGGCCGGAAATATCGCCAGTCTGGAAATCAGCCTGACGGATGAGGATCTCAAAACGCTCGACAGCGCTTTTCCTCCGCCGAAACGCAAGGTATCTCTCGCCATGATCTGACGGTCGTGGTGGTATGCGGTCCGTTTTCACTTAACCTGCGGACCGCGCCCTGCATATTTTCTCCACCCTGTTTTACGCCGATCCGGTCTCTCTCTGCCTTGCTGTTCTGGCCATTCCTGCCTGTCTGCAGGCGATGGAAGCCGGACATGGGGCGCGATCGGTGGTTATCTGTATTGCGGCACTGGCTGCGATACTGGTGCTGTCCCCGGCTGTTCTGGCTGTTGCGCTTGGCGTGATCATCGCGCAGGATCGGGACGCGTGTCCGGCAGTCTGGACGGTTCCGGCCCTGCTGTTGAGCGTCCTTTTTCCTGCACACACCTTCGTTTTACTAGCACTGCTGCCGGTTCTGTTCTGGTCTTCGCTTGTGCGTCGGCGGGATGGGGCCTGTCCTTCCATTATGAGTACTCTTGCCGTCTCGCTGATCTGGCATGCGCCTTTGGCAGTTCCGGCAGAACTTGTGGCCGGTCTGGGGGGTGCGGTGTGCGGACTGGTTGGCTGGTCCGTTCTTGGGGCAGTCCGCCCCGGAAATCTGGGGCTGTTACGGCCTGTTCTTCTGATGGTTCTGGTCGTGGCGGCGCTGGCTGAGAGCCTTGCAGTATGCGCGCGGATCGCGCTGGAGGCGCTGCTTCTTGATCTGGCGCTGCTGGTACTGGCGGCTGCATTGGGACGAAGATTTCCAGTACTTGCCGTGCTGCGTCTGCCGTTCCCACCCTTGCCTGGACTGGTTGTGTTGTGGCTCGGGGTTCATGCGGCTCTTGGCATGGCGGCAGGCGTGGAGGGCTGGAGTGTCCTTGGCGTAGTTGTGGCCCTGCTGCTTGGGCTTTTGAGCCTCTCGGACATTCTCGAAGTGGGACGTTTGTTTTTCCTGCGTCGAGAAATCGTTTCAGGGGCATCTGTTCTGCTGCTGGGCGCGGGAAGTCTTCTCGCGCCAGCTCTTGTGTTTGGACTGACAAGCCCTGTGCTGCACGCAATGGGGGGAGAGTGGGTCTGGCCCGTCTGGAGCATTGGTGCCGGGGATGGAGCGCATCTGCTGCTGCCAGCGTTCATTCTGACTGGTGCGGGGATCTGGATCGTTCTTGTACGACCCTGGCGGGTCATGGGTGGTGTGGTGCAGGCGGCCTCCCTGCTTGTGCCTGCGCTCGGGAAACTGCTGACGATCGGGGATGGGCTGTTTGACGAAGCACCTTCCCTGAACTGGACACTGCGTCGTGTCATCGCGGGTGGGCGGCTGCGTCTCCGAGGTCTGCGGAATGTGAGGGCGCCCGTGCTTCCCGATCTGCGTCAGGGCGCCGTCGGCCTCTGGCTTGTGCTCCTCGGTCTCGTCCTGGCGGTGCTGGGAGTGATGACGTGATAGCGCATGAGATCGGAATGATCCTGCTGGCGATGCTGGAGGCGCTCTTTCAGCTCGGCCTGCTTCTAGTGCTGGCGCCTGTTATCGGCTGGTGTCTGGATGATCTGCCATTCCTGCTGGCTGGGCGATCGGTCGGGCCGGTGCGGTTCCGTCTTCTGCAGGCCGGACGCTTCTGGAAAACATTGTTCCGGGCTCCGCTGGGCGGGAGAACGGCGCTGGCGTTGATGGCTGGCATTCTGACGCTTCTGTGCCTGCCTGCGGTCACGACGGGATCGGTCTTTTCATCTCTGGCGGACCCGCTGGTCATCGGGCTGGTGGTTTTGCTGGGACGCGGATTTGTGGGGCAGAGCCTGCTGCCGGGTGAGGCGGGGCGGTTCATTCCTGCCGTTCTGCTGCTGTGCCTGACCGAGGCGCTGATTGCGCTTGCGGCTCCGGGAACGGACGGGTTGGGGGGCTTGTGTGCGATGCTGCATATCGAGCCGGAGCCTGGTCTGGAAGGCGCGCTTGCCGCCTGTGCTCTGGCGCTGGGCATTGCGTGTCCTCCCCTGCGGGCGCAGGACGTCACGGGAATGCTGTCCGGCATCCGGGACCGTCAGGAACGTGAAGCGGCTCGGAGCATTGCCGATGTGCTGAACTGTGGGTGGCTGCTTCTGCTGTCCGATCTGGCGCTGCCGGTGAGTGTCGGGCTGGCGCAGGGCGGTGTGCAGGGCTGGTGGCTGGGGCTGCTGGCTCTGGTCGGGCGTCTGGCATTGACGGTTGCGGTTGCGGTCGGGCTGCGGCTTATGGCGCAGGAACGGAGCGCACGTCTGACGGCCCTGTTTGCAGGAGTGGCGCTTCTGCTGGCTCTGGCGGGGAGGTTCGGCACATGATCGTCGGGTTCGGATTGCTGCTGCTTCTGGCGCTTGCGGGGCTGGGCAAGGACGGGCGGGGTTTGCCGCTTTACGGGGCGGTCTGCGCCTTTGCAGGGGCGACGGTCTGTTCGGGGCTGATGGCGCTGCTGACGTCTGTGGCGCTGATCGGGCTGAATGGTCTGGCCTGGGCATGGCTGCGGCGGTTTGCGGCGGAAGCACCAGACCGGGCGGCTGTTCTGCCGGTTGTGGGGACGCTGGTGCTCCTGCTGGCACTTGGGCTGTCCGGTGCGGGGCTTGGACTGGCGCCGGTTCTGGGCGCGGGCGCGGTTCTGGCCGGGCTGTGTGGAGCGGCATGGGGTGTGCCGCTGGTGCAGTTTACCGGCCTGCTGCGGGCTGCTGACGGGC
Organism: Gluconobacter roseus NBRC 3990; assembly: GCF_006538885.1. Lineage (GTDB taxonomy): Bacteria > Pseudomonadota > Alphaproteobacteria > Acetobacterales > Acetobacteraceae > Gluconobacter > Gluconobacter roseus. The sequence continues at coordinate 328,717 of NZ_BJLY01000004.1, forward strand.
TTATTGTCGTGTCCTGCATTCTGCATTCCTGGCCACTTTTCTTGGCAGCACTGAGCCTTTGGGGCGTGCTGGCGGCCCTTGGCGTCACGCTTCTGCCGCGTCTGGCCTGGCGTCGGGTGGAGGAGGTCTGATGCATCCGCTTGCCCCGATCGGAACGCTGTTTGCCGTAACGGTCTGGCCGCTTCTGGCGGCGTTCCTGCTGCTTCTGACGCCTGAAAACCGTCAGGCCGCCAGCAGTCTGACCTTTGCCGTGGCTGGGTTGGTTATCACACCGCTGGCTGTCTGGCTGATGCCGGGGACGGATGCGCTGGCGGCAGCCTGTTCGTGCATCGTGACCGCCATTCCACTCCTTCTGCCGCCGGCACAGGACCGGACCGGTCGGGTCCTGCCGTTCCTTGTTACGGGCTGTGCGCTTCTGGCACTGAACATTCATTCGGCCTTTGCCGTGACGGTTTTGTGTGGTGCGGGCACTGTTCTTCTGGCCTGGCGGGAAGGCCGGGGGCCGCGAAAGGCTCTGGTCGTGTGGGACATCGCACGCAGCAGGCTGGGCGGCGTCGTGCTGGGGCTTCTGGGGGCATCGCTTCTGCCGATGCCGCAGTCCTCGCTGGGGGCGGTGCTGCTGACGGTCGGGCTGTGCATTGTGGCGGGGCTTGGGCCATCGCCTGCTCCTGCACCCGAGGCGGCTTTGCTAGATACGGGACTGCGGTTTTCGGCGCTGATGCTGATGTTTCGTCTGAGTGCGTATCCGCTGGTTCATCTGCTGATGCTGATCGCGGGGTTCGGGACGATCCTCATGCTGGTGACGGCGCGTTCCTCCGGCCGGGTCGTCTCGCTGCCGATGCTGTCGGCGTTCGGTGCGCTGGCCGCGGCGACCGGGGAAGGGACGGCGATTGTTCTGCTGCTGCTCGCGGCGCTGGGGCTTGCGGTTCTGGATCTGCGTAGTGCTGAGGGGACTGATGTGATTGCGGCAGGCGCTGCGCCCTGGCCGGTGTTTTGTGCGCTTGTTGGCATCGGTCGATCGCTTGAGACGGGGCAGCTGATCCTGCTGATCGTATGCCTGCTCCCGGTTCTGTGGTCCGTGCGGCCCGCGACGCTTCTTTCGGCGTTCGGGCGTGGGGAGCGCGGCGTGGTGGCCGTGATGCAGGCCGTTCTGCTGGTAGGAGGGTTGTGCGGTCCGCTGTTTCTGGCCTGGCATCCGGTGACGGGGTGGCGGCCATGAGAAGCATGGGGCGGATTATTCGCAGTGGCGAGCGGGTCGCGCTGTCGCATTATCATCTTGATCCCGCGCAGTGGAGCGAGATGCTGACGGTGCCGGGAACGACGCTGCCGCTGATTTCCTGCTGGGCGGATGATGCCCGCGCTTACGTGCTTCTGTTGGAGGGGGACTGTCCGCTTCTGGCGAGTACAATCGTGGAAGACCGGCGCTATCTTGCCCCGTCCTCGCGCTTTGCCGGCGCGGAATGGGGCGAGCGGGTGTCATATGATCTTTACGGCGTGGAAGCGATGGATGCCCGTGGGAACGGGGCTCCCGCGCTGGATGAAGGGGGCTGGACCTCGACCTGGCCGCTGTCATCGCGTCCGGGGCCGGCGGCGGGAGGATTGCGGCCGCTGGCGGGAAGCCATCTGCTGCGTCCCGAGCAGACCGGACTGAGTGGTCCGCTGGAATTTTCCTTTGAGGTTCTGAAGGGGAAAATCCGGGATGTGGAAGTCTGCGCCGGGGCCGCGCATCGCGGTCTGATTGCCCGGCTGGCGGGAAAGACGCCGGAAGAGGCGATGTCGCTGGTGTCGCGTGTGACGGCGGGCGGGTTTGTTGCGCATCCGCTGGCTTTTGCCCGGGCCGTCGCGCAGGCGCGCGGGCTGGTTCCGGGACCGGGAATCCGGGATGTCTGGATGATCCTGCTGGAGATCGAGCGGATTTCGATCCATCTGTTCGACATGGCACGGACGGCACGCGGCGTGGATGCGGAGCTTCTAGCGACCCATTGCGATCATGCGCGCGAAGCTATTGCGCGGGCCTGTGCGGAGCAGGGTGTTTCGCGTCGTCTGATGGATATGGTGACCTGTGACGGGTTCCGCGATGGGCTGGAAATCGTGCCGCTGGCGCAGGCTGTGCATGCGGCCATGCAGCCGCGTCTTGCGGCGCTGGAAGAGCTTCACCGGGTTTTTGCACCGCGTCTGGACGGGTTCGCCACGCTGGATGCGCGACTGGCAGAGCGTTTTGCCGTGGGGGGCGTGACCGGGCGTTCGAGTGGTCGCAGCATGGACATGCGGCGGCGGGAAGCCGGGATGCGGCTGGAGGCATTGCGGGCGACAGGTTCGAGCCAAGGCGATGCCCGGGCGCGCGAAGGGCTTCGGCTTGCGGAAATCCGGGATTCGCTGGCGCTGATGGAGCGTATTCTGGGAAGTATCGGTCTGGAGGATGACGAGCCTGCGCCGGACCGGACGGAAGAAGGGATCGGTGTGGCTGAAGGCGGGCGCGGAGACGTCTGGTACTGGGTACGTCTGAAGGAGGGCCAGATCGAAAGTCTGCATGTCCGCGATCCCGGCGTTTCCCTGCTGCCTGTTCTGGGAGCGATGTTGCGGGGTTATGCTGTCGATCGCGTTCCGGCGGCGCTGGGCTCGATCGGGCTGTCACCGGCGGGGATTGCGCTGTGAGCGTTAGACGTACAGGGCCTCTGAGCCTGCTTTATGCGTTCATGGATGCGACACGCTGGCGTCCGTCCATGCAGGAAACGGCTCCGCGCCGGGAGCGTCCCATCGGGCTGTATGTGCTCGAGACCGGAGGGTGCGAGGGCTGCTTCATGGAAATCGAGTCCCTGAACGGGAGTGCCTTTGCGCTGGAGCAGGCCGGGTTTGTCTGCGTGAATGACCCGGCGGATGCGGACTGGCTGCTGCTGACGGGAGCCGTGACACGGGTCTGTGCTGAAATGGTGGACCGGGTGTGGCGGGCGATGCCACCGGGAAGATGTCTGATTGCGGTGGGGGCCTGCGCGGTGGATGGCGGGCCTTTTCCGGCCGGTTATGCGACGCTGGGCGGATTGCAGGCCCTGACGCCGGTGCGGCGTTCGATTGCGGGATGTCCGCCATCGCCGGAGGACCTGCTGCGGGCCTTGCAGGAGCTTGCGCAGGGCTGAAGCGCCTGTCTGGAGATGGGAATTTTCCTGAAACAACGAAGTTTTGTCCCCGGACGACTTGCCGTGACACGGTTTCGCGTTAAAGTAGACGGACGCACTGGATGCGTTTTCCATGAGGTTCGGTCGCCTGATACTCAGGTCACCGTATAGAGCACAGGGCTAGAGATGGCTGATTATCGCCTTGGAATTGATCTTGGTGGCACGAAGATCGAAATCGTGGTTCTGAATCGTTCGGGCGATCTCGTCCTGCGTGAACGCATTCCCAACCCCGGCATCTATAATGAAGCCGTGCTGGCCATCCGTGATCTGGTCACGGATGTGGACCACCGTCTGGGTGCGGTGCCGAGCCATCGTGTTTCGGCAGGGCAGCATACCTCCACGCTGGGCATCGGGATCCCGGGTTCCATCTCGCCCGAGACCGGTCTGATCAAGAACGCCAATGCGACCTGGCTGAACAACCAGCCTTTCGGTCAGGATCTGGAATCCGCGCTCGCGCGTCCGGTCCGGACGGAAAATGACGCGAACTGTTTTGCGTTGTCCGAAGCGGCGGATGGTGCAGCCAAAGGCATGCTGACGGTCTTCGGTGTCATCATCGGCACGGGCATGGGTGCGGGCATCGTCAATAACGGTCGCGTTCTTGAAGGCCGTCATCACATTGCGGGCGAATGGGGGCATCTGCCTCTGCCTTGGCCAACGGAAGAAGACATGCCCGCGCGTGACTGCTTCTGCGGAAACAAGGGCTGCATGGAGCGCTATCTGTGCGGTCCTGCTCTGGCGGCAGATTGGAAAGGTCCGGGTCACCGTAATACGGCCGGGATTGAAGATGCGGCCGCCAATGGTGATCAGGCCGCGATTGCTGCTCTAGGGCGTTATACCGAGCGTTTTGCCCGGGCCTGCGCGATGGTCATCAACTTCCTTGATCCGGATGTAATCGTGCTCGGCGGCGGCGTGTCCAACCTGCATACGTTGTATGAGCGCGTGCCGCCGCTGCTGGCCAAGCATGTGATTACGCCGGTTTGCACGACGCCGATCGTGCGCAACAAGCATGGCGACAGCTCTGGCGTGCGTGGCGCAGCATGGCTGTGGGACGTGACGGAATAAGCCTGTCGCATAGAGGATATGAAAAAGGCCGCCCGATCATCCGGGCGGCCTTTTTTGTTGGCTTGTTTTCGTTCAGGCGGGCTCTTCTTCCACCGTTTCCGACATCTCCTCCGCCGCCTGTTTCAGGCGGTGATAGGAGCGGCGGGAGAAGGGCAGGATTGCGATATAGAGCAGTCCCGCACCGGCCAGAGCGCCCCAGGGGTCGGCGACCAGAAGCGCTGCATAAAGGCCGGTTCCGAGCATCAGGGGCAGCACGTAGCGCGCCGGGACCTTGAAGTTTTTGAAGGACCAGACGGGCAGGGTCGAGACCAGCAGCAGGCCTGTGACAATCAGGCAGACGGCCGAGACAAGCGGCAGTCGGGCAAAGGTGGCCAGACCTTCGGCATGCAGGCGGTCGGCTTCGAGGCCGAGGAAGACCGGGAACAGCACCAGTCCGGCACCGGCAGGGGCCGGGACGCCCGTGAAGAAACTGTAGGAGTATTCCGGCTTGTCTTCGTCATCAAGGCTCGCATTGAAGCGCGCGAGACGCAGCGCCATGCAGACCGTGAACAGGATGCAGGGGACGAAGGCATAGCGCCCGGCATGTTCGAGCGACCACATGAGCAGCACGAAGGACGGTGCCACGCCGAAGCACACGAAGTCCGACAGGCTGTCGAACTCGGCGCCGAAGCGTGTGGCGCCCTTGAGCAGGCGCGCGATGCGCCCGTCCAGACCGTCGATGCAGGCGGCGATCAGCAGGGCCACGGCTGCGGGTTCGAACTGGTGTTCGAGCGCAAAACGCATGCCGCTGAGCCCGGCGCAGAGGCCGAGCATCGTCATGATGTTGGGGATGAGGCGGTTGAACGACGGCCCCCGCACGCGGGTGCGGGGATTGCGCCCCATGCGTCGGAGCCTGCGGCGGATGCGGCGTTTTCTGGCGGGGCGGCTGGGTTCAACCGTCGGAGGCAGGGTCATGAACGGCGTCTGGCTCAGAGCTTCGCCAGGACAGTTTCGCCACCAACCATGGTCTGTCCTTCCACAACCAGGGGTTCGACACCGGGCGGCAGGTAGACGTCGGTGCGGGAGCCGAAGCGGATCAGGCCGAAGCGCTCGCCGGCTTCCACGCGGTCGCCTTCTTCGACGAAGCACAGAATGCGGCGGGCGATCAGCCCGGCGATCTGGACAACACCGATATTGCGACCGTCCGGCAGCGTCAGGCGCAGTTCGTTGCGCTCGTTGTGTTCGGACGCCTTGTCGAGGCTGGCATTGAGGAACTTGCCGGCGTGATAGGCGATCTTCGTCACTTCACCAGCCGCGGGCATGCGGTTGATGTGGACGTTCAGCACGGAGAGGAACGTCGAGACGCGCCAGACCGGGGTGTGGCCCATTTCCAGAGCGGCGGGCGGGGTGACGAGCGCGACGGAGGTCACGCGGCCATCGGCGGAGGCCAGCACCAGATCGGCGCGCGGCGGCGGGACGCGCTTGGGGTCGCGGAAGAAGTAGAGGCAGAACGCCGTAAAGGCGATGCCGGCATTGCCCAGCAGGCGCGTGGGACGCCAGGGCGTGGCCCGTCCGAGCAGGCCTACGAGCGAACCCGCGAGGAGGAAGGGAGTCGCGGCACGGTGCGGCGGCGACAGGACAAGCTTGAAGGACTGGATCAGCGACATGGAACGCACTCTTACGGCACACGACGGGAGGGTCAAGAATTCGCCACAAAGAAGGCGTTTTTCGGGCAGGTTTTCCGCCTGAGCCTGTTTCAGGCGGGTTCGGCAACCTGTCGGGGGAGCGGAACGCGCAGTTTTTCGTCGATCAGCGGGGTTCCGGCATAGACGTTCTTGCGGGCCGTGACGATGTGCACACCGGCGCAGGGAAGCCGTGCGCCCCGGCCGATCCGTTCCATCAGGCGCCCGTGGGTGGCGGACAGGGCGGCGGGAGGCGCCATCAAGGCGCCGGAATGGTGTTCGATCCGGAAAAGGGTCTGGTCGAGTAGGCGGGTCAACTGGCCGCTGCTGTAGGGAATGCCATGGCCGAATGGTGTGGCGTCGGTATGGGCCCAATAGCCCGAGCGGTTGGGGACCACCAGCGTCAGGACGCCATCATCGGTGAGTGTGCGCCAGATGGCCCGCAGGAAATCCGGAGCAAAGCGGGTAAATTCGAGCCCGTGGATCACGAGAACACCATCCATCGACAGGTCATCGAAGGGCAGACGGCCGCTGTCGACGATGCAGTCTCTTCGGGAAGGGCGGATGATTTTTTGCGTCTGTGGGTGGAGGAGGCGTGCGGACACCGCGCAGTCGGCACTGTCTGGAAGATAGGGTGCTGTGTAGCCTATCCCGAGAATGCGCCGGCCCCGCATGGGGGGCATGAGACTTTGCAGGCGGTCATTGAGGAGCAGGGCCGTGCGCTGACCCTGCCGACTTTCATAGAAAGTGGTGGCATCATCGGAACGGGTGCGGGCCAGAGACGTCAGCATGCAGTTACCTAATCAGCAAGACAGTCCAAGGGGAACAGTCATGCCACTCGATATCAAGCCGATTCCGGTTCTCTCCGACAATTATGCTTGGCTGCTGACCGCGACCGAGGGGCCGCGCGCCATTGTGGACCCCGGCGAGGCGGGGCCGATCATGGACGAGATCGGAGAGGGGCGGCTGGATATGATCCTGCTGACCCATCACCATGCCGATCATACGGGCGGGACGGATGCGCTGCGGGAGCGTTATGGCGCGAAAGTCTATGGGCCGCGCCAAAACAGGGAGTGGCTGCCCCGGCTGGATCATGACGTCGAGGACGGAGAGAGCTTCCCGCTGGGGAACACGCAGATCCGCGTTCTCTCAACGCCCGGTCATGCGGTCGGTCATGTATCATATGTCGTGCCTGATGTGCCGGCGCTGTTCTGTGGCGATGTACTGTTCAGTCTGGGATGCGGGCGTCTGCTGGAAGGGACGGCGCAGGAACTGTTCGACAGTCTGCACCGCTATGACAGTCTGCCGGACCGGACGCTTGTGTGCGCGGGGCATGAATATACCCGTTCCAATCTGGCTTTCGCGCTGCATGTTGATCCCGATAATGAGGCGTTGAAGGCGCGTGCCGGGGAAATCGAGCGTCTGCTGGAAGCCGGGCGGCCGACGCTGCCGGTAACATTGGGGATGGAGCGGAAGACCAATCCTTTCCTGCGGGCGCCGGATGTTGCGACCTTTGCGCGGCTGCGCAAGGAAAAGGACAGTTTCTGAGGATACGAAAAAAGCCCCGCTCGAAAGAGACGGGGCTTTTTTCTGTGAAGTATCGTCAGATTGTTACCAGCCGAAGATGACCTTCTTGAGCAGTTCGGCGCCGAGACCGACGACGACAACGCCGCCAGCCCAGATTGCCACGAACCAGCCCACACGTTTCATCCAGTTCAGGAACCCCGTCTTCTGATCGGGCTGTCCGTATTCGATGCGCATGGGCCGGGTTCCCTGTTCTTAGTGATAGTGGTGCCCAGCGGACATTTTTCCGCGGAACACGTAGTACGAGTAGGCCGTGTAGGAGAGGATCAGCGGCAGCAGGAACATCGTACCGACCAGCAGAAAGGTCTGGCTCTCCGGCGGAGAGGAAGCCTGCCAGATGGTGATGGTCGGCGGCACGATATACGGCCACACATTAATGCCTAGACCGCTGAAGCACAGGAAAAACAGGCCCAGCGTTGCAACGAAGGGCAGCAGATGCGAGCGCGGGTTGCGCAATCCCATGAACAGGACGCCCGCCAGCACGACGACGGCAACCGGAACCGGAGCGACCAGTGCGAGCTGCGGCATGGCGAGCCAGTGCTGCATGTAGGTGGTGTGCAGCATCGGGGTCCAGGCGGAGACCAGTGCGATGGTGATCAGCATCAGCGCACCGAGACCGAAGGAGACCCTGCGCATCGTGTCATGTAGTTCACCCTCACAGCGCCATAGCAGCCAGGTTGCGCCGAGAAGCGCATAGCCGATGACCACGGCGAGGCCGCAGAACAGCGAGAACGGAGAGAACCAGTCGAAGCTGGAGCCGATGAAAACGTTGTTCTCGACCTTGATGCCCTGAACGAGCGTTCCGAGAATGACACCCTGCATGAAGGCCGCAATGATGGAGCCGCCACAGAATGCCCAGTCCCAGAAGAACTGGCTCATCGGGGATTCGGCTTTGAAGCGGAACTCGAAAGACACGCCGCGCAGGATCAGGGCCAGCAGCATGAACAGCACCGGCAGGTAGAGTGCCGGGAGGATCGTGCCGTAGGCAACGAGGAAGACGCCATAGAGTGCGGCGCCGCCGAAGATCATCCAGGTCTCGTTGCCGTCCCAGACGGGAGCAACGGTGTTGACCATGAGGTTACGGTGATCGTGGTCCTTTTCCTTGAGGAAAAGGACGCCGATCCCGAGGTCGAAACCATCAAGGCAGATATAGAGGAAGATGGCTGTTGCTGCGAGCAGCGCCCAGACCACGGGAAGCCAGAAGCCGGCTGTTTCTGTCATGGTTCTTACTCCGCCATGCCAGCGTCAGGCTGGGGCTGATGGGAGACCTGTGTTGTTCCAGCAGCGCGCTGGGGCTGATCTTCGGCCGGACCGTGCTGATCGGGGTGCGGTTCTTCGGCAAAAGTCCGCAGCAGGATGGTGATGCCGCCAGCGAACACAATGAAGTAGACGACCACGAAGGCAACCATCGACGTTGCGATGTTCGGCAGAGCAATCGGGGAGACGCTCTCGGAGGTCCGCAGCAGGCCATAGACGGTGAAGGGCTGACGGCCGACTTCAGTCGTGATCCAGCCACACAGCAGCGCCAGGAAGCCTGCAGGCGACATGAACAGTGCCACGCGGTGCAGAAGCGGCGTGTCGTACAGCTTGCCCTTCCAGCGCAGGTAGAGCGACCACAGGCCGACCAGCACCATCAGCATGCCAAGTGCGATCATGATGCGGAAAGAGAAGAACAGCAGTGGCGAGTAGGGACGGTCTTCCTTCGGGTAATCCTTCAGGCCCGGCACCTTGCCATTCAGGCTGTGCGTCAGGATCAGCGAACCCATGTAAGGGATGGCGATCTTGAAATGCGTTGTCTCGTTCTTCATGTCGGGGATACCGAACAGAAGCTCGGGCGCGCGGCTTTCGGACTCCCAGTCACCTTCAAGGGCTGCGATCTTGGCCGGCTGGTATTCCAGCGTGTTCAGGCCCTGCGTATCACCGGCCAGAACCTGGATCGGAGCCACGATGGCGGCCATCCACATGGCCATTGAGAACATCAGACGCACTTGTTCGGACGCCTGACGGCCTTCGCGACGGGCCTTGAGAAGATGCCAGCCCGCTACGCCAGCCACGATGAATGCCACGCAAAGGAAAGCTGCGAGGCCCATATGGACGAGACGGTACGGGAAGGAAGGATTGAAGACGATCTGCCACCAGTCGGCAGGCAGGAAACGGCCAGTTGCCTCGTCGATGCGATAGCCGCGCGGTGTCTGCATCCATGAGTTGGAGGACAGGATCCAGCTCATGGAGATCAGGGTGCCGATCGAGACCATGCAGGTGGCCGCGAAGTGGAGACCTTTGCCGACGCGGTTGAGGCCGAACATCATGACGCCGAGGAAGCCGGCTTCGAGGAAGAAGGCCGTCATGACCTCGTAGGCGAGCATCGGACCAAGGATCGGGCCGGCTTTCTGGGAGAATGCCGACCAGTTGGTCCCGAATTCGTAGGACATGACGAGGCCGGAGACCACGCCCATGCCGAAGACGACGGAGAAAACTTTCAACCAGTATTTGAAGAGGTCGAGATAGGCGCTGCGGCCTGTCTTGAGCCAGAGCCCTTCGAGAACGGCGAGATAGGCCGCCAGACCGATCGAAAATGCCGGGAACACGATGTGGAACCCGACGGTAAACGCGAACTGAAATCGCGCCAGGAATAGAGCCGACAAGCCAAACATGTCGATTGCCTTCTGGGTAGATGGCGAGACAAAGGAACCGTCAGGAGGAATGTCGGACCCCCGGGGGACCTCCGCACGCACAACAGGATAACGAAGTTGTGGTTACTTCGTGTGTTGCCGTCTTTTGAACCTTTTCAACGCCTTTAGCCAGAAAAAGTTTGATAACTTGGCCATGATTTTGACAAAAATCAATGCGCCCGCACCGGTTTTTTCAACGGTTCAGGGAACTTTCGACTCGCTGTTGAGAAGTGTCGAAAAGGCCTGTGCATCCGGGGTCATCCGGCCATTGATGACTGGAACGGACAGAGAGAGTGGTCGTTCCCTGAGACCCGGTGTGACAGACATTTTTTTCAGCAGTGTCTGCAGGGCGGTTTGAAGGTCTGGGGAGAGATGCGACTCTATCTGCGGCTGATCAAGCAGACGGACAGTGAGGTCGTGCCATCCGGTAAGGGTAAGGGTGAGCGCTCCGTTGGCATCGGGCAGATCCAGTGCGCCGGACAGTCCGATACGATCGCCCGGTGCAGAAGAAGTCGGAGACGCGGATGCTTCCTGCAGGAGGAGGCGACCATAGGATGCGGGGTCGAGAAGCGAGCGAGTTTTGGGCGTGTTGGAAGCTGTCAGGGCGATGGCAAGACGGACGTTCCTGAGATCGGTCGAAAGACCATAAGGCAGGGGAAAGCCGATTACGCCTTTGGTCTGTGCGCTGAGGCCAAGCCGGGTTGCGCCACTGAGAGCCTTGGGAAAGCGGATGAGTCGTCCTGAAAGAGCGTTGAGGGAGATGTGTTTCTCGGGCCAGAGACCGGAGAGTGTCAGGTCTAACTTTGGGGCTGAAAAAAACAGGTTGTCCGGATTTTTGGCGCGGATCTGAAAAGCAGGCGCAAGAGCAGTCAGAACATTGCCGTTTTGTACAAGGCGCGCTGCCTGATGCCCTGACATCGAGATCGTAACGCCCTGGCGCAGCAGGGTTGCCCAGCTTCCACCGAGACGGATGTGCTCTCCAGCCCACCCTGCATCATAAGGGGCCTCTGAAGACGCCGGATGTGTCGCGTTCAGCCGATCCAGTTCAACCCAGGCACCCAGAGGCCATCCGCCTTTGCATAATGGAGTCGTTTCAACGGTCCAGCCGTTTTTGCGTGCATTGGTCAGCGCAGTGTTTGCAGTGGCTTCCAGCCTGTGGGTCGTGCGATGCCAGAAAACTGTATCCAGAGCGGCTGATATTGCGAGGAACGCAATCAATACCAGAACCACTCTGTTGTAACGGACAGTAAAGAATGGACGAACCATTGGGTATGTCTTTTCCGGCGGGGTTCCGGGATTGGTCAAGTGGGGCCTGTTTTATCCCCAGCCATTCAAAGCGTTTCTGGAAAGTGGGAAAACGCTCACGGACGCGTGATTGCGCATGAAATCTTTATGAGAGTGGAACTGCCAGATCCGCAGAAAACCAGGGGCTGTGGCAATTCTGTCAATGTGCGGGAGTCGGGCTTACATTGGTGATGGGAGAGCATTGAAAGATTTCAGTTTTTTGCAGACCCATCATGCGTTTTTCAGGTCCACAGAGTTATCCACAGGATCGCGGGGCAGGACATGGGTTGTGCACAGTTCGTCCCATGCGCTTTCCAGTGCCTGCGTGAAGGCCTTGCGCTCCTGCTGTGGTGCAAGAGGTTGGCCGATGACGACATGCAGGACGCCCGGGTTTTTGATCCATGGATTGCGGTCCCAGAACAGTCCTGAATCAGTCGCGACGGGTACAACAGGAACGTCTGCCTGCCGTGCCAGGGCGATGATGCCCGGCTGGATCGGATGGCGCTCTCCGGGGAGGGTGCGCGTGCCCTCGGGGAAAATGATGATCTGGCGATTGGCAGCGTGAGCCGCCTTGGACGCCTGCATCATGTCGCGAAGGGCTTTTGAACCGGCTTTGCGGTCGACAGCGATCATGCCGGTCAGGAGCAGCATCGGGCCTACGACGGGGATGCGGGTCAGTTCGGATTTGATGATGTAATCGGGCCGGTCAACGAGGTTCATCCAGATGAAGCCATCGAAGAAAGACTGGTGCTGCGAGGCAATCAGCAGCGGACCGGAAGGCAAGTTTTCCTGCCCCGTGATCTCGATGCGGACCGAGCAGATCCGGGTGAAACCGGCCAGGACGGCCCGCGCCCAGAGTTTTGCATAGGACAGCGCCAGATCCTGCCGTTTCATCAGGCGGATCGGGATGGTCCCGAGGCCCATGAACAGAGTGATCCAGAACAGATAGAGATTGAACAGGACGCCGCGCAGAATGCTCATCATGACCGTCTGCACACCAGAAAAGCGGATTGGACACAAGGATTTTCAGGCACCATCCAGTCCCTCGCGCCCATCAGGAAGGCCGGTGAGGGCTCCGATTTGCGCACCGAGAAGCTTGTTATATTCACGGAACATCAGAAACAGGGTTCGTCGGGACATGGGCCCCTGAAGAGCAAGGGGGACAACCGGGTAGGCCACGAGATCCAGATCGGGGGCCATCCGGTGAATTTCGAGCATGGCGCGGCGAATATGGTAACCGGCCGTGACGATGAGGAGCCGTCGGAGGTGGTTGCCGTGGGCCCATTGCGCGGTTTCGTGGGCATTGCCGATCGTACTGGTGGCGCGGCGGCCGAGTGTGATCCGGTTTGCCAGCGGTGAGGACAGGGGTTCCTGCTGAAGATGCAGGATATGCTGGAGCGTGACGTGAGGGCCGACTCCCGAAATCAGGAGAAGGTGTCCATAACCGCCCCTAAGAAGCGAGATGGCTGTGTCAACGCGCTGCTCGCCTCCCGTCAGCGCGACGATGCCATCGCACATGGAAGCGGTTACGGACGTCTTGCCGGCATCCTGAATAAACCAGCCGAATCCCGCCAGCCAGAGGCCTCCCAGCGCCAGACATGCCGAGAGCAGGCGTTTCATGGCAGACGCCGGAGCCAGACGAGAACAACGGTCTGTGCAGTCATCCAGCCCAGACAAGCGGCAATCAGGGGTAAGGCTCCGAGCTCTTCAAGTAGCATGCGCGGCAGGACGTGCAGGGTTGCCCACCAGCTTGCGAACATGTCCGTCCATGTGTTCGTCGGAAGGGGCGGCGTAGCTTCATGCGAGAAAGGTGCCAGTTTCCGGGCCAGCATGGTGATGACCGGGCTGAGGAACAGCAGGCCCGTGAGACCTCCGGCGAGGCTCAGGAGTGCTGCGCGTCCTGCGATCCTGCTGGAGATCGTCAGATCGCCTGCGCCAAGAAAATGGACGATCTCGACGGCCTTGCGCTGGGCCATAACAGAACGCCGTACGGTCATGCCGACCGACAGGACTGCGATGGCTGCAATGAGGCTCACGGCCAGCCAGGCGCAGGCGACCAGACTGCTTCCCAGGCCGTTCAGGCGTTCACCCCAGCGGCGATCCTCTTCCACAACGGCTTCAGGAAGGGCTTCGTGAACGACGGCGCCGAGATCGGGTGTTCCTGTATGCGCGACGATCAGGACGACGGGCAGGGAAAGGCCCGGCAGGTGTCCGCTGCTGGAAACCTGACCCAGCCATGGCGCCAGAAGGGTCTGGACCTGCTGCGGGGAGAGTTCCCGGACGTTAGTGACCTCCGCTGTCCTGTGCAGGGTCTGGACCAGGGTGTGGGTGCGGTCTTCGAGTTGAGGTGTATCGGATGGGATCTCGATCGTGGTGGCGTTACGGGCAGCGCTCGACCAGCCTTCGGCAAGAGTTTGCACTCCCGTCAGTCCGGCGAGGGAGAGGCCAGCGAGCAGGGTCATCAGGGCCACAAGAAGGGGTAGGCTGCCGGAGCGCAGGCCGGGTGAGACAGGCGCGCTCACAGGGTTCCGCTCCTGTGGAGTGCGGGCTCGTCCTGCGGGGCTGGATCTGCGAGCGAACCGTCGCGAAGGTCAATGGATTTGGCCGGAGCTTCACGCACCAGAGCTTCGTTATGCGTGGCGACGATGACGGTTGTTCCCATGTCCACCAGTTCCTGAAACGTGCTCAGGAGGCGGCGGGCCTGTGCGTCTTCCAGGGCGTTAGTAGGTTCATCGGCGAGGAGCAGTTCCGGTCGGCCGATCAGGGCGCGGGCGATGGCGGCGCGCTGCTGCTCGCCACCGGACAGGGTGCCGGGCCGCTTGTCCGCGAGATGTACGACATCCAGCCATTCCAGCACGGCGAAGGCCTCTCGCCGTGTGTCGCGTTCGGAGGCGCCGCGCAGTCTCAGCGGAAGGGCCACATTGTCGAACACCGTCCATTCCCCGATCAGGCGATAATCCTGGGGTACAAACCCGATGCGTCGGCGCAGATTGCGCAGGGTGGATCGGCTGGCCTGACTGACGGAAACGCCGAGCAGGTCCATCTGACCTGCGGAGGGTCGTGTTTCGAGCGTCAGGAGACGAAGGAGACTCGATTTGCCGGCGCCCGATGGGCCGAGCAGCCAGCGGAACTCGCCCTTTGGTACGGTGAGCGTCAGATTCCGCAGAACGGGCTGTCCTACGCCGGGAGGCATCATCGAGACATTCAGAAGGCGGATCATAGCGCTTTCATTGAAAATACAGGCAATCTATTAACCATTTAATAACGATCTTTTCGTCATAACACAGAGGCACAAAGATCAGGCTATGCCGGATCGAAGCCGGCTGTCGAAGGGATTGATTGAATGCGCGTTGAATGCCCTCACTGTCATGCAGTCTTTGAGGTTCCGGAGGCACTGGCAAAGGGGGTCAAGCGGCTGCGCTGCGCCAACTGTGGAGACAGCTGGGATATCGCATCGCCGGCTGTCGCAGCTGAAGCGGCACCGGATGCCGGGGCGGCGGAACCTGCCATCTTCGAGGTTCCGGAAGAACCAGAAGCTCAGGCTCCTGCCGTGGCCGAAGCGCCGGTGTCCAGAAACGAGACGCAGGGGCCGGCGATCGGGAGCATGGCCAGCCGGAACAGTGCCCGTCGTTCTGCCGTGCTTCACTCGCGGTCTGCCGGCGATATCCGGACACGCACGGATAATGCCGGACCGTCGATGATCGGTTCCACGGGCGCCTGGATTGCAGCCTGGGGCGCCAGTCTTGTTGTGGCGGGATCGGGTGTTGCCGCGCTGTGGTACTGCAAGGGCGCAGGTATTTTCGGTTTTCTGCCCGGGGCCGGCCATCTTTCCTGACCCCGGCGCCGCTTACATGTTGCGGGCGGCGAGTGCCGAGACCGTGGCGCCAATGGCGGCGATGGCCATGAGCAGGATGCCGTCGAAAATGAGGGAACCTGGCGTGATCAGGTGACTGCCGATCTGCAGATGGTTCGGAAGCGTTCCGGCGACATGGTTCATGATGTCGCGGGCCTGGGGATCTGCGCTGGCCGCGCTTGTCGTAATGGCGTTGACGATATGCGGAAGGATGTACCAGCCAAGCCCCAGAATGAGCAGCAGGGGCGCCATGAGTTCCGCAACCTGCTGGGCCAGATAGAACGCGAAATAGCAGACGGACCACACGCCCATCCGGATCATGGATGAGGTTGTCACTGACGAATCACTTCGGCTTCTGCTGCCGAGCAGGCGGTCCGTGATATGGGGTGGGGGCTGCATGTCCATAGATATGGCTTCCAGTGGTCCGGCAACGGGAGTTAGTCTTCGCCCCTGAAATCGGACGAATGGTTTACTTCGGACTAGCTGCAAGAGAACGCCAATGCAAACTTTCCCGTGCTGTCATGCCTTTTCCTGAGTTCGAGATGCCTCCGGTGACGCCGAACATGCCTCGCGTCGTTCTGGTCGAGCCTGACTGTGATCATGCCCGCAAGATTGCCCGCGTTCTGGTCAAGGAAGGTTTTGCTCTGACCTGTGCCAGGAGCGGCGAAGAGGGGCTTGGTACGATCGAGGAGACCATGCCGGATCTGGTGGTTGCCTGTACCGAGCTGCCGGGCATGAGCGGAGGCCAGCTGGCGAGGCGCCTGCGTCTGGATGCGCTGACCCGCAATATCCCGATCCTAATGCTGACCGAGGATGCCTCGCCGGGCGTGGAGCGCGAGGGACTGGAGAGTGGCGCGGACGCCTATATCTCCAAATCGGCGCATCCGGATCTAATGGTTCTGCGGATGCGCGCTCTTCTGCGCGAAGGGCCGGAACTTCTGCAGGTTGACGAGGCATCGCGGTTGCGGCGGTCGCGGATCGTCATCGTCAATTCTCCACGGGAGGATGAGGACGAGGAAGATGTTGTCGAAGATGTGCCCGAGACCACGCTGGGCGAGTTGCTCTGGCGTGACGGGCATACTGTGACGTCTATCGAGCGGTCCGATGATCTGATCGAGGGCGGATGGCTGCGGGGGGCGGATAGTCCGGACTGTCTGGTGCTTGAACTGGGCAGCGGAGAGGAGGATTTGAAGTTCTGCCGTCTTCTGGATGCGCGTCGGCAGGCGGTGCTGGAAGCGGGTGGGATTCCGTTCCGGACGCTGGGCATCGTGGAGGCGTCGCGTTTTCGGCGGCAGTCTTCCGGTGAGTTCTTTGAGGCCGGGATTGATGATCTTGTGCCCAGCGATATTGCGCTTGAGGCTTTGGCCATGCGGATCCGCACGCTGGCGCAGCGCAGGATGGCGCAGGACGAGTTCCGTCAGCAGGAAATCGAGCGTCAGCAGAATGCCCTGACGCTGGAGGCTGCGCGTGCCAAGGCGGAAATGGCCGAAGCGCTGGCGCAGGCCAACATGGAACTGGCGCGAACGAACGAGCAGCTTCTTCAGGCCCAGTCCAAACTCGTGCAGACGGCGAAAATGGCGTCTCTGGGTGAACTGGTGGCGGGGATCGCGCATGAGATCAACAATCCGCTCGCCTTCACGATCGCTCATGCCGACACTGTGACGCGGACGCTCAAGCGGTTGCAGGGCGTCAATGCCTCTGACGAAGCGATGGCCCTGACGAAGAAAGGCATGTCCCGGCTGGAATCCATGAAGCTGGGATTGCAGCGCATCCAGAATCTGGTGCTGAGCCTGCGGAGATTTTCGCGTCTGGATGAAAGTTCGTTTCAGAAAGTCGATGTTCCGGCCGCTCTGGACACGGCACTTGCCCTTCTGGCTCACAAGCTGGGGCCGGGGATCGTGGTGGAGAAGGATCTTCAGGCGCCGGCTGAACTGGTCTGTCAGCCGGCATTTCTCAATCAGGTTGTCATGAACATCATCTCCAATGCGGCCGATGCGCTGGCGGACATGTCTGCGGATGGGGACGTGGTGCGGGGTCGGATTGTCATTGCATCGCGTCTTGAAAACGGACGTTATGAAATGAGCATCAGTGATGACGGGCCTGGCCTGCCGCATGAGCTTCGGACGCGGATTTTCGATCCGTTTTTCACGACGAAGCCTGTAGGAACCGGGACGGGTCTGGGTCTGGCCATTGCCTATAGCGTCATGGAGGCGCATGACGGTGCGATTGAGGTAACGGACGCCAATCTGCCGGGCGGGCATGGCATCGGAGCGTGTTTCCGGTTGAGTCTTCCCGTTCGCATGACCGAGGAGGGGCCGGTGGCGACTGGTCGCGCAGCATGACTTTCTGGAGCGCCAAAGGGCCGACACGGCCTTTGATCCTGCTTGTTGATGATGAGGAAGAAATCCTCGTTGCCCTGACGGATCTGCTGGAAGACCAGTATGAAATCCTGTCCACAACGGACCCGCTGCAGGCGCTGGAGCTGTTGCGTGAGCACCGAGACGTTGCGACCATCATTTCCGATCAGCGGATGCCGGGGCTGACCGGCGATCAACTGCTCATGCAGGCCCGGGCGTTTTCGGATGCCCGCAGTATTCTTCTGACGGGATATGCCGATCTGGAAGCCGTTGTGTCGGCCCTGAACCAGGGGCAGGTGCAGGCTTATGTGCATAAACCCTGGGATTCAGATGCACTGCGTTCTCTGGTTGGCGAAGTCACACAGCATTGTCTGGCGCAGCGGGCCCTGCGAACGGAACAGGCGCTTCTGCGTGGACTGATGGAAGCTTTGCCGATCGGGCTTGTTTTTTCGGACAGGGATGGCCGCTGCATTCGCAGCAATGTACGGGATGAAGCCGAAAGTGGAGCTGAAATCGAACAGGCTCATTTCTCGGAAACGCTGTGGCCCGAGATCACGGCCATGCGTGAAGACGTTCGTAGATCGGGGCAGGAAGAGCGTCTGGTCGGGGAAGTCCTGACCGAGGGAGATGGCAAGACATCCACGCGCTGGCATGAGCTGACACGGTTGGCGCTGGCCTGGCCGGAAGGGGCGTCTCCTGCGGATGCCTGGCAGGTCAGCATGGACCGGGACGTGACCTCGCGCGTCGTAATGGAGTCACGGCTTCGGCAGGCTGAGAAGCTCCAGTCGCTGGGAACGCTTGCGGGAGGGATTGCGCATGATTTCAACAATCTTCTTGCGGCGATTTCGGGGTCTCTCGAACTGTTGGAAGATATTGCCGATCTGGATGAGGCTTCGATGGCGCTGCTTCGTAATGCTGCGGACTCTGCACAGCGTGGGGCAGTACTGACGCGGAGGTTGCTGCAGTTTGGGCGTCCACGCGAAGCCCGTCTTTCGGCGGTGTCTCTGGAGCAGCTTCTGCCAGGTCTGGCGGATCTGCTGCGCCAGAGCCTCAAGAAGCGTGGTGTTCCGACGTCCTCGGCACCCTGTGCGCTGTGTATCGAGGAGTTTCCGCTGGATCTGCCGCCGGTCTGGTCAGATGCGGATCAATTGGAAATGGCGCTTCTGAATCTCTGTGTGAATGCGCGGGATGCGATGGCAGACGGTGGGACCGTGCGGATCAGCGTACGTGTTATCGAGCAGAAGCGGACCGATCTGCCGGCTGAGTGCTGTCCGGATCAAGCGGTGGCGCTTGAGGTCATCGATGAAGGTGCGGGCATGCCGCCGGAGGTTGCGGCGAGGATCTTTGACCCATTCTTTACGACCAAGGATGTCGGGCGCGGGACCGGGCTGGGTCTGTCGAGCGTTTATGGGTTTCTGAGCCGGAGTTATGGCGAGATCATTGTCGATAGTGTGGTGGGTGAAGGGACACGCATGACACTGGTGTTGCCGGTCGCGCGTGTCTCGCAGGAGCGGGTAGCGCTTCCTGAAGGCAGCACGGACGAAATCGGTCGGCCCCTGAAGGTTCTGGTGCTGGACGATGAGGCGCCGGTCCGGATGGTTACCGCAGGTTTCCTGTCTCAGGACGGACACGAGGTAACCGCTGTTGCATCGCTGGGCGATGCTCTGAAGCAGGTTGATCCAGCAGCGCCGTTCGAACTGGCGATTATTGACATGCGGATGCCCGATCATGACGGTCTGGCCTGTGCGCGAGCCTTGCTGGACGTTCTTCCCGACCTGAAGGTGTTGTTTATCAGCGGTCATACGGATGATATGCCGGTTCCGGAAAACGGGCTGCTTTTGCCGAAGCCTTTTACGCAGGACAGTCTGCGGAAGGCAGTTGCTGAGACCATGCAGTCTGTGAGCCCTGACGCTTCATAGCCGGCTTGTTCAGGACTGTATGACGGCATCAAGACTGAATGGAGATTGAGACGCGTGAGTGATGTCTATCTTGTGCCCCAGGAGGACACGGCTGCTGCTGCCATCGAGGAGATCGAGGCGGAGCTGGGTCTGTTTGATGACTGGATGGAGCGGTATCAGTATATCATCGAGATGGGGCGCAAGCTGCCGCCCTTCCCGGAAGAGTGGCAGGACGATGCCCACCGGGTTCCGGGCTGTCAGAGCCAGGTCTGGCTGGAAGCTGTTGAACGGGACGGGAAGCTGTTTTTTGCCGGTGCGTCCGATGCCGCGATCGTTCAGGGGCTCGTTGCACTTCTGCTGAGGGTTTATTCCGGCCGTCCGAAATCGGAGATCTTGGCGACAAGCCCGGTATTTCTGCACGATATGGGTCTGGTCAAGGCGCTGTCGACGAACCGGGGCAACGGGGTCGAGGCTATGGCGCAGGCTATTCAGAAGCGCGCATCCCGCTAGGTATGAAAAACCCCCGCTGGTCTGAACCGGCAGGGGTTTTTGCAAGAGCTTACTGCGGGTGATTTTCCGATGCGGACGGAATCTTGCCGCCGGTCATGCTGTATGGCGGTGCTGCTGACGGGGCAGGGCCATTTGCAGGCGGAGTTCCGCTTACAGGCGGAGGGCATTTGACGAACTTGCCCTGTCTATCACGGCAGGGTTTCGGCTTCTGCGGTGCTTCGCATTTGACGAACTTGCCCTTGTCGTCACGACAGGGAGGCTTGGCATGGGCCATCTGGGCGCCGAGCGCCAGAACGGCGAGAGCGGCGACGGAAAGTCGGCGGAAGGACATGGGCTTTGGTCTCCAGAGCAGAGCCAGGCCATGAGGCAGGAGCCCATGTCCTGGCGTTCCGAGAAGAATGCAATACGTTTCGAGCGTGGCGCAAGTTGCCTTGATTTCCGCTGATTAGCGGAAACCCTTCTGATCCACCGGGTGCGATGCATCCCAGTTGATATTGCCCCGATACTGGGCTGGAACGGGCTGCCCATTCTTGAGGGCAGGGTAGTAACGTGCGAGGCCGAAATAGGCGAGTGAGGCACGCTGCAGGATGGCAGGGCCGTCGCTGACGGTGCAGTCATGGGCTGCGCCGATCTGATCGATCTGGCAGATGACGGTGATACGCCCTCCAATTCCGGCGGCATCAGCAGCCTCGGGATAATGAGGCTGCGCCGAGTGGGTCTTGTCGAGCAGCGGTGTTGTCAGGTCGGGAGAAGCACGAAAGCTATAGGTCTTTTCCCATGTGCTCTGGACTGGCGTGCCGCCTTCATAGGCAGGCAGGAAATTTGACGTATAGGCCAGATTTTCGGCCGCGAGAGCAAAATCCGGTTCCGAGGCCG
The DNA here is from genome assembly GCF_006538885.1 of Gluconobacter roseus NBRC 3990. GTDB lineage: Bacteria > Pseudomonadota > Alphaproteobacteria > Acetobacterales > Acetobacteraceae > Gluconobacter > Gluconobacter roseus. The sequence continues at coordinate 349,647 of NZ_BJLY01000004.1, forward strand.
TGGCCTGACATTCGGTTGGAAATCCGGCGGGGCTGATGGTGCAGCGGATGTGGGCTGTTCCATCCTTATGCTGCTCGAGTTCGGCAGGCGGGTAAATGAGCTGTCCGTGATGATGAGGATCCAGCATGGCACCGAGAGGTCGGTCCTCGGCCTGTAAGGTCGTCGTACCGCTGGCCAGCAGCATGACTATGACAGGAGCGGGACGGATGACGGACAGCCTCATGATATGTCTCTCATCTGGAAATGCTTCTGTTACCTTATGTAACGATCTGCGCCTTTGCCAGTCTGTCGAAACGAAAAAAGGGGAAGTGCCCGAAAGCACTTCCCCTTTTTCATGACCTCAACGGTCCTGTCAGATCATTTCTGATCGGGCAGGGCGTAGGCGATGATGTCGTCGCCCATGCGGGTCGGGAACGAGTTGTGTCCGCCTGCATAGGTCACGATGTACTGCTTGCCGTTGATGGCATAGGTGATAGGCGTTGCCTGCGCACCAGCCGGCAGACGGTCCTGCCACAGCACCTTGCCCGTCGTCAGGTTGTACGCGCGGATGTAGTAATCCATGGACGCCGTCAGGAAACCGAGGTTGCCGGCCGTGGAGAGCGGGCCACCGAGGCTCGGGACACCGATCTTGATCGGCGGCAGCGGGATTGGCAGCGAGCTGCCATACATCGAGTCACGCAGGGTGCCGTTGCGGTGCTGCCAGACGACCTTGTTAGTCTTCAGGTCAATACCGGCGACATAGCCCCAGGGCGGCGTACGGCAGGGCATCTTGATGCCGAACGGTAGCAGCACCGGATCCAGGAACGGATGCAGGTTAACGGCATACGGGATGCCATAGTTGTGCTGCAGGCCGGTTTCGCCACCTGTGCCCTTAGCGTCCTTCTCAGGCCAGAGCGGATTGCCCGGTCCACGGGGAACAAGCTGGGAGACGAACGGCAGGGAGATCGGGTTGGCGAAAGCCACCTGACGCTGCGGATCGACGGCCAGACCACCCCATTCGAACATTCCCAGATCGCCCGGGAAGATGAGCGAGCCCTTGAGCGATGGCGGCGTGAAGGGGCCTTCGTAGCGCAGGGTGTGGAAATAGATGCTGCAGAACATCTGGTCGAAGATCGTGCCGCCCCAGATATCTGAGTCGTTCAGCGGGTTCTTCGGACGCAGGGTCAGCTGCGACATCGGCTGGGTCGGATTGGTGTGATCGCCCGGAGCAGCGCCTTGGGGAACCGGGGTTTCCGGAGCCGGGACGATTTCCTTGCCGGTGCGACGGTCGAGGACGAAGATGTCGCCGGTCTTGGTCGGAGCGTAGATGGCCGGAACAAGCGTGCCGTCCTTCTGCGTTACGTCCACGAGGCTCGGCTGGGACGGAACGTCCATGTCCCACAGATCGTGATGAACGGTCTGGTAGAACCAGGCAAGCTTGCCCGTATCGGCGTTCAGCGCGACGATACCCGGAGCGAAACGCTCGGAATCCTTCGTGCGGTCACCGCCCCACTGGTCGGGAGTACCCACGCCCATCGGGATGTACACGAGGTTCAGATTCTTGTCGTAGGACGACACGATCCAGGAGTTCGGGGAGTTCGGGTGGAAGACGGGGTGGCTTTCATCCGGAAGCTGGTTCGGATCCGGGTTGGACGCATCGAATACCCAGACGCGCTTGCCGGTGTAGACGTCGAATGCCTGCGTGGCGCCCGAAGCCTGCTTGACCGAACCGTTATCAGTGACGGCGCTGTTGGCGATGATCAGCTTGTCCGTGATGACCGGCGGGGACGTCGGCTCGTACTGGCCGGGCGTCGTGTAAGGCTGGTTCGGGACGCGCAGATCGATCTCGCCATTATTGCCGAAGCCTGAGCAGGTCTTGCCTGTGGCAGCATCGACTTCAACCAGACGGCCATCGTTGACCGGCAGGATGATGCGCTTGGCGCAGTCCGTCGGAGCGGGATTGCCATCGGAATCCGTGGCATTGGCCGGCGTTTCGTGGAAGCTGACGCCACGGCAGGTCAGATGCTGGAAGCCCGGATTGATCTGAAGCTTGGGATCGTAGGTCCACTTGATGTTGCCGGTGGCACCATCAACCGCAAACAGCTTCTGGTGCAGTGAGCACATGTAAAGCGTGTTGTTGAACTCGATCGGGGTCGCTTCGTTCGTCGCTTCACCCGGGTCGTTGGAGTTCATCATATCCTTGGTATGGATATGCCAAGCGACCTTGAGGTTGCTGACGTTGGACGCGTTGATCTGGTTCAGCGGTGACCAGCGGTCACCAGCCTGCGTACGACCATAAGCGTGCCACTCGCTGGCCGGGACGTTGTCCGGATCGGCGGGGGAGGCGTTTGCGATCTGCGTCGGCAGTTCGCCGCTGATGTCATGCGGATCGGTGAAGAGGCTGGCAAACAGGGCCAGAACTGCAACGCCAACGGCGCCGGCGAGCGGCAGAACGGTCGTCCGCGTGCCGCCGATCTGGCGGGAGACGAACGGCAGCAGCAGCCAGATGCCGAGGATGATGACGATGTCCGAGCGCGGGATCAGGGCCCAGATGTCGAGACCGACAACCGTGAGTTCCCAGATAACCGTTGCGAACACGACGACTGCGAACAGGTAGAGAGCAGCCGGATTGCGCCGGAATGAGAGGAAAGCCGTGGCAAGGAGCGCCAGGCCAAGGAGGACATAGTAGAGAGGGCCGCCGATGGCAGCGACCCATGCGCCGCCAACGGTAAGGATCGCGCCGCAAAGCGCGAATACCGCGGCCGTAATCAGGGCCCAGAGCCCTGGCCGGGATGTTGTGCTCATGTTGTTCCTGGATCTGTTGTTCTGATGAAGCACGGTGACTTCGGGAGAAAGCACATGGAAGGACGACAAGGGTCAAGATGTCAGAAGGTTCATATTGCTCACGTCACTGTGAGTTCTCTCACGTCCTCGGGACTTGAGGAAAGGAAGCACTTATGATTGAGCGTTCAAGAAAATAATGCGCTTGCAGAGCACTTTGCCTTGAGATAAGGACACCGCTCCGCGCACGCGTCCGGGCCACAAGTGGCATGCCCGGCCGTGCAGAGTCCCGCTGCATGCAGGACCAATCGTTTACGGCGAGGGAGACCGAAATGCCCAAGATGAAGACCAAGTCGTCGGTCAAGAAGCGGTTCAAGATCACCGCGACCGGCAAAGTGATGTGCGGCCCGGGCAACAAGCGCCATGGCCTTATCAACCGTCCGCAGAAGATGAAGCGCACCAACCGTGGTCCCCAGACCATGACGGACATGGATGCGAAGACAGTCAAGCAGTGGGCGCCCTACGGGCTTTCGTAAGGAGATAAGGTAAATGGCACGTGTCAAGCGGGGCGTAACGTCGCACGCCCGTCACAAGAAGGTTCTCGAGCTCGCCAAGGGCTATCGCGGCCGTTCATCCACGAACTACCGCATTGCTCTGGAGCGCGTCGAGAAGGCGCTGCGTTATGCGTATCGTGACCGTCGCAACAAGAAGCGTGATTTCCGCGCCCTGTGGATCCAGCGTATCAACGCTGCCGTCCGCGAGCATGGTCTGACGTACAGCCGCTTCATCAATGGTCTGGACAAGGCTGGCATCGAGATCGACCGTAAGGTCCTCGCCGCCATCGCTTTTGACGATAGCGCCGCTTTCGGTGAAATCGTGAAGAAGGCCCAGGCCGCTCTCGGCTGAGCTTTTCCGGCTTGATCCCTTTGGGGGTCTGGTGACTGGCGGGCCGTCCTGTTATCAGGACGGCCCGTTTTGTTTTGTGCTGCAGGGGATGGGCGGTATGGCTGACGATCTCGATACACTCAGGAATGACACGCTGGCTGCGCTGGCCGGAGCGCAGGACCGCGCGCAGTGGGATGCGATCCGCGTCGGAACGCTGGGCAAGTCCGGTGCGCTGACCGGGCTGCTCAAACAGCTGGGCAAGCTGGAGCCGCAGGAGCGCAAGGAGCGTGGTCAGGCGCTGAACCGTCTGCGCGACGAGCTGACGGCTGCTGTCGAGGCGCGTGGCCGCGATATCGAGGAAGAGGCGCTTCAGGCCCGTCTGCGCTCCGAGCGTGTGGACGTGACGATGCCGGCGCCTGCGATCGTCACGGGCACCATCCATCCCATCAGCCGCACTATTGAGGAAATGACGGCCATTTTTGGCGCGATGGGTTTTTCCGTTGCCGAAGGGCCGGATATCGAAAGCCAGTGGCACAATTTCTCGGCGCTCAACACGCCGGATCATCACCCTGCGCGCACCGAGCATGATACGTTCTATCTGCCGCCGAAGGCCGAGGGTGGAGAGCCGCGGGTTCTGCGCACACAGACCTCTGGCGTGCAGATCCGCACGATGCTTGGCGAAAAGCCGCCGATCCGGATCATTGCACCCGGCCGCACCTATCGCGCCGATCATGACGCCACCCATTCGCCGATGTTCCATCAGTGCGAAGGTCTTGTGGTCGATCGCAACATCACGCTCGGCCACCTCAAGGGCTGTCTGATCGAGTTCCTGCGCGTCTATTTCGACAAGCCGAACCTGCCTGTGCGGTTCCGGGCGTCTTACTTCCCGTTCACCGAGCCTTCCATGGAAGTTGATATCGGCTGGTCGAAGGCGACCGGTGAAATCGGTGGCGGGTCCGACTGGCTGGAAGTTCTGGGATCAGGGATGATCCATCCGCGGGTTCTGGCGAATTGCGGGCTTGATCCGTCCGAATGGCAGGGCTTTGCGTTCGGGATGGGAATCGAGCGTCTGGCGATGCTGAAGAATGGCATCCCCGATCTGCGGTCTTTCTACGAAAGCGATCTGCGCTGGCTGCGTCATTACGGATTTTCGGCATTCTCGCCTGCCACGCTGACGGAGGGCGTGTGACATGAAGTTCTCTCTTTCCTGGCTGCGCGAACATCTTGATTTTACGGCTTCTGTTGAAGAGATCTGTGCCCGGCTGAATGTCATCGGGCTTGAGGTCGAGAGCGTTGAGAACCCTGCTGACCGTCTGGTGGGCTTCCGGACCGCCAAGATCGTCGAAGCGCATCGCCATCCGGATGCGGACCGGCTTCAGGTCTGTCGGGTTGCTGCTGGCGGCGGTTTTGAGGATGTGCAGGTCGTCTGCGGTGCGCCGAATGCTCGGGCCGGTCTGCATGTGATCTTTGCGGCTCCGGGGACTTATATTCCTGGCCTCGACATCACCATCAAGAAGGGCAAGATCCGGGGGCAGGAGAGCGGCGGCATGCTGTGCTCCCTGCGTGAGCTAGGGCTTGGCGAGGAAAGCAATGGCATTGCCGAGCTTTCCGAAACGGCGCCGATCGGAGAGTCCTATGCCGTTTATGCCGAGCTGGATGATCCTGTCATTGAGATCGCGATTACGCCCAACCGTGGCGATGCTTTGAGCATCCGTGGTATTGCGCGGGATCTGGCCGCGGCTGGTATTGGCCGACTGAAGCCCTGGCTGACAGAAGCGGTGGAGGGAGATTTCCCGTCTGCGCTGACGTGGAAGACCGAGCATCCGGCCTGTCCGTATATTGTCGGGCGTGTCATCCGGGGTGTGAAGAACGGGCCGAGCCCGGACTGGCTGCAGCGCCGTCTGGAATCAGTCGGGGTCAAGCCGATCTCGGCACTCGTTGATGTGACGAACTACCTCACATACGATCTTGGCCGTCCGCTGCATGTCTTTGATGTTGCAAAACTTAAAGGCGATACGCTGACGGTGACGCATGCGGCCCGCGAGACCTTCACAGGTCTTGATGGCCGGGAATATGTGCTCGGCACCGAGGACATGGTCATCGTTGATGAGGCTGGTGTGCAGTCGCTTGCCGGTCTGATTGGTGGTGAGCACAGCGGCGTTGACGAGAACACGACTGATGTTTTCGTGGAATCTGCGCTGTTCGATCCTGTGCGGATTGCGCTGACAGGGCGTCGTCTGGCTATCCATACCGATGCACGGCAGCGTTTTGAGCGTGGGATCGACCCGGCGCAGGTACTCAACGGACTTGAAGCCGCGACGACCATGATCCGGGACCTGTGTGGCGGTGAGGTGAGCGAGATCACCGAAGCCGGTGCCCTGCCGGACTGGAAGCGGACGGCGACGCTGCGTTTCGAGCGCCTCAAGACGCTCGGTGGCGTGGATATTGCGGCTGACGATGCCGTGCGCTCGCTGGAGCATCTTGGCTTCGAAGTGACGGAGCGCTCAGACGAGGCGGCAACGTTCCTTGTGCCGTCCTGGCGGAATGACGTTGCCTCCGGTCAGGTTCTGGCGCAGGCGCCGACACTGGATGAAGATGTGGCGGTCAAGGCTGCAAATCGTGTTCAGGCGATGGAAGCAGAGTGCGATCTGCTTGAGGAAGTGCTGCGGCTTTACGGGCTGGACAATGTTCCGGCAGTGGCACTGCCGCAGGTGACGGTTGTGCCGGCTCCGGCCGTTACGCCCCTGCAGGCTCGTGCGGCTCTGCTGCGTCGTGTCTGTGCGGCACGCGGGCTGACGGAGACGGTCGGGTTCTCGTTCGTGGCGCAGGATGATGCCGCACTGTTCGGGGATGTGCCGGAAACGCAGCATCTGCTGAATCCGATTGCTACCGATCTGGATCAGCTGCGTCCGACGCCGCTGATCAATCTGGCGCGGGCTCTTTCTCGTAATCTGGCCCGTGGTTTGGGTCTGTCTGGCGAAGGTGCGCTGTTCGAGGTCGGACCGAGCTTCGATGCGACTGGGCAGCATCTGCGTCTAGCGGGTTTGCGGGCTGGCCTGACGGCACGTGAGCCGGGTGTGGCAGCGCATGAAGCAACGCTTTGGGAGGCAAAAGCCGACCTGACGGCGGCTCTTGTTTCGCTGGGCGTGCCGGAAGCGGCGCTGTCGGTCACGGCTGATGCACCGGGGTTCTATCATCCGGGTCGGTCAGGTCAGGTGCGGCAGGGGCCGAAGATGGTCCTGGGGACGTTCGGTGAACTGCACCCGCGTGTTACGCGGGCGCTGGGGCTGAGCGGGACCGTGGTGGCCTTCGAGGTCTATCTGGATCAGGTGCCGCAGCCGAAAGCGAAGCGTAAATCCGCACCCGTCCTGTCGCCGTTGCAGCCCGTTCGCCGGGACTTTGCTTTCGTGGCGGGTCCGGATGTGGAAATCCAGGCGGTTCTGAAAGCTGTTCGGATGGCGGATCGCAATCTGGTGCAGGAAGTGCGTCTGTTTGACGTGTTCGAGGGTGGCAGTCTGCCGGAGGGGCATCGTTCGCTCGGTGTGGAAGTGGTCTTGCAGCCACAGACCGAGAGTCTTACGGATACGCAGCTTGAAGCGGTTTCCAAATCAGTGGAAGCTGCGGTTCTCAAGGCAACAGGGGCTGTGCTGCGTCGATGAACTCTCTTCCAGAATCCGGATCTGACGGACAGTCTTCAGGGGATCCTTCCCAAAAGACCACGCCCATGCCCCGTTACGGGCGGGTGATCTGGATTCTGGCGGGTGAGGCCAGTGGGGACGTGATTGGTGCGCGTCTCATGCAGGCGCTCCATGCGCAGGACCCGTCACTGGTTTTTGCCGGCGTCGGGGGCGGGCGCATGGAAGCGCTCGGGCTGCACAGTCTGTTCCCCATGAGCGATCTGGCCGTCATGGGGCTGGTCGAGGTCGTGCCCCGTCTGCGGCAGCTGTCGCAGCGTCTGCTCGAAGCCGTGCAGGATATCGAGCTGCGCAAGCCCGATCTGGTCGTGACGATCGACAGTCCGGGCTTCGCTCTGCGGCTGTTGCAGAAAATCGAGCGCTCCGGGATCAAGCGCGTTCATTACGTTGCACCGCAGGTCTGGGCTTGGCGGGAAAAGCGGGTCAAGGAGTTTCCGGGGCTCTGGGACCGGCTTCTGTGTCTGCTGCCGTTCGAGCCGGAATGGTTTGCGCAGCGCGGGCTGGAAGGACGCTTTGTCGGTCATCCCGTCCTTCAGTCAGGTGTCCGGAATGGAGACGGGCAGCGGTTCCGGCTGCGGCATAATATTCCGGCCCATGCGCCGGTTGTGATCCTTATGCCGGGAAGCCGGCGTTCGGAAGCGCCCCGACTTCTGCCTGTGTTCCGCAAGATGTTGGATATCCTGCGTGTGCAGTATCCGGATATCTGCCCGGTTATTCCGGTCGCACCCGTCATTGCGCCAACTATCCGTCAGCTGATCCGCAAATGGCCGATCCAGCCGCATATTGTCACCGATATTCACGACAAGCATGATGCGTTTGCAGCCGCCCAGTGCGCGCTGACGAAATCAGGGACGTCCACGCTGGAACTGGCAATGGGCAATGTGCCGATGGCGGTGACGTATCGCGTCAATCCGGTGACGGCGACGATTGCGCGGCGTCTGATCAAGGTGCCGCATGTCGCGATGGTCAATCTGCTGGCAGGGCGGGAGGTGGTGCCTGAACTGCTTCAGGAAAACTGCACGCCGAAGAAGCTGGCCGAGACGGTTTCGAAGCTGCTGAGCGATCCGCAGATGGTGGAAAAGCAGCGTATGGCGTTTGCCGACGTGCTCGACATGCTCTCGCCGCCTGTGGGAACGCCTGCGGATGCGGCGGCGGCCGAGATCATGGACCTTCTGAACGAACCGGTGTCCCGGTCGTCCAGAAGCTGAAATTTTAGCGCAGGAAGCCGACCAGGCGTTCGGCTTCCTGAACGATCGGTTCAGAAATGCTGTTGGCACGTTCCGCACCTGCGCGCAGGACGGACAGAAGATGCGCTTCGTCCTGTAACAGGCGCTGTGTTTCGCTGGCAACCGGGGCCAGACGCTCGACCAAAAGATCCGCAAGAGCGTTTTTGAACGGGCCAAAGCCCTGACCGCTGAAGCGGCTGAGAACGGCGGCGGGCGTTTCATCTGACATCGCCGCATAGATGGAAACAAGGTTGCGGGCCTCAGGGCGGTCGATCAGGCCATCCATCTCGCCGGGAAGCGGTTCGGAGTCGGTTTTGGCGCGGCGGATCTTCAGGGCGATGTCGTCAGCCGTGTCGGTCAGGACGATGCGGCTCTGTTCTGACGGATCGGACTTGGACATCTTCTTGCTGCCGTCGCGCAGGCTCATGACGCGGGCTGCAGCGGGCGGAATAAATGCCTCGACCTGTGGGAAGAACTCCACGCCCATGTCGTGATTGAATTTCTGGGCGATGTCGTTGGTGAGCTCGATGTGCTGACGCTGGTCTTCGCCCACGGGCACGCGGGTAGCATGAAAGGCCAGAATGTCGGCGGCCATCAGGTTCGGATAAACATACAGACCAGCCGAATGGTTTTCACGGTTCTTGCCAGCCTTGTCCTTGAACTGGGTCATGCGGTTCAGCCAGCCGAGGCGGGAGACGCAGTTGAAGATCCAGCCGAGGCGGGCATGGGCACTGACGGCGGACTGGTTGTACAGGCGCGTGGGCTCGATTCCTGCTGCGAGGAGGCATGCTGCCGAGCCGAGCGTCTGCTCACGCAGGGTTTGCGGATCCCACGGCATGGTAATGGAATGCAGGTCCACCAGACAAAAGACGCAGTCATGATCTGCCTGCAGCGTGACCCAGTTGCGGATTGCTCCGAGATAGTTGCCCAGATGGGGAATGCCGGTTGGCTGAATGCCGGAAAATACGCGCTGCATGAATTCAGTCTTCAGTTTCTGAAAAAATCAGGGAAAGGGATGATGCATTTCATCGAACGGGTGTCTGCAGGTCCAGCTTCTGGCGTTCCTGCAGAACCTCGGATGCCGACATCGGATGCGTGCGGGCGGCGGCAATGTCCGCAGCAGTGAAGGTTGGAGCACTGCCAGACATTTCCTGACTCGCGACGAAGGTCAGGATACGGGCGATTTCGTCGTCTGGCAGGCGCTGGAAAGACGGCATGGCACCGTTGTAATGGCCGCCGCCTGCCGTGATGGAGCCATCCAGTCCGTAAAGCAGGACATCGACGAGATAGTGATGACCGGCAGGAGTTTGGGCAATCGGGCCGACGCGTCCGAAAATGGGGGCGATTTCAGAGACCTGACCGTGGCCGCCGTGGTGGCAGATACTGCACTCATTGGAGTATTCGCGCGGAGCCTGAACACGATTTTCCCAGGCATGGCCGATCACGAAGACTATCACCATGGAAATGGCGAGAAACAGGGGAAGCCGGACAGCGGGGTCAATTCTGATCACACTGTCGTTGTGGCATTTTCAGAGGCGTTTCAGCAAGGCCGGGCTTGGCAAAACACTCGGAATAGGGCTCATGGCGCTATCGGAAGGAGATCCCATGACCGTCAAAGGACGTCTTGTAGTGTATGTCGGGCCCATGTTTGCCGGCAAATCCGCGCATCTGATTGCTGCTGCAAAAAGGGAGACAGACGTTCTGGCGCTCAAGCCCGATTTTGATACACGCGATGGTTCCGAGCTTGTGAGTCGCGACGGGTCGCATCTGGCCGCTGTGTCTGCGAATGTCTGGCCCGCGGATGCCGACCGCTACGATCACATCGTGCTTGATGAAGGGCAGTTCTGGGTTTCGCCGCATTATAATGGCGATATTGTTCAGGACATCCTGCAGGCGCGTTTACGCGGCGCGCATGTAACGGTCGGTGGGCTGGATACCGACTACCGTCGTGTGCCGTTCGACGTCATGACGCGACTGATGGATGAAGCGGATGAAGTCATTGTCCTGAAGGCGCACTGTCACGTCTGCGGAGCGCCTGCGGCCTGGACCGCAAAAACCCATGAGACTGGTCATCTGCTCGAGACGGGCGATCAGGAGCTTTATGAAGCGCGCTGTGATGCGCATTGGACCCTTCCAGACAGACCCTGAGGTCTGAACCGGAAGGGCAGGCGGTTTTTACTGGCCGCCGCCACCGCCATTATTAACGCCCAGAAGACGGATCTTGAAGATCAGCGGGCTGTTGGGCGGGATGATGCCCATGGAACGCTTGCCGTAGCCGAGGTTCGGCGGAAGGTAGAGCATCCACTCATCGCCGACATGCATCATGGGCAGGGCTTCGAGCCAGCCCTGAACCAGACCGTCCAGCGGCATTTCCATATAGGCGCCATTTCCGTGCTGATCGGAACTGTCAAAGATGCCGCCATCCGGCAGGCGCCCCTCATAGATCACCATGATGGTGGAGCCGTGATGGGGGCTGTCACCATCCTTGGGGCCCGACTGGAGAACCTTGTAGGACAGGCCATCCGGCAGGGTCTTGATGCCCGGGGTCGCATGGATTTTCGCCATGAACTGTTCAGGCGTCAGGTCGGAATCATCCACCTGCTTGTGGCCACCCGCGCACCCTGTCAGGGCGAGAGCGCCGCACAGGGCGAAAGCGGACGTAAGACGGATCAGACTGGTCATGGTCCCCCGGGGAGTCAGTTGAGAAATCAGAGCGTGCCGCCGCGACGGCCGATCTGACCGCCGAGGCGCAGGCGCAGGGCGTTGAGCTTGATGAAGCCCTGGGCATCCTGCTGATTATAGGCGCCTTCGTCGTCCTCGAAAGTCACGACGCGGGTATCATACAGGCTGTTGGGACTTTCACGACCCACACAGGTCACATTGCCCTTGTACAGGCGCATGCGGACACGGCCGGTCACGGAATGCTGGCTGGTGTCGATGAGGGCCTGAAGCATCCGGCGCTCGGGCGAGAACCAGAAGCCGTTATAGATGATCTCGGCATAGCGCGGCATGATGCTGTCCTTGAGATGGGCAGCTTCGCGGTCGAGCGTGATGCTTTCGATGGAACGGTGCGCGGCCAGCAGGATCGTACCGCCCGGCGTTTCGTAGATGCCGCGGGACTTCATGCCCACGAAACGGTTCTCCACGATATCGAGACGGCCGATGCCGTTGTCACGGCCCAGTTCGTTCAGACGGGTCAGCAGGGTGGCCGGGGTCATCTCGACGCCGTTGATGGCTACCGGGTCACCGCTGACGAAATCAATGGTGATTTCGGTTGCGACGTCCGGAGCGGCTTCCGGCGAGATCGTACGCTGGAAGACGATTTCCTCAGCACCGATCGACGGATCTTCAAGCAGCTTGCCTTCGGAAGAGGAGTGCAGAAGGTTCGCGTCCACGGAGAAGGGGGCTTCGCCGCGCTTGTCCTTCGTGACGGGGATCTGGTTCTCTTCGGCAAAAGCGAGGAGCTTCGTGCGGGACGTCAGATCCCACTCGCGCCACGGTGCGATGACCTTCACGTCCGGCTTGAGCGAATAATAGCCGAGTTCGAAGCGGACCTGATCGTTGCCCTTGCCGGTTGCGCCATGAGCCACGGCGTCGGCGCCGACAGCTTCGGCGATCTCGATCTGGCGCTGTGCGATCAGCGGGCGGGCGATGGACGTACCCAGCAGGTACTGGCCTTCATAAAGCGTGTTGGCCCGGAACATCGGGAACACGAAATCCTTGACGAAGGTTTCGCGCAGATCTTCGACGAAGATCTCCTTGACGCCGAACATCTCGGCCTTCTTGCGGGCCGGTTCGAGCTCTTCGCCCTGGCCGAGATCGGCGGTGAAGGTGACGACCTCGCAGTTATAGGTCTTCTGGAGCCAGCGGAGGATAACCGAAGTGTCCAGGCCGCCAGAATAGGCGAGCACAACTTTCTTGACGTCCTGGTGGGCGCTCATAACTGCGTGGTCCTTGGTGTGTTTCGTTTGAGAAGCGTTTCTAGCATCTCGGGGAGAAGAGGGAAACCGGGCGAATGTCAGGCTTCCGGGGTGGCGGAGCGGCGCTGGCGCTCGCTTTCGGTCTTCAGCTGACCGCAGGCCGCGAGGATGTCCTGACCGCGTGGCGTGCGGATGGGAGAGGCGAAGCCGGCATCCATCACGATATTGGCGAATTTCGCGAGCTGCTGTCTGGTCGAGGGCTGGAAATCCGAGCCCGGCCAGGGGTTGAACGGGATCAGGTTCACCTTGGCCGGCAGGTCACGGATCAGCCGCACGAGTTCGCGGGCATCGGCTTCGCTGTCATTCACGCCGCGGAGCATGATGTATTCGAATGTGATGCGGCGGGAGTTGGATGCGGCCGGATAGCGGCGGCAGGCAGCGATCAGTTCTTCGATCGGGTATTTGCGGTTGAGCGGCACGATTTGGTCGCGCAGTTCGTTGGTGACGGCGTGCAGCGAAATCGCGAGATTGATGCCAAGCTCATCGCCGCAACGGTCCATCATCGGGACCACGCCGGACGTCGAGAGCGTGATGCGGCGGCGGGACAGGGCGATGCCTTCGCCGTCCATGATGATCCGCATGGCTTTGGCAACATTTTCGTAATTGTAGAGCGGCTCCCCCATACCCATCAGGACGATGGTGGACAGGTAGCGTGGCATGTCTGCGCTCGGGCTGGGCCATTCGCCGTAGCTGTCGCGGGCTGCCATGAACTGGCCGACGATCTCGGCCGGGCCGAGGTTGCGGACGAGCTTCTGCGTGCCGGTGTGACAGAAGGTGCAGGAGAGGGTGCAGCCGACCTGCGAGGAAATGCAGACGGCGCCGCGGTCTTCCCGGCGGTCCGGAATGTAGACGGTTTCGGCTTCCTGACCATCACGAAAGCGGAAGAGGAACTTGCGCGTCTCGTCCACGGAGGTCTGTTCGGTCGCGGTGGTGGGGCGGCTGACGACGAAATGCTCGGCCAGTTTGGCCTGCATGGGCTTGGCGATGGTCGTCATGGCCGAGAAATCGGTCGCGCCCTGATGGTAGATCCAGTGCCAGAGCTGCTTGGCCCGGAAGGGCTTTTCGCCGATTTCCGTCATGAGTACGGCCAGCTCTTCGCGTGACAGGCCCACCAGATCACGCCGCCCGTCTGCAAGGCGTGCCTCGGGCGGCGCGAACAGGGCGGATTTCGCATGGATGCGCTCGCGCTCGGCAGCGTTCAGGTCGTCAGAGGCGACGGAATTGATTCGGGGGCGGATATCGGGATGGATTACGGCTGTCATGGCGGCGGAGCCATAGCACGGGGAAGACCCGCAGTTCCAAAGGAAAAGCGCAGTCTTCCCCGTAAAACTATTCTGCCGCTGGCATGGTTGTGCTGGTCTTGCGGGCCGCGATCAGGAACTCGCGATTGCCTTCAGGACCGGTAATGGGGCTTGCCTCGATCCCTAGGACTTCCCAGCCGGGGAGAGCTGCGAACCATTCCCGGATTTCTTCACAGACACGGTCGTGGACGGCAGGATCCCGGACGACACCTTTTGCGCCGACTTCCCCGCGTCCGGCTTCGAACTGGGGCTTGATAAGCGCGACGGCCCAGGCGTCCGGCGTCGTAAGTTCAAGGGCGGCAGGCAGGACGGTGCGCAGGCCGATGAAGCTGGCATCGCAGACCACGATCCCGGCGGGTTCGGGGATCTGTTCGGCCGTCAGGGCACGGGCGTTCGTCTTTTCCAGGACGACGACGCGTTCGTCCGAGCGGATTTTCCAGGCAAGTTGGCCATGCCCGACATCCACGGCATAGACCTTTTCGGCCCCATGGGTCAGCAGGACATCCGTGAAACCGCCGGTTGAGGCGCCGACATCGATGGCGATGCGGTCTTTCGGGTCCAGCCCGAAATGTTCGATGGCGTGGATCAGCTTCAGGCCGCCACGTGACACCCAGGGATGATCCTGCCCTTTGAGGGCGAGGGGCGCGTCTTCGGGGAGCTGGTCGCCGGCCTTCGCGATCCGGCGGTCACTCGTATAGACGAGGCCCGCCATGATCAGGGCCTGCGCCCGTGTCCGGCTTTCGACCAGCCCCCGGTCAACGAGGAGCTGGTCGGCGCGGCGTTTGGCCATCAGTCGTTCAGGCGGACTGCTGGGCGACTTCGACGCCAAGGGCGTCTGCCGCAGTGCGTACGATATGCGGTGCGGTCAGGCCTGCGTCTTCGTACTGGGCGTCCTGCGTGTTGTGATCGATGTAGCGATCCGGCAGAGCCATCGGACGGAACTTCACCTTGTCCAGCAGGCCGGTCTCGGCGAGGTGCTGAACGACGAGGCTGCTGAAGCCGCCAATGGCGCCTTCTTCCAACGTGATGAAGACTTCGTGCTGGCGCGCGAGGTCCTCGGCGAGTGCCTTGTCGATCGGCTTGGCGAAGCGGGCATCGGCAACCGTGACAGGAACACCCTGTGCGGCAAGCTGATCGGCTGCGCGCAGGGAGTCGTGCATGCGGGGACCAAGCGACAGGATGGCAACGCCACCGCGGGCATTCGGCGCACGGCGTGCTTCGCGCACGATGCGGCCCTTGCCGATTTCCAGAACTTCGCCCTTTTCCGGGAGATCCAGACCAATGCCGCTGCCACGCGGATAGCGGAAGGCGATCGGGCCGGCATCGTACTCGCAGGCCGTGGCCGTTGCGTGGAGCAGTTCGACTTCGTCGGACGGCGCCATGACCACCATGTTCGGCAGGCAGCACAGATAGTTCAGGTCAAAGGCACCGGCATGGGTGGCGCCATCGGCACCGACCAGACCTGCGCGGTCAATGGCGAAGCGGACCGGCAGGTTCTGCAGGGCGACGTCATGCACGACCTGATCGTAGGCGCGCTGCAGGAAGGTTGAATAGATCGCGCAGAACGGGCGCAGACCTTCGGACGCGATACCGGCAGCAAAGGTAACGGCGTGCTGCTCGGCAATGCCGACGTCGAAGAAACGGTCCGGATAGGCCTTGGCGAAAGCGCTCAGGCCCGTGCCGGACGGCATGGCAGCCGTGATGGTAATCAGCTTGTCGTCGGTCTTGGCGCGACGCATGAGTTCGCGGCTGAAGATGGACGTGTAGCTCGGCGGACCGGCCGGGGCCTTCTTCTGCTCGCCCGTAACCACGTTGAACTTGCTGACGGCGTGGTACTTGTCACCGGCGGCTTCGGCGGGTTTGTAGCCGCGGCCTTTCTCGGTGATGATGTGCAGCAGGATCGGACCCTGATCGTCGGCATCGCGCAGATTGCGCAGGATTGGCACGAGCTGGCTCATGTCATGGCCGTTGACCGGGCCGACATAGTAGAAGCCGAGTTCTTCGAACAGCGTGCCGCCCGTGATCATGCCGCGGGCATATTCCTCGGCGCGCTTGGCGGTGCGTTCGATCTTGCCCGGAAGACGCTTGGCGACCTTGCCGGCGAGATCGCGCAGGCTGAAGAACTGGCGCGAGGACATGAGGCGGGACAGGTAGTCCGACATCGAGCCGACGGGCGGGGCGATCGACATCTCGTTGTCGTTCAGCACCACGATCAGGCGGTTCGCACCGGGGCCTGCGACAGCCGCGTTGTTCATGGCTTCATAGGCCATGCCAGCGGAAATCGAGCCGTCACCGATCACGGCGATGACGTTGCGTTCGTGATAGCTCGGGTCTTCTTCCGCGCGCAGGTGGTGCGCCACGGCCATGCCGAGGCCGGCCGAAATCGACGTGGAGGAATGAGCGGCGCCGAACGGGTCGTATTCGCTTTCTGCGCGGCGGGTGAAGCCGGACAGGCCTTCGGGCTGGCGCAGGGTGCGGATGCGGTCGCGGCGGCCCGTCAGGATCTTGTGCGGATAGGCCTGGTGGCCGACGTCCCAGATGATGCGGTCGTCTGGCGTGTTGAAGACGGCGTGCAGGGCAACGGTCAGTTCGACCACGCCGAGGGACGCGCCGAGATGGCCGCCCGTGGTGGAGACGGCATCAACGGTTTCTGAGCGCAATTCGTCGGCAAGCTGCTTGAGCTGGTCGACGGACAGGTTCCGCATGTCGGCAGGGAAGCGGACGCGATCCAGCTCCGGATAGCGGCCATAGGTGGGAATCGTGGAGGACTTCTTGCTCATGGGATCAGTTCCTGCGCTCGACGACATAATCTGCCAGAGCCCTGAGGGCGTCGGCCTGTGCACCGAAAGATGAAAGGGCCTCCCGGGCCCGGTCGCTCAGGCGACGGGCTTCGGCGCGGGCACCGTCAATGCCAAGCAGGGAGACATAGGTTGATTTGCCGCTGGCTTCGTCCTTGCCTGCGGTTTTGCCGAGTTCCTCGGCGGTTGCTGTGGAGTCCAGAACGTCGTCCGCAACCTGGAAGGCGGTCCCGAGATCGCGGCCATAGGCAACGATGGCAGCGCGGCGGGCGTCGTCCACATCGGCGAGAATGGCGCCAGACTCGGCGGCATAGCGGATGAGGGCGCCGGTCTTCAGGGCGTGCAGACGACGAACCTGGTCCAGCGGGAGGGCGCGGCCTTCGCCGCGGATATCAATAACCTGACCGCCGACCATGCCGGCCGATCCGGATGCCTGTGCAAGCGCAAGCGCCAGATTGGCGCGGACGGACGCGTTGGGGCTGGTTTCGGGCTCGACGAGAATTTCGAAGGCGCGGGTCTGAAGGGCGTCACCGGCCAGAATCGCGATGGCTTCGTCAAACTGCTTGTGCGTAGACGGCTGGCCACGTCGCAGATCGTCATCATCCATGGACGGCAGATCGTCATGCACCAGCGAATAGGCGTGAAGCAGTTCAACCGATGCGGCGACACGCAGGGCGGCCTTGCGGTCTGCGCCGAACAGCGTTGCCACTTCGACAGCCAGGAAGCCGCGCAGACGCTTGCCGCCGCCGAGGGCTGCGTAGCGCATGGCTTCAATAAGAACGGACTCGTCTCCCGGCACCATGGGCAGCAGGGTGTCGATCGTGTTTTCGATCTCGGAACAGGCGCGGGCAAGCGCGTCCTTCAGGGAAACAGACGTGGTAGGGGCATTCATCGGCCGGAGTCTCCGGTATCGGCAAGAGGCTCCGTGCCTGTCGTGCCGTCATCGTTCTGCACGATGGCGCGGACACGCATCTCGGCCTCTCCCAGCTTCGCATCACAGTGCCTGCGCAGGGCGGCGCCGCGTTCATAGGCGGAAATAGCGTCCTCGAGCTTCATCTGGCCGCCTTCAAGGCCGCGGACGATCCGCTCCAGTTCGGAGAGGGCATCCTCGAAAGACATGGCATCAATGGGTTCGGGCATGAAAAGCCTCAAGGCACACTTTGGAACAAGGTAGCGAGGGGATTACAGGCAGAAGACAGGTTTTGCCAGCCCCGAGCATGGGAACGCTGGAGTTTCTTCAGGACGGTGACGTTTCTGCACGTCGTCGGATCATGAAGGAAAGCACGCCTGCGGTGTCCGTGAACGCGATGAGTGCATGGCCGGTTTCGCGGCAGTAAGACTGGAAATCCGCCACGGAAGCGCGGTCTGTTGCCAGGATGCGCAGCTTCGCACCCGGTGGCATGTCCCGAAGCGCACGATTGGCTTTGAGAACGGGCATGGGGCAGGCCAGTCCACGCAGATCAAGAAGTGTTTCTGTCGGAGGAGCGCTCATGGGTTTTCAGTATGCGCCCATCTGCAGAGGTGGCCAAGCCGGGTTTTCCGACATCGGGCAGTGGATTTCAGGTTTTCGTTGATAAACCATGAGTTTATTTCTATATTAATGGCTCAATGCCACAAAAAGCGTTCCCCTTGGGGAGCGCTTTTTTTTATTTGGGGGAACGGCATGGCGGAGATGGAAGGTCTGACTGTCAGTCAGATCGATGGAAATGAGAGACGCGCTTATACGCTGCGGATGCTTGAGGACCGGGTGCTGCGGCTGGAGACCATCGCGGGGGGGTTGTCGGATCGATATGAGGAACTGCGTACCGAGATGCGGCAGGAAATCTCATCGCTCCGGGATCAGATGAAACTTCTGGAGACGAAGGTTGATGAGGGGAATCGCGTCGTCAACGGGAAGCTGGATCGCCTGATTGGAGGGCGGGCGGTCATTACGGGGATCATCACGCTGGCAACATCCATTCTTGGGACGGGCATGGTGCATTTTGCCCTGTCCCTGAGCACGAGGTGAGGGGGCAGCATGAGCGGAATTGATGCGGGCCAGCTCAAGCATCTGGTTGTCGCGCCCGCACTTGCGGCGCTGGGACTTGGTGGAGACGTTGCGGTCAATCTGGTGACGGGCACGGCTTTGGCGGAAAGTCGGGGGACTTATGTGAGGCAGATCGGTGGGGGGCCGGCTCTGGGGCTGTGGCAGATGGAGCCTGCAACCCATGACGACTGCTGGGTCAATTTTCTGTGTTACCCGGTCGGGAAACGGTTTGAGCGGGTTCTGGAGGGGATGCTTTCACAGGATCTGCCCCGCAGCGCGCAACTGGTTTCAAATCTGAGATATGCGTCCGCGATGGCCCGTATCCGGTATTACCGGGTCAAGGCGTCCTTGCCGGCGACGAGCGATCCGGCTGCTCTCAGCTATTTTCACAAGCAGTATTACAACACGGCTGCGGGTGCGGCGGACCCGGTGAGTAATATCTCGTATTTCCGGCAGGCGGTCATGGTCTGAATGGGGGAGCGGTGTCGGGGAATGTATGCATCACGCTCCCGACACCGCAAGGGAGCTTAAACCGTCTTATTATGACGGAATAGTGGCAAGTAGCGTCCTGCGGAATAATCGCTTCATACAGGCAACGCTGACAGCGGCAAGGTTCGTGCGGACAGATCACCCTTGAATGTCGTGCTTCCGGTGTGGGTGAGAGACAGGCCCTTATGCAGGGATACGGTGCCACCAATATTGATCCAGCGGCGGCAGAAGGCAAAATCCTCCGAAAGATAGGTTCGGGTTTCCGGGTCGATCAGGCAGTCAAACAGGGCGTAGGCGTCTGAAGACGGCGTGTTCGGAGTTTTGCCCTCAGTCTGGGCGTCGATACGGCTGTACCGGGTTTCTGGATAATGGGCGATCATGTCGAGAACCATCTGGCGGGTCATGAGCATGAAGCCGGTGCCAATATAGGAGAGGGTCGCGATCTCGCCGGAAGTATTGCCATCGTGCAGTGCGGCGCAGTCTCCGACATAGCGCAGACTGGCCGTGGAAGCGGATTCTCCGGCTGCGATGAAACGGTCTGTATTCTGGTCCCAGTAATGGGATTTGAGGGGGTAGGCGCCACCGATCAGGGGGCGGTCTGCATCCAGAAGGGCGAGAATATCGGTGATTGAAAAACCGATATCGCTGTCGATGAAAAGAAGATGGGTCGCATCGGTCATGGTTACGAACTGATGCAGCAGTGTGTTGCGTGCCCGCGTGATGAGGGCATCACTTCCGATCGTGGAAAGCGTGAGTTGAAGAGCGTGGGCCGGTGCCGCTGCCATGCAGCCGATGATGGACTGCATGTAGTCCAGCGTGACGGTGCCCCCGAAACAGGGTGTGGCGATGAAGACGTGGCGCGGTTGGGCAGGGCAGGAAGTCATATGAGGCATCCTGCCCGGAAGCCATGAAAAAAGGATTAAAACCTGCGACGGGAAAAGTCTTCAGGCCCCCATATGTGCCTGAAGGAGCATGTAAAAGACGAAGGCGGCATCCAGACCGAGAACGATCGGCGTCAGACGCTGGAACTGACGTGTCGCGATTGCAAGCGCCGTGTAGATCAGCAGGCCGCAGGAAAGGCTGAGCATGAAATTGCCAGTGACGCCGGCGATGAGCAGCATTGTTAGCGGCGGAATGGCTTCGGATGGTGTTTCAGCCACACGGCTGAGGCTGCCCAGCATGTTCAGACCAACGAGAATAAGCACGGGGGCTGTGGCAATGGCCGGAATGGCGGTGATGAGCGGCCAGAAGACCGAGGACAGGGCGAACAGGACGGCGACGACCAGTGCGCTCAGACCTGTACGGCCGCCGGCTTCGACGCCTGCAAGGCTCTCGACATAGGCGGAGACGGTGCAGGTTCCGAGCGAGGCGCCAATGATGCTCGCGGCACCATCAGAGCCGAAGGCGCGATGATCGAGAGCGGGTTTCTCGACCGTTCCGTCCAGACCGGCGCGGTGGGCGACGCTCATCATGGTCGCGGTTGCGTCGAAGAAATCACTCAGCAGGAAGTACAGGGTGATGGGGACGAGCAGTCCGAGATGGGAAAAATATTCGTGGAAATCGAAGGGCAGGAAGAGGTTGGTCGGGTAGTGCGGCCAGTCCAGAAGCTGTGCCGGCAGATGCGTGATTGGGCCGGAAGGCGTCTGGATGAAGAGTCCGGCAATAGTGATTGCCAGAATGGCGATGAGCAGACCTGCCGGAACGCGCAGCACCACGAGGATGGCGCTCAGGACGACACCTGCCATGCTGAGCAGAACGGACGGGTTGCTCAGGGCGCCGAAGGTCAGGCCTTCGGATGAGGGAACGGCGATCCCGCCTGTTGTCAGTCCGATCCGGGCAATGAAGGCACCGAGGGCGATCTGGATGCCGAGGACGATTGAAGGCGGGAAGCCGCGGATGATGCGCTGGCGGATCTGGCTGAGGGAAAGGGCCGTGAAGCAGAGTCCGCTGAACAGAACGACCGTGAAGGCCGTGCGCGGGCTGACATGGGCCTGCTGGACGACGACCTGCGCAAACAGGACGTTGCTGCTCATGGCCGGAGCCAGGGCGATGGGAAGTCTGGCCCAGAGCGCCATGAGCAATGTGCCGGCAACGGCGCCCGCGATCGTGGTCATGACCATGTCATGGCGATCCAGACCCGCAGCCGAGAGAATGGCGGGATTGACGGCCACGATATAGGCCATGGCCCCGAAAACCGTCAGTCCGGCAATGATCTCACGCGGGATCGTTGAACCGCGGGCCGTGACATGAAACCAGCGGTCGAGTCTGGATAGCAGCAAGCGGGCACTCCGGAGGCAGGGGGGATCTGGGCCCAGCTATAGTCAAAAAACTTTCCCCTGCCACGGTCCGGAGCGTATCTTTTCATTTCGGGTTCGATTTTTTCTCCCAGGCCTTGCGGACTTCTGCCGGGCTGAGGTGGCGATGGCTTGTTTTTGCATGAGTTCCACTTTTGGCCTGCGCAGGGTGCGGAACGCTGCTGGGGCCGGAGCCGGTCGTCCGGCCGGGAGCAATTCCGGCGGCCGGGTGTTCGTTGGCTTCCAGAATGGCCTTCTCACAGGCCGATCCCTTGCCGACACCGAGCTGGATGGTCGGGATAAGGGCAGCAGGCGGGAAGACGATCCCGAGGCCTACGGATGCGGCGACCCGGCCAAGCAGTTCTGCGCCGGGCATGATCGTCGGGCTTTTCATGGAACCGAAGATGTGAACCGCGCCGGGCAGGGACAGGATCTGTGGGCCGATCGAGCGCGTCGTGACGGCGTAGTCGAGGGTGTCCTTATGGAAATTAACGGTCCCGGTGCCCATCGTGCGCGTGGTGCCAGTCTGCAGAAGCATCGAATTGGTATGCACGATGCCGTCTTTCAGCGGCAGGTCTGCTACAAGACATTGCAGTTTCGAGCGATCGGGGATGCCTAGTGCGGACAGGACGGCCGAGCCGAGTTTAAGGCCCAGAAGATCGGGAAGAAGGGCTGTGACATCGCCGCCGCGATCCAGAACCAGAGTGGTGCCGCCATCGCCGTTTTCGACCAGGGTTGCGACCGAGTTACCGGTTGAGGTGAGGGTAACATGACCGCCGATGGTGCCGTCGCCCTGGAACATGTCCTTTGACGTCATGATGCGCGAGAGCGGCAGTCGGGAGACGTCCAGGCGGAAATGGGTGTGGAACTGTTCATCCTTTGTGGGATTGAGCGTGGCATTTGCTGAGATGGTGCCTGTCCCCGTGGCGAAGGTCAGGTGCTTGAGGTCAATCGCACCGTCCCGGACTTCCAGCTCGGTATCAATATTATCTAGTGGCCAGTTCTTATTGCGGATGTGATCGCCGTGATAAGTCAGGTGCGCGTTGGCGGCATTAAGCTTGGGGACATTGATTTTTTTGTCCGGAAGCACGCGTGCGCTGGCTGGTTCGGCTTTCTTGCCTTCGCCGGGCTGGGCGCCGATGAAGCCGCCTAGATCCGCAAGATCGACTGAATGAGAATGAAGGACTGATTCTATGAAAATCGGCTTCTGATGCGGGTCGACATTGATATCTCCTCCAATATCCGAAGATCCCATGTGACCTTCGAATTTCTGGAAGCGGATCGCACGGTCCGAATAGGCCAGATTGCCTGTGACGCTGTAAGGCGGCGTCTGGGGAATGGGGACACCTGTGAGCGGGTACAGGAGCGACATGTCCGGTCCTGCGAAGTGCAGGGCAAGATTGGTGCCCTGAAAGTGGATCGGGTCATCGACCGTGCCGCGAAGCGTGACATAGGTCGGCCCGTTGGCGAGGCGTCCGTCGATCGGATAGGGGTGTGTGGCGTCCGTCAGGCCGAGAAGAGCGCCGCCGACAATGTGGCCCGTGATGGGAGCCTGCGCATAACGTCCCTTGAGGTCGATCACGAGATGTCCGTCATCGCCGTCTTTCGGGTCTTCAGTGTGAATCAGGACATGCATGTCCGTTTTCAGCTTTGCCAGCGCCAGACGGATATCGCCGTCATTGATCTCGATTTTGCCTAGTTTGGGCAGGGTTGTCGTTGAGGACGATGATGTCTGGCTGGATGCGTCTGACGATGATGTGAACGTGTAGTTATTTGTCCCGTTGAGCAGGGAGACGATGTCGCCTTTGGGCGCGTCGGCGCGGATGAGCGGCAGGGACAGACCTCCACCCGTCAGATAGCGCCAGACATCGGCTGTGACTGTGATGGCATGGGCGGACGCGAAATCGTCCTTTTCTTTTTCGAAGCCTTCGGGTTGACCGATTTTCAGGTCGTCCACGGTCACCGTTGTCTTGAAGCCCAGGCGGACATGCAAATGAGCAATGCTGACCGGGCGATGCAGGGCTGCGGTCGCCTTTCGATCGATATAGGGAACGAACCAGTCCCATTGCCACACCAGGATCAGAATGATGATGGCAGCAGCCAGTGCTCCCAGCACGCCTCCGACAGTTTTCAGGACCAGATGTCGTCTGCCCGGTCTGGGAGAACGCGTGTCTGATGGGGAGGGCTGCCGGGGTGGGGTGCTGCTCAACGGGGTGTTCTCCGAAATCCGGGGGCGTGACAGACAGGATCTGGTTATTGCAAGTCACTCTAATTACGGACAGAACCGGCAACGGTTTCACAACGCACGGGAAGATCGGCAGGAATGGAAACAGCAGGACGTGCGGATGAGCGGAAGAATTCCGGTCTGGAGGAGCTGCGGCGTGTCAGCCGGAAAGCTCATGACGCTGTTGATGAGGCTTTTTCGCGTTTTGAACTTACGGACCGGAAATCCTACGGCGCCTTTCTAACGGCACATGCCCGCGCGCTTGTCGTCACGGAGGCCTATCTAGGCCGGTATTCCGCATCGGTGCCGCCGTGGCGCCCGCGGGCAGAGCTGTTGAAACAGGATCTGCGCGACATGGGACTCCCGATGCCCGTCAGTCAGCGGCACGTGCTGTCCGACTGCTCGGGTACGGCATTTGGAGTCCTGTATGTTCTCGAGGGCTCGCGACTTGGCGGGCGGATCCTGTCAGGGCGTGTGGGCGAAGGATTGCCGAGGGCCTATCTGTCGGCCGTGCATCAGAAGGGCGAATGGTCCGCGTTTCTGGAGCGGCTTGGGCAGTTTCTGGACGAAAGCCCTGTAGCGCGAAGACAGGCCGTGACCGATGGTGCTGTCGCGGCGTTTGCCCTGTTCCGTGACAGCGCGCTGCTTCAGTTCAGCGACTGAGGGGCAGGCAGGATGCTGCGCGGCACGAGACCCGGAAAGGTTTGCACAAGGCGCTGGGCCTCCGCAGATGGCAGCATGGCGATCGCGCAGCCCAGAGCGCTGGCATCCGGGGCCGGAAGCCGGTCGAGCCCGCGCAGCAGTCCAGCCAGCGTATGGCCTTCCGCCGTCAGAACCATGAAGTGTGTCATCCGGCTATAAAGCGCCATGGTCGAGTCAATGGTGGTCAGGGCGTGATCGGGAAGAGCGATGTGAATCTCTGCGTCAGTGACAGGTGACAGGATTCGGTTTTCCGCGATCATGACTTTCAGTGGGATCAACGGCAGAAGTGTTGGCGAGCCAGCTACGGAAAGATGACGTCCAAGGACGGGATTTTCCGCGAAAAGGCAGGCATGCCAGATATCGGAATCGGAGACTTCAAGCGCCATAACAAGCGGATTATAACGGCCGAAATTCGTATCTCCGGGACCGACAGATACGAATGAACCGGTCTGCATATCCAGCATCAGCCGCTTTTCCGGACCCAGCATGCAGAAACGGAACTGGGGTGGCGCCCGGTCAGATGATGGAACGGAAAGCTGGGCCGGGGTCAGCCCGAGTCCTTGAAGGACAGACTTGTCTGCATGCGTCATGGCGGATTTGAGACGCCAGTAGAGATCCGTCAGCGAGGCCTGAACGATGGATGATGCGATCCGGCGGCTTTCAGGAAGCCAGCGGCTGGCCCGGGTATATTCTGCATCGTTGCGATCGAAGTGCTGCCAGGCCTTTTCCGGTGTGGCGCTCGCATTGCGCCTGAGAAAACTTGCATGGTCACCGGCTGCAAAATGCAGGATGCGACTTTCGGCCCAGCTGGCATTTCGCTCAAGCGCGGAAAACGGGTCGGGCAGTTCGTTACCAATCTGGCGCGGCTGGACAAAATGTCGGACGACACGATGGTCGGGCAGGCTCAGCAGGCCGTGGTGAGTAAAGATCTCGACCGGGGAAAACGGCGAGGGCGCCTGATGTCCCGAAGAACCGAACAGACACCAGTTGACCGGGAACGTTGGGGTTGTGATGCCAGCTGTAAATTCAGCGACGGATCCGGCATTTTCGAAATGCAGATATTCATCTGCTGCCAGGATCATCATCCAGTCGAATTCGCTCTTTCCCTGTTCCAGAGCCTGTTTGTGAAAGCGGGTCTGGCGGTCCAGTCTTGCCGGTAGTGACATATCGGATGACTGGACGCGGATGTCGTAAAGCGTGGCCGCGTTGGAGAGAACCGCGCCGGTTCCATCTGTCGAATGATCATCACAGACGATCAGCGTTGAAAAACCGATGGTCGCATGATGCGCGAGCCACCATCCGATCGTGTCGACTTCATTGTGAACGAACAGGATGGCGGCGCTTTTCGACATAAGGCAGGGATCAGTCCATTTTCAGGGCGGCGAGGAAGGCGCTCTGGGGGATTTCGACCTTGCCGAACTGCCGCATGCGCTTCTTGCCTTCCTTCTGCTTGTCCAGAAGCTTGCGCTTGCGGGAAATGTCACCGCCATAACACTTGGCCGTCACGTCCTTGGACAGTGCACCGATCGTTTCACGGGCAATGACCTTGGAACCGATGGCCGCCTGAATGGCGATCTTGAAGAGCTGCTTGGGGATCAGATCCTTGAGCTTGGCGCAGATGGAGCGGCCACGCTGTTCGGCGACGGTGCGATGCGAGATGAAGGACAGCGCATCGACCGGTTCGTGGTTCACGAGGATAGAGATGCGGACGAGATCGCTCTCTTCGTAGCCATCCATCTGATAATCGAACGAGGCATAGCCGCGGCTGATGGATTTCAGGCGGTCGTAGAAATCGAACACCACTTCATTCAGCGGCAGGCGATAAACGGCCATGGCGCGGTTGCCGACATAGGTCAGATCCACCTGCACGCCACGGCGCTCGGAGCACAGCGTCAGGACCGGGCCGAGATATTCGTCCTGCACCATGATGGTGGCCTTGATCCACGGCTCTTCGATCATCTCGATCTTGCTGAGCTCGGGCATGTCGGCCGGGTTGTGCAGTTCCTCGACCGTACCGTCCGTCATGTGCATCTTGTAGACCACGGACGGCGCGGTTGCGATCAGATCCAGATTGAACTCGCGGGACAGGCGCTCCTGGATGATTTCCAGATGCAGCAGTCCGAGGAAGCCGCAGCGGAAACCGAAGCCCAGAGCCGCTGAGGTCTCGGCCTCGAAGTGGAACGAGGCGTCGTTCAGGCGCAGCTTGCCGAGGCTGTCACGCAGCTTTTCGAAATCGTCCGCGTCGATCGGGAAGAGGCCACACCACACCACGGGAATGGAGGGCTTGAAGCCTGGCAGGGCCTTTTCGGCAGGGCGCTTGTCGAGCGTGACGGTATCACCGACATTGCAGTCCGCGACGGTCTTGATGGCGGCGTTGATATAGCCCATCTCGCCCGGGCCGAGGCTTTCGACCGACTGCATCTTGGGCAGGAATACGCCAACCTGATCGACATGGTAGGTGGCGCCGGTCTGCATCATGCGGATGCGGTCACCGCGCTTGAGGCGGCCGTCCTTGATACGCACGAGGATGATGACGCCAAGATAGGCATCGTACCAGCTGTCCACCAGCAGGGCCTGAAGCGGGGCTTCGGCGTCACCCGTGGGGGCGGGGAGACGCTGGACCAGAGCTTCGAGAACGCCTTCGATGTTCAGGCCGGTCTTGGCGCTGATTTCGACCGCATCATCGGCCGGAATGCCGACCACATCCTCGATCTGGGCGCGGACGCGCTCGGGTTCAGCGGCCGGCAGATCAACCTTGTTCAGGACCGGGACGATCTCGTGATTGGCATCGAGAGCCTGATAGACGTTCGCCAGCGTCTGGGCTTCCACGCCCTGCGAGGCGTCCACGACCAGCAGCGAACCTTCACAGGCGGCGAGCGAGCGGCTGACTTCATAGGCGAAGTCGACATGGCCCGGCGTGTCCATCAGGTTCAGCGTATAAACCTTGCCGTCCTTGGCCGGATAGGTCAGGCGCACGGTCTGCGCCTTGATGGTGATCCCGCGCTCCTGCTCGAGCTCCATCGAATCGAGGACCTGGTTTTTCATCTCACGCGCGGTCAGCGCGCCACAGGCCTGGATCAGGCGATCGGCCAGCGTCGATTTGCCGTGATCGATATGAGCGATGATCGAGAAATTGCGGATAAGGGAGAGCGGGGTATCGGTCATGGCTGCTACATAAGGGATTATCGCAGAAATGTCAGTAGATCTGCGCAAAAGCCTGCCTTTGTGAAAAGGCAGGCGGGGGAGGGATCAGCGATCCGTCAGACGGAACTCGATCCTGCGGTTTCTGGCATAGGCCGCCGATGTGCTGGCAGCGTCCAGAGGCTGGTAGTCGGCAAAGCCTGTCGCGGCCAGATGGTGCGGGTCAACACCTTCGGCAATGAGTAGCTTGACCACGGTGATGGCACGTTCGGATGACAGTTCCCAGTTGCTGGGAAAGGCGCTGTGGATGGGTTGGCGATCGGCATGGCCATCCACCCGCAGAATCCACGGAAGATCCGTCGGGATTGTTGAGGCGATCTGTTTGAACGTATGGGCGAGGGTTGTGATTTCCTTGCGGCCTTCCTGTGTCAGGTCGGCACTTCCCTGCGGGAACAGGATTTCCGACTGGAAGACGAAGCGGTCTCCCACGACGTTCACGCCCTTCTGGTCTTTCAGCAGGTCGCGCAGGCGTCCGAAGAACTCCGAACGGTAGCGTTTGAGCTGATTGACCTTGTCCGCAAGTGCCAGATTGAGCTTGCTGCCAAGATCCGCAATCTGGGCGTCCTTGCCCTGTTCGGCCTTCTTTTCGATGTCGAGGGCGTTGCTGATCGCCTGAAGCTGGCGGGTCAGTTCTTCGATCTGGGCCTGAAGGTCCGAGATCTTGCTGTTCTGCTGCTTGCTCGTGTCATCAGCCGAGGCGAGTGCCTGATCTTTTGACTGGAGCTGCCCTGTCAGGGCGGCGATCTGGGTCGAAAGGGTCTGGAGCTGGGCCTGATTATGCTGCTTTTCGTCCGCCAGCGTGGCGACGGTGGAAGACAGGCTTTTGTTCTTGTCTTCCGTCATCGACAGCATGTGCGACAGTTCGGCCAGCTGTTTCTGCAGGGCATCCAGCGTGTGCTCGCGTCGGGACAGCGACACCGAGAGGAACTGCTGCCCCACGACGAACACCAGCAGGACGAAGGTGACGACCATCAGCAGAGTGGACAGGGCATCCACATAGCCGGGCCAGGCATCGAGGGCGTTGTGAGATCCGCGTCTGCGCCGGGCCATGGATCAGCCCTGCCTGCCGGGAGGGGGCGTCGTGCTGCCGGAGGCCGCCGCAATCGTGCGGGCCAGAACGCGGAGATCGTTGCGAAGCTCTCCGATCGTCTGGGCGCGGCCTTCATGCAGTTCCTGGATCAGGCGGCTGAGATGCGTCTCGATCCGCAGGAGCGCCGTGCCTTGCGAGCCCGGGCCTTCATCTCCCATGTGCCGCAGAAGAGTGGTCTGAGTTTCGGCCGTGCGGGTCATGAGCGTCTGGTTGGCGGCAAGCAGATCCGTCATGCCACGCAGGCGCTCCTGAAGGCTGTCGAGCATGTGCAGTTCGCGGACGCGGTTTTCCTCGCTGCGGGAGACGGCGTTCTGGAGCGTTTCCAGATTTTCGGCAGTCTGTTCGAGCAGGGCCTGAACATAGGCCGGAACGGGTGCGCCGTCGCTGTCGATGGACGTGCTGCCGCTGACACGCGTGACGCCAGCCAGCCATTCTTCCAGTTCATTGAAGAAACGTGTCTGCGCCTGTCCGGCTGTGAGATCGAGAAAGCCGAGGACCAGTGCGCCGGCCAGACCGAACATCGAGCCTGAAAACGCCGTGGACATGCCGGCAAGCGGGCCGGCCAGTCCGGTCTTGAGCTGGTTGAACATGACGTCCATATCCCCGCCGCCTGCGGACATGCCGCCGATGACAGATGCAATGGAGCTGACCGTCAGCAGAAGCCCGTAGAACGTGCCCAGCAGACCCAGGAAGATCAGGAGCTGCGTCATGTAGCGGGAGATTTCCCGGCTTTCATCCAGACGCGAGGACAGGCTGTCGAGCATGGCCTGTGTGGTCTGTGTCGAGAGCGTCAGGCGGTCCGTGCGATTGCGGGCTGCCAGCATGCTGGCCATGGGCGCGAGCAGGCGGGGCGCTTTTGGTGCGGCCAGACCGGCGCGGGGCTGACGCAGAAGCTCAACCCACTGCACTTCCGGCATCAGGCGCTGGACGACATGAAGGTTCCACAGGATGCCCAGCAGGAGCACACCGAGGATAATGGCGTCGAGTTTCGGGTTGGCGTTGAACGCGTGGAGCAGGGTCGTGCCCATTGTCGCGGCCAGAAGGCCGACCGCGACAAGGAAAACGGCCATTCGCAGAAGATAGGTCGTAGGACGTGTCACGGCGTGTCTTTCCTGATTTTATGGCATGCCGTTTGCGGAAGGGGAGGGGTCGACAGGATTTGTCTCGATGACAGCATCCAGTCTGTCAGCAGGCGCGCTGTCTCCCTTGTCGGGACGTCCCAGCGCCTGCGGGTAGAGACGCGTGGTAGCAACGCCTGCGTGAATGAAGATCGAGCGGACAGCCAGTGCTCGTGCCAGCGCGATACGGCGCGGCATGGAGACGTCATCACCCGGCAGCGTTGCATGCGCAATCAGGAGCACACGCTGTTCCGGATGGTGAGCCAGTTCGGTTCCGTAAGCCTGAAGGGCCTTGATACTGTCGGCATTCAGGGCCTCGCTTCCCGAGGGAAACAGAACGCGGATTCCGCCATCAGGCAGGGTCTCCGTGTGGCTGGCCGCATCGGCAACGGGTGTGACCTCGGCCGGGGGAACAGGCGGATGGATCTGGATGGGTACGAAGGGTGGTGGCAGGACGACCGGCGGCGGCGGGGCCGGGGGAACGCCGGGCACTGTTGTGTGCGTCGGTGCGCTTCTGGCGGGAGCTGCAACTGCTGGCGTGGCCGTAGGTGCGGGAGCCTTCGTTGCCGGCTTCCGTGCTGCGGATTTCCGTGCGGCATGTCCTGCTGGATGGGGTGCCGAGGCTGGTTTTTTCGCAGGAGAAGCTGATTTGGCCTGAGGCAGATCATACAGATTGCTGGTGACCTGTGCCTGTGCGGCGGACAGCGGAAGGCTGGCCAGAAAGGCCGCCAGAGGAAGGGAGAAGAGGATCGGCCTGTACATGTCAGGCCGATCCTAGACGACGCCTCACGACTCCCGCAATGGGGCGTGAGGGCAGTTTCGTCAGCTCCGGTTCAGAGCCTCATGCACCAGGGCGCGCAGGGGGCCGTGAAGGTTGGTGTTTCCGGCAACGACATTGACGTCATCGGGAACGTCATGAAGCTCGTTTCCGTCCGGATCGGTCGCATAGCCACCGGCCTCGCGGACCAGAAGCAAACCGGCTGCGCAGTCCCACGGCTTGATACCGAATTCCCAGTATCCGTCGTAACGGCCTGCTGCGACCCATGCGAGATCCAGGGCAGCGGCGCCGAAGCGGCGAATCCCTGCAACCTGCGGCATCAGGGCGCCGAGGACGCGGGCAAAGGGCAGACGGCTGCTGCTCGGAACCTTCGCAAACGGAATGCCGGTTGCGAACAGGGCTTCGTGCATGTTGCGGCGGCCGGAGACGCGCAGGCGGCGTTCATTGAGGAACGCGCCAACGCCCTTTTCGGCCCAGAACATCTCGTTGGCGGCCGGATTGTAGACAACCGCGGCGGCTAGCTCGATCGTTCCGTCCTGAAGCTTGCGCTGCAGGCCGATTGAAATGGCCCAGTGCGGGATGCCGTGCAGGAAGTTCGTCGTGCCGTCGAGCGGATCGACGATCCAGCGCCAGGTCCAGTTGTCCCCGCCCGAAGCGCCGCTTTCTTCCATCAGGAAGGCGTAGCCGGGACGGGCGCGGCTCAGTTCCTCGCGGAGGATGGTCTCGGCGCGCAGGTCTGCCTGGGAAACGAAATCTCCGGGCCCCTTGATGCTGACCTGAAGCTGTTCGACCTCTGCAAAGTCACGGAGCAGACGGCGCGAGGCCTTCTGTGCCGCGCCCTGCATGACGGCCATGTGCGGGGAAAGACGCATGCTGGATCAGTCCTTCGCGCGTTCGACGTAGGATCCGTCTTCCGTGCGGACAACGATGCGCTCACCGGCTTCGATGAACGGCGGCACCAGCGTCTTTACGCCATTGGACAGCATGGCGGGCTTGTAGGAGGAGCTGGCCGTCTGGCCCTTGACCACCGGGTCGGCTTCCGTGACTTCCAGCGTCACGTGCGGCGGCAGCTCGACGCCCACCGGGTCGCCTTCGACCAGCTTGACGTTCAGCGGCATGTTGTCCTGCAGGAAGGCGAACTGGTCGCCGAAGATGTCCTTGGCGAGGATCAACTGCTCGAACGTTTCCGGATCCATCAGGACGACATTGTCACCGTCCATGTAGGAATAGGTGTAGTCCTTGTCTTCCGTCATCAGACGCTCGACGGAATCTGCTGTTCTCCAGCGTTCGTTGGTCTTGTTGCCTGTCTTGAGGTCGCGCATTTCGACCTGGATGAAGGCGCCACCCTTGCCCGGGGTGATGATCTGCTGCTTGAGAACCGTCCAGCGGCGGCCGTCATGCTCGATGACCTGGCCGGCCCGGATAAGGTTGGCTTGCTGTTTCATGCTTGTGTCCTGATGCCCCTTGGATAGGGATTTTCTGTCACGTCTTGTGGGCTTCTAGCGCCGCACGGGGGCTCTAAGCAAGGCACAAGGGGCGCATGGCGGTCACCAGCTTCAGGAAAGTGTGAAGGGCAGGGGGCTTGGGACACGGCGCCGGACGGTTCATGTCAGACTGTGTGTCTGTCCTGAGGATCAGGGCGAACCGCAAGGAGAAGCCGCATGTACGATATGAAGAACCTCTCGCGCATTTCCCATCTTGAAGCCAATGCCTCCAAGGGCATGGACGCCTTCTGGCAGTTCGACCGTGCCGCATTCGAGGAAGGCGAGGTCAGCGCCCTGACTAAGCAGCTCGCGGCCGTGGCTGTCGCGCTGACGACCCAGTGCCCGTACTGTATCGAACTGCATGTGAAGGCTGCGCGCGAAGCCGGTGCGACGGACGCCCAGCTTTCCGAAATCGCTCTTGTCGCCGCGGCCATCCGCGCGGGCGGGGCGATCACGCATGCGACCCATATGTTCGAAGCAAAATAAGGACCGGCGCCGTGTTGGGGCGTGTCAGGTGAAGCTGCACGCCTCTCCATCGGGCGTTGAGACCGTGCCCGGAGACGCAGGGTCCAGATATTCCGGCCCGATCGGGACTTTGCCCCGGCCACCAGGAATATCGAGAACATAGGTTGGCCAGGCCAGACCGGTCACGCGTCCGCGAAGCTGTCTCAGCAGGGCCTGGCCTTCCGCAACCGGGACGTGGAAATGTCCCGTTCCGGCTGCTGCATCGAGATGGTGCAGATAATAGGGTTTGACCCGCGCTTTCAGGAACGCCCGCAGCAGGGCCTCCAGACTTTCGACCGTATCATTGACGCCGCGTAGCAGAACCGACTGCGAGAGCACCGGAATGGCGCGGGACAGAACGGCGCGGATGGCTTTTGTGGCCTGCGGGGTCAGCTCGCTGGCATGGTTGGCGTGAACGACCAGCCACATGGCGCGGTCCGTTTCCATCGCATCCAGAAGTTCTTCCGTCATGCGGGCCGGATCGGCGACCGGGACGCGGGAATGGATGCGGATGGTCTCGATATGGGGAATGTCCGACAGGGACTGCACGATATGCTTCAGCCGGCGCGGGGCGAGCATGAGTGGATCGCCGCCCGTGAGGATGATTTCGCGGATATCGGGATGCTGCCGCACCCAGTCGAGCGCGGTTTCGAGTTGTGCATCGCTCAGCAGACCACCGCCGGGCCCGACATGTTCGCGCCGGAAGCAGAACCGGCAATAGAGCGGGCAGACCAGTAATGGTTTGAGCAGGGCCCGGTCGGCATAGCGGTGCACGATGCCGGGGACGGGGGACAGGGCATCATCGCCGATCGGGTCCGCGTCTTCGTAGGGCAGGGTGACGAGTTCGCGGGCGTCGGGAATAACCTGTCGGGCGATGGGATCGTCCGGATGCGTGATCAGATCCTGAAAAGCTGGGGGAATGGCCATTGTGAAGCGCTCGCCGACAGCTTCGAGCGTTGTCCGGTCGGCTTCGGGGGCCAGGCCCGCGTCGATCAGGTCGGACGGTGTGCGAAGCGTGTGACGTTTTGCAGAACGTTCCGCGGAATGTTGCGGGGCTGTCTTGACCATATCATGCATGTGATGCCTCTAGCGGTGCGGGTCCCCGTTTTGCAACAGGAGCAATAGACGCCATGACCGTATTGTCTGCTGATCCGGCCCGGATTGCGGAACGCTTTCCCCTGCTTGAGCGTCGCTCGCAGATGGTAAAAGCCGTCCGCGCCTTCTTTGAAGATCGTGGCTATC
Organism: Gluconobacter roseus NBRC 3990; assembly: GCF_006538885.1. GTDB lineage: Bacteria > Pseudomonadota > Alphaproteobacteria > Acetobacterales > Acetobacteraceae > Gluconobacter > Gluconobacter roseus. Next base: position 383,444 of record NZ_BJLY01000004.1, read on the forward strand.
TGGAAGTGGAAACGCCGTTCGCTGTTCCTGTGCCGGGTGAAGAAGTGCATCTGCGCTGTTTCAGAACGGAACTGGAGCGGCCGGACGGCTCACGTGAGGCGCGCTTCCTGCATACGAGTCCGGAATTTGCGATGAAACGCATCGTGGCGGCGACGGGGAAGGCCGTTTTCCAGATGGCGCGTGTCTGGCGCAATGGTGAGGCCAGCAATACGCATGCTCCGGAGTTCACCATGCTCGAATGGTATCGGCCGGGCGCGGATCTTTCGTCGCTTATGGATGAAACCGAGGCTTTCGTGCGGGCTCTGCTGCCGTCCGTGGTCCATCGGGGCACGGATGTCATTGATCTTTCACTCCCTTTCGAGCGGCTGACGATGCAGGCTGCATTCGCACGTTATGTGGGGGCGGACCTGCTAGGCACGGCCGGGGATGCAGAGGCTTTGGCCGCGCAGGCGCATGTCGGGCTGCGGAACGGGGAAAACTGGGAAGACCTGTTTTTCCGGCTGTTGCTGGAGCGTGTCGAACCCATGATCGGGCGCGAGCGTCCCACGTTCCTGACGCACTGGCCAGCCGAGCAGGCAGCGCTCGCGCGACGGGATCCGGCAGACGACCGGGCCGCGCTGCGGTTCGAGCTTTATATTGGTGGTCTGGAGCTGGCCAACGCCTTTGAGGAGCTGACCGATCCGGTGGAGCAACGGGAACGTTTTGTAACGGATCGTAAGCGTCGTATGGAGCTGTCGCCGGATCAGGATTGGGCCGTGGATGAGGATTTTCTGGCGGCCTTGCCGGAGCTGCCGCCCTGTTCAGGCATCGCGCTTGGGTTTGACCGGCTGGTCATGCTGGCGACCGGAGCGCCGCGGATCAGTGACATTTTGTGGTTGGCCTGATCTTTTCGGAACTTGCAGGAGTTTTAATCCTTCTTTTGCGTCAGAAGGGCTAGAACGTGTCGAAAGAGGAACATGACCGCGTTGCCGCGGCACAGTCGGGGAAGATGATGATGAAAAAAGTTGGACTGCTGTCTGTCCTGGTGCTGCTGGGCCTTTCCGCCTGTGACGTTCCGACCCTTCAGCAACGCAAGGTTCTGGATTCCATGGTCGGCAAGTCCGAAGTGGACGTGCTGCGCCAGTTTGGTGTCCCGACCCGCAATTACGATGCGCAGGGCCACACTTTCCTCGCCTATATCGATAACCAGACCCAGTATTCCGGCGGCGGTGGCTGGGGCTGGGATGGCTGGGGCGGCGGCTGGGGCGGCATGGGCATGGGCATGGGCGGCTGGGGTGGCGGCTGGGGCGGCATGGGTGGCTGGGGCGGCATGGGCGGCTGGGGTGGCGGTTTTCCTGCAACCTATTACAACACCAGCTGTCAGACGACATTCGAGCTGGTCAGCGGCAAGGTCGTCGGATGGACCATGCGCGGGGATGGGTGCTGAATCGGCCAGCCTGCTCTATGGTCGTTTTTCCCGCTCACAGGATGGTACGATCAGGCATGGATGTGCGACTCGATATTTTCTCTTCAGGACGGTTTCCGGGCTGGGAGAAGGGGCTGAAACTCGGCGTGGGGCTTCTTCTTGGAGCCTCGCTCTCCGCCTGTGGCGATCCTGACTGGCAGGGCACGGACTGGACGAAGAATTACCAGGACAGCTTCGAAACGCAGATCAGCAGCCGTGCATCCTTCATGCCCGGAAATACGGACAAGGCGTATCAGCCAAGCGCTGATGGAGTGCCCAATAGCCCGGTGGCCTATCATTCGCCGCCCATGCTGTCCTATGAAGACCGGCCGCTCGATGAGAATATTACGGGCTCACTGGAACTCGCCGATTACGTCAAGGCAATCCGCGTTGCGAAGCTCGATCCCTGGATAAGCGGTCCGGGGCCTTATACACTCTTTGCCATTCCCAATGCTGCCATGGAACGTCTGAATACCCGGTGGCACGGCGGTCTGCTTGCACCCGAAAACCGTGGGCAGCTTGTGCATATTCTGGGCTATACGATTGCTTACGGAAAATGGGACGAAGCCGCATTGCGCAAGGCAATCGCCCGCAATCATGGTCATGCCATTGGCCTGAAGACCCTGTATGGCGACCTGCTGGGCGTTCAGGTTTCTCCCCGGACTGGTGAACTTGTTCTTGAGAACACGGCAGGCGAGACCAACCGTCTGTGGGGTAAGTCTTTCGCTCAGTCCAACGGCGTCCTTTACTTCACGCAGGACACGCTTCTGCCGACGCCTGTGCCTGTTTCAGCCGGCCGCAAGCACGGCCATCGCTGAAAACCGCTCTGCATCCTTGCCATCGAACTGAAGGGGGATGGCAAGGAAATCGGCGGTGGCCGCAATGCCAGCCGAGGCATCTTCCGTGCTCATGATGCCTTCGGCCACCCCGGGCAGTTCCATGACGGAACTCCACCACTTCACCAGATCAAGCTCTCCGGCAGGAAAAGCGACGTAATCGGCGCCCGACTCGCCCGCTTTCATGGCGTCGTCGCGGTTGGTGCAGAGGCAGCCGATTGGCATGTCGCTTCCGACTTTGCCGCGCAGGGTCACGAGCTCTTCGACATTTCCCGCATGCAGTCCGTCGCAGATCCCCAGAAGTGACTTCGGAACGTCTGAAAGCGATCCCGGGACCTCAAGGATCATGGCCACACCGTTGGCGTGCAGCAGATCCACGAGTTGTGAAAGCTGCGCCTTTTCCGGTGTCCAGCCGAATGGAAGTCGAAGTGCTGTTATTGCAGGCAGAGTGAGAATGTCGCGCAGCACCCCAAGGGCTGCCTCCATGCTGAAACCAGCGGGAAGAACGGGATAGAGATCACAGGCTGTCATGAGCGTCTTCTCGCAGATTGTGGCGTGGGGAGCTAGGCGGTCTGGTGGTCAGGATACGTCCGCGATAACGGTCATATGTTTCCAGCGCCCGGAACTGTGCAGCGTTGATACGGCAGACGGCCCAACCAATTCCGGCATCCAGCGCTTGGCGGGCAATGGCAGGTGAGCCGCCGCAATCCAGAATGGACTGATGTTTTTGCGTCTCTGTAATCTCAAGCCACCAGGGAATGCCAAAGCTGTTTCCTGCACTTTCCATCGAAAGGGCAAGAAACCGGTTTCCGTGAGACAGGATAACCTGCTCCATCTCACGACGAGACGAAATCACGAAAACAGGATAGTGAACGGGCAGGGATGTCCTTGACCCCGTGCCGGGATCGGGTCTTTCCTGATGAACGGGCCGGAGCGGGTCTGTATTGGGCATTCTGCTGACGTAGTGATTGCATGAACGGGAAGATCGTGGCGGTAAACGAGACAGGTATCCGGCAGGACGATAAGGCGGTTGAACGTCTTGAGGAAGCAATGATGCGGATTGCCGCTGCGTCTGAGCGTCAGGTTCTGGTAAAGGAAGCCAGCGAGCGCGCCCTTCGCTCCATCCCGGACCTGTCGGAAGTTGCAGCCAATATCGACGCGCTGTGTGCCCGCATTCAGGGTGTGCTGGACAGGAAGGAGGGCTGATCGATGGGACAGGTATCCATCCGTCTTAATGGTTATGTCTATAATGTCGGCTGTCAGGATGGCGAGGAAGCCCATCTCTACGATATGGCCCGTCATGTGGAAGGCTGGCTTCAGCGCGCACGGACCTTGGGTGGAGCTGCAAGCGAATCCAAGACGCTCATGATGGCGGCTCTGCTCATGGCCGATGAGATTTTCGAACTGAAGCAGCGGCAGATCTCACCACAGGCCGAAACGCAGATCCAGCAGGCCGAGCAGCTGCTTCAGCTTGAGAAGGCCCGGCAGGATCGTCTGGCCCGGCTGGCGGGGCAGGCGGAGCTTCTGGCTACTGAACTCGAGCGCGCGTCCTGATTTAAAAACGTTTGCATTGAACATCGGGCCGGACAGTCTAATATAGGTGATGGAGCTGCCTGGTGCGTCAGGCAAATCATCCCCCGGGCCGATAAGCATTCCTTAGGGAACTGGCTCTGTCGTGGCCCTGGTCACGTTAACCGGTGCCCACCTGCACTTGCAGGTCTAGGAGGGCTGAAAAGACCAACGGCTTTGGCGGCTCCACAGATTTCCGACCTTGACCTGCTGAAAAAAGAGCTGCGCCTGAAAATGGCCCAGCTCCGCCAGACGGCCTCTCCCACTGATGAAGAGGCTCTGAGCACATTCCTGCTTCAGGAAATACTCACACGACCTGCCCGTAAAGTGGCGGCGGTCTGGCCGCTGGCTGGAGAAGTTGATCTCCGGCCTTTATGCCATGATCTATATGCTGCCGGGCGCGATGTTCTGCTGCCCGAGACCACGCCAAAAGGCTCTCCCCTGATTTTCAGGCGGTGGTTTCCGACCAGTGGAATGAATGTCGGCCGCTTCGGCACATTGCATCCTGACGGTGAAATCGACATCCCGGACCTTATTCTGGTGCCGTTTCTGGCCTTTGACCGCTTCGGGTATCGGCTTGGATATGGCGGTGGCTATTATGACCGCACTCTGGCTGAACTGAACGTGCCGGCAATCGGATTTGGCCTGTCTGGCCAGCAGGTCAGCACTCTTCCCAAAGGTCCTTACGATATTCCGCTGGAAACGATCGTAACCGAGCGCGGCGTCATTAGGACCGATCCTCCAAAATCATAATGAAAGACTGACTGTTGAGACTGCTGTTTCTTGGCGACATTATCGGACGTAGCGGGCGTGAAGCCATAATTCGGAACCTGGCCGACTGGCGGCAGAAACTCTCGCTGGATCTGGTGGTGGCTAATGGGGAAAACGCCTCACACGGATATGGCCTGTCTCCCGATATTGCCAAGAACCTGCATAATGCGGGGGTCGATGTGATCACGCTGGGCAATCATGCGTGGGACCGTCGCGACATGATCGGCTACATCAATCAGGCTCCTCATATCGTCAGACCAGCCAATTATCCCGCCGGAACGCCGGGGCAGGGGAGCCATATCGTTGAAATCAGCCGTGGACGCCGTGCTCTGGTTATCAACGTCATGGGTCGCATCTTCATGGACCCGCTGGACGATCCTTTCCGCGTCGTCAGTGAAATCCTGTCCCGGCATCGGCTGGGCGTGACGGTTCATGCGATCCTGATTGACGTTCACGCGGAAGCCACCAGCGAGAAAATGGGCTTCGGTGCCTATTTCGACGGAAAGGTATCCGTCGTGGTTGGAACACATACGCATGTTCCAACCGCTGACCATCGCATTCTGCCTGCGGGGACAGCGTACCAGACGGATGCTGGAATGTGCGGGGACTACGACAGCGTGATCGGAATGGGGAAGCCGGCCTCGCTTCACAGATTAATTCGCAAGATTCCCGGAGATCGTCCTCAGCCTGCAGAAGGGGAAGCGACCGTCTGTGGCCTCATGGTCGAGACTGACGATGCGACAGGACTGGCCCGAAAGGTCGCTCCGCTGCGGATGGGTGGGCATCTGGCTTCCAACTGGCCGGACTTCTGAGAAAAGCAGAAAAATTGAGAAAAATCCGTCTTTTTTCGAGTTCGATTCGCAATGAATAACGGGGGTTAGTCTTTTTTACCGCAGAAAACCGGCATTTTTCCTGTTGATAAGTGCCTTGTGAATTCTGTTTGACACTATGCTGAGCTCCCC
>NZ_BJLY01000005.1 GCF_006538885.1 Gluconobacter roseus NBRC 3990
ATAGCCATCATAACTCAATCACAATCGACTGCTGACGCAGATGGTCCCGCGTCATTTCAGTCGTTTACGCGCGTCTCGATCCTCGAAAGAGGGCCGGGCGATTGCGCGTGTCTTCATAGAGAATGCGGACTGATCTGGCCTTGTGGGATGTGACCGGGCCGCACGAACTTTCGTACTGGATTGGCGGTATCCGACTTGTCCGGAGAATTTATAACAGGATGGGTACGGACATTTAAGAAACGGGCTATTGTCAGCGCACAGCGAGCCATTCGGGCAGGGGAGAAAGGCTGGCGCATGTCAGTCGTCCGCCTGTCAGGGCTGTGGGGGCGCCGGTAATGGTCGGGGCGGAGAGCGGTAGTTTTCGCAGGGTGCGTACGGCCAGAAATCCGAAACATTCCGCTTCAAGATCATCGCCATTCCAGCCCAGTTTTTCAACGGAAAGGACCGGGGCAGGCAGGGCGTATTTCAGCTGTTCCATGAGTACCGGGTTGCGTCGGCCACCTCCACACACATACCAGGCCGCGGGCTGGCATGGCAGTGGTGTCCGCCGGATGGCTTCGACCGTGAATGCGACTAGCGTGGCTGCTCCGTCCTCTGGTGAGAGTGTCTTTACGGCGTTCATGGCGCGGTGAAAGGTCAGGCGGTCCAGTGACTTTGGCGCCGGGCGGGAAAAATAGGGATCTGCGAGCAGAGGCTCTAGAATGTCTGTGTGGACCATGCCCGAACGTGCCAGCGCGCCGTCAATATCGCAGGCGGTCCCTGTATGAAGAAATGCCCAGTCATCCAGAAGGGCGTTGCCGGGGCCGGTATCACAGGCATGAATGTCTCCGCCCGCATCCACCAGGGTCACATTTGCAACGCCTCCGATATTCAGGATGGCAACGGACCCCTCATGCCCGTGAAGCAGTGCGGCATGATACCAGGGGGCCAAAGGGGCTCCTTCTCCGCCGGCGGCGACGTCCGCGCTACGAAAATCATGGATGACCGGAAGGCCGGTTTCGCGGGACAGCAGGGCAGCGTCACCGATCTGCCAGGTCAGCTGTCGTTCCGGTGCGTGCAGGATGGTCTGTCCATGAAACCCGATCAGATCGATCGTGTCCGTCTGGCGCCGCAGGAGTTCGACGGCTTCGATGTGGCGCAGGGTGATGTCCCGCTCGATAGCGCGCAATTCCGGATCATCCGGGCTTGTCGTTGCTGCACGGGAGAGAAGGTCGCGGGCACGGTTCCGCAGTTCCGGAGAATATTCCAGGCTCAGTCCGGGGCCATGCGAGACGATTTTCTCGCCATCCGTGCGGACAAGGGCTGCGTCCACGCCATCCAGCGAGGTGCCACTCATCAGCCCTATGGCAGTCAGGCATCGCATCAGTCGTGCTCCTCGGATGTCTGCAGCTCCACGACGAAATCATAGAGATCGGCGCGGTAGCAGGAAAATGTGACCTCGAGGACGCGTCCGTCCGGAAGGAAAGAACGCCGCTCGATCTCGAGAATGGCCGTGGGGTGGCTGATATGGAGCAGTTCGGCTTCGTGCAGCGTGGCCATTCGCGCCCGGATCCGCTGAAGCGCCCGCACCGGCAGCAGTCCGTGGGCTTTCAGGGCCGCGTAAAACGATTCCCTGACCAGTTCCGGCGATGCCAGATCCCGACGTGAGATGACGGCTGTCTCGATGGCCATTGGCTCACCGTCGGCGGTCCGGATCCGCTTCAGGCGCAGGACCGGGGCTGCCGGAGCAATGCCCAGCGCCATGGCTTCATCCGGGCTGGCGCCTGCCGCGCGTTTGTCCAGCCAGATTGACGACGGTTCATAGCCACGGGCGCGCATGTCGTCGGAAAATCCCATCAGGACCGAGAGCGGCTGCTGGATCCTGCGGGATACGAATGTTCCTGCACCGGGGCGTTGTGTTAACAACCCGGCCGTCACCAGCTGTTCAAGGGATTTGCGAACGGTCACACGCGATACGCCTGTCAGCTCGGCCAGTTCGCGCTCTGGCGGGACGGTGTCGCCACCGCGGAGCGTTCCGCTGTTGATCAGTTCGCGCAGGCGTTCAGCCAGTTGCAGGTACAGGGGTTTGCGATCCGTCTGGTCGGGCTTCAGGGCAGCAAAAATGTCTTCCGTGTGCTTCACGTCCATAAAAGCCTTAGCCCCGATCTGTCTGCGCTGCCATGACGGCGCGCAGGTCGCCTGCGTGTTGCGCCAGTGCGGTTTCTGCCTCTTCCGCCGTCAGGCCGGCACGGATGAGAATGGCGCGCTTGACGTTCTGATGGCTGGCCTGCAGTGCGGCCTCGATTTCTTCAGAGGTTCCACCGGCCAGATCATGCACCATGCGGGCTGCCCGCTTTTCAAGCTTGGCGTTAACGACACGCATATCCACCATCTGTCCGCGATAGCCGTGTCCGAGTTGGATCATCAACGTCGTGGACAGCATGTTCAGGACGGCTTTCTGGGCTGTTCCGGCCTTGAGCCGCGTGGAGCCTGCAATGACTTCGGGGCCTGTCACGATGGCTATTCCCAGTTCTGCTTCCCTGAGCAGACGGCCATCTTTATTGCAGCTGATTCCGACGGTCAGTGCGCCGGTGTTACGCGCGGCTGCGATGGCAGCGCAGGTATAGGGGGTTGCGCCACTGGCTGCGATGCCGAACACGACATCGTCTGGACCGGGATTGTGGGACAGGATTTCCGTGCATGCGGTCTCTTCGCGGTCTTCGGCACCTTCCACGGCTTCAAACAGGGCTGTTGTGCCGCCTGGCAGCATCAGGACAAGGCGTTCGGAGGGCCAGCCGAAGGTTGGGGTGAGTTCCACGCCGTCCTGAAGGCCCACGCGGCCTGATGTGCCGGCACCGACATAGAACAGCCTTCCGCCTGCGCGTAGGCGCGGCAGTGCGGCCGTGATGACGTCATTCATCTGGGGGATTGCTGCGCGGGCGACGGCTGTGGCCGTCATCTGAGCTTCAGCCAGAGCGTCCAGCACCGAGATTGCCAGCCACAGGTCGATGTCACCGTAACGCGGGTCCTGCTGTTCGGTCCCTGTCGGTGCTGTCGAAGATGTCTGGATCGTGTTCGTGGCGGTCATTGGCCTCAGTTCTTTCGGGTGTCGTGAGCCGACTGGAATTCCTGTCGGGCCGACCCGGTGAAAAGCATGGAAAAGCGGGCGGTCATCAGCATTCCGGCTATGCCGAGGGGGACGAGCCAGGGAAAAGCCACATGATAGCCTGTGTATTGCAGGAACTTCATGGTTGCTGCCATGCCCGCCAGTGACGTCAGGAAACCCGCCAGGGCATCGCGTGCACGGGCGGCGGGATAGAGCATGCCGAAGAGAAAGACTCCGAGGGTTGGGCCATAGGACCATCCTGCGATCGTCAGGCCCAGAATAACTGCGGACTGCTCTCCCTGGGTGAACCAGAGTGCAACCAGAACCAGCGCGATACTCCACAGCAATGTCATGAGACGGGGGGCAAACAGGGGGCTTTCCCTGAACCCGAAGAAGCGCCCCCACTGTTTCAGGAAACGTTCCGGGAGGGGGCCGAAATCTGTCAGGGATGCACCGGCCATGGCGTTGAGGGTGGAGGACAGGGAACCCATCGTGGCGCTCAGGACGCCTGCGAGCAACAGGCCGCCAAGTCCGGCTGGCAGGCCTGAGACGATGTAGTTTGGAAACAGCTCGTCGGGTGAGTGCAGTCCAAGAGCGGTCAGGGAGGTGCCTTGATGCGTTATCCAGAGCTGCACGCCGACGAGGGACAGCAGGCCGAACAGGAACGCCACGACGAATGCGCTTCCCACAAGGGCGTACCGGGCATCACGAAGATTTCTGGCCGCCAGCAGTCGCTGCACCATGAGCTGGTCCGAACCATGGGAGGCGACCGAAAGGATAGCGCCCCCGACCAGTGCCGCGAGAGGTGTAAAGGGATCGGAGAGCAGTGTTCTGACATGCAGGGTGTGGAACGGTGACATCTTTCCGGCAGTCCAGGCCAAGGTCCACCCATCGGATGGAAGGTCGTGCATCAGCAGGAAGGCGCAGGCGGCGGCACCGAAAAGATAAATGCAGAGCTGTATGGTGTCAGACCAGACAACGGCTTTCAGGCCGCCCAGAACCGTATAAGCCAGCGTAAAAGCGATAATGAGGGTCAGGACGAGCAAATGGTTCAGGAAAATTCCATTGTGTTCCAGCATCCATGTCAGAGGCAGTAACCCCGCGGACAGGCGAACGCCTTCGGCCAGAAGCCGTGTGACAAGGAAGGCGCCGGATGCCGCGCATTGTAGTCCCGGGCCGAAACGCTCGCCCAGATATTGGTAGGCGCTTCTGATCTGGCCCTGTGCGTAAAGTGGCAGAAACCAGATGGCCACGATCAGCCGGCCTATCAGATATCCTCCGGCCAGGCCGAGAAACACCATGCCTGATGTATAGCCAATGCCCGGGATGCTGATGAATGTCAGGGTCGAGGTTTCTGTTGCCACGAGTGAAAGGCAGATCGCCCACCAGGGAAGGTCATGTGAGGCAGAAAGAAAATCGCCGGGCGTTTTTCCGCGCCGCGACACCATGATCGCCACGAGGGGAAGCAACAGGAAATATGCGCAGATTACGGCTATGTCGGTAAAGCGCATGAAGCATGTCCCCTTGTTCGTTTCGATATAGGAGAGTTATGATACCAGATCAATACCAGGTTCATGGCGTTTCCTGAGAAAGAGCTGGCTCATCACGGTTAGCCTGAAATTCGAGGCGCACAAGGTCTTCAGGCTTTTCGATTTTGCGATTCGGCTTCGAAATGGGTTGAATGAGGTTTGATTCCGGTATTAGATTGGCATTAATGGTGGTGCCTTTCCGTACATCACATGAACGGCTGGCCTTCCTTCGGGCGTGGTCTACGTGATGGCCGGATGTTCGTGTCTGAATTCAATTATTCTCTGTGTCAGGAGTTATGATGTCGCATCTTGAAGGCCGGCTTGTTCTGCGTGACCGCATTGTTTCCGGTCGGGTCAGTTTCGACAGTCATATACGTGATATTGCGCCGCTGTCCGAAACCACGGACCGTTACATTCTGCCGGGTTTCATTGACGGACATGTTCATGGGGGTGGGGGAGCCGACACGATGGATGGTGTGGCGGCCATCGAAACGCTGTCACGCTTTCATCTTGCTCATGGTACGACAACGATCCTGCCCACCACGATTACCGCACCCTGGCCGGAGGTCATGGATGCCTTGCGTGCCGTGGCGGAAGTTTGTGACCGAGGTGTGCAGGCTGGGCCGCGCATTCATGGTGCGCATCTGGAAGGGCCGTTTGTCAGCCCGCACAAGCTTGGTGCGCAGCCGCCATTCAATATCGAACCGACCACCGATCGTGTGGCGGAAGCCATTGCGACGGGATGTGTGCGTGTCGTGACGATTGCGCCGGAGCTGGAACACGCGCCGACGGCCATGAAAGCTTTTGCATATGCGGGTGTCAGGGTCAGTCTTGGACATACCACGACGGATTACGATGGAGCCGAACGGGCGATCTGTCTTGTCTGTGCTGCCGGGGGCACCATAGGCGCGACCCATCTGTTCAATGCCATGTTGCCCATCGAGGGTCGGCGTCCGGGGCCTGTTACGGCACTGATGTGTAGTGATGTGGCTTATGGCGAGATGATCTTCGACACCCATCATGTCCATCCTGCCAGCTTCCGGCTGGCGGAGCGCATGATGGGCAACCGGCTGCTGTTCGTGACGGATGCCATGCGCGGCACCGGTGAAGCGGATGGACCCAGTCAGCTGGGCGGGCAGGATGTGGTGATCCGTGATGGCGTGGTCCGTCTGCCTGACGGTACGCTTGCGGGAAGTGTGCTCACGCTGGATCAGGCGTTGCGCAATGCCGTGCAGGCCGGGATGTCCCTGCCGAAGGCTGCGCGTCTGGTCAGTACGAATGCAGCCGCCTATCTCGGCCTGCATGACCGAGGTGCCATTGCGCCGGATATGCTGGCAGATTTTACGGTTTTGGACGACAGCCTTCAGGTCATTGAAGTCTGGGTCAATGGCGAACGCCGGGCATGAATGTCCGGACTGGAATGATAAAGCCCATGAACATCATCGTCACCGATCATCCTGATCAGGCCTTCCAGCGTACGGCCGGGATCATTGCGGATGAGATCCGCAGCTCTTCGACGCCGGTTCTGGGGCTTGCGACGGGTCGGACGATGGAAAGCATCTATCGTCTTCTGGTGCAGCAGTATGAAGCGGGAATGCTGGATTTCTCCGGTGCCACGTCTTTCAATCTGGACGAATATGTCGGGCTTTCTGCGGCAGATCCGAACTCATACAGCCATTATATGCGGGAGCATCTGTTCGCGCATGTGAATATGCCTGATGGGAAGGCGCATGTTCCTGATGGCGTCGCGGCGGATCTGGATGCGGAATGTGCGCGTTACGAAGCGATTATCAGGGCTTCGGGCGGGATCGGCCTGCAGCTTCTGGGTATTGGGGAGACCGGTCATATCGGTTTTAACGAACCGCCCTCCGCTTTCGATAGCCGGACGCGGGTGGTGCATCTGGATGAAGTTACGCGTCGGCAGAACAGCGGCATGTTCGGTAACGATCCGGAGCGGGTTCCGGAACGCGCCCTGACAATGGGCGTCGGAACGATCCTTGAAGCCCGGCATCTTCTGCTGGTGGCTGTCGGGGATGGGAAGGCGGCCATCATCAATGACGCCCTGAATGGTCCGATCAGTGAAGACGTAAGCGCCACGGCCATCCGGTTTCATGACAATGTCACCGTCATTCTGGACAGGGCCGCTGCCAGCATCTGGGCGCAGAACAGGTCCTGATCTCTATCGGTCGCTTTGTGTGGAGAGGGCCTCGGTGAGTTCGAATGCGTTCCGTGTGGCGGCGCCGAAGGTTGTATTGTCGTAGATGGTCCAGACTTCAGCGCCCTGATCCCTAAGAGTGGCCACGGTTTCTGCCTGTTCTGCGATGGCTTCTTTTTCGTAGGGGGATTCGTAGATGCGTGGCGAGCCATGAAGCCGGAAATATGCCAGACCCTGCCATCCTCCAGGATGAGCTACGGCAGGGACGGGTTTGGCTGGATCGGCTGCGACCCGTGAGACCTGTTGCCTCTGCAGCATCTGATCGATCTCGGGGTTGAACCAGCTGGCATGTCTGGGTTCAAGCACGACCGGTCCCGCAAGAAGGCGTTTCAGTTCCTCGAGAAAGGCTTCAGCGGTCTCGCCGGGGTAAGCGAAACCCGGTGGAAGCTGGACCAGGACAGGGCCGCGTTTATTGCCCAGGCCACTCGTTTCATCGACGAATTTTTCGACAAGGTCCTGGCAGTCGATCAGGCGGCGTTCATGCGTGATTGCCTTGGTCAGTTTGACGGAAAAGCGGAATGAGGGCGGGACACTTGCTGCCCAGCGTTCATAGGTCGTGCGGCGATGTGGCCTGTAGAAACTGCTGTTGATCTCGACGCAGGACAGGCGTGTTCCGTAGCGCTCCAGATGTGTGCCGTCCGGGGGAAACTGCCCGGCCATTGCAGAAGGAATTGACCAGCCGGCAACGCCGATGCGGAGGGACATGAGCGGTTTCCTTGGATCCGGGCCATGGTGATGGAGCACTGTACGCCCTTGGTCTGTGAGAGAAAAGGAGTGCTGCTGTCTCTCACTGTGATGGGATCTGCTCTTGCCTGCTGGTGTGTTCCCGGTGTCGGGAAGGCTAAGAACAACTTACGGTAGGATAGAAAAAAACATACATTCCGTTATCGTTCCGAAGTTCGTTAGATTTTTCCGCAAGGTGATCGGCTGAGTGCGGGAGGTCACCGGGAAATATTCAGAACGCTCTGATGTCCGGGTTGAGCAACGGGCATGTGGTGGACGAACGGGAAGAAGATCAGCCGATGAAGACAGTCTCCATTCCTCTGGGTGTCATGCTGCTCACATGTGCTGCGAGCCAGCTTGTCTGTATGCAGGCCTATGCGGCTGACGCGGCATCGGATCGCAGGACTGCTCCGGCTTCCAAGGCGCCGGGTAGGCATATTTCTTCCGGCAAGAAGGTGACTTCGCTCCCCAAGGAAGACGAAACCGTCATCGTGACCGGAACGCGTGATCCGCATCAGACCGTCCGCAAGAGTGCCAGCCCGATCCAGGTTGTCACTTCTGCCGAAATTTCCCGCACGGGCCAGTCCGATCTCCGTGATGCCCTGACGCAGCTCACGCCGTCCCTGACGCGTGCTCCGCTTCTGATCGGCAATGCCAACATGGTGGATGTTCTGCGTCTGCGGGGGCTGTCTCCCAATCACACCCTGATCCTCGTCGATGGAAAACGCCGTCACGCGACTTCGGTGCTGTCCAATAATTCCGGGCCGCAGCAGGGATCGAACGGTGTTGATATCGACATGATCCCGATCTCTGCGATCGATCATGTGGAAATCCTTCAGGACGGCGCCGCTGCCCTCTACGGCTCCGATGCCGTCGCAGGCGTCATCAACATCATTCTCAAACATCGCAAGTCCGGCATCACGATGCAGGCTACCAATGGCGGACGTTACGCTGGGGACGGTTTCCAGTCCGGAGAGTCCATCAACGCGGGCTTCGATCTGATGGGACGCGGCTTTTTCGATCTGAGCGCGGAATACAAATACCAGGATCATACCATCCGCAATTCGGCCGACAGCCGGAACGGCAAGTATGACTTCAAGGACGAGGGCGATCCGCGTCAGCAGCGCGGCACCATCTCCTACAACATGCAGTATGACTTCCTGCCCGATCTGTCCCTGTATTCGTTCTCGACTTACGGCCATCGCTATGGCGAGAGCTATCAGGATGCGCGTGTCGCGTCTTCGGACTGGCCCATGTATCCCAACGGGTTCAGCCCGAAGGAAAGCGTTTCGGAAGACGATTACAGCGTCACTCTCGGTCTGAAGGGTGAGAAGTTCGGCTGGAACTGGGATCTCAGCACGACTTATGGCAGCGACCATACGTCGATGGATCTCTTCAACACCGTCAATCCATCGCTCTATGCGGCAACGGGGGCTTCTCCGACGAGCTTCCATGAAATGGCGTTCACCAATACCCAGTGGACGAATGATTTCGGCATCCATCGCAGCTTCCACACGCCGATCTTCGCAGGCCCGATCAATCTCGCAATGGGCGCGCAGTACCGCTATGACGAGTTTGACATCATGTCCGGTGACGCCAACTCGTATTACGGCACCGGCCCACAGGGTCTGCACGGTCTGAGCCCGCAGAACGCCAGTGAAAGCAACCGTGATGTCACGGCCGGTTATGTCGAACTCTCCATGCGGCCGCTGAAGAACTGGCAGGTCGATTTCGCCGGGCGCTACGAATATTACACGGATGCCGGGGACACGAAGACCGGCAAGGTCTCCACGCGCTACGATTTCAATAAGTATTTCGCCCTGCGCGGGACGATTTCGAACGGCTTCAGTGCACCGTCCCTGCTTCAGGAACACTGGTCCAACCTGTCCGTCGCGCCGACCTACGCAACGGGTTATCTGCCGGTCAATTCCGCCGGCGCTCGCCTGATCGGGGCCAAGCCGCTCCATCCGGAACACACGATGAGCTACAGCGCGGGCTTCACGCTGGACCCGCTGCCGCGCCTGCATATCAGTGTCGATGCGTATCAGATCACCATCAAGAACCGCATCCTGGCGGCAGGCGTCTATAACGGTGCGAATGCGATCGAAGCCCTCCGTCTCGACGGCTTCACCGTGCCGTCCACGCTTCAGTCCAACGCCGTCACCGCCTCCTATTACGCCAACGCGGCCGACACGCGGACGCGGGGCCTGGACGTGACCGCCCGATACGAAACCCGCTTCCGCGACTGGGGCAAGATCGACTGGGACGTGGCCCTGAACCTCAACGAGACGGATCTGACCCATACGGGCAAGGACGGGAACGGCAACAGTCTGCTGAACTCCCAGCAGGCCGCTTACATCACGAGCTATACGCCCAAGAACAAGCTGATCTTTGGCGGCACCTGGCAGTACAAGAAGCTCGGCGTGTCGGTCCATGAAGTCCGCTACGGCCACGCGACCTCGTCCCTGACCTATTATGAAGGCCCGCTGGCCTATTCGAATACCGACTTCATGCGCTACGTGAACAAGGCCCGTTTCGAGACCAATCTGGCCGTGTCCTATCAGGTCCTGCCGCAGCTTGGGCTGACGCTCGGCGGGAACAATGTCGGCAACGCGAAGCAGCGCCGCATTCCCAAGGAGTTCCGCTACCTTGGTGCGTTCCAGTATGACTATCAGATTGAACAGCTCGGCTATAACGGTGGATACTACTACCTGCAGGCCAATCTGAACTTCTAGGAAACGCGCTTCATGAGGGTGCCAGATACGGGAGAAAGCTCCTGACAGGGAAGGGTATCCGTCATCGTTCCGGAATGCTGCGCCTGATCGGTCCTCTGGTTGGGGCTAACGGTCTGGCGTGGCTTCTGGCGTTTCTGCTGTTCCACGGAAATGCGCTTCTTCTGGGCGCTGCGGCCCTTTCATATGGACTGGGTCTGCGTCACGCTCTGGATGCGGACCATATTGCCGTCATTGACAACGTCACCCGCGCTGCCCTGCGCGAGAACCGGCAGGCCCGCGCGGCAGGACTGTTCTTCTCGATGGGTCACTCCACGATCGTCTGTCTGGCCACACTCGTGATCGTTCTCGCCGGACAGCATTACCGCACGCAGATTGATGCGTTTGCGGTGCAGGGTGGCCTGTTTGGAACGTGGATCTCCGTCCTGTTCCTGCTCGTCATCGCCACCCTCAACGCCACGACCCTGCATGATCTGTGGCGCAGACGGCGCGGCGCAGAAACCACTCACCCTGAAATGCCACCCCGGGGCCTCGCCCGGCTGCTCATCCCGGTCCTGCGTCAGGTCTCGGTCAGCTGGCATCTCTATCCGGTCGGGTTTCTCTTCGGCCTGGGCTTCGATACCGCTTCGGAAATCAGCCTTCTGGGCATCTCCATCGTCCAGAACCAGCACGGCCTGCCGATCTGGCAGATCATGATGTTCCCGCTGCTCTTCACCGCCGGAATGGCCCTGCTGGACACGGCCGACAGCATCCTGATGCACGGCCTCTACCAAAGGGCAGGGCGCAGGATGAACTGGAATCTGGCCCTGACCACCATCTCCGTTATGCTGGCGCTCGTGATTGCAGGGATCGAACTGGTGAACCTTCTTGCGGACCATCTGCCGGGACTGGAAACGCTCACATCTCTCGCCAGCCTGCTGTCCGATCATTTTGAGCTGATCGGCGCCGCCGTCTTCTGCGCGTCCGTCCTCGGATGGTTCCTGCTGCGTTCCGGCCGGGAGGAGCCTGCATGAGCACGGCAGTTCTGCAACGCGCCAGAGGCTGGTTCGGTCTGACGGCAAAACTCCGTGACGGGCAGACCGTCCGTGGCGATCTGGAGCAGGGCGGGTGCTGCCGTCTATTGTTCCCACGCGTGGATGGCGCGTCGCTGGAAGCCGTCACCGTCAATATTTCCGGTGGCATCGCGGGCGGAGACCGGATTGAAGGCCGCATCGCCTGCGCTCCGGACACGGAACTGCTGGTCACATCGCAGGCCGCAGAACGCATCTACCGCGCCCGCGCCAGCGATATCCCGCCCGAAATCCTCACCTCCTGTCACATCGCGGCCGGAGCCCGGCTGGACTGGCTGCCTCACGGCACAATCTTTTTCGATGGCAGCCAGCTCCGGCGGCACATGACGGTCGAGATGGAGGCATCATCCAGCTTCCTTTTCCTTGAAAGCCGGATGTTCGGCCGCACCGGCTCGGGCGAAATCCTGCAAACACTGGCCCTGCGGGACCGGCTGACAGTCCGGCGGGACGGGCGTCTGATTCTGGAAGACCTCGTACGGCTGGAGAGCGACGACATGTCCGCTCTGATGGCCCGCAAAGCCGTGAGTTCGGACCAGTTCGCAGTCGTCACGTTGGTATTGGTTTCGCCCGTCGCAGAAGTGCGTCTTGAGGCGGTGCGCGACGTGCTGGACGCCATCGCGCCGCATGAGTTTGCAGCATCGGCGTGGAATGGCATGCTGGTCATCCGCGGGGTGGCATCGGGCTGCTGGTCGCTGGAAAAGCCGATCAGACAGATCCTGCCGGTCCTGCGGGACGGGCGCCCCATGCCGGCCACATGGCGGTCATGACACAGAGTTCGGAACGGAGCAGGACATGAAACTTACCCCCCGTGAAAAGGACAAGCTGCTGGTGGCGATGGCGGCAAACGTCGCACGCCGCCGGCTGGAACGCGGTGTCGTGCTCAATTATCCGGAAGCCGTGGCCCTCATCACTGATCACGTCGTCGAAGGCGCGCGGGACGGCAAAAGCGTGGCCGAACTCATGGCCAGTGGCGGCCGTGTTCTGACGCGCGACCAGGTCATGCAGGGCGTGGCCGAAATGATTCATGACGTGCAGGTGGAAGCGACTTTCCCCGATGGCACAAAGCTGGTGACCGTTCATGACCCGATACGCTGAATCCCTCGCCGCCGGGGCCATTCCCGGCGAAATCCTGCCCGCCGAAGGCGAGATCGCGCTTAACGAAGGCCAGCCGCGCCGGACGCTTCTGGTGACGAATACCGGTGACCGGCCGGTGCAGGTCGGCAGCCACTATCATTTTGCCGAGGTAAATCCGGCCCTGAAATTCGATCGTGCGCAGGCCAGAGGCTGGCGTCTCGATGTGGCGTCAGGCGGGGCCATCCGTTTTGAACCCGGGCAGGATCGCGAAGTCACGCTCGTGCCTCTGCGTGGCCTGCGGCGCGTCGTGGGCTTCCGGGGCGATGTCATGGGGAGTGTGGATCAGTGATGCGTCTTTCCAGACATGACTATGCCGGACAGTTCGGCCCCACGGTCGGCGATCGCCTGCGCCTCGCCGATACAGCCCTTCTGGTCGAAATCGAGCGCGACTACACGACCTATGGCGAGGAAGTCCGCTTCGGCGGCGGCAAGACCATCCGTGACGGCATGGGCCAGTCGCAGGTCACGCGGGCCGAAGGAGCGGCAGATACCGTCATCACCAATGCGGTAATCATCGATCACTGGGGGATCGTGAAGGCCGATGTTGCGCTCCGGGACGGGCGGATCGCGGCCATCGGCAAGGCAGGCAATCCCGACATCCAGCCGGGCGTGGACATCATCATCGGCCCGGGCACGGAAATCATCGCGGGGGAGGGCAAGATCCTGACCGCCGGCGGGATCGACAGCCACATCCATTTCATCTGCCCGCAGCAGATCGAGGAAGCGCTGGCATCGGGTATCACGACCATGCTTGGCGGCGGCACCGGCCCCGCCACCGGCACGGCCGCCACGACCTGCACACCCGGCCCCTGGCATCTGGCGCGGATGCTCCAGGCGGCGGAAGCCTTCCCGGTCAATCTGGCGTTCGCGGGCAAGGGCAATGCCTCCCGCCCGGACGGACTGGAGGAAATGGTACGCGCCGGGGCCTGCTGCCTCAAACTGCATGAAGACTGGGGCTCAACCCCCGCCGCCATCGACTGCTGCCTGAGCGTTGCAGACCGCATGGACGTGCAGGTCATGATCCATACCGATACGCTGAACGAAAGCGGCTTCGTCGAGGATACGATCGCCGCCTTTCAGGGCCGCACGATCCACGCCTTCCACACGGAAGGCGCGGGCGGGGGCCATGCGCCGGACATCATTCGCGTGGCAGGCCTGCCCAACGTCCTGCCATCCTCGACCAACCCCACGCGCCCGTTCACCGTCAACACGCTGGACGAACATCTGGACATGCTGATGGTCTGCCATCACCTGGACCAGCGCGTGCCGGAAGACATCGCCTTCGCCGAAAGCCGCATCCGCCGCGAGACGATCGCCGCCGAGGACATTTTCCATGATATGGGCGTGCTTTCGATGATGTCGTCGGACAGTCAGGCCATGGGCCGTGTCGGCGAAGTCCCGCTGCGCACATGGCAGACGGCCCATAAAATGAAAATCCAGCGCGGCTCTCTGGCCGGGGATGGGGCTGCGGATAATGCCCGGGTAAAGCGCTATATCGCCAAATACACCATCAATCCCGCCATCTCACATGGTCTGTCCCATGAAGTCGGATCGGTCAAGGTCGGCAAGCTGGCGGATCTGGTCCTGTGGGACCCCGCTTTCTTTGGCGTCAAACCCGATCTGGTCATCAAGGGCGGCGCCATCGTCTATGCGATGATGGGCGATCCCAACGCCTCGATCCCCACGCCACAGCCCGTGCATGGCCGCATGATGTTTGGCGGCTATGGCGGCGCGCTGACCCATACCAGCCTGACCTTCGTGTCACAGGCCGCGCTGGAAGACGATATCGGCAAAAAGCTGGGTCTGCGTCGGCCGCTCTCGGCCGTTTCGAACGTGCGTGGCGGGATCGGCAAGCGCAGCATGATCCATAACGACGCCATGCCCCATATCGAAGTCGATCCTGAAACCTATGAAGTGCGGGCTGATGGCGTGCTCCTGACCTGCGAGCCCGCCGATGTCCTGCCCATGGCCCAGAGGTATTTCCTGTTCTGATGACCCAAATCCTGGATATCCTTCCCGTCGGAAGCTGGCCCGAAGCCGAGGCCAGCGGTACCTTCGCCGCCGATTATGAAGGGCGGCACCGTCGCCGGATGATGCTCACCCTGCAAAACGGTGAGAAAATCCGGCTGGAGCTGGAACATGCCCGCCTGCTTCAGGCCGGGGAAGGGCTGCGTCTGGAGGACGGGCGCATCATCCGCGTGGAAGCCCTGCCCGAAGAGCTGATGGAAGTCACCGCCCACAGCCTCCTGCAACTGCTTCAGCTCGCCTGGCATCTGGGCAACCGGCACCTGCCCGCCGCCATTTCGGAACACGCCATTCTCGTGCGCCGTGATCACGTCATTGCCGACATGATCCATGGTCTGGGCGGGCATGTGCGCATGGTGGAAGCGCCGTTCGACCCGGAAAGCGGAGCCTATGCCTCCCGTGCGGGCAACCACGAGCCGCACCACCACGGCGACGTGCACCATCACCACACGCATGACTGAAACCCCGCTCCCGGAAGCAGGAGCCGCCTTCCTGCGCCTCCTGTCTTGGGTGTCGCCCGCCTTTCCAACAGGCGGATATGCCTACAGCCACGGTCTGGAATGGGCGGTGGAAAGCGGGGACGTCATGGATGTCGCAACGCTTTGCGACTGGATCGGCTGCCTGCTGGAGCACGGCGCGCCGGGCAGCGACCTGATTATCCTTCAGGAAGCCTGGAGCGCCGCGCACGACATGCCCCGTCTGCGCGACCTGGCGGAATTTGCCTGCGCCTGCGCCTCATCGCGGGAGCGGTACGACGAAACAGTCTATCAGGGCGAAGCCTTCCTCAAGGCCGCGTCCGTCTGGCCCGTCACGCCTGATCCGTCCGAACTGCGCGGCACACGCTGGCCTCTTCCGGTCACGCAGGGGCTGGTGTTCCGTCGCGGCGGTCTGGCGCTGGAACAGGCGCTGCTCTCGGGTGGATACGCCACCATCGCAGCCCTCGTCTCCGCAGCCGTGCGCCTCGTGCCACTGGGACAGACGGACGGCCTGCACGCGCTGGCCAAGCTGGAACCACGTCTCTCACGCGCCGTGAGTGTTACGGAACACCGGACGCTGGACGATGTCGGGGGCGCGTGCTTCCGCTCGGACCTCGCGGCCATGCATCACGAAACCCAGACAACGAGGTTGTTCAGAACATGACAAAAGCAAAGCACGGCCCGCTGCGAGTCGGCATCGGCGGACCGGTGGGGACGGGCAAGACAGCCCTGATGGATGCGCTGTGCCGGACGTTCCGCGACGAGTACAACATCGCCGCCATCACGAACGACATCTACACGCGCGAAGACGCCGAGTTCCTGACCCGCGCGGGGTCCCTCCCGCCGGAACGGATCAAGGGGATCGAAACGGGCGGCTGCCCCCACACGGCCATCCGCGAAGACGCCAGCATCAATCTGGCGGGCATCGCGGAACTGACGGAGCGCTTCGAGGGGCTGGATCTGGTTCTCGTGGAGAGCGGCGGCGACAATCTGGCCGCGACCTTCAGTCCCGAACTGGCCGACCTGACGATCTATGTGATCGACGTCTCGGCCGGCGACAAGATCCCCCGCAAGGGTGGTCCGGGCATTACCCGAAGCGACCTGCTGGTCATCAACAAGATCGATCTTGCGCCTTATGTCGGTGCCGATCTGGGCGTGATGGACCGCGACAGCAAAAAGATGCGCGGCACACGGCCCTTCGTTTTCGCCAATATCCGCGCGGGTGAGGGCGTCCCCGCCATTGCCCGCTTCATCATCGAACAGGGCGGGCTCTAAGAACCTGTTCCGGCTGCCCCTGCGAGAAGGGCAGCCGGAGTGGCGTTTCAGGCTTTGTCAGCGCCCTTGGAGCGCTGAAGCATCCCGAACAGATCGCGCGGATCATCCGGATCGGCGAGCATGTCCAGCTTCTCGTACAGGCCGGTTGCGTCCAGCTTGTTGCGCACATAGCGCAGGGCCGAGAAGTCCTCGATCGCAAAGCCCACGGAATCAAACAGCGTGATCTGGCTGTCACTGGCGCGGCCCTTCGCTTCGCCGTTGATGACCTGCCACAGCTCCGTCACCGGATAGTCTTCGGGAAGCTGCTGGATCTCGCCTTCGATGCGCGTCTGCGGCGGATATTCCGCAAAGATGGAGGACCGCAGCAGGATGTCGCGCTGAAGCTCCGTCTTGCCCGGGCAGTCCCCGCCCACTGCGTTGATGTGAATCCCCGCGCCAACCATGTTGTCGGACAGGATCGTCGCGCACTGCTTGTCAGCTGTGACGGTCGTGATGATGTCCGCCCCGTCCACGGCCTCTTCACTGCTGTCGCAGATCGTGATGTCGAAGCCCTGTCCGCTTAGATTGCGGGCGCATTTCTCCGAAGCCGTCCGGTCCAGATCATACAGGCGCAGGGCGCGGATCCCGACGATCTCGCGGAACGCCATCGCCTGGAACTCGGACTGCGCACCGTTGCCGATGATCGCCATCGTCTTCGAATTTGCCGGTGCCAGATATTTCGCGGCCATGGCCGACGTCGCCGCCGTGCGAAGAGCCGTCAGCAGCGTCATTTCGGACAGAAGCGTCGGATAACCCGAAGCGACATCCGCCAGCATGCCGAACGCCGTAACCGTCTGGAGGCCTTCCTTCGTGTTCTTGGGATGGCCGTTGACGTATTTGAACCCATACAGGCTGCTGTCGCTCGTCGGCATCAGTTCGATGACGCCTTCAGCCGAATGCGCGGCCACCCGCGGCGTCTTGTCGAATTCCGGCCAGCGCTTGAAATCGGCCTCAAGATACTCCGCAAGCTCGCGCAGGAAGGTCTCGATCCCGATGGTGTGGACCAGCGCCATCATGTTCTCGACCGAGACGAACGGCACGAAGGCGAGATGGGACGGGGCGGGGGCGAAGGAAGTCATCTCAGTAGGTCCTTGTCTTGCGTTCGAGAACACGGCGGCCAAAGAGGCTGGCGGCCAGATCGGTCATGAGCAGGGCGGTCTTGGCGCGGACGTCGAGGAACGGGTTGAGTTCCGCCAGATCCAGCGACGTCACGAGCCCGCTGTCATGCAGCATCTCCATGATGAGATGCGCCTCACGGAAGGTCGCACCGCCATTGACGGTGGTGCCGACCGCCGGTGCGATGTCCGGGTCGAGGAAATCCACGTCCAGGCTGACATGCAGGCGGCCATTGGCAGCGCGGACGCGGTCCAGAAAGCTGGTCAGCGGGCCGACAATGCCCTGCTCGTCAATGGCGCGCATGTCGAAGACGGTGATGCCGATTTCCGCGACATGGCGCTTCTCGGCCTGATCGACGGATCGGATGCCCATCATGCACATGTTGCGTGGATCGACGGGCGCGGCAGGCGGCGGAAAGCCCTCGAAGCCGGACTGGCCCGTGAAATAGGCGACAGGTGTGCCGTGCAGATTGCCGCTGGTGGTCGTGTGCAGTGTGTGCAGGTCAGTATGGGCATCCAGCCACAGGACAAACTGGGGCTGCCCCAGATCCTGCGTGTGGCGAGCGATGCCGGAGACCGTGCCGGCGGACATGGAGTGATCGCCACCCAGGAAAATCGGGAAATCGCAGGCTTTCGCCATCTCGTAAGCCCGCTCACCGACGCTTTTCGTCCAGGCGATGATCGCGTCCAGATTGCGTACGGCAGGGTTGGAGTGGCTCACATCCGGCATCGCGGCGGGCACGGCGTCTCCCACATCCTCAACCTGCCATCCGAGCTCCTGCAGGATTTCGGGCAGTCCCGCGATGCGAAAGGCCGTCGGGCCCATGATGCAGCCTCTTTCGGAGGTTCCGCTCTGGGTGGGGACTCCCAGAATCTGGCACGTCTTCATCTCAACTCCTTTCCGATACTCTGCGCCGGGGCTTCAGCCCTGACGCGAAAAATGGCTGACAAACCTGTCGAAGCGCTCATCCATACCGCCTTTGAACAGGTCCTGCGGGGTACCCTGGACGCGGACGGTTCCTTTTTCCAGAAACACGACCCGGCTTGAGACATCCCGCGCGAACGCCATTTCATGCGTGACAATCAGCATGGTCCTGCCCTCGGCCGCCAGATCCTGCATGACTTTGAGCACTTCCCCGACCAGTTCCGGGTCCAGCGCGGAGGTCGGCTCGTCGAACAGCAGGACGCGCGGGCGCATGACGATGGCGCGGGCAATCGCGACCCGCTGCTGCTGCCCGCCGGAGAGCTGGGACGGATAGTAATCCGCCCGGTTCAGCAGACCGACACGGTCCAGAGCCTTTTCGGCTTCCTCACGCACCTCGTGGCGGTTGCGTCCCTGAACATGGACCGGGCCTTCCATGACGTTCTGTAACACCGTCCGGTGGCTCCACAGGCAGAAATTCTGGAACACCATGCCGACCTGCGAGCGCAGGCGGTTGACCTGCCGCGCATCCGCAATCTGCCGCTCTGCGCCTTTCATGCGGAAACGGACATCCTCGCCCAGCACGTTGAGCGTGCCGCCCGAAGGAACTTCCAGAAGGTTCAGACAGCGCAGGAATGTGGATTTTCCCGAGCCGGAAGCGCCCAGGATCGAAATCACCTCGCCTTCATGTGCGTCCAGATCAACGCCGCGCAGGACGTGCAGGGCACCATAGCGTTTCGTCAGGCCGGTGGCGCTGATGACGGGGGAGGCGGACAGGGCCCCTGTGGCGGACTGGATCGGTTCCATGGAAACTCCGGAAAAGACGGGGGCGTCTGGGTCAGACCCGGCGACAGGGTGTGAGGCGGCGTTCAAGGAGATGGACCCCCGTGGCAATCACGAAGGTCAGGGCAAGATAGATCAGACCCGCAACCGTGAAGATTTCTTCCGAACGATAGGTCTTCGAGACCAGCCTGTAAGCCAGACCCGTAACATCCATCAGCGTGATCACACTGGCGAGCGACGTCGCCTTCAGCAGCAGGATGGCCTCGTTGCCGTAATTGGCCAGCCCGTATTGCAGAGCCTGCGGCCAGATGATCCGCCGGCGCAGCAGCAGCCCGGACATGCCCATCGCGCGCGCCGCCTCGATCTCCCGCGGG
The DNA here is from genome assembly GCF_006538885.1 of Gluconobacter roseus NBRC 3990. Taxonomy (GTDB): domain Bacteria; phylum Pseudomonadota; class Alphaproteobacteria; order Acetobacterales; family Acetobacteraceae; genus Gluconobacter; species Gluconobacter roseus. The sequence continues at coordinate 19,498 of NZ_BJLY01000005.1, forward strand.
GGAACCGCCGCGACGGCGCCACGGATGATTTCCGCACCATAGGCCGAGGTATTGAGCGAGAGCGCAAGAATGGCGCACCAGTAGGCCTGCTGCAAAAACGGCCAGGCAAAGGACGCGCGCAGAAAATCGATCTGCCCGAAGCCGTAATAGACGATGAAAATCTGTACCAGCAGCGGCGTGCCCTGAAAGAGCATCACATAAAGCGCAGCCAGCCAGCGCGCCGGAGCAAACCGGCTCCCGGCTAGGGCAGCGATCCCGACCGCCAGCGCAAACCCCGCGCAGAGCGACGTCGCTGCCAGCCGGAGGGTCAACGGCACGCCTGTGAGAAGCGTCTTCGCCGTTGCGAAAAGAAAAGGCCAGTCCATTCTATCGCCCCCAGCAGCGTGCAAGACGTTTCTCGACAGTCCGGATGCCCAGCGCCGTGATCTGCCCCATGACAAGATAAAGCAGCGCGGCCACACCGTAGAATAGCAGCGGCTGCCGTGTCGCGCCGGACGCGATCGTGGACTGCCGCAGAAGCTCGACAAGCCCGATGATGGACAAAAGCGCCGTTTCCTTCAGCACGGACTGCCAGATATTGCCCAGCGCAGGCAGCGCAAACCGCAGGGTCTGCGGCGCTATGACCCGCCACAGCAGGACAAAGCTGGACATGCCGCAGGCCTTGCCCGCTTCGATCTGCCCGCGTTCGAGGCGCAGATAAGCACTGCGATAGGCCTCGGTCTGATAGGCCCCCGAAACCAGCCCGATGGCCACGACACCGATGATGAACGACGGAAGGGAGAAGAACCCCGGAAACCCCGCCAGATGCATCAGTCGCGTCAGGGCGAGAGAGCCCCCGAAATAGAAAAGATAGACGACGAGGATCTCCGGAATCCCGCGGAAAACCGTCGTGTAAAAAGTGCCAATTCCCCGCAGGCTCCGGGACGATGCCAGCTTGAGCGCCGCCCCTGCCGCTCCAAGCAGGCTGCCCAGCGCAAAGCTGCACACCGCCGCCACGAGCGTCAGCCCGGCCGCCAGCAGCAGGAGCTTCCCCCAGCCTTCCGGACCAAACCCGATGAGCGTGAAGGCCGGTGTGCTCACGCGGCGTCTCCCGCGTTAAAGCGCCTGCCGCTGAACGGCGCGAGCAACGGATCGACCGTCCCGCTGACCAGAGAGCGCCCCACAACATCGCCCACCGCCGGCGAAAGCTGGAACCCATGCCCGCAGAACCCGAAGACATGCCACAGATCCGGCGTGCCGTCGCCCGGACCGATCACGGGAATTCCGTCCGGCGTCGCGCCTTCAAGCCCTGTCCATGTCCGCAGGACCGGCACATGCGCCAGGGCCGGAAACGCCTCAAGCGTGGCGGCCGCGCCCTCGGGCATCCGGTCCATGACGGTAAAGGATGTGTCATGATCCGCGCAGGGCTTTCCAAGAATGCCCCCGCCGATCACCAGCGATCCGACAGCGCTCTGCTTGAAGGACAGCGGACGGTCGATCCCGATGACCACGGGTTCAAGGAATGGCTGCGTCCGCGCCGTGACTATCATGGAAGGGGCCACGACCTTCAGCGGTAGCGTCTGCCCCGCCATGGCCGCCACCTCCGCCCCCCAAGCGCCAGCACAGTTGACCAGCACGCCCGCCTCATACTGCCCCGACGATGCCGTAATCGACCATCCGCCGCCCGGCAAACGCTCCAGCCCCAGAACACGGCAGTTCTCGACGATCTTTGCGCCCGCCGCCATAGCGGCCTGCCTGAAAGCCCGCGTCGACGCGGCCGGATTGGCATGTCCGTCCCCACGCGAAACAAGCCCGCCCAGAGCCTGATCCGTCAGACCGGGCAGCATCTTCCGGACTTCCGTGGCGGAGAGAAGCTCTTCCGCCCCCAGTCCCCGCCGTTCCATCTCCTGCACGCGGCCAAGCGTCCAGGACATCTCCGCCTCATCGAGGGCCACCGCGATCTGCCCGACGCCGAGCCGAACCTCACAGCTTTCCGCAGCCTTCGCACCGATAAGCCGGTCGAGATGGCGCCAGTGCTCCATCGCCAGTTCGGACAGCGGATATTCCCGCCAGTCCCGCATCAGCGTCCGCAGGCCCCCGGCATTGACGCTCGAGGCATGGCGTCCGGCGACATTCTTGTCGAGCAGCGTGACATTCCAGCCCGCACGCGCCAGGAACAGGGCGATCGAACAGCCCTGAAGTCCGGCACCGATAATCAGAGCGGTTTCATTCTGCCGGGGCATCGACCGTATCCTCTGATGCATTTTCGGGCTTGTCTTCAAGTGTCAGCCGGATGGTGGCGCGGGGGTCAAGACCTGACAGCGCCGCCACCGCCCCGAGCGGGATCGGCCGGATCGGCGGCCGTCCCCGGAATGTCGGCGGGCAATCCGCAGCACGCGTCTCATCCTGAAGCAGCCGTGCCGCCGTCACCATGCAGCTCCGGCCCTGACACGGCCCCATGCCGCAGCGTGTTTCGCCGCGCAGCGCATCCATGTTCCGAAAGCCCGAGCGGATCTTCGCCCGCAGATCCCCGGCCGTCAGCTCCTCGCAGCGGCAGACGATCGTGTCATCATCCGGCAGTGCCTGTGCCAGACCGGGCGGAAACGCCGCATCCAGAAAAGGACGCACGGACAGCGCCTTGCCAACCGCCCGCAGAGCCTCTGCTGACGGCCCCGCACCGTGATCCAGCGCCGCCAGAATGGCCTGCGCGGCCACTCTGCCATGTGCCATGGCGGCATCCGCGCCCCCGATCTTCCGGGCATCACCCGTAATACGCAGCACGCACGGCTCTGCGGACATTTCCGGCGGAAGGGTAGAGGCGCCCAGCCCATCCGGCGTCGTCGCCGGACGCCAGCTCGCATTGGGCCCGTCCCATTGCAGACGCAGCCCGGCCGCATTGGGGATATCGATGGCGGGCACGATCCCGTCATGGACGATCAGCAGATCACAGGGCAGCGTCCGCCGTTTTCCACCGACCGTAAAGCTCACACTCTCAACGCTCTGCGCTCCATGCGCGGCCAGGTTCTCAAGCCCCGTCACGGATTTCACACCCGCCAGCTTCAGACGTCCCAGCCAGCCAAGCCCCTTTACAAGCGGTATAAGCCCGTCCGGACGCAGATGCCGTGCAGCCCGCACATTATCGGAAAGCCGGTCGGTCCGGCCCACCAGCGCCGGTTTGACGCCAAGCTGGTGCAACTGGTTGGCCAGCAGCAGCAGCAGCGGACCCGTCCCCGCAAGAACGATATTGCCTCTTGGCTTCAGGTGCCCGGCCTTGAGCAGCGTCTGCACCGCACCCGCCGTCATGACGCCGGGCAGCGTCCAGCCCGGGAACGGCACGGGCCGCTCCATCGCCCCATGCGCGAGCAGAACCTGCCGCCCCCGCACATATCCGGCGTTCATGCCCTGCAGCCAGCCCACGGTTCCATCAGGCCGGACTTCCCACACGGTGGTCTGCGGCCGGTAATCAATACTGGAACAGGCCTTGAAACGTTGGATCAGATCCGCACCTGCCCGATAGGCAGGCCCCAGCGCGGCCAGAAGGCTCTGGCCTGCGAGGCTCGTGTCGCACAGATTGGCTTCAAGGTTCCGGAAAATCTGGCCGCCGGGCGTGGGCTGCATATCCAGTACGATGACGGAGCGGCCTGCCTCCGCCAGCTCGACCGCAGCGGTCATTCCGGCAGGGCCGCAGCCTATGATGATGACGTCGGCATCAGGAAGAGGGGCGTTGATGGTCATGGGGCTGACGGCTCCAGGGCGGGAGGCGCACCGGCTTGTCGGCGCACTTTCATGCCGTCGCGCACGGGTGTCAGGCAGGCCTGTCGGTTGCCGATGCCGTCGATTTCGACGAGGCATTCGAAGCAGTGGCCGATCATGCAGTAGGGCAGACGGGGTGCGCCGGAGACCGGCATCAGGCGGTTATAGGATACCCCGGCGCGCAGCAGGCAGACCGCGACGGTATCGCCGGCGCTGGCTGTAATCGGCTGGCCGTCCAGAAACAGGGTCACCGCATCGGTGATGGGGGCGAGGGCTGAAAACATCTTGGATCCCGGTTGAGGGGAGGGGCTGTGCCCGGCTGCTTCAGACGCGGATGCAGTGGACAGGGAGAAGCAGGTGGCAGGATCATTCATGGATCGAGATGTCCGTGCCGAACCATTTTTCTGACAGGGCCTGATTGGTGCCGTCACGATTGACGGATGTCAGGGCTGCGTCAAAGGCATTGCGCAGCGCATCATCATCCGGGCGGAACGCGATATTGGTCGTGTTCGACCCCAGCACCCCGCCCGAGAATGTCGGGCCGGTCATGACGAGCGCCCCTTTGGGGGCCGCCTCCATCATGGTCCCGAAGGTGGTGACATTGGCGATGGCAATATCGATGCGCCCGGCAATCAGCTCCAGTCCAAGCTGGTCGAGGGAAGGGTATTCCATGATTTTCAGGCCCTGAAGATAGGCATCGGCAAACCCCGCCGCCGTCGAGCCCGTTTGCACCCCGATGACCTTCCCGGCCAGGGCAGTCTTCAGCTCGGCAAGGGCCGCCTGCGCTTCCTGTGGCCCGCGCGTCAGATCAAAGGGCACACCCGTATGGGCCAGACGGGTCAGGGAGCCTGTGCCGGATGTCAGGAAGCCGTTCGGGGCGCGTGTATAGGGGTGTGAGAACGAGACGACCTTGCTGCGTTCTTCCGTGACGCCCATGGAGGCGATGATGGCGTCGTACTGTCCTACGCGAAGCCCAGGAATTAGGCCGTTCCAGTCCTGTGTGACGACCTTGCAGGTTGCGTGCATCCGCTGGCAGAGAACCTTCACGAGATCCATTTCATAGCCGGCATAGGACCCGTCCGGTTTCGCAAAGGCCCAGGGCGGATAGGTGCCTTCCGTGCCAATCGTGATGTGGCGGGGAAGATCGTCTGCGGTGGCAAGGGGCGGAGAGGCCAGAAGCAGGAACGGAAGGAGCAGACATGTCGCACGAACAGACATCCATGGAGTTCCCGCTGAGACGTTTGCAAAAAAGGCTCACTCACCGCTTTATGGGGTTGAATGCGATATCGGAATATATTTCTTCTTGGCAGAAAGCATAAGCTGAGCTTACGCTTGAGGAATGCAGCCTCATCGTATTCCGTCCCTGAACTGGCTTCGCGTCTTCGATGCCGCGGCACGGCATCAGAGTTTTGCGTCTGCTGGACGCGAGCTGAACATGTCCGCCGCCGCTGTCAGCCAGCAGATCCTTGCGCTGGAGACCTATCTCAAGAAGCCCCTTTTCCTGCGCAGTGCCAACAAGGTCAGGCTGACTCAGGAAGGCAATGAGTTTCTTCCTACCGTTCAGGTTTCCCTCCGGGCCATCGAGGCGAAATCTGCTGCATTGTTTCCCAGACGGGATGTAGAGCGCGTCTCTCTTGTCGCCAGCCAGTTGATGGCAATGAGTTGGCTGCCGCGGCGCCTGTGCGAGTTTGAAAAAAACCATCCTTCCGTGCGGGTGGACGTCATTATTGAAGACTCCCAGAGGCACCGGGAGCCGGATCTTGCCATCCGTTTTGATTATGCCATGTCGACACGGGAGCATCCGGGGTGGCTGATGGGGATCAGCCATGTTGTTGTGGGTCAGCCGCAGGATGTGGAGCGGATCACTTCGGCAAATGATGTCGTCGGTTTCAAGCTGCTTGACGTCAGGTCCCATGCGGTCGGGTGGAACACGTTGCTGGCCCGCTATCCCGGTCTTTCCGACGAGCCTTCCCTGATGGTGGAATCGGTGGACATGACCCCGCTGGCGCTCATGATGGTCAAGGAAAGTTCGGCTCTGGCTCTTGTTCCTTGGCCTGCGTCCCAGAATCTGGTGGAAGCGCTGGGGCTGAGTGTCTGCACTGTTCTTCCCGCCATTTCAGGATTGGGAAATTACTATATCGAGCAGTTTTCCGGTCATGGCGTGAGGCCGGTCATCAGAACGCTGTTCGAAGCGCTGCGTCAGTCCAGCCGGGATTCCTGACAAACGGGCATAGGACGATCCCGTGTAACAGTGGCCGCTTGTGCTGATGATCCGTGTCATTCAACAAGGCGGAATGACTGATTTTTCTGCCGGATCCCGTGCGTATCTCATACGTATTCTGGCGTCTCCTGTATGGGGAGCTTCTGCTCTTCTGGTTGCGTCGCTCACGGGGCTTGTTCTGGCGAATTCACCATGGGCGTCAGCTTATGCTGGTCTGACGACATTTCCTTTGCGGCTTTCCTGGCTTGGAGCGGACGGTCCGGGGACAGTTGGTGCATGGGTGTCGAACGGGCTGATGAGCCTGTTCTTTTTGGTAGTTATTCTTGAGATCAGGAAAGAGATTGTCTCCGGGCATCTCTCGTCACTTCGCCGTATCGCCCTTCCGCTCATCGGGGCGCTGGGTGGGATGATCGTGCCTGCCCTGACATATTTGCTGGTAACATACGGGCATCCGGAAGCGGTTCGGGGCTGGGCTGTTCCGGTTGCAACGGATGCTGCGTTCACGCTGCCGATCATTCTTGCCCTTGGCAGGCATGTGTCTCCGGGAGCCCGAGTCTGGTTGATGGCACTGGCTATTTTCGATGATGTTCTGGGGATTGTGGTGATTGCCCTGTTCTACGGGCACGCCCTGTATTGGCCGGCGATGGGGGCCGTCATGATCCTTACAGGAGCGCTGATCGGGGCGAACAGGGCCGGGATCGTGAGCCTGTGGAGTTATGGGAGCGGGGGCGTTCTGCTGTGGATTGCGCTGCTGTATTCCGGTCTGCATCCGACACTTGCCGGGGTTGTGACCGGGCTGTGTCTGCCTGCGGATGTGTCTGGACGAAATGTGGGAGACGCATCTCCGCTTGAGCGGGTGGCGGCTGGGCTGGGGCCTTTTGTGACCTGGGGTGTTCTGCCGCTGTTTGGGTTCATGAATGTGGGCGTGTCGCTGACGGGTTTCCGTCAGGAAATGATGCTGAAGGCTGTTCCGCTGGGGATCATGGCAGGGCTTGTGATCGGCAAGCCGCTGGGCGTTTTTGGTGCGACATGTATCGCGACAAAGCTGAAAATTGCCGATTTGCCGGTCGCAACATCCATGAGGATGGTTTTTGGTCTGTCGCTGCTTTGCGGGATCGGATTTACGATCAGTCTGTTTATTGCCGGGCTGGCTTTTTCTGCGCCGGACCTCGCATCTTCCGCCAGGCTGGGCATCTTTGCCAGCTCTGTCTTTTCTGCGCTGATTGGCTGGCTGTGGCTGCGGTTTTCCATGAACTATGCGTCATTCGGGTCCACGACAGGGTGAGTTGAGGCAACACTTGTCGGCTTCGGCGGTTGATCATGGCAGAGGTGCTGACCCCTGAAAGCGCCAGAACTCTTTTGGAGTACTGTTTCATGCCTGATCATATTCTTCCGCAATCACAGGATCACCAGCCCGGCCTAGAAGGACTGATGAAGCCCAAGGCTATTCATATCCGGCCTGATTATCGCGGAAGCGGTAAGCTTGTGGGAAAGAAGGCCCTGATCAGTGGGGGCGATAGCGGGATCGGGCGTGCTGCGGCTATCCATTTCGCCCGTGAAGGTGCGGATGTGGCGATCCTCTATCTGGAAGAGCATGAGGATGCACAGGAGACCGTTCGTCTTATTGAGAAGGAAGGGCGCAAGGGGCTGGCTATTGCCGGTGACGTCTCTTCCAGTCAGGTTTGCAATGATGCCGTAGCACGCACGGTGGATGAGCTGGGCGGTCTCGATATTCTCGTCAACAATGCTGGTGTGCAGATCGTCGAGGAAGACATCGAAGCCATCTCTGATGAGGAATGGCAGAGCCACATGGACACCAATATCAACGGCTATTTCTATCTTGTCCGGGCGGCACTGACGCATCTGAAGAAAGGCAGCGCCATCGTCAATACGTCTTCCATCAATGCATTTGCGGGGAACAAGGCGCTTCTGGCCTATTCCACGACCAAGGCGGCAGAGATGGGCATGACGCGCGCACTGGCGCTTCAGCTGGTGTCAAAGGGCATCCGGGTGAATGCCGTGGCGCCGGGGCCGGTCTGGACACCGCTTCAGCCGGCGAGCTGGGGTGTGGTTGATCCGCAGTCCGTAGCCGATCTGGGCAAGGATACGCCGATGGGACGCTGTGGTGATCCGGCCGAGCTGGGTCCGGCCTATGTTTATCTGGCGAGCGAGGATGCGTCCTTCGTGACGGGACAGACGCTGCATGTGAATGGCGGCATGATTATCAACGGCTGAGGATGTTTTTTTGCGCCTCTTCCGGACGGTTCACCGGAAGAGGCGTATAGATCAGTTTCCGGGTGTAATGGGCAGGCTGCGGTGGCGCTGGCCTGTGGCATGGAAGATGGCATTGGCGATGGCGGCGGCTGTTCCGCACATCCCAATTTCGCCTACGCCCTTGACCCCGAGCGGGCTGACTTCCCGGTCTTTTTCCTCGACGAAGAGGACGTCCATGTCCGGAATGTCGGCATGGGCCGGGATGTGATACTCAGCGAAATTGTGGTTCATGAAGCGGCCGACGCGTTCGTCCATCAGGGACTCTTCGTGAAGTGCCATGCCTGTGGCCATCACCATGGCGCCCCGGACCTGACTGGCTGCGGTCTTGGGGTTCATGATGCGACCAGCTGCGACAGCATTGACCAGCCGTGTCACGCGGACGATGCCGAGTTCTTCATCCACGCGGACCTCGCAGAAGACCGCGCTGTGGGTGAAGCGGGCTTTTCTCATCTGGCTGATGGTGCCGCGCAGGCCTGGCTTTGCGGTTTCTTCGACTTCAAGCCTGTCCTGACCTGTCAGGGACAGGGCTTCGGAGAGGGACAGTCTGAGATTTTCGTCTGCGTCCTTATCCTGAAGAAATCCGTCCTGTAGCACTGTGGTATTGTTCGACAGTCCTGCCGTCAGCCAGGCGGAAATGTTTCCGCTTTTGCCCAATGTCTTGAACAGCTTTTCGCGCAGGCTTTGGCAGGCGAGCCAGACGGCGGCGCCTGCGGAGGCGGCTGTCCATGAGCCGCCTTCCGTCGGGCATTCGGGAAGGGTTGAATCGCCCAGTTCGATATCGATCATTTCGATGGGGATGCCGAAGGCTTCCGAGGCGGTCTGGGCCAGAATTGTGTAGGTTCCGGTCCCGATGTCCGAGGCGGCGGTTGCGATATGCAGGCGTCCGTCTGCTATCAGGGTGGCGCGGGCTGAGGTGGGGGAGAACATTGCGTCCCAGATGCCTGTCGCCATGCCCCAGCCGATCAGCTCTTTGCCGTCACGCATGCTTTTCGGGGCAATCGGGCGGTTGTACCAGCCGAAACGTTCTGCGCCCTCATGCATGGCCTCTTTCAGCGCCTTGCTGGTCAAGGGCATGTCATGCATGGCGTCAATGTCGGAATAGTTGTGCAGGCGAAAGGCCAGCGGGTCCATGTTGCAGGCATAGGCCATTTCATCGACGGCCATTTCAAAGAGATTGACGCCCGTGGCGGCACCGGGAGCACGCATGTCGCTGGAAGTATAGGTGTCACGCGGGGCGACTTTGTAATCGGCCGTGGCGTTAGGGCATTTGTAGTTGATCAGGCCCCAGATCACGAGATTTTCCATGTTGTGCTCAAAGCGCGACGTGTCCGTTACGCCATCGACGATCATGGACTGCAACGTGCCGTCCGGCTGGGCGCCGAGGGCGATGTTCATGACGGCTTCCGGACGGAAAACATGGGTGAACATCTGCTGGCGTGTCAGAGTGATCCGGACCGAGCGCTTGAGCATTTTTGCGCCCAGTGCTGCGAGAAAGACGTTGTGCTGGGCACGCAGGCCGGAGCCGAACGCCCCGCCGACATAGGGATTGCGTACGCGGACCTGATCTTTTGAAAGGGACAGGGCGCTTGTCAGATAGGCCTGTACAGCCTGCGGACCCTGTGTCTTGTCCCAGACCGTGAAGGTTCCGTCATCCTCGGCGATGACGGTGGTTGCGTGCATCTCCATAGGGTTGTGATGCTCGGGGGCCAAATGATAGCGCCCTTCGATTTTGATCGGGCTGAGGGCATAGGCCTCGGCGGCGTTTCCGCGTGATTTGGGCGGCACGTAATTGCTGCGGGTTTTGCTTGGCATGTATTTCTGGTGCAGGGATGCTTCGAAATCCGCGTTATGCGGCCAGCGTTCGTAATCCACTTCAAGAAGCATGGCGGCTTCACGGGCGGCTTCGAATGTCTCTGCAAGGACGACGGCAACGGGTTGGCCGTTGAAGCTGATTTCCGCGTCATGGAGTGGTCTGTAGGGAGAGCCGGGAACGCCCAGACCATCCATGTAGGATTTTTCAAAAAGCGCGCTGTGGGGGCGGTTGAGATGCGTCATGATCTCCACCACGCCCGGCACCGCGCGGGCGGCCTCGTCCCGGATTGTCTCGATCCGGCCACGGGCGATGGGGCTGTTGACGATGAAGCCGTATAGCATGCCTGCAGGATGGGGCTCGGCGGCGTATCGGGCCTGTCCTGTCACTTTGGCGAGGCCGTCGATCCGGGAGACGGGCTGTCCGATTTTTGCTGAATGGAGGGTCATACCCGGTTTCTTTCAGAAAATGGTCTTTTGCGTCTGGGACTGGGGCGTGCCTGCGGCGGCTTGCGACAGGGCGCGGATGATTACGCGGGGGGCCAGCTTCAGCTTTGCGGCGTTGTCGCGGTCAGTGACGGCACCTTGCAGCAGGCATTCGGCAGCGTCGCGGAACAGGGAAGGGGACGGCGTTTTTCCCTCAAGGAGGGCTTCGGCCTCTGGGACGCACCAGGGTTTCGTGCCAACGCCGCCCATGGCGATGCAGGCCTTTCCGATCGTGTTGTTTTCCATCTGCAGACCTGCTGCGACGGATACAATCGCGAAGGCGAAAGACAGGCGGTCGCGGATCTTGAGGTAGGTGTGATGGGAGCCGAAGCTGAGCGGCGGCAGGTCGATGGATGTGACGATTTCACCGGTACGCAGGATGTTGTCCTGCCAGGGTGTGTCTTCCGGGAGGCGGTGATAGTCGCGCAGGGGGACGGAGCGCTCGCCTTCGGGGCCTGTGAGGTGCACTGTCGCATTCAGGGCTGCGAGGGCCACGCACATATCGGATGGGAATGTCGCGATACAGGCATCGCTGGTCCCGAGGATGGCCATGATCCGGTTGCGTCCGCCTTTTGCGGAACACCCCGTACCGGGGGAGCGCTTGTTGCAGGCCATGTCCGGATCATAAAAATAGTGACAACGGGTGCGTTGGTTCAGGTTCCCACCATTGGTGGCCCTGTTGCGAATCTGGGGGCTGGCACCGGCGAGGATGGCGGAGGCCAGAAGGGGATAGCGCTCGGTGACGAGGGGATGGGCCGCCGTGTCGGCATTGGTGGCGAGGGCACCGAGGCGCAGGCCCCCATCAGGGCGTTCCTCGATCTGGCTCATGGACAGGGCACTGAGATCGACGACATGTTCGGGCCGTTCGACGTCCGATTTCATCAGATCAATGAGATTGGTGCCGCCGGCGAGATAGCGTGTGTGGTCCGGAGTGTGGCAGGCGGTGTCGAGCGTGTCGGGGCGGGAATAGGAGAACTGTCTCATGCGGCTTCTCCCGCCCGGTCCTGCTGTTGCTGGGCAATGACCTGTTCGATGGCATCAAGAATGCCGTTATAGGCGCCACACCGACAGAGATTGCCGCTCATGAATTCGCGGATTTCCTCGCGGGTATGAACGTGTCCTTCTTCCATAAGCGCTACCGCTGACATGATCTGGCCCGGTGTGCAGTATCCGCATTGAAAGGCGTCCTGGTCGAGAAAGGCCTGTTGCATGGGATGCATCTGTCCGTCCCGGCTCAGGCCCTCGATCGTCGTAACCTCGGCATCGGGGATCGAGACGGCCAGAATCAGGCAGCTTTTGACACGCTTGCCATTGACGAGAACGGTACAGGCGCCGCACTGCCCGTGATCGCATCCCTTCTTCGTTCCGGTGAGGTCCAGACGTTCCCGGAGCAGGTCTAGCAGGGTCACGCTGGGGGGAATATCGATGGTGCAGGGCTCTCCATTGATCCGGAGGCGACAGGGGCTGGTGACGGACACATCAGTCATTGGAAATTCGCTCCGTTCAGCGTCATTTTTGCAGGTATGTCGAAGTGTAAGAGCAGTGGTGGCGGCAAGTTTCATGCTGCTCCCGATAATTCGGGGACACGGAAGAATTGTCAGGCTGAAGAACCGGGCGGCGACTGGGGGTGGGGGCTGAAAAAGCATTTTTCTTTCAGCAGCTTCGTAACGTGACCGGGATCTGGCCGTTTAATATCGAAGCGGCCGGGTTTCAGTACCTGCGCGGCGTGTCAGAAAATCTTGATGGGAACCAGTGTGACGGAAAACAGAGCGCAGACCCGACACCGGAAGGATGATCTTTCCCTCGACGGACTGAGCTTTCTTCTTGCGGATGTTCAGGACAATCTCGGGAACTTCCTGACCGCTTTCCTGACGATACAGAACTGGCCTTCCAGCCGGATCGGGGCCGCCATTGCTGCGGGTGGGCTGGGGGCCGTTCTGGCGCGTTTCATAGGGGGATGGGCGCTGGATATCATTGCCCGTCGCCGCCTGATGCTGGCCCTGTGCTGTGTTGTGACGTTCGTGTCCGTTGCGATGATGGCCTGGGTGCCGCTGTTCTATCCCATTGTTGTGGCGCATTTTATTGCAGGCGGGGCTGGGGCGCTGTTCACGCCCATTCTGGCCGCTATCAGTCATCATACGGCAGGGGCCAGGGGTTATATCGAACGGATGGGCCGTAATGAGTCCTTCAACCATCTGGGGAATGCGTCTTCCGGTTTTCTGATGAGTCTTCTCGGGCGCATAATGGGGCCGGTGGCGCCGTTATGGGGCGTGGGAGGACTTGCGGCGGTCAGTCTTCTGCTGGTTGGTGGGTTTTCGTCGCAGGCTGATGAACCTTCGGGCCAATCGCGGGAAGCGGGTTCTGTGCGTGAGACGCTGCATGCCGTTGTGAGTCTGCTGTCTGAGCCGCGACTGGCCGTTTTTCTGGTGACGTATCTGCTGTTCAATGTGGCCAATGGTGCGGTTGTTCCGCTCATGATTGAGCGTTACGCCTTTTACCATCTGGGTAATCCGGCAGATGTGACGGCCATCTGCATTGTCGTGGCGCAGATAACCATGGCGCCTGTTGCGTTCATCGTGGGTAGGAAGGCACCGCAATGGCCTCGCAAGCCGCTTTTCGTTCTTGCGCTCGCTTTGCAGCCTGTTCGTGACGGGTTGGTTATTCTGAGTGCGGGCTGGCCGACGCTGGCGCTTGTGCAGATTCTGGACGGGTTGTCCTCGGGCATCATTCTGGTGCTGTTTTACGCCATTCTCTCCGATATTGCTTCGGGAAGCGGGCGGCGCAATCTGCTGATCGGCCTGGGGCTGGCGCTCGGGACCATCGGGGCGCTTCTGTCCAATCTTGCGGGCGGTGCGCTGGCATCGGCTTATGGCTTCAGCACGACCTTCACGATCCTTGGCCTGACGGGGGCGGCTGTGGCCTGTCTGTTTGCCTGGGGGATGCCGGAAACCCATCCCAACGGTTCTGATCCAGCCTGATTTGATGCGTTCCGGGTTGCCTGCCCTCGAAAGAGTGACTGGGGGACGGAGTTTGACTGCGCATCCCTGACTGCTTGCCAGACGTTGCGTGTGCTGGCTGGCGCGGAAGGATGCTCGGGCATGTTGAATTCAGGTCGGGAGATCTCCTGCGAAGGCCTTGCCGTGTTTCAGGACAGGCTCCAACGCCTGTTTATGGAGTGGAAGGCCAGGCCGTTCAAATCTTCGGAAGATGTCTTTCCTGAGGACCTGCTCGCTTCTCTAAGGAAAATCGGTGCACTGGATGCGTTGCTTCCTTTCGAAGACGGGGGGCTTGGTGTGGCCAGTTCTCCGGAAGGACGTGGCGCGCTCCTGACCCTGCTGCGACGGACCGGGTATCTCAGCCTTTCTCTTGGCCGGTGCTTTGAGGGGCATGTGAATGTCATTCGCCTTGTTGCGCTGTATGGCAGTGCAGATCAGCGCAGGAGGTTGGCCCGGACGCTTAAAAGCGGCGTTCTGGCGGGGATATGGGTGACGGATGGCGATCCCCCTGTGACGATCCAGAAGGAAAGCAGCGGCTACAGGCTGTCCGGTATCAAGGGGTTTTCCAGTGGTGTCAGTCAGGTTGGACTGGCGCTGATCACGGCGACGACCGTGGATGATACGTCAGTCATGGTTCTTGCTCCGACGACCGATCCCAGTCGCAGGCGACCCGGTCCGGGAAAGCTGACAGGGATGCAGGCGAGCGGGACCGGTGCTTATGATTTCACTGATCTGCATGTTTCAGCCGGGGATGTTCTCGGATCGGCAGGAGATTATCTGCGACAACCCGAGTTTTCTGCCGGAGCCTGGCGCGGATCGGCTGTTGCTCTCGGGGCCATGGATCGGCTGGTTGATCTGTTGAGGCAGGAGCTTGTGGCGCGGGGGCGGGCGGATAATCCGCATCAGCTGTGTCGCATTGGAGAGGCGCTGATCCTGCAGAAAACGGCGGCGCTCTGGACCGGTCAGGCCGCTCAGGCGGCGTATGGGGGGGCGGAGGTGAGTCCGGAAGAGATCACGGCGACCGTCAATCTTGCGCGACTGGCGGTTGAACGGGCTGCTCTGGAGTTGATTACGCTTGTGCAGAGGGGGCTGGGACTTTCTTCCTTCGTAAAAGGAAGGGCTGTCGAACAGGTCATGCGGGATCTGGCGACCTATCTGAGGCAGCCGGCGCCGGATGAAGCACTGACTGACGCGGCGGGCTGGTTTGTCAGCCATGACTGGCCGGAGGATGTCGTCGCATGAAAATCGAAGAGATGCTGCGGTATTTTTCCAGTTTTCCCTTCGCGTCTCTGGATGAGATTGCGCCCGGCACATCTCTTGTACTCTCACCGCATCCGGATGATGAAAGTCTGGGATGTGGGGGCTTTATTGCCAGCGCTGTCAGCGAAGGACGGCCGCCGGTGGTGGTGATTGTTTCCGATGGCTCAGCGTCTCATCCCGGGTCCGTGTCCTGGCCACCGCAGCGGCTGGCGCAGTGTCGGCAGGAGGAGAGCCGGGATGCTGTGTCTGTGCTGGGTCTGCCTTCCGACCGGTTGCTGTTTCTAGGGTTTCGGGACACGGCGGTGCCAAGCGAAGGCAAGATGCTGGACGGTGCCTTGCAGCAGTTGGCCGGGATTGTCCGGCGTTATGACTGCAGCACGGTTCTTGTTCCCTGGCGGTATGATCCGCACTGCGATCACGAAGCTGTCTGGGTCATGGGGCAGAAACTGAAAGCTCTTCTGCCGGATCTCAGGATACTGGCTTATCCGGTCTGGGGCCTGACACTTCCGCCTGATATGGAAATTGATGAGCCGGTCCCGACGGGATGGCGTCTTGATGTGCGGGATTTTCTCGACAGGAAGCGGGACGCTGTTGACGCGCATCGGAGCCAGAGAGGTCTGGTTGTGGAGGACGATCCGGAAGGTTTTGTCCTGCCGGAGCATCTTCTGGGAAAAATCATCCAGCCTTATGAAATCTTTATCGCATCATGAGCCGGGAGACATGGAAGCCGGAGGTCTTCGAGCGCCTGTTTCAGGGTGGTTCTGATCCATGGGGTTTGGAAAGCAGTCCCTATGAACAGCAGAAACTGGCGAGGGTGCTGGAGTGTCTTCCAGACCGTCCCGTTTCATTTGCTGTCGAACTTGGGTGTGCGATTGGTGTCGGTACGCTGGCGTTGGCGCTGCGCTGCGGGCGGGTTCTGGCTGTTGATGCCTCGGAAAATGCCCTGTCCATCGCGCGGCAGCGATGCGAAGCGCAGGAGCATGTGACGTTTCTCAAGGCATTTCTGCCAGCAGATTATCCTGTTTTCGAAGCGTCTGGATGTGATCTCGTTTTGATTTCAGAAATCCTGTATTTCCTGACAGCGGAGGATATCCAGCGCCTCGCCATCATGGTGGCGGAAAGCCTCGTGCCTGCAGGGCATATCCTGCTCGTCAACTGGACGGGAGAGACGGATACGCCCTGTACTGGTGACGAGGCGGCTGAGCATTTCATCCAAACCTGCCATGGGGCAGGCTGGCGGTCTGATCTGTCAGAGCGTGGAGAGGGATATCGGATTGACCGGTTGTGCCGCTCTGAAGCTCCTTTGAAAACCGGGATTTCAGCTGACGAAGGACGTTGAGGACACGCTGGGCGCGTTCATGATGTCTGGGAAGGTCCTGACGACGGATATGGACGAGCGGCAGCTCCGGGTAGGGCTGCATGGGAAATGCGTACTGGTCTGCATTCCAGTAGGCATGTTCCCTGCGAAGACGCAGCAGGCGTCTTGAGACCGGCTCGAAAGCATCGTCGATATATTCATCCTGCGCGATCAGGCGTCGGGCGAGTGTTTCCGCCATGCCGCCCTGTGCCCGTCCCTGAAGGCGGGCCGAAACATAAACCCTGACCTCCAGGTCATGCCGAACCGGGATCCCGTGGCGTCGCAGGGCTTTGTAGAACTCGCGGTCTTCTCCTGAGGAAATGTGCGGGATGCCGCCGACCCTGCGCCAGGCTTCATGCGTAACAGCAATGCTTGCGCCCGAATGTTCCTGATGCCGGGGCCAGGGGTCATGTGCTTCCGGACGGAGCATCAGTCCGATCTGTTCAAGAAGCGCGCCATAGGCTCTTTCCGCCTGTTCGTCCTCATGCAGATGAGGCGGGATCTTCCGGTATTCTTCAGGCATCAGCAGAACCCGGCCAAAGACGGCTTCGACGGGATATTGCGTGAAGGCCGCCAGAATGTTTTCGGTCCAGTCAGGGGCGACTTCGCTGTCGGCATCTGTAGTAAACAGGATGGCATCGGGTGCTGCGGTTTTGGCGGTGTGCGCCATGGCGTCCCGTCGTGCCAGCCCGGCACTTGCCTGCGCCGGGTCGTAAGAGACCGTGACGGTTTCCAGTTCGAATGGAAGTCTACCGGTCAGGGAGAGTGCCCGGTTGCGGGTGTCATCCGTCGTGTTGTTGATCCACAGGACAACTCTGTCCAGCGCATCTTTCTGGGCGGCAAGTGCAAGAAGGCATGGGATGATGTGCTCTTCTTCGTTGCATACGGGGATTGCGACAACTCTCTGCCGTTTCCAGACCATGGAATGTCCATGGATGGATGCGAGGCCCGGTCTTGCGGGGAAAAGGGACCGGTTGGCAAAAAGGGATACGCTCCCGTTTTCACGAGGGAATTCCGCTGCAACGGGGATGTCTGCTTTTCCATTCATCATCGTCGGATACCCGTCTTCAGTGACCCATCGGGGCCTGTCCCCGGTTGGCCGGCTTTTCCCGTGAGGGGGTCTCGCCGGGCAGGTCATTCTCGGGTGGTTCGTCAATGATCGGGCTTTTGTCGGGATAAGGGTCGAAATGTTCCCGCTCATCGGGAGAGCCGGGAGTTTTTGTCGGGTTTTTGAGAAGGGCACTATGTGAGAAAGGCATTGTCGCCTCCATGAATGAGACGACTCAATGGCTGGAAGCAGCGAGAGTTCAGATCACTTAAAAAAGACGAATTTATTCCTGCGCACTGGTAATAAATCTGGCTTTTAAAAATATGAGGTTCTGGAAATATTTAGAATCTACCGGCATGACAATTTTCGCAGAAGATCACTGCCGGATGTGCGGGAAGTTGTCCGAACCGTCATGAGGGTTTGGGTGTTCCCAGTTTTCCATTCAGGAACTGGGCTTCTCCATTGCCGAAGGACCAGTCGGCGTCAGTGTTTTCGACATAGTTCACCATGACGTCGCTGGGCGCGATACCGCATTTTTCGGACAGGGTGCTGGTGAGCAGACGGAAGAAGGTGGTCTTTTCCTCAACTGTGCGCGGGCGCGTCGTGATTGAGATGATCATCACATCATCGGTGCGGGGAATGCCCAGTCCCGTATCCTCGATCCGTACCCGGCTTTTCCTGTGTTCATGGACGATCTGATAGCGGTCACTGGGCGGGACATGAAATGCGTCGAGAACGGCCTGATGGGCTGCGTCGAGAAGTGTGGCCAGTTCTGCTTCAGAACGGCCTTCCAGCATGTCAAAACGAATGAGGGGCATGGGATATCTCCGGTCGTCAGGGGATGGAAACCGGGATTGAGCATGATGGCTGTCCTGCCTTTTCAGGAAGTAAATTAATTCTGACCGTCACTGGCGTGGCGGTTGCGGCCGGAGTGGAGTTCCCTGTCGTCCGGTCACCGGCAGTGTCAGAGAGAATAGGACTCTCCTTTGCCTGTGGTGTTCGATATTCTTTTCTTTTTTTGGGAGGGTTTGGAAACATGGCCATCAAAGATCCAGTGGTGATCGAGCACCTGAATACGCAGCTCACGAATGAGCTGACGGCGATCAACCAGTATTTCCTTCATGCCCGGACGCTGAGGCACTGGGGTGTCACGCATCTGGGGAAGAAGGAATATGACGAGTCCATCGAAGAGATGCGTCATGCAGACTGGCTGATCGAGCGCATCCTGTTTCTGGGCGGTCTGCCGAACGTCCAGCGTCTGAACCCGATCCTGATCGGGCAGACCGTTCAGGAAATTCTGGAATGCGATCTGAAGCTTGAAGAGAAGGCCATTCAGGATCTGCGGGACGGTATCGCTTACTGTGAGAGCGTTCGGGATTATGTCTCGCGCGATCTTCTGCTGAAAATCCTCGTCAATGAAGAAGAGCATGAGGACTTCATTGACCGTCAGTTCGATCTGATCAGGCAGGTCGGGATTGAGCGCTACATCCAGAAGAACTCTGCTGCGGCGCCCGAGCAGGAATAAGGCCGTATGGCTTCAGGCAACCCGGCATTGTCCGGGTTGTTTTTTATGCGGCGTTGAGCTGTGCCTGTTCAGCCTGGGTTTTCTGCAGGGCCGAG
This sequence comes from Gluconobacter roseus NBRC 3990, assembly GCF_006538885.1. Lineage (GTDB taxonomy): Bacteria > Pseudomonadota > Alphaproteobacteria > Acetobacterales > Acetobacteraceae > Gluconobacter > Gluconobacter roseus. Next base: position 38,301 of record NZ_BJLY01000005.1, read on the forward strand.
CGCAGAAGACAGACGATGCCGGGCACACAGTTGCCGCACTTGGCCTTGCATTTCCGGGCTGAATAGATTTCCGCCGGTCGGGATGCACCGTTGTGAATTGCGATTTCAATGTCCCGGTGGGACAGCGCGTTGCATGAACAGACGATCATGGAAAAGCAGGCTTTCGTTCACGGAGACCGATGACTCGAGCCTAATCCAAATGCAAATGGTTCGCAAACGCATTTTTGCATCTCAGGGTGCGTCCTGACTGATCCAGCGCTGGACGACGGGGCGGATTGCGAAATTGCTCTGGATGCGGACGACGCCGGGCAGGCGGGAGAGCTCTTCCTTGTGGATGCGTTCGTAGTCGGCCAGATCGCGGGCGGCGACGTGGAGGAGGTAATCGGCCTCTCCTGTCATGAGATAGCATTCACGGACATCGGGACATTCACGGATGCGGGCCTCGAAGCGGCGGAGGGTCTCGTCGGTCAGGCGTTCGAGGGTGATCTGGACGATGACCGTTGTCAGTTTATGGGCTGAGCGCTCGTCGATAACGGCGCGGTAGCCACGGATGACGCCCTGTTCTTCCAGCAGGCGGACCCGCCGCAGACAGGCGGACGGGGACAGGCCGACGCGCTGTGCGAGTTCGGCATTACTGAGGCGTCCGTCATGCTGGAGGATGCGCAGAATGGATTCGGTGATGCGGTCGAAGATCATGTTGGAATTATCGGTCTATTTTCGCAGATTCGACCATGATTTTTTTGTTAATCGAAAGATTCTGTGATTATCCGGCAGGATATTCTAACGGGGAAGGGGATAGTCTCGATTTTCATGATGAGCGCATGTCCTGATCCTCTGTGGCCTTCTTCTCGTGCCGGAGCCCGCCTTACGGTGGATCTCGACGCGATTGCTTCCAACTACCGATATCTTCAGAACCGCGTGGGCGCTGCGTCCTGTGCGGTTGTCGTCAAGGCAGATGCCTATGGATTGGGCATTGCGCACGTGGCTCCGGTGCTTGAGCGCGCCGGGGCAAAGGATTTTTTTGTCGCGCATGTTGATGAAGGCATCAGGCTGCGTTCGGTGGTTTCAAAAGATGCGCGGATTACGGTGTTGCATGGACCGCGGCCGAATGCGGCCGGAGCATGCGCGCATTATGGGTTGCGGCCGGTTCTGAACAGTCTTGAGCAGATTGCGGTCTGGCGTGACGCTGCGAAGCAGGCAGGTGCTCCGCTGGAAGCGGCCCTTCAGGTCGATAGCGGGATGTCCCGGTTTGGTCTTTCGCAGGCGGATCTTGAGGCTTTGCGTGAAGATGAGGGACTTGTGGACGGACTGGATGTCAGTCTGGTCATGAGCCATCTGGCCTGTGCCGATACGCCGGATCATCCTGCCAATCCGTCTCAGAAAGCCCGGCTGCTCGAGATGTCTGCGCGGCTGCCGGCTGCGCCGCTGAGCCTGTCGGCGTCTTCGGGGATTTTTCTGGGCCCGGACTATCATCTGGACATGGTGCGGCCGGGAGCTGCGCTTTATGGGCTTGCTCCGAACCAGAACGGGCCCAATCCGCTGTCGCCGGTCGTCCAGCTGCAGGCTCATATCCTGCAGATCCGCGATCTTCTGCCGGGTGAGGGGGTCGGGTACGGGCTGACCTACCGGCCGACGATGCCGCGTCGGATCGCGACTGTGGCTGTGGGCTATGCGGATGGATTTTCCCGGCATGGAGCCGGGCAGGGCTGTGCGTGGTTTGAGGATTTCTGTCTGCCGCTTCTCGGGCGTGTTTCGATGGATTCCCTGATTGTGGATATTTCAGATGTGCCGGATGGAAAACTTGGTCCCGACATGATGGTCGATCTGATCGGCCCCAGACGTAGCGTGGATGATGTTGCGGCAGCGGCCGGGACGATCGGATATGAGGTTCTGACGTCGCTGGGGCATCGTTTTCATCGGGAATATGCTGGAAATGGGGAGACGTCCTGAAAGGGCGATTGACATTCCGGCATGGAAAACAAGATAGACGAACTGAAATCGGACTATGTCATGATGGCACAGTCTTTCGCAGCAAATCGGAATTCTCATGTATCTCCGTCGTGACAGAGCTTTGACCGCCATATCCATCATGCTGGATGTCGCCTTTCATGCGGGCCGGTCTGGGGTGGTGAGTGGTGCGGATATTGCCAGACGGGGTGACATGCTCCGCCGGGGGATCGAGCCGGTGCTGCAGGCGCTGTCCCGTGCCGGGTTGCTGTCGAGTGTGCGCGGCCCGAAAGGGGGATATCGTCTGGGTCGGCCGCCGCGGACTATTACGCTGAACGAGATCGTCCGCACTGTGACGGAAGATCCGGAAATGCCGGAAGAAGGCACGAATCTTCTGCGGACCAAGGTTCTGGAGCCATTCTGGCAGTCGGTGGATCAGGACGTTTCTGAAAAGATGGCGTCGGTTACGCTGGAGCATCTGCTTCAGAATGCGGAAGAGGCCGGGATGCAGCGTCCAAGCCGTGCCCCGATCTCCTTCTCTATATAACCAGTAAAAAAAGTATTTTGTAAAAACCACGAAATGGGTTTTACAGGACTGGATATCTTACCATGATGGATCAATGTTTGAGCCGATGTGGTAAGCCCCATGTCCTCGGTATTTTCCCGTCTCTTTTGTCGGAAGAGGGGATTGAGGACGGATTCATGATGGGTCCAGCCGCAGGGTGAGATCGGGATTCATCAGGAAGGTGAGCGCTGATGAAACGTCCTGTCCGACTTGAACCTGGCCAGAAGCTGGTTCTGACCGCCAACCGTCTTCTGGATGGTCGTACCGTCTGGTGGTGTGCGGACGGAAGCTGGGATCTTCACATTGGACGCGCGGCTCTTCTGGATGCGGATGAGACGGAAGCGGTGCTGGCGCGTGTGGCCGGGGAAGCCCAGCGTGATGGTGTTGTAGGCGTTTACGATACGGCGGTGCAGGCTGTTATGCCGCCGGAGCCCGTCACCGTACGCGAAAAGATTCGGGCTCATGGTCCGACCGTTCATCCCGAATTTGCAGTGGAGAGCCAGCAGTGAGTGCTCCTGTCGGCCATTATCAGTATGACCGGATTGACCGGGATTTTCTTCAGGCGCGGATTGCCGAATTTGAGAGGCAGGTGAACCGTCGTCTGGACGGGACGCTGAGCGAGGATGAGTTCAAGCCGCTGCGGCTGATGAACGGGCTCTATCTGCAGCTTCATGCCTATATGCTGCGGGTTGCCATTCCCTATGGGATTCTGGACAGCCGGCAGCTGCGCAAGCTGGGTGAGATTGCCCGGCGGTATGATCGCGATTACGGGCATTTCACGACGCGGCAGAACATCCAGTTTAACTGGATCCGGCTTGAGGATACGCCTGCCATTCTGCGTGAGCTGGCTGAGGTGGACATGCATGCCATTCAGACCAGCGGGAACTGCATCCGCAATGTGACGGCGGATGAGTATGCGGGGGCTGCAGCGGATGAACTGGTGGATCCGCGGGTTCATGCGGAAATCCTGCGTCAGTGGTCCACACTGCATCCCGAGTTCACGTTCCTGCCCCGCAAGTTCAAGATTGCGATTTCGGGCAGTCCGAATGACCGGGTAGCGGCGCGCTTCCATGATATCGGGATTCTGGCCCGTCCGGGTGAGGATGGGGCGCCGGTGTTCCGGATTTTCGTGGGGGGTGGTCTGGGGCGGACCCCGGTCATCGGTCAGGAACTGTTTGACAGTGTGCGGGAAGAGCATCTTCTGGCGACGCTCGAGGCCATTCTGCGTGTCTATAATGCGCATGGACGGCGGGACAATATTTATAAGGCGCGGATCAAGATCCTGGTGCAGGCGATTGGCGTTGAGGCCTATCGCGAGGCTGTCGAAGCGGAGCTCTCCCAGATGGATCTGGAGCGGTATCGGCTGACGCCGGAGGCGGTTGCGGCGATCCGGTCGCGGTTTGCCGTGCCGCAGCTTGAGGCTCCGGCCGATGCGGATGCGGTTCTGGCGCAGCAGCGGCGGGATGATCCGCTTTTTGACCGTTGGGTGCGGAGCAATACGCATGTCCATCGGGATCCGGGGCATATCATTGCGACCATTTCTCTAAAACCGGCGGGGGGGATTCCGGGGGATGCGACCTCGGCGCAGATTGCGCGGCTGGCGGATCTGGCAGATGCGTATTCGTTTGGCGAGATTCGGATCACGCATCTGCAAAATGTTGTTCTGGGGCATGTGCGCAAGGACCGGCTGCGGGATCTGTGGCTGGGGCTGGCAGAAGTCGGGTTGGCGGAAGCGAATATCGGTCTGATCGGCGATATCGTGGCGTGCCCGGGTTTGGATTATTGTGCACTGGCGAATGCGCGGTCCATTCCGATTGCGCAGAAGCTGGGGGCCCGGTTTGCGGATACGGCGCTTCAGGCGGAAATCGGGGCGCTCCGAATCAACATTTCGGGCTGCATCAATGCCTGCGGGCATCACCATGCCGGGCATATCGGGCTTCTGGGTGTGGACAAGCGCGGGGAAGAATTCTTCCAGTTGACGGTTGGTGGCCGGGCCGAGAATGGTGCGGCGATCGGGACGATTCTGGGGGCGGCTCTGCCGGAAGACGAGACCGTGGATGCGATTGCGCGGCTTGTGGACTGCTATCTCGGGCGCCGGGAGAGCGGAGAGACGTTCCTCGATACGCTGACACGTCTGGGGCATGAGCCTTTCAGGGAGGCGGCATATGAAGCTGTTTGAACTCGGCGAGCGGACCGCACAGGTTCATGATGTGCTGGTGACGGTTGCAGAACTGGCGGAGCGGGATGATGCGCGGGCAGTTCTGCTGGAGAGTGCGGATGATCCGACGCTTCTGAAGCCTTATCTGAACCGGCTGGAGCTTGTGGTGCTGCGGTTCCCGATTTTCCGGGATGGGCGTGGGTTCACGCAGGCCCGGGAGTTGCAGGAATATCTGCGCTTTTCCGGCGAGATCCGGGCCGAGGGGCATATCCTGCCGGACCAGGCGGCGTTTCTGCGCCGCTGCGGGGTGGACAGTGTCGTTCTGCCGAAGGACGGCAATGGTGACCCGGCTCTGTGGGAAAAGCAGCTGCGGCAGTTTCCGGTCGCGTATCAGCGTTCGGTTCTGCCGGAGCGGTCTGTGGGGCCGGGGCTTCGGGTGGAAGAGGCGTCCTAGCGGGCGCCGAACCAGCCGCGGCGCCAGAACCAGAAGAGCGGCAGGATGACCGAAAGCGCCATCAGGGTCAGGCCGTAAGGATAGCCGTATTTCCATGAGAGTTCGGGCATGTCGTGGAAATTCATGCCGTAGATGCCGGCGATCAGGGTCGGCAGGATGCCGATCGCGCTGACCACGGTCAGGACTTTCATGCCGTCATTCTGTTCGATGCTGATGAAGCCGAGTGTGGCGTCGAGCAGGAACTGGACCTTGTTGACGGTCTGGGCATCGAAGTCGTTGAGGGAGGCGATGTCGCGACCTGCGACCTTGATGCGGGTTTTCAGGGCCTGCGGGTCTTTTTCCGTCCTGTCGCCGATATAGATTAGGATACGGTCAAGGCCGAGCAGACTGTCACGGGTCATGGAGGCGAGGTCGCCCGCATGGCCGAGGCGACGCAGGGTTTCACGCAGCATCTCGCCGGCGCGGGCGGGATCGCGGGGGTGGTCAGCCCTGAATACGCGTCTGGAAATGGCATCGAGGGCGCGACCGAGGCCTTCCAGAATATCGGCCAGGCGGTTGATGACTTCCTCGATGATCTCGACGAGGAGTTCGTTGGCGGATGGATCGCCCTTGGCAGGGTCGCGCTCCGCCTGTCGGCGGCCGACGATGTCGAAGCCGTAGTAGTCGGCATAGCGGACGGTGACGAGGCGATGGTCCGTCAGCACAAAGCCGATCGGCAGGGAGAAGGCCGTGTCTTCCTCCCGCCGGACGAGGGGTGTGGAGAGGTAAAGGACGCCATCTTCTTCATGATGCCGGGATGAACTTTCGATTTCTTCGAGTTCGTCCCGGCGGGGAACATGGGTTCCGAGGGCTTTTTCCGCACGGGCGATTTCGTCCGGGGTCGGGTTGATGAGGTCGAGCCAGACCGCTTTGGAAATATCGACGTCCGGTCCGGTTTCCCGGGCCGGAGCACCAGCGGGGCGCACCAGGAACATCAGGCAGGTCCTCGGGGAAAATGAAATGGCGGTGAGGCTCTCTCATGTCCTGCCTGCTTTAGGATCGCAAGGCCCAGACCGCGTAATTGTTTCAGAATACGTCGGAAATCAGCGTGGTGGATGGACGGCGGAGGCTGCCCTTGGTATCGCTTTGGGGCCCTGAAGTGGAACCGAGTGCGGTATGACGAACACATCTTCCCCCCTGTCATCTCCTTTGGCCAATTCCCTCCGTTCCGGTCCGGATGACCGGGGGCGGTTCGGGATTTTTGGTGGCCGCTTCGTGGCGGAAACGCTGATGCCGCTGCTGCTTGAGCTGGATGAGGCCTATCGCGCCGCGCAGGCTGATCCGGAATTCCGCAAGGAGCTGGACTATTACCTGAAGGATTATGTCGGTCGTCCGAGCCCGCTGTGGTTTGCGCAGCATCTGACGGAGGAGCTTGGCGGGGCGAAGGTCTACTTCAAGCGTGAAGAGCTGAACCATACCGGCTCGCACAAGCTCAACAACGTCATGGGCCAGATTCTTGTCGCCCGGCGGATGGGCAAGACGCGGATTGTGGCTGAGACCGGTGCGGGGCAGCACGGTGTGGCGACAGCGACGGTCTGTGCACTCTTCGGGCTGAAATGCACCATTTACATGGGTGCGACGGACGTTGAGCGGCAGAAGCCCAATGTGTTCCGCATGCATCTGCTGGGCGCGGAAGTGAAGCCTGTGACCGCCGGGGCGGGGACGCTCAAGGATGCGATGAACGAGGCCATGCGTGACTGGGTGGCCAATGTCGCCGACACGTATTTCCTTGTTGGCACTGTGGCCGGGCCGCATCCGTATCCGGAGATGGTGCGTGATTTCCAGTCCGTTATCGGGGTGGAGGTCAAGGAACAGATCATGCAGGCCGAGGGGCGTCTGCCGGATGTGATCGTGGCGGCCATTGGTGGCGGCTCGAATGCGATGGGGATTTTCCATCAGTTTCTTGATGATGTGGATGTGAAGCTGATCGGTGTTGAAGCCGCAGGGCATGGGCTGGATTCCGGGAAGACGGCAGCATCCATTTCCCGTGGCCGGCCGGGTGTGTTGCATGGCAACCGGACGTATCTGCTTCAGGACAGGCACGGTCAGATCGAGGAAGCGCATTCGATCAGCGCGGGACTGGATTATCCGGGGATCGGGCCGGAGCATTCCTGGCTGAATGATATTGGCCGGGCCGAATATGTCGGTGTGACGGATGAGGAGGCGCTTGAGGCGTTCCAGGTCTGCACGCGGACGGAGGGTATTATCCCGGCGCTCGAATGTGCGCATGGGCTGGCGCATGTCATGAAGATCGCGCCCACGATGGCGAAGGACCAGATCATTGTCCTGAATGTCTCCGGGCGTGGAGACAAGGACATCTTTACTGTGGCGCATCATCTGGGAGTGAAGCTGTGAGCCGTATCCAGACACGTTTTGCGGCCCTGAAGAAGGAAGGGCGCGGCGCGCTGATCCCGTATCTTCAGGCCTGCGACCCGGATTATGATACTTCGCTGGAGTTGTTGCGGGCGATGCCGGCGGCGGGGGCGGACCTGATTGAAGTCGGCGTGCCGTTTTCCGATCCGTCTGCGGATGGGCCGACGATTCAGGCGGCAGCACTTCGTGGCCTCAAGGCCGGGGCGACGCTAGGGCGTGTGCTGGAGATGGTCCGGGCGTTCCGCGAGACGGATAATGAAACACCGATCGTGCTGATGGGGTATCTGAACCCGATCGACAGTTATGGTCCGGCCGAGTTCTGCTTTGAGGCGGCTCAGGCAGGTGTGGACGGGATCATCGTCGTCGACATGCCGACCGAAGAAGCGGATCTGCTGGATGCGCATGCGCGGGAAGCGGGTCTCGATATCATATCGCTGGTGGCGCCGACGACGTCGAATTCCCGTCTGTTCCACGTCCTGCGGGAGGCGAGCGGGTTTGTCTATTATGTGAGCATTACCGGGATTACCGGGACGAACAGTGCGAGTGCGGCGGATCTGGAGAAGGCGCTGCCGCGGATCCGGGAAGTCACCGATCTTCCAGTCGCTGTCGGTTTTGGGATTTCCACGCCGGAGCAGGCGCGGACAGCGTCGCGGATCGGGGATGCGGCTGTTGTGGCTTCGGCTTTGATCAAGACCATGGCTGGCACGCTTGATGATGGTCGGGCGACGGAGCGGACCGTTCCGGCTGTTCTGAAGCAGCTTGAAGGTCTGGCGGCGGCCGTTCGGGCCTGATTTGTGATGTTCCGGCAGGTTGGTACCTGCCGGAACAGGATACTCAGACGCTGTCGTTGCGCAGGGACAGTCCGAAGAGGACGGTGGCGACGCCGGCCATCAGCAGTTCCACGGCAATGAACATGCCGATCAGCCACAGGCCGGACCAGGGCAGCGTCATGTAGAGCATGATGCCGATGAGCAGCGTGACGAGTCCACTAATGGCTAGGGCGAGCCAGCTTCTGTTGTTGCGGTGGCCGCCGGCCCAGAAGGTGCGGGCGAGGCCTGCGAAGATCAGGCAGCCTGCGAGGATGGCGGTCAGGAAAATGGAGCCCGTGGCGGGTTCTTCGATCAGGAGGATGCCACCAAGAATGTAGAGGCCGCCGATCAGTCCGGAGAGCCACTGGTTCGGGACGGGCAGGCCGCGATGGGCGAAGCTCTGCATGACCTGGGCGACGCCACCGATGATCATCAGAACGCCGAGGATAACCATGCTGGTCAGGGTGGTGGTGATGGCATCCAGGGCTGCCAGGATGCCGAGAATGATCAAGAAAGCTCCGAAACCGATGAACCAGCCGGGCTTGAGGCCCTGTGGGCTGGGGAAGCGGATGGTGTTGAAACTGTCGGACATGGTCTTCTCCGTTCAGGGGCGTGGTCTGTTAGGCTGCCTCTTTTTCGGGAGGTCTGCCGGATACGGGACACAACGCCCGCTGGGATGGGTCGTGCTGGTAAAGATGCCATGTTTTATGGATCAGGCGGGAGCGTTAAGAAGGGGACTGATGCGCGGGCTGGCATATTTGGCCTTCCGGCGTTAAAACGCGGCAGAGAATATGGCCCTTTGCCGGGCTTTCACCCCACTCCGTCCTTTGTCCTGAAGGCGGGCAGAAAGTAACGAGACGACATGAGCTGGATGACCGACTACGTCCGACCCAAGCTGCGTGGCCTGCTTCAGCGGGACGTGCCGGACAATCTGTGGACCAACTGCGAATCCTGCGGGCAAATGATGCTCACCAAGGAGCTGGAGCGGTCCGAGAAGGTCTGTCCGCATTGCGGGCATCACATGCGGGCGACGGCGAAGGAGCGTCTGGGCTGGACGTTCGATGGGGGGGAATACACCACCATCGAGCTGCCGAAGATGCCGGTCGATCCGCTGGGGTTCAAGGATTCCAAGCGTTATACGGACCGCCTGAAGGATGCGCGGAACAAGTCGCATCTCGATGAGGCACTGGTCGTTGCTCATGGCCTGATCAAGGGGCAGAAGACTGTTGTGGCCGTCATGGCGCCCGAGTTCCTGCTGGGGACGATGGGCGCTGCGCTGGGCGAGGCTTTTGTGGCCGCCTGCCGTCTGGCGGTTCTGCAGAAGGCGCCGCTGGTGGTCTATACGGCTTCGGGTGGGGCGCGGATGCAGGAAGGTGTTGTCAGCCTGATGCAGATGCCGCGGACGACGATCGGTGTGCAGATGCTTCAGGAAGCGGGTCTGCCTTATGTTGTTGTGTTTACGAATCCGACGACGGGTGGTGTTTCGGCGTCTTTTGCGATGCTGGGCGATGTGCATATCGCCGAGCCCAATGCGCTGATCGCATTCGCAGGGCCGCGCGTCATTCAGGATACCGTTCGCGAGAAGCTGCCGGAAGGCTTCCAGCGGTCGGAGTATCTGCGTGAGCATGGCATGGTCGATATCGTGGCCAAGCGCTCCGAGCTTCCGGAACTTCTGGGGCGGATTCTGGGCATCATGATGCGCCAGAAAACCGTTTCCGACGCAGCGGCCTGATGACTGCGGAGCGTGGGGCGCCGGTTCGGTTGTCCGGCGAATATCAGGGCCGGCCGGGTGCCGTTCTTGCACGGTTGCAGGAGCTGTATCCGGCGCTGATTGATCTTTCGCTGGGGCGGCTTGAGGCGCTTCTGGCGAAGCTGGGCAATCCCGAGCGTCATCTGCCGCCGGTCATTCACGTGGCCGGGACGAACGGCAAGGGCAGCACCTGCGCCAATCTGCGGGCGATTGCTGAAGCTGGTGGTCTGCGCGTTCATGTCATGAGCAGCCCGCATCTGGTGAGCGTGACCGAGCGCTTCCGTCTGGCGGGGCGGCTTGTGGACGAGGATGTTCTGGTGGCCGCGCTCGAAAAGGTCGAGCAGGTCAATGCCGGCGCTCCGATTACGGTTTTCGAAGTTCTGACGGCGGCGGGGTTCCTGCTGTTCTCGCAGGTTCCGGCCGATCTGGTGGTGCTGGAAGTCGGGCTTGGGGGACGGCTGGATGCGACCAATGTCGTGCCGAAGCCTGCGGCCTGTGTGATTACGCCGGTCAGTCTGGATCATGAGGCGTTTCTGGGCAGTACGGTTGCGGCCATTGCCGGGGAGAAGGCCGGGATCATCAAGGAGGGTGTGCCGGTTGTTTCGGCGGCCCAGGTACCGGAGGCGCTGGATGTCATTCGTAGCCGGGCTGCAGAGCTGAATGCGCCGCTTCGGGTGATCGGGCAGGATGTTGTTTTCACCGAGCGTGCGGATGGTCTGGAGTATCGGGATGCGGATGGTGCGCTTTCTCTGCCGCTACCGGCTCTGAAAGGGCGACATCAGGCCGGGAATGCGGCGCTGGCGGTTGCGGCCCTCCGGGTTTCGGGTGTGGCGCTGCCGCTCTCGGCTTATCAGGGCATTGCCCGGACCTTCTGGCCTGCGCGGTTGCAGAAGCTGGATGGAACACTTGCGCAGATGCTGCCTGCGGGGTGGGAGCTTTATCTGGATGGTGGTCATAATCCGGATGCCGGGCAGGTTCTGGGGACGGTTCTGGATGACTGGAAGGACCGGCCTGTCCATGTGATTGCTGGCGTAAAGCAGACCAAGGATGCTTCGGGGTTTCTGAAGCCGATTGTCGAGCGTGCGGCTTCGGTTCAGGCGGTGGCGGAGCCGGGGCAGCATCTGGCGATGCCGGTCGAAGAGATCATTGCGGCTTCGGGGGGGCGGGCGATTGCTGGCCCGACTGTCAGAGAGGCGCTGGGGCGTCTGGTTGCGGAAGGCGGAGCGCCTGCGCGGGTGCTGATCTGCGGAAGCCTGTATCTGGCGGGCGTGGTTCTGGCAGAGGATGGCTGGATCGCTAGGTAATCCGTTTCTGGCTATGGGATGGGATGGTAGAAGGACCGTGTGAACATGATCGAATCGCATTCCTCTCCAGCCGTATCTGATGGTTCCTCGAACGATGGAGATCTGGGTGTCCTGCTGAGGCGGAGCCCGCCTTCCAGCACGGCCGCCGAGCAGGCGCTTCTGGGCGCCATCCTGACCAACAACAAGGCCTATGAGCGGGTTTCGGACTTTCTGGAACCGGCGCATTTTTCCGACCCGGTTAACGGGCGGATCTATGAAGCTGTTGCCCGGCGCATTGAGCGGGGGCAGCTGGCTGATCCCGTGACCATGCGGGCGGAGTTCGAGCATACCGGTGTTCTGGATGCTGCGGGCGGTCCGGCTTATCTGGCCAAGCTGCTGACGGCGATGGTGGGTATCGTCAACGCGGGCGATTACGGTCGGGTCATTCATGATGCCTGGGTTCGCCGCCAGCTGATCGATATTGGTGAGACGGTCGTCAACAATGCCTTTGGTGCGCGGCCCGATCTGGACGGTTCCGATCAGATTGCGGCGTCCGAGGAAGCATTGTTCAAGCTTGCGACGGAGCGTGGTCAGGAAGGCGGGTTTGTCTCGTTTACCAAGGCGCTGACGGAAGCGGTCAGTGTTGCGACCAAGGCCTATCAGCGGACTGGGGACGTTGTGGGTCTGACGTCCGGGCTGCGGGATTTCGACAAGCGGACCGGTGGGCTTCATCCATCTGATCTGATTATTCTCGCGGGGCGACCTGCGATGGGCAAGACGGCGCTGGCGACCAAAATCGCGTTCTCGGCGGCACGGGCGATTCTACGGGATGCCGAGGATAGCGGAGAGAAGCCCAAAGGGTCCGTTGCGATTTTCTCGCTGGAAATGTCATCCGAGCAGCTGGCGACTCGTATCCTGTCGGGTGAAGCCGAGGTGTCGGGTGAGAAGATCCGTCGCGGTGATATCGGGCAGAAGGAATTTGACCGGTTTGTCCGGGTTGCCCGCGAACTCCAGAGACTGCCTCTTTATATTGACGATACGCCGGCGATTTCCCTGTCTGCCATGCGGACGCGCTGCCGTCGTCTGGCCCGGACGCAGGGGCTGAGTCTGGTTGTGGTGGATTACCTGCAGCTGATGCGGCCCGCTATCGGGACAAAACCCGACAGTCGTGTTCTGGAAATCTCGATGATCACGCAGGGGCTCAAGGCGATTGCGAAAGAGCTTTCCGTGCCAGTGATCGCCCTGTCGCAGCTTTCACGTCAGGTCGAATCGCGTGAGGACAAGCGGCCTATGCTGTCGGATCTGCGCGAATCGGGTTCGATCGAGCAGGATGCAGATGCGGTCATGTTTGTTTATCGCGACGAATATTACCTGCAGCAGCGTCAGCCCAAGGACAGCGCTTACGACAGCAATGACAAATTCCAGGTTGCGACAGAAGAGTGGCAGCGGAAGATGGCTCTCGTGCACAACAAGGCCGAACTGATTCTTGAGAAGCAGCGGCATGGCCCTACCGGGATGATTCAGCTGTACTTCGAAGGAGAATACACCCGCTTCGGGGATCTGGACGTCATCCACGAGTAACTTTCCCGCAGGGGTGAGTACTTTGAATGGGGGAATGGCTCTGAAAATCTTTGAGCTTCTCCCAAAGGAGGGCGTTTCGGCTGGAAAAATATCTAGCCGGACGCTTTGACGCCAAAAAAACGGCATGATTTTTTCAAAAGAATTTTTGCGGTGACAGAAACAGAATGTTGCAATTTTTCAAATCAATACTTGAGAAGTACGGATTAATGCTGAGTCCGATGTTTGAAAAAAGCTGTAATATGAAACTCTTCAGAGTGCTTTCTCTGTAAAACTTGCGAGAAAAAATGCGCTCGCAACGTCCGATTGTGGCTGCAATGCGGAAAATTGGCAGCAGCCAAAACCTGTATTAATGGCTCAAAGCCACATTTGTTCCTTGACCCCATGGCACAGTGCCATTAATTTATCGTTAATCGGTGGTTGCCATGGGGGCAATTGACGGGGAAGGAAGGGAGCTGGTCCATGAATTCAGACGATCTGATGACCGGTGACGCTTCCGATTTGTTCATTCCATCGATGAAGCGAATTGATCGTGTCGTATCGAATGGGGGGCGCCTGAATGCGTACGGAAACCAGTGAAACGGCCACTAATGGATCTCCTCATCTGGTCTCTTGGGCGGATCAGGTGTGTCGGAAGGCGTGCTTCTGTCCGTGCTCGGAGCCATGTCTTGTCGCTGGAGCACCAACTCTGGGTGCAGGGCAGCCAGCCGCAGGGCCAGTTCTTCGTCGGTACGACCGTTCAGGACGCCTTTCAGAAGAAAATCTGTCGACACGCGCAGGCGGTTCGAGAGCGCTGCGATGAGAAAGACGCTGGGCGCACGGTCTCCACGTTCGATCTTGTTGAGTGTCGAGGCATCAACGCCAAGCAGGCGGGCGCACTCGCTCTGGTTGGGCATGACGAGTTCACGAGCCCAGGAAATGCGAGTTCCGATGGCTCGTTGGAGTGCAGTCAGAGAGTCCGGGCGCTTGTGTTTGGCCATGAGGCCTTTTTAGCAATGGCTTTATGCCAAATCCAGAAGAAGTTTTTTTTATCACATGCTGTGGCATTTTGCCAAAATTGGTAACAGTTCTGTACTGATAAAGGATGTTGAGATGAAGCAGGTCAAGTCAGGTTCCGTACCCCGTCGGGTCTCCGCAAGCGCTCTCGCTGCCATGCTTGCTTCCGATGGCTGGGTACCTGAGCGGGAGGGGGCTCGCAAGAAGCGGGGGCGTCCTTCCAAAAAAGCATCTGGAGCATTCTCTTCGCGAGCACGGATGGTGACTGACAGGGAGACGGCTGAGGCGCTTCCGGCCGGGCATCCTGTGAGCTGGAATGCGCTGTGGGGTGCGGATCTGGTGCCGGTCTTTCCGGGGCTTCAGCCGATAGGCGGTCGTGACGCCGGGATGGAGATCAACTGATGCTGAATATGGTGCAGGACGTGTCTGTGGTGGGAATGTGTGGCATGCCGAACGTTGTAGTGAAGCCGACTACGGAGCGGTACCGGCATTCGGAAATCCGTGAAGTTGCAAACACGTTCCGGGTCGTGAATGCGGTGCAGTCCATGTATGATGCCGGCGATATCGGGGATGATGAACTGGCGGCGGCGGATCGGTGGTATCGGGAATATGTCTTCGCATCGCTTGGTGTGATGGAAAATCCGCCATCTGATGGTCGTATCCGTGAGCGTGGGGATATTCATACCTGGATGATGGGGCGCGGGCAGTGCTCTGCGCGGCTTACGCAGATTCGGGACATGCTTGGACTGTGCGCTCATGTCCGTCTTGAGATGCTTCTGGCGCGCGAGATGTCGTTCTCGGCAATGGCGCGTCATCTTTATCCGGCTCTGTCGGAAGGGCGCGCCCGGATGAAGGTTTCGGCTCAGTGCGCCCTGCTTCTGGAGCAGCTCGCGCATGTGTATGAGACGATGTCCAGAAACAAGAACAGGAAAAAATCTCGTTAACGATAAATTATCGCTTGCTATTTGAACGCGGTTTTATTATAATAAATGCATACTGAAGAATTAAATCTTAAAGAAAAAAGCCGCCCTTCCAGAAGAAGGGCGGCTTTTATTTTGGAAGTTTCCTGAATTATGGAAAAAAATGAAATTTCTTCTGGCAGTGTCGTTTTGTCTGGCCGTCAAACATTTGTGGTTCTTCAGGAAAATTCCGGTTCATTTTTAGGTTGTCCTCTTGTGTATGAAGGGGAGCCCGTGCATCGGGCGGATGTTGTTCTGGAATGGCATGAACTGGTGGATGCGGGGCTTTCCCGGCTGGATGTCAGGTGTCGGTCCATTCCCTGTCAGCGATCGGTTCTGTCGGCTCGGGTGCTCGGTCGTGTTGCACCGGAAATCGTGTCTCGTCTGGCTGTACGGGCGGAACGGGAACAGACCCAGCGGAACGGAGAAATCCCGACACGTAAGGATGCAAACAACAGGAAGCGTTTCCGGCAGGCCCCGGTCCGGGCGGTCTGGCTGGACGGTGGCATGATGATGAGCCGCAGGGAGGCTTCGCTGAGAGCCGGGTGAGGGTTGGTTCTCGGGTCGATCCGGGAGAAAAGGTTGAAGCAGATGGATGAAGACGTATCTGGTAAATGTTCTTTGCGACGGGAACAGTCATGGGAACGGAAAAAGAGATTTCTCGAACATCTGTCTGTCAGTGGAAATATTTCGGAAGCCGGGCGTGTCGCCGAGGTCCGGCGCAGTACGTTATATCTCTGGAAAGATACGGATAAGGAATTTTCTGCGCGTTGGGAGGAGGCTCTCGAAGAGGCTGTGGATGCCCTGGAAGCGGAAGCGCGTCGACGCGCCGTGGAAGGATATGACGAGCCTATTACCTATGCGGGGCGAGTTGTCTGCGATCCGGATACGGGTAATCCGATTGTTCGCAAACGGTATAGCGACGGATTGATGGCGTTTCTGCTTCGTGCGCATCGCCCATCCCGTTTCAGGGCGGGTATGGAGTCCGAGGGACGTTCGGGGACGATTTCGATCAATATCAGTAGTGATGACAGCGCCCTTTAGGCTGAATGATTCGCAGCGTGAGGCGGTGCGGCTGCTTGGTGGGCCGGCAAGACATATTCTTCTGAGGGGCGGCTCGCGGTCGGGAAAGACCTTTGTTCTGGTTCGGGCCGTTGTGATACGGGCGCTGAAGGCTCCGGACAGTCGGCATGGCATTTTTCGCCATCGGCTGACGGCGCTGAAGGCGTCGGTTTTGCGGGACACGTTTCCGAAGGTCATGCGGATGTGTTTTCCGCAGGTCGGGTGGAAGCTGGACCGGCAGGACTGTGTTGTGACGTTCCCGAATGGATCGACGATCTTTTTCGGGGGGCTGGATGACGAGCAGCGGACCGAGAAGATCCTCGGTCTGGAGTTTGCGACGGTTTATCTGAACGAAGCCAGCCAGATCAGTTATGGCGCGCGGAACATGCTTCTAACGCGTCTGGCGCAGAAAACCGGTCTGGCGGTGAAGGAATATATCGATGCCAATCCGCCGAGCATGGGACACTGGCTTTATGTGCTTTTCGAAAGCGGGATCGAGCCGAAGTCGGGGGAACCGTTAGCGGACAGGTCGCTGTATGCGACGATGATCCTCAATCCGCAGGCCAACCGGGATAATCTGAGCGAGGATTATCTCGCCAGCCTTGAATCGCTCCCTGAGCGGGAAAAGCGGCGGTTTCTTTATGGTGAATATCAATCGGTTGTTGAAGGTGCGCTGTGGCGGCTGGAGATGTTCCGGCGTGAGGCGGCGGTTACGGCGCAGAGCCGGGCGGATGTGGCGGCCCGTATGCGGCGTATTCTGGTGTCTGTTGATCCTTCGGGGGCTGCGGGACCGGAAGATTACAGGTCCGATGAAATCGGGATTGTGGTCTGTGGCGTTGATGCGGCTGGTGTGGGACATGTTCTGGAAGATCTGTCTGCCAGGGATAGTCCGGCGGGCTGGGCTGCCAGGGCCCTGCGGGCATTTGATGAATGGGGTGCTGAACGCATTGTTGCGGAGCGGAACTTCGGCGGGGCTCTGGTAGAGGGCACGATCCGGAGTGTGCGGGCGCATGCCTCGGTCAAGCTGGTGACGGCGGCGCGGGGCAAGGCGGCACGCGCCGAACCGGTTGCGGCACTCTATGAGGTTGGCAGGGTTGTTCATCATGGCCGGTTCACGGCTCTGGAGGATCAGCTCTGCCATTTTTCGGTCAGCGGATATCGCGGACCACGGTCTCCGGACCGGGCGGATGCGATGGTCTGGGGGCTGAGTGAACTGATGCTTGCCGGACGTGGCGGCATGACGGGCTGGAGCTCGTCTGGATTTTCGCTGGCGCGCTGAACCGATCTTTGCGGGTCGGAATGCGGCCTGAAACAATGGAGAACACATGGATTGGTTGTCCCTGCAACAGCGTTACGCTGTTCCCGCGGGTGCGTCCGCGCGGACGGCGCGGCTGCTGGCGCTTAAGCGTGTTCTGGATGGGACGCAGTATGATGCGCTGCCGCACCCGTTCTCGATGGAGAAGTCGGGGGCGGGGGAATACATTCCGCTGTCCAGCCGGCGTCCTTCGGTACGGACAAATCTGTGCCGGACGGTGGTGGATGAGTCGGTTTCGCTGCTGTTCGGGGATACGCACTGGCCGGGTCTGGTGACGGATGATGCGCGGGTGACGGAAACCTTGAGCACGTTCGCTTCCCAGACCAGGCTGGCGTCGCTGCTGATGGAGGCGGCGCGGCTGGGGTCGGTTGGGTCGGTTGCGATCCTGTTCGAAGTCTCGGCAGGGGTTCCGAAACTGTCGGTTCTGGAAACGGCGTATCTGACGCCGTTCTGGGATGATGCGACGGGGGAACTGCTTCGGGTTGAGGAGCGGTTTTTGGTTCGGGGGCGGGATCTGGCGGCGCAGGGCTATCCGATTGCGGATGAGCTTCTGGGCGCACAGTTTTGGTGGCAACGGATCTGGACGCCTCTGGACTGTGCGGTTTCCGTGCCCTGGCTAGTGGGGATGGATGGCGGGGTCCGGGATGAAAGCCGGTCCGTGCGGCATGGGCTGGGGTTTGTGCCGATTGTCTGGACGCGCAATCTGGGTGGGCCTTATGGGCGTGATCCGGAAGGTGAATGCACGTTCGAGCGGGCGATCGATACGGTCATCGAGGCGGATTATCTGCTGTCACAGGCAGGTCGGGGGCTGAAATACGGGTCTGATCCGACGCTGGTGCTGAAGACGGGTGGGTTTTCCGACGGTGTGGCGCATCAGGGCGGGGCGGCTTCGGCGCTGACGCTGCCGCCGGAAGGTGATGCCAAACTGCTGGAAATCAACGGGAATGCGGCGGGGGCGGTGCTCGATCATTATCGGGAACTGCGTCTGGTGGTGCTTGAGCAGTTGCATGGCAACCGGGCGCATGGCGACCGGGTTGGTGGTGCGCAGTCGGGCAAGGCCATGGAGATGATGTGTCAGCCACTGATCTGGCTGGTGGATCGTCTGCGGCATTCCTACGGCGAGGGGGCGCTGCTCTCGATTTACCGGATGGCGTGCCGGTTTTCCTGTGTTCTGGAAAACGGGCTGCGGATCGGGGGAACGCTGGTCAAGGACCTGCCGTACTGCCGCATGAGCCTGCGGTGGCCGGCATGGTTTCCGTCTACCGATCCGGAGCTGCTGTCACTGACGCAGGGTCTGGTGACGTCGGTCTCCAACGGAATTCTGAGCCGCGAGACGGCGGTTCGGATGTTTGCGATGGCATCGGGAAATTCTGATCCGAATACGGAATGGAAAATGCTGGAGCAGTGGTGTGCTTCTGAACAAGCATGAGTGTTGACGGGGGAATGATGTCCGGAACTGATGACACCATTGAGGATGTGGAGGCTCTGCGTCAGGCGCTGAATGAAGCGCGGAGCGAGGTTGAGGCGGTCCGTCAGGAAATGACGGATGTTGTGACACGGCAGGAGACGCTTCAGCGCAGCCATGAGGAAGCGCTGGCCCGCGTGCGGGAGGACAGTGACCGGGAAGTCATTGTGGCGGCGCTTCGGGCGGAGGCGATCCGCAATGGTGCGCATAATCCTGATGATGTCGTGCGGCTGATTGATCTGGAAGGGATCAACCGGGGCGAGGATGGTTCCGTGGTCGGTGTGGCAGAGGCTTTGCAGCAGGCCCGTCAGGAGCGGGCCTATCTGTTCGGCGAAGCGCTGCGACCCGGATATTCGAGCGGAACCACCGTCGGGCAAGCAGCGCCTCGCCCGGGCGGGATTGAACCGTTCAATGCGCGCGCCGTCAGCGAGGCGGATTATGAAGCGCGCAAATGGCAGTTTCTGGCCCAGGGCTGAGGTCCGGGACGATATTTGACCGGGTCTGATGGCAGGCCGGGTTCAGAAAACACATTTACGGAAAAAATACATGAGCATTGATAATTTTCCTGTTCAGCTTCAGGCCGCCATTCAGCAGGGTTTTCTGGCCCGCGAGTTCGAGAATGGTCTGAAATCCCGGCTGGGTTTCCGGCAGGTTGCCGATCGTGAAGTATTCCCGAATGCCATTGGTGAGACGCTGACGAAGACCCGCAAGAGTCTCAAGGCGCCGGTGACGACGCCGCTGAACCCGACAGGCAATACGAATTTCGATAATGGTCTGACCCCGTCTGGCTGGTCGGTCGAGCAGTACACGCTCTCCATCAACCAGTATGGCGATACGATTGACCTGAATATGGTGACCAGTGGCGTGGGAATTGCATCGCAGTTTCTGGCCAATGCCAACACTAATGGCGTGCAGGCCATGCAGTCTCTGGACCGTCTGGCGCGTAACACGCTTTTTGGCGGTGCGCAGAATGGTGTTGGTGGCTATCTGGGCGGCAATACGCGTGTGACTGCGACGCTGGGCAGCGAAGAGAACACCATTGCGGTTGATGATATCCGCGGCTTCCAGTCCGTGATCGTGAATGGTCAGGTGACGCCGATCAGTGCGACCAATGGCATGACCGTGACTGTTGGCAGTGATGTTTATACGCTGGTCAGCGTGGCGGCAGATGCGGCGAATGTGTCCACGGCACCAGGCGGTGTTTCGGGGCAGATGACGTTCTCTACGGCTGTGTCTGTTGCGGATGGCACGGAAGGTCAGGCCGTTGTGGCTTCCACGGCACCGCTGGTGATCCGTCCGAATGGTCGTCTGACAACGGCGGCACTGCAGACGGCCAGTGCGAGCGGTCTGGCGGATACGCTGGGCATCCAGCAGGTTCTGGCTGGTGTGGCGACGCTGCGGCGTAACAACGTGCCGATGATCAATGGTGCGTATCACTGTTACCTTGATGATCTGCAGCTTCTTTCGCTGTTCCGCGATCCGGATTTCAAACATCTGTATCGTGGAGCTTATGGTTCGGAAGAGTATCGTTCCGGACAGGTGATTGAATTGCTCGGCGTGCGGTTTATTCCGACGACTGAAGCGCCGCAGCAGGCATCTCTGGGTTCCGGTTCCATTCATCGTGCGCTTCTGCTGGGACAGGGTGCGCTGATTGAGGGTGACTGTGCTCTGACGGGTCATTCCGATATTCCGGATTCCGAGCGTGCGCTGATCGAGATGGTGGATAGCGTGGCGATGGTGACGCGTGAGCCGCTGGATCGTCTGCGCCAGATCATTGCGCAGTCCTGGTACTGGATTGGTGGTTTTGCGCTGCCGACCGACGTGACGGCGGACATGACGGTTATTCCGACGGCCACGAACAGCTATCTCAAGCGTGGTGTCGTGATTGAGAGCCTTGGCACGGATGCGCTTGGTCTGACGTTCTGAGGTTTTTTGGCTCCTATCTGTAAGGCGGGGGCCTCTCTTGCAGGGAGAATGACATGTCCGGAACGGTTGGTTTATCGACGGATATTCTCTCGGAAGGAGAGAAAATGGATATCCGTCGGTTCTGTGGTTATCCCGCGATCGGGTCGCGTGAAGGCAATCAGGAATCCTGGCGTTTCTTTCAGGTGGAAGGGGCGCTTGAATGGCGGATGAATTGTCTGTCCGGGGCAGAGCTTCAGCAAATCCGGCTTTATCTGTCGCAGCTTTATCCGCTGGAAAACGCGATTACGGCGTCGTCGGACAATCTGGATACGGCGCGGGCGGCGGGCTGGTATCACAATGGCCGGGAAGTGCAGGACCGGGTGATGCTGTTCACGCTGTGGCGGCGGCGTCTGTGTGCGTTTCTGGGCGTGACGGGTGGTCTGGAGTTGCAGGACGGCCGGGCGATCGTGGTTTGAGGAGAGGGATGTGCAGCAGGCGATGATCGCGGCCAGGCTTTCCAAAGGATATGCGAGGGCTGCGGCTGTGCTGGGGGCCTCGGGGGAGCAGTATCGGCCTTCGGGAGGGCTGTCGCCAATGGAAACCCTTTATGCGCAGCCTATGCTGGCTTTTGACGTCGATGCCGGGTTTTCGTTTGCACGGCCGATCGGGTGGGGCATTCCGACGGAATATGTCCTGACGGACCGGCGGGATGATACGCAGGTTGCCGATATTCTTGTGGCGAGCGGACGGACGTATTTTGTGGCGTCCGTGGAGCCGTTGCGGCCTCCCCTGTGTGTGGTGTGTAGCCGGACGGTTTCAGTCAGCGGTGTTACGGGGACGGTGCAGACGCTGGTCTCGGAATGTCCGGCGGCCATTATCATGCGGGCGAAGGGAGAGTCTGCAGGCAGTGGTGTGCCGGGGGCAACGCGTCCGGGACAGTCCGTGATGTATCTTCCGCTGCTGCCCGGTGTGGTGCTGACGCCTTACATGACGGTCACGACTGATCTGGGCACGACTTATACAGTCAATGCGGTGGAAATGTCCGGGTTCGGGATCCGGTGTACCATGTCGCTTCAGCAGGTCTGAGGGAGGGCGAAAATGACAGATGCCTCCAGAGTCGGATTGGCGCTGGCTTATAACTGTGCGCAGATCCTGTATCCGGATGGGCTGTCGGGAGCTTCAGTGACAGGGCGGCAGGTGGTGCTGCGGCGGGGGTGGCTTTTGCCGAGCGATCTTTTCGCGGCGCAGAACATCCGCAACAACATCGATTTCGTGACTGTTACCATGGCGCCGCGGAAAATGCCGGAATGGGCTGAACCTTTGGGGCGGCCCTGGCGGGTACAGCAGAAAGTGGTTCCTACGGTTGGGGTCGTGGTTACGGATGGGACGGTTGAGATCGTCTTTTCCGGGACATCCACGCCTGCGGGTGTGGTGGCGGTCTGGCTGGATGACATGCCGCATGGAGGTGCCCCTTCCGCGGCTTATGCGGTGACGGCGCAGGATACGCCAGCGACGGTTGCGGCGGCTTTGGCGGCGGCGTTGACGGATGGTGTGGCGAGCGGAGCAACGGTCAGTGTGCCGGGACGGGTTCTGAACGGTCATGCCGGTGGGTATGGGCAGTCGGTCCGGGTGACGCGGCGGCAGGCGCAGCTTTATCGGGTTTCAATCTGGACTGCGGATGCGACGGCGCGGGAGACACTGGCGTCCGTGCTGGATGCGGCACTGGCGGAGCAGAGCTGGATTACTACTCTGGACGGGCGGGAGGCTCAGCTTCGGTTTCAGAGCGTGGAAGACGTCGACACGATGCAGAACGAAGCGTTGTACCGGCGGGATTATTTCTATGAGCTGGTTTTCGATACCCTTCAGGTGCAGTGGGCCTCCGAAATGCTGTGCGGTATCGGAAACCTGTCCGACGAAGAGGGGCTTCCGGCATCTTTCGGTATTCTGGCACCGGGTACGGCAAACCAGACAGTGACGGCGGCTCTGGAGGCCATGCAGGCGGCGGTTGCGGCGCAGGCGGCAGCCTCGTCCTATCCGGGGCTGGGTGTTGACCGGTTCGGGACGGTGGTTGCTGCCTGACGGACAGGCTGAGTCAAAGGGCTGAAATTTCATCAGGAAAGCGGGTAGCTTCTGTCGGAAGCGCCCGCTTTCTGCATTTTGGAGAGCGATCCGGGGATGTCTCTGGTCTATCAGGCGGGAACGCTGAATACCACGGCACTGACCGTGCCAAATCTTTATGTGCAGATTGCCCAGCCGCAGACGCTGGCCCTGGCTGGAGCATCGTCTTCGCAGCTGGGTGTCGTGGGAACTGCCGGCTGGGGGCCGGTGGGGATGCCGCTGCCGATCGGGGGCATGAGCGACTATGTCGCGGCGTTCGGTGCCAAGCAGAACAGGACGACAGATGCGGGTCTGGCGGTCAATATCGCCGTGATGCAGGAAGCGTCGTCCTTTGTGGTCGTCCGGGTGACGGACGGGACAGACGTGGCTGCGAAGGGCACGATTGATGGCGTGGAAATCCAGGCCGTTCATACGGGCAGCGTCGGCAACGGGATCGTGGCGGCCGTAACGGCGACGGGTTCCGGATACGCCCTTGCGGTGGCCCATGCGGATCTGGGAGCTGCGACCTATGCCGGGGCGGACTGGTCTGCCATTGCGGCGGCTGTGTCTCAGGATCTGAATGCACTGGTAAAAATCGTGCTGCCGGAGACGGTTCCGGCTGTGGCCGCTGCGAACGTTACGCTTTCGGGCGGTACGGATGGCGGTGTACCGACGACGGCTCAGTTTATCGGGCAGGACAGTACCGTCCGGACTGGCATGTATGCGCTGCGCGGGCAGGGCTGTGCGGTGGCGCTGCTGCATGGTGTGACGGACAGCACGTCCTATACGGCTCAGGCGGCTTTCGGAACCTCCGAAGGGATCTACATGATCGCGGCTGGGCTGGCGTCCGACACGGTAACGAATGCCATTTCGGTCAAGGCGGCGAGTGGGCTGGATGCGTCGTCGGTCAAGCTGATGTTTGGTGACTGGCTGTGGTGGAATGATGACACCAACGGCATGATGCTGGTCAGTCCGCAGGCGTTTGCCGGTGGCAAGCTGGTGGCGCTTTCGCCGGAACAGTCCAGTCTCAACAAGGCGTTGTCGGGAGTGGTTGGCAGCCAGAAGGCGGGTCTGACGGGGAGCAGTGCGACCTATTCTACGGCCGAGCTGTCTGCCCTGTTTACGGCCGGGATTGATGTGATCTGCAATCCGGCGCCGGGTGGAACGTACTGGGCCGTGCGTTGCGGTCACAACTCGTCCAGCAAGAGCACCATGAATGGTGACAACTACACGCGCCTGACGAATTACATTGCGGCTTCGCTTGCTGGTGGCATGGGTGGTTATGTGGGTGAAGTGATCAACGATACGCTGTTCAGCGATATTCGTTCGACGCTTCTGGGTTTTCTGTCGTCGCTGCTGTCGCAGGGTATTCTGGGCGTTCAGAATGGTGAACTGCCTTACAGCGTGGTCTGTGATTCGAGCAATAATCCGCAGTCCCGCACGGCGCTGGGCTATGTGCAGGCGGATGTTGCCGTGCGGTACCAGGGCATCAACGAGAAATTCATCGTCAATCTGCAGGGTGGTGCATCTGTCACCGTGTCGTCTGCATCGGGGAGTGTCGGCTAAATGGCAAATCCATACAGCATTGGCCGGGATTGCCGGATTACGGTTCTGTGGAATGGTCAGCGGGTGGATCTGCGAGATGTCACGTCTTTCAGTGCGGCTCAGGAAACGCAGGCTTTGCGTGCCAACCCGCTGAACGGGGTGCCGCTGGAGTTCAATGTTCCCAATGGCTGGCGGGGGGCATTCCAGATTGCCCGCGCCAATGCAGCACTGGATAATCTGGTGGCGGCTGTCGAGGCTGCTTACTGGAATGCTGGGACGGTCGGCAGCGGAACGATCTATCAGTACGTTACTGAACCGGATGGAACGACCAGCACCTGGGAATTCAGCAATGTTTCCATGCAGCTGAAAAGTGATCCCTGGCAGGCAGATCACATGATCCATCAGACGGTTCAGTTCTTTGCTTCTACGAGGACGAAAATTTCGTGAGTGATTTTCCGCAGGAAGTTGTCCTGTCCGACAACCGCCGTCTGACGCTGCGCGAGATTGATCCGGCGGATATGCTGGATCTGATCGAGGCAGCGGGCAGTGCGATCAATGGCGCGTCGGCATCCGCATGGCTCGGTTATGCGGAGATGATCTGTTCGGTGACGGCCATTGATGGTGTGCCGGTTCAGATGCCGCAGAACAAGGATGAAATCCGGGATCTGGCGCGTCGCGTCGGGAAGGCCGGGATTGCTGCGCTGACGCCGCTGTTTGAGCGTGATGCGGATGAGGATCTTCGGGACGTCGCAAAAAACTGAGCCGGCACTCCGGGTTCCAGGAGATGCTTTATCTGCTGGATCACGGAGTGCCGTGGGATGTGTTGCGGGGATGGTCGCGGGCACGGCGTCTGGCGGCCTGTGTCATTACCGCAGAGCGGGACGGGCACAGTTTTGACTGGAATATGATGTCCTATCAGGGAGAGATATGATGCGGCAGGTGCTCTGGCAGAATATTCTCTCGGTCAGGACGTTTCCTGTCGGCTTTTCCAGAGGAATGGCACGAAGTTCGGTTATGGTTTCGGCTGTGCCCCGTTTGAAAAGACGGGTCGGGGTTGCTGTGTCTCGTGGGCGGGGCCGTTCTATTTTGGAGGTCGGGAACGGGTTTTCCGGAACGCGTAGAAGTTCTGACAAGCCCGGAAAGGTTCATATCCGAAAGGTGGATGGAATTGTTCATCCGTCACTCTTTTCCAAACGTGCAGAGTGCCGGACAGACATGTTTTCTCGGCCGGTTTTGTCGGCATCGAGTTCTGCTTCTGGGAGTGTGGCTTTCCTGAAACGGATTTCGTGTTCGGTTGAACGGAAATTACAGGGCGTAGGTGCGCGGAAGCGGCCTGCTCCTGCAGGCGTACGAGGCACGGCATCTGCCAGGCATCCTGCGCCGATTGTGGCAATTGCGACGAAACGGCGCAGTCATAGCATGGAAGCTGGGTCCCGTGTTCTCTCCAAAGTGGTCAGGACCGGGACGGGGCGTAAAAGCGGAGCGGCCGTCAGGGGTAAGCCCGGGAGCGGAGTAAATTGTGTGCCGGCGGTTCGCAGGGCTGTGGTTAGCGGGCAGTCTCATGAGGGCGTTGGTCAGGCGTATGCGCGGCATCAGGACGTTTTGGAAACCGAGCGTCATCATGAGCCAGAGGCTCCGGATGTTCATGTGAACAATGAAGCGGGGAATATTGGTTTTCTGCTGGGAAATCGACGTTCCCGTCTGGCTGCGCGCCGCTCTGGCGGTGGTGTCGATGAAATCATGCAGCCTCAGTATCCGGGCCGAAGTATCGGATTTTTCTGACAGAGGAGATGTTTCCTGATGGGTATTGGCCTTTCTGACATAGAAAATGCCATTGGCGCTGTGGGGCGGCTGGGATCATCATCACCCGTCATACTGGGAAATCTGGTTCTGACAGGAATTGAGGTTCCTGACACATTGCAGGTCGGCGGGCGTCAGATGCTCGTTGTGCATCGTCTGCCGGGAGGCGGGCGGGTTGTTGATGCGCTGGGGAATGACCCAGGGCGTCTGGAACTGAAGGGCCGGTTTCTTGGTCCGGATGCGCAGATGCGGGCGCAGGCGGTCGAGCGCATGCGGATGGCGGGGCAGCAGGTCGCCTTTTCGGCGGCTGGTTTGTCCGTGCAGGTTTGGATCGCCCAGTTCACTTATGTCTATCAGGCAAAAGGGGCTGTCTGTTCCTATACGCTGATCCTTGAACGGCCGCAGGAAACAGCATCCACACAGACGTCAAGCACTCTGTCCGGAGTGCTTGGGGACGATGTGGGAAGTGCTCTGGACAGTTTTTCGGGGGTGGTTTCAAACGTTTCCGAAGGTGTGTTTACGGCTGCTGGACAGGTGTCT
Source organism: Gluconobacter roseus NBRC 3990 (assembly GCF_006538885.1). Taxonomy (GTDB): domain Bacteria; phylum Pseudomonadota; class Alphaproteobacteria; order Acetobacterales; family Acetobacteraceae; genus Gluconobacter; species Gluconobacter roseus. Next base: position 64,941 of record NZ_BJLY01000005.1, read on the forward strand.
TCAGTCGTGGGGCAGGTCATGCCGCTGGCCAGTCTGGTGGGTGCGGGTGGATTTGCCGCGAAGGTGACGGATGCTCTGGGGACGGTCAACGGTGTGGCGCAGAGTGGTATGAATCTCGCCACGGTTCCGTCTGCACTGGCGTCTGTTGCAGGTGGACTGGAAAGTGGGGGAAGCGGTTTGCAGTCCGTGATCACCGGGGCGGGGCAGAATGTCGAATCTATCCAGCCGGTCAATAGTGTGTCGCTGAATGCTCTGGGTCAGAACGCAGCCCTGCTGAGCGCTGCGACGGATGCAGGAAGTCTGATTAATCGGGCTGCGGCGAATGTGGCCGTGGCGCAGGGACAGGAAACGTCTGTACCGTCCGTTTTCGCATGAGGGAATGATGCAGGATATTATTGTCAGTGCTGCGGATATTTCCCTGTTTCATGTGGCTGCGCGTGAGCTTGGGGATGCGTCCCAGTGGTGGAGAATTGCGCAGGTCAACGGGATGACGGATCCGGATCTGGGGAAAATCCCGGAAACTGTCGTGCTGAAGGTTCCATCGGTTGAACGTGATCTGGTGTCCGGTCTGCCGGATGGAGCCGGGTCATGAATGTCAGGAATCTGGAAGCCCAGGTCCTTTTTGACGGGCAGGTTGATCCGGTTCTGGCGCTTGTGCAGTTTGAAGTCGATGCCAGCCGGTATGAAGCCTGTGATGTTGCCTCGCTGCGTTTTGCGGTTCGGAATCAGGGACAGGGAAACCTGTGGTTTGAGGCAGAGCAGCCGGCGCGGAAACGGGTGACGCTTCAGATGCGGAATACCCAGAGCGCCAGTTCATCCTGGACAACGCTGTTCGAGGGGCGCCTGGATCATATCGAATATGCGGCTGAACATGCCTGTCTGGAAATGGAATGCCGGGATGCGCTGGCGGCTCTGATGGATCTGCGGGTTCAGGATGCCTGGCTCAATCATACCCAGCAGGAGCTTCTAGAAATCATGGCTCAGGCTGCGGGGTTGGATGCGACGATCTCGTTGCCTTCAGATCAGGCCACGCTTATGGCCGGTCAGTTCTGGCAGATCGAGCATAAACGTGGCGCTCTCATGGGGCAGCATCGGTTCCAGACGGCGGCTGATCTGGCTTTTACGATTGCACGGGATGCATTCTGTGATCTTTACGCAGAAGGAACATCCCTTGTCTGTCAGCCGCTGGGCTCTGCTTCCGATGCGGGCGCGCAGGTCACGGATATGCGTCATGCCGTTCTTGAGACGAATGTTGCGCGGGACCTTCAGCTTTTATCCGGTGTCGTTGTGCATATGGCGTCGTGGGATTCACGACAGAGAAGCACGACGCAGGTCTATTACGATGGTGTTTCATTTTCTCAGGATGCACCGGCGGGAAGTGCCAGCATCCATACATTTCGTGTTCCTGGACGCAGGCTGGATGAGTTGCAGCGGCTGGCTCGTGGCAAACATGCGCGGATTGCTGCTCATGCCTTAACCGTCCGGATCAGGATTCCAGGCGTCATTGGTATTGCGCCACGGAATTTCATGACCGTCGTGACTGGCAGTCAGGAAAAGACTCTGGGAATTGATCAGGTTATTTCCCGTTTTTCTGTGGAAAAGGGATTTGTGCAGCAGGTTGTCCTGCGGGATCGCGGAGGGGAAACATGAATGATGCCCGGTTTGATGCCGCTGTGCTGCAGGGCCGGACGGCGCATACGATGTTCGGGATTGTCTCGGCCGTTGATCCTGTCAACTATGCCGTGAAAGTCCGGATTCAGCCTGAAAATGTGGAGACTGGCTGGATTCCGGATGCGGGTGGCGTTCATGCGGGGGATCTGCGGATTGCATGTCCGTCTTCGCCTGGAACGCATGTTGTTCTGCAGCCGGTTGAAGGGGATGGCGAGCATCTGGTCGTGATGGGATGTGTGTTTGATACCGTCGTGATGGCGCCTGTTTCTCCGTTCACCGGTTCTGCTGCCCAGCCTGGCGAACTGCTGGTCAGGGGCGGGTGTGGACGCCCGCCGGTTTCATCCTCTGGAGCATCGGGAAGTGCATCTTCCGAGGCTGGCTGGCTGCATATCGGGCCGAGTGGTGTTGCGGCAGGGGCGGGCAATGCGCGGCTGGTTCTCAGGGACGGAGAGATCAGTTTTTCTGTAGGAGGCACAGCTATGACGCTGAGCTCCGCCGGGCTGAAGGTTTCGGGTGGAGATGTGCGGACGGACCAGCATTCCCTGAACGGGCATGTCCATCTGGCAGGAAGCCAGAATACGGGAGGGCCGATTGGATGATCGCTCTTTCACATGTTTTTGGAAATGATCTGGTTCTGGATTCTGGCGGACTTGGGACGGTTTCCGGAACTGAACTGACGCGGCAGAGCCTGCTGAGGCGTTTGCTGACCGTGCCAGGGGATTATATCTGGCAGCTTGATTATGGTGTGGGACTGCCGCTCATGGTTGGTCAGGTCATTGCGCCGGAAGCCATGGAATCTGTCATCCAGGCGCAGGTGCAGGCGGATGCCGGCGTGGATTCATCGCAGGCAGTGACTGTAACTGTAACGGACGAAGAGAGCGGCGTTTGCAGATGCAACGTCTCCCATGTCGATGCTGGATCCGGTCAGCAGCAGAGCCTGTCTTTTTCCTACTGAAATAATGAGAGCGGCACGTTACTGAACCGCTCCAAGAGGATGCGATGTCTCTCTCCTTACGTTCCTTTTCCACGACTGTTTCCGCAGCCGTGACAGCAGCGCAGGCCTCCTGTTCCCAGTTGCTGGATGTTTCCATCGGTTCCCCTGCGCGGGCTCTGATGGAAAGTGTGGGCGGTGTTGGCCTGTGGTTGCAGTATCTGGTGCTGCAGTCACTGCTGCGGACCCGTCTGGCGACGTCTACGGGCTCCGATTGCGACAGTTTCGTCAATGATTTCGGCATGACCCGACTGCCGGGTACGCCCGCGACGGGTCTTGTGACGTTTACGTCTTTCATGGCCAGCGAGCAGTCGGCGGTTGTGCCGCCCGGCGTCATTGTACGGACTGTCGGTGGGATCTCATTTGTCGTGACGCAGGACCAGTCTCTGCCGACCTGGTCGGCGTCTGCCGGGGGATATGTACGGGCAGCGGGAGTTTTCACGTTGTCTGTCCCGGTTTCGTGTCAGGTGGCTGGATCGGCCGGGAATGTTTCAGCCGGTGCGATCTGTCTTATGGGTACGGCGGTATCGGGACTGGATACCGTGACGAATACGGCACCTTTTCTCAATGGTTCCGATCAGGAAACGGATAGTCAGCTGAGGGCGCGGTTTCCGCTCTGGCTGGCGGCCAAGGCATCCGCAAGTCGTGCAGCGGTCGGGAATGCCATTGCGAATGTCCAGACGGATCTGAGTTACTCCCTGCGGGATGGTCTTGATGCGGCAGGGCTGGCGCGGAGCGGGTATTTCACCGCCGTGATCAATGATGGGAGCGGTGTACCTTCAGATCAGCTGCTGTCAGAGGTCTATGAGGTTATTGATTCGGTCCGGGCGCTCGGGGTCGGGTTTGGTGTGCAGGCGCCTCAGGTTCTGAGCGTGGATGTCTCCATGGATGTGGTGGTGCCGTCTTCCGTAACGGTACAGCAGGCGCAGAGTGCCATTCAGTCTGTTGTGGCAAAGGATATTGCGTCGATGACGGTAGGCGATGGCTATCCGTACAGTCGCCTGTCTTATCTGGCCTATGCCGGTGCAGGCATTTCCGTGACGTCGGTTCTGAATGTCCGCCTGAACGGAGGGCAGGCCGATATTCCTGCAAACGGCAATCAGGCTCTGGTTGTCGGAAACATTCAGATCAATGTCACTCAGGGCTGAGGATTCGGAATCTGGCTCTATCGGTAGGGATGAGGAATTCTCATGGCTGTCTTTAATACTTATCCGAAACTCGACTCCCTGACAGGAGAAGAGGTTCTTGTTCTGGCGGATTCCACCGGAACACGGACGGTTACGGCTACTGTGGCGCAGGTGATCGAAGCACCTGTCAGCGTTGAGGCCAGTGGTCAGTTCTATTCGGACAAGGGTGCGCAGGTAAAACGGTTTGCGGACCGGCTTCTGGTTGGTGTGGCGGCGGAAAATCCGGCTTTGAGTGATCGGGCCAGTTCTTCGCAGGATGACTGGCTCTCGGAAACCATGGCGGCGACATCAATCGGTCCATGGGCCCTGCAGGATGCCCAGTGCGCGTCGGTTGCGCAGTTTGGCAACAGTGCGTTTGTGGCGGGTTCGCGGACGTCAGATGCGCTGAGCGGGTCTTCGGTTCTGGGTTTTCAGCCGAGCAGCATTGGAGTGGCGTCATGGGGAATTTCCGATGACACGTCCAATCCCACGACCACGACAGCCTATGCCTATTATGGCGAGGCATGGCGCATGGCGGGTGTGGATTATCAGCCTACTTTCGGGATGGAGCTTGAGGCGGTCAATTTTGGTGGTCTCGCCGTCGGACAGTCGACGCCTTATGCGCCGAATGTTGGTGGTGGCGTGTACGGGATCCAGCTTGGTGCAGGAGGTGGCCAGACTTCTGGAACTTCTGATGCTGCGGCAGGAATGGTTTTCGTGTCCAATCCAAATTCTTGGCAGACGGGTACTGTCTTTGGGGCACAATCCCTGACGGGGACGGATGGGAAGGATTCAGGCTACGCATCGGCTGTTTCGCTGGCTCGCAATCAGGCGGTCGAGTGGCACACACCTGAAACCGTTTCTGGTGTGGCAGGTGCCAATGTGGGGGCATTTGTCCGTTCGACGGTGACCGAGCGCTCCAATGGGACGCGACAGGAGTTTAGCGATAACGGAATCCTGTTTGCCAACATCGAAGGGCAGACGCTTTTTTCGGTCGCTACGATGGAGAACCCGACCAATGCGCTGCAGGTGCAGGCTGGCGCAGGAACGCAGGCAGCGGGTCTGTATGTTCAGGAAGGAACGGGTGGTTCTGGAAATCTGGGTCTTTTCCCGGCAAGTGGCGGAGAATTACAGATTACATCCCCAGTCACGGGGGCAGGCGCTACGATGCCGAGTGTTGCTGATGGTGGTTTCCTGCATATCAACATCAATGGCGCAGATTATCGCATCCCGCTGATGAGTGCTGCCCAGGCCGGGGGTTAATGGCATGGGCATTCTTTATGATGAAGAACGGAATATTCTCCGGGCCTCGGATGGAAGTATTCTTTTCGATACAGGTCCGGCGCCAGGATCGGCAGAGGATTTTGCGGGCCGGTTGAGGCGGCTGTTGCCGAAAGGATGGTTCCCGGCTGAACCTCAAGGGCTGGAGGAAGAAGCTGCGCCGGTTCTGGCTGCTCTTCTGAAGGGGTTTGGGGTTGTTCTGGCCGGGATCTGGCAGTTGATGCTGGAATGCTCGCAGCAGATGCGTCTTTCGACGATGAGCGGCGCGTTTCTGGATATGGCCGCAGATGACTATTTTGGTGAAAGCGGTCTGGTGCGACAGGTATCCGAAACGGATGTTGCCTATCGGAAACGGATTAGAACTTCCCTGTTCGCCGAACGCAATACACGTCAGGCTGTCACAAACGCGATCGTGGCCGCAACCGGTGTTCAGCCGATGATCATTGAGACACTGAATGCGGCTGACTGTCATGCTCTGGGCTGCGCGCCTTCTCCCGCCATGGGCGGAGGGTATGGTTATGGGGCAGCCGGTCTGCGGTATGGCAGTCTTCAGGGTGGCCAGTTTTTTGTAGAAACACAGTTGGGAAAAGCTGCGGATCTGGCAGCAGTCTGCCGTGCCGTCGACCAGACGGCAGCCATGGGCGTTACCGGCTGGATCAAGGTGAAAAGTTAATGGATCGGGCAATCGTTTATGCGGGATCGATCCCGCTTGATACGGACCTTCTGCGTGCAGGGCGATACACCAAGGCTGCGCTCGGAAACCTGGCATCAATGCTTTATGGCCCGAATGTTACGGCGGCTTCCGGGTTGGGGTATTCCGCGTCTTCCAGTGATCTGAGCCTGACAGTGTATGCGGGCTCGATCATAGCGCCCGGGGTCATGGATGTTTCGACCATTGGTGGGAATGGTGGTGGCCTCGGCGCGGATACGACCGCTCTGACGTGCCAGTACTGCAGCACTGCGGCCCAGACTGTCAGGATGCCCGGAACGGGAAATACCTATACGGTCTACGCCATCTGCTCCGAGCAGGATGCTGACCCTGTGGTGCTGCCATTCTTCAATGCCAGCAACCCGTCGCAGACACAGGTCGGTATCCAGAATGCCGGTGGTGCCCTTCCTGTTCGGCGATCGGGTGTCATCACACTGGTTGCGGCTACCAATCCTCCCGCTGCTCCGGCGGGAGGGTATGTTGTAGCGCTGTACACGATTGCGGTCCCACAGGGGGCCAGCAGTCTGGCGGGTGTAACGGTTCAGCCGGGACAGGTTTTCTGGCCAACCATTCCTGAGCTGGCCACCCAGGCACTCCTCAAGGCTTCGACGGAGCCCATGACGCTTGTGACAGGAAATGGCTCGGTTCCCGTTCCAGCCTGGGCATCAAGGGTGGAACTGCGCGTTATTGGCGGCGGCGGTGGTGGAGCTGCTTCGCAGGCCGTGACGACGGCCAGTTCGTTTTCAGGAGCAGGCGGCGGCGGGGGGGGGGGGGAATGCTTGGGGTATTTATCCTGTCAGCCCAACGCAGGGAAATGGTCTGGCTATTACCATTGGAAATGGAGGTGCGTCCGAACAGACGGGTGGTACGTCTCTGGTGAGCTATAACGGACAGACACTTCTGCAGGCTGAAGGTGGCCAGGGCGGAACGTTCTATTCCACAACCGGATCGGCCGGCGGCGTTGGCGGGAATGCTTCTGGTGGAACGGTCTGGAACCAGAGCGGAACTTCTGGCGGAGACGGGCAGTGCAATGCCTATACGTTCTCTGGCTATGGAGGAGATGGTCCATGGGGCGGCGCAGGGCGTTGCGGCAATCAGGGAGGCCGGAACGCTACACGGTATGGTGCGGGGGGAGGCGGTTCCTATTCGGCAACGGCCGATGGAACCGCTTCCAGTGGCGGCTCAGGATATCAGGGCTGTGTCCTGTATCGCTTCCTGCCCTGAAAACATGGTCAGTTCAGCGAAAGTGCGTCATCCGCCATATCTGGAGGAGGCATGCTTTTGCTGAGCCGTTTCACGTCCTCTGCTGACACCGGGGAAGCATTGTTACCCCACGCATGGCGGATGAATGTCACGACATCGGCGATCTGTTCGTCCGTCAGCTTGTGTTTGAACGCTGGCATGACGATGGAGGAGGGCGCGGCTGTCATCGCGGGGAGCGTTGCACCGCTCTGGATGATGTGAATGAGTGAGACAGGATCGTCCTGCATCATGACAGGGTTGCCGGCGAGAGGCGGAAAGACGGAAGGATAGCCTTTCCCATCAGTGCGATGACATGCCGCGCATCGATCAACATAAATGCGCGCCCCCCGATATGAGAGATCTGCCTTGTGAAGCTGATCGGTTATCGTGGAGTCATAGGTCCATGGCTTCTGGGTCTGATCGGCAGCTTTCAGACTCTTGAGATAATGAACGATGGCGTGCAGGTCATCATCCGTCAGTTTCTGCGTTCCATGCACGACGGCAGAAGTCATGGATCCGAAAACACTACCGGTATTCGCGCGACCGGTTCTGAGAAAAGATACGATGTCATCCTCGCTCCAACGACCCAGCCCTGTGCGGTTTTCCTGACGGAGTGACGGGGGTGTCCAGCCATCCACCATGGCGCCACCGGCGAGGTAAAGATTCCCATCCGTCGCAGTAAGCGCTTTTTCCTGCATGGTTATGGCGCGGGGGGAATGACAGGCCCCGCAATGGGCTGGTCCTTCCACGAGATACGCACCGCGTGCAAGTTCGGGATCAGTGAATTCTCCCGAGGTTCTGGGGATGGCTTTTGTAGGAGTAGGAGCAAAGGCCCAGCGCCAAAAGGTTAGCGGCCAGCGGATGGAGAGCGGCCACGCAATGCCGTTCTTTGGAGGAGAAATGGGTGCGGCTTTTACGCCTTCCCGAAAATAGACAAATAGGGAATGGATATCGCTGTTCGTCAGGCGGGCATAGGATGGAAAAGGCATGGCGGGGTAAAGCGTTGCGCCATCACGACGCACGCCTTCGCGTAATGCTCTTCCGAACTGGGCTTCCGTATAATGGCCGATTCCGTGCTCTGGATCTGGTGTAATGTTGGTGGAGTAGATTTTTCCCATGGGAAGGGAGAAAGAAACGCCCCCGGAATATTCTGGCTTTCCGCGTACGGAGTGGCAGGCTGCGCAATCGGAAGCTGCGGCCAGATAGCGCCCTTTTTCTAAAGTTGCGTTGTCAGTATCCTGCGCGACGGCTTTTCCAGCCAGACCGCTTCCGAGAATGCATGCTGCAAGCAGAGGCCATTTCATGCCTGCACCAGCGGGCCAGGAGATTTTAGATAGGTCGTGCGAATATGGTGTGCGGTCCAATATGCGAGTGCAGCCACCATTCCTGTTGGATTATATCCCATGCCCTGCGGGAATGCATTTGACCCGATAACAAAGACGTTTGATACGTCCCAGCTCTGAAGATAGCGGTTCAGAGCGCTGGTCTGGGGATTTTCTCCCATAATGGCGCCTCCGCCCAGATGGGTGGTCTGGTATTTGCGAGTGTCAAAAGGCTGACCCGGATTGAGGTGAACCAGATTCATTTTTGTCGCACCCATAGCGCGTGCGATGGGTTCGATCTTGCTGACAACATACTGGTTCATGCGGATATCGTTGTCCTTCCATGTGAAGGTCATGCGGAGCAGTGGCTGTCCGTACGCGTCCTTCCAGGTGGGATCGAGGTCCAGATAGACGTCCCGATACGCCATGTTGCTGCCATGTGCATCAATACCCAGCGAATGCTTGTAGGTATTGATCAAGGCGTCCTTATAGGCAGAACCCCAGCGTGGGGTGCCTCCGCCTCCGGCACCGGTTGCCGCGGCAATCGGCTTCATTCCGGCCTGATTGACCCAGACAGGGGAGCCTCCCACAAAACCAAGTGGCCCATGATCGAAATTCATGCTGTTGAAATCATCGATGGCAACGCCGGCACCACCTGCCCCGACAAACTGGTTGGTATAGGTCGAGGAGGGGAGCCAGACGCGTGAGGATGTGATGGTCTGGTAAACAAAATTGCGTCCGACTGTTCCGGTGTTGCTGACAGGGTCGTAAGGTTTGCCGATACCGGAAACCAGCATCAGATGAACATTGTTGAACTGAAATGCTCCCAGAATGACCAGATCGGCGGAAAGCGATGTTTCCTTGCGGGTTCTGGTGTCCAGGTAAGTGACGCCGGTCGCCTTCTTTTTCGTGCTGTCGAGATCGACCCGAAGAACATGGGCGTTTGGAATCAGAGAGAATCTCGGATCCTGCCGTAATGCCGGCAGGATATTTACGTTGGGCGAGGCCTTGGAATACAGGTAGCAGTCATACCCGCTGCAATATCCGCAAAAATTGCATGGTCCCATCTGACAACCATAGGTGTTCGTGTACTGGCGTGATGCATTGGCTGCGGGTAACGCGTAGGGATGGTATCCAGCACTTTTAGCTGCATCGCGGAAAACCGACGCCGAAAAAGTATCCTTCATTACCGGAAGTGGAAAATCGCTGGAACGATCCGGAGAAAAAACATTTCCGTTTCCAACAATTTTTCCCTGAACCTTGTAGGCTTCACCCGATGTGCCGAACACTTTTTCCGCCTTGTCGAAAAAGGGCTCCAGCTCCTCGTAGGTGACACCATAATCCTGAAGGTTCATGCCTTCGGGAATGAATTTCTCGCCATAGCGTTCGATCACGGAGCTGCGTAGTCTCAGGTCTTCAGGCGCAACGCGGAAATGGACGCCCGACCAGTGAAGACCGGCTCCTCCAACACCTTCACCGGGGAGGAAGGCTGCGAGTTGCCGGTAAGGTAAAGCTGTCTGGTCTATGGTATTGCGGATGGTCACCGTGGACTGGGACAGGTTCTGGAAAAGGCGTTTGCGCACAGCGCCGCGCAGTTCATCAATTGAATCCGGATAGGCGCCTTCAACCTGCGTCGTTCTTTCGGCGCCACGTTCAAGCATGACTACGGAAAGCCCTGCTTCGGTCAATTCTTTGGCGAGAATTGAGCCGGCCCAGCCAGCTCCCACGATGACGGCATCGACATGCTTTTCACCCATTTTACGCGGTCTCCCCCGAGATGGAGACCGGTCCGATGGGGTAGGGTGCACCTTCCTGATTGGCCCAGTCCATGAAATCCGCTCTGGCTCCTGGAAAGCCGAGCATGACCCAGCCTGCGAGACCCCGGTTGCCACCATAAAGAGGATCGGCAAACACGCCTTCAAGGGTATTAGTCCGGAGCTGTTCGAAAAACACGCGCCCTGGAATTTCGCCGAGCTGGACGGACCCTCCTTCCAGCGCAGTCAGGATCTCGTCCTGCTGTACGGCTGCAAGGGCTGTAAACTCCTTGCCATATTGCTGTCTGGCGTAGGTTTCGACGCCGGCAATACCTTTGCGATAGAGGTCGCGCGGAACGAACGGAAGCTGATAGCCAAGATTGGCAGGGCCCTGCTGGAACGGACCAGACATATACCAGTTTTCCCCATGCCCATAAGGGGTCTGCATCTGCCGGTCGATGAATTCGGCCACACCCAGTGCTTTACCGCCCGGACCATTATGGTCAGAGGGGAAGAGGCGGTCGCTGGCGGCTTCCAGAAACTGGTATTCCTTCATATCGAAGAAGGTGGGCTGATAGGACTGGACCGCTTCCGCTGCCAGAGATTCGGTCCACTGGGTACTTCCCGAAGCCATCCAGAATGATGTGGTTCCCACGAGCCCTTTCACGAAACTGCGGCGGAGCGGACGGTTCAGTGTCGGTTCCATGGGTGGCACAGGTTTCTCCGGAGAATAGGGCAGGAATCACAGAAAATCTGAAAACAGGCGATTTACAAAATCAGTATCTTCGTCCCCTACCCAAGACGGGGGCGGACTTCCAGACGCACGGCCATCACAACATGACGAGAGTTGTAAATTCAGTGCGTTGCTGTGCTGTCTGTTGACGGAAGCTGCAACGTTCCGGGCTGGGGAGAATGCTGGATGGCAGGCGCTGTTGTCGTCTCAGTGTCTGCGCCGGTTGGGAAAATGGCATCCGGCCCGCTTGGAGCGGCAACGGGTGTTACGGTTTTCTCAGGCGTAACCGGAGTTGCGGGAATAGCAGTTGTTGTCACTACCGGCGTCGCAGGAGTGGATACGGGTGCTGTGCCCGGAGCTCCGAGAGCCTGCTGCTGAACGCCACCATTGACGAGAGGTGTACCGGCAGCATCCGTCATCCATGACATGAGCTTTTTGTGGATCTGGAATTCCAGTTCCACGTTCATGTCCTGCATCATCTGGCTGGTAAGGGTATAGAGTTCCTTACGGGATGTTGGATCATGGTCTCCTGCATCAAGCTTGCGCGTAATGCGGGCATGGACGAAGCCGGTATGCTGGTTTCCGGCATCGGCGATATTGAGCTGCACGTCCATTGCACCGGTCACAGCATTGTCGCCTGCCCGGTTCAGATAGGCCTGCTTGATGATGAAATCGGCCTTGCCCGAACTTCCGCTGGCAATCAGGCGCTGACTGGCCATGGCTTTCAGGGCTTCATCCGGCGCTGTTGGTGCCTTGGCTGAAAGTGAATCTGGCGTAGCCGGAGCCTCATCCTGCACGTTGATGGAGGCTACATTCAGATGGATCTGTGAAAGGTAGCTGTAATCGAGCGGCGGAAAAGTCTGGTTCGTGTCTCCATCAGAGCATGCGGCTACGCCAAGGGACAGCACCAGAGCACCCAGACCAGTCCAGTAACGTACGCGCATATCCTGTCTCCTGAAGACGTTATAGCCGTCCGAAAAGGGACTTGAACCGGCTCTTCAGCCCCTGTTTAGACGTCTGAGGGTAAGATGGGGAAGCTGGCTGTTCAGCCAGAGGCAATGACGGACTGGTCTGCTGTGCTTCCGGTCCGGGAGTCGCAACAGGGCCTTCATCAGGTTCGGAAAGCGCAGTCTTTATTGGGAAAGGTTCTGATAGATTGTTCGTCAGATTCTTTGCCTGAAGGCCAGAAGCCTGTCCCACGCCAAAATCCTCTGCCATGAACGGTCGTGCCTCTCGAATAAGTGCCGCATGTTCAGGATGGCGTGCATACCAGCTCAGAATCAGTCCCGGAATCACCGCCGCGCCCGGATCATCGCTGATCAGGAGGGGGCCGTCAGGATAATAAAAAGATGGACGCAGCGCAGGCAGGTTTTCGTTCCAGATCAGGTAGAAGACTGTATTGCCATCCTGAAAGCGACTGATACTCAGAGGCCCCGTCTGAAACGTGATCTGAGCCAGAAGGGGTAGCGCCGTAAAGGGTGAAGAAACAATCAGTGGTCCTGATGTCCGTTTGGTGGACATCAGGGCAGTCATCCGATTTTTACCGATCTGACGACCGTTCGGACAGGGGAGTGCCTCTCCGCTATCAGCATGGCCCGAGGGTAAAATAAGCGTATGGGGTGCAAATCCCCCTAACCAGGAACCCGACAGTTCGTTGAAGGCGATTTCCGGCAGAGTTTTGCACGACAGAGGCGGCTGATCAGGTAGGGGCCCCCCAGCACTCCTGTTGCCAGAGGCCAGAAAACATAATCCATGGCTGTCAGGAGACGCCGCCGGACAGGTTCATGCAGAGCCAGGACATGGCTTGCACTGTAATTTTCGCCTTCAAGCCACCAGCAGGCCTGTCGCCCGCTGCTGTCTTCGCCGAAAACCACGACACTGAAATCGTCTACAACCGGGGTGCGGCTGACAGGCGCCCAGCCGGGATAAAGCTGCTCGACCGGAAAGCCATCGAGCTTTACGTCATCAAGCAGTGTCAGCGTCATTCAGACCGTTCTCCAAGTTCTTCGCGCGTAAAGCGGAAACCCACATTACAGAACTCACAGTTCATCGTAATGGCCCCGTTCTCGACCATATGGTCGAGATCATCATCGGGGAATGTTTCCAGAACGGATGCCAGCCTTGCCCGGTTGCATCGGCAGCCATAAGCCAGTGCGCGTGGGGCGCCCAGACGGACATCCAGCGTACCGAAAAGCCGATGAATCAGCTGCTCGTTCGAAAGTGCCGGATCAAGAACTTCCTGCTCCGTAACCGTCTCGGCCAGCGTGCAGGCAGTTTCCCAGGCATCTTCATCCTGCTCGGTCGCCTCAATCCCGCCTTCGGCTGCAATCCGCTCCAATACCAGCGCTCCGGCCTTCCAGCCATTTGCCGATTTCGCACAGAACAGCCGGATCCAGCAGTCATGCTGTTCACTGGTGTGAAAATAGTGCATCGCCATTTCGGCAAGGGTCATGCCAGTCAGGTCTACGATGCCCTGATGCCGGTCCATGTCCGGCCCCTGATCAATGGTGAAAGCCATGTAGCCGTCACCAAGGAGTTCCTTGGCGGTCTCAGGTAGCGCATTCCGGTCAGCACCTTCGCGCAGACGCGCAAAGAACCGCAGATCTCCGCTATCTGTTGCATCTGCAACGAGCATGGAGACCGGTCCATCCCCCTTGATCTGTAGGGAAAAGGCCCCTTTGAACTTCAGAGCCGAGACCATGGCGGCCACGAGCGCCAGAGCCTCGCCTCCCAGCCGGGAGACGGCATCAGGATTGTCGTGACGGGACAGGATGGCATCAGCCAGTGGCCCAAGCCGCACCAGACGGCCCCGGACAGGGGAGCGTTCCAGATAGAACGGCATTACCCCGCCGGAGACGACCATGTTCGGAACATCAGGACGGTTCGTGTCGAGGAATGGTGGTGTATCCATTACCCGTTTTCTCTCCCAAGGGCCCAGAGCAGCAGGCCCTTCTGCGTGTGCAGGCGGTTTTCCGCCTCATCAAAGACAACGGACGCCGGGCCTTCAAAGACTTCGGACGTCACTTCCTCTCCGATATGGGCAGGCAGACAGTGCAGGAACAGGGCATCAGGCGCAGCTTTCGCCATCAGGGCCGTGTCGACCTGATAGGGCTGGAAGGCCTTGAGCCGTCTTTCGCGATCCTTGTCCCCCATGCTGACCCATGTATCGGTCAGGACGGCATCGGCTCCGGCAACCGCTTCGGCCGGATCACGGAAGACCTCGATCGTCGCGCCATGGGCACGGGCCCAGTCTACCGCTTCGGGGTTGGGAGAGAAGCTCTCCGGCGTGGCCAGACGGACATTGAAGCCCAGAAGAGCTGCGCCTTCCATCAGAGACGTAGCGACATTGTTGCCGTCACCAATCCAGGCCAGCGTTTTCCCGCGGATCGGCCCGCGATGTTCCTCGAATGTCAGGACGTCCGCCAGGATCTGGATTGGATGGGAGACAGGCGTCAGGCCGTTGATGACCGGCACCGAACTCCATTTTGCCAGTTCGCGCAGATTGGCGTCATTGCCGGTCCGCAGCACGATCACGTCCAGAAAACGCGACAGCACGCGGGCGGTGTCCGCCACGGTCTCGCCCCGGCCAAGCTGCATGTCGCCCGGCGAAAGGACCGAAACCGACCCGCCAAGCTGTCCCATCCCGACCTCGAACGACACGCGGGTGCGCGTCGAAGGCTGGGCGAGGATCAGGCCCAGACTCCGGCCTTCAAGCGGGCGATCTGGGTGCAGCGGCTGGCGACGGCCGTTCTGCATCGCCTTGACCTTTGCGGACAGGTCAATGATCTGGCGGATGACCTCAGGCGTGAAATCGCGCAGATCGAGAAAATGCCGGGGCGCCTGCTGATCCGTGGCGGTCGTGCGGCTTGCAGTTGCTGCGCTCACGAGGCGTTCTCCTGGGTCTTTGTGGTCTGTGCGTTCAGAGCCGCGGCAGCCCGGATGAGCCGCTCGCACGCCTCGCGGCATTCAGCTTCCGTGACGATCAGGGGCGGAACGAGTCGCAGGACATTGTCTCCTGCGCCCACAGCCAGAAGATCCTGATCCAGAATCGCGGCCATGACATTGGCGACCGGCGGGACGCAGTGCAGTCCACGCATCAGCCCGACTCCACGCACGCTGTCGAAAACACCCCCAGAGCGCTTCACGACATCCTCAAGCATGGCGCCAAAGGCGCTACCGACGGTCCGGACATGTTCAAGGAAACCGGGGCTGAGCACTTCCTCCAGCACAGCAAGACCCGCCGAGCAGGCCAGCGGATTGCCTCCATAGGTGGTGCCATGAGAACCCGGCGTCAGGTGCTTTGCCACTTCTTCGGTCGCCAGAACGGCGCCGAGCGGGAAGCCACCGCCAATGCCCTTGGCTACGGAAATAATGTCCGGCTTCACATCATAGAGTTCATGGGCGAACAGGCGTCCCGTGCGGCCTACACCGGTCTGGACCTCATCGAAGCCCAGATAGAGTCCATATTCGTCACAGGCGGCGCGGAGGGCCGTCATGAATTCCCGCGTAGCCGGCTTGATGCCGCTCTCACCCTGCACCGGCTCGACGACGATACCAGCCGTCTCAGGTGTAATGGCCTCACGCAGCGTGTTGGTGTTGTTGAACGGCGCATGGTCGAACCCAGCCACAACTGGCCCGAAGCCTTTCTGATAGGCCGGATTACCGGTGGCCGAAATCATGCCCAGCGTCCGTCCGTGGAAGGCGCCGTTGAAGCACAGGATATGCGTGCGTTCCGGATGGCCGTTCTCGAACTGGGCGCGCCGGATCATCTTGACCATGGCCTCGTTGGCCTCGGCGCCCGAATTGCAGAACAGCACCGAGTCCGCAAACGTGTTCTGTACCAGAAGCTGTGCCAGCTTTTCAGCCTGGGGCACCCGGTACAGGTTCGAGACATGCATGACCTTTGCGGCCTGATCCGCAATGGCCTTCACCAGTTTCGGGTGGGCATGTCCCAGCGAGGACACGGCAATGCCGGCCCCGAAATCCAGATATCGTCGCCCGTTCGTCGCCGTCAGCCAGACGCCTTCGCCCTGCTCGAAAGCAAGGTCGGCACGTTTGTAATTCGGCATCAGCGCGGGGATCATGATGGATCTCTGAATATCTGGTTGAAAACGAAACGGTTGTTGCGGAATCGCAAAACCCTGCTCTGGTTGCCCGGAGCAGGGCTTCAAAATCCGCCTGTGTATAGTGAAGGGCGGAAAGGGGTTCCGTCAAACCCCATGACCGGATAACTGCCCTGCGCGGGGGCTGGGTCAGACGCGCTGATACACGAGATCCCGTGCCAGCCAGCACCCGACCCGCACCGCGGCCACGCTGCTGCCCTGTCGCTCGAAGGCCAGCGTCCAGTCTCCCGGAGCCGTGTGATCAAGCGCGCGCGGGCAGGGGAGAACCCACACATCCCGTGCCAGACGCTGGAGCATTTCCATCCGGCCATCTCCGAGAATTCCCGAAAAACCGCCATAAACCACGCCACCTGCCAGCTCGATGGTGACTTCGGCCTCGTCCAGTTCCTCGCAGCGATAGATCCCGGCCAGCTCGGCGATGTCCTCACCGGGCGTTTCATCGCAGCGCGTCAGAATACCCGTCCGGTTTTCGCCCGGACGTTCCATCACAGCTTCCGTGCCTTCCGCAGCATCCTGTGCCCTTATGACAACCGATCCTGCTTCAGCCCGCGTGGCCGAGACCCCCTCCAACAATTCCGGCACCATCAGATAGCGCAGCTTTGCGCCGCCCGGTGCAGGCTCGACTCGGGCCGACAGTCCCGTCTCACGCTCCAGATAGGTCCCATACAGCGCTGTCGGCTGCTGGGTACTGCGGTCCGGCTCGTAAGGAACGCCAAGTGCCGCAGCCAGTATCTGTGCCGCTGCAACCTGCGCCGCACTCATATGGTTAAACATGATCACGACCGACAGCCGTTCCGAAGCAACATGCAAACGATGCGAGCGCCAGCCCCGAAGAGCGCCACCATGCATCGTCACGTCCCGGCCGAACATTGTGCTGCGCTGCAGGCCGAATCCATAAGGTGCGGGCTGTCCGTCGCTGAACGTCACCGGGACGGTCAGGCGGCGGTAAAGGCTGTCCGGAGCATCACGGGTTTCATCAATGAAGCGCTCCCATGCGATCATGTCATCAAGCGACGCCCCCAGTCCGGCATCGCCCGTCCACAGCACATTATTGACCGCCGGACGGAAGCCGCTCTCCACGGTCCCCTCATATCCGACGGTTCCATCCGGCATGGCGCGTGTCTCAGCCGCAAGAATCGCCCGTTCCATACCGACCGGATTGAAGATCGACGTCTGGAGTAGTTCAGCGAAGCTACGCCCCGTCCGATCCTGAAGAATGTCGGAAATCAGCCGGAAGTTCTGGTTTACATAGGAATAGGACGTGCCCGGCTGGAACTGGAGCGTCCGCGTTCCTTCAATGACACGCCGGGCCTCGCGGTCTCCGAAATCGCCTTCGATCGGCGCGCCATGCAGCATCGCCACAGCCCAGTAATCCCGCAGACCCGACTGGTTATGCGCCAGATGCAGCAGCCCCGGTGAGGGTTCATCCAACTGCGGCAGGCGCGCATCCACATCCCCATCCAGTTCGGACGGATCGTCATACAGGTCCAGCAGCGTTCCGCAGGTGAACTGCTTGGTGATGGAGCACATGCGGAACAGCGTGGACGGCGTGAACGGAATGCGACGTTCCACATTCGCATAGCCCCAGCCATGCCGGACCAGAACTTCTCCGTCCTTCAGAACGGCCACGGCCCCGCCGGGGCCGGGAAAGCGGGCAGGGAGGGCGGAGACGGCCGCTTCAAGACGGGCAGAAAATGAATCGCTCATGGATGGAATGATGGCTGCAAGGCGTCTTGCCGTAAATGCCTTTCACGCCGCATACTCCGAAGCATTATGGAGGACAGTCCCGCCCCGCCACCTATTCCGGATGCCGCGTCCCTGCGTGAAGCGGCGCTGGCCCATCTCGCCCGCTTCGCCACAACCGAACAGGGTCTGCGTCAGGTGCTGGACCGCCGCCTGCGCCGCTGGGGCGTGCGCGCCTCCCGTGCGGGACTACCGAACGAAGACATCGAATCCACTATTGCTGCCATCCGCCCCGCCATCGACGGAATCGTCGCATCCATGACCGATCTCGGTGCGGTGGATGATGCCGGCTATGCCCGCAATCGCGCCGTCAGCCTGACCCGGACCGGCCGCTCCCGCCGGGCTGTGGAAGCCCATCTCGCTAACAAGGGCGTGGATCAGGACACGACCCGCGAAGCCCTCAACGACTCGCTCGGCGAACGCTCGGACAGCAGCGCGCAGGACGCGGAACTCGCCGCAGCCCTCGTTCTGGCCCGCAAGCGCCGCCTCGGCCCGTTCCAGAGACCGGACCGCGAAGAAGAAGAGCCGCTCAAGGCGCTGGGCGTCTTCGCCCGCAATGGCTTCTCCCGCGATGTGGCGCAGAGCGTGCTCGACATGGACCCCGATGAGGCGGAAGACCGCATCATCGCGTTCCGCAGTCTCTGACGGTGATGATGTCCCGCGTTCTCCGCTTCCTGCCTCTTGGTCTTCTCGTGATCCTCGGGGCGTGCGGCAACCGCTATGAATACAGCCGCGCCAGCTTCAATGGTCCGCTGCAATGCGCACCCTATGTCCGGGAGCGGACCGGCCTGAAACTCAGCGGAACTGCGGCCTCATGGTGGCGGCAGTCCATCGGACGCTATGGTCATACCCACGTCCCGCGACCCGGAGAGGTGCTTGTCTTCCGCGCGACGTCCCGCGTGCCCAGCGGGCATGTCTCCATCGTGCGCCGGCAGATTTCGGACCGGACGATCCTCGTCGATCATGCCAACTGGGAGCCCGGCCGCATTGACCGCGCCGTGCCTGTCACGGATGTTTCCGCCCGCAATGACTGGACGCTGGTGCGGGTCTGGTGGGCTCCGGTTCACAGCCTCGGAAAGCGCGCCTATCCGACCTACGGGTTCATTTCATCGCAGGACATTGACGACGCTTCCTGAGAGGAACGCTTGCACAATCGTCCAAGCCTTGCCACATGATGGTGGCCTTGGCTTTTCGGAGTAATACATTATGGGCAGCATGAGCCCCGTTCACTGGCTGATCCTGGCGGTCGTCCTGCTCGTCGTGTTTGGCGGCGGCGGCAAAATCAGCGGCCTGATGGGAGACTTCGCAAAGGGCATCAAGTCCTTCAAGAAGAACATGGCTGATGATGAATCCATGAGCGCGCCGGAAGCCGGTCAGGCTCCGGGTCACATCTCGCCGCCGAACCAGAACCCTGGCTACAACCAGACGACCACCAGCGAAACGCACCGCAACCAGGCCTGATGCAGACCAGGGTTGATGAAAGCTGGAGCAATGCCTGCCGCCAGATCGTGCAGGCAGGTCAGCGAATGGACCAGCGTGGCTGGGTGCCGGCTACGGCGGGCAACCTGTCCTGCCGCCTGCCGGATGGCCGTATCGCAATCACGCGCTCGGGCGGCCACAAAGGCTTCCTGACGGACAGCGACGTCATCGAGATCACTCCCGATGGCGTTCCCGTTGATTCCGCAAACCGTGCCAGCGCGGAAACACTCCTACACACGCAGCTTTATGCGCATGATCCCGCAATCGGGGCCGTGCTGCATGGTCACTCTGTCGCTGCGACCATCCTGTCCATGGATGAACCCTCCGACGCGATCACGCTTGCGAGCTACGAGGTCCTCAAGGTGTTCGAGGGACAGACGACCCACGAGACCAGCCTTGAACTGCCACTGTTCCACAATGATCAGGACATCGCGCGTCTGGCCACGGTCGTCGCGCCGAAGCTGGCGGACATGCAGCTCGGCTATCTGATCCGCGGCCATGGTGTGTATGTCTGGGGCAAGGACATGTTCACCGCCCTGGCCCGTCTCGAAGGGCTCGAGTTCCTGCTGGCCTGCGAACTGGCCCGTCTGCAGAAGAAGGCCTGACCATGAGCCGGCTGACCGTCTATCGCGACGATGCTCCCGATACGATCCTGCTGGACGTCACCACGCCCGGCGAGATCGCGGAGACCCTGCGTCCCCACAACATCCGTTTCGACCGCTGGTCCGCTCCCGTCACACCGGCGCCCGACGCGGCGGCGGAAGAGGTGCTGAACGCCTATCGTCCCTATCTCGATACCCTGATGGGTGAGACAGGTGCTGGCAGTGCAGACGTTGTGCGGATCAACGCGTCCATGCCAAATCTCCCGGAGCTTCGGAAAAAATTCCTGTCCGAACACACCCATAGCGAAGATGAAGTCCGCTTCTTCGTGCACGGACAGGGGGCGTTCGTCCTGCATATCCGCGGACGCGTCTATTCCGTCCTATGTACCGAAGGCGACCTGATTTCCGTGCCCGCAGGCATCCCGCACTGGTTCGACGCCGGACCGTCGCCGGATGTCGTGGCCCTGCGCGTCTTTACCGACACGACCGGCTGGATCGCGCAGTATACCGGCGATGACATTGCCAACCGTTTCCCGGCCGAAGTGCCTGCCGAATCCTCCGGCAACTCCTGAAAGTTTCCCATGATCCGTCTCGTCCTGCTTGATATCGAGGGCACAACCCTGCCGATTTCTTTCGTGCGGGACGTCATGTTTCCCTATGCCGCGAAAGCCCTGCCGGCCCTGATGCAGGACCATACGAACCCGACGGTCGTGGGTGCCCGCGCGGATATCGTCATGGAGCATCCGGGGCAGGACCCGCTGAAGGTCTGTCAGGACTGGATGAAGGCGGACGTGAAGGCCGCACCCCTCAAGACGCTTCAGGGTCTGACCTGGCGTCAGGGTTTCGAGGACGGTACCCTGAAAGCGGATCTCTATCCCGATGTCCCGCCCGCTCTGGAAGCATGGTCCAAAGGCGGTCTGCGTCTGGCTATCTATTCCTCCGGCTCCATCCCGTCCCAGAAGCTGCTTTACGGCCATAGCGAACAGGGTGATCTGACGCCGCTGTTCGAGGATTTCTTCGATCTTTCGACTGGCGGAAAAAAAGACGCGGCCTCCTATGAAAAGATTACCGCCGCAGTTGGGCTACCTCCGGCCGAAATCCTGTTCCTGTCCGATATCGGCGCCGAGTTGGACGCCGCCCAGAGGGCAGGACTGACTGCCTGCCAGCTCGTCCGCGAGCAGGACGGCACTGTTCCCCATCCGGGCGTGCCACAGGCCCCAGACCTGAATGCCGTCTCCACCCAGTTCGGCTTGCCTGTCGCATGATCCTGCATACGGACTGGCGCAATATTCCGGCCTCTGCCCGCAATACGGTTGCGGCCCTGGGTAATTTCGACGGCGTGCATCGCGGGCATGTCCATCTGCTCGACACGCTACGGATGGCGCGTCCCGACCACCCGCTTTCGGTCGTCACGTTCGATCCCCATCCCCGTACACTGTTCCGCCCGCAGGACCCGCCCTTTCGCCTGATGCTGCCGGATGTCCGCGCTGCCGCTCTCGGTGCGCAGGGTGTGGACCATGTCTTCCAGATCCCGTTCGATGCGGTGTTTTCCCGCCTGAGCGCCGATCGGTTCGTGAACGACGTGCTGGTGAACGGCCTTGGCGTGGCCCATGTGGCCTGCGGAGCGGATTTCGCGTTCGGTCATCGTCGCACCGGCAATATCGAGCGCCTTGAAGCCCTTCTGGCTCCTCACGGAATCGGCCTGACCATCGTACCCCAGCTTTCCGATGAAGGCGGTCCGATCTCCTCAAGCCGCATCCGTCGCCTGTTGCAGGAAGGCTATCCCCAGCGCGCGGCGCAGGAACTCGGGCGTCCCTGGAGCATCACTGGCCCCGTCATGCACGGAGACCAGCGTGGACGCCTCCTCGGCTTCCCGACCGCCAACATCCCCCTGACGCAGCATGTCGAACCCGCACGCGGCGTCTATGCCGCGCGCGTCACGCTGCCGGATGGGCGCGTCATCCCCGGCGTCGCCAATATTGGCCGCCGTCCGACCATCAATGACGGTCAGGAAAGCCGGCTTGAAGTCCATCTCTTCGATTTCAACGAAGACCTGTACGGCCAGACCCTGAGCGTCGCGCTAATCGCGCTTCTGCGCGAAGAGAAGAAGTTTTCCGGTCTGGATGAACTCAAGGCCCAGATCGCAGCAGATGCCGTGCAGGCGCGGGTCATTCTCGGCGTCTGATTCCCTTCATTCATTTCCAAATTCTGCTGAACCCCTTCTTCGCCGTCGGAGAAGGGGTTTTTGCCGTATGTCGTTCTGTGTCGTTTTCGCCACAATCAGACAAAGAGAATGAGAATCTTTCGCAATGTTGCTGAATCTGTATTGAGAATTATTCGCATTAACATTTTAAGGGCAGCATCCGTTTTCGTTTGCAGGATCGTGATCCGATGTCGTCCAGAACACCTCGTTACCCTCTGGGACCACTCTCCCTTGCCGCAGGCCTGACGCTTGTTTGTACGGCCGCGCACGCCCAGGACGACACCCGGCACCACCACAAACCCCGTCGCCATCCCGTTCCCAGGAATGACGCCGCCCGCCCACAGGACACAAAACCGGCAGCCCCAAAGAGCGCTCCACCCGCGCCGAAGACAGCGGATAACAGCGTCACGGCCGCACCGGAGGAAGCCGAGCATCTTCAGGTCGTGGGTTCGCCCATGAACATCCTGCATGAATCGATGGGTCTGAGCCGCATGCCGCAGGATGCGCTGCACACGCCACAGACCATCAACATCGTCCCGCAGCTCCTGATGCAGCAGCAGAACGTCAAATCGCTCGACGAGGCCCTGCGCAACGTGCCGGGCATCACCGCTTCGGTTGGCGAAGGCGAAGGCGGCATGGCGGGGGACCAGTTCCTGATCCGCGGTTTCCAGGCCCAGAACGACATCTACGAGAACGGCCTGCGTGATTTCGGCGTCTATACCCGTGACAGCTTCGATTATGACCATGTCTCGGTCATCAAGGGCCCGTCTTCGGAAGTCTTCGGCAATGGCACGACAGGTGGCGCCATTAACATCACCACCAAGATCGCCCATCTCGGCGACAGCTATGGCGGCAGCTTCTCGGGCGGGTCAGGCGCCTATTATCGCGGCACGCTCGACTTTAACAAACAGATTGGCGAGTCCACGGCCATCCGCATTACCGGCATGGGCAACGAAAACAACGTCGTCGGCCGTGACCAGCTCTATTCCCACCGCTGGGGTATTGCGCCGTCCATCGCCTTCGGTCTGGGCAAGCGCACCACTTTCACGCTCGAATACTTCCACCAGAGCGACAACCGTATTCCCGATTATGGTGTGCCGGTCGTGACGAAACCCGGTACGGCCTATGGTCTCCCGGTAACGGAATACGGCGTCAAACGAACCAACTGGTATGGCACATCCTACGATCAGGACGCGTCGAACGTGGATATGCTGACCGGCCGTCTGAAATTCACGCTCAACCCGCACATCACGCTTTACGACGATCTGCGCGGTGGCATGTACGAGCGGTATTTTTCATCCTCGCAGGAAGCCTGCGATGCGACCTGCACCGCCAATCTTTTCACCAATCCTTCTGCGGCGATGGTCAACCGTCGCGGCGGCGTGGGCGGACCGGAGCCCTATCAGCAGAACGACTGGTCCGTGCAGAACGTCTTTTCAGCCGTCGCAAAGTTCGACACCGGCTCCATCCGGCATGAAATGATCGCCGGCTGGGATGTCTCGCATGTCTATGATCGCCGCACGAACTACGCCTATAATTTCGACGGGCAGAACGGCACGCAGAAAGACACGACCAGCCTGCTCAACCCGAACCCCAATCAGCCGGGCCTGCTTCTGGGGTCTCTGGGCCAGTATGCCCCCAATATCGTGAACATTCCTGGTGTGGGGCATGCCATCTACAAGACGGGTGACGCGACGGATGTCGGCGCGTTCTTTTCCGAGCAGATGTGGCTGCTGCCGGTCTTTTCCATCAAGGGCGGCTTCCGCTGGGATCACTGGAACAGTCATTATTCGGCCAATGGCGGTGTTGCCGGATCGGGCGTGGCCTTCGGGCAGGATCAGGACACGTTCAACCCGACCGTCAGCCTGATGTATACGCCTGACGATAACACGATGATCTATTTCAACTGGGCGCAGTCCACGACGCCGCTTGGCCTGTATGTCACCAACAGTTCCGAGCCGCTGAAATCCAGTACGGAAGGCTTCAAACCCGAGCGCAGCAGCCTTTACGAACTGGGCGCCAAGTACAACGCCTTCCACGGCCGCATGGGCTTTACAGCCTCCGTGTTCCGTCTTGAAAAGGGCAATTCGCTGCAGACGGACCAGAACGGCGACGTTTCCTCGTCAAGCGACCGTCAGCGCAACCAGGGCGTGGAACTGAGCGTATCGGGCGAGATCCTGAAGAACTGGACCATGATCGGCACCTATGCCTTCTACGACGCCAAGACGCTGGCGGGCACGGCCGCCGATGTCGGCAAGCGCATCCAGTATGCGCCGAAGAACTCGGCCACGATCTGGTCCACCTACACGATCGCGCCCAACAAGCCCTATAATCTGACGTTCGGTGGCGGACTGACATGGCGTGAAGGAGTATGGCTCGATGCCGCCAATACGGCCCGCGTTCCGGCGACGGTGGAATGGGATGCCATGATTTCCCACAACATCACCAAGCGCTGGCGCGTCGCCATGAACGGCTACAATCTCGATAACCGCCTGAACTACGGCAGCCTGTTCAGCAACCGCGCCACACCTTCGATCGGCCGGTCCTTTCTCTTCAACCTTTCGGCGACATACTGACCGATCCAGCCGCGCCTGACGGAGAAATCCCCATCTCCGCCAAGCGCCCGCGCACCTGTTCCAGCAACTCCGCATCGCCTTTCGGCCCCAGCGCCGTCAGCTTCTGATCCATCGCCAGCAGAATATCGGACGTCGCATCCACGACGGCCTGCCGCCACCAGCCCAGCGCCTCATTGATCTTCCCGGTATCCACAAGCGCCGTGGCATGATTGTGCTGCCCGCGATAATCCCCGCCTTCTGCCGATTTCCGGTACCAGTCCAGCGCCGCCGCCCGGTCCTGCGGCACCACCCATCCTTCTTCCAGAAACCGCGCATACAGGTTCATGGATTTCGCATGGCCGTTATTTGCCGCTGTCCGGAACAGATCCAGCGCTCGCGCCAGATCCGGCTCCATGCCGATCCCGCGCATGGTCATGATGCCCAGATTGTACCGGCCCCATTCGTCTCCGGCTTTCGCAGCAGCTTCATAACAGCGCGCGGCCTGCTGAAGGTCCTTCTCGCAACCCCAGCCGAACTGGAAACACCGCCCGCGCATGTTATGCCCCGGCCCGAACCCCGCATTGGCCGCGATCGTGAACCAGTCCAGCGCTGCCACCGGATCATGCGGAACATACACACTGTCCAGCAGCACCTGCCCCCACTGCACGATTTGAAGATGCTGTCCTTTCAGCGCACCCTGACGGATGTCTTCGATCTGCGGTGGCAGGGCAGGTGCGTTAGGCCGACGTGACAATGGCTTGCGGCCCAGAAACCTCTGAACGATCCGCTTCATCAGGGCGCCGGCACGATCTGCTGGACCTCGAACCCATCCTTGCGGAGCAGGGCGGGCAGACCCTTCGGCCCAGCCATGTGCAGGGAGCCCACGGCCGCGAACAGCGATGTCCCGCTCTCATGGATCGTCTCGATTTTCTGCGCCATCCCGACATTCCGTTCGTCCAGAAGCCGCGTCATGAAGCGCCGCTCCTGCGCGGTATTCAGGCAGTCGCACCAGTCCTGATACCGGTCCAGCCGCTTCACGTCGCTTGAGGCCCACATCTCCGCCAGACGCTGGTTCTCGGTCTGCGTCTTGCCGGACGACACACCTTTGACGATGTCATCGATGAACGCATCTTCATCCGCCTGATCCGGTCCAATCAGCAGTTCCCGCTGCATCTGCACCGTCTCCAGCCCGATCAGCGGCTTCTTCAGACTGCCCGCCATGCCCTGCAAAACGGCATCCACGGCATAATCCGGATAATATTCGTCCGGGCGTGACGACAGGGATTCAACCCCGGCTGCTTCCACGCCAACCGCCACATGCGCGAACGCCGCGCTGGGCACGCATTGCTGATCCATGAGCGCATCCACCTTCGCCTTGCGGCCCGACTGCACGAGATGCGCCCATCGGGCCGGATCTTCCGGCTGCCGCAGCGTGGTAGCCGTGTCCGGGGCCTTCAGATCAAGCTCCAGCGCGATCTCGCTGCTGTGCAGGATCGCGGCGCGTGTCAGCGGGCCGGGCAGCAGCCAGTCCTGCTTTGCGACATGCAGCGTTCCATACAGCCAGGACGAGTGACCATCCTTCGTGACTTTCCACAGGAACCCCCGGTCCGGTGACGTCTGGAACATCTGCGCCATCCGGGTTTTGTCCGGAACACTCGCCGCCGCCGGGCAACGGGGCGCCTGCGCGTGTGCGGCGATGCTGAACCCCGCACAGACACCCAGAACGGCTCCTGCAACAGACTGGAAGAGACGAAGTGCGTTCACGGATCTGCCTTCTGAAAAAAGCGCCATACCGCCCATCATCCGCGAGTCCCGCCGCTCCGGCAACCCGCTTTGGGGTGACCCTGCATTGCTGCCGCCCTTAACGCGGACTTGACCGGATTGGCCCGCAATCTCCATATGGTTCCCCCTTTGTGTGAATGACCGAAACTGGCCCGTCCCCATGTCCGATAAGACCCCCGATCCTTCCGTCGCAGCCTTCAAGGAACAGCAGGACCGCTACCGCGATACCGTGTTTCTCCCCCGCACCGGTTTTCCGATGCGCGGTGGCCTGCCCAAGCGCGAGCCCGAAACGCTCGCCCGCTGGGCCGCGACGGGACTGGACGAAAAGATCCGGGAGGCCGGGAAGGGACGTCCCGTCTTCACGCTTCATGACGGACCGCCCTACGCCAACGGCCACATTCACATCGGACACGCCCTGAACAAGGTGATGAAGGACGTCATCAACCGCGCCCATCGCATGTCGGGGTATGAAGTCCGCTATCTTCCGGGCTGGGACTGCCACGGCCTGCCGATCGAATGGCGGATCGAGGAACAGTACCGCAAGGCCGGCAAGGACAAGGATCAGGTGCCTCTGCTCCAGTTCCGTGCCGAATGTCGCCAGTACGCCGCCGAATGGGTGCAGAAGCAGGCCGAAGACTTCAAGCGCATCGGCGTTCAGGCCGAATGGGCCAACCGCTATGTGACGATGGACTTCAGCTCCGAAGCCAAGATCGTCGATGAAATCGGCAAGTTCCTGCTCAATGGCAGCCTCTATCGTGGCCTGCGCCCCGTCATGTGGAGCCCGGTCGAGAAGACGGCCCTGGCCGAAGCCGAGATCGAATATCACGACATCGACTC
Organism: Gluconobacter roseus NBRC 3990; assembly: GCF_006538885.1. GTDB lineage: Bacteria > Pseudomonadota > Alphaproteobacteria > Acetobacterales > Acetobacteraceae > Gluconobacter > Gluconobacter roseus. The sequence continues at coordinate 92,134 of NZ_BJLY01000005.1, forward strand.
CACCACGATCTTCGTGGCCTTCCCGATCATCAAGGACCCGACGCCCGCCCACGCCCTGAACGGTGTGTCGGCCGTCATCTGGACGACCACGCCCTGGACCATCCCGGCCAACCGCGCGCTCGCCTATGGTCCGGACATCACCTATGTCGTTCTGCGGGTTGATGAGACGAACGAGAACAGTCTCGTCCCACAGGGCGCGAAGCTGCTGGTGGCCGAAGACCGCGTGGAAGCGTTCTGCACGGATGCAGGTATCACCGCACATCACGTCCTCTACACCCTGCCGGGCAATGCGCTCGAAGGTGCAGTCTGCGCCCATCCGCTGCGGGGTCGTGGCTATGAGTATGACGTGCCGATGCTGCCCGGTGATTTCGTCACGACCGATGCTGGCACGGGCCTCGTCCACATGGCACCGTCCCACGGTCAGGACGACTTCATGCTGTGTCGGCAGTACGGCGTCGAAGTCCCCGAACTGGTGGAAGACGATGGCCGTTACGCGCCGTGGGTTCCGCATCTCGCTGGCATCCATGTTTTCAAGGCCGCCGATCCGGTCTGCGACCTGCTGACCGAAGCCCGCCAGTCCGCCGAACATGACGACGCCCCGGCCACCGGCCTGATGGCCCGCGGAATGGTCCGTCATTCCTATCCGCATTCCTGGCGTTCCAAGGCCCCGATCATCTTCCGCGCCACGCCGCAGTGGTTCATCGCGATGGATGGCCAGACGAAGCTGCGCGAAAAATCCCTGAGCGCGCTGGATAACGTCACCTTCGTCCCCGAAGCTGCCCGCCGTCGCCTGACCTCCATGATCGAGCAGCGTCCCGACTGGTGCATCTCCCGCCAGCGCGCCTGGGGCGTGCCGATTGCAGTTTTCGTTGAAAAGCGCACCGGTGAAGTCCTGCGCGATCCGGCCGTCATGCAGCGCATTGTCGAGGCCTTCCGCGAAAAGGGTGCTGATGTCTGGTACGAAGCTGATCCGGCCATCTTCCTCGGTGCCGACCGTGATCCCGCCGATTACGAACAGGTCTTCGACATCGTAGACGTCTGGTTCGAAAGCGGCTCTACCCATCGCTTCGATCTGGGGCAGGAAGGCCTGAACTTCCCGGCCGATCTCTACCTTGAAGGTTCCGACCAGCATCGCGGCTGGTTCCAGTCCTCCCTTCTGGAAAGTGTCGGCACGATGGGTGTCGCACCCTACAGGGCGCTCGTGACCAACGGCTTCGTCATGGACGAGCAGGGCCGCAAGATGTCCAAATCGCTCGGCAATGTCGTGGCCCCTGCGGACGTGACCGACAGCCTCGGCGCCGATATTCTGCGTCTGTGGGTTCTGAATTCCGACACGAACGAAGATCTCCGTATAGGGCAGGAAATCCTCAAGCAGCAGGGCGAGCTCTACCGCCGTCTGCGCAACACCCTGCGCTGGCTGCTCGGTGCGCTGGACGGCTTCACGCTCGAAGAAGCCGTGCCTTACGCCGATCTGCCGCCGCTGGAGCAGTATATCCTGCACCGCCTGACGGAACTGCGCGGCCTGATCGCCAGCGCGGTCGAGACGCATCAGTGGGTTGGTGTCTATCCGGCACTGCACGGCTTCTGCACCACCGATCTTTCGGCCTTCTATTTCGACATCCGCAAGGACGCGATCTACTGCGACGCTCCGTCCGACCCGACCCGCCGCGCCGCCCGCACGGTGCTGGACGCCCTGCATCGCGTCCTCTGCACCTGGCTCGCTCCCGTCCTCGTCTTCACGGCTGAGGAAGCCTGGCAGGCCCGTTTCGGTGAAGGAGAGAGCGTGCATCTTGCGCAGTTCTTCGAGCCGGACGCCGAGTGGAACGACCCGGAACTCGGCAATCGCTGGGAAGACATCCGCGCCTATCGCCGCCTGATCACGACCGAACTGGAAACGGCCCGCCGCGACGGTACGATCGGCTCCTCGCTCGAAGCCAGCGTCACGCTGCCGCTTTCGCAGGAAGAGGCCGGGATCTTCGGCGGACTGGACTGGGCCGAACTGCTCATCACCTCCCATGCCGAAACCGAGCTGCTGCCGGGTGACACGGCTCATGGCGGTCCGCAGGTCGAGCGTGCGCCGGGGCATAAATGTGCCCGCTGCTGGAAGGTCCTGCCCGAGGTTGGCGAGAACGCCGAACATCCGGCCCTGTGCCGCCGCTGCATCGACGTGGTGAGTGCCTGATGTCCCTGTGGCATGAGGGCATGAGCCGGACCGGCCGCATGGTTCTGGGTCTCGCCCTGCTGGTTCTGGTCCTCGTTCTGGATCAGGCCAGCAAGGACTGGATCCTCTATGTTTACCATCTGCCGGATCGCGGATCGGTCGAGATCCTGCCATTCCTGAACTTCACGATGGTCTGGAACCACGCCGTGACGTTCGGCATGTTCGGCGGCCTCGGCAGCCGGGGACCGTGGATTTTCTGCGCGGTTTCCCTGATCGCCGTGGGGCTTCTGGTCTGGACCCTGACACGTACGAAGCGCACGCTTGTGGCGGCGTCCTGTGGCGCGATTGCCGGTGGCGCCATCGGCAATGTCATTGACCGCCTGCGCTATGGGGCGGTTGTGGATTTCCTGCACGCCCATGCATTCGGCTGGTCATGGTATGTCTTCAATATCGCGGATTCAGGGATCGTCTGCGGCGTCATTGTCTGGCTGATCGACTCCCTGCTCGCAGAACGTCAGGCCGCTGCCAAGTGATGCGATTGCGGAACTTGTTCCAATGGCTTGCCCCCGCGTCGCGCGGACTGTAGGAGTGTTGCATCATGATCGCGTCCCAGGGGCCCTCCATGCGTCGTAACCGTCTTTCCGTTGCCCGTCTCAGTGTCCAGATGGGTGCCATGGCTTCCGTCGGCCTGCTGCTTTCGGGCTGCTCGGGTGCGGATGTCTCACGCGCGATCGGCCTCGAACGGGCCATGCCCGATGAGTACACCGTCACCACCCGCGCCCCGCTGTCGATGCCGCCTTCCGAGCAGATGCAGCTTCCAGGTGCAGCCGACGCCCATCGTCCGGACGAAAGCCCGCGGATGCAGGCGCTTGAAACTCTGTCGCCGGACACGGCCCTGCACCCGGATGCCGGACAGGGCAGCTCGGGCCAGAGCGCGCTTGTCGGGCAGGTGGACAAGTCCGCCAATGCGCCGAACAATGCCGAACTCGGTACGGCTGACGCGGGCTTCGTGGACAACCTGATGTTCTGGAAAGGTGGCAGCGCCGGTTCCGTTGTTGATGGTGACGCCGAAAACCGTCGTATCCGCGAAAACTCGGCTCTGGGCCGCAACCCGGCAACAGGTGCAACTCCGACCGTCCGCAAGAAAAAAGCTTTCCTGGGCGTTCTCTGAACACCCTCCGTCCCGTCTGTCCTGATGACCGGGCAGAAGGGACGGCCCTGTCTGCCGTCCGGACCCGTTCCGGACGATGAGGAGGCATCGTGTCCGAGGCCCCGTCCTTTTCGCGCCCCACAATCCGTCGTCTTTCCGGCCATCTCATTGACCTGATCGCAGCCGGCGAGGTCATTGAACGCCCCGCTGCCGCTCTCAAGGAACTGGTAGAGAACGCCGTTGATGCTGGCGCAACCCGCATCGTGGTCGCCCTGCGTGCAGGCGGGACGGACCGGATCGACGTCACCGACAATGGCTGTGGCATGACCCCGGCCGAACTGGAATTGGCCGTCGAGCGGCACTGCACCTCCAAGCTTCAGGATGAACGCCTCGTCCAGATCCGCACGCTGGGTTTTCGGGGCGAGGCTCTGCCCTCCATCGGCGCCAGCGCGCGCCTGTCCATCACGTCCCGCACACCGGAGTCAGACACTGCCTGGTGTATCCGCGTCGATGGCGGTGTCATTACCCCACCACAGCCTGCATCCGGTCCGGTTGGTACGCGCATCGTCGTGACAGACTTGTTCTTTGCCACCCCAGCGCGTCGCAAATTCCTCAAAAGTGCGCGTGTCGAGAGCGGCCATGCCGAATCCGTCATGCGCCGTCTGGCCCTGTCCGCACCCCATTGCGCCATGCGTGTTCTGCTGGACGACAAGGTGCTGTTCGATCTGCCGGAACAGAGCCCCATCGCGCGTACGGCCGCTGTTCTGGACACGACGCCAGACACGCTGATTCCGCTGGATGAACAGCGCGGGGCCGTGCGTCTGTCTGGCTTCGCCTGCGGGCCGGCCCGCACCCGCGCGACCGGGTCAGGCCAGTTCATTCTGGTCAACAACCGCCCGGTCACGGACCCGATGCTGCGCACAGCCATCCGTGTCGCCTACCGCCCCGTGATCGAGCGTGGCCGCTTCCCGGTCATGGCGCTGCACCTGAAAGTGCCGCTGGAACGCCTGGATGTGAACGTGCATCCTGCCAAGACCGAACTGCGCTTTGCTGATGAAGCCGAAATCCGGTCTCTCGTGATTGGCGGTCTGGGCCGGGCTTTGGGGCACGGCTCGAATGGCGGTGGCGGCATTCATGCAAGCTTCGGTTCGCGGCCGTCCATCGTCTATCCGCCCCGCCCGCCGGAGCCGCGGGACGCACCGGCCTCTGTTCCGCTACAGGGCAGCCTGCCGACCGGGTACGCCCCGCGCTCCTCGCCTTTGCCGGAGACCACTCCGCCTCTGGCCCGACCGGGTTTTGCGGAAACGGACCCCGCTTTTGCCCCCGCTGCCCGTGCTCCACAGCAGCCGGAAGCCCTCGATCCTGCATTCCCGCTCGGTGCCGCCATCGCGCAGGTTTTTGACACATACATCCTGGCTCTCGCACCTGATGGTGACCTCGTCCTCGTGGACCAGCATGCCGCCCATGAGCGTCTGACCCATGAGCGCCTGCGCGAACAATATGCCAGCGGTGGGACATTGCGATCGCAGGCCCTGCTTCTGCCGGAAGTGGTGGACCTGCCCCGTCGTGAAGCGGAAGCCCTCATGGCGCGCGCGGAGGATCTTTCAAAGCTCGGGATTGATCTTGAATCTTTCGGTCCCGGCAGCGTGCTGCTGCGCTCGGTTCCCGCTCTTCTGGGGGCACAGGACATTCAGGGGCTTCTGAAAGACGTTGCCGACGAACTGGCCAGCGATCCGGATCTGGACCCTGCAGGTACGGGAAGTCTTTCACATCATCTGGATGCCATTCTGGCGCGGATGGCATGTCACGGCAGCATCCGCGCAGGTCGTCGTCTCAAGCCTGAGGAAATGGATGCCCTGTTGCGCGAGATGGAACTGACACCGCGTGCAAATACTTGCTCGCATGGACGGCCAACATGGCTCAAACTGACGCGGCGGGAACTTGAACGTCTTTTCGGGCGCGTTAAATAACACGCAGGGTTGAAGAGTGGTTTCTTGCAACACCATGTTAGGACCAGCGGCGATCACTTTGGCGGCAGGAAAGACAACAGAATGTCAGCGTCACTAAAAGGCAGTTCCGAGGTCAGTAACGCCTCGCTCATCCACTCCCTCCGCGCCATTGTAGGCGCGCGACATGTCCTGACGAAGCCGAGCGCGACCTACCGTTTTCGCAAAGGTTTCCGCTTCGGCATGGGTGACGTTGTTGCGGTGCTTCAGCCGGGGAGTCTGGTCGAACTGTGGCGCGCCGCAAAGCTCTGTGCCGAAACGGGCCGGATCATCATCATGCAGGCCGCCAATACCGGCCTGACCGGTGGCTCTACCCCGGATGGGAACGATTATGACCGTGACGTGGTCATCATCAGCACGAACCGTCTGGACGGCATTCACCTGATCGGTCAGGGCAAGCAGGTCGTCTGCCTGCCGGGCTCGACCCTGCATGATCTGGAAGAAAAACTGGCTGCGATTGGCCGTGAGCCTCATTCCGTGATTGGTTCGTCCTGTATCGGCGCCTCGGTTCTGGGTGGTGTGAGCAACAATTCCGGCGGCGCGCTGGTACAGCGTGGACCGGCCTTCACCGAGATGGCTCTGTTCGGCCAGATGGGTGAGGACGGCAAGCTCCACCTCGTCAACCATCTCGGCATCCGTCTTGAAGGCAATCCCGAGCAGATTCTTGCCGCCGTACAGGCCGGTCAGCTTCCGGAAAGCGCCATCGACTGGAAAGCCGGTCGTGGTCACGACGAGAACTATGCCACCCATGTCCGCGACGTGGACGCCGACACTCCAGCCCGTTTCAATGCCGATCCCAACCGCTGGTACGAAGCCGCCGGCTGTGCGGGCAAGCTGGTCGTGTTTGCTGTCCGTCTCGACACGTTCGAAGCCAACAAGAATCCGGGCGTGTTCTATATCGGGACGAACAACACATCCGACCTTGAAGACCTCCGCCGTCACGCCTTGACCCATTTCGACGAACTGCCGATCGCTGGTGAATACCTGCACCGCGATGCGTTCAATATTGCCGAAAAATACGGCAAGGACACCTTCGCGGTCATCCGCTATTTCGGCACGAAATACCTGCCGATGTTCTTCTCCATGAAGTCCCGGTTCGACGTTTTCGCGCAGCGCCTGCCATTCCTGCCGGATCATTTCAGCGATCTGGCAATGCAGTTTATCAGCCGCTTTCTGCCGAAACAGCTTCCCCAGCGCATGTGCGACTACCGCGACCGCTTCGAGCATCACCTGATGCTCAAGGTCTCCGCCCATATGACCGGACCCGTCCGCGCCTATCTGGAGCAGTGGGCCTCAAGCACGGGTGGCGCCTTCTTCGAATGTACGCCGGATGAAGGCACACGTGCCTTCCTTCACCGCTTTGCCGCAGCCGGTGCCGCCGTGCGTTACCGTGCGGTCCACACGAAAACCGCTGAAGACATCGTGGCGCTCGACGTTGCCCTGCGCCGTAACGACCGTGAGTGGTTCGAGGTCCTTCCCAAGGAAATCGAGGACCGGATCATCGTCAAGCTCTATTACGGCCACTTCTTTTGCCACGTGATGCATCAGGATTACGTGGTCAAGAAGGGCTACAACGCCATGAAGGTGGAGCATGACATGCTTCCCGGACTGGATGCTCGTGGTGCGCGCTATCCGGCCGAACATAATGTCGGCCACCTCTACAAGGCCCCTGAGGAAATGGTCGAGCATTACCGCAGCCTCGATCCCTGCAACTGCTTCAACCCCGGCATTGGTCTGGCGACGAAGAAGCGGAACTGGGTTGCCGAGAGCGTCTGATGCGCTCCCGGTTTGGCTCTTCGTCAGAATGCGGCGGTCAGGTTCATGTTGAAGGACCGCCCCATTCCCGGCAACGGCCCCAGAATACCCGTGGCATCGTAATCTCCCAGCGAGAGCCCGCCGAGCGGCAGGTAGTATCGCTGGTTCAGCACATTCGCCAGTTCGGCATTGAGCGTGAAATACCGCCAGCGATAGCTTCCCCCAAGCCCCAGCAGCGCATAGCCCGGCGTGCGGGGCTCGTTGCGCAGCCAGTCCACGGTATCCTTGGACTTCACGAACGTTACTTCCACGCGTCCTGTCCAGTTTTCATACGTTTCGTGCAGCCCGATCACGCCATTCGCCGGCATCTGGTGATACAGCCCCGAATGTGTCACCAGATCCACGCCGCGCACCCAGTTGATATTTCCGACAAGCTCTCCGCGACCATAGGCCGGCCTGTCCCAAAGACGCACGGACTCTGAGGCGTTGATGCCATAGCTCTGGGCATTGTGGTTGACGAAACCCAGCATCGACAGCCCGTTCGAGAAGCTCCCCAGCCGCCGGACATTAATGTAGTTGTGGGTGTAGGTATAAAACGGCTGGATCTTCAGGTCCCAACGCCGTGTGGTTTCCGGATCGTGCCAGTCCACCGTCACGCTGGCCGTATTGGCAACTTCGGGAGACAGGTCCAGGTTCCCCACATAGCCGTTGCCGTCGCCAAACCAGCCGATCATTCGCGTCGCCATGCTGCCCATACCCCAGGCATAGCGCTCATACAGGTTCGGTGAGCGCGTCTTGCGGGCATAGCCCCCTTCAATGGACAGACTGTCCAGCGGCTTCCACCGCCCCGTTGCCGTGACATCGAAATTAACGTCCGTCCGGCCGCGTGACGCCTTGTTGAATGTCTCGGCTGCGGCAGCATCCGCCATCGACATCATGCTGCTCCAGGAATAGGGGGCGACCTTCCCCGTATTCATCATCACCACATCATTGCGGAACCCGAGCTGCGTGGAAAAGCGCGGCAGCCACTGCGCATCCCATTCCGCGAAATGCCCCAGCCGGTCCCGATGGCCGTTATTGATGTTATGATAGGTGCCAGGCCCCATCATCATGCTTCCCTGCAAAGGCGGCCACCAGTCATTCAGCCCGTTATGATCGAAGGAGCTGCCCAGCTTCAGCGTGTGTTTCAGCCCGAGCGGAATGGTCGCCTTGATCGCATAGGCCGCCGTCCGCGCATCCGTGTTCATCGGCATACCCGTGGTCGCGCTGTGACCGCCTTTGTCCGAGAGCATGTCCATGACATGCGTCACCCGCTGCCAGGATCCGCGCACATCCAGCGTGCCCCAGTTGAAGTCGCCCTTGTACTTGCCGTTCACGAAGGTCGAACGGTTGTTCGTCATGTCCATATACTGGTTGGGAAAGCCCTCATACGGGATGTCCTGCTGACCGAACGTCAGGGCCAGCAGATGATTGGCTTTCTTCACGCCCAGCGTCACCGCATGGTTGAAGCTCAGGTAATCCGTGGACCGCACACGCTGACCGTTTCCGCCGGCCTGATAGTCGCTGGCATGGGAATAAGACGCCGTATAGCGCAGACTAAACATGTCATTGGCGACCGTCAGGGATCCGGAAGCGCCCGAGCCGCCACCGTTGCTGCGATAATCGCCACGGACATGCCCCGTTACGAGAATATCGCCTGCCTTGGCGAACAGCGGGTCCTTCCGTTCGATCTCCACGGTGCCGCCGATACTGTCCCCGCCCAGACTGACAGGCGTAATGCCTGCAATCGCCACAGCATGCGAAACGCTGTCCGGATCGACATAGGACATGGCCGGGTTCATATGGTTCGGGCAGGCCGCGTCAATCCGCATTCCGTCCACGAGTGTCGCTACCCGGTCATCGGCCATGCCGTTCAGGACGGGCAGGGCAGAAACTCCCCCTGCGGAATAGGTGCTGTAGCCCAGCGCATGATCCAGAAGATGCGCCGTATCCGCGCTGGTCGTCCGGGGCTGGCGCATGCCGATGACGCTCAACTGTTCGGCCTTGCCAGCTTCAACCGACACTGGCGGAGAAGCATCATCTTGTGCAGACGCCTCTGGAAAAGCGCTCAGGGAAAAAGCGATAGCGGCAAGAAGCGTGCAGGCACGGCATGCGCTTCCGCCTTCACGGACGCTGAAGAGAGGGAGCATGATCCACATCCTCGACTGGTCTGAAAACCCAGTCACGGCGGATCACGCCCTGAAAACCCGCTTCAGAAAAGCAGATCGCAGAACCCTTCATCCTCCGCCATGACCACGATGGAGTTCAGATGAGGCAGGGAGGACCTCGGGAAGGGGGAAGCAGACGCTGGATCGCCGGCGGCGCACGTGGCGCGCCCGGTTTCTGCCGGATCCGGCGTCCGACGGTTCCACAACCCGGCATGACAGGCAGGCTGGCAAGAATAACCGCCAGAAGCTGCAACAGAGGGCAGAGCGGGCAACTGCCATCATGGGAATGGTGGTGAGAATGATGCCCGGCCATCATGCCCGGCATTGGTGCCGCCATCACTGCGGGTGACGGTGCAATGTCGATTCCCGTCAGGCGCTCGATCGTCGCCCGCGGGCTTTCTTCGGGATAGGCACATCCCTGAAGGACAAGCTGCCCTAGAAATCCCAGCAATACCGCGACGATGACCGCAAGCGCACAGGCGCGGGACCGTCGGGTTGAAGGGAAAGGAAGGGCAGACATGATGCCCGCATCTGGCGCCCGCGCCACGGGCCGGTCAAGGGAGCAGAATACGGCCCATCCCTATATTTCCGCCGGTTTTCAGCTGATGACGATTAGTGCAGCGGCTTCTGCCGACCCGTCAGGACATTCCCGGCCGAAGCCGCGGCAATGCACAGCACGCCCATCCAGCGCATGATGGACAGCGCCTCATGCAGGAAAATGAATCCTGAAAGGGCACCAAGCATCGGCTCCATGCTCAGCAAGATCCCCAGATCACGCGGGCTCAGGTTCCGCATGGCCATCATGTCCAGGATATAAGGCACCGCCGAGGACAGGACCGCAACGCTCAGCGCGGCACCGCCCTGCCAGGGATGGGCCAGAACCGTCGGGATCGTCGGGATCAGGCAGGGCAGCAGGATGATCGCCGCCGTGCTCATGCCCAGAGTGGTCGCAACGGGCGCAGGAAACATCCTGCCCATCCGTGTGCCCGTCAGGATATAGACCACCCAGCCGCACCCGCTTAGAAGAGCTGCCGCTACGCCGAACAGGTTGAGCGATGACAGGCCGACCGTCGCGCCTTCCGGCCGCAGCAGCAGAAAGAGCCCCAGAACCACAAGCCCGGCCCAGCACAGATCCAGCCATCGGCGGGACCCGACCAGTGCCAGCGTCAGAGGACCTGTGAACTCAAGGGCGACAACAACGCCGAGCGGCAGCCGGACAAGCGCCACATAAAAACAGAAGTTCATGACCGCAACAGATGCGCCATAGGGCAGCAGCAGCTTCACGCGCTCGACCGTCAGGGTCCCCCGCGTTGGTCGCCAAATGGACAGCAGGATCACGGCCGCCAGACACACGCGCAGCCCCACCATGCCGGTCGGACCGAACAGGGGAAACAGCCCCTTTGCCAGCGTTGCGCCGATCTGAAAGGAGGAGATCCCTCCAATCAGACATCCGACGGCCTTGAGCTGGCTATGAGACTCCGTGGTACTGGCCGGTGACGACACGCTCAGACGTCGAGCTCGTCAACGGACCGGGCATGTTCCTGAATGAAGCGGAAACGCAGCTCCGGCTTGCGGCCCATGAGGCTTTCGACACGCTCGCTGGTTGCCAGACGGTCTTCGGCCGGGGTGATGACCCGCAGAAGCGTACGCCGGGCCGGATCCATGGTCGTTTCCTTGAGATCCTTCACCGGCATCTCACCCAGACCCTTGAACCGGGAGACCTCGACCTTCGCATTCGGCTTGAAATCGGCCTTGATGCGCCGGACACGGTCCTGATCGTCCATCGCATAGACCGTCTTGGGTCCATGCGTGATGCGATAGAGCGGCGGCTGCGCCAGATGCAGATGTCCGTGACGGATCAGTTCCGGCATCTCGCGATAGAAGAACGTCATCAGAAGCGAGGCAATATGCGCCCCGTCCACGTCGGCATCCGTCATGATGATGACGCGCCCGTAGCGCAGGCGGCTGATGTCGAAAGACGCTCCGATGCCGCAACCCAGAGCTTCCGTCAGATCGCGGAGTTCCTGATTGGCCCGTAACTTGTCCGTTGTCGCGGAGGCCACGTTGAGGATCTTCCCCCGCAGCGGCAGTACGGCCTGCGTCTCACGGTCACGGGCCTGACGTGCCGAACCACCGGCCGATTCGCCCTCCACCAGGAACAGTTCCGTTTCCGCCGCATTTTCGCGCGTGCAATCCGTCAGCTTGCCCGGCAGACGCAGCTTGCGCGTCGCGCTCTTGCGGGCCGTGTCCTTGACCTCACGGCGGCGCAGGCGCTCTTCCGCCCGCTCCACCATGAACGCCAGCAGGGTGTCAGCTTGCTGCGGATTGCCGCCCAGCCAGTGATCCACACGGTCACGCAGTGCGCCTTCGACCAGCCGTGAAGCCTCCTGAGAGGTCAGCTTGTCCTTGGTCTGGCCCTGGAACTGTGGATCGCGGATAAAGACCGACAGTTTGGCGGCCACGGAACCAAGCACGTCCTCGGCCGAAATCGCTGCGGCCCGTTTGACCTTGCGCTGGTCGCCCCAGGCGCGAAGTCCCTTGACCAACGCCGCCCGGAACCCGGCCTCATGCGTGCCACCCTGCGGCGTGGGAATCGTGTTGCAGAACGACGACAGCGAGGCCGTACCGCTCTCAAGGAAAGCCACCGCCCATTCCACGCGGCCACCCGTACGGCCGTCTGCCGCAATCGGCAGTTCGACGTCACCAGCCCAGATCGGCGTCAGCAGATCCGGATCAGGCCCGAGTTCTGCCGAAAGGGCGTCTTCCAGACCGTTGGGGAACTGGATGGTGGCCTCGACCGGCGTCTCGTCTCCGGCCTTGATGAGGGAGGGCTCGCACTTCCACTGGATCGTCACCCCCCGGAACAGCGCGGCCTTGGAGCAGCACATCCGGTAGAGGCGCGCAGGGGAGAAATGATGATTGCCGAAGATTTCCGGATCGGGCGTGAAACGCACCGTCGTGCCGCGGCGGTTGGGCGCATTGCCAACTTCCGCCAGCGGCGCCAGCGAGACACCGCGCACGAAGTCCTGCCGGTACAGCGTACGGTCCCGCGCGACCTCGACTTCCAGCTTCTCGGACAGCGCATTGACGACCGAACTTCCGACGCCATGCAGGCCGCCGGAGGTGTCATAGGCCTTGCCGGAGAACTTTCCGCCCGCATGCAGCGTGGTGAAAATCACTTCAAGCGCGGATTTCTTGGGAAATTTCGGATGGGGATCGGTCGGAATACCACGGCCATTGTCGCGCACCATGAGCGTGCGCGGGCCTTCCAGCCGGACGTCGATGGTCGTGGCGTGCCCGGCCACTGCCTCATCCATCGCGTTATCAAGGATTTCGGAGGCCAGATGATGATACGCGGTATCATCCGTGCCGCCGATATACATGCCCGGACGGCGCCGGACGGGCTCAAGCCCTTCCAGCACCTCGATGTCGTGGGCGCCATATTCCGTGTCGACCGTCCCCTTGCGGGTACCGCCGGCCCGGGTTTTGCCTGTCTTTCCTGACTCGAACAGATCGCTCATGTCTGCGTTGTCGCCGTCCCGTCACGGAACGTCAAGCGAACGCTTCGCAACAGGATCAGAGAGTGGCTCAGGCGCGGTTCGTGCGACGGGTGGTGGCCCGCTTCGTTACGCCCTTGCGGGAGTGGCGGTCCACCGTGGCCGGGGCTTCGCAGCTCTCATAGGAGGCCGGCTGGGCCACGTCCTTGGCTTCAGCGTAATGCGCCAGGTCGGACGCGGTTTCCAGCGCGTCGATCTCATCGAACATGGCTTCGCGCTGCTGGCAGAAAACCGTGCCGGATTTCAGACCACCCAGCGACTGGATGTCGGCAAGCTGCGTGATGTAGTCGTCATGCTCGACCTGGGCGCGACGGCCATAGGTCGTGCGGAAATAGCTGTTCAGACGCTCATCGGCGCTCAGCAGGGCCGGGCGGAACTTGCCGACGAAGGCATTGTAACGCTCCTGCGCCTTGCAGGACAGCGCCGTCACCATCAGCTCGGATTTCAGGCCGGCCACATCGAAAGCTTCGTGAGCGGGCGAATTGCCACAATCCGCAGCACGGGCGGACAGGGGATGAACGGCAGCAAGCGTAGCGCAGGAAAGCCCGACAGCAAGCAGGCTCTTGAAGGAACGACGAAAGATCGACGGCATTGACAGACTCCACAAGACCGGATCGACCGGCCACAACCACTGGAACAGACTACCCGCGGTCGACCCCCTGCGAAAGCTGATTCTGCGTCTGAGGAACGTGCGGCAAGCCCTTAATCCGAAACATGATTTCGTGGCAGAAAATGGGCGCATACCCTCTCAACACCAATTTATCCGCCATCAGGCATAAAATACCGTCAAAATGGCCGCTGTCCCTTCACGCAGTCTTTCGCCCCGTGCTGTCCTGTTCTACATCCGAACGTCTGTCCGCCGTGAAAACGCGGCATGTCCAGTCACGATGCGTTGGAGTTGACCGTGCGTCTGCGAGGTTCTGCCATTACCCTGGGTTCGGCACTTGCCGTATCCCTGCTTCTCTCCGGTTGTGCCCAGCAGCCGATCGTCCAGCGTTCCGTGGCTCCGAATCCCTTCGGCTACCAGCGGACCTCCGCTGTCTGTCACGTCTCCGCCGTCAAGAAGGCCGCTGACGGGACAATGAGTGTCGACATGACGGTCCGCAGCGATGACGGACTGTGCTCCATCGCCATCCAGAAGCCGATGGGTGGTAACTATGCCTCCTTCGGCGTCAGCCCGGCGCCGACACACGGCAAGGCCTTCCTCTATAATTACGATGGCAAGACCTACGTGGATTACACGCCGGCTACGGCCTATGCCGGAACGGATTCGTTCACGGCCGAGCTGATCCCTGGTGGTGGCCAGAAGCGTGAACACCTGACGATCCACGCCACGGTCGATGCAACAGGGGTTGTCGTTCCGAAGCCGCCTGCCGTTGTCGCCCCGGCACCGACCAAGACGACCGCCAAGAAGGCGACTGTCCGTCACACGGTGCGCCGCAAGAAATAAGCGTTCATCCCGCTAGATGGATCCAAAAGGGCGGAGAGAGACCTCTCCGCCCTTTTTTCATGCCCGACAGATATAAAAAAACCGGCAGTCTCACAGGAGACCGCCGGCTGACCGGATCGCGGATAGAACGCCCTACTTGAAGTCGATTTCCACCCGGCGGTTCTGGGGCTCGCGGGTGTTGGGACCGGTAACCACCAGCGGGTGGCTCTCGCCAAAGCCCTGCGTCGTGATCAGCCCGGCTGCCACACCATCACGCACCAGCTCTTCCTTGACCGTGTTCGCACGACGCTGCGAGAGCGCCATGTTGTAGGCCTCGCCACGGTGTCCCGGATGGGCAGCCGACGTGTCGGTATAACCGCTGACTTCGATATGCGTGACCTGCACGGATGTGGAATTGCGTGCCGCAGCAGCCACCACAGCCTTGGCACGGGCGCTCAGCTCAGCAGAATCCCAGTCGAAGAACACCAGATAGGTGCGGGTGGGGGCCGGGGCAGGGATTGGCATGGGAGCTGCAACCGGCTTCGGCGGCGGGGGCGCCGGATTGAACTCGTAGCGCAGCCCCAGCATCAGCGAATGATTGAAGTCCGTTCTGGTATCGCGGTTGCCACTGGAAACCCCGAATTCCTTAGTCTTGTCCCAGCCACCATAGATACCGGTCGCCGTGGCATGATGCCCGTTCGGGCCCATCAGCGTGTAGAACCGGTATTCCGCCGTGGCCGAAAGACCCACGACCCAGGGAACAGGGAAGGACAGGCCGAAGATGCCCTGATAGGCAAAGTTCCCGGTCGTGCCGCCCACATGCTGGTCAAAGGCGCCGTTCGGAGCATGAACATAGGTGTTCATCGCCTGCCAGCCATAGCCGATACCGGCACCAAAATATGGGAAGACCCAGGACTTGCCGATATCCATGTCGAACAGGGCATTGGCCATGACGCCATAACCCTGCTGACGGCCACCAACGGAAGACGGGAAGGTGCTGGAGCGGAACTGCTGCAGACGATTGTTGCGGTAATTGCCCTCAACTTCGACCCGGAAACCATTTCCAAGCCCATAGCCCAGGCTGCCAATACCGGTTACGCCGGCTTGGTAGTGGTCACGACCGCTCGGAAAAACAGGGGACAGGCGTGCGGTCTGGTCCTGATTGAAGCTCGCACCGCCTTCACCTGCAACATACAGGCCTTTGACGGGCTGTGCGGTTGCGGCACCCATGACGAGCATCGAAACGCCTGCAGTGAACCCGGCGCGGGTAAGCCAGGTCCTGACAACGGATCGTTGCGTCATGTCCATTTCTCTCCAACCAGCCAAATCTGCCAACCTTATCTGTGTGTGTTCTTGCCGAAAGCTCGGACGATGGCAACGCATCACACAGCACAATGCCGCATCATGCGGTTTTCTTTATGGCAGGTTCGCCATGTGCTGTGTCTTCCCTCCCACAGTTTATGCCTCTTCGTCCAGATCGAGGCGCCGTGATCCGAGCGTCCGCTCCACAGGCTGGGAGACATCCCGCATCTCCAGTTCGATGATCCACAGGTCCGGGTCATATTTCTTCTGGCGCTCCAGATAGGCGTCCACGCTGGCCGGATCGTGGGCGTCCACGCGGGCCCAGTCGGAGCCGTCTTCCCGCAGGACACCGAGTCCCCCCGAACGGTCGGTCAGGACGATCAGAACCGCACCGGCATCTTCGTCACCTTTCTTCAGGACCATGGCAGACGTGCCGTCCGAGGAAATACGGCGCAGGACGGCCCGTACCCAGAGTCCCGTTTTCAATCGTGCGCCCATGACTGTTTCCGTTCATCCTGCAAGGTTAGTGGAGGGGCGCGCTGTTCTCGTCAGGAACAGACTCCAGAGCCGCCCTGTAGGCGGCGGGGGAAGACAGCAGTGCCCTCGCTGCGTCCATGTCGGCGTCCGAACCGATGGCGGCCGGACAGTGCTTCCGGATTTCGAGAATTTTCGAAACCGGAACCGGGTAACGGGCCGCGCGCGCCATCTGCACGGCTTCGGCCTGCAGGGTGTTTCCCTGCTTGAGCGCAGAGATCTGGGCCTGCAGGGAGTCCGTGCCGAGTGACGTACAGATTTGCGGCATGACACCCAGCCCCTGGATCGGCCAGCCGAGCGGGGCTTGGTTGCGACTCCACGTCACGAAAAGTTCGCCGCCATTCGGCATCTGTCCGATCACCTGCACGAGTCCCTTGCCCAGCGTCTCGCTGCCAATCACGACGGCGCGGCGATGATCGGCCAGGGCGGAGGCCAGGATTTCAGCCGCGCTTGCTGTCCGTCCATCCACGAGAATTGCCACGGGTGTGCCATTGGTCATGTCCCCACCCTGAACGGCCCAGATATGGTTGGCCAGAGGGTTTCGGCCATGCGTGGTCACGGCAACCCCGTGATCCAGCAGCAGGGCTGCTGTGGTCACGGCCTGCTGGAGAACGCCGCCACGGTCCCCGCGCAGATCGATGATGATCCCCGCGGCCTTCTTCCTGTCTGCGGGCTGTGAGGGGGCATCCGGCGTTGGCTCGTCCACGACCTGATCAATGTACTGGCTGATTTCTTCGGCCGTCTGGGTCGAAAAGGAGGTGACGCGCAGAACGGTGAAGGGTCCGTCCGTTGAAGCAAACACGGTTTCGGGGGGCACCTGCGCGCGCTCCAGCCGAACGGTCGTCGTCCGGTGTCCCTTCGCGGCGATTCCCAGTGTCACTGCCGTATGTTCGTCACCATCCAGCCATGCCTGGACCGTGGCGACATCCTGACCGCGCGTCGTCCGCCCGTTGACGGAGACCAGACGCTCCCCCATGTCCACGCCAGCTTCCCAGGCGGGGCCGTTGGCGTTGACGGCGGTGATCACGATCGTCCGGCCGCTCTGTCCCAGACTCAGGCCGACCGTTCCCGTATTGCCGGTTCGTCGCGTGCGGTCCGACATGGCGGGCGAGGGGCCAAGATAGCGGGAATAGGGGTCAAGATGATTGAAAAGCTCGTCAAAGAAACCCTGCAAAAGGGCATCTGATCCGGCGTTGCGCAGAATCGAGGAGTGCTGCCAGGCTTCCTGCATGGCCGCCGTCACCAGATCGGCCCAGGCGCCGTTGCTGTCTGCGGCAGGCATGGTCCGGCTGAATATGACCGCCTGTCCCTGAAGGACGTTCAGTATGGCAGGGGCATGTGCAGACGCGTCAGCAGTTTTTTCCGCTGCCATGGCAGTTCCCGGAGTATGCGCTGTTGTTGGCTCCAAAGCTGCAGACTGCGTTTCGGTAACGGACAGCGTCGGGTCAATGGCTGTCAGACCATCCAGCCCCCAGACACAGAAATCCCGCGCGGAATGGGCCTCAAGCGTACGTGGCTCCAGGAAGCCGAGGGCTGCAACCAGAACCTCCCGTGTGACGGAGGTTGAAAATGCGGGTGGGACAGGTGTGGGCGTGGCGGCGGAGGCGGCCTGCCCGGAGGCTCCCCCGGCAGCGGGAGCCGGCTGTGATCTTGCGGATCCTGTCGGGGCCACCAGAAGAAACATGCAGACCACCAGACACAGGGCCGGGTGACATGCCGCCTCGCGGCTGCGCGGCATGAAAAAGGTCATAGGGCGGACGGCATGACGCAAGACGGGGTCCTTGGAGACGGGACGGCAAAAAACGGCTGCTCCCGTAACGTGACCACGCCACAAACTTCAGCCACGGTAAAGACTTGCCAGACCGAATGTGGGGTCGGGAGTGTCATCTGGCAACACTGCCGACCCGATCTGTTCTCAGTCTTCCGACGACGTGTCGGAGACAGTCTTACGCTTCCGCGGCGTTGTGGTTTTCGTCTTTGTGGCGGTTTTGGCCGGACTGCGCTTTGTTGCCTTCTTCGGAGCCGCCTCATCACCTTCCGCAGACGCAACGGCTTTCTTGGCCTTCGCAGCTTTTGGAGCGGCTTTTTTGGTTGAAGATTTTTTTGCGCCACCTTTCAGTGGTTTGCCCTTTTCCGCCAGAAGCGCCACGGCCTCATCCAGCGTGACCTCCTCCATATCCTGCCCCTTCGGCAGATTGGCGATCAGCTGGCCATGCTGCGCGTATGGACCAAACCGTCCCTTGCGGATCATGACCGGCTCGCCGTCTTTCGGATGCGGCCCCAGATTGCGGATGGAGGCCAGTTTCTTGGCCAGCGCATCCACGGCCCGGTTCAGCCCGACCGTCAGGACGTCATCGTCCTTGTCGAGCGTGCCATAGATGGCACCCATCTTCACATAGGGCCCGAAGCGCCCCAGACCGGCCTCGATCTTCTCGCCTGTCTCGGGGTGAAGCCCGACCAGACGCGGCAGGGACAGCAGTCCCAGCGCCTGTTCCAGCGTCATGGTGTTGCCGTCGAGCCCCTTGGGAATGGTCGTCCGCTTAGGCTTGGCCTTCTTGTCCTCGGGGTTCGGCTCTCCGCGCTGGATATACAGACCGTAAGGTCCGCGGCGGATTGTGACGTCCTCACCGGTCTCCGGATCCTGCCCCAGAACTTTAGGGCCGTCGTTCAGCCCTTCGGTATCGCCTTCCTCGGCCACCAGACGACGGGTGAACTGGCAGGTCGGGTAGTTCGAACAGCCGATGAAGGCGCCGAACTTGCCCAGTCGCAGGCCCAGCCGCCCGGTTCCGCAGGAGGTGCAGACGCGCGGATCGGCGCCATCAGGACGTGGCGGGAAGAAATGCGGCCCAAGATCCTCGTCCAGCGCGTCGATGACGTCCGAGATCTTCAGATCCTTGGTCTGTGCGACGGCGGCCGAGAAGTCGTGCCAGAAAGCGGCCATGACATCGTGCCAGTCGGCCCGACCGCCCGAAATGTCATCGAGCTGCTCTTCGAGCGAGGCCGTGAAGCCCGTATCGACATAGCGTTCGAAGAACGAGGTCAGGAACGCCGTCACCAGACGGCCGCGATCCTCAGGAACGAAGCGCCGTGCGTCCAGACGCACATAATTGCGGTCCCGCAGCACACCGAGAATGGAGGCATAGGTCGAGGGACGGCCAATGCCGATCTCTTCCATTTTCTTGACGAGCGAGGCTTCCGAATAACGCGGCGGCGGCTGAGTGAAGTGCTGTTCGGCTTCCACAGCCCCCGTCGTCAGGCGATCGCCTTCCTTCATAGGCGGCAGAAGCTTGCCGTCCTCGTCCTCGGCCTTCGTGTCGTCACGGCCTTCGATATAGAGCTTGAGAAAGCCGTCAAACGCGATGGTCGAGCCCGTGGCACGTAGAAGCGTCTGGCCGCTCGCATCCGCCAGCGTTACCGCCACCTGATCCAGTTCGGCCGACTGCATCTGCGAGGCGACGGAACGCTTCCAGATCAGCTCGTAAAGCTTCTTCTGCTCCGGCGTCAGGGCATGGGCGACCTGCTGCGGTGTGAGGAACACATCCGTCGGGCGGATGGCCTCATGGGCCTCCTGCGCATTCTTGGCCTTGGTCGAATAGCTGCGCGGATAATCCGGAACGTATTCGTCACCAAACGCCTTGCCGATATGCCCGCGAATGGACCCGATGGCTTCCTTTGCCATCGTCACGCCATCGGTCCGCATATAGGTGATCAGACCGGTGGTCTCGCCACGCAGATCCACACCTTCATAAAGCTGCTGGGCCGTGCGCATCGTGGTCTGCGCGCTCATGCCGAGCTTGCGCGAGGCTTCCTGCTGCAGGGTCGACGTCGTGAAGGGCGGGGGAGGATTGCGCTTGGTGCGCTTGCGCTCGACGGAGCGGACCGTGAACTGTCCACCCAGAACGGTGTCGCGTGCGCCGAAAGCCAGCTGCTCGTTGTTCAGGTCGAACTGGTCGAGCTTCTCGCCCTTCAAATGCGTCAGCCGCGCCTGAAACGCAGCCTTGCCCGGTGTCGTGAAGCCGCCGGTGACGGTCCAGTATTCCTTGGGGCGGAAGACTTCAATCTCGGCTTCGCGCTCGCAGATCAGGCGCAGAGCAACGGACTGCACACGGCCCGCACTCCGGCTGCCCGGCAGCTTGCGCCACAGGACGGGAGAAAGCGTGAAGCCTACCAGATAATCCAGCGCGCGACGGGCCAGATAGGCGTCGATCAGCGGACGGTCCAGCTCACGAGGCGCCGCCATCGCAGCCGTGACGGCCGATTTCGTGATTTCGTTGAAGGTGACACGATGGACGTCAACGTTCTTCAGAAGCTTCTTTTCTTCCAGCACGCTGCGGACATGCCAGGAAATCGCTTCGCCTTCGCGATCCGGGTCAGTGGCGAGGTAAAGGTTCTTCGCCCCCTTCAGCGCCTTGGTGATAGCGGAAATCTGCTTGGCGCCGCGCTCGTCCGTCTGCCAGCTCATGGCAAAGTTCTCATCCGGGCGCACGCTGCCGTCCTTGGGCGGCAGATCCCGCACATGGCCGAACGAAGCGAGCACGGTATATCCGCTTCCCAGATACTTGTTGATCGTCTTGGCCTTTGCCGGGCTCTCGACCACCACAACGTCTGTCATCGCCACTCCGGTATTCCGCGTCACTTCAGTTCGGCAGCAACGCCACGCGTCCGCCGGGCACAAACTCCACGACCCCTCCGAGCTCCAGCTCGGCCAGCGTCGCAAGCACTGCCGACACGGAGAACTGGCAGCGGCGCATCACCTCGTCAACTGCTACGGGTGTTACAGATAGAAGCGCACACACCGTTTTCTGGATCACATCCGGATCAATCCAGTCATCTTCCGTCGCCGCCCCCCATGCGACCGAAGGCTCGGAAAACCCCGTCAGAAGCGGGTTGTGGCCTGGTGCGCGCTGCCAGGGCGCCGGCTCACGCGGAGGAAGTTCCAGCGGCAGGGCCTGAAGAATATCACTGATATTTTCTGTCAGTGTCGCCTGGCCCGTTTTCAGTAACTGGTTTCCGCCCCGTGACCGCGGATCCAGCGGCGAACCGGGCACAACCAGAAGTTCACGGTTGTAGGACTGGGCCAGATCAGCGGTGATCAGCGTGCCGGATCCGAGCGTTGCCTCGATGATCAGACAGGCCTGCGACATTCCGGCAATCAGGCGGTTGCGCCGCGGAAAATGGCGGGCCTGGGGCGCAGTGCCCAGCAGCGCTTCCGTCACCAGACAGCCCCTTTCGGCGATCTGCTGCTGCAGGGAGGCGTTCTCGGGCGGATAGACATGATCCAGCCCGCCCGCGATGGCCGCGACCGTCAGCCCAGGATGAAGAGCCGCGGCATGGGCCGCCGAGTCGATTCCCCGTGCCAGCCCGGAAATCACGCACAGTCCGGCATGTGCCATCTCGGCTGAAAGGCTCTCCGCCATCCGGATCCCCGCGGCCGAGGCATTGCGCGCGCCCACGACTCCTACGGAGCGGATCGATAGTTTGCGGACATCTCCAAGGGTGAAAAGGACGGGCGGAGCATCGGGGACGTGCGACAATAGAAGCGGATAGTCCGGCTCGCCGCGGATCAGCATCTTGCCGCCCAGTTTTTCCAGGCGTTCCAGCTCGTCCATCATACGCGAAACGGATGGAATGACCGGGTCTTCCCGACGCCCTGCCTTGCGCATTCGTGCAGGCAGGGCCGTAAGCGCCGCGCCCGCACTGCCATACTGCGTCATCAGTCGCGCAAAGTTGATGGGGCCTACCCCGGGCGTCCGCGCCAGACGAAGTGCGTCGATTCGGTCTGGTGCGGACATAATGGGGAGGGAAGCTGGAAACGCTGTCATAAGATCTTTTTCTTAGGACAGATTCCTTAACAGGTACTTAAAATCTAGCGGCGAGAAGCCTGATCCACGTTCACGCGGGGCTCCCGTCCTGTCAGGAGTCGGGTAATATTGCTGGAATGTCTGACCCAGATCAGCAGTGAGACGAGCAGCGTTGCCACCGGGATCGGAGAGTGCAGCGGTCGTCCTGACAGCAGAACCATCAGCACGGGTGCGAGGAGGAACGCTGCCAGCGCTCCGGCCGAAGAAATCCGGCTTAGACGCGCGACAAGCAGCCAGATCACGCAGCAGGCCAGCCCCACCGGCCAGGACAGGATCCAGATTGTTCCCAGTCCCGTTGCAACGCCCTTGCCACCACGGAACCCAAGCCAGACCGGAAAGCAGTGCCCGATGACAACGGCCACGGCGGCCACGGCCATGGTCGTCTCGCTCGCTCCGGGAAAAAAGAATCTGGCGATCAGGACGGCCACGGCTCCCTTGAGAGCGTCAAGAAGAAGCGTGGCTGCTGCCAGTCCGCGACGGCCCGTGCGCAGGACATTGGTTGCGCCGATATTGCCCGACCCGATTTTGCGAATATCGCCACCACCGGCCACGGCCGTCAGGAGCAGGCCGAACGGAATGCTGCCGATCACATAAGAAATGAGAGACAGCAGGATCAGCTGTGCCTGAAAGCCGCTCATGAAGCTGCTCCCGCCATCTCGGCAGCCGTAAAGACTTCTACGCCCCGTTTGAACGTGCGCAGGACGCGGCCCTTCAGCTCCTGCCCGTCAAAAGGCGTATTCTGTGCACGGCCCGGAAGATCTCCAGCCACGACGGTCCACAACCCTTCCGGATCGAACAGACACAGATCGGCATCGCTTCCGACCGCCAGCGTTCCGGCCTCAAGGCCAAGCAGGGCTGCCGGAGCAGACGTCACAAGTCGCAGCGCATCAATCAGCGGCAGCCCGGCGCTGAGCGTGACGCCCAGCAGCGTGACCAGCCCCGTTCCACCGGCCCGCGCCTGTGCAAAGGGCAGCCGCTTGTCATCGGCATCTGCCGGGGCATGATCTGACGCTACGGCATCAATCGTTCCATCCGCCAGCGCGGCACAGACAGCCTTGCGGTCGGCTTCGTTACGCAGGGGAGGCGACAGTTTTGCATAAGTGCGGAAATCGCCGATATCGTCTTCTGTCATCGCGAAATAGGGTGGCGCCGTATCGCAGGTCGCCCGAATACCGCGGCTTTTGGCCTCGCGGATCAGATCCAGCCCCTCCGCCGTCGAGACATGGGCGAAATGCAGACGCGCGCCCGTCATGTCCGCCAGACGCAGATCCCGTGCAATCATGATGGCCTCCGCTGCCGCCGGAACCTGGGGCAGCCCCATCCGCACGGCCCGCGCGCCAGCCGTGGCACAGGCACCCTTGGCCAGCGACGGCTCTTCCGGATGCTGAACTACGATGGCGTCGAGAAAACGCGAATAGGACAGCAGATTGCGCATTTGCTTGGCATCAGAAATGGCCCGCGTTCCATCAGTAAACGCGACCGCTCCGGCATCCCGTAGCAGCCCGAGCTCAGCCATCTCGCCGCCCTCGCAGCCACGCGTCAGCGCGCCGTAAGGGTGGATTGAGACCATACCCGTCTCTTCACCACGGACCCGCAGAAGATGCACGAGGGCCGGGTTGTCAATTGGGGGGGAGGTGTTGGGCAGGACCGCCATGGTCGTGATGCCGCCCGCGACAGCTGCCCGCGCGCCGGAAGAGACGCTCTCGCGATATTCCGATCCCGGCTCGCCAAGAGCCACGCGCATGTCCACCAGTCCCGGACACAGGACTGCTCCCGCGCCATCGATGACCCGCGCTCCTTCGGGGACCGATCCATCTTCGCAGGCGACGATCCTGCCCTGACGCACCACAAGCCGTCCGGTCTCATCGCGACCCGAGGCCGGGTCGATCAGGCGCACATTTTCAAAAACGATATCACTCATACTGGCATCCGTGCCCGGGACAGCCGGTCCAGAACCGCCATCCGCACAGCCACGCCCATTTCAACCTGTTCGGAAATCACGCTCTGGTCCGAATCCGCCACGTCCGAGGCGATTTCGACCCCGCGGTTCATCGGCCCCGGATGCATGACGAGTGCGCCGGGTTTCGCCAATGCCAGACGCCGGCGGTCCAGCCCGAAGAAGCGGAAATATTCGCGGGCACTGGGCACCAGACCGGCTCCCATGCGTTCTTTCTGAAGCCGCAGGGACATGACGACATCCGCGCCTTCAAGCGCCTTGTCCATGTCGGAATACAGCTCGACATCGCCAAGCTCGGCCATGGCACCGGGCAGTAGCGTCGGCGGTCCCGCCAGACGCACCTTGTTCCCGAATGCCGTCAGCAGATGGATGTTGGAGCGTGCCACCCGGCTGTGTCCGACATCGCCGCAGATTGCGACTGTAAGCCCTTCAAGGCGGCCGAAATGACGGCGGATCGTCAGCGCATCGAGCAGTGCCTGTGTTGGATGTTCATGCGTGCCATCGCCGGCATTGACGACACTGGCTTCCACCTTCTGCGAGAGCAGGGCCGGGGCGCCGGACTGCGCATGCCGTACGACCAGCAGATCGCAACGCATGGCGTTGAGCGTTGCTGCCGTATCGAGAAGCGTCTCGCCCTTGTTCACCGAACTTGTGGCGACGGACATGTTGATCACATCCGCGCCCAGCCGCTTGCCCGCGAGTTCGAAACTGGTGCGGGTGCGGGTGCTGTCTTCATAGAACAGGTTAATGACTGTCCGCCCCCGCAGCGCATCACGCGGCGCAGAACGCGAGCGGCTCAGAAGCGCGTA
Source organism: Gluconobacter roseus NBRC 3990 (assembly GCF_006538885.1). Taxonomy (GTDB): domain Bacteria; phylum Pseudomonadota; class Alphaproteobacteria; order Acetobacterales; family Acetobacteraceae; genus Gluconobacter; species Gluconobacter roseus. The sequence goes on from NZ_BJLY01000005.1 coordinate 116,862, forward strand.
GCTTTCCGCCAGATCGAGGAACGGTACGAGCTGTTCGGCCGACAGCCCCTCGATTCCCAGCAGATGCCGGGGGACGGAAGGCCGCTCAGGCATCGACGGACCCGGAAGCCAGAACGGCCGCAATACGGGCCAGGACCTCGTCCTGCCCCAGAGCCGACAGCGTCAGGTCAATGCCCGGAGAGGTCGTGGAGCCCGTCATGGCGGCGCGCAGCGGCTGGGCCACGGAGCCAAGCTTGATTTCATGCTTCTCGGCATAGGCGCGCAGCGTGGCGTCGATCGCTTCAGGCGTGAAATCCTTGAGAGCGGCCAGTTCCTTGCCGACGCCTTCGAGAACCCTGCGTCCGTCCTCGCCGAGCAACTTCTCGGCCTTGGGTGTGAAGGTCAGCGGCAGGGTGAAGCCCGCGAAAGCCGCATTGTTCGCTAGTTCCACCAGCGTCTTGGCGCGTTCCTTGAGGCCCGGCATCATCGCAAGGATGCGTGCGCGGGTTTTGTCGTCTGTCACAACGCCTTCGCGGCCCTGAAGGCGCTCCATGACGTCATTGGTCAGGCGCGCGTCATCGGCCTGACGCATCCAGATTCCGTTCAGATGCGCCAGCTTGACGTAATCCATGCGCGACGGGGATCGGCCCACGCCGTCCAGATCGAACAGCTTGATCTGCTCTTCGCGGGACAGGACTTCGGCGTCGCCATGACCCCAGCCCAGACGCAGCAGATAGTTGCACAATGCTTCCGGCAGATAGCCTTCCTCGCGGAAATCCACGACCGACTGCGCGCCGTGGCGCTTGGACAGCTTGGCGCCGTCCGGTCCGTGAATCAGCGGCAAATGCGCGAAATGCGGCAGGTCCCAGCCCATGGCGCGATAGATCATGGCCTGACGGAAGGTGTTCGTCAGATGATCATCACCGCGCATGACATGAGTGATCGCCATGTCATGATCGTCAACGACCACGGCATGCAGATAGGTCGGCGTGCCATCGGAGCGCAGCAGGATCAGATCGTCCATCTCCGCATTCGCCACGCGGACTTCGCCCTGCACCAGATCCTTGATGACGGTCTCACCCTCACGCGGCGCCTTCAGACGCACGACATAAGGCGCACCTTCGGGGGCCTCGGACGGATCGCGGTCCCGCCAGGTGCCGTCGTAGCGGGGCGGGCGCTTCTCCTTCATGGCCTTCTCGCGCATGGCGGTCAGCTCTTCCGGCGTGCAGAAGCACTTATAGGCCTGCCCCTTTGCCAGAAGCTCCAGCGCGACTTCCGTGTGGCGGTCCTGACGTGCGGACTGGAAAACCGGCTCCGCATCTGCCTCGATCCCCATCCAGGCCAGACCGTCGAAGATCACGTCCACGGCCTTCTGGGTGGAGCGTTCCTTGTCGGTGTCCTCGATCCTCAGAAGGAATTCGCCGCCGTGATGGCGGGCAAAGAGGAAATTGAACAGGGCGGCGCGGGCATTGCCGACATGCAGCAGACCCGTCGGGGAGGGGGCAAATCGCGTACGGATGGTCATGCGGCCGTCATATCACGCTCTGCCCCGCGCTTCCATCCGCTAGCGCAGGGAACAGAACATGGGATTAATCCCCGCAAAACCGTCAAAACCACGTGTCTTACAAAAAGCTAAGCCTCTTCAAGCGCGTGTGATTTCCTGCCCTTTCCCGAACCTGCCTATCCTGTACCCCAATAGTCCGGGTGGTACCTTTCGATGAACCGACGCGATTTCAACGCCCTGCTGGCAGGGCTGGGACTGACCTTCGGAGAGGGCAGGATCCATCATGCGAGCGCCACGACATCGCACGTGGATGTCTTTACGCTGCGCGCCAATGACTGGGTGCCGAACAATCCGGATCTTCCTGTCATCGTCTATCGCAATGCGCTGGAAGCGGGGCCGGACCGTGAATCGGTCTATGAGGATCTGTTTGCCCGTAACGGCTGGCCACCGCAGTGGCGGAACGGCGTCTATCCGTTTCACCACTATCACAGCCTGGGGCATGAAGTTCTGGGCTTTTCCAACGGCTCTGCCCGCCTCATGCTTGGTGGCCCGAAGGCCCGGACGGTCGAGGTGCGTGGTGGGGACATCGCCCTGCTTCCGGCGGGCACGGGACACTGCAATCTTGGCTCAGATGAAGATTTCACCGTCATAGGCGCCTATCCGCCCAACCAGTCCTTCGACATTCTCCGTGCTGCGCCCACAGCAGAACAGAGCGCCCGCATCCATGACCTGCCATTCCCGAAAACCGATCCGGTTCAGGGCGGAGCAGGCGTCCTCGCACGGGAATGGCATCCCTCATGACAGCCTTTCCGCTCAGACGACGTCCCTTCCTTGCAGCGCTCGCGGGTCTGGTCACGGTCAGCAGCGCCAGTGCGGTTGAGAGCACGGGCCAGAAAACCCGGATCGGCATCATTGGCACAGGTCATGTTGGCACAACGCTGGCCGAACTCTGGGTTCATGCGGGCTATCACGTCATGGTATCGGCCCGCTCCCTGACAGAGGCGCAGTCTCTGGCAACGTCGCTTGGTCCGCTCGCTACCGCCGGAACCCCGGCCCAGGCCGCGGCTTACGGAGATATCGTGGTCCTCGCCGTGCCATATGGCGCCATTCCGCAGCTTGGCCCGCAGCTCAGCCGGACGCTGCTGGATAAGGTCGTGCTTGATCCGTCCAATCCCTATCCCTGGCGGGACGGGGCGATTGCGGATACGGCGCAGAAGGATGGGGCAGGTGTGACGACCCAGCGTTATTTCCCGTCCGCGCATGTGGTCCGGGCGTTCAATTCCATCGACATGACGACGCTCCGCTCCGAAGCCCATCGTGCGGCGCCTCTTCTGGCCGTGCCGGTTGCGGGAGATGACGCGCAGGCCGTGTCAAAGGTGGTGGCGCTGGTGAGGGCGGCCGGATTCGAGCCTGTCGTGACCGGAAATCTCGCGACTGCAAAACTGTTTCAGCCGGGCAACACCGGATTCGAGCTGGAACAGGATGCTGCCGGTCTGAAGCAGGCGCTGCACCTGTCGCAGTAAAGGCAGTCTGTTCGGGATGCGTCTACCTCGAGTGAGGAGGCGCGTCCTGGGGAAAAATCCGTTACGGTCCTGTCTGTGAAGACAGAGCCCCTTTCCGTTCCGGACCTCGATACGGACGAACTTCTGGCCCGTGTAGAGTCCCTTGACCCTGCACTGACGCCACCGCCTGCCATCATCCAGGCCTTTCTGGATCAGGGGCGGCAGATGATCTGCTGGCTTCCGGTCGCGGTGGGGCTTGGGGCCATGCTGTATCTGGTTCTGCCGTTCGAGCCTTCCGTGCTGTGTGTTGTGCTCGTCACAGTTCTGCCGATCCTGATGGGGTGTGCCTGTTTCTGGTGGGGCTGGCAGCGGTTGTTTCCGCGTCTGCTGGGATTCGCGCTGCTCTCTGTGGCGATCGGTTTTGGCGATCTGGCGTTTCAGGCCCGGATGCAGCCGCCGATGCCGGCCCTGCCGACCCATGCGACAGTCCTGACCGGACGCGTTCAGTCGCTGGAAATCCTGCCGCCCCGCAATGATGACGAGGATGACGGCCATCGCGTGATACTGGCGGATGCCGTGTTCGAGACGCCTGTCGATGCCGGGATGGCGCCGTTACGCCGGACGCTGCATATCCGTCTGCGCGATGATGACGACCTGCTTCCCGAGCCCGGAAGCACGATCCGCCTGCGCACCATGCTGCGTGCACCGTCACCGCCCTCCTGGCCCGGCGGGCGGGATCTTCAGCGGGAAGCCTGGTTCTCGGGGCTGGCCGGCAGTGGCTATGCGCTCGGTCCGGTCAGCCTTTCAGGCGCGCCCTCCCGCCAGTCCTGGCTTGAATCCCTGCGCGAAACCGTGGCTCTGCGTGCCAATGCCGCGCTATCTGACCAGACCGCCGCCATTGCCGCAACGCTTCTGGCGGGAGAAGCGGGGAGCATCGACCAGCATACGCGCGAAACGTTTTCCGCTTCGGGGCTGGCGCATCTCCTTGCGGTGGCCGGGCTGCATCTGGGGCTCGTGATGGCGGCTGTCATTGTGACGCTGCGCTGTGGTCTGGCGGCTATTGAATATGTCGCCCTGCGCTGGCCGTGCCGGCAGATCGCCGCTGTTGCCGGACTGCTGGCCGGGGCGGGTTATGTGATGCTGACAGGCGCGCATCTTCCCAGCCTTCGCGCGCTGGGTATGGCGAGTATCGTGACGCTGGCCATCGTCACCGGGCGGCGCGTGTTGTCCATGCGGTCTCTGTCCATCGTGGCGCTCCTGATCCTGCTCGTCTCGCCGATCTCGGTTGTCGATGTGTCGTTCCAGATGTCTTTTGCTGCCGTGATGGGGCTGATCGCGGGGTATGGTGCGCTGCGCGAACCGCTCATGCGCCTGCGGGGTGAGGGGGAATGGTACCGCGTTGTCGTGTCCCATTGTGCCGCGCTGGTCCTGACGAGCCTTCTGGCCGGACTGGCGACCCTGCCGGTCAGTATGGCGCATTTCGGCGCGCTTCAGCCTTGGTTCGTGCTGGCCAATCTCGTGGCCGTGCCGCTTGCGGCGGTCTGGATCATGCCGGTCGGGCTTCTGGCTCTGGTGGCGATGCCGTTCCATGCCGAAGCGCCGTTCCTGAAGCTCATGGGGATGGGAATCCGCATCGTGCAGGCGCTGGCGGAGCGTGTGGCAGCGTTTCCGATGGCGCATCAGCCTGTTCCTGCCATGCCGGGCTGGGGCCTGCTTCTGGTGATGCTCGGGCTGTGTTTCCTGTGTCTGTGGAAGGGCAGGGTGTGCCTTGCTGGTCTGCTGCCAATCGCGGTCGGGCTGGCCTCGATCTGGCTGGCTCCGAAGCCGGATATTCTTGTTTCTCCGGATGCGGGGCTGATGGCTGTGCGTCGTCAGGGTGTGCTTCTGGTCGGGCCTCATTCCAGCCTGCAACGCCGTACACTGGAAGACTGGCAGCAGGCTCTTGCCCTTCCCACGGCGCCGCTGCCGTCAGACTGTCTGTCCGGTCCGTGCCGGATGCCTCTTGGTGCACAGACTGTCCTGCTGCGTGTGCGTGATGCTTCGGATGGCAATACGCTGCCGACCATGATGCAATGCGAGGGCGTGAGCCTGTTCATCAGCGCCTCGCCTGCGCGGAAAGGTTGCCCGGATGTGCCGTCCATCGACCGGTTTTCGGTCTGGCGGGATGGGGCCTACAGCGTTTTTGCTGGGCGCGGTCTTACGGTTGTGTCGGACCGGAGCTGGCGGGGGAACCGTCTCTGGGTGCCGCCCGTGGGCTGGCATGGCATGCCCAACCTGCCTCTGGCCCAGTCCGAGTGAGCGCCTCTCAACCTTTTGGAAAGCAATCGCCCTGTAGGATCGCTGTACAAGGAGGTCCGCTATCGTGGCTTACAAACCCGCAACGGGCGTTCTGCTCGCGCTTGCACTGATGGTTGCTGTTCCGGCGCAGGCCGCTCCCGCCGTGATCTGGGACGGGCTGAGCCTGGGCATGAGCGTTCCGGAAGCAAAGCTCAGCCATCCGGAAATGATGGCGCTTCCCGCACCGGTGCCGCGGGCGGGTTTTGCGCGCTATGTGATGCAGGGGCCGTCGATCGGGTCGTGCCTGTCGAATGTGGATGTGAATTTTCTGGGCGGGCGTCTGGCTTCGGTTGAGGTTCATGCCCTGACGGATACGGATTCCGGTGATGTTCGCATCTGCGCCGAGGAATGGGGACGCGCGGTCCGGCAGAAATACGGTCAGCCGCTGTTCGACGTGCGGACGCCCATGACGGAAAAGATTACCTGGAACGCCAATGGCTTTTCGGTCACGACCCACATGCGCGTGGTCAACACGGTCGTGGTCTATTCCGTGTCCTATCAGGCCTCTCGCCGGACGGCGGCACAGATCCTTTAGGTCGCCGCGGCTTTTCGTGCTGGCGGAGCCTGCATCCGCTTGTCCGGGTAGAGGCACCATTTTGTTGCCGGGCAACGCCAGCATTCCGGTGCGCGCGCCTTGCAGACATAGCGTCCATGCAGGATCAGCCAGTGATGCGCCGGGCGCAGCATGTCTTTCGGGATCCGCGCGACCAGCCCGTCCTCGACCTGCCGCACGGTTTTGCCCGGTGCCAGGCCGGTCCGGTTGCCGATGCGGAAGATATGCGTGTCCACCGCCATCGTATCTGCACCGAAGGCGACGTTCATCACGACATTTGCCGTCTTGCGTCCCACGCCGGCCAGCGCTTCGAGCGAGGCCCGGTCGGACGGGACCTGTCCTCCGTGCCGTTCCAGCAACTGTTCGCATAGCAGCGCCACGTTATGCGCCTTCGCCCGCCACAGCCCGATAGTGCGGATATGCCGCGCAATGCCGTCCTCGCCGAGGGCTGCCATGGACGCTGGATCGGGCGCTTCCTCGAACAGGCCCTTCGTCGCCTTGTTGACGGATTTGTCCGTAGCCTGGGCTGAAAGCACGACGCTCACCAGAAGTTCGAACGGATTGCGGAACACCAGTTCGCTCTCCGCGTTGGGGTTGGCCTCGGCCAGTGCGGTGATGAAGGCTTTCGCGGCTGCCTTGCTCATGGCCCGGCTTGCGGTTGCGGGGGCATCGGTCATGACAGGCACTCCACTGGGATGTGTTACCGGGGCGTATTGCAGGGCTGTTGCGTCCGGTTGGGACACACAGCAAGATACGGCAAAGTTCTGAAAATTCCATGCCATCACACCGTGGCCTGCCCTGCATCATACCGCAGGCAGACAGACGGCGGAGCGTTTTGTGTCCGATACCACTCTTCCCATGACCACCCAGCAGCAGGAGGGCCGCAAGCAGGACGTGTCCTTTACCGAGGTCCTGTCCTTCGTCTCCAGCCGCTGGCGGGATCATCCTCTCTTGCTGTCAAAGACCCTGGGCGGCGTCGGCCTCGCTACGCTGGCCGATGTCTGCACGCCCATTCTCGCGGGTCGTCTGGTGGACGATATTTCCCGCCATGCCGCAGGTCCCGCCGTTGAGCAGACGGCCGAGCTTCTGCATCTGCGGGACGACGCATTCCTCATGGTCGGGGGGCTGATTGTTCTGGGACTGGTCGGACTGTTCGGGCGGCGCTCGTCTTTCATCGGGATTTCGCATCTTACGCTCGCCATCATGCACCGGATTGCCAATCAGGCTTTTGATCGGGTGCAGCGTTTTTCGACGGACTGGCATGCCAACAACTTCGCCGGCTCCACCGTCCGCAAGCTGACGCGTGGCATCTGGGCGATTGATACGCTCGACGATACGCTGCTGCTTCTGATTGCACCGGAAGTGCTGGTTCTGGGCGGCACGACGGCTGTTCTCATGTTCCGCTCGCCGCTTATGGGTTCGGTGCTGGCGGTCTCGGTCGTGCTGTTCGCCTGGCTTTCCATCACCCTGACCCTGCGTTACGTCGCGCCCACCGCCCGTGCCTCCAATGAATGGGACACGAAAATGGGAGCCGCGATGGCAGATGCCGTGACCTGCAATCCGGTCGTCAAGGCGTTCGGTGCGGAAGACCGTGAAGACGAGCGGCTCGACAACATCATCCATGGCTGGCGTCAGCGCACCCTGAAAACCTGGATCCGCGGCACCAACAGCGCCAATCTGCAGGCCCTGTCATCGCTTGCCATGCGGATGCTGCTGATCGGCCTCGCCGTCTGGCTGTGGTGGGATGGCAAGGCGGGACCGGGGGATGTGGCTTATGTGCTGACGATGATGTTCCTCGTGCAGGGCTATCTGCGCGATCTGGGACAGCAGGTCAGCCAGGTGCAGCGCTCGGTGAATGAAATGGAAGAGCTGGTGGCGATTTTCCGCCGTGAGCCTGCCATTCGGGATGCTCCTGATGCCGCGGAGGCTCACTTTTCACAGGGTGCCATCCACTTCGAGCATGTGGACTTTCAGTATCCCGGACAGGATAAGCCGCTCTACCACGATCTGACGATCGATATTGCGCCGGGCTCCCGCGTGGCGCTTGTCGGGCCGAGCGGATCGGGCAAGACGACCCTGACCAAGCTGCTTCAGCGTCTTTATGATGTGAATGGCGGGCGGATCGTGGTGGACGGGCAGGATATTGCCCATGTGACACAGGACTCCCTGCGCTCGCACATCGCTATTGTTCCGCAGGAGCCGGTCCTGTTCCATCGGACGCTTGCGGAAAACATCGCCTATGCGCGCCCTGATGCCAGCCGTGCCGAGATCGAGGAAGCCGCCCGTTTCGCCAATGCGGCGCCGTTCATCGAACGTCTGCCTGAAGGTTACGAAACCATGGTCGGTGAGCGGGGCGTGAAGCTCTCGGGTGGTGAGCGCCAGCGTGTTGCCATTGCCCGCGCTTTTCTGGCCGATGCGCCAATTCTAATTTTCGACGAAGCGACGTCCAGCCTTGATTCGGAATCTGAAGCTCTCGTGCAGGACGCCATGCGCCGTCTCATGCAGGACCGGACCGTGATCGTTGTGGCGCATCGTCTTTCGACCGTCATGGAGCTGGACCGCATTCTCGTTTTCAACCGGGGCGAGCTGAAGGAAGACGGAACCCATGCCGAACTGATCGAGCGGGAGGGTGGCATTTATCGCCGGCTGTTCGAGCTTCAGTCGCTGGAAGTCTGAACGGGGAGGGAAAGGCTGCGTTTTTGCATCCTTTCAGGTCTGGCTGCGTTTCTCCGTTTATGGACTTTTCCGCCCGGACCACAGGATGCCCGACGGGAGCCACACAGGAGACCGCTGCATGACCATCCGTTCCGCCTTCGCCGCCCTGCTGCTTGCAACGCCTGCCGCCCTATATGTCGGGAGTGCGATAGCTGAACCGGTAGCATTCGAACATGCGCGGCTGATTGACGGGACGGGCGCCCTGGCCCAGCCGGACGCCACTGTGGTCATTGATAACGGCACCATCATCTCCGTGGGTATCCCCGCACCTGCCGATGCCCGTCATGTGGATCTGACGGGCAAGACGCTCATGCCCGCCCTTATCAGCGATCACAGCCATGTCGGGCTTGTGAAGGGTACGGGAGCCAGCCGCGATAACTACACCCGCGCCAATATTCTTGCGGCCCTGAAGCAGTATTCCGATTACGGCGTTCTGACCGTCACGGCGCTGGGTCTGAACCGCTCCCCGCTTTTCGACACGCTGCGTCAGGAACAGCATGATGGCCGCAATCCGGGGGCGGATCTGTACGGTGTGGATCAGGGGATTGGCGCGCCTGATGGTGTGCCTCCGGCCGCCATGGTCAATGGTATCGGTCCCGATCAGGTTTTCCGTCCCACCACGCCCGAAGAGGCTCGCAAGGATGTGGACCAGATGATCGCGGAGCATACGGATCTGGTGAAGCTGTGGGTGGATGATTTCCGCAATGACGTGCCTGACGGCAAGACCTATCCGATGCTGCCCCCGGCCATCTATCAGGCTGTCATCGATGAAGCGCATCAGCATGGCACGCGGGTTGCGGTCCATATTCATGATCTGGCCGTCGCCAAGGCCATCGTTGCCTCAAAGGCCGATATTCTTGCTCATGGCGTGCGGGACCAGCCGGTCGATCATGATCTGATCGCCGCGATGCTCCGTCAGGGGACGTGGTACATCGCGACGCTGGATCTGGATGAAGCGAACTATCTTTATGCCGAGCAGCCTGAACTGCTCTCCAATCCGTTCGTGCTGGCGGGTATCGATCCAGCCCTGCGCCGCGAGTTCACCGATCCGAAATGGCGTGCCGAGACGATGGCCAAGCCGCTGACCAAGGCCTCGCATTATGCGCTGTCCGTTAATCAGAAGAACCTTGCTGTTCTGTATCGTGCGGGCGTGAAGGTCGGTTTTGGTACGGATTCCGGGGCTGCTCCGGCGCGCATCCCCGGTTTTGCCGAGCATCGTGAGCTTTACCTGACGGTGCAGGCGGGACTGTCGCCTGTGCAGGCGATCAGTCTGGCGACGGGCAATGCCGCGGCTCTGCTGCACCTGTCCGATCGTGGGGTGATCGCGCCGGGCCGTCGGGCCGATCTGCTGGTTGTGAATGGTAATGCCGATGAAAACATTGGTGCCGTGGATCAGATCGATCAGGTCTGGCAGCGGGGCGTTCTTGTCAGCCACGGCCCCGTGCGTTCGAAGAACTGAGGACCGGTTATCCGGCGGTTTGGGGACGGGAACGCCCTGACACCAGCCGGAACATCGGTCCCGTCAGGGTTGTGGAAATCACGGCCAGCACCATCAGGGAGGCGAAGGCGAATTCCGAAATCATGCCATGCGCGTGAAGGATGGTCGCTGCCACGATTTCCATTAGCCCCTTGCATTGCAACAGCGAGCCGATCCCCAGAGCCTGCCGGTGCGTCAGGCCCGGCGCAGGCGGGAAGATCCAGACGGCCAGGATCTTCGTGACAATGGCGATCACGACCAGCAGGAGCGAGGCGATGACGGATGGCCAGGTCAGCGCATCGCCGTCAATCCGAAGGCCGCTATGGCCGAAGAACATCGGGGCCAGCCAGATCAGCGAGAACGTACCGACAGTCTCGACCGGCAGGCGACGGACCCAGCGTGGCGGCATGAGCGCACCTGCGAAATAGGCTCCGATCAGCTCATGCAGCCCCAGTTCATGGCTCGCCCAGGATCCTGCGGCGAGATAGGCCGGGACGGCCGCCCAAATGACCCAGATCGGCGGGTTTTTAAGGTTCCGCGTGGCCCAGCTGCTGAGAAAGGCCATACCGATCAGTAGCAGGACGGCCAGACCCTCAAAGCCGGTCCAGCCATGTAAAGCATCTGGTCCGCGTGCGGCAAATTGCAGGATGGCCAGCCCGATCCAGAGCGCGGCATCGTCCACAACCGCGAGCTTCAGGGCGAGCTGTCCGACGGGGCGATAGACAGGCTCCAGTTCGCGCACGATCCCGATCAGAACCGGCAGGGCACTGACAGAAATGCACAGCCCGATCGACATGGCGCCGATCCAGCCATTCCCGTGAGGGGCCTGCCAGCCATGCAGCGGCAGGAAGAACAGCTTGACTAGAACGGTGCCGATGACGAACGGAATCCCCAGCGCCACCAGTGCGCCGCACAGAAGGCGGCCCAGCGTCGGGGAGGGCAGGTTTGCGGCTTCGGGAGAATGGGTCGGGTTCTGCCACATTTCCAGCCCGGCGGTGAACGCCAGCACCAGAACGGCCAGCCACCCGATGTAATCGCCATAAAGCGAGGGAATGCCGATGGTCGAGGCGGGAAAATGCAGGACCGCAAGAAGAATGCCGACCAGAATGGGCAGGATGGCAATCGGAATGGAGCGTCTGAGCAGCTGCCACAGTCCCCATGGGATAAGGACAAATATAAATGCATCCGCCAACAGTGCTGTCACATTCCCCATGATGATCCCTTTTTTGTTTCTGGTCCGATCAGGGTAACATGAATCACAAAATTTGCGGTGATTTTTTGTTACTATGTATTCTATGGATCTATGTTTGTGCTTTTCGGATCCAGAAATTCCAGAAAAAATAAACCCGGATTTTCCTCTTGGAAAAACCGGGCCTGTTCCAGTCAGGCTTCAATAAAGTCTTTCAGGAACTGCTCCAGCGCCCGTCCGCGATGACTGACGGCATTTTTCTCCGCTTCCGTCATTTCTGCAAACGTCCGGCTTTCGCCTTCGGGCATGAATATCGGGTCATAACCATGCCCGCGATCGCCCCGTGGCGGCCAGACGACCGTGCCGTGACATTCGCCCTGAACGGTCCGGGTCTGGCCATCCGGCCAGGCCAGGCATAGGGCTGCGACGAAGAACGCCCGGTGATCCGGGTTATCGCCCATCTCCCGGTGCACGCGCTCCATCGCAACCTGCATGTCCTTGGTCGGCCCACCCCAGCGCGCGGAATAGACACCCGGTCGGTTATCCAGCGCTGAAACACAGAACCCGGAATCATCGGCCAGCGCGGGCAGTCCGGAGACCCGGGCTGCGGCCAGAGCCTTGATGGCGGCATTGCCGGTGAAGGTCTCTTCCGTTTCTTCCGGCTCGGCCAGATCCAGTTCTGCGGCCGAGAGCACGATAATTCCGCTCCTGGCCAGCAGGGTGGAGAATTCGCGGAGCTTGCCGGCATTGTGGCTGGCAAGCACGATCTTTGAACCGGGGGAAAGTTTACGCATCATGCAGTCTCCAGCACCTTGTTCTGGGCTTCGAACAGTCGGGCCGTGCCGAGCTTCGCCAGCCGCAGAAGTTCGAAGAATTCGCTTTCCTGAAACGGCTTGTCCTCGGCCGTCCCTTGGATTTCGATGATGCCACCATCTGCCGTCAGGACGAAATTCGTATCGGCCTGTGCGCTGCTGTCCTCGATGTAATCCAGATCCAGAACGGCTCCGGCATCCGTCAGCCCGCAGGAGACAGCCGCGACCTGTGCCGTCAGGGCCTGTGACCGCTTGGCTTTTTTCAGCGCCAGGGAAAGTGCCACCCATGCGCCCGTGATGGACGCGCAGCGCGTGCCGCCATCCGCATTTAGTACGTCGCAGTCGAGCGTGATGGTCCGCTCGCCGATTTTTTTCAGATCCACGCAGGCGCGCAGCGAACGTGCGATCAGGCGCTGGATTTCCTGCGTGCGGCCGGACTGTTTGCCCTTGGCGGCCTCGCGCTGGCCCCGGCTGTGCGTGGCGCGCGGGAGCATCCCGTATTCCGCCGTGATCCAGCCTTGTCCCTTGTTGCGCAGGAAGGGCGGCACGCGGTCTTCGATCGTGGCCGTGCACAGGACTTCCGTCCCGCCCACGCGGATGAGGGCCGAGCCTTCGGCATGGCGGGCAAAACCCGTCTCGATGGAAATAATGCGGTTTTCGTCCGGCGCACGCCCTGAAGAGCGTTTGCCTGCGGTGTCGGTCATGTAAAAAGATCCTGTGGTCGAATATGTCCCGCCTCTACCGCGTTTGACGCGAAGGCATCCAGCCCCGACAGTTGGTTTACCATGATGCGACCACAGCCTCCCCTGTTCCGCCCCTCCATCCCGATGCCCCACGGTCTGGGAGATCGTGAAGCTGCGATCCTGCGGGAAATCGTCGAGGAATATGTTGAAACCGGCGAACCCATCGGCAGCCAGACCCTGGCCCAGCGCCTGCAGCCCAGCCTGTCCCCGGCCACCATCCGCAATGTCATGGCGGAACTGGCCCGCGCCGGACTGCTGTTCAGCCCACACGTCTCGGCCGGACGGCTGCCAACTGAAAAGGGCGTGCGCATGTTTGTGGACGGGTTGCTCCAGTTCAGTTCCCTGACGGAAGAGGATCGTGCCAGCATCGACAGTCGCCTCGATATTCATGGCCGCTCCTATCAGGACATTCTTTCCGAAGCGTCCTCCCTGCTATCGGGCCTGTCTTCAGCAGCCGGACTGGTGCTTGCGCCGAAATCGGACGCGACCCTCAAGCATATCGAGTTCGTCGCGCTGGGCCCGGGGCGGGTGCTGGTCATTCTGGTGGGTTCGGACGGGCAGGTGGAGAACCGCATCATCGAAACGCCGCCCGGCGTTCCGCCCTCGGCGCTGGTTGAAGCCGGAAACTATCTCAATTCCCGTCTCGGGGAGCTGACGCTGGGCAATCTGCGCGAACGGGTACGGACGGAAATGGATGCCAGCCGTCACGAACTGGATGCCCTGACCGCCAGCGTCATCGAAAGCGGGCTGGCGACATGGGACGCCGATGGCGGGACGCTGTTCGTGAAAGGGCAGGGGAAGCTGCTGGCCGACATTACCGAGATCGAACGCCTGACCACCATCCGGATGCTGTTCGACCATCTGGAGACGCAGGAGACCATGCTCCAGCTCCTGCAACTGGCGGATGCGTCCGAGGGGTGCGGATCTATATCGGGCGCGAAAGCGGTATGTTCGGCATGTCGGGCGTGTCCATGATCGTGGCCCCGGCCCGCAACGAGGCCCAGAAGATCGTGGGCGCTATCGGCGTGATCGGCCCGACGCGCCTGAATTACGGGCGGATCGTGCCGGTCGTGGACTATACTGCGCGGATGGTCGGGCGCCTGCTTGGCTGAAGTTTTCGGCAACCCTGATCCGCCCGGACTGTTGAACAGGGACCACGGAACATAGGAGCCTGCTCATGTCTGGACCCGACGCCCGCAAATCCGGCACTTTTCTGATCGGTGGAGACCTCAAGGTCCACCGCCTCGGATTTGGAGCCATGCGCATCACCGGCAAGGGGATCTGGGGTGAGCCGCCCGATCATGAGCAGGCTGTCCGAACGCTGGAAAGCCTGGAAAAATTTGGCATCGACTTTGTCGATACGGCAGATTCTTACGGCCCGTTTGTCTCGGAAAACCTGATCCGCGAAGTTCTGTATCCCTATAAGGGCATGGTCATCGCCACCAAGGGAGGGCTGACGCGCCACGGCCCCGATATCTGGAAGCCGGTCGGCAATCCCGATTATCTGCGCCAGTGTGTTCTGATGTCCATGCGGCGTCTGGGCGTGGACCGGATCGATCTGTGGCAGCTTCATCGCATCGGTCCCGACTGTCCGGCTGAAAAGCAGTTCGAGGCCATCGCGAAGTTCCGCGAGGAGGGCCTGATCCGGCATGTCGGCCTGTCACAGGTGACCGTGACCGAGATCGAAAAGGCCAGAAAGTACTTCCCGGTCTCGACCGTGCAGAACCGGTTCAACCTCGTGGACCGCTCCTCCGAGGACGTGCTGGATTACTGCACGAAGGAAAATATCGGCTTCATTCCCTGGGCGCCTCTTGCCGCCGGAGATCTCGCCAAACCCGGTACCTCGATGGACCGGATCGCCCATCACCACCACGCCGATGCCGGCCAGATCGCACTGGCCTGGCTGCTGAAACGCTCGCCGGTCATGCTCCCCATTCCTGGCACTGGGAGCCCCGAACATCTGGCGTCCAACGTGCGTGCAGCGTCCTTGCATCTCAATGATGAAGAGTTCGGCGAACTTGACCGTCAGGGCCATGACACATGGAAAGCGTCACAGCGCTGAACATGAGGTTTCAAGGTGGCGCCTCTGCCACGAAATGACCCTTTCAGACGGGGGCGACGACAGATAGTGAACAATGCTATGCAGGCCGCATGACGCGACGTTCCTTCCGTTCCCGTAATCCTCAGGGCTCTGGCAATCCACAGGGCCCGGGCGCCACGCCTCCACGTCCTCCGCGCTTTCGGCGCTATAGGCAGTCGCTGGCGATCATTGCCGGCGTGGGGCTGATGGGGATCGCCGGGGCTGGAATCCTGAGCTGGACGACCTATGCCAAGCTCGTGGCGGATCTGCCGAGCGTAGACAGTCTGCGTGCCTATCAGCCGCCGACTGTCAGCCGCATCTATGCTTCTGACGACCGTTTGATGGCGGAACTGGCGAACGAGCGCCGGATTTTCGTGCCGATCAATGCGATCCCCGAGCGGGTGAAAAATGCCTTCATCGCGACTGAAGACCATAATTTCTACACGCATGGCGGCGTGGATTTCATGGCGATCGGCCGTGCGGGCCTGACGGATATCTTTGCGCGTCATGGTCGTCGCCCGCTGGGAGCCTCGACCATTACCCAGCAGGTCGCGAAGGTCATGCTGCTCAACAGCAATGTCCTGAGCTTCGACCGCAAGGTGAAGGAAGCCCTGCTCGCCATGAAAATGGAGCAGGTGCTGTCCAAGGACAAGATTCTCGAAATCTACCTGAATGGCATCTATCTCGGGAACGGCGCCTATGGTGTTGCCGCTGCTGCCCAGAGCTATTTCAACAAACCGCTCGATCAGCTTGATGATGCCGAGGCTGCCTCACTGGCCGCGCTCCCCAAGTCGCCCACGAACTATAATCCGTTCCTGCATCCGCAGGCTGCGATGGCGCGCCGTAACCTCGTGCTGGATCTAATGGTCGAGACCGGCGTGCTGACACGTCAGCAGGCCGATCAGGAAAAGCAGGAGCCACTGGTCCCGCAGCAGAAGCAGCGCTTTGGACCTCTGCCGGATTCCGAGTGGTTCGGCGAGGAAGTCCGCCGCCAGCTTATCGCCCAGTACGGGCAGGAGCGGGCGGCTCAGGGCGGTTTGGAAGTTCATACCAGCCTCGATCAGAGCCTTCAGGTCACCGAGACACGCCTTCTGCATGAAGGCCTGATGAATTACGACCGGGTCCATAGCGGCTGGCGGGGAGCATTGCGCAACCTGCCGGATATTCAGGATGATGGCTGGGAAAGCGCTCTCGATCACATCACGCCGCCCGGTGGCATGCTGCGTGAGTGGCGTCTGGCGGTCGTGCTGCCCGGCGGTACGCATGTGGGCTGGATCGAGGAAGGCACAGCCCGCAAGGGTACGCTTCTTGCAACGGATATTGCCTGGGCGCGACGGATGCATCCGCTCCGGGCCGGTGACGTCATCATGATCGAACCACAGGAAAGTGGCTCCGCAGCCCTGCGCCAGATCCCGCAGGTTGAAGGTGCGGCCGTCACGCTGGACGTCCATACGGGCCGTGTTCTGGCGATGGTCGGCGGCTGGTCGTTCCATGAAAGCCAGTTCAACCGCGTTACGCAGGCGCTGCGTCAGCCCGGATCGTCCTTCAAGCCGTTCGTCTATCTGGCCGCGATGGAGAAGGGGATTTCCCCATCCGAGCGCTTCGATGATTCGCCTGTCTCCTACGGTGACTGGCATCCGCAGAACTACGAGCACGATAACTGGGGTCCCACGACGCTGCATGATGCGCTGCGTGAAAGCCGGAACCTCGTGACGATCCGCGTCGCGGCCCATCTCGGCATGAAGGCCGTGGCCGATACGGCCATCCGTGCCGGACTGGTGGCGCAGATGCCGCATGTGCTGCCTGCGGCCCTTGGCGCTGTTGAGACGACTGTCATGCGCGAGGCCGCGGCCTATGCCACGATCGCCAATGGCGGGCATATCGTCACACCGACCCTTGTGGATGACATTCAGGACCGCTCCGGCAGTGTCCTGTGGCAGGCAGGCGGCCTGAAACTTGGCACCATCATGCAGGCCCCGCCCAGTGAACAGCCTGCTGTGGATGATGGCACGACGCCTCCAGCCCCCGAAGCGCCGCCTGCCGCACCTGCGGCCCCGGCCCCGCCAGCGCCCGGCAGCGTGTCCGTCCCGGCTCTGACAGACATACGCCCGACCCTTGCAAGCGAGCAGAGCACGTTCCAGATCGTCAAGATGATGCAGGACGTGATTGCCCGTGGCACCGGTCGCATGGCCGGCGTAGGGATCGACCGTCCCGTTGCAGGCAAGACCGGTACCAGTCAGGATTTCCATGATGCCTGGTTTGCCGGCTTCTCGCCTGATATCGTCACGGTTGTCTGGGTCGGTTTCGACACGCCCCAAACGCTGGGTCGCAATTCGGATGGTGGCCGCGTTGCCGGACCGATCTGGAACAAGATCATGAAGGTCGCGCTTGCCAGCCGTCCGAAGCTGGATTTCCGGGTGCCGGACGGTATCACGCTGGCAAGCTATGATACGGGTCGGATTTCTGCGGTCGATGGCTTCAAGACCGATCAGGTCCCGGGCGCTTCCGTGGCGCTGCATGGCTTTGGTGCAGGTACGGAAGCCCTGACCGCCGCCGATACCGGGGCCGATGCCGTGATTTCGGACTCCGAAAGCGACATGGCCCAGACGCCGGGTCAGTCCGGAAGCGCTTCGGGTAGCAGCGCTCCGGCAACGCCGGGACAGGCCCAGAAACCTGCTCCGTCCGATGGTGACATCGGCGTAGGCGGCCTATACTAAGACGCACCAGAACAGACCGAATGGGGCGGCGTAAAACCGCCCTTTCAGTGGAGGACATTATGTCGGCCGAAACCGAGGCCCTTTCAGAACAGATCAAGCAGTCGGTGGCACTGCTGAGGAGGCATCTTTGACTGGGATGTCGCAACAACACGTCTCGCGGAACTGAACCACCGCGTTGAAGATCCCGACCTGTGGAACGATGCGGAGGCCGCCCAGAAGCTGATGCGTGAGCGGACGACGCTGGCCAACCAGATCGAAGGCGTCCAGCAGATCGAAGCCGAGGTCGAAAGCACGCTCGAACTCGTCGAACTGGCGGAAATGGAAGGAGATGACAGTCTCGTCCAGGATGCTGTCCAGACCCTGCGGGGGATTGCCGAAGACGTCCACAAGCGTGAAATCGAAAGCCTGCTCTCGGGCGAAGCGGACAGCAATGACTGTTACGTCGAGGTGAATGCGGGTGCGGGTGGTACGGAAGCCCAGGACTGGGCCGAGATGCTCCTGCGTATGTACACGCGCTGGGCCGAGCAGCATGGCTACAAGGTCACCTTCATCGAAGGGAGCGAAGGCGAGCAGGCTGGCATCAAGTCCGCCACCATCCAGGTGAGCGGCCCCAATGCCTATGGCTGGCTCAAGACCGAGGCCGGTGTACATCGTCTGGTCCGGATCTCGCCCTTCGATGCGGCGGCCCGTCGCCAGACATCATTTGCGTCTGTCTGGGTCTATCCGGTCGTGGATGATTCGATTGAGGTCGACATCAACGATTCGGACCTGCGCGTCGATACGTTCCGGGCGTCCGGTGCGGGTGGTCAGCACGTCAATAAAACGGATTCGGCTATCCGGATCACCCATATTCCCACAGGAATCGTGGTGGCCTGTCAGACGGATCGCTCGCAGCACCGCAACCGTGCCAAGGCCATGGAAATGCTGCGTGCCCGGATGTACGAGGCCGAGCTTCAGAAGCGCGAAGCCGCGGCGGCTCAGACCGAGGCTTCCAAGACCGATATCGGCTGGGGACATCAGATCCGCTCTTACGTCCTGGCGCCGTATCAGCTGGTCAAGGATCTGCGGACCGGGGTGGAAAAGGGAAACCCGGGGGCCGTGCTCGATGGCGCTCTGGACGACTTCATGTCTGCTTCTCTGGCGCAGAGCGTGGGCGCTACGCGTTCGGAAGCCAGCGCTACCGCACAGTAAGCGCACCATATGCACTGTTCCCGAAGATAAGCGGGAGCAGTGCCAGTCGACTGAAACGGATTCGCAAAGGCGCCGGAACAGGATCCCTGTTCCGGCGCCTTATTTTCTTGAATCTGTCACGGTACCGTATCGCGAAATTGCGCTACGGTGATTTCCAGCGACATTTTCGTTTTTCTGGCGTGATCCAGAACCAAAGAATATGTCGTCAATATGGAAAAATCGTTTCGATAAAGGCAATAACCGGCTTGACAGCATGGCGGTTAGACTGCCCAATCAGCATATCGGGTATGTCCTCACGGCATATGAAGGATTTCATGTGTTCTTTGTGAGGGAACCCGGTGGAAACACAGAAATCGGGGGCACCGCACCCGGCAGATGTGGATCAACGCCGGTGTCAGTGAGGGGTAAGAAGGTTTCGACATGAAGAGCTACGCCGCACAGCAGCGCAAGCCGACAGACTACATTGTCGCGATCGTCGTGGCCGTGCTGGCTATGGGCGCCGTGATCTATGCGCTCATGAGTGGTGCTGTGAGCAAGCTGGTCCAGGAAAAGCCGCCTATCAAGACGGAAGTCATCAAGGAACAGCCCAAGCCACCGCCGCCACCGCCGCCACCGCCGCCGCCGCAGATGGAACAGCCGCCTCCGCCGTACATTCCGCCGCCGAAGATCAGCGTTCCGCCGCCGCCGAAAGCGGTCCAGCGGGTCACGCACACCAAGCCGCCGCATCCGGTGCCGCCCAGCCCGACCCCGTCGCCAGAGCCCGTTCCGGCTCCGCCGCAGGGACCGCCCGCTGACGCAGTTCCAGATCATTCGGCTGGTGCACGACCGATCAACGGCGCACAGGCAGTCTATCCGGACGAAGCCATGGAAGAAAACCGCGAGGGTCATGTGACCGCATCGTGTGACATTCTTCCGACCGGCAAGACGGCAAACTGTACCATTGTGAGTTCAAGCGGTGGTCACGAGTTCGTGGAAAGTGCACTCGACTTCCTTCGTCGAGCCCGTTACCAGCCTGCCGTCGTGAACGGCGCCCCGGTAACAGAGCATCACCACGTGCTGCACATCGACTTCACGATGGGTGACGACTGATCTTTCGACTACCGTCAAATAGAATTGCCCTGTCAGGATCTCCAAACCTGACAGGGCTCAGAAAAGGGCCGGTCTCCATATGGCCGACAACCCAGAAAGCTCCGAAAACGGGCATCTCTAACGAGGATATGGAGTTCATGACCAGACTGTTCCGCCTTCCTGCCCTTGCCGTTCCGACGAAGGCGCGTGCCGTCCGGGCCAGCGCACTGGCTCTGACGCTGGCCCTGGCTTCCGGTGCCGTTGCACCGGCTGTCGCTTTCGCCCAGCCGGCTCCGGCTGACCAGAGCGCTCCCGCAGCGGCTCCGGTGGATCCCTCTTCCAACCCGGCAACCCCGACGACGTCAGCCGATCCGGCTGGCGCCCCGGCTGCAGCTGCCCCCAACGATGCCGGCGCTCCGGCAGCCGCTGCTCCTTCCGACAGCGCCGCTCCGGCAACGGCTCCGGCCGACCAGTCTCCTGCCGCCGCCGCAACCCCGGGCGAGAGCGCAACCGCAACTCCGGAAGCACCTGCTCCGCAGGGCAACCCGTATGGCCTTGGCGCCCTGTGGGCCAATGGTGATGCGATTGCCCGTGGCGTTCTGATCATCATGGTGATCATGTCCGCTGGTACCTGGATCATCATGGTCATGAAGTTCCTGGAGCAGGGCCGCGTCTTCGCAGCGTCCAAGGAAGCCGCACGTGAGTTCTGGACCAAGCCGTCCGTTCATGACGGTGCTGCTGCCCTGAAGCCGTCTTCGCCGTTCCGTTACATTGCCGAGACGGGCATCGTGGCTGCCGAGCACCACGAAGGCTCCATGCGTGACTCGATCGATCTGCCGTCCTGGACCGAAATGTCCATCTCGCGTTCGGTCGACACCATCAACACCCGTATGCAGGGCGGTCTCGCCTTCCTCGGTACGGTGGGTTCCACGTCGCCGTTCGTCGGTCTGTTCGGTACGGTCTGGGGTATCTATCACGCCCTGACGGCCATCGGTATTTCCGGTCAGGCATCCATCGACAAGGTCGCTGGTCCGGTTGGTGAATCCCTCATCATGACGGCCATCGGTCTCGCCACCGCTGTTCCGGCCGTGCTGGGTTACAACCTGCTCGTCCGCCGCAACAAGGGTGCCATGGATCGCGTCCGCAACTTCGCTGCTGACATCCAGTCCGTCCTGATCGGCGGCTTCCGTCACGGTGTTGCTCCGGCTGAAGGCGGCATGGCTGTCCCGACCACCATCACCACCAGCGAGCGGGTCTGATACCATGGGAATGAACGTCGGAGGAGGCGGCGGTGACGACGAGGTGGTGTCGGCAATCAACACCACCCCCCTCGTCGACGTCATGCTGGTGCTGCTGATCATCTTTCTGATCACCATCCCCGTCGCCACGCATACGGTGAAGGTCAAGCTGCCGGTTGATGCCAATCAGCCGACACAGACCAAGCCGGGCAACGTTGTCCTGGCCGTGAATGCGAACGGCCAGGTGTTCTGGGACACGACACTCGTCCCGAACCACACCGAACTTCTGAACCGCCTCGTCGAGGCGGCCAAGAAGAAGCCGCAGCCGCAGATCCAGATCCGCGGTGACCAGGCTGCCAAGTATCTGGCAGTCGGCCAGGTGGTTGCAACCTGCCAGGAAGCAGGGATCGCCCACGTGGACTTCATTACCGAGCAGCCTCACTCGAACTGAGGTCGTGTCGGGCCGTTTTGAACGAAGCGGCCCGTTCCTGCTTTCACGTCACCCTTTTGGAGAACCGCCGTCATGGGCATGAGCGTCGGATCTGACAGCACGCACGAAGACGAAGGCATTGTCGATATCAACACCACGCCGTTGATCGACGTGATGCTGGTGCTGCTGATCATGCTGATCATCACCATCCCGCTTCAGACACACTCGGTGGCGATCGATCTGCCTCAGGGCAATCCTCCCCCATCGACCGAACAACCCAAGCTCGTGACCGTCAGCATCGGCTACGACAACAGCATTTCCTGGAACAACGAGCCGATCGCATCCGAGGCCGCTCTTCAGGCCCATTTCGAAGCTGCCGCAGCAATGCCGGACCAGCCTGAAATGCATATCCATCCCGATCGTCTTGCCGACTACAAGACGGTGGCCCATGTTATGGCGGATGCACAGCGTCTCGGCATGACCAAGCTTGGAATTGTCGGTCTGGATCAGTTCATGGAAGGACAGTAATTCGTGTCTTTGTCCCTTTACCGCCGTCTGAGCGCCCGTAACCTTCTGCTGGCCGGTGTCTTCGGTATCGCTGCGCTTGCCGGCTCCGCCCATGCTGACGATGTCCTCGGCCAGGCCGTTGGCAAGGATCTGCAGCAGGCCCAGAGCGCCCTGGCATCCAAGAACTATGCCAAGGCAATGGAAGCCGTCGACGCCGCAGACGCGGTCAAGGGCAAGACCGATTACGAAGCCTACACCACGGCCCAGATGCGTGCGGCCATCGCCGCGCAGTCAGGCAACACGGATGCTGCGATCAAGGCCTATGATGTCCTGATCAACAGCTCCCGTACGCCGAAGGCTGCCAAGGGCCAGATGCTGATGGCGCAGGCCACCATGGCCTACAGCGCCAAGCAGTACGCTCGCGCCATTCCGGCAACCGAGCGTTATCTGAAGGAATACGGCGCCGACCCGCGCATGCAGACGATGCTGATTCAGTGCTACTACCTGCAGCAGGACTGGAAGGGCACGGCCAAGGCCGCGCAGGAGCAGGTCGATGCCACGATCAAGGCTGGCAAGGTTCCGGCCGAGAACCAGCTTCAGATGCTGGCAACGGCTTATACGAACCTGAAGGACGCGGATGCTAAGACGCATGCCTATGTCCTGCTGGCCAAGTACTATTCCAAGCCTGATTACTGGTCGATGCTGATCCACGATCTGGTGGCAAACCCGAACCTTTCGCCGCCGCTCGTTTTCTATGTCGAGCGTCTGCGTCTGGCGACCGGTGTGCTCAAGGATCCGTCCGACTATCAGGATATGGGTGAGCGCGCCGTACAGATGGGCCTGCCCCAGCTGGCGCTCAACCTGCTGAACCAGGGCTATGCCAACCACTCGCTCGGCAATGGTCCGACCGCAGCGTCTGATGCGAAGTTCCATGCCTTTGTGGCCCAGCAGGCTGCGACGAACCGGAGCCAGCTTGCCTCTGCCGTGACGCAGGCCGCTTCTGCTCCAAACGCAGGTCCGGCTTTGACCGCTGGTTACAACCAGGTGCTGAACGGACAGGTTGATGCGGGTCTGGCTCTGATGAAGACGGGTCTGGGCAAGAACCCGCGTTATCCGGATCTGGCGCAGGTCGAATACGGCATGGCGCAGATGGATGGTGGCCAGAAGGCCGAAGCCATCAAGACGTTCTCTTCCGTGCAGGGCAATGGCCCAGCTAAGGATGTTGCCGAACTCTGGTCGCTGCTGCTGTCGCGTCCCGCGAAGTAAGACATCCGTCTTAAAAAAGTATAGAAAAGCCGGGGTTCTGCCCCGGCTTTTTTGTGTTCAGAACGGCAGGATCGCGTCCATGACCTGCTGGCCATAGCGCGGGGTCTGAAGCTGTGTGAGCGTTCCGCGTCCACCATAAGAAATCCGGGCTTCCGCCATACGGTCATGCGTCACGGTATTGTCCGCCGTGATGTCCTGCGGACGCACGATGCCGCTGACTCCCAGTTCCCGCAATTCACTGTTTACCCGCACTTCCTGTTTGCCCATTACGACAAAATTGCCGTTTGGCAGAACCTGGGTGATGGTCCCTGCCAGACGCAGGGTTACGGTCTCGTTGCGGGTGATCTTGCCGGTCGCACCGGAATCACTGCTGCTGGCCGTGTTCAGACTGTCCGCGCCTGTGATCGAACTGATGACCTTGCCCTTGATGCCAAACAGATTGGGAATTCCAAATTTCTCGTCCGCGGTCCGGTCGGCAGTCGTCCCGTTGTTGAAGGCGGCGTTGTCCGTGATGTCCACGATGATCGTGACGAGGTCGCCGACCTGCGATGCGCGCTGATCCTTGAAGAACGCCTTGCTGCCGGAGCGCCAGAGACTTGCGGCCTCGTCAGGGGGCGCCTGCAGGGGCGGCATCGGCATGGTGACGGGACGATAGGAGTTCGCCCGCGTCGGATCCGTGATCGATGTCATGCGGGGTGGCCGGCCGATCTCGGACATCTGCGCGAGGGAATTGCAGGCTGACAGGACCGGCAGAAGGCCGAGCAGCCCCAGAGTGCGAGCAGAATGTCGAAAAGCGTGCCGCATGGGAAAGATGAGATCCGTCTGTTCTGTGTGATCCCAAGCAAACACGAGAGCGGTAAAAAACCTGTTAAGACGCCGCCGGTACAGTGCATTGGCAAGACTCGGACGAGGTCTCGTTGTCGGTGGCAGGCCTCCGGTCTGAGTGTCCCGGTTCCTGCTGCGCCCTTGCCCTGTCAGGAGATGTGGCCGAAAACAACATGGCGTGGGCTGACATTCCGGCCAGCCCGGGCCCATCCTGCCGGGAGACTGCCCCATGCCGACCGTTTCTGCCTCTTCCACCGCGGACAGGTTTTCCGCGTTCCGGTCCTGAGATGGGACTCCGGATTCTGCTGACCGGCGGGCAGGGGTTTGTCGGCCAGCATCTCAAGGCCCGGCTTCAGGACCGCATTCCCGGACATGTGCTGCTGGAAGACCCGATGGACATCCGCGACCGGGCTGCCGTCGAGCGTTTCGTGCGGAATGAAAAGCCGGATGCCTGCCTGCATCTGGCTGCTGTTTCCTCGGTCGCGCGTGCAAAGGCGGAAAGCGCTGATGCCTGGACGGTCAATCTGGACGGGACGCTCATTCTGGCTGAAACCTTCGAGACCCATGCTCCTCAGGCCAGCTTCATCTTCGTCTCAACGGCCGAAGTTTATGGGGCCAGTTTTTCCTCGGGCCAGCCCCTCGACGAATCCGCTGTGATCGCACCGGTCAATGCCTATGCCTCCAGCAAGGCGGCGGCCGATCTGGCCATCGGCAATCTGAGCCGGGAAGGGCTGCACGGCCTGCGCCTGCGCTCTTTTACCCAGGCGGGCACTGGGCAGGATGAAGACGCTATCCTGCCGTTTCTTGCCGCTCAGGTTGCCCGGATCGAAGCCGGACAGCAGGCGCCGACCATCAGAGTGGGCCATCCCGACGCGGGTTTCGACGTTACCGATGTGCGCGACGCCTGTGACGCCTATATCAATGCGCTGGCTCTTCCCCAGCCTCTGCCAAATGGAACCGCTCTGAACATCTGTTCCGGCGTGACCCGCACGGTCCGTTCCATGGCTACTGATCTTCTGGACGTGGCTGGCATCTCGGCGACCGTTGAGGTCGATCCAGACATTCCCTGTCCGTCCGGCCTGCCTTCCATGCGGGGCAATCCAGCCGCCGCCCGGCAGGCGCTGGACTGGAGCCCTCAGATCCCCTGGCATGAGACGCTGGTGAGTGTGCTCAATGACTGGCGTTACCGGATCAAACCCTGAAATGACCGGTCCGGCATCGTCTGATGCTGGACAGTCCGCGAGCAGGCCGTCATTTTCTTTGTGGCCTCCTGTGAATGTCATCGCACCGGCGGACGGGACAGGATTATGGTCAGCAAGGCAGAACCGGAAACCGGAGTTCGTATGACGACAGACCCCCATGACAGCGAAATTACGGTGCTCGCCGCTGCGAACGGCCTGACCATCCCGTCCGAATTCCGTGCCGGGGTGCGGACCAATCTTGAACTTCTGCGCAGCTATGGCGCGTTGATCGAAGGGCTGGAACTGCCGGACCGCCTCGAACCCGCTTTCCGGTACGAACCATGAGCGGCCTTGAACAGCGCACGGTCGCGCTTGCCGCCAGCGTCCGCAAGGGCGAGCGCTCCGCACGCGATCTGGCCGTGAAGGCTCTGGCCGATATCGAAAGCCGGGACGGGAGCTATCACTGTGTCACGCGCCTGCTGATGCAGCGTGCCCTTGAAGCTGCCGAGAGGGTGGATCGTCTTGTGCTGCAGGGCCGCGATCCCGGACCGCTTGCGGGTGTGCCGTTTGGCATCAAGGATCTGTTCGATGTCCGAGGCGAAGTCACGACCGCTGGCTCGAAAGTCCTCGCCAACGATCCGCCTGCCACGCAGGATGCGGTTGTGGTTGCGCACATGATCGCGGCCGGGGCTATTCCCATCGCCCTGACGAACATGGACGAGTTTGCTTACGGGTTCGCCACGATCAACGCCCATTACGGCAACACCCGCAATCTGCATGCTCCCGAGCGTCTGGCCGGTGGATCGTCAGGCGGTTCGGCGGCGGGTGTGGCTGCGCGGATGTTCTCTCTCGGCCTTGGTTCCGACACGAACGGCTCTATCCGCGTTCCGGCGTCGCTCTGCGGCGTGTGGGGGCTGCGGGCGACGCAGGGTCGGTTGTCCGTGGAGGGCAGCTACCCGTTCGTACCGAGCCTCGATACGGTCGGCCCGTTCGCTGACAGTGCGGGCGGACTGAAAGCCTGTTTTGAAGCGCTCTGCGCCAGACCGCTGGCGGAGGTGGATGTCAGCAGCCTGCGCATTGCCCGGCTTGGCGGCTGGTTCGGCGAGAACATGTCGGCGCCGATGCAGACGGCGATCGATACGCTCTCCATGGCGCTGGGAGCAACGGATGTCGTGGAGATCCCCGAAGTGGCGCGTGCGCGGGCTGCGGCATTTGTCATCAGCGCCTCCGAAGGGGCGGGGCAGCATCTCGGACGTCTGCGCACTCAGGCTGGCGAATACGATCCTGCTGTCCGGGACCGTCTGCTGGCTGGGGCTCTTCTGCCGTCCACGCTGATTTTTCAGGCTCATCGCCTGCGGCACTGGTTTCGGGATCGCATGCACGAGGCTTTTGCGAAAACCGACATCCTGCTGGCCCCGGCGCTTGTCGGTGAGGCGCCGCGTTTCGATCAGCCGGAAATCGAAATCGGCGGCAAGATGGTCTCTGCCCGGGCCAATCTGGGTCTTTACACGCAGCCGCTGACATTGGCGGGTTTCCCGGTCCTGACGGTGCCGATGAAGGTTCCGGGGCTGCCGCTCGGTGCGCAGCTGATTGCGCGTCCGGGCCGCGAGGACCAACTCTTTGCTTTGGCTGAAAAGCTGGAAACGGACGGACTGGCGGAAGCCCGTCTGATCTGATTAACGTCCTAGCGCCTCGGCCATCTTTGCGTGGTCGAGGCGCTTTTCCCATGCGGCAATCAGAACCGGGGCGACGCAGTTGCCTGCGAAGTTGCCCACGGCCCGCGCGATCCCTGCAAACCAGTCCACGGCCAGAAGCATCACCAGACTTGCGGGCGGGATGGAGGGCACGCTCGCCAGCGTTGCTGCCAGAATGACGATCGCAAAACCCGGAATCCCGTGCGCGCCTTTGGATGTGATCAGCGCTGTCACCAGCAGTGTCGCGATTTGCCAGACTGTCAGATGCGTTCCGGTGGCATTGGCCAGAAAGATGACTGCCATCCCCAGATAGATCGATAGTGCATCCAGATTGAGTGAATACCCGGCTGGCACCACGATCCCCACGACCTGACGTTCCACCCCGAGTTTCTCAAGCTTGGTCATCAGGCTGGGCAGAACCGCGTCCGATGCCGTGGTTGTGGCGACGATCAGCAGTTCTTCGCGAAAATAACGCGCAAACCGCAGTGGGCTGACGCCCGCAAGCCGCAGACCCCCGCCCAGCGCGCCAACGATAAAAAGCCCCACCAGCAGGAAATACAGCGCCGTAAATCCGGCCAGATGCCCGATGGTCTCCAGTCCGTAACGCGCCGTTGTCGTCACCATCGCGCCGAACACGCCCAGAGGAGCCACGCGGATGATGACGCCCATCATGCGCGAAAACAGTTCGGAAACACTTTCGATCAGCCGGACCAGAGGTGCGCCGCGTTCTCCCATACCGCTCAGGCAGCATCCGGCAAAAATCGCGAAGACCAGAATCTGGAGGACGTTCCCCTGCGTGAAGGCTTCCGCAGGGGTGCGCGGCACGAGCGAGAGCAGGAATCCGCTGATGCCTCCCGCCCGCAGGCTCTGCGCATGTCCGCCATAGGACGCAATCATCCGCATATCTTCGGCCGTTGGCACGAACCCGACGCCCCGGCCGATCCCGAGCCCCATCGCAACCATGACCGCTACGCCAAGCGCGAGCGTCGTCATGATCTCGAAATAGAGCAGGGCCTGTCCCCCGAGCCGCCCGACCGTTTTCAGCGATCCGGCCCCGAGAATACCGAGCGTTACGATACAGAACAGCAGCGGCCCGACCGCCATGATGATGAGGCGCATGAACAGCGCCATCATCCATCCCACATCATCCGCGAGGGCCGGGAAGAACAGTCCGGCGCCAAGCCCGAGTATCGTTGCCAGAACGACCTGCGCGAACAGGTTTCCGGCCAGAGCTCTCACCACGCGGCAACGGCCCCGTCGCTGCGGGGATCGGTCGCGCCTTCGAGGCGTCCGTTTTCGTGGCGGATCAGCGCGCCGGCGTGACCCATGATGATGGACTGTTCGGGGAGTGCTTCGACGGTATGCCCGGCTGCCTCAAGCCGCGACATGACATCCGGACTGAATCCCGGCTCCACCTTGAGCGACAGGCTCTCGTCTCCCCAGGTGCGCCCGAGCAGCCAGCGCGGACGGCAGATCGCTTCCTGAAGTGGCACCTCGTAGCGGACATGACGGCTGAAGATTGCGGCCTGTGTCTGGGGCTGGCCTTCGCCGCCCATGGTGCCATAGACCATTGTGCGCCCGTCCCGCAGTCGTGCGGCAGCCGGGTTGAGCGTACGAAACGGCTTGGCTCCGGGACGCAGGATATTCCAGCCCGAATGGGCCAGACGGAAGGATGATCCGCGGTTCTGCCAGAACAGCCCGCTCTGCGGCAGCATTACGCCGGAGCCAAATTCGAAATACAGGCTCTGGATCATGCTGACCGCAACGCCATTGCGGTCGATCGCCCCCATCCATGTCGTATCGCCCCATTGGGTCTGCTCCGTCCAGGGCAGGGCATGGGTCATGGAAATGCGGGACGCCATCGCCTCCAGTCGTGCCGGATCGGCCAAGAGAGCCCGGGCCCGGGATTCCGAATGTTCGCTGCCATCCGTATAACGGTTGCGGTAGAGGAACGCCTGTTTGGTCGCTTCGACCAGACCATGCACATGCGCAAAGCTTTCCGGCCCGTCGGCACGGCTCAGATGATCCGACAGGGCCAGGATCAGAAGCGAGGCCACGCCCTGTGTGGGCGGGGCGGTATTATAAAGAAAGCCATCGCTGGTTTGGACATGCAGCGGTTCCTTGACCTCTGCCCGATGCGCCAGAAGATCCAGCGACCGGACCGGACTGCCTGCCGCTGCCAGATCGGCGGCCAGACTGCGCGCCAGCGGCCCGTTATAGAAACTGCGCAAGCCGTCCCGGTTCAGCATTCTCAGCGTCTGGGCCAGTTCGGGCGATTTGCGGATACTGCCCGCTGTCCAGGGCTTGCCTTCTGGAAAACAGATCCGTGCCAGCGTCGGATCCGACATGAGTTCCGGCTGCTTCTGCGCCAGAAGAGCCGCCTCGCTCTCTGATACGACCCGCCCGTGTTCTGCATAAAAGATGGCGTCACGAAGAAGCCGATCCAGCGGGAGGGGCTCGCGGATATCGCTGCTCAGTTCCAGTGCCTTCTCCCAGCCCGAGACTGTCCCGGCCACCGTATTGGCCGCAAGCCCGCCACGCCAGGGAATGACGTTGTGCCCAGCCTCGGCATACACCGCATGATCCGCTCCCATGGCCAGCGCCCCACAGGCGTCGATGGCCACCGTCCGTCCGTCAGGATAGCAGATCAGCCAGAACGCATCGCCGCCCAGTCCCGTCATGTGCGGATAGACGACTGCCAGCGTGGAAGCCGTGGCCACGATCGCTTCGATCGCTGTTCCGCCCTCGCGCAGGACGTCCAGTCCCGCCTGACTGGCCAGATGATGCGGAGACGTTACCATTCCGCCGAGAGCATTGGGTGTCAGCATGGCAGCGTCCTCAGAGGGGCATGAGATCGGGCTGGAGGCGTGGGATATGGGCGCAGAGCGTCCGGATCAGCAGTTCTTCCGGCCCTTGCGCCACCTGATGGCGGGTGGACGCAATGAACTCGACCTGCGGCATTTCCGGCAGTAGGCCTGCTGTGCAATGAGAGAGGTGCTCCACGTTGCGCAGGAATGCCGGCTGCGGGGTTACGCCATATCCGGCGCGCACAGCCGCCAGAAGCGCGCCGAGACTGCCGCTGGTAAAGGCCAGATGCCAGGCACGCCCGGCCTTGTTGAGCGTTTCGATTGCCAGACGTCGCGTGACGCTGCCATCGGGGAATGTCACGAGCGGAATGGACTGCTCGGCCGGAAACTCCGTTCCCGCAGGCGCATACCAGCGCATGTCCTCGGTCCACAGCTTCTGTCCGCGTGTCTCCGTCGTACGCCGCATTCCGCACCAGACGTCCAGCTCTCCCTGTTCCAGAAGCTGCGCAAGATAGGCCGACAGACCGACTGTCATGGTGATCTGAAGCGAGGGATGAGACGCGCGGAATGTTCCGAGGATTTCGGGAAACCGCGTCAGAAGCAGGTCTTCCGTCACGCCCAGACGGATGGTCCCGCGCGGGGCTTCCTGCCGGAAGCGGGACAGGATGCTGTCCTCACACTGAAGAAGCTGCCGCGCCAGACCGATCAGTGCCATGCCGTCTTCCGTCAGCCGCACACTCTTGGTGCTCCGGGCCAGAAGGCGCGTTCCAAGCTGTTCCTCCAGCCGGCTGACATGCTGGCTGATCGTGGACTGGCTTACTCCCTGACTCTGCGCGGCTGACGTGAAATGCAGCGTTTCCGCGACCGCGAGAAAGGATTGCAGATGGAACGGGTCGAGATGCATCTGATCTTTCATCCCAATATGTGGGACCATATTTATTGGCAGGTCAACTTGATCTGACTCCGTTATGAGAGCACAGTTCCACCCGTCTTGACACATCATCCCGGACAGGAGCCCCCATGACAGCCCACGGAGCCCGCGCCGTCGAGCGGTGCCGTATTCTCGCGGATGTCCCTTTCAGCGAGACACCGGGCAGTCTGTTCCGCTTCTGGCTCGGCCCCGCCTATCAGCGCACGCTCACACAGGTTGCGCAGTGGATGGAAGAGGCCGGGCTGACCACCCGTCTGGATGCTGCCGGGAGCCTGATCGGGCGCTATGAAGGCCTGACGCCCGGCGCCCCAGCGCTGATGATCGGCTCACATCTTGATACCGTCCGCAATGGCGGTGCGTTTGACGGGAATCTTGGGGTCATGCTGGGGATCGAGCTGGTCTCCGCCCTGAATGAAGAGGGAACGCGCCTGCCATTCGCCATCGAAGTCATGGGCTTCGGGGACGAGGAAGGCTCGCGCTTTGCGGCTCCCATGATCTGCTCCCGTGCCATGGCCGGGCTGATCGAGTCCGTTCCTGAAAACATGACGGATGCGTCCGGTGTGACCGTGGCCGACGCCATGATCCGTTACGGCCTCGATCCCGCTGGTCTGAGCGAAGCCGCCCGTC
This sequence comes from Gluconobacter roseus NBRC 3990, assembly GCF_006538885.1. Lineage (GTDB taxonomy): Bacteria > Pseudomonadota > Alphaproteobacteria > Acetobacterales > Acetobacteraceae > Gluconobacter > Gluconobacter roseus. The sequence goes on from NZ_BJLY01000005.1 coordinate 148,235, forward strand.
GCCCGGATGAGCTGATCGCTTATATCGAACCCCATATCGAACAGGGTCCGGCCATCGAAAGCGCGGATGGTGAGATCGGCGTTGTCACCGCCATCGCCGCCCAGACCCGTCAGCGCGTGACTGTCACCGGCCAGTCCGATCATGCGGGCACGACACCCATGACCATGCGTCAGGATGCCCTGACGGCTGCCGCTGAAATGATCCTTGCGGTCGAACGCAATGGTGCGTCGGGGGGTGCCACGCAGGTTGCCACGGTGGGCCAGATTGACGTGACGCCAAACACGTCGAACGTTATCCCCGGCGAAGTCCGCTTCTCGCTCGACATGCGGGCCGAAACCAATGAGGCCCGTGATGCCATGGCGGAGGCAATCCGCACCGATCTGCGTGCCATCGCTGACCGTCGCGGTCTGGGCATTGCGTTCGATACTCCGCAATACCTGCCTGCCGCTGCCTGCGCGCCTGAACTGGTGGAAGGTCTGGCGCGGGCTGTCACAAGTGTCACCGGTCGCCCGGCCCAGCGCCTTCTGAGCGGTGCAGGGCATGACGCCATGGCCATGGTCGATCTGTGCCCGATGGGGATGCTGTTCATCCGCAGCCCCGGCGGCCTGAGCCATCATCCCGATGAAACTGTCCGCGTGGGAGATGTCGATCTCGCCCATCGCGCCCTGCTTGCCTTCGTCAAGGAGTTCCAGTCATGAGCCACCCTGCGACTTTCGCCCAGCTCGATCCGCCGTCCCGTCTGCTGATGGGTGCAGGACCGACGAATGTCCATCCGCGTATCCTGCGTGCCATGTCCTATGACGTGATCGGCCAGATGGACCCGGAAATGACCGCCTATATGGATGAGGTCATGGCCCTGTATCGTGAGGTCTTCCGCACGAAGAACCACTGGACGCTGCTGGTGAACGGCTCGGCCCGTTCGGCTATTGAGGCTGCGCTGGTATCGCTGGTCTCGCCGGATATGAAGGTCGTCATTCCGCGCTTTGGCCGTTTCGGGCTGCTGCTGACGGAAATCGTTCATCGCTGCGGCGGTATTCCATGCACGGTGGACGTCGAATGGGGACAGGTTGTCGATCCGGCCGCCATCGAAGCTGCCATCATCGAGCACAAGCCCGGTCTGGTCGCCTGTGTTCATGGCGACACCTCCACCACGACCGCCCAGCCGCTCGAAGAGATCGGCCGTCTCTGCCGCAAACATGATGTGCTGTTCTATGTGGATGCCACGGCCACGCTCGGCGGCATGACCTTCGAGACCGATGCCTGGAACATCGACGTCGCCACGGCAGGTCTGCAGAAATGCCTGAACGGCCCTCCGGGTTCTGCACCCATCACGCTGTCCGAGCGTGCCGTTGCCGCCATTCTCAAGCGTCGCCATGACGAAGCGGGCATTGCCACTGGTCAGCCGCAGGGTGATGGCCCGGTCATCCAGTCGAACTATTTCGATCTGGCGATGCTGATGAATTACTGGTCCCCGGCGCGGATGAACCATCACACCGAAGCCACGTCCATGCTCTACGCCGCCCGTGAGACGGCGCGTCTGGTTGTGGAAGAAGGTGTGGAAGCCCGCGTTGCCCGCCATGTGAGAGCAGGGCGCGCCATGGTCGCCGGGCTGCGCGCCATGGGCCTGAAGGTTTACGGTGACGATGCCACGCGCATGAGCAATGTCACAGGCGTCTGGGTTCCGGAAGGCGTGGACAATGCCCGTATCCGCCAGCTCATGCGCGACGATTTCGGGATCGAGATTGTCTCATCCTTCGGTCCGCTGACCGGCAAGATCTGGCGTATCGGGGCAATGGGCATCAATGCCCGCAAGGACAAGGTCCTGCTCACGCTCGCAGCTTTCGATTCCGTGCTGGCCGCCGAGGGCGTAAAACTCAACCGCGGCGCAGGCGTGGATGCTGCCCGCGCCGCCTGGGACGCTGCCTGATCGGTCTTCGGACCGGAAGTTCTATTCCTTCAGATGGTTCTTCCGGCCCGATCCGCTTTTCTTTCCGCCACCGTCTTCCTTGTTGACGGTGGCCCAGGCTCGGCGCTCGGCTTCCTTGTCGGAGACGCCACGCTTTTCGTAGCCTTCCTCGATATGCTCTGCCTGACGTTTCTGCTTGTCCGTATAGGCTGACTTGTCTCCACGAGGCATGATCCTGCCCTCCTGTATGAGATCCAGCCCCCTCTACGCTCGAACCCGGCCTGCGTTCCCGACAGTTCGCCATACACAAACAGGTGTGCGGGGTTGATCCGAACTCCCTGTGGCGCGAGCATTCCCGCACATATTTCCGGCTGGAGAACACGTAGAATGTCGATCGTCTTCCATCACACGCCCGAACGCGCGAAGATCTGGAGCGAGAAGTTCGCGAAGGCCCGTCCTGACATCCCGTTTCATATCTGGCCGGAAACCGGCCCGAAAGAAGATGTGCGCTATCTCGCGGCCTGGAAGACGCCGGACGATCTCGCCACGCTTTTTCCCAATCTTGAAGTCCTGTTCTCGCTGGGCGCGGGGATCGACCAGCTCAACCTCGCCAATGTGCCACCGGGGGTGAAGATCATCCGCATGGTGGAGAGTAGTCTGGTGGAGGGCATGATTGAATATGTCCTGTGGGCGGTTCTGTCCTTTCACCGGGACATGTTCCGCTATGCCCGCCAGCAGCGCGAACATGTCTGGGACGGCTCGCATAACCGTCCCGCGAAGCTCTACCGTGTTGGCCTCATGGGCATGGGAGAACTGGGCAGTCCGGTTCTGGAGAAGCTCGTTTCCTTCGGATACGAGTGCCGGGGCTGGAGCCGCAGTCGTCGCGAGGTTCCGGGCGTAAAGTCCTTTGCCGGGGCAGGGGAGCTGGACGCCTTTCTGGCGGAAACCGACATTCTGGTCTGTCTCGTCCCGCTGACGGACGCCACGCGCGGCATCCTCAATCGCAGCCTGTTTGAAAAGCTGCCCAAAGGGGCTTGCCTCATCAACTGTGGCCGCGGTGGTCATCTGGTGCAGGACGATCTGATTCCGGCTCTCGACAGCGGCCAGCTTTCACAGGCCGTCCTCGATGTCGCCACGCCGGAGCCCCTGCCGCCTGAACATCCGTTCTGGAATCATCCGCGTATTTTCCTGACCCCGCATATCGCCAGCGCCGCCCAGTCGGACACGGCAGCCGAGGCCGTTCTGGCCAATCTGCGGCGCTACGAAGCCGGTGAACCCATGACCGGCGTGATCGATACCGGACGTGGCTATTGAGGTATCGAAGCGGTTTTTGCATTTTCTGGCTTGCCAACCCCCAAGGGCTCGGTTAGAACGCGCCCACCTTGATGGGTGCGCCGGTGTAGCTCAGCTGGTAGAGCACGTCATTCGTAATGATGGGGTCGGGAGTTCGAATCTCTTCACCGGCACCATCAAGGTCTTCCGAAAATCTGGATCTGTTACGGCTGTGTCCTATTATATCGGACGCAGATAACGGTGTTTCCCTCCCGGGATCCGGATCTTCACAATTTTTCAAAATATTGCAGATACAATCCGCTTCCTCTGGGCAATCTGCCTGCGATGGGACTACGATGAATGTCGATATCCCGATGCGGAGGGCTGCCTGAGGAGGGCAGACTGTCAAAAGACGGCTCCCTGCGTTAGGTTAGGAGCCCGATGTCTGACCGTTTCCATAAACGACTGTGGCGCAACGCCGTCAGCTTTTCCCGCAGCCAGGAGCCTCACGCTTCCATTCACGCGGTGGAAGGCCTGCGTGAATGCCCGACCTGCGGCCTTTTCCAGCACGTTCCGCGCCTGAAACCCGGACATCTTGCCGAATGCCTGCGCTGCGGCTGCCAGCTGGCCCGTCGTCGCAGAACGTCCCTGATCGGCGCTCCGGCCGCTTTCTGCATTACGTCTGCCGCGCTTTACGCGACGCTCCTCATCAGTTCCCTCATGACGCTGAACGTCTATGGGCGTGAAAACACCGTCTCGCTGATGAGCGGTCCGATTGAGCTTGGCCATCAGGGCTATGGCATGATCGGTGTTCTCGTTGCACTGGTGACGATCCTCATGCCGGGCGTCATCATCGGTCTGATGGGTGCCATTCTCTATGGCGCGTCACGGCCCCAGATGCCTGACTGGACCCCACGTCTGCTCACTTGGTACGACCGCCTGCGTGGCTGGTCGATGGTGGAAGTCTATGTCCTTGGCGTGCTTGTAGCCTACACCAAGCTCGTGGACCTTGCCCTCGTCATCCTGCAGCCCGGCGTCTATCTTCTGGGTGGTCTGATGCTGAGCATGGCCGCCGTGGACTCGACCTTCGATGCTGAGCGTATCTGGCGCAGCCGCGACATCCAGCCCAAGCTTGACGATCATCAGGGCCATCTGCTGGATGTTGCTCATCTGGATGCCCGCAACGGCGTGATCCCTCCCGTAGAGAACATGCTCTCCTGTTACGCCTGCAATCTGGTTCTGGCCTTCGATCATGCCGTGCCGCAAGAACACGATATGGGCGACTGTCCCCGCTGTGGTCAGATCCTGCGTCGCCGCAAGCCCCAGAGCCTGTCCTCGGCAACCTGCCTTCTGGTGGCCGGCGTCGTGTTCTACCTGCCAGCCAATCTTCTGCCGGTCATGACCTACACCAAGGTCGGGCATGGCGCGCCCAGCACCATCACCAGTGGCGTGATCGAGTTGTGGCAGGCCGGGATGATTCCGCTCTCCCTGTTGGTGCTCTTTGCCAGTATCACCGTGCCTGTCCTCAAGATCATCGCCCTGACGATCATGATCATCTGTACCCGTCTCAGATCCAGCTGGCAGCTGCGGCATCTGGCGAAGCTCTATCGTCTTGTCGTCATCATCGGTCGCTGGTCCATGATTGACGTTTTCATGATTTCCATCCTCGTTGCCGTCGTGCATTTCGGCTTTCTGGCCAATGTCACGGCTGATCCGGGGATGGTCTGCTTTGCGCTGGTGGTGATCCTGACCATTTTTGCCGCAGAGCTGTTTGATCCCCGCGGAATGTGGGATGCCGCCGGCCTGAATGGTGCGGTCGCCAGTCCCGCGACGGGCAACCGGGAGCCGGAGACATCGTCTGCGGATGCTCCCGTTCCCCATCTGCCTTCTTCTGACCCTACTGACATGGAGCCTGGACGCGCGTGAGCGATTCCCGAAACAACCGGGGGGAGCCAACGGTCTCGCCGAAGGAAGCCCCGGTGCGCCGCACCCGCTTCTCCCTCATTCTGCTGATTCCGGTGGTGGCCATCCTCATCGCCGGATGGCTGGCGTGGGAGCATTTTGCCACGCGTGGTCCTGAAATCACCATTACGTTCGAGACCGCAGATGGCCTGACTCCGGGCCAGACGCAGGTGAAAAACAAGGCCGTGACTCTGGGCACCGTGCAGGACATCACCTTGAGCGACGACATGAAACATGTCGACGTGACGGTCCAGATGAACGCCAACAGCTCCCATATCCTGACCGATCATACCCGGTTCTGGGTCGTGCGCCCGCGGATCAACGGCGCCAGCATCACTGGTCTCGATACGCTGTTCTCGGGCGCCTATATCGCTCTGGACCCCGGTACGGATGACGGCCACTACCAGAAGTCCTTCAAGGGGCTGGAGTCGCCTCCGGGCGTCCGTTCGGATCAGCCAGGCGAGACATTCTGGCTGGTCTCTCCGTCGCTGGGTTCGCTTGGTCCGGGGTCGCCGGTCTTCTTCCGCGACCTTCAGGTGGGTGAGGTTCTGGGCTACACGATGCCGCCGGGCGGGAAGGGGCCCATCGTCATCCAGGCTTTCGTCAAGGAGCCCTATGATCACTATCTGCGCACGGACAGCCGTTTCTGGAACGTCTCCGGGGTTCAGGTCGGTCTTGGTGCCGGTGGTCTGAAGGTCCAGCTCAAATCGCTTCAGGCTCTGTTCTCGGGCGGTATTGCTTTCGGCCTGCCGGAGCGTCGCCGTAACATCGATCTGCCTGATGCGCCCGCCAATTCGGTTTTCAAGCTCTATGCCAGTGAAGCTGATGCCGACAATGCCCGCTATCACAAGCGCCTGCGTGTCGTGACCTATATCAACTCGTCCGTCAAAGGCCTCACGAGCGGCAGCCAGGTCACCATGTTTGGGCTGCAGATCGGTACGGTTAACGACGTCCGCCTCCTCCTCGAAGGCCCTACGAAGCTTCCCCGTGTCCGCGTGGATATGGAACTCGAGCCTGAGCGCATGCTGTCCAACTGGGATGACCGGATCGAGAACAGCAAGGAGCCGCCCGTCGAGAAGTATCTTCAGGCCTTTGTCGCTGAGGGTATGCGGGCCTCGGTCCAGAGCGCCAGTTTCCTGACCGGCGAGTCCATGATCGCCTTGCAGTTCGTCAAGAATGCGCCTGCTACGACACTGACCTATGAAGGCGATATCGCCGTCCTTCCAAGTCAGGCAGGTGGCATGGATGGCATCATGGAGTCTGTCTCCACTATCACCGACAAGATCGCAGCCATGCCGCTGACCGAAATCGGTGGTCATGTGAACGATCTTCTGGCGCATGCGGATGGTCGTTTGAACAGTCCTGAGGTCACGCAGTCCCTCGCGGCGCTGCGCGATTCGCTTCAGAACCTGAGCAAACTGACGAAGAACGCCAACCAGAACCTGCCGGCACTGATGAAGGGTCTGCAGGGCACCCTGACCAATGCCCAGTCGGTTCTAGGGGCTTATGGCGGCGATACGGATTTCCACCGCAGTCTTCAGAACATGATCACCCAGCTGACCCAGATGTCCCGCTCCCTGCGGTTCCTCACGGATTATCTGGATCACCATCCTTCCGCTCTCATCACCGGCCGCAGGAACTGAGCCATGACACAGTCTTTGACGTCCCGCCTTCGTGTCCTGTCCCTGATGGGGGCTCTGGGTCTGACGGGTTTTCTCTCGGCCTGCAGCAGTGATCCGACGCTTTACACACTGGCGCCTCTGCCGGGCATCTCCCAGGCGGGAGGGCCGGTCGTGGTCGAGGTGCGTACGCCTGTTGTGAGTGCGCGACTGGATCGCGATACGATCGTGAAGGCCAGTGAGGATTACCAGACCAAGCTGGCCTCTGGCAGCAGCTGGAGTGAAGCGCTGCCGGACATGCTGGGCCATACGCTGATGACCGATCTGGCCCAGCGTTTGCCGGGTACGACCGTGTTTGCTCAGGGTGATGCGGTCACGACGACACCCACGGCCTATGTCGAACTGACCATTCGCAATTTCGAAGCCGATTCGGTCGGGCATGCTCTTGTGACCGGCATGCTGTCTGTTCATCCGGCCGGAAAGATGATCGGGCCCGTTGTAACCTCGCCTGTGGTCTGGCAGTCGGCGGAACCTGTGGCCTCCAGCACGTCAAAGCTGACCGCAGCGCTCAGCCAGGGTGTCGCGGCCATTGCCGATCAGGCGGCTGCAAAACTGCGCGTCCTGCCGCCTCCTGTGACGGACTGAGAGGCGCAGGCACACAAACAAAAAGGGCTCCCGAGAGGGAGCCTTTTTTGTAGGTAATTCAGCGGTTGAAAAGCGTCAGAGCTTTTCAACCTGCGTGAAGTCCAGATCGACAGGTGTGGAGCGTCCGAAGATGGAGACGCTGACCTTGAGGCGCTGACGCTCGTCGTCGACATCTTCGATCATGCCGGTGAAGGAGGTGAACGGACCATCGGCCACGCGAACCTGTTCGCCAATCTCGAAGGACAGGCTGGAACGGGGGCGCTCAACGCCTTCCTGGGCCTGCTTCATGATCCGATCGGCTTCGGCGGCCGTGATGGGGGTCGGACGGTTGCGCGTTCCGAGGAAGCCCGTGACCTTGGGAGTGTCCTTGACGAGATGCCAGGCTTCGTCCGTCAGTTCCATTTTGACAAGAACATAACCCGGGAAGAACTTGCGCTCTGCATTGACCTTACGGCCGCGGCGCATTTCCGTCACATCTTCAGAAGGAACGAGAATCTGCTCGAAATGGTCGGAAAGGCCTTTCTGTGCTGCCTGCTCCTGAATGTGACTCGCGATTTTTTTCTCGAATCCGGAATAGACATGCACAACGTACCAACGCTTCGCCATGGTGCGAACCTAGCCTCCAACGCCAAATAGTTCGCGGACGCCGAGGCCGATCACCTGGTCCACGATGAAGAAGAAGATGCAGGTCACGGTAACCATGACGAGCACGGCACCTGACGTGATCAGGGTGTTACGACGAGTCGGCCATGTGACGCGCTTTGCTTCGGCGCGGACATCACGAACGTATGCGACCAGATTGAAGCCGGATCCGTGCTTTTGAGGCGCCGTTTTCCGCGACTCGTCTTTCGGGGTACTGACCGACACCATCGTCCTCGAATCAAGTGAAAAACCCGCTCCCGGTGTCGGGAAGGACATCCGGCGAGAAGGAGTGGCAGGGGTGGAGGGTCTCGAACTCTCAACCTCCGGTTTTGGAGACCGGCGCTCTAGCCAATTGAGCTACACCCCTATCATCGGACAGGACATCTTTGGAATGTCATGCCAGCGACAGTGGCCGCAAAAGAGAATGTTCAGGAACAAAAGTCAAGTGCCTCGAACATCTTTGTTGTGGAATTTCCATTTTGGCTTTTCCCCTCTTGCGGGGGGCAAAAAGAATGGAGTAAGGACTGCCTCACCTGAGCGGGCGTAGCATAGTGGTAATGCAGTAGCCTTCCAAGCTTCTGAGGAGGGTTCGATTCCCTTCGCCCGCTCCAGGAATTCCCAGAAAATCTGCTATCCAGGCCTTATTGCCACTGACAGGGCACATGCGATGGCGAGGCTTCTCCGAACTGGAGAATCTGCAGCGCAACTGCTGCGTCGCCAACATTGCCTGACAGGTGGCCTTTCGGATCCGAGCCGTGCGATGCGGGTGCTAGATCTTCACTGAGCAGGATATCGCCCGGATTCAGCTCCACGCTGGTTCCGTCCATCGCCTTGACGAAATAGATTCCGGAAAGCGGTACGATCCACTGCACCTGATGGCTTTCGTTCCATCCGCCTTTCCAATGCGGAGGCTGAACGCGCATTGTCACGGTTGCCGGTCCGTCATGAGGGCTGCTGAGCATGATCTTGTCACTGTCTGACGCGATCGAATCCTCATGGAATGTCGACATCTTGCACTTCGTCAGATGCGTAACCCCCTGAGGGTCCGTCCAGTTGTCCCAGTAGGAAATAGTGGGGAACGAAGGCTTGTCTTCAATCGGGGTTGCCTGTGCTGCGGTCGTGAGTGCAGGGACGGACAGGGCGCCGAGCAGGAAAAAGAGGTGCTTCTGGATGGACATCGGGTCTCCATGGTTGTTTGCGGGAAAAGGTATCGTAAGGATGTGATCTGACGGGACGAGATCTCCCGAAAAATCACTGCAGCACCCCTTTCATGCCAGCCCCTAAGGGCAAAACGCAAACCCACGTCATGATCCCGGAGGGTTGAGCGGGCAATTTGCGTATCGTCTCGGTTGCGCAGGAACCGGACAGCGTGCTAGAGGCGGCGCCAAGTGGAGGACCGGGTTTCAGACGAATCCTGCGCAGGAACGTGTATGCCCGGTCCGGACAGTTTTGATGCAAGGAACCGGATAAGCCGGTTCCGGCCGCACTCTGCGGCGGATTTAGTGAGACGGAACACGCGTGTGACGGTGACACAGGTGCCGCAGGTTGGACATACAGGGGGCTTGGCCCAGCGCTATGCCCGTGCGCTTTATGACCTCGCTTCGGAGCAGGGAAATCTTTCCGACGTTCTGGGTGAAGTAAAGGTGCTGCGTGCCGCCATTGCCGACAGCGACGATCTGCGGAAGTTCCTGGCTGATGCCCGGATGGACATCCGTCAGGGCCGGACGGTTTCGAACGTCCTGATGTCGAAGCTCGGTTTCGGAGACGTCCTGCGCCGTTTTGTTGGCGTCATTGCCGATAATCGCCGCCTGCCTGATCTTGCATCCATTCTGGACGGTGTCCTGGCGCTTGATTCCGCCCTGCGTGGTGAAGTCGTTGCCGAGGTCCGCTCCGCACAGCCTCTGACCGACACGCAGCGCAGCCAGCTTCAGGCCCGTCTGGCCGAAGCCGGTTACAGCCGCGTGTCCATGACCGAACGTACGGACGCTGCCCTGCTTGGCGGCATGACCGTACGGATCGGTTCCACACTGTTTGATACTTCGATCGCCGGGCGCCTGACCCGCCTGCAGAACGCCATGAAGGGAGCCGCGTGATGGATATCCGTCCCGCTGAGATTTCGGACATCCTCAAGCAGCAGATCGCGTCGTTCGACCAGGTCGAGACCGTTTCCGAGACGGGCACCGTCCTGTCCATCGGCGACGGCATCGCCCGCGTCTACGGCCTGACGAACGTCATGGCCGGTGAAATGGTTGAGTTCGAAGGCACGGGCCTCAAAGGCATGGCGCTGAACCTCGAAGCCGACAATGTCGGTGTGGTTCTGTTCGGCGACGGCGACAGCATCCGCGAGGGCGATACCGTCCTGCGGACGAAGTCCGTGGTTGAAGTGCCGGTCGGCAAGGGTCTGCTGGGACGTGTTGTCGATGGTCTCGGCAACCCGATCGACGGCCGCGGCCCGCTGACGGATGTCGAATACCGTCGTGCCGAAGTGAAGGCTCCGGGCATCATGCCGCGCCAGTCGGTCAGCGAACCGATGCAGACGGGCATCAAGGCCATTGATGCTCTCGTTCCCATTGGACGTGGCCAGCGTGAGCTGATCATCGGTGACCGTCAGACGGGCAAGACCGCCATCCTGATCGACACCATCGTCGCCCAGAAGCCGGTCAATGCTGGGGGCGATCCGAAGAAGTCCCTGTACTGCATCTATGTTGCCATCGGCCAGAAGCGCTCCACGGTTGCCAACCTGGTGCGTACGCTGACCGAGCAGGGCGCGATGGAGTACTCCATCGTTGTCGCCGCTACGGCGTCCGATGCGGCTCCGATGCAGTATCTTGCACCGTACACGGCCTGCGCCATGGGCGAGTACTTCCGCGATAACGGTATGCATGCTCTTGTCTGCTACGACGATCTGTCCAAGCAGGCTGTGGCCTATCGTCAGATGTCGCTCCTGCTGCGTCGTCCGCCGGCACGTGAAGCCTTCCCGGGTGACGTGTTCTACCTGCACTCCCGTCTGCTGGAGCGTGCGGCCAAGATGTCCGACGCCCATGGCGGCGGCTCCCTGACGGCCCTGCCGGTCATCGAGACGCAGGCTGGCGATACGGCAGCCTACATCCCGACCAACGTGATCTCCATCACCGACGGTCAGATCTTCCTTGAGACGGATCTGTTCTACAAGGGCATCCGCCCTGCCGTGAACGTCGGTGGTTCGGTGTCCCGCGTGGGGTCCGCAGCCCAGATCAAGGCGATGAAGCAGGTTGCCGGCAAGATCAAGCTGGAGCTGGCCCAGTATCGTGAAATGGCTGCGTTCTCGCAGTTCGCTTCCGATCTGGATGCCGCAACTCGCAAGCAGCTGGATCGTGGTGCCCGTCTGGTTGAGCTGCTCAAGCAGCCCGAGACGTCCCCGCTGCCGGTCGAAGAACAGGTTGTTGTCCTGTATGCCGGTACGCGCGGTTACGTTGATCCGATCGCCGTGGACAAGGTTGTGGCCTATGAAGCCGCTCTTCTGTCCGAGATGCGCGGTGCGGGCTCTGACATCCTGACGGCCATCCGCAATGACCGCCAGATCAAGCCGGAGACGGAAGGCAAGCTCAAGGAGCTGCTCGAAGCATTCGGCAAGCGCTTTTCGGCCTGAGGATAGCCCATGGCTTCGCTGAAGGAACTGCGGGGACGGATCACGGGCGTCAAATCGACGCGCAAGATCACGAACGCAATGAAAATGGTCGCAGCCTCCAAGCTGCGGCGCGCCCAGATGCAGGCCGAAGCGGCCCGTCCCTATGCCGACGCCATGCGTCGCATGATGGCGGAGCTGGCGACGGCCACCCGTGGTGAGGACGCAGCCAGTCTGCCGCGTCTTCTCGCGGGAACAGGCAAGGACCAGACCCATCTCGTGGTGGTGCTGACCTCCGACCGTGGCCTTGCCGGTGGCTTCAACGCCAATATCGTCCGCAGTGCCCGTCAGCTGGTCGACACGCTTGTCTCTGAAGGCAAGACGGTCCGCATCCTGCCGGTTGGTCGCAAGGGAGCAGACATCCTCGTGCGTCACTATCCGGAGATGATCATCGATCGTCTCGCTGGCAGTGATGGCAAGGATGTGGGTTTCGACAAGGCGACCGATATTGGAAGCCGGATCGCCACCATGCTGGAAGCGGGCGAGATCGACCGCTGCACACTGGTTTATAACCGCTTCCTCAACGCCATGACGCAGGTTCCGGTCCAGGCGCCTCTGGTTCCGCTTTCGGTTCCCGAGAATGACAACGCCGCACCCGATGCCGATACGGCGCAGTACGAATTCGAGCCCGACGAGGCAACACTCCTGACGCAGCTTCTGCCGCGCAACCTGCAGGTCCAGATTTTCTCGGCCATGCTGGAAAGCGCTGCGGGCGAGCAGGGCGCGCGGATGACCGCGATGGACAATGCCAGCCGCAATGCGAGCAAGGCCATCGACCGTCTGTCGCAGAAGTACAACCGCACGCGTCAGGCCAACATCACCAACGATCTGATCGAAATCATCTCCGGCGCAGAAGCCGTTTGAGATCACGCAGGAGACGAATCCGATGTCCGAAACTCTTACCCCTTCTGCCGGAGCTGCCAACAACGTGGTCGGCCGTGTCACCCAAGTGCGTGGTCCGGTCGTGGACGTGCAGTTCGAAGGCGATCTTCCCTTCATCCTGAACGCCCTGCACGTCCAGAACGGCGATCACACGCTGGTTCTGGAAGTGGCCCAGGAAATTGGCGAGCGTCAGGTCCGCTGCATTGCCATGGACACGACCGACGGTCTGGTTCGCGGTACCGAAGTCCGTGACACGGGCAAGCAGATCATGGTGCCGGTTGGCCCGGCAACGCTCGGCCGTATTCTGAACGTCGTTGGTGAACCCATCGACGAGCGTGGTCCTATCAGCAGCGAACTGCGCTTCCCGATCCACCGCCCGGCTCCGTCTTTCGAAGAGCAGGCTGCTGCGTCCGAGATCCTCGTGACCGGCATCAAGGTCGTCGATCTTCTCTGCCCATACCTCAAGGGTGGTAAGATCGGCCTCTTCGGTGGTGCAGGCGTCGGCAAGACGGTCATCATCCAGGAGCTCATCAACAACATCGCAAAGGCCCACGGTGGCGTGTCCGTTTTCGCAGGTGTCGGTGAGCGTACCCGTGAAGGTAATGACCTGTACTTCGAAATGCAGGACGCAGGCGTCATCAAAATCGCTGAAGATGGCTCGACCGAGGGTTCCAAGGTTGCGCTGGTCTATGGTCAGATGAACGAGCCGCCGGGAGCCCGTTCGCGCGTAGCCCTGACGGGTCTGTCGCTTGCGGAATACTTCCGTGACGAAGAAGGTCAGGACGTTCTGTTCTTCGTGGATAACATCTTCCGCTTCACGCAGGCTGGTTCCGAAGTCTCCGCACTTCTGGGCCGTATCCCGTCCGCAGTGGGCTACCAGCCGACGCTGGCCACTGAAATGGGTGCCCTGCAGGAGCGTATTACCTCCACGAAGAAGGGCTCCATCACGTCTGTTCAGGCCGTGTATGTCCCTGCTGACGATTTGACCGATCCGGCTCCGGCAGCAACCTTCGCGCATCTTGACGCCACGACGGTTCTGAACCGTTCGATCGCTGAAATGGGCATCTATCCGGCTGTTGATCCGCTGGATTCCACGTCCCGTTCGCTCGATCCGAAGATCGTTGGTGAAGAGCACTACCAGGTTGCGCGTCAGGTTCAGCAGACGCTCCAGACCTACAAGGGCCTGCAGGACATCATCGCGATTCTCGGCATGGACGAACTGTCCGAAGACGACAAGAAGATCGTTGGTCGCGCCCGCCGCATCCAGCGCTTCCTGTCCCAGCCTTTCCATGTAGCCGAAGTCTTCACGGGCGCTCCTGGCAAGCTGGTCTCGCTGGAAGACACGATCCGTTCCTTCAAGGCTGTCGTGGCTGGCGAATACGATCACCTGCCAGAAGGCGCCTTCTACATGGTCGGTGACATCGACGAGGCCGTTGCGAAGGCCGAGAAGATGAAGCAGGAGGCCTGATCCGATGCCGCTTCGCATCGAGATCGTCAGCCCGGAAAAGCGCCTTGTCGAACGTGAAGTCGACATGGCCGTGGTCCCGGGCATGGAAGGCGATATTGCAGCCATGCCGGACCGCGCACCGCTGATGCTTCAGCTGCGGGGTGGCGTTGTGGCCCTTTATCAGGGTGACAAGATCGTGGACCGTTACTTCGTGACGGGCGGTTTTGCGGATATGGGCGCTGATCACTGCACCATTCTGGCCGACTCTGCACAGCTCATGAGCGAGCTGTCCGTGGATGAGGCCAAGAGCCGCCTGCGTGACCTTGAAAGCCGTTGGGCCGAAATCGGTCCGAACGACGTGGACATGCACGACCAGATCAGCCGCGAACTGCAGTCAGTTCGTGCTGAGCTGGAAGCCGTTCAGGAACACGGTCCGGCCTGATCCGACTTTTCAGACTAAATTTGAGAGACCCGCTTCATCGCAAGGTGAAGCGGGTTTTTCTTTGCCATTTTTCAAGATTCTAGATTCGCAAGTACGCGCCGATGCCTTGAATAACGTCGTGCCTAAGCATCAAGCGTATCATCTGAGTGGTTCCTGAGCTGTTGCGAGGTGAGGGTGCTGGCTGCCTCTGCTCAGAAACCTTTTAGCTTTGCTTGGTCACCTACTCTGGAGCGGAGGGAAGGCTTTCTAAAGAACGCTATGCTCAAGGGTAAGGCGCGATAATACGTGCCTCTCTGCTCAACAGGGATTGCACGAGCATCAAACTAAGAAGTTCAAAGAAAACGACAGGAAAAAGCGCCTTTTTGGCGCTTTTTCT
>NZ_BJLY01000006.1 GCF_006538885.1 Gluconobacter roseus NBRC 3990
CTTTCACCCGGTAAAACGGAAGCGCTGGACACCTGAACAGGAGACGCAGAATGAAGCCGGCAGTGTTTCGTTTCCTCTTGCTCCTGTCAGGTCTCTGTGGACTGTCGTCCCATGCGTTTGCTGCTGAGAGTTCGGCCATTGAAGCGCCCGGTCCTCTGGCGCCGCTGGCAGGGACCTTTGTGAATGCGGGAGCTGGTGCGCCCGTTGTCATAATGATTCCGGGATCCGGGCCGACGGATCGGAACGGCAACTCGGCTCTCGGTCCGAAGCCTGCGACACTGCGGCAAATTGCGGATGGGCTGGCGAAACGCGGCATTTCTTCCGTCCGGATCGACAAGCGCGGCATGTTCGGCAGCAAACAGGCCGTAGCGGACGGTAATCGCGTCACAATTGCGGACTATGCCACCGATGTGCGGAACTGGATTTCCGTCATTCGGGGAAAAGCTGGTGTACGCTGTGTCTGGCTTGCAGGACATAGCGAGGGTGGACTTGTCGCCTTGGCGGCTGTGCAGGCAGAGACCGATGTCTGTGGACTGATCCTTCTGTCCACTCCCGGTCGGCCTCTGGGCGAAGTCCTGCGGGGCCAGCTTCATGCCATGCCTTCCGCACAGACCGTGCTGCCGCAGATTGACGGGGCGATCAATGCGCTCGAAGCCGGGCATCATGTGGATGTCCAGACGCTTCATCCCGGTCTGCGTCAATTGTTTCATCCAGCCGTTCAGGACTTCATGATCGATCTTTTTCATCATAATCCTGCGACTCTGCTCAGAGCGTATCACGGTCCGGTCCTGATCATTCAGGGGGCGGCGGACCGTCAGGTCAGCGCGACTGGAGATCTGTCCCTGCTGAAGGCGGCTGATCCGAAGGCGCAGGTCGTTCTGCTGCCCAATGTGATCCATCCTCTTGCGGATCTGGGTGTGGCTCCGGCTGCGGATGGATCACTGCCGCTGGATGGTGCAGTAGTGTCTGATATTGCAGAGTTTGTTCTGAAACATTGACCCCAGCCCCGTGCGATCACACATCTGGGAATAACGGAGGATCAGAAATGGCAGACGACGGACATCCCGCAGAGGATTATCTTCGACCAAAACTGCAGGCTCTGATCTCAGACGGTGTGCGGGCCGGGTTCCCGCAGGATGAAGTCATTGCGGTCCTGATTTCCCTGCTGGATGAGGGACCTGAAGAAGACGGGGAGATGAGATGAGCGACCCATATTCGGTACTGGGCGTTTCGAAAACGGCAACGGACAAGGAAATCCGCAGCGCGTATCGGAAACTGGCCAAGCAGTACCATCCGGACCACAACCCGGACGACAAGAAGGCCGAGGAGCGGTTCAAGGCGGTCGGACAGGCCTATAATATCGTCGGCGACAAGGAAAAGCGCGCGCGTTTCGATCGTGGCGAGATCGATGCCGACGGTCAGGAACGTGGTCCGTTTGGCGGTGGCTTTGGCGGCGGCGGGTATGGTCCGGGCGGCCCGCGTGGTGGCGCGCAGGGCTTTCAGGGCGGCTTCAGTCAGGAAGACTTGGGGTCTTTCTTTTCTGACATGTTTGGCGGCGGCTTCAGCGGCGATTTCCAGCCGGGCGGTTCGGCCGGACGGCGTGCCTCGAAGGGGTCTGACCGCCGGTATGCGGTGACGATCTCGTTCCAGCAGGCCGTTCTGGGAACATCACTTGATCTGGCGCTGGGTGAGGGCGGTCATACGGAGGTCCGTATTCCACCCGGTGTGGAAGATGGCCAGACCCTGCGCGTGCGTGGCAAGGGCTCACCCGGACGCCCGGGAATGGATGGTCAGCCGGGTGTGCCGGGGGACGCGCTCCTGACAATCACGGTCACGCCTGACAGCCGTTATGTTCGTGAAGGACGGAACCTGCGGATGACGCAGGACGTAGATCTCAAGACCGCCATTCTGGGCGGCAAGATCGCGGTTCCGACGCCAAAAGGTGATGTCTCGGTCAAGATTCCGAGGCATTCCGACAGCGGCAAGGTCCTGCGTCTGTCCGGTCGGGGCATCGGTGCGGATAAAAAGCATCCGGCCGGTGATCTGCTGGTGACGTTGCAGGTTCATATCGGTACTGTCTCCCCCGAGCTGGAGGCCTTCTTCAGCCAGCAGGAGAGCTGAAGACATGGGGATGGTGCGTCGCGTCCGGTCGAGACTGCCGGAATGGCCGTGGAGTGACATCATTGGCGGCATCGTGGCGCTGATCTTCGTGATGGCTCTCGGCATCATCAGTACGCACGCACTGATCCTCGCCGGAGAGTGGCATTTGCCCTAAGATACGGCCCGTCTTCTGGTTTCTGACGGGTTCTGCATGACCGCTTCCTCTTTTTCTCCGGCCGGGGCTTCGGCTCCGGGGCTGCGCCGCAAGGCTTTTACGGTTGTTCTGGCCATCGAGCTGTGGGAGCGGTTCGGATATTACGGCATGCAGGCCGTCCTGACGCTGTTCATGGTCGAACAGCTTCGGATGACGGACTCTGCCGCCAATCTGATGATGGGTGCCTTCGGGGCGCTAACTTACATTACGCCTCTGATCGGTGGCTTTATCGGCGACCGTGTTCTGGGCGCGCGGCGGACGACGGTCATGGGGGCGCTGCTGCTGACCTGTGGCTATGCTTTTCTGGCCGCCGCATTGCAGTCCCATACGCTGCTTCTGGTGGCGATGGCCCTGATTTCCACAGGAAACGGGCTGTTCAAACCCAATGCCGGCAATCTGGTCCGCCGGATCTACAAGGGCGATGATGCTGCCCTCGATGCAGCTTTCACGCTTTACTACATGTCCGTCAATGTCGGGTCGGCTGTCTCCATGATGCTGACGCCCTGGCTTCAGATTCACTACGGCGCGCCGGTGGCTTTTGCGACCTGTGCGGTCGGACTGGGGATCGGGCTGGTTTATTACACGTTGCGCTCCAGCTGGCTTGAAACGTCCACACCCGCGACTGAAAAACAGCCTGTTCCACTGTCGCGGTTTGGTTTGGTCGGGGCTGGTCTCGTCCTTCTGACGGTCTTCAATGCCTGGATTCTGGGCAGTGATACGTTGGCACGACTCTGCGTGATTGCAGCAGGCGGGGGGCTGGCAGCGATCTGGGTTGCTCTTTATGTAAAGGCGCCTCAGGCAGAGCGTCCCGGATTGCGGCTGACTTATCTGCTGGGCCTTCAGGGCACGATTTATCTCGTGTTCTACCAGCAGATGATGACGTCCCTGACCCTGTTTGCACTGCGCGGCGTGTCCGGTGACTACCGGATCGGCGGTATCACGCTCTTCCACATGTCGGCGGGGCAGTTCCAAGTTCTCAATTCCGTCTGGATTATGATCCTCAGCCCGGTTCTGGCTTTTCTGTACAATCGGACCGGGGCGCAGCAGAAACAGACCTCCCATGCCCGGAAGATGCTTATCGGTTACGTAATGGTAGCGATCGCATTTGGTGTGTGGTGGCTGGCGGCTGCCTATTCGGATGGACTGGTATCGCCGTGGGTCATGGTCGTGGGATATGCCTGCCTGTCTCTGGGGGAGCTCCTGACAATCGGATTGGGGCTGGCGGTTGTCGCCTGTTATTCGCCAGCACGGCTGAGTGGCTTCATGATGGGGGCGCTCTATCTGATGTGGGGGATCGCCATGTATGTGGGCAGTCTCATTGCCAATCAGGCAGCGCTGTCACCAGACGTCGCGGCTGGAGGGGGAGGGGCTGTCCTCTATGCCGGTCTTTTTAGAACGTTATGTGAGGTCGCGACCGGAGTTGTGGTTGTTCTGGCGTGTCTGGAGCCTCTGACGCGCCGCTGGGACCGGGAACACGCAAGTGTGATCGCGAAATGAGCTGAAAATACTGTAGCGTTAAACTTTTGTAATCCGGGAGAAATCTCCCGATAAAAACTGTCGTCGGTTTTCATGAAGTGTGTTGCCGAAGACATATTATGAAAACAGACATCTTCATCCCTCTATTCTGGACCGATTCCGGTCTGTATGACATTGGCCCGCCGCTGACTGAAGATCGGCGGCTGCCATAGTGCCACTGGGAGACGGTTTGGAAGATGGGGAAGCTCGGACAGGACTGGACGAAAACGTTGCTGGCGGCCTGCGCCCTGACAGCGGCACTTCCCGGCATCACTGCCGTCGGACATGCACAGACGACACCTGCTGAAGTCGTGGACGGTCATCAGAAAGCCGCGGCCGCCACCAGCACTGCGACCATGGGCACGCCGCAGACCCAGACGAAATCCATCACGCCCGTACCGCTGCTCGTCAAACCGGCGCCTACGAAAACCGGTGTGCAGAATGCGGCAAACACGTCCGATACGACGGAAAACCGTTTCTTCCCGGCATCGTTTCATGACTGGCTGACCCAGAGCACCATGACCGGTGACTGGGGCGGCTGGCGTACCTGGCTGACCGACAAGGGCATCAATATCGGCGGGCATTATCTTGAGGACAGTGCCGGCAATCCGATGGGCGGCAAGACCAAGGCCGTGCGTTATGCGGATGAGTTCGGCATCAATGTCGATTTCAACCTCAAGAAGCTGACCGGCCTGAATCTGGGTATGTTCCATACGCTGATCACGGCACGTCAGGGTCTGGGTATCGGTGCCACGCTTCCGGCGATGGACAGCCCGCAGCAGATTTTCGGCTCTGGTGAGACCGTCCGTCTGACGCGTCTGTCCTGGGAAATGCCCTGGAACAAATACGTCACGACCGAGGTCGGTGAGATCAACACCGAAAACGATTTCGAGCAGTCCTCCATCTACTGGGGCATGAGCCAGTACTGCCAGTTCGAATCCAACGCGATCTGCGGTATGCCGCAGTCCATTGCGATGAACTCGGGTTATGGCTGGTATCCGACGGCTCATCCGGGTGCGTGGGTGAAATTCTACCCGGCTGGCAACGATCATTATCTGGTGCAGTTTGGTGCATATTCGGTCGATCCGGTGATCTCGAACACGCATAACGGCTGGAAGCTGAACCTCCATGATGCGACCGGCACCTATCTGCCGTTTCAGCTTGGCTGGCATCAGGGCGGCAAGGACGATTACAGCGGTCCGCTCCAGACCAATGTCAAGATCGGCGGCTACTGGGATACGTCCGAAGTCAGTGACGTTTATTCCAAGCTCAGCATGTTCTCCGTTCCGGCGCAGTATCTGCTTTCCGCACCTAGTCAGAAGGTGCGTGGACGGTTCGGTGGCTGGTTCCAGTTTGACCGGATGCTTCAGCGTGACCAGGGCGATCCGAACCGTGGTACGACGCTGTTCACGTCCTTCACCTGGGGTGATCCGCGCACATCCGTTGCACCGTATTTCATCACCTGGGGCATTACCCGCAAGGGCACGTTCCGTGACCGTCCGAATGATACGATCAGCATCGGTATGAAGATGCTGTGGGTGAACCCGAAGCTGACGATCTGGGCGCGCCAGATGCAGGCGGCCGGGGCCGAAGGCATCAACAAGCCGTCCGGCGAGCATGCGCTTGAGCTGAACTATGGCTGGCGCCCGACGCCCTGGCTCGTGATCCGTCCGGGTGCGCAGTATATCTGGAGCACGGGCGGCACGAACCGCTACAAGAACCCGCTGCTTCTGGATTTCGAGACAGGTATTACGTTCTGATCGCTTCTGACCGGAAGACCGGACATGAAAAACGCGCCGCTCCTGCAGGGGAGGGCGCGTTTTTCGTTTTCAGCGGTCTGAGGCGGATTACAGATCCGTCGTGAAGGAGAACTTGAAGGTGCGGGGCATACCCTGCATCAGATAACCGTTGAAGGCCGAGGACCAGTAGCGTGTGTTGGCCAGATTATCGACGCCAAAGCGCAGCGTGACCGGCGTGTGATGCGTCACGAACGTATAGCGGCCCGCAAGATCAAAGCGTGTCCAGACCGGAATATGCAGTGTATTGGCGGTGTTGACCCACTGCTTGCCCGTGTTGACCACGCGGCCCACGACCGTGGCACCCTTGAGGAACGGCAGATCGTATTCGAGATTGCCGTTGATCGTATAATTCGGCACGCCGATAGCCGTGTTGCCGTCCTGAAGGCCACCTGCCGTATGACGCAGATCCGCCTGAATCACCGTGCCGCCGCCGTTGAAGCGCAGGCCCGGCAGGATCTCCCCATTCACGCTCAGTTCGATGCCACGGTTGCGCTGCAGCCCGTCTTCGCGGAAGGCATATTTGCCTGAATCGCCAACAGCCACCGAGTAGGCATTCGGCTGTGAAATTTCATAGACGGCGAGAGCGGCGCTGAAACGGCCCGTATCGTATTTGGCGCCGACTTCATACTGGGTAGATTTGTAGGGCGGGAAGATCTCGCCGAGATTGACGACGTTGCCTGTTGCGGTTGGTCCCTGCGAGAGCCCTTCGATCCGGTTGAAATACAGCGAGGTCCGGCGTGTCGGGTGGATGACCAGACCGACGACCGGCGTGATGGCGTCCTGATCGTAGTGACTGTTCATCGCGCCCTGGCCGGTCGTGCTGTAATTATAGCCGTTGATGCGCATGTTCTGGTACCGGAAGCCGCCCGTCAGGGCCACGCGGTCATGGAAGAACGACATCGTGTCCGAGAAGAACAGGCTGTACAGGCGCGTGCGATTGATCGTCTGCGGGTCGTTGACGACACCGCCGGTGAAGGTCTCGGCCGGGGATGCGAACTGCGGCGTATTGTAGATGTTGGTCGCGCCGGGCGTGAGGGCCATCGCATAGGCGGCGGCGCTGTCTTCCCACAGACCGGAGCCGCCGGCATTGATTTCGTGGCGGACGGGGCCGGTGCGGAAATGGGCGCGGACACCCGCACGGGTGCTTTCATTGGTCTGATCGTACGGCACATACATGGCCCCGGCAGTCCCGGCACCAGTTGTGGCATCGGTGACGGTCGGGTTGGAGTAGTTGCCCTTCTCGTTGCTGGTCAGGGCTCCGAAGGCGCCATAGAGCGTGATGTTTTTCGTCAGGTCATGCTCGACGTTCAGCATGCCGAAGACATAGTTCAGGTCATTATAGGCCCAGCGTTGCCCAAAATTGTGCGAGGGCGCAGCAGGGCGCGGAACGGATGTGACATCGCTGCCCAGGAAGATTGCCGGTCGTCCGCCATTCACGCCCTGGTTTTCGTAATCGATATCCATGGTGATTCGGGTGCGGTTGTCGCGGTCATGCCAGTCGAAATCCGCGCCCAGTGTCGTGGAATGACGGTATTCATCCGTCACGGCATCCTCGCCGCTCTTGCCTGCCACGTTCAGGCGCACACCAAAGGCCTTGTCCTCGCCAAAACGACGGCCAACATCGATGCTGCCACCGCCCATGGCGCTGCTGGTGTAGTCGCCCGTGATGCGGGTGAGGGGGGCGTTCGTCGCATGCTTGAACAGCAGGTTGATATTGCCGCCAATGGCTGACCCGCTTGGTGCTGCGCCGTTGAGGAATGCGCTGGCGCCGTTGAGAACCTGCACCTGATCATACAGTTCGGGCGAGACGAGCTGGCGAGGGGTGATGCCATACAGGCCGTTGATCGAAACGTCGTCGCCATCCACGGCAAACCCGCGGATGACAAACATTTCCGAGAAATTGCCATAGCCGAAGGTCGTGCGGACAGACGGATCGTTTTCCAGCACTTCACCCAGCGTCTGGGACTGCTGGTTGAGGATCAGGCTGGAATTATAGCTGCGAATGTTGAACGGAACGTCCAGCCCCTTCTTGTTGCCCAGTGCTCCAAGCTGCCCGCCGCTGCTGACCTCCATCTGATCCCGCCGCCGGGCACGGACGATGATTTCCTCATCCCGGGAGACCTGCTGGGCTGCCGTAACGGGCTTTTTGGCAGGCTCCGTTGCCTTAGTCTTCGATGGAGCCGGAATCGAAGTTGCGGGCGCAGGGATGGGATCGGCGGCAAGGGCGGAAAAGGCTGTTCCTGCCAGAAGAAGACAGGACAGGCGCGCAGCCCGCAGGGGCTTTGAAACAGGTGCAGAAAACGATGCGCGCACGAAAACCTCGGAACAATGGAACAGTCGCGCTGTTTTACGATAATGCGATTTATTCGCAATTAAATTGTGATGGCCAAGTGTAACCGGATACGAAAAAGCGGGACCCAGCCGGACCCCGCTTCGAAAAAAGCCGGTCTGTTTCGTGTGCTTTAGAGAACGACGGTAAACTGAACGCCGAGCACGGCTGCGTCATGGAACGTCGTCGTAGCACTCGGGCGCTGGATGTACTGGAAGTCCGGCTGGAGCGCCATCGCGCGGGCGATATGGGCGGAATAGAACAGTTCGTACACGTTCTCATGGCTCTGCGGACCATAGACCGCGCCCCACTGGTTGTCCTGATAGGGCAGGCCGAGAGCGAGGGACGATTCCTGCTGCAGGGCCGCCGTATGGCTCATATCGAAATGCTGATACATCGCACCGACCGTATCGAGCGGACGGCCCCATGCGGAGCCGGTATCGACCAGACCGGCCCATTCGTGATCGCGCATCGCAACGGTCTGGCCATCGCTGTACATCGCACCGGCCAGGGCGATCAGGCCGTTCGTGTTGCCGGGGCCATTGCGCATCAGCATCTGGTCGATCATGAGCCAGGCACTGTTACGGCCGGCTTCGTAGCGACGGGGCTGACCCGTGGCCTGCCATGAATTGCCGTGAATATCCTCATACAAGTTCGCATAACGCGAGTTGTCGTAGGAGTAACCGAGGACGTAGTGGCCCTGGAGCTGGTTGTGGCCAAAGCGCGGAGTCCAGCCGATTTCAACCGGGGTGGAGAATTTACCAAGGCCCGACTGCGCCCAGGACCAGCCCGAGATGCCGCCGTTATAGGAATGCGGGCTGACAGCGAAGAGGCCTGCCATGATGTAGGTGTCCATGGTCGGCATCACGCGGACCACCGCACCCAGATTGCCTGACGGCCAGTCACGGTTGCCTTCAGTGTATTTGTTCGGGGCGGGATTGCCGCACATGGCGACGTTCATGAAGTCACAGAACAGCGGGGAGGCGGCAAAGAAGCTGCCGACCGGAATCCAGCCCGCGCTGACATCGATGCGGTTATGAACGAAGGACATCTCTCCATACATCGCGACCATGTGGGCCACCACGTTGCCTCGGGCACCGTAGATCTGCTGCACGCCTGCAATGGAGTCGCCGAAATTGCGTGAAACGCTCTGACCGTGACCGTTCACGACCAGGGCATGGGTCCAGAAGTTCCGGATTCCTGCGAGCTTGTCCCAGTCGATATCCAGTTCGATACCAACCTGTCCGGCGTCGGAATAGGCGCGCTGCTTGCCGCCAGTGAAGTTCCCGGCGAATTCCTCGTTGATGGCGGCCATCAGATGGATACCATGCTTGAGCAGCCAGGGCTGCGCGCCACCCCAGTCGCCGAGGAAGTGCTGCGAGCCCATGGGGGCGGAGAAGTAAGGGCCCGGATCACCTGCCGTCTGGCCGAATCCGGAAACGGTGTTCTGCATGATGGGCGTGTTGCTGCCACCATTGGCCGGTGTTTCGCTGTTCTGGGGAGCCGGAGTAGACAGCGCAGCCTCCCGGGAAACACGGTTGCGGGCACTATTGGGATCAGGCGCGGACTGGGCCTGCGCGCTTTCAGCAGTGACGGCCAATACGGAAACGGAAAAGAGCCCCATCAGGGCAGACCGCAGGTGTTCGGAACGGATTCGGGGAGAAGTCCGGGCGAAAGAAGCGAGTACAGTCATGAAGCGGGCATGGCCTTTCAGTGGAATTGAGGAAACGGAAACTGGCGGTCGTCCAGCCTCCCGGAAGCGTCAGGCCCCAGGGATACTGCAGGTATCGGTACGTATTTCGTACGCGCAGACGAACCCATGGCGCCGTTATCGAAACGAGAAGGCGCGCCAGAGTTTGGAAATACTGAACGCATGGCGCCGGAAGATGTTCCTCCGACGTGGCTCTGGGCGTGATTTGCCAAAGCCGGGAAGTCCTGCAGCGTAAAAATCAGAGATTTTCTCATTTTTTTCATTACAGGAGATTGCCAGATGTTCCTTCGCTCCCTGTTAGCCCCGAGTTTCCTTGGCGTTTCGCTCGCCGCAGCAACTTTCTCAGGAATGATTACCACCGGGTACGCTTCCGCCGCCATCCCGGCGCCTACTGTTCCGCTAAAGTTGATGACTGTGGCTGTTCAGGGCAATCATCAGGTCCCGACTGCCGATATTCTTCAGGCTTTCGGTTATCATGCCGGTGATACTGTCACGCGCAATGATCTGGCTGCCGCGCAGAAACGGGTCGGGGCCCTGTATTCCTCCCGGAATGTCGGGGCAAGCCTTGGAGAGCAGATGAAGATTTCCGACAAGGGAATTTCCGTCAAGCTGATCCTTGAAGAACAGGCTGCCGGTGCTGCGGCACAGCCCACCGCTCTGGTGCTGGACAAGGTGGAGTTTCAGGGAAACAGGAAGGTCACAACCGCAGAACTGGAAGCGGCAACGAAGCTCCGCGCCGGTGGTCCTGTGTCGAACGAACAGCTTTCTGCTGATCAGCAGGCTATTCAGGCTCTGTATAAAAGCAAGAATGTCGGGGCTTCGTTCCAGCCACAGGCGACCTATCCCAACCATGACCAGCATGTGGTGCTGATCTGGCAGATTCATGAGCAGGACAAGTCTGCGAACTGACGGCACTGGCTGCTACTGCCCGCAGCTTTGCTCAGTCCAGCAGGTCCGGATCGAGTGGCTGCGGTGTCAGGGCGGAGGGCAGATAGAGCGGATGCTCCGGGCGTCCGCTCTTGCTCAGGCGTAGCGCCGTGACCTTGATGCCGTGATGCGCAAGCATCCGGGCGACTTCAGTCCCGCGGGCACGCAGCCCCTTGGCCTGTGGGGACCCGTAAGCCAGGACAACCAGATCGGCCCGCCGGGCCATATCCAGCAGATGGGCATCGTTTTCCGGCCCTACGGGATCAGTGACCTCAAGCAGCCGTTTCTGATCCGTGCAGCGATAGGCAAAGCTGTTGCCGACGAATATGCCGCCATAGCCCCAGGCGCGTGCATAACGCTGGCATTTGGCGACCGTCCGGTCATCGCCGAACTCGGTCGCCACGGACGGATTCATCATCAGCCACATGATCATGGGGCGGCTGTCGTCCCAGACGCGGCGCAGGGTGTAACGGTAACAGTCCTGCGGACCACCATAGATCGCGGTGCTGGTGACGTCGCCAGCCAGTTTCAGCGGGTTTGAATCGCCAACATGATGCTGTCCGAATAGATCCGGACTTGTGGACCGGGGACGTGTGCTCACGGAGTCTTCTTCAGGGCCTTTACTGCGGCCAAGGCGCGCGAGACGTGTTCGTCAGGAGACATCGAGGCATAGCTCATGGCGATATGGCCGTCCTGAGCGATGACGTAGGACGTACGGCTTGCCATGTGAAGCAGGGGCATTTTGGCGGCGTAGCTGCGGGTGATCTTGCCGGTAGGATCGGCTGCGACGGCAAAGGTGCTGCGGCATTCGCTGACCGAAAAGCGGTCCAGCTTGTCGATCGGATCCATGGACACACCGATAACGGTGGCACCCTGCGCCTTGAACTCCGGGATGGCATCCGCAAATTCGTGGGCTTCAATCGTGCAGCCCTTGGTGAAGGCTGCCGGATAGAAATACAGCACGACCGGGCCGGTCTTGAGAGCATCGGCCAGATGATAGGTGAACTCATGCCCCCCAAGGCTGGCAGGGGCCGAAAAATCCGGGGCATGAGTGCCGGTTTCAAGTGCAGCATGCGCCGGAGAGATCGTCAGGGCGCCGGAAAGGGCGACGGCGCAGAAAGCGGTCGTTGCAAGGAAGCGGCGCATCGGGGTTTGTATCCCTGTCTAAAAAAGTGGGCCTGAAACAGGCCCGGAAATAAAGCAGTCAGTGTGCGCCGGGCGGAACCACGACACACGGAGAACCGTGCGACAGACGGCGGCATGCTGCAACTGCATTTTCATGCGTCAGTCCTGTCAGACGGGCGCGATACAGATTCGAACGGCCATTTCTGACGCTTTCCACCTGTGATCGGGCGGAAGCGACCATGATGCCCCCCTTGCTGTGGGCTGCGGAGGTTGCGATGCCTGCCTGCCTTGCATTGGCAAAGGCGCCGACCTGAATAGCCCAGTTTCCCGTTGCCGCGGTGCTACGGGACGACGAGGACGTTGCCGGAAGGGACATGTGATACTGCGGCCGTGTTGCCGGCATGACCGCCATGATCGGCTGGGGCTGCAGGTGATGTCCGATCGGGATTTCCTGAGCCGTCACGCGGTTATCGGCTACATCGTCCGCAGGAACCGAAGCTTCCCGAACTGCAGGGCGAACAGGTGTCTGCGCATAGCCTCGGGCAGCCCAGGCTGCGCTGATGCTGGTCGGGGCCTCGGAACTGGCAGCAGAGGCAACCTGAACGGGGGCTGTATCAGCCTGTGCGGGAATTGCGATCGTGCTTGCAGACGTATCAGGCTCGGCTGAGTCGTCGGAAGACGTGTCGGCTGCTTCCCGATGGCTCCAGGCTGCACTGACGGCCTGTCGCTCTGAGGGTGCGGTGATCGGTGCTATGTCAGCAGACGGTGTGTTCTGGGCCAGCATGACCTGCGCATTCGGGTCGTGCTGCGCCACCAGAAGATCGGCGGCAGAGCGGTTATGCGGCGTGATGCCCGCAATATGGGGCCCGATAGCCGCGACATAGCGACGCGTTTCGCGGGGCAGGGCACGTCCGCGGCGGAGATAACGGTCCAGGCTGCCCGGGCCATCGTTATAGGCCGCAAGGAATCCCGGAGAACCGTAAATATCGTACATCTGACGCAGATAGGCTGTGCCTGCGAGGATGTTGTCATGCGGATCGAAAGGATCCTCACCCAGCCCATACTGCTGGCGCATGTCATCATAAGTCGGCGGCATGAGCTGGAGCAGACCCATGGCGCCGGGAACCGAAGTGATGAAATTGCCGTTATGGTCGAAAAGGTGTCCGCCGGACTCCTGTTGCATAACGGCCCGGATCCACGCTTCAGGCACATCAAAGCGGCTGGAAGCTTCCTGAATATATGGCCCCCACGGATCGCCGGGCGGTCCGGGAGGGGCGTAGTACGACTTCGCATGGGCCCGGTAATTGGCCGCTTCCTGCGAGACCGGAAGTTCCGAGGAAGACCCCATATCGGCATTGGTGCCAGCGCAGGCCGCGAGCAGTCCGATCAGACCGAGCGCAGCACCCGCACGAATGATGGACAGTGTGCGGGCGGTGGACTGGGTCGGAAAGACGGGTCTGGGCATCGGGTCTGGGCACCTGAGGATAAAACTTGTCTCAATAGACCAAGCATACACGGGGATTACGGCGAAACTAGGAAAAAGGGCTCCGGAGGGCAGATTTTCTGACGAAGAATTGTTCACGCCAAGCAGCGTAGCGAAGATTCATTTCCCGAATATGAACTTCACTGTCACGCCTTCTTGCCGGAGCAGGGGGGATCGGGTAGGCGGACGATATGAGTGTACCTTCTCCAGCTTCAGATGTCGCACGGGACGAAGCGCCGCGCCGGCAGACCAGTCGTGACACTCCCCGCGGGAGTCCTGCTGCACGGGCCTGGGCTGACTGGAAGGAAACGCAGCGTCTGTGGCGGCTGGGCGTACGGCTTGGATGGCTTGATATCCGTCTCCGCTATCGGGGATCCGCGCTTGGTCCGTTCTGGCTGACGATCACATCGGCGCTGATGGTCGCTTCCATGGGCGTGCTCTACAGCCGGCTGTTCCATATGCAGCTTGCGACCTATCTGCCGTTCCTGTCGCTGTCCCTCACTCTTTGGGC
Organism: Gluconobacter roseus NBRC 3990; assembly: GCF_006538885.1. GTDB lineage: Bacteria > Pseudomonadota > Alphaproteobacteria > Acetobacterales > Acetobacteraceae > Gluconobacter > Gluconobacter roseus. The sequence continues at coordinate 13,715 of NZ_BJLY01000006.1, forward strand.
GGCGGGGCTTTCAAGTCTGATCCAGGAATCCTGCACCTGCTTTCTTGATGCCGAAGACATGGTACGGTCTGTCCAGCTGCCACTCCTGCTCTATGCAGTGCGCGTTGTGGTGCGGAACGCGATTGTTTTTGCGCATAACATCGTCGTGCCGCTAGGTGTCTTCGTCATCTACCATCTCTGGCCGGGCGTGAACGCTCTTCTGGCCATTCCGGCACTTCTGCTGTGGGCGCTGGACGGACTTGCGGCGTGCATGCTGTTCGGATCGCTCTGCGCGCGTTTCAGAGACATTTCTCCGATTATCGGAGCGCTTCTGCAGATCGTGTTCTACGTGACCCCGATCATCTGGATGCCGCAGCAGCTCGGAGCGAAAGCCTCCCTTCTGTTGTACAATCCCTTCTACCCTCTTCTGGAAATCGTGCGCGAACCCCTGCTGGGACATCTTCCCGCTCTGGAATTATGGGGCATTGCGCTGGCCACAAGCGCCATCTTCTGGGTCGTCGCTATACGCTCTTTCATCCGGACGCGCGCGCGCCTGGTTTTCTGGATCTGACGTCATGGCCCATATCCGTCTTGAAGATATCTCCCTGTCTTTTCCTGTCCTTCATGGCAGCTCACGTTCCCTGAAAAAGACGCTTCTGGCCCGTGCCAAAAGTACGGTGACGGCCAAGACCGGAGCTGTGGGAGGCCGGATGCGGGTGAGTGGCAATTCATCCGATGTCGTGGAAGTGCAGGCCCTGTCCAACGTCAGCTTCTCGATCTCGGAAGGGGAAAGGGTTGGCCTGGTCGGACATAACGGCGCCGGCAAATCGACGTTGCTGCGCGTTCTGGCCGGGATCTATGAAACGGGAGAGGGCACGCTGGATATCGAGGGTGATACCCATGCTCTCATCGATCCCAATGCGGGTATGAACGGCGAACTGACAGGACGGGAGAATATTCAGCTCTTTGCCTGCCGGATGGGAATGACGAAGGCTGCGACGCAGGAACTGGAAAAGGACGTGGAGACATTTTCCGATCTGGGGGCGTTTTTTGACCTTCCCGTGCGGCTTTATTCCTCAGGCATGTCCGTCCGGCTGGGCTTCGCACTGGCCACGGTGCCACGTCCCCGCATCCTGCTGATGGACGAATGGTTCATGGCGGGCGACCAGAAGTTTCAGGACAAGGCAAAAGCACGACTGGAAGGTATGGTCGATGCCGCAGAAATCCTGATCGTGACATCCCATGCGCTATCGATTCTGCGAGAATGGTGCACGCGCATCATCTGGATGGAGAGCGGGGAAGTCCGGATGGATGGGCCGACCGACGAGGTGCTGGACGCCTATGAGGCGGCGGTGGCGGTCATTCCGGCCTAGAGCAGAACCGGGTGCAGCGGAGTTGGTATCCCGGCAGGCGTAGGGTAGGCTTCCGCCCGGTTTTTATATTCAGGGAGACAGTTCATGTCTTATGCCGCCATTGACGCCGCACGCGTCGCCAAAGCATCCGAATCCGCTCTGCAGACCTTGTCGACCGTGAAGGAAACGTCCGAAGCGCATCAGCGCAAGACGATCATGATCGAACGTATTCATGCCCTTGCCAAGGCTGCTGCCGAGACGAAAGACTGCAACGCCATCACGCTGACCTCCGAAGAGTTCTGGCTGATTTCCAAGAACTGGTGACGGAACTGCTGCGGCGGAGCTTCTGCCCCGCCGCTTTTCAGCCGTTATAGGATGCAAGTTCAATCAGGTTGCCATCGGGGTCCCGGCAATAGACCGATGTGATCGGCCCGAGCGCACCCAGACGGGCTACAGGCCCCTCGACAATGGCCACACCACATTTTTCCAGATGACGGACGATCTGTTCGCTGGCAATGGCTGTCGTGAAGCACAAATCGGACGTTCCGGGCGCTGCGTCGCCAGCCGTCTCCCAGCCTTCCGAGCCCTCAGGGCGCAGATTGATTTTCTGCCCACCGAAGCTCAGCGCCACACGGTTGTTACGACCGTATTCCTCGATATCCATGCCCAGCACGCGCTGATACCAGGATGCAGACAGGGTTCTGTCCCGGACGGTCAGTACGATGTGATCAAGGCGATCGACGGTAAAGCGCATGGGGATCCCTCATGAGAGCGACATTGCAGTCAGTATAGGCCGGAAAAATCCGGTCTGGCCAATCCGTTTTGCAAAATCCCCCGAGGACGGATCTCAGTTCTGGGGGCGCTTGCGGAACGCGGCCAGGCTGACGACTTCCGCGTCCTTCTTTCCATCCTCGCTGACAGCTGCTTCAGGCTGGACATCCGGATGGTGGGCCGGGTCAATGTCATCGGGTTCCACGGCACCTTCAGGGATCTCGATGTCTTCATCGTCTTCGAGCGGCGTGTGGCTGAAGCGCAGGGCCATGCGGATATGGGGGTCGGCAAAGGCCGTGATGGCGTTCACGGGGATGCAGAGAATGCTGCCCACCCCGCCGAAAGACAGACCCACGGAGATCACGCCCTTGTCACGGTCCAGTGCCAGATCCCAGAACTGGTGCTGCAGGACAATGGTCATCTCTTCCGGATACTGCGCACGCAGACGGGCAGGGATGATGACATCCGGGCGGTTCGTGCGGAACGTCAGATAGAAATGATGGGCACCGGGCAGACCTTCGGCAGCGACATGCTCGATCGCACGCAGCATGACTTCGCGATAGGCGTCTTCCACCCAGTCGTCATAGGGGAGGGGGCTCTCGGGAAGGTCGTGCTCGAAGCCGTCCTGGCCGTTGTGATCGTCGTCGCTCATGGTCGCAAGCCTGATGTTTCGGTCAACTTGCATCAGGGATGCGACAGACGGGCGCGGATGGCAAGCCGTCTTTGCTGTGAATGTCGGAGACATGATGAGGTGGGAGGGCTTCTGTTGCCCGGTGCCCTCCCGAACCGCGCTTATCGCTTATGCAGCGACAGCGAGCACCTCTGAGTTATCGTTGGCACTTGTAAGTTTAGCCCGATGACGGTGGTACAATGCCGGGCAAAAGGTAAGTCTTTACCATGCGTGTCGAGCCTGTTTCGTCCCCACAGACCCCTTTTGCGAGGGGTTGTTCATGGTGGAGACGCCGGGCACTGCCCCCGGGTCCACAACACTTATTTCACTTACCGTTTATCGCCATAGCCGGGGACGAACCCCTTGCACTGCTGAACATAGGAGTGCGCGTGTCCCGTCGCAAGGGAAAAGCGGGCTGGAAAAAAAATAAGCCGCAGGAATCGTGTCAACCGGATTCATGCGGATGACGCGCCGGGAAATCACATGCTAAAGCCGCCGCCATGGCACTGACATCCGAACAACGCGCTGAGATCGAAGCGCAGCGCAGCGAACCCCAGCTGACCTCCCGTCCGACCGTGGCGGCGATGGAAAACCTGCTTTTCACACCTTTCGAGGTGCTGGATCATGGATTCCTGCGCGTTGTCGACTATATGGGCGACGATGGTGCGGTCGTGCAGGCGGCCCGGGTGTCCTATGGCCGCGGGACGAAGAAAGTGTCCGAAGATGCGGGGTTGATCCGCTATCTGATGCGTCACCGTCATTCGACACCGTTCGAGATGTGCGAGATCAAGTTCCATGTGAAGCTGCCCGTGTTCGTGGCGCGTCAGTGGATCCGTCATCGCATGGCGAGTGTGAACGAATATTCCGCGCGCTATTCCATTCTGGACCGGGAATTCTATCTGCCGGCGCTGGATCAGGTTGCCGCACAGAGCAGTTCGAACCGGCAGGGGCGGAGTGAGGCGCTTGATCCTGAAACGGCGCATCAGGTTCTGGAGATCCTGCGTCGCGATGCCAGCCAGTGCTATGACGATTACGAAAGCCTTCTGAACCCGGAAGGAACAGGTCTGGCCCGCGAACTGGCGCGGATGAACCTGACACTGAACACCTATACCCAGTGGTACTGGAAGATCGATCTGCACAATCTGATGCACTTCCTTGCCCTGCGGGCCGATCCGCACGCGCAGTATGAAATCCGCGTCTATGCAGAGAAGATGATCGAAATCCTCAAGGCTTGGGTTCCGGCCACGGCAACTGCTTTTGAAGAATATCGTCTCGGCGCCTTTACGCTGTCCGCCGGGATGCTGAAGGTGGTGCGTCGGCGTCTGGCCGGAGAGACCGTAACGCAGGAAAATTCCGGACTGACCAAACGCGAGTGGTCCGAGATGACGGCGGTTCTGGATGGCGCATCCTGAATCCGACCCTGGATCAGCCGGAAGTGACCTTGAGCGTCTGATGCTCAAGGCGCGGGAAGCACAGGCCGCCAATCCCATTGAAGATGAACCTGTAAAGTCACCGAGTTTATTGGTGTTGGGTGTCGTGGCGATTGTTCTTGTTCTGACGTCTCTTGCAATTCATTTTTTCTGGCCGGTCTCGTAAAATATTCAGTTCTGTAAACGATAGGTAAAGGCAGGATTTCCTGTCTTTATTTATTTATCCAGCCGTTGTGAGAGATTCAGAGCGATTCCGTGTGAATTTCGTCACATCTGCCTCAGAACTTTTTACGAACAGAGTTATCCACAGGGTTGCATTGCCCGCGCGGCATCGCCCGATTCGCATGAGCGATGGCTTCTGGTGGTCTAACTGGATGATTTAATTGGGAAAAATTGGCAGAACGTGTTGGCGCTTTTGCTGATTGTGCTGCAAGGGTGTCAAGAAATTTCTTGGAATACCCACATTCCACCGTCTCCGGATGCAATACTTGTGCATTACTGATCCCGGAGGGCCTTTTCACCCGCAGAGGGCAGACATTTTTGGAAGATTTTGCGTGCAAGCCCCGGTTTGAGCAGCATTTTCCCCATCCTTCCTCAAAAGCGCTGATATGTGCCGAACGGATGGGAAAGAAAATCTGCGCCTGATAGTCAGGGCCATGATGTTTTCTGGAAAAAGCTGGTGCCGGGTGAGGGATTTGAACCCCCGGCCTTCGGTTTACAAAACCGCTGCACTACCACTGTGCTAACCCGGCATCAGCAGTGCGGCTTTTTCCATGCCGGGGCCTGTCAGGTCAAGATGCCGAGAACGATTCTCTGCCTTGCGCAGGATTTTAGTGAGGTATGGGCGTAGTCAGATCTGCCGGTGGCGGAAGATGCTGCGAATCCTGCGTAAAGCCGTAACCGTCTTCAGAAAGGCCGCGATGCGTGACGGTGTGGGCGCAGCCTGCCAGTGTCAGGCAGGCGCCAATAAAGAGAATGCGGATCATGACGGCTCTTTCGGGCTGTGTTCGGAAGACAGAGAGCGTGCGACGGCCTGTGCAAACCTCGTATAGGCATGGGCGGCTTCGCTGTCCGGGGCGGAGAGGATGATGGGGGTGCCTTCATCCCCGCTGGCACGGATATCGGCCAGCAGCGGGATTTCCGCCAGGAAGGGGACACCCATCTTTTCCGCTTCGGCCTTGGCTCCGCCATGGCCGAACAGTTCCGTGCGGTGGTTGCAGTTGGGGCAACAGAAATAGGACATGTTCTCGACAACGCCGAGGATCGGGGTCTCCATCCGCTCGAACATGGCCACGCCCCGCCGTGCATCCAGTAATGCGATATCCTGAGGGGTGGAGACGATGACCGCGCCACCGGCCGCCAGCTTGGGGCCGAGCTTCTGGGCCAGCGTCAGCTGGGCATCTCCGGTGCCAGGCGGCATGTCGATCACGAGTACGTCGAGTTCGCCCCACTCGACTTCACCCAGAAACTGCGTCAGCGCCCCCATGACCATGGGACCACGCCAGATCATGGCCTGGTTCTCGTCCACCAGATAACCTATGGACATGCTTTTCAGGCCCCAGGCTTCGATCGGCAGGATCGTGCCATCCACAACCTCGGGGCGTGTGTTGCGTCCCAGCATCCGGGGCAGGGACGGGCCGTAGATATCCGCATCCAGAAGCCCGGTTTTCAGACCTTCTCTTGCGAGACCGACCGCCAGATTGACGGCCGTGGTGGACTTGCCGACACCGCCCTTGCCCGATGCCACGGCAATGACAGCTTTAACACCGGGCAGCAGTGTCTCAGGCGCGTGTCTGCTGGCCGCATTGCGGCGTTTGTCGCCCAGATTGAAAGGACGGTGCCCCCCGCCCTGAGATGGCGCGTTGGCTGCGGCTGGCGTGGCGGGACGGTGGGACGTGAAGGACAGGGTAGCGCCCGTGATGCCCGGCAGGCTCGCAATGGCGGCTTCGACGCGCGGACGCAGGGGCTCCACGCGCGAAGCGTTGTCGCGTGACGTCGCCAGAGAGACATGCGCATGACCGTTGCGAACCGACACACTCTCCAATGCCGCGAAAGACAGGACGTTCGAGCCCTGACCGTCCTGCTCGGATTTCAGGATGTCGGTAATGCGGGTTTCGGCACTGGAGGAGGCCTCTGCAGGGCCGGGCGGCATGTCATTCGGGGGCGTGGTGTCAGTCATGCCGGGTTCTCATCAGGGAAAATGTCATGTCGGAAAGGACTCTGATCCTAGCATGGCCGGCCCGAAAACGCATCCTGAACGGCGGGATGGTGACGAAGGGCCACGTTCTGCGTTAGCGTGCGGGTATGAAAAACCTGTTCGTCCGTTCCAGCGCCCGTCGCACGGCCTGTCTTGCTGTTTCCGGTCTGGCTGTCACCCTGGCAGCGGGATGGGGTGTGAGTACCGTCCCGGCCTTTGCACAGGCTGTACCGCCTGTTTCGAGCCAGCCATCTTCGGTGCCGACGCCTACGCCACGCTCGGTGCCGTCGAGCTTTGCGGATCTGGCGAACAGGCTGCTGCCGTCCGTGGTCAATGTCTCCACTTCGGCCGTGCTCAAGCCTGCGAAAAATGACGACAAGGGGCCCGATTCCAGTAATCCGGATGGCCCACAGGTGCCACCGTTCCAGCCGGGTTCACCGCTGGAAAAGTTTTTCCATGATTATCTGAAGCACAAACCCACGCCAAACCAGCCGCCGCGCCGTCAGCAGGCTCTGGGTTCGGGCTTCATTATTGATGCGTCCGGCATCATCGTGACGAATAACCACGTGATCGAAGACGCGGACCAGGTCAGCGTCACGCTGCAGGACGGAACGGAAATGCCGGCGCGGATCGTGGGCCGGGACAGCCAGGTTGATCTGGCCGTGCTGGAGGTCAAGCCGAAACATCCACTTCCAACGGTCCCGCTTGGACGGAGCGACAAGGCACGGATCGGGGACTGGGTTCTGGCGATCGGTAATCCGTTCGGGCTGAACGGGACCGTGACGGCGGGCATCATTTCCTCGCGCGGACGCAATGTCGAACACGGTCTGTATGACGATTACATCCAGACAGATGCTGCCATCAATCGCGGTAACTCGGGTGGCCCGCTTTTCAACCTGTCTGGCGAAGTTATCGGCATCAACACGCTTATTTATGGCGGCGCGGGCGGCGATTCCATCGGCATCGGATTTGCCATTCCGGCCGATGATGCGCGCGGGATCATCGACCAGCTTCGGCGCACGGGACATGTCTCCCGCGGCTGGATGGGGCTGAAGTTCCAGGACGTAACGAATGACATCGCCGAGACGCTCGATTTCCATAAGGCGGACGGTTCCAACGGCAAGGGCACCCTGATTTCAGAAATCGATCCTAAAGGCCCTGCCGCGAAGGCGGGACTTGAGGTCGGCGACATCATCACCCGTGTCGGCGATCAGGATGTGACCGGCCAGACAATGCCACGCATCATCGCATCCATCCTGCCGGGAGCGCAGGCGCAGCTGACGGTGTGGCACAAGGGTGCGCTCAAGACGCTGCCCATCACGCTGGGCCAGTCCCCCACGGCGCCGGACATGCCTCCTTCAGACACGCACCAGCCGGAGCACCGCCATGCAGCACTGGGCGAGCTTGGGGTAACGGTCAGTTCGATCGACGCCGATGCGCGGACGCAATATGCCCTGACCGACGATCAGCGCGGTGTTCTCGTCTCGCGTGTCGAGGCCGGAAGCCCCGCTGCATCACGCGGGATCGCGGAAGGGAACGTGATCACGCAGGTCGGGCAGGACCAGATCAACACGCCGGACGATTTCGCCAAGGCCGTGCAGCGCCTGCATGATCGCAAGAAAACGGAAGTTCTGCTGCTGGTTCAGGATGATGACGGGTTGCGCTGGGTGCCGGTGCCCTTCCTTGGGAACTGACGTCGCGTCCTTGCGCTGAAACCTGCCATGAACTTTCTGACACGTCTGAGCCGGAAGTGGCTGTCCGTGCCGCCCCGAAACAGCAGATGGCGCGAAGTGATGCGCCCCGCGACACGCCAGACCATCCGCGTTCTGGTGTCGGTGGTGGTGGCGTGGATCGTCGGTTCCCTCATGCATCTGCAGGAAACGATCTGGGTGCTGGTGACAGCCCTGATCGTCACGCAGTCCAGCATCAGCCAGACCATGACAACGGCGCGGGACCAGATCAGCGGTACGCTGATCGGCGCGCTGGCAGGCGTATGCGCCGTTGTGCTGGAAATCACGACGGGCCTGCGCTGGGTTCCGTTCTGGCTCATGCTGGCACCGCTGGTTTTCCTCACAGCCATTCAGCCGACGCTGCGTTTTGCGTGCATCACGCTGATGATCGTGTATCTGTTTCCCAGCCAGGGCAGTCCGTTTCTGCCCATGATTACGCGGCTCCTGGCCATCGTGGTCGGTGTGGCGGTTTCGATCGTGGTGTCGTTCTTCATCCTGCATAGCAGTGCGCGTAAACAGGCTTTTCATACCGCTGCGCGACTGCTGCGGCGCATGGACCAGCTTCTCAAAAGCGCGCTTGACCAGGACACCGGGTGGGCGGCGATCGAACGCCAGAACGATGATTGCGTGGCGCTGCTGACCGAGCTTGAAGACGCCGTGACCGAAGCCCGGCGTGAGCGTCTGAAAGAACTGGAAAAGCGCGACCCGGTTCTGGCCGCCTTGCCACGGCTCATGCGGCGCCTGCTGAATGACACGATGCTGGTGGCACGCGCCATCGCAACGGGACGTGCGGCTGGAAATACGGGCTTGCTGCCGCTCTATAAAGGGCTGAGCCATGCCCTTCGTGCGCTGGCACATAGTTGTGAAGAGCAGTTGCGCACGAAGCAGAACCAGCATGAACGGAAATCGGAAGACGAAGAGATCCTGGACCTTCTGCCTCGTCTGGAAGAGCAGACCCGGCCGGAAATGCGCTTTGTAATGTCCTTGTTCCGCGAGGATCTGGGGCGGGCCGTAGGCGTCATCATGCGTGAGGATGCCAGCGCTGTAAAAGGGCTTTGACACGACCGTTCCAAGGCCATCATCAGGGGCGCGGACAGGTCGCTGTTGAAACCGTCATTCGCCTTTTACGTTGTTCCGGGGCTATGATGGCACATGCCCGGCCTTGTCGGTCCCCGTCAGAGACCGGCCCGAAACCACGGAGAATTCCATGATTACGCGCGAAACCCTCAACTCTCTTCCTTCCAATGTCCAGACTCCCCCCCTATGACATCGACGGGATCAAGCCGGGGATCGTGCATTTCGGTGTGGGCAACTTTTTCCGGGCGCATGAAGCATTCTATGTCGAGCAGATCCTTGAGCATGCGCCGGACTGGGCGATCGTTGGTGTCGGCCTGACAGGTAGTGACCGCTCGAAGAAAAAGGCCGAGGAATTCAAGGCGCAGGACTGCCTGTATTCCCTGACCGAGACAGCACCGTCCGGTAAGAGCACGGTGCGCGTCATGGGGGCGCTGCGCGACTACTTGCTGGCTCCGGCTGATCCGGAGGCCGTGCTGAAGCATCTGGCCGATCCGGCCATCCGCATCGTTTCCATGACGATTACGGAAGGCGGCTACAACATCAACGAGACGACCGGCGCGTTTGATCTGGAAAATGCGGCAGTAAAGGCCGACCTTCAGAACCCGGAAAAGCCTTCCACTGTTTTCGGTTACGTCGTCGAGGCTCTGCGTCGCCGCCGGGATGCCGGTGGCAAGGCGTTTACGGTCATGTCCTGCGACAACCTGCGCCATAACGGCAATGTCGCCCGCAAGGCTTTCCTGGGCTACGCGAAGGCCCGCGATCCGGAACTGGCGAAATGGATCGAGGAAAACGCGACCTTCCCGAATGGGATGGTTGATCGCATCACGCCGACTGTCTCTCCTGAAATTGCGAAGAAACTGAACGCAGCCAGCGGGCTGGACGATGATCTGCCGCTGGTGGCCGAGGATTTCCATCAATGGGTGCTGGAAGACCAGTTCGCCAATGGACGCCCGCCGCTGGAAAAGGCTGGCGTGCAACTTGTGGACGACGTGACGGACTGGGAGCACGTGAAGATCCGGATGCTCAATGCCGGACACATCACGCTCTGCTTCCCGGGTATTCTGGTCGGTTACGAGAACGTGGATGAAGCGATCGAGGATAAGGACCTGCTGGGGAATCTGAAAAACTACCTCAACAAGGACGTTATCCCGACGCTGAAAGCCCCGCCGGGCATGACGCTTGAGGGTTACCGGGACAGCGTCATCAGCCGCTTTTCCAACAAGGCGATGTCCGATCAGACTCTGCGGATTGCTAGCGACGGCTGCTCCAAGGTTCAGGTGTTCTGGACGGAAACCGTACGCCGGGCGATCGAAGGCAAGCGGGACCTGTCCCGGATTGCATTCGGAATTGCGTCCTATCTGGAAATGCTCCGGGGCCGCAATGAGAAGGGCGAAACCTATGAGTCGTCCGAGCCGACCTATGGCGAGGCCGAGAAGAAGCTGGCCAAGGCTGACGACTTTGAAAGCGCGCTGAAGCTGCCGGCATTTGATGGCTGGCGCGATCTGGATACATCGGAGCTGGACCAGAAGGTCATCGCACTGCGCAAGGTGATCCGTGAGAAGGGTGTGAAGGCCGCCATTCCGGCCTGATCACACTTTACCGGCACATAAAAAAACACCGCGTCCTGTGAGGGGCGCGGTGTTTTTTTATGAAAACATCTGTGGGTGGTGGCTCAGATCTGTCCCATCAGGACAAGGATCACGACGATGACCACAATCAGGCCAAGGCCGCCGGACGGGTAGTAGCCCCAGTTTGAACTGTACGGCCAGGACGGCAGCGCACCGATCAGCAGGAGGATCAGGATCACAAGAAGAATCAGTCCCATGGCATATCTCTCTTGCCGGTTGAGACTGTTCTACGCTTCCGGATGTCAGAAAGTTTCCGCAGGACTGTGTGAGGTCAAAGCTGCCGGTCGCGCTTGATGCGGTCCCAGGCGGCATTGATACGGGCAACCCGGTCCTGCGCGCGGCGGCGCTCGGCTTCCGACATGGGTTTCTGTGCCAGAACGTCTGGATGATGTTCACGGATCAGCGTGCGCCAGCGGATACGGATCTCCGTATCAGTCGCGCTGCGGGCGATACCCAGAATGCGATAGGCATCGGGCTCACCCGTACTGGCAGCGCGGCTGTTCCCGCTTTCCGCCCGGTCCCAGGCACCCGGTGGCAGACCGAAAGCCCGGTGTACGCGCTTGAGGAAGTCGGTTTCCTTCGGGTGCAGTTCGCGGCTTGGCCCGGCATCGGCGCGGGCAATGCGGAATAGCGCCGTCATGAGGTTTTCAAGCGGTGCCGTATTATCGGCATAGGCCTTACCCATTTCGCGGGCATACATCTCGAAATCGTCCGTCCGGTCGCGGGCGCGATCGAACAGCATGCCGACTTCCTTGACGTTGTCGGGCGGAAACTGAAAGCAGGTCTTGAAAGCGTTGATTTCCTGCCGGTTTACCGGTCCGTCGATCTTCGCCATTTTCGCGCACAGGGCGACGAGTCCGATGGCATAAAGCTGGTCACGCTTGCCAAGGGCCGCGGCGATTTTTGCTGCGCCAAAAAAGGCCGCGCTGTTGGGATCGGGTCTGCCGCGCGCTGGAAAGCGTTCGCTCCATCCACCTGTGGACGGATTGAGAAGTGATCCGTTATCGGCGGCATGCCCCAGCGCTGCGCCCATCAGTGCTCCGAAAGGACCACCAACCGCGAAGCCCGCGACACCACCGAACATCTTGCCCCAGATAGCCATGTCTTCAATCTAGCACGCCCGCCAACAGCGGCAAATGACAGATCGGACAGACAGGCCTCCTGATACGCAAATCATGCAGCATCGCATGTGATAAAGTATGGGAATTGCAAACTGATGACTGTTTCATGCTTTTGTATCGCAGGTTCATCAGACAGTTTTCATGACGGATATTTTCATGCCCTCGCAAATCACGCCTTCTGCTTCCACACCCCGTACCGATGATGAACTGATGGATCTGCTGATCCAGCGCCTGCCAGAGCGGCTGCAGAAAGTGCTGAACTGGTTGCGGGAACCGGACCGGAAATGGGTGCGGATTCCGGCCGGCGTCCTGTTCATGCTGGGTGGCGTTCTGTCGATCCTTCCGGTGCTAGGGCTGTGGATGTTGCCAATCGGCGTAATGCTGCTCTCACAGGACATTCCGTTCTTCCGTCGCATTCAGGGACGTGTCCTGCGCTGGATCGAGCGCAAACACCCGGACTGGCTCGGCCTGCCCGCCAATGGTGCCGCAAATTAATCCGAAGCTTGGATGCTTTTCTGAAGATGCATCAGGGCCGCGACCCGCAGGGCCGAAGCCAGGGGGCGCTCGGGGTCCCGCGTGGCATCCAGAGACGCCACTAGAGAAGCGAAGCTCTGCTGGCGCGTTGCGGCCATTGTGTCCAGAACCGCCCAGAATTCGGGTTCCAGCGCAACCGATGTGCGATGGCCTGACAGGGACAGGCTGCGCTTGATCAGATCGCTCATGCGGACAGGCCCTCAAGCCGATTTATGGCCCATTGCGCTGTTTCGGAAACATCCGGGTCAGGGTCTGTCAGCAGGTTCCGCGCCGCAGGAACAAGCGACAGATCAGCGGAATTGCCGATCGCGATCAGGACATTGCGCACGAAGTGGTTGCGGCCGATCCGCTTGACCGGTGAGCCGGAAAAAAACGTCCGGAACGTCGCATCATCCAGCCGGACCAGTTCATCGAGTTTTGGGGCAATCAGTTCCGGCCGAGCCTGAAGTTTGATGTGGTGCGCGCTTTCCGCAAACCGGTTCCACGGACAGACGGCCAGACAATCATCGCAGCCATAGATATGATTGCCGATTTTCGGCCGCAGCTCATGCGGGATCGGGCCTTTATGCTCGATCGTCAGATACGAGATGCAGCGCCGCGCATCCATCTTTCCCGGGCCGGTGAAGGCCTCTGTGGGGCAGGCGGTCAGGCAGCGCGTGCAGGAACCACAGCTTCCGCCCATGGGGTCGGATGAAGTCAACTCTAGCGTGGTATAGATTTCGCCCAGCAGCAGCCATGACCCGTGTTCACGCGAGACGAGACAGGTGTGCTTGCCCGTCCAGCCAAGATGCGCTTTCTCCGCCAGTGCGCGTTCCGAGACGGGAGCTGTATCGACGAAAACCTTCACCTGCGTGTCCGGTCCGCCCAGCTTCACGACGAACTGCGCCAGATGCTTGAGCATCCCCTTGATGACGTCGTGATAGTCGCGGTTGCGGGCATAGACGGAAATATTGCCGCATTCAGGATCGGTCGTCGGTCCTTCGGCAGGGGCATAGGACAGACCGAGCGAAATCACACTCTGGACTTCGGGCCACAGGGCTTGTGGATGGGCGCGTTCGTCGAGACGCGTTTCCATCCACTCCATCGTGCCGTGATGGCCCTGCGCGACAAACTCCCGCAGGCCCTCTGCCACATCCGGCCCAAGTTCAGCCTTGCAGAACCCGACCGCATCAAAACCCAGATGGCGGGCATGGTCCGCAATCCGGTTTTCAATCGCTGTGTCGGATCTGGCAGAAGCGGACATGAAAGGGGCAGTCCTCTCCGGTGAATGGGTGCTGGCAGGGTCGGGTTATGCCATCAGGGTCCGGAACGGGCCAGCTTTTCCAGTGGTTTCAGGCGCTCAGATAGACAGGATTTGTCACGATATGAAAATGGCTTGCCACGCCCGGAGCAGGGCGGCATCGTCTGGCCATGCGACATTCCTTCCTTCGCAGTTTGCCCTGTCTTGTTTTGGGTGCTGCAACTCTTCTGTCAGTTTCCGGCGCCCATGCTGCCACACCATCCATTTCTGAAGTGTATAATCATGTCCAGAATGATCCCGTCCGGCTGAACATGTTTCTGCGCGCCTTCCCGAAAGGCGCGGATCTGCACAATCATCTGGTCGGCGCGATCTACGCCGAAAACATGCTGGACTGGGCGGCCAGAGACAATCTGTGCGTGTCGCTGAAGGAAAAACGCATTCTCGACCACGCCTGCACGCATCCGGGAGATGAGGAAGTTCCGGCCGCCGAACTGTCGCATCATGCGGATGCGGAGAATGTCCTGATCGATGCGCTGTCCATGCGGGATTTCGTGCCCTCTTCCGGCGATGCTTCCGGACATGACCATTTCTTTGCCACCTTCGCTCGTTTCGGTGCCATTGAAGATGCGCATGCCGGAGACATGCTGGCCGAAGCGCGCGACCGTGCGGCCCGAGACCATGTGACTTATCTGGAACTGATGATCTCGCCCGGCATTGGCCCGATGATCGGGGCCGGATTCCATCATCCTCTGAAGGGCGACGACCTGCCCACCGCCCATCAGGCGCTTATGCCGGAAGTTCCAGCACTGGTGCAGAAAGCCCGCGCCGAGACGGACCAGATGGAAGCGCAGGCGAAGAATGTCCTGAAATGCGGAACCCCGCAGGCGCATCCGGGATGTGCGGTGACGGTGCGCTATCTGTTCCAGACCCTGCGCACATTACCGCCGCAGGCGGTCTATGCGCAGTTGGATGCCGGATATGCGACCGTGAAAGCCGATCCGCGCTTTGTCGGACTGAACATCGTAGCCCCCGAAGACGATCCAACCGCCATGCGCGATTATGACCTGCACATGCGAATGTTCCATTTCCTGAACGGTGTTTATCCAAGCGTGAAGCTGAGCCTGCACGCTGGCGAACTGACGACCGGTCTCGTCCCTACGGATGGTCTGCGTCACCACATCCGCGCAGCCATTGACGTGGCAGGAGCCAGCCGGATCGGGCATGGCGTCGATGTGGCACTTGAGGACGATCCGGCCTCACTTCTGGCCGAAATGGCGCGGCTCCATGTGATGGTGGAAGTCAATCTGACCAGCAATGATGAGATTCTTGGCATCAAAGGCGCGGCTCATCCATTCCCGCTCTATCGCCGGGCTGGTGTGCCGATGGCGCTGTCCACGGACGACGAGGGAGTCTCGCGTGGGGATCTGACGCAGGAATACGTCCGTGCGGCCCAGACCTACAACCTGTCCTATGCCGATCTGAAAACCCTGTCCCGCACCGGACTGGAATATGCCTTCGTGCCGGGCGAAAGCCTGTGGACCGATCATCAGCCGGGGCAGTTCGTGTCCGCCTGCCGGACTTTGCCCGTCGCATCTGCCTCCTGCACCACTTTCCTGAAATCCAGCGAGAAAGCCCGTCTGCAATGGGCGCTCGAACAACGGTTCGGCACATTTGAAGCCACTGTCACACATGAGGGACTTTACCAGTGAAATCTGTCTCAACTGTTTTCGGGGCCGCGCTTCTGTCCCTCTGTGCCCTTGGTTCGGCCTCGGCTCACGCGCCGATCCCGGTGCGCGTGGTTGTCGTCACCACCTTCGAGATTGGCAAGGATACGGGGGATACGGCGGGTGAATACCAGAACTGGATCGAAAAACTGCCACTGCAAAAGACGATCCCGGCACCCGGCACCGATCATGACGTGATGCATTACAATCCGGACCTGCATGTTCTGGGGATCGCGAGCGGGGAGGGACCGGAGCACATGGCATCTGCCATCACCGCCCTCGTGCTCGATCCGCGTTTTGATCTGCGCCATGCCTATTTCGTGCTGGCCGGGATCGGTGGGATCGATCCGAATTTCGGCACGATCGGCTCGGCCGTCTGGGCACCCCGCGTCATTAATGGTGGCCTGTCCCATCTGGTGGACCCGCGTGAAATTCCGGCCTCCTGGCCGGATGGCTTCACGCCCGTGCAGGGCAGCACGCCGGATGAAAAGCCTCGCCCCGCCTTGCATTCCGGCATGGGGGACATGGAATACACGCTCGATCCAGCGCTGGTGCAGTGGGCCTATGGCCTGACGAAGGACATTGCCCTGCCGGATAATGACGGGCTGAAGGCCTCCCGCCTGCGCTATACCGGTTTTGCTGCAGCGCAGAAGCCGCCTTCCGTCCAGTTTGGCGACACGATTTCGGGCGAGACCTTCTGGGTCGGGGCGAAAATGAACCAGTGGGCCGAGCGCTGGGTGAAATACTGGACAGACGGGCAGGGCGTTATGGCGACGACGGCGGAAGAGGACGTCGCGTTCTGTCAGGCTCTGGCGCTGCAGGGGAAGGCGGGACGCGTTGACCCGAAGCGCGCGCTGATTCTGCGGACGGCTAGCAATTTCGACATGCAGCCACCGGGCCAGAGCGCCGCGCAGCTTCTGTCGGACGAAGCGCATGAGACCGGTTTCTCGGGATTCCAGGCGTCGGTCGATGCCGCTTATACGGTAGGCAGTGTGGTCGTGAGGGAACTGGCGACGCACTGGGACCGGTATGAAAAGGCGCTGCCGACGGCCCGGTAAATACGGTGGTGTTCAGTCATGGTCAGGATCGATCTTCCTGACTTCATGAACACCATCAATCGCGCCCAGTCCCGTAATAAGATGGGAGACGGGCCGATTGCCATGAACCAGCATGGTCAGCGTCACGAGGCGCGGACGTGGTGAGGCGGGAGCTGTCCCTTCACGGTCCGCCTCATCCAGAATTTGTTCAGCATTCCGGCTTTCTTCTTCGAGGCGCACGCCATCAATGGCAAAGCGCAGTTCCGTGCAGCTCACCAGAATGGTCCTCAGCAGACCGCGGCTGTCTTCATAGGAAATCGTCAGCTCGGTTGACTGTTCTCCCGAGCGTGGAAGCTGTTTCAGCAGTTTTGGAAACAGCACCATGACGATGAAATGGGCGGCTGTCGTGGCAATGGCAAGAATAGGCAGCCCTGCACCGCAGGCCATTCCCAGAGCCGCCGTGAACCAGATGGCTGCGGCCGTTGTCAGACCCCGCACGGCATCGCGGCGCATGAAAATCACGCCGCCCCCGATGAAGCCGATCCCCGAGACGATCTGCGCGGCCACACGGGACGGATCCAGCACGATCCGCCCGGCATCAATGACGTCCATGAAGCCGTATTTGGAAATCAGCATGAACAGGGCGGCGGAAACCCCGACCAGCGTATGCGTCCGCAGACCAGCGCTTTTCTGCCGGATCTCACGTTCCAGCCCTACAAGGGAGGACAGAACGAATGCGAGCGCCAGCTCCTCAAGCTGAAGCCGCCCTTCGCCCACCAGTCCCTGAGCCGTCAGCGTGATGAGATTGTGCATGCTGTGTCTGCTCCTTCTGCGAGGTTAACGCAGGCAGGCACGGGAATGTTGTGACAGTTTGGCTTAACGCTCAGGGATATGGTCGCGGTAGCGGCCCCAGTGCGCCGCAAGTTCACGAACGACGGGTTCTCCGGCGCGCTCGTTGTTGTCATAGGCGACGGCCTGTCCCGGTCCTTCGTCTCCCATGGAAGCCGTGACCGAAACGCCGGGTGGCGGCATGTCGAAATTGCTGCCTGAGCGCAGGACCATGATCCGCTCCGGATCAACATAACCCAGCCGCGCCAGCATCCGCATGTCGTACTGGTAGTGCTGGCTTTCCTCATTGGTCATGACGAAATGCCCCTGACCCTTCGTCCACATCGCAACCCAGTTCTCGGCCCAGCGGTTGCGTTCCGCGCCATGCCAGTAGCGTTCCGTTCCCAGCGTCTCGCCCATCAGGACCATCGGCGGTTTCTGGGCCTGCGGATAGCCGGCCCACGCTTTGCGACGTTCGGCAATAACCGGATCATCCGCAAGCGTCACGTTGTGGCTTAGGGCAAACGCCCAGCGCGCCAGCCCCCGATTGAGCGGGTAAGCCTTGGTCAACTGCGCCACATCCGTCACCGAGCCATAATGGTTCGGATTGTCGGGCAGGGTGTCCGGGCGGCTCGCACCGATCGCATAGAGCCCGTAAGGCCATCCTTGCGGAATGGTCCGGTCGTCGATTTCCCGCAGGGCGTCCGCGTCCACAACCCATTGTGCCCAGGCGACGCTGCCGACCGACGCCATGTTCGGATTGACGCCGGAAATGCCGGTAAACAGCCAGTAGGTGTGGTGCAGGTCAAAGCGCGGGTCGAGCGCCAGTGCGTGCAGGTCCATATCCCCATGTCGCAGGACAATGCCATACACGCCATCCGCATTGCGGCGGAGCTGGTCCGGTACGCCGCGGATGGGAACGGTTTCGTCCAGATGCAGCCGCTCCACCCAGTCCTGATATTCGCCGGGTGTGTCGCCTGTATCCTGTCCGACTTCGAAATTGGCGACGATCAGAACGCGGATTTCCTCCGGTGCGGCGCAGGCTGTTCCCGTTGCGAGAGCGGTGCTCAGAACCAGAGCGGGGACGACATGGCGCATGGAAGGGTCTTTCTGGAGTGACGCAGGGCTCTGCCCTGCACCCGGAAGGGGGCTTGACCCCTTCACCCCAATTCATGAATCGGGATCAAAGGGACCGCGTCCCTTTGTGGGGTCTGGGGCAAAGCCCCGGATTACAGGGCCAGATCCGGCATTGGCCATTCGTCTTCGGTCCAGTCGCCCTTGGCCCAGTCTTCGCGCAGTTTCACGGCCAGAGTATCGAGCGTGCCGTCCACGATGGCGGCGCGGATCTGGCGCATGAGGCGTTGGTAATAGGCCAGGTTGTGCCAGGTCAGCAGCATCGGGCCGAGCATTTCGTTGGCGCGGAAAAGATGGTGCAGATAGGCGCGGCTGTAGCGCCCGGCGACGGGGGTGTCGTCATGGGGCGTCAGCGTGCGGGTATCGTCGGCGAAACGGGCGTTGCGCAGGTTGATCGTGCCGCGCTCGGTATAGGCGCGGGCTGTGCGACCGGCGCGGGAAGGCATCACGCAGTCGAACATGTCCACGCCGCGCATGACCGCGCCCAGCAGATCGTCCGGCGTGCCGACACCCATCAGATACCGTGCCTTGTCCTGCGGAAGCATCGGCGTGGTGAAGTCCAGCGTTGAAAACATCAGTTCCTGACCTTCGCCCACGGCCAGGCCGCCGATCGCATAGCCTTCAAAGCCGATATCGGTCAGCGCCTTGGTGGAGTATTCGCGTAAGTCCCGCTCGGTCCCGCCCTGTACGATCCCGAACTGTCCGTATCCTTCGCGCGCTACGAAAGCCTCGCGGGAGCGGGCGGCCCAGCGCATCGACATTTCCATGGATTTGCGCAGCACTTCCGGCGTGGCGGGCAGCGCCGGGCATTCGTCGAACGCCATGGTGATGGTCGCGTCGAGCTTGAACTGGATGTCGGTTGAGATCTCCGGCGTCAGGCGATGCTTGCTGCCGTCGATATGCGAACGGAACGTCACACCGTCTTCGTCGAGCTTGCGCAGCGCACCAAGGGACATGACCTGAAACCCGCCGGAATCGGTCAGGATCGGGCCGGGCCAGTCCATCATTCTGTGCAGGCCGCCCAGCTTCTGCACGCGGTCCGCCGTGGGGCGCAGCATGAGATGGTAGGTGTTGCCCAGAACGATGCCAGCACCCGTGGAGCGCACGGCATCCATCGTCATGCCCTTGACCGTACCCACTGTGCCAACCGGCATGAAGGTCGGGGTCGGCACCGTGCCGTGGCGGGTGTGCAGATGTCCGGCGCGCGCCATGCCGCAGCTTGCTTCGGGCACCCAGGTCATTTTGGTGGCGTGATCGGTCGGGTGGTCGCTCATGGCGCGCGCTCCAGCAGGCAGGCATCGCCATACGAATAGAACCGCAATCCGTTGGCGATGGCGTAGGCATAGGCCTCACGCATGGTCTCGGTGCCGCTGAACGCGCAGACGAGCATGAACAGCGTCGAACGCGGCAGATGGAAGTTGGTCATCAGCACGTCCACCGCCTTGAAGCGGTATCCGGGTTTGATGAAAATGGAGGTCTCGCCACGCCATGGGGCAACGGTCCCGTCCTCACGGGCCGCGCTTTCCAGCAGGCGCAGGGACGTGGTGCCAACGGCCACGATCCGTCCGCCACGCGCACGGGTCTCGTTGATGGCAGCGGCGGTTTCCACGTCGATCTCGCCCCATTCCGCGTGCATCTTGTGTTCGGCGATGGTGGAGCGGACAGGCAGGAATGTGCCCGCACCGACATGCAGCGTCAGCGTCCGGCGCTGGATGCCCTTTGCATCCAGTGCTGCGAGCACTTCAGGCGTGAAATGCAGGCCGGCCGTGGGGGCGGCCACGGCACCGCGATACTGCGAAAAAATGGTGCGGTAATCCGCATCGTCCTGCTTCGTCGGGCCGAAAGGACGCTCGATATAAGGGGGCAGAGCCAGCGCGCCAACCCGTTCGAGAAAGGCGTCGAACTCGTCTCCCTCAACCGAGAAGCGGATGCTGACCGCGCCGTCACCTTCGTTCTCGATCACGGTCGCCGTGACCGGATCGTCACCAAAATGCAGGATGTCCTGCGGCTTCAGCTTGCGGGAATTGCGCGCCAGGGCATGCCAGCTTCCGTCCGCCAGAATACGGTCGAGCGTCAGGCCGATCTTTGCCTCGCCGCGTGTGGCCGCAAGCTGGGCGCGGATGACCGCCGTGTTGTTGGCAATCAGCAGATCGCCTTCACGCAGGAAATCCGGCAGGTCGCGGATCACATGCGGATCAGGCGGCAGACCGGGGCGGACATGCAGCAGCGTTGCACTGTCACGCGGGCGGGCAGGCTCTGTCGCGATGTGGTCGCGCGGGAGTTCGAAGTCGAATGGGGCGAGATCATCCGTCATGGGGATGCTCTCTAGCAGGTTCAGCCCACATGAAAACGCCGGACCCGCAGGCCCGGCGCATCTTTTTGGATGAAAAATGCCTTTTCGGGCTTATTTCGGCAACGCGAAGGCCACGACCTCGTCGCTGTTCCGCGTTTTCAACCCGCCATGTCCGCCCACGGCCAGCACGACATACTGCCTGCCGTCCTCGCCCATATAGGTCATGGGCGTGGCGTTGCCGCCGGCATCAAGTTCGGTTCTGAACAGGGTATGCCCGTCATGACCATCCAGCACATGGAAGCTCTGGTCTGCCAGCGCGCCCATGAAAACGAGCCCATTGGGCGTCGTCACGCTGCCGCCCATAGAGAAAATGCTGGTGGGAAGGCCGACGGGCATCCGCAGCATGTTCGTCGGTCCGACATTCTTCGTGGTGCCGAGTGCGCGCTCCCAAATCAGCCGGCGATGAACAAGATCGATTGCCTGCATCTTGCCCCATGGCGGCGCAAGGCATGGAGCCCCAAACAGTCCAAGCCAGGGCTTGATGACGGCGGCATAGGGCAGGCCATGCTGTGGGTTGTTGGTGAAAACGGGCTCCGGATAGGGCTGGTTCCAGCCATGCCAGGGTTTGAACAGACCTTCCTGCACGGCCCTGTCATGCGGCACGAGCGTCATGAGGAAGGGAATGAAGGTCGTATTGATATACAGGACGCCATGCGTCGGATCGATCGTTCCGCCATACCAGTCCGCCACGCCATCGAAGGCGGGGAAGCCGATCGTGCCCTGCTCGCTGGGCGGTGTGTAAAGGCCCTTGAAGCGCATGGAATGAAAGGCAATCCGGCAGGCGAGCTGGTCGAACGGTGTGGCGCCCCACAGATCGTCTTCTGTCAAATCGGGGCGACGCAGGTTCGGCATGTCCACTGAATAGGGCTGGGTCGGGGAATAGCGTTCGTTAGGAATATCGCCGCCCGGAACAGGTTTTTCCTGCACGCGGTAGAACGGCTGGCCCGTCCGCCGATTCAGAACAAACAGTTCGCCCTGCTTCGTGGTCTGAACGAGGGCCGGGGTGAGCATACCGCTGGCATCCGGCAGATCGACCAGAGACGGGCCGACGGGAAGATCGAAATCCCACAGGTCATGATGCACGGCCTGAAAATGCCACCGCTCTTCGCCGGTCGTCAGGTCCAGCGCAACAAGAGACGTGTCGTATTTCTCATCGAACGGGCGGCGTTTGACGCCATAATAGTCCGGCGTGGCAATGCCGAGCGGCACATAGACCATGTTCAGCCCGGCATCAGCCGTATAGACGCCCCAGCCGTTCGGAGTTCCGCGTGTGAAGGTCTCATTGGGACCGAGCGGACTATTGGCCGGAACGCGCCCCATGTCCCAGGCCCAGGCGAGCTGTCCGGTCGTGGCATCGAAGGCGCGGATGACACCGGAGGGTTCATCAACGGACTGGTCATCATAGACCCAGCCGCTCGTGACGATCCGGTTGTGCAGGACCATCGGCGGGGACGTGATGAAATGGAAGCCCGGCGGAATGGTGCCCATGCCGTCGCGGAGGTCGATCTTCCCATCATGTCCGAAGCTGTGACAGAGCTGCCCGGTCTCGGCATCAAGCGCGAAAAGTGTCGGCGGGGAGCCGGAATCCGTTGAGATGATGCGATGGGTGCAGTCCGTTGCTCCCGGAATATCGGCATAGGAAACGCCGCGGCAGGCCTGATAGATATTCGCGTCGAATTCTCCGCCCGGCCGGTAGTGCCAGACCTCCTTGCCGGTCGTGGCATCCAGCGCCACGACGTCACGGTGCGGCGTGCAGAAGAACAGACGGTTGCCGATCTTGATGGGTGTGGCTTCGAAGCTGAACTCGCGGCCACGGGAGTTCTCGCCGGGTCGTGGCAGGTCCCCGCTGTGATAAACCCAGGCGACCTTCAGGTTATGGGCGTTCTGTGCGTTGATCTGCGTCGGGGCTGCAAAACGGTCTCCGGCCGGTGTGCCGCCATGGAATTGCCAGTCATTGGCGGCCATCTGGTCACCTCCGGACAGGCTGGCTCCCGTTGAGCCCGGGAAGGGATTGAACTGCTGGTAGCGCTGGCCCGTGATGTACCAGCCGCAGGCGAACATGAAGACGAACAGCGCCAGACAGCTTCCCATGCCACCCAGCACGGTTCCATTGACCCGGACATGGCTCCGGCTGTCCATCATCCGTCCGCCGACCCAGGGGCCGAACACCCACAGACCGATGCCGGTGGGAAGAGCGAGGGGCGGAATGAGCCGCCAGCCATCAAGCCCGACACGCCATAGCGCCCAGATCAGGGTATAGGCCAGAAGGGCGGCATAGAGTGCCAGACCGGAACGCCGTCCCATGGTCAGCATGATACCGGACAGGATCATGAGCAGACCGGCCACGGCATAATAGAATGAACCACCCAGTGCGATGAGCCGCAGCCCCGGCAGGAAGAGGGCCAGTCCCAGTATGGCGAGGCCAATACCGGTCAGGGTCTGCAATAACGGCCGGGCGGGAGACGACGCCATGGATGTTTTTCCTTCGGAATGGATCTGAAGGATCTAAAGCGCAGCGTCAGAACGGGGTTTCTTTAAAATAAAAGTGCAGGACTGCAGTTGGGCAGCATTGAACATGACCGGCTGCCCGCGGCCTGAAATCATGCGGAAACGCTGAGCAGATGGCTCGTATCGCTGCTGGAACCGGAGTTCGAAGAACCGCCGGATGTTGTTTCCGAAATGATGTTGCCCTGGGCGTCTTCGACGATGGTCGTCGTGGAGCCATCGGCATTCGTCTTGGTCGTGGTGGTTTCCTGCGTGGAGGACGTTCCGCTCGACGACGAGGACGAACTGGAAGACGACGCGCTGCCGGAGCTGTAGAGGCTGCTCATAGCGGAAGAGCCGATGGAGGAAATGCTTGTCATGAGAAAAAGACTCCGTGGGATAGGAACGAAGTCATTTTCGGAGCAGAAGGTTAATAAAGGATAAGGGACCATGTAACCGAGTGATACGGATTGTATAAGGCCATGAACCGCGCGGCTGTTACATTGAGGATTGAGCGCCTGTTACATTCAGAATAGACGCTCGCACCGAAAATCCGAGGCCTCATTTCATGCCGGGCAGCTTCTTTGCGGCCTGCCAGAGGGCTTCCATCGTCGGAAGGTCCTGTTCGGCCATGGTCTGTCCCTTCTGGGCGAGCATGGCTTCCATGGCCTCAAAGCGACGGGTGAACTTGTCGTTGCTGCGGCGCAGGGCGGCTTCAGGGTCGATATCCAGTTTGCGGGCAAG
The DNA here is from genome assembly GCF_006538885.1 of Gluconobacter roseus NBRC 3990. Lineage (GTDB taxonomy): Bacteria > Pseudomonadota > Alphaproteobacteria > Acetobacterales > Acetobacteraceae > Gluconobacter > Gluconobacter roseus. Next base: position 37,748 of record NZ_BJLY01000006.1, read on the forward strand.
GCTTGCGACCGTGAAGAGAACATCGCCCAGTTCGTCCTCGATCCGGTCATGGTCTCCGCCAATTTCGGCTTTCAGTTCGTCGATCTCTTCATGGACCTTGTCGAGAATGCCGGTGGCATCGTCCCAGTCGAAGCCCACGCGGGCCGCGCGGCGTGTCAGCTTGGCGGCGCGCATCAGGGCAGGAAGGGGCAGGGCGACACCCGCCAGCGTGCCATATTCCGCCTTGCGCTGGCGCTCGGCTTCCTTTTCCCGCTCCCATGTGTCGTCATCCAGCGCAGCATCGCCGAAAACATGAGGGTGACGGCGCACAAGCTTGTCGGCGATCGTGCCTGCGACGGTCTCGAAGTCGAAATGCCCGGCTTCCGAGGCCATCTGGGCCTGAAAGACGACCTGAAGCAGCAGGTCGCCCAGTTCGTCCGGAATGGCCTCGCGGTCGTCACGGGCGATGGCGTCCATGACTTCATAGGCCTCCTCGATTGCGAACGGGGCAATCGTGGCCGGGGTCTGTTCCACGTCCCAGGGACAGCCACTCTCGGGGTCGCGCAGGCGCTTCATGACATCCAGCAGGCGGTCGATCTGCCGGGGGGAAGACTGGGTCATGGAAACATCCTGCTGTTATCGTGCTGCAAGGTTCATACCCGCGTGGCTTCATGGATGAAAGCGCCGGGAAGGGGGGCAGCGGGTGACAGCATGACATTCCCGACGTAAAACGACTGCCGGACGTTTCAGGCACCTGCCGGGGCGGAACGGATTTGCAGACAGGGTGGATGGCGCATGGCACGCATTTTCATTGATGGGGAAGCAGGCACGACAGGTCTGGGCATCCGCCAGCGGATCGAGGCACTTCCCGTGTCTTATGGTCTGGAAATCCTGTCCATCGACCCGGCTCTGCGCAAGGATACGGCAGCGCGCCGCTCCATGCTTGAGCAGGCCGATGTCGCCATTCTGTGCCTTCCGGATGATGCCGCCCGGGAAACGGTCGCGCTGGCGGAGGGGCTGGATGTCAGGATTCTGGATGCCAGCACGGCGCACCGGATTGCCGATGGCTGGGTCTATGGTTTCCCGGAAATGGACGCGGAACAGGAAGCTGCCATCAAAAGCGCGCGGTTTGTCGCCAATCCCGGCTGTTACCCGACGGGGGCCATTGCCCTGATGCGGCCGCTGGTGCGGGCAGGGCTGCTTCCGGCCGATCACCCCGTCTCGATCAACGCCGTCTCCGGCTATAGCGGGGCAGGACGGGTTGCGATCGAGGAGCATGAAAAGAACGGCGGGCCGGCTTTCTTCCTGTATGGGCTGAACCTCAAGCACAAGCATTTGCCTGAAATCCGGCACTATTCGGGCCTGACGCGCCAGCCGCTGTTCGTGCCGTCGGTCGGGCATTTCCCGCAGGGCATGATCGTCTCCATCCCGCTGCACCTGAAGGATCTGCCGGGGCAGCCCTCTGCCGCGGAACTCGAAGCCGTGCTGCAGGACGCTTACGAAGGATGCGCCCATGTGCGCGTTGTCCCGGCCGAAACCCGGCTTGAGGCTGACACCCTCGCCAATACGGACGACATGGAACTGCGCGTTCATCATAATGGCGAGCAGGTCGTTCTGACCGCGCGGCTGGACAATCTGGGCAAGGGGGCCTCGGGCGCTGCGATCCAGAACCTGCTTCTGATGCTGGGGCTTTAAAGCCTGCATTTTAAGGCCCGGATTTTGCACTCTGGCACTTTTGCCGGGAATGCATTAGGGTTCGGGCCGCCCGCGCGAGAGTGGCGGAACGGTAGACGCAGTCGGCTCAAAATCGACCGCCGAAAGGCATAGGGGTTCGAGTCCCCTCTCTCGCACCATGAGCGGTCATTTCCTGCCGGAATGGCCTCAGGACCGATCAGCCCGGAACGAGCATGTCCAAGCCGACTGTCAAACCCTCCCGCCCGTTCTTTTCCTCAGGTCCCTGCGCCAAGCGTCCCGGATGGTCACTCTCCGGTCTGGACCAGGCGCTGCTGGGCCGTTCGCACCGTGCGCCGGAAGGTCGCGCGCGCCTTAAAGAGGTCATCACGCGCTCAAAAGACCTGCTCGGCATTCCGTCGGACTGGCGCGTCGGCATTGTCCCGGCCTCCGATACGGGCGCTGTGGAAATGATCCTGTGGGCACTGGCCGGTGAGCGCGGGATCGACGTCCTGTCCTTCGAAAGCTTCTCCGGAACCTGGGCGCAGGATCTGCGCGACGTCCTGAAAATCGAGGATCTGCGGGTTCTGGACGCGCCCTATGGCGAGCTGCCGGATCTGACGAAAGTGGACTGGACCCGCGATGTCGTCCTGACATGGAACGGCACCACATCGGGTGTCTGCATCCCGGATGCCAGTGCCATTCCGGCCGAGCACGAGGGTCTGGTCATCTGCGATGCAACCTCTGCGGCCTTTGCGATGGATTTGCCCTGGGACCGGCTCGATATCGTGACATGGTCCTGGCAGAAGGCTCTTGGCGGCGAGGCCGCGCATGGCATGGTAGCGCTGAGCCCGCGTGCGGCCGCCCGTCTGGCCCAGCCGTCTCCGCGTCCGCTGCCCAAGATTTTCCGTCTGGCCAACAAGAAGGGCGTGATCGAAGCCATCTTCGAAGGCGATACGATCAATACGCCGTCCATGCTCTGCGTTGAGGACGCTCTGGACGGTCTGCGCTGGGCTGAACAGATTGGTGGTCTTCCGGCTCTAAAAGCTCGTTCGCAGCAGAATCTGGCTGCCGTGACGAAGTGGATTGCGACAGCGGACTGGGTGTCCTTCCTGTCCGCCAAGGAAGAGACGCGATCCAGCACGTCCATCTGTCTGAAAATCACGCCCCCCTGGTTTGAAAGCCTGTCAGCCGAAGCAAAGGGCAAGGCCGTCAAGCATCTGACGGGCCTCGTGGCGAAGGAAGGCGCGGGTTACGATCTCGCATCCTATCGTGATGCCCCGGCCGGGCTGCGGATCTGGGGTGGGGCCACGGTCGAGACGGCCGATATCGAAGCGCTGCTGCCCTGGCTGGACTGGGCGCATGAGCAGACCCGTGCGGAGTTTTCGGCATGAGCCTGTATTCCGAGACCCCGAGCGCCGCGCTTCTGCCGTCTGGTTTTGCCGACCTTCTTCCCGGTGAAGCCGAAGCGGAAGCCCGCGGCATCGCCAGCGTGATGGAGGCCTTTTCCCGTCATGGCTATCAGCGCGTCCGTCCGCCCCTGCTGGAGTTCGAAACGTCGCTTCTTGGCGGATCGGGCGAATCCCTCGCACCCCAGACCTTCCGCCTGATGGATCCCAACTCGCATCGCATGATGGCGCTGCGTCCGGACATGACGACACAGATTGCGCGCATTGCGAGCATCCGCCTTCAGGACGCGCCGCGCCCGTTGCGCCTGTCCTATTCAGGAAGCTGCATCGTTGTCGGAACGCCGGGCCGCGAAGCAGACCGTCAGGTCTCGCAGGCCGGGATCGAACTGATCGGTCCCGACAGCGCGCAGGCTGATGCGGAAGTCATTGCGCTTGGTGCGAAGGCTCTCGCGGAACTTGGAATTGAAGGCGTGTCCTTCGATCTGTCCATGCCCGCACTGGCTCTGGGCCTGATCGAGGGCGTCATTTCCGAAGCCGATCGTGAACCGCTGCTGCATGCGCTGGATCGCAAGGATGCCAGCGCCGTGGCAGAGTTGGGTGGTCCGATTGCCGGGATGCTGGCGGTCATGCTGCGCGCTGCCGGCCCTGCCGACCGTGCGCTGGATCTGCTGGCTTCGCTGGATTACCCCAAGGATGTCGTTGGTCATTTCGAGCGTCTGGCGGCATCCGTGGCAGCAATCCGCGAGCGCAGCCCGGATCTGCGTCTGACGATTGATCCCGTCGATTTCCGTGGGTGGCGCTATCATACCGGACTATGTGTGACGGTGTTCTCTACCAGTTCGCGTGAGGAACTGGGACGGGGAGGCCGCTATCTGGCCGGGCAGGAGCCTGCCTGTGGCCTGACGCTTCGTCCGCAGGCCCTTCTGCGCGCAGCTCCGGTCTCCGCGTCCCGTCCGCGTTGTTACGTTCCGGTTGATCTTGATGCGGTCAGTCTCTCCGGGCTGCACAAAGCCGGTTACGCCACGGTCTCTGCTTTATCGCACGACGAAGACGCGGCCGCTCAGGCACGGCATCTGCGCTGCACCCATGTCTGGAAGGATGGTGCGGCCCAGCCGCTCTGACCCACCGTTTCTTTTCGTTTTTCCCCAGTCTCGTCAGTTCTAGGAAGTCAGCTCATGTCCAACGTCACCGTGATCGGAACCCAGTGGGGGGACGAGGGTAAAGGCAAGATCGTCGACTGGCTCGCCAGCCGCGCCGATATCGTTGTCCGCTTTCAGGGTGGTCACAATGCCGGTCACACGCTGGTCGTGGGCGATCAGGTCTACAAGTTGTCCCTGCTGCCGTCCGGTCTGGTTCGCGGCAAGATCGGTGTGATCGGTAATGGCGTCGTCGTAGACCCGAAGGCCCTGATGACCGAGATCGACCGCGTGACGGCGCAGGGTCTGGTTGTCACGCCCGAGACGCTGTGGATCGCCGAGAACGCGCCGCTGATCCTGCCGGTTCATGGTGCGCTCGACCGGGCCCGTGAAGCCGCCCGTGGCGACCACAAAATTGGCACGACCGGTCGTGGCATCGGTCCGGCCTATGAAGACAAGGTGGCTCGTCGCGCCATTCGCATCTGCGATCTGGCCGAACCCGAGACGCTGGACTGGAAGCTGGACGAACTGCTCCTGCACCACAACACGCTGCTTGCCGGTCTGGGTGCCGAGACGTTCACCAAGGAGCAGCTCAAGGACTTCCTGGCCGAGATCACGCCGCGTCTGCTACCGTTCTCCTGCCAGGTCTGGGATTGTCTGGACGAAGCCCGTCGTGCCGGTCGCCGCATCCTGTTCGAAGGTGCACAGGCCGTCATGCTGGACGTCGATCACGGCACTTATCCGTTCGTCACGAGCTCCAACACGGTTGCGGCCGTCGCGGCATCGGGCAGTGGCGTCAGCCCGTCTTCTGTTGGTTTCGTACTCGGGATTGCCAAGGCCTACACGACCCGTGTGGGTGAGGGGCCGTTCCCGACCGAACTGCACGATCAGACTGGCCGCACTCTTGGTGAGCGTGGGCATGAGTTCGGCACCGTCACCGGTCGTCCGCGTCGCTGCGGCTGGTTCGATGCGGTCCTGATCCGTCGTGCCGTTCGCGTCGGTGGTGTCAGCGGTATTGCCCTGACGAAGCTCGACGTTCTCGATGGTCTGGACGAAATCTCCATCTGCGTCGGTTATGAGTTGGACGGCCAGAAAATCGAGACCTTCCCGTCGGCTCCGGGTGCACAGGCCCGCGTCAAGCCGGTTTACGAGACGATGCCGGGCTGGAAGGAAACGACCGCAGGTGCCCGTTCCTGGGCCGAGCTTCCGGCACAGGCTATCAAGTATGTCCGCCGTATCGAGGAACTGATCGAAGCCCCGGTGACGCTGCTGTCTACCAGCCCGGAACGCGACGACACCATCCTGATGCGCGATCCGTTCGAAGACTGATCTTCCGCTTCTGGAATCGGTCGTTGCATTAACGAAGTCTCAATCCCTGTCCGGCACAAAAGACCGGATAGGGAAACAACGGGATTTCAATGGCCGACACGCAGGCAGAGAATAGCCAGGAACTGCTCATCGCCGAGCGGTATCTGATCAGCCTGGACCGGAAACAGCCTGATCTGGGCGGTTGCGCGACCTATAGCGCGCAGGACACGACGGCGGCCGGAACGTCTTATCTCGGTCTTGCGCCTTTCGCGCCATCTGCCCGTCTTTCGGAGATCATGTTCTTTCGCCATGAAAGCGTGATCCCGATCCATACCCATGAATATGCCAAAGGGGCTTTGTGGCTGCTCTGTCCGCATCCTCCTGGCCCATCGCTTGCGGAATTCCTTGGTCTTTGGACGGAAAGCCAGCTGATTGATGGCGTTATCCGTCCACTCGCTTCCCTTCTTCAGAATCTGGAAGCGGCAAGACTGACCTGCCGCAGTATCCGGCCCGACAATTTGTTTGTCGGACAGGGATTGCACAAGGTCGTTCTCGGGCCACTGGGAGTCAGCGCGCCAGCTGCAAAACAGCCTGTTCTTTTCGAGCCTCTGTCCTCAGCCGTCTGCCGCCCGTCCGCCCGGGGGGAGGGGACAATTGACGATGACATCTTCTCCCTGGGTGTCATCATCCTTGCGCTTGCTATCGGAAAACTTCCTCTGGAAGGCCTGTCCGACATGGATATTCTCAAACGGCGTTTTGAAGTCGGAACGCCTACAGCCTACATGGATGGCCAGAATATTCCCGTCGGCCTGCGCTCAGTTCTGACGGCGATGCTGTCCGATGATCCGGCCAGCCGACCTTCTCCACGTGACTTGGTCACGATTGCACCCAGCAAGCTCTTTACGGTTCGCCCGGAGATACCGGCGCGTGTTCCGCTCATGATCGGGGGGAATGCTGTTTATACCCCGCAGGCTCTTGCCTGGTATGCCGGACGCCATCCTGCAGAGTTCTCCGGACTTTTGCAGAGGAAAATTGTCAGCGACTGGCTGCATCGCGAACTTGAGCTTTCCGTCATGGCGAGCCTGATTGAACAGGCCAGTGCCTCGTTCCTTCCTGCAGGCGGAAGCAAGGCGGTCGATCCGGCGACAATGGTTATTACGCATGCGATTTCCGTTCTTGATCCAGCAGCGCCGATGTTCTGGGGTGGCTTGTGGTTCTGGCCCGAGGCCCTCCCGCAGATGCTGGCCCAGGCAACGGTGCAGCCTGTCATCCCGGATGATGAACGGATGGTACGCAATATCCTCAGCTTCATGTCGGGAAACCCGGATGCCTTCATGTGGGGGCATCTGCCCAAGCAGCAGGGTCAGCAGATAGCGGCGCTGTCCGTGGCCGCGCGGCGCATGGGCGGCAAAGGAGGTGAACTGGTCAGGCGGTTCCCCTACGACATGAACAGCTTTCTTCCCTGCCTTTCGAAAAGATGTCTGGAAGAACGGATTTCCCTCCCCGAAGGACTGCTACAGTGGCTGAACCGCCATGTCGGAGTGGAGGATCTGCCTGACGAGATGCTCGGACGAGCCGGCTTTCTTGACGAGCAGATGCGCGCGTTCCTCGAATCAAACTGCTCCCGGCAGGGAATCATTCCCCTCTCGCAGTCGCAGAAAGCCGGATTGCCGCCTTGGCTGGCAGATCTCACTCTGCTTGCCGCCGTACAGAGAAAGTTTGACAAGGCGCCACTCAGTTTTCTGGCGCAACGGGCTTTGCCTCTGCTGGAGACAGAACTGCGCCAGTGGCGGAGCAAGACCTCCCGAACCCGGCGTCGCGCGCGTCTGGGTAAGGCAGCGGATGACGGGAATCTGGGAAAGTTCCTCGCCACCGTCAACGACCCGACCGGCCTCCGGCTGGACCAGCGACAGGCTCAGGAGGCCGAGGCCGAGATCAGCAATCTCATGCGTGTTCTGGATGAGGCTCCCGAACGCAAGGCCGCCGCCGATCGTGAAGCGCGTAATTCCGGAGAATTTTTCTCACTCCTGACAGGTATTGCGGTCGCGATGGCAAGTATCTGGCTGGAATTCTGTCGATGAGGAATATCCATGGCATCCGTTAGGCAGGCAGAGCAGGGGTCTCTTCGTGCCCCGGGATTTCGCTGGTGGCATGGGATCATCATCGGCCTGCTGCTCTCCTATGTTCCAGGAAGCCTGCTGGTTGCAGGCGTGTTGCTCCTGCCATTGGTGGCGCTGAAACTGGTTGATCCCAATGCCGATGGTCAGCGCATCATGATCGTCCTGTTTTATGTCGGGGCCGCTATGGTTCACCCCCTGCATGAAGCCTGGGCCGCAAACGGTGACTGGGAAACCTGCATCGCTCAAATCACGCAGCCCGTTACTCTCGCACTCGATTGGCTGGCCGCAGGTGCGGCGTGGCTGGTTGCGGAAGCTTCAGCTATCGGGGGCAGGCTTTGGAACGCAGATGTTGCAAGACGTGAGCGCAAATCCATTGAAAAGCGCATCGCCTATCTTCAGGAAGAATGGATGTCTTCAGATGAAGATGCTCCTGCCAGCTGAGGATTTTTCAGACTGGCAGGAGAGCGACTTTTATTCCGATGGTGTGTCTTCTGATGAGGTTTCCATCAGTCTGGATGCAAGGTCGTTGGTCCCCCCGACCAGACCCTTTGCATATTCCTGAGCCGAGAACGGGCGCAGGTCCTCGGCCTGTTCGCCGACACCAACCATGTGGACAGGCAGTTTGAACTGTTCCGCCAGCGCCACGACAATACCGCCGCGCGCAGATCCATCCAGCTTGGTCACGATCAGACCCGTCACATTAACCAGTTCCCGGAAGACACGGACCTGTTCGATAGCGTTCTGACCGGTCGTTGCGTCTAGCACCAAGAGAACGGAGTGGGGTGCTGTTTCGTCGAACTTCCGCATGACGCGGATGATCTTGGCAAGCTCCTCCATCAGCGCGCCCTTGTTGTGCAGGCGTCCGGCGGTGTCGATCAGGAGCAGATCGGTTCCGGCTTCCGTGGCGCGCTTGAGGCCGTCATAGGCCAGACCCGCAGCATCAGCACCATGCTTGCCGGCGATGACGGGTACGTTGGCGCGCTTGCCCCAGACTTCGAGCTGTTCGACGGCAGCGGCACGGAACGTGTCGCCAGCCACCAGCATCACGGATTTGCCTTCTTCCGTGTAATGGCGGGCCATCTTGCCGATCGTGGTGGTCTTGCCGACACCGTTGACGCCGACAACCAGAACGACATGGGGTTTCTTCTTCGGGTCGGGCTCGAAGGGAATGGCTACGGGTTCGAGAACGCGGGCGATTTCGGTTGCGAGGGTCTCGCGGATTTCGTCGCTGGTGACGTCCTTGCCAAAGCGCGTGCTGCGGAAGTTCTCGATGACGCGCTCGGCCACGACCGGCCCGAGGTCAGCTGCAATCAGCTCGTCCTCGAGCTCTTCAAGAGCTGTTTCATCCAGCTTGCGATGCGTGAAGACGGCGCCGAGACGCGAGCTCGACCGCGAAAGACCCTGTTTGAGTCGTGAGAAAAATCCAGCCATGCATGGGAGTTCGGACAGGTCGGGCCGAACGTCAAGGGCATAGGAAGATCTGAACGCGTTTCAGCTGCGGATTTCGGCCAGGAGTGTTCCGTTTTCCAGTCCCGTGGCGCGAACGGGCACGAAACTGCCCCGGATTGGCGCAGGCGAGGTTCCGGTCAGGCGGACGGCGGCAAATTCCGGCGAATGGCCGCGATCCGGCGTCTCGGCCAGAATATCGAACTCGGTACCGATCAGACGCTGCAGGAAACGGTCACGGTTTGCTTCGCCGATGTCGCGCAGACAGGCCGCGCGTTTCTGACGTTCGGCATTGGGAACGGCCGGCATGCGGGCGGCGGGCGTTCCGGGGCGTTCGCTGTAAGGGAAGACATGCAGGAAGGGGATCTGCTGCTCTTCGATAAAGGCTCGGGTTTCCTCGAACAGGGCATCCGTTTCCGTGGGAAAGCCCGCGATCAGATCGGCACCAACGCCTGTCTCCGGGCGTATGGACCGGACGCGGCGCAGTGTTGCTGCGACCCCGGTCGTATCATGGCGGCGCTTCATGCGCTTGAGAATGAGATCCGATCCGGCCTGAAGGGAGAGGTGCAGATGCGGCATCAGGCGGGGCTCGTTTTCCAGAAGCCACCACAAATCTGCGTCCCCGGTTTGTGCATCGAGAATGACAGGGTCGATGGAAGACAGGCGCAGTCGCCGCACGCCGTCCACGCGGCGCAGCAGTTCACGACATAACGCGCCTAGTCCCTTGCCCTCGGCCCCCTGCCATGAGGCGATGTCCACACCGGTCAGGACGATTTCCTGATGCCCGGCTTCGACAAGCGCTTCGGCGCGCGCAATGGCGTCTTCAACAGGGGTAGAGCGGGAGTCTCCGCGGCCATACGGAATGATGCAGAAAGTGCAGCGGTGATCGCAGCCCTGCTGGACCTGAAGGAGGGCGCGGGCATGACGGGATGGCGGCAGGCCCGCGCTGGTGTCACCCCAGATGGCGGGCTTGAGCTTGTCTTCGTTGGGCACAACGCGAACAACGCCCGGCAGCGCGGTCCAGCGATCAGGGGCGATATCGGAAGCGCAGCCCGTCACGACGATCTTCGCATCCGGATTCTCGCGATGCGCGCGGCGGATGGCCTGCCGGGCCTGTCGCTCGGCCGTAGTCGTCACGGCGCAGGTATTGACGATGATCGTGTCGTCCTGCCCGCGCGCGTGATGGGCCATGCCGTCGCTCTCATGGGCGTTGAGGCGGCAACCGAATGTCAGGACCGAGGCGCTCACGCGGTCGTCCCGTGGAAGACCGTGACAGCGGGGCCTGTCATGAGAACATGTTCGTCTTCGCGCCATGTAATACGCAGGTCTCCGCCATCCATCGTGACCGTGCAGGTCCGTTCCGTCAGGCCGCGGCGGACGGCATTTACGACCGCCGCACAGGCCCCCGACCCGCAGGCGAGCGTCAGTCCTGCGCCGCGTTCCCAGACGCGCAAACGCATATGTGTTGGGGAGAGGATCTGCGCGAAACCGATATTGGCGCGTTGCGGGAACAGCGGGTCCCGTTCGAGGTCCGGTCCCAGCGCCTCCGCGCGGAAAGCGTCACCGAACAGCGTGGCGTGCGGATTGCCCATCGAGCAGGCAGCCGCATCATGCAGTGGCAGATGCAGCGTGTCACAGGCGCGGGACAGCGGCACGTCCTGCCAGTCCAGTCGTGGCGTGCCCATATCGACCGTGAAGAGATCGCCATCCTGTGCCGTGGGGAGAAGGCCGGCCGCCGTCTGGAGCGTCGGAGCGTTGCCGACGAACTTCGCCACGCAGCGCGATGCGTTGCCGCAGGCCCCGGCTTCCGAACCGTCCGGATTGAAGAAGCGGACATGCACGTCTGCCCCTGCCAGTGTCGGGGCTGTCAGCAGGACAAGCTGGTCGCAGCCGATTCCGAAGCGCCGGTCGCACAGATGGCGGATCGTCGCAGTATCAAGGGCGGGATCGTTCTGGCGGCCGTCGATCACGACGAAATCGTTGCCCAGACCGTGCATTTTCGTGAAGGAGAGGGTCATGATGGCGCCTCTCATAAAGCATCCCGCGGGTTGACGCACGGGGAACATGCCCTCATTTCGGCTGCTGGATCAGAAGGAGTGGACATGAGCGGCCCGGAACAGCTTGAAGGAATGCATGCAGCGGCGTTCACGCGCGCCAACAGCGAGCCCGACACGATTTTCTATGCCCAGCGCGTGCCGGATTCGCTGATGGATATGGGCGCGCGGACAGCCGTGACGGCTCTGTATCAGACGGCCTTGCCGGTCGGTGGAGCGGTGCTGGATCTGATGGCAGGCGCGCTCAGCCATTATCCCCAGGAAGCGACGTTCCAGCGTGTGGTCGGGCTCGGGATCTCCAAAAGTGCCCTGGATTCCAATCCCGTTCTGGGCGAGCGGGTCGTGCAGGATCTCAATGAAGTCACGATGCTGCCGTTCGACGATGACAGCTTCGATGCCGTGACGTTGTGCGACGGGTTGGCCTATCTGACGCAGCCGCTGGCCGTACTGACGGAAGCCGTGCGTGTCCTCAAGCCCGGCGCACCGCTAATCCTGACGTTTTCCGACCAGTTCCATGCGGCGAAGGCCGTGGCGATCTGGCAGGCGCTTGAGCCGGCGGATCGGGTGCGTCTGGCCAGTGTGCTGATGTCCCGCGCCGGGCTGGCCGAACTGGATACGGGCGAGGTCGTGCCGCCCGAGGACCTCACGGCATGGCGCGATACGGTGCATGCGGTGATCGGGCGCAAGCCGAGGAACTGAACAGGGCAGGGACTGCGTTGCGGGTGCCGGACGGAGCGGGAAGAACAAGAAAAAGCCTTCCATACGTTCTTTCTGGCATTTTCGGCTGGAAGTCTTTATGCAGCGGCATTCCAGCCGCCGCATCCTGTCGTCGGCGTGACGTTTGCCGAGTGTTCATAAAATATGCCTTTTCCCGATACCCATCCTGCCCTTAAGCGCGCCCTTGAGGCACGTGGCTACGAACAGCTGACTCCTGTTCAGGAAGCAGTTCTGCAGCCGGGGCTGGACGAGCGCGACCTGCTGGTTTCCGCGCAGACGGGGTCGGGCAAGACCGTCGCCTTCGGCCTGGCCATCGCTCCGACCCTGCTCGGAGACGCCGATCGCCTTCCGCCGTCCCCTCAGCCCATGGCGCTTGTGATTGCGCCGACGCGTGAGCTGGCGCTTCAGGTCCAGTCCGAACTCAAATGGCTTTATGCCGAAACCGGCGCCCGCATCGCGAGCTGCATTGGCGGCACCGATGCCCGCAGTGAAGCCCGTGAGCTGAACCGCGGCGCCCATATCGTGGTCGGAACCCCCGGCCGTCTGTGCGATCACCTGTCGCGTGGCTCGCTTGACCTGTCTGCCCTGCGCTGCGTCGTGCTCGACGAAGCTGATGAGATGCTGGACATGGGCTTCCGCGAGGAGCTGGAGCAGCTTCTCGATGCCGCCCCGGCCGAGCGCCGCACGCTGCTGTTCTCAGCAACGATTGCCCGTGAGATCGCCTCGCTGGCACGCCGTTACCAGAAGAATGCCGAGCGCATCGACACGGTCTCAGGTGCCAAGCAGCATTCTGACATCACCTATCGCTGCGTCATTACGCAGCCGCAGGAAATCGAGCGTTCGCTCGTCAACGTGCTCCGGTTCTACGAGAGCCCGACGGCCATGGTGTTCTGCAACACCCGTATGATGGTCAACCAGGTCCAGGCTGCTCTTCTGGAGCGTGGTTTCGCATCCGTCGCCATTTCCGGCGAGATGGGCCAGAACGAGCGCAGCCGTGCGATCGAGAGCCTGCGTTCCGGTCAGGCCCGTGTCTGCGTTGCGACCGACGTTGCAGCACGCGGCATTGACGTGCCGGCGCTGAGCCTCGTGATCCATGCGAGCATCCCGACGGCTGCCGAGACCCTGCTGCATCGTTCGGGCCGTACGGGTCGTGCGGGCCGCAAGGGCACCAGCGTGCTGATGGTTCCGCTGAACCAGCGTCGCCGGGCCGAGCGTCTGCTTCAGATGGCGAAGATTCAGGCCGAATGGGAAGCCGTTCCCACGGCCGACGCCATTGCCGAGCAGGACAAGACGCGCCTGATGCACGATCCGATCCTGACGAACGCCGTGGACGACATGTCCGACGAGCTGGTCAACCAGCTGGTCGAGAAATACGACGCCACCAAGCTCGCAGCGGCACTGGTCGGTCTGTATCGTGCGCGTCTGCCGAAGGTCGAGCAGATCCGCCCGATGTCCGTCGAGGCTCCGCGCCGTACGGAGCGTGGCGAGCGTGCCCCGCGCGAAGAGCACACCATGTCCGGTGAGTGGTTCAAGATGGGCGTTGGTCGCACCGAGCGTGCCGATCCGAAGTGGCTGATCCCGCTGATCTGCCGTCTGGGCGGCGTGCAGAAGCGCGAGATCGGCAGCATCCGCATCGATCAGGAACAGACCTATTTCCAGATCGCGGATGAGAGCGTGGCCCGCTTCAAGTCCTGCCTCGCCGGTGCAGAAGCTGACGAAGTGACGATCGAACCGTCTGAAGCCCCTGCCGGTGGCATGGGCCCCCGTGGTCGCAACCCGGGTGAAGGCAAGCGCTTTGGCGGCGGTGGCCGTTCGGGCGGTGGCTTCAAGGGCGGTCCGCGCGGTGGTGCCGGCGGTGGTTACAAGGGCCGCGGCGGTTCGGGCTATGGTCGCCCGAAGCCCGCAGCCGGTGATGGTCCGCGCAGTGACGGTTCGAGCCGCAAGCGCCGTTCCTGATCCGTCTTTCAGGATCTGAGAAACAGAACCCCGCCGGAGCAGGTCTCCGGCGGGGTTCTGTTTTTTTCAGGCGTTGGGCAGGAGGGCTACCAGTTCGCGGACACGGTCCAGAATTTCCCCGACCGGAAGCGGGATGGCGGCATCGTCCGTATGATTTTCCTGCACGGCCCCTGTCTCGAACACATCCGCCCAGTATTTCAGCCCGCCCTGTGTCGCCATGGCGGCAAAGCAGGGGTTGATGTGGTGGGACGGAACGAGCTCATAAACGAGTGTTCCCGGCTGGCACCAGGCGATATTGGCCATGCCGGCTCCCAGCATTCCCATAACCATCCCGGCGTCGCTGAACAGGCGGATCTGTTCGGAGAGCGACAGCGTTTCGGGGTGCACGCGCTCGAAGCCAAGTTTTCCCAGCCCTTCCGCCAGTTCGGCTTCATTGGGAACGTGCCGGTTGGCCGAGCTGCCACGCTCGATATAGAGGCGCCGTCCGGTAGGTTTCATCGCGGCGCCTGCGGCCTGACGCAGCCGGGCATAGGCGGCGCGGGACAGGTCCGAGACAGCGAAATCGGCGCTGCCATTGACGAAGGTGATGTAGTCGAGGGTTTTGAAGGCGTACTGCCGTCCCTGCTGCAGACGGATATGAGCGTCACCGCTCAGGCCAAAAAGCTCCAGCGTCTCGAACTGCCACGGATGCATATGTTCGGGTAGGACAAGGCGGACCGGCCTGCCTGCCTGGGACAGGACATGCAGGGTGGGGACCGTATGGGCAACCCAGTGATAGAAGTTTGAGGCCCAGTGATCGACACAGCTTGCGGTTATGCCTTTGAAAGGCGCACAGCGGATGAGATCCGCAGGACGCAGCTTCAGGTTACGTACAGCTTCCGGATCCTGGACATAGGCGGTTTCAGTGACCGGATAACCTGCATGCAGCAACGTCATCAGCGACTGGTCCAGAACGACGTCACGCAGGGCGTACTGCCGGACCGTGACCGGCATGCTCTCCCAGTCCCGGAACGGATTACGTTCCGGATGGCTCAGGGCAGAGGCGCGGGGCGCGGAAACCGGTCGGATGGGACAGGTTTCGAGAACAGTCGTGCTGCGCGCGATCTCCGCCAGACCGGAGGGCCCGGCCGATGGAGAAAAGAGACGCCTGAGACGGGAAAGAAGCGGCATGATCAGGATCAGACGGTCTTGGCCGCGCCTTTGAGCAGGGCCTGCTGGGCGTCCTTGAGCGCATCGGACATTTTCTGTTCCGGCTCCTTGAGGTGCAGGCTTTCCAGCGTGTCCAGCAAGGCCTCGGCCACGAGCACGCGGGCAAGCCATTTATGGTCTGCCGGAATAACGATCCAGGGGGCATCCGGCGTTGCGGTCGCGCGAATGGCCTCTTCATAGGCTGCGGTATAATGCGGCCAGAACTCGCGCTCCTTCAGATCCGACGGGCTGAACTTCCAGCGTTTTTCCGGATGGTCCAGCCGCTTGAGCAGACGCTGTCGCTGCTCCTCGGGTGAAATATGCAGGAACAGCTTGAGAACGATGATGTTCTGCCGACGCAGATAGCTCTCGAAATGCCGCAGATCGCCCAGACGGTGATCCCAGAAACCCGGCAGATCGGGATTGAGGCCGCGGGCGCGCACCATGTCCGGATGCACGCGCTCCACGAGGACATCTTCGTAATGGCTGCGGTTGAAAATGCCGATCTCACCGCGCGACGGCACGGCAAGATGGATGCGCCACAGATCATCATGACGCGTCGAAATGCCGACAGGCGCCTTGAAGGACGTGACATGCACGCCCTGCGGATTCAGGCCGGAAAAAGCATGGCGGATCGCGCCATCCTTGCCGGCGGTGTCCATGCCCTGAAGAACAACAAGGATGCCGTGGGTGGCGTAGGCTGCCAGCCGCTGCTGCAGGACGGACATCCGGTCCACGCAGTCGCGGATCCGGGTGCGGGACGTATCCTTCTGGCGCCCGAGTTTGTCGTTCGTGGCGATGGAGGACAGACGGAAGTTTTTCCCGTCCGTAATGCGAAGTTGGGAAGGAAGCCCGGTTTCAGCCGACATGACGGTTCACCGCAAGCCCACCCGATGCCTGACAGACCGGCATCATCTCCAGATAATTGACGTTCACGTGCCAGGGCAGCCCGATGAGCCAGGAAACGGTTCCGGCAATATCCTCAGGCGTCAAAGGCGTCGTATCCTTGTAAACGGCGGCCGCCTTGGCATCGTCACCCAGACGCACATTGCTGAACTCGCTGCCGCCACACAGACCGGGTTCGATATTCGTCACGCGGATGCGGGTGCCGAGCAGGTCCGTGCGCAGGTTCTGGGTGAACTGATGCACGAAGGCCTTGGTCGCGCCATAGACGTTGCCGCCTGTATAGGGATAGGACCCGGCCGTGCTGCCCAGCGCGATGATGTAGCCCGTATTGCGCTGGACCATGCTTGGCAGAAGTGCGCGGGTCAGTTCCACGACGCCCGAGACGTTTGTGGCAATCATCGATTCCCAGTTGTCGGGCTCGGCATCCTGTGCCGGCTCCATGCCGAGTGCGAGACCGGCGTTGTTCACGAGGACGTCGATATCCTGCCACTCCTCGGGCAGTGCTGCCGGCAGGGCGCGCAGGGCCTCGCGGTCCGTCATGTCGAGCGTATAGGGCAGAACGCTCTCGCCCAGTTCGTCCTTGAGGGCTTCCAGACGTTCCTTGCGGCGGCCGGTTGCGATGACGCGGTGACCTTCGCGCACGAGGCGCGTTGCTATGGCGTGACCGAAGCCTGCGGTAGCGCCGGTGACGAGGACGGTGAGAGGCATGACAATCTCCAGACGGACAGTCCGCACCCGGCAGGGGCGGCTCGGGATACCCAGTTCAATGACATTGGATGTCATTAACACTCCTGAAGGCAAACGCTTGCAATACAGGAAGGGATGCACCCATGTTGGCAGGCATGAAGAAAACACTCGACGGACAGAATGACAACCTGACAGATCCCGCCTTTCCGGAACGCGGCCTTACGGGAAAACTGCTCGTGGCTGCGCCTGCTCTGGCGGAAACGTTTTTCGAGAGGACGGTGATCTATCTCTGTGCCCATTCAGAGCAGGACGGCGCGATGGGACTGATCGTCAACAGGCGCCTGTCCCAGCCGGGGCTGGATGATCTGTTTGCACAGCTTGGAATCGAGCCCAGCCCTCCCGAGCGGCGGATTGGTGTGTGCATGGGTGGTCCGGTCGAACATTCCCGTGGCTTTGTGCTTCACTCGGCCGACTGGGCCGGGGAGGGGAGTCTGGACGTCGATGGCCACACCACCCTGACCGCAAGTCTCGACATTCTGCGCGAACTTGCCGCCGGACATGGGCCAAAACAAGCCATGATGGCCCTCGGACATGCTGCCTGGGCGCCCGGGCAGCTTGAACAGGAAATCCTGCGTGACAGTTCCTGGTTCGTGGCGCCTGCCACTGACGAGATCGTGTTCGGAACCGACCACGCCAAAAAATGGCGTCAGGCGTTGGTGGCCATAGATATCGATCCACTTCTTCTCTCAGCGTCCGTCGGGGAAGCCTGAACAGGCTTTCCCTCCAGAGCAGTCTTCAGGCCGATACTCCCATCACATACAGGAAGGCAGCATGAGCGCACCCTATATCCTCTACATCTACGAACACTGCCCGTTCTGCACCAAGGCGCGGATGATCTTTGGCTTAAAGGACATCCCCTATGAGCGGCAGATCCTGCTCAATGATGACGTCGAAGGTCCGGTCCGCATGGTAGGACGCAAGGTTGTTCCGATCCTTGAGGAAGACGGACAGTTCATGGCCGAGAGCATGGACATCGTCGCCCATATCGACGCGATCGGAAAACCTGTCCTGACGGGTAAGGCACGTCCCGAAATCACGGACTGGCTGCACAAGGCGGGCAAGCCGCTCTATCACCTGTTCCTGCCCCGCGCCGCTGCGGCGCCACTGCCGGAGTTCGAGACGACCTCCGCGCGTGCCGGGTTCATCCGTCGCAAGGAACCGTCCGTCGGGTCGTTCAGCGCATTGCTGGAAGAAAAAACCGATGAACTGACGCAGCTGAACGCGCTGCTGAAGGAACTGGCACCGCTGATCCAGACGCCTGAAGCCGTGAACGGCGAACTGTCCACGGATGACATCCACCTGTTTGCGCATCTGCACAGCATGTCGCTGATCGGGGGCGTCGTTTATCCACCAGAAGTCGAGGCCTATCGCCAGACCATGGCAGAGCTTTCGCGGGTGGGTCTGTTTGACGGCATTGCTGTCTGATTACTGACCCGATCTGCAAAGAAAAGGGGCCGGATCACAGGATCCGGCCCCTTTTTCATGTCCGCAGGCTGGGGGATCATTTTCCCGGCTGAAGGACCGTGCTCAGGAACTGCGCGCGCCGCTCGGCCACTCGGGCCCGGATGATCGGATCGGGAAGCATGTGCGTGCCGGGAAGCAGCAGAAGGTCGTAAGGCTTTCCGGCATGCAGAAGCGCCTGCGTCAGTTTCATGGTGTTCTCGAAATAGACATTGTCATCCGTAATGCCGTGCATGAGCAGCAAGGGCTGTTTCAGCGTGTCGGCATAGGTCAGGACATTGCTCTTGCGGTAACCTTCCGGATCGTCCTGCGGCGTGCCGAGGTAACGCTCGGTATAGGCCGTGTCGTAATCCGCGAAATCGACCGGGGGTGCACCCGCGACACCGACCTTGAACACGTCCGGACGGCGGATGGTCGCCATGGCGGTGAAATAGCCGCCGAAGGACCAGCCATGGACGCCGACGCGGGAGAGGTCCATTTCATGGTGGCGCTTGCCGAGCGCTTGAAGCCCGTCGATCTGGTCCTGAAGCGGCAGGTCGATCAGGTTGCCCTTGATGGCGCGCTCAAAATCATGATCGCGCCCGGGTGTCCCGCGTCCATCGAGCGTGACGACGATATACCCCTGATTGGCCAGGCACTGATCATCGAGATAGGAAGTCGGCGTGTCATGGACCATCTTGGAGCCCGGACCGGCATAGACCGACAACACAACCGGATAGCGCTTTGAGGCGCTGAAGTTTTCCGGACGGATGATGGCCGCATCGAACTCACGCGGACTGGCCGTCGTGAACTCGACATGGACTGGCAGCTTCGGCGGCTGCGCCACGCTGGGCAGGGTCGCGATGACATGGCCGTTCGCATCCCGCACCAGCGTCTGGCGCGTGCCATTCGCGCTGGCGAATGTGTCCACCATGGCCGTATGCGTGCCATTCGTGACATGCACATTATGGATGCCGCGTTCCGTCACGAACGGCGTTACGGCACCGGTTGCAAGGTCGATATGCACGACCTCGTTGTCCAGCCGGTTGGTCCGGACCGTCACCGTAATTGTGTTGTGCTCGGCGTCGTAATCGTCAAAGGCGACATAGGACAGGCCGGGTGGCGTCAGGACGCGCTGGAGCTTTCCATCAGGCGCATGGAGTTCAAGCTGCCAGTCCTTGCCCCGGTCCGCGGCCCAGAGGAAACCGGCGTTATTGGCGAGAAAGACGGGCAGGCTATGTCCGCCGGAGGCCGCGCGCGGGTCCAGTTCGATCCAGGCGGGGTCGGACTGGGCGAGCAGGAGATGGGTGGCGCCAGTCGCAGGGTCGATCGTGAGGAGCTGTTCCTGCGTCTGGGCACGGTTGAGCAGCACGACGGCGAGAGGGCCATTCTTCCGCCAGACTACGCGGCCGAGATACGGCCATGCCTCGTGATCCCAGGAAATCCAGCGGACCGGGCCGCCTTTCGCGTCCACGAGACCAAAGCGCGTTTTCGCGTTGTTGGTCCCGGCGCGGGGATAGCGGAACGAGACAGGCTCGGCCTGCGGGGTTTCGGGATTGGTGATGTAATGCTTTTCGACGTCGCTGTTATCGGCCTCCTCGAACAGGATGGTCTTGCTGTCAGGAGACCACCACGCGCCATCCGCGCGCTCCAGTTCCTCAGCAGCGGCAAATTCGGCGAGGCCATGCGTCAGGGTGTCGCTTCCGCCGGTCGTCAGACGTGTCTCGCGTCCGCTGACGAGATCGACGCTGTACAGGTCATTGTCCCGCACGGCCGCAAGGGTCAGCCCGTCCGGGGAAAGGCGGGGGGCAATCCACTGACCTTCAACCGGCGTGACGCGGCCGTCATCGGTGGCGATGCGTTCAAGCTGTCCGCCCTGTGAGGCTAAAAGCGTGCCGCCATCTTCACTCATCTGATAGTCGGTAATGCCGGACATGCTCTGGCGTGCCCGCTCCCGCCGGGCCTTTTCCTCGACCGACAGATGCTCCGGACCCGAGGCCGGGGCGGCCAGTTCATGCAGCGAATGGTCGGGCAGGTCGTAGCGGTAGAGATGCAGATGCGTGTCGAACGACCCCGAGCGCAGGAACAGGGCGGAATGACCATCCGGCGTGATTTCGGCGTGGTTTGGCAGTCCAAGCGTGCCATTCCGGGTCTTGGCCAGATCGACCATGCAGGCAGCGGGTTGAGCCGCATTGCCGATACCGGTGGACAGCAGCGGAGAAAGGACGGCGCAGGCCAGAAGGGCGCGACGCAGGACATGTGACGACATTGCATCTCCGTAAGCATGATGGCGGACAGGATTTTGACGTCGATCATGGACCGGCTCGCCGTTTGTGAACAGGGTTTCCACAAGGGATGACGCAGTCGTCTCACGTTTTCGGGAGCGGGGGCGTTTTTACCGGGACCGATCCCGGGCTCGGGTGTTCTGTATCACGGTATGTCTCAGCAAGAAGGAGCCTGATGGATATGCAGTATCGTCAGCTTGGTCGCTCGGGCCTCAAGATTTCAGCACTCAATTTCGGATCGGTCACGTTCGGCGGGCAGGGCAATTTTGCCGCTACCGGCAAGGTGGACGTCGCCGAAGCAACGCGGATGGTGGATATCTGCGTCGAGCATGGCGTGAACATGTTCGACACGGCCGATGCCTATTCCGGCGGTGAGGCCGAAGAAATCCTGGGGCGTGTCCTGCAGGGACGCAGCCGCGAACTGCTCGTGACCTCCAAAGTGCGTTTCCCGACGGGGAAGGGGCCGAACGAACAGGGGCTGTCACGCCATCACATCCTCAATGCCTGCGACGACAGCCTGCGTCGGTTGGGTCGTGATCATATCGACCTTTATTATCTGCATGAATGGGACGGTCTGACGCCGGTCGAGGAGACGCTTGAAGCGCTCCAGACCCTGCGCGATCAGGGTAAGATCCGCTATGCCGGTATTTCCAATTTTGCAGGCTGGCAGGCCATGAAACTGCTGGGAGCTGCGGAGCGGGACCGTCTGATCGCGCCGGTCAGCCAGCAGCTTTACTACTCGCTGGAAGCACGTGATGCCGAATACGAACTTCTGCCGCTCGCCGTGGATCAGGGACTGGGTGTTCAGGTCTGGAGTCCGCTGGCCTGTGGTCTGCTGACCGGGAAATACCGGCGTGGCAAGACGGCGCCCGAAGATTCCCGCCGCATTTCCGGCTGGCCGGAGCCGGAAGTCCGGGACCTGAAGAAGCTCTATGATACGGTCGAGGTTCTGGTGCAGATCGCGGAAGAGCATAATGTCTCTGCAGCCCGTGTGGCATTGGCCTGGACGCTACACAAGCCGGCGATCACCTCGCTGGTTCTGGGGGCACGCAAGGAAAGTCAGCTTCTGGACAATCTCGCAGCCGCGTCGCTCCGTCTGACGCAGGAACAGGTTCGCCGGCTTGACGATGTCAGTGCGCCTGACCTGATCTATCCGTACTGGCATCAGAACCGGAATGCCTTTGACCGTCTCTCCAAGGCGGATCTTGTTCTGCAAGGACCGGCAAAACGTCATCGGGAGGCTCTTGAAACGAAAAAATGACTGCCTAAATATTAATCACAGGCCGCTGCCTCCGGGGGCGGCCAAGCATATCAATGCCGCCGTAACGGGGCATCAGAGGATTTGAAGACTATGGATATTCAGAATTTTACCGAACGTAGCCAGGGCTTCCTTCAGGCCGCACAGACCATTGCGCTTCGGGACTACAACCAGCAGCTGACGCCGGAGCACCTGCTCAAGGCCCTGCTGGATGATGAACAGGGCGCGGCGTCCGGCCTGATCCGTGCCGCAGGCGGCGATCCGAAGGTCGTTCAGACTGCCAATGACGCAGCCCTTGTAAAGCTGCCAAAAGTTCAGGGTGCGGGTGCCGGTCAGCCGCAGATGACGCCGGATCTGGCGCGTCTGCTCGATGCTGCTGAGTCCGCTGCAAAGGTCGCTGGTGACAGTCATGTCGCACAGGACCGTTTGCTCGTGGCGATTGCTGCCAGTCATACGCCTGCGGGTAAGGCGCTCGTTGACGGCAAGGCCAGCGCTGCTGCTCTGGAACGCGCGGTTGCGGAAATCCGTAAGGGACGCACCGTCACAAGCGCCTCGGCTGAGAACACCTTTGATGCCCTGAAAAAATATGCCCGTGACGTGACCGCTGTCGCGCAGGCGGGCAAGCTTGATCCGGTTATCGGCCGTGACGAGGAAATCCGCCGGACCATTCAGGTTCTGGCACGCCGCAGCAAAAACAACCCGGTCCTGATCGGTGAGCCGGGTGTGGGTAAGACGGCTATTGTCGAAGGCCTTGCGCAGCGGATCGTCAATGGTGACGTGCCTGAGGCTCTGCGCAACAAGAAGCTGATGTCGCTCGACATGGGTGCGCTGATCGCCGGTGCGAAATATCGTGGTGAGTTCGAAGAACGTCTGAAGGCTGTTCTCAAGGAAATCGAGACGGCTGAGGGCGAGATCATCCTCTTCATCGATGAAATGCACACGCTGGTTGGTGCCGGCCGCTCCGATGGTGCGATGGATGCGTCCAACCTCATCAAGCCGGAACTTGCCCGCGGCACGCTGCACTGCGTGGGCGCGACGACGCTCGATGAATACCGCAAATATATTGAGAAGGACGCGGCTCTGGCCCGTCGTTTCCAGCCGGTCTTCGTGGGTGAGCCCTCCGTTGCCGATACGATCTCGATCCTGCGTGGTATCAAGGAAAAGTACGAACTGCATCACGGTGTCCGCATCACGGACAACGCCATCGTTGCCGCAGCGACCCTGTCCAACCGCTACATCACGGACCGCTTCCTGCCGGACAAGGCGATCGATCTGATCGACGAGGCCGCCAGCCGTCTGCGCATGCAGATCGACAGCAAGCCGGAAGCGCTGGACGAACTCGACCGCCGCATCATCCAGCTCAAGATCGAGCGTGAGGCTATCCGCAAGGAAGACGATACGGCCTCGAAGGACCGTCTGGTTGCGCTTGAGGCGGAACTGGCCGACCTTGAAGAGCAGTCCGATGCGATGGGTGCCGAATGGCATGCCGAAAAGGATCGGGTGAATGCGATCCAGAAGCTGAAGGAACAGCTCGATACGGCGCGTTCCGATATCGACGTGGCACAGCGTCAGGGCGATCTCGGCAAGGCATCAGAGCTGAGATATGGACTGATCCCGAACCTTGAGGCCCAGATCGCCAAGGCTCAGGAAGAGGAAGATGCCTCGTCAAAGAGCGGTTTGTTCGCTGATACAGTGACGGATCAGGGCGTAGCTTCGGTCGTCTCCCGCTGGACCGGTGTTCCGGTGGACCGGATGCTCGAAGGCGAGCGCGCCAAGCTGATCCGGATGGAAGACACGCTGCGTGAACGTGTAGTTGGGCAGGAGCAGGCGCTGGTTGCTGTGTCGAATGCTGTCCGCCGGGCACGCGCCGGTCTTCAGGATCCGAACCGTCCAATCGGCTCGTTCCTGTTCCTCGGCCCGACGGGTGTTGGCAAGACCGAGCTGACCAAGGCGCTGGCGCAGTTCCTGTTTGATGACGAAAAGGCCCTGCTGCGGATCGACATGAGCGAATTCATGGAGAAACACGCGGTCTCCCGTCTGATCGGCGCGCCTCCGGGCTATGTCGGTTACGATGAAGGTGGCGTGCTGACCGAGGCTGTCCGCCGTCGTCCTTATCAGGTGATCCTGTTTGATGAGGTGGAGAAGGCCCATGAGGATATCTTCAACATCCTGCTTCAGGTTCTCGATGACGGACGTCTGACGGACGGGCAGGGGCGTGTGGTGGACTTCCGCAACACGATCATTGTCCTGACCAGTAACCTCGGTTCTGAAGTGCTGGCCAATCTGCCGGATGGTGAATCTGTCGATGAAGTCCGTCCGCAGGTCATGCAGGTGGTCCGCAACCACTTCCGGCCGGAGTTCCTGAACCGTTTGGACGAGATCATCCTGTTCTCCCGTCTGCAGCGCAAGGACATGGACCGGATCGTCAAGATCCAGATCAGCCGTCTGCAGAAGTTGCTGGAAGATCGCAAGATCGACCTGGAACTGGACGAGAAGGGAACCGAGTGGCTGGCCGCAGCAGGATACGATCCTGTCTATGGTGCCCGTCCGCTCAAGAGGGTCATCCAGCGCAGCCTGCAGAACCCGCTTGCCAGCCTGCTGCTGGAAGGCAGCATCCATGATGGGGAAACGGTCAAGGTTTCGGCCAATGATAAGGACCTCACGATAGACGGGAAAGCTGTTTCCGCAGACTGACCCCCGTCAAAACCGGTTTTGGTTAGAAAAAAGCGCCTTTTTGGTGCTTTTTTC
>NZ_BJLY01000007.1 GCF_006538885.1 Gluconobacter roseus NBRC 3990
AACTTTAACGAACTCTCATCCAACGCCTCAGAGTCAAAGCTCAGGGCGTTTTTTGCGTTTTGGGTTCTTGTCATTCGGCCCGCGTTTAAAAGCGCAATCAGCTTACCCTCCAACTCAATCCTGTGCTCCGCCCGCTCTGCGTCCCAAGAGACGATAATGCGATCGATAAGGCTGCGCATGGCTTCAGACGATTCCAAGACTGTGTCAGGATGGGTTAGGCCACGTTGACAAAAGATCTATACGATCTGCCTGAGATCTGCTTCACTTCCTGGCTGTGGGATAACGGGCAGAGAGAACAGGCGTGGCACGAGGCGATCTGACGGATCAGGACTGGGCGATGATTGGTCCGCTTCTGCCGCCTGAGCGTGGACGTTGGGCACGTCCATCTGGAGACAATCGCCAGTTTCTCAATGGTATGCTGCATGTTCTACGAACGGGTTGCCCCTGGCGGGACATGCATGAACGCTACGGCAAGTGGAACTCGGTCTATGTCCGGTTCCGGCGTTGGGCTGAACAGGGTGTCTGGGATGCTCTTTTACAGACCCTGGTAGATCTGGGGCTGACTGATAACTGGCAGCATAGGATCGACAGCACCGTAATCCGCGCCCATTCACAGGCCACTGGGGCAAAAGGGGGGCTTATTCGGAGGCTTCTGGTCGGTCACGCGGCGGCTTTACGGGCAAAATCCATGCCCGATGTGACAATCAGGGACGCCCTCTCGGCTTTGTCCTTACCGGAGGCCAGGTCTCGGATTACAAAGCCATAGACGCCCTGATGAAGCTACCTGCCCCGAACCCCAAAGCCATGCTGGCCGACCGGGGCTATGACAGTGACAGTTTCTGCCAGGAGCTGCTGGTCCACGGGATCCTGCCGGTCATTCCATCACGCAAAGGCCGCAGCGCTCCACAGAAAACAGACTGGCGGCGTTACAGGGACCGCAACCGCATCGAGCGGATGTTCAACGAGCTCAAACAGATACGCCGCATCACAGCACGCTGTGACAAGACTGTCTTATCTTTCATGGGCGTCTTTAGTCTCGCCATCACAGAGCTCTGGATTAGGTCTTTATCAATGTGATCTAGTCTATATTCTGAATTAGAAACATTAAAAAATTTATTTTAAATAAATTTAATTCATTGATAATCAATGCAGAAAAAATAAAATTATAAATATATTTATTAATTTCTTATATTTATATTTCAAAGGCTTTGATTGGATACTTAAGAGTATCAAGAAGGCGATTGATAAGGCGCCTTTTGAGTGTTTCTTTCTCAAAAAGAAATCCAAGTTTCCTGCAAGGCACAGGATCTGGAAGTAAAACCTTTTTCAGGTAAAAGCCTTCCGGCCAAGGAAGAGCCCAGTCCGGGATCAGGGATACGCCAGTTCCTTGGTTGACAATAATCGTAATGGCATCGAGCGCATCCAGTTCCAACCGTTCATGAGGCCAGATTCCGGTACGTTTCAGATAGTCATCCGCCAGTCGTCCACCCCACTGGTTGCGATCATAACGTATGAAGGGATAGTTGCGCAGGATTTCATGCGGATCGGCCTCCGTTACATCGCCGGGAACCAGAACAATGAGTGGCTCTGAGCGCAGGGTTTCCCGGACATAGGTTTCCGGAATATCGAAGGGCGGCTCGACGATGAAGGCGGCATCAAGTGCCCCATCCAGAACGGCGTTGTAAAGCGCGGAGGATGATCCTGGCATAATGTGTAATTCGATTTCAGGAAAACATTCGAAAAAGCGCTTCAGATAAGGGGGAAGAAGGCCGTTTGCGACACTGGAAATGGCTCCTAGCCTGAGTTTGCCTACAGGGGTATCGCTTGTCGCAATCACGCAGAGTTCACGGACAGAAGTAATGATCTGGCGGCTCTGCTCGAGGATGGCCAGGCCATGTTCGGTCGGGCGCACATGCCGTCCGTTTCGCTGGACCAGGGAACAGCCGATTTCCTCTTCCAGTGTCCGAAGCCGCTGTGCCACGGTTGCGGGGGTTAGGTGCTGCTGGCGTGCGGCGGCTGCGATGGAGCCTTGTTCGACAACAATGAGCAGACTTTCAAGGAAGCGTGTGTCCATGAACGGTTATCCGGAATGGGGAAAGTGAGAACCTTCAAGCTTTCTTGAGGGTAAGGAATGGCTCCATGGTCTTGATGAGATGGGCGTGCGGTGATGCGTGCAGCCAGTGCAGGCCGATATGGCGCTGGGGTGGGGTACTGGAGACAGGAATCTTTCGCACCTTGAGGCCTTCCGGCCATGGGGGCAGCCAGTCCGGCAGCACGGAAATGCCAATGCCTTGACTGACCATCAGGGCGATGGCTTCCAGGGAGTCCAGTTCCAGTTGCTCCTTGGGGAAAATTCTGTTGTCCTTGAGGAACGTATCGGCGACGCGGCCACCCCACTGATTGCGATCGTAGCGTAGAAAAACATTGTTCTTGAGGATCTTCAAAGGGTCTGTTTCAGTGCAACTCTCCGGAACCAGAACCATCAGAGGTTCTGACAGAAGTCTTTTCCAGCCACATGTTTTGGGAATACCAAAAGGGGGCTCGACGATGATCGCGCAGTCCAATTGCCCTTCCAGAACCTCATGATACAGCTTGATCGACTGACCAGGTGTGACATGCAGGTCAATCTGCGGATACTCGACAAAGAATTTTTTCAGCATGAAGGGAAGAATGCCGGTCAGGGCTGTGGAAATGGCGCCGATTTTTAGTTCGCCTGCAAATTCTTCCTTAAAGGCGAGGGACCGCAATTCTTCGACACCTTTGATGAGCTGTCGGCTCTTCTCGATGATGGCAAGGCCCGCAGCGGTCGGTGTCACGGTCCTGCCGGCACGGATCAGCAGAGGCTGTCTGATCTGGTCTTCAAGAGCCTTGATGCGCTGCGAAACGGCTGCGGGGGTGAGTGAGAGCTGACGGGCAGCATCGGCAATGGAACCGCGTTCCACGATGGCGATGAAGCTTTCCAGAAAGCGTGTATCCAAGATGCGCTATCTCTCGTTTCTGATGTGAAAATGATGTCTTCAGACGTCATGGTATGGCAAGCGCCGGGATATCAGAACAGGATTTCGACTTCTTTTCAGCGAACTTCCTGAGGCGGAAAAGTATCCGCGGGAATGGGGCAGACATAAGGCGTACGAAGAAGGCGCTTCGCGTGCTCGTCCTGCGCTTCTTTCAGAACCTCCGGGGACTGAAATAATCGAATGGCAGTCATCGCCATAGCTTTGGCGACGTGGATCATTCCTTTGTGTGCGACATCGGAGACGCCCTGAGCGGTCATCTGCCATGAATGAAGGGGGGTCCCGATTGCGCAGGTTGCCCCTAGGGCCTGAACCGTCGGGACGGTCCAGCTGACATCTCCGACATCCGTGGAACCCAGGGAAAAGCGGCTACCGGCAGGCAGGACAAAGTCGGACAGAGGTTCATCACATACGGAGCGTCCCACCTGCCGAAGAGCGGATTCAATATCCTCGGCTGACAGGGTCTCCTGTATCCTTGCGGCGAAAACCTGATCTTCGGCACTGAAAGGTGGTGGTCCGAGTTGCTCGAAACTTTCCCGCATCACTTTTTCCAGGGGGGGCAGGGGAGCAGGTTTGCAACGCCCCCGGTTACGATGCTCTGAACCTGAGTGCCGCTCATCAGGGCTGCTCCCTGAGCGACCTGCCGCACCCGCTCGGCCAGTGCAAGCAATTCAGAAAGATCTTCTGCCCGAACGGAATACCGAACGGTCGTCTCCGCCTGTACGACATTCGGAGCCGCTCCCCCGGCATTGATATAAGCGTAATGGATGCGGGAGGTGGGAAGCATGTGCTCACGCAGATAGTTGACGCCCACGCTCATCAGTTCGATCGCATCTAGGGCTGACCGTCCCAGATGTGGCGCGGCCGCGGCGTGAGCCGAACGGCCGGTGAATGTGAAATCCATTCGGACGTTCGCCAAGGAAGATGGTGGGAGGACCCCGCAGAATGGAGATGGGTGCCATGAGATGGCAGCGTCCACTCCTTTGAATGCGCCCCCTCGGACCATAAAGCCTTTTCCCGCTCCGCCTTCCTCGGCTGGGCATCCATAATACCGGACACGGCCGGGGAGTTGCATGACAGCAAGCCAGTCTCGCACAGCGACGGCGGCCAGAAGGGAGGCAGCGCCTAGGAGGTTGTGCCCGCATCCATGACCGTTTTCTATCGTCGGAATATGATCGAAAGCGCCTGGCGCCGCCGCGAGACCGGGCAGGGCATCGTATTCCCCCAGAAAAGCAATGACCGGACCATCCTTCCCGCTTTCGCCCATTACGGCTGTCGAGATGCCTGCGACCTGGGGGGTGAGGACAAAGCCATGATCGGTCAGCATCCGGGTATGCAGCGCGCAGGACTGATGCTCGTCGTAACAGAGTTCTGGAACAGCCCATACACTATCGCTCAGGGCAATGGCCTCATCTGCCAAGGCGTCGACATGATCCCAGATATTTCCAGTGTTTCGTATCGGCATGGCGGCATTCCTGATGTTAGGCACGAATTCGGAATATTGCGATAAACGATCATTTACACAAAAAATTTCGCGGCACTTTCTAACAAAAAATCAGAAACAAAATGTTTTTTTCATCTTCTTTGAGTAATGCCCCCACTAATATCCTAGGATATCTGCGGATTTTTCTCAGAATAGCTGTCCGATAAGATAGTTTTGTTATCTTTTGAATCAAACACGAACAGCTATGTCCTGAAATCTAAATATGTTCTGAATATGAAACATAAGGTTTGCCGGTCTGCGGGATGATCGGTTTGTGAGCAGGAGTTCAGGATGATTATGGTTCGGGCTGAACGGCAGGGTTCTGTTGTGAGAAACGCATTCCGCGGCTTCCTGATGCTGTCCGTCTGTACGGGATGCCTTTCGATGGCGGGGGCTTATGCTGCTACTTCAAAAAACGACAAAAGCCGTCGGGCAGTCCCGTCCAGACATGCGGATGCGCATGTTGCTCCTGTGCATCATGCGGTGGCAAAGCAGGATCATCCCGAAGTCATCAGCGTCACGACGAAGCGTCGGGCGTTCGGTTTCGGCGCCGATCAGCATCGTGCCGGCAATATCACCAATCTGACCGCCGAAGACCTCGTGACGCATCATGTCACGACCGTGGAAGATATCCAGAATCTGGTGCCCAACCTTACGATCCAGACTGAGGGCGGCTCGAACGTTCCAGACTATTACCTGCGCGGCATCGGCATGCAGGACTACACCCAGAACAACATGTCTTCGGTCATGACCTATTTCGATGACGTACCGTACACCATCACGGCGATGAGTTCCGGCCAGATGTTCGATGTGGCGTCCGTCGGTGTCGAGCCAGGCCCGGTCGGCTTTGAGCATGGCATTGCCGATACGGGTGGCGAAGTCCGCATCACAACCAATGACCCGACCAAGACCCTTCATTACGGTGCATCGGAAGACATCGCGAGCTACGCGCGCAGCAAGACGAATTTCTATGTGTCCGCACCGATCACGGACCGGCTCCAGTTCCGCCTTGCCGGACAGATGCTGCAGGGTGGGGCTTTCCGCTACAACCGGGTCAATGGGGAATCGATCGGGCGTGCCAACGAGGGCGCGCTGCGCGGGAAGCTGGCTTGGCAGCCCGATGACAAGACGAACATCAAATTGACCGCCAACTGGTCCCAGGATTCTTCAGAAGCGCAGGCCGGTTTCGTCCTGTCTGACAGCAATAACATCCTCCCGCGCGATCAGGATATCTATGCGACGGGCTGGAATCTTAATCCCCAGTACGCCAAGCTTCTCGGGATCTCCCCTAACAGCAAACCGTCCTATAATGACATGCAGTGGGGCATCAATCTGAACGCCGACCGGGATCTGGGCTGGGCGCATCTGGCGACAATCTCCTCGTTCCAGCAGCAGCAGCGCCATGAATATATCGATCGTGACGCCGAAGCCTATCGTTCCGGTGACAGCTACCTGACGGGAAGCATGAATGTGTTCTCGCAGGAAGTGCGCCTTTCGGGCATGGCGCTCCACAATCGGCTCGAATGGGTGGCAGGCATGTATTACAATCGCGTACGTGCCTCGGGCGAGAACTGGTTCGATTATACGGACCGCGCCGGAAAGTATTATTTTCAGGACAGCACTCATGTGCAGCCACAGCAGAATTTCTCACAGTTCGTGAACCTGAAATATGCCCTGACGCCTAAACTTCACCTGATTTTCGGTCTGGAGCATCAGAGTGATGACCGTCAGTTCCTTGACGACGCGGTGTATCGCTACAATCCAGTAACGCTGGCAAAAACCTATAGTCAGGTTTTCGCCAACCACGGCGCCCTGACAAACCAATTCTCAGGTAAGGTCGGCATCAACTATCAGGTGCTGCAGAATGCGATGCTGTATGCTGATATCCGGCGCGGCGTGAAGCCGGGCGGCTTTACTGCCAACACTACGCTGACCGAGCAGCAGGCGGCAGGCTTCAAACCTGAATGGCTGATGGCTTATGAAGTCGGCTTCAAAAGTGAATTCTTCAATCACCGTCTGCGGATCAACGGCGCAGCGTTCTGGGATTCCTACCACGACCAGCAGTATTTCTCGTATATCCTGGTTCCTGGCTGGGGAACGGTCGGTTCCTATGTCAATGTACCCCGCTCGCACATTTTCGGCACGGAACTTTCGATCAGTGCCCATCCTTTCCGGGGCCTGACACTCTCGCAGAATGTGGGCTACCAGCGCGGAACTTATGATGACTTCCAGGTCCTGAACGTGCAGGCCGTGACCGCCTATTACGCCAAGACCGGACAGTACAGGTCGATAACCGACAGCTATAACGGGGCTGATATGGGCATCCCCAAGCTAACACTGAACGGAAGTATTTCCTACGAGACGAAACCAGTTTTCCGGAAATATACCGTCACGCTTCAGGGGGATTATTCATATCGTGGTGCACAAAATACTGTCCCGCGCGGCACCGGAACCTATCTGCTGCCGGCATACTTCCTCATGAATGGAAGCGTGACCTTCAAACCGGTCAAGGGACGCTGGGCTGTGACGGCTTATGCCACGAACATTCTCAACCGTGATTACATCGTCAGCCGTACGCTCGCGACAACGGTCAACATGGGCATTTCCGGACAGCCTAGATTTGTAGGTGGCCGTTTTTCCTATAACTTCTGATTCCGGAATATTCCGGAAATGCTTCAAGGCATCGGACCCTTTTTCTGCGAGAAGCATCCTGTGTCGTGGGGGAGACGGTATTGATGAACGAGATACAGACCAGACTTTACCATCGCCTGAACTGGCGGATCATGTCGTGGATCATTGTGATCTACCTGATGGACAGTATCGACCGCACCAATCTGGGGTTTGCACGCAGCCATATCTCTCAGGACGTAGGACTGACCGCGGCACAGTTCGGGTTTGCAGCTGGGATTTTCTTTGTCGGTCTGGTCCTGTTCGAAATTCCGATCAGCCTCTGGTCATCGCGGGTGGGCGCGCCCAAAACATTTGCCAGAATCATGGTTCTGTGGGGCATGACATCGGCGGCGACCGGTTTCATTCATAGCCGCGACAGCTTTTATGTCCTGCGTTTTCTGCTGGGCGTGTTCGAAGCAGGATTTGCCCCGACCTGCACCTATTATCTGGCCCGCTGGTATCCCGAGAACCGGATGTCGGCCGTCATTTTCTGGCACCAGCTCTCACTGCCTCTGGCCGGGATCATTATCGGCCCGATCTCGGGACTGATTCTCTCCCATTTCGATCAGCTTGCCGGTTTGGCGGGATGGCGCTGGATGTTCCTTCTCGAAGGGCTTCCGTCCATCGTGCTCGGAGTCATCGTCGCTTTCGTGCTTCCTACAGCCCCAAAAGACGCTGCGTGGCTGTCGGCACAGGAACGCGAGACGATCGAGGCCTGGAGCGTCCGAAAGAATGTGCGCCACGTGGAATTTTCCGCTGTTATCCGTGATCCGGCGATTTATTTCCTGGGACTAGGCTTCTTCGCCCTCATGGCAGGAATGTACATGCTGAATTTCTGGCTGCCATCCATTATCCATGAGTCTGGCGTCCATTCGTCCGTGGCGGTCGGGTTCTACTCCTCGTTCCCTTATGTGATTTCCGTCGCCTCCATGGCGTACTGGAGTGCCCGGTCGGACAGGCTGAAAGAGCGGAGTTTTCATTGCTACGCTCCAGCAGTTCTGGCCAGCATGTGCTTTCTGCTGACCACTGTCATTCCAGACATCTTTGCTCTGAAGATGATTGTTCTGGCGGGGGCGACGGCCGGGATCTACGCGTCCTATGTTGTATTCTGGGCAATGGCCGCGAATGTCTTCCAGGGGAGCGCTGCCACCGGTGGATTTGCGCTGATCAACGCCATTGGTCTGTGGGGAGGCGTCATCAGCCCAATGGTCGTCGGAAAGCTGACCTCTCTCACAGGAACCCTGTCAGCCGGGATGGTGTGTATGGCCATCACGGTTACGGCTGGTGCCGTTATTCTGTGGTCCGTGACGCGCAAGATTACGCCCCCAGACAGCCCCTCTGTTCCTTCTGAAATTCTGTAACTGTAGTTGAAAGACCTGAATATGAAAGTCTGCCTCACGGGTGACAGCATTGTCCTGCGCCGGCTGAATACGGATATCGATCCGGTCTGCGCCCCGCTGTTTGACATGATCCGGGACTGCGACGCGTCCTTCACAAATCTTGAGATCATGCCGAGCGATTATCAGGGTGATCCCGCCCTTGATCATGGCGGATCTCATTTCAGCGCCCATCCCTGGATCCTGGACGAACTTCGCACTGCCGGTTTCGATCTGTTCGCGGCCGCCACCAATCACTGCCTTGATTACGGCATTTCTGGTCTTCGTATTGCGATTGAAGAGCTGAAAAGGCGCGAAATCCTGTATTCCGGTGTAGGGCTGACCCTCGAGGAAGCGCGTCGCCCGGCTTATTTCAGCCATCCTGCAGGCACAGTATCGATGCTCTCGTGCTGTTCGACATTCGCGCGCGGACAGGAAGCTGCGGATCAGACGCGTAGCATGCAGGGACGCCCCGGTCTCAATCCGCTGCATTTCAACACGACGTATCAGGTAAAGCCGGAAGAACTTTCGGTGCTGCAGAAGATTTCTGCAGGTCTTGGTCTGGAGAAAATCAAGCAGGAGCAGATCAAGCTCGGCTTCGGCTATCCCGCTCCGGAAGGGACGCTGACGCTGGACGGTACCCGCTTTGTCGAGGGCAGTGAAACCCGCATCACTAGCGCCCCGAATGCGCGGGATCTGGAGGAAATCGGACGCTGGGTCCGCGAAGCCCGGGTCGTCTCTGACGTGGTGATCGTCAGTGTTCATACCCATGAAGTCGGATATGACGCAGATGGAACCATCAGCTGGGAAAAACCGGGCGAATTCCTGGAGGCTTTTGCCCGTGATGCCATCGATCAGGGGGCTGACATCGTGGTCTGTCACGGTCAGCATCTTCTGAAGGGAATGGAAATCTACAAAGGCAAACCGATTTTCTACAGCCTTGGCAATTTCATCGGCCAGAATGAACTCGTCGATATGCTGCCGGAGGACTCCTATACCTTCTACAAGGTCAGCACGGATGTGACGCCGCATCAGGTCTATAAGACCCGGACCCTGAATGATACGAAGGGCTTCCCGGCAGACCGGCGTTTCTGGGAAACCCTCCTGCCGATCTGCGAGTTTGCCGACGATGGGACTTTGTCGTCCATGGAAATCCATCCCGTCTCACTTGGACTGGGCAAAAGCGCTCATACGCGCGGCCTGCCTTTTCTCGCTGAAGGGGAAGAAGGCGCAAGCATCCTGTCTCGCTTCGAGGCTCTCTGTGAGCCCTACGGCGTTCACTTCACGCGTGAAAAGGGAAAACTTGTCCTGAAACAGGACTGACATGCCGTTGCCTTTGCGGCGGGTCTCAAGAGATCAGCCGCAAAGGTAGTCTTTGCTTTCATCAGAAGACATATATTCATTCTATAATGCGCAAGTTTCTGCGTGTTATTTCATATATTCCTTCTTAATTTTTGGTGTAGAGATGCCTAATCCGTTTCATATTGCATTTCCGGTCGATGATCTTGACGCCGCTCGCGTCTTCTATGGCGAGGTTCTGGGGTGTCCGGAAGGACGCAGCACGAACAGCTGGATTGATTTTGACCTGTACGGCCATCAGATCGTGACCCATCTTGCTCCAGGCGCATGTCGCAAAGGGGACGCGGGAAGCGGGGCCGTGGACGGGCATAATGTGCCGATCCCCCATTTTGGCGTAGTACTGGACATGGACGACTGGAAAGCCCTCGCGGAGCGCGTTCGTCGTCATGGCATTACTTTCGGACTGCAGCCGCAGATCCGTTTTGAAGGGCTTCCCGGCGAACAGGCGACTATGTTCTTCTGTGACCCGGCAGGCAATGCGCTGGAATTCAAGGCGTTTGCCGATATGAAGCAGCTTTTTACCAAGCAGTAGGTCTCTTTCACCCGGTTCGAAAAGGAATTTCCGTGTCCAGTGCCGTGACATCTTCCAATATGGCTGCTGCCGCCCCTGTTCTTAACCCGGAACTGGCAAACCGGGTGTTTAATTGCCTGCATGATATCGGCTTTGACGGGTTGGGAATGACCCGTCCATCCTACGGCGAGGGTGAGAACAGGGCGCATGCCCTGTTTGAAGATATCGCCAAGGAGCACGGGTTGGAAATCCGCAGGGACTGGGCGTCAAACCTGTTCATTACCCTTCCCGGTCATAACCGTGATCTGCCTGAAGTCATGACCGGATCGCATGTGGATACAGTCCCGTGCGGTGGCAATTTTGATGGTGCTGCAGGGGCAGTCGCAGGACTTCTGATTCTGTGTGCCTGGGCCAGAGCCAAATTCCAGCCTGAGCGCAATACAACGCTGATCGTAACCCGGGCGGAAGAAAGCGTCTGGTTTCCGTTATCCTATCTGGGCAGTCGCACGGCTTTTGGTCTGCTGCCTGCAGAAGCCCTTGAGACACCGCGCAGTGATGACGGCGTGACACTGCGCGATCATATGCGGGCCTGTGGTGCGCATCCTGAACTGTGTGGCAGGGCGTCTGTCTTGGACCCGGCGAAAATCGACTGCTTCGTGGAACTTCATATCGAGCAGGGACCAGTGCTGCTGGAAGCGGATGTTCCCGTCGGGATCGTAACCGGAATCTGTGGCAGTACCCGGTATCGCTCTGCAGTCATTCACGGTCAGTATGCCCATTCCGGCGCAACACCGCGTCGCTTCCGCTCCGATGCCGTCATGGCTGGTGCAAGCATGATGATGGCGCTTCACGAGGACTGGAAAACGGTTGAAGCCGCCGATGAGGAGATGACCCTGACATTCGGTGTGTGCCAGACGGATCCGGCGCAGGCCAATTTTGCTGCCGTGCCGGGAAGACTTGAACTGGTCATCGATATCCGTTCGCGTGACGAAGCGCTGCTGGAGCGCATGAACGCACGGGTCATCGAGCAGGCTCGCCGGGTTGAAGCAGAGTTCTCGGTCCGCGTCGATTTAGGACCTCGGACACAAAGCACGCCGGCGATCATGGATGAAACGATTCAGGCGCAGGTGAAAGATCTGGCACTGGAAATGGGTATCCCAGCCGTTTCCATGGCCAGCGGGGCTGGACATGACGCAGCAACATTTGCGGGGCAGGGCGTCCCGACAGAAATGCTGTTTGTCCGAAACGAGAATGGCAGCCACAATCCCGACGAGAGCATGGAAATGGAAGACTTTCTTCTGGGAGCAGGTCTGCTGGAACGGCTGCTGCGCAGGCGTGCTTCCTCAAACGGATGATCATTAATCCTGAATGATGCGGATTGCCGCGGTATCATCTCGTCAGTTTTGTCCTGTGACTGTGGAAAGCGATAACATGAGCCTGTGTTTCATTGCACAAAGAATTCATCCTGATGCTGTAACATGTCTGAATAATGCGGGAATTAGAACCCGCTATGCCACAGCACCTACGATGGATGCCGTTATCCGTGAAATCGGTGATGCCGATGCAGTTATCACGCGGGATCTGGGTTTCAGTGAAGAGGCGCTGAAGGCCGCACCGAACCTGAAAATCATTTCATGCCATGGTTCGGGGACAAACCGGATTGCCAAGGCTGCAGCGGCAACGCGTGGGGTTCTGGTGACGAACGCCCCCAATACCAACAGCCGCTCCGTTGCGGAAATGACCATAGGTCTTCTGCTGGCGGTTGTGCGCCGCATCTGCGAAGCGGATCGCGCCGTGAGGGAAGGGAACTGGGAGTTCCGTTATACGCGCAAGGGTATGGAATTGCATACGCGGACGCTTGGACTGGTCGGCTTTGGTGCCATTGCCCGGCATGTTGCGCAGATTGCAGGACAGGGCTTGGGCATGAAAGTCATGGCGTGGTCTCCGAGTGTCCCGGCAGATGTTTTTGAGGCTGCGGGCGTGACACGGGCGGAAAGCCTTGATGATCTTCTGGTTGCATCTGACGTGCTGTCGCTTCATCGACCGGCACAGGGAAGTGGCCGTCCCACGATCGATGCCTCGGCCTTGTCCCGCCTGAAACAGGGAGCGATCCTAATCAATACCAGTCGTGGTGGGGAAGTGGACGGCCCCGCTCTCGCGAAGGCCTTGGCAGAAGGACATCTGGGAGGCGCAGGTCTGGACGTGATGTCGCCCGAGCCGCCTCTGCCGGATGACCCGCTGCTCGGAGCGCCGAATGTTGTTCTGACGCCCCATATTGGTGCAACAACCGAGGAAGCCCTGCGCCGGATGGCGATGCTGTGCGCGTCACAGGTTCAGGATGCCCTAGCGGGACGTACCCCGCCCCACTGCCTCTGAGTCTTAAGGGACCTGCATCCCCCTTTGCGATGAAGAAGGGTGCAGGTCCGTTTCAGGGAACCCCTAGTCCGCCGCCGCCTGGCGTCATGAGGACAAGAACCTCGTCCGGCTTCAGGACCTGAAGGCCTTTGCCGGCAAGCTTCCGGCCTGATGCGGTCTCGACACGGCCTGCCGCGCCGTCCTGTCCGCCGAGCGCACCACGGGCCGGATGATCGACGCGGTCGAATGCTGCCAGCAGTTCGAACGGCTGCTTCTGGGTCGTACCGATCCGCATGACCTGTCCGTCGCCGCCCTTGGTCTGGCCCTGACCACCGCTGTTCTCACGGAGTTCCTTTTCCCAGAAAATGAGCGGGCACTGGATTTCCGCGATTTCCACCGGTGTGCCGTGCACGCCGGATGGGAAGGCCGTTGCGGAAAGGCCGTTCAGGCCGGGGCGGGCACCGGTGCCGCCATTGGTCGTGATGGCCAAAGCGTAGGTCTGGGAGGCATCCGATCCTTTTGGGAACCACTGGCCACGAACGGCAATGTTCCACAGGCAGGACGTCCCTTCCGCCGGAACCCTGTCGGGAAGAGGCGTGCGCAGGCATCCGAACACCATGTCCGGCAGCATCTGTCCGATGACATGGCGGGAAGAGACGGGGGCGGGACGCATTGCGTTCAGAACAGAACCTTCCGGCGCCTCGACATGATAGGGCGCAAGAGAGCCTGCATTGTTGGGAACGTCAGGCGAGATCGCGCAGGCCAGCCCGAAGACTGTATAGGCCCGCGTATAGGCCATGGGGACGTTGATCCCGCGACCGACCGTCGGCGGGGAGCCATCATAGCTGACGCTGACACGGCCTTCGCTGACGGTGAGCTTTGCCTTGAGCGTCAGGGGGGCGTTGTAGCCGTCGATCGTCATCTCATGGGACCAGGTGCCCTGTGGGAGGGCTGCGATCTTGTCCAGAACGGCCTGTCGGGAGCGTTCGATGATGAAATTGGCCAGTGGGTTGAGGTTGTCGAGCCGGAACTCGTCCATCATGTCGCATAATGCGCGGACACCGACATCGTTGCAGGCGGCCAGCGAATAGGTATCGCCTTCCGTGTCCACCGGCAGGCGGGTGTTGGCGCGGATCATGGCCATCAGCGTTTCGTTGACCTGTCCCTGATCGATCAGTTTCAGCATGGGGATCGACAGACCTTCCATGAAAACGTCTGTCGCTTCTGGTCCGTTGCCCAGTCCGCCGATATCCATTAGGTGGCTGGTGCAGGAAAACAGTCCGACCAGACGGCCCTTGTGGAACGCCGGGGTGGTGATGACGAAATCGTTGAGATGTCCCGTTCCCATCCATGGATCGTTCGTGATGTAGGCGTCTCCTTCCTTCATGGTCGAGATCGGGAAGTGACGCAGGAAATGGCCGACGGATTCCGCCATGGAATTGACGTGGCCGGGTGTGCCGGTCACGGCCTGCGCGATCATCCGGCCCTGCAGGTCGAAGATGCCGGCCGAAATGTCCTCGCATTCGCGGACGATGGGGCTGAAGGCCGTGCGGATCAGCACCTGGGCCTGTTCGCCGACGACGGCGATCAGGCGGTTCCACATGATCTGGAAATCGATTTCCTTATGGGAGTGTGCGCTCATCAGACGGCGTCCTTCATGTCCAGAATGATGTTGCCGCTTCCGTCCAAATGGGCGTTGTAGCGGGAGGAAACGTAGGTCGTGGTTTCTTTTTCGGCGATCAGGGCGGGACCGGAAATGCGGCTGCCCGGTCCCATCTCCGTGCGTTCATAAACCGGCAGATCGACATGAGTGCCGGTTGCGCCATCAAACAGCTTCCGGATGTCGCCGGATTTTGCGTCGTGCAGGGCCGGGGCGGCCACGAAGGGGGGATATTTCCGCGGTGTGGTGGATACGCTGACGGACCAGTTCAGGATTTCGACGGCGGCGTGGGGGATGACGCGGGCAAACTGGCGCGCATATTCCGCTTCGAACGCGTCCCGGAGCGCAGACAGATGATCGCTGCTGATGGGGCCGTCGGGGAGGGTTACGATGATCTCATGGCCCTGACCGACATAGCGCATGAACCCCGCGCGCCGGGTGTGAAGCGTTTCGGTGCGGGCATCGTCCTGAACCAGACCGTGTGCAGCCTGTGTCATGTCATCCAGCAGCGCCGAGACCTCTTCTGAACTGAAGCTCTCGTCCAGACGCATGGGGAAAGAACGGACCAGTTCGAACGAGACGGGGGCTGCGAGAAAGCCCACGGCTGAGCCGACACCCGCATTGGATGGAATGACGAGCCGCTGGATGCCGAGCTTTTCCGCGACACGCGCTGCGTGCAGAGGGGCCGCGCCACCGAAGGCGATCATGGTGTGATCACCGATGACAGCGCCACGCTCGGCGGCATGAACGCGGGCGGCGCTGGCCATGTTTTCGCAGACGATTTCATAGACCGCATGGGCCGACATTTCTACCGACAGGCCCAGCGGGGCGCCGATATCGGCCAGAAGCGCTTCGGCTGAACGATCCGGCTGGAGCTTGATGCTGCCACCCGCGAAGTTTTCCGGGCGGATCAGGCCGAGCATGACGTCCGCGTCCGTAACGGCGGGACGCTTGCCACCCAGCCCGTAACAGGCGGGTCCTGGAACGGAAGATGCGCTCTCCGGTCCGACGACCACGCGTTTCATGGCGTCCAGATGGGCGATTGACCCGCCACCGGCGCCGATCTCGACCATCTCGATCACGGGGATCCGCAGGGGCAGGCCGGACCCTTTCATGAAGCGGGCCGTGCGGTCCACTTCGAAGAAACGGGATGAGGCAGGTTCTCCGTCTTCAATGAGGCACACTTTTGCAGTCGTACCACCCATGTCGAAGGACAGGACGCGGTTCTCGCCCAGCCGCTCGGCGCATTGGGCTGCGAAGATGGCACCACCGGCCGGACCGGATTCCACCAGGCGGACGGGAAACTGCCGGGCCGTCTCAAGCGCGGTGAGGCCGCCGCCTGACGTGACGAGATACAGCGCGCCCTGAAAGCCTTGTGCATTGAGGGCCTCGCGCAGGCGCCCCAGATAGCCCGCCATCAGGGGCTGGACATAGGCATTGGCAACCGTAGTCGAGGTACGTTCATATTCCCGGATTTCGGGACAAACCTCACTTGAAATGGAGATTGTGACGTCTGGCAGGGCTTCCTGAAGAAGTGCCCGAACCCGCTGTTCATGCGCCGGATTAGCATAGGCATGGAGGAACGCAATGGCGATGCTCTCGACGCGTGCGTCCCGTAATTGGGGCACAAGCGCCAGAACTGCCTGTTCATCCAGCGGAAGCTGAACGGTACCTCGGGCATCCATGCGTTCGGGAACGGTAAAGCGCAGGTCCCGGGGGACAAGCGGGCTGGGCTTCTGCAGCATCAGGTCATACTGGTTGAACCGGCTTTCAGTGCCGATTTCCAGAATGTCCCGAAAACCCTGTGTTCCGATGAGGGCCGTGCGGGCGCCCCGGCGTTCGATGATCGCGTTGGTCGCCAGCGTCGTGCCGTGCACGAAGACTGTTACGTCGGGGAACTGCAGGCCCGCGTCCTGGATCACAAGCCCGATGCCATCCATGACGCCCTGTTCGGGTGCGCTGGGCGTCGTAAGGACCTTGCGTGTCAGACGGCCCTGCGGTGTCTGTAGAACCACATCCGTGAATGTGCCACCGATATCAGCGGCGAGACGGATTTGTGTACTGTCGACCATGCCTATGTTTTCCGTATCGGGTTAGAGTATCGTGGAGCGCCTCGAGAGGGCGCGGACTGAAGGAGAGTGAAAAGGGCCATGAAGGACGCGAAAGGCGGGAGCCGCACGCCGGTCATGCCGGATGTTGCGGATATGGAACGGGCCTTCATCGTGTCTTCGTCGCATCTGGCGTTGCCAGGGAACGAGGACCTGAGTGAATTCGAGTTTGCCCTGACGGTCGTGAACCATGCGTTTCATCGCTGGATGTCGCGTGGCATGGCGGCGGCGGGACTGCCGGATCTTTCGGCGCTCGACACGCTCATTCTTCACAGCGTCACGCATCGGAACCGGGAAAAAAGCATCTCGGACCTGATGTTCACCCTCAACCTGTCCGAACGGCATTACCTGAACTACGCGCTGAAAAAGCTGGACGAGCACGGGCTGATCCAGCGGCGGCGTCAGGGCAAGGAAGTCTTCGTCAGCACCACGCAGAAAGGCCGGGAAGCCTGCATGGAATATGCCCGTCTGCGCCGGATCTGTCTGCTGGAGCATATTCCGCAGAACCGGGAAGTCGGTGACGTCACGATTGCCGAGGTCGCCAAGGCGCTCCGTGTCCTGACGGGCTTTTACGAACAGGCCTCGCGCTCCGCAGCCTCTCTCTGAGCGCACCTCTTCAGGCACCCTGATGAATCCTGAAGAGGATGTCATGATAGCCCACGAGGCTGCCATCGCCGATCTCGGCCGGACCAAGTATGCCGTTCGTCGTGGCCGTAACAGGTAGGCGAAGGACGCCTGTCTCTACAAAGCCAATGATCTCTCCGGTCCAGACGGTCTGACCTTCGCTCAGGCCATTCTGTCGGAACCGGCCCATCTCAGGGCTGAGAACGGGAATGTCTTCCACCGTTATGGCCGGAGCACCATGAGCCGTCTGGCACGGGGTCGCCGTCACGGTCAGGGCAATCGCGCCCATCTCATTTTTCAAGGAGACATGACGGACATCGTAATGTCTCATCCGGCTGACCAGGTCTGGAAGCTCGTTCAGAAGGTCTTCAAGAAAAGTCATGGGGCGGACTTTCGCATGAGGGCTTCGAGATAGTGCACGCTGACGCTGCCTTCGCGCACGCCGGGCTCGTTCATCAGGCGCAGATGCAGGGGCGTGGTCGTGGCGATGCCAGTGATCTGCATTTCGGAGAGGGCGGCGTGCATGCGGTTGAGGGCATCCCTGCGATCCGTTCCGTGGACGATCAGCTTGGCGATCAGGGAATCATAGTTTGAGGGCACGACGTAGCCGTCATACAGATGGGTATCGACGCGTACGCCGGGGCCGCCAGGGGCGCGCCAGTTCAGGACTTTTCCGGGGGCAGGGCGGAAGCTCTCGGGGTCTTCGGCATTGATGCGGCACTCGATGGCGTGGC
Source organism: Gluconobacter roseus NBRC 3990 (assembly GCF_006538885.1). Taxonomy (GTDB): domain Bacteria; phylum Pseudomonadota; class Alphaproteobacteria; order Acetobacterales; family Acetobacteraceae; genus Gluconobacter; species Gluconobacter roseus. The sequence continues at coordinate 17,895 of NZ_BJLY01000007.1, forward strand.
CTTCGGTGCGGATATCGGCCTGTGTGAAGGAAAGCGGCTGTCCCATCGCAATGAGGAGCTGTTCACGGACGATGTCGATGCCGGTCGTCATTTCCGTGACGGGGTGTTCGACCTGAAGGCGGGTGTTCATCTCGATGAAAGAAAATGCACCATCTTCGTACAGGAACTCGAAGGTGCCGGCGCCGGTGTAGCCCATCAGGGTGCAGGCTTTCGCACAGCGCTCGCCCAGTTCGGCTATGGCCTGCGGGGCGATGCCGATGGCCGGGGCTTCCTCGATCAGCTTCTGATGGCGACGCTGGATGGAGCAGTCCCTTGCGCCGAGCCAGACTGCATTGCCCTGCCGGTCGGCCAGAACCTGGACTTCGATATGGCGGGGATGCTGGAGGAAGCGCTCGGCATAGACGGACGGATTACCGAAAGCGCGACCAGCTTCTTCCCTGGCGGTTTCAATGGCATCGCGCAGATCGGCTGCGGCCATCACCACGCGCATGCCGCGTCCGCCGCCGCCGCCGGCTGCCTTGACGATCAGCGGGTAGCCGATGGCGTCGCAGATGGTCTGCGCTTCGGAGAGATCCGTAGGCAGGGCATCTTCCGTACCGGGAAGGCAGGGAACGCCTGAGCGCCGCATCTGCTGCTTGGCGCTTATTTTATCGCCCATCAGGCGCATGATCTCGGCTGTCGGGCCTGCCAGCGTGCGCCCGGACTGTTCCACGGCTTCGGCAAAATCGGCATTTTCCGACAGGAAGCCGTAGCCGGGATGGATGATGTCGGCATTCGTGAGTTCGGCGGCGCGCAGGACGCGGGCGGCGTCCAGATAGCTGTGCGAGGCGGCAGCCGGGCCAATGCAGATCGTTTCGTCAACAAGACGCAGATGCGCCAGGCTGGCATCGGCCTCGGAATGGATGCCGATGCTGTGCAGGCCGAGCAGGCGGCAGGCCCGCGTGATCCGCAGGGCGATTTCGCCGCGATTGGCGATCAGGACACGGCGCGGCTCATGCATTGAGTGGCTCCACGGTGAACAGGGGCGTTCCGGGAGAGACCGCATCTGCGTTTGTGGCTAGGACAGCAACGATGCGGCAGGGGAACTCGGCCTCGATGCGCGAGAGCGTCTTCATGACCTCGAGGATGTAGAGCGGCTGTCCTTCCGTCACGATGTCGCCGGGTTTGACGAAGGGCGGCGCATCGGGAGCGGGAGATGTATAGAACTGGCCGTGCATCGGGGCTTCGATCGTAGTCTCGGCCTTTGATGGGACGGCCTCTTCGGCAACCGGAGGTGAGAGGACTGTGCTCGCTGGAGCAGAGCTGTTCGTCGGCGGGTTGTTTCCCTGTTCCCCACGGACCAGGCGGATATGTTCGCCGTCGCGGGAATAGTCGAGTTCGGTAATACCCAGCGCCTGCATCCGGGCCATCAGGGCATCGAGGGTCTTGAGATCGGGGATCATGGGGCGGTCCGTCTTCCGGTCTGCTTCAGGTCAGGGCGCGCAGGGCAATGCCGGCGGCTTCAAATCCCGCGCGAACCTTACGGGCCACGTCCACGGATTCCGCATTGTCACCATGCACACAGATCGTATCGATGCGTGTGGGCAGCATTTTGCCGGTGATGGTTTCAATGGCGCCGTTCTGGACCATCCGCACCGCCCGGGCGGCTGCGAAATCGGCGTCATGCAGGACGGCGCCTGGTTCCTTGCGCGACACGAGATGTCCGTCCTCCGTATAGGCGCGGTCCGCGAAGATTTCCGAGAATACGGTCAGACCCCGCTCGCGGCCGATGCGTTCAAGATGGCTCAGGGCGATGGCCATGATGGGAAGATTCGGGTCAACGGCCTTGACCGCATTTACGATGGCCTCGGCAACAGCGGGATCGCGTTCGGTCAGATTGCCCAGCGCGCCATGGGTTTTCATGTAGGTCATGCGATGATCGGAATAGGTGGCGAGAGCTTGTGCCGCGCCCATCTGGTAGGCCACGATCCGTTCGATCTGCGCGGGCGTGAACGGCATGACGCGGCGGCCGAAGCCCCACAGATCCGGAAAGCCTGGATGGGAGCCGACGGAAACGCCCTTTTCACGGGCGATCCGGAAGGTTTCGGCCATGACTTCCGGATCGCCGCCATGAAAGCCGCAGGCGACGTTGGCGGAGGTCACGATGTCCAGCATCGCGCTGTCATTGCCCATCGTGTAATGGCCGAAGCTCTCACCCAGATCGGCGTTCAGATCGATTGTCTTGGTCATGGTGTTGGAACTCCCGGACGTAAAGATCAGAAAACGAGTTGTGCGCGGAGCTTCGAGACCCCGGCAGTCAGATTCCGCAGGTCTGTAGCGTTCTGACGGACGGCCTGAACCGCTTCTTCGCGCGTGATTTCCCGAAAATGGACCGGTGCGCCAACGGTGGTCTGGGACAGCAGGCGGAGATCCGGCTCAATGACGGTGGCGATCTTGGGATAACCGCCGCAGGTATTGGCATCCATCATCTGGACGATCGGTTGCCCCGCAGGCGGAACCTGAACCGTCCCGGGCAGGATGCCGTGGGAAAACAGGCTGAGCTTGCGGGTCAGTGCCAGTGTTTCCTGTCCTTCCAGACGGTATCCCATCCGGTTGGCGCTGGGCGTCAGGGTCCAGGCCGCCGTCTGGAAGGTCTTCAGGCTTTCAGGTGTGAAGATCTCATGCTCGGCGGCGGGCAGGACGCGAACCTGTGTGCCATCCGCAGGAGGAAGCGGGCAGGCGCGGGAGAGGCCGTATCCTGCGGCAGGCAGACGGATGCTGGTGGCCGTCATACAGGCAAGACGATCCCCTTTCTGGAGTGCCCGGCCTTCAAAACCCCCAAAACCCCCTTTCAGGTCCGTTGAACGCGCGCCCAGAACGGTCGGAACGTCCAGACCGCCCCGCACCGTCAGATAGGCCCTCGCGCCCTGTCGTGGTGCACGGATGATCAGTGTCTGTCCGGGACGGGCGGTGATCGCCCAGTCACGCGGGAGTTGCAGATCGTCCAGGGTAACGGGGCAGTCCGCCCCGGTGACGGCAAAGGACATCCCGGCGTGAAAGCGCACACGGAAGGGAAAGAACACGATCTCGATCCCGGCCGCATCCAGCGGGTTATCGAGCAGCAGGTTGCCGTAACCCAGTGCCAGACGGTCCATCGCCCCGCCCTGCGCCACACCCATCGCCATGGCATGGGGGCGGCCAAAATCCTGAATCGTGTTGAGGGAAGAGCCTGTCAGGATTTCGATCATGAGGCCCTCACGAAACGGACGGTGTCACCCAGCCGCAGAAGACCGGGTTCGGGGCGGAAGGCGTCAAAAAGGCAGAGATCCGTCCGCCCGAGGATATGCCAACCCGACGGCGAGGTGCAGGGCATCACCCCGGCATGGCCGCCGCCGATGACCACGGCCCCTTCCTCGACGCGCAGGCGCGGGGAATCCCGCCGGGGGATAGCCAGTCGGGGATCAAGCCCGGTCAGGTAGACGAAGCCGGCCATGGCGCCGATGGCGGCCACGCTATAGCGTCCGGCCATGTGGGCTTCGATGGTTTCTTCTTCCGTCAGGTTGGCGAAGCGGGCCACGAGGGCCAGATCCTCGCCGAACGTGCCACCATACACAACGGGAACCACGATCTCGCGGGTGGGGATCTCATCAGCCGAAGCCTGCGTCCACACATCCCGCAACAGGTTCTCCATGGCGGCATGATCGGTTTCGGCGGCATCGAACATGACGAGAAGATTGTTCACGCCGGGGAGGGTCTGGACGACATCCTCTCGCGCGTTCAGTTCGCGGCTGGTGGCCCAGATACGGCGTTGTATCATGTCGTTGAAAGCGCCGTCGGCAGCATCAAGGAGAAGGCCGCCCGCGCCTGCCATGTGAATGCGGGTCATTGAGTGTGATCCGGCTGAGGGCGGCCATGAAACGGACGCCGGGGAAGAAAAGCAGCGGCGAGGGCACCGCACAGGATGATGATGCCCGTGATGTAGAAGACACCATGAAAATTGCCGGTTGCCTGGAGCAGATATCCTGTCATGACCGGCGCCAGAATGCCGAGCCCGTTCGAAAATGTCAGCGTCAGGCCAGTTACGGAACCGAGAATTTCATCTTCCACCAGCAGGTCTGCCAGAAGGGCCATGTTTGCGCCGGTTCCACCTGCCATGAACGCCATTGAGATGGCGAGAAGGGGAATAATAGTCCCGGCAGTGGCACAGAGCGGCAAGAATCCCATGGAAGAAGCCAGAACGAGATACAGGCACACGACCTTGCGGCGTCCTCCCAGAGAAAGGTCGGAACGGCGAACGAGCGTTTCGCCAATCTTTCCTGCCGTGATCGACAGGATAGCCGCACCGACATAGCAGTAGGCCGTGTAGGCCCCGGACTGTGCGGTACCAAGATGCAAGGTCTGGCGCATGATGATCGGCAGCCAGGACATCAGCAGGAAGTTAGCGTAATTTGCGCAGCACTGGGCAATCACGATTCCCCAGAACGCCGAGGAGCGGAACAGGGTTGGCACTGAAATCAGGGCGAACGGCGTGGTACCCGTATTACGTGAGGGACGGGGATGGGTCAGGAGCCAGATCACGGACCAGACCAACCCGAGGACGCCAAGGAACGAGAAAGCCGGGCGCCATCCATAGTTGGCAATGAGCCAGCCGGAAGATGCGGCACCGCAGGCCAGTCCGATGGGAATACCGCAGATGAACGCCGTCATCATGAGACCGCGTTCATGCAGCGGTGCCCAGGCCCGGACGACTTTGTTGCCCAAAGCAAACGTGGGCGCTTCCCCGACACCCAGAAGGATCCGGGTGGCGATGAAGGCAGGAACAGTAGCCGTCAGACTGCCAAGGATCATGGCAATCGACCACAGTGCAACCGCTGCCGCGCCGATGACGCGAACCCCGAAGCGGTCCAGAAGGATCGCTCCGGGAAGGTTGAGAATGAAATAGGACCAAAGGAAGCTGGACAGAACCCAGCCCGTTTCCCCGGGGGTAAGAGCAAATTCGTGCGCGATCTGGGGCATGCCCACGGATAGGGCAGCCCGGTCTCCGTAACAGATCACGCACATGGCGATGGTCAGGGCGTATATGACAAACCGGAAAGGCCGGCGATCTTCTGGAACTGTCTGGGAAACTGTCTGCAAGAAACTGCGCCTTTTTCCGTTAAGTCTCAGAAAGTCAGTCCGGTCTGGATATAATACATGCCGCCGTTGAAACCGTAAGGTGAGTAGTAGGCATATTTGTATTCATTGAAGAGCGGTGCTGCCGTCGCCTTGGGAACGCGCGTCGGATATTTGTTGCCCAGGTTGTTTGCCCCTACCGTGACGCTCCATTTCGGCAGGATCTTGTAGCTGACGGACATATTGGTCAGGAACGCCGGGCGTTGTTCCATCGGAGCCGCCGTGGGGCTTGCGAGGAATATGATGGAACCGTAACGCTGCTCCTGCACCATGACGTTCCACTTGCCGTAGTTCCAGTTGACCGTGAGGTTCTCGCGGTTCTTGGGTGCGGAATGCAGGAGCATCTCTTCGGCATAGGTGTTGAACGTGGACAGCCCCATGTTCGCCAGAACGGAAGGAGTCTTGTTGCGGCTGCGAATTTCGTTGTCGGAGTAGTTGAACGTGAAGTCGAAGCGGAACGTGCCGGCGCGTTTGGTGTGCAGCGTGTAGTTGGTGTCAACATCGCCGCCATAGGTCTGGGTATTGACGGGGTTGGTGTAGTACGAGGCGTAGGTGACGTTGTTCAGACCTGAAGCCGCAAGAATGTCAGCTACGCCCGTGCCGCCAAGGGTCGTGGTGCTGGCCAGACGATCATTGATCGCAATGTAATAGAGGTTGGCCGTGACGTTCCAGTCCTTGACCGGCGTGGCATCGATACCGATGCTGTAGTTACGGGAGTATTCACCCTTGATATGACCAGCCCCGAGCGCCTTTGCGGCATTACTGCTATTAGGAAGCTGATCCACGGCATAGTTGGCGAAAGGCGCGTTATAGAAATAATACGTCTGGCCCAGCGTTGGCGGACGATAGCCGGTATTGATGCTGGCGCGGATCGCCCAGTGCTTGTTGAAGTTGTAACGCGTTCCGATAGACCCCGTAGTGACGGTAGCAAGATGGCTGTAGCTAGTGGCACGGCCGCCGAGGGACCATTCCCATTTTTTCGTGACGTAGAAATCCAGGTTGACGTTGCCGTCATAGATGTCGCGGCCGCGATTGGTGACGGCCAGTGGAACGTTGCCCGCATGGTCCGTGGCACCGAGGCCGATCCAGGAGGCTTCTTCGCCCCCCGTCATCTGAAAGGTATCGCGCCGGTATTCTCCGCCGAAACGCAGGGCGATCGGCTTGGGCAGCCACGACGTGTGGAAGAAGCGTGAACCGCGCAGCCCGGTCGAAAGCTCGGAGGTTATGGTCTTGCCATCATAGAAATCCCGCGGGCTGGCATCACCAAGCGAGATGTTGTTGCTGTCGAGGGTCGAATAGGCCTGATCGTCACGACCATAATTGACATAGGCATCCCATGCGAAACCGAATTTATGGGCCTTGATGCCATTATCGGTTTCAAAATCGTACTGGTCCATGCCGATATAAGGCTGGGCGCCGTTGGGCCACAGGTTGATGTCAGTCAGGCTGTTTCCAGCGCTGCGATAGGTCTCGGCGACGTGAGCCTTGCGGTGGCTGAAGGTCGATGTGCTGTAGAGGTTGAGATTTTCTCCCAGCGGGACCGACATGTTTTCGCTGAGGGTTTCGAGTGTCGATTTCGGGATACCCAGGCCGCGCTGTACGTCACGGCTGGCCGTTTCGTTTCGGGAATCGCCCACTGGATAAAGCTGTCCGACGAAGAGACCGCTGCGGTTGGTGGGAAGCTGGTGAGTGACCTGCGCCGCGAGATCGAGATAGCCACCGCTTTTGCCAAGTGCTGTGGCCCAATCCGCATAACCGTTCAGCGCCTGTCCGTCGCCGGCGTAGAAGCCGCTGTTCTGGAAGTTGACGGAACCGCCATGCGTTCTCTGTTTGAGGACAATATTGACTGCACCTGCCAGAGCATCCTGACCATAAAGGGCTGATGCCCCTTCTGTAATGACTTCGATATGATCGATAGCCGAAATCGGGATCAGCGAAATATCCGTCGGCTCGGTGCCCCAGTTCGGACCCGCATTGGCATTGAAGTTTGCGCCGATATGGCGGCGATGTCCGTTGACGAGGATCAGCGTGTCATCTGCCGACTGCCCGCGGAGCTGCATGGTCTGGATGAAGCCACTGTTGCCGACACCGGACTGGGGCGGAGAGGTGATGGACGCGGATGCCTGGGCAAGTGCCTGCATGACGTTTGTCTGGCCGGTGGCCAGGAGTTGACTTCCGGAAACAACGGTAACCTGCGTGGTGCTGTGCACTGGCGTCGACGTGGCCATCACAGACTGGCCGGTGGTCGCGGTACCGGTGACACGCATTTCTTCGGGAGCCGTTTTCGAAACGATTGACGTCCGCCGCGCGACAGGAGCCCTACGGGCCGGGACGGTCTTTGCCGTAACTGTCACCGGATGCCTGTGAGGCTTCGCACTGGAATGCGTCGGCGTTGCCGCCCAAGCGGACGAACCTGACAGGGACGGACAAAGTGATACGAGTGTGCTCAGGGCAGCACCGCACATCAGGAAAGCCTTGGGTTCGAAACGTTTACTCATGGGCATCCCCTTTTCCGGCCGGGAACGGCGGGACAATCAGAAATACATACTTTTCATGAGCAAATCACACATATAACGGAACAGCAACTAAAATGTTGCTTTCTGGAAATGGAATTGGATTCTCAAAGAATTCCGCGAGGAAACAGGTTTTTTCCATACCTGGTCCGGCTTTTGTCCGCGAGATATCAAAGATGCCTGCCTTGAATGGCAAAAAAAAATGACAGATAATTATCCTGAGAGAAAAATTTTATGTCTGTCGATCTATGATTGCTGAACTCAGGACATTTGTCGTTGCGGCCCAAACGGAAAGTTTTGCTGCAGCCGCCAGGACGGTCGGTCTGACCCAGTCAGCCATCAGTGCCCAGATCCGCCGGCTTGAAGACGAGCTTGGCTATGATCTCTTTGAACGTACGGGAAGATCCGTGACGCTTACGGCAGCAGGACGCAGTATCCTGTGTCAGGTTGAGGATATCCTCTCTTCTTTTGAAGCGCTTCGGGGTGTGGGCCGTATCAGGTCAGGCAATGCGTTGCTACGGATCGGAGCCATTTCTACGGCTCAGACCAGCCTGCTGGCGCCCGCCATTGCAAGACTGCATCTTGAGTTTCCTGACCTGAAAGTACGGATTGTTCCAGGACTTTCGATGGGACTTCTTGATCGCCTGGACGCAGGTGAACTGGATGCGGCGCTGATCGTCCGTCCACCTTTTGGCCTGATGCCGTACATGGAGTGGCATCCCATTGTGAAGCAGGATTATGTCATGGTCATTCCTGCCCATATCGAAAACGAAGACTGGCGTGAAATCCTGAAGACACAGCCTTTCATCCGGTATGACAGCCGTTCTTTCGGTGGGCGTACGCTGGACCGGTTCCTGAAAGCGCAGGGCATTTCTCCTCATCAGGTCATCGAAACAGAGGAACTGCATACCATCCTGCAAATGGTCGCCAACAATATGGGCTGTTCGATCGTCCCTTACATTTTTGCAGTGAGCGTGGTCCCGAACATCCGCGTGCTACCCTTAGGCGAGCAGCGGATCGTCCGTGAAGTCGGCGTCATGACGTTGCGCGGACGCATGGCGGAAGGGCGGGAAGCGCTGATCCGTTATCTGGGTGAAGCTTCCCGGGACAATGAGCCGCCTGAGCTCCATTCAGGCTTCGGCACCCCACAGGAGAACGGGGGCATCGCCGGTTCCGCCCATTTTGAGCACGGTTCCAAAAGGCGCTGACAGGGCTGCGAATTTTTCCAGGATCTGCCGTCCTTCTTCCCCTTGCGCCAAAGAAGGAACGCCACGTAAATGTGCGGCCGGACCAAGGCTGAGGGTGATCGGATGGATTTCCAGACTTTCCAGCTTTCCGTTCTGATAGGTGCCGATCGGCACGAGCGTTTCCCAGAAGCGTGTTTTGGTGGAGAAGCCTTTGGCATCATTATTGCTGCGGGCCTTGTAAAGCTGATGAGGCGTAGATCCGGGTTTACACGGTTCGCCATATAGGATTCCATCGATAGGGGTTTCACGTGCTTATTCTGTCCGATGAAATTGCCTAGGATCAGGATTCACTGATCAGAGCCGGAAGATGACGATGGTAACGAGTGCAATGGCGGAGAAGAAGGTTGTGGGGCATCTGTTGTAGCGGTTCGCAACGCGGCGCCTGTCATATTTGACAGCCTTGTTCCGGGATTTTCGGCCCAGGGTGAGGGCTTGATGTCCTCTCCCTGCAACACCTCCTTGGACCAGTCGACATTATAACCCCGGTCGGCAAGTAATCATTGGGCCTTCGGCAACTCATCGAGCAGAGCGGCGGCACCGGTATAAGCACTGACTTAGCTTGCAGTGATGAAAAGCTCAAAGGACGTCTTTTCTCATTAGTAATGGCATGAAGCTTGGTGTTCATACTGCTTTTTCATACGCAGGCTGGAAGTCGTGCGGTGCGCTTTCGGATAGGTTGCGTCGATCATCACCGTCTTGCGCTCGGAAGCCTCGGGCGCAGACAGACCTTCCGTCATCCGCAGGAAGACGCTCTTGCCACCCTGCCGCTGCCAGCGATTGTAGAGCGTCTGTGTGGTCCATAGTCTTTCGGCGCATCTCGCCAACGCAGCCCATTGCGATTGACGAAGATAATTCCGCTCAGCACCCGACGATCACCTACCCGGCGTTTATCATGATTTTTCGGAAAATATGGCTCAAGCCGCACCATCTGCTCGTCAGTCAGCCAGAGCAAATCACTCATCCTTCAGGACTTCTTCATGGAAGCCTGAATCATGCTAGGCTCAGGACTCATAGCCAGAAGATGACGGTTGCGGCGAGGCAGATGGCGGAGAAGAAGACGG
>NZ_BJLY01000008.1 GCF_006538885.1 Gluconobacter roseus NBRC 3990
GGAGCTTTCTGCCATGCGAACAGTCAATATTCATGAGGCCAAGACCCATCTGTCCCGGCTGATCGAAGCTGCCGTGAATGGCGAAAGCTTCATCATCGCCAAAGCCGGCCGACCCATGGTGCGTGTCAGTCCGGTTACAGCTCCCGAAGAGACACAGAAGCGCCGTCTGGGGTTTCTGGCCGGACAGATCCGGGTTCCGGAGGATTTTGATCGCATGGGCCAGGAAGATGTCATTTCCCTGTTCGACGGTCCGGCATGAAGCTGCTTCTGGATACCCATCTTCTGCTCTGGGCTGCCGGAGAGCCTGACAGGCTGTCAGTACGTGCAAGATCCCTGATGGAAGATCAGGATAATGCTCTGGTGTTCAGTGCTGCCAGCCTGTGGGAAGTCACCATCAAGGCAGGACTGGGACGTGCAGACTTCCAGATCAATCCTCATCTGCTGCGACGCGGCCTGATCGAAAACGGCTACGAAGAGCTGGCCGTCACCGGACAGCATGCCCTTGCGGTCGGGCAGCTTCCCGATGTGCACCGGGATCCTTTTGACCGCATCCTCGTGGCCCAGGCGACGGTGGAAGGGCTTCTGCTGCTGACCCATGATCCGCTTGTACAGGCCTATCCCGGGCCCATCACAGCCGTCTGATTATACCGGCTCCGGATGAGCCAGGCATGCGCAAGGCTGAGAAGCTCCGCCACCACAGTGTAGGACATGCGAGAGCAGATCGATGCCATGATCGCTCTGCTGTCGCCCCAGATCAGCGCTCTCGATCAATGCATCAAGGTCCTAATCTCCACTGGTCCCATGCTCGCGGAACATGCCGTTCTGATGGCGGCAGTGCCCGGCCTCGGTCTGACCCTGCTGGGCGAACTGTCTGAACTCGGCACATTGTGCCGCCGCAAGATAGCCTCCCTTGCAGGCCTGGCTCCTCATGCTCGCGAGAGTGGAACCTAGAAAGGAGCCCGACGTATCTGGGACGGGCGTCGTAAGGTGCGTGAGGCACTCTATATCGCAGCGTTATCCGCGCCCCGGCGCTTACCGCCATGCGTGATCGGATGTATCAAAAAGGCAAGGCGCCAAAAAATATTCTCATCGCCGTCGCGCGCCAGCTTCTCGTCGTCCTCAATGCCATGATCCAGAAAGGAAAGCCCTTGCAAATTGCTTGATCAACACAGTTGCTCACGCATAGGCCAGAGCCTTCTCCAGATTAGGTCAGAACGCCTCGAGGTGATCGCCCAACCCACTCAGGCGGGCCGGCCCCTTGTCAACATCAAAGAAACTAGACTGTTTCATGAGCCATTCCCCAATTACGATATGAAGAATGGAATCACACAGAGAGGCCCAGAACTAGAGGGTTTTTCGAACCCTTTAGATGTAATATACATTACAAGCAAATTTCATTACCAAAAATTTCTATCCTTTGAAAATGCATATAATTAAAAGACAATAAACGAATACGTAGTTTGTTTATAAGAATTGGTTCGTCCATTATTAAAATAAAGGGATTACCATCAATCCCTCCGAAAGGTATGTTATCATTCTTTTTATAAAACTCTATCCATTTATTATCTTCTTCGCTATATTGTTCTATAGAAAAATTAGAACCTCTCTCTTTCATCTCTTCATTATCTATTCTGTTATAAATCCTTATTTCTTTAACTAAAGAGTTATGTCCAAGTTCAATGCTCCACCATGGATTTTCTTCTCTTTCCGTATGAAATCCATACGGGTGAAAAAAATTGTCTCCAACCACTCTCATAGAATCAATTAAAGAAAATATAGAACCGGACCATTGAGACGCAGAACTTTGATTTGTTAGCTTACCATAAGCTAGATCAGTATAGCCGTGTGGAGCTTGGAGTATTTTATTTTTTAATTCTTCGTTATTTTCTTTAAATCTTTGATTTCTTACATTTTTCAAATCACCTTTTTCTCCAATAGGATTGGAAGTATAATAATTGCCTATAGACTTTATAACTGAGTCTTTACTAAAATCCTTACTAAAATCTAAAAAGTTTTCTAACAGTATGTGAAGATGGTTGATATTGCTATTTTTTTTCAAATAGGCTGGAACAAAGTGATTTGTTCCGGATACATAAGTTATACTAAAACCTTCAAGTGAAAACATTCCTGCATGTACTAAATCTAACCAATCACTATCACCAAATAGTATTTGAGTTTTATTTTTAGCCTCTTTGCAAGCAAACTTATAAAAATTCTGTTTTGTAAAATAATTACCTGCGTAATTAAACCTCCAATCGTATTCAATAAACTCATTAGAAACAGAGTACTGTGGGGCAATTGCTAATATTCTGTTTATATTTTTATTATATTTTGAAAATATTATACTCCCTGAAGCTCCCATGGATTCTCCTAGAACTGCTATATTTTCATAAGCATTACATAAATCAGATACTTTTACGAACATATCTTCTGTTTTTGGAGAATTAAACCAAGTTGGAGCTTTCTCCATAATAAAAATCATCGAACGACCAAATTTGGATAAAGAATTTTTAAACTCTTCAATTGGTTCTCCAAGTCCGGTTATTCCTGCTGATGCAAATACAACAACAACATCTCTGTTGTTATCTTCATGGTATAGGTTTATTTTATAGTTTCCAATTTCTATTGATGTTTTATGTTTTTCCATCTCTGGGTTACCTTATTTTTAGGTTTCGTTTATAAGTATTTAGTTTTCTGTCTTTTATATAGGCTGAATTTAAGTTAAATCTTTTTTGAAATAAAGATAGTGACTAACTGTTTAGTCCCGGGGTTTGATGGTGCATTATTTTCACATGAGTGTGAAGAAGCGTTATGGGCTAGGTCACGTTGACAAAAGAGCCAATCCAGAGTTTTGCGGCGGCGATATTGAGGAAACTCTTGAAGGATAAGGCGGTCTTGTCGTAGCGGGTCGCGATGCGGCGCATCTGCTTGAGGTGGTTGAACATCCGCTCGATGTGGTTGCGCTCCCTGTAACGCCGCCAGTCTGTTTTCTGTGGAGCGCTGCGGCCTTTGCGTGATGGAATGACCGGCAGGATCCCGTGGACCAGCAGCTCCTGGCGGAAACTGTCACTGTCATAGCCCCGGTCGGCCAGCATGGCTTTGGGGTTCGGGACAGGTAGCTTCATCAGGGCGTCTGTGGCTTTGTAATCCGAGACCTGGCCTCCGGTAAGGACAAAGCCGAGAGGGCGTCCCTGATTGTCACATCGGGCATGGATTTTGCCCGTAAAGCCGCCGCGTGACCGACCAGAAGCCTCCGAATAAGCCCCCCTTTTGCCCCAGTGGCCTGTGAATGGGCGCGGATTACGGTGCTGTCGATCCTATGCTGCCAGTTATCAGTCAGCCCCAGATCTACCAGGGTCTGTAAAAGAGCATCCCAGACACCCTGTTCAGCCCAACGCCGGAACCGGACATAGACCGAGTTCCACTTGCCGTAGCGTTCATGCATGTCCCGCCAGGGGCAACCCGTTCGTAGAACATGCAGCATACCATTGAGAAACTGGCGATTGTCTCCAGATGGACGTGCCCAACGTCCACGCTCAGGCGGCAGAAGCGGACCAATCATCGCCCAGTCCTGATCCGTCAGATCGCCTCGTGCCACGCCTGTTCTCTCTGCCCGTTATCCCACAGCCAGGAAGTGAAGCAGATCTCAGGCAGATCTTATAGATCTTTTGTCAACGTGGCCTAGTGTTGATGCGACTGATCGACGCCCAATTCCTGGAAATGCAGTATTATGGCTCATGGCAAATGATATGATATCGGCGCCGCCTAGGACATGAAATCGGTCGCAGGCGGGGCCGACGACTCATGGCGATCATGGACTGATTTACGCGCGAGGTTCTGTCCTAGCGTTTATCAAACACGATGGATGAGGTGTTCTGTATCGAGGCGCTACAGGATGCCCTCACGCGCTATGGCTTTCCGGAAATTTTCAATACTGACTAGGGGTCACAATTTACGACGTCTCATTTTACTGGGATCTTGGAAGATCGTCAGATCCGCATCAGCATGGACGGGTGTGGGCGTTGGCTGAACGTACGCCCGATGAGGCGTATCATGACGAGCCGAAGCCCTCTGGCCCGGGGTTAACCCCGGGTCAGAGGGCCAACAGCAGCGCCGTCAGAATGGCGGCATAACAACAACCAAGTATAGCTTATTCAACCCCAAAGACTGTCTGAACAGACGGGGCCACCTCTAATCTATCGTCCGGAATTAAACCGCAACACGTCCCTACACGAAGTTTGTAACAGAGCCTTCTTAAGCTTGGATCACGAACCTAAAGACTTTCGTAAACCGAAATGGCCTCTTCGAGCGTGTCATATGGTTTGAGATGTCCCTTATCAAGAACGCCAACCCTATCACACGTGTCTCGCATGAACCCCATATCATGCGAGACAACAATCATAGCCCGTTCACTACGTTTGTTAAACAATTCGTCCTGACAGCGTTTGTGGAAGCGAGCGTCACCCACCATAATTACTTCGTCGATTAGATAGCAATCGAATTCGATGACGATGGATAAAGCAAATGCTAACCGGGCCCGCATACCTGACGAGTATGTCTTGACTGGTTCGAGAAGCTGTCGTCCCAGTTCGGCAAAATCGTCCACGAATTCACGGGTATGCTTATAATCAAGATCGTAAATCCGCGAGACGAATTTCAGATTGTCTAGCCCAGTTAGGCTGCCTTGAAAAGCTCCACCAAAGGCCAGAGGCCATGACACAGTCATAGTACGTTCGATCCGGCCCCCCGTCATAGGTTCTACTCCCCCGATAAGGCGGATTAGGGTTGATTTTCCTGCACCGTTGCGCCCCAAAATTCCTAATTTTTCACCCTTGTTGAGGGTAAAACAGATGCGATCCAAGACCCTCCGATGACCTTTATGAACTGGGTAGTCCTTTGTGACATCTATACAGCGCAGCATGTTTCAGACGCTCTTGTGTTCGCGGGCGCCAGCCACAAGCAGTGCACCCATAAGATATAATGCGAGCATGGTTGCGAAAACGATTGCGATATTGGTGAAGGTTCGGGGGTATGCGGCATAATCGGGCCGGTTCGGCTTTACGACTTCCTCTAGATAAAGTTGTTGCCTGTCTGCTTGAATCCGAGCTGCATCGAGGGCAGCATCGGCTGCGCTGACTTCCCGTTCAAGGAGCTGTCTTTGGAACAATAGGTCGTCATAACCGCTGATCTTGGGTACAAAGGATTCTTGTCCGCCCGTAACGCGAGAGGACGAACGGGCGATTTCTTGGTCAAGTGATATTATTCGCCGCTTGAGCACAGGAATAAGAGGGCTGTCGGGCGTTGAGTGCTCCAGCTGCGCCAGTTGGACGCGGGTCGCCATTTTCATCGTCTCAAGACCGGCGATATCAGTCAGGAGAGGCTGTGATTGACGTTGCGGATCAAGCATAGAAGTTTCATTGCGATAGGTATCGATCTCACCACTGAGTTTCCGCAGTTTCTCAAGGGCCAAATCCCGCTCCTTGCGGGATGCCGAAATCGTGTTTTCTCGCTGCCGCTCATTCATTTCATTCACAAGCTGTTCAGCAGCAGAAATCAAGGCGGTGGCGATTCGCTGTGAATCAGCTGCTCGGAACGTCCGCACATCCAAGGTGGAAAGACCTGTGGTTGTGTCCAGTTCGGCTTTCACATGTCTTTGATAATAAGAATAGAAATGCTCGAATGTTCGTCCTGAATAGAAATTTGGGTAACGAGCCAGGGCATCTGTATCCGGTCGATTAAAGACCTCGGCAAGATGTTGCGTCCGCAACATCAACTGTGCCGCATCACGGGAGGTTACATATTCCTGAACGACATATGTGTCTTCTGTTCCCCCGGAAGCTCCTGCCGTTAGCAATCCCGCCAGCATGCCTGGTGATTGGGATGCTTGCCCTCGCACCACGAACTCAGCTTCGGACTGATATTGTGGAGAGGCGATCAACCCATAATAGACGCATGCTAAAGCCGTGGGGAGAATGACCACGCTTAGAAAGACCGATCTGCGCCAGATCCAGGCCGCAGCACGGTTGATCCTATAAGAGATTTTCTGTCCTCCAGCCATGCTGTCATTCTCGAAACCTAGGGACACCCTGTTCATATGGATCGGCTTACCTCATACATCTGATCTCGCAATCATATAGTAGTCTTCCTGTTCTGAGGACCTCCTATCGGGCATATGGTCTCAAACAGATTGTGGTGATGCGTTTTGATGATATTGCAATTTTACCGTGATGCCGTGACCGAAAAACGGTCTTTCCTTTACGACTACCGAGTAGTGCATCGTGCCGGGATTGGCGGAGATTAATCGGCACAATAGGCCGTTATGGGAACGGGGTCCATAGCGGCGCAGAACGGTTCTCGGCCTCGATTGGCGTGATGTTGCCGATCGGCTCGAGAGTGCTCATGAAGGACAAAGGCGGCCTTTTCGTGAGGAAATGACCGGCAGGCTCCCATGGATCAGAATCTCCTGACGGAAACTGTTGCTGTCATAGCCCCGGTCGGCCAGCATGGCCTTGGGGTTGGGGTTGGGAACCCGCAACATCATCAGGGCTTCCGTGGCTTTGTAATCCGAGACCCGGCCTCCGGTAAGGACAAAGCCGAGAGGACGTCCCTGATTGTCATATCGGACATGGTCCTGGAGGGATTGAAGAACCGTTGGTTAATGCGCCTTTCTTGTGGTCTCAGGTTTTTGCTGTGTTGACTGATGGTTCCCAGTCCTGATTTTTGCACTGCGTTTGTCGCAGTGCGAAGGAAATTGTTCCGGCTTACTACGTGACCGTGTTCAATCTCTCGAGGAAGAGGAAGCGGCGCATATTGTAGACGATATTGGCCAAGCCAATCCTCATGGTGTCCCAGGTGATGCCCACGGTCCGGACGAACAGTCCCGTTTGCGATTTCTGATCGGCAAAGACATGCCCGACAAGGAACCGAATGACGGACTTCCTGGCATTGGACCGCCGGATATATTGGGGCATGGGCTTGAGTTCCGGCTTTTTCCTATGAACCTTCGAGACGAAGCCCTTCTTTTTCATGAAAACCTCATGGGCTTTTGAACGACACGCCGTGTCTCTCTTCGCCATTACCTCATCTAATGGGAGCCTGAATGGCTCCGCCCAGACATCGGACGCCGTATTGCTTCGATCGAGCACGCCTTCTCTCAATCGCGCACCATCATTGGCCGCGGCATCGGTCGTCTTCCATTTCCAGATCAGCCTGAACTTCCGATCAATGGAGATGTGCGATTTATAGTCAAAGAACGGAATGGTGAGATCCGTGGACGGGAGCGTTCCGTCCTCCTGCCGTCTGGCTTTCGTGAACTTCAGTGTCCATTGTGCATGGCGGTCCTTGTGGACCAGTTTTACCGTCCTGTCTTTCCAGCCTTCTCCCCGTTGGTATTGCGCTGTTTTGGAGCGGCCACAAATGTGGCATCCAGGATCTGCCCTGACATCGGCAGAGTGCCGGCGTTCCGTAGTGTCGCGTCAAAGCGCTCGAACAGCTCCTGGATGGCGACCGCCCTGGCCAAACGCCCGCGAAACAGCCAGACCGTTTTGGCATCCCTCACCCGATCCGATAACGCCAAGAGGAGCAGGGTGTGACGTTATTTCCTATAGTGTAACAGCCTGCGCTTTCCGCTCCCATGCCTGACGACACGGATCCTTCCCGCCCCGCTCTCACGATTGGCGGAAAAACCCCGAAAATCCGCATCCCTGGAGAGAAAGCCCCTGACGGACTGATCCCGGACCTGTTACACTTTTCGGGATCTGATGCCCAAAGCTCCGCAAACGGCCCCGCCCCGCCAGTTCAGCCTTTTCCCTGAAAGCGTGCGTCTGCAGCGGATCGACCCGGCGACCAACTGCTGGCGCTTCTACCGTCTGACCCTGCAGGATGATCTCTTTGGCGGTACCGTCCTTGTCCGCTCCTGGGGGCGTCTCGGGACCACCGGTCAGGAGCGGCGGGAGCGTTTCAGTGATGTGGTTGCTGCGCAAGCAGAGCTGGTCCGTTGGGTGCGGGTAAAGCAGCGTCGGGGGTATCGAGAGGAAATGGATGGATGACAGGACGCGATGTGACGGTGAAAACGAGGGCGCTGCCCTCGCGCTCCCGGCAGGAGCCTCAGGCTCCTGCACCTCGGAGGTTTGCCGGAAAGGATCCATCTGAAGGCGGCATGTCGCCTCAGACAGGGATGCAGCTGTTTGATCCTTCGGGCGCACGGAAATATCTCACCGTCTCCGAGCGCACCGCTTTCCTGAAAGCGGCCGAGCGGGCGCCGCGCGATGTCCGCACGCTCGCCATGACCCTGGCCTGGTCGGGGTGCCGTCTGTCCGAGGCCCTGGCCCTGACCGCCGACCGGGTGGATCTGGCTGGCGGCGTGCTGGTGTTTGAAAGTCTGAAGAAGCGTCGGGACGGGATTTACCGGGCCGTCCCCGTCCCCCCTCCCCTGCTCGAGGCGCTCGATCTGGTGCACGGTGTTCGCGAAGCTCAGGCGCGTCGGGACCGGGGTCGCTCCCTGCGTCTGTGGCCGGTGGCCCGCATGACCGGCTGGCGGATGGTGCACCGGGTCATGGACGAGGCCGGTCTGTCCGGACCCGCCGCCTCTCCCAAGGGCCTGCGGCATGCCTTTGGCGTGGCGGCCGTGTCCACCGGCATTCCGCTCAATCTCGTGCAGAAATGGCTCGGTCATGCCCAGCTTTCCACCACCGCCATCTATGCCAACGCCTCCGGCGACGAGGAGCAGACCATTGCAAGGAAAATGTGGAATTAGTTCAAACCTGAAAACAGTATAAAATTATTACATTAAATACGATTGAACATTTTTACGCTTAATCGTAAAAACACAAAAAAGGAATTCGGTATGATAATTGGTCTTCTGAATCAAAAAGGTGGGGTTGGGAAAACGACCCTAAGTGTTAACTTGGCAGCAAGTCTCGCCCATACCGGTGCTCGCGTACTCCTCTTGGATGTTGATCCCCAAGGTAGCGCTTTAGACTGGGCAGCTGCCCGTGAAGGTAAGCCACTTTTTCCGGTAGTGGGGTTGCCGCGGGCCAGTGTACACAAAGAGATAGATCAGATCGGAAAGGATTACGATTATATCATTATCGACGGCCCACCTCGTGTCACTGATTTAGCACGCAGCGCTATCATGGCATCAGATCTCATTCTAATCCCAGTACAGCCTTCTCCATATGATATTTGGGCTGCTGATGAGGTTGTCAAACTCATTGAGGAAGCCGGAATTTATAAAGAAAATTTGAAATCTGCTTTTGTGGTTAATCGTAAAATCGCAAATACGGCGATAGGCCGAGATGTAAAGGAAGCTCTCTCATCATATTCTGTTCCGGTTTTCACATCGAGCATTACTCAGCGTGTGATTTTCGCTGAAGCTGCGGCTCAAGGAAAATCAGTACACGAAATAGATCCGCAGAGTTCAGCTGCTCTAGAGATAGATGCTGTTAAAGACGAGTTGATGGGATTCATCAAATGAGCGCAAAAAAAATTCAAATAGGTATGAAGCCTACGAACAAAGCCATCTCACCATCAGCTGATGCTTGGGTCGAAACACGGAAAAACCCAGATGAGCCTGAAGCGATGAAACGGCTTACGATTGATGTTCCAGCTAGCTTGCACCGAATGATTAAATCCTCTTGTGCCATGCGTGGGACAAAAATTGCCGACGAAGTCCGTGAACTACTTTTACAGAAATACGGAAATCAGTAGAAATTTATAATCGTATTTAAGATTTTCTGTCTTTTCGGATGGAACGGTGGGATAAGAGAAGCAATAAGATGTCCATTCGCAAAGCTCCAAAAGCAGAAAGCCAAGCAGATTTTTTTGTGCCTACTCTTTATGATGTAGGTACAAAGGACTCTCGTAGTATCATGGATGTAGCGGTCTTTCGCTTATCTAAACGAGATCGCCGTGCAGGTGAGATAATTCACTATGAACTCTCAGATGGTCATGTAACAGTTTCTGGTGGAGCTGCTGGTATGGCCTCAGTCTGGGATTATGATTTAGTCCTTATGGCAGTCTCGCATCTTACAGAACAAATGAACCGCTTCCGGGAAGGAAAAGCCGAACGTCCTAGCCGAATTTTTCGTCCGCATGTTGCAGATGTTTTGCGTTTTTGTCGTCGTTCTGATGGTGGCAAACAAAAAGATGACCTAGTCGAAACGTGCATCAGATTAAACACAACACATGTCGCAGTTCAGAGATTTAAAAAAAATAGTAAAGGTAAAACAATAACTGTTGATGAGGGAGAACCTCTTATTAGTAGATACAAAATTATAAAAAGTGATACTGGAAAGCCAGAATATATAGAAATAGAATTAGCCGATTGGATGTATAGAGAAATAACTGACGGCAAAAACCCTGATGTTTTAACTGTTCATCAAGATTATTTTTTAATAGATCCGGGTATAGGGCGTTTTGTTTATAGATTAGCTCGCCGTGCAGCGGGAAAAACCGAAGCAAGGTGGTCATTTCAAACTATTTATGATCGGAGCGGTAGTTCAGGAACTTTGAAAAAATTTACTGAGAACTTAAGAAAAATTATCAATTCTAACGATTTACCTGAATATGACATTAAAGAAGAACAAGGAAATTCTGGGCCATTATTGGTTATGACTTATAGGAACTCGTCTCTCCAGATGGAGAACAATGCTGGCCCCTAATGTACGGACAGTTCAAATCTGCCCCTACAACATAAGATACAAGCAGCCTTTTCCATCCTCAACAAGGCAAAAACAGACGTATGGATGTGAACAAACCGTACATTGGGGGCCAGATCCCGTACATTGGGGGCCAGATCCCGTACATTGGGGGCCAGATCCCGTACATTGGGGGCAATGGAAACCTTCAAGCCTTTGAAAACAAACGAATAATTATCTATTTTTTGAGCTAAAACCTTTTAAAACCTTTTAAAACTATTTGAAACCTGAATGCCTGTGGACAACTTTCCTTCTCCTGACCGTGCTCTGGAGGCTCTGGCCAACCGTCTGGAGGCTTCGGAAAATTACCGGGTGCTCAGACGCCTGCATCCTTCCGTTCTGAACCACAGACCCGAGGGAAGGGGACTGCGCACCGGTCTGTTTGTGGATCTGGAAACCACCGGTCTGGATACCCGACAGGATGAAATCATCGAAATCGGCATGGTCCCGTTCATTTACCGCATCGACGGGATCCTGCTCGGAACCCTGCCGGCCTTCAGCCGTCTGCGGGAGCCTTCCATTCCCGTGCCTTCCCTTGTCCAGGATCTGACAGGGTTGACGCCTGAACGTCTGGCCGGCCAGACCGTCTCAGCTGATGAAGTTGCAGCTTTCGCCCCGGACGCCAGTCTGGTGATTGCTCATAACGCCGCATTCGACCGTCCTTTCCTCGAGCGCTTCTGCCCTGCTTTTATGAACAGACCCTGGGCCTGCTCCATGGAAGACGTCCCTTGGGACCAGGCAGGCTTTGAGGGACGCAAACTGGGGCATCTGGGTCTGCAGGCCGGATTTTTCTTTGACGGGCACAGGGCAGTGGATGACTGTCAGGCTGCCATCGCCCTTCTGGGCCATACAGGCTTCCCGGAGAGCCGCTCCGCCCTCTCCCTCCTGCTGGAACGTGCCAGAACGGTCTGGAAGCGGCTGTGGGCCGAATACGCGCCTTTCGAGCTCAAGGACATACTCAAGGCCCGGGGATACCGCTGGAACGACGGTTCTGATGGCCGACCCAAAGCCTGGTTCATCGACAGGCCGCCCGAAGAGGCTGAAGACGAAATCCGCTTTCTCCGCACCGAAATCTATCAGCGGGAGATAGACATCACCATCCGTCCCGTCGAAGCCGGAGACCGCTTTACCAGCCGGGTCTGAAACTGTCCTTGTCCGGAGAATTCCGCAGTGACCTCTGATCTCTTTCACAAACAGGAAGTCTCCTGATCCGGATTGATCTCTGGATCCACGGCCATATCCATACCCGGCAGGAGCACCGTCATGCCAACGGAACCAAGGACCTTGCCAATCCGGCCGACCCCTGTTCTCGGTTCCGGGGTTTGACGATGCATTCGTTGTAGAGCTTTGACCGAACCGTTATCCAGGCGGTGGCATCAGTCTGGCGTGAGCCTGTATCTTTCTTCTTTCTCCGCATGTTTTTTATCTAGAATGCGGGAGAGGGAATCCCGACTATGCTGAGGAATGTTTTCGTTATCTTCTGCGGCCAGTCGCCGGCGAGGACGGACCCAGGACCTATTTCTGGCTGTTTCTGGTGAGGTGACAACGGTTTGAGGGGATCTGACGGATGTCACTCTTTCTGCAACGTCACGCTCGGCATAATGCTGTTTGATTTCCTCCGGCTGCCAGTCTGAAGGCAGGCGGCTGGGGGGACGACTGACAGTCTCTGAAGGCGGCGTGGATTTGATTTCGACCTTCTGGCGTGCCCGTTCACTCACGATCCGGGACCATTTTTTACGGATCGTGTTGGCAACAGCATCTGTGCACTCAACGTCAATGCCATCTTCCCGGGCCGCTGCGAGGATCATTTTCCAGCTGACAAGGCGCCCGTGGCGCAGTTCTGCGATAGCATCATGGTTTTGATACAGCCAACGATAGATCGGCGTTGCCGTGGCACGGGGAGCCCGAAAGGGATGCCGCTTTTTGAGTGCTTCAAGTGCCTTTGACATGTCCCTGTTTCAACTCCTGTGTGTCTGTTCTGGACACAATCTCTTGTGTTGTCGGGTTGACGTTCATGAGCGTGATGAAAGGGGTTCATCCGCAGACACCCTATTCGTGTCTTTCACGTGTCACAAGAGCGTCTCATATGCGACTTTGATGTGTCTTGTCGTGGCATAAAAACTCCCTTTGAGTGTCTTTGAAGAGCCTTAAACGCGTCGTTTCCGTGACGTAAAAAACGAGGCCTTCATACACCATTGCACCACTGGTGCAGGACGGTCAGGAAGACCAAAACCCGTTTTGCTTCTGGTTCCTATACTCTTGATAAACTAAACTAAAAAAACTAAGTTACGTGTTGTGAAGAA
>NZ_BJLY01000009.1 GCF_006538885.1 Gluconobacter roseus NBRC 3990
GCCAACATGGCCTTTAGCGGCGATGGATCGCTTAAGCTTTGTACGGCATCCGGAACTTGCGCCACGCAGAGCAGCAGCGGGGATTGGGAGTTCAAAGGCGCGGTTGTGATGAACAACAACTGGCTGAAAATGGCTGGGCAGGCCATTCTCATGGCATCGTCTTCTGCGTCGGGCGCTCCGTATATCCTGATCCAAACCAACTCTAAGGGGGAGGTTAATCCCTCATATGGCGGGGGCGCTTCTGGCGCATATGTCAGCCCCGGATATCCCTATTCGGCCCTGCCGGGTGTGGCATCGGGAACAACTGACCCGACGGTCGGCGCGATGCTTTATTGCACTGACTGCTATTCCAGCGGCAACGCGGCAAAAACCTTGCGCATTCCGGTCTGGTGGAACGGTTCGGTCTGGACCGATGCTCTAGGTCAGCAGGTGCAGCACTGATGGGCGAAGCACTTCTTGCGCCTCCGGCCGACACCCGTGTCGATGACCATGAGCGGCGCATCACGGCACTGGAGCAGGGCATGTCCACGATCCAGATGAAGCTAGTTGAGGTCCAGACCGAAGGCCGGATGCGCGGCGAACGGCAGGACGTTGATCTACGCGACCTCAAGGGTATGACCAGGGACCTGCTCGGGGGCATGGCCTTCTTCAAAGCAGCGTTCACATGGGCGGTTGGCGCTGCTGCTGGCGTGCTGATTTTCGTCGCGATCTGGGGCCCCAAGCTGCTCACCTTCTGGCGGGACTGGCATCACGTATGACCCCGCAGGAACTCGCAGCCCGCACAGCATGGGGTGAAGCTCGCGGCGAAGGCGTAGTCGGGATGCACGCCATCCTGAACGTTATTGCGCATCGCGTGGCCAAGCCGGGTTGGTGGGGGCGTGACGTCGAGAGCGTCTGCGCCAGTCCGTGGCAATTCTCGTGCTGGAACGAGACTGATCCGAACTGCGCCAAGGCTGAGGCCGTGACCGATGAAGATCCGCTGTTTCGGTCTGCCCTTTCGCTTGCGCAGCAGATGGCGGCCGGAACGCTGGTGGACGTAACGAACGGGGCCGACAGCTATTTTGCGCTCGGCATCCTGCTCCCGCGATGGGCTGCCGGACGCAAGCCAGTGAAGGTCATCGGCCATCATGCCTTCTATCGTCTTGGGCTGACAGGAGACGGCACGTGAACCCGAACCTCAACACCTTCCTGAAGGCTGGTGGCATCGGTTCGCTGCTGGTCCTGCTGCCCGATCTGATCCCGGCTGATTACCTGATCTATCCGGCGTGGCTGATCGTCGGATGCGCAGTCCTGCGCGCCGTGATCCAGCCTCCGGCCGCAGACAGCCGGTGGGCTCCCCTGTATGAATTGATGTCAGCCGTAGGCGGTTGCATCGGCTGGGCGATCCCTCGCCTGCGTCCGGGCATCACCGCCGTTCCTGTCGCGCGAGAAGACGCTGCGAAGGTCAAGGCTGCCATCCCCGAAATCCTCAGCAAGTCGACAGCGAAAGCTCCGGATTGACTGCGGGACACCCCGAGCAACAAAGGAAACGCTCACATGGCAACCGATACCGTAATTCAGGAATCCGCCGCTCTCGGTGAAGAGCTTCTGCCCGTCCTTGGCGGTTTCATCATCCAGAAGCTGGATCCGAACTGTGACACGGCTGGCGCCAAGTCGGCTCTGGCAGGTCTGGCTGGCAACCTCGCTGCCCTTGTGACGGCGCTGGAAACCAAGACCACAACGGCCACGACCGAGACGGCAGCGGCCGCTTGACCGAGTACGTCGCTCTGGGGGCGGTGGCGCTTGTCGTCATCGCCCTCGGGCTCCTCGTCTGGTTCGCCTACCGAGCCGGAAAAAGCAATGCGAGCGTGACCACAGCACAAGCCGGAACCGCGAGCGCCAACGTAGTGACGCAGAAGGCCGAGGCCATGGCCCAGGCTGAGACAGATAAGCCTGCGACTGAGGACGATGTGCTGGCGCGGCTGAAAGGCGGCATGGCATGAGATGGGTTATTCTGGCCCTTGCCCTCACTGGCTGCACCAGCGTGCGCTATGTGCCCTGCCCCACACTCGTGACGTACTCGACCACTGACCAGCAGGCGCTGGCAAGCGAAATCACTGCACATCCTCAGCCGCAAACCATCCGGTGGATCGGGGATTACATCGGCTTGCGCGACCAGGTGCGGGCATGCTCGAAGAACTGATCGCCATTGCCATCATCGTCGTGCCCCTGTTCACCGCCATCACGGTCATTATGATCGGCGCAGAGTAAGACCTATGCGTGGAGTGAGTGCTAGACTGAAGCCGAAGGGGAGCCTATTCAAATCTGCTCATTCGAGAAGGCGCCGCTTTCAAGCGCGATAAATAGCTGTGATGCTGCCTGTAATAATGTAACAGTGCTGTTACGAATAATCCAAAATAGAAAAATAATTCTATTTAGTGGTATCCATAATTACATAGAAATAACTATCCTGTCCCCTCAGGTAGTTTTCGGTCAGAGCGACGAATCCTGTAATTTACTTATGCGCATTCAACCAATGAACATTATGAGAAATTCTAGATCCATTTCGGAATGTTTTTATAGAATTTCTGTCTCATTAATGTTTTTTTGATGTTTGTGTTGATTGATTTCGCATTCCGCCTGGTCGTATAAGGCATAGATATTTTCAATAACCTCAACGGTTTGTTGTCTCTCGCCTTTCGTCCAAAGGTCATCTGCGAGCTTCAACAAATTTGAAATTTTTGAGCACATGATCGGGAACTCGCATCGTTTAAAAATCGTTAAGGCCAGAAACTTTGGAAAGCTTTCGCACACATTGCGACAAAAAAGTGATCGCGCAAGGGCAATTAAGGCGAATTACGGTCAAATTTTGTTTCGTGAAAAGGTTTTAAATATATGCCAAATTTGACCAAAATCATTGCGCGAAACGTAAAAGCTCTTCGTCTTGAACGTGACCTCACGATCTCAATATTCGCCGCAAAAGCTTTTTTATCAGAAGAACTAGTTAGTGAGATCGAAGAGGGTATTCACCGCCCCACTCCTGAAGAACTTCTTCAAATTTCGGAAGCATTTCAAATCTCTCCTTCACGTCTACTATCGGACCATTAAAGAAAAGAGTTTCCCCACCTTGGAGTGTCGCTCGATCAAGGTGGGGAAACGCGAGGCATTGCATTAGGAGTGCTGAGCCAAGGTCACCTTACTGTTAAAAAGTTAATGAGAAAATAACGATATTACGAGAATCGCGATTTTTTGAGGTCGGTGATCAGTGCCTCATGCGAAAACCGCCTGGAGTGATCCAGACGGTTTTGCAGATCGAACAAGATTGTTCGGTCCTCCTTGCTACTCCGCCTACTGTTTCTAAATCGTTAGCAACTAACAGCAGAAACTAGCGAAACCGATTGGAAAATTATCCAATGAAATCAACGGTTATCGCTTTTGGTTCAACCGCAAACGCCTGCTGGATCAGCCACTGGAAATCCTTCTGGCCAATCCGCAGATCGATCTTCCGTTCTGTCTCATGTGGGCAAACGAGAACTGGAGCCGCCGCTGGGATGGTTCGGATGATGATCTCCTCATCGCGCAGGATTACCGCGCCGAGGATGACGAAGCCCTCGTGGACTGTTTTGCCGGCTATTTGAAAGATCCGCGCTATATCCATTTCGATGGACGTCCCATTCTCATGGTCTATCGACCAGGGACCATTCCGGACGCACCGGCCGCCTTCGTGAGATGGCGCGGGATGTTCCAGAACCGGCACGGACTGAACCCTCTTTTCGTCATGGGGCAGGCATTCGGAGACGAAAATCCGGATCTCTTCGGCCTGGACGGTGCCATCGAATTTCCACCTCACAAGGTCGTCTCGGGCTGTAGTCTTCTGAATGATGAAGTCAAGGTGTTCGACAATGACTTCAGTGGGCAGATCTATGATTACGGCGAAGTCGTAGATGCATCCCTTGCACAGCCGCAGACGCCATTTCCGCTTATTCGAACCGCCGCTCCATCATGGGACAATGATGCACGGCGGCAGGGAAAAGGCCTCGTTCTGCACGGTTCAACACCCGAATTATACGAACGTTGGCTTGGCGGCCTGATCGAACAGGCCCAGACACGTACCTTTTTCGGTGACCCCGTCGTCTGCATCAACGCCTGGAATGAATGGGCTGAAGGCGCGTATCTGGAGCCAGACCAGCATTTCGGAAGTGCCTATCTGAATGCGACAGCCCGCGCCTGCACAGGCTCCAGCAGAAATCATTCACAATCCAGGCTTCTGTTGATTGGTCATGATGCTTTTCCCGCTGGCGCCCAACGCCTTCTTCTGGAAACCGGGCGCACGCTGAAACACTGCTTTGGGGCCGACATCCAGTTCATTCTCCTTGGAGACGGCACGCTGCTCGACGAGTATCGTACCGTTGCACCCACCGAAGTCCTCACCAATGACACGAGCACGACAACAGCCCGACTAAGACATCTGCGAAAGCAGGGTTTTCAATCCGCAATCGTCAATAGCGCCGCCTCGTCCGCCATCGCCGCTGATCTGGCGGAAGCGGGAATTGGATTTACCTTTCTCATTCACGAACTTCCTGCCCTGCTTCGCAGTCGCAACCTGACAGGTCCGATGGAAAAAGCCTGTGCGCTTGCGCGACATATCGTGGTGCCAGCTGAAAGTGTGGCAAAAAAAGCTGACTTTGGAACGCGCCAAAAATCTGCGGATTCTGCCTCAGGGGCTCTACACTTCGGAGGCCTTTTCCGTACAGGCACGACAGATGATCCGAAAGCAGATGGCGTGCAGCCCATCGGACCAGATCATCATGAGCGCCGGTTATGCAGACCTGCGCAAAGGCTTTCGATCTCTTCCTGCAACTCTGGCGCAAGATGGATGGCCAGACACATTGTATATGGCTGGGTGACATTGATAGCGCACTGAAGAACAGTCTGCATGTTGAACTGGAAAATGCTCTCTCCAGCGGCACATTCCATATGCCTGGCAGAGTGGACAATGTTCCTGCATGGCTGGCTTCCGCCGATGTGTTTGTCCTGCCATCCCGTGAAGATCCATATCCGTCGGTGGTCCTGGAAGCCTTGGCCTCGGGCCTGCCCTGCGTAGCGTTCGAAGATGCTGGCGGAATTCCTGATCTGCTCAGGCAAAGCATGACGACATCAGACAACAATACCCGGGTCGTGCCCTTTGCAGACGTTCCGGCCATGTCGCATGCGGCCAAAGAACTGGCAGAATGGTCGCTTAAGCGCCCTGTCAAAGAACGCCAGAAAACTGCACGCGCTGCACAGCGTCGATTCATCTTCAAAGAGTACACATGCAAACTTCTTGGGCTCGCTTTACCAACAGTTCCGAAAATTTCCGTTGTAGTCCCATCTCACAATTATGCTCGCTACATGAGCAGTCGACTTTCTTCAATTTTTGCTCAGACTGTTCCTGTCTTTGAAGTCATAGTCCTTGACGACGCATCGGGCGATAACAGTCTGGAAATTGCCCAGCAGACCGCCAAGGATTGGGATCGGGACATCACCTGCATTGCCAACACTGTTGCTTCCGGATCTGTCTTCCGGCAATGGCACAAGGCTCTTAAAGTTGCTCGTGGGGACTGGATCTGGATTGCCGAAGCAGACGATTTCTGCGAACCGGATTTCCTGCAGCATATCGTGGACGGCATTAAAGACAGTCCATCAATTGTCATGGCATTTACGGACAGCCGTGCTGTTGATGAAAATGGCGCCCCACTTTCTCCGTCTTATCGCAACTATTACGCAGAAAGCGCGGGACTACTTCTCGAAAATGACAGTCACTTTACAGGCGAAGGTTTCCTACGGGGATGTCTGTCAGAACGTAACCTTGTTCTCAATGTGAGTAGTGCGCTTTTTCGGAGAAATTCGCTATTAAAAGCGATGAATACTTGCCAGAAAGATCTACAAAATCTGAGAATCGCTGGAGACTGGCGCGTTTATTTAGAGGTTTTATCTCAAAAGAATGCTGAAATCATATACGTTGCCAAACCACTCAATGTGCATCGTCGACATGCTGACTCAGCAACGCATACCCTCAATCGACGAAACCATATTGAAGAAATCACTTATATGCATCGTCTGATCGCCAACCGTCTCGCGCTGCCCGAAACACAAATTTCACGGCAAAAGCGTTATCGCGCAATATTAGAGCGACAATTTGGCCTTTCTCCTACAGAAACTCGAGATAAAGCCATTCTAATTTCCTAACTATCCTGAGTTGGTATGCGCACTCCAAGAATATGTTGCGTAAAATTTACTGTATACCTGTATTCCAAGACGGATATTTTTCAGCAAACCCGCCAAACAAAAATACAAATACCGCAAGCACCCTGTTTTGTGCCCGTTACCGGACACAAAAACCCCGCTGCCTCGATGGGACAGCGGGGTTTTGAGACTGATGGCTAT
>NZ_BJLY01000010.1:0-2500 GCF_006538885.1 Gluconobacter roseus NBRC 3990
GATGAGCCGACATCGAGGTGCCAAACCTCCCCGTCGATGTGGACTCTTGGGGGAGATCAGCCTGTTATCCCTAGAGTACCTTTTATCCGTTGAGCGATGGCCCGTCCACGTGGGACCACCGGATCACTATGGCCGACTTTCGTCTCTGATCGAGCTGTCACTCTCACAGTCAGGCGGGCTTATGCCATTGCACTCGACAGCCGGTTTCCGACCGGCCTGAGCCCACCATCGCGCGCCTCCGTTACACTTTGGGAGGCGACCGCCCCAGTCAAACTGCCCACCATGCAGGGTCCCGGACCAGGCTTACTGGTCTCGGTTAGACATCAGAAAAATTCAGGGTCGTATTTCAAGGATGGCTCCACCCGAGCTGGCGCCCTGGTTTCAAAGCCTCCGACCTATCCTACACAGAATGTCTCTGATGCCACTGCAAAGCTGCAGTAAAGGTTCATAGGGTCTTTCCGTCTGACCGCGGGTACCCCGCATCTTCACGGGGAATTCAATTTCGCTGAGTCGATGCTGGAGACAGTGGGGAAGTCGTTACGCCATTCGTGCAGGTCGGAACTTACCCGACAAGGAATTTCGCTACCTTAGGACCGTTATAGTTACGGCCGCCGTTTACCGGGGCTTCAATTCAGTGCTTGCACACCTCCTCTTAACCTTCCGGCACCGGGCAGGCGTCAGGCCCTATACGTCATCTCACGATTTCGCAGAGCCCTGTGTTTTTACTAAACAGTCGCTACCCCCTGGTCTGTGCCACCCAATCATGGTTGCCCACGGTTGGGTCTCGTTTATCCCGAAGTTACACGAGCAATTTGCCTAGTTCCTTCAGCATCGTTCTCTCAAGCGCCTTGGTATTCTCTACCAGTCCACCTGTGTCGGTTTCGGGTACGGTCTATACGCCAGAGCTATTTCCTGGAATGATTGAAAAGCCTGTTCAATCCGTTAAGGACAGACAACATCTCTCATTCGTCACTTCTGGCAGGCCCAGTAATATTCAACTGGTTCCCATCGACTACGGCTCTCGCCCTCGCCTTAGGGGCCGGCTCACCCTGCGTGGATTAACCTTGCGCAGGAACCCTTGGACTTTCGGCGACAGTGTTTCTCGCACTGTTTGTCGCTACTCATGTCAGCATTCGCACTTCCGATATCTCCAGAGAGGGTCACCCCGTCTCCTTCGCAGACTTACGGAACGCTCCGCTACCGCGCATACAAAGTATGCACCCACAGCTTCGGCACGTGGCTTGAGCCCCGTTACATTTTCGGCGCAGGGTTTCTAATAGACCAGTGAGCTATTACGCTTTCTTTAAAGGATGGCTGCTTCTAAGCCAACCTCCTGGTTGTTTTGGAATCCCCACATCCTTTCCCACTTAGCCACGATTTAGGGGCCTTAGCTGGTGGTCTGGGCTGTTTCCCTCTCGACAATGGACCTTAGCACCCACTGTCTGTCTGCCGGGCTATACTCCTGGGTATTCGGAGTTTGGTTAGGTTTGGTAAGGCTTTGGGCCCCCCTAGCCCATCCAGTGCTCTACCCCCCAGGGTAAACACCCGACGATCTACCTCAATAGATTTCGCGGAGAACCAGCTATCTCCGAGTTTGATTGGCCTTTCACCCCTAGCCACAGCTCATCCCCGACTTTTTCAACAGGCGTGGGTTCGGCCCTCCAGTGCGTGTTACCGCACCTTCAGCCTGGCCATGGCTAGATCACTCGGTTTCGGGTCTTCTGCCAGCAACTCATTCGCCCTATTCAGACTCGCTTTCGCTACGCCTACACCTAACGGCTTAAGCTCGCTGCAAACAGAAACTCGCTGACCCATTATACAAAAGGTACGCCGTCACCCCATAAGAGGCTCCGACTGCTTGTAGGCGTCCGGTTTCAGGTCTCTTTCACTCCCCTCATCGGGGTGCTTTTCACCTTTCCCTCACGGTACTTGTTCGCTATCGGTCACTAAGGAGTATTTAGGCTTGGAGGGTGGTCCCCCCATGTTCAGACAGGGTTTCACGTGCCCCGCCCTACTCGAATCCTCATCAGAACACTACGCTTACGGGGCTATCACCCATTCTTGCCGGACTTTCCAGACCGTTCAGCTTCTTCCTGATCAGGCATTGGCCTGCTCCGCGTTCGCTCGCCACTACTAGCGGAATCTCTGTTGATGTCTTTTCCTCCAGGTACTGAGATGTTTCAGTTCCCCGGGTTTGCCTCATACACCTATGTATTCAGTGCATGATCCTCTTGCGAGGGGGTTGCCCCATTCGGACATCCACGGATCAAAGCCTGTTCGCGGCTCCCCATGGCTTTTCGCAGCGTACCACGTCCTTCATCGCCTCTTAGTGCCAAGGCATCCACCGAACGCCCTTCTCATTCTCACACCATTCTTCATCCGAAGATGAAGACACATGCACAGAAACCAGCCACACCACAAAGATGTTGCCGACTTCCACACTTATGCGGTGTCAGTCACACTTTTCTTCACGCTGTCTGAATGCTTTCCCATTTCCTTA
>NZ_BJLY01000011.1 GCF_006538885.1 Gluconobacter roseus NBRC 3990
ATTCGGTGAGGTTGAGCGAGGAGCGTTGTGGACGAATTGGCGTACAGTCTGGCGGTTGGCATTGGGGTCGGTTTCTGATGCTGGCTGAAGTCAACCTGTTTGGCGTTTTCGTTGCTCCGCTTTCCATTTATGCTGTTGCGGCGGTTTTTGTGACACTGCTGCTGCGAAGCATCCTGTGGCGCACCGGTGCGCTGGGATGGTTCTGGCACGTCGCCCTCTTTGAAATAGCGCTCTATGTCTGTGTTCTCTGTCTACTCATCCTTTACGTATAGGAGGGGTCGGCAATGAACTGGACCCGCAGCGTGATCCGTGTCCTGCTGACCCTCATAGTCCTGGCCCTGGCCATCGGACTGGGGCGCACGATGTGGGACATCTATGTCCTCGCCCCCTGGACCCGTGACGGCCGTGTGCGCGTCTATGTCGTGGATGCTGCTCCCGAAGTCTCGGGCACGGTGGTGGCCGTGCCGGTCGTGGACAACCAGTTCGTCCACAAGGGTGATCCGCTCTTCGTGCTCGATCCGGTGCGCTTCCGCCTCGACATCGACGCCGCCCGCGCCCGTGTGGCGGGGGCCGAGGAAGACCTGAAGCTCCGCAGCTCCGACGCCAAGCGCCGTATGGGGCTGGGTGGCATCGTCTCGGCGGAAGAGCAGGAAGACTTCAACTCCAATGTTGAAACCCAGCGCGCCAAGGTCAACGCGGCCAAGGCCGAGCTGAACACCGCCCTGCTGAACCTGCAGCGCTCGACGGTCTATTCCCCGGTGGACGGCTACATCACCAACCTCAACCTGCGGGTGGGCGACTACGCCCATGCCGGTGTGTCGGGCCTGGCCGTGATCGATGCGCACAGCTACTGGATCAACGGGTACTTCGAAGAAACCAAGATGCACGGCGTGCATGTGGGGGACGAAGCCCGCGTCAAGCTGATGGGCTACAAGCAGATCATCATGGCGCATGTCGTCAGCATTGGTCGCGGCATCAACGACCAGAACGGCGTGTCCGACAAGCTGGGCCTGCCGGACGTCAACCCGATCTTCACCTGGGTGCGTCTGGCGCAGCGTATTCCGGTGCGTCTGGAGTTTGACAACGTGCCGCCGGAAATCACGCTGGCGGCCGGCATGACGGCCACCGTGACGATCGGGCGGGAGACGCCGGGCGCGCGCGGGCGTCTGACCACCTGGCTGCAGAACCACCTCTGACATGTCACGCTCTTCTTTCACCCGGGCCGTAGCCCTTGCCCTAGGCACCTGCCTGTCGCTGACGGCGTGCACGGTGGGTCCGAACTTCAAGCCGGACAGGATCAAGGTCCCCGACGCCTTCGTCGAGCAGCCCCACCCGGCCACGGCCGATGCGCTGGCGCAGTCAGCCGAGGACATGAAGGACTGGTGGGCGCAGTTCCACGATTCCATGCTCAACGAGCTGGTGGAACAGGCGATCAAGGGCAATTACGACCTGCAGATCGCCTCGCAGCACATCATCGCCGAGCGCGCCGTCCGCCGTCAGGCGCAGTCGGCCTGGTATCCGCAGCTTGATGTGGCCGCGGGCGGTGGCGATGACCGCTATTCCATCAACGTCGACAACTGGCCGCTGCGTCCGGGCAATCCGGCCAATCGCCCCGAGGCCTCGGTGCTGACCTATGGCGCGCGGGCGAGCTGGGAGATCGACCTGTTCGGGCATATTTCCCGGCAGGTGGAAGAGCGCAAGCGGATCGTCGAGGAATCGATCGAGAACCGCCGCGCGGTCCTGCTGTCGCTGCTGGCCGAGATGGCCACGGATTATGTAACGCTGCGTTCGGTGCAGGAGCGTCTGACCGTCACCGAACGCGCCATTGACGTGGCGGTGCGCTCGCGCGAACTGACCGAAAAACTCTACACCCATGGTCTGGGCAACACGCTGGCCGTGGCGCAGGCGCAGACGGAAGAGCATCTCGAACGCTCGCGTCTGGCGCCGCTGCACGAGCAGGAAGAGCGGCTGATGCATGCCATCGCCGTCCTCGTCGGCGACATGCCGGGCCAGCTTGAGGAAGAGCTGGAAAAGCGCCGTCCGATCCCGGCTCTGCCGCATTTCCCCGACAGCCTGCCGTCGATCGTGCTCGCCAACCGGCCCGACATCCGCGTGGCCGAGGCCGAATACGCTGCCGATACGGCACGCGTGGGCATTGCGGTCTCGAACCTCTATCCGAAATTCATGATCCCGCTGACATTCAATCCGAACGCCTCCGCCGCTTATCAGGCGTTCCAGGCGGGCGGCATGGCGTGGAGCTTCATGATGATGGCGACGCTGCCGGTCATCCATGGCGGCCGCTACACCGCTGCGATCGCGCAGGCCCGGGCCGAGGCCGAGGGCAGCCGCCTGAACTACCGCAAGACGGTGCTGAAGGCGTTTGCGGAAGTCGAGGATGCAATGGGCGACTGGCGGCACAATGCCGAGCTGGTCGAGGAGCTGAACCAGGCCTCCGTTGATGCCGGCCTCGCCCGCGACCGCGCGCAGAAGCTGTTCACGGCCGGTTTGACCGGATATCTGAACGTGCTGACGACCGAGCAGACCGCCCTGTCCGCCGAGGACCAGGCCGTCGTCGGCCGCCTCGCCCGCGTGCGAAACGCCGTTGCGCTCTACGTCGCCCTCGGCGCCGGATGGCAGGGCAAGGCCCTCACCGACACCAGACTTCCCGTCGAAGTCAAACAGCAGAACGCTTTCGTCAG
>NZ_BJLY01000012.1 GCF_006538885.1 Gluconobacter roseus NBRC 3990
GGTTGCGGGGGCAGGATTTGAACCTGCGGCCTTCAGGTTATGAGCCTGACGAGCTACCGGGCTGCTCCACCCCGCGGTGGTGTTTGTTGATGTTGGGGGATTTTGTGTGGTGAGTGGGTAGGCTGGGGGACCTGGCGGCGACCGACTTTTCCGCACCTTAAGGTGCAGTATCATAGGCGCTGAGGGATTTCACGGCCGAGTTCGGGATGGGATCGGGTGTAGGGCCCTCGCAATGGCCACCAGGTCTTCCAGCCCACCCTGTCTTTTGAGAGAGGGTGGTGGTTGGTGCGTTGTGAAGAGTGTGGCTGATTTCTGTGCATGTGTTTTGGAGTGAGAAGTATGAGCGATTAGGACCGGTTAGCTGCATGCATTACTGCACTTTCACACCCGGCCTATCAACGTGATGGTCTGTCACGGCTCTATGAGACCTCGTTTTGAGGTGGGTTTCCCGCTTAGATGCTTTCAGCGGTTATCCCGTCCATACTTAGCTACCCGGCTGTGCCACTGGCGTGACAACCGGTGCACCAGAGGTATGTTCATCCCGGTCCTCTCGTACTAGGGACAAATCCTCTCAAGTCTCTTACACCCACGGCAGATAGGGACCGAACTGTCTCACGACGTTCTAAACCCAGCTCACGTACCACTTTAATCGGCGAACAGCCGAACCCTTGGGACCTGCTCCAGCCCCAGGATGT